>NZ_RAPK01000005.1 GCF_003610495.1 Sinobaca qinghaiensis | reverse complement strand
GGTAGTGCACCCCAAAAGTTAGAGTAAAATCTAACGTTTGGGGTGTTTTCTTTGGCTAAATATAGTGATGCGTTTAAAGAACAACTGGTTCAGGAATACCTTCGCGGTCCTAAAGGATATAAACGGTTGGCTAAAAAGTATGGGCTACCGTCCATGAGTCCGATAAAAGAATGGGTCGATGCTTATCGACTCTTGGGCCGAGAGGGATTAAAAAGAAAAACGAAAAAAAGCACCTACACTGGTTCCTTTAAATGGGATGTTTTATACTGGAGAAAACAAAGAGGAGCTTCCCTTCAGGAGACGGCGGAGGCCTTCGGCCTCCCTCGTGCTTCATTGATCGCCGCCTGGAACCGGACCTGGGAACAAGAAGGCATGGCGGGACTGGAAGAGAAGCCGAAAGGAAGACCTCCTATGACCGATAAATCATCTCGTAAGCCACTATCCTCCCCGCCTGTTTCCAGAGAAGCGCAGCTGGAACGGGAAAATGAGCTTCTCCGTTTGGAGAATGCCTACCTAAAAAAGCTCCGGGCTTTTCGGAAGAAGCCAGCTCCCTCTCCCGAAAAGCACAAGCAGGGCTTGCGTTCGAGCTCCAGGAAAAAGGATTCCGATTGACAGATGTGTTGAATCAAGTAAACATTCCAGAAGCCACCTATTATTATCATGTGAAGCGCTTGAACCAGGAAGACTCGGACGCTGCCCTGAAAGCACAGATTCAAGCTATTTATGAGCGGCATCAAGGCACCTATGGCTATCGGCGGATCCATGCCCAGCTGCGGGCCGAGGGATGGCATGTGAATCACAAAAAAGTGCAGCGACTGATGACGTGTCTTGGTCTGGCCTGCACGGCCTTTATTCGGAAGTCGCGCTACCGCTCCTATAAAGGCACGGTGGGCAAGGTCACAAACAATCGGTTGAACCGACGGTTCAACAGCTCCATTCCTCTGCAGAAACTAACCACGGATATCACCGAGTTTAAGTGTACAGCGGACCGGAAACTTTACCTGAATCCCGTTCTGGATTTATACAACGGGGAGATTATTGCCTACGGCATCTCGGACCGCCCGACGCTGGATCTGGTTCTGGCCCCTCTGCGGAAGACGCTGACTATCGTACGAAAGCAGGCCAGGTTCCGCACCACCATTCATTCAGACCAGGGCTGGCACTATCAGCACCGGGCCTGGACCACCTTGTTGAAAACCAACCGTGTGTTTGCCAGCATGTCCCGGAAAGCGACCTGCGCAGACAACGCCCCGATAGAAAATTTCTTCGGGCTGTTAAAACAGGAAATGTACTATGGAAAAGAGCTTGTCTCCTACGAAGAGCTCAAACAAAGGTTGGAAGCCTATATTCATTACTACAATCACGATCGGATCAAATTAAAATTGGCTGGCCAAAGCCCGGTGAAGTACCGAACATCGACCAGCCAACTCGCTGCATCATAAAACTTTAACTTTTAGGGGTCACTACC
>NZ_RAPK01000004.1 GCF_003610495.1 Sinobaca qinghaiensis | reverse complement strand
GCTCCGTAGAAAGGAGGTGATCCATCCCCACCTTCCGGTAGGGATACCTTGTTACGACTTCACCCCAATCATCTGCCCCACCTTCGGCGGCTGGCTCCCAAAGGGTTACCTCACCGACTTCGGGTGTTGCAAACTCTCGTGGTGTGACGGGCGGTGTGTACAAGGCCCGGGAACGTATTCACCGTGGCATGCTGATCCACGATTACTAGCGATTCCGGCTTCATGCAGGCGAGTTGCAGCCTGCAATCCGAACTGAGAATGGCTTTGCGAGATTGGCTCCACCTCGCGGTTTCGCATCCCTCTGTACCATCCATTGTAGCACGTGTGTAGCCCAGGTCATAAGGGGCATGATGATTTGACGTCGTCCCCACCTTCCTCCGGTTTGTCACCGGCAGTCACCTTAGAGTGCCCAACCAAATGCTGGCAACTAAGATTAAGGGTTGCGCTCGTTGCGGGACTTAACCCAACATCTCACGACACGAGCTGACGACAACCATGCACCACCTGTCATTTTGTCCCCCGAAGGGGAACCTTCTGTCTCCAGAAGTAGCAAAAGATGTCAAGACCTGGTAAGGTTCTTCGCGTTGCGTCGAATTAAACCACATGCTCCACCGCTTGTGCGGGCCCCCGTCAATTCTTTTGAGTTTCAGCCTTGCGGCCGTACTCCCCAGGCGGAGTGCTTAATGCGTTAGCTTCGGCACTAAGGGCATCGAAACCCCTAACACCTAGCACTCATCGTTTACGGCGTGGACTACCAGGGTATCTAATCCTGTTTGCTCCCCACGCTTTCGCGCCTCAGCGTCAATAACAGACCAGAGAGCCGCCTTCGCCACTGGTGTTCCTCCACATATCTACGCATTTCACCGCTACACGTGGAATTCCACTCTCCTCTTCTGCATTCCAGTTCCCCAGTTTCCAATGACCCTCCACGGTTGAGCCGTGGGCTTTCACATCAGACTTAAGGAACCGCCTGCGCGCGCTTTACGCCCAATAATTCCGGACAACGCTTGCCCCCTACGTATTACCGCGGCTGCTGGCACGTAGTTAGCCGGGGCTTTCTGGTGAGGTACCGTCAGGGGGCGGCCCTGTTAGAACCGCCCTTGTTCTTCCCTCACAACAGAGCTTTACGATCCGAAAACCTTCATCACTCACGCGGCGTTGCACCGTCAGACTTTCGTCCATTGCGGATGATTCCCTACTGCTGCCTCCCGTAGGAGTCTGGGCCGTGTCTCAGTCCCAGTGTGGCCGATCACCCTCTCAGGTCGGCTACGTATCGTCGCCTTGGGGAGCCCTTACCTCTCCAACTAGCTAATACGCCGCGGGCCCATCCTCCAGTGCATGGCCCGAAGGCCATGCTTTTACAAGCAGATCAGGTGATCTGCTTGATTATCGGGTATTAGCTCCGGTTTCCCGGAGTTATCCCCGTCTAGAGGGCAGGTTGCCCACGTGTTACTCACCCGTCCGCCGCTCAATTCCCCGGTTT
>NZ_RAPK01000003.1 GCF_003610495.1 Sinobaca qinghaiensis | reverse complement strand
AATGGAAAAAGTATTTGGATAAGTCCTCGATCGATTAGTATCTGTCAGCTGCATGCGTCGCCGCACGTCCACCTCAGACCTATCTACCTTGTCATCTCCAAGGGATCTTACTCACTTGCGTGATGGGAAATCTCATCTCGAGGGGGGCTTCATGCTTAGATGCTTTCAGCACTTATCCCGTCCACACGTAGCTACCCAGCGATGCTCCTGGCGGAACAACTGGTACACCAGCGGTGTGTCCATCCCGGTCCTCTCGTACTAAGGACAGCTCCTCTCAAATTTCCAACGCCCGCGACGGATAGGGACCGAACTGTCTCACGACGTTCTGAACCCAGCTCGCGTACCGCTTTAATGGGCGAACAGCCCAACCCTTGGGACCTACTTCAGCCCCAGGATGCGATGAGCCGACATCGAGGTGCCAAACCTCCCCGTCGATGTGGACTCTTGGGGGAGATAAGCCTGTTATCCCCAGGGTAGCTTTTATCCGTTGAGCGACGGCCCTTCCATACGGGACCGCCGGATCACTAAGCCCGACTTTCGTCTCTGCTCGACTTGTAGGTCTCGCAGTCAAGCTCCCTTTTGCCTTTGCACTCTGCGAATGATTTCCAACCATTCTGAGGGAACCTTTGGGCGCCTCCGTTACTGTTTAGGAGGCGACCGCCCCAGTCAAACTGCCCACCTGACACTGTCCCTGATCCGGATCACGGACCGAGGTTAGAATAGTCGTACAGCCAGGGTAGTATCCCACCGACGCCTCCACCGAACCTAGCGGTCCGGCTTCCAAGGCTCCTACCTATCCTGTACAAGCAGTACAACCATCCAATATCAAGCTACAGTAAAGCTCCATGGGGTCTTTCCGTCCTGTCGCGGGTAACCTGCATCTTCACAGGTAATATAATTTCACCGGGTCTCTCGTTGAGACAGTGCCCAAGTCGTTGCACCTTTCGTGCGGGTCGGAACTTACCCGACAAGGAATTTCGCTACCTTAGGACCGTTATAGTTACGGCCGCCGTTTACTGGGGCTTCAATTCAAAGCTTCTCCCCGAAGGGGATAACCTCTCCTCTTAACCTTCCAGCACCGGGCAGGTGTCAGCCCCTATACTTCGCCTTGCGGCTTCGCAGAGACCTGTGTTTTTGATAAACAGTCGCTTGGGCCTTTTCACTGCGGCTCTCCTGGGCTATTCACCCGAAAGAGCACCCCTTCTCCCGAAGTTACGGGGTCATTTTGCCGAGTTCCTTAACGAGAGTTCTCCCGCGCGTCTTAGAATTCTCATCCCACCCACCTGTGTCGGTTTGCGGTACGGGCACCTTTTTCCTCGCTAGAGGCTTTTCTTGGCAGTGTAGGATCGGGAACTTCGGTACTTAATTTCCCTCGCCATCGCCGCTCAGCCTTGATGAAGAGCGGATTTGCCTGCTCTTCGGCCTACCGGCTTGGACGTGCATATCCAGCAGCACGCTTGCCCTACCTTCCTGCGTCCCCCCATTGCTCAAATGGAAAGGAGGTGGTACAGGAATTTAAACCTGTTTTCCATCGCCTACGCCTTTCGGCCTCGGCTTAGGACCCGACTAACCCTGAGCGGACGAACCTTCCTCAGGAAACCTTGGGTTTTCGACGGAAGGGATTCTCACCCTTCTTTTCGTTACTCATACCGGCATTCTCACTTCCAGGCGCTCCACCAGTCCTCACGGTCTGGCTTTACAGCCCCTGGAACGCTCCCCTACCACGATCCCCC
>NZ_RAPK01000002.1 GCF_003610495.1 Sinobaca qinghaiensis | reverse complement strand
TTGTAATAAACCTTACCAAGATTCCACATAAAGTAGTCATCTCTTATATTCGGTCTATCTAAAACTCTTCTACCTTCATTAATGGAATATAGACCGCCATTAACTGCAGCAACTACTGAAGCAACCTTTTCTTTTTCCGTTGTCCTTAACATCTCTGATACATCAAATCTAAAGTAATAGCCTTGACGTTTTTCAGATTCCAGCAGCATTGATTTATTATAAGCTGCTTCAATTGATGTGATGATAGGAGACAAACAATGCTGCAAAAAGTATATGTTGTTCTGTTCATTAGAGGCGTATTTGTTAGCATCACTATTTAGCATTGATTCAGGAATGTTAAAGATCCTGCAGATCTCTGACATAGTATTCTTTTTAGAACTTGTCAGCTCTAAATCATTAGGATTCAATGAAACAGATTGATATTCTACTCCATCCTCAAGAACAATAGTCTTACCTGAGTTTCCTGCACCGCCATAAATATTCTGAAAGCTATCTCTCAGCTTATCTACAGCTTTTCCTGTAAGCTTACTCTGCACATTTAGAATACCTAAAGGCAAAGCACCATTTTTTAAAATGCCTTTTGTATAGTTCATTTCATCAATAGCAAGTTTAATAATGTCGCTGTTAGTGTTTAGGATACCTTCTCCAGTAACTCCATCTCCACTATTTCTCAGCACTCTAATTAATTCCTCAGGTTCAAACTCATGCATCTCTCCACCTGTATCATGCTGCAGATTAATAACAGCTGTTTCCTTATAGCCGTTTTGTCTGTACTTTGTAACAGAGGCATTTTTAATAGGGATCCGATACAAGGCTAAAAAATTATTTCTAAACTTTTCCGTTTTCGTGTATGCTGCACCATGAAAAAGATAATCACGAATCATAGACTTTTTAAGATTATGTCCGTTCATTAATTCATTAGGCTCATCATTTAAAAGAAATGTTCTCTTGTCATCTGTTACTCTCTCAATTTCATTGTTTTCATCTACCTTATAAAGGTACACAGGAAGTTGAGCAATAGATGAACTAATCAATTCTATTGCTGCAGCAACTGCTGGAATTTTCATTGCTTCTTCTTCAGAAGCAAGTTTCCCATCTCCATAGTAAGATGTAAGAGAAACAGCCCCCATGCTCATGGGTTGACTGCCTCTTTCTTCTACTTCTTTTTCCTTAGTAAATATATCGAATACTCCCAATGACTAAACTTCCTTTTTAAGATATTTGTTAAAGTTAAAATGCTATTAGGCAGAAAGCTTTGCAACAGCTTCTTTATTATAAATTCGACCATCCATATAGGTATCAAAATAGATAAGTTCAGAACCACGCATAGCCTGTGCTGTATCAGCTTGTACCCGTTGAATTGTTGCATTTTTTTGTACTAAGAGCGCATATGCTTCTTGAGGATTCATGAACACTACCGGATTTTCTGCTGTTAGTGATTCCGTTTGATAAACAGGAAAACCAAAAAGTGTACGTACAATTTTATTATTTAATACAATTGTTTCTAGCATTGGTCTACCTGAAGAATCGGTCCAATTAGATACTTTATTAAAATAATTTGTAGACATATAGAAGGCAGCATTTACTTGATAGACTGGTTGCACCTTATTGATTAAATCATTTAGATTATTTAAATTGGGAGAGCTTTCTCCTGAGACACTTAAAACATCAATTTCATTTAAAATACCGTGCATAGAAGTTTCTGATCCATCTCCTGTAAAAATAGAAGCTTCGACAGTTTTTGATACTTTTCTAGCCAATTTTTCAGAGGCAAATTTCACAATATCAATATCAGACCCATACAAAAGACCCTTCGTGATAGAAATAGCTGCTGCAATACGCTTTTTCTCTAAATCTATATGGTCCAAAATATAGCTTTCCTCTTCTAATGATTCAAATTCTTCTCTGAAGCTTGCAGGCTTATCTTCCATTTCTATAGGCATCCTTAGCTTAGGAACATCAGTAAAAAACATTGTTGCTTGGCTAATTACTGGTGAGTTTATCGCCATTTTTTTAACAATGCTATTTGTGATCCAAGTAGGAAGTATTGCAGTTCCTTGAGATTCCATTCTTAGTTCTTTAAACTCTTTCTTTTCTTCTCTTAAAAGTTGTTCTAACTCTCTAAATTCTTGCACCTGTTTTTTTTCTACTGTATTCATTTTCTTATCTCCTTTTTTTCTTTTATTTCTTGCTCTAGACCCTTACAGATCAAACGAATAGCTGTAGCGCTAAACGAATTACTAAATGTTTCTTTTTGATGATTCTTGATTATTGAAATTAAATCATCTGAAATATACAAACTTCTAATTCTGAAACTTCCTTGATGCATTTGTTTTTGCTCCTTTATATTTTTTAAATACAAATAACCCCTTTTAGATTTGAACTAAAAGAGGTTATAAAATGGTTATTTTATTTAGCAGGTCTCTTGCCTTTTCTAACAAAAAGGCAGTTATTCTTTTCTACGAAAAGTTCAAAGTTCAAAACCATTTACTTTTATCTATTGAATATTAATTTTTTAATGCACCTCTCTAATATACACTTGCATTATTTTTTTAATATGCAATACAAAATAATAATGCATTAACAAACGGTCTTTGTTTGTTAAGCAAGACAACTACATTAGTTTTTAATTAGTTTCCAGTACGTTTTTTGCATTTTTTGATTCTGTTTGTTGATTAAAGCTATATTTGTATTATATTCATTTAAAAAATCAGCCATTTTCTTTTTGCCAATGTTCTTTTGTCGCTGATTACCTCTAGCACCAAACTCTTCTACAAAAATTTTGATTAAATCCGATTGGACTATTCCATCATTATTAATATCCTCCTTATATATTTCTAGGTCTATTAAGTTAGACAATCTATTTTCAATTTGTTCTTTAAGAACTTTCTTATTCATATCTACTATTTCAGCAGTTGGAAAATACTGTTTTAAATAGTTTCGATAACGTTCGACATGGTTATCTCCTGGTGTTTGATTAATACTGTTTAATTGTTCATTTTGAAATGTTAAATAAGCTCTTTGTGCTTCAAAACTATTCTCCAATCTTTCTTTGTTTTTCTTAATTAAACCCGTATAAGAATTAACATTGTCAACAAAGATTAGTAGAGTTACATTGCTCTTGCGGATTCGAGCTGCTTGTTGTATAACATTTTCAATCAATTTAGGTTCAAAACTAGCTACCATTTGAAAATTAGGATCTTCAATATTAATCCCTTCTTCAATAACTGAAGTAGAAACAATATTTTCAGCAGGTAGCGATTCTTTTGCGTCACTGATTGCTTGTACTAAATTTTTATCTACGTCATCGTACATATTATCCTTGTTGTTAGGAGAACATAAAAAAGAGCCGCCTAATTTATTGGCTAACTTTTTAGTGTCTTTAATTTTACCAGGCTTAAATGTAAGAAACTTACACTTTTCATGTTGGCTATTTTTAATACGCTCGATCATTTGTTTTTCATCGCTATATAGTTCAATCCGTTTTACTCTTGTTTTGCTTCTATTAAGCTCTCTAAGCGTCTGTACGTGCCATTTATTAATGTAGTGGGTTAAAATATCTGGTGTACCTGTCATAAGCAATTTTACGGCTTGAGACTCCTCTAAAAACTGTACTGCAAGATGAGTCTTTTCATTCCAATGATCAGCTACAAGATAGTGAGCTTCATCCGCAACGATATAATCATACTTTGGTAAGCTGTTGCCTTTTTCCATCTCATTTTGAATATGCTGATATGTTTTGATATGTAATTTCTCTCTATCAAATCCGTAAAATTTCTCAGTTCTAGCTTCTGAAGTATTAGTTAACGTTTGTACCTTTAAACTACTCCTTGGAGATAAATAGAGTACATTTTTTCCTTCTTCTTTCGCAACAGGAATAATTACGTTTTCAAATGTTTTGGTTTTTCCAGCTCCTGGTTCCGCAAATAAACCATAAAACTTTCCAGATTGTAACTCTATAATTTGTTGCTCTGTTAATAAATAATCTTTTTTCATTAGATTGTCTCCTTAGATTTAAGTAATTACTTAGATTTTAAAATGTCATCAATATCAGTTTGAAAATTTTTGTTATCTTCAAATACAAAGACCATTTTATTTGAATTGGTATGATTTTCTATCTTCACAATTCGGTGTCCTTTATCTAGTAAATTGTTTGTTAATCCCTTACTGAATACTCTTCTTACAATTTGTTTTTTCATTTTAATAATCTCCTTAGTATAGATTAATAAGCCCACCTGAGAAAAAGTGGACTTAAATCTATTTTATTTTAATAGATATGGTAAAAAAATTACTATGATATATCAATAGGCTCCAATTGCTTATAAACCTATTCACTATATATGTACGCTTTTAGCACATAATGTGCAGTTTCAGGAAAAATAATTGTACATTATTTTAGCTATAGTCTCTCTACTATATATGTACACTTCTCGAACATTTTAGACACTTTTCAGGAAATTAATTATAGTTTATTTAGATAAAGCTCTCTCACTATATATGTACACTTCTAACGCATAAATAACGGTTTTTGAGAAATTAGTTCTATTTTATTTTAATAGAAACTTCCTCTACTTTATATGTACATTTCTCATGCATAAGTTGCGCTTTTCAAGAAAATAAGTACAGATTATTTTAAATAGATCTCTCTACTGTATATGTATACTTCTCCAACATTTTACACACTTTTTAGGGAATTAATTTTAGATTTTCTGAGATTTCAATTTATCTCTATAACCACTCACTTAAGTATTTCTAATTTGCTCTCAGTGCTTCTCACTGTAGCATTTTTATAATAAAATTCGCCTTTTATAATATAAAAAAGCTGCCTTTTGAGGGCAGCCTTATTTTTTAAATCAATTTCCTTATCTCTGAAAGATAGAATCCCAAGTTTCTGGTCCTACTACTCCATCTACTTGCAACCCTGAATATTCTTGATATGCACGAATGTTTCTCTCTGTTTCTATGCCAAAGATACCATCAACAGCCATTTCCATTCCTCTATCAACTGTTAGAGTTCTTTGAATTTGCGTTACATAATCGCCTCTATCACCGTAGCTGAATAATTCGTTAGGATAGGACTCAGGATCAGATAAACTTTGATACGTATTAGGTCCAACAACGCCATCAACAGCTAATCCAAAAGTATCTTGATAACTTCTTACGCTATCTGCTGTGTTTGGTCCAAAAATACCGTCTACATTCGTTGAAAATCCACTATTATCTAATAACCACTGAACTTCAGAAACATAGTCACTTCTCTGATCACCTTGACGGAGAATAACATCCCCATTTGTTAAAGCTAAAAAGATATTAAAATCTTCGTTAAATTCCTCATGTCCGGTTTCTACAGCAGAATAATCTGTTGTGCTTGGACCTTCGTATGTAGAAGCTAATGATGCAGATGGACTAGCCACCATACCTAATGCTAATGCGCCTGCTAAACTTACCTTTGCAAATTTCCTCAAAAGAAAAACCCCCATAAAATAGTATATTGTACCATTTTATGTTTTCCACTAATTGTATAATAATAAACTTATTTAAAGTTAGATTTTATACATTACTCTCTCTACTACACATCTACACTTCCAGCGCATAATGTGCAGTTATAATTTAATTTAGTATAAAAAACTAGAATGAATTTAATCATTCTAGTTAACTTTCAAGTTTTATATTAAAGATAGTCTATCAAAATAATCTTTCAAAAAAATCTGACACATAACCATAAACATAAATATTTGCGATAGGTAGCAACCAACCAGCTATTATTGTGAGGATAAACCACAGTTTCGATTTTTTCTTATAGGTATAGATCGTCATTAGTAATGCCAAAACCCAACCTATCGAAAGAAGGATTCCGTAGTCGTTTACTCCGTCGCCTTCAGCGATTAGTCCAGTCATTCCAATCGTAACAATAAAAAACGTGAACATTCCACTTAATGTAATGTTAACGACTAAGAAAAAAGTGTACACACTAGAAGTATAGATGCAATTCCTCCTTTTTCATGTTATAGATATTAAAAACTTAACATAAAAACTCCTTATATTTCCATTTTTCTAATGAATATAGTAAGCAATTGCACTATAAGATGTATACAGATTTGTAATACTACGCTTGTAAAAGACCGCTCTCCTATCCTTCATTACTAGTAACAATGATTTTTATACCAAATTTAATTTACATTCTCAAAGGCTTTGAAAATGTTTCCATATCAGGGGGTTCAATATCTAAGTCTTTATGCATTTTTACAGCAAGGTCGTGTAGAGCTGCATCTGCAACTGATTGACTTTCCATTATTTCTTCAAAACCCTTACCAGTTTTAAAAATATTTTCTGCTTGTTTATGGATATCTTTTTCTAAAACAATTTTTCTAAAGTGCATGTAACTGTTTATAACTTCTTCAGAACTTGAAAATATTACTCCTATTTTATTTAGAGCTGAAAAAAATACAGCACCTTCAGCTATTTTTTTAGATTCACTAATGCCAGGTGCTCCACCGACAATAACGTTTCTGTGTCCCATGAAGTCAGCTAATAATGAAAGTTTTAATTCTGTTCTTTGATGTTCATACCTTTCACTAACTTCACTTGAAAATATATCTTTTTGAGCTTTGACCTGTTTAGAAGAAGCTAAATAGCTACCAATGATTGTACAAATCCCCCCGATCAAAACACCAATAATACTTCCAAGTCCAAGCCATAATTCAAGTGACTGGCTTCCCATAAGACCCCCACCTTTCACAATGTATAACACCTTTATAATGTACACTACCAAGAACAAAAAATACATTATAAAGAATGGATGAACTTTATTAATTCATGTTTGGACGCAAAAGTTCATTTCAGGAGGGTGTGTGCAAACGAAGGGTGCGAGGTTATTATGCTAGGCTTCTTCTTTTTTCTCAGAAATTAAGGGGAACTTTATTTTTTCTCATACTCTCCTCCTAAAGAAGATATTTATTTTAATTGATAATTGCGTAATTGTTTTTTACACCATTGGATCTCTACTTCAGTAGCTGCTCTTTTCATATCTATGTTTAACACATGAACATGTCCTTGGATAACTACATTATCTTTTTCTCCAAGCTCACTGATAAGTTCACACATGCTATAAATTTCTTCATCCTCGTCAATTAAATCATTTGCTTGCTTTATTCTTACAAACTCCCTTAAACCTGGCAAAATAGCTTCTAATAGATAATAGTTGTTATTAGATATGTTCATAATCGACCCCACTTATGTAATTTAAAGGAAATTTTTTATGTTCTTATTATATCAAAAACCACCAGACAAAGATTTTCTATTTGGTTGATTTTATCTTATAAAACAACAAAATAAAAAACCCTCTCACATATCACATAGAAAGGGTTTTAATTACATGGGTTTATAATCAATAACTTTTTCTTTCATTAGAATTTTTTCAGTGTAATAACTTGGACCTAAATGTTGAACTGTCTCACTATTGAAATCAATTTTATCTTTGTATTTATTAATCAAGTCTGACGATTTTTCCTCTGAAAGACTAAATTCATTCATCATTGTATAAAACATTCCATCAACAAAATACTCTTCTGCAAGATTAGATTTACTTCTAGACTTGTGTGCAACCCTAGCTCTAAGTCTAGCCTTGCTTCTACTTCTTGATGTAGGTTTAATAACTAACTTATTAGCCATAAGAATCCTCCTCGCTAACATTCATGTTATTATCTTTATTTTATCACAAATCTCTTGACTTTTTACAACCAATTGATTTTGCGTTTTAAATTCCTCTCTCACTGATAATTTTAAAAATGCTTCAATATCTCTTTTTTTCTCATAAGTTCTAACAGCTCTTCCAACGACTTTATCAGCCATTCTGCCAAATATTAATGGAAAATTATCGTCAACTTCAAAATCAAAATCTTTATAATACTTTGATCTGTTTTTTAATATAATTCTAGCCCATTCTTCATCAAAATCATTCACTATCAGTATATTTTCTTCAGATAAATCCAGTTCTACTTCTAATACTGCTGAAATGGAATCTTCTTCATTTTCATTAAAAGTATCAATCTCAGCTTTTTTATTAGCCCAAATTTCCGCTTGTTTTTTATCATAAGTAAGATAAAAACCTTTACCAAAATCAGAAAAAATTTGAGAACTGTAATTAAAAATAATTCCATCTTCCTTAATTTTATTTACTGAAGACAGATTTGTTCCATGATACCAAACCTTGTAGCTCCTTAAATTATCTCTTTCTTTTTTCAAAAACTCTTCAAAATAGCTCATTGAGTAGGCTCCTGTTCATCAAGCTAGTTAGTTATATTTTTTGTATAAAAGAATTATTTTATACAAATTAATTAAAAGGATAAGCAATCAATAGAATTTATACCTTCTTAGAAGCTCATATTAGAAATTATAGGAGCTTCTTAAGGTATTGGTCATTAACTAGAAAATATTCCTAGAACAGGATACTAGTAAGGTTATAATTGATTGGTTTTTAATCATTAAGCCAATCGAATGTTAAAGGGTGCTCTGAGTCTAAGTGACGATAATTAGCAGCTACTATTCCATGCTTTAAATTATGTTTGTACAAAGTATTATCTAAACACGACTTATAATATGGCACGTAGTTGTTAATATTCTCTTTGTTTAGATTTATCTCATCTCTTACTCTTTTTATAACTTCTTGAGATAGTCCTTTTAAGCGATATTCTTTTTCTAATTCAAAACATTGGTCTTCTTCTGTAGAAGTTATTTGATTATCAGTATGATAAGTATTGTTAACGTCTATTGTTAACAAATCAGTATTATTAATTTTAGTATTATTAGTTCTAGTATTATTTAACGGTTGTTTTGACGGTTCTGTTACCTCCGTTTTGGCGGTGTTAGTACCTCCGTTTTGGCGGTGCTGGATTTGGCGGTCATTTGAGCTTTTATTAACAGTTGAACTACTGTCATTATCAGTACCGTCATTTTGGCGGTTCTTGTTCATCTTGTTATTTTCATTACCGTTTTTGTTCCAATCATCCATTAAGCGATAAATCCCGGATGTAATTTTATAATAGTTTTTCCTGGGTAAACCACGACTTATTTTTTCAATAAGCCCTAATTTAACTAGTTTATTAATTGCTCTTAACGCTGCTTTTTCTTTAAGAGAAGTATTGCGCTCAATATTTTCATATGTGCAATAAAACAATCCATCTTCAGTTAATTCTTCACGATCGCTCCAGTATTTATATAAGCTCACTAACTCAGAATAGATAACTGCTTCTTGCAACCCAATTTCATGAGCCAATTTCTTATTAACAATAATCGAACCATCGCCACGCAATAAATCTAAAATATCCATTATAAAAACCCCTCATCTTTTAAGATTAGGAGTTCTCTCTGTAAGCAATAACTTACTCAATATGAAAAGCATAAACTTAAAATAGGTACACCTTTTCCTTGCATGAAAAAAGAAATGCAGGTATACTATCTTTAAATTAATGTTTTTCTGTTGGGGAACAGAGAAAACTCCGAAGTAGTTAGGTGACAGCCTAGCTACTTCTTTTTTTATATTAAGTATATAATATCTGAATAATAAGCAATTAGCAAACCTAGTTCTATGTAGGTGTACAAGAACTTAGATAAAACATAGATTCTTAAATCACTATTCCAGATTAATATTCGGGATAGTGGTTTTTTTACTTTCCGAAAAGAATCGACCAAAAGCTTTTCTTTTGTTCATCTTTATTAGCACTTTCCAGTTGGCGTTGTTCTTCTTGATAATTTAATTTTTCTTCTATACTTGCCATAGTATTACTTTGTTCTTTAATAAACTCCATAAGGGTTTCTTCACGCTTAGCTGCTTGTTCCTGTTGTTCTTGTAATAAGTTATTCAATCTGTGTACTTCAGTTCCTAAATACTCTAATTTTTCCATTGGAGTAACAAAACTTAAATCTGCAGTATCTTCTGTATAATTTTGATCTCCATCTATAACAGCTATAGCTCTTCTAATAGCATCTTCTAATTTCATTTCATTTTGTTCTTTAAATTCAATTATTTTTTCAAAAATACTAACATCTTGTCGAGTGAAAATAACATATCCATTCTTATTGCGCTTGAATTTCTTGCTTCTAATATCCTCGACCATAGCATAATATTTCCTGGCTGCAGGCTGTGAGATATTTAATTCCTCTGCTAAATGTTTAATACGGTACTCAACTTCCATAGTAGCTATAATACCTCCTAACTTTTAATGGTCTGACTACCTATATAGTCAGTATAATAGATACTATAGCTAATATAAAGGTAAATATAGTTTCTATATTACTTGTATAGTAGATATATAAGTAATTTCACTTACCGTATTTTTGATGTACAAATTGAAACTTGTTAAATATAACATGTGCAATAGCAAGTTCCACTATCCTTTTTAACGTTGTATAGTAGCTATACTAGATAATTAAAGGAGGATAACAATGCATGTAGAAGAGGAAAGAAAAGCTTTAATCTTTTTGAATAAGCATAAAGACACTAAAAGTAAAGACGAAAATGATACATCTATCTACTATATGAATTATTTAGAAGCTAGAGAAACTTTCTCTGATTTAATATGGAATTTTGTATACTATTCAAATAAACCATATTTCAAAAATGCTATAGATCCAAATGATTATTATCAAGAACTGGAGATGTCATTTTGGGAAGCTTTTAGGGATTATGATGTTAATAGGGGGGCTTGTTTTTCAACATATGCCTTTAGTAAGTTAAGAGGAAAGCAGAGTAATATAAATCGATGGAAAAGTGCTAAGAAGAACAACAAAATGGATAAAGTTTCTATAGACAGTTTTATAAGAAATTCTGAATCTATAAAAATAGGGGATATGTTTGCAGATGAAGAGGGGAGAGATCCTGAATCGGAATTACTATCAAAAGAGTTAATAGTGATAATTGAAGAGAATACTAAAGATAGCGAAAAAGGGTTAATGCACATGCTGCTAAATAAGAATCATAATATGATTTCTGAATACGCAAAAACGCATCAAATGAGTCGGCAAAATGCGAATAGAATCTTTAACAAGTATAGAGAGAAAATAAAACCAGTCGTTAAAGTGCAGTATGTAGATTTCAGTTATTAGCAGTATTAAATTAGCTTTCGTAATATGTTATAATAAAGTAGCGTAGACATTAATAAAGGGGATGAGTTTCTTTTACTGACATAAAATTTAATTCTTTAAAGATTGTGTCGGAATTACCCTAAAAGGTCTAGTTTACATAACACATGTTATCGGAAGTAAAAATAGAGGGTTTTTAGCCCTCTATTTTTTATTGTCTATAGGAATACTCAGTAATTACAGTAAATGAAATTATACTGTGCTTAATTAATACTAGCGAAAAGATACAAAACTTATATATTCTTCATATAATTGTCTATGAGTAGCTCCTTTTACAGAAGGCACAATAAAGTGGATCTCTACATCTTGAATAACTTTAATAATGTGGTTGAAGGTTTTTTCCTGATCTATTCTAGAACAAGACGCTAATTGCCCTTTCAATGACAAAATAATTCTTTTTAAGTTAACGTAATCTGTATAAGTATTAACATTTAAAGAGTGGAAATTTTGGATATTTGTATAGATCTTTTTATGTAATTTATTTGGTATATGAAAGTTATTAGTTTTAGGATCTATAATTACTCCAGTGACCAATTTAGGTTGGTCAACTGAAAATCTTCTTATTTTATTTGGATGAAGGCTCAAGTCATATTGAGTAACAATATTATTGATATGACGAATAAAAGATTTGGGTATTTTAACATCACTTGAAAAAGTCATATCGTCTACAAATAAGCTGAAATGAATATTTCTATCTCTGCATTGTTTATAAATTCCATTGAACATATCAAAATAAGCTAGATAAGACATAATGGTACTGGTAGGAAACCCCTGTGGCAAAGATTTTTCTGGATAATGAGGACTCTCCGAAGAAGAATAAGTAGTTAAATCGGTAAGGATTTTTGAAACATCTTCACTCATTAACAGTTTGTTTTTAAAAAATCCGTAAACGTAACTTTCATGAGTAGAGGGGAAAAACGAACGGATATCCGCAGTTTGAATGTATGGATTTTTCTTATGTAAAAATGCATTTGATAAATAATCTCTATTAGGTCTTCCACCATAAACGTAATCGGGTATATTCATAGAGAGCAGAAGTTTATTGATTTTTCTTAGTATCTTTTTATGATTTGGGTCTGCATTGAATAGACGTCTTGTTTTTGGACCGACTCTTTTATCGAAAGACTTAACTTCAGAATAATCAGAAAAGTTTTTTAAGTATTCTACATCGCAATTAAGTATTTTAGCTAGTTTTGTCTTCTTTTGCAAATTTGCTAATGAGTTTTTTTCATCAATAAACAACCTTAACCTCCAAGTTTTTATAATAAAAGAAGCCGAAGAGAGCTTGCACTATTTTCATACCATCTAAGTCCGTTAATTTACTAGAAATAGCAATTCCTAGACTTGATCCTAGGCTGGTAAAAAAACTGAGTAAAAACCAATGCAAATATACATTGTTCTTACTACCTTGCTCGCGAGGGTGTTTTTGGCTTTTAGAACGTCTTCGTTTGCGCTTGTTAACACGCGTAACGCGTGAATTTGCACGATCCATAGTTTTCTCCTTTCCATACATGATTGACCACTATAAGTGGACCCTCTGCATGATCACATCGAAAAGGAAAATAGCAAGATAAAACACCTTACTCTTCGACTCTCTTAGTAGACCCTCTGCTCATTTAAGACAATGCGCATAGGCATCGACCACATGAAGCATAGTCCATAGGCGCATGACCTACAGTATTGAACGCATCACTTAGGCATCTACGGGTCTACAGTGCATCGAGGCGTTGACGAAAGCGCCGCCCCAATTAATTTCGCTTCATAAAGTACTGAACGCTACAGAATTACAGAGGTATTTTCATTGCTTACAAGCCATACTATAATTATATTACTAATTTTCTGGAAACTCAAATATTAACTATAGTTATCAAAATATCCTTCTTAGTGAATACCGAGTTTATTTTAGTGTATTTCTTGTAAAGCTATTACTTTATCATATATAGACCTTTCTTCATTAAATTGTTTCCCTTTTTCTTTTTCAAGACTCTTAGAAAATATTTTAATATCTTTAAGCATTTTTTGATTATTAGCATCTATCTTTTCTAATTTAAAATAAAGATCCTCTAATTTTTCTTTTGGAATTTCGATTATAGGATTCTCTTCTTCTGCATCTTCAATATCAATGCCTCTTGCTGCAATATTTGATTGAGAATAAGCCGGATTGCGAACAACAGAAACCTCAAATAATTCAAGCTCTTCAATTGTTCTATCATAAACTCCTGTAACATTCTCGCTCCATTTGTCTTTTATTGTTCTAAAACCAAAAGACATTTTAGAGAGAATATTTGATTTAATGAGTTCATAATAATCTTTACCCCAGGAAGTAGGAGTAATTGTTGCAGACATAAAAAGACCTTTACTATCTTCTTTCAATATTAAAGAATCATTTGTGGTACTAGAAAGGATTTTACTCTTATCATGTTCTGCTAAAAAATCTATGCCTTGCTTTTGAGCTTTATCAATAGCTCTTTGGAAAGCTCCTTTTAAAATTTTCTCTCTAAAACGTTTATGTCCGCCTAAAATTTCACTAGGTTGACCAGTTTCATTTACATACCCTTCAACAATTAAAGAGCCATTTTCAGTGGCTCTTACTTCTACGTTATTAGCTCTTACTTCCATCTTCTTCATTATTTTCTCCTTTTAATTTTTATCACTTTTATTAAGTGGATTGTCGCCTTCCATATTTTCAGGATCAAAAGTAGCATTAGTGTTAGGAACAAACATTCTACCGTTCTCAGGATTGTAATAAACCTTACCAAGATTCCACATAAAGTAGTCATCTCTTATATTCGGTCTATCTAAAACTCTTCTACCTTCATTAATGGAATATAGACC
>NZ_RAPK01000001.1 GCF_003610495.1 Sinobaca qinghaiensis | reverse complement strand
ATGAAGCCCCCCTCGAGATGAGATTTCCCATCACGCAAGTGAGTAAGATCCCTTGGAGATGACAAGGTAGATAGGTCTGAGGTGGACGTGCGGCGACGCATGCAGCTGACAGATACTAATCGATCGAGGACTTATCCAAATACTTTTTCCATTTCGGATGTCGCTATCCAGTTTTGAAGGAACCACCGGTTCCCGATGTTGTCCGGTGACAACGGCCAAGAGGTCCCACCCGTTCCCATGCCGAACACGGAAGTTAAGCTCTTGTGCGCCGATGATAATTGGGGGGCGACCCCCTGTGAAAGTAGGACGTTGCCGGGCTACTGCAAGCACTTTTCCCTTAAAGGGAAGGGTGCTTTTTCTATATGTTTTTGTTTCACGTGAAACATTCTTAAATGAAAAGAGGAAATCTATATTATGGTCCCGAATACGCCTTTATTAGATGCTCTGCTTGCCCATCATCAAAAAAAACCTGTTTCTTTTCACGTACCGGGCCATAAGAATGGCCGTATTGTTCCTTATGCCAAAGAAACAATATTTACTTCAATCCTCAACTATGACTTTACGGAACTTCCGGGTCTTGATGATCTGCATGCACCAGAGGGTGTGATTCAGGAAGCGCAGAACCTGGCTTCTTCTTTTTATCAATCCGGCCATACCTTTTTTTTAACAGGCGGATCCACCTCAGGCAATCAGGCAATGATATTTAGCGCATTTGAAAAAGGTGCTGCCGTTTTTGTACAGCGGGATGCGCACGTGTCAGTAATAAATGGTATCCGCCTGGCCGGATTGAAGCCTATTTTTTTAATGCCTGCTGTTGAAAAAACAACAGGACTCTCTTTGGGTCTGGAAATTCAAACAGTGAAGCGGGCTTATCACCTTTATCCGGAAGCAGAGGGAATTGTTTTAACATCGCCTTCCTATTTTGGCGTTTCTTCTTCTCTGCGTGAGCTTATTTCTTTCGTTCATGATAAGGGAGGACTTGTATTAGTCGATGAAGCACACGGTGCCCACTTTGCGGTGAACGAATACTTTCCAGTATCCAGTCTTGCTGAGGGGGCAGACGCTGTTGTACATTCTGCTCATAAGACGCTTCCTGCCATGACGATGGGTGCTTATCTACACATAGGTTCCAACAGTCGTATATCCTTTGAGGCAGTACAGGCTGCCTGTGCGGTTTTTCAATCAAGCAGCCCCTCTTACCCTATTATGGCTTCTTTGGATGCAGCCAGGCAGTATGCTGTTGATCAGCAGCAGGTTTCTACGGAACAGTGGAAGCAGTACTTTATCCAGGTTAAAGAGGACATACAGAATATTGGTTTTGAATTGTATACTCCCCCTTCGCCTTATCATAAAGATCCATTAAAGTGTATTATTAGAACACCGGCAGGCTATACCGGCTGGGAGCTTGCTTCTTTATTGGAAGAGGAAGGATTGTACCCTGAACTTGCTACTATGAAAACGGTTCTGCTTATTCTTCCGCTCGAACGTACGAATTGGCCGGAAGAATGGAAGAACAGGGCTTCAAAAGCTCTGAAAAGGCTACAGCAGAAAAGCCCGTCAAAGCAGCGTTCTTCTACTGTTCCTTTATCACCGTTTTTAGAGAAATCTATCACTGAAGGTCAGGTTCTTCCGGCTGTTTTTCGCGGGAAGCGACAGAACAAGATACTGGCAGAAGCAAAATCCTGCACGGCGGCATCTGATATTATTCCTTATCCGCCGGGAGTTCCTCTATTTTTTAAAGGAGAGGTACTGGAAGGCGGCCGATGGGATTTTCTAAACGAATGGATTCATCAGGGGGGCCGCGTGCAGGGTATATACCAGCATCAGGGCTTCTGGAAGGTTAAAACAATTATGGAGGATACATATGACTTATAAAGGCCGGTTTATCACGTTAGAAGGCGGAGAAGGCTCCGGAAAGACAACAGCAATGCATGAACTGGAACAATTTTTAAAACAGGCAGGAAAAGATGTGGTTGTGACAAGAGAACCAGGCGGGATCGCTATCGCTGAAAAAATCAGGGCTGTCATTTTAGATCCGGGGCATCAGGAGATGGACGCCAGAACAGAAGCTCTTTTGTATGCTGCTGCGAGAAGGCAGCATCTGGTGGAAAAGGTTCTTCCTGCGCTGCAGCAGGGGAGTATTGTTTTATGTGATCGTTTTGTTGACAGCAGCCTGGCTTATCAAGGAGCTGCCCGTGGACTAGGCATAGACGCTGTTTATCGTATCAATGCTTTTGCAATTGAGGACTGTATGCCGGACTTAACCCTGTTTTTCGATATATCACCGGAGAACGGCATGGCCCGCATCCTGCAAAATCAGGATAGAGAGTTTAATCGCCTTGATGGAGAAGCGATGTCGTTTCACCATTCTGTGTATCATGCCTATCATCAGCTGATGGAACGATTTCCGGACCGTATAGTGCGGGTTAATGCCGATCAGCCCAGAGAAGAGGTTATAGAGGAGGCTGTGCAGATTATTCAGGCCAGACTGTTTGATCAAGCGTAACAGCCCCGGATTTCCTGCTTGCGATTTTTGGGATTTCCAGTAATATTAAAGAAAACATACTTATATTATCCTATAGAAAGAGGGGGATCAGCGTGAAGTTAATCGTGGCTGTAGTTCAGGATAAAGACAGCAATAGACTTTCCAACGCCCTGGTAGAACGCGATTTTCAGGCGACAAAACTTGCCAGCACCGGTGGATTTTTAAAAGCAGGCAGTACGACATTCCTCATAGGCATAAAAGATGAAGAGACAGATGCTGTCCTTGAAATAATAAAAAATCACTGCAAATCACGGGATCAGCTTGTAGCACCCGTTTCTCCGATGGGAGGCAATGCCGATTCCTATGTACCCTACCCAGTAGAAGTGCAGGTGGGCGGCGCTACGGTATTTATTATGGATGTAGAACGATTTGAGAAGTTTTAAGGCAGGCGTTAATTAATGAAATGGACGGAAATGGAAGTGGAGCAGCCCACAGTAATGACCATGCTGCGGCAGGCTGTCAAAAAAGACAGGCTGTCGCATGCTTATATTTTTGAAGGCATGCACGGAAGTAGAAAAGAAGAGGCGGCCCTTCTGATGGCACAAAGTATTTTTTGTGCCAGGCAGACTGAAGGCCGTCCCTGTGAATCCTGTGTGGAGTGCAAGCGGATTGCGCATGGAAACCACCCCGACGTTATGTTTTTGCATCCGGATGGAGACTCTATTAAAAAAGCCCAGGTGGAAGCTCTTCAAAAAGAGTTTACGTATAAAGGGATGGAAGCAGGAACAAAAGTTTATCTTGTTCACCAGGCTGATACGATGACTGCCAGTGCCGGTAACAGCCTTCTTAAATTCTTAGAAGAACCTGCGAGTCCAACGATGGCGGTTTTGTTAACAGAAAATGCCCATTTTCTGCTTCCGACCATCCAATCAAGAGCACAGCGGATCAGCTTTGCTCCGCCGCTTCTTTCTACAAGAACCGCTTATTTTCAAGAGCAGGGAATGAGTCCGGCCAGTGCCGGCCTGCTGGCACGGCTTCCTGATGAAACCCTTGCCAATTACGAGGAAGAGAGCAAAGAGTGGATTGTACAGGGGCGGGCTCTAGTGATACAATTAATAAGCGAGGTACAGCAAAGGCCTCAGCAGGCATTACTAACATTACAGGAAAAGTGGCTCGTTCATTTTAAAGATAGAAAAGAGCTGGACATTGGCCTGGATCTTCTGCTTTTTTGGTACCGTGATCTACTCTCTGTTCAGAAAGCAGGCGGAGAATTTGCTTATCCCGATCAAATGCAAAAGCTTGAATCACAAGCCCTTTCTATAACAGAACAAGAGATTGCTGCATCGATGCAGTTTATCCTGGACGCAAAACGACGTCTTCGTGCTAATGTAAATAACCAGCTTCTGATGGAGCAGTTAGTGCTTCATTTACAGGAGGGATCATAGCCTTGCATGACGTAGTAGGAGTCAGGTTTAAGAAAGCAGGCAAGATATATTACTTTTCACCAGGTGAGTTAACGATTCCCGCCGAGGAATGGATTGTTGTAGAAACCGCCCGGGGTGTGGAATATGGGAAAGTAGTCATTGGCAATAAACAGGTTAATGAAGACGATGTCGTGCTGCCTTTGAAAAAGGTGCTGCGTATCGCAGACAGCAAAGATAAAAAAGCCATGGAAGAAAATAAAACATTGTCGGAGAAGGCATTCGCCACCTGTGCGGCAAAAATTGCTGAACACAGCTTAGATATGAAGCTCGTCAATGTAGAATATACTTTTGACCGCAATAAAGTGCTTTTTTACTTTACAGCGGACGGCCGCATCGATTTCAGAAATTTAGTAAAGGATTTAGCTTCAGTGTTCCGGACCCGCATTGAACTTCGGCAGATCGGTGTACGAGATGAAGCCAAAATGCTTGGAGGTATCGGTCCCTGCGGACGGGTGCTCTGCTGTTCCACTTTTCTCGGCGATTTTGAACCGGTCTCCATTAAAATGGCCAAAGACCAAAATCTTTCATTAAACCCGGCCAAAATTTCCGGACTGTGCGGACGCTTAATGTGCTGTCTTAAATATGAGAACGATCATTATGAGCAGGCGAAAAAAGATCTGCCTGACATTGGGCAGAAAATTGAAACACCGGAAGGCCGTGGAAAAGTAGCCGGAATTAACATACTGGAGCGCCTGGTACAGGTTCATATTGCAGAACATGAAAATGCGCTGGAATACAGCCTGGATGAATTAATGGAGCAGGGATTCATTACTCGCTGATAGCATACGGAAAATTGGGGTGGGGAGGAACGTGGAGAAACGAGAAATATTTTCGCAGGTCATTCATATGGAAGAACGAATTGGCGCTTTACATGATGAGCTGGGAGAATTAAAAGAACAGCTGGCTATGCTGATTGAGGAAAATCAAGCCCTTTCTCTGGAAAATCAGCATCTGCGTAAACGTTTGGACGTAAAAGAAGAAGCCAGACTGGAAATGGAAAAGCTTCAGGTAAACAAAAAACCGAAGCGTACAAGTGTAGGCGAGGGATACGATAACCTGGCCCGCCTTTATCACGAAGGTTTTCATATCTGCAACATGCATTATGGAAGCCTTCGTACAGATGGCGATTGTTTATTCTGCTTATCCTTTCTCCAGCAAAAATAAAGAACAGGCTGTCTAAAAGTGATTTTTCACTCTTTGGGCAGTCTTTTTGTGTAAATAGATGACAGCCGGCAGTTTATTGGAATAAGGGAGTGGCAGCACGTGACAGACCAGAACGAACGAATTGATTACATAACAAAAAACCTGCAGATTATTCAAAGTGAGGACGTGTTTTCGTTTTCCATGGACGCCGTACTACTGGCGAGGTTTGCCTGGGTACCTATCACGCAGGGCAGTATTGTTGACCTGTGCAGCGGCAACGGAGTAATTCCTCTCGTATTATCAACAAGAAGCCGGGTGCCTATTACAGGGGTAGAAATCCAGCCTCGTTTAAAAGATATGGCTGATCGGAGTATACACCTCAATCATCTCTCCGCCCAAATTCAGTGCATCGAAGCAGATGTACGGGAAACAACTGCCCCGCCGGCCCAGGCTGATCTGGTAACCTGCAACCCGCCGTACTTTGCTGCAGCCGGAGAAACGGAGTACCATAACAATCCTCATTTTGACGCCGCCCGCCATGAACGAAACGGCACTCTGCAGGATATCGTGAAAGCTGCTTCCCGTATGGTCAAGCAGAAAGGAAAAGTAGCAATGGTCCTTCGCCCGGAGCGCTTTTTGGAATTAGTGCATCTCTATCAACAGTATGGTATTGAACCAAAACGGGCGAAATGGATCCATCCCCTGGCGGACCGCCCGGCAAATATTCTGCTGCTTGAAGGAATAAAAGCCGGCCGGCCGGGTTTGACAATAGAACCCCCTTTGATTGTTTACGATGATCAGAGACAATATACAAAGGAGTTTCAGAGATATTATGAAGGAAGCGATTAAGCAGCATTATGTATATATTCTTCGCTGCGCCGACCATACCTTGTATACCGGATACACCGACAATGTAGAAAAAAGAATAGCGGCCCACGCAGCGGGAAAGGGTGCGAAGTATACGAGAGGACGGGGACCTCTTGTTTTAATGCATCAGGAAGCATATTTGACCAAGCGGGAAGCACTGCAGAGGGAACGGGAAATTAAATCCTGGAACCGGGAGAAAAAAGAAATGTTGATTCAAAACAACAGAGGAGGCAGGCATGAAACAACAACATAGTTTTGCACAGGAAGGCGGAAGCCTGTATTTGGTTGCCACCCCGATAGGGAATTTAGAAGACATGACGTGGCGGGCCGTCCGGATTTTAAAGGAGGCGGATGTTATCTTTGCGGAGGATACGAGACAAACCAAAAAGCTCTGCTCGCATTTCGATATCCATACTCCTATGAACAGCTACCATGAGCATAACAAGCAGTACAAGGGAGAAGCTATTCTGCAGGCGCTTCATGAACAAAAAGTGGTAGCGTTAGTAAGTGATGCAGGTATGCCGCTTGTTTCCGACCCGGGTCTGGAAATTGTAAAGCAGTGTGTGGACCTCGATATACCTGTTATTCCCCTTCCCGGAGCGAATGCGGTTCTGCCTGCACTGGCTGCATCGGGGCTTGCTGCCCAGGGATTTTACTTTTACGGATTTCTGCCAAGAAAAAAGAAAGATCGTCTCGAAGAACTGAACCGGCTTTCTGAAGTTGGGGCGCCGCTGATTTTTTACGAAGCTCCCCATCGTTTGAAAGACATGCTTAAAGATATGAGCAGCGTGTGGGGAGACCGCCAGGCTTCTCTCGGAAGAGAGCTGACCAAACGCTTTGAAGAATTTACACGCGGGCGTATATCGGAACTGGCTGATTATGCTGCTTCCCATCATATAAAAGGAGAATGTTCACTCGTAGTGGAAGCAGGAAGCGGAGACCTTGTGAAAAAAAACGACTGGTGGGAAGAATACAGCCTGCAAAGCCATGTGCATTATTATATAAAAGAAGGAATGACATCAAAAGAGGCGATTAAACAGGCCGCTGTCGACCGGGATATTCCCAAGCGTGAAGTATATGCGGCCTATCACGAAATTCAGGGAGAATAAATAATCATTTCTTTCAAAAAAAAAAGCGGCATCCTTTTGGATGCCGCTGCTTTATTTGGCTTTTTAGGCGTTCGTCTTATGCTTGCTTGTATAGCTTTGAAGATCTTTCATAATTTCCTCTGCGCCTTCCGGGGAGAGAATAATTTTACCGCCGGCAAGAGAGACGTTATCATCTGATACTTCACCGGTAACCTGACAGGTCATGTTCGGCTTGTATTTTTTCAAAATAATGCGGTCATGATCCACATAGATTTCCAGCGCATCTTTTTCTGCAATTTCCAATGTGCGGCGAAGTTCTATAGGAATAACCACTCGTCCTAATTCGTCTACCTTACGTACAATACCTGTTGATTTCATAATGTTCGTCCTCCTAGGATTGAAATCTTTTTATGTCATCTTTCGACATTTTTCTCTATTTGTAACCTAAGAATACCAATGTTTAGAAACCAAGTCAAATATTTTTTACTTTACATTATTGTAATATATAGAAATTTTTTCATATTCATAAAATACTACTGCATCAGTATTTAAATCAGTATTAATGAAATATATTTAGTTTTCTCCCCTGGTGTAATTTCCATTTACATATCCAATATAAGGATAAAAAAGAAATGATTTTATTTAAATTTGTCGAAAAAAGTCGAATTAAATTACGGCGACCAGGATATTGACAGTGAAGGCGTTCCCCGATATATTTATTGTTGATATCCAGTAAAATATGAATACTGTTTTCCTGTGAAAGGATAAGTACAAAAGGACGCTGTAACAGAGAGCCGGGAATGCTGAAAACCGGTACAGCTGGAATTTTCGAAAATGGTCCGGGAGGAGTTTTCTCTTGAGTTTGCATAAAACAAAAGAGAAACGTATGTCTGCGTTAAAGATGAGCGCTGTTTTCTGCTGAAGCAGTCCGCAGAAGCGCACCGAGCCCAGGCAGACTGCCGGGGAAATTTGGGTGGTACCGCGTGAGTAAAACTCTCGTCCCTTTGCAGGATGAGGGTTTATTTTATTTTATATAAAGAAGTTTTTCTATTGAGGAGGCCCCACGATGACAGAGAATGAGAAGACGTTTTACCTGACAACGCCTATTTATTATCCAAGCGCCAAGCTTCATATCGGCCACGCCTACACGACAGTTGCCGGGGATGCTATGGCCCGTTATAAGCGGCTGCGCGGGTATAACGTACGCTATTTAACGGGCACCGATGAACACGGCCAGAAAATTGAGCGCAAGGCCGAAGAAAAAGGTGTTTCCCCGCAGGAATTTGTTGATGAAGTAGTGACAGGTATTAAAGACCTCTGGGAAAAGCTTGATATTTCCTATGATGATTTTATCCGGACTACGGAATCAAGGCATAAAGAAGTAGTTCAGAAAATCTTTGAAACGCTGAAGGCAAACGGCGATATTTATCTGGACGAATATGAAGGCTGGTATTCGGTACCCGACGAAACGTTCTATACCGAAAGACAGCTTGATGATCCTATATATGAAAACGAAAAAATTGTCGGCGGCAAAAGCCCTGACAGCGGCCACGCCGTAGAATGGGTGAGGGAACGCTCCTACTTTTTCCGGATGAGCCGATACGCCGACCGGCTTTTAAAGTACTATGAGGAAAATCCTGAATTTATCCAGCCGGAGTCGCGGAAAAACGAAATGATTAATAACTTTATTAAACCGGGGCTAGAAGACCTCGCTGTTTCCCGTACCGCATTTAAATGGGGAATTCCGGTAGAAAGCGATCCGGAGCATGTCGTTTATGTATGGATAGATGCTTTATCCAACTATATTACATCGCTTGGCTACAGTACGGATCAGGACGTGGATTACCAGAAATTCTGGCCGGCGGATGTGCATATTGTCGGGAAAGAAATCGTACGTTTTCATACGATATACTGGCCGATTATGCTGATGGCACTTGATCTGCCGCTTCCAAAGAAAGTATTCGGCCACGGCTGGCTGTTGATGAAAGATGGAAAAATGTCGAAATCTAAAGGGAACGTTGTCGATCCGATTCCATTGATAGAGCGCTATGGACTGGATGCTCTCCGCTATTACCTGCTGCGTGAAGTGCCGTTTGGATCCGATGGTGTATTTACGCCGGAAGGCTTCGTAGACCGCATCAATTACGATTTGGCCAATGACCTGGGAAATCTTCTTAACCGTACCGTAGCTATGGTTAACAAATACAAAGGCGGAACGCTGCCGGCTTATTTAAAAGATGCAACGCCATTTGATGCTTCTCTTGTCGATCTTGTCGAAGCGACAGTGGTTAAAGTAGAAGACGCAATGGAGGATATGGAATTCTCTGTAGCCTTAACGGCCATCTGGCAGCTGGTAAGCCGCACGAATAAATATATCGATGAAACACAGCCATGGGTGCTCGCAAAAAACGAAGAACATGCTGAACAGCTTGGAGCGGTTCTTTATCATTTAGCAGAATCGCTTCGCCATATATCTATTATGATTCAGCCATTCATGACAAAAACACCGCAGAAAATGTGGGAACAGCTTGGCATTCAAAAAGAAGATACCACATGGGAATCCCTGCATAGTTTTGGTGTGCTTTCTGAAGGCACTACCGTTATCAAAAAGGGCACCCCGGTGTTTCCGAGACTCGATTATAAAGAAGAAGTGACCCACATTATTGAAGATATGGGGGGCGTAGCAAAAGAAGAAGAATCTGAACCGGGCGAGGAAGAAGAAACGCAGGAGAGCGAAAACAATGAAATTACAATAGATGAATTTCATAAAGTAGAGCTCAAAGTCGCTGAAGTAACAGCGGCCGAACCGGTGAAAAAAGCGGATAAGCTCTTAAAGATCCAGCTCGAACTGGGCGGAGAGTCAAGGCAGGTCGTATCTGGTATTGCCGAACATTATACACCTGAGGAACTCGTAGGGCGGAAAGTGATCTGTGTTACGAACCTAAAACCTGTGAAGCTTCGCGGCGAATGGTCGCAGGGGATGATTCTTGCTGCTTCCAAAGGAAAGAAACTGACGCTTGCCACTGTAGCGGATTCTCTTCCCAATGGTTCCGTCGTAAATTAAATCGAAGTGAAAAGGCAGGCTCCGGCCTGCCTTTTTTATAAGGAGGATACACGTATGCTGTTTGATACTCACGTGCATTTAAATGTAGAACAATTTGATGAAGATGTAGAAGAAGTGATAGAACGCGCAAAAAAAGCCGGCGTAGAATGGATGAATGTAATTGGTTTCGATCGTCCCACTATTAGAAGGGCGATTGAACTCGCAGAAACCTATGAATTTATTTATGCGACCGTCGGCTGGCACCCGGTAGATGCTATAGATATGACAGAGGAGGATCTGCGCTGGATTGAAGAGCTTGCTTCCCATCCTAAAGTGATTGCCCTTGGTGAAATGGGATTGGATTATCATTGGGATAAATCGCCGGCAGACATTCAAAAAGAAGTATTTCGAAAGCAGATCCGTCTCGCCCAGAAAGTAAATCTTCCGATTGTAATTCACGACCGCGAAGCTCATGAAGATGTCGTGGCGGTGCTGCAGGAAGAACAGGCAGAAAAAACCGGCGGCATTATGCACTGCTTCGGAGGCGATGCAGAAATGGCCGCCAAATGTCTGGAGATGAATTTTTATATTTCCTTTGGAGGACCGGTAACGTTCAAAAACGCCAAATTGCCAAAAGAAGTAGCGGCAGGCGTACCGATGGACCGGATTCTAATAGAAACAGACTGCCCGTTTCTGGCGCCGCACCCTTACCGGGGCAAGCGAAATGAGCCATCCTATGTCACGCTTATCGCAGATAAAATCGCTGAGCTTAAAGGGATGGAGCCTGAAGCGTTTTATGCCCGGACTACAGCTAATGCCAGACGCCTGTTTCGATTGGAAGACAAATAAATGCTTCGTATCAAAGAATGTATTGTCGTGGAAGGAAAAGATGATACAGCTGCTGTAAAACGAGCGGTTGAAGCTGACACCATTGAAACAAACGGCTCCGCGATTGGAGAATCCGTTCTGCAGCGTATAGAGCTGGCAAATGAACGTCGCGGCGTCATCATTTTTACGGATCCGGATACGCCGGGAGAACGAATCCGGCGTATCGTAAGTGAACGTGTTCCCGGCTGTAAACATGCCTTTATTACAAAAACAATGGCAGCCTCCAAATTTAAAGGCAGCCTCGGCATTGAACATGCTTCTCCGGAAGATATTCAGGCGGCGCTCTCTGCTGTGCGGGAGGACTACGGAAGCAGCCGGCCGGAAACGGATATTTCACATGGAGACCTTATTGCAGCCGGGCTTCTTGCCGGTCCTGATGCGAAAAGACGGCGGGAGAAAATGGGAGAAAAATTAAAAATCGGCTATGCGAATGGAAAACAATTTCAAAAGAGGCTGGTCATTTTTCAGATCCGGAAAGAAGAATTCGCCAAAGCAATGAAGGAAGTATTAGAGGAGGAAGATCGAGGTGTCTAAAGATATTGCCACACCTACACGAACAAAAGAAATACTGGAAAAGTACGGCTTCTCTTTTAAGAAGAGTCTCGGCCAGAACTTCTTAATAGACACAAATATCCTGCAGCATATTGTAAAGGCTTCGGGAATGGGTGAAGAGGATGCAGTCATAGAAATCGGGCCGGGGATTGGCGCACTTACAGAACAGCTTGCAAAAGCGGCCGGCCGGGTCGAAGCATTCGAAATTGACCGCCGTCTGCTGCCCATTTTAGCTGATACGTTAAAACCCTATCCTCATGTAACTGTACATCATCAGGATATTCTTCAGGCTGACCTGCGTCCACTGCTGGAAGAGCTCCGTATGTCCGGAAAAACAGCCGTAGTCGGCAATCTGCCGTATTATGTTACCACTCCTATTTTAATGGGGCTGCTGGAACAAAAGCTGCCGGTGGACCGGATTGTTATTATGATCCAAAAGGAAGTGGCTGAGCGGATAGCAGCCTCCCCGGGCTCCAAAGCGTATGGATCCCTTTCCATCGCGGCCCAGTATTATGCAGAGGTCACGCAGGAACTCGTAGTACCAAGAACGGTATTTATGCCAAAACCTAATGTGGATTCTGCCATCCTCCGGCTGGACGTGCGCAGCGAACCACCGGTGGAAGTAAGGGATGAAGCTTTCTTTTTCACACTGGTGCGCGGGGCATTTACCCAGCGCCGGAAGACGCTTTGGAATAATGTACAGAACAGCGTGATGAACAAAACGTATAAGGAAGAGCTTCAGAATCTTTTTTCCGAAATTGATATTGATCCCATCAGACGGGCAGAAACACTCTCTATAGAAGAGTTTGCCCTATTGAGCAACCGGATGTATCCAATGTGGAAGAACATGCAGGAAAAAGCGGAATAGAGGGCACGAGCCGCGTTTTAACCTGCAGAATGAAGCTGTATTTTCTTCTTTTTAATTCTTCAAATTAAATCGTTGACATGCTCCAGCCATCCTTGATATAATCATAAATTTACTTGACATAATCGTTCACTGGTGATACACTATTGTATGAGTGAGGTGGATCTTAGACAATGGGAAAAACACTGGTAGAAATTAAAGAGTCGCTAGATGCAAAGGTCGGTAAAAAAGTCACGGTTATTGCTAATGGAGGAAGAAAGAAAACGATTGAACGATCCGGTTTTCTGGAAGAAACATATCCTTCTGTTTTTATTGTGAAGCTTGACAAGGAAAAGCATCACGTGGAAAGAATTTCTTACAGTTACACAGATGTACTCACGAAAACCGTTCAGCTTTTTCTTCCAGAAGAAGAAGTATTAGTTGAAAAAATGTAATTGCAGCCTTCACCACATATGAATGAAAAGTGCGTCTCCTTATAATAAGGTGCGTACCAAAAGGCCCCGGCAGAAAAGATTTTTCTGTCAGAGCCTTTTTTTTGTACATAAAAATAATTCCGGCCTCAAAAAAGTCCTGCCTGATCTTCTGCGGGCGTAAACTGTACATACAGGATGTTTTCAACTAAAATATACAGAGATAATGATGCGGCAGATGCAAAGGCTGCTATCAGCGGCTGAAGACAGAGAAGGAGAATGTTAGGTGAAACGATCAATTAAAGCACCTGCGAAAATTAACTTGAGCCTGGATGTGCTTCATAAGCGCGAAGACGGGTTTCATGAAGTGGAAATGGTTATGGCCCAAGTGGATTTAGCAGATCGTCTGGATTTTACGCTGCGTACCGACGGTAAAATTACCGTAGAAATGTCTGAAGGCTTTCTTCCTGTGGATCACCGGAATTTTGCTTATCAGGCGGCGCGGCTTCTGCAGAAAAAGTATAAGGTAAAAAGCGGTCTTCATATTTATATACATAAATATATTCCCGTAGCGGCGGGACTTGCAGGAGGCAGCAGTGATGCAGCTGCTGCGCTTAAAGGTGCCAATGAAATGTGGGGGCTGGGTCTCTCTATAGAAGAACTTGCCGTTTATGCTGCAGAAATCGGTTCTGATGTGGCATTTTGTGTTTACGGGGGGACGGCACTGGCTACAGGCCGGGGTGAAAAAATCAGGCTCCTGCCGGCACCTCCTCCGTGCTGGGTGATTTTAGCAAAACCGCCTATTGGTGTATCAACAGGAGACATTTATAAAAAAGTAGACGCGGGGAAAAAACGAAAGCCTGCGAGCCCTGCTATTGTAAAAGCGCTTGAAGCCGGAAGCTTTACCGATGTGTGTGCCAACTTAAACAACGTGCTTGAAGAAGTGACGCTGCCCATGTATCCCGAGGTTACACGGATTAAAGAACGGATGCTTGATTCAGGTGCGGACGCCGCATTAATGAGCGGGAGCGGACCGACTGTGTTTGGCCTGATTGAAAAGGAAGCCAAGGTGCACCGTGTATATAATGCCCTTAGAGGGTTCTGCGACCAGGTTTATGCAGTACGGATGATTCGTCATGAGGAATAGGCTTGATTAAATCCGTATATTAATGATATATTTTGGGTATAATATTCGGATTTGATACGGAGGTTTACATGAAAAAATGGAAACGAAGCGGACGGCTTGTAGATATGACACATTTCTTAAAAGAACACCCTCACCAGCTCGTATCACTAAGTTATTTTTCAGATCGGTATGATTCAGCCAAGTCTTCTATCAGCGAAGACTTGACCATTGTCAAAGAGGTATTTGAAGAACAGGGGATTGGTTCCCTGCTCACAGTAGCCGGAGCGAGCGGCGGAGTGAAATACATACCAAAAATTCAGGGTGCGGAAGCAGCTGAACTGGTACAGAATATTTGCGAAAAACTTGAGGATAAAGAGCGCCTTCTTCCGGGCGGATATTTGTATATGATGGATATTCTCGGAAAGCCCCAGCTTATGAAAGAAATCGGGCGCCTGTTTGCTACAGTATTTGCAGGACAGAAAATTGACTCCGTGATGACAGTAGCAATGAAAGGGATTCCTCTTGCTTATGCCATTGCTTCCCATTTAAACGTGCCGGTAAGTGTAGTAAGGCGCGACCACCGGGTGACGGAAGGCTCTATGGTAAGTATTAACTATGTGTCCGGATCAGCTAAGCGTATACAGACGATGTCTCTGGCCAGGCGGAGCCTTCAGGAAGGCGCCCGGGTTCTAATTGTAGATGATTTCATGAAAGCGGGCGGAACTGCCCGGGGCATGATGGATCTGTTAAGTGAATTTAAAGCAGAGGTCGTCGGCATCGGCGTGCTTGTAGAAGCAGAAGACGTAGAAGAGCGTCTTGTTGATGATTATGTTTCCATTGCAAGGCTGGCGGATGTAAACAATCAGCAGAAGCAGGTAAAAGCAGAGCCCGGCAATATTATGAATAAATTAAAAATGGAGGAATAATACATGAAGAAAGTATTTACAAAAAATGCTCCCGAAGCTATCGGGCCGTATTCGCAGGGAATTATTGTGAACAATTTATTTTACAGCTCCGGACAGATCCCGCTTCAGGCAGACGGAGAACTGCTGGAAGGAAACGTGCAGGAGCAGACGCATCAGGTGTTTAAAAATCTGCAGGCGGTTCTGGCCGAAGCCGGTGCTTCTCTGGATACGGTTGTAAAAGCGACGGTATTTATTAAAAATATGGACGAATTTCCTTTGATTAATGAAGTGTACGGAGAGTACTTTAGTGAACATCAGCCTGCACGCTCCTGTGTAGAAGTAGCGAGGCTCCCTAAAGATGTACTGATCGAAATAGAAGTTATTGCGTTAGTTAATGCCTGAATAAACAGTGAAACAATGCCTTCGCCCTCTTTCTTGTTAAAAGAAAGAGGGCTTTTTTACCATCATTTTCTAAAAATTTAATTTTTTTAGAAGGACTCTCTTTTCTTTTGTTGAATGTAGCTGATATACATCTTAAACAAAAAGGGGGTGGAGCAGATGGAAGTAACCGATGTGAGGCTTCGCTGTGTGAAAACAGAGGGGCGCATGCGCGCTATTGCATCTATAACACTGGATGGGGAATTTGTGATCCATGATATACGGGTCATAGACGGCAACAATGGCTATTTTGTAGCAATGCCAAGCAAACGTACTCCCGATGGAGAATTCAGGGATATTGCCCACCCGATTTCTACAGGGGCACGGGAAAAAATACAGCAGGCGGTCCTGCAGGAGTACAGCCGCCAAAAAGAAATTGATTCAACGGAGTGGGAAAAAGAAGCCCAGACCCCGCTGTAACATGGTATACTTATTGAAGTAATGTACGGCTCTGCAGCAGGCAGGGTCGTTTTTTGTACGTAATCATCAGGGAATAAGGCAGAGAAAGCATTACAGAATAATGAGACTTTCTCCGCCTGTCTTGAAATAAAGCGCCTTTTAGGATATATTCGTTATGGAAAATCGGATACTTGGAGGATGAATAATGAATAAACGCTATGCTGTTATTTTAGCTGCCGGAAAAGGAACACGGATGAAATCGGAATTATATAAAGTGCTGCATCCTGTCTGCGGAAAACCAATGGTAGAACATGTAGTAGACCAGGTAGCCGAAACGGGCACAGAAAACATCGTTACGGTAACCGGTCACGGAGCGGAAATGGTGAAAGAGCATCTTGGAAACCGTTCGTCTTATGTGCTGCAGGAAGAGCAGCTGGGCACAGGCCATGCTGTTATGCAGGCAGAAGAGCTGCTGGGCAATAAAGAGGGCGTAACGATTGTGCTTTGCGGAGATACTCCGTTAATCAGCTCTGAAACGATGGAAGCGTTGTTTGCCCATCATCAGGAAACAGGCGCAAAAGCGACCGTATTAACAGCCGCTACAGAAAATCCGTCCGGGTACGGCCGTGTCGTTCGGGAAGAGGAAACTGGAAATGTACTGCGCGTCGTAGAACAAAAAGACGCTTCGAAAGCAGAGCTTGCAATTGGAGAAATCAATACCGGAACGTACTGCTTTGATAACGAAACGCTGTTCCGCGTCCTAAAACAGGTGGGCAATGATAACGTGCAGGGGGAATATTACCTTCCTGATGTAATCGGTATATTGAAAGAAGAAGGGGAAGTCGTATCTGCCTGGCAGACACCGGATTTCTCGGAAACTCTCGGTGTGAATGACCGAGTTGCCCTGGCGGAAGCAGAGCAGACCATGAAGCGTAGAATTAATACCTACTGGATGCGCCAGGGAGTTACATTTATTGATGATGCACAAACCTATGTTTCAGCAGACGCTGTCATCGGAAGAGACACCGTGCTGTACCCAGGAACGATCCTAAATGGCCATGTAACCATTGGAAGCAAATGTACAATCGGGCCCCACACAGAAATATCCGACAGCGCTGTAGGCAGCGAAACGGTAATCAGACATTCTGTGGTGTCCGAAAGTGAAGTGGGAAGCAGTGTCAATATCGGTCCATTTGCGCACATCCGCCCAGCCTCTGTTCTTGCAGACGAGGTGAAAGTAGGCAACTTCGTGGAAGTGAAGAAAGCCTCGTTCGGTAAAGGAAGCAAAGCTTCGCATTTAAGTTACATTGGCGACGCGGAAATCGGAAGCGGAGTAAACCTTGGCTGTGGCTCCATTACTGTCAATTACGATGGGAAAAAGAAATATTTGACGAAAGTGCAAGATGGGGCTTTTGTAGGCTGCAACGCCAACTTAATAGCACCTGTTACCATCGGTGAGAATGCGGTTATAGCAGCCGGTTCCACTATTACCGAAGATGTGCCGAGCCAGTCTCTTTCAATAGCTCGTTCCCGTCAGACAAACAAAGAAAATTATATAAAATAAGCAGCACAGGCCTGGATTTTAAAATGTTAACGGAGGGAAATTTACTAATGCCAACCTATGAAGATCCATATTTAAAGCTTTTTACCTTAAATTCCAACCCCGCTCTTGCTGAAGAAATCAGCAGAAAAATAGGGGTGCCGATGGGGAAAAGCTCTGTTAAGCGCTTCAGCGACGGAGAAGTGCAGATGAATATTGAAGAAAGCATCCGTGGATGCGATGTTTTCCTTGTTCAATCTACCTCTGACCCGGCTAACGAGCATCTTATGGAACTGCTTATTATGATTGATGCAATGAAGCGTGCTTCTGCGCATACGATAAATGTTGTCATTCCATATTATGGATATGCGCGCCAGGATCGCAAGGCGCGTTCAAGAGAACCTATTACCTCGAAGCTGGTAGCAAACCTTCTTGAAACAGCCGGCGCTACGCGCGTATTGAGTGTGGATCTTCACGCTACCCAAATTCAGGGTTTCTTTGATATTCCGGTCGATCAGCTGCTTGGAGAGCCGATTCTTTCCCATCATTTCGAGCAGAAAGGCCTTGAAGATGTTGTGATCGTATCGCCTGACCACGGCGGCGTAGTACGCGCCAGAAAAATGGCAGATCGAATGAAAGCACCGATTGCTATTATCGATAAGCGCCGTCCAAAGCCGAACGTCTCTGAAGTAATGAATATTGTAGGGGAAGTCCAGGGAAAAACAGCTATTATTATTGATGATATTATTGATACAGCGGGAACGATGACGCTGGCTGCAGATGCGCTGATCGAAGCAGGAGCTAAAGAAGTTTATGCATGCAGCACGCATCCTGTATTATCCGGACCGGCTATTGAGCGTATTGAGAATTCGCAGATAAAAGAACTTGTGGTAACAAATACTATCGTTCTTCCGGAAGAAAAGAAAATTGATAAAATTACACAGCTGTCAGTTGCTCCATTAATGGGTGAAGCGATTATACGCGTCCACGAACATGCATCTGTCAGCACATTATTTGAATAAGTATCCTGCGGGCAGGGACTTGCTTTTTCTAAAAAAGACTGGTATAATCTCGTCTCAAGTGGGTAAAAAATATTAACCCCTGCGAAGACAATCTAAATGAGGTGAAAGAAGCATGGCTACAGTACTAAAAGCCGAGAAGCGCACGGATCTCAGAACTTCTGAGAACAAATCATTGCGCCGCAACGGGCAGGTACCGGCCGTTCTTTACGGAAAGACAACCGAAAGCACAGCAGTTTCAGTGCATAGTGTTGGTTTTATAAAAACTATTCGTGAAGTAGGACGTAACGGTATCATCGATCTAGAAGTAGAAGGCGGAAAGAAACATCAGGTTATTGCACATGACGTGCAAATTGACCGCATCAAGGATCAGATTCTTCACATTGACTTCTTTGCAGTCGATATGAAATCTGAAATGGAAGCAGAAGTTTCCGTTAATCTTGTTGGAGAAGCACCAGGAGAAAAAGACGGCGGCGTTGTATCAAACCTATTGTTCACTTTGACAGTAAGTGCACTGCCAGCTGACATTCCTGAAGAAATCACTGTTGATATATCCGAGCTTAACATCGGTGACTCTATTTCTGTGGAAGATGTGCAGACATCCGGCAAATTTGAAATTATCAATGAGCCGACAGAAACAGTTGTTACAGTAGTAATGCCGGATATCGAAGAAGAGCCTGAGGAAGACGATGAAGAGCAGGAGCCGGAAGTAATCGGTGAAGAGAGCGACGATTCCGAAGGAACAGATGAAGAGAAGAAATCCGAATAATAAGCAGCAGTAAAAAGGTATAACCGTCACAGGTTATGCCTTTTTACCACTTGTTTTAATAAGAAAGGTGCAGACAGCGTTTAAGAGAACTTAGCCGCTGTCTGCGCTTTTCTGGACGCAGAATTGAAAGGAAGAATTCAACGATGAAAATCATAGCCGGTCTGGGGAATCCAGGCAAAACATACGATCAGACAAGACATAATATTGGATTTGATGCAGTAGACAAGCTGGCCGACCGTCTAGGTCTTCAGTGGGTGAAAAACAAAAAATTATTCCTTTCCTGCGAAACCATTGCCAACGGGGAGAAAATTATTCTTATAAAACCGCTGACGTATATGAATTTATCAGGAGAAGCAATTGCGCCTATGATGAATTATTATGATGTACCGCCGGAAAATCTGGTTGTGCTTTATGATGACCTTGACCTCGAACCCGGCACGATCCGTCTCCGTCAAAAAGGAGGCCACGGAGGCCATAACGGCATCCGCTCTATTATTGATCACTTAGGTACTAAAGAGTTTAATCGTGTCCGCATCGGAGTAGGCAGGCCGGCTCCGGGCGTTTCCGTTGTGAACCATGTTCTCGGCCGCTTTGCTCCGGACGAAAAAGATAGAGTTCAGGAAGCATCCGAACAGGCGGCTAAAGCAGCCGAAGCCTGGATGTCTAATACATTTAACGAAGTAATGAATACATTTAATCAAAAAGCCTGAAGCCTGCCGGCTGTTAACGCTCCGGGAAACATTGTAAACTATAAATAATAATATGCATCAGCCGATACAGAACCAGGGTTCGAAACAAGGAGGATAAACATGTTATGAAGGGATTAATTAATGCCCTCGCAGGAAATGAAGAAATGCAGAAGGTAGTTAAAGGAATTAAAGATGGGGCCGGCGAACAGCTTGTAGCCGGGCTGAGTGGTTCAGCCCGGGCTTTTGCTATGTCTTATATTAAGCAGTCCGTTGACTACCCACAGCTGATTATTACGCACACTCTGCTGCAGGCCCAAAAGATATACGACGATTTACTGGAGCTCATGAACACAGATGTTTATTTATATCCTGTAAATGAACTGATTTCCTCTGAGATTGCTACAGCCAGTCCGGAAATGAGAGCACAGCGGATTGATATACTCAACAAGCTTGCTTCAAGCACCTTTACAGGCGTTGTCATTGTGCCGGTGTCGGGAGCCAAGCGGCTGCTTCCGCCGGTGGACGTGTGGCAGGAAGCAAGTATTTCCCTTCGTCCCGGAGAAGATTTAAACATAGATTCCTTTATTGCCAGACTTATTTCTCTTGGGTATCAGCGGACTACCATGGTGTCCGCACCCGGTGAATTCAGCGTGCGCGGGGGCATTATTGACACCTATTCTTTGACAGAGGATTACCCGGTACGTATTGAGCTGTTTGATACCGAGGTAGATTCTCTGCGCTATTTTCATGCCGAAGATCAGCGTTCCCTGAATCAAATTCAGGAAATCACGATAGGTCCCGCAGAGGAAACCATTCTTTATGCCCACCATTTTGAAAAAGCAGCGTCCCGTCTGGAAACGGGTATGCAGAAAGCTATTCAAACCGTGAAAAATAATGAAGTAAAAGACAAGCTTCATGAACATCTTTCTTATGAAAAAGAACAGCTGGAGCAGGGAAGCCGGTTTCAGGGCATTTATAAATATACGGAATATTTTTACGAAAAGCCGGCTACGCTGCTGTCTTATTTTCCGGAAGAGACGATCGTATTTATGGATGAAATCAGCCGGGTTCAGGAAATGGCAGAACGATTGGATGAGGAAGAAGCTGAATGGAAAACGGCAGTGCTGGAGCAGGGAGAGCTGCCGCTCGATCTTTCTTTATCCCTGCCTTTCGATCAACTCTTTACAGAGAAAAAATGGCCGCGGATTCATTTTTCTTTATTTTTACGATCACTGCCGTCTTCCCAGCCAAGCTCGACCACGAGCATCTCCTGCAAGCCGATGCAGCCGTTTCACGGTCAAATGCCGGCATTGAAAACAGAGGTGGACCGCTGGGTCAAAGCAGATTATCAAGTCGTTTTCTTAGCCAGTGATGAAGACCGGGCCCAGCGTCTGCAGAATATTTTATCCGACTATGAAGTTGATACAGACCGAAGCGGATTCGACGGGCCTTTTTCGACAGAACGGGCTTCCGTTGTAATCGGCCAGCTGAGCAGCGGTTTTGAGCTGCCCGCAGAGAAAATAGCGATTATTACAGAGCAGGAAACATTCACTAAAAAAGTAAACCGCCACAAAAAAAGGCAGAAGCTTTCCAACGCAGAAAGAATTAAAAGTTATTCCGATTTAAAAATCGGTGATCTTGTCGTTCATGTGAATCACGGTATTGGAAAATATCTTGGCATTGAAACGCTGGAAGTAGGAGGCATTCATAAAGATTATTTGAATGTATCATACGCCGGCAATGACAAACTGTATGTTCCTGTTGAACAAATTGACCAGGTGCAGAAATATGTAGGCGCAGAAGATAAAAATCCAAAAATTTATGCGCTCGGCGGCAGTGACTGGAAAAAAGTAAAACGCAAAGTCCAGTCTTCTGTTGAAGACATTGCAGATGACCTGATCAAGCTGTATGCGGAAAGAGAAGCCTCAAAAGGTCATGCATTTTCCCCAAGCGAAAAGGAAGAAACGCTGTTTGCTACATCCTTCCCTTACCAGGAAACCGAAGACCAGGTAAAAGCTATCCAGGAAATCAAGGAAGATATGGAGCGCGAGCGTCCGATGGACCGGCTTCTATGCGGGGACGTAGGCTATGGAAAAACAGAAGTAGCCATCCGGGCTGCATTCAAAGCCATTGCTGATGGGAAACAGGTGGCACTTTTAGTACCTACGACTATACTCGCGCAGCAGCACTATGAAACGATTGCAGAGCGATTTGCTGAACATCCGATTAATATAGGCCTCTTAAGCCGTTTCCGGACAAGAAAACAGCAGACGGAAGCCTTGAAATCGCTGAAAGAAGGCGGCGTGGATATGATTATTGGTACGCACCGCGTTCTTTCCAAAGACGTTGTCTTTAAAGATCTCGGCCTTCTTATCGTCGATGAAGAACAGCGTTTCGGCGTAACGCACAAAGAAAAAATTAAACAGTTAAAAGCTAATGTCGATGTGCTGACGCTTACGGCTACCCCGATCCCGAGAACGCTGCATATGTCGATGCTTGGCGTACGTGATCTTTCCCTTATTGAAACGCCGCCGGAAAATCGTTTTCCTGTACAGACGTATGTGCTGGAATACAACGCGGGGCTGGTAAAAGAAGCGGTAGAACGGGAATTAAGCCGCGGCGGCCAGGTGTATTTCCTTCATAACAGAGTAGAGAATATCAGCCGGGTAGCAGAGCAGATTTCCATGCTGGTGCCGGAAGCGGAAGTCGCTTATGCGCACGGGCAGATGAATGAACAGGAACTGGAATCGGTTATGATCGACTTTTTAGAAGGAAACAAGGATGTGCTTGTAACGACGACTATTATTGAAACAGGAGTGGATATTCCAAACGTTAATACGCTGATTATTTCAGATGCTGACCGGATGGGTCTGTCCCAGCTCTATCAGATCCGGGGCCGTGTCGGACGCTCCAACCGGGTGGCCTACGCCTATTTTACGTATCAGCGGGATAAAGTGCTGACAGAGGTAGCTGAAAAGCGCCTGCAGTCCATTAAAGAGTTCACAGAACTTGGTTCCGGGTTTAAAATCGCGATGCGTGATCTTTCTATCCGCGGTGCAGGAAACCTGCTTGGCTCCCAGCAGCATGGCTACATTGAGTCGGTAGGATTTGATTTATATTCACAAATGCTAAAAGAGGCGATTGATGAGCGGAGATCGGGTGCACCTAAACCAAAGCCGCCTGAAATTGAAATGGATGTAAAAGTAGACGCCTACATTCCAGAAAGCTATATCAATGATTCCAAGCAGAAAATTGAAATGTACAAGCGTTTCAAGGGCATCGAAACGCCGGAAGACCTGCAGGATCTACAGGACGAGATGATCGACCGGTTTGGGGATTATCCAAGAGAAACAGAGGATTTATTTGCCGTATCCCGCATTAAGCTTCTTGCAGCAAAAGAAGGGGCGGAGGCGATTACGCAGGAAGGCAGAAAAATCAACCTGCTCGTTACCGAAGAGGTCAGCCGGCAGGTTGATGGAGCCAAGTTATTTGAAGTGGTAAATGAATATGGAAAAGCAATTGGCATAGGCACGAACGGTGCCAAGATAAAGCTGGCCGTTTACATGGACCGCCTGGGCGGAAAGTCTTTCCTGAACGTGCTTGAAGAGCTGCTCAAACAGCTTCCTCATACGAAAAAAGAAGACGAAGCCATCATGAAATAAATAGAAGGCCTCTGCTGAAGAGCAGAGGCTTTTTTTATGACGGCAGCAGAAGATACAGGGGCGCCGTATGCTATACTGGGAACGGAAAAGGAGCGAATGCAATGGAAGAAAAGAGCCCGGGCCGGAAAATATGGGCAGGTGCTTTGTTTATATCCGGGGCCGCTGTTATAGGAAAAGTGCTGAGTTCATTATATAGAGTTCCTTATCAAAATATGACAGGAGACCTGGGATATTACGTGTATCAGCAGGTATACCCTTTATACGGAGCCGCGATGGTCATAGCTATGTACGGATTTCCGGTGATTATTTCTAAAATGATCGTTGATGCAAGAGTGGATAATGGAATGCAGGAAGCAAAAGAGACAGCCTGGTCGGCTTTTTATATTCTGTCCCTGCTTTTTACTGTTCTTTTTGTATTGTTTTACACCGGCGCAGAGACTATTGCTTTGTTTATGGGGGACGCCGAACTTGCGGGGTCGCTCAGGACCATGTCTTACGTTCTACTGACGGTGCCGGTTCTTTCTGTGGTGAGAGGGTACTTTCAGGGAATAAATCAAATGGAACCTACTGCTTATTCGCATGTGGCCGAAAAATTTATCAGAGTGGCGGGCATTTTGGTATTTGCCTGGCTGGCTGTAACGTTTGGCAATGGAGCATATGATGCCGGTGAAGGAGCCTCGGCAGGTTCGGTATTGGGCAGTGCCGTAAGCGTGCTGGTGCTGATCTGGTTATTGGGTAAAAACAGAAAAAAAACCGGGCTTCAGCCGATGTCGCACAAAAAAGCAGTACATAGAATGCCGGAGCATACGAAAGTGCTTCTCACGCAGGGACTTGTTGTATGCCTCGGATCGCTTTTGTTTATTTTGTATCAAATGATCGATGCGTTTACGGTAGTCCGGCTGCTGCAGATGAACGGAGCAGTTGGAGAAGAAGCGATGATAGCAAAAGGAGTCTTCGACCGGGGCCAGCCTCTGCTTCAGTTTGGTACGGTTATTGCCTCCTCTTTTGCCATGGTGCTGGTTCCGCTTCTTCAGGAAGAAAGAATAAAAGGAAAAGCTGATGCCGCCCGTTATTACGCCTCCCTCATGATGAAAGTCAGCTTTTTAATGGGGGCCGCCGCTGCAGGCGGGATGATTATTTTAGCGGAGCCGATTAATATTATGCTGTTTACTAATGACAATGGAACCGGTGTGCTGCGCACCTTGTCTGCGGCTCTGGTTATGAGTGGAACGGTAATGATTTCAGCTGCTGTTCTGCAGGGAAACGGTTTTTTTAGAATTCCCGCTATTTCGCTTGCGGCAGGATTTTTAGTGAAGCTTATCTGCAATATGCTGTTAATACCCTTACTGGAAACACATGGAGCTGCCATAGGGACAGTAGCCGGTCTGGGGGTAACGGCTGCCGTTAACATATACTGGATTTACCGAAAAAGCATGATCGACGTCTTTTCGACAAGCTGGCTTGGAAAAGCATCAGTGGCACTCGCCGGCATGAGCCTGTTTCTTTATTTTCTAATGACTGCCGGAGAAGAGCTTATGCATGGGGAAAACCGGCTGCTGGCTGCCGGCTTCACGTTGATAACCTGTGCTGCAGGAGGTGTGTTATTTTTATTCCTCACGGCGGTGATGCAGGTTATTACAAAAGAAGAGCAAAAAATGCTTCCAGGAATAAAAAAACTACAGTCATTACGAAAGAGGGGAAACCAATAGCATGAAATATATTACGATTATCGGCCTCGGAGCCGGAGAGGCCGATCAGATGAGTTTTGGCGTGTATAAACAGCTGCGCGGGGCTGAACATATATACCTGCGGACGAAAGAGCATCCGGCTGTTGCGATGCTCGAGGAAGAGGGTATTGCCTTTCAAAGTTTTGACCATATTTATGAAGCAAATAATCAATTTGGAAATGTATATGCCGAGATTGTAGAAAAGCTGCTTGAGGTAGAAGAAGAGGCATTTATTTATGCTGTTCCAGGTCATCCGCTTGTTGCCGAAGAGACGGTGCAGCGTTTAATAGAAGAAGAAAAAAAGGGCACCATACAGCTTCGTATTCAGGGAGGCCAGAGCTTTCTGGATCCTGCCTTTTCGGCACTCCGGGTGGATCCCAATGATGGTTTTCAACTGCTGGATGCAACAGCTCTTGTACCGGAGCAGCTTATGCTGACTCAGCACATACTCATTTCACAGGTATATGACCAGATGAGTGCCTCTAATACAAAGCTCACTTTAATGGAAAAATATCCGGACGATTATGAGGTGACGCTCGTTACGGCTGCAGGCACATCAGAGGAAAAACTGGAATCGTTTCCGCTGTTTGAACTGGACCGCCGCGCCGGGCTCAGCAATTTAACAGCGCTTTACGTGCCGCCGGTAAAAGAAGAGGCTCTTTTATACCGTGAATTTGGGAAGTTAAAAGAAATTATCAGTATCCTCCGCGGGCCGGGTGGATGCCCATGGGATCAAAAGCAGACGCATGCCTCATTAAAACGGTACTTGATTGAAGAGGCGTACGAAGTGATTGATGCTGTAGATGAAGAGGATGATGAGCATCTTCAGGAAGAACTGGGCGATGTGCTTCTGCAGGTTATGCTTCATGCGCGTATTGCAGAAGAGGAAGGATTTTTTTCCATAGAGGATATTGTAGGAACGCTTAATGAAAAAATGATCCGCCGCCATCCTCATGTTTTTGGAGATATTCAGGCAGAAACAAGTGAAGAAGTAAACCGGAACTGGGAAAAAATTAAGCAGGCGGAGCGCGCGGGCTCGGACAGAGAAACAGACAACCTGGACGTTCCCGCTTCTTTTCCAGCATTGATGAGGACGGCCGAACTTCAAAAGCAGGCCGCAAAGCATGGAAGGCCATTGAAGGAAGAGCCGCTTCTCTGGGAAATGGTTGAGGCAGAATTGCAGGAGTGGAAAGAAGCACTTCAGGGTACGGATAAAGAACAGCAGAAAGAGGCGTTTGGCAGCGTGCTTTTTGTGCTTGTGAATATAGCTAACCATCATAAGCTTCACCCGGAAGAATCGCTTCATACAGCTAATCGGAAATTTGAGCAGCGGTATGGGACGGAGAACGGAAAATAAGGGAGAGTATAATAATGAGAATAGATAAATTTCTAAAAGTATCCCGATTGATTAAGCGGAGAACGCTGGCTAAAGAAGTGGCGGCGCAGGGAAGGATTAAAGTGAACGGGCATCAGGCTAAGGCAGGAACGGAAGTAAAGCCCGGTGATGAAGTGTCTATCCGCTTCGCCAGCAAAACGATTACCTTTTCGGTTGATGAAATTAAAGATACAACCAAAAAAGAAGCTGCAGAAAATATGTATACTATTCTAAAAGAAGAGACACCGGGCAGCTAATAAAAAGAAAATTGCATAATTTATACAATTTTATATTGAAAGACCCCTCCTCCTTCGTTATGATGATAGTAATTGGTTATTGTATAACAGTTCTGAAAAATATATAGCTCACTGCTAATATAATATATAAAAATAGTAACAGAAGGAGGGATGAAGGTCTTGGGTTCTAACAGTAGGAAAGTAACAGAAATTAACAAGTCATATGTCCGTCAGCAGGAACGGGAACAACAGCTTCAGGATGCTATTCAATCAAAGCGGAAAAAAGGACTCCGGCGCCGCTTAACAGCAATGGCCGTCACGGGCTCCATTATTGCTGTAGTACTGGCTGTTATTCTTATCACACAGTGGCAGACGCTTCATGCCAAGGAAACAGAAAGAACAAATTTAGAAAAGCAGTACACGGAAATGCAGGCCGAGGAAGAGCAGTTGAGGCAGGACATAGAAAATTATCATGACCTGGATTACATTGCAGAAGTAGCAAGAAGCGACTATTACTTTACAAAACAAAACGAAACGCTGTACAAAATGCCGGAAGAATCTGCTGAATAAAAGATATCTTCAGGCAGTATAACCTTTTCTTACAATGTAAACGTAGGACGCTGTTTTAAAGAAGAAGCTGACAGCTTTACTGTTTTTATCAACATTTGAAGGGGAGCAATTTCTACATGGCCATAGAACCAGGCGATAAAGTAAAGGGCAGAATATCGGGCATTACTCATTTTGGTGCGTTTGTTGAACTGGCGGACGGGAAAACCGGACTCGTTCATATTAGTGAAGTAGCAGATAAATACGTGGACAATATTAAAGACTTTGTTAATGTTGGAGATGAAGTTACTGTAAAAGTCATGAAGGTAGAAGAAAGCGGAAAAATCAGCCTGTCCATCCGCAAGGCTGTGGACCGTCCGCCCGAAAGCCGGCCAAAACCGGTTCGTCCTTCGAATGCCCGTCCTAAAGATAACAGCCGGCGCAGCGGATCTGCTGGCAGCAGTAAACCCAGGCCCCTGTCATTTGAAGATAAAATGAATAATTTCATGAAAGACAGTGAAGAGCGTTTATCCTCCCTAAGGAAGCAGACAGATAACAAACGGGGGAAGCATTCACGAAAATAAAAAACCATGCCGGATCTGCATGTTAAAAACCGGCATGGTTTTTAATGTCTTTAGGAAGTGCAGGAAAGAAAAGTGTTGACGCGGCCTGATGCATTGTTTATAATTACGGATGTTGCTAATTTGGCGGTGTAGCTCAGCTGGCTAGAGCGTACGGTTCATACCCGTGAGGTCGGGGGTTCGATTCCCTCCGCCGCTACCAAATATAATATGAAGGATATTCTCTATAAAAGAATGTCTGTTGATAATAAAACTGTGCCAGTTAAAGGTGCGGTTTTTTTTGTATCCAATGTGTTTTAAATGTATATTCATCAGCTTATATATAAGGTATAGTTTATTTCAAGAAAATAAGGAACAGATGGAGGGAATAACGTGGTTCGTGGGAAGAAAACAATGGACATCTGTCTTCTGAGCGGCAGGCTCCTGCTCCGCTATGGAGCAGAAACATATAGAGTGGAAGATACAATGGTAAGAATGGCGAAAGCAGCCGGAATGAATAATGTCCACAGCTTTGTCACCACAACTGGTATATTCCTTTCTTTTAAAACAGAAGAAGATTACGACAGTATGCAGATGATTCGAATTAAAGAACGATACCAGGATCTGGGGAAAGTGACGGAAGTCAATCAGCTCGCCAGAGAATTCACATACGGGGATATTACCTTGGATGAAACACAGGAACGTTTGAAAGCAATAAAAGATGCTCCGATGCATTATCCGCTTTGGTTCATTTACCTTGCTTCCGGTATCGGCGGCGGTGCTTTCTCTTATCTGGTCGGAGGCAGTTATTTTGATATGCTTCCAGCGTTTATTGGAGGAACCGCTACGACGATCACGCTGGTTCTTATACAAAGAGTACTGAAAGTGAAATTCTTCGCGGAATTTGCGGCTGCTTTAACCGGCGGCATCATGGCTTTGATTATGGTTAATGGAGGATTTGGCACAGAATTAAATCAGGTTATTATAGGCTCGTTGATCCCGCTTGTACCAGGTGTCCCTCTGACAAACGCTGTCCGTGATTTAATGTCAGGAGACCTCGTAGCCGGCGTAGCCCGCGGATCAGAAGCTATGGTTACCTCTTTATCTATTGCAGCGGGGGTAGCTCTTGCGCTTTCTATCTTTTATATGTAGCAGGGTCTGGAGGAAAAGAAAATGATTGTTATGGAATGGCTGATATGTTTTATCGCCACGGTAGCTTTTGGAGTAATATTTAATATACCTCTCCGGCTGCTCTGGTGGGGAGGCGCTGCAGGAGTGGCTGCATGGATTGTTTACAGTACGCTTCCGGAATTAGGCATGAGTCCGGTGTTTGCAGCGGCAGCGGCAGCCTTTGTAGCTGCTTTTGCTGCTCACTGGCTGGCTATATGGAAAAAGGTCCCGGTTACAATGTTTACCATTCCGGGTATCATTCCGCTGGTGCCGGGAGGCAGAGCCTATTCCACCATGCTCGCTTTTGTAGAAGAAAATCATATTAGAGGACTGGAGCAGGGGGTTCAGACTTTTATGCAGGCTGGAGCAATAGCGGCAGGGCTTGTATTTGCCCTTTCCTTATTTTCAATTGGAAAAGGAGTAGGACAGCGCTATGAAACAGAAAATTGAAGCGTTTATCAAAAAACACTCTCTGCTTCAGAAAGGCGATCACTTAGTAGCTGCTGTATCGGGCGGGGCGGATTCTATGGCGCTTCTTTATGTACTCAGCGAACTTGCGGATTCCCTGCAGATTTCGGTATCGGCGGCACATGCTGATCACGGCCTTCGTCCAGACGAAGCAGCAGTAGAAAAAGAAATGGTGGAAGCCTTCTGCGCAAGACGCTCTCTTTCTTTTTATACTGAAGAGCTCCCTGTAAAAGAATATTTATCTGATCAAGGAAAAGGAGTACAGGAACAGGCACGGCTGCTGCGGTATCAATTTTTGGAAAAAGTGATGAAACAATGCGGAGCAAATGTTCTGGCCACGGGTCATCACGGCGATGATCAAATAGAAACAATGCTTCTGCGGATGACGTCGGGCCGAGCGCTGTGGGAAGAAGTCGGCATATCCGCTTCCCGTAATCAGGAATCCGGAAGAATTATCAGGCCTATGCTTGAAGTAAGCAAGGAATCTATCTATGCTTATTGTGAACAACATTCGATTCCTTTTAAGGAAGACAAAAGCAATAATTCGAATGCCTACGCACGAAACCGCATCAGACACCATGCCCTGCCGGCTGTTCTTCATGAAAACAAAGAAGCCCGGGAGCATTTTCAAACCTTAAATGAATGGATCTCGACAGAAAGGCTGTTTATTAAAGAGGCAGCAGAAAAAGAAGCCCGCGGGCTGATTCTCGACCAAAATGAACATTCTTTGACGTTTTCTATAAGTGGTTGGAAAGCCCTTCATTTGGCTTTACAAAGAAGGGTTATTCCTCTACTATTAACTTATCTTTGCAAAAATCAACACACGGCCGTTTCTACTATACATATAGAACAGCTGCTTTCGCTTCTCTATAAACCAGCCTCGTCTTTTATTGTTAATTGGGCAGGTGGAGTGTTGGTTAAGCGGACATATGATACATGCACATTTCACCTTCAAGCCAGCACGGAAGCCCCATTAGTGCAGGTAGAAGCCCCAAAACTTTTAGAGGTGCCGGGAAGCGTCTCTTTTAACGAGTGGACAATTACGGCCGGCCGTTATGATGGCACGGTTGATCCGGAGCGGAATGATGTGTTCTGCATAGCAGAGTCGGAGCTGAGGCTGCCGGTGCTGGTCCGGTCAAGAAAACAGGGAGAAAAACTCCATATAGCGGGAATGACAGGCAGAAAGAAATTAAACCGTTTATTTATCGACGAAAAAGTACCAAAAGAACAAAGAGACAGCTGGCCTGTCGTTGCTGCTTCCGATGAAACCATTTTGTGGGTTCCGATGCTTGCTAAAACAAAAAGATTCCAAAGAACACCGGTGGAGCACAGTACTATTTTATTTAAGTGCCAAAAGAACTAGGTTCAGCGGAAGAAAAAGGTATTATAAAAGAATGGTTCGTACAGTTTTCAAGACGTGAAGGATGAAATGCATGCTTTATTCATGATATGATTAAAGCCGGGTATTCGCCCTATTTTTTAATGTATATTGATATAATGAATTTTCTGGGAGGCTTAAGCGATTCTGATGCATGACGATATTGAGCACATACTAATCAGCGAAGAAGAGATCCAAACAAAGATTAAAGAGATGGGAAAAGCCATCTCCGAAGAATACGACAGCCGTTTTCCACTGGTTATAGGCGTTCTAAAAGGAGCTCTTCCTTTTATGGCTGACATAATTAAAAGAGTGGAAACACATCTTGAAATCGATTTTATGGATGTATCAAGCTACGGTAAAGGTACTGTATCTTCAGGGGAAGTTAAAATTATTAAAGACCTCGATACAACAGTAGAGGGTAGAGACGTCATTATTCTGGAAGATATTATCGACAGCGGCATTACGCTCAACTATTTGATCAGCCTGATTAAACACCGTGGGGCAAAATCAGTAAAAATCATTACGCTGCTTGATAAGCCGGATGGAAGAAAAGTTGATCTTGTACCGGATGTAGCTGGCTTTATCGTACCGGATGCTTTCGTGGTGGGATATGGTCTGGATTTCGCAGAACGGTATAGAAACCTTCCATATATAGGAGTATTAAAACCGAAAATTTACAACAATGAGGCAGCGGCATCAGAAACTTTATAAAATACCGCGAGTGCTTACAGAAGGAGGTCAGGAATGAATCGAATGTTTAGAAACGTTGTGGTGTATTTGCTTTTGTTTTTGGTCATTATCGGTATTTTCAGCTTTTTGAGTGGCGATCAAACGACCACAGAAGAAATGAGCACCACCGAATTGATAACCAAACTTGAAAATAATGAAATTGAGTCAGCCACCCTCCAGCCTGAAGGAGAAGTGTATTTAGTTGAAGGACAGGAACAGGGCATGGAAGAGGGAGAAGCATTTGAAGCCTACCTTCCAATGACCGATGAAAATACTCAGCTGATACTAAACGCACAGGGCCCGGATGGAAATGCGCTCACCATCAATACACAGCCGGCAGATGAACCAAGTATCTGGTCCAACCTGCTTGTTACTGCTATTCCATTTGTGATTATTATTCTTTTATTCCTATTCCTCTTCAGCCGTGCGCAAGGCGGCGGAGGCGGCGGAAACAAAGTGATGAACTTTGGTAAGAGTAAAGCCAAGCTGTATCAGGAAGATAAGAAAAAAGCCCGCTTTAAAGACGTAGCAGGTGCAGATGAAGAAAAACAAGAATTAATTGAAGTAGTTGACTTCCTGAAAGATCCACGCAAGTTCGCCAATATGGGAGCACGTATTCCTAAAGGTGTACTTCTTGTTGGACCTCCAGGTACAGGTAAAACACTTATTGCACGTGCAGTAGCCGGAGAAGCAGGAGTTCCGTTCTTTACAGTCAGTGGTTCGGACTTCGTTGAAATGTTTGTAGGTGTTGGTGCTTCCCGTGTGCGTGATTTATTTGAAAACGCAAAGAAAAATGCTCCATGTATTATATTCATTGATGAGATTGACGCAGTAGGACGTCAGCGTGGAGCCGGTGTCGGCGGCGGGCACGATGAACGTGAGCAGACGCTGAACCAGCTTCTTGTTGAAATGGATGGTTTCAGTGCAAATGAAGGTATCATTATGATTGCTGCTACTAACCGTGCGGATGTACTTGACCCCGCCCTTCTTCGTCCCGGTCGTTTTGACCGCCAGATTATGGTAGGTCTTCCCGATGTAAAAGGAAGAGAAGAAGTCCTGCAGGTTCACGCTCGTAACAAACCGCTTGCAAATGATGTTAACTTAAAAGCGATTGCCCAGAGAACACCAGGATTTTCCGGTGCGGATCTGGAAAACCTTTTAAACGAAGCAGCGCTTATCACTGCCCGCGGCGACATGGATAAGATTAGAATGAGCCACGTAGATGAAGCTATTGACCGGGTTATTGCCGGTCCTGCTAAGAAAAGCCGTGTGATTTCGAAGAAAGAAAGACAAATCGTGGCACATCACGAAGCTGGTCATACAGTGGTCGGCGTGAAGCTTAGAAATGCGGATATGGTTCACAAAGTAACTATTGTTCCACGTGGACAAGCCGGCGGTTATGCCGTTATGCTTCCAAGAGAAGACCGTTACTTCATGACAAAGCCTGAACTGCTGGATAAGATTGTCGGCCTTCTTGGCGGACGCGTAGCAGAAGAAGTTATGTTTAATGAAGTAAGTACGGGTGCCCATAATGACTTTCAGCGTGCTACTGCTATCGCCCGGAAAATGGTAACAGAATACGGCATGAGTGATAAGCTTGGGCCGCTTCAATTCGGTTCCGGATCCGGCGGTCAGGTATTCCTCGGCCGTGATATGCAGAATGAACAAAATTACAGTGATGCAATTGCCTACGAAATCGACCAGGAAGTCCAGCGCTTTATTAAAGAATCATATGAACGCTGCAGACAAATTCTAACAGAGCATAAAGACAAACTTGAGCTTGTAGCACAGCAGCTGTTGGAACTGGAAACGCTGGATGCAGAGCAAATTGAATCGCTTGTTGAAGAAGGCAAGCTTCCAGAAAATCATCATTTGAACAAGAGTGATGATGAAGTGGAAGTAGTTAATAAGCCGGAACAGGAAGATCAGTCAGAAGAAGGCCAGACAGAAGAGTCGTCGTCTTCAGATCGTGAAGATGACAACGGATCTTCTTCAGATGACGCATCTGAAGCTCAGGAACAAGAAGAGCAGAAGGAAGCGAATCCTGAAAATCCAAAGGAAAATGCTACACCTTGGACAAATGAACCGCCTTCCGATGAAGATCGTAAATCATAATAGTTAAAAAAAAGAGATGCCCTCCGCGGCATCTCTTTTAACTTAAAGGCAGATTATTTGAAATGATAGGGGACAAATATGATACTGGGAATGGACATTGGAAACACGACAATTACGTTCGGATTATTTAAAGACGACATCAGGGTCGATACCTGGCGTCTTTCCTCTGATCAAAATAGAACGGTTGATGAGTACGGACTTCAGCTTTTTTCTTTTTTTCAGTTCAAAAACTGGAAAGTAGAGCAAATCAGAGGTATTATCATTTCATCTGTTGTTCCGTCATTAATGAATACGATGAGCCGGTTATGTAAAGATTATTTTGATCTATCTCCTTTAGTAGTAGGACCGGGAGTGAAAACTGGTTTAAATATTCGTTATGAAAATCCTAAAGAAGTCGGAGCAGATCGTATTGTTAATGCGGTAGCTGCTCTTGAAAAAAAAGCACCTCCCTTGATCGTGGTGGATTTTGGAACCGCAACAACATTCTGCTATATTGATAAAAACAGTCAGTATCAGGGAGGCGTTATCCTCCCCGGACTGAATCTGTCTACAGAAGCTTTATATGAAAAAGCGGCCAAACTGCCAAAAATCGAATGGAAACAGCCCGCCCGCATTACGGCCAAAAGCACCGTAGAAGCCATGCAGGCAGGTATGTATTACGGCTATGCCTCCCAGGTAGATGGTGTTATCCGGAAGATAAAAGAAGAGCAGAGGACACCAGCGTATACCATTGCTACAGGGACAACGGCTGAATGGCTCAGCCGGGAAACGAAAGAAATAGATGAAATAGATAACTATCTCACTCTTTCCGGCCTTCACTCTATTTACCAAAAAAACACAAAAGAATGAGAAGAAAGGATGTTAGAACACATGAGCGATTATCTAGTAAAAGCAACAGCGTTTGATAATAAGATCAGGGCCTATGCAGTTAATACAACTGATATGGTAAATGAAGCAGTCCAGCGCCACCAGGCGTGGCCGACAGCAGCTGCTGCTTTAGGGCGTGCGATGACAGCAGGCTCAATGATGGGAGCAATGCTGAAAGGAGACGATAAGCTGACGATTAAAATTGAAGGCGGAGGTCCAATGGGGCCTATTATTGTAGATAGCACGTCCGACGGCAATACGCGGGGCTATGCTCATAATATGCAGGTGCATTTTGACTTAAATCCACATGGCAAGCTCGATGTAGCACAGGCAGTTGGTACCGGCGGTCATATGGCCGTAGTAAAAGACCTGGGAATGAAAGATCATTTTACCGGCACCGTTCCCATTGTTTCTGGTGAACTCGGTGAAGATTTCACTTATTATTTTGCGGCTTCCGAGCAGGTGCCGTCTTCTGTCGGGCTTGGAGTTCTCGTCAATCCTGACAATAGTATCAAAGCAGCAGGAGGATTTATTATCCAGCTGATGCCGGGCGCGGAAGAAGAAGCGATTGAAGCGCTGGAAAAACAAATTGAAAATATGCCCCCGGTTTCAAAGCTGATTGAAAAGGGTAAAACACCTGAAGAAATGCTTGAAACGATTTTTGGAACCGATATTAACTTTTTGGAAAAGCACGATGTTTCCTTTTCCTGCCACTGTTCAAAGGAACGCATTACAAATGCGCTAGTTTCTCTTGGAAGTGATGAAATCAAGGATATGATTGAAGAAGACGGCGGGGCTGAAACCCAGTGTCACTTCTGTAATGAAATATATAACTTTGATGTACCTGAGCTGGAAGATATCCGCGAAGAAGCAGAAAAGAAAGAAAACCGTGTACAGTAAATGCCTAAAGGGATCTGATCATTTTTGATTAGGTTCCTTTTTCAAAAGCGAAGGAATACTCAGAAAATAGAAAATGCCTGTATTGACACCGTTTTAAAAGACTGATAATATATAATCAATAAAACCAATGAAATTACTTGGTATTGTCGAGGAGGATATTTACATGAGAGTAGCAAATAATGTTTTAGAGCTAATAGGCGAAACACCAATGGTTAAGCTTAACCGCCTTACCGGAGAAAATGATGCTGATGTTTACCTGAAGCTTGAATTTATGAACCCGGGAAGCAGTGTAAAAGACCGGATCGGTATGGCAATGATTGAAGCGGCAGAGAAAGACGGCAGGCTGAAGGAAGGCGATACGATTGTAGAGCCTACAAGTGGAAACACAGGCGTCGGCCTGGCGATGGTAGCCGCAGCCAAAGGTTACAAATCTATTCTCGTTATGCCGGAAACAATGAGCATGGAACGCCGTAACCTGCTTCGTGCTTATGGCGCGAAACTAGTACTGACACCAGGACCAGCAGGAATGGGTGGAGCAATCAGCAAAGCTCATGAGCTGGCCGAAGAAAATGGTTATTTCATGCCGCAGCAGTTTGAAAATGAAGCGAACCCGGCTATTCACCGTGCGACAACAGGTAAAGAACTGCTCGAGCAGGTAGACGGCCAAATCGATTCTTTCGTTTCTGGTATTGGTACCGGCGGAACAATCACGGGCGCAGGCGGACTGCTTAAAGAGCACTATCCTGACATGCGTATTGTCGCTATTGAGCCGGCAGATTCTCCAGTATTAAGCGGAGGGCAGAAAGGTCCTCACAAAATCCAGGGTATCGGTGCTGGATTTGTACCTGAAATTCTTAATACGGATATTTATGACGAAGTCGTTCAGGTAACGACAGAACAGTCATTTGAATATGCACGCCGCGCAGCAAGAGAAGAAGGTATTCTCGGCGGTATTTCTTCCGGTTCTGCTATTTATGTGGCTCTTCAGGAAGCAAAGAAACTCGGAAAAGGCAAAAAAGTGGTTGCTATTATTGCAAGTAATGGGGAACGGTACCTCAGCACGCCGCTTTACAACTTTGAAGACGAGCAATAAAATAAAAGAAACGGGAGCAGGGCGAAACGGTCCTGCTCTTTTTATTTTTGATCAAAGGGGGAGGACAATGGAGCCTCAATTAGCATCACTACCAGCAGCCAGCGCTGCATACCGGGTCTCCGGAAGATCTATTGATTTTCCAGAAGCCCGTTTTTTTTCAGCCTATGCGTCTTTGAGCCGCACCTGTGAGTATCACGTTATTTTAGAAAGTGGACAAAGAGGTCGTTACAGCATTGCAGCTCTGCACCCTTTTGCTTTATTTACAGGAAAAGATAATCATTTAACTGTGGAGACAGTAGAAGAGGCCTTTCATATAACGGGAGATCCCCTTTTGCAGATGAAAGAATGGATGAAAACATACGCTGTAGAAACCGTACCGGATTTTCCTGACTTTCAGGGCGGGTTATTTGGATTTATAAGCTACGACTACATTAGATATATTGAACAATTGGAAGAAACGACAGCAGATGATCTGGATACGCCGGACTGTTTCTTTCAAGCGTTTCAAGAAGCAGCTGTATATGATCATGAGAAAAAGAAGCTTTGGTTGCTTCGTCTCGCAGGCGCAGAAGAAGATGATGAGGATAAACTCGATCAAATGATGAACAACTGGCTGACCGCGGCAGAAGAAGATCCGTCAGCCTCCGCTATTTACGAAGAAACGGTCGGCAGAGAACGGACGCAGGAAACTTCCTGGAAGCAGGCTGAGTTTGCGGAAGCGGTGGAACAGGTAAAAGAATACATTGCGCAGGGAGATGTATTTCAGGTGAACCTATCTCTGCGGGAAGGCAAGCCTCTTCGAAGCGATCCATTTGATATTTACAGGAAACTGCGGGAAATAAATCCTTCTCCCTACATGGGCTATTTTCATACTCCGGATTTTCAGCTCGTAAACGGTTCTCCTGAGCTCCTCATTAAAAAGCGCGGGAAGGAAGCTTCGACCCGGCCGATTGCAGGAACCAGATCCCGGGGAATGGATGAAAAGGCGGATCATGAACTCGGAATAGAGCTGCTTACTACGGAAAAAGAACGTGCTGAACATATTATGCTGGTGGATTTAGAAAGAAATGACCTGGGCAGAGTCTGCCAATTCGGCTCGGTGGAAGTGGATGAGCTGATGGTAATTGAGCGGTATTCCCATGTCATGCACATTGTTTCTAATGTTAAAGGTGTGCTGGCAGACGATATGGATGTCTATGACATGATCCGGGCAGCTTTTCCCGGAGGAACTATTACTGGGGCCCCTAAAGTGCGGACAATGGAAATAATCGAGGAACTTGAACAAGTACGTCGAGGCGTTTATACTGGCTCTATTGGATGGATTGGGTATAATGGAGACACTGAATTAAACATTGCAATCCGCACGATGATCACAAAAAATGGTATGGCCTATGTCCAGGCCGGGGCGGGAATTGTAATTGATTCCCATGCTGAAGCAGAGTATAAAGAATGCCTCAAAAAAGCAAAAGCGCTTTGGACCGCGAAAGAGCTGAGTGAAGAAGAGATGAGCAGAGGAGGAAATGTACAATGATTTTAATGATTGATAATTATGATTCGTTTACCTATAACCTGGTGCAGTACCTTGGAGAAATGGGAGAAGACCTGGTGGTAAGGCGCAACGATCAGATCACAATTGAAGAGATTGAAGCACTGGCGCCTGATTTTCTTATGATTTCCCCGGGTCCCTGTTCGCCTGATGAAGCTGGGATCAGTATGCAGGCTGTGGAGCATTTTGCCGGTACTATTCCTATATTTGGAGTCTGCCTGGGCCACCAATCGATTGCCCAGGTGTTTGGTGGAGACGTAGTCAGAGCAGAACGTCTGATGCATGGAAAGACATCCGCCATGCATCATAATGGAGAAACCATTTATAAAGGATTAAGCAATCCGTTTACAGCGACAAGGTACCACTCGCTGATCGTCAAAAAAGAAACGCTTCCCGACTGCCTGGAAGTTACTTCATGGACGGAAGAAGGAGAAATTATGGGCCTTCGTCATAAAGAGCTGGCAGTAGAAGGCGTGCAGTTTCACCCCGAGTCTATTATGACGGATGTAGGGAAAACCATTTTGAAGAATTTTATTTCCACTCATACCCTTCCGCAGGGAGTATAAATAATGTTTGTACTAAAGAACGGAGCTGTTCAGAAGGCGGGCGAAGCCCGTCTTTCTGTATTTGAACATGGTTTTATGTATGGCCTTGGACAGTTTGAAACCTTTCGGGTGTACGACGGGCACCCTTTTTTATTGGATGAACATATGATTCGGCTGGAGCGCGGCCTTCTCGAGATGAATATTAAATGGACATATGATCGGGATCTGGTGCGGACACAAATCAAAAAGGTACTTTCAGCAAACAATTGGAAAAATGCATACGTGAGATTTAACGTGTCAGCCGGTCCGGGTCCTTTAGGGCTGGATCAGGGGCAGTATGATCACCCGGAAGTGATCATTTATGCGAAGCCGCTGGAGGAATGCACGGGAGTACACCTTCTGCCTAAAAAAGGACAGATTCTGGAAACAAAAAGGAATACCCCGGAGTCGGAAGTCCGCTTAAAATCGCATCATTATTTTAACAGTATTCTCGGCAAAAATGAGATAAGGGGACTCTCCGGTACAGAGGGCCTTTTTTTAACAAAAGAAGGATATGTAGCAGAAGGAATAGTATCCAACATATTCTGGAAGAAGGGTACCACTCTTTACACTCCTGCTGTTAAAACCGGTATTCTGCCGGGAATTACAAGAAAGGCTGTTATGCTGCTGGCAGAAAAGCGGGGTTATTATATCCGGGAGGGCTGCTTTTCCAAAAAAATGCTGATAGAGGCAGAAGAAGCCTTTGTAACAAACTCTATCCAGGAAATCAGCCCCCTGCTGGGAATAGATAAACAAACCTATCCATTTCATTCAGGCATATCTTTTGAACTGGCCTCCGACTATGCTGAGGCGAGGCGGTCTGCCTGGTCTTTTAAAGATCTACTATAGAAGCTGAGCAAGGAGCAATGATAATGAGCGGGATTATCCGATGGGGAAATCACTCCCTGGACCTTTCAACACGAACCTACATTATGGGAATACTTAATATTACACCGGATTCTTTTTCCGACGGCGGCCGTTACAATCAAATTGAAAATGCAATAGAACGAACCCGCGAAATGATTGAAAATGGAGCAGACATTATTGATGTAGGCGGAGAATCAACGCGCCCCGGTTATGAACCGGTACCGGTAGAAGAAGAGCTCGGCCGGGTACTGCCCGTGATCCGGGCGCTTGCTTCGAGGTTCGATGTTCCTATTTCCATTGACACCTATAAAGCAGAAACGGCAAAGCAGGCAGTAGCTGCCGGAGCCGGCATCATCAATGACATATGGGGCGCAAAAGCTGATCCTGATATGGCTTCTGCAGCAGCTCTGTGCGATGTGCCCATTATTCTTATGCATAACCGGCATAATACAGAATATACCGACTTAATGGAAGATATGAAAAAAGATATTTCTGAAAGTGTGAATATATGTAAAAAAGCTGGGGTAAAGGAAGAGTATATTATTTTAGACCCTGGTATTGGATTTGCTAAAACATATGAACAGAATTTAGAAGCAATGCGACGGATGCGGGAATTTACAGATCTTGGCTATCCAGTGCTTCTAGGAAGCTCCCGAAAGTCTCTTATTGCTAAAACATTGAACCTTCCCTCAGCGGAAAGAGTCGAGGGAACTGCTGCAACCGTAAGTCTCGGTATTGAGAGGGGCTGCAGCATTGTCCGCGTTCATGACGTGCTGGAAATGAAAAGAACAGCTCTTATGATGGATGCAATGCTTAGAAATGAAAGGATGAGCGAACATGGATAAGATTTATATCCAAGGAATGGAATTTTACGCCTACCATGGAGTATTTCCGGAAGAAAACAAGCTGGGTCAGCGGTTTCGTGTTGATCTGGTCATGGAAACAGACTTAAAAGAAGCAGCGCGGGAAGATAACATTGATAAAAGTGTTAACTATGGAGAAGCTTATGAAACGGTAAAACGAGCTGTTGAAGAAAACACATATGATTTAGTTGAAACTATAGCAGAGCAGATTTCATCCAGTCTGTTTGCCTCATTTTCTATCATTGAGCGCGTAACGGTAAAGGTGATTAAACCGGATCCGCCGATTCCAGGCCATTATGACCACGTAGCTATTGAGATTACGAGGACCAGATAAATGCAGAAAGATATTTTTCTGGGACTGGGTTCCAACGTTGGAGATCGTAACGAGGCATTGAAAACTGCAATAGAGCTTTTGCAGAAAACAGAAACGATTTCCGTGCTGGAATGTTCCAATGTTTATGAAACAAAACCGGTGGGGGTTACGGACCAGGCAGATTTTTTGAATCTGGTTTTAAAGGCAGCTACGTCCAGTCCGCCACAAGAGTTATTGCAGGTGACGCAGAGCATTGAAAAGGAAATGGGTCGAATCAAGGATGTACGCTGGGGCCCTCGGAATATAGACCTTGACATTTTGCTTTATAATGATGAAAATATTATGATGGAAGAGTTAATTATTCCTCATCCGAGAATGGCCGAACGAGCATTTGTACTGATTCCGCTTATGGATGTTATATCAAACTCAAAGACAGATGAAGTAAAGCATTGGCTTAGCAGTCTGCCTGCAGAAGAAAAAGCAGGGGTGCGCCTGTATAAACAAACAGACGGCTGGCTGACATAGCATAAGTGATGTAGAGCACGTATACAAAGCAGCAGCGGGGGCTGGCCCCAAAAAGGCTCAGCTCCCTTAAATATGATTAAAAACGCAAGCCGGGGAGAGATAGCTGTGAGTGAGGAAATAGAATATAACGATCAAATGATGGTGCGAAGAGAAAAAGTAGCGCGAATGCAGGAAGAAGGAAAGGACCCTTTTGGAGAACGATTTGACCGCAGCCATACGGCAGATACGGTTCAAACAGAATTTGGAGACTTCTCAAAAGAAGAGCTTGAAACGAAAGATACAGTATTATCTTTAGCTGGACGTGTGATGACAAAGCGTGGAAAAGGAAAAGCCGGCTTTGCCCATATCCAGGACTTAAGCGGTCAAGTACAGATATACGTAAGAAAAGATGCAGTAGGCGACGAAATGTATGAGCTGTTTGAGGATCTTGATATCGGCGATATTATTGGAGTATCCGGTACAGCGTTCAAAACTAAAGTAGGCGAGCTGTCGGTGAAACTTTCTTCTATCCACCTCCTTTCGAAGTCCCTGCGTCCGCTTCCTGATAAATTCCACGGACTCAGGGATGTAGAACAGCGGTATCGTCAGCGTTATTTGGATTTGATTGCTAATCCGGAAGTAAGAGATACTTTTGTTCTTCGCAGCAGAATCATGCAGTCAATGAGAAGATACCTCGATGACAAAGGCTATTTGGAAGTAGAAACGCCTATGCTTCATTCCATTCCCGGTGGAGCCGCGGCAAAGCCGTTCGTTACCCACCACAATGCGCTTGATATGGAACTTTATATACGAATAGCGATTGAACTTCATTTAAAGCGTCTGATTGTCGGAGGGCTGGAGAAAGTATATGAAGTAGGCCGTGTATTTAGAAATGAAGGGATATCGACGCGTCACAATCCCGAGTTCACGATGATGGAACTTTATGCAGCGTACACAGATTATAATGACATCATGGATTTAACGGAAAGTTTAATTGCCCACATAGCTCAAGATGTTCTGGGCAAAACAAAAGTTATGTACGGAGAGCTGGAAGTAGATCTGGCACCAAAATGGCGCAGGGTGCATATAGTAGATGCTGTTAAAGAAGAAACCGGCGTAGATTTCTGGAAAGACATGAGCGATGAGCAAGCACGCGCGCTTGCTAAGGAACATAACGTTCCTATTAAAGAAAGTATGTCCTTTGGCCATGTTGTAAATGAGTTCTTTGAATACTTTGTTGAAGAAAAGCTAATTCAGCCTACCTTTATCTACGGCCACCCTGTAGCGATCTCGCCGCTGGCTAAAAAAAATCCGGAGGATGGAAGATTTACGGACAGGTTTGAGTTGTTTATTGTAGGCAGAGAACACGCCAATGCTTTTACAGAATTAAATGATCCTATTGATCAGCGTCAGCGTTTCGAAGCACAGGTACAGGAAAGAGAACAGGGAGACGACGAAGCCCATATGATGGATACTGATTATCTGGAGTCCATGGAATATGGTCTTCCGCCAACCGGAGGTCTTGGCATCGGAATGGACCGGCTTGTCATGCTCTTAACAAACTCTCCTTCTATTAGAGATGTATTATTGTTCCCGCAGATGAGAAACCAACAGCATAGTGACCAGTAAATAGCTGAGAGAAGCCGGCAGAATGAGCCGGCTTTTACTTTTTTAATATTTTTTTAAGAAATATAGAAAAAAGACTTGTCAGTTAAGCAGTACGATGATATATTAGTAAACGTTGCTTTAGAGCAACAGCAAAGCAAATAAAATGTTAACACTTAAAGTATTGACATATAAAAGATAGAATGTTAATATAATAAAGTCGCCAAATTGAGGCGAAGCAGAAAAACACGTGTCCTTTGAAAATGGAATGAAAACAACGCGCGAACAACAAGTCGCGGCAGGCAGGGCCTGCTGCGCAAGGTAAGACCAGCAAGAACTAAGCATCAACTTTCATGGAGAGTTTGATCTTGGCTCAGGACGAACGCTGGCGGCGTGCCTAATACATGCAAGTCGAGCGCATGCACCCGGCGGACCTCTTCGGAGGAAAACCGGGGAATTGAGCGGCGGACGGGTGAGTAACACGTGGGCAACCTGCCCTCTAGACGGGGATAACTCCGGGAAACCGGAGCTAATACCCGATAATCAAGCAGATCACCTGATCTGCTTGTAAAAGCATGGCCTTCGGGCCATGCAC
>NZ_RAPK01000014.1 GCF_003610495.1 Sinobaca qinghaiensis | reverse complement strand
GTGCATGGCCCGAAGGCCATGCTTTTACAAGCAGATCAGGTGATCTGCTTGATTATCGGGTATTAGCTCCGGTTTCCCGGAGTTATCCCCGTCTAGAGGGCAGGTTGCCCACGTGTTACTCACCCGTCCGCCGCTCAATTCCCCGGTTTTCCTCCGAAGAGGTCCGCCGGGTGCATGCGCTCGACTTGCATGTATTAGGCACGCCGCCAGCGTTCGTCCTGAGCCAAGATCAAACTCTCCATGAAAGTTGATGCTTAGTTCTTGCTGGTCTTACCTTGCGCAGCAGGCCCTGCCTGCCGCGACTTGTTGTTCGCGCGTTGTTTTCATTCCATTTTCAAAGGACACGTGTTTTGCTGCTTCGCCTCAATTTGGCGACTTTCATAGTATATCAAGTTGGTCAAAGTAAGTCAATACTTTATTTTTGTTTTTTTGTTTTCCAACTGCGCTTTGTTATTTCGTCTTTTGTGGCGCAAGAAGTAATGTACCATGGTCGCTTAATAAACGTCAACATGTTATGCGTTATTTTTTCATATTCTCTCAAAATCATTTTATTCAGTATTTTTCTTTTTTTCTATATCTTTATTTCTAAATAGAAAAGAAGCCTCTTTTTTAGGATCAAAGAGGCTTCTTTTTCAGTGACGGGCCGCTGTTTTTTGTTAATCGGTGAAGAAGCAGCAGCTGCCAGGCGTTGGACACAAACAGAGGTGTAATATAGATCCAAAGCCATTTGGATTCATTTACCGTTCCTACTGTAAGAGCCGGCAGCCATTCAATTGTCGTGACCACAAACATAAAGAAGAAAGCCGGAACAAAAGCCTGGCTGTTTGTTTCTATTTTCTTTCGATAAGCCACCGCCCCCGCAAACGCCAGAAAGATTATCGGCATTACCATATAATCGAGAATGGTTTCGGTGCCCTCCGCAAAAGCGGTATAACGAAAATAAACGAGATCAAAAAACACAAAAGCAATCAGCACTATCTGCACACGATTCCACAGCTTTGTTGTCTTAAACAGGCTCAGGGCAAAACGATGCAGAGTTAAATAAGCAAAGTATCCCATCTGAGCCACCAGGCTGATGGCTGCGCTGATCCCCAATATCCAGATTAGCCCAAACAAAAAATTCAAAAACCCGCCGCTGAAATATGTAGAGGGATCTATTACTATACCTACTACTGCTCCGCTCAATGCCCCTATCAGCAGTGTAGAAAAAAACAGGTAAACTACTTTCCTCGCATTCACTATTGCTGCACCCCTTATGTCTTCACATGTGGCTTCTTGTAAATTCTATCAAGCAGGCATAAAAAAAGCTACCTGGTATTTGAAACCGCTTCACACTGCATAAAAAAAACACTTCCTTTCTTTATGTAAAAGAAAAGAAGTGCTTTATCGTATTATTTTCCGATTTTCTCGACCACGCGTTGGGCCATGTCTTTATAAATGCCACCAATTTGATGTTCTTCTTCATATACTGAAGGAGCAAAGACATTTTTGTTTTCAGTTGGCTGCCCTAGAGGAATACGTCCAAGTACTTCTGTTTTCAGCTCGTCTTTTAAACGTTCTCCGCCGCCTTCACCGAATACATATTCCTTTTCTCCGGTAACTTTGCTTTCAAAGTAGGCCATGTTTTCCACAATGCCCAGAATTTCATGATGAGTCCGGATCGCCATTGCTCCTGCGCGCGCTGCTACAAAAGCTGCGGTCGCATGCGGTGTTGTTACCACAATTTCTTTGCATTCCGGAAGCATCGTGTGGATATCAAGGGCTACGTCACCAGTACCTGGCGGAAGATCCAGCACGATGTAGTCGAGCTCGCCCCACTCTACTTCGTTAAAGAAGTTATTTAACATTTTTCCAAGCATCGGACCTCTCCAGATTACTGGAGCATTGTCTTCTACGAAAAAGCCCATGGACATGACTTTTACGCCAAAGCGTTCTACCGGAAAGATACGGTCGTTTTCTACTTTCGGACGTGTATCAATTCCCATCATATCCGGCACACTGAAGCCATAGATATCTGCATCAATGATACCAACTTTTTTCCCTGCTCTGGCAAGTGCCACTGCAAGGTTAACTGACACGGTAGACTTTCCTACGCCGCCTTTACCACTTGTTACAGCAATAAATTCTGCTTTGTTATCTTTGGACAATAAGGACGCGGACGCAGCCGCAGAAGATCCGCCACCGTGTTTTTCTATTTCTTCTTCTTCCAACGCTTCAAAACGAAGACCAACGGATTCTGCTCCGGCATCTTTTAACAATTTAACTACGTCCTGCTGTACTTTCATTTGTTCAGGCGTACCAGTACGGGCAAGGGCAATCTTAACGCTTACATTGCCGTTTTTAATTCGCACGCTTCTTACTCCGCCTGTTTCTGTTACACTTTTATTTAAATCGGGATCCTCTATACTTTTTAAGGCCTCGAGGACCTGCTCTTCTGTGATCAAAACGGACACCATCCTTTTAGCAGCAATTTGTTCTGCTCCTAGCATACATTGTTTTCTAGGTGCTTTTCAAACGTTTGCTATACAAACCGGCAAAATAAATCCTATCTGCCTTTAATCAACCGCTCCCTTTTGCGTCTATTAATAGCAAGCCGATTAACAATTTGAATGATTTTCAGCCGCATCTGCCTGTCACTGTGTACAAGTTTTACCCCGTAATAATAACGGCTGCCTTCTTTTTCTTTACGCTGTATACAGCCGTACAGTTTAAAAGGTGTCTGGAGTGTCTGAAAAGTAAAACAATACATTACATCCTCCGACAAAGGAATATCCAGCCTGCTGGAAAAGCGCAGGCCGCCGGCTGATAAATCCTGAAGATACATACGAGCCGGCTTGCTGTCGATAATTTCTTCCTGCATTTTATAAATAGAAAACATTCCTTCAATTGGATGAGACTCAAAATTAAAACGAACATCCCGCCTTTGGTTGCTCATATTTTTTCCTCCTGCTTGGTATGGCAGCTGCATTACATTTACTGGGCGCAGCGCTATCTATTACGATCATTTATTTACATTTTAAGTATATATTATGATTACATAGTATTACAACTAAAGTATGTATATAGGATAAAAGATTATGCCTGTTACATAAAAAGGTATAAAAAAGACACCTCGCCGGTGTCGGGCTTTCAATCGACTTGAAAACGGTCAATAAAGATTTCTTCCTGCATCAGTTTAATTTCGTTCAATATTTCTTCGGCAAGCTCTGGGTTTTCCTCCAGTGGATGTTCCTGAAAAAAAGAAGCTTTATTTAAAATATCTTCTATTTTTTTCTTGGACGCTTCACTCCCTACTCTATAGTAATGAGCAAGTGAAATAGAAGCTGCTGTGAATATACCGCCTCTGCCTTCTATCGACTGAGCCGTGACGGTTCCCCCATACGTATTGCCTTCTTTACAATGCAGGGCTTTTCGTACACATTTTTCTAACTGTGCGCTGATCATGGTGCTTCCCTCCTAACAGGTTATGTTCGTAATTTATCCCGAACTCTTCCGAAAGTCAACTACATTGAGCCTGCCCGCAAAAAAACCTTCCAGCCAATAAGGCTGAAAGGTTTTGAATAAGATGATTAACGCTTTGAGAACTGAGGAGCACGACGGGCTGATTTAAGACCTGGCTTCTTACGTTCTTTCATGCGTGGGTCACGAGTAAGGAATCCGGCAGCCTTAAGAGACTTACGGAAATCAGGATCAACGTCTAAAAGCGCACGGGCTACACCGTGGCGGATAGCGCCGGCCTGTCCTGTGAATCCACCGCCGTTTACGTTCACTTTAAGGTCGTACTGACCTTCAGTTCCCGTTTCAACGAGTGGTTGGTTTACAATAAGCTTTAGTGTTTCGAAGTTGAAGTATTCATCAATGTCGCGGTTGTTTATCGTCACACGGCCATCGCCTGGTACGACAAAAACACGAGCAACAGAATTCTTACGACGTCCGGTACCGTAGTATTGCACTTGTGCCATAATATAATTTCCCTCCTTCTAATTTAGCCGCGAAGTTCGTACTTCTCTGGCTGTTGTGCTTGATGATTGTGTTCAGAACCTGCAAATACGTGAAGCTTTCTAGCCTGTACACGGCCGAGAGATGTTTTTGGAAGCATGCCTTTAATAGCAAGTTCAAGCATTCTCTCCGGCTTATTTGCACGCATATCTCCGGCAGTTGTTTCTTTCAGGCCGCCTGGATGTCCACTGTGCTTGTAGTAGATCTTATCACGGAGTTTCTTCCCTGTAAGATGAATCTTTCCTGCATTAATAATAATAACGTGGTCTCCCATATCAACATGAGGAGTAAACTGAGGCTTATTCTTGCCGCGAAGGATGGATGCTACTTCGCTGGAAAGACGTCCAAGAGTCTGTCCGTCAGCATCTACAACGTGCCATTTCTGTTCAAGCTCTTTTGGCTTTGCCATGTATGTTGTACGCATTATTTTTTCCCTCCTAATTAGTTCTTTTTTTATTGGTTTTTGTCAATTGTCATCGTCCATTATCATTCCGTATCCCGGGGCTGTGGGACTTTGAAATGCCAACAACTATCATATAACATGCATTACTTAATGTCAATGCAATGTACACCAGGAATCGTTGTTTTTTAAAAGATTTTTTGGAACCTGCTTTTTTACCGTCAGAACGGGCCTTCCTCGTATACGACACGTTCCAGGTAAAGGCCGTGCCCGGGGGCAGTACGGCCTGCTTTTTTCCTGTCTTCTGCTTCCAGAACAGCCTGCATGTCCTCCGGTTTCATACTGCCTGTGCCAACCAGAAGAAATGTTCCTACTAAAATACGGACCATGTTATATAAAAAGCCGTTTCCTTTAAACACAAAATGCAGTTCATCCCCATGTGCTTCAATACGCGCCTCATAAATGGTCCGAACCGTGCTTGTCACAGATGTTCCCGTAGAACAGAACGAGGCAAAATTATGGGTTCCTTCGATAAAAGGGAGTGCCTCCCGCATTTTCTCCACCTGCACCGGCTTTGGGTAAAAATACGTATAATGGCGGCGGAAAACGTCTCTTGTTCTCGTAGCAAGGACCCGGTAGCGGTACTCTTTGCCGAGGGCATCATAACGGGCATGAAACGAAGGTTCCACATATTCGGCCGACACTATTTGAATATCCGGCGGGAACAGTCCTGCCGATGTAATCGGCCACCGCTCCGGGGGAACATAATAATCCGTATCAAAATGAATCGTCTGTCCATTGGCATGCACTCCGGCATCGGTCCGTCCGGAGGCAAAAATCGTTACTTTTCTGCCCTCATGCATTTTGGTCAGACCTTTTTCTATTACTTCCTGGAGAGTTTTGCTGTTCTGCTGCACCTGCCATCCGGAATAGTTTGTTCCATCATAAGCGATTACCGCTTTTACTCTATGCTTCATACTTCTGTTACTCCCTTAATAAAAATAATGCTGCCACGAGCACGACGATAAGCACACAGGCTGCCGTGTCTCTTGTTTTCCAGATGAGCTGACGGAGCTTTGTGCGCTCCGCTCCGCTGTTATAGCCCCTTGCTTCCATAGCATATGCCAGATCCTCCGCTCGTTTAAAAGAGCGTACAAATAACGGCACAAGCAGGGCAACGAACGCCTGGGCTCTGTCTTTTAAAGATCCTTTGCTGAAATCGGCGCCGCGTGCGGTCTGCGCTTTAATAATTTTTTCGGTTTCCTGCATTAATGTAGGAATAAAGCGGATAGCAATCGACATCATCATCGCGACATCATGCGCCGGAAAGCGAAACCGGTTCAACGGTGATAAAAACTGCTCCATGGCATCTGTTAACTCAATCGGACTTGTTGTCAGTGTCAGAAGGGAGGTTAAAAACACAAGCAGCAGCAGACGCAGAGCAATAAAAAGCCCCTGAATCACCCCATCTTCATAGAACTGAAACGCTCCTAAGGACAACAGCACATCCCCTTCTCTTGTAAACAGGGCATGAATAAAAAAGGTGAAAAGCACCAACAGAAAAATCGGAGCCATCCCTTTTCGTATGTATCGAAACGGGACGCCCGAGGAAAGATATATTACCGCTGCCGCTCCGCCTAATACAGCATATCCGGTCCACGAATTTGTCAGGAAAATAGCAGCAATCAAAAAAAAGACAGAAGCAAGTTTCGCTCTCGCATCCATTCGATGAAGTATGGAGCGGCCCGGAAGATACTGGCCTATAATTACGTGTTCAAACATCGGTATCGCCTTTTTTCTGCTGAAGTCTCTTTTCCAATTCTACAGCCGCTTCTTCCGGTTTTAGATGGTAGCTGGAAAAGGTTACCCCCATCTCCTGTTCAATCTGCTTTAATACTTTGACCTGTTCCGGCACATCTAAATGAAGTGTCTGCAGTTCTGCCTGTTTTTCATAAATAACAGAAGGCGGTCCCTCCATAATAATCTGCCCTTCGCTCATGACAATAATCCGGTCTGCCAGCCGGGCTGCCTCTTCCATCTGATGTGTGATCATAATCGTTGTCGTCTGGTATTGCTGCTGCCACGTTTTAAACAATGACAGAATTTCTTCCTGGCCCTGGGGATCCAGACCAGCGGTTGGTTCATCCAGAATCAGCACTTTCGGCTCTACGGCAAGAACCCCCGCTATCGCTACACGCCGCATCTGGCCGCCGCTCAGTTCAAATGGGGAACGCTCGAGAAAACTCTTATCCAGCCCAACCAGCTCCAGCAGTTCCGGAAGCCTTTTTTTCGTCCGGGCTTCCTCTTTTCCCGCATTGCGGGGACCAAACAATAAATCTTTCTCTACCGTCTCTTCAAACAGCTGATGCTCCGGATACTGGAACACCATGCCGGTATGCTCGCGCAGCGCTTTGATCTGCTTTCGTTTCGACTTCGCATCGATCGTATGTCCTCCTACCGTCACCTGGCCGCTGTGGGGCTTTAATAGGCCGTTTATGTGCTGGACGAGGGTGGATTTGCCTGAACCAGTATGGCCGATGATAGCAGTAAAAGACCCCTTTTCGAAATTAACATTAACATTCGCTAATGCCTTTTTTTCAAACGGCGTCTTTTTCATATAAGTATGTTCTATGTTTTTTAATAAAACCTTCATCTGCTTTTTTCCCTCCAAAGAAACGATTCTAATGACCGGGAGGAAATCCCCTTGTGTGCTAAAGATTGATACAAGGATGCAGCATAAGGCAATGGGATGTTCTTCTCTTGCAGCCAATCTAGATTGTGCAGCAGCTCTTCTGCTGTAACGTCATGAATAATGCGTCCGTTTTCCATATACCATACGCGGTCTGCCATTAAAGCTTCATGCAGCTGATGCGTTACAGATAAGATCGTCACATCACTTGAGGCATGCAGAGAACGAATCGTATGTAATACTTCTTGTTTTCCATTTGGATCCAGCATAGAGGTCGCTTCATCCAATACCATAATAGATGGATAAAGAGCTAATACCCCAGCGATAGCAACACGCTGTTTTTGTCCACCGGATAACCGATGCGGTTCTTTATCTAAAATATCTTCTACTCCCGTCTGACGGGCTACTGTTTCAATACGTTGAAGCATGTCTTCTCTAGGTACACCAGCATTCTCCATTCCAAATGCGATATCATCCCTAACAGTAGGTGCCACAAATTGATGATCCGGATTTTGAAAAACCATCCCCACTTCTCTTCGAATCACAGGCAGATCATCGTCTGAAAAAATAGACTTTCCATTGATATAAATCTCTCCTGTACGGGGAAGCAGCAATCCGTTAAATAACCGTGACAATGTAGATTTTCCTGAACCATTCGGGCCAATAACAGCAATCCATTCTCCATGTTGAATAGAAGCACTCACGCCGGATAATACGGCAGGGCCCTCTTCTTCATATTGAAAATGAACATTCTGTAATGTTACTGCCTTCATTGGTATTCCTCTTTTCTCTAACAGACCTTTTCCTTTTCACCATTCAATACAACTGTATCCAGGATTTCAAAGGAGCCTGCTTCTTTAGAAAAAGAGAGGCTCCAGGCCTTTCTCATAGAAAGAACCTGGTCTCTTGATTTGGTTTCTTTTGGCTTTTTAAAAAAGGGCGTAGACGCAATCCTCTAAAGATCCGTCCAGCCCTTTTTTAATCAACCCGTGGGATTACTTATACGAACTCAATAATAGCTAGTTCAGCAGCGTCTCCGCGACGGGGACCTGCTTTAAGCACACGAGTATATCCGCCTTGGCGGTCTTCGAAACGAGGAGCAATTTCATCGAATAACTTCTGAACAGCATCCTGTCCTGTTTCTTCGTTAGCAACCTCTTTACGAATGTAAGCAGCAACCTGACGGCGTGCGTGAAGATCTCCGCGCTTGCCAAGAGTTACCATTTTCTCAATAATAGGGCGCAGTTCTTTTGCTTTAGATACAGTAGTCTCAATTCTTTCATTGATGATCAAGTCTGTAGCTAAATCACGAAATAGTGCCTTTCTTGCTGAACTGTCACGTCCAAGCTTTGCATATGCAGACATTTAATTCCCTCCTTCATAAATATTGCGTGTCCTGCTCTATTCTTCTTTACGAAGACCTAAACCAAGTTCCGCTAACTTTTCTTGAACTTCTTCCAATGATTTACGTCCGAGGTTACGAACTTTCATCATGTCATCTTCGGATTTCTGGGTAAGCTCCTGCACGGTATTAATACCGGCACGCTTCAGGCAGTTGTAAGAACGGACAGATAGATCAAGTTCTTCGATAGTCATCTCAAGTACTTTTTCTTTCTGATCTTCTTCTTTTTCTACCATAATTTCAGCATTTTGAGCCTGATCTGTTAATCCGATGAAGATATTCAAATGCTCATTAAGAATTTTCGCTCCAAGCGATACTGCTTCTTCAGGGCGGATACTTCCATCTGTCCATACATCCATAGTGAGCTTATCATAGTTAGTGATCTGCCCGACACGAGTGTTTTCTACCTGGTAGTTCACACGTGATACTGGAGTGTAAATGGAGTCAATAGGAAGAACACCAATAGGAAGATCATCCGCATTGTTACCTTCAGCTGGAACATATCCTCTTCCACGTTTAGCAGTTAAACGCATATGAAGATTGGCTCCTTCAGTAAGAGTAGCAATATGAAGATCCGGGTTTAAGATGTCTACGTCACTATCGTGGGTAATATCTTTCGCCTTGATAATGCCATCGCCAGTTGCTTCAATTTCCAATACTTTTTCATCATCTGAATAAATCTTCAGAGCCAGCTTTTTTAAGTTTAATATGATGGTTGTGACATCCTCTACCACACCTTCAATAGTGGAGAACTCATGTAGGACACTGTCAATTTGAACTGTCGTGACAGCTGATCCTGGAAGAGAGGATAAAAGGATACGGCGTAAGGAGTTTCCAAGTGTTGTTCCATACCCACGCTCTAGTGGTTCTACAACAAACTTGCCGTATTTGGCATCCTCGCTTACTTCAACCGTTTCGATATTAGGCTTCTCGATTTCTATCATTTAACAATATACCCTCCTTCAAAACGTCGAATTTCCTGTCATCAGCTTACAACAGTAAGTGATTTAGGAATTTTCATTTAGTCAGCTTCCGATTAAGCGACGAACCTGTTTCTTTATAATGCATAAGCTTTTACAAGGAAATCTGTATCCATCATAAAGCTAGGCGTTGCACCAACCTCTGAAAATTATACTCTACGGCGTTTTGGCGGACGGCATCCATTATGAGGAACCGGCGTTACGTCGCGGATCATGTTTACCTCAAGTCCAGTTGCCTGCAAAGAACGAATAGCAGCTTCGCGTCCGGAACCTGGTCCTTTAACAGCTACTTCTACGCTCTTAAGGCCGTGCTCCATTGCAGCTTTTGTAGCTGTTTCAGCAGCCATCTGTGCAGCAAAAGGAGTGGATTTACGTGATCCTCTAAAGCCTAATGCTCCAGCACTTGCCCAAGATAAAGCATTTCCCTGTGTGTCTGTAATCGTCACGATCGTATTGTTAAATGTAGAACGGATGTGTGCGATTCCAGTCTCTATATTCTTACGCTGACGGCGTTTACGGTTGTTTGTTTTTGGCTTAGCCATGGTAAGTTAACCTCCTTTTCGTAAATGTTTATTTTTTCTTGTTTGCTACTGTGCGACGTGCACCTTTACGGCCACGGGCATTGTTCTTCGTGTTCTGTCCTCTTACAGGAAGACCACGGCGATGACGAATGCCACGATAGCTTCCGATTTCAATAAGACGCTTGATGTTTAGTGACTTTTCACGACGAAGGTCACCTTCTACTGTATAGTTCTCAACTGCCGTACGAATGTTAGCAAGCTCATCTTCTGTAAGATCGCGAGTCCGCGTGCTTTCATCAATATTGGCTTCTTTAAGAATCTCTTGTGCTACCGATTTGCCGATACCAAACACATACGTTAAAGAAATTACAATACGCTTATCGCGTGGAATATCTATACCTGCAATACGTGCCATTTGAGCACCTCCTTTTTATTTAGCCTTGCTTTTGTTTGTGCTTTGGATTGGAGCAAATAACCATAACCGTACCTTTACGGCGGATTACTTTACATTTTTCACACATTGGTTTGACTGACGGTCTCACCTTCATGTTTATTTACCTCCTTAACCGCTTGGAGTACATGCGAGAGTAAACGTGCTACGACTCATCCTGCCGGTTTTTATTTATAGCGGTACGTAATACGTCCGCGTGACAAATCATATGGGGAAATTTCAACGGTTACCTTGTCTCCTGGGAGTATACGGATAAAGTGCATCCGAATCTTACCAGAAACATGCGCTAGAATTTTGTGTCCGTTCTCAAGCTCTACGCGAAACATTGCGTTTGGAAGAGGTTCAAGAACAGTACCTTCCATTTCAATAACATCATCTTTGGCCATGCATGTACTCTCCTTCCTTCAGTAACTCTGTGCTATGCTTTGTTTTATATATAATCAGAGCATATCTCAACTTAGCATTGGTCACACGTCCGGTTTCCATTAAACTTCGCTTTACTTCTTCAGAAATGTGCGGCAGAAACTCAACGTGGTTTTTGTTTTTCTTTTTCCCACGGTCGGACTTCCGCTTTTCTCCATCTGCTACTAGAATAAAACGATCATCTACTAAACCAATGACTACAGCAAAATTACCGGCTTCCCGCCCTTTGCGAATCCGGACAATCTGGCCGATCCCGGGCAGCGACTCTGATTCTTTCATTCATCATCACCTTTATTGTTAATCAGGCTTTAGTTAGTATCTCATATCCTTCATTGGTAATGGCAATAGTATGCTCAAAATGAGCACAGTTTTTCCCATCCGTTGTAACAACTGTCCAGTTGTCAGAAAGAGTATGGACATAACGTTCTCCCGCGTTGATCATTGGTTCTACGGCAAGCACCATGCCAGTCTTTAAGCGCGGTCCTTTTCCTGCAGGACCGTAATGAGGGATCTGCGGGTCTTCATGCAGATTCTGCCCGACTCCATGTCCTACGTACTCACGAACTACTGAAAAGCCGTGCTTTTCTGCGTATGCCTGAATAGCGTGTGACATATTGGTAAGACGTTCTCCCGGTTTCGCTTCCTTCAACCCCTCATACAAAGAGTTTTCTGTTACGTCCAGCAGCTGCTGGTCGGCGTCCGTGATCGTCCCTACCGGATAAGTCCAGGCAGAATCACCATGATAGCCCTTATACTCGGCTCCGATATCTATAGAAATGATGTCGCCATCTTTTAATACTTTTTTACCCGGTATGCCGTGCACCAATTCTTCATTGACTGATACACAGATACTTCCGGAGAATCCATTATACCCTTTAAAGGAAGGAATCGCGTCGTGCTGACGTATTTTTTTGTCCGCAATGTCATCAAGTTCCTGGGTAGTAACTCCCGGTTTGATGTGCTTTTGAAGCTCTTGGTGTGTCAGCGCGACGATCCTGCCAGCCTCACGCATAATGTCTAGTTCTCGCTCTGTTTTACAAATGATCATGCATGAATCCCTTTCAACAGCTCATCTATTTCATCAAACACTACATTAATATCCTGGTCGCCCCTGATACTGCGAATGTAGCCTTTGTCTGTATAGAAATCGATGAGGGGCTGCTGCTGTTCGATATTCACTTCAAGGCGTTTTCTGACCGTTTCCGGTTTATCGTCATCGCGTTGTACAAGCTCACTTCCATCTACATCACAAATCCCTTCCTGTTTAGGAGGGTTGTACATAACATGGTACGTTTTGCCTGAAGTTGGTGATACACGGCGTCCCGTCAGGCGCTCTTCCAGCTTTTCCTTAGGAACATCAACGTTAAGAACATAATCGAGATTTTTGCCTAAAGAGCTTAGTATATCTTCCAGGGCCTGTGCCTGAGCCACAGTACGGGGAAAACCATCGAGAAGAAAGCCGCTTTCGCAGTCGCTCTTGCTTAATCGTTCCCGCACAATACCGATCGTTACCTCATCTGGGACAAGGTTCCCTGCATCCATATAAGACTTTGCTTCTTTACCGAGTTCGGTACCTTCTTTAATGGCTGCACGAAACATGTCACCTGTTGATATATGAGGAATGTTGTACTTTGCTACAATCTTTTCGGCTTGTGTACCTTTACCGGCACCTGGAAGCCCCATTAATATCAAATTCACGATATCTCCTCCATCTTTACGATTTCGTGAGGGGCAAGGCGGCTTTCTTCCTCATCCCCTAATGTGCGGTTTATCTATTTGATAAACCCTTTATAACTTCTCTTAATAAGCTGGCTCTCGATCTGTTTCATTGTATCTAATGCCACACCAACAACGATGAGAAGACCAGTTCCGCCGATTTGGATCGTCTGTGGAAGCCCCATCTGTGCTGTGAAAAACACAGGAATGAGAGAAACCGCAGTAAGAAACAATGCTCCTACTAACGTCAAACGATACAAAATACGCCGGATAAACGTTTCTGTTGTTTTACCCGGTCTAATACCCGGGACATAACCGCCCTGCTTTTTCAGGTTCTCTGCCATCTGCTCAGGATTAACCTGGACAAATGTATAGAAATACGTGAACCCGATAATTAAAGCTGCATATATAATCATGCCAAATGGCTGCGTATAATCAAAGTTTTGAACAATCCAGTTCGCCACGGCGTTGTCTTCTCCTATTAACCCGGCAACCGTAGGTGGGAAAATGAAGAGCGATAACGCAAAAATAACGGGAATAACACCGGCAGAGTTAACCTTCAACGGAATATGCGTTGATTGTCCGCCTACCTGGCTTCGTCCTGATAAACGTTTAGCGTACTGAATCGCCACCTTGCGAATTGCCTGCTGTACGAAGATAACACCAACGATAATAATCAGTACCGCTAATGCTAATAGCGCAAGCGTAACAATTCCCATAAACAACTGCTGGCCGGCATCTTCGATTTGTGTAGCATAGATTTGGTTTAACCCGCCGGGAATTCCGGCCGCAATTCCAGCAAAAATAAGGATGGATATACCATTCCCTACTCCTTTTGCCGTAATCTGCTCACCAAGCCACATCAAAAATGCTGTTCCAGTGGTCATAATTAGTGCTATAAAAATGTATTGGGGAACACTTGGATTCGGAATAAGTCCTGGAAATAAGTTATTAAATCCAATAGACATTCCAAGCCCTTGAATAAAGGCAAGAATAACGGTGAAGTAACGCGTAAACTGCGCTAGTTTCCTTCTTCCTGCTTCCCCTTCTTTCGCCCACTCTGTAAACTTTGGCACAACATCCATTCTTAAAAGCTGAACTACAATAGATGCAGTAATATAAGGCATTACGCCCATCGCAAAGATAGAGTAATTCGAAAGGGCTCCACCACCAAAAGTGTTAAGGAACCCGAAAGCATTTGCTTGGTCCTGGAAATTCAAGACATCTTGATTAGATCCAGGAACTGGTATAAAGCTTCCTATTCGAAATACTACTAGCATGAGAAGAGTAAAGAAAATCTTATTTCTTAAATCACTCACACGAAAAATGTTGGAGAGCGCGCGAAACATTAGATCACCTCTGTTTTTCCACCAGCCGCTTCAATTGCACTTTTAGCAGAAGCTGAGAACTTGTTCGCTTTCACCGTTAGATCTTTAATGACGTTTCCATCCCCAAGGATTTTAACACCATTTTTTGTTTTACTCACAATGCCTTCTTTTACAAGAAGTTCTGGAGTAACTTCTGTACCGGAATCAAAACGGTTTAACGTTTCAATATTAACGATCGCGTACTCTTTTCTTGTATAGTTAGTGAATCCACGTTTTGGAAGGCGTTTGAAAATTGGGTTTTGACCACCCTCAAATCCAAGACGTACACCGCCGCCAGAACGAGAATTCTGCCCTTTTTGACCGCGACCGGAAGTTTTTCCATTACCGGTTGCGACTCCACGTCCCACGCGATTGCGTGTTTTTGTGGATCCTTTTGCAGGCTTCAACTCATGAAGTTTCATGTTGACACCTCCCTGTCCTTTAGAAATCGTATTATGCGTCTAGTTCTTTTACAGTTAGTAGATGAGATACTTTGTTAATCATTCCACGAATAGCAGCGTTGTCTTCCTGTACCACGGTGTGGTGCATTTGGCGAAGACCCAGAGTATTAACCGTCACACGCTGATCCTTGGGACGACCAATTAAACTACGGCTGAGGGTAATTTCCACTTTTTTTGCCATGTTGTTTCCCTCCTTATCCTAACAATTCTTGCACGCTTTTTCCACGTAATTTGGCAACTTCTTCAGCTGTCTTCAGCTCAGTTAGCCCTTGGATGGTTGCGCGTACCATGTTGATTGGGTTATTGGAACCCAATGATTTAGAGAGAATATCCTGAACGCCGGAAAGCTCAAGTACAGCACGTACAGGTCCGCCCGCGATAACTCCAGTACCTTCAGAAGCAGGCTTCAATAGTACGTTACCAGCTCCGAAATGTCCTACGATCACGTGAGGAATAGTTGTTCTTACGATTGGCACTTCCACAAGATTTTTCTTGGCAGCTTCTACCGCTTTGCGGATAGCTTCAGGAACTTCAAGTGCTTTTCCCATGCCAAAACCTACGTGTCCGTTACGATCCCCAACAACTACAAGCGCTGCGAAACGAAAGCGGCGTCCACCTTTAACAACTTTAGCCACACGGTTGATTGTAACTACTCTTTCTTCTAATTCAAGCTTGCTAGCATCAATTTGCATACTGTCCCCTCCTTACTATTAAAATGTCAGTCCATTTTCACGTGCCGAGTCAGCTAATGCCTGAACACGTCCGTGATAGATAAATCCGCCGCGGTCAAATACTACATTTTCGTAGCCTTTGTCTTTCGCACGTTTTGCTACAAGTTCGCCGATCGTTTTTGCAGCTTCAATATTTCCACCGTTCTCGATATTTAATTCTTTCTCAGTTGTAGAGGCAGCCACTAGTGTAGCTCCTTTTACATCATCGATAAGCTGTACATAAATATGCTTGGAAGAACGGAATACGTTCAGACGCGGACGTTCAGAAGTGCCTTTGATTTTTCTGCGAATGCTCATGTGGCGCTTCTTACGCTTGGCGTATTTCGTAGATTTAGTAATCATGAAACGCTCCTCCTCTCTTAACCTTACATTAAGCGTTATTTACCAGTTTTACCTTCTTTACGTCTAACAAATTCGCCCTCATAACGAACGCCTTTGCCTTTGTAAGGTTCTGGTTTTCTAGTGGCACGGATGTTTGAAGCAATTGCTCCAACGCGCTCTTTATCAATACCTTTTACAATTACCTTTGTGTTTGATGGAACATCAATCTCAATACCATCTTCTGGTACGATCTCTACAGGGTGGGAGTAACCAACGTTAAGGATAAGTTTTGTACCTTGTTTGCTGGCACGATAACCAACACCAACAAGCTCCAAGCCTTTCTCATAACCTTTTGTTACACCTTCTACCATATTGTTCACAACACTTCTAGTGGTGCCGTGCAAAGAGCGATGCTCTTTATGATCGGAAGGACGCTCGAAGGTAACTTCAGAATCACCAACATTTACTTTAATGTCCTGGTGAAGCTCACGGCTCAATTCGCCCTTAGGACCTTTTACCGTAACGTGATGACCGTTCAAGCTGACTGTAACTCCTTCAGGAATTTCTATAGGCTTTAGACCAATACGAGACATATATTTCCACCTCCGTTCTTATCTATTATTTTTACCAAACGTAAGCGAGTACTTCGCCGCCGATTTCCATTTTACGTGCCTGCTTATCACTCATCACACCGTGTGATGTAGAGATAACTGCGATTCCAAGACCGCCGAGTACACGAGGAACTTCATCAGACTTTGCGTATACACGAAGTCCGGGCTTGCTGATTCTTTTCAATCCAGTGATTACGCGTTGGTTCTCTGCACCGTACTTAAGGAAGATACGGATAAGACCTTGCTTTTTATCATCAACAAATTCTACGTCGCGAACAAAACCTTCGTTCTTTAGAATTTCAGCGATTTCTTTTTTAATGTTAGATGCAGGCATCTCAAGCTTTTCGTGACGAACGATGTTCGAGTTACGAATGCGAGTCAGCATATCTGCAATTGGATCTGTCATGACCATAATGTTTTACCTCCTTCCCTTATCTCGGGCTTACCAGCTTGCTTTTCTAACGCCTGGAATTTGTCCTTTATACGCGAGTTCGCGGAAACAAATTCTGCACAACTTAAATTTACGGATTACGGAATGAGGACGTCCGCAACGTTCACATCTTGTATATGCTTGCACATTGTACTTGGGAGTACGCTGCTGTTTGGCTATCATCGATTTCTTTGCCAAGGTCCATGCCTCCTCTTCAAATTATTATTTATACTATTTTCTGAAAGGCATTCCCATCTGTGTAAGCAGCTCTCTAGATTCCTCGTCGGAATTAGCTGTTGTAACGATGACAATGTCCATTCCACGGACTTTATCCACTTTATCATAATCAACTTCCGGGAAAATTAACTGCTCTCTTACTCCAAGAGTGTAGTTTCCACGGCCGTCAAAGGATTTGCTTGATACACCACGGAAGTCACGTACACGTGGAAGAGATACGTTGATCAGCTTCTCGAGGAAGTCATACATGCGCTCTCCTCTAAGAGTAACTTTTGTACCGATTGGCATACCTTCGCGGAGTTTAAAACCGGCAATGGATTTTTTAGCTTTTGTTACAAGAGGCTTTTGACCACTGATGGTACCAAGCTCTTCTACTGCTTTATCCAATGCTTTAGGATTTTGAACTGCTTCGCCGACACCCATGTTGATAACAATTTTATCTAGCTTAGGAACTCCCATTACGGAAGAATAAGCGAATTTTTCATGCATGTGAGGAACAATCGTTCCTTTGTACTTCTCTTTCAAGGCATTCATACTGTTAGCCTCCTTTCGTCAGATGACTTATTTATCAAGTGCTTCGCCGGATTTTTTAGCGATGCGTACTTTTTTGCCGTCCACCACTTTGGATCCTACACGGGTAGGTTCTCCAGTTTTCGGGTCAAGAGGCATTACATTGGAAACGTGGATTGCAGCTTCCTGGTTAAGGATTCCACCTTGTGGGTTATCCTGTGAAGGTTTAGCATGCTTTTTTACAACGTTAATTCCCTCAACAAGAACGCGTTCTTTTTTAGGGAAGGCTTGTAAAATAACACCCTCTTTGCCTTTATCTTTACCGGAAATCACTTTCACTTTGTCGCCTTTTTTTACATTAAGACTTTTCTGAGACATAATCGCACCTCCTTAACAAGGCCTATCTATTCGTTTTCTATTATTAAAGTACTTCTGGAGCAAGCGATACAATTTTCATGTACTGCGCTTCACGTAGTTCTCTTGCAACCGGTCCGAAAATACGAGTCCCTCTTGGGCTTTTGTCTGGACGAACGATTACTGCTGCGTTCTCGTCAAAGCTGATATAAGAACCGTCTTTACGACGAGCTCCACTTTTAGAACGAACGATTACTGCTCTTACTACTTCACCTTTTTTGACAACGCCACCTGGTGTTGCTTGTTTAACAGAACAAACGATCATATCACCGATATTAGCTGTCTTACGTCCGGATCCGCCTAGAACTTTAATGCACTGAACTTGACGCGCACCTGAGTTATCAGCAACTTTTAATCTACTCTCTTGTTGTATCATAGGTTACGTAACCTCCCTTCCTCAGAAAAGATGTTAGATAATTACGGCTTCCTCTACTACTTCCAACAGACGGAATCTCTTGTCTTTAGAAAGTGGACGGGTTTCCATAATACTAACAACATCGCCTTTTTTGGCTTGATTATTTTCATCATGTGCTTTTAATTTTTTGGAATATCTTACGCGCTTGCCGTATAGAGAATCTGTCTTGTACGTTTCAACAACAACTGTAATGGTTTTATCCATTTTGTCAGAAACAACACGTCCAGTATATACTTTGCGCTGATTGCGTTCAGCCATATAAATGGGCCTCCTCTCGATCGTTATTAACCTTTATTTATACCGAGTTCACGTTCACGTAGAACGGTTTTGGCACGAGCGATGTCTTTACGAACATTGCGAATGCGACCTGGATTTTCAAGCTGACCAGTCGCCAGTTGGAAACGAAGATTAAACAACTCTTCTTTTAACGAAACAGTCTGTGCTTCCACTTCTGCTGTGGTTAAGTTTCTGAATTCATTAACTTTCATTTGCCTCACCACCCAATTCTTCGCGCTTAACAAACTTCGTTTTGATAGGAAGTTTATGAGACGCAAGTCTAAGTGCTTCACGAGCTACCTCTTCAGAAACACCTGCAATTTCAAACATAATTTTTCCTGGTTTTACAACAGCTACCCATCCTTCAGGTGCACCTTTACCGGAACCCATCCGAACTTCTAGAGGCTTAGCTGTGTACGGCTTATCTGGAAAGATTTTAATCCAAACTTTACCGCCACGCTTCATATAACGAGTCATCGCAATACGAGCTGATTCGATCTGACGGTTTGTGATCCACGAAGCTTCAATAGCCTGAAGACCGTATTCGCCGAATGTTACTTCTGTGCCGCCTTTTGCACGGCCTCTCATTTTGCCGCGGTGTTCGCGACGATATTTAACACGTTTTGGTAACAACATTATTAATTGCCCCCTTCCTGTTTTTTCGTACCTTTCGTTGGAAGGACTTCTCCACGGTAGATCCAGATCTTAACTCCGAGCTTGCCGTAGGTTGTATCTGCTTCCGCTGTACCGTAATCAATATCGGCACGCAATGTGTGAAGAGGAACCGTTCCTTCGTTATAGCTTTCGTCACGAGCGATATCAGCGCCGCCAAGACGTCCGGATACCTGTGTTTTGATACCTTTTGCGCCTGCGCGCATTGTGCGTTGAATTGTCTGCTTCATTGCACGACGGAAAGAAACACGGTTTTCCAATTGACGAGCGATATTTTCTGCTACTAGACGAGCATCCATATCTGCCTGCTTGATTTCTGCAATGTTGATATGAACTCTCTTACCAGTTAGATTGTTAAGGTTTTTACGAAGGGATTCCACTTCAGAACCACCCTTACCAATAACCATACCTGGCTTAGCAGTGTGAATCGTAATGTTTACACGCTTTGCTGCGCGTTCAATTTCAATCTTAGAAACAGAAGCTTCTTTTAGTCTGTTTTCAATGTATTCGCGTACTTTAATGTCTTCGTGCAAAAGGGTTGCATATTCTTTTTCGGCGTACCATTTAGAATCCCAGTCACGAATGACACCAACGCGAAGTCCTATAGGATTAACTTTTTGACCCACGTGTTATCCCTCCTTCTTTTCTGCTACCACGATTGTAATGTGGCTTGTTCTTTTGTTGATTCTAGTTGCACGACCCTGAGCACGTGGACGAAATCTTTTCATCGTTACGCCTTCATCAACGAATGCTTCTGTGATGTAAAGATCTTCCGGCTCGAGCTCGTAGTTGTGTTCTGCGTTTGCGATGGCAGAATTTAGTACTTTTTCGACAATTGGCGAAGCGCCTTTAGTAGTATTTTTAAGGATACCAATGGCCTCTCCAGCCTTTTTGCCCCGAATGAGGTCAATGACTAACCGTGCCTTACGAGGGGCAATGCGAATTTGTTTAGCAACTGCTTTAGCTTGCATTTAAAGAACCTCCCCTCTTATTAGCGTCTTGTCTTCTTATCATCTTGTCTGTGACCTTTAAACGTTCTTGTTGGTGCGAACTCACCAAGCTTATGACCGACCATATCTTCCTGAACGTAAACCGGAACGTGCTTGCGTCCGTCATAGACTGCAATAGTATGGCCTACGAAATTTGGAAAGATAGTAGAGCGTCTGGACCAGGTTCTGATTACTTTCTTCTCATCTGTTTCATTGAGTGCTTCAACTTTTTTCATCAAATGGTCATCAATGAAAGGTCCTTTTTTCAAACTTCTGCTCATGAGAGTACCTCCCTTCGCAATTGCGCTGCGATTCTAATGAACCGCAGGACAACACGATTATTTTTTATTACGGCGACGACGAACGATATATTTATCAGTGTCTTTGTTTTTCTTGCGTGTCTTGTAACCAAGTGCAGGTGTACCCCATGGAGATACTGGTGCAACACGTCCGATTGGAGCGCGTCCTTCACCACCACCGTGTGGGTGATCACTTGGGTTCATTGCGGAACCACGTACAGTTGGGCGTCTGTTCAACCAACGGGAGCGTCCTGCTTTACCGATGCTGATAAGTTCATGCTCAACGTTTCCTACTTGTCCTACCGTTGCACGGCAGGTAGCAAGGATAAGACGCGTTTCGCCTGATCTTAGACGTACTAGAACGTACTTTCCTTCTTTACCAAGAATCTGTGCTTCAGCTCCAGCTGAACGGACAAGCTGTCCTCCGCGTCCTGGCTTCAGCTCAATGTTGTGAATGATTGTACCAACTGGAATGTTTACCAATGGAAGTGCGTTCCCAACTTTGATATCTGCTTCAGAACCAGATTCGATCATTTGTCCAACTTTGATTCCTTTAGGTGCAAGGATATAACGCTTTTCTCCATCTACGTAATGGATAAGAGCGATGTTTGCGGAACGGTTTGGGTCGTACTCTACAGTAGCGACTTTACCCGGTACTCCGTCCTTTTCACGCTTGAAATCGATAATGCGGTATTGGCGCTTGTGTCCGCCACCCTGGTGACGCATCGTAATGCGGCCATGGTTGTTTCTGCCGGCTTTCTTATAAAGTGGTGCAGTAAGAGACTTTTCCGGCTTATCTGTTGTTACTTCATGAAAATCACTTACGGTCATATGACGGCGACCGTTAGTAATCGGCTTAAACTTTTTAATAGCCATGCTTATTTCCCTCCTTTACTTAGCGATTATGCTCCTTCGAAAAACTCTATTTCCTGGCTGTCTTCAGTTAACGTGATTATCGCCTTTTTACGGCTAGGCTTAAATCCTGTATAACGGCCAAAACGGCGGAATTTTCCTTTATAATTCATTGTATTAACTCTAGATACCTTCACTCCGAAAATTTCTTCGATAGCTTTTTTAATCTGTATCTTGTTAGCTTTTACGTTCACTTCAAACGTGTACTGTCTTAATTCCATTAATTCAGCAGTGCGTTCAGTGATTACGGGGTTTTTAATAACGTCGCGTGCTTCCATTATGCGAGCACCTCCTCTACCTTTTCTACCGCTTCTTTCGTGATTACGAGCTTGTCATGCTTAAGCACTTCAAGTACGTTCACGTCATTAACAGTTGCAAAGGTGATTCCAGGAATGTTTCCAATGGATAATGCTACTTGCTCATTATAATCAGCTGTTACTACTAACGCTTTCCGATCAACAGAAAGGCTTGATAGTACAGTTATCATTTCTTTTGTCTTTGGTGCTTCTAAAGAAAGGTTATCAAGAACAACGATGTCCCCGTCCTTCGCTCTAGTAGAAAGAGCAGATTTAATAGCAAGTCTGCGGACTTTCTTTGGAAGCTTATAAGCATAGCTTCTAGGTGTTGGTCCAAAAACGACACCGCCGCCTACCCATTGTGGTGCACGGATAGTACCTTGACGTGCGCGTCCTGTTCCTTTTTGACGCCACGGCTTACGACCGCCGCCTCGTCTGTCGGAACGGTTCTTTACAGCATGTGTTCCCTGGCGCATGGATGCTTGCTGCATCACAACTGCTTCATGAAGAACATGCTGATTTGGTTCAATGCCGAAAATTCCTTCAGCTAGTTCTACATCTCCGACTTTAGATCCGGATTGATTCAATACGTCTACTTTAGGCATAGTAGGGCCTCCTTCCTTGGTGACTTATTATTTCACTGCTTTAACAGCAGATTTGATGGTAACAAGGTTTTTGTTTGGTCCAGGCACATTGCCCTTCACGAGGATTAAGTTGCGTTCTGCATCCACTTTTACGATTTCAAGGTTTTGAACAGTTACTTTTTTGCCACCCATACGTCCTGGAAGCTTTTTACCTTTCAATACGTGGTTCGGGTCAGTTGGACCCATTGAACCTGGACGACGGTGATAACGAGAACCGTGGGACATAGGTCCGCGGGATTGGTTGTGGCGCTTGATAGCACCCTGGAATCCTTTACCTTTTGAAGTTCCTGTCACGTCTACGATATCTCCGTCAGCGAATGAGTCAACTTTGACTTCCTGACCAACAGTGTAATCCTCTAATGTAACATCAAGGATCTCTTTAACGTAGCGCTTGGGCTTTGTATCAGCTTTAGCGGCATTCCCTTTTTCCGGTTTGTTTGAGCGTGATTCTTTTTTGTCAAAAAAGCCCAGCTGAACTGCTTCATAACCATCTGATTCAGATGTTTTTGTTTGAAGCACTACGTTCGGCGCTGCTTCGATAACTGTGACCGGTACAAGTTCTCCATTTTCACTGAACAATTGTGTCATTCCTACTTTTCTTCCCAAGATTCCTTTGGCCATCAGTCACACCTCCTATAATTAGTTTATATTTTTTATTTGTGATTATAATTTGATTTCAATGTCGACACCGGATGGTAAATCAAGACGCATAAGCGCATCTACCGTTTGTGGTGTTGGACTTACAATATCAATTAAACGCTTATGTGTGCGCATTTCAAACTGCTCACGTGCATCCTTATACTTGTGCGTTGCACGAAGTACTGTATAAATAGATTTTTCAGTAGGAAGCGGGATAGGTCCGGAAATTCCTGCACCTGATCTTTTCGCTGTATCAACGATCTTTTCTGCTGATTGATCTAAAACACGGTGGTCATAAGCCTTTAAACGAATACGAATCTTTTCTTTTGCCATGCTGAGCCCTCCTTTTCGCCCGAATTTGTACAGACATACTCCATGAAAATTTTCCAACCGCCAACCATGGCAAAGGGGCCTGGCGTGTCGGTAACCTTTCACATCATCGCCTTAACCGCCGCATAAGAATACTCATGTACTCTCTACAGGCCGCGGTCACACTTTATCTATTATAAGGACTTGTTCTTCTTATTGCAAGGGGTTTTTCAATAAAATTTTAATCCACTGTCCTGCAGCTATACTATAGAAGAAAAAAGTAACGGATAAAATAAAAAAAACAGCAAAAGCCTTCGGCCTCTGCTGTTTTCCGTTAATTAACGGTTCTTCTGATACATTGATGCATACTGATCGGCGGCTTTCATTGCATCGACCACCTGAAAAGGAGTAAGAGAGCCAGGGAAGTTGTGACTGCTCTCCCCTTCTGTTAATGCCGTTTCTGCCACCTTATGGAGGTCTTCATCGGAAGCTTTGTCTAAATGAAGATCCGCAAGGGTTACCGGAAGGCCTAAAACGGAATAAAAAGAAATATATTTTTCAATTTCTTCTTTTGGACGGCGCTCGAGTACAAGCTGACTCAATGTTCCAAATGCTACTTTTTCTCCATGCGTCATATGATGAATATCGCCGCTTAGAACGGTAAATCCATTATGAATAGCATGAGCTAAAGCCAGTCCGCCGCTTTCAAATCCCAGTCCGCTCAAAAGTGTATTGGCCTCCACGATCTGCTCCAGTGCGTAGGATACAACTTGACGTTTATTGGATTCGTAAGCAAGTTCACCGTATTCAAACAGCGTTTCTTCACATTTTTCCGCTATAGCAGCACCTGCTATAGTCGTAAGACCGCCGGACATGGCTTTGGAATTTGAACGGATCGCCGCTTTAGCTTCTACCCAAGTTGCCATTGCATCGGCAATACCGGAAGCCAGAAAACGGGGCGGGGCTTCTGCAATAATTTTGGAATCCATTAATATCAAGTCGGGGTTTTTAGAATAGAACCGGTAGGATTCAAACACTCCTTCATCGGAATAAATAACGGACAAAGCACTCGTCGGAGCGTCGGTGGATGCTGTCGTTGGAATAATAACGCATACTGCATTATCCAAATGTTCTCTTACTCCTTTTGCGGTATCCAGGGTTTTACCCCCGCCGACACCTATCACTATATCAGCCTGCTCCTCTTTTGCTTTTTCAGCAATTCGTTCAATTTCTTTTTTGGAAGCTTCACCATTAAACTTAAAGTAGAAAGACTCCACTTCGTCATTTTTCAAGCTTGTAGTTATTCGCTCTCCCGTTAAATCCCAGACGAAATCATCTGCAAGAATAATTGCCTTTTTCCCCATGGCTTTAATGTAGCTTCCTGTTTTGTCCAGGACGTTCATCCCCTGCACATATTTGCCGGGACTAATAAACACTTTCTCTTCCATTTTCATTCACTCCTTTTTTTGTCACTTTTTCTCTTCCCGCTTTTGTCAAAAATATGCAGTTTTATGTAAAATAAAAAAACTTCCCAGCTGTGACAGCTGGGAAGTTAATAGGATATTACTTCTGGATTGTTGCTACAACACCGGCACCAACAGTACGTCCACCCTCACGGATAGAGAACTTTGTACCTTCTTCGATAGCGATTGGAGAAATAAGCTCTACAGTCATTTCAACGTTATCGCCAGGCATAACCATTTCTACGCCTTCTGGAAGTTGGCAGATACCAGTAACGTCCGTAGTACGGAAATAGAACTGTGGACGATAGTTTGTGAAGAATGGAGTGTGACGTCCACCTTCTTCTTTAGATAGAACATAAACTTCAGCTTTGAAGTTAGTGTGCGGAGTAATTGTACCTGGCTTAGCAAGTACTTGTCCACGCTTGATGTCGTCGCGGCTTACACCACGAAGAAGTGCGCCAATGTTGTCGCCGGCTTCTGCATAGTCAAGAAGCTTACGGAACATTTCAACACCAGTTACTGTAGTTTTTCTAGCTGTCTCATCGATACCGATGATTTCAACTTCGTCTCCTACGTTAAGAACTCCACGCTCAACACGGCCAGTAGCAACTGTTCCACGTCCAGTGATAGAGAATACGTCCTCGACAGGCATCATGAATGGCTTGTCTTTGTCACGCTCTGGAGTTGGGATATAGTCGTCTACAGCTTGCATAAGCTCAACGATTTTGTTTTCATACTCTTCGTTGCCTTCAAGAGCTCTAAGAGCAGAACCGCTGATGATTGGAATTTCGTCACCTGGGAAGTCATACTCTGTAAGAAGATCGCGGACTTCCATCTCAACAAGCTCAAGAAGCTCCTCGTCGTCTACCATATCTACTTTGTTTAGGAAAACAACCATAGTTGGTACACCTACTTGACGGGAAAGAAGGATGTGCTCGCGAGTCTGTGGCATTGGGCCATCAGCTGCTGATACAACTAGAATAGCTCCGTCCATTTGTGCTGCACCAGTGATCATGTTTTTAACATAGTCGGCGTGTCCTGGGCAATCCACGTGAGCGTAGTGACGAGTATCTGTTTCGTACTCTACGTGTGCTGTGGAAATTGTGATACCGCGCTCGCGCTCTTCTGGAGCACCGTCGATAGCGTCATAAGCCATAGCTGTACCTTTACCGGATTTCTTGTGAAGAACTGTTGTGATTGCTGCAGTTAATGTTGTTTTACCGTGGTCGACGTGCCCGATAGTACCGATATTGGCATGCGACTTGGAACGGTCGAATTTTTCTTTTCCCATTATGAATTTCCTCCTTAAATCAGGTCATTTAATTTATTATAAAAGGCAATGTGCATAGTGCTGTCATCACCTTTTAGCTTACAGTAAAACATTCTATCAAACAATCATTAGAAACGTATTTTAGCCAACGTTTTTCTTAATGATTTCTTCGGACACACTCTTAGGAACTTCTTCGTAATGATCGAAGAACATGCTGTAGTTTCCACGTCCCTGAGTGTTTGAACGAAGATTTGTAGCATAGCCGAACATTTCAGCAAGTGGTACATAAGCTTTAATAGCCTGCGTATTAGCACGTGCTTCCATGCCGTCTACACGTCCACGGCGGGAAGTGATGTCACCCATTACGTCGCCCATATATTCTTCTGGAACAACAACTTCAACCTTCATTAGAGGCTCAAGGAGTACTGGTGAACATTTTTCCTTAGCTTTCTTGAATGCCATAGATGCAGCTACCTTAAATGCCATCTCGTTAGAGTCAACATCATGGTAAGAACCATCATATAGCCTTGCTTTTACATCGATAACAGGATAGCCTGCTAAAAGTCCGTTTTGAAGAGATTCTTTGATTCCCTGCTCAACGGATGCGATGTATTCGCGGGGAACAGATCCACCAACGATAGCATTTGTAAATTCAAATCCAGCGCCTTCTTCGTTTGGACCAAACTCAACCCAAACGTGGCCGTACTGACCGCGTCCACCGGACTGACGTACGAATTTACCTTCACATTTAGCATCTACACGGATTGTTTCACGATAAGATACCTGCGGCGCACCAACAGTGGCCTCTACCTTAAATTCGCGCTTCATCCGGTCAACGATGATATCAAGGTGAAGTTCACCCATACCTTTAATGATTGTCTGTCCAGTTTCTTCGTCTGTTTCTGTTTGGAATGTTGGGTCTTCTTCAGCAAGCTTGGCAAGAGCAATACCCATTTTATCATGGTCTGCTTTTGACTTCGGCTCTACAGAAAGAGAGATAACCGGCTCAGGGAAGTCCATGGATTCAAGAATCACGCGGCTCTTGTCATCACAAAGCGTATCCCCTGTTGACGTATCTTTTAAACCAACACCCGCAGCAATGTCTCCTGCATAAACGGTTGCAATCTCTTCTCTGGAGTTAGCGTGCATTTGAAGGATACGTCCAACGCGCTCACGCTTTTCTTTTGTTGTATTACGAACATAAGAACCAGAATCAAGTGTACCGGAATATACGCGGAAGAAAGTAAGCTTACCAACATAAGGGTCTGTTGCTACTTTAAAGGCAAGTGCAGCAAACGGTCCTTTGTCGTCAGCTGGACGTTCTACTTCTTCTTCAGTATCTGGAAGGATACCTTTGATTGGAGGAACGTCAAGCGGGGACGGAAGGTAATCCAATACAGCATCAATCATGAGCTGTACCCCTTTGTTTTTGAAAGCAGATCCGCAGAGAACTGGATAGAATTCAACGTTAAGCGTACCCTTACGGATACCCTCTTTTAGTTCAGCTGTAGTTAATGCTTCCCCTTCAAGGTACTTCATTGTAAGGTCTTCATCAAGTTCTGATACAGCTTCAACTAGTTTTTCGTGATATTCCTCAGCCTGTGCTTTGTACTCTTCAGGAATTTCTCTTGCTTCTGTACGAGTACCAAGGTCATCAAGATAATAGAAAGCTTCCATATTGATTAGATCAATAATGCCTTCAAAATCATCTTCTGCACCAATTGGAAGCTGAATAGCGTGGGCGTTAGCACCAAGACGCTCTTTCAACGTTCCTAGGGAGTAAACAAAGTCAGCACCAATTTTATCCATTTTGTTTATGAACACGATACGTGGTACGTGATAAGTTGTAGCCTGGCGCCATACAGTTTCTGTCTGCGGCTCCACACCTGACTGTGCGTCAAGTACGGCTACTGCTCCATCAAGTACACGAAGGGAACGTTCCACTTCCACGGTAAAATCCACGTGACCTGGTGTATCAATGATATTAATTCTATGGTCTTTCCACTGGGCCGTTGTTGCAGCAGATGTGATTGTAATTCCACGCTCCTGCTCCTGGGCCATCCAGTCCATTTGCGATGCACCTTCGTGCGTTTCGCCAATTTTGTGGATACGTCCGGTATAATAAAGAATACGTTCTGTTGCCGTAGTCTTACCAGCGTCAATGTGAGCCATGATACCGATATTACGAGTTTTATCTAAGGAGAACTCTCTTGGCATGGACTCTCTTTCTCCTTTCTTCTTTCCTTATTTATAAAAGGGTTTGTCATTCAGCGGTAATCCGCTGCTGCCGGTGAAAAAAGGCAGCGGGATATTCTACCAGCGATAGTGAGCGAAAGCTTTGTTCGCTTCAGCCATACGGTGTACATCTTCACGCTTCTTCACTGCTGATCCAGTGTTGTTTGAAGCATCAAGAATTTCATTAGCAAGACGCTCTTCCATTGTCTTTTCTCCACGGAGTCTAGCATAGCTTACGACCCAACGTAGAGCAAGAGTAGTGCGGCGCTCAGGCTTTACTTCGATTGGTACCTGATAGTTTGCTCCCCCAACGCGGCGAGCTTTAACTTCCAATACCGGCATAACATTTTTCATTGCTTGATCAAATACTTCCATTGGATCCTGTCCAGAACGCTCACGGATAAGGTCAAAAGCATTATACAAAATGTTTTGAGCTTTTCCTTTTTTACCTTCAAGCATAATACGGTTAATAAGACGCGTGATTAGCTTGGATTTGTAAATTGGGTCTGGCAGTACATCCCTGCGTGGGACTGGTCCTTTACGAGGCATGTGAATTCCTCCTTTCAAAAGAAATCATATTTTTGTTTGTATTACTTTGAACGTTTCGTACCGTATTTAGAACGGCTTTGCTTTCTGTTTTGAACTCCTGCTGTATCAAGCGCTCCACGAACAATGTGATAACGTACACCCGGAAGGTCTTTTACACGGCCTCCGCGAATAAGAACCACACTGTGCTCCTGAAGATTGTGTCCGATACCAGGGATGTAGGCAGTTACCTCAATCTGGTTGGTCAAACGCACACGAGCATATTTACGAAGTGCTGAGTTCGGCTTCTTTGGTGTCATTGTTCCTACACGAGTACAAACTCCACGTTTTTGGGGAGAAGACTGGTCTGTCTGGAACTTTTTATAGCTGTTAAAGCCTTTGTTCAATGCAGGAGAGTCAGACTTTCTTCCTTTAACTTGACGTCCTTTACGTACTAATTGATTAATAGTAGGCAATGTTTTTCCTCCTTTCCATAGCTTTTTTAAGACCACCGTTCCAGGTGGTTCATTTTAAAGCAAAAGGAAAGTTTTTGCCGGAAGACCAAGCCTTCCAGCAAAAACCCTATTACTTTTTTAATGTTACTACGGCTGCTCCGACATCAATGCCGCAGGCTTTTCCAAGCTGCTTCATTGACTCTACTATTTGAACCGATACCTCTTTGCTTTCAGCATGCTGCAGAATACGGCTTTTGATCGCCGGATCAGCATCTTCTGCCAAAATAATTTCCAAAGCAATGTTCGATTCAAGAGCTTTAAGCGTCTGTTTTGTTCCTATAAGAACATCTTCCGCCTGCTTTACTTTTTCATAAGACATTTTATCCTCCAAAGCACAGGTTGCCAAGCACACTTTGATAGCATATCACCGCTAAAATGAGATGTCAACACCTATTATTCTTTAGTTAAAACCTGTTCTTTCGGTGTTTCAGCAGGTGCTGAAGCCCCTGGGTAGACACTCTTCAAATTGCGGTAACGGTGCATTCCGGTACCAGCCGGAACAAGTTTACCTATAATAACATTTTCCTTCAGGCCGAGTAGTTCATCTCTTTTTCCTTTGATGGCTGCATCTGTCAGGACTCTTGTAGTTTCCTGGAAAGAAGCCGCTGAAAGGAAGGATTCTGTTTCAAGAGATGCTTTCGTAATACCGAGAATAACAGGATTACCTACTGCAGGCATTTTACTATCTTCAAGCACCTGCTCATTTGCATGATCAAATGCGTGAATTTCTACAAGGCTTCCTGGAAGAACCGTTGTGTCACCGGAATCAACGACGCGCACTTTACGAAGCATCTGGCGTACCATTACTTCTACGTGTTTATCTCCAATTTCCACACCCTGCATACGGTATACTTTCTGTACTTCTTTTAGAAGGTACTCCTGTACTTCCTGCAGGCCGGTTACTTTTAGAAGTTCTTTAGGGTCAATCGAACCTTCAGTCAGCGGGAAGCCGGCTGTTACTTTGTCGCCAAGCACCACTTTTAGACGGGCGCCGTACGCCGTTGTATACGTTCTGGTTTCTTTTTCACCTTTGATTGTAACTTCTTTTTTATCCTGAAGGTCTTTAATGTCGACTACTTCTCCAATCAGTTCGGAGATAAGCGCCTGACCTTTAGGGTTTCTTGCTTCAAACAGTTCCTGGATACGCGGAAGACCCTGCGTAATATCGTCTCCGGCTACACCACCTGTGTGGAACGTACGCATAGTAAGCTGGGTACCCGGCTCACCAATGGATTGAGCGGCAATAATGCCGACTGCTTCTCCTACTTCTACGTCTGCACCAGTTGCAAGGTTTTTGCCGTAACACTTCTTACATACGCCGTGTCTAGTATCACACGTAAAGGCAGAACGGATGGTTACCGTTTCAACACCTGATTCATCGATCGCTTTAGTAAGCTCTTCGTCAATCTGCTCACCTTTTTTCACAATGACTTCCTGTGTTTCCGGATGGCGTACTGTCTTAAACGCTACACGTCCAAGTACTCTGTCGTGAAGGTTTTCAATCAATTCATTTCCTTCGCGAAGGGCGAATACGTCCAGACCTTTATCTGTACCGCAGTCATCTTCACGTACGATAACGTCCTGAGCCACATCCACCAGACGGCGCGTAAGATAACCTGAGTCAGCTGTTTTAAGAGCTGTATCGGCAAGACCTTTACGGGCACCGTGTGTTGAAATAAAGTACTCAAGTACCGTCAGACCTTCACGGAAACTGGACTTGATTGGAAGCTCAATAATACGTCCGGATGGGTTAGCCATCAAGCCACGCATACCAGCAAGCTGCGTAAAGTTTGATGCGTTACCACGGGCACCGGAGTCACTCATCATAAAGATAGGGTTCGAACGGTCGAGTGTACCCATAAGCTTATTCTGAATAATATCTTTTGCTTCACTCCATACCGCAATAACTTTTGCATAACGCTCTTCTTCCGTAATCAGACCACGGCGGAACTGCTGCATAACGCGGGCAACCTTGCTGTCTGCCTCGTCCAGAATAACCTGCTTTTCCGGAAGAACCACGATATCAGAAATACCAACAGTGATACCTGCTTTTGTAGAATATGCAAAACCAAGATCTTTCATACGGTCGAGCATTTTGGATGTTTCAATAATCTGGAATCTCTTAAACACTTCCGCAATGATATCTCCAAGGAATCCTTTTTTAAATGGAAGAACTAAATCAAGCTCTTCGAAAGCCTTTTTGATATCTGTCGTTTTTGAAACAATATATTTATTTGGCGTCGCTACTTCAAGGTTAGAAGCAGTCGGCTCATTAATATAAGGGAATGACAGCGGCAGAATTTCGTTAAAAATCAGCTTACCTACTGTTGTTAACAAAAGTTTGTTTCTCTGATCTTCTGCAAAATTCGTTTTTGTTAATGAAGAAACAGGAAGCGCTACTCTTGTATGGAGATGGACATATCCATTCTGATACGCCGTAATAGCTTCATCCGTATCGTTAAAGATAGACCCTTCTCCAATTGCTCCTTTTCTTTCCAGCGTCAGGTAGTAGTTACCTAAAACCATGTCCTGGGAAGGAGTAACAACCGGCTTACCGTCCTTTGGATTCAGGATGTTCTGGGCAGCAAGCATAAGAATTCTTGCTTCTGCCTGTGCTTCTGCTGAGAGAGGCACGTGTACTGCCATCTGGTCCCCGTCGAAGTCAGCATTATATGCTGTACATACAAGCGGGTGCAGCTTGATAGCACGACCCTCTACAAGGATCGGTTCAAATGCCTGAATACCAAGACGGTGAAGCGTTGGTGCACGGTTTAACAATACAGGGTGCTCGCGGATAACTTCTTCAAGAACATCCCATACTTCCGGATGAACTCTTTCCACTTTACGCTTAGCACTCTTAATATTGTGAGCAAGGCCGCGGCCTACTAATTCTTTCATAACAAATGGCTTGAAAAGCTCCAGCGCCATTTCTTTAGGAAGTCCGCACTGATACATCTTCAAGGCAGGCCCTACCACGATAACAGAACGACCGGAATAGTCGACACGTTTACCAAGTAGATTCTGACGGAAACGTCCCTGTTTACCTTTAAGCATGTGGGAAAGGGATTTTAATGGACGGTTACCAGGACCGGTAACCGGACGTCCACGGCGTCCATTATCGATAAGAGCATCTACAGCTTCCTGCAGCATTCTCTTTTCGTTTTGAACGATAATATTTGGAGCCCCTAAATCAAGCAGGCGCTTCAAACGGTTATTTCTGTTAATAACCCGGCGGTACAAGTCATTCAAGTCAGATGTCGCAAAACGTCCACCGTCTAATTGAACCATTGGGCGAAGTTCCGGTGGAATAACCGGAAGTACATCCAGGATCATCCAGAAAGGATCGTTACCGGAGTGACGGAACGCTTCAAGCACCTCTAGGCGTTTAATGGCACGAGTACGACGCTGTCCCTGAGCTGTTTCCAGCTCTTCTTTTAAAAGCTTTACTTCTTTATCCATATCGATATCCATCAACAGCTTGCGGATCGCTTCTGCACCCATTTGCGCAGAGAAGCCGCGGCCGTACTTATCGTAGTAGGCACGGTATTCTTTTTCAGAGAGAAGCTGCTTGTATTCAAGCGATGTTTCTCCAGGCTCTGTCACAATATAGGAAGCAAAATAGATAACTTCTTCAAGGGAACGCGGAGACATATCAAGCACAAGGCCCATACGGCTCGGAATACCTTTGAAATACCAGATATGGGAAACAGGCGCTGCCAGTTCAATGTGTCCCATACGCTCGCGGCGGACTTTTGAACGTGTTACTTCTACTCCACAGCGGTCGCAGACAACACCTTTATAACGGACACGCTTATATTTTCCACAGTGGCATTCCCAGTCTTTTTGAGGACCAAAAATACGCTCACAAAACAAGCCGTCTTTTTCTGGTTTTAACGTTCTATAGTTAATAGTCTCCGGCTTCTTTACTTCACCGCGTGACCAGGAACGGATCTTACTTGGTGAGGCGAGACCAATTTTCATGTACTCGAAATTATTCACATCTATCAAGAGGTAGACCTCCCTTTCGAACTATGGGATGGCGGTGCAAACAAAAAGGCAGGAAAAAGAGCCGGGACAGACCCTTGCTCTTTTCCGCTCTTTTGACTGAAACCGTCTTTAAGCATTTTCACTGGATTCCATTTTCAAGTTCAGCTTATCTCCAGATTGTTCATCTTCGTCGTCGAGATCTCTCATTTCAATCTCTTCTTCATTACTGGAAAGCATTTTTACGTCCATTCCCAGACTTTGAAGTTCTTTAATTAATACTTTAAAGGATTCAGGCACGCCTGGTTCCGGCACGTTTTCCCCTTTGACGATAGCTTCATACGTTTTTACACGTCCTACTACGTCATCTGATTTAACGGTCAGAATTTCCTGAAGCGTGTACGCTGCACCATATGCTTCCAGTGCCCATACTTCCATTTCACCGAAACGCTGGCCGCCGAACTGAGCTTTACCACCCAGTGGCTGCTGCGTTACGAGAGAATATGGACCAGTAGAACGAGCGTGAAGCTTGTCATCTACCATGTGGGCAAGCTTGATCATGTAACTGACTCCGACGGAGACACGATTATCAAACGGTTCGCCTGTTCGGCCGTCGTAGAGAACGGTCTTTCCGTCTCTTGCCATACCGGCTTCTTCAATCGTATCCCATACATCATCCTCGTTAGCACCATCAAATACCGGTGTTGCCACGTGCATATTTAAAGCACGGGCTGCCATTCCCAAGTGAAGCTCAAGCACCTGTCCAATGTTCATACGGGAAGGTACACCAAGCGGGTTAAGCATAATGTCGATCGGCGTTCCATCCGGAAGGTAAGGCATATCTTCTTCTGGAAGAATACGGGAAATAACACCTTTATTTCCGTGACGTCCGGCCATTTTATCCCCTTCATGAATCTTCCGCTTCTGTACGATATAAGCACGTACAAGCTGATTCACGCCGGGTGGCAGTTCGTCTCCGTCTTCACGGTTAAATATTTTCACATCAAGTACGATACCGTCTGCACCGTGAGGCACCCGAAGAGAAGTATCTCTAACTTCGCGGGCTTTTTCGCCGAAGATTGCATGAAGAAGTCTTTCTTCTGCCGTAAGCTCTGTTACCCCTTTAGGTGTAACTTTCCCTACAAGAATATCTCCATCTTTCACTTCTGCACCAACGCGGATAATACCACGGTCGTCAAGATTCTTAAGAGCATCTTCACTTACGTTTGGAATATCTCTTGTGATTTCTTCAGGTCCAAGCTTCGTATCCCGTGCTTCTGATTCATACTCCTCAATGTGGACAGAAGTATAAACGTCATCTTTTACGAGACGCTCACTTAAAATGATCGCATCCTCGTAGTTGTAACCGTCCCATGTCATAAAGCCTACTAATACGTTACGGCCAAGGGCCATTTCGCCTTTATCCATGGATGGGCCGTCAGCAAGCACTTCGCCTTTTTCAATCTGATCGCCTTCGCTGACGATTGGGCGCTGGTTATAGCTTGTTCCTTGGTTGGAACGAATATATTTGGATAATTTATAACGGTCAACGTCCGTTTTTACTTCTTTTCCATCTACCGTCTCCACTCTGCGGAGCTGTACTTCACGGGCAGTTACTCTTTCAACTACACCATTGGTACGGGCAACGATTGCAGCTCCGGAGTCACGGGCGGAAACATATTCCATACCCGTTCCGACGATAGGTGCTTCCGGTTCAAGAAGCGGCACTGCCTGTCTCTGCATGTTTGCTCCCATAAGAGCACGGTTGGAGTCATCATTTTCCAGGAAAGGAATACATGCCGTTGCAGCAGATACTACCTGCTTTGGTGAAACGTCCATGTAGTCGATTTTCGCTTTAGGAACAATGGTGTTTTCTCCACGGAAACGGGCAATGATATTATCATCGGCAAACTGGCCGTCGTCGGCAAGCTTTGCGTTTGCCTGTGCTACAACATAATTATCCTCTTCATCTGCCGTCAGATAATCACACTGCTCTGTCACAATACCCGTTTCCGGGTCGACGCGGCGGTAAGCCGTTTCGATAAACCCAAATTCGTTTACACGGGCATAGCTGGACAAGGAGTTGATTAATCCAATGTTCGGCCCTTCCGGGGTTTCAATCGGACACATTCTTCCATAGTGGGAATAGTGTACGTCACGAACTTCAAAACCGGCACGTTCCCGTGTTAAACCACCGGGTCCCAATGCAGACAAACGACGCTTATGCGTTAGTTCTGCCAGAGGGTTGGTCTGGTCCATAAACTGGGAAAGCTGAGAGCTTCCAAAGAACTCTTTAATAGATGCGATAACAGGGCGGATATTAATAAGCGCCTGCGGCGTAATCGCACTTGGGTCCTGGATTGACATACGCTCCCGTACCACTCTTTCCATACGGGAAAGACCAATTCTAAATTGGTTTTGAAGAAGCTCCCCTACAGAACGAAGGCGTCTGTTGCCCAGATGGTCAATATCGTCTGTTCTTCCTACTCTATGAAGCAGATTGAAGAAGTGGTTAATGGAAGCAACAATATCCTCAGGAGTAATATTCTTGATACCAGTATCGATATTACCATTGCTGATAACGTTAATTACCTGCTCCTGATCCTGGTCGCTTGGAGAATAAATTTTAATAGACTGAACGTCTAATTCCGATTCCTCGATCACTCCTCCGGCAACAGAAAATTTCTTGAAGCCAAGGCCGTTCTCAAGGTAAGGAAGAATACGGTCAAGTGTACGGCGGTCCATTACTACGCCTTCTTCAGCGATGATTTCGCCGGTTTCTGGATCTGCCAGCGTTTCTGCCAGCTTCTGGTTAAATAATCTATTTTGAATGTGAAGCTTCTTATTCATTTTATAGCGGCCTACATTTGCCAGATCATAACGCTTCGGATCGAAGAAACGAGTGTTAAGAAGGCTTTTTGCACTGTCGACAGTAGGCGGCTCTCCGGGACGGAGGCGCTCATAAATTTCCAGAAGGGCTTTATCGATGCCGTCTGTATTATCTTTTTCAAGCGTGTTGCGCAGGTATTCATCTTCTCCCAGGAGATCTATAATCTCCTGGTCAGAGCCAAAACCAATCGCACGAAGAAGAACCGTAACCGGAATTTTTCTTGTCCGGTCGATGCGGACATAGACAATATCCTTAGCGTCTGTTTCCAATTCGAGCCATGCTCCACGGTTAGGAATAACCGTAGCAGTATAGCCGCGTTTTCCGTTTTTATCTACTTTTTCGTTATAATATACGCTTGGCGAACGAACGAGCTGCGATACAATAACGCGCTCTGCACCATTTATAATAAACGTGCCTGTATCTGTCATGAGTGGGAAATCACCCATAAATACTTCTTGTTCTTTCACTTCGCCTGTTTCTTTATTCATTAAGCGAACCTTTACACGAAGCGGCGCGTTGTAAGTTACATCGCGTTCTTTCGACTCGTCTATTGAATATTTAGGTTCTCCTAAGCTGTAATCGATGAATTCCAGAATCAGATTTCCAGTGAAATCCTCAATTGGAGAGATATCCTGAAACATCTCTCTGATTCCTACATCAAGGAACCACTGATAGGAAGAAGTCTGAATCTCGATAAGGTTTGGAAGCTCCAATACCTCATTGATTCTTGCGTAGCTTCTTCTCTGGCGGTGACGTCCAAATTGAATTAATTGACCTGCCAACTGCTTCACCCCTCAAATCTCACATAATGTTCATCTGGTTGCCCAGATGATGGACCCATGTCGGTTAGCGATAAATATTATAGAAACATAGAAGACCCGTTCCCTATTCCAAGGCAAGAGGTCTTATATGGTATCACTCGTTTAAGTAATATTTGGTAGTATTTGATGGATGGAAAGCGCCCATGTCTATTTCCACGCATCAAAAAATAATGGTTTCTTTTGGAAAAACCACTATATTAATTAGGAAACGAAGAATGCTTGACGTTTTTATTCTTTTAGGGCTGGTGTGGAAGTAAATTGAAGTTGATCTACGTTAGATCATTATAGCATAGTATATAGATGTACGCATTAAATGATAATATCACAAATGGCAACAGAGGTCAATGTTTTTTTCCTTTGAGAATGTAGTAGCCTTTATTTTTCTTCACTAGTTCCACTTCATCGTACACAGCTTCCATTTTCTCTTTCGCCGAAGGCGCCCCTTGCTTTTTCTGAAGCACAACCCAAAGTTCCCCGCCCGTTTTCAAACGACTGTAAGCATCTTCTATAATAGCATGCACTACCTTCTTTCCTGCACGGACAGGAGGATTACTCAGGATAGCAGCAAACGTCTGCGTGCCGAGGCCTTGATACAAATCACTTTGAATAACATGAACATTGTTTACTCTATGCTTATCCGCATTTTTTTGGGCAAGCTGAAGCGCTCGTTCGTTTACGTCGGTCAGGTACACTTCCTGATCCGTTTCTCCGGCCAGGGTTATCCCTACAACGCCGTAACCACAGCCAATATCAAGCAGGTTTCCTTCTATGGAAGGCCATTCAAAAACATCAAGCATTGTTTTTGTGCCAAAATCCACTTCTTTTCGGGAAAAAACGCCGCGATCGCTGATCCACTTCTTTTCTTCTCCTCGAAGGTAACTCGTAATAGTAATTTCTTCGCTTTTCACCTGCGGCTGATTATTAAAGTAATGATCACTCACTGCTGCACCCCATTTTTGTCGTTTGTTCTATCTTTTATGATAGATCGTATATTTTATCATAATCAATTATATGAGTTTGGGCAAACAATTGCCCGTTTCAGCAGAAAGCTAAAAAAAGGAGCCTCCCCTGCGCTAAGCAGAGAAAACTCCTTTTGTTTTTGTCTCTGGGTATTACTTAACTTCTACAGATGCGCCAGCTTCTTCAAGCTGAGATTTAACTTCGTCAGCGTCTTCTTTGCTTACGCCTTCTTTGATTGTTTCTGGAGCGCCATCAACTAGTGCTTTAGCTTCTTTCAAGCCAAGGCCAGTGATTCCGCGAACAACTTTGATTACGTTAATCTTAGAAGCGCCTGCAGATTCAAGAATAACATCGAATTCAGTCTGCTCTTCTTCTACTTCAGCTGCTCCAGCACCTGCTGCTACTGGCGCTGCTGCTGTTACACCAAACTCTTCTTCAATTGCTTTTACAAGGTCGTTTAGTTCTAGAACGGACATTTCCTTTACTTCTTCAATGATTGTTTCTTTACTCATTGTTAATCCTCCTTCAATATAATTTGTATTTTTGTTACGACACCTTTCGGTGATTATGATGCATTTTCTTCCTTCTGCTCTGCCACTGCTTTCGTTGCAAGAGCAAGGTTCCGGATTGGAGCCTGAAGTACGCTAAGAAGCATAGATACCATTCCATCGTAGGAAGGAAGAGAAGCCAATTGCGTAATTTCTTCGAGAGAAACAACACGGCCTTCAATAATTCCTGTTTTGATTTCGAGTGCATTATGATCTTTAGCGAAGTTGTTTAAGACTTTAGCCGGCGCAATTACGTCTTCTTTACTTGTTGCAATGGCTGTAGGTCCCACCAAATGCTCATCAAGGTCAGTAAGGTTCGTTTTTTCAGTCGCACGGCGAGTCATCGTGTTTTTGTAGACTTTGAAATCTACTCCTGCTTCACGAAGCTTTTGACGAAGTTCAGTAACCTCCGTAACGTTCAGCCCACGATAATCAACTACGATAGTAGAAACACTGCTTTCAAGCTTTTCAGCAATTTCATTAACGACCGTTTCTTTTCTTTCAATCACTTTACTCATCTGCTACACCTCCTGCTTTTTCATCTTCGTACATGTATGACAGACAGACTTCCTATGGGAGACCCATAAGAAAAAGCCCCTTCGTCATAACACAGACTGGAGGGCTTTGTTCTCTATATTTCAATTTCAGCTGAAATTGAAGAAAACACCTCGGCAGGAAGTATTAAGCGATAAAATCGCTCCTGCTGTCTGCGGCATATACAATTATATTTATAACGCTACTTAGCATAGCGGCAATAACGACGAAAGTCAATCATTATCTGATATTCTTCAATGTGCTCCTGCTGATTTTCACGCCAGGTCCCATTGTCGAAGCAACAGCTACGTTCTTTACGTACGTACCTTTAGATGCTGCCGGCTTTGCTTTTACCAACGTGTCGATAATCGTCGTAAGGTTCTCGACCAACTGCTCTGTACCAAATGATACTTTGCCGATTGGTGCGTGAATGTTACCGGATTTATCTACGCGGTATTCTACTTTACCAGCTTTGATTTCTTCAATAGCTTTTGTTACATCCATTGTCACAGTGCCGGTTTTAGGGTTTGGCATAAGACCTTTTGGTCCAAGCGTACGTCCTAGTTTACCAACCTGAGCCATCATGTCAGGAGTAGCAACAACTACGTCGAATTCAAACCATCCCTGCTGGATCTTGTTAACAAGATCTTCTTCTCCAACGAAATCTGCTCCAGCTGCTTCAGCTTCCTGAGCTTTTTCGCCTTTTGCAAAAACAAGCACGCGCTGCGTCTTGCCCGTTCCGTGTGGAAGGACTACTGCTCCGCGGATCTGCTGATCGTTTTTACGAGGGTCTACACCAAGACGAGTAGCTAATTCTACTGTCTCATCGAATTTTGCAATAGACGTCTTTTTCACAAGCTCGATTGCTTCCTCCGCGCTGTACTGCTGATCGCGGTCAACGAGCTTGATGGCGTCTTGATACTTTTTACCTTTTTTAGCCAATTTATTTTTCCTCCTCGATTGTGGTTTTAGCGGTTATACCTCCCACTATGAAAGGTTGCAACATTATCCGTCCCATACTGGCAACAGTGTCGCAACCTTCGCAAGGCCTATCGTCAGTTCTTAGTCTTCTACAGTAATACCCATGCTGCGAGCTGTACCCTCAATCATGAGCATCGCTGAATCTACGTCAGAAGCATTAAGATCGGGCATTTTCGTTTCTGCGATTTCACGTACTTGATCACGTTTAACCGTTGCTACTTTATTGCGATTCGGTTCACCAGAACCACTTTCGATTCCTGCTGCTTTTTTAAGCAAAATAGCAGCCGGCGGCGTTTTCGTAATAAATGTAAAGGAACGATCCTCATATACAGTGATTTCTACCGGAATAATCATTCCAGCTTCATCCTGAGTACGAGCATTGAACTCTTTACAGAATCCCATAATATTCACACCTGCTTGACCCAATGCTGGACCTACCGGCGGAGCTGGGTTTGCTTTACCAGCTGGAATTTGCAATTTAACTACTCTGTCGACTCTTTTAGCCACGCGACACACCTCCTTAGTCCGTGATGTGGTTCATCGGACATTTAAGTCCTCCCACTCATTTAAAAAACAACTGTTTTACAGCTGATTTTAATTTAAATACTTACCAAACATTAAAATCTTACCACCTGTAGTCCATAACTGCAAGGGATGATTTTAAATCTTTTCCACCTGGTTAAACTCAAGCTCTACAGGAGTCTCTCTTCCAAACATGTTTACAAATACTTTTACTTTGCGTTTTTCCATGTTGATGTCTTCGATGCTTCCAGTAAAGTCGGCAAACGGACCTTCTTTTACTTTTACCGTTTCTTTGAGTACAAGGTCGATTTCGGACTTCGGCTCGGCTACACCCATCTGCTTTAGGATACGGTCTACTTCATCCGGCAGAAGCGGCGTCGGCTTGGAGCCCGCTCCGGAAGATCCAACAAATCCGGTCACGCCCGGCGTGTTTCGTACAACATACCAGGAATCATCGGTCATAATCATTTCCACGATAACATATCCAGGAAATACTTTTCTTGTAACGGATTTGCTTTTACCATCTTTTATTTCTGTTTCTTCTTCAACCGGCACGAGAACCCTAAAGATTTTATCTGTCATCTCCATTGATTCTACGCGCTTTTCCAGGTTGGTTTTTACTTTATTCTCGTATCCGGAATAAGTATGAACAACAAACCAGCTTTTTTCCATGTGGTCGCGGACGACCTCCTTTTCTAACAATTCATTCTACCTTTTGCAACAGACGATTATAGGAAAATACGCACCAATTCAGACAGTCCGAGATCTACGATTGCAAAAAAGATAACAAAGAAAATAATCGTAATAATTACGACGATGGTATACTTTGTCAGCTCTTTGCGCGTCGGCCATGTCACCCGCTTCATCTCACCGCCGACTTCTTTTAGAAATTTCACTGGGTTCTTTGTACTTTCTGCCATAGTGGCACCTCCCTATATATTCAACCAGCATATAAAGTATCCTGCTTGTATATGATAATTTCCATAACATTTACGTTTTTGTCTGTTTTTTGCCAATAAAAAAACAACCGCTTATTTCGTCTCTCGATGAAGGGTATGCGCATTGCAGTGTTTGCAAAACTTCTTCATCTCAATGCGGTGTGTCTGCGTTTGTTTGTTCTTTTCTGTTATGTGGTTTCTAGATAAACAAGTCGTACACGCTAAGCCTACCTTCTCCCGCATTAAGTGCCTCCTTGAATCTCTTCACGTGGTTTGCATACGCTCAGTTAATTTACCATATAGGAGAGGCATTGTCAATGCAGCCTCTGCTCATATTACAAGCAGAAAATAAACAGAACCGGCACAGATAATTCTGCACCGGTTCTGTTTATTTTGATAATACGGAAATTAAGGTTTGAATACCTGGGCGGCTTCTACCGCTTTCTTCCAGCCTTTATAAAGGCTGTCTCTATTTTCTGTGGTCATTGCAGGTTTAAAGAGTTTATCCTGATTCCACTGTTCTGCAATTTCGCTTTTATCCTTCCAGAACCCAATAGCAAGTCCGGCCAGGTAGGCTGCTCCAAGCGCGGTTGTTTCATTTACGCCCGGACGCTCTACCGGCACATTGAGGATATCACTTTGGAACTGCATCAAAAATTCATTTGCTACGGCTCCTCCATCCACGCGGAGTGTTTTTACTTCAATACCGGAATCTGCCTCCATAGCAGCAAGAACATCCTTCGTCTGATAGGCAAGTGATTCAAGCGTAGCACGTACGAAGTGTTCTTTTTCCGTTCCTCTCGTTAAACCAAAGACTGCCCCGCGCATTTCGCTGTCCCAATATGGAGTACCAAGACCGACAAAAGCAGGTACAACGTAGACGCCTTCTGTCGAATCCACCCGCTCTGCATAGCGCTCACTGGCGGCAGCGTCACTAAACATACGAAGTCCGTCACGGAGCCACTGAATAGCTGAGCCGGCGACGAAAATACTGCCTTCCAAAGCATACTCGACTTTGCCATCAATACCCCAGGCAATTGTAGTCAGCAGGCCGTGATCGGAGGATACGGCTTTTTCTCCGGTGTTCATGAGCATAAAGCACCCGGTGCCGTACGTATTTTTCGCCATGCCTTCCTCGAAGCAGGCCTGGCCGAATAATGCAGCCTGCTGGTCGCCGGCTACCCCGGCGATCGGAATTTCCTGTCCGAAGAAATGATAATCAATTGTTTTGCCGTATACTTCGGAGGATGGTTTTACTTCCGGCAGCATTTTCTTAGGAATATCCAGAATTTCCAACAGTTCATCGTCCCACTGCAGGTCATAAATGTTATAGATTAAGGTTCTTGAAGCGTTGGTATAGTCTGTTACATGCTCTTTTCCGCCTGTCAGCTTCCAAATGAGCCATGTATCCATCGTACCGAAGAGAAGGTCGCCATTTTCCGCTTTTTCTCTTGCTCCTTCTACGTTATCTAAAATCCATTTAATTTTTGTGCCGGAGAAATAAGCATCAATTAACAGGCCGGTTTTGTTACGGAAAGTATCGTTATGACCCTGTTCCTTAAGTTCATTGCATATATCCATGGTCTGCCTGGACTGCCATACGATAGCGTGGTAAACAGGCTTGCCGGTATGTTTATCCCAGACAACTGTTGTTTCCCGCTGGTTGGTAATACCGATACCGGCTACCTGCTCCGCGGAAATATCATTTTCAGAAAGAACCTGTGCAACGCAGGCAAGAACCGAACTCCAGATTTCCTGGGCGTTATGCTCCACCCACCCGGATTTTGGGAAATACTGCTTAAATTCACGCTGGGATGTTCCTACAATTAACCCCTTCTTATTAAATAAAATAGCTCTCGAACTTGTAGTGCCCTGGTCAATTGCCATAATATACTTGTCTGCCATTTCTATGTCCCCCTCAATTTAGTTTTGTGTTTTCGTATTGCTATGCTGGGAACGCTGAGCACGTGCCCCGATAAAGTATACAGCTGCAAGAAAGATGATGGTGAAAATAGAATAACCTATAAACAAAGCCGTACCGGCCTCTGTAAATATTACCTGATACAGGCAGGCTCCAAACATGCCTCCTGTTATTGGCCCTACAATCGGGATCCACGCATACTGCCAGTTGGAATCACGTTTGCCCTCTATAGGAAGAACAAAGTGGGCAATTCTCGGCCCAAGGTCACGCGCTGGATTAATCGCATACCCCGTCGGACCTCCAAGTGAAATACCAATAGCTACGATCAGAAGACCGACAATTAAAGGGTTTAAACCTTCGCTGAATTCATTAGCACCAATCGTCAGCAGTCCAGCGATTAAGACAGCGGTTCCAATAAATTCACTAAGTACGTTGGAGAACGGGTGCGGAATAGCCGGATCCGTGGAGAAAACACCCAGTTTTACATCGGGATCATCTGTTGCTTTGAAATGCTGCAGAAAATGAAAATAAACGATAACAGCTCCTAAAAAGGCTCCTAAAAGCTGACCGGCAATATAAGTAGCTGCCATTCCCCATGGAAATTCACCAATAAGGGCAAAACTTAACGTCACAGCCGGGTTTAAGTGGGCCCCTGTAAACTGGCCTATAGCGTAAACACCCAGCATAACCCCAAGTCCCCAGCCGATAGCTACTACTATCCAGCCACCGTCTTTTGCTTTAGATTTGTTTAAGTTTACGTTGGCTACTACACCACCTCCAAAAATAATTAAAATCATCGTGCCAAATGCTTCGGCTACGAATTCAAACATAATTAGCCTCCTCTTTTGTGGTACATCCATTTCCGCCTTTTGTTTCTATAATTTGGAAATCAGATAGAGTAAAAAACCGCACACTCCTCTAAAGTAGGAAATGTACGGTTATCATAGACTCCATCCGCTGTTTAACTTGTAGGTATATCATAACAACGCAGGAAAGCGCTGTCAATGGAAATAATAATAACAGCCCATTTTCAACAAATGAGGCTTTTCATTTCAACATACTTTTCCATTTTCCGCTTTACCCGCTGCAGCGCATTATCAATTGACTTGATATGGCGGTTAAGTTCCATGGATATTTCCTGATAGGATTTTCCATCCAGGTAAAGTGCAAGTACACGCTGCTCAAAATCGCTTAAGATTTCGTTGATTTTTTCTTCAATATCAGAGAAGGCTTCCTGATTAATGAGAAGTTCTTCCGGGTTACTGAATTTGGACACGCAAACGACGTCTAACAACGTCCGCTCGGATTCTTCATCGTATAATGGTTTATCAAGTGAAATATACGAGTTCAGAGGGCCGTGTTTCTGCCTGGTGGCTGTCTTAATAGCGGTAATGATCTGCCTTGTCACACAAAGCTCTGCAAACGCCCTGAATGAAGACAGCTTTTCGCTGTTGAAATCCCGGATTGCTTTGTATAAGCCAATCATCCCCTCCTGAACGATATCATCATGATCTCCACCGATAAGAAAATAGGATTTTGACTTGGCCCGTACAAAACCTTTGTATTTATTAATAAGTAATTCCTGGGATACAACGTCACCAATTTTTGCTTTAGCTACCAGCGTTTCGTCTGCATTTGTCTCAAAATACCGATGTTTTAGTTCCTTGAGGTCTGCACCCAATACAATCCCTCCGCCCTTCATAAATCAAATATGTGTAGAAAAAGCCGGCCCTGCAGAGCAAAGCCTTTGTTTCTAATACTTGGTGTTTAGCGAAGTGATACAAAAGGAGCTTAAAAAAAGGAAAAATTACCTTTTTTCAAGCTTGTAACTTACAGCATAAAAGACAACTGGAATTCTCTAAATAATTGCACTTATCAAAAATTTAATATAGGTCAAGTATATAGTACTGTTCACAAAAGCGTCAATACTTCATCTGTCTCCCCGACGCCATTTATCGAAAATTTTTGTTAACTCATCTGACAAGGGCAGTTCCGACCGTTTGTTTTCTTCCCTCTGCTCCCTTACCCGCCTGGCTATTCCGTCTTTAACGACCTGCATTTCCAGACGCAGTTCCCGGGATGATTTACGGAGGGCCCCGCTTCCAAATATATGGGACTGCTCCGCGTAATCAGAGGTTGCTACATGAACTCTTGTTTCTACATTTTTTAATTCGCTGACAAGACGTTCAATGCGTTCGTCAGCCGTTTCCTTTTCTTTGGTATAAATAACATCAAGAAGAAAGTCATGATATTTTTTTCCCAGTCCCGGTACCATATGCGCGTCAAATATCACTTTAACCGTCCAGCCTTTAAACGCTTGATATTCGGCCATATCCTGAATCAGTTTGTCTCTGGCCCCGGCCAGGTCATACTCTTTCAGCTCTTTGAGTTCCGGCCAGTCTCCGATAACGTTATAGCCGTCTACCAGCAAAATGTCTTTCATCGGGCAGAACTGCCTTTAGGATGGCGGCTCCTGTATACTTCATAGATCAGGAGGCTTGCTGCTACGGAGGCATTCAGCGAAGTAACATGCCCTTTCATCGGGATTTCCACTAAGAAATCACACGTTTCTTTTACGAGCCTGCTGATGCCTTTTCCTTCGCTGCCGATAACCAGCGCAAGAGGCATATCTGCCTGCATCTGCCGGTAATCCTCTTTTGCTGACGCATCAGTCCCTGCTATCCATACCCCTCTGTCTTTTAATTCCTTCATGGTTCTAACTAAATTGGTCACCCGGGCTACGGGAATGTGCTCAATTGCTCCGGTCGACGTTTTTGCTACTGTCTGCGTCAGGCTGACTGATCGTCTTTTTGGAATAATCACTCCATGAACACCAGCTGCATCGGCCGTTCTCAAAATAGAGCCTAAGTTATGCGGATCTTCTATCTCATCGAGAATAAGAAAAAACGGATCTTCTCCCGCACGTTCTGCTTTCGCAAACAAATCCTCCATTTCCGCATAGCTGTAGGCAGCTACGGAAGCTACTATTCCCTGGTGTTTTTGATTTCCGCTTAGATCATCCAGTTTTTTTCTTGGCGCACTCTGCACCAGTACTCCTTTTTCTTTAGCTGCTTCCTGTACCGCAAGAGTCTGGGCTTTTCCCGTTCCTTCCGCCAGCCATATTTTATTAATATCCCGGCCGGCCTTCAGGGCTTCCAGCACTGCATTTTTTCCGGAAATCCATTCTTCCATTATTTATCCGCCTCTCCATCTGCCGTTGACATCTCAATAGCAAATGCAATTATTTCTTCCATACGTTCTATTTGATTCTGAAAATATAAATAGCCGAGAAGCGCCTCAAAGGCCGTACTCTTTTTGTATATAGATACGTCCACATTTTTAGGCACACTTCCGGACTTTGCATTTCTCCCTCTTTTGGAAATACGGTCTTCTTCTTCGCTCAGCTGGCCGCTGTCCCAGAGTTCCTGTATAACTTTTGCCTGGGCATTGGCCGACACGTAGGAGACCGCCTGGGAATGAAGGCGGTGCGGCCGTACTTTTCCTTCTGCAATTAAATACTGGCGGATATATAAATCCAGTACAGCATCACCCATATAAGCGAGCGCCAGGGCGTTAAGCTGCTTTGCGTCTATTTGTTTCCTCAGCGTTTCCAGCATCTGTCTACTCCCTTTTCCAGCGGATGCCCTGGGGTGTATCTTCCAGAATAATCCCCATGTCTTTAAGCTGGTCCCTTATCTCATCCGCTCTGGCAAAGTCTTTAGATTTCCGGGCCGCTGTTCTTTCTTCTATCAACTGTTCAATATCTTCATCCAGCAGCCGCTCCTCCGGTTCCATCGGCACGCTTAAAATATCTCCTAATTCGACAATAGTGGAAATAAACGTCTCCAGGGCAAGCTTGGATGAATGGGATTCCTGCAGATACTGGTTGGCAGCTTTCGTTAAATCAAACAACACACTTACTGCGTTAGCGGTGTTAAAATCATCGTCCATTTCATTTAGAAAGGCCTGCTTTTTTTCGGCAGCGAGCGCAATCCACGGTTTTGCTTCTCCCAGATCTGCGCTCTCTTTCATCCGGTGCTTTAAGTTGCGTACTGTCGTCTGAATACGATCCAGTCCGCTTTTTGCACTTTCCAGCAGGGATTCACTAAAATTAAGCGGGCTTCGGTAGTGGGACTGAAGAATAAAAAAGCGGATTACTTCCGGTTTGTGGTGCTTAATTAAGTCATGAACGAGAATAAAATTACCAAGGGATTTGGACATTTTTTCGTTATCAATCTGAATATAGCCATTATGCATCCAGTAATTAGCCATCTTCGTCTCATTCAGCGCTTCCGACTGAGCTAATTCGTTCTCATGATGGGGAAAAGAAAGGTCCTGTCCACCTGCATGGATATCAATCGTATCCCCCAGGTATTTTTTCACCATAGCGGAACATTCAATATGCCAGCCTGGACGGCCATCTCCCCATGGACTCTCCCAGGAAATTTCATCGGGTTTCGCCGCTTTCCAGAGTGCAAAATCAAGCGGATCCCTTTTTTTATCACCTGTTTCAATACGGGCACCTGCCTGCAGATCCTCAATCGACTGGGTCGAGAGCTGGCCGTAGTTCTCGAAAGAGCGGGTGTGAAAATAGACATCCCCCTGTGATTCATAGGCATAACCTTTTTCAATCAACAGTTCGATAAATGTAATGATTTCCGGCATCGTATCCATTACCCTCGGATGAAGATCCGCTTTTTTTACTCCTAATGCCGCTGTATCTTCGTGATAGGCTGAAATGAATTTCTCCGCAAGCGCAGGAACTTCTTCTCCCAGTTCTTTAGCCGCCCGGATAATTTTGTCATCTACGTCTGTAAAATTAGACATATATTGAACGTCGTATCCGGAATACGTTAAATACTGCCGGATCATATCAAACACAATAGCCGGGCGGGCGTTACCTATATGAATATAGTTGTATACCGTAGGTCCGCACACGTACATTTTGACTGTATTGCCCTCAAGCGGAATAAATTTTTCTTTCTTTCGTGACAGCGTATTGTATAAATGGATCGCCATTACCTTTCTCTCCCTTGCGATGAACGGACCGTTTCCGTTTGTGTATATGCTTCCAGTTCTTTTTTCAGCTGAGTTAGCTCCTGTTCCAGTTCTTTAAATCGATCGGCTACCGGATCCGGAAGATTATGATGATCGAGTCCATCCTGCTCTACTTTAATACCGTTTTGTACTACGACACGTCCCGGTATTCCTACTACAGTAGAATTAGCCGGTACTTCTTTTAAAACAACGGATCCGGCGCCGATACGGGAATGCTGGCCGATCGTCATAGAGCCGAGAATTTTCGCACCGGTGGCAATGAGCACATGATCTTCGATGGTAGGATGCCGTTTGCCTTTTTCTTTTCCTGTTCCTCCCAGCGTAACTCCCTGGTAAATCGTCACATTATCCCCGATTTCGCATGTTTCTCCTATTACTACACCCATTCCATGGTCGATAAACAGACGCTGTCCGATAACGGCTCCCGGGTGGATTTCTATTCCAGTAATAAAACGGCTGAACTGGGAAAGCAGCCGGGCAAGAAAATACAGCTTACGCTTCCACATCCAGTGGGCAATCCGGTGAAACCAAATAGCGTGGACGCCTGAATAAGTCATGACCACTTCGACTCTTCCTCTTGCGGCCGGGTCCTGATCGAATACAACATCAATATCATTTTTAAACGTTCTCCACATACTCATTTGTCTCCCTTCCTTCCTCTTGAGCTGCGCCATTAATGAAAAAAAGCGTCTCTGTGCCCTGGGGCACAGAGACGCTTCCGCGTGGTTCCACTCTGTTTTAAGAGCACTATTTCCGGCTCTTCTTCATGATGTCATAACGGCATCACTGCCGCTTCTGCCTACTTCATTCAACAGAAGGCTCCGGGAGGCATGTTCAGAAACCTTTTTCAAAACCACTCTCAGCCTGTGCGGTTTTCTCTGTATAGAAAAGCGTTTCATACTTTTTCCCATCTATGCTCTACTTATAAAATTATGATACGTGGACAGCCTGCTCCAAACGTTTCTGCACGGTTTCTTTACCGAGCAGGGCAATAGTATTCGGCAGGTCCGGACCATGGGCCTGACCTGTAACAGCTATACGTATTGGCATAAATAAATTTTTGCCTTTCTGTCCTGTAGCTTTCTGCGTTGCTTTGATAGCAGACTTGATTTCCTGCGGCTCAAACGTATCCAGTTCATCCAGTTCTTTAGAGAACTGTTTCAGCACTTCCGGCACTGTTTCTCCGCTAAGTACCGCCTGTGCTTCTTCATTATACGAAATTTCCTCTTTAAAAAACAAGTCCGTCAGCTCAACAAGCTCCGCTGCGTAATGCATTTGTTCCTGATACAGAGCGACGAGCTGCGTAATCCACTCGTATTCTTCTTTTGAAGGATTCTCTGCTACTCTGCCTGCTTTCTGCAGATGAGGCAGTGCCAGAACGGTCAGACGGTCTACGTCGGCTTTTTTCACGTACTGGTTGTTCATCCACGCCAGCTTATCCTTATCAAAAACGGCAGGTGCCTTTGAAACGCGGTCGAGCGTAAACTGCTTTTCCAGTTCCTTCAGGTCAAATAATTCTTCTTCTCCCACTGGGGACCAGCCGAGAAGAGCAAGGAAGTTCACTAACGCTTCGGGAAGATAGCCCAAATCTTTGTACTGTTCAACGAACTGAATGATTGACTCATCGCGTTTGCTCATTTTCTGACGGTCCGGATTTAAAATCAGGGACGCGTGGGCAAAAGTCGGTTTTTCCCATCCAAAGGCTTCAAATAATAACGCCTGGCGCGGAGCATTGGACAAATGCTCTTCCCCCCGGATCACGTGGCTGATTTCCATCAAATAGTCATCAATCACGACGGCGAAGTTATAGGTAGGGATTCTGTCTCTTCTTGCAATAACAAAATCTCCGATGCCGTCGGTTTCAAATGTAACGTTGCCCCGTACAGCATCTTCCACGACAACATGTCGGCCCTGCGGCACTTTGAAACGGACAACGGGCTTTAATCCCTCGTCTTCATAGGCTTTCTGCTGCTCCGGCGTTAAATCCCGGTCACGCCCGCTGTATTTAGGAGCTTCTCCTTTTGCCAGCTGAGCTTCTCTTTCTTTTTCCAGGTCGGCTTCTGTCATATAGTCGTAGTAAGCTTTTCCTTCATCAAGCAGCTGCTGCAGATGCTTTTCATACGTATCCAGACGTTCCATGGAACGGTAAGGCTCATGCGGCCCTCCGATATCCATGCTCTCATCCCATTCAATGCCAAGCCACTTCATGCTCTCCATTAACTTTTCTGTAGCATCTTCTACATTTCGTGCCTGGTCCGTATCCTCAATCCGGATAACAAATTTCCCGCCCTGGCTTTTCGCATAAAGATAATTAAATAAAGCAGAGCGTGCTCCGCCAATATGAAGATGTCCTGTAGGACTTGGTGCAAATCTTACTCTTACTTCCCTGCTCATACTGTACTCCCCTTTCTTATTACGATTTTTCTATTAACAACACTACTGCATGGGCTGCAATGCCTTCTTCACGGCCTGTAAACCCAAGTTTTTCCGTTGTCGTTGCTTTTACATTCACCTGAGATACGTCTGCTTTTGTAATCTCGGCAATCCGCTCTCTCATACTCTGGATATGAGGTGCCATTTTAGGCTTTTCCGCCAGAATGGTGCCATCTATATTTCCAATTTGGTACCCGCGCTCTGCAACGGTTTCCATTACTTTTTCCAGCAGTACAGCTGAATCAGCATCTTTAAATGCCTGATCGGTGTCGGGAAAATGCTTTCCTATATCCCCTTCGCCGATTGCACCTAATATGGCGTCTGTAACCGCATGAAGGAGCACATCCGCATCAGAGTGTCCAATCAGACCTTTACTGTGCGGAACGGTAATGCCCCCTATAATCAGCGGACGGGACGCATCGAGCTGGTGTACATCAAATCCGTGTCCAATTCTCATGTATTATTCCCCTCGTCTTTTTTGTAAAATGCCGATCGCCGTGATCATGTCTTCTGGTGTCGTGAGCTTGATATTATCATAGCCCCCCTCCACAATATGAACCGGGTGCCCCATCTTTTCCACAAGGCTGGTGTCGTCGGTTCCGACAATCTTCTGCTCTTCTGCCCTCCGGTATGCTTCCAATACGATGGGAAGACGGAAAGCCTGGGGAGTCTGGACGGCCCAGAGACTGCTCCGGTCAATTGTTTCAATAACTAAACCACCTGCTGCGCGCTTTACGGTATCTTTCATACGCACACCCAGTACGGCAGCACCTGTCTCGGAAGCTTTTTGGACAAGGTCTTTTAGACGGGAGGCTTCAATAAACGGTCGGGCTCCATCATGGACCAGTACAATTTCGTCTTCAGTTAAAACCTTTAACCCTTCATACACGCTGTCCTGTCTTTCTTTTCCCCCTGCCAGCACATTGGTAACTTTTTTTATATTCCATTTTTCAAATAACACCCGCATATCGGTGATTTCTGATGGATTGGCTACTACAATGATTTTGGCACAGTTCGGATCTTTTTCAAAAACAGAAACCGTGTGAATGATAAGCGGACGGTCCTCCAGCATCAAAAACTGCTTATTGTGACCTGCCCCCATTCTTTTTCCCTGTCCCGCTGCCGGAATTACTACCGCATACTTCATAAAACCTCTCCAATTACATGCTTTTATCATTACGTAAAGTCCCATATTATAATACACTTGTTAGCGGCAGGAAAGCAATGGTATATCTTCTTCTGCCGCCCTGTCCCGAATGATGTTTACCTGCCTGCGCAAAAAATCCTGCCTCGCAGCCGCAAAGGCTTCCGGGCAGGAAAGGGCATTATAACGCTTTTTCTATTAATTTAGGTTTTGCAAAAATCATACGGCCCGCACTCGTCTGAAGAACGCTGGTGACCAGTACCTGCAGCGTCTTACCAATATGATCGCGCCCGCCTTCAACGACAATCATTGTTCCGTCATCTAAATAAGCCACGCCTTGATTATGTTCTTTTCCATCTTTTATCACCTGTACAGCTAATTCCTCGCCCGGCAGAAGCACCGGCTTCACGGCGTTGGCTAAATCATTAATATTCAGCACCGGTACGCCCTGCAGGTCGCAGACTTTGTTTAAGTTAAAATCATTAGTTACTACGATGCCTTCTCTTACTTTAGCCAGCTTAACGAGCTTGCTGTCCACTTCCTGTATGTCTTCAAAATCTCCTTCGAAAATCTCCACTTCATTATCCAGCTCTTTTTGAATGCGGTTTAAAATATCAAGACCGCGCCTTCCCCGATTACGCTTTAACACGTCCGAAGAATCCGCAATATGCTGAAGCTCTTCCAGTACAAATTCCGGGATAACCATTTTGCCTTCAATAAATCCAGTCTGGCAGATATCAGCAATGCGTCCATCAATAATAACGCTTGTATCAAGAATTTTATCTTTACTGCTCCAGACGGGAGGAGCTTCCTGTTTCTCTTTGTCCCTTTCGGCATTACGGGTGGACGTAAAAAGCCCCATCAGCTCTTCTTTCTTTTTGAATCCGAGCTGAAAGCCGAAATAACCGAGAAAGAAGCTTATGAACCCGGGCAGTACCGAATTAACAACAGGAATCTGCAGGGTATTCAGCTGGATCGTAACAAGAAACGCAATAAACAGACCGAAGACCAGGCCCAGCGTTCCAAATAAAACATCTGTAATAGGCGCTCTTAAAATAGCATCTTCTAAACGCTTCATCCATTTCACAATGTAATCTGCGAGCCAAAAAGTAGCGCCGAAGAAGATAACTGCCCCTACTATCCCACCAATATATGGACTGGCCAGCCATGCAGGAATCGATGTAAGATTAAATAAAAATATAATGTCAGGAATAAAAATGAATCCCAGCGTAGCTCCAGCCAAAATCAAAAACAGCTGTACAATAAATCGTAACACCGTGCCATCCACCTCCTTATTAAATCAATACCCTAATTTCATTATTTTACTGCTGGTTTACACATGTCTTTCCAAAAACAATTGTTCCTGAATCTGCTGAAGACCTTCTTTAATCTTCTTCGCCCTCGCGCTTCCAATTCCTTCAATTTCGTCCAGTTCTTCAATAGTCGCTTCCGTAATAAGCGAAAGACCACCGTATCCCTGCACGACGTTTTCAATAATATATGGCGGCAGCCGCTTAATCTTATTTAAAATCCGGTATCCGCGCGGCGAAATAGACTGGTCCTGTATAGTAGCGGCTTCAGGATGACCAAGCACTCTCATTATTACGTTATCATTAAGCAGTTCGTTTCGGTTCAATTTAGAAAGCCCCTTCAGCACCGCCTCAGCGCTGGTGTTAGGGTCTTTTACGTAATCTTTGATGAGGTCATTTGTTTCCTGTTCCATGCCGGCCAGCAGTTCATCAAGCTGCATGGTGATCAGCCGTCCTTCCGTACCAAGCTCAAGCACATAATTAAGAATTTCTTCCTTAATACGAAGCACGAGTTCTGTACGGTGCAGCACCTGGGCAATGTCCTGAAAAGAAACTGTTTCTTCAAACTCTAAAGCTCCCAGGTTAATAATGCTTTGATCTAAAGCCGACTTGTATTTATCAAGAGTCTGAATCCCCTGGTTGGCTTTTGTTAAAATCATTTCCATTTCACGCAGGGAGTAACGGTGTTCTCCTTTATAGAGCGTGATGACTCTTCGTCTCTGCGATACAGAAACGACCAGGCTTCCGGTCTGCTTTGCCACCCGCTGGGCAGTGCGGTGGCGTATACCTGTTTCACTTGAAGGAATATCATTGTTTGGAACCAGCTGAGTGTTGGCATATAGGATTTTGGATCCGTCCGCTGTTAAAATAATCGCTCCGTCCATTTTAGACAGCTCGTATAAATAGGCCGGAGAAAACGCGCAATTGATATAAAAGCCGCCGTCTACCATTTCTTTCAGCTGATCCGTATATCCTAAAACAATAAGCCCTCCCGTGTTGGCCCTCAGCACATTGTCTATACCGCGCCTCAGCTCCGTTCCCGGAGCAATATAGCGCAGCACCTCTCTCATAAACGTATGACGGCTTTCTTCCATTTCTATGACCTCCATGATCTATTTCTTCTTTTTCTGCAGATATTAGCGGGATATGGCTGTATCCAGTGCTTCTTCCAGTGTTGTTACACCTATGACCTTTATTTTAGCAGGAGGCGTCCAGCCGTCCATATTTTTTTTAGGAATAATAGCTCTCGTAAAGCCCAGTTTGGCGGCTTCCCGCACTCTTTCTTCAATTCTTGATACCCGACGGATTTCACCTGTAAGGCCGATTTCGCCGATAACGATATCTCCCGGATAAGTGGCATGATTGCGAAAACTTGATGCAATGCTGACCGCAATTCCGAGGTCTACGGCCGGCTCATCCAGCTTCACACCGCCTGCGACATTGATGTAGGCATCCTGGTTTTGAAGCAGCATGCCAAGCCTTTTTTCAAGCACTGCCATCAAAAGAGCGATCCGGTTCTGATCTACACCTGTGGCCGTCCGTCTTGGATAAGCAAAGCTCGAAGGGGCGATTAATGCCTGCATCTCTACTAGAATAGGACGGGTTCCTTCCAATGAAGCAACAACCACGGAGCCAGCCATCCCGTTCGTACGTTCCTCCAGGAAAATCTCCGACGGATTTTTCACTTCCTCCAAGCCGGCTTCTTTCATTTCGAAAATACCAATTTCATTTGTCGAGCCAAATCTATTTTTAACAGCACGGAGAATACGGAAAGTATGGTGCCTTTCTCCTTCAAAATATAGAACAGAGTCCACCATGTGTTCGAGCAGTTTCGGCCCGGCAATCGAACCCTGTTTTGTGACATGGCCTACTATGAATATAGCAATATTACGGCTTTTGGCAATTCTCATAAAGGCAGAGGTCGATTCTCTAACCTGTGCAACGCTTCCAGGAGCAGAAGTAACGGCCGGCTGGTGTACGGTTTGAATGGAATCAATAATAACCAGATCCGGTTTGATATTATCAATTGCTTTTTCGATAAAATCCATGTCCGTTTCCGCATATACATACAGCGTATCCGACGTGACGTGAAGCCTGTCGGCTCTTAGTTTCGTCTGCTTAATCGACTCTTCTCCTGAAATATATAATACTTTTTTCTGCCTGGCTGCCAAAATAGCAGAAACCTGCAGCAGCAGGGTCGATTTACCAATACCCGGATCACCACCGACCAGAACAAGAGAGCCCGGCACAATGCCGCCTCCAAGCACCCGGTTCAGCTCTTCCATGGACGTTTTAATTCTGGGTTCCTGATCTCCTGCTATTTTTGTGATGGATTGGGGCTGCTGGTTATTGTTTTCATTAAAAGAGCGGCGTTCGCCTTTCCCGGCAGCCGGAGTCTCCATTTCTTCCACCAGCGTATTCCATTGGTTGCAGGAAGGGCAGCGTCCCATCCATTTAGTTGTTTCATATCCACATTCCTGACAGACGAATTTTGTTTTTGTTTTGGCCATATATACTCTCCCGTTCTCTTCGATACCTCAGTTTATAACCATAAGCATGCTTTATGATGAAAAAAACTGTCCGTAGTGCGAACACGCACTTCCGGACAGCTTTTCCAGGAAAACCGTTTTATGCTTTCGCTCCTGATTTTGTATCCACGATAAATTCTCCGTCTTTTACGTCAATCACAACGGTGCTTCCTTTTTCAATCGTTCCACGCAGAAGCTCCTCTGAAAGCCGATCTTCTACGTTCTTTTGAAGTGAGCGGCGAAGCGGTCTTGCTCCGTATTCCGGATCGTAGCCTTCGTCGGCGATTTTCTGCTGGGCGCTTTGGGTAAGGTCGAAAATAATACCCTGCTCGGCAACACGTTTTTTCAATTCTTCAGCCATAAGAACAATGATTTTTTCAATGTGCTCTTTTTCCAGGCTGTGGAACACAATAATTTCATCAATACGGTTTAAGAATTCCGGGCGGAATGTATTTTTCAATTCTCCCATTACCTTATCTCTCATATTGTTATAATCTTTATTTTCATCGGTATGCGTAGCAAAACCAACATATTTATTTTTCTTCAGCATGCTCGCACCAACGTTGGATGTCATGATGATAGCCGTATTTCTAAAGTCGACCCTGCGACCTTTGGAATCCGTTAGGAAACCATCTTCTAGCACCTGAAGCAGGATATTAAATACTTCAGGGTGAGCTTTTTCAATTTCATCCAAAAGGATAACAGAATACGGATTGCGGCGTACTTTTTCGGTAAGCTGTCCGCCATCTTCATACCCTACATATCCTGGAGGAGAACCAACTAAACGTGAAGTGGAATGACGTTCCATATACTCGGACATGTCTATCCGGATAACGGACTCTTCATCTCCGAACAACGTCTCGGACACAGCACGTGCCAGCTCTGTTTTACCAACACCAGTTGGACCAAGGAAAATAAAGGAACCAATTGGACGCTTTGGATCTTTCAGTCCTGCTCTTGCTCTTCTGACAGCTTTAGAAACAGCCTTTACTGCTTCATCCTGTCCAATGACACGGCCGTGAAGAATCTCTTCCATTCTTAAGAGGCGGTCTGTTTCCTCTTCAGCTACTTTAGAAACAGGAATACCGGTCCAGCTTGCAACAATTTCTGCAATATCCTCCGTCGTTACTTCCGTGTTTTCCTGACCTTGTTTTTCTTTCCATTTGTTTTTCATCTCTTCTACTTCTTCACGCAGGCGCTGTTCGCTGTCGCGCAGAGAAGCTGCCTTTTCGAATTCCTGGCTTTGAACAGCTGCATCTTTTTCTTTTCTTGTTTCTTCCAAATTCTGCTCCAGCTCTTTTAGGTTTGGAGGAGCTGTATACGAACGCAGCCTAACTCTGGAAGCCGCTTCATCAATCAGGTCAATAGCTTTGTCCGGAAGGAAGCGGTCTGGAATATAACGGTCTGACAGCTTTACTGCTTCTGCAATAGCATCATCCGTAATTTTTACGCGGTGATGTGCTTCATAGCGGTCACGAAGTCCAGCCAGAATCTGAACGGATTCATCCGTTGTCGGCTCATTTACTTGAATAGGCTGGAAGCGACGCTCAAGTGCCGCATCTTTTTCAATATACTTTCTATATTCGTCCAGCGTTGTTGCACCAATACACTGCAGTTCGCCGCGGGCAAGGGACGGCTTTAAAATATTGGATGCGTCAATAGCGCCTTCAGCTCCGCCGGCACCGATTAAAGTGTGCAGTTCGTCAATAAACAAAATGACGTTCTGTGATTGGCGGATTTCTTCCATTACTTTTTTAAGCCTGTCTTCAAATTCCCCTCTATATTTGGTTCCAGCTACTACTGTCCCCATATCTAGAGTCATTACGCGCTTATTGCGGAGAATTTCCGGCACTTCGTTGGCTATAATAGACTGAGCGAGACCTTCTGCAATAGCCGTTTTACCAACACCCGGTTCCCCGATAAGTACTGGATTGTTTTTCGTGCGCCGGCTCAGCACCTGAATAACACGCTCTATCTCTTTAGCTCTTCCTATTACCGGATCGAGCCCTTCTTCTTTTGCTACAGCTGTAAGGTCACGAGCCAGGCTGTCAAGCGTCGGCGTGCTTGCATTGGATGCACCTGTGCCGGATGGCTGCTGCTGATGGCTGCCTGAGCCGTCGTTGCTTCCAAGAAGCTGAAGAACCTGCTGGCGTGCTTTATTAAGGCTTACACCGAGATTATTTAAGACTCTCGCCGCTACACCTTCGCCTTCCCGGATTAATCCAAGCAGAATATGCTCTGTTCCCACATAGGAATGACCAAGTTTTCTTGCCTCATCCATAGAAAGCTCAATTACTTTCTTTGCACGCGGTGTATAATGAATCGTTTTGGAGCCTTCCTGGCTGGCACCAATTAAAGCTTCTACTTCTTTTTGTATTTGATCTGTTCCCAGATTAAGAGCCTGAAGAGCTTTCGCAGCGATACCTTCGCCTTCCCGAATCAAACCAAGTAAAATATGCTCTGTACCAATATTATTATGGCCAAGGCGAATGGCTTCTTCTTGCGCGAGGGCTAATACTTTCTGTGCCCTTTCTGTAAATCGTCCGAACATCATATATCCATGCACCTCCGTAGGTTAGTTAAGTCCTTTAGTTGATTGTACCTAATATATATAAATAATTCCTCTATTTTAAATGAAAAGCGTAGAAGAATAACCGAATATGGTCAGCGAGGTTCTATTTTCATTCGTTCCCGAATCAAAGCAGCCCGCCTCACATCGCGTTCTTTTGCCTCCAGCGGTTGATCTGCGTACTGCTGTAAAAAACCCGGCTGCATAAGAATCATCAGCTCATTTAGAATATTACCCTTTATATCGTTTATTAAATCAAGGTCAATTCCCAATTTAACATCTGATAAGCGTTTTGCCGCTTCTTTTGTTTCAATAATTCGGCTGTTTGATAGTATTCCATACGACCGGAAAATACGATCTTCTATTTGAATGCGGGAAGTTTTAAGCACCGAGCGTCTGGCTTCATGTTCCTGTTCAATAATCTGAAGCACGATTCCCTGCAGATCTTCGACGATATCTTCTTCCGATTTTCCGAGAGTGGTCTGGTTGGAAATTTGAAAAAGATTGCCGAGCGCTTCACTTCCTTCGCCGTAAATACCACGTACGACAAAACCGAGCTGGTTAATCGCCGGCAGAAACCGGTTTAAAGCCTTTGTCATAACAAGTGCAGGCAGATGCATCATGACAGAGGCTCTCATGCCTGTGCCGACATTGGTCGGACAGCTCGTCAAAAAACCTCGTTTTTCATCAAAAGCATATGTTACTTTGCTTTCCACCCAATCGTCCAGCTCATTGGCAAAACGAAGACCCTCTTCCGGCTGAAATCCAGGAAATAAACACTGAATTCTTAAATGGTCTTCTTCATTGACCATTAGGCTGACAGATTCTTTTTCGTTTAAAAGTACCGCCCCGGCTGTACTGCGCTCTGCAAGATGAGGACTGATTAAATGCTTTTCGACCAGCATCGTTTTTTCATTTTTAGAAAGGTCTTCCATATTCAGCAGCTCCAGGCTGCCTGCGAAACTTTCGCTGCTTTCTGTTAATTCTTTAGAAACAAAACTTCTCAGCGTTTCTGCAGAGTGTTCTGAAGAAATGATAGGAAATGGGTAATCATTAAGATTTCTGGCAAAACGGATTCTTGTGCTTAATACGATATCTTTTTCTGCTCCGCTTTCTTCTTTCATCCACGGGCTTAGAGCATTTGATATAAACCGTTCCAGAGACATCAGCCTTCCTCTCCTTTCGGTTTCATTTGCTGCTCAAGCTCTTTAATATAGTCCCTAATAGACGCAGCTTTTTCAAACTCTTCTTTTGCCACTGATTCTTTAAGTTTTAGACGCTCTTCATCAATCTCACGCTGTACCTGCATCTGCGCTCCGGACCGCTTGGGTATTTTCCCATAGTGACGAAGGTTGCCGCTGTGTACTTTTTTGAAAATGGGATCTAATTTTGTTTCAAAAGCCTCATAGCAGTGTGTACATCCAAAACGCCCGGTTTTTACAAACCGTTCATAGGACAGACCGCAGTTATCACATACCAATGGTTTTGGTGCTTTAGTGTACGAAGTGGAGGCTTCGTCTTTTAATGGCTTATCAAATTTTAATATACCGGAAAGCAAATCGTGAATGGAGTAACTATTCGTACCTTGAATAGTCTCCCCTTTTTCCCTTGCACACTCTTCACATAAATGAACTTCCGTTTTTTGACCATTTACTATTTTAGTAAAATGAAGGCTAGCTTGCCTCTGCTGGCATTCTTGACAAAGCATGGCTGAGCCCTCCTTTCTATAATTAGCTTATCGGTATCGAAGACTTTGAAGCATAGCTTTTAATAAACGAGCCCTGAGAAAATCTCTTTCTTCCGGATCTTTTAAAGCCAGTACCGTACGATCTATAGCGGAAAGCATAATATTAGCCTCTCTCTTAGAAACAGCTTCTTCTTCGAACAGCCTCATTAAAATACTTTCAGCAGACACCTGGTCTACCTTATTTCCAATCAATTCAACAATCTGGTCCACCAATTCTACATGATCGTCTACTTTAATACGGATAATACGTATATACCCGCCGCCGCCTCGTTTACTCTCCACCACATAACCTTTTTCAATTGTAAATCGGGTACTAATAACATAATTAATTTGTGAAGGTACGCATTCAAACTGTTTAGCCAGCTCACTTCTTTTTATTTCAATTAAATCTTTTTCGCTTTGTGTTAACGTTTGTTTAAGGTAGTGCTCAATAATATCTGATATATTCTTCATTGGTTTACCCTCCTGTCCGCTGCCGTTATAGGGTCTAACGCGTAACAATAACAAGGTATTGACCTTGACTATCTTTGACTTTAATATAATACAAATGCAAATCTATTTCAAGTTATAGTCATTGTAACCTCAACTTCTATGGTCCCGCTCTGAGAATATAGAGCGTCATACAAGTCAGCCTGTTCCACGGATTGAGGCACCTCAACCTGAAGGGTAAATATCCTTGTATCTTTTCCCTCTTCCGTTTTTTGTTCTTTTATTTTAGACACCAGAACTTTATGATTTTCCAGGGCCTGAATAATACCGCTTAAAGTACCTGCATATTTATGCATAGTTACAGTAATGGAAGTAGGCGCTGAAAACGGACGAAACAAACGATCCACCTTATTTAACAGCATCAGGCTGAGCAGTACAATAAAAGTAGTAAAAGCCGCTGGAATATACATACCCGCTCCTGCAGCCAGCCCGATAGCAGCCACTACCCAAATAGAGGCAGCGGTAGTGAGTCCCTTAATAGATGCTCCCTGAACAATAATAGTTCCGGCTCCAAGAAAACCAACCCCGCTGATAACGTAAGAAGCCAGCCTGGATGGATCGTATGCAACAATGTCATTATTTGAAAGCAAATAATCCTGAAATCCAAATAACGCCATAATCATAACCAGACAGGCCCCAGTCCCAACAAGCATATGGGTACGAAAACCAGCAGGATGCCGCTTAACTTCCCGTTCTATTCCAATAGCACCTGCTAAAAAGGCAGCTGCTAAAAGACGTATAAATATAACAGCCAGATCATGTTCAAACATAGATTCCATCCTCACCCCTCCGTTCTTCGTTTTGCATAAACAAAACCATGAAAGCACGGCTTAGAAGAAAGTATAATATAAAAAAACATATAAAAAAAGCACCCTTCCCTTTAAGGGAAAAGTGCTTGCAGTAGCCCGGCAACGTCCTACTTTCACAGGGGGTCGCCCCCCAATTATCATCGGCGCAC
>NZ_RAPK01000013.1 GCF_003610495.1 Sinobaca qinghaiensis | reverse complement strand
TTCCAGGCGGCGATCAATGAAGCACGAGGGAGGCCGAAGGCCTCCGCCGTCTCCTGAAGGGAAGCTCCTCTTTGTTTTCTCCAGTATAAAACATCCCATTTAAAGGAACCAGTGTAGGTGCTTTTTTTCGTTTTTCTTTTTAATCCCTCTCGGCCCAAGAGTCGATAAGCATCGACCCATTCTTTTATCGGACTCATGGACGGTAGCCCATACTTTTTAGCCAACCGTTTATATCCTTTAGGACCGCGAAGGTATTCCTGAACCAGTTGTTCTTTAAACGCATCACTATATTTAGCCAAAGAAAACACCCCAAACGTTAGATTTTACTCTAACTTTTGGGGTGCACTACCCCGGGCTCTTTTTTTCATTCATTCGTTGATTCTCTTTTCTTCATCCATCCCGCAATCAGAAGAAGTAAAATTCCCGTTATTCCCAACACAGCAAATGCCTCCTGCGGTCCATCGCCTCTTAACAGCTGAAATAAAAAAGAACCGCCGAAAACAATGGCCAGCAGCATGCCGAATTGAATCATCCATTTGTGCATCATATACCCCGTTTCATTATTTACCCATTGTTTCACGTGAAACATATGTATTTTTTGCTTATTCATATAAGCATAAGTGCTAAATTCTACCTATCGGCTTTTTATCATTGAAGAAAGGACCTCTTTATCTTTTTTGATTCTATCCCTTTGCAGGATAAGTTTCAAGCAGAATTCACTATACAGCTGAAAGTTAATCAAAGACAGTGAACCATCCTTTTGTTCTAAAGCGTTCAAACTCATTAAAGCTGCGTTCGACTCAACATTTCCTGTCTGCTGTTCAATAAAGGTATAACACAAAAAACCGCCCTTTCGGCGGCTTTTTTGTGTAGTGTTATTTAATATACGCTGCTTGTGTAGGAATTATTCATCACTTCAACCAGCTTTTTCATACCGTTTTCTATCTTTTCCGGGTCTGCGTTAGTAAAATTTAAACGCAGTGTATTTTGTTCGGGTTTCCTAACGTAAAACGGAGCCCCCGGCACAAACGCTACTCCACTCTCCACTGCTTCAGCGAGCAGTGCCGTTGTATTTACCTGCTCCGGCATATTCACCCAGAAAAACATACCTCCTCTTGGCTCAATATAGCTGACTCCGTCCACTTTATCGAGCAGTGATTTCATTACCAGCATCCTCTCTTTATACTCGGTACAGAGCATACGGATATGCTCATCCAGATCGAATTCATTCATTAAGTGTACAAGGGCATGCTGGGTTAAGGAATTAGTATGAAGGTCTGTCGCCTGTTTAGCCTGAGCCATCATACGGATAATCTGATAAGGTCCTGCGATCCACCCGGTCCTCATGGCAGGTACTACTGTTTTTGAAAAAGTACTTGTGTATACTACATATTCATTATTATCCATTGAAGCAAGCGGCGGCACCGTATCCGCTTCATCAAATTTAATATCGCCGTAAGGGTCATCTTCAAACACAATAACATGATGTTTTTTAGCGAGTTTCATCAGCTGTTTCCGGCGTTCCAATGACCACACTTTTCCTCCCGGATTAGAATAGGTCGGAACCACATAAATACATTTAGGCTTTAATCGGATAATTTTCTCTTCGAGATCCTCTTCCAGCATTCCGTCGTCATCTGAGTCTACGGGAACAATATTTACTTCATAGGACTGGAACACCTGAAGTGCTGCCAGATACGTGGGATTTTCCGTTAAAACAATATCTCTTGGATCAAACATTATCCGTGCAAACAAATCAATCGCCTGCTGGGAGCCCGAGGTAACCAGTATATGTTCCGGCTCCCGTTCAATCTGCTTCTGCCTCATTCTCTCTGCGAGTATTTCTTTAAGAGCCGGTACTCCTTCTGTTTCACCGTACTGAAGCACTTTGTTATTGGAGGACAATGCCTGATCAAAGGCCTTCCTTACTGCTTCCACAGGAAACAATTTCTCATCCGGCAGTCCGCCTGCAAAGGAAATAACGTCTCCTTTGTTTACTACTTTTAATATATCTCTTACGGCCGATGACTGCATATGGCGGACTCTCTTCGCAAAACCATACTTCATTTCTCTCTCCACCTCTGTATCTTTATGTTAAATATATAGAAAAATCTGAATAAAAGGATTTGTAAATTATATCACATCCTTCGAAATAGAGCACGGATGCCCTATTTAAAATTACAAAATAATACATAAATTTTTAAATATTAAATATTTAACTTTTATTGTAAATATAATCATAATTTAATTGGGCTTCCTACGGTTATGAATCTTTTATTTAGGGAATTGAGTAAACAAATATAAATCTTCGCAAAAGATTTAAATGGGGGCGATGCAGGTGGCAAGAGAAATGAAAGAGGTCATATGTGAACAGGCAATGCTTGGGGAAAGCCCGGTGTGGGATGAACAATCGCAGCTTTTTTACTGGGTGGATATCCTCGGACAATTTATTCATGAATATAACCCAAACACAAAACGAACCAGATCTATTAAACTTGACCAAATGCCCGGTGCTGTCGCTCCTTCTTCCAAAACAGGAACGCTGATAGCAGCCCTTCAGCATGGTTTTTATTTTATAGATTTTGACCATTCATCTTTTACAGCAGTTGCCGACCCGGAAAAACATAAGCCTAACAATCGTTTTAATGATGGAAAGTGTGACCCGGCAGGACGATTTTGGGCAGGTACTATTTCCCTTACTAGAGAACCGGAGGATGCTGCTTTGTACTGTCTGGATCCTTCGATGGAAGTACAGAAAAAATGGTCACCGGTAACAACTTCCAATGGACTTGCCTGGAATAATAATAAACGGGCTATGTACTATATTGACACGCCTACTCAATCTATTGTTCAGTTTGATTATTCCGTGGAGGACGGCGCTATTCGTTCTCCTGAGCTTATTATTGATTTCTCGGAGGAACAGGGCAAACCCGACGGCATGACTATCGATGCGGACGGTAATTTATGGATTGCCCATTTTGAAGGCAGCCGGGTCAGCTGCTGGAATCCGGATACAGGAAAAAAACAGGACGAACTGCTTCTCCCTGCATCATTAATCACCTCCTGCACATTTGGAGGAGAACATCTTACCGATCTTTATATAACTACAGCCCGCAACAAATTAACAGAAGAAGACCAGAAACAGGAACCTTTAGCGGGGTATGTATTTTCTTATTCTCCAGGAGTGAAGGGCCTCCCGGCAGATCGCTTTAAAGGATAAAGCAGGCTGAACCGGCCGACATTCATTCTTGCTCCAGCCTCAATTGGTGAACCGTCTGGATTAAAGAGGTTTTGGCGGCATATTCTTCAAATTCAAGGGCAACCCCGTAAATGTACCCTTGCTCCGTTTCTGACTGCCACTGTCTTTTTATGCGGCCGTAAACGTTAAACCATTTCTGCGTTACGCGGAAATTAAAGCACAGCAGAACCTCATCTGTTACTTGAAAACGAAGCGGTGAGAAAAACTGCAGCCCGTTTCCGGAAATATCAAGTATTTGTATAGGACCTGCTTTGCTTTTCACTTCCGTCTGTTTAATTTTATGTACATGTACTGTGGCATCTAGAGGATTGTCAGTAAAATAAAAACGAACATTGCTTCTGCGGTTGGACAAAACAGCCTCCTATGATTATTTTTGCTTTTATTATACTCTTTAGGAGAACAGCGTGCTATAGAAAAGGCATGGAACATTATAGGTTCCATGCCTTTTCTGCGTTACTGCCGCACTATTTTACTTTTGGTTCGTTACTTGAGTTTTTTTTTCCATAATTGCCTGCTTTGCCGTAATTAAAGCAAGCTTATACACGTCTTTTGTACTGCATCCGCGCGAAAGATCATTTACCGGCTTATTTAATCCCTGAAGAATAGGGCCGATAGCATCGTATCCACCTAAACGCTGGGCAATTTTATAGCCGAGATTTCCGGATTCGAGGCTTGGGAAAATAAACACGTTAGCTTCTCCCTGTAAAGGTGAATCAGGAGCCTTTTGACGCCCTACTGCCGGTACAAATGCAGCATCAAATTGGAATTCACCATCAATAACAAGGTCTGGACGGTCCTTCTGTGCCTTTACGGTAGCTTCCGAAACTTTTCTTGTTTCAATTGAAGAAGCCGATCCTTTAGTGGAAAAGCTGAGCATGGCTACTTTAGGATCCAGGTCAAAAGCTTTAGCTGTTTCTGCCGTAGCAATCGCAATTTCTGATAGCTCTTCTGCATTTGGTGAAATATTAATTGCGCAATCCGCAAATACAAACTTCTGGTCTTCTTTTACCATAATAAATACGCCGGACGTTCTTTGAATCCCCGGCTTTGTTTTGATAATTTGAAGTGCCGGACGAACCGTATCACCCGTGGAATGCACGGCTCCGCTCACAAGACCATCAGCGTAATCAAGGTAAACCAGCATCGTACCGAAATAATTTGGGTTTTTCAGTTTTTCACGTGCGCTTTCTTCTGTTTCTTTTCCTTTACGGCGCTCTACAAAAGCCGTTATTAATTCCTCATAATGCTCGTATTGAACAGGATCAATAATCTGCACCTTATCCAGGGAAACATCAAGACTGGCTGCTTTTTCCTTCACTTCATCTTCCAGGCCGATAATAATCGGCTTCAGCAGGCCATCTGCTGCAAGCTGTGCTGCCGCTTTTATTATACGATCATCTTCTCCCTCTGGAAATACAATGGAAGGTTGATCTTTTTTGACTTGTTCTTTAATCTCGACGAAGAGATCGCTCACTAAAATTCCTCCTTTATTATTTAAACCGTTCAGGAAGTATAGGGTAACTAAAGGCGTATCGATTCGCTGCAATGAATTCATTCAGGTTTCATTTCTCTACTCTTAAGGATACTCTTATTCCACCGAAAAATAAACGAAAATGCATAAAATAATCATAGTTCTAATTTTCGGAATTAAGAAAACAAAATGAAAGCTTGTCTTAAAAGCGTTTACAATATTAATAGAAGTGAATACAATTGCATAAATTATATAAATATACTATTAAAAATAGATGCGCTGTATTCAATTCTTCCTCTCCATGCTATACTATTTTCACATTTTTCCCCGTTAAACAATCAATGAAAAGAGGCAAAGACGATGAGTCCTAAATTAGGTATGGAAATGATCCGCCGGGAGCAGATTATCCAATCCGCAAAAACATGCATACTGACGTATGGATTTGACCATTTTTCGATTAAGGATGTAGCAAAAACAGCCGATCTCAGTACAGGAGTGATTTATCACTATTTTAAAAATAAGAATGATCTTCTTGTTGATGTTCTGAAGGAAGCATTCGCCGTCTCTGAAGAGGATGTGCGAAACACCGTTGATGCCTATCATCACCCCGTTGAAAAATTTCACGCGTATCTTCGAACGGTCGCTTCTCTTCCAGATCATAATCAGCCATTTTACACTATTCTATTAAATTATATGGCCCAGTCACCCTATAATGAAAAAATTAATGAAGTTGTAGGACGTTTTCTACGAAACCTGGTTCTATACCTTACAACTATATTGGAAGAAGCGGAACAGCAGAATCTGCTGCATCACTCTTCTCCTTCTGCTCTTGCCCTTCTTATTATTAACCAGGCTACCGGTGCCGCTTTTAATGAACGCTATTTTTCTGCTGAAGTAGTAAAGGCCAACCGCAACGCCTTTATTCAATTATTCCAATCCATGGTTGCCACTCCGGCTTCTTCGTGAGTATAATAACAGTATCTTATTTATAACGACCGTTCGAAATAAATAAAAAAGGAGAATGCGTAATGTCGTATCCCGCTTTGCTCTCCCCTATATCTATCAACCAGCTTGTGCTTCCTACTAAGGTAATGATGGGATCCATGCATGTTGGGTTGGAAGGGGAAGAAAATGGATTGGAAAAAATGAAAGCGTTTTATGTACGACGAGCCCGGGAACATGTTGGGCTGATCGTAACAGGAGGTGCAGCTGTGACTCCTGAAGGAAGCGGCGGCGCTAATTTTATGAGCCTTTACCAGGATAAGGATATTGAGCAGTGGACAGAACTTACCGAAGCCGTGCACGAAGCAGGAGGACGTATTGCCGTCCAGCTTTTCCATGCCGGCCGGTATGCCTATAAAGCGCTCACCGGCCTTGATCCAGTCTCTGCTTCCGCTCTTCAGTCGTCCATTAATCCAGACGTCCCTGTCGAACTCTCTGAAGAAAACATCCAGCGCACGATCCAGGCTTTTTCGGATGCTGCCGTGCGTGCTAAAAAATCCGGCTTTGATGCTGTGGAAATTATGGGGTCGGAAGGCTATTTGCTTAATCAGTTTATGTCTCCGTTGACCAACCACCGAACCGATCAATGGGGAGGCTCTTTTGAAAACCGGCTTCGTTTCCCTCTCACGGTTGCAGAAGCAGTCCGCAGGGCTGTCGGTCCCGATTATCCGGTCATTTTCCGCATGTCCGGGCTTGATTTAATGGAAGGAAGCACCACAGAAGAGGAAACCATCATCTGGGCCGGAAAGCTTGAAGAAGCCGGCATGGACGCATTGAATATCGGGATTGGCTGGCACGAATCCAGAACCCCTACGATTACGATGAAAGTACCGAGAAATTATTTTACACCCGTCGCCGCCTCTATCAAAAAACGAGTAACTATACCAGTTATTACTTCCAACCGTATCAACAACCCGGAAGACGCCGAGGCAATTCTTCAGGAAGATAAAGCAGACATTGTTTCCATGGCACGGCCATTTTTAGCGGATCCGGAGATTATTACGAAAGCAATAAATGGCAGACCGGAAGAAATTAATACGTGCATTGCCTGTAATCAGGCCTGTCTCGATCATGTTTTCGAAAATAAATCCGCTTCCTGTATGGTCAACCCTGAAGCAGGGCGGGAGCTGACCTTTATTATTAATAAAGCAGCTGCTCCCAAAAATATATTAATTATCGGCGCCGGGCCGGCAGGTTTGGAGGCTGCCCGGGTTTCTGCACTAAAAGGCCATCACGTAACGCTTGCTGATGAAAAAGATGAAATCGGCGGCCAGCTTCTCTATGCGCGGACCGTACCGGGTAAATCCGAATTCAATGAAACACTTCGTTATTATTCTTTCCAGCTGAAAAAACTTGGCGTATCCATTCAGCTTGGTACTTCTATTTCGGCAGAGCATCCGCTGGTTCAGAAGGCTGATGATATTATTCTGGCTTCCGGTATTCTTCCCCGGCAGCCGAAAATTAAGGGAATGGAAACCCATACCGTTTTTTCCTACCGGGATGTTTTTGAAGGAAACGCTGAGCTGCAGGGCAGTATTGTCATGATCGGCGGCGGCGGTATTGCCTGTGACTTAGCCTTAGTTCTTTATAAAAAAGGGTATACAGATATTACGCTCCTGCAGCGGGGTCGAAAGTTTGCGAAAGGCCTGGGAAAAACGACGCGCTGGATTACACTGGGCGAACTCCGCCGCAGTAATATACAAATGATCGGCGAAGTGACCTATAAAGAAATTACGCCCGAGGGTGTCCTCATCTTACACGAACAAAGAGAAATACTTGCAAAAGCCGACACCATTATTACGGCAAGCGGGCAGCTGCCAAATCAAATGCTTGCCTCCGAATTGATGGAAAAAGGCAAACGGGTGCACGTCATCGGCGGCGCGAAGCATGCTGTCGGACTCGATGCCAAATTCGCCATTTTAAATGGCGCAGAAACAGCCAATGCACTGTAATTATTTCTAAAGGAGGGTTTCACGTGAAACAACATACAGTCTTATATGAAGTCAAAGATCAGACGGCCTGGATTACCCTGAACCGCCCCGAGGTTAAAAATGCCTTAAATAAAGAAATGCACGAAGAGCTTTACGACTGCTTTCAGGAAGCTTCACAGGACCATGAGGTCAAAGTTATTATTCTGCAGGGATCCGGTGATGCATTCTGCGCAGGCGCCGACTTGAAAAGCGTTTCATCTGACAGCGCAGAAAGCTTCGATTACGGCGATTACTTACAGGATACCTACAATCGCCTGATTGTATTAATAGACAGCATCTCCAAACCGGTAATTGCCTATTTAAACGGTGTTACAGTAGGCGCGGGTTTGAGTATTGCGCTTGCCTGCGACTACCGGATTGCCGACAGCCGGGCCAAACTGGCGCTCAGCTTCTTAAAAATAGGTCTTGTACCCGATGCAGGCGCCTCCTACTTCCTCCCCCGTCTGGTCGGACTGGGCAAAGCAATGGAGCTTATGCTCGGACAGACCGTATCGGCCGAAGAAGCGTTCCGGATCAATCTTATCACCGCTATTGGAAATCCGGCAGAGTATGCCGAGAGGTTAGCCTCCATCCCTCCTGCTGCCTATGGATTGGCGAAACAGAATATGAAACAGGGCTTTGAACACAGCCTTTCAGAAGTCCTCGATATGGAAGTATCAGCCCAAAGAGAAGCCGGACAGAGCCAGGAGCATAAAGACGCCCTTCTCCGTTTCCTGAAAAAGTAGATTGGTTCCTGCTTTTGAAGACCTGTGGACCTATGGTATAGTAGACATCGTGAGCAGGTTTTAGATAAAGGAGTGAACCATATATGAGTGAAGCATCCCAAACGCTCGATGGCTGGTTCTGTCTGCATGATCTCCGCAGGATCAACTGGACAGAATGGAAAAAATTATCCGGCGAAGAACGCCAAAGCATTGTGAAAGAATTTATTCATATGCTGGAAGACTGGCAGCAGGTCGAGGACAACGGCGGCGGAAGCCACGCTGTTTATACGATTGTCGGTCAAAAAGCAGACTTGATTTTTATGATTCTTCGTCCAACGATGAATGATTTAAACGATATTGAAAATGCTTTTAACAAAACCAGGCTGGCTGACTATACGATTCCTTCCTATTCCTACGTGTCTGTCGTAGAACTGGGAAACTACATGCCGCCAAAAGACGGCGGAGATCCGATGGAGAATCCGGAACTCCGCAGCCGCATTTATCCCGTGCTTCCTAAATGGAATCATATCTGCTTCTATCCAATGGATAAAAAGCGGGAAGGCGACGACAACTGGTATTCCCTTCCTATTAAAGAACGCCGGGAATTAATGCGTGCCCACGGCATGACAGGAAGAAAGTATGCAGGTAAGGTCAAACAGATTATTACAGGCTCAGCCGGTCTTGATGACTGGGAATGGAGCGTTACCCTGTTTGCCCACGAAGCCCTGCAATTTAAGAAGATCATTTATGAAATGAGATTTGATGAAGTGTCCGCCCGTTACGGCAAGTTCGGTCCCTTCTATGTAGGAAACCTGCTTGAGCCGGAAAAAGCAGAATCTTTTTTTCATATTTAATAAAATCATGTAAAGCAGCATTCGGATTTATACCGGATGCTGTTTTTTTATGTTTAACTTTCTATTGTTAAGGAAATACAAATCAAACGAACTTACTATTACTATTTATGATTACTTTTTATTATATATTGCAATCCCGGAGGAAAATCAGAAATTTTTTAAAAAAAGTAGTTAAAAATACTTGAAAGTCAAATAAGGTCAGTATATAATAAACTCATAAGATCAAAGATAGTCAAAGTCAAAGCAATTTCTTTGATTTTCTAAAAAAATGCTATTACACTTACTAATTATTAAGATGCATTATCTTTTCTATTAAAGATAAAAGGAGGTTCACTACTATGAGATGTGAACATTGTGAACAACGAGAAGCCCGTATTGAATTAAATATGAATATAAATGGTTACCAGCAGAAAATGAACCTATGTGATGTATGCTACCGTGAAATCCGCCAGGAAATGAAACAGCCTTCCAGCGGATTTGGTAATCAGCCTGGTCAGTCCCCATTTGACCAGTTTTTCCAAAATATGATGAATTCGCAGATGAACAACAATCAGCAGCAGCCATCTGCCGGTAAAGGCGGAGGCAATAAAGGCGGCGGCCTGCTTGATGATCTGGGTAAAAACCTATCAGACGCAGCCCGTGCCGGCATGATCGATCCGGTCATCGGCCGTCATAAAGAAGTAGAGCGGGTTATTGAAACATTGAACCGCCGCAACAAAAACAATCCGGTTCTCATTGGAGAGCCCGGTGTTGGTAAAACAGCCATTGCAGAAGGCCTCGCTCTAAAAATTATGGAAGGCGATGTGCCGAATAAGCTGAAAAACAAGAAGATTTACCTGCTTGATGTTTCTTCGCTTGTAGCAAACACCGGTATCCGCGGCCAGTTTGAAGAGCGTATGAAACAGCTGCTTCAAGAGCTGCAGGACAGACAGGATGTTATTGTATTTATTGATGAAATCCATCAAATTGTGGGCGCAGGATCCGCCGAAGGATCTTCCGATGCAGGCAATATTATGAAGCCGGCACTTGCCCGCGGCGAAGTTCAGATTATTGGAGCTACTACGCTTAATGAATATAGAAAAATTGAAAAAGATGCTGCACTGGAGCGCCGTTTCCAGCCTGTTATGGTTAATGAACCGAACAGCGCCGATGCCGTGGCTATCCTGGACGGCCTAAAGCCAAATTATGAAGCATACCACCAGGTTTCTTATACAAAAGAAGCACTGGAAGCATGTGTTTCTCTTTCCAGCCGCTATATTCAGGACCGCTTTCTTCCAGATAAAGCTATTGACCTGATGGATGAGGCCGGTTCGAAGATTAACCTGCTTCACAGCAGCGATGATGAGCTTGAAATTCAAAGCCGTCTGGAACAAATAGCAGCAGAAAAAGAAAAAGCAACCCAGCAGGAAAACTATGAAAAAGCGGCTCAGCTCCGCGACGAAGAAACCCGTTTAATGAGCCAGCGCGATAAAGCAGCTGCGGGCGAATCCGTCAGCCAGAGCAAAGCAGAAGTAACGGTGGAAGTTATTCAGGAAATCATTGAAAACAAAACCGGTATTCCTGTACGCCGTCTTCAAAAAGACGAACAGCAGAAGATGAAAGATCTTCCTGAGCGCCTTAATGCCGACGTTATCGGCCAGGAGAACGCTGTCCAGAAAGTGGCACGGGCCATCCGCAGAAATCGTGCAGGTCTCCGCAGAGGAAGCCGTCCTATTGGTTCCTTCTTATTCGTAGGACCAACGGGCGTTGGTAAAACCGAATTATCCAAATCTCTGGCTAAAGAAATGTTTGGAGATAAAGAAGCGATGATCCGGCTTGATATGAGCGAATATATGGAAAAACATTCTGTATCCAAGCTTGTCGGTTCCCCTCCAGGCTATGTCGGCCACGAAGAAGCCGGACAGCTTACGGAGAAAGTGCGCCACAAGCCTTACAGCATTATTCTTCTAGATGAAATTGAAAAAGCGCACCCTGACGTGCAGCACATGTTTCTACAGATTATGGAAGATGGCCGTCTGACCGACAGCCAGGGACGTACCGTAAGTTTTAAAGATACGGTGATCATTATGACATCCAATGCAGGAACAGGCTTGAAAAAAGTCAGCGTTGGATTTGGCAGTCAGGACGACGACGAGCCAAAAGTAACTGAATCCCTTAAAACTTCCTTTAAACCGGAATTTCTTAACCGTTTTGACAGCATCGTTAAATTCGGTGAATTAAAACGTGAAGACTTAATTACCATCGTTGACATTATGCTCTCTGAAATCACAGAAGCAGCAGCAGAACAAGACATGAAGGTAGAAGTGTCCGATGAAGCAAAAGCAAAACTTGCTGATCTGGGCTACGATCCAGCCTTTGGTGCCAGACCGCTCCGCCGCGTAATTGCTGAGCAGGTCGAAGACGGCATTGCGGATCTCATGCTTGATGAAGAGAAATTAGAGCATATTACCGTCAGCCTGGTTGATGATAAAATAAGCGTAACGAACCACAGCAGCGTTTCTTCTCAAAAATAATATTCAAAAAAAGCCGAAGGCCCTTTCATAAAGGGCCTTCGGCTTTTACATACTATTTATTTAAACCAGCCTTTTTCTTTAAAGTGAGAAATTGCTTCAATGCGATTGCTAACGCCAAGCTTATCAAAAATGATAGATATATAGTTTCTGACCGTACCATTTGTAATAAAAAGCTCACTGGCTATTTCTTTTGTATTTTTACCGTCGGCGATCAGCTCAATGACCTGTTTTTCCCGATCTGTCAGCGGGTTATCGTTTTGAAAAACCATATCAACCAGCTCCGGGGCGTATACGCGGCGTCCTTTCATAATGACCCGGATGGAATCGGCCAATTCTTCACTTGGACTGTCTTTTAGCAAATAGCCGCCGACTTCTGCCTTTCGGGCCCTTTCAAAATAACCGGGTCTGGCAAACGTAGTTAATATAATTATTTTACAGGGATGGTCTTTCAACTCTTCTGCTGCATCCAAACCACTTTTTACCGGCATTTCAATGTCCATAATACACACATCCGGATTGAACTGATTTACGAGCGTGACCGCTTCCTGACCGTTTTTCGCTTTACCGATCACGGTCATGTCTTCTTCGAGGTCCAAAATAGAGCCAAGGGCTCCCAACAGCATTCCCTGATCTTCTGCAATCACTATTTTTATCATGCCATTCCCTCCTGTTTGACTTGTTTCACGACAGTAGGCACCCGAATAAACAGCTCCGTCCCCTCTTTGGATAAAACCTCGAGGGTGCCATTTACAAATTCCAGCCTCTCCTCCATTCCGCGGAGGCCGTTTTTCTTTGTAGGATCTATTTTTCCGGTGATGCCGGTTCCATTGTCCTTTACGCGGATACTCAGCTCATCCACTGATTCATTCAGTTCCACCAGGCACGTGGTTGCTTTACTGTGTTTTACTATATTGGTTACTGCTTCTTTTAAGCACATGCTGAGCACATTCTCCACAAGCGGCGGTGTCTTTTCGAGTGTGGTTTCGTCTTTAATAGTAAATTCCACCTCTGCGGCTTTTAAAACCTGTTCAATGCGGATTAATTCGTCTTTCAGCTTCGTCCCGCGCATATCAGAAACCATTTCCCGGACTTCTTTTAAAGCGGTCCGCGAGGTCTGGCTGATATCATTGATTTCCCGTTTAGCCGCTTCCGGATTGGCGTCTATCAGCTTCCCGGCGAGGTCACTTTTCAAGCCGACAAGCGAGAGCTTCTGTCCGAGCGTATCATGAAGATCTCTTGCAATCCGCTGCCGTTCTTCCATCACAACCATCTGGGAAATTTTCTGGTTGGCGTCTTTAAGCTGGCTTTCCAGTTTTTCCCGCTTGTTGCGGTTAAATGTGTTGAAAGGAAGCAGAATAATCCCTATAACGCTGATAACAATAAACGGAAACTGGGAGAGAAACAGTTCATTTTCCGTAAAAAACAAAATATTAATGGTCGCAACTGCTGTTAATAAATGAATACCATATAAAATATAAAAGCCTGTCTTATGCTTTACATTCCCTATGAAAAAGGCCAGGAAAAGAGAAAAATAAACATAGCCGTAAAAAAGCGTCATAATAATACTGATCGTAATTGCCGTTCCCACCCAAAAGTAAACAAGCCATCCAGAAGCTAGAAAGGTTAAGCGATAGGCCACGAAAAACAGCAGTATAAAAATAACGCCCAGAATAATTTCAGGAACAGTGGACGAACGGATAATAAAATAAAATGGCAGCAAAAAGAAAATAATCCATACATACGTGCTGAGCCATGTGTTTTTCGGAAAAATTTGATACCAATTATTCATGGCGCTCTCCTTAAAGGTTTGTGTCTTTTGTTTCTTTGTATGTCTTACTGTAAGTATATCAGACAATTCTCTTATTCCCCCTCTGCAGAATCGTTCTCTTCTTCTATGTGAAACAACCATACTTCTATAGAAAAAAAGCCATCCCCCGTTTTAAGGAATGGCTTCTTATACTATTACTTTTCCTGAAAGCTGGCTTTTTCCCTATCCAGTATCATGTTTTCTTTTAGAGTAGCTTTCTTCATTTCCCGAAAGCCTACAAACGTTTTATTCTTTTCGTCATAAAGACGGAAACGAATAGATTTCAAACTCGAACCAAGCGTGATCGTAGTAGCCTGTTGAAGAGGCGGCGTTGATTCATGGGCCTGTTCGAGATTATAGTTCGGCACGCGCGGGCTGAGATGGTGTACATGGTGATAGCCGATGTTTCCACTTGCCCACTGAAGTACCTTTGGAAGCTTGTAATAAGAACTTCCATCTACTGCAGCTTTAACAAAATCCCATTCGCTTTCTTCTTCGAAATACGAATCTTCAAATTGATGCTGCACATAGAAAAGCCAGATGCCGAGAGAACCGGAAACGAACAGGATTGGTCCCTGTACGAGCAGGAATGCCTGCCATCCGATGACAGCAATCATTACGCCGTAAATAGCTACAATGGACGCATTAATAATATACGTGTTTATGCGTTCTTTACGTCTTGGACCTTTACGGTTAAAACGGTTTGTAATAAGAAACAGGTAAAACGGTCCGAGGCCGAACATAACAAGCGGGTTGCGGTACAGACGGTAGGAGAATTTTTCAAAAGCAGATGCTTCTTTATATTCGTCTACGGTCATTACCCAGATGTCGCCAACGCCGCGCTTATCGAGATTACTGCTGGTCGCGTGGTGAATGGAATGTTCTCTTTTCCATTTTTCAAAAGGAAACAGCGTTATTATACCTGTTATCGTCCCTAAAATAGAATTGGCCTTCTTGCTTTTGAAAAAGGATTGGTGGCAGCAGTCATGAAAGATAATAAAGGTTCTTACGACGAAGCCGGACGCTATAATGGACAGTGGAAGACTGAGCCAGATGGAAATTGATAAGCTTTGGTATGCTAAAAACCATAAAGTAAAGAAAGGGATTAATGTATTGAAAAGTTGTTTAGTACTTTTTGACTGGTCTGATTTTTCAAACGGTGCTACGGTTTTTCGTAGTTGAGCCTGTTTTGCCTTACTCATATATAATCTCTCCCATTTCGATAGGCGTGTGTGTTTATTGGTTATAACTTAATCATATAGAGAAAGCCTGGAAGAGGTAAGACATGAAAGTCAGTTGCTCATATGACAGATGTCATGTATTTTTTCCCTGTTAATTCCCAAACTATAAAACGCTTTCTTTCTTAATCTGCCATAAAACCTTCATTTGTTCTCTATGAACGTGCTGTGCTATGCTTTTAGATAGATAATATGGAAAGGAGCACTCGCACACATGCGTTCTATGCTTAAGCCTTTACGCCTCACCGGAGTTATTGAAGGAATATCATTTGTCGCGCTCCTGTTTCTGGCTATGCCTCTTAAATACATGGCCGGGATAGATATGGCGGTGACAATCGTAGGGGCAGCCCACGGCGGTCTCTTCACTATTTATATTGCCCTTGTTCTTGTCGTATGGGTACAGAGACGCTGGTCATTTCTGCGTGCTTTAGTCGCTATGGCCGTTTCAGTGATCCCTTTCGGACCGTTTATTTTTGAAAAAAGTCTAAGACGGGAAGAAGAAACAGGTGTTACTCCCCTTACTTTTGGACAGTAATAGAGAAGACCCGGAAGCCTGTCCGTATTGAAACGGAGCAGGCTTTTCTACCGTTTGAAGGTAGTTGTCGTATTTTCTTTGTAAACATGATATAACAGATACAGATTGTTTTTTGAAAATGCAATTAAAGGAGTACATATGATGATTGAATGGAAAAATCTGCTGCGCGGGTTTGTCATGGGAACAAGTGATGTCATTCCCGGCGTAAGCGGCGGTACCATGGCTTTAATACTCGGTATTTATGGACGGTTGATTGACGGTATTAATAAATTGACGACAAAAGAATGGAAAAGCCAGCTCGGTTTTTTTATTCCTCTCGGTATCGGCATGGGGACAGCCATTCTGGCGTTGAGCAACGTCATCGAGTGGCTGCTCCTCGACTACCCGGAGCCTACCTTTTCGCTTTTTATCGGTTTAATTTTAGGTACCATCCCGTTTCTAATGAGAGAAGCAGACTATCGCCGGTCCTTTACCGGCAAACACTACGCTATCTTGGCAGTCGCTGCTGCTGTGGTGATTGCTTCGGGCCTTCTACAGGAAGATACCGGTGACATTATGACTTCGATTAGTTTAAGCGGCTATGTATTCTTATTTTTTGCGGGCTGGCTGGCAAGTTCAGCTATGCTGCTTCCCGGTGTGAGCGGTTCGTTTGTTCTTCTTATTATCGGAGCTTACCCTACTGTTATTGCCGCCGTGTCTTCTTTAAATCTTCTCGTTCTCATTGTTGTAGGCCTTGGTATAGTAGTTGGTATTCTTATCATGAGTAAATTTATCCACTTTCTGCTGCGCAATCATTCGAAGGGAACCTACGCTACAATGATCGGCCTTCTCATCGGCTCGCTTTTCGTTGTATTTCCAGGGATTCCCGGAAGCATCGGCCTCTTTTTCGCCAGTGTTGTGATGTTTTTGATTGGATTTGGCCTCGCTGTCATTTTAGGGCAGATTAATAACAGCAAACTATAATACAAAAACACCCGGTTCTTCAGGACTCTGTAAAGCAGAGAATCCGTGAAGACCGGGTGTTTTATTTATCTCATGTATAAAAATAAAAGCATTTATTCTGAAACCGATACGAGTTCTGCCTGAATAATGTAACGATCCGGAGCGTTGCCCAGGTAGTCGAGTGGATAACAGGTCGTCAGTGTCAGCGTTGGCGTATCCTTATCTACAATCACCGTCCGGTCGTCTTTATCCGTAATCCATGTTTTTGATATTTCATATTCATACCGCTTACCATCGTATTCCAGAGCCAGCATGTCGCCGGTTTCCAACTCTCCAAGCTCCGTAAAAACCGTATCTCGATGCCCGCTTAGAACCGTATGACGCTTTTGGTCGGGAGTGGTCGTCCATTCACTCACGTACATGCCTACGCCTTGTTTTAACGTAGCATCATCTGCCCCCCAAAACGTTTTATAGGCATTTTCAATTTTAGGAATTTCCAGGCGGGCCATTTCCTCGCCCTGCTCGTATCCTGTCACTTCATCGCTCATCACAGGGGCCGTTTCCTGCTCTGCGGGCTCAGAACTTCCAGCATCTTCCGTCTGTGTTTCTTCAGCCTCTGCCATATTGGCTTCAGCAGGAGCCTCTGTTTCGCTTTCTTCTATTGAAATGGTTTCAACCGACTGGCTTCCCTGCCACCATTGATAACCAAAGTAACCGGCCACGGCAAGACCCGCGCACATAATAAAAATATAGAGTTTTTCCATGTCGGCCTCCTCTTTTATGTATGGTTTCCATTATACGACAAGACACTGCATTCTTCCAGAATGAGTAAATCAATGAAATACTTATGCATTTCTCATCATTTTCTCATACAGCATTCAGGGTTCTTTCATTTTGTACCTTTATGATAAGGGTAACAAATTAAACAAGGAGGACATACAAAATGAAAAAATTTATGATTGCCAGTGCGTGCGTAATAGGCCTTGGAGGTGCTGCTGTTGGAGTTAATCAATTTTCAGCTTCTGCTGATGACGAAGTAGTTGGTGGAGTGTCACAGGATCAGTCGGAAAGTCAGGAACAAAATAACACTAACAGCGGCCTTCTATCTGTAGAAGAAATCAGTGAGATCGCTAATCAGGATTATCCGGGCAAAATAGTCGATATCGATCTGGAATCTGATGACGGCGTAAAGAAATACGATTTGGATATTATCGGAGAAGACTATAAGTATGAAGTAGAATATCATGCAGAAACCGGTGAATTTATTAAAGAAGATGAGAAAGAATCATTAAATTCTTCAAATCAGAAGGCAGAAAGCAATCTGCTATCCGCAGAGGAAATCAACGAACGGGCCAATCAGGATTATCCCGGCACCGTTACAGATGTAGATCTTGATTCCGATGACGGCGTGTATAAATATGACATTGACATCACAGGCAGCGAATTCGAATATGAACTGGAATATAACGCAGAAACCGGTGAATTTATTAAAGAAGACGAGAAAGAAAGAGTAAATGGATCTGAAAATACCGGAAAAACCGATGACGGCGCTGCTTCCAACAGAGACGACGATGACAATGATGATGACGATGATGAACGCGAATCCGCTTCCTCTACTAACGGGCTGGCTGTAAGTATGGATGACGCAAAAACTATTGCTGTAAAAGAAGTTGGAAACGGTGCTTCCGTTAAAGAAATTGAACTCGACGACGACGATGGCAGAATGCACTATGAGATGGAGCTTTATGACAATAATAACAATGAAGTAGATGTCGATGTCGATGCAGAAACCGGCGATGTTATGAAGGTCGATTATGACGATTAATTTCCGCTAATCAAAAAATCCTTCCTGAACAATCAGGAAGGATTTTAAAATGCTCTAAAAAGGATATATTTTGATAGTAGTAACCAGGATTAAAAACACAATCAACACCAAACGGCAATGCCGGTATTCTATATTTTATTGTAATTAACTGCGTGCAAATCTGCGGCGGAAGAACAGCATACTGCCGGCTGCGGCGGCCGCAATAGCTCCAGCTGCTGCGTAAAACGGATTATTCGTTGCCGTATCAGGAAGCGCACCGCCTTCTTTCATTTCCTCTTCCATCATTGCATCCATCGGCACTGCGCTGTTTACTACGTCTTCAGGTACCACGATTTCATCGACTCCATTGAAATTAGATACAGTCATATCCAGACTCTGTACAATATTCATACTTTCTTCTTCAATAGATAAATCCATGTCCAGGTCCATCGTGGTTTCCGTCATATAATGAGTTTCTTTGTCTACCGTCATCACATACTGAAGGTCATTCACCGTGATATCCTCAAAAATTGCAGCAGCCATCATGCCGGTATCTTCTTCAGGCATAATGGAAGTCAGCATTTCTTCAGCGGATTCCATCAGCTCGTCTCCCTCTCCTTCATAGGTAAGGATGTAACTGTCTCCAGCGTCTTCCACGGACATATCTTCTCCAAGCACAGCCGTCTGCTCCATCTGAGCTCCGCTTTGGGACATAGCGATAAGTTCATTAATGTCGCCCGTAAATGTCTCATCCATCTTTATCCAGCTTCCATCTACGTTCTGCTGGTAGAAGCCGTCTTCTGTCCAGTAGGAATCAAGCGTCGTCTCTTCGCCGTCCATGGACGTAGTCGCCGTCTGTTTCATGGAAAAAGGATTCATTATCACATCTTCCATAGAATGAGTCGTCGTAGTAAATGAACCGCCTTCCATCATCGGATCCGTTACCGTCTGCTCCATCATTGTTTCACTCGAATAACTCTCCAGCTCCATCATTGCCTTGTTTGATTCTTCCAGAATAGATGCTGCATCCGGCGTCTCTTCTGCAAAAGCCTGGGATGGAACAGCAACTGCGGTTGCTGCTGCTAACGTAAGTACTGCTGATTTCTTTTTCATTTGTTAAGCGCCCCTTATTTGGTTGTTTGTATGTAGGATCTAAGATGGCATGCTTATTTGAAAAAAAATAAGCAGGTACTTTTTTTATGCCCTACATTTCCAATTTCAAAACTTCTTTTCCTTAATTTGTTAAAAAATCCTCCAGGAGTTAACTGGAGGATTTTTCTTAATATGTTTTTTCTTTTGCAGGAGGAAGAGATGTAGTTACCTGTGTACCTGCGATAAAGTCATGAATCGCACGCTTGTCCTTGCGGATCGCTACCATAAAGATAGATACGATAACGCCTATGCCTAATGTAAACAGATAAACAATCCCGCTCACTACTACTCTCATAAGCATGGTGCCAATTCCTACGTTACTTCCGTCTTTTTTCACAATACGGATGCCTAACGCTTTTTTACCAACCGTATAGCCGGACCAAAGCACCGGCAGGGCTAAGCTGTAAAGAAGGCTGACGCTGTTATTCGCGAAATCCACACCAACATTCAACCCTTCTTCGGGAGCAGAAGCTGGCTCTACTCCAAAAACGTAAATAACAATAAGACCAATAATAAGTCCTGCGATCCCGACTATAACACCATCAATAATGTTAGCCGCAAGCCGCCTCCAAAAACCACCCGGCTGTCCTGTCATCATTATCTCCTCCTTATTTTATGTACTTCCTGTACCTTACATCTACTATAATAGAATAACATTCTTCACATTCTATTTTCCAATTTTTTGTGAATTTAAAATAAGTAAAACAAAAAGCTGCCTCTTTAAAGAGACAGCTCGATTATCAATCAGCAAATACGTGCTTGCCGATGGATAGTCTTGGTGTTCTTGTGAAAATCCAGGAAGATGTAGCATCTACCGGATTATAATAATAATTTGCGCCGGCTGAAGGATCCCAGCCGTTCCATGCATCCTTTACCGCCTGAAATGCGGTGGCGTCCGGAGCTAAGTAATACTGCCCGTCCTGTACTGCGGTAAACGCATTCACCTGGTGAATAACACCTGACGCAGAAGATGGAAACTCAGGAGACTCTATTCTATTTTTAATTACAGCAGCAACAGCTACCTGTCCTTCATAAGATTCTCCTCTAGCTTCCCCGTAAACTACCTGGGCGATGGATGTTACTTCATCCAGTCTGGCGATAGTAGCAGGACCTGCCACTCCATCGGCCGCAAGCCCGAAGTCTGCCTGAAACTGTCTTACTGCTTCAGTTGTCAGTGGACCGTAGTGTCCGGTTGATACAGAATTTAAGTAATTCATGCTGCGCAGCTTGTCCTGAATGCTGATGACTGTCTGCTCTTGAAGATTAACCTGTTCATTTGCCTGTGCCGGCTTCGAGTCGATAGAAAAACCTAATACCATAATAAGTGCAATAAAACTCGAAACCAGCCATTTATTATTAATCATTGAACCCCTCCTTCCTTATTACTTTACCTCAAAGTGAACAAAACAACTCAGTATTTTCACTTTTCAGTAATTATTACCTACCCAACATTTTTCCTCATTTATTCAAACGTTTCACGTGAAACAAAAAAAGGCCCTTCCAGGAAGGGCCTTCAAAAATACTTTTTTATGCCTTTACTAAAAACCAGCCATTTTTAAGATTTTCTTTATTGTAGGCAAACCGATTTTTACTGTTATCCAATACGGAACCGCCGGCAGCTTCAACTACTGCCTGTCCGGCCGCTGTGTCCCACTCCATTGTCGGTGCATAGCGCGGATAGAAGTGTGCCTGCCCTTCGGCAACGAGGCAGAACTTCAGTGAACTTCCTGCGGAAACGACATTCACCGGGTCGTGTATGTCTTTTAATTCATTAATAAAAGCTTCCGTTTCCTCATTCATATGAGAGCGGCTGGCTACTACTTCGGCCGGTCCCTCCGGCGACAGCGCGGAAATAATCTCCCCCATGCTCCACATCTCGTCAAAAGAAGCAAAGCCGCGGTTGGAAGCCTGGGCTATTTTAACCGCCCCTTTCTCTCCATACCCTACATACAACGTATCGAGAGCTGGTGCATAAATCACACCCAATACCGGGTAGGAATCTTCGATCAGCGCGATGTTCACAGTGAACTCACCATTCTTTTTAATAAATTCCTTCGTGCCGTCGAGCGGATCAACCAGCCAGAATTTTTTCCAGTTCTTTCTCTCTTCGTAGGAAGCAATCGTTCCTTCTTCACTTAGAACGGGGATGTCCGCATCCAGTTTTTCCAGGCCGGCGGCTATCGTCTGATGGGCTCGTTTGTCCGCTATGGTAAGCGGCGAATCATCGTCTTTATGCTCGACCTCCATATCCCCCGAATACACATCCATAATATCGATTCCAGCGGCTACCGCTATATCTTTTAGTGAGTATACCAGCTCTTTGTACATCGAAACATCCTCTCTCTGCTTTTAAAACGTATTTTGGTTGATTAGGCTTTAATAACGGCGATAACAAGCAGAATCCAGCCGGCAATAAAGGCTGTTCCCCCAATGGGAGTAATTGCTCCAAGCCAGCCGATACCAGTAAAAGCCATCGTATATAAACTACCGGAAAAAATAATAATCCCGGCAAATAACAGCCACCCTGCCCAGGCGATAAGGGCACTGCCGCCCATGTGAGCAGCTGCAAGTCCGATGGCCAGAAGACCAAGGGCGTGCATGATATGGTACTGAACACCGGTTTGATAAACCTCTATCAGCCTTGCGCTGATACGCCCCTCAAGTCCGTGCGCTCCAAAAGCGCCGAACCCGACAGCGATGGCCGCGTTCAGCGCTCCAAGTATAATAAATAGTTTCCACATACATATTCTCCTTTGCGGTTCTTCCTAAAAATCAAATAGGCTGCCGTCTGTAGAAGGCAGTTCTTCTGGCGAGACGGTGGATTCCGGCTTTGAACCGGCGGATTCTTTAACTTTTTGAACAGGTACAGGCCGCTCCTTCGGCATTTCCGGCGCTGGCTTCCGGTTCTGTATAGAAGCATGCCCCGCGCCTCCGGTATCGGAAGCCAGCAATACCCCGCAGTATGCTTCCAATATGCGCGCGTGAGCTTTCACTTCTGCCTCTTCTTCTTTATCTGCATGATCTGAGATCATAATAAGCTCTTCTTCCATCTTTTCCAACAAAGCCCGGATGGAGATATTCATTAGTAAGTCACCTGCTTTCGGCTTTCTATGCTTTGTATAGTATAGCATCTTGCATAGCCATGGTTAAGTAGCAGCTTTGTGATCTTATACTTATCGTGAATAGATCAAAACAGATAAAGCAGAATCAGCCGGCCGTGCTCGTCTGGAGAACTTAAACCGGCGCTCTTTCAAACTGTTGATTGGTATACAAGAACCTGCTTTTTTAAAAAGATCTTACCGCAATAGTGCAGCGGGAAACACAGAGGAGCTTGTCTTCCTCATCCATCAGCTTGATTTCCCATACCATTGTCGAACGTCCTATGTGAAGGGGAATACCTACTGCTGTAACGATCCCCTCTTTTTTGCTCCTAATATGATTGGCGTTTATCTCGAGGCCCACCACGTATTGTTTATCCTGGTCTACCAGATGATAAGCGCCTACACTGGCTAAGGTTTCAGCAAGAGCTACTGACGCGCCTCCGTGAAGAAGACCAAACGGCTGCTTTACTCTTCCGTCTACCGGCATTTCCGCTATCACTTTTTCTTTTTCCAGCGTAACGATACGAATACCCAATGCATCCATTAACGTCTCATATTGTACATCTTCTGCCATGAATATCACTCCTTTTTCTGTAATCTTTCTAACTCATTATAGAAAAAAGACACTGCTTTTATGTTAAAAAGCAGTGCCTGGGCTGGCAGGTATTAGACGATTGTATAGCCGAAACTTTCAATTTTTGCGTAGCTTTCTTCGTCTATTACCCAGAATTTATTGTTGTTGTCCTGAACGACTACTTCCTTATCGGCTGCGGCCTCTTTGGCTGCTTCCTTCTCTTCGTACTTTACTGCCGGAATCTGCATGTCATCGATTAGAATATAAGCCATGCTTACAACACCTCCGTAATGATAGAAATACCCGTTGTTTTCTATCATTAAACGAAGAAGAAAGACTCATTTTTTTAATTTTCCAGTTCTCCTAATTTCTTTAAATGGGGTTGAAGCTTATCAAGATTTTCTTTAGGAATGGAACGCTTTGGGACGTTCACCTTTTTTTCCTTTGATGTTTTTTTAGCTGCCAGCACGGTTTTAATGCCGGCTATGTTAAGGCCCTGGTCGATAAGCTCTTTAATATCGCTGCACCGGTCAATATCTGCTAGTGAAAACAGCCGTTGGTTGCCCTGATTTCTCTCTGGAGAAATCAGCCCCTGTTCTTCGTAGTATCGTATTTGCCGTGCGGACAAATGAGTCAATTCCTGCACTACGCTGATGGGGAAACATGCGGTATGACGGGGAATATGGCCTTTCACCCTGCTCTCCTCCTTTTCTCCTTCCAAGACCTGATCACCTTGTCCGGCTATTTAAATGAGCGTATACATCATGAAGTGTTTCAAACCCCTGTTCCATCGTCCCCTCTACTGCCCGCTTCCAGAGTTCGGCCGTCATTACGGCATCTCCAAGGGCATTATGGCGATTTTCTACAGGAATTTTATAGTGCCCGCACCAATCATCAAGCGTATGAAGCTCATGCTCAGGAGCGGCGATTTTCATTAAAAAGGATGTATCAAGCAGGCGGTGCTTGAAGCTTGTACCGATAGCCTGATAGGTAGCATGCTGCAGAAATTTTCTTTCATGGCTTGCATGGTGGGCGACAAGGAGATCCGTCTGCGCAAAGTTATAGAAAGCTGTCAGAGCATCTGCAAGCGGCGGTGCCTCCTGCAGTTCTTCTTTTTTCAGGCCGGTCAGCTCCCCGATTTCCTCGGATAAAGCATCCGGTTCCTGCACTGTGGTATAAAACGTGTCATCTTTCTGCACGTTGCTGTTTTTAATCTTAACGGCTCCAATAGAGAGAATTTTGTCTCCCCCATCCGGGTAAAATCCGGAGGTTTCCAGATCAAGCACGGTGATCCGCAGGGAAGAGATTGGCTTTGTAAGCGGCTGTTCTGCTTTTAACTCTTTTTGCAGGTGTCTCATAAAAGATTGGTGCTGAGGGTTGGACTGGTCTACTCCTGAGAACTGACGGACCCACTGAAACATATTATTCATTACCATTACTGGTCACCTGACTCCATATGTTTTTTAGTCTGCTGAAACAGATTCTTTCCCTCTTTTAATGCTTTTTTCAACTGCTGCTTTTCGTCTTTGTCCAGTTCTTCGATCGGTACATAGTGCACATCATCGTAGGTTTTCTGCTTTTTCGAAAAGGAAGCCCGCAGATCAAGCATATGGTTAAAATGATCTTTTTTCCCTTGAACAAATGGATACTTTTCACTTGTCTGGTCCATCCGGCTGGCCGTTCCGGCTTCCTGTATGCTCTCTTTAATTGCAAGCAGCCGCATCGCATGTACATAGGGAAAGAAACCAACATCTTTAATATGCATCGATCCTGTATAGGCTCCTTTATCTTCCGGTAGCAGCCTGCCAAATGCGTTTACACCTTTATGAAGATAGGAAGTATTTTCAGACATCCGCTTTAATAAGGAGGGATTCTCCTGCGCTTTTTGAAATACGTGATTTTTGATTTCCTCCAGAAACTCTGTTTCTCCTACAAGAGTTCTGGCGTCCACAAATGTCAGCAGGTGACGGAGCGTTTCCCAGGTATCTGTCTCAATCCACCCGTCGATCTGCTCTTTCCATCCATCGATGCTGTGGCACCAGCGGGGGTGTGAGGCCATTACTTTCCCTTCACAGCGGGGATAGCCCACGTGCGCCATACCTTCGCGTATTTCTTCTCCTACTTTTAAAAAGTAGGACTGGTGTTCTTCGTCGCTGCCGTCGAATACAATCCCATGGTCCTGATCGCTGAATGTTGCCTGTTCTTTACGCCCTGCGCTTCCCATTAGAAAAAAAGCAAAGTGAGCGGGAGAAGGTCCCCGCTCACTTTCTACTTTTTGTATAGCAAGAGCAATGGTTTCCTTAATCCACTCATCATGTGCGTCATTGAGCTTCATTGGATCTTCTGCAATCTCGTTTACCTGGGACTCTTTGAGCTGTTTAATGTCTTCATAGGACTCATAAGAAGGTGACAGAGGGCCTTTGCCCTCCTGCGGAGATACGGAAGATTTTGTCATATTACGCTCCTGTCTTTGATTCAGAATTGTTTGATTCTGCTGCTTTCAGTGCCTCTGGATAACCATAGCTTCCATGTTCACTTATATCAAGACCCATAATTTCTTCTTCTTCAGAAACTCTTAGGCCTCCTGTAATACCTTTCGTGATAAGAAGAAGTACATAAGCTGCGACAAAAGCGAAGAGTCCGCAGGCAACAACACTGATAGCCTGTACACCCAGCTGCGTAAGTCCGCCGCCATAGAACAATCCTGCACGTCCTCCGTTTAGTTCAGCTAATGCCGGTGTAGCAAAGAATCCTGTAGAAAGTGTACCCCAGATACCTGCTGCCCCGTGAACGGAGATAGCAAAGATCGGATCGTCAATTCCAAGCTTTTCTACCAGCTTCATGCTTCCAAATACAATCAATCCACCGATGATACCAATAATAACTGCGGCCCACGGGTCAACGAATGCGCAGGATGCTGTAATAGCTACAAGTCCTGCAAGTGCTCCATTCAGCATAGTCGGTACGTCCGGCTTGCCGATAACAGCCCATGCAATAAGGAGAGCCGCCACGGCACCGCCTGCTGCTGCAAGCTGAGTATTCAATGCAACAAAGCCAAAGAACGCATCATCTACACCGAATGTACTACCAGCGTTAAATCCAAACCAACCTACCCATAGAAGAAGTACACCTAAAGCCGTAAATACCTGGTTATGTCCTGCTAATTCGTTAGGAGAACCATCTTTATTAAATTTACCAATACGCGGCTTAAGTAGAATCGTTGCCGCCATCGCTGCCATTGCACCAGTTAAGTGAACTACAGTAGAACCTGCGAAATCCTGTTTACCAAGCTCGCTGATCCAGCCTCCGCCCCAGATCCAGTGGGCAACTACCGGATAAACAACAGCCGAGAACAATAAGGCAAATACAATATAAGCTGATAATTTAGCTCTTTCTGCAAATCCGCCAAATGCAATCGTTAATGCAATGGCTGCAAAAGCAAGCTGAAAGATAAAGTCAACGGAACCAGCCAGCCCATCAAACATTGTAGTAGCATCACCGAAGAAAAAGTCTGAGAAACCAATGATGCCGCCAAGACTTTCCCCGTAAATAAAACCGTAACCGACAGCCCAGAAAACTAGAGATGCTATTCCCAGTGTAAATACTGTCTTACCGGCAATATGCCCGGCGTTTTTCATTCGCGTTGAGCCGGCCTCCAAAAGAATAAACCCACCCTGCATTAGAATAACTAGAATAAATGCGATCATAACCCACAGATTGTTCATTAAAAACATTGGATCCATCTAAAAATCTCTCCTCTCAAATGTGAACTTAGTTAACATCTTGCGTTAATGTTATTTTACATTTTAAATTTTCAGAATCCAGTTTTTTGTTAGATAATCTTACATGCAAATGGAATACATAATTCTGCGCCCTTTTAGTCTGCTCTTAGTGCGGCAGTGGTGATAGCGATTTCAAAACATAACAAAAAAACTACCTGAAAACAGGCAGTTTTTTTGTAGGAAGTGTCTATTTATCGTTTTTTATTTATCATAAGGAAAGTCATCCGGGTGATAACCGTACCGAAGATCTTCGTTCATCCCGTCAATAGCCTGAATATCTTCAGCCGTAAGGGAAAAATCGAATACCTGGGCGTTGGCAGTAATCCGCTCCGGAGTGATTGATTTTGGAATCGTTACAACTTTGGTCTCCAGGCACCAGCGGATAAGAATCTGCGCTGTTGTTTTCCCATGCCTGTCCGCAATCTGCTGGATGGTTTCATCTTCCAGCAGGTCCCCTCTTCCGAGCGGGCGCCATGCTTCCATTTGAATTCCATGCGTTTCACAAAACTCACGAAGTCCTTTTTGAGCGTTTTTCGGATGATACTCCACTTGGTTTACCGCAGGCGTAATTTTTGCTTCCTTCATTAGATTCTCCAAATGTTCTTCTGTAAAATTGCTGACGCCGATCGCTTTTACTTTTCCTTCATTATATAATTTTTCCATAGCGCCCCAGGTTTCTTTATACTTTCCCGGAACCGGCCAGTGGATAAGGTACAGGTCAATAACATCTACGCCAAGTTTTTGGCGGGAGCGTTCAAAAGCTTCCATTGTCTGTTCAAATCCCTGTTCATCATTCCACACTTTTGTTGTCAGAAAAATTTCTTCTCTGGGAACGCCGCTTTCCCGAATAGCTTCTCCTACACTTTCTTCATTATCATAAAAGGAAGCCGTATCGATGCTTCTATATCCGTCTTTCAATGCCTGAAGCACCGCATTTTTTGTAGGTTCTCCAGATTCGGCTTTATACACGCCGAGTCCGACCCAGGGCATGTTTACTCCATTATTTAATGAAACGGTTGCTGTATTTATCATATAACATCTCTCCTTCATTTATACGTTTGTTGGAATGGACCAGTCTATTTCCGGACGGCCGGCCTTCTTTAAGAACGTGTTGGTTCTTGAAAACGGCTTGCTTCCAAAAAATCCACGATGTGCGGCAAAAGGACTGGGGTGTGCCGATGTAATAATCATATGATGGGAATTGGTAATCAGTTCTTGTTTTGACTGCGCATGTTTCCCCCACAGCAGAAAAACAACTGGATCTTCTTTTTCGTTAATTCTTTTTATAATTTCATTCGTGAATGTTTCCCAGCCTTTGTTTTTGTGGGAATTGGCCTCTGCTTTACGCACGGTCAGCACTGTATTTAACAGCAGTACTCCTTCGTCGGCCCATTTTTTTAAATACCCATGACCGGGTGGTTCCAACCCAAGGTCTTCTTCTAGTTCTTTAAAAATATTCTGGAGGGACGGAGGAGTTTTTACTTTTGGCTGCACCGAAAAGCTCAATCCGTGAGCCTGATTCGGCCCGTGATAGGGATCCTGTCCCAAAATAACAACTTTTGTATTTTCATAGCTTGTATAATGAAGCGCATTATAAATATCATACATATCCGGATACACCGTATGCTCTGTATATTCTTTCTTTAAAAACTGCCGTAGCTCTTCATAATACTCTTTTTCAAACTCTTCTTCGAGAAGCGGAGCCCAATCATTTTCCAATATGTTCATAGACGATTCTCCTTTGTGCGGCATCTGGAATCTATACCCGCTGTCTGAGATATGAAAACGTCCTCCACCTAAAAGATACATGCTTAGAAACCATGAAATAGTGGTATGAGTAACTATGCTCCGATAAAGATAAATGGAAAGCAGGAGAGGTGAGTTTATATGGACGATAAAGAAAACAGACGATTTCGATCCGACCGCAGCAAGGATAATCTGGATGCAAGAGATGATCGTTCTGCCGAGCGGAACACGTTCGAAGACGATGACAGAAGAAGAGATGAAGAACCCGCAATGATGAACGACAGGGATAGAGACCGTTTTGATGAACGCGATGAACACAGGCGCAGGGATGAACGCCTCGATAACCGCGACCGGTCGGTGTCAGACCGGAAAAATGACCGCCATTCCAGTAGAGATGCAGGCGATGGAGGAAAGAACAACAAAGCATTAGTAGCTCTTATATTAGGTATTCTTTCTGTGTTGGCTTTCTTTGTTCCTCCTGTAGGCTTTCTATTGGGCCTTATTGGTTTAATTCTTGGTATTATGGGACTTCGTGCGGTAAAGCGGGCGTTTAAAACAGGAAGAGGTCTTGCCATTGCCGGTATTATCTTCAGTACTATCGGTATGGTAATCTCCGGTCTTTTGATTGTTTTAGGCCTGCTGGCTGTATTACTTGGGGATAACCTGCCTCCAGAAATACAAAACGAGATTAATCAGCAGATGGAGCAATTTCAAAATTAATGAAGAAAAGAGACGGCTGAGCTGTCTCTTTTTTTGTTCTCTGCACAATACAATTGTGATATAATGTAATAATATGGAAATGATATTTTCCAAGTAATTTACAAGGACGGATCATTATGACACTGACACTGCTGGACGAATCATTTACTGTATTTTCTTTATCCGAAACCCAAAGCGCCGCTTTGGAGAAAAGCTGGCATTTTTTATGGAAACCATCTGGAGCAGTAGATATCCTTCACTCCGTTACTCTGAAAATGAAACAGGCAGCCGCCTTCTCTCTGCTGGATGCTGCCATTCGAAAAGAGCTGCTGTTGTTTTTAGACAACACCACCTTTCTTTTTTTACTTTACGATTATGAGGTACTGTCCGAAGATCCATTATTTTTTGAATACCTTCAGAAAATTGGCAGCCAGACTTTTGTATAAACACAAAAAAGAGCCTCCGGCGTGGTACTATACCACCCGTAAGGCTCTTTGTATTATATTATTCTTGGAGGGACGCTTCTCTTAAACGCTTCAGATGAAGGGGAGCATCCATTTTATCGTTAACCACTATTTCAATAAAATGAAGCGAGTCCGTCTCGTCTAATTGAGCTGCTGCCTGCTTTAGTTCTTCTGTTGTTGTCACCCGAGTTGTGCGGGCTTTTGTATAAAAGCTTTTAACTAGTTTGATATAGTCCCATTCCGGAATGTCATTATACTCTGCCTGAGGATTGTCCGTATTCAAATAACGCTCGACCGTATACCCTTTATTATTGAGAAAGAACACAACCGGTTTAATATTCTGCTCGGCCATGGAACTGAGTCCCTGGGCAGTCAGCTGAAAGGAACCATCTCCAATAAATAAGAGCACGCGTCTTTCCGGCGCTGCCATCTGGGCTCCAAAGGCTGCCGGCAGTGCATATCCGATACTCTGCCAGGAGCCCTGGGAGATATAGACCGAATTCTCAGGAAGCCGAACGTGAGCCAGCCCGTAGGAAAGAGTACCTGTTTCTACTACAAGAATATCTTTCGGCCGGAGAACCGATTGAATGATCGGATAATATGTTTCGGCACGAAGCGGTTCCAGCTTTTCCGGAAGCTCATCATAAAAAGAGGGAAAATAGGATTTATCCTCGAAAACAGGACATTTTTCTGACAGAAGAGCATCGATAAGCACTTCCATCTTCATTTTCCCGGCAGATTCTCCTTGAACAAACAGCTCCATCGGCTGCAGATCGATTCTTTTTTTTCGGTGAAGCTCTGCTGTAAACTTCGCCGTATTAAAATCAGACTCCAACAGGCCTGCGGTAATAATTATATCAGCATTTTCTACATATTCCCGGACTTCCTGATTTCCAAAAGCTCCGCCATACATACCGATATACAGAGGGTGCTGTTCGTTAAAGCCACTTTTTCCCTGCATCATCTGCGCAGTTGGAATATTTAAATACTCGGCTAACTGCAGAACTTTTTCTTTTAAATGATGGCGGATCGTATAAATATCTACCAGCAGTACAGCGGAGTCCGCCTGCTGAAGAGCTTTTTTGACTTCCTCAGCCCCTTGTGCAGCCAATTTGGCTTCATTTTTCTGCGTACCGCTCTCGTCTCCCGGGCTGTCTGTGTTTATTTTCATCAACGCCACGTCCTGAGGGATATCTATATAAACCGGTTTTCTGTGCTCTAAAGCAGCCGCAATCGCCGCGGGTATCTCCCTGACTGCATTGTCTGCGGTGATTTTGATCGCACGTTCTGTAATTTCCCGGTGCATACGCAAAAAGACATCGTAGTCTCCGTTCATTAAAGTATGGTGGGCCTTTGTTCCGTTTTCCTGCATGGAGGAAGCGGGAGAACCGACAATTTCAATGAGCGGCACCTGTTCACTGTACGCGCCTGCCATTGCATTAGCCGCACTTAAATCTCCCACTCCAAACGTAGTAATTAAAGCAGACATTCCTTTGATCTGGGCATATCCGTCAGCAGCATACCCGGCATTAAGCTCGTTGCGGTTATCAATAAATTGAATGGCTGTATACTTCTCCAGTTCATCAAGAAGGGCAAAATTATAGTCGCCCGGCACACCGAATATTTCTGTTATTCCTTCTTTCAGCAAACAATCATATAAATAGCTGCTTATCGTTTTCCACTCTGCCATAAACTGCCTCCTGTAATCATTTAGTACTATCTCTGTTCCCAAGATTGATTGATTTCAGACATAGAAAACGAAAATGGCGGCCCGGCACATCGGGATATTTTTATACATTTATTTATGGTACGGACTGCCCTGATTGATCTGAAAAGCTCGGTAAACCTGCTCCAAAAGCATAACCCGCATCAATTGATGGGGAAATGTTAAGTCAGAAAACGACCATGATAAATCAGCTCTTTTTTTCAAAGCTTCTCCTGTTCCAAGGGAACCGCCGATAACGAACGTTAGATGGCTTTTTCCGTACGTACCAAGATCCTGAATAGTTGAGGCCAGCTTTTCAGAGGAAAGCATGCGTCCTTTTACGTCCAGCAAAATCACATAAGTATCTTTTGTAATTTTATCCATTATTTTACTTTCTTCTTTTCCGATAATTTGCGTTTTTTCTTTTTCACTGGCTGCCTCTGGGGTTTTCTCATCATTCACTTCAATAATCTGCAGTTTTGCAAATGCTTTCATTCGTTTTTCGTATTCTGCAATGGCTTCTTTTAAATATTTCTCTTTTAATTTTCCTACTGCAATAATAGTAATATTCATTATTTTTCCTTCCTAAATACATTATCCACAATCCTATCCACATATACACAGGCTCTGTTTTGCTATTCCTCGATTTTATACACAGCTGTTTCTCCACAATAATTGCATACTGTGGATAACTCTTCTCCAATAACTACACTAAATAAAGGAAAGGTGCCTGTTTCTTCAACGGCATCGTCAAGCGCTCTATCTGTATGGGTTTCGCAGCAGAATATCATTATTTCACCTTCTTTTTTATCGTTATTTTCATAATTTTATTTTTTAATATAATCATTTATCCACACCATTTTATTAAAACAATTATAAAAATAATACCTTATTCATTTAAATTTTGTAGTGAATAAAAAAGTTATCCACATGTGAGTCGTTTTCCAATAAAAAAACTCCCTGACTATTATAACATCAGAGAGTCTATTATTTCTTTTTATCTTAAAAAGGCTGTTCTTCTGCCAGCGTTACTTCTGCCGTTTCCCGTGCCCCATCTCTATAATACGTAAGCGTCACGGTTTCTCCAATGCCCGATTCCGTATACAAGTACCGTCTCAGGTCGTGGGTATTGGTTACAGCTTTTCCATCTACTTCTGTAATTACATCATTTTCTGCAAGCTCTGCTTCCTCTGCCGGGGAACCGCCCGCTATTTGGGTCACTACGATGCCGGCCTCTATGTCTTCAGGAAGATTCAATGTGTCCTGTATTTCGGCTGCAGGATATTCAGCAAGAGAACGAATGCCAATTCCAATCTGCGGTCGAACAACTTCGCCATTCGTTTCTAAATCCTCAATAACCGGAATCGCGATAGCAGTCGGAATGGCAAATCCAATTCCTTCTACAGCCCCTTCTGCTATCTTCATTGAATTAATACCGATGACCTGGCCCCCAATATTAACTAAGGCGCCTCCACTGTTGCCGGGATTGATTGCGGCATCTGTCTGAAGTACTTCCGCTTCCCAGTCCGGCTGGCCATCTCCTGACAGATCCACAGGAATACTGCGCTCTGTTGCGCTGATAATTCCCTGCGTCACGGAGCCGGACAAATCGGCACCAAGCGGATTTCCGATCGCAAGTGCTGGTTCACCTACCTGCAGGTTATCGGAATTACCGAGCTCAGCAGCTGTTTCAACATCCGATGCGTCCATTTCCAGTACGGCCAGGTCAGTTAATACGTCCGATCCCACCACTTCTGCTGATACTCTTGATTCATCGGCCAGGCTGATTTCTACGCTCGATGCCCCGTCTATCACATGGTGATTGGTTACGACGTAAGCCGTGTTTCCTTCTATTTTATAAATCACTCCGGAGCCGACGCCTTGATCCGCGCCCTCTCCTTCCTGAAAAAAGCCGGACGGACCGTCCTGGACGTTAAATACGCCGACCACCGAATCCGATACCCGATTCACCGCTTCCGTTATGTCGGAATTTACGGAAACATTTACATTCTGCTGATCTCCGGAGAACAGCGACTCTGTTTCGGTGCCTTCTTCCCCGTTTCCCGTGCCAAAGTCCGGATAAAAGTCTGATTGATAAATAAATGGACCGGCAAATAACATTACTCCCGCTCCGAAAACCGCTCCAATAAAAGCAGAACTGCCGCCGCCGCGCCGACGGTTTCTACGCCTGCTGTAGCTGTTGTCCTCTTCATTATAATATCCCATCTATATACCCATCCTCCTTCAGCAGGAACCATTTTCACGTTCATTAGACTTACGTCTATTTTATGAAAAAAATACCCCCTGCGTCTATGAAAAAGACCTGGGGATATTTATAAAGTAACGATAGAGGTTGGGTTTACGGGATCTGTATCGAAGAGATGCACACTCTCTCCGACACCGTGTCCCTTTTCTTTTAAAATCTGTTCGGCTGTCATTCTGGCTAATTCTTTCATGTTGTTATCTTTACTCAAATGCGCCAGATAAATGCGTTTCGTACGTTCTCCAATAACATCACATAAGGCGTAGGCTGCGTCTTCGTTGGATACGTGACCGGAATCTCCGAGGATTCTCCGCTTAACGCTCCATGGATAGCGCCCCATACGGAGCATATTCATGTCGTGATTCGACTCGAATACCATCATGTCCGCATTCTGAATAACTCCTTTAACCGTATCACTCACGTAGCCCATATCAGTAGCTAACACCAGCTTTCTGCCCTCATGATGAAAAGCAAAAAACATCGGGTCTGCTGCATCGTGGGACACAGGGAAGGATTGAATATCCAAATCGGAAAACGTTTTGGTCGAGCTCTGGGAGAAATGAAATTTCTGGTCTGCTGCAATCGTCCCTACTAAAGGCTCCATAGCAGCCCAGGTTTTCTCATTAGCGTAAACAGGCAGCTTATAGCGCCTTGCCATCACGCCCAGTCCTTTGATGTGATCACTGTGTTCATGAGTAACAATGATGCCGTCCAGTTCGGACGGATCACATGCCGCTTTCGTCAACAGCTGCTCCAGTTTTTTGCCGCTCAGACCTGCATCAATCAGCAGCTTTACTTTCGGGGTTTCTATATACATCGCATTTCCTGACGATCCGCTCGCTAATACACTAAATGCTAATCCCATCTTACCATTCACTCCGATTGCTGTTCTTCAGCGGTTTCCTGAGGATTTGGCGCCTGCTCTTCTGTTTCTTCCGTCTCTTCTTCCGGGCTGTCCGCTTCCTCTGACTCATTCACTTCTTCGTCGGTGTTGGCACTGTCTACTTCTGTCATTTCCTGTATGGCTCCGTCAATCGCGTTAACCAGATATTCTTCGTCGCCGTTAATCGTAATCTGGTACATAGGGGAGAAAACACGGCTCTCTCCAATCGGTGAAAAGAAATTAAAATAGCCTATTTCTACTTCCGTAACACTGTCATTAAAGGTGATCAAATTTTCATTCAGCAGTCTTTCAATTGCAAGATAGGGAAGAAACATATCTTTTTTATCATCCTGTTCCTGCAGATTCAGAAAAATCTGGGAGTATCCGGTGATTTGTGTATCTTCGTTGAACGTCAGCACCAGCTGATTTTCTTCACTGGTATAAATCGGGTCATCTTCAAACGTCTGGTAAAAATGCATTTCCCGATTTTCGTTGTCCCACTCTCCATAAACGTATTCTTCCCCTTCATAGACATTATTTTCCACGAAATCCGTGACGCTTTCATTAAATGCTTCACGTGCTGCTTCGCTGTCATAAGGACCTTCCGGTGTATCATACGGCTCTTCGAGAGAAACTTCAACTAAGTCGTTTTCTTCGTTTTCGGTTACGTTTTCTTCTCCTACAATGCCGCTGACTTCCTCTTCGATGTCAACGACCTGACCGACAATATGGCTGATTTCCTCCATATCTTCAGGAAGCTCTTCTGTTACTGTTATATTCATTTCACTCATTCGCTCTTCAATAGTGGCTTCTGCCCGTACATTCAGCTGGCTGCCTGCTCTTTTTTCCATCAGCTGGTAAATTAGAAAAGAGTTGAGCAGCAGGAACGTTACAATAAAAATGGTTTTGGTTCGGCTCCAATCCATCTTATTCTTCCTCCTCCTCTACTGCAGCATCAAAAGGATACCAGTCCCCGCCGTACTTGATAAACCAGGAGGGATCAAAGTTAACTACTTCATTATCCTTGTTAACACTATAGCCGATACGGACATTCTCTACCTCTTCCATATCAAACTGTCCCTGCATCTGATCTACAATATCCCGGCCTGATTCGAGCGTAACGTTTTCTTCAATATCAATAGGGTTGGCGTCAAGCTCAAACAGCGGCCTCGAATAATTTGCAATCTGTCCGCCGGTTTTCACGGCTGTAATCGAGGTCTGCGGTTCCCCTGTATCATAAACAGGCACTCCCTGGACGATCATCCGATAGGTGGCTTCTTCCTGATTGGCTGCGCTGTTAATATCATAGAGCCTGTATTGATCAGTCCATCCGCCCTGAGAATTGACGAAATCAAATGAAGAGGTAATTACGTTGCCCTGATTACTCTCTACACTTTCTCCATAAATTGGATTCACATAATTAAATGAATCGCCGTCTGATGCAATATTAACCATTCTGCTTCCATCTGTATAAGAAAGCTGGCCGTTATCTTCCTGATACTGTTCTACGTAATTCGGCTCATTAAACAGCAGGCGCAGAAAGTTATCTGTCGCAATCTCTGATGTCGTGTAGGACACTGTTGAATACGTAGATGTATCTTCCGGCAGATAGATACTTCGTTCAATACCGGACTGCTCAGGCGTCTCCAGCGCGAACACAGAAGGAAAAGCATTCAGGTTGTTTAGATACTGGCTGCGGAAATCAGAAAGACTGAAATTGGTCTGGGCTTCAAACACGCTTCCACCATCCTGATAGGAGACAAGAAGAATTTTCAGGCTGTCGGCATCGGGGCCGTCATCTACCAGATACATTCGATCAAGCGTTTCAATAGAAGAATACGGTGTATCTTCTTCTATTTGAAAGAGCTCCTCAATCAGCTCCCCTGCAATAGGCGTCGGGAAAATAACCTCAGCCATTTCTCCGCCGTTGTTTTCAATAATTTCGTTAACTTCGTTTCCGGCTTCGCCGGAACTGGTCAGATTAACAAGATTTTCAATTCTTGAGTCCTGAAGGGTTTCATAAAACTCTGTGAAGGCCTCATCGTTGCTTTCAATAGCGGCCATATCTTCATCCTGATGCAGCACAATCTGCTCAGGCCAGACTGCCTCCGACAACGATCGGGTCTCTCCTACAGGTTCATTTTCAACATACGTAGTGTCTTCGAATGCTTCGTATTCAGGCTGAAACGTCCATGTCTGATAGGTTAGAATAACGCTTACTACTACCAGCAGGGACAGCGACCATGATTTTATCCGTTCTATCATTCGCCGCCACCTGCTTTTTTGTAGGCAGAATAAGGAAGAGTAACAGCAATGGTGGTGCCTTTCTTCCATACGCTCTGTACGTCGATATAACCGCCGTGGGAATGGACCAGCTCCTTGGCAATAGCCAGGCCGAGGCCGGTTCCGCCTAGATTTCTTGCTCTTGCTTTATCGACCCGGTAAAAACGGTCGAAAATTTTGTTCTGGCTTTCTTTTGGAATGCCTAATCCCTCGTCAATAATTTCAATATCCACATCCCGGGATTTTGGTACCATTTGCAACGTTATCGTACCCCCATCCGGAGAGTATTTCACAGCGTTGGAGATAATATTATCAAACACCTGAATCATTTTGTCACGGTCCATATCCACATATATAGGATATGAAGGAAACTGCCGGTCAAAATGAATATTCTTGTCTTTATTTACCATCTCAAAGCGGTCTGCAATTTGGTGCATAACTTCCCCTAAATCTACGGTTTCTGCATTCAGCCTCAAGTCATCGCTGTCCATTTTGGAAAGCTGAAGCAGGTCGTTTACAAGGCGTATCATCCGCTCTGTTTCGTTCTGCGTCACTTTTAGAAAGCGGGGTCCCAGCTTTTCATCCTGCATCGCGCCGTCTTCGAGCGCCTCCATGTAACTTTTCAAGGTTGTCAGCGGAGTCCGCAGCTCGTGGGATACATTTGCCACAAACTCACGTCGTTCATTCTCAATTTTTTCCTGCTCCGTTACATCATGAAGTACCGTAATTAAACCATTTACCGGACCGTCTTCATTTCGAATAACAGAAAAGTTGGCTTCCAGTAGAAAGTCGGTTTCATCATCGCTGAAATCGAGCAGAATCGAATCAGAGTAGTCATACAAGTCGCTTGGCGTAATCGTTTCTGATAAATGAAGGATCTCCGGCAGGGAAGTACCGATAATATCTTTTTGATCGAGATTCAGCAGCTGCTCTGCGCGGTTGTTCATCAGAATAATACGCCCAAGTTCGTCGGTGGCAATAACACCATCGGTCATGTGGGCGAGCACCGAGCTCAATTTCTTCCGCTCGCCTTCCGTTGTGGACTGTGACTCCTTTAAACGAAGGGTCAAATTGTTGAATGAATGGGCAAGCTGTCCGATCTCATCGTTGCCGTATACTTTAACCTGCCGGGAAAAATCGCCTTCTCCCATCACTCTGGCCTGTTTTTTCATGTCTACAATAGGTCTTGTAATTGTCTGGGAAAGCAGGATTCCCAGAACAGCGGTAATAATAAGCGCAATAACCGTTCCTGTAAAAAGAATCTGGTTAATTTCATCTATTTCGTCATAAATTTCATTCATATTTGCTTCAATGTATATGGCTCCTTGAACGACTCCTTCAGCTTCAACAGGTATAGCCATAACGCGCAGCCGGTCTCCCTCTGGATTTCTTACTTCTGTAGAGTCAGGCGTGCCGAGCAGAGCACGCTTCACACGTACTTCTGTGCTCTGCTGGCCTACAATATAGTCATTGTTCCAGTTGGACGTACCCAGCACTACCTGATTGGGGCCGATGACCTGTACCTGCGAGCCTTCAATGGAGAAAAATTCCTGGAGCAGGCTTTCTATGTCTTCTTGCAGAGGCTCTTCTTCTTCATCCCGGTCCCGGGTCATTTCCTGACGAACATTGTATTCAAGCAGATCAGCCCGTTCTTCCAGCATATCGTAATGATTGCTCTCCAGCTGAGCTTCAAGCTCCCGGGTGAAATACACCCCGATCACCTGCATCGCAATAAAAATGAGCAGCATAAAAATAGCAATCAGCTTCAAATGAATGGATTTAAAAAGGTTGAAAAACTTCATCGCTACTTCTCCTGGTCCGGATATTTAAGGTAATAGCCGACTCCTCTTCTGGTTACGATCCACAATGGATAACTCGGATTGTCCTCCACTTTTTCGCGAAGACGCCTTACCGTTACGTCAACAGTTCTGACGTCACCAAAGTAATCATAACCCCACACTGCTTGCAGCAGATGCTCTCTTGTCATCACCTGGCCGATATGACGAGCCAGATAATGCACCAGTTCAAACTCCCGGTGCGTAAGATCTACAGGATCTCCGCGCTTTAACACTTGATACGCATCCGGATCTACCGTCAGATCTCCAATAATAATTTCTTTCTGCTTCGTTGAGCCTTCTTCCGGAGCGACCTGCTGGCGCCGGAGATTTGCTTTCACGCGCGCAATAACTTCCCGGTTACTGAAAGGCTTTGTTACGTAATCATCCGCTCCAAGCTCCAGACCAAGCACTTTGTCGATTTCCGAATCTTTTGCCGTCAGCATAATAATCGGCATATCGTAGGTTTTGCGGATTTCCCGGCACACTTCCATACCATCCTTAAAAGGAAGCATAATATCAAGAAGCACAATATCCGGATTAAATGCATGTACTTTTTCAAGAGCTTCATTCCCATCATAAGCACACTCTACCTGGAACCCTTCTTTTTTCAGGTTAAATTCCAGTATATCTGCAATGGGCTGTTCATCATCTACGACAAGAACCTTTTCATCCATATATTTGCTCACTTCCGTTTCTTATTTTCTTCATCTGTCATTTTTCAAACCCATATCTTTAGAGCATTTTCTGTAAAAAAGCACAGTCGGGTTACTCCTATTGTAACACAGGTGCAAAGTCACTACGCCTGCCCGCTTTCGTCCTAAAAGAGGAGCGGCAGCGGGTACATACGTCTGCAGGCCCTATCCTGATTCAGCTCCTGTAGTGGAAGGGAAAGATGTTTTTAATATACAAAAAAAGCCTGGATAACCTATCCATGGCTTTGGGCTTTTACTAAATGGTGGCTCGAGACGGAATCGAACCGCCGACACGTGGATTTTCAGTCCACTGCTCTACCGACTGAGCTATCGAGCCGTAATCATTTTTGATTTGTAAGTACTGTGCTTCTATTTATATAAATGGTGACCCGTACGGGATTCGAACCCGTGATACCGCCGTGAAAGGGCGGTGTCTTAACCACTTGACCAACGGGCCGCTGCAGTTCATATACAGAAGAAATGGTGAGCCATGGAGGATTCGAACCTCCGACCCTCTGATTAAAAGTCAGATGCTCTACCAACTGAGCTAATGGCTCTTATATGTTTATTGCTTTTCTCAGCAACATCATTAATAGTACCACGCCGTAAATTGATTTTCAAGCTATTTCTTCAAGAAAATATTTAAGCCGGGAGACGCCTGGTTTTCGGGCCTTTTTGAGCATTAAAAAGCTGCACACCTCAAAAGGGAATGTGCAGCTGCTATTAATATTATACGCCCCATACACCGCGGATCATGTTTGTTTGATCACGGTCCGGACCTACAGAAAAAATGCTTAATGGAATATTAGTAAGCTGGGAAATTCTTTCTAAATAATGGCGGGCATTGGCAGGAAGATCATCTAATGACTTTACTCCTGTTATATCCTCTGTCCAGCCCGGCAGCTCTTCAAATACAGGCTCGCATTCTGCAAGTACTTTTAGACTGGCTGGGAAATGTTCCATTACTTCACCACGGTACCTGTAAGCAGTACAGATGCGCAGCGTTTCGATACCGGTTAATACATCGATGGAGTTAATGGAAAGATCGGTAATTCCGCTCACACGGCGGGCATGCCTGACTACAACGCTGTCAAACCAGCCGACACGACGCGGACGTCCTGTTGTTGTACCATATTCATTACCTACCTGCCTGATCTTATCACCGGTTTCATCCAGCAGTTCGGTTGGAAAAGGACCATCGCCGACTCTTGTTGTATATGCCTTCGACACACCTACTACGTGGTGAATTTTTGAAGGGCCTACACCGGAGCCGATCGTAACGCCTCCTGCAATAGGATTGGAAGAGGTAACAAACGGATACGTACCCTGATCGATATCAAGCATAACGCCCTGCGCGCCTTCAAACAGAACACGCCGTCCCTGATCGATAGCGTCATTTAAAACAACGGACGTATCATCTACGTATTTTGATACAAGCTGACCGTACTCATAATACTCTTCAAGTACATCTTCAAGTTCAAATCCTTCTGTTTCATAAATTTTTTCCAGCAGACGGTTTTTTTCCTTTAAATTACGGTCCAGCTTTTCGCGGAATTCTTCTTTATCAAGTAGATCAGCAATTCGGATACCCGTACGCGCTGCTTTATCCATATAAGCCGGGCCGATACCTTTTCTTGTTGTACCAATCTGGTTGCTGCCTTTGCTTTCTTCTTCTACAATATCAAGTTTGATATGGTAAGGAAGAATAACGTGGGCACGGTTGCTGATGCGAAGATTGCTTGTATCTACATTGCGGTCATGCAGATATTTCAGTTCCTCCACCAAAGCTTTTGGATCAATAACCATTCCGTTTCCAATTACACAGATTTTATCGCTGTAGAAAATACCGGACGGGATCAAATGAAGCTTATACGTATCTCCCCCGAACACAATTGTGTGCCCGGCATTGTTTCCCCCTTGATAACGGGCTACTACTTCGGCGTTTTCTGATAAATAATCGGTAATCTTACCCTTACCTTCATCTCCCCATTGTGTACCTACGATAACGATGGATGACATGACTCCCACCTCCAGAATATTTAAACGATCTATTTATAATTTGGTATGTAAAACGTGTTCAAAAAACCCTTACATAGTGTATCAACTAGCCGGTTGAAAGTCAATAAACACGAACATTCTAAATATAGGTTGTTATTTTTGTTCGTAATAATGTCACAAAAAAACGCTCCTACATAGGCGGAGCGCTTCCTTCGTCGTGACGGCGGTCTAAATTAACGAATTTATTATATTCTTTAATAAAAGCCAGCTCTACTGTGCCGACCGGGCCATTTCTCTGTTTCGCTATAATAATTTCAATAATGTTCTGGTTTTCGCCTTCCTGATCATAGTAGTCCTCTCTATAAAGAAAAGATACAATGTCAGCATCCTGCTCGATACTTCCTGATTCTCTTAAGTCGGACATCATTGGACGCTTGTCCTGACGGGATTCCACACCCCGGGACAGCTGGGACAATGCAATTACCGGCACATTCAGCTCCCGGGCCAGGCTTTTCAGGCTTCGGGAAATTTCAGATACTTCCTGCTGGCGGCTTTCGCCTCCGCGGGCAGAGGAGCCCTGAATAAGCTGCATATAGTCAATCAGAATCATCCCCAGACCTCTTTCCTGCTGGAGTCTCCGGCATTTAGCACGAATATCGCTTACCCGGATACCGGGTGAATCATCAATGTAAATACCCGCATTGGAAAGGCTTCCCATTGCCATCGTCAGCTTTTCCCAGTCTTCCTCCTGGAGGGCACCTGTCCGCATGCGCGACGCATCGATATTGCCTTCCGCACAAAGCATCCGCTGTACAAGCTGGCTCGCGCCCATCTCCAGGCTGAAAATCGCGACATTTTCTTCTGTCTTTGTGGCAACGTTCTGGGCAATGTTCAGCGCAAAAGCGGTTTTACCCATAGAAGGACGCGCTGCTACAATAATAAGGTCATTTCTCTGGAAACCAGCCGTCATCCGGTCGAGCTCCATAAAACCGCTCGAAATTCCCGTTACATCGCTTTCCCTGTTCTGCAGCGTTTCAATATTGTCATACGTCTCAATCAATACGTCTTTTATAGAAACAAACGCCTTGGAACTCCGTTGGTTCGCAACTTCAAGAATGCTGCGCTCCGCTTCATTTAAAATATCTTCTACTTCAGATTCACTGCTGTAGCCATCCGTCGCGATATCGGTCGCCGTACGGATCAGCCTCCTCATCAGAGATTTCTCCTGAACGCTTTTGCTGTAGAAGTCCACATTTGCAGCCGTAGGTACGGAATTGGCCAGATCGGTTAAATACGAGATCCCGCCTACTTCCTCCAGCCACTGGTAATTCTGCAGAGAGGAGGTGACGGTAACGAGATCGACCGGGCTTCCTTTTTCCCCGAGTTCCAGCATCACCTGATAAATCCGCTGGTGGGAGGCTCTGTAAAAATCTTCGGGAGCCAATCGTTCGGAAGACGTAATCAATGCTTCGCTTTCTAAAAAGACAGCTCCAAGGACGGCCTGTTCGGCCTCAATGTTCTGGGGAGGCATTCGATCTGTATACATATCACTCATCCTGTTTGTCCTGCCTTTCTTTCTATGATGCGGTTATGTAAGCCTAATAAAGAGCCCCCTCTGTAAGAGAGAGGGCCGGCTTTTATTCTTCCACTACGTGAACATTCATTGTTGCAGTTACTTTTGGATGAACCTTGACAGGAACTTTAGTCACGCCAAGCGTCCGGATTGGCTCATCAAGCTCGATTTTTTTCTTGTCGACCTTTAAGTCCATTTCTTTCAGGCGCTGCACAATCTGTTTAGAGGAAACGGCGCCGAACAGCTTGCCGCCTTCTCCCGATTTTGCTTTAATATCAATTTTTTTGCTTTCGATCTTTTCTTTAAATGCTTTTGCTTCTTCAAGCTCCTGTTCGGATTTCTTGTCATCGCTCTGCTGTTTTGCCTGCAGATTTTTCATGTTTCCTGTATTTGCTTCTACCGCAAGCTTATTTGGAAAAAGATAGTTGCGCGCATAGCCTTCTGATACATTGGCTACTTCACCTTTTTTGCCTTTTCCCTTAACGTCTTCATTTAATATTACTTTCATTCAGAAGAACCTCCCTGCAAATATTCATCAATAGCTGACTTCAGTTGTTTTTCCGCTTCTTCAAGCGTTGTTTCTTTTAACTGGGCTGCCGCATTCGTTAAGTGGCCGCCTCCGTTCAGCGTTTCCATAATAAGCTGGACATTAACTTCACCCAGCGAACGGGCGCTGATGCTGATTTTATCATCTGCCCGCTTGGAAATAACAAACGAGGCTTTCACATCGTTCATTGTCAGCAGCGTGTCTGCGGCCTGTGCGATAAGAATCTGATCATACGTTTCTCCTTCAGATGCTCTTGCAATTGCCAGGCCTTTCTTATAAATAGTCGCTTTTTCAATTAAATGCGAGCGTTTAACATACTGTTCGATATCTTCTTTTAACAGCTTTTGAACAAGCGTGGTATCTGCTCCGTGCGACTTTAAAAAGGAAGCTGCATCAAACGTCCGGGAACCGGTACGGATAGCAAAGCTTTTCGTGTCCACAATCATTCCCGCTAAAAGCGCGGTCGTTTCCAGAACATCCATTTTCAGCTTCTGCGGCTGATACTCCAGAAGCTCTGTTACCAGCTCCGCGGTGGAAGAAGCATATGGTTCCATATACACAAGCACAGGATCTTTTATAATTTCCTCCCCGCGGCGGTGGTGGTCGAGTATAACAATTCGGTCTACCGCATCCACAAGCTTCGGTTCAATAACCAGGGAAGGCTTGTGCGTGTCCACTACTACCAGCAGCGTATGGCGGGTCAATTCGTCCATCGCTTCTTCCGGAGTAATAAAGTGGGACCATAGATATTCGTGAGCTTCTATTTCTTCCATCAGCTTCTGCACATCCGGATTGATTTCGTTTGGATCCACAACAACATAGGCGTCGGTATTGTTTACTTCTGCAATTTTCAAAACACCTATCGCTGCTCCAATTGCATCCATATCAGGGTTCTTATGCCCCATTACAACGACCTGGTCACTTTCCAGCACGAAATCACGCAGCGCATGGGAAATCACGCGCGCACGGACACGGGTCCGCTTTTCCATCGCATTGGATTTGCCCCCGTAAAAGCGGACTTTTCCGTTCTTTTCTTTAATCGTCACCTGGTCACCGCCACGTCCTAATGCCAGATCCAGACTGGACTGGGCGAGCGTGCCGAGTTCTCTTAAAGAAGATTCCTTCGTACCGATGCCGATGCTTAGCGTAATCGGCACTTTTTCTTTTCCCGTTACTTCCCGCACTTCATCAAGAAGCACGAATTTCGTCTTTTCTACTTCTTTTAGTGCCTTTTGGTCCATAAATGCTATAAAGCGGTCCGAAGCAATACTCCGCAGCAGAATATCGTACTCCGTAGCCCAGCGATTAAGCGCTGAGGTAACATGGCTTTTCAATCTGCTCCGCAGCTGGTCATCCATACCCTGGGTCACTTCATCATAGTTATCGAGGTATATCAAACCTACTACTGATTGTTCTTCTTCATATAATCTGTTGGTTTCTACTGTTTCCGTCATATCAAAAAAGTACAAAAGTTTGTCTTCATGACGGATATACACGGTATAGTAATTGTCGTTTAAGCTGATCTTTACTGATTCTTCCCCTTTTTTAATAGCCGGGATAAGATCTGAAGAAATTTCGTCCAGTCCTTTTCCTAAAAAATGACCGGGAAGAAGCTGCAGAACAAAAGGATTCACCCAGGCAATTTCATATTCTTTTCCATATAACAAAATACCAACCGGAAGCTCTGTTACAGCCTCTTCACCGGCTTTGTCCACACGGTGGGAAAGAGTGGCGATATAGCGTTCAAGATCGCGTTCAAAGGACGCTCTAGCCTGAACGACATAAAAAACCATTACCCCTAAAAGAATAAATCCGGCCAGACCTAATTCCCAGCGGTAAATCATCAGTGCTCCAATAAAGAAAGAGGCAAGGATAAATAGAGCAACAACGTGTAAACCGTGCCAGCGTCTTAATAAGAACTTAGGCATAATGTCAACCCCTACTTCTTGTCAGTTTCCAGTCGTTCTTTCAAACGAAAGCCTAAATCAATTATACCCAAGATTCGCGCGAAGAGTGGAATAATTGGTAAAATTACTAAGGAAATAACGAATATAATGGGAAGTGCTTTTGGCAGAGATTTCTTGTAACAGTAGTAAAAGACTACTGTACACCCTTGAATAATCATAATGCTTCCAAGGAACCAGTAAACATTCCATATAAGCAGATAAAGCGTTGTTCCTTCCTCCGCTCCAATCAGTGTGAGTACAATCGCTGCCAGATAGTACCAAAGCAGCGACTTTGGAAAATTCCATTCCCGAAAAGGCGGAAAGGGCTGATACGGGATCGACAGCCGCTTTAAAAAATAGTGGGCGACCGCCTGGGTAATAACAGCGAATCCGGCACCAGATCCTACCATAATGACTGGAATCATATAGCCAATCTGTACAATGGCGTCATTCATTGTCTCTATGCTCTCCGTACCGTCCTGGCCGATGGAATTGAGCATGGACTCCGCCTGGTTAAAGGAATCCCTCATTGCATTTTGGAGCGTTTCCACCGGGTTAATGTTAAAGACAAGAATCGTTACCGCATAGATTACCATAAGGCTTGTTATGTATGCGAGCGATCCCCCCGTTAAAACAAACAAAGGTTCATTTTTTCTGCGTATCATTTCACCGACTGTAATACCGCCCAGTCCAAACATAAAGACGAAAGGAACTCCGGCCAGACCGCCGATGAATAAAGAAAGCAGAAATAAAACCACAAACATAACCAGCGCGCTTCGAAGACCATAGCGTGCAGTGTAAATCAGAAAAGGCAGTGGCATAAACCATAATAAAATATAAACAAGAGGAGGGACAAATATGGTAAGCAGCATTAGTATAATAAATAATCCGCTCAGTATCGCGCCCTCCGTCAAACTTCTCGTCCGCTGCAATACGTTCACCCCATCTGTTGGTATAAAAACTGGTCACACGCTCCCAAAAAGCTGCCGGTAAGAATGGCATTGCTTCATTGTAGCTTATGTAATATTAAATGCGCAAGCCGGCCGGAATAAGCTGAAAATATCAGCCGGTGTCTCCTCTTTTCTCTGCGGCAGTTCAGGCATAAAGAAAGTCTTCAAAAAGTATAAAAGAGCTTTTCCCCAGCTGAAAGTTCCCCGGAGAAAAGCTCTTATTATTCTGGTACTTTATTGTTCTCTTACATACGGAATCAATGCTACGTGACGGGAGCGTTTGATCGCTCTAGTCAGCATACGCTGATATCTTGCGGAAGTTCCTGTTACACGACGTGGAAGAATCTTTCCACGCTCACTGATGAACTTATTAAGAAGATTTACATCCTTATAATCGATCTTTTCGATCTTGTTCACCGTGAAGTAACACACTTTCCGGCGCTTACCTCTACGTTTACCCATGTTTTTCATCCTCCTTTGTTTTTTTACGTGTGTCGCATTATTATTTCAGGAGAAGGGGATTAAAATGGTAAATCATCATCTGAAATATCGATAGGCTGGCCATCATTTGAAAATGGATCATCATTTAAATTAGATGAGCCTTTATTTTGATTCTGCTGCCCGTAGCCCTGCTGGCCGCCGCTGCTGCCTCCGCCATAGTTTCCCTGGCTTTGAGAACCGCCGCCTGCATTTTTAGGTTCAAGAAATTGAACGCTTTCGGCCTGTACTTCCACAACATAGACGCGTTTGCCGTCCTGGTTGTCATAGCTTCGGCTCTGCAGACGTCCGTCAACACCGGCAAGACTTCCTTTTTTCAGGAAGTTTGCTACATTTTCGGCCTGCTTTCTCCACGTTACGCAATTAAGAAAGTCCGCTTCGCGTTCTCCCTGCTGATTCGTAAACGGGCGGTTTACTGCAATGCCGAAATTTGCTACGGCTACACCATTAGGGGTGTATCGCAATTCAGGATCACGAGTTAATCGTCCAACTAGAACTACACGATTTATCATAAGTGCCCCTCCCCATTTTAGATCTTAGCCTTCATTTCTAACGATAAGATGGCGGATCACGTTATCATCTATTTTAACAAGACGATCGAATTCACTAGTAGCTTCGGAATTAGCCTTCGTGTAAATCACGACATAATGTCCATCAGTGAAATCATTGATTTCATAAGCTAGACGGCGTTTTCCCATTTGATCTACTTTTTCGATCTCTGCTCCGTTTTTCGTCAGAATTTCGTTATAGCGTTCAACTGTCTGCTTCACGCCATCCTCATCTACGTTTGGAGCAATAATGTAAAGTACTTCGTACCTACGCATATTGCGTCACCTCCTTTTGGTCTAAGGCTCTTTTACTTTGAAAAGAGCAAGGAGCAAAATTTAATAAAACGATTTTACTCACAATGTATAATTTTAGCATAGAAACTACTCTATAGCAATACGTGAAGGTGATTTTCTAAACATTGAAACGGAAATGGATAACATCGCCGTCTTTTACAATATACTCTTTGCCTTCCAAACGAACCTTGCCCGCTTCTTTGGCAGCATTCATGGAACCTGTAGTCGTCAGATCTTCATAGCTGACGGTTTCGGCACGGATAAAGCCCCGTTCAAAGTCGGTATGAATCACGCCGGCCGCCTGCGGTGCTTTTGTTCCTCCGGTAATCGTCCAGGCGCGTACTTCCTGCTCGCCGGCTGTAAAGTATGTCTGCAGGCCGAGAAGCACATAGGCTGCGCGGATCAGCTGATCCAGACCGGACTCCTCAATACCCAGATCCTGCAGAAATTCCTGCTTTTCCTCCGGATCCAATTCGGCAATCTCTGCTTCGATTTTGGCACAGACCGTAATTACTTCTGAATTCTCTCCAGCAGCAAATTCCTTTACTTTCTTTACCATCTCGTTATCTTCGCCGCTGACCAGATCTTCTTCACTCACGTTGGCCACATATAAAATAGGCTTCATGGTAAGCAGCTGAAATCCATTTACCATTTTCCGTTCTTCGTCTGTTAAATCAAGAGCACGTGCCGGCTTTTCTTCTTCAAAAATGGCAAGCAGCTTTTTAAGCACCGCATGCTCAGCGACCGCATCTTTATCTCTTGACTTAGCCAGCTTTGCGACTTTGGCTTCCCGCTTTTCGATCGATTCCATATCAGCTAAAATCAGCTCAAGGTTAATAACCTCAATATCACGAATTGGATCGACGCTTCCGGAAACATGTGTCACATCACCATCATCAAAACAACGCACTACATGAGAAATAGCATCCACCTGGCGGATGTGTGTCAAAAATTTATTACCAAGCCCTTCGCCTTTACTTGCACCTTCTACAATACCTGCAATATCTGTAAACTCGAACGCAGTCGGAATGGTTTTTTTCGGTTTTACGAGCGCTGTTAATTTCTGCAGCCGCTCATCCGGAACCTCTACAATGCCGACATTCGGGTCAATCGTGCAGAATGGATAGTTGGCTGCTTCTGCTCCAGCCTGGGTGATTGCATTAAAAAGAGTAGACTTTCCTACGTTAGGAAGACCTACAATACCAGTTGTTAAAGCCATCTTTTCACGTCCTTCATTATAATCATTAAGCTGCTTACAGCCATTTTCTTTCTATAGTATAGAAAGGCGTTTCGGGAAATACAAGGAAGAACCGTTATTTCGATTCTTCTTTTGTATTTCCGGTTACTTTTTTCAATTTTTTCTGGAACTCTCTTCTTGGAAGCATAACACTATGCCCGCACCCCTGACATTTAATTCGGATGTCTGCTCCAAGCCTGATAATTTCCCAGCTGTTTTCTCCGCAGGGATGAGCTTTTTTCATTTGAACAACGTCATGCAGATGGTACGACTCATGTGTCATGTTCTGCCCCCATTCTAAATTTCCTTCATTTACCATTTAAAAGGGTATAAAGGTTTATTTTTTCATCCGCTCTGCTTTTTTAAATTAAAGCATAAAAAAGCGGGTATATAGAGATATATATGTCATTTATGACCAAATGCTTCATCAAGGAGGTAGAGCAGCATGTTTAGGAAACAAAGCCGCCCGGGCCACCCCCCTGCTTCTTTATATTTGGACACCGCGTCCGAGCAGACACCAGCAATTCTTTCTAATACTTTAACAGATGTATTATCAACTGTCCCTGAAACTTCAGAAATTGTTATTGTATGCATTGGTACCGACCGCTCCACGGGTGATTCGTTAGGACCGCTTACCGGCACCCTGCTTACAAAACACAAGCTTGATAATTTTCAGGTATACGGTACACTTGCTTCTCCTGTGCATGCTGTTAATTTAGAAGATGTATTAGCTGATATTCAGATTCGTCATACCGCTCCGTATATTATCGCCGTAGACGCGTGTCTTGGCCGGGTAAAAAACGTAGGATCCCTTCATTTTGAAGATGGACCGGTTTATCCTGGAGCTGCGATGAAAAAGAATCTGCCACCCGTCGGCAGTGTTCATATTACAGGAATCGTAAATGTTGGAGGCATGATGGAATTTTTCGTTCTTCAGAACACCCGTCTTCATGTCGTCATGCAGATGGCGGAAAGCCTTTCTGAGAGCTTTGTATTGGCGGACAGACGTCTTCAGGGGAAAAAATTAATTGAAAAAGCCTATCAGGACCGTTCTTTTTCAATTACAGAAAAAACCGTTAAACACGAAGCATAATATTCGAAGCCGATAAGTTCGGCTTACATAAGCTATAACAGGTACATCCCCGTTACAATAACCGCAACTACCGGTATAGCCGGCAGCAGATTAGCCACCCGAATATCGAGAATGCCCGCCAGCTTCAGGCCAATCCCCATAATCATGATTCCCCCCGTTCCCGTCATTTCTGTAATAAACATCTCCCTTAGTTCCACCGGCACAAACTGATCAATCTGACCCGCCAGAAGCGCGATACTGCCTTGATACAATACCACCGGGATAAAGGAAAACGCAACTCCAAAACCAAGCGTCGCCGTGAACAAAACAGCGGTAAAACCATCAAGCATCGACTTCGTATAAAGAACGTTATGGTCAAGTCTTAAACCGCTGTCAAGCGCTCCAAGAACAGCCATTGCTCCTACCACGTATACTAGAGTGGCTGTAACAAACGCTTTGGCCACTGCCCCTTCGTTTCCTCTTGCACCGCTGCGCTTTTCAATCCACTTTCCTACTCTGTTTAATACGTCTTCCAGCTGAATGCGCTCTCCAATCCAACCGCCGATCACAAGGCTTCCTATTACAATTAAAAACTGTTCACTTTGCAGCCCCATTTGTATGCCTAAAAGCATAACTGCCAAAGCCAGCGCCTGCATAATAGTGGTTTTGTATCTTTCCGGAATGTTATGAAACACAAGACCCAGCAAAGATCCAATAATAATCGCGGCCCCGTTTACCAGTGTACCTAATAACACCATACTCTCACCTTCTAATTCTTCTTTATCTTAACAAAATAAAACCCCCGGATCGGGGGTTATTCATTTTTATCCAAAAGCTCGATAATTCGTTTTAAATCTTCCTCCGAGAAAAAATCAATTTCAATTTTTCCTTTTTTCTTCCCCTGCTTGATTGCCACTTTTGTACCAAAGTAAGATTTAAGGCTGTTTTCCGTTGAACGGATAAAAATAGAAGGTGAAGGCTTTGATGTTTCACGTGAAACATCCTCCTTTTTTTCATGCATAGCCTTTATTATTTCTTCCGTTTTCCGTACGTTCCACTGATTTTTCACTATATCTCCAGCCAGCTGATCAATGGTTTTATTATCTTTTATACTGAGAAGAGCTCTGGCATGGCCCATCGTTAATTCTTTTTTCTCTACCATCTGCTGAACGTTTTTAGGAAGCTGCAGCAGCCTTAAGTAATTAGTAATATGCGGACGGCTTTTACCAACCCGCTTCGCCAGTTCATCCTGTGTAAAGGAAAGATGATCCATCAGTTTTTCATACGCTTTTGCTTCTTCCAGCGCATTTAGATTTTCCCGCTGCAGATTTTCAATCAGGGCAATTTCCATCATTTGTTCATCTGTCAGCTGTTTCACGATGGCCGGCACAGTCTGCAGCCCTGCTATTTTAGAAGCTCTAAGACGCCTCTCTCCCGCAACAATATCGTAGCCTTTAATACTTTTTCTAACAATAAGAGGCTGAACGATCCCCTGTTCTGAAATCGACTGGCTCAGCTCCTGAAGAGCTTCTTTGTCGAAAACCTGCCGGGGCTGATACGGGTTCGGACGGAGCTGATTTACTTCGATATCCTGTACTGATTCTGTTTTAGCCGTTTTCTCTTCAGGAAAAAAAGCATTTAGTCCTCTACCTAGTCCTTTAGCCACTCGCCACCACTTCCTTTGCTAAATCTAAGTAAACTTCGGCCCCTTTTGACCTGGCGTCATAACTGATAATAGGAAGGCCATGGCTTGGCGCCTCGCTCAGCCGGACGTTTCTTGGAATAATTGTTTTATACACTTTTTCCCGGAAGTATTTTTTAACTTCCTCAATTACCTGAAGTCCAAGATTTGTACGCGCATCAAGCATCGTTAAAAGAACACCTTCAATCGCGAGTTCATGATTTAAATGCTTCTGTACCAGCCTGACGGTATTAAGCAGCTGGCTCAGGCCTTCCAACGCATAATACTCGCACTGAACGGGAATGAGAACGGAATCAGAGGCGGTAAGTGCATTTATTGTTAGCAGCCCGAGGGAAGGCGGACAGTCGATAATAATATAGTCATAGTCTTTAATAACATCCCGAAGTGCGTTCTTTAAACGAACTTCCCTGGAAATAGTAGATACAAGTTCGATCTCGGCGCCGGAAAGCTGGATAGTGGCAGGCACCACGCTCAGGTTATCAACGCTGCCGGGACGGATAATGTCTTTAATTTCTACATCATCTACAAGAAGGTTGTAAATGCATTTATCCACTTCTCCCTTTTCGATGCCTGCACCGCTTGTAGCGTTACCCTGCGGATCCATATCAACAAGAAGAACTTTTTTTCCGAGATACGCGATACACGCGCTGATATTTACTGCTGTTGTCGTTTTGCCAACGCCGCCTTTTTGATTGGCAATGGCTACTACTTTGGCCATCGTTACACCTACTTTCTCTCCTGCTGCTTCGTTTATTATATGTAAAGCTGGATGAATTATCCGAGTAGTATTAATTAAAACCGTATTTAAGCGGATTTTCTTTCTTTTTTTATTCTATCATGTTTTTAAAAAAAATTCGCAACAGTTCTCTTTTTGTTCGTCTTTTTCAGAAAAAACGTAAAAAAGCAGCCTGATAAATGTTTCAGGCTGCCGGCTCTTCTTTACATAATCGGTTCTTTAGATGGCGTTCCGGCCTTACGGGGATAGGTCTTTGGCGTTTTTTTCTCTTTTATTACCTGAAGAATGCAGCGCTGGCTTTTTTCTACCGGCAGCGTAAATGAATATTCCTCTTTCCACACCCCTCCGAGCAGACTGCAGGCCTTTTCGGCTTCTTCTTTTTCTTCTAAACCGGTAGACCCTTTCATAGCAATAAAGGTACCGCCGATCTTAGCAAAAGGCAGACACAGTTCGGATAAAACCGGCATCCGCGCAACGGCTCTTGCCACTACAATGTCATAGCTTTCCCGGTGTTCCGGTTTCCGGGCAAGCTGTTCCGCCCGCTCATGTACAAAGCTTATATCGTTTAAGCCGAGCACTCCTGCTACCTCCTGCAGAAACGTTATCCGCTTTTTCAGCGAGTCTGCAATTGTCATTTCAATATGAGGAAAACATATTTTAAGCGGGATACTCGGAAAGCCAGCCCCCGCTCCAATATCAATTATCTTCAGCGGACGGTCTGTGGTGGGAAATGCTTTCACCGCAGAAATGGAGTCAAAAAAGTGCTTTTCGTAAACTTCATCTTCATCTGTAATACCGGTTAAATTCATTTTTTTATTCCATTCAATAAGCAGTGTGTAATAGCTTTCAAACTGCTTGAGCTGATGTGCGGACAGAACAATACCTTCTGCCGCCGCCCACTCGGGAAATTTCTCTTTGCTCATCGTTCTCCTCCTCTGCTGGTTCTTCATCCTGTTATCCATAGGAAAGGCGCCCGTAAGGAACGGACGCCCAGCTTCCTTTTAAGCTTCCCCTACTCTGGCAAGCTTTCCCTGCTCCAGATAAACGAGAAGGATGGAAATATCTGCGGGATTGACCCCTGATACCCGTGAAGCCTGGCCGACAGACAATGGTTTTACCTCTGTCAGCTTTTGGCGGGCTTCTGTAGCAATACCGCTGATTACGCTGTAATCAAGATTTTCCGGTATTTTCTTCATTTCCATCTTTTTCATTTTATTTACCTGATCCAGCTGTTTGGAAATGTAGCCTTCATATTTCGTCTGAATTTCAACTTGTTCTGCTATATCCGGTGTTACACGGCTTGTAAAGCCAGTAAGCGGAAAAATATCGTCATATCCAAGCTCCGGGCGCTTCAATAAATGCATAGCCGTTACTGCCTCTGTAATAAGAGAAGAGTTTTTTGATGTAAGCATCTTTTCAAGCTCCGGTCCCGGCTGAATAGTTGCTTTTCTCATTCGTTGTTTTTCCTGTTCAATTGCTTCTTTTTTCGATAGGAAACGATCATACCGTTCCTGTTCGATCATACCTGCCTGATAGCCGATCTCTGTCAGCCGAAGATCGGCATTATCGTGGCGGAGAAGCAGGCGGTATTCTGCTCTCGAAGTTAACAAACGATACGGTTCATTGGTTCCTTTTGTAACCAGATCGTCAATCATTACGCCAATATAGGCGTCTGAACGATCCAGAATAACAGGTTCTTTCCCCTGTGCTTTAAGCGAAGCGTTCATACCAGCCATCAGCCCCTGGCCTGCGGCTTCTTCATAACCGGATGTTCCGTTTATTTGTCCGGCAGTAAACAAGTTTTCCACCTTTTTTGTTTCCAGTGTAGGCCACAGTTGTGTAGGCACCATTGCATCGTATTCAATAGCGTAGCCCGGACGCATCATCTTAACATTTTCAAGGCCTGGAATAGATTGTAGTATTTTAAACTGCACATCTTCCGGCAAGCTGGTCGACAGTCCCTGGACATATACTTCTGTCGTATTTCTGCCTTCCGGCTCCAGGAAAATCTGATGTTTCGGTTTATCATTAAAACGGACAATTTTGTCTTCAATAGATGGACAGTATCTTGGGCCGGTACCTTCGATCATACCGGAATACATAGGAGAGCGGGATAGATTATCGTTTATAATCTGGTGGGTCGCTTCTCCCGTGTAGGTCAGCCAGCAGGGAAGCTGATCTGTAATAAATTTAGTCGTTTCATAGGAGAAAGCCCGGGGCTGATCGTCTCCTGGTTGAATTTCTGTCTTACTGTAGTCGATACTGTTGCCGTTCACGCGTGGAGGCGTGCCTGTCTTAAAACGGACCAGATCAAACCCAAGAGCCTTTAATTCATGAGAAAGCTGAACAGAAGGCTGCATGTTGTTCGGCCCGCTTTCATAAGCGAGTTCTCCCAAAATAATTTTCCCGCGCAGGTACGTGCCGGTTGTAATAACGACTGTGCTGCTCGTATATTCCGCTCCGGTATTCGTTACTACCCCTTTGCATACATCGTCTTCAACGATTAATTTTTCTACCAGTCCCTGGCGCAGGGTAAGGTTTTCCTGCTCTTCAATCGTATTTTTCATTTCATGCTGGTACATGAATTTATCCGCCTGTGCCCTTAAAGCACGAACGGCAGGGCCTTTACCAGTGTTCAGCATCTTCATTTGGATATGGGTTTTATCAATATTTTTTGCCATCTCCCCGCCGAGAGCATCTAATTCACGTACGACAATTCCTTTTGCGGGGCCCCCTACTGATGGATTGCATGGCATAAACGCCACAGCGTCAAGGTTTAATGTGAGCATTAGTGTTTTTGAGCCTGAACGAGCTGCTGCAAGACCGGCTTCAACTCCTGCATGCCCGGCTCCAATGACTATAACGTCATACGTACCGCCTTCGTAATTCATTCATGTGCCTCCTTATAATGGTTAAATATGGTAAAAAAGTAATTTATTTTATATATTAGATTTATTTCCCTAAACAGAATTGGGAAAACAGCTGGTCAATAAGTCCATCATGGACGTTTTCACCGATGATTTCACCTAGCATTTCCCAGGCTCTCGTAATATCAATTTGAATCATGTCAACAGGTACGCCCATTTCCACTGCTTCCAAAGCATCTTCAAGCGTCTGCCTCGTTTGATTCAGGAGACCGACGTGCCTCGCGTTGGAAATATAGCTTAAATCCGATCCTTCAATGCCTTCTTCAAAAAAGAGACTCGATACCGCCTGTTCCAGTTCATCAATGCCTTCATCTTTCAATAAGGATGCCGCAATAACAGGACGGCCGGAAGCAAGCTCCCGTACCCGGTCTTCATCTATCTTTTTATCCAGATCCGTTTTGTTTAACAGAATCACCGCATTCAGCCCGTGTATAGCCTTAAATAATGCCTCATCTTCTACAGAAAGTGCTTCTGCGCTGTTGAGTACAAGCAGAATGAGTTCTGCTTCCTGCAGTGCCTTTCTGGAGCGTTCCACGCCTATTTTTTCTACGATGTCTTCTGTATCCCGGATACCTGCTGTATCAATGAGACGCAGTGGTACACCACGTATATTAACGTATTCTTCCAATACATCCCGGGTCGTGCCTGGAATGTCTGTAACAATTGCTCTATTCTCATGAATCAGGCTGTTCATTAAAGACGATTTTCCTACATTCGGGCGGCCGATTATAGCTGTTCCCAGTCCTTCACGAAGAATTTTTCCCTGCTTGGCCGTAGACAACAGCTGCTTTACTTCGTCCCTCACGTGGGAAGTGTGTCTTTTTAAATTATCAAGAGTAACCGATTCCGCATCAAACTCAGGGTAATCAATATTTACTTCTACATGGGCTACCGTTTCGAGCAGCTCCCGGCGCAGGCGCCTGACCCGTTCCGAAAACCTGCCTTCCACCTGTTTTACAGCTGCATGCATGGCTTTATCCGTCTTAGCACGGATCAGATCCATTACGCCTTCTGCCTGAGAGAGATCGATTCTGCCATTAAGAAAGGCGCGTTTCGTAAATTCTCCCGGTTCAGCAAGCCTCGCACCCGCGCTCAGTACGAGATCAAGAACCCGATTAACGGAAACCAGACCGCCGTGGCAGTTTATTTCTATAATATCTTCTCTCGTAAATGTCCGGGGCGCCTGAAGGACTGACACCATAACCTCTTCTACCGTTTCGGCTGTTTCCGGGTCTACGATATGGCCGTATTGAATAGTGTGGGAGTCTGCCTCCTGCACCCGTTTCTTTCCTTTATACAGTGTATCAGCAATAGAAAAAGCCTGCTCCCCGCTCAATCGTACGATGGCAATTGCGCCTTCGCCGACCGGAGTGGAAATTGCGGCTATTGTATCAAATTCCATTCTAACTCCCGCTCCTCAGAATGAATAATAGTTTGCTTACATTATTTCATTTGGTTTTGTATTCCTAACTAAATAGAATAGCATAGGAATGAGTTTTCGGAAAGCATTGATTATCCACATGTGGATAACCTTCCTTCTTTTTTCATCCCACCTATTTTATTCACAAAAAAAGCCATCCCCGATATCAGGAATGGCTTGTCGTAATAATATCCGTATTGAGTATAAAGAAAAGCGGTTTTATTTTTTGGAAAGGAAAATAGCTACATAGCGGTGAGGTTCTTTTCCCTCAGAAGCTGTTTCGATATCTTTTTCATTTTGAAGCGCTGCATGAATAATTTTTCGTTCTCTGGAACTCATGGGCTCCAAAACTACTTTCCGTTTCGTTTTCCTTGCCTTATCAGCAAGTCTTGCTGCCAGCTGTTGAAGTGCCTCCCGACGTCTTTCCCGGTAATTTTCAGCATCCAGTGTAATATGCGAATACTTATCTGAATAGCGGTTCGCAGCTAAATTCACCAGATATTCAAGTGAATCAAGCGTTTTTCCGCGCTTTCCAATCAAAACACCGAGGTCTTCGCCTTGAATATCAAAAAGAACTTCTTTTTTCTTTTCTGTAATCTCTATTTCAGCTTTAGTACCCATTTCCTTTAAGACCTGTGTAAGAAACGCAGCTGCCTCTTTTGTCGGATCCTGTTTAACTTTAGCTTCAATAATAGCAGGTTTTCCTTTGAATAGACCGAGAAAACCTTTTACCGGAACCTGCACCAGCTCATACTCAAGCTGGTCTTCCTCTATACTCAATTCCAATAGCGCATTAGCTTTCGCTTCTTCTATTGTTTTTCCGGATACTGTTACTGTTTTCACTTCTTCTTCACTCCTCCAGCTTTCGGTTGTTTCGAGCCGTCTTCGCTGACACCATCTGCTGTTTTTGCATCACGCCTGTTTCTTGCACCCGGACCTGTAATGAAATAAGTCTGAATAATCATAAACAGGTTACCAATCACCCAATAAAGAGCCAGTGCGGATGGGAAGAAAAAGGCAAATCCGCCAATCATAAATGGCATCATGTACATAAGCATTTTCATCTGAGGGTTGTCTGAGACCATCATCATCTTTTGTTGGATAAATGTTGTAACCCCTGCAATGATCGGAAGTATATAATCGGGCTGTCCAAGCTGGAACCATAGGAATTCATGCGTTCCAATCTCTCTTGTACGCATTATCGCGTGATAGAAAGCAATAAGAATAGGCATTTGAATAAAGATTGGAAGACAACCGGCCAGTGGATTGATCCCTTTTGATTGGAACAATTTCATTGTTGCCTGCTGCAGTTCCTGCTGTGTTTTTTGGTCTTTCGCAGAATATTTTTCTCTCAGCTTCACAAGCTCAGGCTGAACTTCCTGCATCGCTTTGGCGCTTCTTGTCTGCTTGATCATTAAAGGAAGAATCAGAATACGGAGCATAATCGTTACAACGATAATTGACATGCCGTAGCTTTCTCCCAGTGTTTCTGCAATATAAATAATTAACCATGATAATGGATAAACAAAATACGAATTCCAAATACCTTCACTGTCTGCATTAATCGGCTGATTTACGTCAAAACAACCCGCCATGACGGTCATTAAAGCAACCAGCATTGCTACTAATCCTAACTTCTTTCGCACAACCGCTTCCTCCTTGATAAAAACAATCTTCATATAGTGTGAAACTATCGGGCTTATTTAAGAAAAAGGAATGATTAAATTTACAAAAAAATCCATTAAATTAAAAGTTTGTATGTATGGTTTGTCTTATTGCTAAATATATACAATTATAATGGTAAAATATTGAAATATAAAAGTAAGCGTTCGCTTTTTTCAAAAAAAAGAGCCCTTAACCATTTTAGCGAATATAAAAAGATAAAGAAAGAAAAGCCTGGCTGCTGTTTTAGAAAGAACGGCTGCCGCTTTTTCGCAAAACATGTTTAAAGCTTTTCTTCAATTCTTCATATTCCATTTCTAAAGCCGGCTTACGAGCGATAATAACATAATCTTTTTTTGGATCAAGAAAATCATCCAGTTCTTTCAATACTTCTCTTAAAAGGCGCTTCATTCTATTTCTAGTAACCGCATTGCCAAGCTTACGACTGACGGTTACGCCCACGCGGTATTCAGACTGGGCAGGCTTTTTAAGGACGTAGAGGACGAACTGACGGTTTGCATAAGAGGATCCTTTGTCAAACACCATGCTGAATTCATGATTCTTTTTTAATTTGTGCATTTTTTTCAAAACAGCGGCACCTCCGCCAGGGCCTTCAACAGACCATATGCTTAATTAACAGCAAGCTGTCTTGCTGCTTTAGAAACAAGCCCTCACAGAGCAGCACAGCATCCCTGCAGCTTATTTAAGCCGCTGCATGCAGAGACCGCTCTGCGAGGAAAAGTAAAAAAAGACCACTGTCAATATCAGTGGCCTTAGGCAGATAGTACTTTTCTTCCTTTACGACGGCGGTTTCTAATGATGTGACGGCCGTTTTTTGTACTCATTCTTGTACGGAAGCCATGATTCTTTTTGCGCTTGCGATTATTAGGATTAAACGTTGGTTTTCCCATTCTTAGCACCTCCTGGTGAGTAATTTATCGTTCTACTGTGCGGTAATTCTTCTATATCCCAGCCTTTATATTCTCAAAGAATCAATTTGATTGATTAAGCCGAAAGGGTACTTTACTGAAATATAACCTCTTGCACATTCCCGTAAAATTATATAGAGAAAGGGGGGCATCTGTCAATAGCAATCTTTTGATGCCGTAGCAGAGCAGAAAAATAAAACAAAGAATCGAGATTACATACTAGTGTGGATAACTTTCGGACATCATTTTTCCCATTTCGTCATTTTATATACAGGATATACACACAATATAGTAGTGTGGACAAATGTTTCCCACAAGGTATTGATTATGTGGATAACTATAAAAAAGTCCGTTGTTTTCGCTTTTTATTTTTGATATGATAGTTATGTTTTCCTCTGGATAACTTTGTGAAATAAAATACTTATCCACACCTGTTGATAACTTTGTGCATAACTTTCCACAGCCTCTGAATAGTTTTTCCACATAAAAAAGACTCATGTGGATAAGACGATTATGTACTATACTAAATGTTATCCACTTGTTATCAAGAGTTCCTTTTTAAAAAGTATACGAATATTTTTCCTTATACATAGGTTTAACTGCTATTTTATTTTTATCGGTAGCAATGAATAGTTTTACCGTGTACTATGGGACCGGCATGTTAAAAAAATAGATGGATACACCAGACTCGGTGGTGAACCGAGTTTTTTTTATCCGCTTATGTAATAAATAAAGCAATAAAGAAATAGAAAAGGAGGGTTAGAGAGTGCTGGAAAATATTAATGATTTATGGAACCAAACGCTTGAAATTATGAAGGAAAAGGTCAGCAAACCCAGTTATGAAACGTGGCTGAAGGCTACCAGGGCTTCCGAATTATATGATGATACTATCGTTGTTACTGCGCCGAATGAATTTGCCCGCGACTGGCTGGAAAACCGCTATTCCTCTTTAATATCAGATACGTTAAACGATCTCACCGGTTCAGAGCTGGATGTGAAATTTATCATCCCAGAAGCTGAACATGCGGATGATTTCACGGTTCCAGCTGCACCGAATGCTAAAAGAGAAAAAGACGACAGTTCCGAAAATGTGCCTAAAAGCATGCTTAACGATAAGTATTCTTTTGACACATTTGTTATCGGATCGGGAAATCGTTTTGCCCATGCGGCTTCCCTTGCAGTAGCCGAAGCCCCGGCAAAAGCATACAATCCGCTCTTCATTTATGGGGGAGTCGGCCTTGGCAAAACCCACCTGATGCACGCGATCGGACATTATGTTATCGACCATAATCCAAATGCCAGAGTTGTATATTTATCTTCCGAGAAATTCACCAATGAATTTATTAACTCTATCCGGGACAATAAAACAGTGAACTTCCGAAACAAATACAGGAATGTTGATGTGCTGTTAATAGATGATATTCAATTTTTAGCCGGCAAAGAACAGACGCAGGAAGAGTTTTTCCATACGTTTAACGCACTTCATGAAGAGTCCAAACAAATTGTTATTTCCAGTGACCGCCCGCCAAAAGAAATACCAACGCTTGAGGACCGGCTGCGTTCCAGGTTCGAATGGGGATTAATTACCGATATTACACCTCCTGATCTGGAAACAAGAATCGCTATCCTCCGCAAGAAAGCGAAAGCTGAAAAACTGGATATACCAAACGAAGTTATGCTTTATATTGCCAATCAAATAGATACAAACATCCGGGAGCTCGAAGGCGCTTTGATACGAGTTGTCGCCTATTCTTCCTTAATCAATCAGGACATGAATGCCGATCTGGCAGCTGAAGCCCTCAAGGATATTATTCCAAACAGCAAGCCAAAGAAAGTAACGATTGATGATATTCAAAGGCTCGTGGCCAGCCAGTACAGTCTGCAGCCGCAGGAACTGAAAGCAAAAAAACGCACAAAGGTTATTGCTTTTCCAAGGCAGATTGCAATGTATCTGTCCCGGGAAATGACAGAGTTTTCTCTTCCTAAAATTGGAGAGGAGTTTGGAGGGCGCGACCATACAACGGTTATTCACGCCCATGAAAAAATCTCAAAACTCGTTCATTCGGACAGCGATTTTCAAAAACAGCTGAAAGAGCTTATGGAACAACTAAAGGCATGATGAGGATAACATTTTAGTTATCAACATTCCATCCACATGTGGATAACTACGGCACTATTGGGGTTGCTTGACTTATCCACACTATTAACAGCCCCTACTACTACGACTATAAATTATTAAAATATATAATAAAGGAGTCTACCTATGCATTTTACTATTCAACGGGATGCTTTCGTTCACAGTGTTCAGCACGTTAACAAGGCCGTCTCTTCCAGGACAACTATTCCAATTCTTACAGGAATCAAGATAGAAGCGACCAATTATGGAGTGACACTGACAGGAAGCGATTCTGATATTTCGATTGAAACGTTCATACCGGCTAGTGATGGAGAAAAAGAATACGTAACGATAAAAGAAGAGGGCAGTATTGTGCTGCAGGCCCGTTTTTTTGCTGAAATAGTAAAAAAGCTGCCTGGAGAGGAAATCGAAGTCGCCGTTCAGGATCAATTCGCAACAACACTTCGTTCCGGAAGCGTTGTTTTTAACCTTAATGGACTAGATCCGGAAGAATATCCAAGACTTCCGCAGCTTGATGAAGATAATCATTTCCAAATGCCGCAGAATCTGCTTAAAGATATGGTACGACAAACCGTTTTTGCCGTGTCCACTCAGGAAACACGCCCCGTGTTGACAGGTGTAAACCTCGAAGGCGAGGAATCTGAATTAATCTGTACTGCAACAGACAGCCACCGCCTGGCAATGCGTAAAGCATCAGTAGAAACTAAAACAGGAGCTATGTCTTTATCAAACGTAGTCATTCCCGGAAAGAGTCTGAATGAGCTGAATAAAGTACTCGAAGATTCAACAGAGCTGGTGGATATTATTGTCACAGAAAGCCAGGTGTTATTTAAGTTTGAAAATCTGCTCTTTTTCTCCAGGCTTCTGGATGGCAAATACCCGGTTACGAAAAACATGATTCCCGATCATGCCAAAACAGAACTTGTGCTCCGTACAAAAGAGCTTTTATCTTCGCTGGAGCGGGCGCTTCTTCTTTCAAGAGAAGCTAAAAACAACGTCATCAACCTAAAAACAATGAACAACAGCGAAATAGAAGTAAGCTCTGTATCAGCAGAGGTAGGAAAAGTAACAGAAAAGATTTCATGTGATACAATGGAGGGAGAAGAACTCCGTATTTCTTTTAACGGCAAGAACATTATGGATGCCCTGAAAGTAATCGACAGTGAAACAATTAAAATCCGCTTCACCGGGGCAATGAGTCCATTTACTGTCCAGCCGACAGATCATGATCAAATGCTGCATTTATTTTCACCGGTAAGAACGTACTAAAACACACATGCCTCTGGGTTGAAAAAGCCAGGGGCTTTTCTGATGAAAGAGCGCCGCAGCAAGTATGTAAGCGTGGATTTCATATTGGCTTTATAAGGGGAAATTTAGTAAAATGTAAGATGATATAGTATGTCATTTCATTTCTGGCATAGGAGGCCCGGTATATGACAAATACAATTGAAATAAGCAAAGAATATATAACGCTGGGACAGCTTTTAAAAGAAGCGGGAGTTATTGATACCGGCGGAATGGCTAAGATTTTTCTGCTGGAATATAAAGCCTTTGTAAACGAGGAGCAGGACCAGCGGAGAGGGCGCAAGCTGTATCCCGGTGATGTGATCGAAATTGAGGGCGCTGGAGTGTTTGAAATAGCTTCCAGTACGAGCTGAGGAAAAGAGATTGTATATTAACGAAATCTCTTTAAAGCAATATCGGAATTACAATCAGCTTACCCTCCCGGTGGAAAATGAGATAAATGTTATACTTGGTGAAAATGCGCAGGGTAAAACAAATTTTATGGAAGCCATTCATGTGCTGGCTTTTGCTAAGTCACACCGGACATCCAAAGACAAAGAGCTGATTCAGTGGGATCAGGATTTTGCCAGGATCAGCGCGGAGGTAACCAAAAAGAACGGCCCTGCCTCCCTGCAGATGATTTTGTCAGAAAAAGGCAAAAAAGCAAAAGTGAACGGACTCGAGCAGAAAAAACTGAGCCAGTACATCGGTTCCTGCAACGTTGTTATGTTCGCCCCCGAAGATTTGTCGCTTGTAAAAGGCGGTCCCAATCTGAGAAGGCGCTTTCTCGACATGGAAATAGGCCAGATAAGCTCTGTCTATCTTCATGACCTTGGTATCTATCAGAAAATACTCAAACAAAGAAATCAGCTGCTAAAAGACATCTTCCCATCCGCTACAAAAGAACAGGATATGATGCTGCAGGTGCTGACTGATCAGCTTGTCCAAACGGCCTCTAAAGTTATCGGAAGGCGTTTTTCTTTTTTAAAGATGCTGCGTAACTGGGCTCAGGACATTCACTGGCAGATCAGCCGGCAGATGGAGAAGCTTGATATTGAATACAGTTCTTCAGCAGAGGTTGAGGAAGGAATGGATGAAAAAGCCATTGCTGCTTCTCTTCACCGGGCTTTTGAAAAAGCCTCGGACCGCGAAATAAGGCGGGGTATTTCTCTTGTTGGTCCCCACCGTGACGAACTGATTATAAAAATAAACGGCAGGGAAGCACAGACCTATGGTTCGCAGGGCCAGCAGCGGACAGCAGCCCTGTCTCTGAAACTCGCAGAAATTGAGCTTATTCACGACAACATTGGAGAGTATCCGATTTTACTCCTTGATGATGTGCTCTCAGAATTGGATCATTTCAGGCAGTCCCATCTGCTTCATGCTATACAGGGAAAAGTGCAGACGTTTGTCACAACGACAAGTATTGATGGCATTGAACATGAAACATTAAAAAAAGCTTCGACTTTTCATGCAGGCAGCGGCCTGCTGACACCAGCAGAGTAGGGAGGAAGACATATGTTTATTCATTTGGGCGGTGACATGATCATCCGGTCAAAAGATGTAGTCGCCATTCTCGATCAGACTTCCCATGCCTCTTCTAAAGACACGGCCCGTTTTATGGACGCCCGGAACAGCAGTCAGGTCGTAGAAATTTCAGAGGATTATACGAAATCAGTAGTTGTCACGCATGAAAAAGTGTACTTATCTCCTATTTCTTCTTTAACGTTAAAACGACGCGCACAGGTCATTTCAGAAATAGAAGATTTCAGCGAAGAATAATAGACACGCATACATTTGGAATATGGTAATGGAAGAGAAGGTGAATGTAATTGGCAATGGATCCAAATTCATATGATGAAAGCCAGATTCAGGTCCTGGAGGGCCTGGAAGCAGTTAGAAAACGTCCCGGCATGTACATTGGTTCAACTAGTTCCAGAGGACTTCACCACCTCGTGTGGGAAATTGTCGATAACAGCATTGATGAAGCAATGGGTGGTTACTGTGACTCAATATCCATTGTCATTGAAAAAGACAACAGCATTACGGTTCAGGATAACGGACGCGGTATTCCAGTCGGAAACCACGAAAAAATGGGACGTCCGGCTGTAGAAGTCATTATGACTGTTCTGCATGCAGGCGGTAAATTCGGCGGCGGCGGCTATAAAGTATCAGGCGGCCTTCACGGCGTTGGGGCTTCTGTAGTAAATGCTCTGTCAGAAGTATTGGAAATTGAAGTTCACCGCGAAGGTCACGTTTATCAGCAGACCTACCGCAGAGGCGTACCTCAGGAAGATCTGCAGATGGTCGGGGACACAGAAGTAACCGGTACAAAAATTCATTTCAAACCGGATGCAGATATTTTTACTGAAGTAACCGTATTTGATTATGAGATTCTGGCCACTCGTCTTCGTGAGATCGCTTTTCTAAATAAAGGACTCCGCATTTCCCTGAAAGACGAACGGGAAGACGGAAAAGAAGTAGAGTATCACTACGAAGGTGGAATTGCCTCTTTTGTAGAATATTTGAACCGCCAGAAAGAAGCGCTTCATGGAGAACCGATTTTTATCGAAGCGGACAGAGACGGTACGAAAATAGAAATTGCCGTACAGTATAACGATAGTTATACAAGCAACATTTATTCCTTTGCCAATAACATTAATACCCATGAAGGCGGAACGCACGAGTCCGGCTTTAAGACAGGACTCACGAGAGTAATAAATGATTATGCAAGACGAAATAATCTATTTAAAGAAAGTGATCCCAATCTGGTCGGAGACGATGTCAGAGAAGGTCTGACAGCTATTATTTCTGTAAAAATACCAGATCCGCAGTTTGAAGGCCAGACGAAGACAAAGCTTGGCAACAGTGAAGTCCGTACGGTTACGGATTCTTTGTTCAGCGAGCATTTTTCCCGCTTCCTGGCTGAAAATCCGGACACGGCCCGGAAAATTGTAGAAAAAGGCCTTATGGCTTCAAGAGCAAGAGATGCAGCCAAAAAAGCCCGTGAGTTAACAAGAAGAAAAAGTGCTTTGGAAGTTAGTTCCCTTCCCGGCAAGCTCGCAGACTGCTCCTCTAAAGATGCCTCCATCAGTGAGATCTATATTGTAGAGGGTGATTCTGCCGGCGGCTCTGCCAAGCAGGGACGCGATCGTCATTTTCAGGCGATTCTGCCGCTGCGCGGGAAAATTATTAACGTAGAAAAAGCAAGACTGGATAAAATTCTTGGAAACAATGAAATCCGTACAATTATTACCGCACTCGGTACGGGCATTGGAGAAGAATTTGATATTGAAAAAGCAAGGTATCACCGCATTATTATTATGACCGATGCGGATGTGGACGGGGCACATATTCGGACGTTGATCCTAACGTTCTTCTACCGCTACATGAGACCTTTGATTGAGAGAGGCTACATTTATATCGCCCAGCCGCCTTTGTATCAGGTGAAACAGGGTAAGACCATCCGCTATGCTTTTGATGAAAAAGAAAGAGACCAGATCTTTTCGGAGCTTCCAGCCCAGCCAAAACCGGGTGTGCAGCGCTATAAGGGTCTCGGCGAGATGAACCCGGATCAGCTTTGGGAGACGACGATGGATCCCGAAGGCCGTTCCCTGCTTCAGGTGGAACTTGAAGATGCAATGAAAGCAGATGAAGTATTTGAAATGTTAATGGGAGAGCGGGTGGAGCCGCGCCGTGATTTCATTCAGGCAAATGCCCACTACGTGAAAAATCTGGACATTTAACAGTGCCCGGCGGGGCTGTAAACAGGAATTAGAACGGCTTGAAACAGGAGGTTACAACATTGGCAGAGAATGAATCAAGAGTAACGGGGATAAATATCGGCCAGGAAATGAGAACCTCTTTCCTGGACTACGCGATGAGCGTTATCGTAAGCCGTGCTCTTCCGGATGTTAGAGATGGAATGAAGCCGGTTCACCGGCGTATTTTGTATGCAATGAACGAACTTGGCATGACGCCGGATAAACCTTTTAAGAAATCCGCACGTATTGTCGGAGAAGTTATAGGTAAGTATCATCCACACGGTGATTCTGCCGTATACGAAACGATGGTACGGATGGCGCAGGATTTCAGTTACCGCAATATGCTGATCAGCGGACACGGCAACTTTGGTTCCGTCGATGGCGATGCTGCGGCTGCAATGCGTTATACGGAAGCACGTCTGGCAAAAATCTCTATGGAAATGGTACGTGACCTGAACAAGGACACTATTGATTTCCAGGAAAACTATGATGGAAACGAAAGAGAACCGATTGTACTGCCGGCCCGATTCCCCAACCTTCTTGTAAACGGAGCTTCCGGGATTGCAGTGGGAATGGCAACGAATATTCCACCCCACCAGCTCGGCGAAGTCATTGACGGTGTTCTTGCTGTTGCGGATAACCCGGACATTACGATACCGGAACTCATGGAATATATTCCAGGACCTGATTTTCCAACAGGAGCCTCCATTATGGGGCGTCTCGGTATTAAACGTGCTTATCAGACCGGACGCGGCTCTATTATTATCCGCTCCAAAGCAGAGATTATCGAGCAGAAAAATGGCAAGCAGACGATTATTGTGGATCAGCTTCCCTATCAGGTCAACAAAGCCCGCCTGATTGAAAAGATTGCTGAATTGGCCCGCGATAAAAAAATCGAAGGCATTACGGACCTGCGCGATGAATCAGACCGCAATGGCATGCGGATTGTCATTGAAGTCAGAAGAGACGCCAATGCAAATGTTCTTTTGAACAATTTATATAAGCAGACCTCCCTGCAGACGAGCTTTGGTATTAATATGCTGGCTCTCGTAGACGGCCAGCCTAAAGTATTGAATTTAAAAGAAATGCTTTACCATTACCTTGAACATCAAAAAGTAGTCATTAAACGCCGTACAGCTTTTGAACTGAAAAAAGCAGAAGCCAGAGCTCATATTCTGGAAGGACTCCGCATTGCGCTTGATCACATCGACGCTATCATTACGTTGATCCGCGGATCCCAGACAACCGATGCGGCCAGAAGCGGCCTCATGGAAGAGTATGGACTCAGCTATGAACAGGCGCAGGCTATCCTTGATATGAGGCTGCAGCGTTTAACCGGCCTGGAACGCGATAAGATTGAAAATGAATACCAGGAGCTTTTAGAGCGCATCAATGAGCTTAAAGCTATTCTTGCCAGTGAAGAAAAAGTACTCGAAATCATCCGGGAAGAACTGCAGGATGTGAAAGAACGATTTAACGACAAACGCCGTACAAGCATTGAAGCAGGCGAAAATCAGATTGAAGATGAAGATTTAATCCCAAGACAAAACGTAGTTATCACGATTACCCATAATGGCTATTTAAAGCGGATGCTGAGCAGTACGTACCGCAGCCAGAAACGTGGCGGACGCGGCGTTCAGGGAATGGGAACCAACGACGAAGACTTTGTGGAACATTTATTTACCACAGGCTCCCATCAGACGATTCTTTTCTTCACGAATAAAGGAAAGGCCTATCGGTTGAAGGCTTATGAGATACCAGAACTGTCCCGGACAGCTAAAGGTATCCCGGCGATTAACCTTCTTCAGATCGAAAAGGACGAATATATCAGCACGGTGATGCCGGTGGAAGAATTTACCGATGATACGTATCTTTTCTTTCTGACTAAAAAAGGAATCTCCAAGCGTTCTCCTTTATCTGCTTTTTCCAATATTCGTAAGGGCGGCCTGTTTGCCATTAACGTCAGGGAAGACGATGAGCTTTACGGCGTAAGGCTGACAAAAGGAGAAGATCACATTATCCTTGGCACAAAGCACGGCATGGCTATTCATTTTCTTGAACAGGATGTCCGCGCAATGGGACGTACAGCTTCCGGCGTAAAAGCGATCAGCTTAACAGGTGACGATGAAATCGTCGGCATGGACATCGCAAGCGAAGACCGGGATGTACTGGTTGTTACAGACAAAGGGTACGGCAAGCGTACTCCAATCAGTGAATTCAAGGTACAGCACCGTGGCGGTAAAGGCCTGAAGGCGACAAACCTGACGGAACGAAACGGCACGCTTATTGCGATGAGATGCGTTGGAGAAGAGCAGGAAATTATGATCATGACGGCTCACGGGGTATTAATCCGGATGAGCGTAGAAGGTATTTCCACCATGGGACGCTATGCCCAGGGAGTCCGTTTAATCCGTCTCGGCGACGGGGAGCTTGTTTCTACTGTTGCTCCTGTGGACTCTCCTGAAGAAGAGGCACTGCTCGAAGATGGTACAGAAGAGGTACTTGCTTCTGATGACATGGAAATGACGGAAACAGATAACGAAAGCGAAGCGACAACCAATGACGGCCCGGAAGAGCCTGAGGAATAATAAATAACGGGCAGCCCTTTACGAAGGGCTGCTTTTTATATAAACCGTCTGAAAAAGGGGTATTTTCCTGTTATTAGAAAAGTAAGCCCTACCAGTTTTCGGAATGTTTAAACATATGCATATTAGTCGTGACACGGCAGAAAAAAATGATAAGATATGTAGAAATCATAAGTCATCATCAAGAAACGGGCATCTATCGATCATAAGTGATCGGAAAAATTTTACAGGCGGAAAGGATGAATATCATATGCGTGAAGATAAATTTGGAAAAGAGGGGTTAACGTTTGATGACGTGCTTCTAATCCCGGATCGTTCAGAGATCCATCCCCGGGACGTTTCCGTAAAAACGTCACTAACAGATAAGCTTCCGTTAAACCTTCCTATCATCAGTGCGGGAATGGACACCGTAACAGAAGCAGGAATGGCTATTGCTATTGCAAGAGAAGGCGGACTTGGAATTATTCATAAGAACATGTCTATGGAAGAGCAGGCGGAAATGGTTGACCGTGTAAAGCGTTCCGAAAGCGGCGTTATTACGGATCCTTTTTATCTTACCGCAGACCGGCAGGTATTCGATGCGGAGCATCTAATGGGGAAATTCCGCATCTCCGGCGTGCCGATTGTAGATGAAAATAGAAAGCTCGTCGGTATTTTGACAAACCGGGACCTTCGTTTTATTGAAGACTATTCTATTAAAATTGAAGACGTTATGACAAAAACAAATCTTATTACTGCTTCAGTAGGGACTACACTGAAAGAAGCAGAAAAAATCCTTCAGGAACACCGGATTGAAAAGCTTCCTCTCGTAGAGAAGGATGGCACATTAAAAGGATTAATTACTATTAAAGATATTGAAAAACTCATTGAATTTCCTCATTCAGCTAAAGACGAGCATGGCCGTCTTCTGGCCGGAGCAGCTGTCGGCGTCACGGCGGATGTATTAAAGCGGGTGGAAGTACTCGTCAATGCAGGTGTCGATGCACTGGTTATTGATACGGCACACGGCCACTCAAAAGGTGTGCTGGATAAAATAGCTGAAATCCGCAGTGCGTATCCGGATGTTATTTTAATAGCAGGAAACGTTGCCACGGCCGGTGGAACGCGCGATTTAATTGAAGCAGGCGCCGATGTTGTAAAAGTCGGTATCGGTCCCGGCTCTATCTGCACCACCCGGGTTGTTGCAGGCGTCGGCGTGCCGCAGATTACAGCAATCTTTGACTGCGCTTCGGAAGCGGAAAAGCATAACGTTCCGATCATTGCAGACGGGGGCATTAAATACTCCGGTGACATTGTAAAAGCACTGGCGGCAGGAGGACACGCGGTCATGCTCGGCAGCCTTCTGGCTGGTGTATCAGAGAGCCCGGGAGAACGTGAAATTTTCCAGGGGCGTCAATTTAAGGTATACCGCGGTATGGGTTCCATGGCTGCGATGGAAAAAGGAAGCAAGGACCGCTACTTTCAGGAAGACAACCAAAAGCTTGTACCGGAAGGCATTGAAGGTAGAACACCATATAAAGGGCCTCTCGCCGACACCGTACATCAGCTGATTGGCGGTATTCGTGCCGGCATGGGTTACTGCGGTACGGCTACTCTGGAAGACCTCCGGGAAAATGGACGGTTTATCCGGATTACTAATGCCGGTCTGCGCGAGAGTCATCCACATGACGTGCAGATTACAAAAGAATCACCAAACTACAGCCTGTAACACAGCTGATTGATAAAACACTCAAGTTAAGCCTGCTTGAGTGTTTTTTTTATATGAATTTAACTTAATATTGGGGTTTAGTTACAGTTTGTTGTCTATTCATTTACAAGCGGCTGTGATAAACTAACGGAAGTATATTCCGGAGGTGCGTTACATTTATGAATAGCTTATTAAAATCCAGCCTGGCTCTATGTATAGCCGTTATTATGCTGGCTGGCTTGCATATGGATGTGGAAGCAGAAGCTCCTGCTTTAGAGGCAGAAGCTGCGATTTTAGTAGATGCTGAGACAGGAGAGATTGTGTATCAGGATAATATTGATACAAGTCTGCCTCCTGCAAGTATGTCCAAAATGATGGCTGAATATTTAGTCCATCAAGCCATAGACGAACAGACTGCAGCATGGAAAGATGAAGTCGAAATCAGCAGCAAAGTAGCTGCATTATCAACCAGGCCGGGACTGGCAAATGTCCCTCTGCGTGAATCACAGACTTATACAATCGAAGAGCTGTATGAAGCAATGGCTGTAGATTCGGCCAACGGGGCTACCGTTGCTTTAGCAGAACACCTGGCCGGCTCCGAGCGGGCCTTTGTTGATGAAATGAACGCCAAAGCAGAAGAGCTTGGTATGAGCGATTATAAATTTGTGAATGCCAGCGGGCTCAACAATGCTTCGATGGCCGGCGAGCATCCATCCGGTACAGGTGCTGATGAAGAAAACATGATGTCTGCCAGGGATACCGCCATATTAGCGTATTCTCTGCTGCATGATTACCCGGAGATTCTGGATATTGCTTCTGAGGAAGAAGTGGTATTCGGAGAAGGCACCGCCGATGAAGCGGTTATAGAGAACTGGAATTGGATGCTTCCCGGTTTCGAGCATGAGTACGAAGGGGTGGACGGCTTAAAAACCGGCTCTACCAATTTGGCGGGCAATGCTTTTGCCGGAACAGTCGAAAGAGACGGGCGCCGGTACATTTCCGTAGTCATGCGTACCGACTCCAGGGACGCCCGCTTCTCAGAAACTGCCAGATTATATGATTACGGTTTTGATACTATTTCGGAAAATGTGTACGTGGAAGAAGGAGAAAGCCTACAGGGAAGCAGCACCGTCCCCGTATCACGAGGCCGAGGTGATGAAGCAGCCGTAGTAGCCGGGGACAGCATTTCAGCATATGCAGAAGAAGGCAGTAAAGATCCGCAAATCGATACGATGCTTGATTCAGGGAAAGTTGACGAAGAAGGAAACCTGAAAGCTCCTGTTGAAAAAGGAGAAGTTGTCGGGACCATTCGTCTTCAGGCGGACGGTGTGGGCAGTGAATACCTGCTGGATTCCATGAAAGTACCAAATCGTGTACCTCTTATTGCAGACGAAACGATTGAGGAAGCTACCTGGTTTTCTTCTGCTCTTGATAATGTAGGTGGTTTGTTTAATACGATTCGTTATAATGCCGGAGACTGGATGAAGAATATTTTATAAAATATTCTTCATTTTCTTTTTTATAGAAAGCCCGTGCGAATGTCTTTATTCCTTGACGAAGCAGTGATACAATAGGAATAGTGGTGCAATACAGAGTTATCCTATTGCCTTTTAAAGGAAAGTCTGCAATAAAGGAGAAGCTTTGTCATAAATAGAGATAAACCGCTTAGATGCTAAGCGGTATTATACAGCGGAGGGATTATTATAATGGCAGATAGAGGAACTGATCGAGTAAAAAGAGGTATGGCTGAAATGCAAAAAGGCGGCGTCATTATGGACGTTATTAATGCCGAACAGGCTAAAATAGCAGAAGAGGCGGGAGCAGTTGCTGTTATGGCGCTTGAACGTGTTCCTTCTGATATCCGTGCAGCAGGCGGCGTAGCACGCATGGCCGATCCTACAATTGTAGAAGAAGTCATGGCAGCGGTATCGATTCCAGTTATGGCTAAAGCACGTATCGGCCATATTGTTGAAGCCCGTGTACTTGAAGCGCTGGGCGCAGACTATATTGACGAGAGTGAAGTACTAACGCCGGCAGATGAAGTATATCATTTGGATAAGAGCGGATTTACCGTGCCGTTTGTCTGCGGAGCAAGAGATCTTGGAGAGGCTATGCGCCGTGTAGGTGAAGGAGCTTCCATGCTTCGTACAAAAGGCGAGCCCGGTACAGGAAACATTGTAGAAGCCGTGCGCCATATGAGAATGATTCAGTCGCAGGTGAAGCGAGTTATCGGTATGTCCCGTGACGAACTAATGACAGAAGCCAAGAACCTTGGAGCGCCATATGAGCTTCTTCTGCAGATTCAGGAACACAAAGGCCTTCCGGTCGTAAACTTCGCTGCAGGAGGCATTGCTACTCCTTCAGATGCAGCGCTTATGATGCAGCTGGGCGCAGATGGTGTTTTTGTTGGATCCGGTATTTTCAAATCCAACCAGCCGGAGAAATTTGCCCGCGCGATCGTAGAAGCTACAACTCATTATGATGACTATGAATTAATCGGACGCGTATCTAAAGATATCGGAGAAGCAATGAAAGGCCTGGAAATTTCCACGCTTGCTCCCGGTGACCGTATGCAGGACCGCGGCTGGTAATCCGCTATTATAAAGCTTGAAAGAAGGAATGCTAACATGGTGAAAATTGGTGTACTTGCTTTACAGGGAGCTGTCCGGGAACATGTGAAAAGCCTGGAAGCTCCAAATACAGAAGTCGTAATTATTAAACGGGTTGAGCAGCTAGATGACTTGGACGGCCTTGTATTTCCTGGAGGAGAAAGTACGACCATGCGCCGCTTAGTAAACAAATACGGTTTTTTCCAGCCTCTCCGCGATTTTGCCGAGGCGGGAAAACCTATTTTCGGTACATGTGCCGGCTTAATTCTCATGGCTGAAAAAATTGAAGGCTCGGACGAAGAAGGCCATCTGCAATTGATGGACATGAAGGTGGAACGAAACGCTTTCGGACGCCAGCGGGAAAGTTTTGAAACCACGCTGGTGATTGATCAGGTGGCTGATGACGTAGAAGCCGTCTTTATCCGTGCCCCTCTTATTTCTGAAGCTGGAGAAGCCGTTGATATTCTGGCAGAGTATGAGGGAGAAATTGTGGCAGCTAAACAAAATCACCTGCTTGCCTGCTCATTTCATCCGGAATTAACAGATGATGCCCGTCTGCATCAATTTTTTGTTAAAATGGTAAAAGAAGCAAAAGAAACAAGGCCGGCGCCGGAAACGGCGAGGCCTGTATAAAGCATTGATGGATACTAGTACTGAATACAATTGGGAGCCAGAGAGCCTGTGCAGTGGTGGAAGCAGGCGCCGTTTATTCAGGAATCCGATCCGGAGTGGAGAAGTGAACGTAAAGTAGTTTCTCCCGGCTCATCCCCGTTAGTCTGATGAACAAAGAGGCAGCAGAATATGCTGCAATCTGGGTGGCAACGCGGGTAAACTCCCGTCCCTTTTCTATAAAGGGACGGGAGTTTTTTGTTTGAAATACCTGATTATTAAATAAGAGGAGGCAGTAATATGCTGGATGTAAAAAGACTGAGAAAAGATTTTGACGCAGTAAAGAAAAAACTGGAAAAAAGAGGAGAAAATATCGATGAGCTCGATCGTTTTCTGGAACTCGATGAAAGCCGGAGAAACCTTATTCAAAAAACCGAAGAATTAAAAAAGAGACGCAATGAGGTTTCCCAGGAGGTAGCAAAGCGTAAGCGCGAAAATATAGATGCCCAGGATTTGATTGATGAAACGAAAAACGTTTCTATAAATATGAAACAGTATGATGAAGAACTCCGAGCTGTAGAAGAAGATCTGCAGCAGCTGATGCTTACTATTCCTAATATTCCTCATGAGAGCGTGCCGATTGGGGAAAGTGAAGAAGACAACGAAGAAATTCGTACCTGGGGGGAGATTCCTTCTTTTCCCTTCCCGGTAAAGGCACATTGGGATCTCGGTGTAGAGCTTGGCATGCTGGATTTTGAGCGTGCTTCCAAAGTCACCGGCAGCCGCTTTGTTTTTTATAAAGGAGCCGGAGCTAAGCTGGAACGGGCTTTAATTTCCTATATGATGGATCTTCATTCAGACAAACATGAATACGAAGAAGTTATTCCTCCTTACATGGTCAACCGGGAAAGCATGACAGGAACAGGTCAGCTTCCGAAATTTGAAGAAGACGCGTTTAACATCCGTGAAGAAGACTACTTTTTGATTCCTACTGCCGAAGTGCCTGTTACTAATATGCACCGCGATGAAATTATCGAAGGATGGAAGCTGCCTTTCGGCTACTCTGCCTACAGCGCCTGCTTCCGTTCAGAGGCAGGATCAGCCGGGAGGGATACAAGAGGCCTTATCCGCCAGCACCAGTTCAATAAAGTAGAGCTTGTACGCTTTGTCCATCCAGAAGACTCTTACAGCCAGCTGGAACTGTTAACCGGCCATGCAGAAAAGGTTCTTCAGGATCTGGAGCTTCCTTACCGTGTGCTGAACATGTGTACAGCAGATCTGGGATTTACGGCTGCAAAAAAATACGACATTGAAGTGTGGCTTCCGAGCTACGAGGATTATAAAGAAATTTCTTCCTGCAGCAACTTTGAAGATTTTCAGGCCCGCCGTGCCAATATTAGATTTAAGCGTGACCCGAAAGCCAAAACAGAATTTGTGCACACGCTGAATGGATCCGGATTAGCAGTTGGAAGAACGGTAGCTGCTCTGATGGAGAACCATCAGGAAGAAGACGGTTCCATACGAATTCCAAAAGTCCTGCAGAATTACATGGGCGGCAGAACTCATATTCAAGCTAAATAAATTACCAGTTTTTTCTAAGATTAACAGGAGAGTGAAGTTACTCTCCTGTTTTTTTGTCTACGAATTTTTCAGAGGAATTCATAAAAAAATTGCAATGTAAGCGTTATCAATGTATGATTTAACAGGAAGTAATGATATTTTCGTAATGATTGATGTTAGATAATCTGTCATTTAAATTTAATAAAATTGTAAAAACAATATTGCAAATATTCTATGTAGTACTTATAATAACCTTAATCAAATAAATAAATCTTGCGAATTATCTCAATATTCATTCCAGATATTAATTAATTCGTAAGAATAAAAGAAAAACGCAACGAAAATATCATAGTGAGAAGATGTGATGCACAATGAGCCAGCTGGATAGCACAGATATGGCTATTCTGGGATACCTTCAGGAGAATGGGAAAAGATCTTACAGTGAGGTAGCAAGACATTTAGAATGCAGTGAAGGGACGATCAGGGCTCGTATTAATAAAATGCTGAATGCCGGTGTGTTTGAATTTATTATTCATACTAATCCCAATAAGGTTGGGCTGGAGGTACAGGCGATTATCGGCTTTTCAACAAGGCTTGGCGCGCAGGAGGAAATCGCCAGATGTCTGCAGAAGCATCCGGAAGTAAGGTTTGTAGGGGCTTTTTCAGGCAAGCATGATCTTATTATACAAGCTTATTTCAAAAGCAATGAGGACCTGGTTAATTTTGTTAACAAAGAACTTGCAAAAATTGACGGGATTTTAAATGCCGATGTGAATGTAGAGCTTAAACAGTACAAGGATTCATTTTCCTATATTCGTACAGAAGAATAGAAACTACATTGAGGGGGGTGAGAAAAATTTGTTTTATCCGCTGTAATAAGCACTACAGCGAATAATATAACAGAAGCAGAAAACATATAAAGACGGCTAATATTATAGTTTGGTAATACCATATACTTAAAAATTGTGAACTGAGCGTTTCTGAGGGGTCTCGTTTTTGTAAATAGTCTTCATTGGCATTTCCTTTAGCTACTCTGCTGGAAAATCTTCTGAAACTATAGATGATTCCATCAAAAAATTTCCCCTTAATAACAAAGAAGATCAAAGAAAGAATAAAGTAAACGGAAAACACATAAAAGCCGCCGTTGATAAAATCAAGAAAGCTTTTATTCGAAAAAAGACCGAAAAACAAAACCAGAATAATCATCAGATTTACAGCAAATAATGCTGAATTTATTTTTACATTCGCCATTATTATTTCCTTTCCAAATGAATTACAGAATCAACATTATAACATATCTGTTTATTACAGCCTTATACATCATTGTATAAATAAAGCTGAACTTATAAGAAAACTGGGGGATTATTTAATGAAAAGTAAAAAATTGTGGTTACTGCTTTCAACTGTTGCTGTCGGGTCTTCATTAGCTGCCTGCTCTGGAAACTCTGAATCCGGAGGAGAAAGTGCGGAAGGAGAAGAAGGACAGGCGAGTGGAGATCAAGTAGTTGATATTTCCATCAGCGATGAAATACCTTCGATGGACCCATCACTAGTCACTGACCAGCACGGCATGCAGTGGACCGGTGAGACATATGAAGGTTTGTACAGAACGGGTGAAGAAGGCGATCCGGTAGAAGGTATTGCGATGGATCATGAAACAAGTGAAGACGGCTTAACCTGGACGTTCAACTTACGTGAAGACGCTGAGTGGGAGAACGGAGATCCTGTTACAGCCAACGACTTCGTTTATGCATGGCAGAGAGCGGTTGATCCTGACACGGCTTCAGAATACGGCCCTTATATGATGGCCGGCGTTATCGATAACGCAACGGAAGTAAGTGAAGGAGAAATGGATGTTGAAGAGCTGGGTGTGGAAGCGGTAGATGACTATACGTTAGAAGTAACGCTCGATAAAGTAACGCCATATTTTGAATCACTGACTACATTCCCGACGTTTCTTCCTCTTAATGAAAGCTTCGTAGAAGAACAGGGAGAAAACTTTGCTCTTGAAGCAGAGAATACTTTGTCAAACGGACCTTTCAAAATGACAGAGTGGAGCCACGGTGAAAGCATGAAGTTTGAGAAAAACGATACGTACTGGGATGCTGACACTGTTCAGCTCAGCGAGATCAATGCCCAGGTGGTAAAAGAAACTTCTACCGGAGTTAACTTATTCGAAACCGGCGAATTAGACAGAGTATCAATCAGCGCAGAGTATGTAGATCAGTACAGCACAGAGCAGTCGTTTAGAACGATTGAAGAGCCAAGTGTCTTTTTCCTTAAAATGAACCAATCCAACGATGGCCCGCTTGCGAACGAAAACGTAAGAAAGGCTATTGCCCAATCGATTGATAAAGAAGGTCTGGCAGACACGATCTTAAATGACGGTTCATTCCCTGCAAATGGCCTTGTTCCTGAGAATTTTGTAACAAGCCCGGAATCTGATGAAGGCTTTAGAGAAGCAAATGGTGATCTGCTGCCAACAGATAAAGAAGCAGCACAGGAAGCATGGGCTGCTGCACTGGAAGAATTAGGCACGGACACGGTAGAAATTGAAATGCTTGGCGATGATACAGACAAAGCACAAAATATTAACGCCTACTTCAAAAACCAATTAGAAGAGAATCTGGAAGGACTTACGCTAAACGTTAAATCGGTACCTTTCAAAGAGCGTCTGCGTTTGAGTGACGAGATGGATTATGAGCTTTCTGTATCTGGATGGTCTCCTGACTTTGTTGATGCCAACTCATTCATGAACATGTTTGTTACAGATGGCGGATACAACCAGATGGGTTATTCCAATGAAGAGTACGATGCACTTATCGAAGAAGCTGCCGGTGACTCAGCAGATGATCCACAGGCAAGATGGGATGCATTCCTCGAAGCTGAAAAAATTCTTGTAGAAGAAGATGCAGCGATTGCTCCTTTATACCAGAGATCAACAGCATATCTATGGAACCCGGCTCTACAGGGTGTTTACTATAACGCTGCGGGCCACGATTTTGAATACAAGTGGGCTTATGTAGATGAGGAAGCTGCTGAATAAAATAATAATTTAGCAAGGAAAAGAGAGTATATCCGATTTTATGGATTTGTACTCTCTTTTCCGTTGTTATTATCTAATAAACATATAGGTGGGGAAAACATTGGCAAGATATATCTTACAAAGAATAATATATATGGCGATTACGCTCTTTATTATTGCCACTATTTCTTTTTTCTTAATGAAATTTCTGCCTGGAACGCCTTTGAGTGCTCAGGAAAGATTATCAGAAGTACAGCAGCAGATTATATTAGAAAAGTATGGATTAAATGATCCCGTTCCTATTCAATACCTGAACTATATTTGGAATTTAATGCAGGGAGACCTGGGGATTTCTTTTCAGTACGACAACCGTAGCGTGGCCAGTATTTTAGAAACAAGAATAGGCCCTTCCTTTCAGCTTGGTATTCAATCGTTAATTGTTGGAAGCATTTTAGGAACGCTTCTGGGAATTGTTTCTGCTATTTATCATAACGGCTTTATGGATAGAATTTCTACATTTATTGCAGTCATTGGTACCTCTATTCCATCATTTATATTTGCCGGATTACTGCAGTATTTTGTAGGGGTAAAGCTAGGCTGGCTCCCGGTGGCCACATGGGGCGGTTTTGAATATTCGATCCTGCCTACTATTGCTTTAATGATTTTCCCTATGGCCACATGCGCCAGATTTATGCGCACAGAGATGCTTGAAGTCATGGGGCAGGATTATATTACAACAGCGCGTGCGAAGGGCGCGAACCAGACTTCCGTTGTATTCAAGCACGGCATCAGAAATGCACTTATTCCTTTAGTTACCATTTTAGGCCCATTAGCAGTCGGCCTGCTTACCGGTACATTAGTTATCGAGCAGATCTTTGCGGTGCCGGGTATTGGAGAACAGTTTGTTTCTTCTGTTATGACTAATGATTTCCCGGTAATTATGGGAACCACATTGTTTTTTGCTTTTTTCTTTGTGCTGGTCGTTTTAATTATCGACATTTTATATGGAATTATTGATCCAAGGATTAGAATTTCCGGAGGAGACCGTTAGTATGGAAAAACATAAACAAGAACCTTCAGCAGATTGGTTTGAGCGTGTAGAACGAGACGAAGAAAAAGCGCAGGAGATAAGCAGGCCGAGCCGGACATTTTTTCAGGATGCTGTACGTGTCCTATTTAAAAACGTACCGGCAATGATAGCTCTTATTTCCCTGATTCTTATAATACTAATGGGATTTTTCGGTTCGAGCTTCAGCTCTTACGGGCCGAATGAACAGGCGCTGGAAAGATCTAATTTAACTCCTAAAATTCCAGTGCTTGAGAACATTTCCTGGTTAAATGTAAACGGAATGGAAAGCTCTGTGTACGAACATGTTACAGCAGAGCAGGCACAGGCAAATGCCGAAGTGCGGTTTGGCGACGACAGCGAGTTTGTTACTTACACGGTCTTAAGTGAAGGCGATGGAAGCCCGAGCTCCGGCCAGGTAAGAGCGGACTATGACCGGTATGCGGCTGCAGGTATGGAAGACGAGTACTTTTACTTCGGCACAGATAGATTAGGACGGGATTTATGGACAAGAGCCTGGGAAGGGACTAAAGTTTCTCTTTATATCGCTTTTCTGGCAGCGGCTATAGATCTTGTGGTCGGCGTAGCCTATGGAGGAATTTCCGGCTATTACGGCGGCAGAGTGGATAACTACATGATGAGATTCCTGGAGATTTTAATGGGAATTCCCAATCTTGTGGTCGTTATATTAATGATCATTATATTAGAGCCCGGAATTATTTCGATTGCGATTGCCCTCGCTATAACAGGCTGGACCGGTATGGCCAGAGTTATACGCGGTGAAGTCCTGAAGCTGAAAGGCCAGGAATATGTTATGGCGGCTAAAACCATCGGGGTGCCGGATAGAAAAATTATTGCAAAGCATCTTATTCCGAATGTCATGGGGTTAATCATTATTAATACCATGTTTACGATTCCAAGTGCGATATTCTTCGAGGCCTTTTTAAGCTTTATCGGACTCGGTCTGCAGGCGCCGGAGGCTTCTCTTGGTACACTTGTAAACGATGGATTTAAAGCACTGACTACGACTCCGCATGTTCTTGTTTTCCCAGCCGTTATAATCTCTATCATTATGATCTCTTTTAACGTGCTGGCAGACGGCCTTAGAGATTCCTTTGATCCAAAAATGAGAGACAGATAAAAGGAAGGAACATATTAAAGATGGAAAAAATATTAGAAGTAAAAAATCTTAGTGTCTCTTTTAACACGCATGATGGCGAAGTGCAGGCGGTACGTGACATCTCCTTTGACCTGCATAAAGGAGAAACACTGGCTATAGTTGGAGAATCCGGTTCAGGAAAGTCGGTCACTACGAAAGCATTGATGAAGCTTCTTCCAGAACCACAGGGTTTTATTAAAAATGGAGAAATTATGTTTGAAAATGAGGATATCGTAAAGAAAAACGAAAAACAGATGCAGAAAGTGCGCGGCAAAGACCTTGCGATGATTTTCCAGGATCCTATGACGTCATTAAACCCTACTATGAAAGTAGGCACCCAGGTAATGGAAGGCCTTATCAGACACAGAAATATGAATAAACAGCAGGCGAGAGAAAAAGCGATCGAAATACTCAAGTTGGTAAAAATACCAGAGCCGGAAATCAGAATGAAGCAGTACCCCCACCAGTTTTCCGGAGGTATGAGACAGCGTGTAATGATTGCAATAGCTCTTGCCTGCGATCCTAAAATATTAATTGCGGACGAACCGACTACAGCTCTGGATGTAACCATTCAGGCACAGATATTGGATATTATGAAAGACATCCAGGCTGAAACCAATACTTCCATTATTTTTATTACGCATGATTTAGGGGTTGTTGCTAATATTGCAGACCGCGTAGCAGTAATGTATGCCGGTAAAATCATAGAGATTGGTACAGTGGATGAACTTTTTTATAATCCAAAACATCCTTATACATGGGGACTTCTCGGTTCTATGCCTACCCTGGACAGTTCGGAAGAAGAGCTTTTTGCGATTCCGGGAACGCCGCCGGACCTTCTTTATCCTCCTAAAGGAGATGCGTTCGCCCCCAGGAATGAATTTGCATTAAAAATAGATTATGAAGAGCAGCCTCCTATGTTCAAAGTATCTGATACCCACTATGCGGCGACGTGGTTAATGGATCCGAAAGCTCCCGCCATTTCTCCGCCTCCTTCTGTTCAAAAAAGAATGCAGGCTGATAAAGCGAAGAAAGGTGTATTAAAATGATAGAAGACCAGCGAGAAAAACTAGTGGAAGTAAAAAATTTAAAACAGCATTTTAAAACAGGACGGAAAACTATTGTGAAAGCAATTGACGGACTGACATTTGAAATATATAAAGGCGAAACATTCGGTCTTGTAGGGGAATCCGGCTGCGGTAAATCAACCACGGGACGTTCCATCATCAGGTTATACGAAGCTACAGATGGCGAAGTGCTCTTTAAAGGGAAAAACGTACAAGGAAAGAAAAATAAAAAAGATCTAAAAGATTTTAACAGGCAGATGCAGATGATTTTTCAGGATCCTTATTCTTCCCTGAATCCAAGAATGAAAGTATTGGATATTGTTGCAGAAGGACTGGATGTCCACGGCCTGGTTAATTCGAAAGAAGAACGAAAGAACAGAGTATATGAGCTGCTGGAAACAGTTGGGCTGAACAAACAGCATGCCAGCAGATACCCTCATGAATTCAGCGGGGGACAGAGGCAGAGACTGGGTATTGCGAGAGCTTTAGCGGTAGATCCTGAATTTATTATAGCGGATGAACCTATTTCGGCTTTGGACGTGTCGATACAAGCACAGGTAGTGAACCTTCTCAAAAAGCTGCAAAAAGAAAAAAATCTCACGTATTTGTTTATTGCCCACGATCTATCGATGGTGAAGTATATAAGCGACCGGATCGGCGTCATGTATTTTGGCAATCTGGTGGAACTGGCGGATAGTGAAGAGTTATATAAAAATCCACTCCATCCCTACACCAAATCGTTATTGTCAGCTATTCCGCTGCCGGATCCGGATCATGAAAGAACACGCAAAAGAATTCAATATGATCCTGAAGCCTATGGCAGTAATGAAAACAGAAGCTTTCAGGAAGTGAAACCGGGGCACTGGGTATTGTGCAACGAAGAAGAATTAGCTGAATATCAAGGAGCGGCATTAACGTAAAATAGAAGGAAGAGCAAAATTAAATTGCTCTTTCTTTTTATTTTCTATTGCACCGGTATTTTGTATATGCTATTATATTCCTTGTCAGCCAAAAAGTTTTTAACCATTCGGGGGAGTACCCAAGTCTGGCTGAAGGGAGCGGTCTTGAAAACCGCCAGGGGCTTCATCGCCCGCGGGGGTTCGAATCCCTCCTCCTCCGCCATTATTTCAAATGACAAAGCTGTCCTTTTAAAGGGCAGCTTTTTTTGTGTTTTATTAGACGATGCACGAAAAACGCAAATTGGGTATGATAGAAGAAAAGGGGAAATAAAGGGGACGGAAATGGCTCACACAGATGCGTATTGGATGAAAGAAGCATTGAAGCTGGCAGAAAAAGCACGGGTTATGGGAGAAGTGCCTATAGGAGCAGTGATTGTAAAAGAAGAGTCAATTGTCGGGTATGGATACAATCAGCGGGAAACAAAACAGCAGGCAGGCTCTCATGCCGAGATGACGGCGATTGAACAGGCATGCCGGACACTGGGGAACTGGCGCCTGGAAAATTGTACGTTATACGTTACATTGGAACCCTGTCCTATGTGTGCAGGGGCAATTGTTCAATCCCGTATCGTCCGGGTGGTTTACGGAGCGGCAGATGCGAAAGCCGGATGCGCGGGGACGCTGATGAATCTGCTGGACGAACCGCGTTTTAACCATCAGGCCGTTGTAGAAAGCGGTGTAATGGAAAAAGAGTGCGGCGCAGCTCTGTCCTCTTTTTTTCTGGAACTGCGTCAAAAGAAAAAAGCAGAGCGCTTAAAAAGAAGAGAGCAGCAGAAGTTGGATTCAACGATTCATCATGATATAGTAAACGAACACGATGAATAAAAACAGGGGGATAATCCATGGCACCTAATCAATTTTCAGCGGAGACGGCCCAAATGCTGGCTAAAAAACTTAATATGCCTTTAGAGCACATTATGCATACGCCGCCGCATATTATTATGGCAAAGATTGCCGAATTAGAAAAAAAAGAACAGACAACAACAGATGAAAATCCTACAGAAGAATAAAGCCGAACCTATTGCGTTCCGATGAAAAACTATATATACTAAAAGTTGCGCAATAAAGCGCCTGAATATGTTATCCAATTTGCCGTGCTAAGTGGGGAGGTAGCGGTGCCCTGTACTCGCAATCCGCTATAGCGAGGCTGAATCCCTTCTCGAGGCTATGCTTTTGTGCAGCCTGCCCTATGTAAGTGGTGTTGACAACCGGGTTCTGCGCAATGGAAACCCGTGAATCCTGTCAGGTCCGGAAGGAAGCAGCAGTAAGCGGACTCTTCTATGTGCCGCAGAGCTGCCCGGTTCGAGCTAACTGCATAGGTAACGTGCATGAAAGCATTGTCGACAGAAGGTGCACGGCTTTATACATATGATAAAAAGAACGACTCTGTTGAGAGTGGTTCTTTTTTCTTCATCTTTGAATAGAAGAAAGCGATTAATTATAATGAAGAAAAACGGATAGCATCTTTTGAAAAGTATTTATAGAATCGGTATAATTAAAATAGAAGAAATACGATAAAGGAGGCAGAGGATTGGGCTATCAGGCATTGTACAGGGTATGGAGGCCGAGGCAGTTAAAAGACATGGCGGGCCAGGAACATATTACGAAAACGCTGCAAAATGCGCTGGAACAAGAAAAATTTTCACACGCTTACTTATTCAGCGGTCCGCGGGGAACCGGAAAAACAAGCGCCGCCAAGATTATCGCTAAAGCGATCAACTGTGAGCATGCCCCTGTTCGAGAGCCCTGCAACGAATGCCGGGCCTGCCGCGGTATTTCAGATGGATCCGTAGTGGATGTGATTGAAATTGACGCTGCATCCAATAATGGAGTAGATGAAATTCGTTATATTCGGGAGAATGTCATGTCCGCACCCCGGGATATTTCATACAAAGTATATATTATAGATGAAGTTCATATGCTTTCCACCGGCGCTTTTAATGCACTTCTGAAAACATTGGAGGAACCTCCGAAGCATGCGGTGTTTATTCTGGCTACTACAGAACCACATAAAATTCCTTTAACGATTGTATCCAGATGTCAGCGTTTTGATTTTAAACGAATAACGACTAAAGCTCTGACAGATCGGATGAATTATATTATTTCCCAGCAGGAATGGGCGGCGGAAGAAGAAGCCGTTCAGCTTATCGCCCGGGCAGCGGAAGGTGGAATGAGAGATGCGCTGAGCCTTCTGGATCAGGCTTCTTCTTTTGCCGAAGATACGATTACATCGGATGATGTACTGGCGATTACGGGAGCCGTTTCCCAGCGTTTTCTGGCAGAAACGATACGTTCCATTTTGGCAGGCGATACTTCTGCTGCAGTGAGAGCTGCAGACAGGCTGATTCAGGATGGAAAAGATCCTGTTCGATTCATGGAAGACGTTATATACTATTTAAGAGACATGCTGGTTGCCAAAACGGCACCTAATGTCGATGAAATTCTGGACAGAGTCATGGTCGATGATGCATTTAAAGAGTTGACCGGCCAGGCGGAGCTTTCCTGGATATACAAAGTACTAAATGAGTTGAACACCCATTTTCAGCAGATGAAATGGTCCAGTCATCCGAAGATTTTTCTGGAAATGGCACTTATTCAAACGGCCTATGTTTCTTCCGGCAGAACGGAGCCTGCACAAGGCCGGGAGGTATCCTCTGTTTCTTCTGACACCTACGAGCGGCTGGAGAAAAAAATAGAGCAGCTTGAACAAAAACTAAACAAGGTAAAAGAAGCGCCAGCATCGGAAAAAACGGAAGAAAATCCATCTTCCCAGGCTCCGAAACGAAAAGCAGCGCCGAGAACCGGCGGAAGCCAGGCACTCGGCAACGATGGCAAAGTCCGTGAAACTATTCAAGGTGCCAGCCGGGAAAAGCTTCAGGAGCTGACAGGCCAGTGGGCGGCTGTTATGCAGAAAGTAAAGCAGACGAGTGTGCCGGGCCATGCATGGATAAGCGATGCCAAGCCGGTAGCGACCAACGGAGAAAAACTGATCCTGGCTTTTCAAAACGAAATGCACCGCAGTATGGTTGATACTAAATTCCGGGACGCGATAGAATCTTCTATTCAAGAAGTAACAGGCCGGTCCCTGGAGACCGTGACACTGTTGAATCAGCAGTGGGAAAAAGTAAAACAGGAATATAAGAACCAGCAGCCTGCTTCCGAAGAAAAGGAAAGTGAGCCGGAAAAGGATCCTTTCGTAGATGAAGCAATTAAGCTGGTTGGAGAAGACCTTTTAGAAATAAAAGACTAATATACTATTGGAGGAATAAATAATGAAAAACAACATGGGAAATATGATGAAGCAGATGCAGAAGATGCAAAAGCAGATGGCACAGGCTCAGGAAGAATTAAAAGATAAGACTGTCGAAGCCACAGCAGGCGGCGGAGCTATTAAAGTTACTGCTTCTGGGGACAAGCGTATAGTTGATATTGAAATTGATCAGGACGTAGTAGATCCTGAAGATGTTGAAATGCTGCAGGATCTTGTTCTTGCCGCGACAAACGAAGCTCTCAAAAAAGCAGATGAAATGATCGAACAGGACATGGGCAAGTTTACAAAAGGAATGAATATGCCTGGAATGTTCTAAAAGGAGGAAAAGGTGCAGTATCCACAGCCAATTTCTAAATTAATTGAAGGCTTTATGAAACTCCCGGGTATCGGGCCGAAAACCGCAGGCCGTTTAGCTTTCTTTGTATTGGATATGAAAGAAGACGACGTGCTTGATTTTGCGAAAGCTCTGGTCCATGCCAAACGTGATTTAACTTACTGCTCCAACTGCCATTTTATAACCGATACAGACCCGTGCCGGATCTGCGAAGATAAACAGCGGGATCAATCTATTATATGCGTAGTGCAGGATTCCAAGGACGTTATTGCCATGGAAAAAATGCGTGAGTACAGCGGCCAGTATCATGTCCTTCACGGCGCAATCTCTCCAATGGATGGCATCGGTCCGGAAGATATTAAAGTACCCGAGCTGATTAAAAGACTTCAGAATGATGAAGTAAAAGAAGTCATTATTGCAACAAACCCTACTATTGAAGGGGAAGCTACAGCAATGTATATTTCAAGGCTTGTGAAGCCTTCTGGTATGAGGGTAACAAGAATTGCACACGGGCTCCCTGTTGGAGGAGACTTGGAATATGCAGATGAAGTGACGCTTTCTAAAGCAATAGAAGGCCGCCGGGAGCTGTAAAGCAGCGGCGGAGAGCCCCTCAATGAGCATTGTTCAATAAGGGAGGACGTTTCTTTGTTCAAAAAAGATAGAATCTATCATGCCGGTCAACAACGCCTTGCTGCAAAAACCGAAGAATTAAAGCATGAATTCGAATCTTTTCAACTAATTATCGAAAAAAGTCTTGATCCTTCTGCCGAAACGATTGCTTACTTGAAGATAAAAAAAGCAAAGTACATGTTTCTTTTAAAAGAAATGCGTTATCAGCAGTCGTTTCAAAAGAATAAATAGTACAGCCGGCTGCTTTTGCCCGGCTGTTTTTTTGTGAATATAAAACTAAGCCGAACCGGGGCAAAAACATTGCTCTTCTATAGAAAGAAAAGGTACAGTACAAGAACATACTTTACCCCTGATAGAGAAGAGGTATTAAATGGATACGCTGACACATGCTCTTTTTGGAATGGCAACTTATGGTGCGATGGATAAAGAAGGCCTTGAAAAACCAGTTAAACGCTCTGTGCTTTTTGCAAGTCTGGCTGCCAGCCAGGCTCCGGATGCCGATGTCTTCACAGGACTTACCGAGACGGGACAGATTATGGGTCTGCTTTGGCACCGCGGACTGACACATTCTTTTTTCATGGCCCCTGTATGGGCACTGGTGATTTTTGCCGCAGCTTTTGTAATTTGGAGACAAAAGCACTGGCTGATTTTCTTTGCTGCATTTATCAATGTAGTAATTCATAATACGCTTGACGGCTTAAACGCATGGGGAACCGGATGGTTCGAACCATTAAGTTCCACAAGAGTAGCCCTCGGGTTTCTTCCTATTGTTGATGTGGTTATTTGGAGTTTGTTTGCCGGGGCATTTATTGTTAAATGGAAATACAAAAGCATTCCTGCTCCCCGGGTATGGAAAGTCGTTCTGCTGTTGGCCGCCCTCCACATTTCTATACAGGCTCTTCAAGGAACCTTTATTATTAACCAAGTAGAAGATGATTTTGATCAGGTAGAACTTTCCGCCGGTTTTGTACCGGGCTCATTTAATGTTATTGGTAAAAAAGATGAAATAGTAACTATTAAAAATCATAATGCGTTTGGAAGGGAATCATTGACGGATACGCTTTATTCCCAGGAAGAAGTGGATCTGGACCCTCTTCTCAACAAAAACAAGCGCGCAGAAGTGCTGATTGAATGGGCGCCCTTTGTAGTGGTGACAAAAGATGATACACAGCTGGGGGTGTACGATCCCCGTTTTTACTTTGATGGAGAGAAACTGCTTTTTGAATCAATACCTGTTGAATAAAGGCGGACATAACAGTCCGCTTTTAGTTTAAAAAGTAGGATACTATAGAAGGAAAAAATTTTTTTATAAGTAATGCATTTTTTTTATTGTTATTTTATAATAGAGATGGTATAGTTGAAAACGTTGCTGAGAAAACATCTCAAAAACGTTCATTATTTTATCACAATTATGTATTGCGTTTTTTGAACGAAAATGATATAATTTATGAAGTCGTTAAGAGACGACATTAAAAACACGTGTCCTTTGAAAATGGAATGAAAACAACGCGCGAACAACAAGTCGCGGCAGGCAAGGCCTGCTGCGCAAGGTAAGACCAGCAAGAACTAAGCATCAACTTTCATGGAGAGTTTGATCTTGGCTCAGGACGAACGCTGGCGGCGTGCCTAATACATGCAAGTCGAGCGCATGCACCCGGCGGACCTCTTCGGAGG
>NZ_RAPK01000012.1 GCF_003610495.1 Sinobaca qinghaiensis | reverse complement strand
CCGCTTTCCTGCTTCTGCAGGGACGACTTGTAGTTGTCCTTCGGCGTCTCGCCGGGGCAGGAAATGTACCATTTCTGTGAGCCCGGTACAAGCATCAGCGGGCCGTTGAACTCGTAGTTGTCGGTCAGCACAATCGAGCAGCTGACCGCGCGCATGTCGGGCATGCCGTCTTCGACGTGCCACGTTTCAAAGTCGGAGTGCCAGTAGAACTCCTTGCCTTTAAAACCGGGCTTAAAGTTGATGCGCGACTGCGTAATGTATACCTCACTGCCCAGAAGCTGCTGAGCCGCCTGGACGATGCGGTCGTTTTGCGCGAGCGACTCAAAAAAGCCGCTGTCTTTATGAATTTCAAACACGGTACGGATATCGTTGCTTTCCGGCTCTTTGATCACTTCGACCGAGTCGCGGTCCTGGTTGCGCTCCATCGTCTGCTTGAGCTCGCGGATCATCGCTTTGATTTCATCAGGCTCAAACAGGTTTTCAAACAGCAGGTAGCCGTTTTCGTCGTAGAAGTCCTCGTCCGCCTTCGTCAGCGGTCCCTCGGAAAAGTCGGGGTTTCGGTAAGCCACCGGGTCCTTGCGCTCCGTAATGGACGCCTCGGCCTGGTGACGGGATGGGTATCGATCGGTAGTCATAATGTGATGCACTCCTTCAGTATTAAATTTAGACCTCCGGTGTTATAGGCTTTTTCCTATTATTCGGAAAATAAAACATGGAATTCGAAAAAAATGTATTTTTCATGCCTCTTTTTGTATTTTTTACATTTTTGGAGTGAATCGGAAATAATATCTTCAGCTAAAAAATCGGCTGAAAACATCTTTACATCAGCGGTTCAGCTGGAGGTATAAGAGAAGCACATTATACTTTTCTTCTATTAGAAGAGAAGTATTTTTTATTCCAAAAAAAATACAATCAGAAGGACTTGCTAAAGTAAACCCTTTCATTTATAGTTAAAGTACACATTATGAATGAGTATTCATTCAAACAAGGAGGCCGATCATGAAAACATCCATTCAAAAAGCAGCCGTACTTGGTTCCGGCGTGATGGGATCAGGGATTGCCGCTCATTTGGCAAATATAGGAATACCGGTAATCCTAATGGATATTGTCCCGAGAGAACTATCTGAAAAAGAACAAAAAGCAGGATTGACGATGGACGATAAAGCCGTCAGAAACCGATTAAGTGAAGTATCAAAAATGAAGCTGTTAAAGCAGAAGCCGGCACCGCTGACTTCCAGATCCAATCTAAACTTAATTGAGACCGGTAATATGGAAGATGACATGGAACGGATCAGTGAAGTGGACTGGGTTATTGAAGTAGTTACAGAAAATCTGCCGATTAAGCAGAAGGTGTTTGAGCAGGTGGATAAATACCGCTCAGATACAACAATAGTAAGCTCCAACACGTCCGGGATTTCCATCGAAGCGATGGCAGAAGGGCGCTCCGAATCTTTCCAGAAACACTTTATGGGCACTCACTTTTTTAATCCGCCTCGTTATTTAAAGCTTTTGGAAATTATACCAACCAAACATACAAGCCGTGAGATTATGGAAGGCATGAAGCAGTTTGCAGAGGATACGCTCGGAAAAGGGGTCGTGGAAGCAAAGGATACACCTAATTTTATTGCAAACCGGATTGGAACATATGGACTGCTGGTCACTGTACAGGAGATGAAAAAGCAGAATCTATCAGTCGGCCAGGTGGATGCCGTAACGGGCCCACTAATAGGACGCCCGAAAAGTGCTACATTTCGTACGCTTGATGTAGTCGGGCTGGATACCTTTCTGCACGTAGCCAAAAACGTCCATGATCAGGTGGAAGGAGAAGAACAACAAGTTTTTGATCCGCCTTCTTTTATGAAAGAGATGGGGGAAAAAGGCTGGATCGGCAGTAAAGCCGGCCAGGGATTTTTTAAGAAAGAAAAAACGGCGGAAGGCAGCGCCATTCTGGAACTTAATACAGATACGATGGAGTACCAGGAACGTCAAAAATGGAAATCACCTGTCATAGAGCAGGCTAAACAGGAAAAAGACCCCGCTGTTAAATTGCAGACACTGGTATTCAGCGAAGATGAAGTAAGTCATTTTTTATGGAGCATCCTCAAGCCGGTTCTTCTATATTCCGCTGAGAAAAAGGAAGAAATTGCAGATGACATTGTGGCCGTGGATGAAGCAATGAAGTGGGGCTTCGGCTGGGAACAGGGACCTTTTGAAATATGGGACAGTCTCGGTTTTAAAAAGACAGCAGGACGGATGACGGCTGAGGGCATCACTCTTCCAAGCTGGATTCAGCAGATGCTCGACAGCGGCATTGACTCTTTTTACAAACAGGACGGAGAATACTTCGAAAATGGCTCTTACGAGAAAAAGAAAATAAATAAAAAAGAAATATCGCTTGCTTCGATAAAAAAATCACACGGCGTTATTAAGAAAAACGCGGGCGCCTCCCTCATTGATATTGGAGACGACGTCGCTCTGCTCGAGTTTCAATCGCCGAATAATTCAATCGGACTGGACGTTATTCAAATGATAAACCAGTCGATTGAAGAGGTTAACAAAAACTATAAAGGCCTTGTTATTGGCAACCAGGGAAAAAACTTCTGTGTAGGCGCTAATTTAATGATGATTCTCATGGAAGCCCAGGATGATAATTTCTTTGAAATAGATATGGTAATCAAACAATTCCAGCAGGCAGCTATGGCTATTAAATATGCTGAACGTCCGGTCGTTACTGCGCCGCACGCGATGACCCTCGGGGGCGGTGCGGAAATATGCCTGCCTTCTGCCAGCATTCAGGCAGCATCGGAAACATATATGGGACTTGTAGAAGTCGGTGTCGGTCTGATACCGGGAGGCGGCGGAAACAAGGAGCTCTATATGCGTAATATTGAAGGCCTTGATCCGAAAAATACAGCCGGACTTCTCAAAGCTTCTTTTAAGACATTTGAAACCATTGCCACAGCTAAAACATCCACGTCCGGCCATGAAGCAGCAGACAACGGATTTTTAAAGGACAGGGATGCAGTGATTACAAATGCAGACCATGTGCTCTACCACGCTAAACAGCAGGTGAACCATCTCTTTGATACAGGCTACCGCGCTCCGCAGCGTGAGAAAGTGGCTGTATCCGGAGAAGCAGGCTACGCCGCCATGAAGCTTGGAGCAAAAACAATGGAACTCGGAGGCATGGCTTCGCCGCATGACTTAAAAATAGCCGAAAAGCTGGCACATGTTATTGCCGGCGGGAAAGTTCCAAAAGGAACAATGGTGGACGAACAATACCTTCTCGACCTGGAAAGAGAAGCATTCCTTAGTCTCGTAGGAGAACCAAAGTCGCAGCAGCGCATGCAGCATATGCTGTCTAAAGGAAAACCGCTGAGAAATTAAACGAATGGAGGGAACAGCCTTGAATGAAGCAGTCATTGTGGCAGGAGCAAGAACTCCTGTCGGAAAAGCAAATAGAGGAACACTGGCAGCCACCCGACCCGATGATCTGGGGGCATTAACCATAAAAGAAACGCTGAAAAGAGCAGGCGGCCTCGACCCGTCAACAATTGACGATGTTATTATCGGATGCGCCATGCCGGAAGCAGAGCAGGGCATGAACGTCGCCAGAAGCATCTCGGCGTTAGCGGGCCTTCCTTATACGGTGCCGTCGATTACGATTAACAGATACTGTTCATCCGGTCTGCAGAGTATTGCCTATGGGGCCGAACGGATCATGCTGGGTCATTCCCAGACTGTTATCGCCGGTGGCGCGGAATCAATGAGTATGATTCCAATGGGCGGCCATGTGATTGCTCCCAACCCGACGCTTGTAGATGAAGCGCCTGAGTATTATATCGGCATGGGATATACAGCTGAAGAAGTAGCGAACCGGTTTGGCGTCAGTCGTGCAGATCAGGACGCATTTGCGGCTGAAAGCCACCGCAGAGCAGCAGCTGCCGTCGAGCAGGGGAAATTCACAGATGAAATCGTACCGGTGGAAGTAACGAAACGTTCCGTAGGGAAAGACCACAAATTAAAAGAATCAACGGAAATGTTTTCAATGGATGAAGGAATACGTAAAGATACAACAGCAGAAACCCTTGCAGGACTGCGCCCGGCATTTCATCCGAAAGGATCCGTTACAGCCGGAAATGCCTCGCAGATGAGCGACGGCGCAGCCTCTGTTCTACTGATGGACCGGCAGAAGGCGGAAGCGGAAGGGCATAAGCCTATTCTGAAATTCCATGGTTTCTCCGTAGCGGGTGTTCCTCCTGAAATTATGGGTATCGGCCCGGTGGAAGCGATTCCGAAAGCTGTAAAGCTCGCGGGTCTGGAAATGTCGGATATTGGGCTGTTTGAGCTCAATGAAGCATTTGCTTCCCAGGCACTGCAGGTCATTAGGGAATTAAAGCTGGATCACACAAAAGTAAACGTCAATGGAGGAGCGATCGCTTTAGGACATCCGCTCGGGTGCACCGGAACGAAGCTCACCTTGTCTCTTATGCATGAAATGATCAGACGCAATGAACAGTTTGGTGTGGTAACGATGTGTATTGGCGGGGGAATGGGTGCAGCCGGCGTGTTTGAACTGCTTCCACAATAAAAAGGAGGAATAAATGATGAGCAGCACAATAGAGCTTCACACAAAAGGCGGAGGCTTTTTACTCGGAGAAGTAACAGCAGACCAGGTATTCACACCGGAAGATTTCACGGATGAGCATAAAATGATTGCTAAAACGACAGAAGATTTTGTAGTTGGGAAAGTAGTACCGGAAACAGAAAAACTGGAAAATCATCAGTTTGACGTCTCCCGCCGCCTCTTAACGCAGGCTGGTGAGCTCGGCCTGCTCGGCGCAGATGTTCCGGAAAAATACGGCGGAATCGGCCTTGATAAAATCAGTTCTACCCTCATTACGGAAAAATTCTCCCGCGCCGGTTCCTTTTCCTTGAGCCAGGGTGCGCATGTCGGTATCGGCTCTCTGCCAATTGTCTTTTTCGGCAATGAAGAGCAGAAATCCAAATATCTTCCGGACCTTGCCACGGGCACAAAAATTGCCGCCTACGCTCTGACAGAGCCAAGCTCCGGATCAGATGCCCTCGGCGCAAAAACGACCGCTGTTCTAAACGATGCCGGAACACACTATAAGCTGACCGGTGAAAAGCAGTGGATTACAAACTCGGCGTTCGCGGACGTCTTTATTGTGTATGCCAAAATTGACGGCGAACATTTCTCCGCCTTTATTGTAGATCGGGAAATTGAAGGCGTTTCCACAGGGCCGGAAGAGAAGAAGATGGGAATCAAAGGTTCTTCTACAAGAACACTGATTCTTGATAATGCCCACGTGCCGAAAGAAAATCTGCTCGGCGAAGCAGGACGCGGTCATATTATTGCATTTAATATTTTAAACGTAGGACGTTATAAGCTGGGGGTAGGCTGCGTCGGTGGTTCTAAGCGCGGTATTGAGCTGTCTGCCAAGTACGCGAACGAGCGCAAGCAGTTTAAAGTGCCGATTGCCTCTTTTAGAGGCATCCAGGAAAAGCTTGCTACGATGGCGTCAGAGACGTATGCGTTGGAAAGCTCCATTTACCGTACCGGCGGGCTTTTCGAAGAGCAGCTGGGAAGGCTGAGTGAAACCGAGCAGGAAGATGGCGGAAAAGTCGCGGGAGCGATAGCTGAGTATGCAATCGAATGCTCTCTGAATAAATTCTATGGATCGGAAACGCTCGATTACGTAGTAGATGAAGCAGTGCAGATTCACGGCGGCTACGGCTTTATGGCGGAGTACGAAGTAGAGCGGGCCTACCGTGATTCCCGGATCAACCGCATTTTTGAAGGTACAAACGAAATTAACCGTCTGCTGGTGCCGGGAACAATCATGCGTAAAGCGATGAAAGGCGAGCTGCCATTCTTGGAAGAAGCCAAAAAGCTTCAGTCGGAAATTATGTCAATGATGCCGGAAGAGCCGGGATCGGAGCCGCTGGAGCAGGAGAAAATGCTTTTGAAAAACCTGAAGAAAGTATTCCTTCTCGTATCAGGAAGTGCTGCACAGAAATACGGCAAAGGGCTTGATCAGGAGCAGGAGCTTCTCTTTAACTCGGCTGATATCGTAAGCGATATTTATTCCATGGAATCCGCGATTCTCCGTACGGAAAAAGCGATGAATAAAAATGGAGCCGAAAAAGAAAATATGAAAATTATGCTCACCCAGGTATTCTGCCAGGAAGCAGTAAACCGTATTGAAGCACACGCCAAGGAGTCCATTATTCATATGGAAGAAGGAGATTCATTACGCACGATGCTCTCGATTCTCCGCAAGCTGACGCGTCACACGCCGACAGACGTGATCCGCATTAAGCGCACTATTGCAGAAAAAGTGCTAAAAGAAGAACGTTATGTGATCTAGAGGTAATTAAAGGTAAAACGGGCAGTTCATCTGTCCGTTTTTTTGTGTTTGAAAAAAATACGTATTTTTATACAAAAATTTTTACAGGGGATCTTTTCTGCAGGAGTTATCCCCTGATTATTTTTCCATTTTCAAAAAAGCGTTAAAAGAATTCGAAACCATTTATAGACATACTGGAGGAAATAGTTTTCGACAACCTGATAGACAGTTCATCTTTTTGTTTTTTATGTTTCTATTTATTTTTAATTTTCGTTCAGCGGTTCACGATAAAGGTCAGTTAGTGATTATATGTACCCATTACTTTATATTTACATAAAAGTAAAGATTCGGTAAACTGTATACCTATTCATGTTTTTGAAAAAGAAGGGAATGGTTGGATGAAGAGGGGTATGAAACAAAAAGCAGTAATGGCGGCTGGTCTATTTTTAATCCTGGCAGCGGGGTGCTCGCAGGAAGAAGCGGGTCCGGCAGTGGAAGAGGCAGAAAGTGCTGAAGTTTCGGAAGCGAAAGAAGAGGCTGGGCCGGAAACAGAGGGAGCAGCAGAAGAACCTGCCGTTGAAGAGCAGGAAGCAGATAGCGAAAAGGAAAAAACAGAGGAGGCAGCAAGTGAATCTGAAGAGCAGCAGGAAACATCAACTGAAGAAACGGTAGAAGAAGAAAAAGATACAAAAGAAGATACACAACAAGGAGAATTGGCTGGGTTTGCAAGGGATTGGCTTATATTAGATGATGAAACAGGAAATTTTATTTCGTTCAGAGTTAAATTAGCCGATAATAATACGCTTCAAGCTACATATGACGGTTTCCAGTCTGGTGAAGTTGAGGTTAATTATGAAATTATAAGTGTGGAAAATGGAGTAGTAAATATAAAGGGAGACATCGAGCATATGGGTGGATCTAAAATCACCCTTAAGTTATTGGATGATGATAAGTTATTATGGAAACACTCCACAAAAGAATTAACTTTTGACACGGAAGAAGATGCAATTGCTAAAGATATAGAAAGAAATGAAAATCAATCGAACATCGGATCAAATGAAACAAATTCAAGCAGTGAATCTGCTGCTGATTCAACTTCAGAGACAGCTGCCGAATCAGAAACAGCCTTTGAGCCGGACACGGAATCGATGAGTCTGGAGGAGCAGCTGGTGGAAGAACTGATTCAATATGGTATTGGAAATGGCGGTACCCGTGACAGCTTTACCTTTTACGACCAGGCTTGGGAAACCGGAGCGGATGGCAATCAGTACTATGTCATGACAGTTGGAGATGGTTCGAAAGTGGCTACCTTCCACGGGGGAGAGGATGGACACCTTTATTTCCTGAATCTTGACACCTTCCCGAATGAGGAGACAGCCGAATATACGAGAGTAGACTCTTATTAATTCCGTTTTTTTATTGAGTCGAGCCGGCAAGTAAATTAAGCTATAATAGCATCAAAAGAAAGGAGGCATAACATGGCAGTCGACATTTACAGCTATCCATCCTGCAGCACCTGCAAAAAGGCAGAAAAGTGGCTGGAAGAACAGGGAGTATCGTTTACAAGACATCATATTGTAGAATCACCTCCATCAGCAGATGAACTAAAAAAACTTCATCAAATCAGTGATTACCCGATTCAGAAATTTTTCAACACGAGCGGGAAAAAATACCGCGAACTGGGTCTTAAAGATAAAGTGAAAGAAGCGGAGAATGAGGAACTATATGATATTCTTGCTTCAGATGGTATGCTAATAAAAAGGCCCATTGTTACAGATGGGAATCTTGTTACATTAGGGTTTAAAGAAGCATTATTTGAGGAAACATGGAAACAATAAAGTAAATGAAAACTGGAGGAATGAACAATGAGCGTACCGAAGGAATTGAAGTACTCAGAAGAGCACGAGTGGGTAAAAACAGAAGGTGAAAAAGTCAGAGTCGGCATTACAGACTTTGCCCAGTCTGAACTTGGAGACATCGTATTTGTTGAGCTGCCGGAAGTAGGAGACGAAATAAAGGCAGATGAACCATTCGGAAGCGTAGAGTCGGTAAAAACGGTTTCTGAATTGTATGCTCCTTTAAGCGGAACGGTCGTCGAGGTAAATGAAGACCTGGATGATTCCCCGGAGTTCGTCAATGATTCTCCCTATGATAAGGCATGGATGATTGTTGTAGAGCCATCCGACAGCAGCCAGATCGATGATTTAATGTCTGCAGAAGATTACGAAAAAATGGTCAGCGCCGACTAAAACGGCTGTTACATAAGAGGTCCGTCTCTTTAATAGAGGCGGGCTTCTTTTTTGCTTTGAATTATTCTTTTATCTTTTATATAGAAGCATCCATCAAACCGAAGCCACCTCCGGCAAATTAGTTGACACCCGCGCCGGCTCCATGCTAAGCTTCGATTTGTACTAAATAACCTACATACTTAATAACTCTTATCATGAGAGGTGGAGGGACTGGCCCTTTGAAGCCCGGCAACCGTCATTGTGTCTAATGAAATGGTGCCAATTCCTGCGAAGCGTGCGCTTTGGCAGATGAGAGAAAGGAACGAACAATAACCTTTCTGCTTATGATAAAAGCTGAAGGGTATTTTATTGTGTTTAAATAAAGGGATGTGTCAGCCTGTTACAGGTATGATAAAGGATTTGTTCCAAGACCAAGTTATCTGGTATGATAAGTGAGGTTAATAAAGAAAAGAAACAGGGTGGACATATGATAGCATTGGAAAAACTATCGAAAATATTTCCTACATCCAATGGGGATATAACGGCAGTAGACAATATAGACTTAACGATAGACGAAGGAGAAATATTCGGGGTAATCGGGTACAGCGGAGCAGGTAAAAGTACGCTCATCCGCCTGCTGAATATGCTGGAAAAGCCGACGTCGGGAAAAATTATTATTGCAGAAAAAAATATGGCAGATCTGCAGGGCTCCTCTCTTCGGAAAGCGCGCCAGGAAATCAGCATGATTTTTCAGCATTTTAACCTTCTCTGGTCAAGAACCGTACGGGAAAATATCGCCTTTCCACTGGAAATTGCGAAGCTCTCAAAAAAAGACAAAAATGCCAGGGTGGATGAACTGATAGATCTTGTCGGTCTCACTGGTAGAGAAGATGCGTATCCGGCTCAGCTCAGCGGCGGCCAGAAGCAGCGCGTCGGCATTGCGAGAGCTCTTGCGAATAATCCTAAAGTGCTGCTGTGCGATGAGGCCACCTCGGCGCTGGATCCGAAAACGACAGATTCGATATTGGAACTTCTCACGGATATTAATAAAAAGCTCGGTTTGACCATTGTGCTTATTACTCATGAAATGCACGTGATCCGGAAAATCTGCAACCGGGTAGCCGTTATGGAAAACGGAAAAATAGTCGAAGAAGGACCGGTTTTGGATGTGTTCAGGCAGCCCCGTGAAGAAATGACCAAAGAATTCGTCAAGCAGATAACGGAGCCGGAAGAAACGATGGAAGCTATCCGGGAGTTAATGAAAACAGGCGACACCAGTCCCATAGTCAAGATATCTTTCCTCGGTGAAGATGCGGAACAGCCTATTATGACAAACCTTATTCTTACATGCGGCGTTTCCGTAAACATCCTGCAGGGCAAAGTGTCTAAAACCAGAGATGGCAGCTATGGTACATTATTTGTTCAGCTCCAGGGGAATCAGGAACAGCTGAACCACGCGCTGTCCTATTTAAAAGATCAGCAGGTACAGACAGAGGTGATGACAGCGCATGAATGAAATATTTGAAAATATAAACTGGGCTAACATGTGGGAAGCTACGTTAGAAACGTTATACATGAGTGCTTTGGCAGTTCTGGCTACTTTTATTCTGGGCGTTCTGCTCGGTCTTGTCCTCTACATGACGGACAAAGGAAACATGTGGGAAAATCAGCCGGTCCACTTAGCGGCAGCGGCGATTGTAAACATATTTCGGTCAATTCCATTTATTATTTTAATTATCCTGCTCGTTCCGTTTACGACATTTATTGTCGGAACAATGCTCGGGCCGAGTGCGGCTCTGCCTGCTCTGGTAATAGGAGCGGCACCGTTTTACGCCAGACTGGTGGAAATCGGTCTTCGTGAAGTGAATAAAGGAGTTATTGAGGCAGCCCAGTCCATGGGCGCCAATCAATGGCATATTATTTTTAAAGTATTGATTCCTGAATCGCTTCCCGCCTTAATTTCCGGAATTACCGTTACGGCTATTACGCTTGTAAGCTATACGGCAATGGCCGGAGTGATTGGAGCCGGAGGACTTGGCGACCTTGCTTTCCGGGAAGGGTTCCAGCGCAGCAACTCAGATGTAACGCTGGCAGCAACTGCCGCTATCCTGGTGATCGTTATGATCCTGCAGTGGATTGGCGACAGAATTATATATAGAATTGATAAAAGATAAAAGGGGAGAAAGTAAAATGAAAAAGATTTGGATGATTCCAGCACTATCATTAACAATTGGACTTGCAGCCTGCGGAGGCGGCGGAGAAGAATCGGGTTCTGAAGAAGAAACAACGACGCTTACAGTAGGTGCTTCCAACGTACCTCACGCCGAAATTCTTGAATTTGCACGTGATCAACTTGAAGAAGAAGGCGTGGATCTGCAGATTGAAACATTTAATGACTATATCGTGCCGAACCAGGCGCTGGCTGAAGAGGAAATTGATGCTAACTATTTCCAGCACGTGCCTTACTTTGAATCACAGATTGAAGAAAATGACTATGACTTTGCCAATGCAGGTGCGATTCATATAGAGCCTATGGGCGTGTATTCCCAGGATTACGACAGCTTAGGTGAACTGCCGGAAGGCGCTGAAGTAATCATGAGCAGCTCTGTAGCAGACCACGGCCGTATTTTGAGCATGCTTGAAGACGAAGGTGTAATTACAATGGAAGAAGATGCGGGTATCGAAGCAACAATAGATGATATCGCAGAAAACCCAAAAAACATTGAGTTTAGTGCCAATGTAGAAGCAGCTACACTTCCACAGGCTTACCAGAACGGCGAAGGCGATGCCGTATTTATCAATTCCAACTATGCACTAGACAGCGACCTGAGCCCAAGCGAAGACGCTATTGCTATTGAAAGCGCTGAGGACAATCCTTACGCCAATATTATAGCGGTACGCAGCGGTGACGAAGATCGTGAAGAAATACAAACACTGGTCGATGTACTGCATTCCGATGAAGTAAGATCATTTATTGAAGACGAATATGAGGGCGCTGTGCTTCCTGCTGAAGGCGAAAACGCTGAATAAAATACTGTTCCTTAACAGTTTATGTTTTAACAAAGCAATCTAGTTTGTTATACTAAAAACAATAAGGGGGGGCTATCCTGAAAGAGAAAGCTTTTAGGCAGTCCTCCTTTTTGTATTCCGTTCGGATAAAGTAAAGTGTGTTTCTTGAACTCTGTTTACATTTGTTATAAACTGATAATGATAATAAAGTGAGAATGAGAAACCACTTTCTGTGGTTAAAATAAAGTTAATGGAGGTTTTTTTAATGTCAGCATCAACTCTTAAAATCGAGGATCTAACGGTTGAAATAGAAGGCTCAGAAATTATCAAGCACTTCAACCTTGAAATAAAAGGCGGGGAAATCCACGCTATTATGGGACCAAACGGTACCGGTAAGTCTACATTGGCTTCTGCTATCATGGGTCACCCAAAGTATGAAATTACCCACGGAAGCGTCATTCTTGACGGCGAAGATGTATTGGAAATGGAAGTGGATGAGCGTGCAAAAGCCGGCTTGTTCCTTGCTATGCAGTATCCAAGCGAAATCAGCGGTGTAACGAACGCAGACTTTATGCGCTCTGCCATCAACTCAAAGCGTGAAGAAGGCGACGAGATTTCCCTGATGAAGTTTATCCGTAAAATGGACGAAAAAATGGATAAGCTTGAGATGAATCAGGCATTTTCCCAGCGTTATCTAAACGAAGGCTTCTCCGGCGGTGAGAAAAAGCGTAATGAAATTCTTCAGCTTCTTATGCTTGAGCCTAAAATTGCAATTCTTGATGAAATTGACTCCGGTCTTGATATTGACGCCCTTCGTGTCGTCTCCAACGGAATCAACGAAATGAAAAGTGAAAGCTTCGGCTGCCTTATTATCACTCACTACCAGCGTCTTCTCAATTACATTACACCGGACAGAGTACACGTAATGATGCAGGGACGTATCGTTAAATCAGGTGGAGCAGAGCTTGCAGAACGCCTTGAAGCAGACGGTTATGACTGGATCAAAGAAGAACTTGGCATCGAAGACGAAAGAGTTGGAAACCAACAGAAAGCGTAAAGAAGGGAGGTCACTATTTTATGTCAGTAGAAACAAAATGGACGTTTGATGAACAATACGTCAAAGAATTTTCCGAGCAGAGAGAAGAACCGGAATGGCTAACAGAGGAAAGGCTTACTGCTTTCCGTTTGATTGAGAAGCTTGAGCTTCCTAAGCCGGAAAAAACTAAAATCACCAAGTGGAACTTCACGGAGTTCAAGCATCAGGGAACAGAAGCGGGCACGGTATCAAGCCTTTCTGATCTTCATACCGATGTTCAAAAGCTTATTAACGTAACAGAAGAAGACCAGAATCTTCTAGTGGTTAGAGATGGAAAGCCTCTTTATTACAGCCTTTCATCAGAAGCAAAAGAAAAAGGCGTTATTTTCACTGATATCGCAACGGCAGCGAAAGAGCACAGCGACCTGTTGAAGAAATATTTCATGGGTGAAGCAGTAAAAGTAGATGAGAATAAGCTTACTGCTCTTCATACAGCTTTTCTAAGCGGCGGTGCATTTATTTACGTGCCTAAAAACGTTCAGCTGGAAAAGCCTCTTCAGGCTGTATATTTTCAGGAAGATCCGGAAGCCGGCCTGTTCAATCATGTAGTATTGGCTACAGAGGACAACAGTGACGTAACGTACCTGGAAAACTACGTGTCATTCAACAGTGAACAGGAATCAGCGGCAAACATTATCGCAGAAGTTTACGCAGGCCCTGCTTCGAAAGTATCCTTCGGCGCTGTAGATCACCTTGAAAAAGGGGTTACAACGTACGTGAACCGCCGCGGTGTGGCTCAGAAAGATGCCCGCATTGACTGGGCTTTAGGCCAGATGAATGACGGAAATACTCTTTCTGATAATACAACGATTTTAAGAGGAGATGGTTCTTACTCCGACGTGAAATCTGTATCAATCGGCCGAGGTACGCAGGCACAGGATTTCTGGACACAGATCATTCATTTCGGTAAGCACTCCGATGGACAGATTCTGACTCACGGCGTTATGAAAGATTCCGCCCGTGCTATTTTCAACGGTATTTCGAAAATTGAACACGGCGCGACGAAATCAAACGGCGTACAGACTGAACGTGTACTGATGCTAAGCGAAAAAGCTCGTGGAGATGCGAACCCAATTCTTCTCATTGATGAAGATGATGTAACAGCAGGACACGCAGCTTCTGTAGGACGTATTGATCCGCTTCAGATGTTCTACTTGATGAGCCGCGGCTTGAGCCGTCTTGAAGCCGAGCGTCTTATTATTCACGGTTTCCTTCAGCCGGTAGTAGCCGAGCTGCCTATCCAGGCGGTTAAAGATAGACTGACTGAGGTTATCGAAAGGAAAGTGTACTAAATGGACATTCAGGAGATCCGTCGCCAGTTCCCTATATTAAATGAACAGGTCAACGGTCACCCTCTTGTTTATCTTGACAGCGCGGCGACTTCCCAGAAGCCGCTGGCTGTTATTGAAAAAATAGATGAATATTATAAGAAGTATAATTCCAATGTGCACCGCGGTGTTCATACTCTTGGCAGTATGGCAACCGATGGATATGAAGGAGCCCGGGAGAAAGTCCGGAATTTCCTTCATGCTTCTTCCGTAGAGGAAATTATCTTCACACGGGGAACTACTACTTCCATTAATATCGTCGCTCAGTCCTATGGTGAAGCCAACCTGCAGGAAGATGATGAAATTGTGCTCACCTATATGGAGCATCACAGCAACATCATCCCATGGCAGCAGGCAGCCAAAAGAACCGGAGCAAAACTGAAATATCTTCCAATGAACGAGGACGGTACGCTTTCTATGGCAGATGTCAAAGAAGCGGTCGGCCCAAAAACTAAAATCGTTGCGGTCACTCACGTTTCCAATGTGCTCGGCACGATAAACCCGGTAAAAGAAATCGCAGAAATCGCCCACGCCAATGACGCAGTTATTGTAGTCGACGGCGCTCAGGGCGCTCCGCATATTAAAGTGGATGTGCAGGAGCTTGACTGTGACTTTTACGCTTTTTCCGGCCATAAAATGGGCGGACCTACCGGTATCGGTGTACTGTACGGCAAAAAAGCACTGCTGAACAACATGGAACCCGTAGAATTCGGCGGGGAAATGATTGATTTTGTCGGCCTGTACGAATCGACCTGGAAAGAGCTTCCCTGGAAATTTGAAGGGGGAACCCCGATCATTGCAGGAGCTATCGGTCTTGGAGCGGCAATTGATTTTATTAACAGCGTTGGTTTTGATATAATAGAGTCACATGAAAAAGAACTTGCCGGTTACGCCATGGAAGTCTTGAGTAATGTAGATGGTTTAACAATTTACGGTCCGAAGGAAAGAGCCGGCGTGGTTACGTTTAATATAGATGATGTCCACCCGCATGATGTAGCAACTGTCCTTGATTCAGAAGGCATTGCCGTTCGTGCCGGACACCACTGCGCCCAGCCTCTTATGAAATGGCTTGATGTAAGCTCTACCGCTCGTGCAAGCTTTTATATTTACAACACGAAGGAAGAAGTGGATCGTCTTGCTGAAGGACTAATAAAAACAAAGGAGTATTTTGGTGATGTCTTCGCATAATAATCTTGATACTCTCTACCGCCAGGTTATTATGGATCATTACAAGAATCCCAGAAACCGCGGAGAGCTGGAAAACGAAACGCTTCACGTCAATATGAACAACCCTACCTGCGGAGACCGCATTCAGCTTCAGCTTGAGGTAGAAGACGGCCTGATCAAAAACGCCAGCTTCATTGGGGAAGGATGCTCCATCAGTTTGTCATCAGCTTCCATGATGACAGATATCGTAAAAGGCAAATCCGTTGAGGATGCGCTGGAGCTTTCCGCTATTTTCTCTGACATGATGCTTGGCAAGGATTATGAAGAAGGCAAGTTTGACCTTGGCGACATTGAAGCTCTTCAGGGAGTCACAAAGTTTCCAGCACGTATTAAGTGTGCTACACTTGCGTGGAAGGCAATGGAAAAAGGCATCGATGAAAACGGGCATAACGAATAGCCCTATATATAAAGCACGAAAGCAAGGGGCGTATAAGCCCCTGCTAACCTAAGGGAGGTATTCAAATGGCAAAAAAAATGCCGGAACTAGGCGATTACCAATATGGATTTGCTGACCGCGACGTATCCATTTTCCGCTCTGAGCGTGGACTTACTGAAGCAGTGGTTCGTGAGATTTCTTCAATAAAGGAAGAGCCGCAGTGGATGCTTGATTTCCGCTTGAAATCATTGGCTCAGTTTTACAAAATGCCAATGCCGCAGTGGGGTGGAGATCTTACAGGCCTTGTATTTGACGATATTACGTATTACGTGAAGCCTTCTGAGCGTTCTGAAACATCATGGGACGAAGTACCGGAGGAAATCAAAAATACGTTCGACAAACTTGGTATTCCTGAAGCAGAGCAAAAGTATCTTGCTGGTGTTTCTGCGCAGTATGAATCAGAAGTGGTTTATCACAGCATGAAGCAGGAACTGACAGATCAGGGAATTGTGTTTAAAGATACCGATACGGCTCTTAAGGAAAACGAAGATATTTTCCGCGAGCACTTCGGAAAAACTATTCCGCCATCAGACAACAAATTCGCAGCACTTAACTCGGCCGTATGGTCCGGCGGATCGTTTATCTACGTGCCAAAAGGCGCAAAAGTAGATACCCCGCTTCAGGCATATTTCCGTATTAACTCTGAAAACATGGGACAGTTCGAAAGAACACTCATTATTGCTGATGAAGACAGCTCCGTACACTATGTAGAAGGCTGTACAGCTCCTGTATATACAACGAGCTCCCTTCACAGTGCCGTAGTTGAAATCATTGTTAAGAAGAACGCTTACTGCCGTTACACGACAATCCAGAACTGGTCTTCCAACATCTACAACCTCGTAACAAAAAGAGCAGTATGTGATGAAGGCGCCACAATGGAATGGGTGGATGGAAACATCGGCTCTAAGCTTACAATGAAATATCCTGCAGTTATCATGCGCGGCGAAGGCGCAAAAGGAACTATCCTTTCTATCGCCATCGCAGGTAAAGGACAGCACCAGGATGCAGGCGCGAAAGTAACGCACCTTGCACCAAACTGTTCCTCTACGATTGTATCGAAGTCGATCTCTAAGCACGGCGGTAAAGTAACGTACCGTGGTATTGCTCACTTCGGACGCAGATCAGCCGGCTCCTTCTCAAAAATTGAGTGCGACACGCTGATCATGGACAACGAGTCCACGTCAGATACAATTCCGTACAACGAAATTCTAAACAACAACATTACGCTTGAACACGAAGCGACGGTTTCAAAAGTATCAGAAGAGCAGCTCTTCTATCTAATGAGCCGCGGTGTCTCCGAGCAGGAAGCTACAGAAATGATCGTAATGGGCTTTATCGAGCCATTTACGAAAGAGCTTCCGATGGAGTACGCTGTAGAAATGAACCGTTTGATCAGCTTCGAAATGGAAGGATCTATCGGTTAATAGTTTCTTATCATTTAGGATCGGCCTCTCAAGAGAGGCCGGTTTTTTTATGTATCGATAGAACCGCAGGCGAGCTGAATAAGATAAAGGCGGTACAAAGAGGGAAAGATGCTCCGGAGTGTTTTCTTTCAGACGAAAAAGGCTATGAGAAAAGAAAGAAAGACAGGTAAGCTGAAGGAGGAAAAGCGATGATTATTACAGGACTTACAGGATGGGGAGATCATGTTTCTTTGTATCCGCAGGGGATCAAGCCCGGAGAAAAACTGGCTGAATATGCCGGCCATTTTCCAACGGTAGAGGTGGATGCAGCGTTCTATGCGGTCCAGCCTAAGAAAAATTATGATAAATGGATAAGAGATACCCCGGAACGTTTTTCTTTTATTGTAAAGGCCTATCAGGGCATCACAGGTCATGAACGCGGGGAGATTCCGTTTGCTTCCAAAGAAGAAATGTTTAAAGCATATGTCGATTCTGTACGGCCTGTCATGGAATCCGGTAAATTGGGCATGGTACTGTGCCAGTTTCCACCGTGGTTCGAATGCAATAAAGAAAACGTCGAGTATCTCCGCTATGTAAGGGATCAGCTGTCCGCCTTTCCGTGTGCACTGGAATTCAGGCATCAGTCCTGGTTCGAACCGGAATTTAAGGAAAGAACCCTGGAATTTATGAAAGACGAGGAGTGGATTCACAGCATCTGCGATGAGCCGCAGATCGAAGGAGGCTCCGTTCCAATTGTGATGCATCCGACGCATAAAGAAAAAACGCTCGTGCGCCTCCATGGACGAAATACAGAAGCCTGGAAAAAACCGGCCAAAGGAGAAAAATGGCGGGAAATCCGCTACCTGTATGATTACAATGATACCGAGCTCAATGAGTGGAAAGAGAGGGTGCAGACTCTCGAGAAAACCTCTGAAAATATTTATGTCGTTTTTAATAATAATTCCGGACGCCATGCGGCACCTAACGCCAAGCGTTTTTTAGAACTGGCGGATATTTCATATGACGGACTGGCGCCGCGTCAGACTTCCCTATTTGACGAAGGCGATTTTTCGTAAAAAATGGTATTATAATAAAAGAATGCAGAGCGGGCTGTATAAGCAGACGAAGAAAGAAGGATTCTATGGATTGGTTACTGCTGGTCTTACTCGGCCTTGCGGCTGGAACATTTGGAAGTCTCCTGGGGCTTGGAGGCGGTATTATTGTTGTGCCGGCTCTGCTGGTCATGAGTGACGTTGTCCCATCTTTTGCAGGCATTACTCCGCAGACAGCCGTAGGTACCTCATTATTAATCATGATTTTTACCGGAATGTCTTCGACTATTTCCTATACAAAGCAGAAAGTCGTTGATATGAAATCCGGTTTTATCTTTTTGGCAGGAAGCGGGCCCGGCGCATTATTTGGCGTCTGGCTTAATAAAGGCATGGAAACCAATGTGTTTCTTATTATTTTCGGCCTGTTTATGCTGTTTGTTGCTTTTGTTTTATTTATCCGGAACCGGTTAAAGCCGCTTCCGGTGAAGCGTACCTCTATCAAACGGGAGTACATAACAGAGCTGGGAGAAAAACAGGAATATGGATTTTCGCTCGCGCTGGGCCTGAGTATTGCTTTTGCTGTCGGGACGCTTTCAGGCCTGTTCGGTATTGGCGGTGGCTCGCTTATGGTCCCGGCAATGATTCTGCTGTTTGGCTTTCCCCCTCACGTTGCTGTGGCGACGTCGATGTTTATGATTTTATTTTCCTCGATTATCAGCTCGATTTCCCATATATCACTGGGGAATGTAGAATGGCTGTATGCTCTTGCACTTATTCCCGGGGCGTGGTTTGGAGCTTCTATTGGAGCCGCGATTAACAAACGATTGAAAAGCAATACCCTGATTATACTGCTTAGATTCTTTTTAATTATTATTGCCTTTCGGCTTATCTGGCAGGGAATTCAGGGGATATAGAGAGAATAGTTGATAGGAGAAGGCGGTGTAGCAGGGTGTCAGCAATTGTCCCCATTACGATATATCATACCAACGATCTGCACAGTGATTTAACCCAGTGGACCTCCGCCGTTTCTTATTTAAAAGCGCAGCGGCGGTTTCACGATAAAAAAAAGGAAACATCTTTATTTTTTGATATAGGAGATCATACCGACCGGTCCCATGTGGTCACAGAAGCCACCAGAGGAAAAGGAAACGTAGAGCTTCTTAATGAAGCAGAAATTTCCCACGTGACAATAGGGAACAATGAAGGCATTACTTTTTCAAGGCAGGAGCTCGGAAACCTTTACGAAAAAGCCAATTTCAAAGTGCTCCTTGCCAATTTATTTGATGAACAGGGAAAACGTCCGGAATGGGTGCTTCCTTATGATGTAATTGAAACAAAAGAAGGAATCAGGCTGGGTCTGATCGGTATTACTATTCCTTTTTATCCGTTTTATAACGAGCTGGGCTGGGATATTCAGGATCCTTTGATGCTGCTTCCAGGAATTTTGGAGGAAGTTAAAGCGCAGTCGGACATTATTGTGCTGCTCTCTCACATGGGGCTGGATTATGATGAAGAAATAGCTGAATCCTTTCCGGATATTGATGTTATTCTGGGAGCCCATACCCACCACCTGCTAAAAGAAGCGGAAATCATTAATCAGTCCCTGGTGGCCCAGTGCGGCAAAAATGCGTATTATGTAGGACAGGTTAACCTGGAATTTGATACGGAAAAAAGAGAGCTCGTGTCAAAAAAAGGGTACGCCGTAGACGTGAGCCATGAGCCGCCTTCTCCGGAAACGGCCGGGCTTCTGCGCCGGCTGGAAACAGAGGCTGTAGCAGAGATGCATGAGGAAATAGCCCGGATCCCTTCGGCGCTTCCCGTCTCCTGGACAGAACCTTCCCCTTTTGCTGATTTACTGGCGGAAGGCCTCCGGGATTGGTGCCAAACGGATCTGGCTTTAATAAATTCCGGCCTGCTGCTTGAATCATTAGCTCCAGGCCCGGTTACGAAAGAAGATATTCACCGGCTCTGTCCTCATCCGATTAATCCAGCGGTGATCGAGGTGTCTGGCGCAGTTTTGAAAGAATCCATTCATGCAGCCTATACACAAAAAATGATTCATCTTCCTTTGAAAGGACTTGGCTTCAGGGGAATTAAACTCGGTGTGCTGGCGTTCAGCGGCATTACTATAGAGATGGGAACAGCAGGAGAGGACGCTCTTGTGAAAAAAATAAAAATCCAGGGTACAGACATCGAAAACAAAAAAATGTACCGCGTAGCAGCTCCGGACATGTTTACATTCGGGCCATTGTATCCCGGACTGTCCCAGACAAAGCAAAAGAAATATTTTATGCCGGAAATGATGAGAGACGTGCTTCAATTCATACTGGAAAAGAAATATTCATAAAAGGCAGGTAGGTAACATGAAACAGTATTTAGATTTATGCAGCCACATTTTGGAACACGGCACAGAAAAAAGCGACCGCACCGGAACAGGTACTATCAGTACATTTGGTTACCAGATGCGCTATTCGCTGGAGGACAGTTTTCCTGTACTGACGACGAAAAAGCTCCATCTTCGGTCGATTATTCATGAACTGCTTTGGTTCCTAAAAGGGGACACAAATATCGATTATTTGAAAGAAAACAATGTACGCATCTGGAACGAATGGGCAGACGAAAATGGAGATCTGGGCCCCGTATACGGCAAGCAGTGGCGGTCATGGGAAGGCGCCAATGGACGGACGGTAGACCAGATTTCCGATGTGATCAAACAGATCAAAGAAAACCCGGATTCGCGCCGGCTCATTGTAAACGCCTGGAACGTAGCGGAAATTGATGATATGGCTCTGGCACCATGCCACTGTCTATTCCAGTTTTACGTCAATGACGGAAAGCTTTCCTGCCAGCTTTACCAGCGCAGTGCAGACGTATTTCTCGGCGTGCCGTTTAACATCGCAAGCTATGCCCTTTTAACAAAAATGATCGCTCAGGTCACCGGCCTGCAGGCACACGAATTTATTCATACGCTTGGTGACGCCCATATATACAGCAACCATCTTGAACAGGTGAATCTTCAGCTTACAAGAGAAACAAGAGAACTGCCGCAGATGAAAATTAATCCTGATGTGACATCCATTTTTGATTTCACGATTGATGACTTTGAATTAACCGGCTATGACCCGCATCCTCATATTAAAGGAGAGGTCTCCGTATGATTTCATTTGTTGCCGCTATGGATAAGAACCGTCTCATTGGAAAAGACAATCAGCTTCCGTGGCACCTTCCCGCCGATCTGAAACACTTTAAAAAAGTAACGAGCGGCGGAACCATTGTGATGGGGCGGAAAACGTTTGAATCGATTGGAAAGCCGCTTCCTAACCGAAGGAATATTATTGTAACAAAAAATAAAACGTTTCAGGCGGACGGCTGCGAAGTCATTTATTCCCTTGAGGAAGTCCAGGAGCTTGGGAAAAAAGAAGAAGAATTTTTCGTTATCGGCGGGGCGGAAATTTTTAACGCCTGCCTGCCGTATGCCGATAAAATGTATTTAACCCATATCGATGAATCATTTGAAGGAGATACCTTTTTCCCGGAATGGAACACGGCAGCATGGGAAAAGCTTGAAGAAGAACAGGGTGCTGTCGATGACAAAAATAAGCACCCCCACCGCTTTATTACATGGCAGAAATCCAAAAAATAGTGCGGACAGAGCAGATAGACGGAAAGAAGCCTTTCAATACGGAAGGCTTTTTCCAGTTTAAAAATATTTTGACAAATCCAAAAATAAAAATTATAATAAAATAACGAATTATCAGACAAAAGTTCTAGGAAGGAGGACGTTCCAGCAGGCGCTGACCAGGCAGCAGAGAGAAGTATACTTAAGAAAGAGAAAAGCAGCACTCCTGCTATATTTTCTGAATATTCTATACAGGGTGATGTAAAACATAAAGGGGGAACACACGATGGAAGCCAGAGAACAATGGGGCACTAGAGCAGGTTTTATTATGGCTGCAATTGGTTCAGCCATCGGGCTGGGCAATATATGGCGCTTTCCCGCAGTAGCTTATGACGGCGGCGGCGGAGCCTTTTTCATTCCATATCTTATCGCACTTCTTACAGCGGGTATTCCGCTTTTAATTATGGAGTTTACGATCGGCCATAAATACAGAGGATCGGCTCCGCTGAGCTATTCCCGGATGAGCAAGAAAACAGAATGGATTGGATGGTGGGCGGTGTTTGTCGCGTTTGTCATTTCCACGTATTATTCTGTTATTATTGCCTGGGCCATGAGCTACAGTGTTTTTGCCCTCAATCAGTCTTGGGGGGACGATACAGAAGGATTTCTGTTCGGGGAATACCTGCAGGTAGCTGATGCAGGCCAGATCGGAAGTCTTGTGCCGGGAGTGCTTATTCCGCTGATTATTGTATGGGTTATTACGCTCGGCGTTTTGTTCAGAGGCGTGCAGCGGGGCATAGAGATTGCCAACCGTATTTTTATCCCGGCTTTGGTCGTTATCTTTTTAATTATTTGTATCCGCGCCGTAACGCTTCCAGGAGCTGCATTAGGGCTTCAGGCTTTCTTTGAGCCGGACTTCAGCGCTATTACATCCGGTGAGGTATGGGTGGCCGCCTACGGGCAGATATTCTTTAGTTTATCGATTGCATTTGCAATCATGATAACGTATTCCAGTTATCTTCCGAAGAAATCGGATATTACAAACAATGCGTTTATTACCGGATTCAGTAACTCCAGCTTTGAGCTGCTTGCAGGTATCGGCGTATTCGCCGCGCTTGGCTTCATGGCGACTCAGGCGGGTGTTGGAGTAGATGAAGTCGTAGCAGGGGGCATCGGTCTGGCCTTTGTCGTCTTCCCGCAGATCATTAATGCATTTCCGGCACTTAGCGGTCTGTTTGGATTTCTTTTCTTCCTGTCGCTCGTTCTGGCAGGACTGAGCTCGCTTATCTCTATTTCAGAAACATATGTAAAAGGAATCTCTGAAAAATTCAATATTTCCAGAGCTAAATCCGTAGCTATAGGCGGTGGAGCTGCAGCTCTCCTTTCCTTAATTTTCGCGACAAACGGCGGAATTAACTTCCTGGACGCAGCCGATTACTTTATTAACCAATTCGGTGTAGCACTGATCGGACTTGTGGAAGTAATTGTAGTAGCCTGGTTTCTCCGGAAGCTTCCTGAATTTCAGGAGCACGCGAACGGAGTCTCAGATATCCCGCTTGGTTTATGGTGGAGAGTATGTCTGGGCATCATTACGCCGATTATCCTTGGTTACATGATGTTCAGCCTGTTCGTACAGAATCTGTTTCGTCAATTTGACACAGAAACAGGAAACTATGAAGGATACGCTAATTCCTTCGTTGTAATCAGCGGCTGGTCCGTAGCACTCTTTGCTCTTGCCGCTGGTATTGTTCTTTCATTTGTGAAATGGAAAAACAAGCCTGAATTGGCACGCAGAGATGAAGGGGGTAAAAAATAATGACAGCCGGTGCGATTATAATGATGATTATAGGGATTGTAATTATCTGGGGAGGCCTTGCTGGCAGTTTACTGTATGCAAGAACGGTTTCCAAAAGAAAATAAATGAAGGCAGCTGCTTACTGGATAAGCGGCTGCTTTTTTTATGATTACAGGGGAAAAGGCAATCATGTGAAAACGAACGGTACATTTGTCGAGGCAGTATAGAACATGTTAAAGTATTAATATCAAAGACTTCTTTGACAGGGTACGATGGTTTATAATGAGGCTGAGGAAAAGAATGGGGAGTGAGCGGTTTGGCAAAAACAGAAGAATACCTTCGTAAGCCGGAATGGCTGAAGATTAAATTAAATACAAACGACTCGTACAAGGGTCTTAAGAAAATGATGCGTGAAAAAAACCTTCATACCGTATGTGAAGAAGCACGCTGTCCCAATATTCACGAGTGCTGGTCTGAAAGAAAAACAGCAACATTCATGATTCTGGGCGATGTGTGTACGCGCGCCTGCCGTTTCTGTGCAGTAAATACAGGACTGCCAAATGAATTGGACTGGCAGGAGCCGGAACGTGTTGCAGAGTCCGTAGAACAGATGGGACTTAAGCATGTCGTTATTACCGCAGTTGCAAGAGATGACTTAAAGGACGGCGGATCGACTGTGTTCGCAGAGACGGTTAGAGCAGTGCGCCGCCGCAATCCGAATTGCACCATTGAAGTACTTCCTTCAGACATGATGGGCGTGCAGGAAAACCTGGAAACGCTGATGGAAGCGCGTCCGAATATCCTGAACCACAATATTGAAACAGTAAAGCGGTTGACGCCAAGAGTGCGCGCCAGAGCTACATACGAGCGTTCACTTGAATTTCTGCAGCGCTCTAAAGAAATTCACCCGGATATTCCAACCAAATCCAGTCTGATGATCGGCCTTGGAGAAACAGACGAAGAAATTATTGAAACAATGGATGACCTTCGTGCGCATAATATAGATATTATGACAATTGGCCAGTATCTTCAGCCGACGAAGAAGCATCTAAAAGTTAAAAAATACTATACTCCTGAAGAATTTGCGAAATTTAAGGAAATTGCCATGGAAAAAGGCTTCAGCCACTGTGAGGCCGGCCCGCTTGTCCGTTCTTCTTATCACGCTGATGAACAGGTTAACCAGGCACAGGTACACGAAGAAGCAAATAAATATAAACAGGCTGAATAATCAATACGTGACCGGTTCCCTTTTAACGGGAGCCGGTTTTTACAAAAGGAGGGAAAGAAATGGTGGAAGTTCAGGGCTATACGTACGAAGTGGTTGAAGAAAACCGCTCCGGCTGGAACGAAGAAGTATTTATAGAACGTTACAGCGAGGTGCTTCATAAATATGACTATATTCTGGGGGACTGGGGACACGAACAGCTCCGCCTGCGTGGATTTTTTGATGATTCGCGGAAAAAAGTTTCCTATGATATGAAAATAAGCACGCTGCATGATTACCTGCTGGAGTACTGTAACTTTGGCTGCGCTTATTTCGTAGTAAAAAAACAGAAAAAACAGGAACAGCCGGAAGTAGAAACGGAAGAAAAAGAAGAAGAAGTGAACTCATAAAAGAAGGCCTCCGCCGCAGCGGAAGCCTTTTTTACGTTATATTAATATTCCACAATCGCTTCGAGTAGAAAAGCCCGCAGTTCTTCAGCTGTTTCTTCATCGATCTGATAGGCATCTTCGAGCAGCCCCTGCTCTTCGAGGTCGTCGACTCCCAAAAGGGCAAAACGCTGGGTGCGTATGTCGAGGACAACCTGCTTTCCGTAATAGCGCTCGGTGGAAATGAGAGCCAGGTCAAATCGCTCATCGTTATCTCCCATAAAGCTTACAAACCGGATGCTGGATTCCTCTTCTTCATCATGAATATAAAAACGGTCGCTCATAGCTGTATTCCTCCTTTACTCATCATCTGCTAGCAGATGCGGTTTATTCTGCAGGCGGTGGTGTGCTTTAATATACCGCACTGTTCTGGTTTTAGCCCGCATCACAATGGAATCTGTTTCCACAAGGTCCCCACCAAGAAAGCGTACCCCTTCCAGAAGCTCTCCGGAAGAAACGCCGGTGGCGGCAAAAATAGCATCATCGCCTTTTACAAGGTCATGTAAATGCAGAAGCTGGCGCGGATCTGTTAAACCCATCGCAATACAGCGCTGTTCCTCTTCTTCGTTATCCGGAACGAGCCGGGCCTGCATATCGCCGCCGAGCGCTTTAATCGCAGCAGCGGATATGACGCCTTCCGGAGCGCCGCCGGTACCTACAAACAAATCGATACCGGTCTGCGGAAGGGAGGTGGCAATCGAAGCGCCGACATCCCCGTCTCCGAACAACTTAACACGCGATCCTTTAGCGCGTACCCGGTCAATGATATCCTGATGACGCTCCCGGTCCTGAATAATAACCGTAACATCCCGGGTCCGTTTGTTGTTCATTTTTGCGACAATATCAATTGTTTTTTCAATAGGATCATCCAACCTCACCAGGCCGGCTGCTTCCGGTCCGACAACGAGTTTTTTCATATACATATCGGGAGCATGGAGCAGCGTACCGCGGTCCCCAAGAGCCAGGACGGCCATCGCGTTGCCGCGGCCGTTGGCCACAATATTGGTTCCTTCCAGCGGATCAACGGCGATGTCTACTTCCGGCCCGTTGCCGTTGCCGACCTCTTCGCCGATGTAGAGCATTGGAGCTTCATCAAGCTCTCCTTCTCCGATTACAACGGTTCCTTTGCAGCTGACGGAATCAAAAATAAGCCGCATCGCAGAAGTGGCCGCATCATCAGCTTCTATTTTTTTTCCTCTTCCCATCCACTGCGCCGATGAAATAGCTGCGGCTTCGGTCACTCGAATTACTTCTAAAGCTAATTCTCTATCCATTTTCTCTCTCCTTTTATGTACTATCCTTAAAAAAGCAAACTGCAATCAGCAGTCTTTATCCTATCATATTATAGAAGATTTGCGCGTATACGGTTTGAAAAGCTCCTATGATATACTAGTTTTATTATGCAGATCAGGTACAGGGGGAATGAATGATGTATTTTGTAGACCGGGAGAAAATTGAAGCCCAGCTGGCTTATATAGAGTCCTTGTATGAAGCTGTCACGTCTTTTCAATCGATGGGAGACATGATCCAGCGCCTCGCTTTGGAAAGACTGGCACAAGGCTGGATTGAAGCGATTATTGATACGGGGAACCAGATGATAGACGGATTTATTATGAGGGACCCGGGGAGCTATGAAGATATCCTCGCAATTCTGGAAGACGAAAAGGTGATTCCGGACGAAGTGTTTGCAGGTCTCACCCGATTGATTAAACTGAGAAAAACACTAACCCGCGACTATATGGAAATAGACCATGAAGCATTATGGAAAAATATTCAGGCGGAAGCGGAATACGTAAAACAGTTTCCGGACTGCGTGCGCACGTACATCGAAAAAGAACTTGGACCGGTATCCGCATTTCTGCCGGAAAATAAACAGGATAACAACTAGGAGAGATACAAAATGAAGCCCTATGAAGGATATATGCTTGATTTGGATGGAACAGTGTATAGAGGAAAAGAGCCGATACCGGAAGCTATAGCGTTTATTCATCAATTAAAAGAGGCCGGTCTTCCTTATTTATTCATAACGAACAATTCCTCTGCCACGCCTGAAGAGGTCAGCCTCAAGCTCCAGGCTTTTAATGTTCCGGCAGAACCCGCCCAGATCTGGACAACAGCTCTTGCAGCTGCAGCCTATGTGAAAGCTGGACCGGCTCCGCACACAGCCTATATTATCGGTGAAACCGGGCTGCTTCAGGCTATGGAAGAGGCTGGTGTCGAATATACAGAAGAAAACCCGGCCTATGTAGTGATGGGAATAGATCGCAGCATCACCTATGAAAAATTGGCGAAAGCAGCGCTTGCGGTAAGGAACGGGGCTGCTTTTATTTCCACGAACAGTGATAAAGCGCTTCCTACTGAAAGAGGATTTCTTCCGGGGAACGGGGCGCTTACCTCTGTTGTACAGACGGCGACCGGACAGGATCCGGTCTTTATCGGCAAACCGGAACAAGTTATTATAGAGCAGGCCCTTTATATCCTCGGCACGCCGCTCGAAAAAACGGTGCTGATTGGTGATAATTATGATACAGATATTTTGGCGGGCATCCGCACCGGTATGGATACGATTCACGTGCAGACAGGCATTACCAGCCTCGAGGAAATCGAGCAGAAGCCGGTGCTGCCTTCGTACAGTATACAAAGTATGGCAGACTGGACACTTATGAAGAATAGTGGAGAAAAAAGCAGCAAAAAGTAATGTAGTAATGTCCTTTATAAAAAGACATATGTTTCCCCCTTGTAAACATACAGGGTAATTCGTTACAATGGACAATATACCTTTAAGTAAAGAGAGAATGAAGCAGTCAGTGGTGAGGAGTGGAGAGAATGAGCAGGGATATACAAATTGGATTACTCGGATCAGGAACCGTTGGAACAGGGGTCCTGCAGATTATTAGAGATCACCAGAAAGATTTAGCCCATCAGGTGGGCTCCGGTATTCAGGTAAAGAAGGTACTTGTCCGGGACATGAATAAATACCAGGATATAGAAAATGCAGGAGAGCTTCTCACAGATAAAGTAGAAGACATTCTGCAGGATGACGATATTAAAGTGGTAATTGAGGTAATGGGCGGAATTGATGAAGCAAAAGACTATATCATCCGGGCACTGAAAAATAAAAAAAATGTAGTCACGGCAAATAAAGATCTGATTGCCCTTCACGGAGCAGAGCTTGTGAAAATTGCTTCAGAAAACAGCTGTGACTTATTCTATGAAGCAAGTGTAGCGGGTGGAATCCCTATTATACGCGGCCTTACCGAAGGACTTTCCTCCGACCGGATTTCGCAGATGATGGGGATTGTAAACGGAACAACGAATTACATTTTAACAAAAATGAGCCAGGACGGACGGGCCTATGATGATGTATTAGCTGAAGCCCAGGCGCTTGGATTCGCTGAAAGCGACCCGACGTCGGACGTAGAAGGTCTTGATGCAGCACGTAAAATGGCTATTCTTGCTTCCCTTGGCTTTTCTATGGATGTAGAGCTTGAAGATGTAGACGTCCGGGGTATTACGACCGTGACCATTGATGATATTAAATATGCCGAGCAGATGGGCTATGCATTAAAGCTGATCGGCCTTGCCAAACGGGACGGCGACCGGATTGAATTAACGGTGCAGCCGATGCTCCTTCCCGCCAAACACCCATTGTCTTCAGTACATGATGAATACAATGCAGTATATGTTTATGGCGATGCAATTGGCGAAACAATGTTTTACGGACCGGGCGCCGGCTCCCTGCCGACGGCAACAGCTGTCGTTTCCGATCTGGTGACAGTAGTGAAAAATATGAAGCTTGGCGTCAGCGGCAGAAGTATTGTTCCGCCGTTGTATCATAAACAAATGAAAACACATGATGAAGTGCAGTCCAAATACTTTATCCGCCTGCACGTGAAAGATCAAACGGGAACGTTTGCAGCACTGACTTCTGTATTTGCCAAAGAAAATGTAAGCTTTGAGAAATTAATGCAGTGGCCGATTGAACATCAGATCGCAGAAGTAGCCGTTATCACGCATACAACGACTAAGTCGGTATACGAAAGAATTTTTGCAGAACTGGAAAAAATGGACGTTGTTGTAGCAGTCAAAAGCAGCTATCGTGTCGAGGGAGGAAATGCAGAATGAGCAGTTGGAAAGGCCTTTTGGAAACGTACAAAGAATTTTTACCGATAACAGACGAAACACCTATTTTATCTTTAAGAGAGGGAAACACCCCTCTAATCCCGCTTGAAAAGCTCTCCAAAGAGTGGGGCGTCGATATTCATGTCAAAACAGAGGGCACCAACCCGACCGGTTCGTTTAAAGACCGCGGCATGGTGATGGCTGTAGCGAAAGCAAAAGAAGAAGGCAGTAAAGCAATTATCTGTGCTTCCACAGGTAATACATCTGCAGCAGCAGCAGCCTATGGTGCCCGTGCAGGTCTTCGCTGCATCGTTGTTATTCCTGAAGGCAAAATTGCGCTAGGTAAGCTGGCACAGGCTGTCATGTATGGAGCCGAAGTATTTGAAATCCAGGGAAACTTCGACAATGCTCTTGAAATTGTAAAGCTGATCAGCGAAAAAGAACCAATCACCCTCGTTAATTCGGTGAATCCGTACCGCATTGAAGGCCAGAAAACCGCTGCATTTGAAGTGTGTGAGCAGCTTGGACGCGCGCCTGACGTACTTGCGATACCAGTCGGAAATGCCGGTAACATCACAGCGTACTGGAAAGGATTTAAGGAGTATCATGAAAGAAACGGTACCGGTCTTCCACAGATGCGCGGTTTTGAAGCAGAAGGATCGGCCGCTATTGTAAGAAATGAGATTATTGAAGAGCCGGAAACGATTGCTACGGCGATCCGTATCGGAAATCCGGCGAGCTGGACGAAAGCTGTAACGGCAGTCAATCAATCCAACGGAAAAATTGATATGGTCACAGACGAAGAAATCCTCGAGGCATATCAGCTGCTTGCCCAAACCGAAGGTGTCTTTGCAGAACCTGCTTCATGTGCTTCAGTGGCCGGTTTGAAAAAGCAGATCGAAAGCGGGGAAATTGCTAAAGGGTCCACCGTAGTCTGTGTGCTTACTGGCAACGGACTGAAAGACCCAAGCACAGCTATCGATACGATTACGGTTAAGCCTACTGTGCTGCCAAACAGCCGGGAGGCCTTCCTCGAACAAATAAAAGGAGGTGTCGTGAGTGAGGGGTGAAAAGTTGGTCGTCACTGTACCAGCGAGCTCCGCTAACCTGGGGCCGGGCTTTGACTCCATCGGCCTGGCGGTTGATCGTTATTTAACGATGGAGGTCACACTTGCTGAAGAATGGTCTTTTACCTCGGATTCAGCTGAATTAGAAGGCATTCCTTCCGGAAAAGACAACCTTATCTATATTGTTGCAGAGACGCTGGCAAAGGAGCTCAACAAAGAGCTTCCTGCCTGCCATGTACACATGACGACCAATATCCCGCTTGCAAGAGGCCTGGGAAGCAGCGCAGCGGCGATTATTGCCGGAATCGAAATGACTGATCAGATAACATCTGCAGACATGACGAAGGAAGAAAAAATGAGGTTTGCAAGTATTTGGGAAGGACATCCGGATAATGTAGGGCCCTGCCTCTACGGCGGCCTTATTATTGGTGCCCACAGTATAGATGCAACAAGCATGGTTCATGCCGGCGTGCCGGATATTGATATTGTTATCGCGGTGCCGGAACAGGAGCTGATGACTAAAAAAGCCCGGGGGATTCTGCCAGCACAGCTGCCGTATAAAGAGGCAATTAAAGGCAGTGCGGTAAGTAATGTCCTGACTGCCGCTATCCTGACCGGCAACTGGGAACTTGTCGGTGATATGATGGTGCGTGACGTATTCCACCATCCTTACCGTGCCGGTCTTGTTCCCGGCCTGATGGACATTATGCAGGAGGCAAAAGCCTATGGTGCTCACGGTGCTGCATTAAGCGGTGCCGGCCCTACTGTATTATGCATTGTCCCTAAAGGAGACGGAGAAAAAGTAAGGAAAAAAATCCAGCTTGATTATCCTGCCTTTGACGTGCAGATCGCAGCGCCTGATCATAAGGGATCGCAGGTATACTACGTAAAATTAGACGCAGGAGTGGAGATTCCCTCCTAACGAAAAAGAGTACGCTCCCGGCCGGGAGCGTACTCTTTTGATTCGTATGAATTACTATCCGTATGAAGGAGTGCTTAAAATACCTGCTCTATTTCAACAACGCCCGGTACTTCTTCTAAAAGGGCGCGCTCGATTCCTGCTTTAAGAGTAATCGTTGAAGAAGGGCAAGATCCGCATGCTCCCATTAGGCGGACTTTTACAATACCGTCCTCAATATCTACGAGCTCAACGTCACCGCCGTCGCGAAGTAGAAATGGGCGCAGCTTGTCTAATACTTCTAGTACCTGTCCGTTCATATCTTCAGTAGTTTGTGGCATGATGTATCTCTCCTTTCTTTGCCTTTATTATAGTACCTCTTGTAAAGATAGTCTATAATTAAAGGAACTTAAGTTATATTCTACTATGAATTGCTTTTCTATGACAACTAATGCGAAGCATTCTCACTACTATTTTCTAAATAACTTTAAAAAACACCGTTCTGCCGGGCTTTGTGCAGAAAAAAAGAAAGAAGGGATCAACCATGAATCGACCCATTACAATAAAAGTGTACGGATCAGAGGAAAAGTGCTCCGGATGCGTACAGCTTCCTTCAAGCATAGAAACAAAAGAATGGCTGGAAGCGGCGCTGCAAAGAAAATACCCGGATAAACCGCTGGATGTCGTCTATGTCGATATGTATCACCCAAACGGAAAAGAAGAAGAGGAAACGGCCCGGGACATGATAGAGAATAATAGAATTTATCCGCTTGTACTGGTAAACGGCGATATTATTGCAGAGGGAAATCCTAGACTGAAAAAAATGTATGAATATATTGAAAAGCTCCCTTCCTGAGAAGAGAGCTTTTTTAAACATTTATACGCCGTTATGGTTTTTGTACATCCAAAGAACGCCGCTTTTCAGCATACGGGCGACACGGCCTGTAACAGCAGCTTTTTCACCCATCATACCAAATCCGTGTTTTTTCCCGAGGGAACCGAGTACGCCCTTTAATTTGATTTCAGGCAGCGTCTCCGGGATGGATTCACCCTTCCATCTCTTTTTAAGAACCATCGCAATCTGTTCTGCCTGGCCTTCAGCAAGCTGGGCACTCGGCGCATGAGGAAGGCTGGCACAGTCACCGACGACAAAGACGTTTTTGTTGTCCGGCAGGTGGTGGTGGGGCGTTAGTATAACGCGGCCTCTTGGGTCTTTTTCCACGTCCATATCCCGGACTACTTTATTTGGCTGAATGCCGGCCGTCCAGATAATTACATCGGATTCGAGTGGTTCCCCGTGATTGTAAATCGTATGTTCATCCACCTGGGTGATGTCGGAGTTACTGATTACCTCTACCTGATGGTCTTCAAACCATTTCTGTACGTATCTACTCAGACGATTTGGGAACATCGGCAGAATGGTATCGCCGCGGTCAAACAAGCGGATTCTTAAATCAGAGCGGCTTTCACGGAGTTCGCTGGCGAGTTCCACCCCGCTTAGTCCCGCCCCAACAATGGAGACACTGGAGTTTGCGGGAAGGCTGTTAAGCACCTGATAGCTTTTCCGGGTCGCCTCCATTGTCTGGATGCTGTACGTGTGCTCCGCAGCGCCCGGTACTTCATGAAATTTATCTTCACAGCCAAGCCCTACAATCAGGCTGTCATAGGCTACCGGGTTTTCCCCTTTCATATGAACGAGATTACTGTCCATATCGACACGGTCAATCGTGCCAAACTGGAGGCGGAGCTGTTTGTGGGTAGGGAAAGGCACCCTTACCTGATGGTCTGATTCTGTACCGGCGGCAAGTGCATAGTATTCGGTTTTCATACAGTGGTAAGGAAGTTTATCTATAAGCACAATTTCGACGTCAGCTGGAAGATCGTTGGTGAGCAGGCGCTGCAGCAGGCGCAGGCCGCCGTACCCTCCGCCTAGTATAACAACTCTTTTCATTGTTTCATGTCCCCTTTTTGTAGTGATGCTATGGAGGCTTGTATACATCATAGCCATCATTTCTTCTATAAATTCCTCCCGGTTAACAGCAGTACTCGTTGCCAGCAGGTAATGAAAATGACTGTTCATAATATGGCTCCATGCAGGAATGTCGAGGTGAGGCTTTATTTCTCCCCGGTGTTCACTGTCATAAAGAAGCTGCTCCCAGTGGCTGCGCAGCAGCGCTTCATGCTCGACAACGTGCTGCCACACTTTTCTTGTCAGCTGCGGATTCAGCTGGTATTCTCCAAGAAAGTAGCTGACGTAGGCGCGTATTCTCGAAAATAGTGCCAGACGCTGCAGGGCATATTTATCGATATAGGATTCTACCTGGTGAAGTCTGTCTTCTGCCAGAGACTGCATGATCGATTCTTTTGTAGGAAAGTAATTAAAAAAAGTTCCTTTTGCTACGTTGGCAGCTTCGGTTATTTCCTGGACAGTCGTATCATCAAATCCTTTTTCCCGAAAGAGATAAAGCGCTTCCGAAAGAATTTTCTGTTTTGTACGTTCTTTTTTCTGCATTCTATTCATAACTCGACCTCTCCGTTGCTTCAAAGGATACTTTGTATCAAAAGTGACCCTGGTCAATTTTATTATAAAGATTTTAGATCGACATTACAACAACTGGAAAATAGTCAGAAAACTTATAATGAAGAAATAAATAGAGTAGATACGTTGACGGTTGGAAGCATAGAACGGTAGGATAATTGCAGAGCTGAAAAGAGGGTGGGAAAGCAAATGAGACCAATTATAGAGTTTTGCCTGAGTAATCTGGCCAGCGGATCCCAGGCAGCCATGGAAAAACTGGAAAGAGATCCAAACTTTGATATCATCGAATACGGCTGTCTTGGAAACTGCGGCTTATGTGCGGATACCAACTATGCGCTGGTTAATGGGGAAGTCGTTGAAGGAGAAACCCCTGATGAACTGGTCGATAATATATATCAGTATTTAGAAGAAAATCCAATGTTTTAACTGGAAGGAGATGCAGGTATGGTATTTCTAACGTTTGAAAATACATGGCCATATGAAAAGATGGGAAACGACATTTACGTACAGGAATGCCCTTACTGCGGAGAAGAGAACGTGCTGACTCATTTGACCAGGGATAATCTGCAGAGAGCAAAAGAGGAAATAAAAACACCGCTTATTATGCCGTGCTGTTTCACGCGGATGGTCATTATACAAGCAGACGAAGATTACTTTTGGACAGAGGATAAATTGAGGGGAGCAGGACGATGAAGTTTACAAAAATGCATGGGTTGGGAAACAGCTACATTTATATTGATTTATTTGAAGAGGAACTGGAAGAAAAAAGCCTGGGCGAACTTGCCGTTTACGTTTCCGACAAAAACAGGGGAATAGGGGCGGACGGATTAATTCTTATTGAACCGTCCCGGACAGAAGATGCCCGGATGAGAATATTCAATGCCGACGGCTCAGAAGCGATGACATGCGGAAACGGCCTGCGCTGCACAGCGAAGTACGTATTCGAAAAAAAGTATGTAGAAAACGAACGGTTTACGATTGAAACAAAAGGCGGCACCGTGAAAGCAACGGTACATCCGGATCACTCCAAATCGATTGTGGATATGGTTACTATTGATATGGGAGAACCGCGCCTCGCAAAGAAAAGTATTCCGATGGTATCCGGTGATCCGGATAGGGAAGCGGTCCGTGAAATGCTGGAAGCCGGCGGCACAAGCTTTGAAATAACGGCATTATCGATGGGGAACCCGCACGCTGTTCTGTTTGTAGAGAATACGGCGGAAGCGCCTGTTCATACGCTGGGTCCTCTTCTGGAAAAGCATGAAGTCTTTCCGGAACGGGCTAATATTGAATTTGTGCATGTTATATCTGAAACAGAAATGAATTTCCGCGTATGGGAGCGGGGCACCGGCGAAACACAGGCATGTGGAACAGGAGCCTGTGCAGCCGTAGCAGCAGCTATATTAAACGGAAAAATGCAGAAAAACAAAGAAATTACTGTGCACCTGCCCGGCGGTGATTTATTTATTACATGGCAGAAAGACGGCCATATCTCGATGAATGGTGCAGCAGAAACGATATGTGAAGGCACATTAAAAAACAGACCCCGGTAGGGTCTGTTTTTTTTGTAGATTAATATCTTTTAATTTCGTTGTAGAACGTGTCACGCTCGATTGGCTGCTTGTTCGCGCCTTTGATCAGGTGAACTAGTTCTTTTCTCGTTAATCCCTGGGAAGTAAGGGCACCAACAGAGTGGGAAATTCTTTCTTCAATAAGCGTGCCGTGAATATCATCCGATCCGAATGTGAGGGCCATCTGAGTAAGCTGCGGACCGATGTTAATCCAGTAAGCTTTAATATGGTCGAAATTATCAAGCATCAGACGTGATATAGCAATAGTACGCATATCGTCATAAGCAGACGTTCTCCGGTTCAGCCCGGCGCCGACTTTCCGCGGCTGCATCGCAAGCGGAATAAACACCATGAAGCCATTTGTTTTATCCTGAAGCTGGCGGAGCCGGTCCATATGGATTAAGCGTTCTTCAAACGTATCGATAGAACCATAAAGCATTGTAGCATGTGTTTTCATACCGAGATCGTGTGCAATTTCATGTGCTTCCAGCCATTCATCAGTAGAAGCCTTATCCGGGCTCATTTTAGCGCGGTAGCGTTCTGTAAGAATCTCAGCGCCGCCTCCTGGAAGAGTGTCCAGGCCGGCGTTCATGAGCTCCTGAAGCACTTCTCTCATGGAAAGGCCGGAAATTCTGGAAAAGAATTCGATTTCAGCGCCGGTATATGCTTTAATAGCGGCTGACGGATAGTGCTTCTTAAGCGCACGAATCGTGTTTAGATAGTATTCAAATCCAACTTCTACATTATGTCCGCCGACGATATGAAATTCACGGATATTATCATTCCAGCGTTTTTCAACATACTCAAGAAGCTCATCCTCATGCATTGTATAGGCGCCTTCTTCACCGGGCTTTCGTTTGAACCCGCAGAAGCTGCAGCTCGCTTCACATACATTTGTTGGATTAATGTACATATTTTCAATAAAATATACATTATTTCCATTTCTCTGCTCATTTACCTGATTTGCCAGCTGGGCTACGGTCAGCAGATCCGTTGTGTTGTATAAGTAAAGCCCGTCATCTATAGACAAGCGCTGTCCATGATTGACTTTTTCAATGATTTCTTTCATTCGTACATCTGTGTTTAATGTTACAGGCACATCCATCATCCCTTTCTAACTCCCTGTATAAACTGTTGGTTCCTCTCGACTCTGGAAAAATAGACTATATAAAATGAAACAAGTTATCCTGCTAAAAAAATATACATAATGTAGCTGCAATTTCCATTATACATCCTGGAAATAGTAAATTAAAGAGAACCGGTTTGAATATAAATTTAATCAAATAGTAATGATCTATTTATTGTTTTAAATTGGTAATTGACATATAATTGAAGAAATATATGGATAAGAAAAATTATTAAGTAAAAAGGAGGATCGTCGTGAAAATCACAGCAGAGCAAAATGAAAAAAGAATTGAAGAACTTCGTGTAAAAATGATGAATGCTGCTTCTACGTATGGATTCAGCCATCCGCTTGTTTTATATTACAGCGAAAAGCTCGACAAACATCATAACATGCTTATGGAATTACATCCACCTGCTGCTGTTTCTCAAAAAGCGGCATCCTTTCAGATCATTTGAATTTACAGGCAATAGCATATATAATTTTCTTAAAGGACAGCAATTATTCCTTAAAGGAGGACATATCATGCTAAATATTACAGAACCAGCTGCTGCTCGCGTAAGAGAGATGATGCAGGAAGAAGAAGATACAAACCTTATGCTCCGTGTAGGCGTTAAAGGCGGAGGATGCAGCGGCCTTTCATATGGAATGGGATTTGATTCTGTTAAAGAAGAAGAGGACGACGTGCTCCAAATAAGTGGACTTGACGTTATTGTAGATAAAGAAAGCGCCCCGATTTTGGATGGAGTCGTGATTGACTACAAACAAAACATGATGGGCGGCGGTTTCACCATCGACAATCCGAACGCGATCGCTTCATGCGGCTGCGGATCATCATTCCGTACAGCAACGAAAGCCGGTACGCCGGAAGATTGTTAATTTTTCTCCAATAAGGGGCAGTTAACTGCATTTATGCGGAAGGCAAGCCTCCTAAACAGCCCTCTTACCGGTAATCGACTGCCGGTAAGAGGGCTTTTTTTAATAGCCGAAATAAAAATGCATTCAGGTACGTGCGTAACGGGAGGTCAACCCGGGAGAACAGTATTACTGTGCCGTATAAAGAGGCATGCGTTCAGAGCGGTATACAATTCGGCCATCACCTTCCTGAATGCCGTTAAGTTCGAGTTCATAAACTATTTCATCTGTATCAGAAGCCAGTTCCACAATAACAGCCCGGTAGCTGTTTTCGAGTTCATTGTAACCGGACGTCAGCAGGCGGTTTCCGGTTTCATATAAATAATCAGCATCACCGACTACATTGGAAAAGAATTCTTTTCCACGATCTTCACCGTAATTCCAAACGGTTTCCACCGTGCCGTCTGTTTCGTTGATCCGGTATTGAATACCCTGGCTGAAATCTCTGCTGATAGAGTCATTGCCGCGGACGACTGCTGTATTGTTGTCAAATAAAAGAATATCTTTAGTATCCGGGTCATTGTCCTGATCCGGAAGAATCATAGGCGCATGCTGGGCACCTGGGTACTTAATAGGATCACCCACAGGCTCAAGTACTTTTTCCATCATGCTGTCCGGCCAGTCTTCCGGTGCTGCGAGAATCCAGTTAATATTCATATCCGGATACGTCAGGCTGAGAACAGCGCTTTGATGGCGTCCGGATACGAGGATACTTTCCGTTTCGGCATCATACCACACCGCATTCTGATGAAACCAGTCGCCTTCATTTTTATAGGGCCCGGCATAATTTTCGTAGACTTCGGCTGGAAAAACGTCCTTTAAATCGAGGGTTTCGACGGTTTCTCCGGTCTCGCGGTCAATTTCTACCATCGTATCTTCTACATAGGAATTACTGTTGTCATGTATGGTAACCAGGAGGTTATTGTTTGGCAGTTCAATCGCGTCATGATGAATAACGTTGTTGTCATCATAGTTGGGAACATTAATCTTATATTGGTGCTGCACTTTTCCAAGCATATCTGTTTCAAGAAGATATTCATTTCGCTCATCCGCAGATTCGGACATTCCGCGGAGCAGATTTCCGTTAGCGAGCCGTTTAAAGGCAAATCCTCCGGTCCTCGATGAATACCAGCGGATATCCCCCTGCTCATCCACCCCGTAAGGTTCTGTCACAGCAGTATTAATAAATGTAAGACCTGGTTCCATATCGGCGGGAGAACTTTCTACTATTTGTCTATCATGGGCGGATTCAAGAGTCCTATCGTTTTCTATGGAAATCGTTTTTTCCTGAATAGTTCCCTGTTGGTTCTCAGCAGTAATAGTGACTTCATTATCGCTGTTGGGATAGAGGCCGAGAACAGGCACCTCGTGTTCCTGTGCATAAGAAGAATAAGTATGTGTAATATCTTCTGCGCCTTCCCTGCTGGCCACCGTTACTGTAATCCGGCTCGGTTCCTCTGTTCGGAACTTCGCTAAGGCAGTCAATGGAGCTTCTCCGTAGGGATCCTCAATTACCATTGGATTGTCAAACGAGTAGCTGCCGTTCATATATTCCTGCTGCCATTCTTTCTCCATTTCTTCCTGTTCTTCTATTAAATCGGTTTCGCTGTTCGTTGTAGAGGCACTTTGAAAAATAGAAAAAGAAACGGTCTGATTCGTAGTTTCTGCAATAATAATCCAGACAATGCCAAGTGCGAGGATGAAAAAAGTCATTATTTTCAAAAAATACCCTCCCCATTTTTCAGATTTTTAAAGATCCTAATCTCAATTATAAGCAAAACATGTGTATTTGAATACAAAGTATTCGCATTAGAGAACAGCCAAAGCCGGGAATTTAAATACGGAAAAAGAAGTCAGAATTTATTGACATTTTATACTGTTTAGCCTACTGTTTAAGCATACAGAGGGAGTGAACAGTCTATGGAAATAAACCAGATTACAGAAAACTTAAAATTGGAACATGCGGCCTGCAGCGCGAGTGAAGAAGAAGAAAAACAGAAACTGGATTATTTTATCAGCGGGTGCAGCCAGTTTATTAAGCCCCGCCTCAAAAGCGGAAGTATTCTTATTGAAACGTGGGACAGCAGAAAAGACGTTCTGGAAGTACTCGAATTCGAATCCGGCACAAGAGCGCTAAGCAAATATACCATTGCATGTGAAAAAACTGCGCTTCCACTGGTAGGAACGTATACGGTCAGCAGAAAGGTGCTTCCGGATCATTTATCTAAAGAAATGTACTATAAAGGACCGGAAATGAAAAATGAATATTATGACTGGGGTCAGAAATTATTCAGAGGATTATCAGTTGCTCATAAAGATAACGTCGAAATTGAAATCAAAGTAGATACAAATAATCCGTACAGCAGGGATGAAACAGCAAAGAGCGAATGGATAGAGCGGCTGGAGATTTTTTCGGACCAGCTCATATAACGAAAAAAAGCCCTCCGGCTGATAGCACCGGAGGGCTTTTTTTATGCTGTTTTTTAAAACATGTGGGAGCTGTGTCCCGGCTGAAGCTTCGCATCGGGGTCAAGGTATGCTTTAGCATTGTTGACGGCTGTCGGCGCTTCACCAAAGCCGGTGGCAATCAGCTTTACTTTACCGTCATACGTTGCCACATCACCCGCGGCATAGATGCCCGGAATGTTTGTTTCCATCCGGCTGTTTACCCGGATAGTATTCTTCTCAATATCAAGTCCCCATTCTTTAATAGGGCCGAGGGAAGAAACAAAGCCGTAGTTCACGATAAGCGAGTCGATATCAACGAGTAATTTTTCGTCTCCCTTTACTTCCTGGAGTTCTACCTGCTGAATCTTCGTACCGTCTCCGTGAATCGCGGTTACCTGGTAGGGGGTCATAACCTCTACATCAGACTGTTCAAGCTGTTCTACGCTGTGTTCGTGGGCGCGGAACTTAGCACGGCGGTGCACAAGCTTTACCTCTGAAATAGGGTCAAGCATGTTTGCCCAGTCTACAGCGGAATCGCCGCCGCCGAGAATCATTACTTTCTCGTCTGCGAATGTCTGCAGATCGTTGATAAAGTAGTGGAGGTTTCCTTTTTCATAAGGATCTGCTCCGTCCACCTGAAGGCGGCGGGGCTGGAATGCACCGACGCCGGCGGTGATGATAATGGTCTTTGTATAGTGGATTTCTTTGTCTGTGTGCAGTTCAATAATATCGTCATCTACTTTAATGACATTTTCCACCGATTGTTCCAATACGACCTTGGGACCAAACGGGGTCATCTGCTCAATAAGGTTGTCGACAAGTTCCTGTGCCCTGATTTTAGGGAAGCCTGCTACATCATATATATACTTTTCCGGATAAAGAGCAGACAGCTGTCCTCCGAGCTGGGGCATGCTTTCGATAATTTTTACTTTTGACTGACGCATTCCCCCGTAGAATGCTGTAAAAAGACCGGTCGGCCCTCCGCCGATAATCGTTATATCATATATATCTTGCTCAAGTGCCACGTTATCTACCTCCAAATTATGCTGAGAAAACTACCTCTATTATACGCATATCAGGCCTTGTTTTAAAAGTCCTGCTTCTCATTCCGGATAAATGGAGAGAAAACGCTGCAATAAAAAGAGTACAGACGCAAAAAAAGGTTGAAATATGCGGGTAAAACCCATATCATTAATAATGAGATTTGTGAATATTTTACGACATTTTCATGCTTTTGTTATGATAAAGCCTGATCCTATAAACAACAAGAATATTTCTGCGTATTTGAACGTGAAATAGATCACAAACGCACGTATAAAAAATAAATTATATTCTCTAGGGAGTGACGCAACATGGCAGGAAAGCCAAATATTCTTATTTTAGGTGCAGGGTACGCCGGAATGGTTACGGCAGCGAAAATTTTCAAAAAAATTGACCAGAACCAGGCCAATGTAACATTAATCAGCAAGCATGACTATCATTATCAGACGACATGGCTGCATGAACCGGCCGCTGGTACGATGCATCCTGATCGTACAAGAATGAATATTAAAGATGTGATCGATACTACGAAAATTAAATTTATTCAAGATGAAGTAGTAGAAATTAAGCCGGCTGAAAACAAAGTAGTGCTTAAAAATACCGGCAGCGCTGAGTATGACTACATCGTTACGGGTCTTGGAGCTGTACCGGAAACGTTCGGCGTAGAGGGCGTTTTTGAACACGCATACAGCAAGTGGACACTTAATGGAGCCCGCCAGATCAAAGACCATATTGAATATATGTTCTCCAAGTACAACAACGATCCAGAGCCTAAAGAAGCAGATTTATCGTTTGCTGTAGCAGGCGCTGGTTTTACCGGTATGGAATTTATCGGTGAGCTGAGCGAACGTATACCCGAACTCAGCAAAAAATACGATATTCCAATGAATAAAATAAAGATGTATGTTGTAGAAGCTGCCCCAACGGCTCTTCCTGGATTTGACCCGGAGCTTGTAGAATATGCGATGAACCTGCTTGAAAACCGGGGAGTGGAATTTAAAATTAATACCCCGATTTCTGCGGTTACAGCAGAAGGTCTTGTGCTTAAAAACGGAGAAGAAGTTAAAGCGTCTACTGTAGTATGGGCTACCGGTGTACGCGGCAATCCTGTTATTGAGAAGTCAGGATTTGAAAACATGCGCGGCCGTGTGAAAGTAGATAAAGATCTTCGTGCGCCCGGATATGAGAACGTGTTTATTATTGGAGACTGTTCGCTTATAATTAATGAAGAAACAGAACGTCCGTATCCGCCAACGGCACAGATTGCCATGCAGCAGGCAGTAACAGTGGCCAATAACTTGAATGCATTAATTAACAATAAAGCGCTTGAAGAATTCAAGCCCGAGATTAAAGGTACCGTGGCTTCACTAGGCGGTAAAGAAGCCATTGGCGTTATCGGAAAGCGTAAAGTATTCGGCACTTCCGCCAACTTTATGAAAAAAATGATTGATAATCGTTATTTATGGATATTGGGCGGACCGGGCCTCGTGCTGAAAAAGGGGAAAAACCCATTTTAAATACGAGTCAGGACAGAACAGCTGGAAATATCGTTGAGACGGTATTTCCGGTTTTTCTCCGCTTGTGTAAGCGCGATCAATACAGGGGGTATAGAATATGACGGGAATCGGAAGCCTCCCGCAGCTGATTATTTCAATGATGCTGTTTTTGCTGCTGTTTTTTGGCATTGGTTTTCTGCTGAATATGATTTTACGATCGACGTGGGTAATGGCGATAGCATATCCGCTGATTGTGGTATGGATAGTAGACAGCCTGGGAATCTGGAGCTATTTCTCCGCGCCGGGCGCTTCTTTTTCCCAGCTTGGTGAACAGCTGCTGTCGCTGCAGATTGTGGACTATCTGATTTTAACGAGCGGATTTATAGGTGCAATTGTTGCAGGGATAGCCATTCGGATGCTGAGAGTCCGGGGGTACCAGATGTTTTAAATTAAGAAAAAAGCCGCTCCTGGTAAGGAGCGGCTTTTGTGTGCACGGATGAATAGTTATGGATGAAGCAGTACGTCCGATGAGAGGGGTTTTGGAAAGATATCCGGATGAAGAAGATAGGCCAGCTCGGCAAGGCCTGTAAAAAGCCGTGGGGAAGGCCGGCAGTACAACGGCTCCGGCAGCACATCAATGCTGCCGTTCTCCATTGCCTTCATGGACGGCCATCCTTCTCTTTTTTTCAAAAGCTCTGGCTTTACTTTATCAAAAGGAACCCCTACCCATGCAAGGCAGATACGATCCGGATCGCGTTCCCGGATTTCTTCCCATGTCGTTTTCACGCTGGCTTCTTCTTTATCGGCAAAAATATTTTCCGCCCCTGCCATAGCGCTGATTTCTGTCAGCCAGTTACCGCCTCCCGGCGTAAAAGGAGGTTTGGGCCACCATTCCCAGTAAAGTCTGGAAGGCTCGCACCTCGATGCCAGCTCATGGTACGTATCCATCATCTGGCGGCATGCATAAATAATTTCTTCTGCTTTTTCCGTAGTGCCGGTAGCCTCTCCAATGATCATCAGATCTTCCAGAACATCAGACAGGGTGTTGGGAGAGGTTAAGACGTAGGAAATACCTCTTTTATCCATTTCCTGTGTGTTTTTTTCCATGCCGGGAACGCTGTGGGAGGCTAATACTACGTCCGGCTTGAGCTCCATTACCGCATCCATATCGATGGAAAGGTCCGGTCCGAGGTCGGGAAGGTCGTTCACTTCTGCAGGCCAGTCGGAGTAAGAGTCGACCCCGACAAGATTAGAAGTGAGGCCGAGATATGCTGCTGTTTCCGTGCTGCTTGGACATAGAGAAACGATTCGGGTCATGTTCTGCACCTGCCTTTATTAGGATCCAATGAAATACATATTGGCAAAATAAGCGATAAGAATACCGAGAAGGGCACCAAAGAATACTTCCACCGGCTGATGACCGAGCAGTTCTTTCAATTCCTCCCGCTTTTCTGTTTCTTCTTTCTTCTGCCAAGTTCTGGCTTCGGTAACAAATTTATTGAAATCTACGACAAGCTGGTTAATCATTGTCGCGTGATATCCCGCATGACGGCGGACCCCGGTAGCATCAAACATGACGATAACGCCGAAAATAGTACATACAGCGAACATGGAAGAATCAAATCCCTGTTCCAGGCCGATTGCTGTACAGACGGAGGTGACGGCAGCAGAGTGCGAGCTTGGCATGCCTCCAGTACTCGTAACCAAAGTCATATCCCATTTTTTTGAAGCGATAAAGGCCAGGGGAATCTTGATGCCCTGTGCAAAAAGGATAGAAAACAAAGCTACCCATAATGGAAAGTTATTTATGATTTCCATGTAATATGATCTTCCTCTCCATTAATTTCTCCTGATACGTGATAAATGATGTTTCAGTAACTGTACGCGTACACATATACTTTTCTAATATAAAATAATAAAGGCAGAAGGCATCTTGAAATAGTTTTAAAGAACTAACTCTTTTATATTTTTCGGAAAATTGTTATAATTACAAAAACCTTTATACGTACGAAAAACATAAAGGAACAAGGAAACTTTAGTACATAATATGACAAGCCCTGTGATCATTTAACTAATTTATTATAGGATGTAAATATTCGCATCAGGATTAATTTGTTTTTATTTGTTTATTAATACTATAGGCGCAAAATATTTATATTCTGCACAAACCCTACCTTTTTACCCTATCACAGACACGCTTTCTATCACAGAACAAATGCCTGATCTTCACAAACTGTTTATAAAACAGGCAGCTGGAAAGGGGGGAAAAGAAGATAAGGAAAGAAATGACATTGATATGGACACTATACAGCTGTTTATCCTTCTTTACGGGCTTTTAAACCCGGTGACTGTATTTGAATAGAAGGAAGGGTTCTTTTACTATTATAGGTATGCCTAAAGTATCAGATAACAACTAATCAGTATACTCCTAAAGAATGGATGTCGATGTAGAATGAAAATACTTAAATGGCTGGATGTTGGTCTAAAGAGAGTGGAAGAGGCTATTTTAGCGTTGTCCATTATTACGATTACAGTCATGGTGGCAGGAAATACGGTGAGCCGTAACCTGAATATGGGAAGCTGGGCGTTCACAGAAGAAATCAGCCAGCTTGCTCTTTATATGGCAACTTTTATGGGAATAAGCTATGTAGCCAGGCAGGGCCGGCACATAAGCATGTCTGCCGTTTTTGATAATGTACCTTATAAGCCGAGAAAAGCACTTGCTCTGATTATTCCTTTTGTTACTGCCATTATTTTATTTGTTTTAGCCTTTTATTCATACGAATATGTGATGTCTGTATATAATTCAGGCCGCACGACATCCGCTCTGCGTTTTCCTTATTACTGGATGCTCATATGGGCACCTATAGGATTTACGCTCGGGGGCATTCAGTTTCTCAGGAATTTCTGGGTGAATGTAAGAAACAAAGAAGTTTACTTGGCTGCTGAACGTAAGGACTATGCTTCAGACAGCGAAGTGGAAAATCCTACAAACATATAATTCATTCAGATAGCGGGGGACACACAAATGATCTTAACACTTGTTGGAATAATGTTTGTATTCCTTATGCTGGGCTTTCCAATGATGATTCCGCTTATTCTTGCTCCACTGGTAGTCGTCATCTTTTTCTTTCCGAACGTAGAACCATTTTTTATGGTTCAGCAGATGCTGGAAGGTATTTCAAATTATGCCCTGCTGGCTGTTCCGTTATTTATTTTTGCGGCGGACATTATGTCAAAAGGGCGTACTTCCAACCGTCTTCTTGATTTTATCGGCGCGTTCGTCGGCCATCTGCGTGGTGGTTATGCGATAACAACAGCTGCCGCATGCGCTGTATTCGGCTCGATTTCAGGATCCACCCAGGCAACGGTTGTAGCCATTGGAAGACCCATGAGGGAAAGGCTCTTGAAAATTGGCTATAAGGATTCAACCGCAATTGCTTTTATTATTAATGCAAGCGACGTGGCGCTTATTATACCGCCGAGTATTGCGATGATCATTTATGCCCTAACTTCAGGCACTTCCGTAGGTGATTTATTTATTGCAGGTATTGGCCCGGGTATTCTTGTTCTTTTATGTTTTGCTCTTTACGGCTATGTTCATGCGAAAATTAATAATATACCACTGGCAGAGAAAATAAGCTGGAAACAGCGCGGTTTGGTTACATATCGAGCGATTTTACCTTTGCTTTTTCCGGTAATTATTATAGGCGGAATTTACACAGGATTATTCACGCCGACAGAAGCGGCTGCTATTTCTGTATTGTACGCTCTTCTGCTGGAAGTCGTTATCTACCGTTCCATTAAAATTATGGAAATACCAAAAGTAGCTTTATCAACCGGCCTGGTTACTTCGGCTGTGTTTATTCTCGTAGCTGGCGGGCAGGCATTTGCCTGGGCGATTCAGTTTGCGAGAATTCCCCAGCTCATTACAGATACCTTTCTTTCGGGAAGCCCTGGGCCGATATACGTTCTTATAATTGTCTCTATTTTCTTTTTTATTGGCTGTATGTTCGTCGATCCAATTGTCGTCATTCTTATTTTAACTCCTATTTTTTACCCTGCCGCGATGCAGGCAGGGGTTGACCCGGTACATCTTGGTATTGTTATTACTTTCCAGGCGGCACTCGGATCAGCCACTCCGCCGTTTGGAGTTGATATATTCACGGCCAGCGCCGTATTTAACCGATCCTACATGGATACGATACGGGGGACTCCTCCATTTATTGTAATGATGGTACTTATTGGCATTATCGTTATTATCTTTGAACCACTTTCACTTTTCCTGCTCTAGAGCGGGAGTGAATATATAGTATTTATTATACTTAAGGGGGACAACATAATGAGAAAAAGAAAGTATGGATGGCTGGCAGGTTCAGCAATGGTATCAGCGCTCGTATTATCAGCGTGCGGCGGTGGCGGCGAAGAGGAAGCCGGCGGTGATGGCGAAGAAACATATGACTGGCGTTTTGTAACGGAAGAAAACGAAGGACAGGTTCAATATGAATACGCAGAAGAGTTTGCGAATCGTTTGAATGAAAAATCAGACGGACGTATTAATATGGATGTATTTGAGTTTGGCGGACTGGGAAGCGAAGTCGACCAGGTGGAGCAGCTGCAGAACGGAGCTGTGGAATTTGCAATCGTTTCTCCCGGCTTTACAGGAACCATGGTAGAGGAGGGACAGATTTTCTCGCTTCAGTTTCTGCTTCCAGATGATCAGGAAGTTACACACCAGCTGTTAAATGAAAGTGAAGCATTAAATGAAGACCTGGCTGCATTGTATGAGGAAAGTGGTATTCTTCCACTAAGTTTCTGGACAGAGGGTGCCACTCAATGGACAGGAAACAGAGAATTAACGGAGCCGGAAGATTTTGAAGGGTTCCGCATGAGAACACAGGACTCACCATTAAATCAGCGTTCTTATGAAGCATATGGCGCCGATCCAACAGTGATGAGTGCAGGAGACCTTTATGGTGCTATGCAGCAGGGAACGGTGGATGGACAGGAAAATCCTATCTTCTTTATCCAGGATTCCTCCTACCATGAAGTACAGGATTATATGACAATTTCCAATCACAACACATATGTAGCGATGACAACAGTCAATCCTGATTTCTACAACGACCTTCCTGAAGATATTCAGGGTATGATCGATGAGACAGTTGACGAAATGCGCGATGAAAGCTACGCGCTTCAGGAACGCCTTAACGACGAATTATTAACGGATATTGAAGAAAACACAGATACACCTACGGAAATCACAGAATTGACGGAAGAACAGCGTGATGCTTTCCGTGAGCTTGCTGTGCCGCAGCGTGACTTTTTCGCAGAAAACAGCGGTGAAGATGCAGGAGCTATTTTAGAAAAGCTTGAAGGAGAAATTGAAGAGGTGGAAAGTGGAGAAACCTCCCAATAATCTATAACAGCCGAAGCGGTGATTCCGCTTCGGTTTTTACATACCGGTATGTTTGTCATCTAACTTTATTCATTGTATGATGATGAATAAGACCAGATAGAAGAGGAGTGTTATTGTGGCAAGAGTAGAAAGCTTTGAATTGGACCATACAAAAGTAAAAGCACCGTACGTCCGCCAGGCAGGAGTTCAAAAGGTTGGTACAGATGGTGTCGTAAATAAATTTGATATACGTTTCTGCCAGCCGAACAAAGATAACCTGCAGCCGCCGGTCATTCACACGCTTGAGCACCTGCTGGCGCTGAACATCCGCGATTTTGCAGAAGACTATGATCACTTTGAAGTAATTGATCTTTCTCCGATGGGATGCCAGACAGGTTTTTACCTCATTATGAATGGAGAGCCTCAGGTTTCTGAGCTTATTGATATTCTGGAAAAAACAATGCAGGCGGCTCTTCCTATTGAAGAAGTACCGGCTGCTACAGAACTGCAGTGCGGCCAGGCTAAGCTTCATGACCTGGAAGGCGCTAAGAAATGGATGAAGTATTGGCTTGATCAGGATAAAAAAGAATTAGAACAGGTATTTTAATAAAAAGCCTTCCGCGGCAGCTGCCGCAGAAGGCTTTTTTTTATGGAGCTGTTAGTTGTTTACCTGCGGTTTATTTCTTCGAGGGAAAGCTCAGCAGATGGCGTAGTGTCGGCGCCATTTACATTTTTCATTAGTTCAAGGGTGAGCTTATTGTTTTCTTCTTCATCTGACGCCATGCAGTCAGAAGGGATATACAAATTATAGGCCCTCATGTAGGCATCGTTGGCAGAAAAGTGAATGCACTTATCGCCGGATACGCCGGTCATAATAAGATTTTTGGTTTCCAGATGATCCAAAAGCAGTTCCAATGGAGTAGCAAAAAAAGCAGAAAATTGAGGTTTTAGAACGAAGTAGTCCTCATCGAGCGGTTTCATTTTTTTTGTGATATCGCTCCCGCGTTTGCTTTCATCGGCACAGGCTTCATAAATCTCACGAAAATCGCTCTGCCATCTTCCGTAGTTATCATTTACATAAATAACCGGTATACCCTGCTCGTTAGCCCGCTGCTTCAGGTCATTAATGCGATCAGCGGCTTTTGAAGCGTAAGGAAGCAGATCCTCCCCTCCTGGAAACTCGAGATCGTTAATCATATCTATAACTAACAAAGCCGTATTGGACTTTTTGTGAATGTGTGGTGCGTCGCTGCCCATCAAACATGCTCCTTTCTTTTAATAAGAGATATTTCTTTATTCCCCGGATCTGCTGAAGTTTAATCTTTTTTCACTCCAGGATATTCTGCAAATATGGTATGATAGGGGATAAATATAAGACAATAGACAGCAAGAACAGTTCTGGGAGGAGTGTGCAGGATGGATCACAAGGAGTTGGAAATCCTTCATTTGCTTGAGGGAAATGCAAGACTGGATATAGAAACGATCGCAAAAATGACAGAAATGACTATAGACGAAGTAGAGCAGATTATTCAAAAACTGGAAGATGAAAACATTATCCTTAATTATTCTACGGTTATTGACTGGAGTCAGGTGCGCCGCTATGAAGGGGTAACTGCAATGATTGATGTGAAAGTAACGCCGCAGAGAGGTGTAGGTTTTGATGAAGTAGCAGAACGCATTCACCGCTTTCCTGAGGTGAAGGCTCTTTACTTAATGTCAGGTGCCTATGATTTATCAGTAACAATTGAAGCCGGCAGAATGACAGAAATTGCGAGGTTTGTATCGGAAAAATTATCTGCGCTTGATTCGGTTATTTCAACGACTACTCACTTTCAGCTGAAAACATATAAGCATGATGGTGTCGTGTTTGGAGAGAAGCGAGAAGGCGATAAAAGAATCGTGGTGTCTCCATAATGGAATCCACTACGGGACGAAAGCAGCGTTTATCGCAGACAGTGCAGCACATTAAACCGTCAGGGATCCGCCGTTTTTTTGATATGGCCTCTACAATGGAGGATGTTATTTCATTAGGAGTGGGCGAGCCTGATTTTGTCACGCCCTGGAATGTAAGAGAGGCCAGCATTCTTTCGATGGAACGCGGGTATACGGCATATACAGCGAACGCAGGGATGCTGGAACTCAGAAAAGAAATAGCCCGTTATCTGGAAGACCGTTTTGATACACCGTACAACCCGGAATCCGAAATTGTCGTTACCGTTGGGGCAAGTGAAGCAATTGATATTGCCGTCCGGGCGATTGTTGATCCGGGAGAAGAAGTAATTGTGGTCGAACCGAGCTTTGTTTCCTATGCTCCGATTGTGTCTCTGGCGGGGGGCGTACCGGTTTCCGTGCAGACCAAAAAAGAAAATGGATTTAAACTAACGCCTGCTGAATTAAAAGAGGCGATTACACCCAAAACAAAAGCTGTGATTGTCTGTTTTCCGAACAACCCAACCGGAACAATCCTGGAAGAATCGGAGCTTCTGGAACTTTCGGCGGTTATCAAGGAACATGATTTAATGGTGATTTCTGATGAAATCTACGCAGAGCTCAGTTATGATACGAAGCACTATAGTTTCCCTAAAATTGAAGGTATGAAAGACCGTACCATTTTAATATCCGGTTTCTCCAAAGCATTTGCTATGACAGGGTGGAGAGTGGGCTATGTCTGCGCCCCGGAAGATATTTCTGCAGCAATGCTTAAGATTCATCAATATACGATGATGTGTGCCTCCACGCTGGCGCAGTTCGGAGCGCTGGAAGCACTGCGTGACGGACAGGATGATGTGAAACGGATGGTCATCAGCTACCGGCAGCGCCGCAATTATATGATTGAAGCTTTTAAAGAGATCGGACTGGACTGCCATGTACCGGGCGGCGCTTTTTATCTGTTTCCTTCCATTCAGAACACAGGACTTAATTCAGAAGAATTTGCGGAGCAGCTGTTAAAAGAAGAACAGGTAGCTGTCGTTCCGGGCAGTGTGTTTGGAGAAGGCGGAGAAGGCTATGTCCGCTGTTCTTATGCAACTTCCATGGATTCTTTAAAAACGGCAGTAAGCCGGATAGAACGATTTTTATCCAAACGAAAAGCTGCGCAGTAAAAAAGCGGACCCCGCTAATTAACGGGGCCCGCTTTTTGCTGCTATAGAAAACCAAGCAAGTCAAGCATTGCTATAACAATAGCAGCAGGCGTGACATACTTTATAAGAAAGTACCAGACTTCAAAATAACGCGTATGCAGGCTGGTGCCTGTCAGCAGTTCATGCTTCAATTCAGGCTTCTTCATCTTTAAAGGCACAAAAATAGAAATGAGAAGCGCACCGAGGGGAAGCAGGATATTGCTGACAAGAAAGTCGATTTGATTAAAAAACGTATCTCCGAACACATCCCAGTCTGCTAGCACCCCAAAAGAAAGGTTGGAAGGAATACCAAGCAGGAAAACGGCAAGACCGGCGATCCAGGCCGCTTTCTTCCGGCGCTGTTTATTGTTTTTAGCCGCGGTTGTTACTACAATTTCCAACAGAGAAAAAGCAGAAGTCAGCGTTGCGAATAATAAAAGCATTAAAAAAAGGCTTAAAAACAGCCCGCCAAAAGCAATCTCGCTGAAAACGGCAGGAAGTACGGTGAAAATGAGACTTGGTCCTTCATCCGGCTGGAGGCCGAAAGCAAAGACGCCCGGGAAAATAGCCAGTCCGGCAAGAAAGGCAATTAGAATACTAAGGCCGACGACGGAACCGGCAGAATGAATCAGGCTGTCCTGTTTTGACAGGTAGGAGCTGTAGGTGATCATGATAGAAACACCGAGGCTTAGCGAAAAGAAAGCCTGTCCTAAAGCAAATAATACCGTTTCTCCGGTAACCTGGCTGAAGTCAGGCGATAAGAAGAAAGATATGCCTTCCGCTGCGCCATCAAGCGTCACAGCGCGGACAACAAGCAGCAAAAATATAATGAACAGCAGCGGCATCATAATCGTACTCGCCCGTTCAATCCCTTTTTGAATGCCTTTTTGTACAACAAGAATAGTAATAATAATAAATACGAGATGAGCGGCGCCTACTTCCCAAGGATTAGAGATAATTGAAGCAAACAGCTCGCTGTATTCTCCGCTGGAGCGGCCGGTCAGGCTTCCGAAGATGCTCCGGAATAAATATGTAACGATCCAGCCGCCGACGACGGCGTAAAAAGAAAGAATCAAACAGCACGACACAACTCCCAATACACCAATCATATACCAGGAGGAGTTCGGAGCGAGTTCTTTAAAAGCGGAAATAGGATCCTTCTGCGTCTTTCTTCCAATAATAAACTCTGCAAGCAGCAGGGAGCTGCCCAGCAGAAGTGTAAACAAGAGAAAAATTAGAAAAAAGGCCCCTCCGCCATTTACCCCTGCTACATATGGAAGCCGCCAGACGGCGCCAAGCCCTACAGCCGATCCGGCGGCTGCCAGAATAAATCCAATTTTGGATGTCCATTGTTCTCGTGCCTGTTTCACTTTATATACCTGCTTTCTCCTATAGAAAATGGTTAGTTCGTTTTAATTCACAGTGTTAAAGAGTAGCTGAATTTTTGTCTTTTTGTCAAGCAGACTATCGAAAAATAAGAAGAATACAGCAGAAAAATATTCAGGGTTCAAATTGCAGGAAAATAGGAAATATGGTATAATTGTTAAGTTAATAAATAGTTATAGGAGATGTTTGCATGACGGTAGAGCAGTATGAAGTTGGTAGCACTGTTGAAGGAAAGGTAACCGGGATTAAACCTTTCGGAGCTTTTGTTGCCCTTGACACAAAAAAACAAGGTTTGGTTCATATCTCTGAAGTAGCGCATGGGTATGTGAAAGATATAAATGACGTACTTTCTGTCGGTGACGAGGTAAAAGTTAAAATTAAGTCTATTGAAGAATCTTCCGGGAAAATTTCTCTTTCTATCCGTGATACTCAGGAAGCTCCAGAGAAACCCGAAAGAAAAGAAAGAAAAGATTTCGGAAGCAGCGGCCGCGGTGCAGGATACGCAGGCGCTTCCAAGAGTGCTCCAGTCCAGCAGAAAGCTCAGGGCTTTAACACACTTGAAGACAAGCTTAAAGACTGGTTGAAGCAGTCCAACGAAATCCAGGCAGATCTTAACAAAAGAATCCGCAAGTAGAAAGCAGCAGCTGTTCATTAACGAACAGCTGCTTTTCTTATACGCCAAACCAATCATTTTTCTATTAACGGCATGATCCTGTAAAAAAATCTTGCTTTGCCTCCATTCCTTCTTTACATTGGAATAGAGGATATAAATGGAAGGAGCACGATGAAATATGTCAAATCATATTCGTTTGGATTACAGCAATGCGCTTGGTTTTTTTAAAGAAGAAGAACTAGAGCAGGCACAAGCTGCGGTTTCTACTGTTCATAAACAGATTCATGAAAAAACCGGTGTCGGAAGTGAATACTTAGGATGGGTCGATCTGCCGGAAGATTACGATCAGGAAGAATTCGCAAGAATCCAGCAGGCAGCAGAACGGATCCGGAGCCATTCGGACGTGCTGATTGTTATTGGTATCGGCGGTTCCTACCTTGGAGCAAAAGCGGCATTGGAAAGTCTTTCCCACAGCTTCCGCAACCAGCAGTCAGGGGAAGACCGTACAGGGCCGGAAGTATATTTTGCCGGACACCAGATGAGCCAGGCATATCTCCGCGATCTTCTGCAGATTATCGAAGGCAAAGATGTATCCGTTAATGTTATTTCCAAATCAGGAACAACGACAGAGCCGGCTATTGCGTTTCGGGTGTTTAAAGAATGGCTGGAAAACAAATATGGCCAGGAAGAAGCAGCAAAGCGTATATTCGCGACTACAGACAAAAGCAAAGGGGCGCTCAAGACATCTGCTGACGGCCAGGGATATGAAACCTTTGTTGTGCCTGATGATGTAGGAGGACGCTATTCTGTTCTCACAGCAGTAGGCCTTCTTCCAATAGCAGCAGCAGGGCTGGATATTGAACAAATGATGCAGGGCGCCCGGGATGCAAGAAATGAGCTGGGCAGTGAAAGCCTCTCAGATAACGATGCCTACCAGTATGCAGTTATCCGTCAGGCATTTTACGCCAAAGGATATGTAACAGAGCTTCTTGTGAACTATGAGCCGCGCCTGCACTTTGTCAGTGAATGGTGGAAGCAGCTGTTCGGTGAGAGCGAGGGCAAAGACAATAAAGGCCTTTTCCCGGCTGCCGTTGATTTCTCAACAGATCTTCATTCGATGGGACAGTATGTGCAGGAAGGCAGACGAAATTTATTTGAAACAGTGCTGCATGTAAACTATACCGGCGAAGACATCCTGATTAAAGAAGACAAAGATGATTTGGATGGATTGAACTATCTGGCCGGAGAGTCGATTGATTACGTAAATAAAAAAGCATTTCAGGGAACTCTGTTAGCCCACACTGACGGACAGGTGCCTAACCTCATTGTTGAAATACCTGAAATGAACGAATACTATTTCGGTTATCTTGTATATTTCTTTGAAAAAGCATGCGCAATGAGCGGTTACCTGATGGGTGTGAATCCGTTTGACCAGCCCGGAGTGGAAGCTTACAAGCAGAACATGTTTGCTCTTCTTGGCAAGCCCGGATTTGAGGACCGGAAAGCAGAACTTGAAAAACGATTAAAATAAAAATAAAGCAGAGCATCCGTTCTCTAAGCAGAGGGCGGATGTTCCTATTAAAAGGCGGGGCTTATGTTTATTGAAGCAGTCATATTCGGTATTGCCATCTTTATTGGATGGATGATTCTTGATCTGGTACGGGAAAAGTCATTTCGCAAAGAAAGTATTTATCAATCCTTCATTACCGGCATTGCAGCGGCATTGGGATGGATTGTGCTGGAATTAATTTTTTAACGTTGAAGAATTATGTATCGAAGTAAGCGAAAATTAAGTTTTGATCGAATTGCCACTGGAATAAATCCTATGTAGGAGCAAAACACTCATGCGCGCGCAACAGCGGAATGTTTGCCGAATTTTATTAATTAACTTGTAAAAAGCTTCCATAACCAAGAGCCTAAACTTTTGAAAAATTCTCCGATAATTTGAAGTTCCATACTAGAAATATTTTCAGCTGCTTCATTCATTCTAAAAAGAAAGTTTATTACGTTTATTACTTTGTCGCTTATAGTGAAAAACTTCTTTACTGGCTCACTTTGTAGAACGTCTATTAATCGGTAATAAGTTGACTGGAACATATTTACTTTCTTAGGTGTTACTGTTTCCATTCGTGGAATAGTAGCCATTACGCTGTATTTAGGCACAAGGGAACGTTGCAGTGCAGCGAATGTTTCACGACGAATTCTTGCTTGCCTAGCCACCATAGCTATTAGTTCACGATGAGGTTGAGTGAGGGATTTGATTAATTCTGTATTAATCCCGGCGAATTGACTTTTAAAACGATTGATAGCTTCTATTTGTTGCATTGCTAACTGCATATTAATGCCTTTTAATATTTTTGCTTGATTACTAGCTTGATTAATAGTCGCCATTTGATACTGATTCATTCCATATTCCATTATGTTCACCCCCTCTCTATACAGACAATTATACAATACCTTTTTTTGCCAAATCAATATATAGTATTTATAATTTATATATTGACACTATATATAGTTTTAAAATCTCTTTTTATAAATTTGTCAACTTCTTAAAAGCATGAAAAACGAAGCAGTCGGCTGTTATTTGACTATATTCTACTAATAATAGCGCTATTTGATTAAATCTATTTCTTGCGTAGTAAAACGAAATTTGTATTGTATAAAAATCATCGCAATATACGATTCAAAACACCGGCTTAAAATATTATAATAATTTTTAAAATAACTATTGCGTTAAGCGCCCTTGATAGCGTAAAATACTTTCTTGTAGGCGAAAAACATCTCGATTAAAGACGTAATGTTATCGGGTTTATAACGTTTATGAAAATGGGGCATTAGCTCAGCTGGGAGAGCGCTTGGCTGGCAGCCAAGAGGTCAGCGGTTCGAGCCCGCTATGCTCCACCATACATATAGGACTAACAGCAATGGTTTGAGATACACTCAGCCCATTGCTGTTTTTTTATATTTTCATCGAAAAGCAGCAATTTTTGTGACCCGTTTTCTCTTTTATTTCGTTAGCTTTGTAGCAAAGACAAAAGACCCGGTAACCACATTTAGAAAGCTGGAGGGGAGCTTTACAGATGAAATATGCGATTAATCGTTATCTTCATTTGGTGGATGAGCAGATGCTGCTGGAGCTTATGGATAAACCGACGCATGCCATTACGGCGGAAATGAGACTGATTAAGCGGACGATGCAGATGGCCGGACAGTTTGAAGGGTTCAAAAATGAAGTAACCAAAGAAATGAAGAAGCAGAAAAGCACAGGATAGGAGAATTCTCCCGTTCTGTGCTTTTTATACAGCCGAAAGGCCGGCTTTCCGGCGGGCTCTGCTTATAAAGTATTTACCGGTTATTCGTTTCGTATCGCTCGAAGGAATCGAGAGCTCCTGCCAGTGTCCATTAATCTCCACGTGAAACAGCAGAACTTCTGTTTTATAAGTAGAAGGAAAGACAACGCGGAGCTGCTTTTGTTTCATCTCCTGTTCAAGATGTGCAATATGATGGTTCAGGTCTTCCATTAATTCTTTGAAATACAGCTGGTAGTGGAGCCCGAGTGCCAATTGCTTATTCAACTGCCTGCAATCGCGCTGTAATGCTTTTAAAAGAAAAATAGAATAAATATAATTGTCGATTAATCCCTGGCAGTCTTCATTCATGATGAATCGCCTCCCCTTGTTCTCTTACTTATTAGTATACACGAACATGTGTTCTTTTAAACGTGTTTAACCATATAATCTTCTCAGGTAGGATAATAAACCAGCGACAGAAGAAGATACGACCCCTTCCTCTTGAAAAATAAGCATAAAAGAGGCAAACTAAAGAAAGATATATGGAGAATATGAAAACAACAGCTATTGGGAGGCCTGCAGGACATGGTTTTTGAAAATGTAATAGATCGAAAGAAAACGAACTCAATGAAATGGGACTTTACAGCAGAACGCTACGGATCAAGTGATTTATGGCCAATGTGGGTAGCCGATATGGATTTTCAGGCACCTCGGCATGTGCTCGATGAAATGCAGAAAATTGTAGATCACGGTGTGTTTGGTTATCACCGCAGGCCCGAAAGCCTTCAGGAAGCAACACTCGCGTGGATTGAAAAGCGCTTTAACTGGAAAGTGGAAAAGGAGCAGCTTGCCTTTACGCCGGGAGTCGTTCCTGCCATTAGTCATTTAATTCAGACCTTTACAGAAAAAGGCGACGGCGTGATTATCCAGCCGCCGGTTTACTACCCGTTCTACGCACTTATTGATAATAATGAACGCAAAATGATGAAAAATCCTTTAAAAGAAACAGACGAAGGGTTTACGTTCGACCTGGAAAATCTCGAAGAACAGATGAAGCAGGGAGCGAAAATGCTTCTGCTTTGCAGCCCGCACAATCCGATCGGACGTGTCTGGGAAAAAGAAGAACTGCAGGGGGTAGCTGCTCTTTGTAAACAATATGGCGTGTTTGTCGTGTCTGATGAAATACACGCAGATTTGATTCTGGAAGGCACGCACACTCCGTTTTCCACCATAGCAAAAGAGCATGGCGTGGAAACGATGACGTGCATGGCGCCAAGCAAAACCTTTAATCTGGCTGCTTTATCTTTATCATACGTTGTATTTGACCAGGTCGACTCCAGAAAAGCCTATGAAAAACATCTGGCAGACGAATTTGTAGAAATTAACAACCCGTTTGCAACGGCTGCAGCAGAAGCGGCCTATCGTGAAGGCGAAGAATGGCTGGAAGAGCTGCTTGCATACCTTCGTGGGAACGTGGAATACGTTAAAGATTATGTGGAAAGCAATATGCCGGATCTTCATGTGATCAAGCCGCAGGGCACCTATTTAATCTGGATTGATATGAGGGCCCTCGGTCTTTCTGCCACGGAGCAGCAGAACTGGCTGCGTGAAGAAGGCAGGCTGGCGGTAAGTGACGGCCACATTTTTGGAACAGAAGGAGCAGGTTTTATCCGTATTAATGTAGCCTGCCCCCGTGCCAACGTAGAAGAAGGTCTCCAGCGTCTATATAAAGCGTATCAGGCTCTTTAAGATAACGGGCATCAGAAAGAGGCCGGCTTCGGCCTCTTTTACATAGAATGACAGCGGGGGGAAACCTTAATGAAGACGTTTCGGCTTGTGTCCTTTCAATGCCTGGAGCAGGAAGATGGAGAGATTGTCCACCTTCCGATTCCTTTAAAAGAAGGATTAATTATCAACCGGGAAGAAAAAGACGGGAGCTGGCTTATTAATGCAGTAGTCGACCGGGATCAGGAGACCTGGTTTATTCATTCCAGAGACCAGGAAAACCCACTTGTTATAGAAGTTATCATTACCGACCCCCGAAACGAACCGGCGATCATGACAGGAACAGTGATGGATCAGTCTGATTTAAGCGAAGGCATCAGCCTGTTGATTAAGGCAAAGATGGCAGGCGGTCAGGAAGATGTTTCGCAGATGATTTTAGAGGATCTTGCTAAAGAGGGATACACGGGAACGGAAATGATTGAAGAATTTCAGGTGCGCAAAAAAAATTCCAGAATACGGTCAGCAAAAATGGCCCAGCGTATTTTTGAATCATTCGGCAGTACAAACTAAAACAGGCCGGCAGGAACACGAGCTAAAGGAGCTTTTCATGAACATTTTTACGTTCCAGGATTACTATAAAAATGAAGTGCAGCTGACATTTAACGATCATGGTTTTATTTCGGATCCGCGACATGTGCTGGTAATCTGCCGGTACAAAGAGCAGTGGCTGCTTACCAGGCACTCAAGACGCGGGCTGGAATTTCCGGGCGGGAAAGTGGAAGCCGGCGAACTTCCAGACGACGCAGCGGTGCGGGAAGTCTGGGAAGAAACAGGAGCTGGTCTAGCTTCCATCGAATGGCTTGGACAGTATAAAGTAACAGGAAAAGCCGAGGTTATTTATAAAAATGTATATTTTGCCCGGGTAGAAGAACTCATCCCGAAAGAGGATTATATGGAAACCCTGGGACCGGTTCTCTCCAGGGAGCTTCCGGCAGATTTAAAAAATAATGCGTCCTTTAGTTTTTTAATGAGAGATGACGTTATTCCTTACTGCCTTACTGAGCTCAAACAAAGAAATTGGACATGAAAAAGCACTGCCGACAGCCGGCAGTGCTTTTCTTTATTCTGCTGAAGCGAACACGCTCGGGCCTGCGGCTCGAATGTTATCGGAAACAGAAGTAAATTTTTTAAAGTTTTCCTGAAACTGCTGGGAAAGCTCTTTAGCCTTTTCATCATAAGCGGCCGTATCTTTCCATGTCTGTCTCGGCTGAAGCACCTCATCGGGAACGCCTGGACAGCGGAGCGGGATATGAAGGCCGAAAAATGGATCCTTAACCGTTTCGCAGTTCTGCAGTTCTCCCTGCAGTGCTGCCTGAACCATCGCTCTCGTATAAGCAAGGTTCATTCTTTCCCCTACACCGTAAGGACCACCGGACCAGCCGGTATTTACAAGAAACACATTTACCTCGTGCTGTTCTATTTTATCTCCAAGCATTTCCGCATAACGGGATGCTTCCAAAGGAAGAAATGGAGAACCGAAACATGTGGAAAAAGTAGCCTCTGGTTCCGTAATACCACGTTCCGTTCCGGCAAGCTTACTCGTGTATCCGCTTAGAAAATGGTACATAGCCTGTTCTTTGGAAAGTCTGCTGATGGGCGGCAGCACGCCGAAAGCATCAGCCGTTAAAAACACAATAGTCGATGGATGTCCGGAAATGCTCGGCATCATCGTATTGGGAATGCTGTCCAGCGGGTAGGCGGCCCTCGTGTTTTCCGTTAAGGATACATTATCGTAGTCAGGAGTACGGCTTTCTTTATCCGTTTTAACATTTTCAATAACAGCTCCAAAATGAATAGCATTCCAGATTTGGGGCTCTTTTTTGAAAGATAAATTAATACATTTAGCATAGCAGCCGCCTTCAATGTTAAATACACCATTATCGGACCAGCCGTGCTCGTCGTCTCCGATCAGGTAGCGGTTCGGATCAGCGGAAAGAGTAGTTTTCCCTGTACCGGAAAGACCAAAAAACAAAGCGGTATCACCCTCTGTGCCAACATTGGCTGAACAGTGCATAGACAATACGTTCTGCTGGGGAAGAAGGTAGTTCATGACGGAGAAAATCGATTTTTTCATTTCTCCGGCGTATTCGGTGCCGCCGATTAGTACAATACGTTCTTCAAATGAAATAATAACAAATGCTTCGGAGGATGTTTTGTCCACGACAGGGTCCGCTTTAAAGTGTGGAGCAGAAATAATCGTAAAGCCGGCCTCATGTGTCTGCAGTTCCTCTTCCGAGGGACGGATGAACAGCTGCTTGGCGAAAAGGTTATGCCAGGCATCTTCATTAATCACACGGATCGGAAGCCGGTAGGCAGGGTCTGCTCCTGCAAAAGCCTGCGTGACAAACAGTTCTTTTTGCTCAGCAAGATGAGCCATTACTTTTTTATAAAGATCCGTGAAGATCTGTTTGGAGATCGGCTGATTTACCGGGCCCCAGTCTATATCATTTAGTACGCTCTCTTCTTCAACGATAAATTTATCTTTTGGAGAACGGCCCGTATATTTACCGGTTTCCACACTAAGGGCTCCACTGGCTGTAAGAATGCCTTCTTTTCTGGCCAACGCTCTTTCTACAAGGTGTGAAACGGGCAGATTCATATGAATGTTGTCACCATGAAGAAGGTGATGAATTTCATTGGAAAAATCTAAAGTAGTCATGGCGGCAAAATCCTTTCTTTTCTTGAATAGTATCATCTAATTGTTAATTAGTATAACACATTAAAAATATTAGTCTATACTACTATTGGAAATTTTCAAAAATAAATCACGCTATTCTGTTAATGGAAAAGAAATTTTTTTTAAGACATACAGCATAGGAAAATGCTTTATTTGACAAGAGATTGGAACTGAGGTAACATATTTTTCGAACGGATACTCTTATCCCGAGCTGGTGGAGGGACAGGCCCTGCGAAACCCGGCAACCATCCGAAAGTATGAAACGGAAAGGTGCTAACCTGGAGAGACGACTGTCGTCTTGGAAGATAAGAGGCGAAAAAGGAACGGATAGAAACCCCCTTTTCCTCGCCATGGAAAAGGGGGTTTTGTGTTTTCTTTCTCTTCTTCTTCTATATAATAAGGCGGCTTAGGCAGCGTGCATAATAGTATGCAGCAGGCAGAAGTACGGCAGAATAAGTTATAAGCAGGATAAAAAGGAGGATATTTCATGGAAACAATTGGACGCCGCCTGTTTACATCAGAGTCTGTTACAGAAGGACACCCTGATAAACTGTGTGATCAAATTTCAGATGCAATATTAGATGAGATATTATCGCAGGATCCAAATGCGAGAGTAGCTTGCGAAACAGTAGTGAATACAGGCCTTGTGCTTGTTGCTGGAGAAATTAGTACATCTACGTATGTAGATATTCCGAAGATTGTAAGAGAAACGCTAAAAGAGGTGGGATACACCAGGGCAAAATACGGTTTTGATTCCGAAACGTGTGCCATTCTTACTTCCATTGATGAACAATCAGCAGACATCGCCCAGGGAGTCGACGTAGCGCTGGAATCGCGCGAAGGTTCAATGACAGAAGACGAGCTGGAGGCAATTGGTGCAGGAGACCAGGGTCTTATGTTTGGTTATGCGGATAACGAAACAAAAGAATTAATGCCTCTTCCAATTTCCCTTGCTCATAAATTGGCCAGAAGGCTGACCTACGTGAGAAAAGAAGGAATTCTGCCTTACCTTCGTCCCGACGGAAAAACACAAGTAACGATCGAATACGGTGATGACGGGAAACCGCTTCGTGTAGAAACGATTGTTATTTCAGCCCAGCATCAGGAAGATATTACGCTGGAGCAGATAGACAGCGACTTGAGAGAACACGTTATTGACCCTGTTGTACCGGAAGCTCTTTTAGATGAAGAAACAAAGTACTTTATGAATCCAACCGGCAGGTTTGTTATCGGTGGCCCTCAGGGGGATGCCGGTCTGACGGGAAGAAAAATAATTGTGGATACGTATGGAGGATATTCCCGTCATGGAGGCGGAGCCTTTTCAGGGAAGGATCCGACAAAAGTAGACCGTTCCGCTTCGTACGCCGCCCGTTATGTTGCGAAAAATATAGTAGCTGCTGGACTGGCAGAACGATGCGAAGTGCAGCTTGCCTATGCTATCGGAGTTGCCCGTCCTGTATCTATTGCGGTGGAAACATTCGGCACCGGAAAAGTATCGGAAAGCGTACTGGTGGACCTGGTGAAGGATAATTTTGACCTGCGTCCTGCAGGTATCATCAAAATGCTGGACCTGCGCCGTGCTATTTACAGACAGACGGCTGCCTACGGCCACTTTGGACGTACAGACGTAAATCTGCCGTGGGAAAAAACAGATAAAGCTGAACTGCTGAACCAGCTGGCAAAAGAAAAAAAACAATAAAAAAAGAAAGACGGCCCTAAAATGGGGTCGTCTTTTTTTATTCGTAGTGTATTTCTTTTAATACGCCATCTTTTATAAACTGATTCATATCTTTGTCCATTAAATCGACCAAATGGTGCTGCCGGGTGGATTTAAACATCCCCAAAGCTTCATTCCAGTGCTCGAGTCCCTTTTCGGTTTCTCCCATCAGCAGGAGGTTCCGGCCCTTCTGATAAAGCAGCTCACCGAAAACGTACATAGTTCTTGTCTCCAGACAGCGTTTTATGCCTTTTTCACACCACTGCGCTGATTCTTTATAGCGCTGTTGTTTTGTGAGTGAAATGGCGAGCGTGTAGGTTAACTTCATTTCAATAGAAGGATCTTTTCTTTTTTTCATCTGCTTCCATTTATTCAGCGCCTCTTTACATAGGGCTTCAGCGTCTTCGTAGCGTTCTTCCAGATTATAAAAAACAGCTAAAGAGTTGCTTATCTCGGCTTTTCTTTCGGTAAAAGAAGGATTAGGGTCAATCGAGATGGAGAATAGAAGCTGCTCGAAGGCTTCTTCCGTTTTTCTATAAAGATGGTATAAAAAAATTCCCTTATGCCAGGCTATGTACTGTTTGTACAAAGGGGGCGTAAAAAGAGGGTTGTCTTTTTCATATAAAATCAAAGCTTCCATCTGTTTATAATCCTGCGTGAAGCGGCATTCCTCAAGCTGGTCAAAAACGTCCTGCACGTAGTCCGGGCGCTCTGAAACGGCTTCTTCAAAGAAATAATACATATCAGCGCCAAGTTTTTCAGCAATTTGAAAAAGCGTATTCGAATACGGGATAATAGAGCCGTTTTCAATTTTGCTTATCTGGGCCTGGGTGCAGATGCCATCAGCCAGTTCAGCCTGGGTCATATGATTATACTGGCGCAGCTCCTGAATTTTTTTCCCTACTCTCGAAAAGTCCACTAGATTTCCTCCTTTCTGTTTATTCCTATAATTATTATAACCAACAGGTACTAAAGATGGAAGTAAAAAGTCTATATAAAATGCCTATAAATGGCTTATAAAGGAAAATGTTAATAAGTAGTAGTTATATTATACTATTTTTTGTGAAGAGGAGGTGATTTGATTGAATAAAATAGGGTATGTGTTTGCTTCTGCTGCAATATGCACGATATTAATGAATGTTCAGGGGATAGATGTGCTTTTTACAGGATTCTCCCAACTAATGCCGCTTAATCTTCCCCACAAACATTAATTGACGGGCAGTACGGTATCTTTACATAATTTGGATCATCTTCCTTTACGTTTGTCAAAAGGCAATGAGGGGTATATACTTTTTATAGTTTAGGTCTATAAACTCGATAGCGGGGTTTGGCAGCTTAACAATAGTAGAAAGGGATGATGAACATTGCCGGAAAGAATTCAAATCACCTTTAACGGTGAAAAGAAAACAGTAGAAAATGACCAGAGTGTCCTGCAATATACAATTGGAACACCTTCAGAACTTCCTAACGTATGCTATCATCCAAGCCTTGGAGCCATTGAAACCTGTGATACGTGCATGGTTAAAGTGAACGGGGAAATGGTGAGAGGATGCTCGACGCCTTTAAATGATGGAGACGTGGTAGATTCTGTATCATCTGATGTACAGGAAGCACAAGTTGTAGCAATGGACCGGATTCTGCATAACCATGAGTTGTATTGCACAGTTTGTGATTATAATAATGGCGGCTGTGAAATACATAATACGGTGAAAGAGATGAAAGTAGAGCACCAAAGCGAGCCTTTTGAACCGAAACCTTACGAAGAAGACAACACAAATGCGTTTTACCGCTATGATCCGGATCAGTGTATCCTCTGCGGGCGCTGTGTAGAAGCCTGTCAGGACGTTCAGGTGACAGAAACGCTTACTATTGACTGGGAGCGCCAGAAGCCGCGTGTTATCTGGGATAATGATGTACCGATTGATGAGTCCTCCTGTGTGTCCTGTGGTCACTGCTCAACAGTATGCCCATGCAACGCCCTCATTGAAAAATCCATGGTGGGAGAAGCAGGCTACATGACAGGAATTGACCAGCAGACACTGCGTCCAATGATCGAAGTGACGAAGCAGGTGGAAACAGGCTACAGTTCTATTCTTGCCATTTCTGATATGGAAGCCGCTATGCGTGAAAGCCGCATCGAAAAAACAAAAACAGTATGTACTTACTGTGGAGTAGGCTGCAGCTTTGACGTCTGGACTAAGGGACGCGACATATTAAAAATAGATCCGCAGGTAGAAGCACCGGCAAATGGAATTTCAACCTGTGTGAAGGGTAAGTTTGGCTGGGATTATACAAATAGTGAAGAACGTATAACAAAGCCGCTTATCCGTAAAGGCGATTCTTTTGTAGAATCTACATGGGATGAAGCCATCGCTCTTATTAAATCGAAATTCACATCTATTAAAGAAGAACATGGACCTAATGCCCTCAGCTTTATCAGTTCTTCAAAAACAACAAACGAAGAATCGTACCTGATGCAGAAGCTCGGACGCGGAGTTATTGGAACCAATAATATTGATAACTGTTCACGTTACTGCCAGTCTCCTGCAACAATGGGACTTTTCCGGACCGTAGGCTATGGCGGTGATTCAGGCGGCATTGAAGACATTAGAAATTCCGCACTTGTTATTGGTGTCGGCACAAATACTTCAGAGTCACACCCGGTACTGGCAACAAGAGTGAAAAGCTCCCATAAGCTCAGAGATCAAAAGCTTATCGTTGCTGACCTGCGTAAGCACGAAATGGCGGAACGCTCTGACTTGTTTGTCCGTCCAAACCCGGGTACAGACTTGATCTGGCTTTCCGCAGCAGCAAAATATATTCTTGATCAGGGATGGGAAGATAAGAAATTCCTTGAAGAGAGAGTAAACGGCCTTGATGAATTCAAAGCCAACCTTGATAAGTACACGCTTGACTATGCCGTTGAAAAAACAGGAATAGCTAAAGAAGATATAATCGAAATTGCGAAAAGTGTTTATGAAGCAGAAACAACCTGTATTCTCTGGGCTATGGGTGTTACACAGCATTTAGGAGGAAGCGACACGAGCACAGCGATCTCCAACCTGCTTCTCGTTTCAGGTAACTACGGCAAGCCGGGTGCAGGTGCTTATCCGCTTAGAGGACATAATAACGTGCAGGGTGCAAGTGATTTTGGAAGCATGCCTGACAAAATGCCTGGATATGAAGACGTAATGGATGAAGAAGTACGTGCGAAATATAAAAATGTGTGGGGAGTAGACCTTCCATCTGAAAAAGGCTTGAACAACCACGAAATGATTGATGCCATCCATGACGGCAAGCTGAAAGCTATGTACTTAAAGGGAGAGGAAATGAGCCTGGTTGATTCAAATATCAATTATGTACAGGATGCCCTTGCCAAGCTTGACTTCTATGTAGTACAGGATGTCTTTCTCAGCCGTACAGCCCAGTTTGCTGACGTGGTACTTCCGGCAAGCCCGAGTCTTGAAAAAGACGGTACGTTTACAAACACGGAGCGCCGTTTCCAAAGACTTTACAAAGCATTGGAGCCAATGGGCGAATCCAAGCCGGACTGGCAGATCATTATGGAAGTGGCTAATGCAATGGGAGCTGAATGGAACTATTCCCACCCATCAGAAATCATGGCAGAGGCAGCTTCACTTGCAGATATCTTTGCAGGAGTTTCCTATGACCGCCTGGAAGGTTATAACAGCCTGCAGTGGCCGGTATTTGCAGACGGTACGGATTCACCGGTACTGTTCCTGGACGAATTTCCGTTCCCTGACGGCAAGGCAAGACTGTACCCTGTAGATTGGACAGTGCCTGTACAATACGAAGAGCAGTACGATCTGCATGTAAACAACGGCAGAATGCTTGAGCACTTCCATGAAGGAAATATGACGTACCGTTCTCAGGGTATTAAAGACAAAACGCCGAATAACTTTGTTGAAGTTTCTCCTGAACTGGCAATCGAACGCAATGTGAAGGACGGCTCTCTTGTACGGATTATTTCTCCATACGGTGCCATTAAAGTAAGATGTATTGTAACGGAGAGAGTAGCAGGCAATGAGCTGTATGTATCAATGAATGACAGCGGAGATGCGGCTATTAACCTGTTAACAAGCAGCTATTCGGATAAAGATACCGATACGCCGGCATACAAAGAAGTAAAAGCTAAGATGGAAGTACTGGAAACAGAAGGTGAAACGCCGCTTCCGAAGCATAACTTCCGTTATGGTAATCCACAGCCTCAGCAAGGGGTGGAAGTACACCGTAAATGGAAACGTGATGATTACGAATTCCCGGGCGATACGGTTAAGAAAAACCGCGGCCTCACGAAAGATTTAGTGAAAAAGGGGGAGTCTTAAATGGCAGAGCCGATTACTTCTATTCAAAGACGCACCCTCAGTGAAGAAGAACAAAAGAAACAGGACTTAAAAGAAATTGAAGAAGTTCTTCTAGCTAATAAAGAAGGAATTCTAAGCTCAATTGAAATTCTGAACGGGTTACAGAGTAATGGCGTTCTGACTATTATTAACGGCCTGCTGAAAGAAGGAGAAGAAGTGATGGATATTCTCGTGAAAACCATTGATCAGCCGGGTGTCACGAAAAGCATCAAAAATCTTCTTCTAATGGGCGGTCTTGCGGGCTCTATTGATGTAGATAAGATAAAGCCTATGCTGGACCGTTTAAACAATGGGCTGGAGCGGGTTTCCGAAGAAGAGGAAAATCCACACAAAACAAATATTTTCTCTCTGCTAAAGCTGCTTAGGGATCCGGAAGTCAACCGCACCGTTACCCTGATGGTAAGCTTCCTGCAGGGAATGGGGCAGGCACCGGCTCAAAGCGAAGCGATGCCAAATGAGAAAAAAGCTCCCGATACAGACGTATAAAACCAAACAAAAGCACCCATCCTATGGATGGGTGCTTTTTGGTATGCAGAAAATATCAGCTGTTCTGCTGTTTTTTATTTTCTTCTTCTGCTATCTGTTTATAGTACTGGCCTTTTTCTACATAGCTCTGGCGGATGCGCGCCATATCTTTTCGGTCTTCTTCATTCAGCTCGCGTATGACTTTAGCCGGGCTTCCGAATGCAAGTGAATGAGGAGGAATCTTTTTTCCGGGAGGAACGAGACTGCCCGCTCCAATGAAAGAACCTTCCCCTATTTCCGCACCGTCCAGAATGGTAGCTCCCATGCCAATCAATGCGTTTTTACGAATAATTGCACTGTGAAGCATTACTTTATGGCCTATCGTTACATCGTCTTCTAAAATAAGGGGATTCTTCGGGCTCTGATGCAGCACGGAGTGGTCCTGAATATTGACCCGTTTTCCGATAATAGTAGGAGCTACATCCCCCCGGATTACTGTATGAAACCATATGCTTGATTCTTCTCCGATTTTTACATCACCAGTAATAATGGAGTAATCTGCAAGGTAGACACTGGATGCAATCTCTGGATAAATGCCGTGATAAGGATATATTTTCATGAAGTCCTCCTATATGAGTCAATATATTGTACACTTATAGTACTAGTGTATCAAAATTAAAATAAACAGAGAAGTAAGCAGGAGAGGCGGGTCAGTAACGTGATGAAAACATGGTTAGTCGAAAGGCCGAGAGCGACCGTCGTTATTGTACACGGCAACGGGGAACACCATGGAAGGTATGAGTGGATGATTGAACAGCTGAACCGCCAGCGGTTTAACGTCGTAAGCGGGGATCTGCCGGGACACGGAAGAACCCGTGGAAAAAGAGGGCATGTGGACAGCTTTGACCAGTACATAGATGCCGTATTCACCTGGTATACAGAAGCTGCAGGGTATGACCTGCCTGTTTTTTTATTCGGGCATAGTATGGGAGGATTGGTTACGATCCGCATCCTGATGGAAAGACGCATGCGGATCCGGGGAGTTGTATTGTCGTCTCCGTGTTTAAGCCTGTATCAGCCGCCGGGTCGAATGAAAGATTTAAGCACAAAAATGCTGCATCGTCTAAAGCCGACCTTTAGTTCCAATTCCGGTATTCAGGCGGCGGATGTTACAAGAAATGAAGAGGCCCGGGCCTCCTACGAAACGGATGAGTGGAACACATCGACCGTGACGGTGAGATGGTATCAGGAATTGATCAAAGCGATGAAACAGAGCCATGCAGATGCCCTGGAATTCCCGGATGTGTCTCTGCTTGTGATGCAGGCAGGCACTGATTTAATTGTAGATAAACATGCTACACACCACTGGTTTAACAAGCTTGAAATCACGGATCGTTCCCTGCGGGAGTGGAAAGGTTTATACCACGAATTGCTGAATGAACCGGAGCGTGAAGAAATATTCCGATTTATGATGTATTTCATTCATATGAGATTATAGGGTACAATGGCATCGTGTTTTATATTTTATTATGCAATAGGAGGATTTAATTATAGTGAGCGCCCCAACAACGATGTGGACTTTGATGTACCACATAAAAAAAGAAATCGTGCCGCGTGTCCATACGATATTGGATGAATGGCGCGTAAAAGCAGCAGGCATTCCGAATGCGGATCTCCGCGGGCATGCATTGAACAGCATTAACGAAAATACGTTTCACAGCGAAGGAGGAGGCGTGTATGCTCTTTTGACAAGAAAAGAGATACGCGAAGACCTGCTTCGTTTTATCGTAGCATATCAGATTATCTGTGATTATCTGGATAGTTTATGTGATGAGACCGATTCTTTTGATAAGAGGGATTTTCGTTCGCTTCATGAAGCGCTTCGGATCGCTTTATCTCCGGAAGAGAAAGCTTATCCATATTATGAACATCATCCGCAATCCGAAGATAATGGATTCCTGCAGGAGCTCGTAGAAGCCTGTCAGCAGCATGTTTCGGTTTTTCCGGGATTCTCCCATGCCCGTCCTTCGATGGAAGAGCTCTCTTTGCATTATAGAAACCTGCAGGTTTACAAACATGTGAAAAAAGAAGATCGGGAATCACTTTTAACGGAATGGTTCGAAGAAGAAAAGCATCATGTGCCCGATATGTTCTGGTACGAGTTCAGTGCGTCTACGGGTTCTACCCTTGGTATTTATGCTCTTGCTGCCTATGCTTCACGGAGCCATCTTGCGGAGTGGCAGGCGGAGGCCATTAAAAACAGCTATTTCCCTTACGTGCAGGGCATGCATATACTGCTTGATTACTTCATCGATCAGGAAGAGGATATTCAGGACGACGAACTGAATTTCTGTACCTACTATGAGAATGAAGAAACGATGGTGCGCCGGATGGAATTATTCAAGCAGGAGGGCGAAAAGCGTCTAAAGCGCCTTCCTGATGCAGCGTTTCATTCGTTATTAAACAAAGGCATTATCGCCATCTATTTAGCGGATGAAAAGGTCCAGAAACGGCCGGAACTGAAAAAAACGGCCGGCCGCTTTATCCGCTTTGGAGGGCTTCCCACAGCCTTTTTCTATTTAAACTCCTGGGTGTTTCGTAAAACAACATAAAAGAAGAGCTCTGCCGGCCGGCAGAGCTCTTCTTTTTATTCTGCTTTATCTACTACGGTTAAAGCGCCGGTTTCTGGAGAAATGACGAGCCCGTGCACCGGGGTGCCTGCGGGAAGAAAGGGGTGCCTGCGTATAATATTTACACTCTGGCGTACGCTGTCTTCCACATTTTCAAAGCCCTTCAGCCATTGCCGGACGTTGTTGCCGGAAGCTTCAATCTCTGCTACTTTTTCTTCAGTTAATCCATTTTTGTATGCTTTCTCAAGAAGAGGTTCCGGCTCCAGACCGGTCATGCCGCAGCCATAATGACCAACTACAGCAATTTCTTCTGCCTGTAGTTCATACAGCGCTACAATAATACTTCTCATAATACTTCCATAAGAGTGAGAAAGAACAGCACCGGCATTCTTGATGATTTTGGCGTCTCCCTGCTGCAGATTCATCGCTCTTGGAAGAAGCTCTGAAAGCCTGGTATCCATACACGTTAAAACAACCAGCTTTTTGTTGGGAAACTTTGATGTTTCATAATTCTCATATTCTTTGTTTTCTACAAATGTCCGGTTAAATTCAATAATGGAATCAATCGTTGGCATTATTACGGCCCCTTCCCTGGTAAATTTGTACGGCGTCTGCACCGCACTTTCATTATTATATAGTAAGATTTATCTTTTTTCCAAAGCATATACAAGAGGCGGATGATTTATCTGATTGATAAACTGGTATTTAGCTGCATGAAAGGAATGTTGGTTCAATGCAGAAATGTATTTATCTACGGCGTTCTGTTCGCGCGCGCCTTCTGTATGTCCCGGATAAGCTGTAATAAGAATGCCGCATTCTTTAGGCAGGGAAGGCAGCATATTTTCCAGCGTCTGAATGGTAGAAGAGGTTGTCGTCGTGATGCTTTTATCCCCGGAGGGAAGATAGCCTAAATTAAACACAACCGCAGCTGTATTGTTGATCACTTCCTGAGGCACCCATTCCAGTATTTTTTCATGGCTGTCATGAATAAGGTGTACGTTGGTATATCCTGCCTGATTAATGCGCTGGGCTGTCGCATCAATAGCCTGTTTTTGAATATCAAAGGCGTACACGAGGTCTGCACGTTCAGCCAGAAATAAAGTGTCTGCGCCTTTTCCGGCCGTCGCATCAATGGCTGCCGCCCCTTTATGAAGGTATTTTTCCAAAAGAAGACGTCCGAACGGAAGAACGCCCGGCATCTTCATCGGGAAGTCTCCTGAACGTCTGCAGCAAATTTACCCTGCCAGCTGCCGCGTCTTTTCAGTTCATCATCAATTCCATTTAATACGCTCCACTTATTCATGCTCCACATCGGTCCTATCATCAGCTCGGCCGGCCCGTCGCCGGTCAGGCGGTGAATCGTAATGGAAGCAGGGAGCCTTTCAATCTGATCTACGGTCAGCTGAATATAGTCTTCCTGTGACATCAGCTCGACAAGTCCTTTTTCATACTGCTTTACCATCGGGGTTTTCTTCAGCAGGTGCAGCAGATGAATCTTAATGCCCTGAATATCGAGCCGGCTTACTTCTTCCACCGTTTCAAGCATCATCTCAGGCGTTTCCAGAGGCAGACCGTTGATCACGTGGGCGCAGACGTTAATATTGTGCTTTCTGAGCTTTTCCACGCCTTCTTTATAGCACTCATAGTCATGGGCCCGGTTAATTAACAGGGCGGTGCGTTCGTGCACAGTCTGAAGGCCCAGCTCCACCCAGAGATGCGTCCGCTGATTCAGATCAGCAAGATATTCAACGACGTCGTCCGGCAGGCAGTCGGGGCGCGTAGCGATAGATAACCCGACAACATCCTCCTGTCTAAGAATGCTCTCAAACATCACCTTTAATTCCTCTACCGGGGCATAGGTATTACTGAAGGCCTGAAAATATCCAATATATTTTCCTTTTTTCCATTTTCGGTTCATCCGGTTTTTTACCGTGTGAAATTGATCAATAATATCTTCTCCCCGGTCTCCGGCAAAATCCCCGGAACCTCTCTGGGAACAGAACGTACAGCCGCCGGAAGCGACAGATCCGTCCCGGTTGGGACAGTCAAAGCCGCCGTCGAGAGGAACTTTAATAATTTTTTCGCCGAAATGATTTTTCAGCTGATGATTCCATGTATAATATCGTTTGTCTCCCCAAAATAGCGGAGAGGCTGTATCTGCATTCATGTGTATCTCTCCCTGTATAAGTAAATCTAGTGTATCCTTTATTCTATCACGCCTATTTTTGAAAACCCAGCGATGGAATAGGGTTATACCTGCTCTGCCTTGACAGGCAAGGGGTTAATCCATAAAATATCATATATTGATTACCATTTTTCAGTGAAGAAAGCGAAAGTACGATATAATGTATTTATACATAGTATCTCTGCGGTAAAAAACACAGGAATAATCGTGATATAGAGAAAGAGGAGGCTGTAAACATGGCATTTCCGCATCAGGAAATCGAACAGAAATGGCAGCAGTACTGGGAAGAAAACAAAACCTTCCGTTTAGAAGATGAACAAAATGATAATCCGGATTATTATGCTCTGGACATGTTTCCTTATCCATCAGGCGCAGGGCTTCATGTAGGCCACCCGGAAGGTTATACGGCCACCGATATTTTATCCAGAATGAAACGGATGCAGGGATACAATGTGCTTCATCCTATCGGCTGGGATGCATTCGGCCTGCCGGCAGAGCAGTTTGCCCTGGATACCGGGAAGCACCCGCGTGACTTTACGAAATCGAATATCGACACGTTCAAACGCCAGATTAAATCTCTGGGGTTTTCTTATGACTGGGACCGCGAAATTAATACGACGGATCCGGATTACTACAAATGGACCCAGTGGATTTTTATCCAGCTTTACAATAAAAACCTGGCATACATGGATGAAATCGCCGTAAACTGGTGCCCGGCACTTGGGACCGTTCTGGCTAATGAAGAAGTCATTGACGGAAAAAGCGAACGCGGCGGCCACCCGGTGGAACGCCGTCCGATGAAACAGTGGATGCTTAAGATCACTGAATACGCCGACCGTCTTCTTGAGGATCTTGAAGACCTCGACTGGCCGGAAAGCATTAAGGACATGCAGCGTAATTGGATTGGACGTTCGGAAGGCGCGGAGGTCACTTTTAACGTGAGAGGCTCCACGAAGTCTTTCACCGTGTTTACGACACGTCCTGATACATTGTACGGAGCCACTTACTGCGTGCTGTCTCCTGAACATGAGCTCACGCCTGCTATTACGACAGCGGAACAAAAGCAGGCCGTAGAGACGTACCAAAAAGAAGTAGCTACAAAGAGTGATCTGGAGCGCACGGAGCTGCAGAAAGAGAAAAGCGGCGTATTTACCGGAGCGTATGCCATTCATCCGGTGACCGGAGAGGAAGTCCCTGTCTGGATTGCGGACTATGTATTGTCAACGTACGGAAGCGGTGCTATTATGGCCGTTCCCGCCCACGATCAGCGTGACTATGAATTTGCGAAAAAATACGATCTGCCGATTATTCAAGTATTGGAAGGCGGCAGCATTGAAGAAGAAGCATATACAGGTGATGGTGCCCATATCCATTCCGGTTTTCTGAACGGCCTTGGCACAAAAGAAGCAATTACAGCGATGATTACATGGCTTGAAGAGCAGGGTACCGGGGAAAAGAAAGTCACGTACAGGCTGCGCGACTGGCTTTTCAGCCGCCAGCGCTACTGGGGTGAACCAATTCCTGTTATCCACTGGGAGGATGGCAGTATGAGCGCGCTTCCGGAAGAAGAGCTTCCACTCGTTCTTCCGGATATGGATGAGTTTAAGCCATCCGGTACGGGAGAGTCTCCTCTTGCCAACGCAAAAGACTGGCTCGAAGTTACGGATCCAGTAACAGGAATGAATGGACGCCGTGAAACCAATACGATGCCGCAGTGGGCAGGAAGCTGCTGGTATTACCTTCGTTATATTGATCCGGATAATACGGAAAAGCTGGCAGATGAAGAAAAACTCAAACGCTGGATGCCGGTCGATATCTATATCGGCGGTGCCGAGCATGCGGTGCTGCATCTGTTATACGCCCGTTTCTGGCACAAGGTGCTGTATGATATTGGCGTTGTTTCTACAAAGGAACCGTTCCAGCGCTTATACAACCAGGGCATGATTCTTGGGGAAAACAATGAAAAAATGAGTAAATCCAAAGGCAATGTAGTAAACCCGGATACGATCGTTAAAACCCACGGGGCGGATACGCTGCGTTTGTATGAAATGTTCATGGGGCCGCTTGACGCCTCGATTGCCTGGTCAGAGAATGGGGTAGAGGGTGCCCGGCGCTTTCTCGACAGAGTATGGCGTCTATTTATCAAAAATGATAACGAATTAAGCCAGGCAGTTACGAATAAAGAACCGTCCGGCGATTTCGAAAAAACGTATCATAAAACGGTTGCTAAAGTTACTGAGGAGTTCACACATCTTCGGTTTAATACAGGCATCAGCCAGCTGATGATCTTTATAAATGAAGCATATAAGCAGGAAGAACTTCCTAAGCCTTTCATAGAAGGGTTTACAAAGCTTCTGTCTCCAATTGCCCCCCATCTTGCAGAAGAGCTTTGGTCGTATCTCGGCCATGAAGGCACGATTACCTATGAGCCTTGGCCGGTTTATGATGAAAACATGCTCGTAGAAGATGAAGTAGAAATTGTTGTACAGGTAAACGGCAAAGTGAAATCCAAACTGCTGATCGCGAGAGAAGCAGATAAAGAAGCGACGGAAGAACTTGCTATGGCACAGCCAAAAATCAAAGAAGAAACCGAAGGCAAAACGATCCGTAAAGTGATCGTAGTCCCTGGAAAGCTTGTGAATATTGTAGCTAATTGATGGCTGTAGAACGTGTGAAGCCAAAGAAAGTCTAACCTCTTAAAAAAGTGGCTGTTAAAAATCTGTCACCGTTAGGTTTTTTAAGTCGATGATCATAAATAAAGCCGCTGATTTTCCATGTTTTTTGGAAAATCAGCGGCTTTTTTAGAGTTTTGCTTTTTCTCGTAAAAAATCTTGTCAAAAATTTCCTTCAAAGCACTGTACTTATTGGCAATAGGATGAAAAAGGATTTTTGCACCAGGACGGCGAAATTTGTTACAAGGAAAAAAAGGGGGAGTGTAGCATGGTTTCGTTTCTTTTAGTATTTCGCCGTATAGTTAAGGCTATTTTTGAAGGTTTAAAAGAGTCGGAATTTCAGGTGCTGCTATCTCTTACCGGGGGAATGCTGCTTTCCGGAACATTGTTCTACAGTAACGTAGAAGGACTATCAATGCTGGATGCGCTCTATTTCAGTGTAGTTACGCTGGCAACGGTTGGTTATGGTGATTTCTCCCCACAAACGGACTTTGGGAAAATATTTGCTATCATTTACATACTGAGCGGTGTTGGATTGATTTTAGCGTTTGCAACAAAAATTCTCTATTACATGCAACAGTTAAAACTGAGAGATAAAGCTGCTAAACGAGAAAAACGGCTTCAAAAAAAGGAGGAAGATGATCTGTGAAAAGCATCCAGCCTGACCAGTTTTAATTGTTTTTTACAAAGGTGCTGTATTTTTCATTGCAGCGGCGGCTGTACCGGCGGAATAACCGGTAGAAAAAGCACAGGTGATGTTAAAGCCTCCTGTATAACCATGCACATCCAGAATTTCCCCACAGAAAAACAGTCCTTCCGTCATTTTCGATTCCATCCGCTTTGGATCAATTTCCTTAATGGAAATGCCTCCACCGGTAACAAACGCGTCTTCAATCGACAGCGTGCCATCTGCTTCAATCCGAAAGTCTGTCAGGAGGTCAGCCAGCTTTCGCAGGGCATCGTTTGTTATCGTGTCCAACGGTTCGTCGGCAGCTATACCGGCACGTTCGAGAAAGAACAGCAGTGTTTTTTCCGGCAGCCACGACTTCAGCGCATTTTTACTGTTTTTTGTGCCGTTTGTTTTTTTAAGAGTAATAAACTGCTGAAAAATAGCTTCCGGGCTGCTGTCCGGATACAGCGCAAGTGATAAAGGTATCGTGTCCGTTTTATATTTTTTCAATGCCTTTACAACGTATTGGCTGCAGCGCAGGCTGATCGGTCCGGAGACGCCAAAATGAGTAAAGATAAATCCGCCGCGGTGGGTTTTGATTTTTTTTCCTTTAGGCTGCATGACGGTTAAAGCCACATCCTGAAATGATGCCCCCTGCAGCACTTTCTGCTGGATAAACGGTTCGCTGGACGTAATCGGAACCTCGGTCGGATAAAGCTCCGTAATCGTATGACCCGCAGCTTCCGCCCACGGATAACCATCTCCGGTACTTCCTGTCTGCGGAACGGATTTGCCTCCGGTCGCAATGATGACAGAAGGAGCATACAGCTTTTCTCCGTTTTCCAGGACCAGCCCTTCAATTCTGCCATTTTCAATCAGAAGAGAAGCAACCTTTGTCTGTTTTCTCGTTTCCACTTCCAGCCTGTCGAGTTCCTGTAAAAGAGTCTGCACGACGGTGACGGCTTTATCATTTACCGGAAACATCCGACCCATGTCTTCTTCCTTCAGCTCAATGCCGAGTCCTTCAAAATAAGCAATAATGTCCTCGTTATTAAAATTGGAAAAAGGGCTGTACATAAATTTTCCATTACCGGGTATATGCTCAATAAGCTGCTTAAGTTCCATCCGGTTTGTGACATTACAGCGTCCTCCGCCGGAAATAGCAAGCTTGCGTCCGAGTTTTTTTCCTTTATCAAGCAGAAGGACGCGTGCCCCGTGTTCAGCAGCCGCTGCTGCTGACATCAGGCCGGCAGGTCCTCCTCCTACCACTATGGTATCGTATCGCATTATGATATCCTTTCCTTGTATAAACATATTGTCATCAACGTGTATTTTTGAAGTAATCCTATCATAACAAATAATCATGCTGTCTCCTACTATGGGAGCGGCAGCGAAGAGGAGCTGGGAAAGCAATGAAAAAAATGCAGCTGAAAACAAAAACAAGAGATCAATTTATTGATATTACAAGAGAAGTTGAAAAATATGTAAAAGAACAGGCTGTCAGCGATGGAACAATTACAGTGTACTGCCCCCACACAACCGCAGGTATTACGGTGAACGAAAATGCAGATCCGGACGTAAAAAAAGATATGATTATGAGACTCGATGAAGTATACCCGTGGGATCATGAAAAGTACCGCCATGCGGAAGGGAATACGGCTTCTCATTTGAAAGCAAGCACTGTAGGGACGGGGCAGACGATTATTGTTGCTGACGGAGCATTAGTGCTCGGTACATGGCAGGGAATCTATTTCTGCGAATTTGACGGCCCTCGCACAAGAACCTATTATTTAAAAGCAATGATAGGGTAATAAGATAAAATATTTGTTCTTCTCCAATGATTTACAAGATTCTCAGTGAAAATTATGGTAAAATTCTCAAGGATGAGATTTAGTAACTAATTGGAGATGAATGTATGACCGACTCGAAATTTTTACGTGGTACGATGATATTAACGATGGCAACGTTCGCCTCAAAAATTCTAGGCATGATATATGTTTTCCCTTTTGTAGCAATGGTGGGCCAGCAGGGGCTGGCTCTTTACCAATACGGCTACCAGCCCTATGTAATTCTGCTCAGTATGGCCACTCTCGGTGTGCCGATGGCCGTTTCAAAATTCGTTTCCAAATATAATGCCATGGGAGACTATAAAACGGGCCAGCGCCTGTTGAAAACCGGCATTCTGTTTATGAGTATTACCGGCTTCCTTGCATTTTTGGTATTATTCTCCATGGCACCCGTCATTTCCGGATGGATTATTAGTGATCCGAGCGACCTGGATGGGAACTCCCTGATAGATGTTACGTTTGTTATCCGGATGGTCAGTGTTGCATTGATCATTATACCGGCGATGGCAGTAATCCGCGGCTATTTCCAAGGCAATCAGTCTATGGGGCCTACAGCTGTTTCCCAGGTTCTTGAGCAGCTGATTCGTATCGTATTTATTCTAAGCATGGCGTATTCTGTTCTTTACATAATGGATGGAGACCTTGGTACAGCGGTAGGATTTGCTACATTCGGCGCTTTTGTCGGCGGTCTTGGAGGACTGGCTGTATTACTATTTTATTGGAAAAAAAGAAAGCACTTTATTGATCAGCAGGTAAATGAAAGCACGGTTGATCACAACCTGCCGTTATCTAATATGTACAAAGAGCTTATTATGTACGCCCTCCCGTTCTCATTTGTTGGGCTGGCTATTCCGCTGTTCCAGCTCGTGGATTTATTTACATTTAACAATGCGCTTACCGCTTCCGGCTATACGCTCGGAGAAGCAGAAACGATGTACGGCGTGTTTTCCGGTTCGGCACACCGCCTGATTCTGATTCCGGTAGCTATTGCAACAGCTATGAGCGTAACGTTGATTCCTGCAATTACCAAGTCGTTTACGAGTCAGAATGATGAGGTTCTGCAGAACCAGATTACACAGGCTTTCCAGATTATTATCTTTTTGGCCGTACCGGCATCTGCGGGATTAATGCTGTTGTCATATCCTACATTTGCGCTTTTGTTCGGCTTAAATGATATTGAAGTCGGAGGATATATTCTGCGCTATTATGCGCCGGTAGCGATTCTGTTTTCGCTGTTTTCTGTGAGTGCGGCGATGCTGCAGGGCATTAACCAGCAGCGCTTTGCTGTGCTTTCGCTTATAGTGGGAATTCTAATAAAACTGATTTTAACGTATCCGCTTTTAATCGCACTCGGTTCCATGGGAGCTATCATCAGTACGTTCCTCGGATTTACCGCAGCCATTATCTTCAATCTGGTAATTATCGCGAAGTACGCTGATTTTGATTTTCGTCCTTTAATCAAACGGACCATTTTAATTGCTGCGGTTACGATTGTGATGAGTCTTGGAGTGATTATCGTTAAAGAAGGAGCAGAGCAGCTGTTCCCGCTCGTTTCCTGGATGAATGCGCTTCTGATAGAACTATTTGCCATGGTCACAGGTATCCTTCTTTACTTCATTATTACTGTGAAAATCGGCCTGGCCGGCAAGGTTCTCGGAGACAGATTTTCTATTCTTAAAAAATAAATGCTTTCTGCGTAAAGGCAGCGATGCATAGTGCATGCTATACTCTAAAAAGAAAGGCTTCTGAGGTGAATAATCAACGTGCAAAAATATAAAAATTACGACTGGTGGATGATCGGGGCTGCTTTTGCACTCGCCATTTTTGGGCTGGTTATGATCTACAGCGCCAGTTTCCCGCTTGCTATTGATTTATATGACAATCCTGCGCACTTTTTTCAAAGACAGCTTATCTTTTTTATTCTGGGAACCCTGATGTTTATCTTTTTTATGCATTTTCCCTTCCGGCGTTTCCAGGTATTTATTCCTTTTATGATGCTGATATCAATTGTATCGCTTACTCTGGTTCTAATAATCGGCAATGAAGTAAATGGAGCAACAAGCTGGTTTAGTATAGGGCCGTTTACGGTTCAGCCTGCTGAATTTGTTAAAATAGCGGTGATTATTTACTTAGCATACGTATACTCAAAAAAACAAACGTATATCAATCGATTAGTGACGGGCGTTCTGCCTCCGCTTGTTATGATTGTTGTCATATTTGCTTTAATTGCCCTTCAGCCTGATATAGGAACGGCCGCCTCTATTATTATGACAACCGGGGTTATCGTATATCTATCAGGTGCTAAAATAAGCCATATTGCCGGTCTTGGAGCGGTGGCAGCTGTTGTAATTGGTATCCTGGCCGCAATTGAGCCATACCGGGTGCAGCGTCTGACCGCATTCCGCGATCCTTTTGAAGTCGCAGAGGCTGCGAGTGGAAGCGGCTATCAGCTTATCCAATCATATATTGCTTTTGCCCACGGCGGTTTGTTCGGCACAGGGCTCGGGCAGAGTGTACAGAAAATGCACTTTCTGCCGGAACCGCATACAGATTTTATTCTGGCAGTGGTGGCGGAAGAACTTGGTATTTTCGGGATTGGTTTCATATTGTTGTGTCTTGGAATAATAGCCTGGAGAGGCTCATTAATTGGCATTCGCAACCGCAGCCAGTTTGGTACGCTGCTTGCTTTCGGAATTGTCTTCCAGCTTTTAAGCCAGGCGGTCATTAATGCCGGTGCTGCTACAGGGTTAATGCCAATTACAGGGCTTACCTTTCCGCTGATGAGCTATGGCGGATCCTCGCTTCTGGTAACAATGATTCTGCTCGGTATTCTAGCTAATATTTCTAAATATACATCGTTGGACCGGAAAAAGTCCGCCCAGGAATCGAGCGCTATCTAGATTGTTATAGGTAGCGTTTTTCCTTTTTACTTTTATAATACGAAGGAGAATTATCTATGTTAATAATCGGATTTGGAAAACTTGCAAAAATGATGGTCAATGCCCATCCGGATAAACCGCTTCCTGTCTATAACAGGACAAAACAGCACGTAGATGAAAATATAAATGCGTATTATATACCGCCGGTTTCGTTTCCAGAATATACAAATGTTATTATTGCGCTTCCAGAAGAAGCGGCTCTATCTTTTTTAGAGGAAAACATTCATACATTTCCTGAACACGCTGCAATCTATATTACGTCAACCTCTATCCGGACAGAAGATATTCAGACGCTTTATCCCGGTTATACGATAGTGCCGGCAAAATTTGCCGGTCACGCCCTCCAGGCCGATCTGGAAAAAAACGGTGGAACTTTCGTCGTGCCGGAGAGCTTTCCGACAGAAAAAACCTATTTCGAAAAATGGCTTCAGGGTTCTTTTAACGTAATACACGGAGAAGAAATAGAAGTGCTCGAAGCGAACCAGACAGCAGTGGAGGAGACGGTAGACCTTATTTTAAAGCTTGAAAAAAAGCTCACGGCCAAAAACATTCCGGAGCCGGTAAGAACAGCTGTCCTGCAGCAGATTCCGGCCGGGGTTATACATGCACACATCCGCGGTGAACATGGAGGCTTTGTAAAGAAAATCTGGAAGCAGAAGGAGGAGCAGAATGAGGAGCAGAATGAGAATTGATAAACTTCTGGCCCATACGGGATACGGTACGAGAACGGAAGTGAAAAAGCTCGTAAAGCAGGGTGCTGTAGAAGCGGACGGAAAAAAGATAAAAAGTTTTTCTGCACAGGTGAATCCAGATAAAGATGTGATAACGGTAAAAGGGGAGCCGGTGGAGTACAGGGAATTCGTATATCTGATGATGAACAAGCCGCAGGGTGTGATTTCGGCAACAGAAGACGATATGCATGAAACAGTTGTAAATATATTGGAGTGGGACGACCTGGTACGCCGTCCTTTTCCAGTGGGACGGCTCGATAAAGATACTGAAGGGCTGTTGATTTTGACCAATGACGGTAAGTTTGCCCACGGGATTACATCTCCAAAAAAACACGTGGCCAAAGTATATGAAGCCGTGCTGGACGAGAATGTGACAGAAGAAGACAAGAAGGCATTTACACAAGGTATCGTTCTTGATGATGGATATGAGACAAAGCCTGCTGTTCTGGAGGAAGTCGATGAGGCGGAGAAGCTGGTGCACATAACGATCTCGGAAGGGAAATTTCATCAGGTGAAAAGAATGTGCCACGCTGTCGGTAAGGAAGTGCTGTTTTTAAAAAGAATTCAAATTGGCAGCATTTCGCTGGATCCTAAGCTGAAGCCTGGAGAATACAGGGATTTACGTGAGGAAGAAATAGAAGAGCTGCAGAATTCCTGACAGACAGCAACCCTCCGGCTGCAGACCGGAGGGTTGTGCGCTTTACAATCAGCATAGGATGAAACAGCTTTCAGCATATCAGGATGCTTTTACGCGCTTTCGGGTAGTTGCCCACTTTCCTCTGGAAGGACTGTGAACAAGGTCATTAAACTCCAAAACGTTCAAGTCTCTTTGAATCGTCCGCTGTGTGATTCCGAACTCGTCAACCAATTCTGTCGTTGTCACTGTCCCCTTCTGTTTGATATAAATATAGATGGACTTTACTCGCGTGATCATACGGTCGGTTGAAGTTCTCAAAAAACCACTCCTTATCCATGATTTATAAAGCACGTTGTAGAGGGAAGCTGCTTTATGTAATAGGTCAATGGGTTCTGGGTCTGATGGTATAACTAGAGTGTATTGAGTATACAGCTGATAATATATTTTACAAAAAAACAGCACCCTTTACTCTCTTATTGTACAATAATTCCGAAGGTTTTCCAATTTTCTAAAAAAAACTCCATATAATCTTAATATATGGAGTCTTTTTACCTATTATTTATTCAAACTCAAATAAATCCGTGCTCAAATAACGCTCTCCAGTATCACAGGCGATCGCAATCACTATTTCATCAGGCGAAAGGGTTTTTGCCTTTTCTAAAGCAGTATAGCAGGCGGCGCCTGAAGAAGGTCCCACCAGGATCCCTTCTTCTTTGGCCAGCCGTCTTGTGATATGATAAGCATCTTCATCGGTTACTGTATCAATCCGGCTGTAAACCTTCTGGTTGAGTATAGGAGGGATAAAGCCGGGGCTTGTACCAACGAGCTTGTGCGGACCCGGTTTTCCTCCTGAAAGCACTGGGGAGCCGAAAGGCTCTACGACGAGCACGTCAAGATCAGGATAGAATTCTTTTAATTTTTCGCCGGTACCTGTAATCGTGCCGCCGGTACCGGATGCAGCTACAAAAGAGGCGAGCGGCCTGCCTATTTCTTCTACAGCTGCTTTGATCTCGAGCGCTGTGGTCAGACGGTGGGCTTCCGGATTAGCTTCGTTTTCAAACTGCATCGGCATATAGGCATTGGGGATTTCTTTAACCAGTTCGTGAGCGCGTTCAATCGCTCCGGGCATTTTTTTATCTCCCGGCGTCAGTTCCACCTTTGCTCCATAAGCTTTCAGCAGATTAATCCGTTCGAGCGACATCGTATCGGGCATAACTAAAATAGATTGATACCCGCGGGCAGACGCGGTTATTGCAAGCCCGATACCAGTATTGCCTGAGGTGGGCTCAATAATAACAGTGTCTTTGTGAATCAGGCCCTGCTCTTCTGCTGTTTTAATCATATTTAAAGCAGCGCGGTCCTTTACGCTGCCACTTGGATTCTGGTATTCAAGTTTTAAATAAACATCAGCGCCGCCGGATTCGGGCAGTCTGTTTAATTTAACTAGTGGCGTGTTTCCTACTAATTCTGATACATTGTTTACAACAAGCATGCAATCCCTGCTTTCTGCGCATTTTATCAAGACTTCAACAGAATTTTACCATATCGTAAAGAGGTGTCCCACTATATGGCTTTATTTCGCCTGATTCTACATATTGCTGTTCTATTTCTATTTTATGGTGCGGGCTCTCTGCTTCAGCAGTGGCTCCATCTGCCGGTGCCGGGAAGCATACTTGGAATGATTTTATTATTTATGGCATTTTCAGCGCGCCTGTTGGATCCACGCTGGATTCAGGAAGGAACCGCTCTTGTGCTCCGGAACATGCCGCTGATTTTTCTGCCGGTGACGGTCGGCATTATGCAGTATTATTCACTCTTTACAGGATCGGGTATATGGCTTGTAGGCATTACGCTTGTGAGTACTTTTATCGTTATGGCGCTGGCGGGCGTAACGGCGCAGCAGTTGATGGGGAGGAAGCAGAAACATGAATAATGTGATCACTGCTGTATTAATGATTATGCTGACAATAGGAATGTACATAGCGGCAAAGCAGCTGTACAAACGTTTTCCCTCTCCGTTCACGCTTCCTGTCCTGATTGGAACGCTGCTGATTATCGGAGTGCTGGAGGCGGGAAACATCTCCTATCCTGTTTACATGGAGGGAGGCCGGTGGATCGAATATTTTTTGGGACCAGCTGTTGTTTCTCTCGCCTATCCGCTGTATAGTCAACGGAAATTACTAAGGCGCTATTTTATTCCTATTCTCTGCAGCTCAGCTGTCGGTGCTGCAGCGGGAACTGCCTCGGGATGGAGTCTTTCCATATTAGTTACAAACGAGCAGGAGCTTCTTGCTTCTGTACTGCCAAAATCCGTTACGGCACCTATTGCTATGAGCGTAGCTGAGTCCCTGGAGGGTATAGCGGCTCTTGCGGCAGTATTTGTTATGATAGCAGGAATCGGCGGGGTGATGATGGCACCTTACATTCTTAAATGGTTTCGTATTACTCACCCCTTTGCGAGAGGAATGGCAATGGGAAGCGGAGCTCACGCTATTGGAACCGCAAAAGCACTTGAAAATAGTGAAGAAGAAGGAGCAGCCAGTTCTGTTGCGATGACCGTCAGTGCAATTATAGTTTCAATCATCGCTCCTCTGCTCGCTTTTCTCGTTTTTTAAATAAGAAGGCCTGAGATTGTGTATACTATATAGTAAGAGAGGAGAGCGTTTATGGCCCAGCTTTTAAAGCTATCTGACTATGCATCACGGTATGAGCTTGATATGTACCATTATTCCAGCCAGTTTTCCAGATTTAAACAGGAGCGCTGGAAGAAAATGAAAGCAGCCTGGCTCGAAGCCAACACCTCTTCTATCAATGAACCTCTGGAAGAACCGGAACCGGTGGAAGAAGAATGGTTTAAAGCGAAAGAGAATTTTTTCAGAAGAACGATTCTAAAAAAACGCTGCCGTACGACTATAGAAGCTGCTATGCCTGAAAAGAACCCGCCGGAGCAGGATATTCTTGCGTTTTACCGGGGAAAAACAAAAGAACAGCTTATTGAAGCGTTTTACGAAGAGCTGTTTCAATCGCAGCTGCGGTGGGCAAGTTCGTCTCTGCTGGAGGAATCAACTATTGCTCCATCACTTCGTTATAACCAGCATTTGAAATATTTCCTAAGAGAATGGCCGGACAACTTTTTTGTATTATTCCGTCCAGTGTTTCATATAAAAAGTGCGCCTGTAGAACTGGATATTATTGTGATAACACCGACAGAAATTATCTGCATGTTTCTTTTGGAAGGAAAAATGAACAGCGTATTTGATACATCAACAGGAAGATTTTGGAATGAATATGCAGAAGGCACTATTACCAAAACCCTTAATCCCGCTATTCCTATGCAGCGAATGACGAGCATGGCTGCAACTATTATGGAAGCAGACGGCATTGAGCTCCCTATCAGAAAAGAAATAATTGCCCCCGGTTCGATTATCGACCGGAAGGGGTATGCAGGATCGGCTGAATTAATAGATAAACAGACGCTTCCCGCCTGGCTGGAAGCGAAAAAAAGAAATCCGTCTCCTGTGAAGCGCGCCCAAATACAGGCGGCAGAAGCTCTTTTTAAGCATACTCTTACTCAATCACGCATGAAAAATCGGCCGCCCTCTGATCAGTAAAAGAGGACGGCCGATTTAACACATTTATGGGAAGACAATCGTTTTATTCTGGTTAACGAGAACTTTATCTTCAATGTGCCATTTTACTGCACGGGCAAGAGCGAGCTTCTCTGCGTTTCTGCCTGCTACTTTTAATTCTTTTACGGCATAACGGTGGTTGACGCGCAGGACGTCCTGCTCGATGATCGGTCCTTCGTCCAGATCATTTGTTACATAATGGGCTGTGGCCCCAATTAATTTAACGCCGCGGTCAAATGCTTTCTGATAAGGATTGGCGCCGATAAACGCCGGAAGAAAAGAATGATGGATGTTGATTATTTTATTTTCAAGCGATTCGACGAACGAGTCGCTTAGAATCTGCATATACCGTGCAAGAACGACAACATCAACACGGTGGGAAGCAATTAATCTTAAGGCTTCAGACTCCGCAGACTGTTTATTCTTTTTATCAACAGGTATATGATAAAAAGAAATACCATAGCTTTCTGCCACATCTTTCATCGTTTCATGGTTGCTGATAATGAGGGGAATTTCTGCATCGAGTTCCCCGGAACGCCAGCGCCACAGCAGCTCGAGAAGGCAGTGATCTTCTTTTGATACAAAAATGGCGATTCTCTTTTTTATTTGTGCATCTTCGAGGCGCCAGTCCATCTGGAAAGAAGCGGCGACTGCGGAAAAAGCGTCCCGAAGCTCCTGTACAGAAGCCTGCTGGTTTGTATCAAGCTCAATACGCATGAAAAACATGCCATTTTCCGGATCGGTTGTATATTGGTCCGACTGCACGATATTAGCGCCTTGTTTAAAGAAAAAATCGGATACGGCCGCTACAATACCGGGCTGGTCGGCGCATGAAATAAGAAGCCTTGCTCTATGCTGAGATGAATTACTCATAAATATCCTCCTGTTTGCTGGAACTGCATTTTTATAATGGAACGGATAATACTATATCACTCTTTCTATAGAAAAAAAAGATTATTACACGAGGAGCGAAAGACGATGAATGCATCCGCTGCGACAGAAAGCAGAACGATTAAAGCCTTCATGAATAACCTGCAGATAGTAACAATAATTCATACGGCAGATATTAATATGGAAGCGCTGTATATAGTCCAGGGTCATGAAGAAGAAAAGCTGCAAATAGAAAACATGGAAATAATGGAGGATAGGACGGTTCTTCATATGACAGAAGAACTGGAAGCAGGTGTAAGATACCGGATTCTATCGGAAGAAGAAGAACTGGACATTATTGTAGAAATCGGAGAAAGTCCGCGTTCCCCCGAATTTGAAGAGAAATATTACTACGATGGCAATGATCTCGGAGCCGTCTGCGAGAACAGCAGAACAAACTTCGCAGTCTGGACCCCTGTAGCAGAGGAGGCGTACGTTCTTTTAGTAGATACGGGCAACACCGATATTGTACTGGAACGACTGCCGATGAAACGTACCGAAAAAGGGGTTTACCGATTTTCCACGATACGGTCTCTACATGAAGCGGCTTATCAGTATGAAGTGCTGATTAACGGGGACTATCATCGGACCGCAGATCCTTACGCGGTCTCGTCAACGGTAAACGGCCACGCTTCTGTTGTCATAGATACACAAAAGCTGGGTCTTGGAAAACCTGTGTCACTTCCCGCCTTTTCCAGCCCGGTGGATGCCGTTATTTATGAAGTGCATATGAGAGACTTTAGTGCCCATTACAAAAGCGGCATGTACCAGAAAGGGAAGTTCGGGGCATGGACCAAAATGGGGAAAAACAGAGAAGCCGTATCTCCCGGCTTAACCTATATTAAAGATCTGGGAGCTACACATGTACAAATTCTGCCGCTTCAGGATTTTGGCAGCATAGACGAAAAAGAATATCCGCCCGCCTACAACTGGGGATATGACCCGATTCACCACTTTGTACCGGAAGGAAGCTATGCAGGCGATCCGCTCGATCCAACAGCAAAAGTGAAAGAATGCTGGCAGTTTATTAACCACCTTCATGCCCACGGCCTCCGGCTTGTGCTCGACGTCGTATACAATCATTTTTACAATGCAGAGACGTCTCCGCTGTCTATATTGGTGCCCGGCTATTTTTTCCGCTTTACCGATTCAGGAGAGTTATCAAATGGAACCGGTGTTGGGAATGACACAGCTTCGGAACGGGGAATGATGAGAAAGTATATACTGGACAGCTTAAAGCATTGGATGGATTTTTATCATGTAGACGGCTTTCGGTTTGACCTTATGGGAATTCATGATATCGAAACTATCCGCCAGGCAGAAGAACTGGTCTCCGAACGTAAGAAAGACAGCCTATTTTATGGGGAAGGATGGGATCTGGATACGAGCCTGCCTCCAGAGCAGAGAGCCACACTCGAGCATGCCGGCGAACTCCCGGCCGTTGGTTTTTTTAATGACGGTGTCAGGGATTTTTCCAAAGGCAGCCACATGGACCTGGAAAACCCTGGATTTGTGAACGGAGGAGGAGAAAATGCCTCAGAGCTTCCTTTTTACCTGAGCGGCTCTGTACTGGAAGAAATGGAGCAGGGTCCCTTGTTTGAATCGCCGCAGCAGTCCATTAATTATGTGGAATGCCATGATAACTATACGCTGTGGGATCAGCTCGTGCAGACCAGGCCGGAAATGGAAACAGAAGACATTAAACGGATGCACAGACTTGCTTCTTCTATCGTCATTCTTTCGCAGGGAGTGCCTTTTCTCCATGCAGGACAGGAGTTCTACCGGACAAAGCATGAGGTGGAAAACAGCTACAAATCGCCGATATGGATCAATCAGCTGGACTGGGAGCAGAAGAACCGCAATGCAGAATCTATAAATTATATTAAAAACCTGCTGGAGATCCGAAAAAAATATGCAGTGCTTCGTCTGGACAGTAAGGAAGCAGTCCGCAGTGCTTTTGAAGTACTGTCGACAGAAAATGGCTGTACAGCGGTGAAGTGGGAAAATGAAGTGGAAGAGCTGCAGCTGTTTTTTAATGCCTCTCCGCTTGAACAGACGCTTCCGCTGAATGAAGAGAAAACGTTTCATATGATCGTTGACGGAGATATAGCTTCTTTGATACCATTAAGAACGATTCGCTCTAATGAGATAACGATACCGCCGTTGAGCACCGTTGTTCTTGTTGCGCAAGTATAAAAAAGGCCTGTACAGGCGAATAAATAATAAAGGATTCCATTATGAAAAACTCAGATGACACAAACAAAACGAGAGTGAATATATTGGAATTTCAATTAGGAGACGGATGGAACGTAAAGCCGGCAGGAGGATCAAGCGGGGAAGCCTACATTGCCTGGATGGGTGAACGGAAAATTTTTCTGAAAAGAAATTCCTCTCCTTTTTTAGCTGTTCTTTCTGCAGAAGGAATCGTTCCAAAACTTCTGTGGACAAAGCGCCTGGAAAATGGGGACGTGATTACAGCACAAAAGTGGGTCAACAGCAGGGAACTGCGCGCGAAAGATATGGGCGAGCGGCAGGTGGCAGAGCTTCTTTCAAAAATCCATTCTTCGGCAGAGCTGCTGGATATGTTTCAGCGTATCGGCAATAAGCCGAGAACACCGGAGCTTATCGTCGAAGAATTAGAGAACTGCTATCATAATCTCGAGGAAAAACATCCGGCCATGGCGGATGCCATTTGTTATTTAAAAGAAGAACTTCAGTACGTTTCACCGGCTAAAATGGTCGTCTGCCATGGAGACATGAATCATAATAACTGGATCGTAAACAGCCGGGGAGATCTATATCTTATCGACTGGGACAGTGCTTCTGTCAGAGATCCGGCCTATGACATCGGTCTGCTTCTTCATGAATATATCCCCGAAAAAGAATGGACAGCATGGCTTGATCATTACGGACTATCGTTAACAGAAACCCTGAAAACAAAGATGAACTGGTACGTTGTGTCCCATGCTTTGCAGCAGGCGCTGGAGCATCAGCGCAAAAATGACCTGCTGACTGCTTCCCAATGGATCACTTATTTACAGACAGCTTCTTTTAAAACTACCGCGGAAAAAAAGCGGGAACAATAATGATACCTATGCCTCTCTGGTTCTCAGAGAGGCATATTTTCCAGAATCATACATAAGGAGGAACTACAATGAAATCAGGTGTGATTTGTTTAGGCGAAGCTTTAATTGACTTTATTCCAACAGACAGCTCCAACTCCCAGTTTATTAAAAGCCCTGGCGGGGCTCCGGCTAATGTGGCAGTCGGCCTGGCAAAAATGGGGATCGATTCCTATTTTGCCGGCAAGCTTGGAGAGGACGTAATGGGAAGGTTTTTATTTGATACGCTTCAAAGCTTTGGTGTTAAAACAGAAATGATTTCTTTTACAACAGAGACAAAAACAGGCGTCGTGTTTGTAACCAACAGCAGTAATGGAGAACGAGCTTTTGATTTTTACATTAATCCGGCTGCAGACCAGCTGCTTGAAGAAGCAGATATTAAAGAAGATCTATTTGAAAAAGCTTCTGTCCTGCATTACGGTTCTATTTCATTAATAGGAGACAGCGCCCGCCGAGCCACCTATAAAGCAGTAAATTCTGCCAGGGAAAAGCAGATGCTTCTTTCTTTTGATCCAAATATCCGTCCGGCCCTGTGGCCGTCGATAGAAGAAGCTGTTGAACAGATTAAGGAGATGCTTCCAAAAGCAGATATTGTTAAAGTATCAGAAGAAGAGCTGGAGCTTATCAGTGGGGAAGCAGATGAGGACAGTGCGCTTCAACAGATGCAGAAATATAATATTCCCGTTCTTATTATTACGAAAGGGGAGCTGGGCAGCACCCTTATCGTGGGAAAAGAAAAGTGGGACGTTCCTGTCGAAAAGGTAGATGCGGTAGACACAACGGGAGCGGGAGATGCCTATGTTTCCGGCCTGCTGAGCGCCATCATTGAAAAAGGACAGCCAATCCAACATCTTTCAAAGGAAGAATGGATGGATATTGCCCGTGCAGCAAGTGTGTCGGGAGGACTGGCCGCTTCTGTGAAAGGGGCTATGGCCGCTCTTCCTACGAGAGAAGACGTCAACAGACGAAAATAAATAAACAAGGAGTATTATGCTATGAGATTGCGTTATAAACCATGGGCTTCGGACTATATTAACGAAAATAAAAAATATGTAAAGCTCGGCGAAGATGCGCCTGCAGGCCAATGGAAAAAAGAATTTGGAAACGAGCGGCCGATTCATGTGGAAGTAGGGACCGGAAAAGGTAAGTTTCTAAATGACATGAGCCTGGCAAACCCCGATATCTCCTACATCGGCGTTGAGGTGTACGACAGTGTGCTTGTAACCGGTGTGCAGCGTGCAGTTGAGGAAGAACCGGATAATTTATGTTTTATCAACGGCGATGTTTTTTTTCTGGATCAGATGTTTGCGGAAAACGAAGTGGATCAGCTGTATATTAATTTCACGGATCCATGGCCTAAAAAAAGACACGAGAAACGAAGGCTTACCTATTCATTGTTTTTAGAACTATATAAGAAAGTTCTCAAACCAGATGGTATGATTCAGTTTAAAACCGACAATCAGGGGCTGTTTGAGTATTCGCTGGAAAGCATGAGCCAATTTGGTATGAAATTTGAAACAGTGAGACTGGATCTGCATCACAGCGAAGAAGCAGAAGGAAACATTATGACAGAATATGAAGCGAAATTTGCCGAAAAGGGCCAGCCGATTTACATGCTGCGCGCCCGTTTTCAATAGATAAGAGGGGCTCCGGCCTCTCTTTAATGATATACTAAATAATGTTAGCGATTACATAAATAGAAAGGAGACTGCCGCATGGACACACTTCGTATTGGGGATTACACACTGACCTGGCTTCGTGGAGGCGTAACCCATCTCGATGGCGGGGCTATGTTCGGGGTTGTTCCGAAAGCATTATGGTCAAAGAAATATCCCGTTAATGAAAATAACCAGATTGAATTAAGGTCAGATCCTATTTTAATTCAAGGACATGGAAAGAATATTCTGCTGGAAGCCGGACTCGGAAACGGCAGATTTAATGAAAAACAAATGAAAAATCTAGGTATTACAGAAGAATCCTTTGTAGAAGAAGATCTAAAATCACTCGGGCTTCAGCCGGAGGACATTGATGACGTATTAATGACTCATATGCATTTTGACCACTGCGCAGGGCTGGTGAAATGGGAGAACGAACAGGAAGTTCCGGCTTTTGCTGAAGCATCAGTTCATATTTCACAGAAAGAGTGGGAGGAGCTTACAAATCCCAATATCCGTTCCAAAAGTACGTATTGGAAACAAAACTGGAAGCCAATTGAGCATCAGGTAAAACTTTTTGATACGGAACTGGAACTTCTGCCCGGCCTGAAGCTGCAGTGGACAGGTGGACACAGTGCAGGAATCAGCCTGCTTACGATTGAACAGGAAGATAATATGCTGATTCATATGGCCGATAATATGGGCACCCATGCCCACCAGAATGTACTCTGGGTCATGGCTTATGATGACTATCCTATGGATTCCATTGCCGTCAAACAAAAATATATGGATATAGGCTACAATAACGAAGCATGGTTTACTTTTTATCATGACTATAAGTACCGGGCAATTCAATACGACAGCAGCGGCCAGCCAAAACAAACAATAGAAAAGAGCAATTAAAGGCCTGAACGTATTTTCTGCGCTTTTATCTACATTATTTTAGGTTAGCAATAACCCGGCGTCACGATTATATAAATAAAATATCCATTTAACCCGTTAAAACAGCCAGATGGCTGTTTTTTTTGTGATTTAATGACCAATTTTGAATGAAAATGAATGATATTAAAAAATAATTGCCTATTTATGATTTATTTTGATTGATTTTGAATGAAAGTGGTGTTATTATCTTTTTAAGAGATCATTAATTCATCCAGAGGATCAAAAAGTAAACGCTTACTTTTTGAAAACTGCATACAAAGGGGGGAGAAGAAGTTGCTGCATGCTCAAAGAAAAGAAGCCATCGTTCAGGAGCTAAAACTCAAAGAAGTCGTGTCGATTCAGGATCTCGTTGATAAAACCGGGGCATCCGAATCCACGATAAGAAGAGATTTAAATGATCTTGAATCAGATAATTTCATTAAGCGGGTGCACGGCGGCGCTTCTTTATCCCGTCAGAAAATATACGAGCCGACCATTGCGGAAAAAGAAGCTGCAAACCAGCCGGAAAAATATAAAATTGCTGAATGGGCAGCTTCCATGGTGAAGGAAAAAGAAAGTATATTTCTGGATGCGGGCACAACAACACTTGCACTCATTCCTTTTTTAGAAGACAAACAGGTAACGGTTGTAACAAACGGGATTACTCATGTACCGCTGCTTTTACAGCATAACATTCCAACGTATGTGACCGGTGGCCGTGCCAAGCCGGGCACAGCAGCCCTGGCAGGAGAAAAGGCAGCTTCAACGCTTAAGGAATTCCGCTTTGATACAGCTTTTGTCGGTATTAACGGCATTCATCCTTACTACGGGTATTCCACACCTGATCCCGATGAAGCCCTTGTCAAACATACAGCGATCTCTTATTCGACGAGAGCCGTGATCATTGCCGATCATTCAAAAATTTACGACGTCTCTTTTGCAAACGTAGGAAAACTCTCAGACGCCCAGATCGTCACCAGCAGCTATGCCAACAAAGATCAGCTCAGAAAAATTCAGCAGGAAACCAGAGTAAAGGTAGTGGAGATATGATTTATACCGTAACGCTTAATCCAGCAGTTGATTATGTCATCGAAGTCCCTCATTTTAAAGAAGGAAGCGTAAACCGGACGAGCCGTGAATGGAAATATCCCGGCGGCAAGGGAATTAACGTATCCAGGGTGCTTCAGAGAATGGGAGCCGAGAGCAGAGCGCTTGGTTTTGTCGGTGGATTCACCGGCGGATATATTGAGAGCACTTTGTCAAAAGAAAGTATTACCTCCTCTTTTATTCAAGTAGAAGGTGACACCCGCATTAATATTAAAATCAGCGGGGATACAGAATCCGAAATCAACGGTGCTTCGCCGGAGATTTCAGCAGAAAATATAAAGGAACTTGAAGACCAGCTCTCCGGATTAACATCCGAAGATAGTGTTGTTCTGGCGGGTAGCGTTCCTGCAAGCCTCCCGAAAACGATTTATAAAGAAATGATCCACCTGTTAAAAGAAAAAAATATTACCTGTTACCTGGATACGAGTGGAGAAGCCTTAAAGGAAGCATTAAAAGCAGGACCTGATTTTGTAAAGCCGAACCATCACGAGCTGGCGGAGCTGTATAACGCGGAAGTAGAAACGATGGAGCAGGCTGTGCATTACGGCAGCAGACTTCGGGAAGACTTTGGTGTGAATCATGTAGTAATCTCGATGGCTGGAGAGGGAGCTTTGTACCTGCATGACGGAGGACAGCTTATCGCTAAGGTGCCGCCGAGAAAGCCGCTTAATTCAGTAGGTGCCGGCGATTCTCTTGTAGCTGGATTTATCTATGAACACCAGAAGCAGAGTACGCCGGAAGATATTATCTCCTTTGCAGTTGCGACAGGAAGTGCTACTGCGTTTTCAGAAACGTTCTGCACAAAAGAACAGGTAGAAGAGCTGCTGGGGCAGATGGAGTGTACAAGGTTATAACATATAGTAATTTGGAGGGGTGAATGGTTATGAAAATTACAGAACTGTTAAAGAAAGACACGATTATTCTTGATCTGCGGTCTACGGAAAAAAACGGCGTTATTGATGAGTTAGTACAAAAGCTTGATGATGCAGGCCGTCTGAGCGATAAGGATCGTTACCGTGAAGCTATTTTGACAAGAGAAAATGAAAGCACGACCGGAATCGGCGAAGGAATCGCTATACCGCACGCGAAGACAAGTGCGGTGCAGACACCTTCCATCGCTTTTGGACGCTCGAAAGGCGGAACAGATTATGAATCACTGGACGGCCAGCCGGCTCATTTAGTATTTATGATTGCTGCCAGTGAAGGCGCAAATGAAAGCCACCTGCAGACACTATCCAGGCTTTCCACCCTTTTAATGGATGAAGGCTTTCGGGAAACACTGCTCCAGGCTTCCAGTGAAGAAGAAATTCTGGAAGCAGTCGATCAGAAAGAAAAAGAAAAACTTGGAGAAGACGAAGCAGAACAGACAGCCCAGGCTTCACCTGCTGGAGGTGCGGCAGATGCCGGCATACCGACATATCTTGCGGTAACTGCCTGCCCGACAGGTATTGCCCATACGTATATGGCAGCTGACTCCCTGAAAGCGAAAGCCAAAGAAATGGACATGCGCCTGAAAGTGGAAACGAATGGATCAGATGGCGTGAAAAACCGTCTGACCGATGAAGATATTGCCAATGCCGATGCGATTATCGTCGCAGCAGATACAAAAGTCGAAATGGACCGTTTTGATGGAAAGCCTGTTATTTCCGTACCGGTAGCAGACGGAATCCGTAAACCGGAACAGCTGCTTAATCGGGCGAAACAAAAAGACGCTTCCATTCATAGAGCGTCCGGATCAGATACAAAATCAGAGAACACCGGTGAAAAACGAGGCGTGATTAACACAATTTACCGCCATCTAATGAACGGTGTATCGAATATGCTTCCATTTGTTGTCGGCGGTGGTATCTTAATCGCCATCTCCTTCTTATGGGGCATCGAGCCGGAAAATACTTTCGCTGTAGCTCTTAACGCCATCGGCGGACAGTTTGCCTTTGGACTCTTTATTGCCGTACTGGCCGGATTTATCGCAATGAGCATTGCCGATCGCCCAGGTTTTGCGCCTGGTATGATCGCCGGTTTAATGGCCACACAAGGCGTTGGGGAAGATCCGGTTACAGCTGGATTTCTTGGAGGACTAATTGCTGGTTTCCTTGCAGGTTACATGGCACTTGGTATTAAAAAAGCTCTTGCAGGACTTCCAAGAATCTTCGACGGAATCAAAACGATTTTGTTCTATCCGGTTTTAAACATTATGATTACCGGTTTAATTATGTACTTTATTATTATTCCGCCGGTAGCTACCCTGAATATTTTCCTTCAGGACTGGCTCGGAGGACTGGGTACAGGAAATATTATTCTGCTTGGTATTCTGTTAGGCGGTATGATGGCAGTTGATATGGGTGGTCCAATTAACAAAGCAGCCTTCACGTTTGGTATCGCCATGATCACAGCAGGCAACTTCGCACCGCACGCAGCCGTAATGGCCGGTGGTATGGTTCCGCCAATCGGAATCGCACTTGCTACTACATTCTTTAAAAACCGTTTTACAAAAGAACAGAGAGATGCCGGTGTTTCCAACTATCTAATGGGCGGCTTCTTTATCACAGAAGGAGCTATTCCATTCGCCGCAGCGGACCCGGCCCGGGTTATTCCGGCCGCAGTAATTGGTTCGGCTACAGCCGGCGGCCTGGCAATGTTCTTTAATTCAGAACTTCTGGCTCCCCACGGCGGATTTATCGTATTCTTCCTAAACGCTGTGCAGGGAGGCGGCCCGTGGCTGTATGCATTGTCGATCCTGATCGGATCTGTTGTAACAATGCTTCTGCTCGCGATTCTTAAAAAACCTATCCGCGCATAAAAAAGAAAGAGTTCCCGTATGGGAGCTCTTTTTTTGCATGAAAAAATCCTCCACTGCACAAAAACCGTACAGGGAGGATACATCTGTTTTAAGAAGAAAGTTCAAGAATGGTGCCGGTTTTGGCATCCACAATAAAGTCCATCTGGCTTGTTCTGCCTTCTTTGGTACTAGAAAGGCCGCCGCGGTAAACCCGGTATTCCAGCTGGTCTTTTTTGTAGTTTTCCGGAGTCATATGAATCCAGGAGCCGTTAATGGAAATGTGATCTTTCACGTTTTCCTTTACCTTTTTCAAGGCTTTTTCGGGCGAGATTTGGTCCTTTGCAGTGCATTCACTTAAAGCATAGCCAGCTACGATTCCAACGCCGACCCCTACTAGAATATCGCTTGTTTTCATTATTCAAACCTGCCTTTCCATTTCTCGTTTCCACTTATTATATCGTATGGAATGATTTTTTCCAATGTCTATATATTCCCAAGGTAGATAAAAAGTTAAACCTTCGGTAAAATAAAACCAAATCGTTTGAGTCACGAAAGGAGTACAACATGAATCAGGAAACTATGGATATGTTTAAAGTACTTACAGAACTCCCGGGAGCGCCGGGGTTTGAACATCAGGTGAGAGACTATATGAGAACCGAGCTTGCCAAATACAGCGAGGAAGTTATTCAGGATAACCTGGGGAGCGTTTTCGGCGTAAAGACAGGAAATCCAGACGGCCCTAAAGTGATGGTAGCCGGACATATGGATGAAGTAGGCTTTATGGTAAAATCCATAAATGACAAAGGAATGATCAATTTTCAGACACTGGGCGGCTGGTGGAGCCAGGTGCTTCTGGCACAGCGGGTGCAGATTTTAACAGATAACGGACCCGTCACCGGGGTAATTGGTTCAACACCGCCTCACCTGCTCGAAGAGTCGCAGCGTTCCAAGCCAATGCCTTTGAAGAGTATGTACATAGATATTGGAGCAGATGATAAAGAAGATGCCTCCCAAATCGGGATCCGTCCCGGCCAGCCGATTCTGCCGATCTGCCCATTTACACCTATGGCTAATCCAAAGAAAATTATGGCTAAAGCCTGGGACAACCGCTACGGAGCAGGCTTGTCTATTGAGCTTTTGAAAGAACTGCAGCATGCTGAACTGCCTAATCGGTTGTATTCCGGCGCTACGGTGCAGGAAGAAGCAGGGCTGCGCGGAGCGGCGACCGCTTCGCAGATGATCAAGCCGGATATATTTTATGCTTTGGATGCAAGTCCGGCCAACGATGCGACCGGTGGAAAAGATGCCTTTGGACACCTTGGAAAAGGAGCCCTCCTGCGTTTATTTGATCGGACGATGATTACACACCGCGGCATGCGTGACTTTGTTTTGGATACCGCAGAATCAAATAACATTCCCTACCAGTTTTTTATGTCGCAGGGAGGAACAGATGCAGGACGGGTGCATACAACAAATGAAGGAGTGCCTTCAGCAGTCATTGGCATCTGCTCCCGTTATATTCATACGGCAGCCTCGATTATGCACGTAGATGATTATGCAGCAGCGAAGGAACTGATCGTGAAACTGGTTCAGAATACCGATCAGTCCACCCTGGACAGCATTAGGAGCCAGGTATAATTTGAACCCGTCTCCATTAATTACAGTCGGGTCTTTAAACGAAACCAAAATCAATGCCGTTCGTTCTGTGTATTCCGAAGCTTTACAGGTAATAGGAAAGCCTGTGGAGGTAACAATCAGCGAGCAGCCGATGAGCGATCAGGAAACAAGGCAGGGAGCGATAGAACGGGCCCGGGCCTGCTCAGATGAAGGAAATTGGGGAATTGGCCTGGAGGGCGGTATTATGCTGGTCGACGGCACATTGTATTTATGCAGCTGGGGCGCTCTTGCTGATGGAAGCCGGGTATATACAGCTTCCGGGGCGAGACTGGCACTGCCTGAAGAATTTCTCATCTCTCTCCGGGAAGGAAAAGAGCTTAAAGACATTATGGACGACTATACCTCACGAAGCGGAGTCAGTCATCAAGAAGGAGCTGTCGGCGTGTTTACAAATGGGATGATCTCGAGAACGTCTATGTTTTCCCACATCGTGCAGCTGCTGGAAGGACAGAGACAGCATTTCAGGCAGCAGTAAAAGAAAAAGAACGCTTCTCCGCTATGGGAGGAGCGTTCTTTGCTGCTTAATCAAACACATAAGCCAAAGCCTGGAGCGCCTGCCCGGGTGTTTCCACCACCGCATTTGCTTTATTTGCCAGTTCTTTGACAGGATGGTGCAGTTCTTTAGGCCGGATAATAATAAGCGGCTTCTGCATGGTCAGGGCGGCACTTGCATCCATAGCGGTGTTCCACTGCTTGTACTGTTCTCCAAACAATGCAACAACGACATCGGATTTCTGCATTAACAGCTGTGTCCGCAGATTATTAAAGCTCGAAGCTGCTTCATCTTTTGCGATGGAGTTTGGCTGTTTTCCTAAAATTTCTTCCCCAATATTATCAGAGCGCTCGTGATTTTCCATTGGTCCGGAAAAGGTGAGCGGAAGGTTTTTATCTTCTGCTTTCTTCCGAAAGTCCTCTCGCCAGTTGTCATGTATCTGGCCGGCTAGATATACGTTTAACTGCATCAATGATTCCTCCTTCTGTCTCTCCCTATTCATAGCCTTTTTCGCTTTACATAAAACCTGCTTGTAATCCGGAGAGTGGATTATTATAATAGAGAAGTTGAAGAAAAGTAAATGACAGGAGGCTCTTGGATGAAGTCCTTTTTTTTGCGTAAGGGTGTAAACATATCTGTAAAGACATACGGAGTGACGGCGCTGAGCTATATGGCTTTAGGTTTATTTTCTTCCCTTATTATCGGTTTAATTATTCAAACAGTTGGTGAACAGGTGAATTGGCCCTTTTTTATAGATATGGGTACTCTTGCCATGGGACTGATGGGCCCTGCTATAGGGGCAGCCATAGCATATGGCTTGAAAGCACCGCCGCTCGTTTTATTTTCGGCGGTAGTGACAGGAGCAGCCGGGGCAGAGCTTGGCGGCCCGGCTGGAGCCTTTATTGCCGCTCTCCTGTCTATTGAGCTTGGTAAGCTCGTCTCTAAGGAAACAAAGCTCGATATTATTGTAACGCCTTTTGTAACTATTGCATCCGGATTTACAGTGGCTTCGTTTGTAGGACCCGTCCTGCAGAGTGCGCTTGTTACCTTCGGCGAGTTGATTATGTGGGCAACAGCCCAGCAGCCGTTTATAATGGGAATACTCGTTGCGGTGCTCATGGGACTGGCGCTCACTGCGCCGATATCAAGCGCAGCTATAGCTATTATGCTCGGGCTGGAAGGAATAGCGGCCGGAGCGGCTACCGTAGGATGTGCCGCCCAGATGGCAGGGTTTGCCGTAAGCAGCTATAGGGAAAACGGAGTAAGCGGTCTGGCAGCTCTTGGAATCGGAACCTCTATGCTGCAGGTCCCCAACATTATTAAAAACCCTTTAATACTTATTCCGCCTACAGTGGCAGGGGCTGTGTTTGCTCCATTATCAACGATGGTTTTTTTAATGGAAAACAACGCAGCCGGTGCAGGGATGGGTACAAGCGGTCTGGTTGGTCCTATCATGACGCTTGAGAGTATGGGCTGGACCTGGGGGATTGTCGGTCTTATTTTTCTTCTGCAGATCGCGGGGCCGGCCGTGATCAGTCTCAGCCTCTCTGAGTGGATGCGGAAACGAAATTGGATTAAACTAGGGGATATGAAAATAGATCAAGGATAAAAAAAGGAGTGTCAGCCATATGAAAAATATACACACTAGAGAAGAATGGAATGAAGCGATCAAAGAAGAAGCCGCAGTTATTATGTTCTCTGCCGGCTGGTGCCCGGACTGCCGCGTCATTGAACCGGAGCTTCCTGCTATTGAAGAAGAGTATTCTTCCTTTACTTTTTATCATCTGGACAGAGATGAGCTTATTGAGATCTGCCAGGAACAGGGTGTTATGGGAATTCCAAGTTTTCTAACGTTTTCAAAGGGCAGTGAACTCCATCGTTTTGTAAGCAGGGATCGAAAAACACCGGAAGAAATTAAGCAGTTTCTTGATGAATCATTAAAAGAAAAGGCGTAAAATAATAAGATAAACGGCGCTATCTACAGCAGGTTCTGTGAAGCGCCGTTTGCATGTAACAAGGTCAGGAGGCCGTTAATATGGAAATTAATGAATTGAAATCAATACTTGAAAAAGAGCTGGCCGGCAAAAACCGGGTCATGTCCTATGATGAAGAAACCACCACACTCCGGGTAGATCATACAACGATTAAAAAAGGGGTAGAGCTTGATCTGAATAAATGGCTGGCAAAACACGGGGATAAGGCGGAGGAATCGGTAGAGGATGCGGTTCGTTTTATTACCGTTTCATTGGAAGCAATGGAAAAAGATATTAAGATTAAAGGACGCGAAGCCTATATTTATCCGGTTATCCGCTCCACCTCGTTTCCGACGGAAAAAGGAAACGGGCAGAAATTGTTAACATCCGATCATACTGCAGAAACAAGAGTATACTATGCTCTTGATATGGGAGAGGCCTATACGCTGCTTGATGAAGATGCTCTGGCAGCGGAAGGTTTGTCGGAACAGACAATTAAAGAAGCTGCGCTGTTTAATCTGCGCTCGCTTGAGGTATCCTACAAAACAGAAACGGTTGCGGGAAATACTTTTTATTTCGTTAATGCAAAAGACGGGTATGATGCAAGCCGGATCTTAAACGAGAAGCTTCTTGAAGAAATGGATGCTAAAACATCCGGAGAGCTTGCTGTAGCTGTTCCGCATCAGGACAGCCTTATATTTGCGGATATTCAAAACCAGCAGGGCTTTGATGTGCTCGGCCAGATTGTGTTCCGCTTTTTCCACGATGGCAAAGTGCCGGTAACCGCTCTTTCCTTCACGTACGCTGATGGTAAACTAGAACCTGTGTTTATACTGGCAAAGAAGAAGCCGGACCGTAATTAAAGGCTCATTTTTCAGCGGACCTGTGGTACAATATGGTACGAATGTGCAGAAAAAGGAGAGCTTACAATCATGAACGTTTTTTATAACAAACAGGGTATTGGAGATACACTACTTGTCTCTTTAAAAGAAATTGCAAAAGAAAAAAGAAAAACAGAAGTACTCGGCAGCGTAGCGAGGCTTTACCACGAACAAACAAAGGAAACGACCGGTTATACAATCTTTTCCGCTTCTTCCTATGGAACGATTCACGGGGAGGGAATGCTTGCAGTGGATGAAGAGCTGGTGGCGTTAATCCAGAAGGCGCTCGATGAAAATGGAGTGAAAGAAACGGTGGCAGTGCCGGCTGAACCTTCTTTTGTAGTAGGTTATCTTGAGGAGATTGAAAAGCATCCGGATGCGGATAAGCTGAACGTCTGTCAGGTTAATATCGGCAGCGGAACTACGCAGATTGTCTGCGGAGCTTCCAATATCGAAGAAGGCCAGAAAGTGCCCGTTGCGCTTCCAGGTGCCTATATGCCGACTGGAATGAAAATAAAAAAATCAAAACTCCGCGGCGTGGCTTCCAACGGAATGATTTGTTCTGCAAAAGAACTTGTCCTGCCTTCCCACCTTCAAAAAGAGGGAATTTATATCCTAAATGAAGAATATACGACCGGAGAGGACTTTTTATCCCAATATCACGCAAAAAAAAGTGAAAAATAACGAATAAATCCACTAGCGGGGCTAGTGGATTTTTTCCTGCTCCTTTACAATAGAGAAAGAACGGCTGATACTTAAGCTTAACACCGACAGGAGTGAAATATAAATGGCCGGATCATTTCAACGATGGATGCAGTCCCTTCAATCATTTTTTCTCGGCGAAGATGAAAATGATTATATTGAAGAAAAAAATGAAAAACCAACAAGTGAACCTAATCAGAAGGGCCGCGTGAAACAGCCCCCTTTAACTCCTATAAATATGACAGATAAAAAAATAAATCAGGCAGAGCCTGTGGAACCATTTAAACGAGAAAAGAAAAAAGAACAGCGTGTACTTCATCATTATCCGCAGAAAGGTCAATTCCGCTTTCCGCTGTCCCTCGATGAAACAGAAGCAGACGTGGAACAGCAGGAGCCGGGAGAACAGGAAGCAAACAGCGCTGCCAGACAGCGCCGGCAGAACATCTATGATATACCTGCGTTTGAACGGAATAAAAAAGACAGGCCGGCTTTCGTTCCAAAAACAGAGAAACGACCATCACAAAGAACAGAAAAACGTCCGGCAGAACCTTATCAGAAGCCAAAACGTCCGGAGAAGCGGATGGACCCGGTTCATGAACCGGCCGCTTCCGACAAGACAGAGTCAGGCTACTTCCAGGGGAGGGACTTTAAAGCACGACACATTCCTTCTCCTGTATTTGGTTATGAAAATTTCCCGCTGCACCGCGACTCGTTAAAGAAAAAACCAGAATACAAACAAACAGATATACCGAAGGCCGATGAGCAGAAAAACCGGGAATATCAACAGAAACAAACGGAAGCACCTCCTTCTTTCGAACAGAAAGAGCTTAAAAAAAAAGCTTATCTTTACCCGGAGGAACAAGAAAAGCAACCTTCAAATCCCCCCGCTGGTGAAAAAATAGACATTCCAAAGCCGAATGAAAAGCGGAAAATAGAAGCGCGCCGGGCTCCGGTCATCGAAGTGAAAGACGAAATAAATGAACAGACCGGCAGAAAAGAAGAATCGAAGGTGCGTACTCTTTCTTTCGAAGAGACACGTTCCCAGGAAAAACCATCAAGCACAGCAACAGAAACCAGGCCGGAAACCGCTTCAGAAGAAACACGGGAAAAGAATCCGTATAATGTAATGATGCCTGCAAAACGGAGGTTGAACTCTCAGCCGGCCGGCAGAAAAAACAAAGGCGGCTATATTTATCCTTCTCTTTCTTTATTAAACCCGCCGCTTCGTGTCTCAAATGATGATGAGGCATCACTGGCCGCACAGCAGGAGCAGCTTGAAGCAGCGCTTCGCAATTTTAATGTAAAAGCCGTGGTTTCCGAAGTAACAAAAGGACCTTCCGTTACAAGGTTCGAAGTTCAACCGGCGCCGGGAGTGAAAGTGAATAAGATCACTAATCTGACAGACGACATTAAGCTTGCTATGGCTGCGAAAGATCTTCGGATGGAAGCCCCGATCCCGGGGAAAAATGCCATTGGAATCGAAGTGCCTAATGCAGAAAGCCAGCCTGTATTTTTAAGAGAGATTCTGCGCCGGGACGTATTCATCCGCAGCGAGTCTCCGCTGACGGTAGCGCTTGGCCTTGATATATCCGGTGCCCCGATTACAGCAGATCTGCAGACGATGCCCCATGGGCTGATAGCCGGTGCTACAGGGTCAGGGAAAAGTGTCTGTATTAACTCTATATTGATAAGTCTGCTCTATAAAGCTTCTCCAGAGGATTTAAAGCTGATGCTGATCGATCCAAAAATGGTGGAACTCGCTGCCTATAAAGATATTCCCCATCTCGTGACTCCGGTTATTCATGATGCAAAAGAAGCAACAGCAGGTCTGAAATGGGCGGTTCAGGAAATGGAAGACCGCTACAGAAAACTTGCGCATGAAGGAGTAAGAGACAGCAGAAAATATAACGAAAAAATGCAAAAGCAGGGAAATTATGCGTCTAAAATGCCCTACATTGTCATTGTGATTGATGAATTAGCCGACTTAATGATGGTGTCCCCTCAGGAAGTAGAAGATTCAGTCTGCCGGATTGCCCAGAAAGCAAGGGCATGCGGCATTCATCTGCTTCTTGCGACCCAGCGTCCTTCTGTAGATGTTATTACCGGATTGATTAAATCCAATATCCCTTCCAGAACAGCGTTTGCGGTATCTTCCCAGATTGATTCACGTACGATTCTTGATATGGGTGGAGCAGAAAGACTGATCGGAAAAGGCGATATGCTGTTTTATCCAAATGGAGCGCCCAAGCCGATTCGGGTTCAGGGTACGTTTGTAACCGATGAAGAAATTGAGGCAGTGACAGATTTCGTGAAAAATCAAAGCAAGCCGGATTACTTTATCGAACAGGATGAATTAATAAAGCAGACCGAAGCTGTTGAAGTCCAGGATGATTTATTTGAAGAAGCCTGCGTGTTTGTCAGCGAGCACCGCGGGGCTTCCTCCTCCCTGCTTCAGAGAAAGTTTTCCATCGGCTACAACCGGGCAGCCAAGCTGATTGACCTGATGGAAGCAAAAGGATTTGTGTCAGAAGCTATGGGAAGCAAGCCGAGAAAGGTACTTGTTTCGCCGAGAGAACTAGAAGACATGAGCCACTCCTAAGACCTGGCAGGTGCCCTGCATTTCTCCTTTTAAATGCAAAGTCTTGTCAATTACTTTAAGGTTCTATATGATAAGAGATAACAAATGTAACAACCATTTTCCTAAGGCTTCAAACAAACAGGCAGGCCGCTTATGCGGAACTGCTGTCATGCTTTCCAGGCAAGCTGATTTCTTACAACCAGGGAGGGAGCTCTTATGGAACAGATTCAGCTGAACATTCTTTTGGAGTTTGTTTATCCGGAGGTTCTGGCTTTGTTAACAGATTACGAAAAAAATATTTCGATTGTGCTGCAGTACGGATTTGGCAGCGTGAAAGCAGAAGATGCACAGGAAATAGTAGAAGCAGTTATTATGGAACAAGGAAAAACCGCCTTGATTCACTAAATGAATACGATTTAGGCAGGCACCGTTATCTGGAATACTGCCTATCAATCAAATGAAGTCCGCGGCATCATGCGCGGACTTCATTTTAAGATTATCTACTAAATAAAGATACGGCCCCGAAACTATCGTAAAGGCCCAGTATACAAGGAGTCTGTTTATGCCAAAAGAAATAGAATATAAGATGCGCGGAGAGATCAGCCGTTTAACAAATAAGACATTCAAGTTTGATGAGCGGGTGGGAGAAGGCTGGTTTTCTGCTGTTTACTTTTTAAAAACAAGAGAAATTGCCAGAAAGTATAAAACCAAAGATATTGTTACTACGCAGTTTTTTCAAAAAGAAAATGCGGTACTGTGCGGCACGGATGAAGTCATTGCTTTAATTAAAACATTTGCGGAAGATCCGGAAAGCCTGGAGATTCTGTCTTTAAAAGATGGAGATAAAGTGGCTCCTTATGAGACAGTTCTTTCTGTAACAGGACCTTATCAGAACTTTGGTTTTCTGGAAGGGGTCATCGATGGTATTTTCGCGAGAAGAACTTCAGTGGCAACAAACGTATATGACGTAGTAAAAGCAGCCCGTCGTTCCGGCAGGCAGAAGCCAGTCATTTTTATGGGCGACAGAGATGATCACTTTACGCAGCAGGCAGGAGACGGCTACTCCGCACATATAGGCGGTTCAACGGCCCAGGCTACGCATGCGATGAGCGAATGGTGGGGAAAAAAAGGAATGGGAACGATGCCCCACGCTTTAATTCAGCTGTTCCAGGGAGATATCGTTGAAGCTACGAGAGCTTACAAGGAGACATATCCGGAAGATGAGCTGATGGCGCTGGTTGATTATAATAATGATGTTATTACGGATGCATTAAAAGTAGCCCGTGCCTTTGGAGAAGATTTAAAAGGAGTGCGAGTGGACACATCCAACGGAGTAGTAGATCAGTATTTCTGCAGAAACCCGGAAGTGATGGGGGCTTTTGATCCACGAGGCGTTAATCCGGAGCTTATATTCGCTCTTCGTGAAGCACTTGATGCAGAAGGTTTTCAGCATGTGAAAATTGTAGCCAGCGGCGGTTTTACAGTCGACCGGATCGCGATGTATGAAGACCAGCAGGTTCCGATTGATATGTACGGGGTCGGGGGCAGCCTTCTTAAAATTCATATTGGCTTCACAGGTGACAACGTGCTTCTTAATGGAGAACATGAAGCAAAATCAGGCAGGAAACACCGGCCGAATCCACGTTTGGAAAAAATTAATTAGAAAAGCAGGGGTGCCTCATGTCAAATGATATTCCTGATTTTCAGGCATACAAAAAGCAGCAGCAGGCGGAGGCGGATGAAGCGCTGATTTCTTTATTGAGCCGTTTTTCGGAATGGGTGGAGGCCCATACCAATCTTCGTGAAAAAGTGAGGGCGAAACATTTATTTGAAGAATGGACCGGGTGTCCGACTGCTGAGCTCGAACAAGGGGAATGGAATATAAATTTTTTGGACTGGATGAAATACGACTATAAAAGCGTCGCGGGCTCCAGGCTGTTTGATCAGTTTATTAAAGCGGAGGCAGCCTCGCTTTCTTCGACCCAGCGCCAGCTGGCTGCGCTGATTATGGTGTCAGCTCTTGAACTATTTTCCATAAATGAACGCAAAGGTTCCATTTTAGATGGGCGGTTTTTTCTGGAGACCCCTTCTAAATCAACCGTTCATCTATTTCCATCCGAAGCAGCTGATCCCTTCCCATTACCCGTTGTGCTCGTACGAACGATTACATACCGCGGCAAAACGTATTCCCTTCATAGACCGGCGCCGGTTTGCTTAAATGAAAAAGAAGCAGACTATTATTGGAACAGCGAAAAAAATGGCAGGCGTTCCCCGGAATACAAGAGACTTTTTGCAAAAGATCATGGTATTATATGGTACAGGCATGTTCTAGGTCATTAGCAGGATTATAAGGACATTTATTGGACGGCAGGCACCTATCTGCTATAATGATGAAGTGTTTGCCTGAGACTTGATTTAAAGGTCCCTGCCCTACAGCAGGATGAATACTGGAGGTATTTAACATGAATACGCACCATCTAATTGGAATTAAAGGATCAGGAATGAGTGCGTTGGCACAAATCCTGCATGATATGAAGATACCAGTACAAGGTTCTGATGTAGAGAAGCCATTCTTTACACAGCTTCCTCTCGAAGAAAGAGGCATTCCCATCTATCCCTTTCAGGAAGAGAACATTAAGGAAGGCCAGGTTCTTATCTCTTCAGCTGCCTACGGGGAAAATCATGAAGAAGTAAAGCGTGCAAAAGAATTGGGTATGACTGTTATGGAATACCCGGTGTTTCTCGGAGAATTTGCAAACCGTTTTACTTCTATTGCCGTAGCTGGCTCCCACGGTAAGACGTCAACGACAGGTCTCTTAGCCCACGTGCTGAGAGCATATAAACCGACTTCCTATCTAATTGGAGATGGGACAGGAAAAGGCGAGGAAAACAGTGCGTTTTTTGCGTTTGAAGCATGTGAGTACCGTCGTCACTTCCTGGAATATCAGCCGGATTATGCGATTATGACAAACATTGATTTTGATCATCCCGATTACTTTAAAGACGTAGACGATGTAGTCGATGCTTTTCAGGAAATGGCACAGGGCGTGAAAAAAGGTATTGTAGCCTGTGGTGATGATGAGCACCTGCAGAGCCTGCATGCCTCTGTCCCAATTATGTATTACGGCATTGATGGTAAATATGATTTTAATGCGGATAATATTCAGACGAGTGAAGCGGGCACTTCATTTGATGTGCATATTAGAGGAGATCGTTATGGTACGTTCTCCATTCCCGGCTTTGGCCGCCACAATGTGCTCAATGCACTGGGAGTTATTGCACTCTGCCACTATGAGGAAATGCCGGCAGAAATTATCAAGAAACAGCTGGAGAGCTTCGGCGGCGTGAAGCGCCGGTTTTCAGAGAAGAAAGTCGACAATCAAATATTGATCGATGATTATGCCCATCACCCAACAGAAATTAAGGCAACCATTGAATCAGCCCGGCAGAAATACAGCACCAGAGAAGTAATTGCTGTTTTTCAGCCTCATACGTTCTCAAGAACCCAGGCATTTTTGGATGATTTTGCAGAATGCCTGAAGCAGGCGGACCATGTTTATCTTTGCAGCATATTTGGATCTGCCCGTGAGCAGAATACAGAATTAACAATCGAAGACCTTCAGAGAAAAATTCCAGGAGCCTCTTTGATTTCCGAAGAAGATATGGATCAGCTTAGTAAGCACAAAGACGGCGTTATTTTATTCATGGGTGCCGGCGATATTCAAAAATTTCAAAAGGCCTACGAAAATGTAGCGAACGTGCCGGAATAAAGATAAAGCGCCTGTTAAGATACAGGTGCTTTTTTTTATGAAAGACGGAGGAAAATTCAATAAAAAGATAAAACCTTCTTTTCTTATAAGAAAATTTAGTTAAAATAGAGAAAGAATGATAATATTAATGTTTCACTTTCCAGTAAGAGTGGTATTTAAAATAGGTAAAGAAGGAGGTGCAGTACGTTTATGGAAATCTTACTCTACATAAGCGCATTAATCGTTGCAATAGCGTTTGCTGTGCTTGTTATATTCATTGTCCAGACGCTTAAAGCTGCTTCAAGCACGATGCAGAACGTGGCAGGAACGCTGGACCGTGTAGAGAAACAAGTAGAAGGTATCACAACGGAGTCGGAACATCTTGTACAGAAATCAACATTAATTGTGGATGATGTACAGAAAAAATCCCAATCTTTGAATGGACTGTTTGAGTCGTTGAAAGATGTTGGTGATTCAGTGCAATCAATAAATTACACTTTTAAAGAAATGTCTGATACCGTTACGACGCAGTCCAAACATCAGTCTGATCAGGTAGCCCGCGCAATGCAGTGGGGAAACGCAGCTATTGACTTATACACGAGATGGCAGGCAAGACAGCCGCATCCCGAATCAACGGCTCAAAATACGAATACGACGACTGGGGGATAATCAAAATGGCAGATACTAATTCAAAAGATTTTTTGATTGGCACGCTGATTGGCGGTATTGCAGGCGCCTGCGCCGCACTGCTGCTTGCTCCTAAGTCTGGAAGCGAACTCCGTACTGATATTACGGACAGCACCAAATCAGCTACCACCAGAACTTCCGACTTCACAAGCACCGCTTATGATAAAGGATCGCAGTGGGCGTCTACAGCTAAGGAAAAATCATCTACTATTGCCAAAAGCGTCAGCGAAAACTCCAATGAATTTTATGACAGAGTAAAGTCAGCTGCATCCGATGCAGCCGGCAACGTGAAAAGCGATTCAGAGAAAACGGCGGATGAGCTTGCTGATGAATTAACAGAAGAGCTGGAGCACGCAGACAGCGAGCAGTCTTCAAAAATTAAATCAGAAGTAGAAAAACTTCAATCCGACTTGAACAATAACAAACCTTCAAATTAAAAGGAAAAAGCCCGCATCTAAAAATGCGGGCTTTTTAATGGGATCAAACAAAATTTTATAACAAAATTTATTGAATAAAAGCTTTTGATTCAGCATAAAACGCTTTAACGCTTAAAAGCGTCTAATTAATAAAGAAAAAAAGGCTGACATAGTAATAAACTTCGTTTATAATAGCAGTATAATCATAAAAAGCAGAAAAGACTAGGGAGTGGAGCAGGTTATGAGTAACGAACAGCTGGATGCACTAAGAGACGAGCTAGATAAAGTAAACCTTCAAATTTTGGATTTGATTAATGAAAGAGCTTCTTTGGCTAAAAAAATCGGCCAGGTGAAAGATACAGGAGGTAAAAATAGATTTGATCCGGTAAGAGAAAGAAACATGCTTGATTTAATTGCTGAAAACAATAAAGGACCTTTTGAAACGTCTACGGTTCAGCATTTATTTAAGCAGATCTTCAAAGCAAGTCTGGAAATTCAGGAAGATGACAACCGTAAAGCCCTTCTTGTATCACGTAAAAAGAAACAGGAAGATACTATCGTTGATCTTAAAGGAGAGACTATAGGAGACGGCAATCAGCGCCTTATTCTTGGCCCATGTTCAGTAGAAAGCTACGAGCAGGTATACGAAGTAGCTAAAGCAATGAAAGCGCAGGGACTGAAGCTTCTCAGAGGTGGAGCGTTTAAACCGAGAACGTCTCCTTATGATTTCCAGGGTCTCGGTAAAGAAGGCCTCGAAATTCTTAAAAGAGTAGCAGATGAACTTGATATGGTTGTTATCAGCGAAATTGTAAGCCCGAAAGATGTAGAAATGGCTACAGAATACATCGATGTTATCCAGATTGGCGCAAGAAACATGCAGAACTTTGAACTCTTAAAAGAAGTTGGTAAAGTAGATAAACCTGTATTGTTGAAAAGAGGCCTTTCTGCGACGATTGATGAATTCATCAATGCAGCAGAATATATCAGTTCCGAAGGTAATTCAAACATTATGCTTTGTGAGCGCGGTATCCGTACGTATGAAAAAGCAACGCGCAACACGCTTGATATTTCAGCCGTGCCTATTTTAAAGCAGGAGACCCATCTTCCGGTCCTTGTGGACGTAACACACTCAACAGGCAGAAGAGACCTGCTTCTTCCAACAGCGAAAGCTGCACTTGCTATTGGAGCAGATGCTGTTATGGCGGAAGTACACCCGGATCCTGCCGTAGCGCTTTCCGACTCTGCCCAGCAGATGAACATTCCACAGTTCCAGGATTTCCTGACATCGCTTCGTGACTCAGGACTATACAAATACTAAACGATTCAAACGATAAAAGAGGAGAGTAATCGACCTGGTTCGATTCTCGCCTCTTTTGTTTTTGTTTGGATAAAACGCTTTATTATTTGCTATACACAGGAAAATAGAATAAGATCGTATAGGAAATATTTTATGAAAAAATTAATAAATTTTCATGAAATACACAAGAATAAGGCTTAAAGGAATTGCAGAACCTCCTTAAGTTATAATATGATAGCAATAAATGTATGAAGTAAAGATGGAAAAAAAGGAGGCCTTTCATTGAATACAACTATTTATGACGTAGCAAGAGAAGCGGGAGTATCGATGGCTACGGTGTCCCGTGTAGTAAACGGAAACCCGAATGTAAAGCCGGCAACAAGAAAAAAGGTGCTCGATGCCATTGAACGGCTGGGGTATCGTCCAAATGCTGTCGCAAGAGGACTTGCGAGCAAAAAAACAACCACGGTAGGAGTCATTATCCCGGACATTGCCAATATCTTTTTCGCTGAATTAGCCCGTGGTATTGAAGATATTGCAACCATGTACAAGTACAATATTATTCTGTGCAACTCCGATCAGAATAAGGATAAAGAGATCAGCCTGATTAACACGCTGTTGGAAAAACAGGTGGATGGAATTTTATTTATGGGCGGTGAAATCACGGAAGAACATGTGACGCAGTTCAAGCGTTCTCCTGTGCCGGTAGTACTGGCTGCCACAGTGGATCAGGACGGCGAACTTCCTTCAGTGAACATTGACTACCAGCAGGCTTCTTTTGATGCAGTGACAGAGCTTATAGAGGCTGGACACAGCCGTGTAGGTATGGTGTCCGGTTCTCTCGAGGATCCGGTGAACGGATTTCAGAAGTTCAGCGGCTACAAAAAAGCATTTACTGAAAAAAACCTCGACTTTGATGACTCTTTAGTAGCCATCGGCGACTATACGTATGATTCCGGTATTCAGGCCGCAGATACACTCATGAAAGTGAGCAATCCGCCGAGTGCTATTTTTGCAGGAACAGACGAGATGGCTTTAGGAGTTATTCACGGCCTTCAGGATCAAGGAAAAAAAGTGCCGGAAGAAGTAGAAGTAATTGGCTTTGATAATACGCGTCTTGCAACTATGGTGAGACCAACACTGACGACAGTAGTGCAGCCTATGTATGATATTGGTGCGGTATCGATGAGACTGCTGACAAAGTATATGAACAAAGAAGAAGTAGATGAAAAAGTAGTAGTACTTCCGCATAGATTGGAATATAGAAACTCAAGTACGCTGAAATAACAGGACTTAATAGTTTGGTCCGCAGAAAAAGCTGCATCTCTGTTTGAGAGACGCAGCTTTTTTATATGGGATTTTATTGCGGCTGAAGCGTTCATAATCGCCTGCAGACAGAAGCGGTGCCTTATTTTTATTTCTTCGTTTTCTTTTCATTTCGAATATAGTACAGCGATTTTTCCAGTGTTTTTTCATTTTTTCCGGTTATCTCTGCCTGACGGGGAATGTGCTCATACATATCTTCCGGATCTGTCCATTTATCCGGAAGCGGGTGCGGCGACTGCTCCTGCCAGGTTTCTATCCATTGAGGCGGGATTGGATGCTTTAAAAGATCCTGACGGTTTATCATTTCCAGCCACAGCATAGACCATGCTCTTGGTACAACTCTCCAGATATCATATCCTCCGCCGCCTACGGCAATCCATTTTCCTCCGCAGTATTTATGCGCAAGCTTGTGCGCTAGGCGGGGGATCATTTCGAATGTTTTAATAGTGGAGGACAGATGAGTCAAAGGATCGTAGTAATGAGCGTCCGCGCCGTTTTGAGTGAGAATGACGTCAGGTTTAAAAAAAGCAGCAGCTTCTTCTATCGCCGTTTCGTAGCAGGAGATAAACGAATCATCTTCCGTAAAAGCATCCACCGGCACGTTAATAGAAAAACCAAATCCCTGGCCCTGTCCTTTTTCATTAACGCTTCCAGTGCCGGGGAATAAGTACCGGCCCGTTTCATGAATGGAAAGAGTACAGGCATCCGGCGTGTCATAAAACGCCCACTGCACACCATCGCCGTGATGGGCATCGGTATCAATATACAGCACACGGGCTCCGTAATGACGGCGCATGTATTCAATCGCAATCGCACTGTCGTTATATATGCAAAAGCCTGAAGCACGGCCGCGGAACCCATGGTGCAGCCCGCCGCCAAGATGCAGGGCGTGCTGAGCTTTATTCTGCATAACGGCGTCTACGGCGGTCAGTGTACCGCCTACGAGCAGGGCAGATGCTTCATGCATATTTTTGAAAATAGGGGTATCCTCTGTACCTATCCCGTAGTTGGCAGCAATTCCCTCACTCAATGTACCCTTACCAGCTGCCTGAACAGCTTCAATGTAAGCGTCATCATGAAAGAGGTTAATTTCTTCGTCTGTTGCCATACGGGGAGTAAGTATGTCGTCTTCCTGAATAACATCCAGGGAAAGAAGAAGGTCATAGGTTAAACGAAGACGCAGATGGTTAAAAGGATGGTCATCATTAAACTTATACTGCATCTGGTCCTCTGAATAGACGAAAACAGCATCCTTAGTCATTACTCTATCCCCGGAAAGTGAGGCCACTTTACATGATAGCCTGCTTCTTCAATCATTCTCATGGTCGGCCGGGGGTCCATCGTCTGAACCCGGAAGGTAAGCACTTTATGTGTGAGGTCTTCGCTTGGATAAACGAGTACGCTCGTTATATTAATTTTATGCTTTTTGAATAAAGCTGACAGGTCAGCCAGATGACCATAAATGTTTGGAACGACTACCTCAATTTGTGAGGAAGGCTGATGGGCCCCGGTAAGCTTTACAATAGTATGAAGAACTTTAGTTTCTGTCAGCATACCGACAAGTTTATCGTCAACAGCGACAGGGAGGGCGCTGATATCGTTTTCAAATAATACAACGGCTGCTTCCTCTACAAAATCGAGCGGGTGGGCTGTAATAACAGGGTACTTCATAATATCCGACACAGGACGGTTTAATTCTTCTTTCAAAGCATTCAGCTGAAACACAGATGGACTCGCATCTCTTATGTCACGGTCGGAAACGATACCTACAATCAGCATATCCTCATCAACAACAGGAATATGACGGATACGGTGTTTCTGCAGCAGATCCATTGCCTCCTGAATGGTAGTATCTTTGTTTATTTTTACCATGTCTGTTTTCATAATCTCTTCAACGAGCATATTTATGTCCTCCTTTTTGCAGTTAGTACATGAAGCGGTTAGTGAACCGGATAGCATCGAATTTCTGCATGGAAGATTGGGAAACTCTGCTGCCGACACGTACCATAAGGCAGTTGGCCGGGTGGGAGCTGATTTCCGGATCGTCTGTTGCCATCCATTCGAGACCGCCGGCATTCATCATTTTTTCCATTACTTTTCGATATTCCCAAATGCTCAGGCCGCTTCCTTTTAAATCCCAGTGCCAGTAATATTCTGTTGTGATGATAATAAAATCCTCCACCGCATCATCAAGCATGGAGAAAGTAAGCAGATTGGAGCCTAGTTTAGCTCCCCGGTAGTCTTTTGCTACCTCGATCGCACCAAGTTCAAGGAGTTCTTCCATTTCTGCTTCCGACCAGCGTTCCAGGGGATCCGGATACACAAACGTGACGTAACCGACAATTGTGTTGTCGTCCACTACAACGTTAATACGGCCTTCGGGAAGGTCGGCAATACTAATAAGCGCTTTCTTTTGTTCAGATGGAGAACGGAAAGCGACCAGTCCTTCGTGCAGTTCGTACTCATGAATTTTTTTTCCGGATATAGGACCTTCAATAAGCAGTGTTCTGCCGTTGAATTCCAGTTCCTTCGAATAGTATTTCTTCTTATGGTTCATCCAAGTACCACCTTTTAGCATATAATGAACTAATGATAGAATTACTTTTATTATACAACACCTGAAAAAAATATTGGGGATTTAAGGGAATTTCTTCGGCAGAATCCCTACAGTAACTAATAGTCAGCGTCAGAAAGCCTAAATTTGCCAGATTATAAATTGAAGAAATATTCATATTATATTATAATGTGTAATAGAACACATATCATTTAGCAGAAGGGGTCGATCATCAATGCAACTGAAAGCGCTTCCTCCAAGAGACGGAGATCACAATTTAAAAAGTTATGAAGATACAGTGAAGACATTTAAATGGGAGGATATTGAGAAAGAATTTTCCTGGTATGAGACAGGTAAAATAAATCTGGCTCATGAAGCGATTGACCGGTACGCGGATATGCCTGAAAAGAAAGATCAAATAGCACTGTATTACAGCGACGCTGAACGAAATGAAGAATATACGTTTGAGCAGATGAAAAAGCATACAAATAAAGCAGCAAATATGATAAAAGAAGCAGGAATCGAAAAAGGAGACCGCTTATTTATTTTCATGCCAAGGTCCCCCGAGCTGTATTTTGCTATTCTGGGTGCTATTAAGGCAGGAGCAATTGTAGGGCCGTTGTTTGAAGCCTTCATGGAAGGCGCAGTCAGAGACCGCCTGGAAGACAGCAGTGCAAAGGGTCTTCTTACAACGCCTACTTTATTGGAAAGAGTGCCTGTAGATGATCTTCCTGCACTCGATACGGTATTTATTTACGGAGAAGATGTAAAAGAAGAAGGTCCGTATCTGGACTTTAATTCAAGAATGAGTGCCGCCAGCGACGAATTCGAGCCGGAATGGATGGATAAAGAAGATGGAATGATTCTTCATTATACTTCCGGTTCTACAGGTAAGCCAAAAGGCGTGCTTCATGTCCATAATGCTATGCTGCAGCACTACCAGACAGCAAAATGGGTGCTTGATCTAAAAGACGACGATGTATACTGGTGCACAGCCGACCCAGGCTGGGTTACAGGAACATCCTACGGCATTTTCGGCCCATGGCTTGCCGGAGCTACCAACGTAGTGAGAGGAGGCCGTTTCAGCCCGCAGGACTGGTACCAGACACTGCAGGATTATAAAGTAACAGTATGGTACAGTGCTCCAACAGCCTTTAGAATGCTGATGAGCGCAGGGGATGAAGTAGTAAAAAAATATGATCTTTCCAAATTAAGACATATTTTAAGCGTAGGCGAACCTCTTAATCCCGAAGTGGTAAGATGGGGCGAAGAAGTATTCAACCTTCGTATTCATGATACGTGGTGGATGACTGAAACAGGGGCGCAGATGATCTGTAATTTCCCATCAATGGAAATAAAGCCCGGTTCTATGGGCAAGCCGATTCCAGGCGTAAAAGCTGCGATTGTAAATGACCAGGGCGAAGAGCTCCCGGCAAATCGAATGGGTAACCTGGCTATAGAAAGCGGATGGCCTTCCATGATGAGAACGATTTGGAACAATGAAGAGAAGTTTAACAGCTATTTCGAGGTGGCAGGCTGGTACATTTCCGGTGACTCCGCGTATATGGATGAAGACGGCTACTTCTGGTTCCAGGGAAGAATTGATGACGTAATTATGACGTCCGGTGAACGTGTCGGACCGTTTGAAGTAGAAAGCAAACTGGTTGAACATCCTGCTGTTGCTGAAGCCGGAGTAATAGGTAAACCGGATCCTGTCAGAGGCGAAATTATTAAAGCATTTGTTGCGCTTCGCGACGGTTATGAAGTAACTGATGAGCTGAAAGAAGAGATCAGGGTCTTCGTTAAAGAAGGACTGGCAGCTCATGCGGCTCCACGTGAAATTGAGTTCAGAGACAAACTTCCTAAGACAAGAAGCGGAAAGATCATGAGACGTGTGCTTAAAGCATGGGAACTTGATCTTCCAACAGGTGATCTATCTACAATGGAAGAATAATATACGCTAAAAACCCCCATTCCTAAAAGGAATGGGGGTTTTAGTGAGAGTTGATCGGAAAATGGTTTATTCTTCCTCTGGTTCCGGGCTGTCTTCTGATTCAGTATTTTCCTCAGGTTCAGCATTTGCCTGGGTATCGGAACTGTTCTCCGTTTCTGAACTAGAATCAGATTCCGAACTGGAATCCGGTTCCGGACTGGAATCAGGTTCCGGATCTGTATCGGGTTCTGTTTCTTCTTCAGTTTCTTCCTCTTCTTCCCGATTTACCGGAGTAGAGCCGCTGCCTTGAGAACCGGTTTCCTCTTCAGACTCTGTGCTGGTACCACTGCTTTCCTCAGGCGGAGTCTCTGAGCCGGAGGACTCATCCGTTTCTGAACCTGATCCATTGGTATCGGCGGGTTCTTCCACAGGGGCTTCTTCCTGCGGCTCTTCTGGAGTTTCTTCCGGTTCAGGGGCTGGTTCTTCCGATTCCTCCGGAGTCTCTGGTTCTTCAGCAGGTTCAGGAGAAGAATCCTCTTCAGCCGGCGGGTCAGTATTATTATCTGAAGGTGTCTGTTCTTCACTGCCGCCGTTGTCGGAAGAGTTTTCCTCTTCATTTGAACCATTACTGCTTCCAGAATCTTCTTCATTTGAAGAATTGTTTTCGTCGTTATTTTCTTCTTGTGGACTTTCTTCAGGAGATTCCTGTTCCTGCTCAGTGCTGTTTATTTCTTCTTCTGTAGTAGAAGAACTTTCTTCAGAAGACTCTTCCGATTCTCCGGAATCTTCGTCCGGCGTAGTAGAAGGCGTAGATTCAGTGCTTTCGTCTTCCGTGCTTTCATCATTACTTGATTCTTCGTCGTCTGTCTCCGTTGTTCCGGAAGAAATGTCTGTGCTTGCAGAATTAGAAGATTCTCTTCCGCGGGTATCTACGGCTCTGACAGTGAAAGTACCGGATCCAACGCTGGCGGAAGTGTTGTCTTTTCCTACAACAGTATCTTCAACACTGCTGCCTTCATATATCCTGTAGCCGACAATATCATCATCCGAATGTTCCGACCAGGTAAGCTCGTCTCCGCTGCCTGATACCCCTGAAACAGTAGAAGGATCTCTTTCATTATCAGGTGCTTCCCGGTCTACCGTAATATCTCCTATATCTTCAGGGAAATACTCTGCCGGGTTATCAATATCTTCGAAGTAATCTTCATCCATAATAATTCCTGATAGAGTAAAGTCATCCGGTGTTTCATCGTAGGCAGTGTAGGTGCTTCCGTCAATTTCTACGAGGTCGCCTTCCTGCAGGCTGTCGTCTTCTTCCGTTGGTACAAATTCTTCATTCATTAAATCTGTTACAGCGAGTCCTGCTTCTTCACACATCGGAGAAACAAGCAGGCCGGATAAACCGCATATTTCTTGTTCAACGATTCCATCAGGTTCTGCAAAGGTGCTGTCTGTATTTATGGCATCAGGGTTTGCTTCGTTTGCAGCATTCATCAAGTCCGCCCATATGTTCTGGGTGCGTTCACTGTAGGAATAGCCGTTGTAGGGGCTTTCCAGCTGATTCTGCTGTTCACGGTTATCATAGCCCAGCCAGATGCCCATCGTGACTTCCGGGTTCATTCCTACAAACCAGGCGTCTACCTGATCGGTTGTTGTTCCCGTTTTTCCGGCCCAGTCTCCGTCAGCATCGAGGTAGGAAGAGAGCTGGGAGGCTGTACCAGGTGATTCAAGAACATCACGGAGCATATCAACCATTAAATAGCTCGTCTGTGGTGAAAATATTTCTGTTTCTTCCGTTTCATGTTCGTAGGTTACTTCTTCATCATTTTTCTTTTCGATACGTTCTACCATATAACTCTCATGGTACTGGCCTTCATTAGCAAATGTCGAAAAAGCGTTCGTATTCTGCGATACGGTAACACCGTTCTCCAGGCCGCCCAGAGCGGTTGATTCAACGGGTTCCTCTTCAGAAAGTCTCGTGAAGCCAAGACTTTCCAGGTGATCTTTAGCTTCCTCCTGATCCAGCTCCCAGAAACTCCTGACCGCAGGAATATTCTGCGAGCGCTGAAGTGCTTCGCGGACAGGGATAAAACCTTCAAAACCACTGCCGGCATTGTTGATCTCGGTTCCGGTAGTATAGTCTGTCGGTACATCCGCTACAGTAGAACCTGGATGTAGTTCGCCACTATCCAGCAGAGGACCGTAGGAAAGGAGCGGTTTCATAGTGGAGCCGTTCTGTCTGAACGTTTGTGTAGCGTGATTTAGATTTTGGGTTTCATAATCTCTGCCGCCGACAAAGCTGATGATGGCTCCTGTCTCATTATTAATCATCATTGCGCCGACTTCTTCCTGCTCGGTTATGTCACCGTTCGTGCGATCCGGACCGAACCACGTAGAGCTTTCAATGGATTCCTGCATGCCGTCATATATACTTTTATCTACTGTGATATGAATATCATATCCACCGATGGCGAGATCTTCTCTTGCATCCGCCGTATATTGTTCAAGCGTCTGCTGACGTTCTTCTTCATCCATTGCATCCAGATCTACATCGTCTTCTTCAAGCATCTGCTCGCGCAGAACTGTCGATGCCTCTCTTTGAACTTCACTAGTGATATAAGGGTACTCATCTGTAACGGTATCACTTGGCTCTGCTAAATTTTCTTCAATATCATAAGCCATTGCTTCATCGTACTCTTCTTCAGAAATGTAGCCTTTTTCATTCATATCATTTAATACGCGGTTTTTTCGGTTAATGCCTGCTTCGAATTCGTCTTTAACTGTTCCGTTATTTTCAAAAGGCGTATATCCGTATGGATTCTGGGGCAGTCCTGCAATAAAGGCAGCTTGGGCGATATTGAGTTCTGAAGCCTCCACGCCAAAGATTCCTTCAGCTGCAGACTGGGCGCCTGCGATATTCAATCCATTTGCATTCCGGCCGAAAGGCACCAGATTGAGGTAGGCTTCCAGAATTTCTTCTTTGCTCAGGTATCCTTCAAGACGAAGGGCAAGCAGAATTTCTTTTGCTTTTCTTTCAAAGCTTACTTCGTTGGTTAAAATTTGATTTTTAATAACCTGCTGGGTTAACGTACTGCCCCCGGTCTGGACGCTTGCATTGCTCATTTCCTGGTATGTAGCCCGGAACAAAGCAGTAAGCACGATGCCGTCATGGTCATAGAAATCTTCATCTTCAGTGGCAATGATTGCATCTACGAGGTTATCGGAAATATCATCAAGTGGTACCTGCTTTCTTTCAATATCGGCAGGAACGTTGCCGAGAGATTCACCACCGGCAAAATACATATCACTGGCCTGCTCATAATCATAAATTTCCGCCCGCATTTCCTCTTCATTCAGTGCTTCCTGATCATCGACCAGAGATACAAAAAAGCCGGCACCGACTGATCCGATAAAAAGGATAGACGAAATAGCAGCAATGACAGCAACAAGAACAATATTTATAATAATATTGGAACGGGAATAAGATTCTTCTCCCAGCTGTTTTCCTCTAAACCAATCCACTCGTTTATTTGCTTTGTATAAAAAATTTTTCATGCAGCGACCCCCTAAATTTCTAGCTCATTATAGCATAAAAAAGACCTATATTTAAACCAGAGGCCATCGGCATCGATGCTTGACATCTCAGAAAAAACGGTGTTAAATGGTGATTATCGTAAATAATACAAAAGCGCAGACGAAATGAAGTAGCTTTTTAATCCCTGTATCAGAGAGCCGGCGGCTGGTGAAAGCCGGTACATATTAAAAAGTGAATTACGTTATCCGAGCTTCTTTAGTAAATGAAGACGGCGGCCGCCGTTAACGGCTTGAGTGAAAAGCTTTGCTTTTAAAAAAGGGTGGTACCGCGGTAAACATCGTCCCTTTTATTAAAAGCGGGCTTTTTTTATTTGCCTGATGGCCGCAGCGTATGAGTGGTTAAATCAAAAAAGGAGAGACATAATGACTATTTTACAGGATTTGGAACAAAGAGGACTAGTAAATCAGGTTACTGACAGGGAAGGGCTGGAGGCACTTTTAAACGAAGAATTCATTACGCTGTACTGCGGATTCGATCCCACAGGTGACAGTCTTCATATCGGTCACCTGCTTACTATTATTACAATGCGCCGGTTTCAGCTGGCCGGGCACAAGCCGCTTGCTTTAGTAGGAGGCGCAACAGGATTTATTGGGGATCCAAGCGGGAAAAGCGTGGAACGGTCGCTGAATGAAGAAGACGTAGTGAAAATGTACAGCGAGAGAATCCGCAGCCAGCTGCAGAAGCATCTTGATTTTACGGGAGACTATGGAGCAGAGATTGTAAATAATTTCGACTGGATTGGGGAAATGAGCGTTATTACGTTTTTACGGGATGTTGGAAAGCATTTTGGCGTCAACTATATGCTTTCTAAAGAATCAGTGGAATCGAGAATTAAGAATGGTATTTCTTTTACAGAGTTCAGCTATCAGATTCTTCAATCCCTGGATTATCTCCATCTGTTTAAAGAAAAAAACTGCCGCCTGCAGATCGGCGGCAGCGATCAGTGGGGTAATATTACGGCAGGGCTCGAGCTTATCCGCAGAAAAAGTGCGGATGAAGAACAGAAAGCAGAAGCATTTGGCTTTACCATTCCCCTTGTTACAAAAGCAGACGGCACAAAGTTTGGTAAAACAGAAGGAGGAGCAATCTGGCTCGATCCGTCTAAAACGACGCCGTATGAGTTTTACCAGTTCTTAATAAATACAGATGATAGAGACGTTATTAAGTTTCTACACTACTTTACGTTCCTTCCGGCGGAAGAAATAAAAGAATATGAACAGAAAATGCAGGAAGCACCGGAAAAAAGAGAAGCCCAGCAAAAGCTGGCTGAAGAGTTGACAGCATTTGTTCATAGTAAAGAAGCAGTAGAGCAGGCACAGAATATCTCCACAGCCTTATTTGGGGGAGGCGATGTGAAGAAGCTTTCCGCAGAAGAAATCGCCCAGGGATTTAAAGATGTTCCTACCCATCAGGCAGGGGCGGAAGAAGAGCCCGGTTTAATTGATACGCTTGTTGAAGCAAAACTGTCGCCTTCCAAACGACAGGCTAGAGAAGATATTACAAATGGAGCTGTATATATAAACGGTGACCGGTGCACCGACCTGCAAAAACAATTATCCGCTGAAGATAAAATCGGCGGCAGGTACACTATTGTTAGAAGAGGAAAAAAGAAATACGCGCTAGTATCATTTAAGTAGAAAAAAAGCAGCCGGTTGGTAGTGCACCCCAAAAGTTAGAGTAAAATCTAACGTTTGGGGTGTTTTCTTTGGCTAAATATAGTGATGCGTTTAAAGAACAACTGGTTCAGGAATACCTTCGCGGTCCTAAAGGATATAAACGGTTGGCTAAAAAGTATGGGCTACCGTCCATGAGTCCGATAAAAGAATGGGTCGATGCTTATCGACTCTTGGGCCGAGAGGGATTAAAAAGAAAAACGAAAAAAAGCACCTACACTGGTTCCTTTAAATGGGATGTTTTATACTGGAGAAAACAAAGAGGAGCTTCCCTTCAGGAGACGGCGGAGGCCTTCGGCCTC
>NZ_RAPK01000011.1 GCF_003610495.1 Sinobaca qinghaiensis | reverse complement strand
AATTAAAATTGGCTGGCCAAAGCCCGGTGAAGTACCGAACATCGACCAGCCAACTCGCTGCATCATAAAACTTTAACTTTTAGGGGTCACTACCGCCTGCAAAAGGCCGGATGCTTTTTTTTGATAAATCAAAAGATAAAATGAGCACAAACAACAATAACGGGAAGCGTAATAATCGTACGCTCCAGAAAAATAATGACAAGATCCAAAAAGGATACCGGCAGCTTAGAGGCAAGAAGCAGTCCACCAACCTCGGACATGTATATTAACTGCGTGACTGATAAGCTGGCAATGATAAACCGGGTCATATCACTTTCTATGCCGGCTCCTAATATAGCAGGAAGAAACATATCTGCAAATCCAATCAGCATCGATTCAGAAGCGGCGGCAGCCTCCGGTACCTGCATCAAGGTAAGCAGCGGAACGAAAGGTGCTCCCAGGATAGTAAAAAAACTGGTGAACTCGGCTACTATTACAGCCAGGGTGCCAAGCGCCATAACGATAGGCAGAACGCCGATCCACATGTCGAGGACGTTCTTAATTCCCCCGCTGAAAATAGAACGGATGCCATTTTCGCCGGATTTAGCGACCGCCTGTCGTATTCCCCATGAAAAAGGAGTAATGGAGGAAGGGCGTTCCTTTGCAGACTGGTCCGGGCGTGTTCTGAAATAATCGTCTTTTTTTCTGGAAAGCGGTGGGATCCGCGGCATAATAATGGCGGCTACAAATCCTGCTGCTATGATAGTGAAATAGTAAGGAAGAAAATATCCGAGCAGCTCCACATATTCTAATATAACAATACTGAATGTGATGGAGACAACGGAGAATGTAGTTCCGATAACGGCGGCCTCACGTTTTGTGTAGTAGCCCTGTTCATACTGCTGATTTGTAAGCAGAACACCGATTGTTCCATCTCCCATCCAGGACGCGGCACAGTCAATAGAAGAGCGTCCCGGAAGCTTGAAAAGCGGGCGCATAATGGGCGTAAGTAATGCGCCGGCGAATTCAAGCAGGCCGAAATTAAGCAGAAGCGGCAGGAATAAACCGGCAAATAAAAATACGGAAATAAGAACCGGAATTAAATCATAAAGAAGCAGGCCGCCGGTGACGTCAGAGATAACCGGCTCCGGTCCGATACTGAATAACACCATAACGGCAAAAATCAATCCAAGAATTCTTACAATCATCCAAAATACAGAAACGTTGAATAAAGTCTGTAGAAAGGGGGAAGGAATATGTACAAAGCGGGCAGCAATGGTGCCGATAACCGCAGCCAGCATAAAGGCAGCCGCAATGTATGGAAGCGCAGGCCCTATTGCTCCCTGAAACCAGCCGGCAAGAATAGCTACTACAATGGTTACTTCTCCTCCGATGGATACAGGCACCATAAATAAAAGAATACCTATAATTGATGGAATGAGAAAACGCAGCATAGAACCCCGGCTTTGCGAAGGCTTAGTTGTAGAAGAAGAATTCATGTCGACACCTCTTTATGTATATTTTTTGCATAAAACATAACAAACAGTAACTATAACCCTTAATAAGCGGAGAGAGCTTTGTATAAAATCTTATAATTCATTATAAAAATAACATTTTTTATTATAAAAAGAAAGAGCTGTCATGTTGATGGAATGTTCCGACAATTGCTATGAAGCCATTTTAGCATGAACGACAGGCAATAAGAAGCGGTAAATATAGATAATACTATAGAAAGAAAATTTATACGAAATGCAGACGGGAGCCAGCACAATGCAATACATTTTTGAAATAGAAAGAATTACGGAAAAACAGCCTAAAGATGAGCTTCAAACGAGGATTGCGTTTGTTAAAGCAGAAGTCATTCACGCTTCAGAAGGCACGATTCTTTATGAAATGACTATACCGGTTGAATATCACTACTACGGAGTTTATCCCGATATAAAGGCGATAGGAAAAGTAGTAGAGGATCGGAAAATAAAAAGGGAAGCTTTTTTCAAACTCAGACGGTATATAAAAAAGCTGCGGCCTTTTCTCGAATTAACAGAAGAAGACTAAATCATTCCCCGGCGGAGCTGCCGGGCTGTGCTGTACTTACATATGTAAAAAAATACCGGGCATGAGATCAGCCCGGTAAAATAAAGGCAGCGTTTGTTTCCTTTTTAGGGAGGGCTGCTTCTTTATTTATTTTTGAAAAAAGTATCAGCAGCATGGACAGTTTCCCAGAGATCGGCTGTCTGCATAGTAGCGGGGACTTTACTGTCAGCTGGTTTGTTTTCGCGGTTAATCCATATGTTGGATATACCTGTCCGATTGGAGCCGAGTATGTCTGTATAGAGATTATCGCCAATCATCAAAGCATTCTCTTTTTCTGTGCCGGACAGCGTCAGAGCATATTGGAAAATAGACTCATCCGGCTTTCCCTTTCCAAACGCGCCGGAAATAATGATATGAGAGAAGTAAGGAACCAGCTGGGGGGTCATCTGCAGTTTAATATGCTGCAGCGAAGGGGCACCATTTGTCAGCAGTACAAGCTGGTAACGGGAGCTTAATTCCTCGAGGACCTCGAACGTATCCGCATAAACATAAGGAAGATGCCGGCGGTGAAACACGAATCGTTCGGCAAGGTGACCGGCAAGCTCTTCATTTTGAATATCCTGGTCGTTTAGAGCACCTTTCCATACTGCCCTTTGATAATCCTTGATAAGAGTGCCCATTAATCGAAACCGGTGATCATGTATGTCGCCAAAGCTTCCCCACAGCCCCTCAAAAGGATTGATGCCTATATCCTGGGTGAACGTATAACTTTCAAGTTCCGCGTACAGCTTTGGTGCCCATTTCCGCACAGATTGAACCAGTGCTTTTGCATCAGCTCCGTAAGCCGTACTTTCGAGTGCAGCAGCCCGGATCGACTCCTCTACACTTTTTTTGTCCCACAACAGTGTATCGTCTAAATCAAATATTAGTGTGTTCATTATGTATGCCTCCTTTGTTTCTCCCGTCTATTATAAGCGAACCCGTTCAAAAAGGCATCCTCTCATATGTGAATAACCGTCTGTTCTCCCAAATTTGATTTTTTTCTTTATTTGAAACTCAATTGGTGTACAATAATGGGGTAGGATGTTATGCCGTCCATTGGGAACATTAAGTAAATAAAAAAAGTTTTATGAACAAAATAACGTGTTCTTTCATATTTAAGAACAATGTTATGTAGACAGCTTACTTTCCCACTTTTATTATATAAGCTTTTGAGAACGCGCTTTCAACGTGTTAAAATGAAAGAGCAAAGCAGGCTTAACATTCTTTTACAGTCCAACCATTGTTTTTTTCATCATTATTGCAAAGCACATCGCCAAAATGACGTGAAAAGATGTGATTTATGATTTAAGAAAAGTACGCCGTAAACCCATGAAAACTTATTTCGTCTTTGTATCATAATTACACAGCAGCGGAGGTATGGAACAGATGAGTAAAAATTCAGCCAAGCAAGAAGCATGGCAAGAATTTTATGGCCCCAACCTGGGGTATTTAATGGATCTTTATGACCAATTTACAGAAGATCCAGATTCTATTGATAGTGAAATGAGAGAATGGTTTGAACAATATGGGGCACCCGTTAACGGAACAGCTCCCTCTGCCGAACTAAGTGCAGAATCGAGTGCTACCGTAACAGATGTTTCTTCCATAGACGTAGACAAGATTGCCAATGCGGTAAAGCTTGCGGAAAATATCCGTATACATGGACATCTGTCAGCAGATATTAATCCTCTCGCCAAACCTGGTGAGGAAACGTCCTTTTTAAAAATTAACGAATACAATCTTTCGGAAGAAGACCTGCAGGCGCTTCCGGCTTATATTATCTGTGAAGACGCCCCGGAGAGAATTACAAACGGCTATGAAGCCATTAACCATTTAAAAAGCATGTACACGCGCTCTATTGCTTTCGAATTCAACCACGTACATGACGTGGAGGAACATAGATGGCTGAATAAAAAAGTAGAATCCGGTGAAATATATAAAGGCCTTTCGGATGATAGACGGAGAACGCTCCTAAAGCAGCTGACGGACGTCGAGTCTTTTGAGCAGTTTCTACACAAAACATTTGTCGGACAGAAGCGTTTCTCTATTGAAGGGGTCGACGCACTCGTACCAATGGTAGATGAATTTGTGCAGGATGCCATTCATGAAGGTGCGGAAAACGTCATGATCGGTATGTCCCACCGCGGACGCTTGAGCGTATTGTCCAATGTACTTGGCAAACCTTATGATTTAATTTTTTCCGAGTTTCAGCATTCACCGAACAAAGATCTGGTTCCTTCTGAAGGATCGATTGGCCTGAGCTATGGCTGGACCGGAGATGTGAAATATCATCTTGGTGCCAATAAAGAAATTCAAAAAGAAAGTGTGGACGCAACCATCACGCTTGCTAATAACCCAAGTCACCTTGAGTTTGTTAACCCTGTGGTGGAAGGATACGCCAGAGCAGCTCAGGACAGCCGCAGCGAGCCCGGCTTCCCGCAGCAGGACACAAACAAAGCAATCGCAGTACTTATTCACGGCGACGCCGCCTTCCCTGGTGAAGGTGTAGTTACGGAAACCCTCAACATGAGCCGTCTGAAAGGTTATCAGACCGGCGGTACGCTTCACATTATTGCAAATAACCAGCTCGGTTTTACGACCGATACCCATGATTCCAGAAGTACTACGTATGCAAGTGACCCCGCTAAAGGTTATGAAATCCCAATCGTGCATGTGAATGCCGATGATGCAGATTCCTGTCTGGCAGCCATTCACTTGGCACATGAATACCGGAATAAATTCAATAAAGACTTTGTGATTGACCTGATCGGATACCGTCGTTTCGGACATAACGAAATGGATGAGCCGGCCGCAACCCAGCCGCATTTGTATGAGGTAATCAGAAGTCATCCTACAGCTCGTGAAGTTTATGCCGGCGAGCTTGTTAAAGATGAGCTGCTTTCCAAAGAGGAAGCGGAGAAATATAAAGAGGACAGCCTGCAGTACCTTCAGGAAAACTATGATCGTGTATCTGGTGATAAATCAGAGGATGCAGAAGATGTAAGTATACCTGAAGAAGTGGAAAAGCATCTGCCTCAGGTGAACACTTCCTATGATATTGACGATCTGCAGCAGCTGAACGAAGAATTGATCACGTGGCCGGAAGAGTTTAATGTCTTTCCGAAGCTGAAGAAAATTCTGGAAAGAAGAAAAGATGCGCTTAAGGAAGGCGGAAAAGTAGACTGGTCCCATGCAGAAACACTTGCGTTTGCAAGCATTATCTCTGATGGAACACCGGTGCGCCTGACAGGACAGGACTCCGAGCGCGGTACATTTGCGCAGCGGCATATTGTGCTGCATGACAGTGAAAACGGGGATATCTATTCGCCGCTTCACACGCTTTCCAAAGCAAAAGCTTCCTTTGCAGTTCATAACAGCCCGCTGTCCGAAGCGGCTATTGTAGGGTTTGAATATGGATATAACGTTCAGGCGCCTGAAACGCTCGTTTTATGGGAAGCGCAGTTTGGCGATTTTGCCAACGCCGCCCAGGTTATATTTGACCAGTTTATTTCAGCGGGACGTGCTAAATGGGGACAGAAGTCAGGAATGGTAATGCTGCTTCCGCACGGATATGAAGGACAGGGCCCGGAGCATTCCAGTGCAAGGCTGGAACGTTTCTTGACGCTTGCTGCCGAAAATAACTGGAACGTAGCTTACTTGTCGAGTTCAGCGCAGTATTTCCATCTCCTCCGCCGTCAGGCTTCTTTCCTGGGCAAAGAAGAGATGAGACCGCTTGTTCTTATGACACCAAAAAGCCTGTTAAGAAACCAGAATGTGGCATCTGGACCGGATGCATTTAGTAAAGGAATGTTCCAGTCCATCGTAGAGGATCCAAAAACAGGTAAAGAACCTAAAAAAGTAAAACGCATGCTGTTTGCTACAGGAAAAATGGCGATTGATCTTCATGAAGCTATCGAAGATGAAAAAGAAGTAAGTGATACGCATATCGTTAGAATTGAAGAGTTGTATCCGTTCCCGGACGACAAGATATCAGAACTGCTTGAACAGTATCCTAACGTTAAAGAATTTAAATGGGTACAGGAAGAGCCGTCCAATATGGGGCCATGGAATTACGTGCAGCCGCTTCTCAGAAGCGTAGCGGGAAGCAAGATTACAACGGAATATATCGGACGCCGCAGGCGTTCAAGTCCGTCTGAGGGAGATCCTAAAGTCCACAAAAAAGAACAAAGCCGTATTATAGATGAAGCATTGAGAGGAAAATAACAAGGAGGATTTACTCATGGCGGAAATTAAAGTACCAGAACTTGCGGAATCAATTACAGAAGGAACGATTGCAGAGTGGCTGAAGTCACCCGGCGATTATGTAGAAAAAGGCGAAAATATCGCTGAACTGGAAACGGATAAAGTAAACGTGGAAATTCCGAGCGAAGAGTCCGGTGTAATCAAAGAACTTCTTAAAGAGCCCGGTGATACAGTCGAAGTTGGAGACGTTATCGCAGTGATCGACCAGAATGGCGAAGCAGGCGGCAGTGAAGAATCGTCTGAAGAGTCCTCGTCGAAAGAAGAATCTTCAAAAGAAGAATCTGCAAAAGAAGAGCCGGAAAAAGAAGAAGCACCGGCTGCATCAAAAGAAGAATCAAGTGAAGAAGAAAGCGACAGTGATTCTTCGCCTTCCGATTCTCCGGTTGCTTCCCCATCGGCTAGAAAGCTCGCCCGCGAAAAAGGATTAAATCTTGATGATATTCCAACAAGAGATCCGCTCGGACGCGTAAGAAAAGAAGATGTAGAGAACTACGAAAGCAACACAAAAGCTGCCGCAAAGTCGGAAGCTCCTGCTAAAGAAAGCAAACCAAAAGAAAAAGAAAGCAAAGATGAGTTTGCAGGTAAGCCGGTGGAGCGTGAAAAACTTTCCCGCCGCCGTCAGACTATCGCAAACCGTCTGGTTGAAGTGCAGCAGACATCAGCCATGCTTACTACATTCAATGAAGTAGATATGACAGCTATTATGGATGTAAGAAGCAGAAGAAAGGACTCCTTCCAGGATTCCCACGATGTTCGACTTGGCTTTATGTCTTTCTTTACCAAAGCTGTTATTGCAGCCTTAAAACAATTTCCACTTCTTAATGCTGAAATTCAGGGCAAAGAAGTAGTGAAAAAGAAATTTTATGATATCGGTATGGCCGTTTCCACAGATGATGGACTCGTCGTTCCGGTAGTGCGTAATGCAGACCGTCTTTCTTTCCCTGAAATTGAACAGGAAATTATCGGGCTGTCCAAAAAAGCACGCGATAACAAGTTAACTCTGCCGGATCTACAGGGTGGCTCCTTTACCATTACAAACGGAGGAGTGTTCGGTTCCCTCTTATCTACACCGATTTTAAATGGCCCGCAGGTAGGTATTCTTGGAATGCATACGATCCAGTGGAGACCAGTAGCCGTTGATAAAGAGACAATGGAAAACCGTCCAATGATGTACCTTGCCCTTTCCTACGACCACCGTATTGTGGATGGAAAAGAAGCAGTCAGCTTCCTTGTAAAAGTTAAGCAGCTTCTGGAAGATCCAGAATCTCTTTTATTGGAAGGTTAATCATTCAGAAAGAGTCCTGTTTTTCAGGGCTCTTTTTTTTATTATAAAAAGAGACATAAACCATGTAATGACAAGGAATAATCCTTACCTTTTCCAATATTTTATATTAAAATAGTACATAGGCGAACATATGATTCTATCGAACGAAGGGTATTAGAAGGGAGCAAGTATATGACAGTGCATTATTTCATTGGGAGAACCGGTACAGGAAAAACAGAGACGATGCATGATGACATTATCAGGCAGTCAAAGGAAGATCCGTCAGGACAGCCCATTATTTTACTGGTGCCGGATCAAATGACGTTTATCTCGGAACAGAAGTTAATTAAAAAGCATACAATCGGTCTGCAGAGGGCCCAGGTATACAGCTTCCCGAGACTCGCACGGAGGATTCTGCAGGAACAGGGCGGCCTCACTCATACTTTTCTGCAGAAGCAGGGAATGCACGTACTGCTGCGAAAAGTCATGGAAGAACATAAAAGCGACTTTAAACTTTTCACCAAATCATCTGATACGCCGGGATTTATTGAAAATATGGATACTATGCTTAAAGAGTTCCAGCGCTATAATGTAGAACCCGGCCATATTAATGAGATAAAAGAAAAAACCGAACAAAAAACGGTTCAAACTGCAAACGACAAAATTCTTTCTGATAAGCTGTCGGATATACTGCTGTTGTGGGAAAAGATGGAATCTGAAATGGAAGGACGCTTTATTGGACTCGAAGACTACCTTCCGATGCTCCGCGACAAGCTGCCTTATTCCAACATGCTTGAGGGCTGTCGAATTTATTTAGACGGATTTCATTCTTTTACTCCTCAGGAAATGGAAATTCTGTTAATGCTGGTAAACAAAGCAGAGCAGACAACGATAGCATTAACAATGGATCAAGCACATATTCAGCAGGATACGCATGCTCTGGATCTTTTTAAAGAAACAGCGGATACGTTCCACCTGCTTCAGCAGATGTCTGCTGATAAAGAACAGCACGTAAGACTATTTGAAGCAGAAGAAGATAAAGATGAGCGGCATGAAGATCTCAGGCATCTGGAAGCAAACTTTGAAAAACGCCCGATTCATGTACGGAATCAGTCCCCAAATGTGCAGATGTGGAGTCCGGCTAATAAACGGGTGGAAGTTGATCATACGGCCAGAACCATTCTGGAAAAAGTAAAAGAAGATGGCTACCGATTTAAAGATATTGCGGTAATGGCACGCAGTATCGGTGATTATGATGATCTACTGCAGACTTCTTTCCGCGATCACGGGATACCGCTTTTTACGGATCAGACCAAAAAAATGGAGCATCATCCCGTGCTGGAATTTTTACGGTCGGTACTGGAGTGGCTGACGGAGAGCTGGCGCTATGAAGCAGTATTCCGGGCTGTGAAAACAGATATGCTGTTTCCGGCAGCAGACGACTGGGAAGCATGCAGAAAAAACATGGACCGGCTGGAAAACTATGTTCTCGCATATGGCATTAAAGAAAAACACTGGAAAAGCAAAGATAAATGGTCCTTTACCCGGTTTCGGACGTCCGCCGGAGAAGATTATGAACGGTCCCGTACAGAAGAACAGATAGAACAGCTGATCAATGAACAAAAAGAACTGCTAAAAGAGCGGATTCTTCCTCTGGAAAAGCGATTAAAAAAAGGAACGACGGTAGAAGACTATACGGCTGCTTTGTATCGTTTTATGGAGGAACTCAACATTCCGGAAAAGCTGGAAAAATTAAGGGATATTGCACTGGAGCATGGAGACCTTACAAAAGCAGGAGAGCATGAGCAGGTCTGGGGTGAGCTGATTGAACTGTTCGATCAGATCGTCGAAGTAGCGGGCGATGAAAAAATGAGCATGACCCGCTATCGTAAACTGCTTGAAGCCGGTCTGGAAAGCCTTTTGTTCCGGCTCGTTCCGCCAGCTATAGATCAGGTAAGCGCCGCGGATATGGAGCGTTCGCGTCTGGAAGATGTTAAATTACTTTTTGTGCTTGGCGTAAACGAAGGAGTCCTGCCATCTACAATGGATGAGGACGGCATTCTTGGAGATGAAGACCGCAGATGGTTTGAGGAAAGCGGCGTATCTCTTGCGCACACATCGAGCCAGAAGCTGTTAAATGAATCTTTTTTAGTGTACCGGGCTTTGAGTCTTCCCTCCAGAGAATTGTATATAAGCTACCCGCTTGCCAATGAGAAGGGGGAAGCGCAGCAGCCGTCTATTTTAATCAGCCAGCTGAAAAATATGCTGCCGGGAATAAAGGAAGAATTTATCTTTGCAGAGCCGCAGGAGTTTGAATCAGAGGCGCAGGAAGCAGCGTTTGTGCATTCATCCAGACGCACGCTTTCCCAGCTGATTTATCAGCTTCAGCGCTGGAAGTCGGGCGAATCCATATCAGATTTATGGTGGGGTGTATATAACTGGTACGTGCAGTCCCCGGAAGCACACCCCGACTTTGTCAAAGGCATGCAGAGTATTTTTTATAAAAATAAAGCGTATCCGCTGACCGAACAAATGAGCACCCAGCTTTACGGTACGTCATTAAAGGCGAGCGTCTCCAGAGTAGAGCAGTTTGAAAAATGTGCGTTTGCCCACTTTGCCTCTTATGGGCTGAGACTAAAAGAACGGGATACGTATACGCTGGAAGCGCCTGATATCGGCCAGTTTTTTCATGCGGCTTTAAAAGATATAACAGAAGCCATTCAAAGAGAAGGAAAAGAATGGAAGGATATATCGGAACAGGACTGCAGAGAAAAAGCAGCGCATGCCGTAGAACAGCTCGCGCCAAAAGTTCAGCGGGAGATACTCTCAAGCAGTGCCAAGCATGCTTTTGTACAGAAAAAGCTGCAGGAGACGATTACGAGAGCTTCGCTTGTTATGCGCAGGCAGTCGATCCAGTCAGCATTTTCCCCGATTGCTTTAGAAGTAGCTTTCGGTGAACACCAGGATCTGCCGCCGATGACGTTCACACTGGAAAATGGCACAAAAATGGAGATTGCAGGCAGAATAGACCGTGTTGACAGGGCGGAAGGATCAGAAGGGGTGCTTCTCCGCGTAATTGACTACAAATCCAGCGTAAAGGACATCCGCCTGAGCGAAGTGTATTTTGGGCTGGCGCTGCAGATGCTCGTTTATCTGGATATTGTAATGACCTACGCAGAAGAATGGATCGGGGAAAAAGCAGATCCGGCAGGTATTCTTTATTTCCATATTCACGATCCGTTTGTCAGCGTAATGGATGAATCAGCAGAAGATATTGAAGAAAGATTATTTAAGGAATACAAGATGAAAGGCCTGATTGCAGACAACGAGGAATCGGTCCGCCTGATGGACACCGATCTGAAAGAAGGGCATTCTACGACTATTCCAGCCAGAATGAAAAAAAATGGAGAGCTTTCTAAAACGGGATCAACGATCAGCCGGGAGAACTTCCAGGCGGTGCATCAGTTTATCCAGCAGAAGCTGCTCGATGCCGGAGAGCGTATTATGCATGGCGCCGTAGAGATTAATCCATACAAAATTGGCAATGATACAGCCTGTACTTTCTGCTCCTTCCGGCCTGTCTGTCAATTTGACCAGCAGTTTGAAGCCAATCATTTCAGAGTGCTGAAAGCGGATAATGAAACGATAAAAAAAGAGTTACTTGGAGAGGGGGAGCCGCCTGATGAAAAGAACAAGAAAGACTAAGCCGGAAAATGTCCGATGGACTGACAGCCAGTGGGAAGCGATTTCCGGAAGCGGAGCAGATACGCTTGTTGCTGCCGCTGCCGGAAGCGGAAAAACAGCCGTTCTGGTAGAGCGTGTGATCCAAAAAATTATTAACGAAGAAAACGGCATCGATATCGACCGCCTGCTGATTGTAACGTTTACCAATGCCGCTGCCGCCGAAATGAAAACTAGAATCGGGAAAGCACTGGAGCGGGAGATTCATGAAAATCCGGGGTCCCTTCATCTGCGCAGGCAGCTTTCTTTATTAAATAAAGCCCAGATTTCCTCTCTGCATTCCTTTTGCATGAGCGTTATCCGCAGGCATTACTTTCAGGTTGAGCTGGATCCAAAGTTTCGGGTGCTGGATGAAACCGAAGGAGAATGGATTAAAGAGGAAATACTGGAGCAGATTCTGGAAGAAAAATACGAACAGCCGGAAAGCAGCTTTTTTATCCAGGCAGCTGATTCCTACAGCGGCAGTCGAAATGATGAGAGACTCCGCCAGCTGATACGCAGGCTTTATGATTTCTCCCGGGCTCATCCGGACCCGTCCAGCTGGCTCGGGGAAATGAGCAGTCAATACGAAACGCTCAGCGGCGATAATATAAATGAACATCCATGGTCCCGGGAGATTATTCAGGAAATTCATATTACGCTTGAAGGAGCTCTGCGCATGCTGTACCGGGCTGAAGAGCTGGCTCATGCACCGTCAGGGCCTTTACCCTATGCAGAAGCCATCCAGTCCGATATTGAACAGCTTTCCATCATTAAGGATTATACTACGCTGGAACAGCTTTATGCGGGCGTCCATGCGGTCTCATCCAAGGGACTGAAACCCATTACAAAAAAACATGAGGTAGATGAATCTTTAAAAGTCGAAGCCAAGCAGCTGAGAGATAAATCTAAAGATATTTTAAAAAATATTAAAGAGCTGCTGTATCAGTCCCCTGAAAAAATGCTCGAAGATATGCACTTTATGGTTCCAGCGGTAAAAGAGCTTACGACAGCGGCCAAAGAGCTGAACAGCCGTTTCACAGAAAGCAAGCGGGATAAGGGTGTGGCTGACTTCTCCGATCTGGAGCACTTAACCCTGCAGATTTTACGGGATCAATCGGGCAGTGTGCAGGCATCTGCCTATTATCAGGATCACTTTCAGGAAGTACTCGTTGATGAGTATCAGGACACCAACTACGTGCAGGAGGCGATACTTCAGCTTGTAGCAGCTCCGGACCGCCTGTTTATGGTAGGGGACGTCAAGCAGAGCATTTATCGTTTCCGTCTGGCTGAGCCAGGCTTGTTTATTGATAAATATGAACGTTACACGACAGAGGATTCAGAAAACGGCTGGAAAATAAATCTTGATAAAAACTTCCGCAGCCGCAGAAACGTCATTGATGCTTCCAATTTTATTTTCAAACAGCTGATGGACAAAGATATCGGGGGAATTGCCTATGACCGCGAAGCTGCTCTCAAGCAGGGAAATGAAGGTTTTCAGTCTGAAGAAGACCCTTCAGCCGATATTGCCGTAATTAATAGAGGCACCCCTCTGTCCGGAACGGAAGTTGACGAATCACAAGAGGACACAGAAAAAGCTGTTCTGGAAGCAAGGTATATCGCGGGGCGTATTCAACAAATGATGGACGCGAAAAAACAGATCATAGACGACCGAACGGGTGAACCGCGGCCGGTCCGGTACAGCGATTTTGTAATCCTGATGCGTTCGATGGCCTGGTCCACGGCAATGATGGAGGAATTCCGGGAACTGCAGATACCGGTATATGCAGAACTTCGTACAGGTTATTTTAAAGCGGTGGAAATTCATATTATCCTTTCGCTGCTGCACGTTATTGATAATCCTATTCAGGATATACCTCTGGCGAGCGTGCTTCGTTCCCCAATCGGTCAGTTCAGTGAAGAAGATATGGCTGAAATACGAATGGCTGATACAGGCGGCACCTATTACGATGCGCTTCTGGCAGCGTCAGAAACGGCGACCTGTAGAGAAAAAATCCACTCATTTTTAGTAACGCTTGAAGAATGGCGGACCTATTCCCGCCAGGAGTCTCTTCCTGAATTTATATGGCGCCTACTCCAGGAGAGTGGTTATTATGACTTTGCCGGAGGACTGCCGGGCGGCAAACAAAGGCAGGCAAACCTGCTTGCTCTTTATGATAGGGCGCGTGCCTACGAGCAGACTTCTTTCCGAGGTTTGTTCCGCTTTCTGCGTTTTGTAGAAAGGCTTCAGGAAAAAGGGGACGATATGGGGACCGCACGTACCCTTGGAGAAAAAGAAGAAGTGGTCAGGCTGATGACGATCCATAAAAGTAAGGGGCTTGAATTCCCGGTTGTATTTCTTTCAGGATTAAGCAAGGATTTTAATATGCGTGATATGTACAGCGATATTCTGCTTCATCAAAACCTGGGGATCGGTACAAAGTATATTAATCCTTCCAAACGAATAGTGAAAACTTCGCTTCCTCAGGCTGCTATTAAAATACGGGAAAAAAAGGAACTGCTGGCAGAGGAAATGAGAGTGCTTTATGTAGGACTGACCCGTGCTAAAGAACAATTTATTCTAGTGGGTACCGTGAAAGACGCCGCTTCAGAGTTTTCTAAATGGGCGGTGACGGCGGGCCAGGCGGCGGATACGCTTTCGGCATTTGACAGACTTCAGGCCAAAACGTTTTTTGACTGGATTATGCCGGCTGTACTTCGTCACGCTGATCATGCAGAGTGGCAGGAATCGTCACGGATGGACTTTCTGTCTGATACATCGAGCTGGAATGTAGAAGTGGTTGAACAGCATACCCTTACCGGGGAGAAAGAAGAACCTGAACAGGTAAACCAAAAGGAAAAAGAAGCACTCATTCACCTTGAGACGGTGCCGGGGTATACACAGGAAAATGAAGAGGTAGGCGCAAGAATGAACTGGGAGTATCCTTATGCTCATACAGTAGTGCTTCGCTCCAAGCAGACGGTAAGTGAATGGAAGCAGGCAATATCTGATCCATACAGTGAACAGCCGGCTCTGCAGACCGGATTTCGTTCAGCAGGCGCTGAGAGACCCCGGTTTCTTCAGGAAAAAACGGTTACTCCCCAGGAAAGAGGGACTGCTTTTCATATAGTAATGGAGCATGTATCTTTAGAAGGTTCTGTAACTACCGCCGATCTGACAGAGCTTAAAAAACGGCTCGTGGCAGGGAACTGGCTTACTGAAGAACAGGCGGAAGTCATTGATGAGAATAAAATACAGCCGTTTTTCGAAAGCAGACTCGGTAAGGAGCTTATGGAATCGGCAGACGTCTGGCGTGAAGTAGCCTTTACCTACGGCCGGCCTGTACCTGAAGGAGACGGCGATATAACGGTCCTTCAGGGGATGGCTGACTGCGTGTTTCGAAACAGCGAAGGCCGTTTAGTGCTGATTGATTATAAGACAGACCGCCTTTCCAATGTAGAAAATAAAACTCAGGAAGAACATATCGCCGGCATGAAAGAGAAATATCAATTTCAGCTGGACGTATATAGAGAAGCTCTATCTGCCATTTGGGAAGAGCCTGTGCAGGAAGCCTATATTTATGCTTTTGATCAGGAACTGGTCATTCCTATGAATAAAGAAGGAGCGCGCTACGAATAATCAATCTTTGAAAAGATCCGGTTCGCTTAAGTATCTGTCTCCTCATAAAATAATTTATAAATGAGAGTCTGCGATTGTAGATAGGCAATAAAGCGGTTTTCTGTTGAAAAGAGGGCATGGTTTCCATAGAGACTATAAAAAAAAGTGTCTAAAATAAGATTAACAGTAAAAAAAAGTGGGAAAGAGAGGGAGGTAACCAAAAATAATGGAGTGATAAAAAATGAGTAACTGGAATGGTAAAACAATAATTATTACCGGTGCAAGCAGCGGTATTGGAGAAGCTACGGCAGAACGCTTCGTAAAAGAGGGAGCCAACGTAGTACTGGCTGCAAGACGAGAAGACAGATTAAAAGAACTGCAGGACAAGCTGAGCGGTGAAACCGGCAAAGCAGTATACAAAAAAACAGACGTTACTTCTGAAAAGGAAATGAAAGAGCTGGCAGAATTTGCAATCAACGAATTTGGCCAGATTGACGTATTATTCAATAACGCCGGTCTTATGCCGCTTTCATTCATGAAAAACACAAAAGTGGATGAGTGGGATAAAATGGTTGATGTAAATATTAAAGGTGTGCTTTACGGGGTAGCAGCAGTGCTTCCGCATATGATAGAGCGCAATGAAGGACACATTTTGACTACTTCTTCCGTAGCCGGACATGAAGTAATGCCAACAGGAGCCGTATACTGCGGTACTAAATTCGCGGCTCGTATTATCATGGAAGGCATGGGCAAGGAGCTTGCGGAAAGCAACATCCGCACCACTTCTATTTCTCCGGGTGTCGTTCAGACAGAGCTTACCGATACTATCACAGATGAGGATGCCATGTCGTTCCTAAAAGACGGAGTCGGCCTGGGATCTATGACCCCGCTTGCCAGTGAAGATATTGCAGAAGGCGTATTTTATGCTGTGAATCAGCCGGCTCACGTAGATGTGAATGAAATTATTATCCGCCCGACTAACCAAGGATAAAAAAAGCAGTTAAAAAACAGTAAAAAAAGAAGACGCCAGCTGGCGTCTTCTTTTTTTACTGCTCTCTATCTTCCAACACATGAGAATGATCGACTTCAAATATAAGGCGCTCATCGTTTTCCACGATGGCTTCTTCATTTGTGGTGTCTTTAGTCAACTGGCGGAAAATACGGAAGCGGTGAACAAATTCGGTTAATCCTTCTACGGGACGCGGCTGCGCCTCAAAAATACGATAAGGTTTAAACTCAATGCGCGCTGTACCGTCTTCCATCAGCTCATACTCTGCGACCGCGCTGTCTCTTGTACGGGTCCAGCCCTGATCAAAAATAAAGTTACCCATAGAATACATAATTAACGTGTCATTATAAACATCAACCGATTGAAGAACGTGCGGATGATGGCCCACTACGATATCAGCGCCGGCATCGGCAATGGCTTTAGCCAGTTCCTGCTGACGGGTGGTAGGGGAGCTGTCATACTCTTGGCCGGCGTGCAGATGAACGACTACGAGATCAGCTTCTTCCTGAGCACTTTGTATAGCCGGGATAAACTCTTCCGGATCAGACGTCAGGACACCAGGAGAGGCAAGGCCGGGCTGCTCCATAGCGGAGTAGGTAATGTCATTAACGCCAAGCGTTGCTACGTTAAGGCCATTATACTCGCCTGAAGAATAAGTGGAGGCCTCCTCTGCATTTCTGCCTGCGCCAACAGCTGTGATCGAAGAATTATCAAAAGCGTCCAGCGTATTAGCAAGCCCTTCATGTCCATAGTCAAGCATATGGTTGTTAGCAAGGGTTACTGTGGAGAAATTATATTCCTCAAGTGCCTGAATGGCCTCAGACTGAGCACTAAGGTGGATGATTTTATCCGCTTCCGGAACATCGTCCCCTTCGTCTACAATCGGGTTTTCAAAGTTGCCTGTCATGTAATCGACCTGCTTAAATAAATCACCAGTGTACTGGAATAATGACTCATAGCCGTTACGTGAAGCGACTTCCTCCACATGGCGGCCCATCATCATATCTCCTACCATAGCGGCTGAAAATACCGATTCACTGGATACAGTGTCCGTGCTGCTCTCGGCCGGCGGTTCAGCAATTCGGATAACGGCAATCAGCACAATACACAGTATTACTGCGATAATGGCGTGCCGGAATCCTTTCTTTTTTTCTTGTTTTGTTAAAGCGAGTACACGCTCTTTTAAACTCCATTTTTTTCTCATGTATATAACCCCTAAATCAGATAGTAGAGTGTAATAATGACAAATGTTGCCGCCGTTAATACAATCGTGCTTGCTACCGTAGGGATAACTCCCTGACGCTGCATAGCATTTGCAATGAGTCCGGGAACAATAACTCCAAGTCCTCTGAATTCATATATTTCAAAAGGCAGTATGGGGTAAAAGTAATCAAACAACAGCTTAAGTACAATTCCTGTACACAACATCGCAGCAAATTTTCTGCGTCCGTAAAGTACCATGAAGCGTGACAGACCGTACGTTACAATCAAATACGTGAATAAGCTGACCAAAAAAATGACAAGCAGAAACACAGGCTGGTCGAATACAAGGGCTAAATAGCCCGGAACAATAAGGCCTGCCGGCATGATGCCGGTGCGCTCTGCATAAATAAGACTAAGTACGACTCCTACCACTAAGGCAATGTATAAATCTGTTCCAAACAATTAAATGGCCTCCTCGCCGACATTTCTCTCTATTACATCAGGAGATTTTCTTAGTTCTTCCATGAATAGTTCGCCCATTCCATGGATGTTTCCGACTCCGTAAATAGTAGAGCCGTTGGCTTCTCTTTTTACTGTTTCTAAAATCATTTCGCGGTCTTCTGCTTCCAGATTAATAACCCGGTTATACGGCAGAAGGCCTTTTTCCATTGCTTTTAAAGCAGGGTAGACGTTGCGTCCAATTAATACCAGCTTATTGGCCGGGAGGTAGGGAAGTACGTTTTCACAAAAATCTTTTGTACGGTCCACCCGGTCTTCCCGGCAGTTCATAATAATCATTGTATCGTCTTTCATAAATGCCGAGTCTTTTAAACGATCCCAAATCGATAAAGTAGAGTGGGCATCGTTGGCTGCGAATCCATTAATCATGAAAGAAGGTTCTTTTCCTGCCTGGGCAAGGGAAAGAATGCGGAGAGCGCCCGGATCCGGATTAGCGCGGAGCATGCCGCGGAGTGCCGTTTCTTTGTCAATGCCTACCGCTTTAGCGACAGCCAGAGGAATAGTTATATTTTCCGGGAACACCATATAGGAAAATCTCTGAAGAAATCCTTCTGGAATTTCGGCTTCATCCGCTGTAAAAACTTCCGTATTTCGCTCTTTAGCTATTTTAGTGAAAAGCTCATAGTAAGGTCCTTTTCCAACAATTAATTTTCCATTATAGGGAATAGTAGAGGTGAAACCATCTGCAACATGATCAAGCGAAGGCCCCATAATATCCATATGATCTTCATACACGTTCAAAATAACACCGACATTAGCTTTTAGGAAATCCTGCTGCAGAATACGCTGATATTCCGGGTTGATAGCCATACATTCAGATACAAAGGCTTCAGCTCCTTTGGAAGAAGCTTTTTGGAGCATGAATTTCTGTTCCTTAATATTTGCGCCTTCAGGTTTGCGTACAATAGGTTTCTCCGACCGGTCCCAGTATATCATTCTGGCCTCGGTACCCGTGGTTTTTCCAACGGTTTTATAATTCGCTTCCGTTAGAATACCGGTAATCAGCCGGGTTACGGTTGATTTGCCGCGTATGCCGTTTACGTTAATACGTAATGGAATTTTGTCTATTTCCTGATCGTGTTTTCGTTTTTCCAGCAGGCCTATTAATAAAAGTACCAAACAGGCCAAAATGATCAAAAGCATGTTTTTCTCCTCCTTATGATTTCAAGAAGAGCCTTATGAAAGCTTTTGCACATAAGGAAAGTGCCTCTACTATAGATTGTACAGAAGAGACACCTACGTTAGTGCAGCGAAACGATTTCAGGCTTTTACTTGTTCTTGCAGGTTTATCTTCTCACTTTAGACACGACATCAAGCGGAAAAGTTATTCCGTACCGCTTGATAAATCGCTCTCTTCTTGTTCTTCATAAAGCTCGGAGTTAATATGCTCTTGTTCCTGATTGGTTAAAACTTCATCCGATTTAAAAAAGTACATAAAAAATACAAGGGAAACTAGAAACACATAAGGGAATACTCGCATCATCAATTTTTTTGATTGTACCAACAATTTTGTGACCTTCTTTCTTTTTAATTAATATCGTATGATCCAGCGCGTCTGGCATCAGAAATGCCTTCCATTGTTTCTTCTTCGTTATTGCGGACAAGACCGGTAATATTGCCAAAGTACGTAGCGACCGTTTCAACTTCCGTCTGATAACCGTAATTCTGCAGATCTTCAATCAGCTGGTCGTTTGCCATACGCTCTTCTATATGAATGGTGTCTATCTGCGGATGGAACCGGCCGTGATTCACTGAATCCTGAACACTTTCATCTGTATAAGCCTGTCTTAACAAAAATTCGACGATGGCACTCGGGATACGGTCGCCCCCTGGGGAACCGACACCCATCACAGAAGAATTATTCTCACCCTGGATAATAGTAGGGGCCATAAAGCTTCTTGGGCGCTTACCTTCTACAAGATAGTTGGGTGATTCAGGATCATCGCTGTAGTTGCCAAGCTGGCTGTTCATCCAGGCTCCGTCTATATTGCTTCCGGAACCAAAGAAGTTTCCGAGAGTGTTGGTGGCGGAAATTGTACGCCCTTCATCATCCATGATAACAAAATGACTCGTACTTGTGTGCTCAACTCCATCATATTCGTCTAAAGCTGTAACATTGTCAAGTCTGCTTTCCTGGACAAAGTCAGCACGGTTCTCAATATAAGTGTCACCTGTGAGTAACTCTACGTCAACATCTTCAAATGCAGGGTCACCTAACCGATTTAATCGGTTAAAATAAGCCTGTCTCGTAATTTCACTAACGAGCCTGACATATTCTGCCTCATCGCCCATAGTATCTTCCACATTCAAGTATTCTGCCATGCCGAGCATCTGAATAACAGTGATACCGGAAAGAGGAGGGGCGGCTGAATAAACCGTGCTGCCTTCAAATTCCCCGGCGGCAGCTTCCGTTTCTGCGACCGTGTAATTCTGCAGATCGGCAGGCTCAATATGAGCGACACTTTCGCTGATCTGATTGGCAATTTCTCCTTCATAAAAATCATCCAGCCCGTTTTCCTGAAGCGTGCGGAGCGTCTGGGCAAGTTCAGGCTGTGTAAGTGTTTCGCCCTCTTTAATGGATTCACCATCTGGATAAAAACTTGGTGCAGCTGAAGTAGTGATTCTTGGAGTAGCATAGTAAAGCCTGTCTGCAAGCGTCTTATCAACTTCAAAGCCGTTTTCGGCATAATCGATCGCCGGCTGCAGTAGATCTTCTATCGGAAGTGATCCGTGCTGTTCATGAACAGTCTGCATTCCTTTTACAAATCCGGGGATGCCTATCTGGTCAGCGGGGTTTGTGCTTGATGCCGTTTCACGGTAGTCGTAGTATGTAGGAACATCTTCAGCCGAACCCATATACATCATACCGCCGCCTCCGCCTATGCCAGAGCCGAAAGGTTCAGTTACCCCCAGCGTAAAGGACACTGCGACCGCTGCATCCACTGCGTTTCCGCCTTGATCAAGTATTTCCATGCCGGTGTCAATGGCCTGCTGGTTGGAAGAACTTACGCCGTATCCCTCGTAATCTTCCAGCGAGTATTCCTGGGAGGGTTCAGATTCAGGGGTCGAATCATTATCAGCACTTTCATTTGAACTGTTAAAGCCGAAAAAGTATACAAGGATCCCAATTACAATGAGAGCTGCAAGTATATTTGTTATGTTTTTAGCATTCCACGTCATATACGTCTTCCCTTCAATAAATATTCACTATTTTATATACTAACAACTTTTCAGGCAAAATACTATTTTATTTTGATTAAACTTTATATCATTTAAAAAGGTTTTTGCATTATCAGCTGTTTTTTTAATTAATCTGAAACAATATAATGAAGAAAGACATTCAATAAATAGAAATAACCGGGTAGAAAAAAGCAGTAAATGTCCTTTTATGTGTCGGTTTTGTTACGTTGTCCGGACAAGTGATTTTTTCTTCATTCAAAAAAGATAAACACCATTATGATTGAATGCGCTTTCTTTGTGTTTTTGTAAAATTATCGACAATCACTTTGAGGTTGTGGTACATTAATGTAACAACATTATATTCTGAATTTTCTTTTCTAATGGAAATTCATAATGCGGTGTAGAGTAAGTTTGAAGGAGGGATTTACATGCCAGTTAAAGAAAATCAACATACGCTGGTGGTGGAAAAAGCTAAAGAGCTCTGCAGCGCCATGGAACTTAAAGGATGGGCAAGCACAAAATTTGTGCCAACGCCGCCTTACGGATTAACTCTTATAAGTACAACAGGCTGCAGAGCCTGGTTTGGTAAACGCTGGGGAATGATCTGTGATGATATGGACGATCACTTGAAAATTGTTCTTGATATCCCTAAAGGCCGAATTGATGCAGAAAAAGTAAGCAAGCGGCTCCAGCTGCCTGTAGTGAATGAAAAAGCAGAAAAAAGCAGTGTAGAAGTAATTGATAACCGTGACAGGCATACGATTATTATTTATTTATTCACCGAGGAATTAAAAGATACTGAATTCAAAAATAGTGAAGTCACGGAACTTATTAGTGATGTTCGACGCTGGTCCTGCCTGTAATAGCAGCAAATAGATAAAAGTATCAGTCCCCAGCAGGGCTGATGCTTTTTTTGTTATGAAGAAGATGCGTTTCTTTCTGAATAAATTCGTGCGGATACAGCAGCAATCGTCAAAGTGCCTAATATAACAGCCGGCCAGATAAACGCAGAGCCTTCAATAAAGGGAAGCAGAATAAAAGCAATAGTTAAAACGCCTGCCCCGGCAGCTGCAAAGGCTGTTGACAGGAAAGTGTAGAAAAGCAGACCTCCGGCTGTGCTTACTGCAAAGAAAAAAAGCACAGAAGAAGCATATGGATAAAGACGCATTTCTTCAATTGATATTACCAGTACAATCAAAGCTGCAGTAAATAGTAAAAGCATGATAAATCGGTCGCGTAAGGTCATGGAAAGACCTCCCATTCAAGACATTCATATTAGTAAGAAAATTGATGTTTCTATGATACCATAATATAACAGAAGCAGAAGCTCTAGTCGGTGAACGGCCGGAAAATGAGGGGATTCGCGTGAAATTTATGTCCTGGTACCGCATCATTACCATATTAGCGATGAGCATTTCCATGTTTTTAAAAGTAGTCTGGTTTAAAAAGCGTCATGCAAAACATTGGAATGAAGCCGAATGGAGAGAACTGCTTCGCAGTCAGGCCGCTGTTTATCGAAAAAAAGCCCTTGAACTGGAGGGCTTATTAATTAAGCTTGGCCAATTTCTAAGCACACGGGCGGACATTCTTCCAAAAGAATTCATAGACGAACTTTCCGATTTAATCGACCGTGTACCGCCGGAAAAGTGGGAAGACTGCCTGGAAATAATTGAATCTGAATGGCAGGAAGATATTTATACCTATTTGGAGTCTATTGATACCGATCCGGTAGCAGCGGCGTCCATCGGTCAGGTATATAAAGCCGTTCTTATTGATGGCAGGCAGGCTGCAGTAAAAGTCCGGAGGCCGGGCATTGAAAAAATAATCAGGGCCGATTTTAAAGCGCTGCGCATGGTAATGGCTCTGGCTGACCGGTTTACAAAAATTGGGGATTCCACCGATATGAAACGCCTGTATAAAGAAATAGAGGATGTTATCGGAGATGAGCTGAATTTTTATAAGGAATATAAAAATGCAATGAGTTTTAGTGAACGTTATAAAGATTCCGAACAGTTTTTTATCCCTGCCTATGAAAAAGCTTTATGTACTGAAAAAGTGCTCGTTATGGAGTGGATAGACGGCGTTAAAGTGACTGATACAGCTTTTATCGAAGAACAGGGCCTTCCTAAAAATGAGCTGGCTCTGCGTTTACTAACCGGATTTCTTGAACAGGCGCTTAAAGCAGGGAAGTTTCACGCCGACCCTCATCCAGGAAATATTTTTTTGAATAAAGATGGCACATTCTGGCTGATTGATTTTGGTATGGCCGGGACAATAACGCCGGCTCAGGCAGGTTCCCTCCGGAAAATCGTAGCAGGTTTTGTATTTGACCGCTATGAGGATTCCATTGATGCAATGGGAGAGCTGGGTTTTTTGCTTGAGCATGCAGACAAGGACAGATTGAAAGAGAAATTTGAAGAGCTGATGGTCCGCTATTTTCAGGAAGATATGTCGCAGTGGGATGAACGGAAAGTAGAAGCCTATCTGGAAGACATTCAGGATTTAATGGAAAAAGAACCGATTCAAATGCCAAGTGAATTTGCCTTTCTCGGCAGGGCAGTGTCCACCCTGATTGGCGTTCTATACATTATTGACCCGGATCTTGATCTGATTGAAGCTTCAAAACCACCGGTGATGGACTGGATTATTGCCAACCAGGAAGAAACGGGGGGTGCCGGCTGGCAGAGCATCGCGAAAGATTACGCCCGTCCGCTGCTTTCCGTTCCGTCAGACGTTCAGGCCTATCTGCGCGCTCCGGACAAAAAAAGAATATCCGAGGAAAGGCAGAGGCAATTTACGTTCGAATACTCTGTACATCTGCAGAATCGTCTGTTTCTTTTTATCAGTTTCTGGCTTCTCGCAGCCGGGGGAGTTATATTGGCCTATCTCACATTCTGGCTCCCTGCTGCTGCAGCATTTACAGCTTCCCTTTGCAGTTTAATCTGGATCTGGAGAGCAGGAACGGCCTTTCGATACCGCACCAGACAATGGAATAGATAAACGTATTAAGGAGTCTGCTATGAAAACAATAAATATGCCGCTGCGAGCCTATCGGGGGACCTACTATGACATAGGCCGGCAGCAGGGCAGAGAGTGGAAAGATACCCTGATAGAAAAAGTACATTGGAAGCGCCGGGAAAAATCTACCAGACGTTACAGTATTGATTTTAATGATACAAAACAGCTTCTTAACCGGTATTCCAGCGGAATCTGGGATGAGCTGGAAGGGATTTCCGAAGAGCTGAAGTGGCCATTGTATGACGTGGTCCATGAATACAGCGGCTACCAGGGCGACCGGGTTCGCGCCGGCTGCAGTGCATTAATGGTGAATGGAATATATGCGAGAAATTATGATTATTTTCCCAAGACATACGAAGGACGGATGATGATGCATCAGCCGGATCATGGTTTTGCTACATTTGGCTTTTCCCAGCGCATGGTGGGCCGAACGGACGGAATGAATGAGCATGGCCTTTCCATCGGTTATCATTTCGTGCACCGGATCAAGCCGGAAGAGGGGTTTGTCTGCTCGAACATCTGCCGGATGGTGCTGGAAAACTGCCGGAACACAGACGAAGCCGTACAGTTTTTAAAGCAGGTGCCGCACCGTCACTCGTTTAACTATTCGATGTATGATGCCGGCGGCAGGCGCGCAGTGGTGGAAGCATCACCTAGAAAGCTTGCCGTCAGGCAGGAAGATGATTTTTGGTGCACCAATCACTTTATTACGGAACATCTTCAGAAAGAAAATCGTCATTTTTTAAAGGATTCGTACCGCCGGGAGGAAATTTTTAAATCAATGGACTTGTCTGGTAAACAACTGCTCGATCTGTTTTATTTGTTTAATCATGATGGGCAGGGCATTTACACTAACGATTACCGGAACTGGTCCGGAACGATCCACACTGCGGTGTATGAACCAGCATCGCTGTCTATTTATGTAGGCATTGGAGGAAACAGGCCGCCCGTCAAAATTCCTTTCCGGGAGTTTTTAAACAGAGAGCGTATATACATTAAAACGATAAAAGGGAAAATGGATACCGATCTGGATTTCCCTTTTAACTGGTAAAGGAGAGCAGGCGGAAAATGGATGAAAAACAGGCATATGAGATGCTTCGCTCCGTATATACAAATGAATTAATGATGGAAGAAAAACGCAGGGTGCTGAAAATACTTTACCGACACCTTGAAGAGCAGGCGGCAGAGCTGGCTGTTGCAGATGAACTTGCAGAAGGCGCGGGGAAGAGAGTAAAACGATATAAAGAATATGCGTATATGCCGGGGAACACCCTGCTGAAATCCGTCCAGTTTGTGTTTAACACGGCCAGAGGTGATCCTACTGCCGGCGAACCGGATGCGTCCATTCATGTGAAGCGCATATACAAAGCACTGTATCAGGCACCCGCAGCCAGGGCTCCGGTAATACCGGATTACTTCTGGAGAACGCCTTTGGGTGTAGCCTGTCTAACTGCAGAACAGGGAATAGCAGCCGTGTATGACATCATAGAAGAACTCGAGCAGATACACCGGACCGAATAAAAATAGTAGGAAACGCTTGTATTAAGTGTTACAATGGGGAAAATAAACTACATTGATTAATTTAGAAAGACGGGGTGTCATATGAAAGCTTATCGCCGCAAATTTTACTATGTAGGAACCAGCCAGACGACAATGGAACCTATGAGCATGGATCGTATCAGGCAGGCTGGTTTTGATATAACCATTATAAAGGATGATCTCCCGTATTTGATAAGCTTCTGCCGGGAATGGCGTTCGCTGTTTGAAAAGAAAGCAAAATCAGTGGATCCGCTGTATCGTCCATACGTAGAAGAAGCAGCGGCATTTTTCGATGACCAGGTAGAGCATATGACATTATGCACAGCCTCCCACCACGACTCCAAAACGTACAATATGCCGATAACTGATCTGGTCGGAGCGCTAATGCTTGCTTATGATGCATTTGACCGCGTTTTGGATGAGTACAATAATATGCCTGCTCATTTTGAGACCGCTCTTAAATACTATCGTCAATTCTCCTCGCGCTCGGATGCAGAGAAGTCGCAGTTTATACTTAATCATCTTCCTGATCTCCGCTTAAGCGTCGAGTAAAAAAGCCGGACTCCTGCCATTATACTAATGGCAGGTTTTTTTATTTTTTACGATTTTCATAGTATATTTACGAATTTTTTTGTGTTCCGTATACAATGTTAAGGAATATTACATAAAATTTGTACGATTCAGCAAACGACTGTTTACTTTTCGTCATTTATTTGATAAAGTATCCATGTTCTTTCCTAATTTAAAGGGAAGGGAAGCGTTTTCAAAAAAAGGAGTGAGTGGCGGCCAATGAACTTTTTATGGGGTTTAATGGGTATTGTTTTTATACTATTTTTAGCTTTTCTGCTTTCCACCGGAAAAAAATCAATAAAATTCCGGCCGATTTTAGGGGGACTTGCTTTTCAGGTGTTTTTTGCTTTTATTGTCCTGCAGTGGAATTTTGGTCGGGCGGTCCTGGAGCAGTTTACGGTAGGGGTTCAGGAAGTTATTAACAGTGCTAACGCAGGTGTACAGTTTTTGTTTGGTGATTTTATTCTCGAAGAAGCAATTTTTGCTTTCACAGTACTGCCGGTTATCATTTTTTTCAGCTCTCTTATCGGTATTTTATATTACTTAGGTGTTATGCAGTTTGTCATCAAAATTATTGGCGGCCTTCTTTCAAAGATTCTTGGCACAAGTAAAGCTGAGTCCATGTCAGCCGCCGCAAACATATTTGTCGGACAGACAGAAGCCCCATTGGTTGTTAAGCCTTACCTTCCGAGCATGACGCGCTCCGAGCTGTTTACCGTCATGACCGGGGGACTTGCCAGTGTTGCAGGTTCTGTGCTTTTCGGATATGCAGGTCTTGGAATTCCTTTAAACTATCTGCTTGCTGCAAGCTTCATGGCAGCACCGGCCGGTCTAATTATGGCAAAAATGATGATGCCGGAAACGAATGCGGAAAACACAACAGACGATATCGTTATCGGGAAAGACACCGAGTCCCAGAACGTTATTGATGCAGCAGCCCGTGGTGCTTCCACAGGGATGACGCTTGCGCTGAACGTTGCCGCGATGCTGATTGCATTTGTTGCCCTTATTGCATTAATTAACCTGCTGCTTGGCACCGTCGGTGGATTGTTTGGTGCCGGTGATCTTACACTCGAACTAATATTAGGTTATGTGTTTGCACCGGTTGCCTTTATGATTGGTGTTCCGTGGGAAGAAGCGATGCAGGCCGGAAGCTATATCGGTCAGAAACTGGCTATTAATGAATTTGTAGCCTATGCTTCTTTTGCACCGGAAATTGCCAACCTATCCGAGAAATCTGTCATTGTTATTACGTTCGCGCTTTGTGGATTTGCCAACTTATCTTCCATGGCTATTATTCTTGGCGGATTTGGTGCATTGGTACCGGAAAGACGCGGGGAAATTGCCCAGCTTGGTCTTCGTGCTGTAGCTGCAGGTGCACTGGCGTCTCTTCTCAGTGCTTCGATTGCAGGTATGTTCGTCTGATAACAACCGGCTTCCCTTTTAGGGGAGCTGGTTTTTTGTTATACTTTGATCAGTAAATACGAACGAAAAAAGGGGACGTTATATGATACATAAAACGTGGGAGACCGCAGAAACAGGCAGAAAAATTAAATGTATTCACGCAAATGCTGCGAAATATAAGGTAGACAGTGTACTGACTCCAGGGAGCGTATACGAAGTGAAAAATGAAACAGAGGAATTTTACTTTATTATTGACGATAGTAAAAAAATTGCCGGATTTAAAAAAGACTATTTTGAGCCGGTTTCCTCTTAAGCCATAGAAAAAGACGCGGATAGTATTTCCGCGTCTTTTTTCATATCTGCAGGATGTGTTATGCCCACTCTTTTAGGGGGTGGAGAGAGTCGTAAGTAACTTCCGGAGGTACATCAAGTTCTTCCTGCGGCTGGCCGCTGCGGTTAATCCAGGCGGTATGGAAACCAAAAGCCTGTGCTCCGCTGATATCCCAGCCATTGCTGGATAAAAATGCAATTTCCTGTCTTTTGCGTTCAGTATGATCTAGAATTAGCGTATAAGAGGCCGGAGAGGGCTTGTACTGCATAACTTCATCCACCGTCAGCACTAAGTCCAGATACTGGTCAATCTCTGCATAGCGCAGCAGCGGCAGCAGCATATCGTCGGAGCCGTTACTAAACACAACGAGCTGTTTGCCTTCATTTTTTAAGTGCTCGAGAATTTCACGGCTTTCCGGAAAGAGATCGAGCGTTTGATACGCCTGCATGAGCTGCTGTTCTTCAGGGGATGATAACTTTCTGCCGTGGGCTGCTGAAGCAAAACGAAGAGCATCCATCGTTACTTTGGAAAAAGGTTCATAGCGTCCCATAATCTGGCGCAGAAACGTATATTGGATCTGTTTTTCCCTCCATAATCGGCTGACGCTTTCTCCTTCTCCCGGGAAAAATACCTCGCAGGAGGAAGAGATAGACTGCACGTCAAATAGAGTGCCGTACACATCTAAGGCAATTGTTTGTATAGGTGAATTCATTTGGATGGACCGCTCCTTTCTTTTCTCTGTTCCCGCTTTTGTATACTTCTATTCATGGCCTTTCCCGGGCACCTGCTGTTCAAGGGTTGAAAGGCGGTTCATAAATGAAGCGGTATGGTCAATGATGATCTGCTTATCATAATCCATCGTAGCTACGTGATAGGAATTGGGTAAGGTGATGCTGGTTTTATCCTCGGAAAGGATGGATTGATAGATTTTAGTCGTATTTTCAGGAGGCACGACATGATCCACCGCTGATTTAAACAATAGGGCCGGAATGCTGATGGAGCTGAGCATCGGTTCTACCTCGCGGGTTAACCCGACCAGCTCCCTGATAGCATGTACGGGAAGGTGAAGGTAGGCTATTTCCTGCTGTGAGGTATCGTGGATATCAGGCTCTCCTTCTGCAATAAAAGAAGAAGTGCTGGCTTCTGCCATCTCTGCAAGACAGGGCACCTCCATCGCGGCATTAATAAGAATCATGCCGGCCGCCTTCTCTGCAGAAGAGGCTAAGTAAGACGCAAGGGTGCCGCCCATCGACTGCCCCATAATAAATATACGCTCATGCCTGGAAGCAAGCCATTCGTAGGCTTTCTCTACATCCCGCTTCCAATCGGCTGCAGTCACATGTTCCAAATCTGTGTAATGCGTTCCGTGCCCGCTTAAAAGAGGCGCATATACAGAATAGCCATGCTCAAATAGTGCGGCAGCAACTTCCTGAACGCTCTGCGGAGTGCCGGAAAATCCGTGGCAGAGCAGAACGGCGCTGCTTCCGGCCTGGTAATAAAAAGAGGCAGCGCCTGGAAGAACAGAATGCTGTTTCATGAGATAACGTCCTTTCTTAATTTGAGTATTCACATTAATTTACTAGGCTTTATTTTAGCCAGTTTTCCCTGTTTTGTCAATTGTCTGAAGAAGATGCTGGTGTTTAGACCCCAATACTTAGGAGAGAAGCGCTGATGACAAATAAGAAAAAAGACAGTATAGAAGAGCTCTACGATGAAAAATATGAGGAGCCGGAGCTTGAAGATTTTTTGGAAGAAGAAGCAGAGTCCCCTAAAAAAAGAAAAAAGAAAAAAGGAAAACGGGCAGGAGTTAGAATAGCTGCTATTGGTATTGCGATGCTGCTGGTGTTTCAATCAAGCTATCTCTTGTTTGATGGGTTTCGTCTTGATTCACTGCGGCTTCTGCATGAATCAAATACTATTTTTCAAAATGAAGAAGTGGAGAGCTGGAAAGACTCGATTGTAACCGTGCAGGGCCAGGCGGACGGGCAGGAAAAAAGAGGAACCGGCTTTGCTCTACAGGAAGATGGTTATCTCTTAACCAATCAGCACGTAGTTGAAGGGGTAGATCAAATTGGCGTGTACAGTGAAGATGGAGAATGGCGGGAAGCTTCACTCATTGCAGCAGATCCAGAAAAAGATCTGGCACTTCTCCAAATAGAGGAAGGGTCAATTCCGGGGCTTTCTATAAAAGAATCAGCTGCCGGAGGGGGAGAGGAAATTTATGTTATTGGAAATCCGCTGCGGCTGACCTGGATTGCAAGCAGGGGAGAAATTATAACTCCCGGGAGCGGGCCGGAAGAGCGGATGATTATTTCTGCTTCTGTGTTCAACGGCAGCAGCGGAAGTCCTGTTCTTAATGAAACAGGAGAAGTAGAAGGTATTGTATTTGCGAGAGGCACAGAAGAATCCGGAGAAGCGGTCGGTATTGCCGTTGAAGCGGAAACAATTAACGGATTTTTGGAAGAAAACGGATTGTGAACGTGTGTTTATTTCCTTTCATTAAAAAAGCGTCCCTTCATTAATGAAGGGACGCTTTTTCGTTTATTATTTGGAAGCTGTTTTTTTCTGGCTGTTCTGTTCTACGATATATTCATCGTAACTCATTTCTTTATCGATAAAGCCGTTATCCGTAAATTCAATAATACGGTTGGCGATCGTCTGGATAAATTCATGGTCATGGGAAGTAAACAAAATAGAACCGTCAAAATCTATTAATGCGTTGTTTAAAGAAGTGATGGACTCAAGGTCCAGGTGGTTGGTCGGCTCATCCATAATCAGCACGTTGGATTCCGCAAGCATCATCTTGGAAAGCATGCAGCGGACTTTTTCGCCGCCGGAAAGAACATTCGCTGTTTTGAATACTTCTTCGCCGGAGAAAAGCATACGGCCGAGAAAACCGCGGATAAAGGTTTCTGTCTGCTCGTTTGGTGAATACTGGCGCAGCCAGTCCACCAGGTTTAATTCTACGCCTTCGAAATAATCAGAGTTGTCGATAGGGAAATAAGAAGTAGAAGTAGTTAATCCCCACTTATACGTACCGCTGTCGGGCTCCATTTCACCTGCGAGAATTTTAAACAGGGTCGTCTTGCCAATTTCCTTGCTGCCAATAAAGGCTACCTTATCTTTACGGTTTAGACGGAAGCTTAAGTTGTCGATTACTTTTACGCCATCGATGGACTTTGTTAAATTTTCAACAACGAGCAGGTCATTTCCAAGCTCTCGTTCCGGCTTAAAGTTAACGTAAGGATAACGTCTGGAAGAAGGCTTAATGTCTTCTATATTAATTTTCTCGAGCGTTTTCTTACGAGAGGTGGCCTGCTTGGATTTCGATGCGTTCGCACTGAAGCGGGCAATGAAATCTTTAAGTTCTTTCACCTGTTCTTCTTTTTTTCGGTTTGAGTCTTTGGCCATACGCTGAGCAAGCTGACTGGATTCATACCAGAAATCGTAGTTACCAACGTAAAGCTCAATTTTTCCAAAATCCAGATCGGCAATGTGGGTACAAACCTTGTTCAGGAAGTGACGGTCGTGGGAAACGACCAGTACCGTATTTTCGAACTGGATAAGAAATTCTTCCAGCCACTGTTTAGCATGAACATCGAGGTGGTTGGTCGGCTCATCCATAAGGATAACGTCCGGGGAACCAAACAATACCTGGGCAAGGAGAACTTTTACCTTCTCAGAACCTGTCAGCTCACTCATATTCTTAAAGTGAAACTCATCGGGAAGTCCTAAGCCGCGCAGAAGCTGGCTCGCTTCTGTTTCAGCTTCATAGCCGTTCATTTCTGCAAATTCGCCTTCGAGTTCAGCCGCTTTCATGCCGTCTTCATCGGAGAAGTCCGGTTTCATGTAGATTTCGTCTTTTTCCTTCATAACCGCATAAAGGCGTTCATGTCCCATTATAACAACGTCCATTACCTGATAGTCTTCATATGCGAAGTGATCCTGTTTCAATACGGCAAGGCGCTGGCCTTTTTCCATATGAACATGACCGGACTGGGATTCAATTTCTCCGGATAGGATTTTGAGGAACGTGGATTTTCCGGCGCCGTTTGCTCCAATTAAGCCGTAACAGTTGCCGGGAGTGAATTTAATGTTTACATCTTCAAAGAGTTTCTTGTCACCATAACGCAGGCCAATATTTTGGCAAGTAATCATTTACATACATCCTTACATTTAGTTTTTATCTTTACTATGATAACACTTATTCACGAAAACTTCGATGCTTTGACGTAAATAAGGAAAAGACGTCTTTAACTAATTCATTATAGGGGAAGGAGGGGAAGAAAACAAGAAAATAAAAATAACCCGTTTATTATAATAATTTCACAAACCATAATAATAAAATATTGTTTGGCTGGTAAAATCGAAATCATGTACAATTTAGGGAAAAGAACCAGTTTAAATAGAAAAAAGGAGACTATTATATGGCAAAAGGCCTCGCAAACAAACATGTAGCTGTTGCGGCATCCAGAAAAACCGAAGAAATGATTGAAATTATCGAACGTCAGGGCGGCACAGCCGCGGTGAGATCGCTTCAGGGAACAGTGTTTCCCGCGGAAGATGCCTTAAAGCCTTCCATTGAAGAAATACTTTCTTCTAAACCCGACTGGTACATATTTACAACGGGCATCGGCGTCAAATCCCTGATGGGGGCAGCAGAGGAAATGGGACAAAAAGAAATGCTTACAGAGCATTTGAAGCAGGCAGAGGTGGCGGTCAGAGGATACAAAACGTTTAATGCCATGAAAGAGCTGGGCGTTATCCCCGCCGTCCGTGATGATGATGGCACAACAAGGGGCCTGATGAGGGAGCTTTCCGGAGAGGATTTAGAGCAGAAAAACGTAATGGTGCAGCTGCACGGAGTACGTTCCCCTGTGCTTTATGATTTTTTAAAGGAAAAAGGAGCAGCACACGTTCAGGAGGTGCTCCCATACCAGCACGTAGAACCGGAAAGTCAAACCGTTCAGCTTTTGTGTACAGAATTAAAAAATGGAACCTATCAGGCCGTCTGCTTTACGACGGCGATTCAGGTACATTCTCTGTTTCGGTTTGCAGAGAAATATCAATGCGCGGAGGATATCCGCGCTGTGTTTGCAGATCATACAACCGCCGTATCTGTTGGCAAAGTTACCACAGAAGCTCTGCATGAAGAAGGTATTGATAATGTTGTAGCGCCCGAGAACGAACGAATGGGGGCTATGATTGTCGCTTTGTCCAAGCATATGGAAGAGACTACTTGATTTTTTCAAACATGGTTTGATAAGCACCATCTTCATAAATCAGGGCATTAAGCTGTTTTTTAAACCCGGCCCCTCCATCTATTCCTATTTTGTCGGATTGAAACCATATTCCGGCATCTTCATGAAAGCGCAGCGTAGGAGTATGGCCGAAAATTACTTTTTTTCCATTTGTATTGAGAATATCTGAGTAATGGAAAGCTTCTCTGATCCATAAATAATCATGAGTGGACGTATCCTTCCAATCATCGCGGTCCGGATCGATTCCCGCATGCACAGCGATATGGTCGTCGGTTTCGTGATATATTGATAATTGCTGAATGAACTGATAGTGGCCGGGATATTCATTTTTAAAAAGAGAGGCCGCTTCCTCATAAGGGAGGGAGTGGCCTTTCTGCATGTAGCTTAAAAGCGTCTCCCTGCCTCCGTTATGCAGCCAAAGGCTTACGGCATCCTCTGCCTCCGGATGCTGCAAAGCTTCTATCATCATGCTTTCATGATTGCCCATTAAAAAATAAGTATGCATATCCGGATCGTTTTTCAGCTCCAGCAGCAGATCGATAACTTTTCTGGAATCAGGACCGCGATCCACGTAATCACCTAAAAAAATGAGAATATCATCGGAGGCCGGCTCAAGTTTTTTTAATAAGGCGGCTAAAGCTGAATACTGACCGTGAATATCGGAAATGAATAGATACCTCATTGATAGCACTTCCTTTTTTGTTTCATTTTTCCGTTCTCTGCGCATTTTAAACAATCAACGATATAAAGGGGAGAAAGCGCTGTCTGCCTGTTATAATTATAGGAAGCAGAATGATCCGGGCCGATAGAAGGGGGAACGTGAAACTATATGGACAAAAGGCATACCGTTATACTCGAGAGCAGCCAGTGGTCTTGGATGGAAATAGACCCCGATGTAAATGACACCGGAGAACTGTTTTCTTCTATTGAGAACTGGTGGAGCCGGGCACAGCAGGTAACGACAAATAACATAGAAATTATTTATAATCAGGAAATGAATGAGCCTGTTATAAATGGTATGCTTCATGACGTATCAGCCGCTGATGCAGATCAGCTGTTTTATTTTTCGGTTCGAAAAGAAGAGCTGGTAACAGCGGGTGCATGGAAAACATTTTTGGATAATAAACAAAAAAACTCGTTGATGTCTTCGATGCCCGCGGCTTCCAACGGATTTGAAGCTTTTCTCTGTATTATTCAGGAAATGCTGGGGGATTTATTAAAAGGGATTGATGACTATGAAGAAAAGATCAGCCACTTGGAAGAAAAAGCCCACGCCGTCAATAGTAAAGCGATTCTGTCTGATATTTTTGAACGGCGCGAAGAGCTCTTGTTTTTAAAGCTGGTAGCCATCCCCATCGAAGAAACCGTAGTAACGTTAAAGGAAGCTATGCTTGATGAACTGGTAAATACGACTATTTATAAACGGACAAACATACGGCTGGAGCGGGTAATGACTCTTCTTAATCATTATGATAACCAGATTGGCACGCTTCTTGATTTAAATATGAACTTATTTTCCTACCGTGCCAATGAAATTATTAATGCCCTGACCATTTTTACAGTGTTAACCACGCCTGTCGTGGTATTGGGAGCATTATGGGGGATGAATTTCGACTCCATGCCGGAATTGTCGATGCCTTTTGGTTATGCTTTTGCCTGGTTGATTATTCTTTTTTTCACGTTCTTTATTTATGTCTGGCTTCGCCGCAAAGGATGGCTGGGCAATAAAGCCAAACCATTAAAAACCTTTAAAAAAGAAAAGGGCCGCCAGGGAAATAAAAAATACTGACGTAATAGCAGCTTACCATCCGAAAGGTAAAATACTGTCGAGGTGATATAAGTGGCAGCACAAGAAGCTGGAGCCAGGGACTACTTTTTCGATAACGCTAAATTTCTTCTAATTGTGTTAGTTGTAATGGGCCATGCGGTTGTCCCGTATATAGGAGAGCACACCGGAGTCCGGACCCTCTACCTGATTATTTATTCTTTTCACATGCCGTTGTTTTTCTTGATTGCCGGGTATTTTGCCAAAAAAGCAATTGACCGCAGGCAGTTTTTAAAGCCTGTACAGACAATCCTTCTTCCTTATTTAATATTTCAGGGGATTTATGCCGTATACTACTATTTTATCGAAGACAGGGAGCTTGTTTATCCACTGCTTGAACCATTGTGGAGCCTGTGGTTTCTGCTCAGTCTATTTACTTTTTATGTGTTAATGGTATTTTTTAAATACAGCATCTACCTGCTGATTCCAGCTGTGCTGCTTGGTATGCTTGCCGGGGTGTGGGAGATAGCACCTGTGCTGAGCATATCAAGAACGCTTGTATTTTTCCCTTTCTTCCTGCTCGGGTATTTTATGAAAAAAAGCTCGATGAACCAGGTGAGAACGATAATAAATCCAAAAATAAGCATCATCGTATTTGCAGGAGCCGCCGTTCTTCTTTATCCGTTCGCAGACAATATCATGTTCGAATGGTTTTATGGCAGTGAATCCTATGCTGCTCTTGGTATTGGGGCAGGTGCAGGGATGGCGGTCCGGCTGGGGTTATATATAGTTACCATTATAGTAAGCCTTTGTTTTCTGGCACTCGTGCCGTCCCGGCCCACCGTGTTTTCTGCATTAGCGCTTAATACAATGTATGTATATCTGCTGCACGGTTTTCTGCTCCGCTATCTGCGGACAACAGATTTTTACACCGTTTTTAACGGAAACGTAGAAATAATGCTTTATATTGCAGCGGCTGTAGTTTATACGTTTGTTTTATCATCCAATACGGTTAAAAAGGTATTCTGGCCGGTTATAGAACCTAAACGTTTATGGTCATAATAGCCAAAGATAGGAGAATAAATAATGGAACAAAAAAAAGTACTTCTTGTAGACGGGATGGCTCTTCTTTTCAGAGGGTATTTTGCTACAGCAGTGCATGGTAATTATATGTACAATAAAGAAGGCATTCCAACCAATGGCGTTCATGGTTTTACCAAACATATGCTCAAAGCGGTAGAGTCATTTACTCCTACTCATGTAGTATGCTGCTGGGATCTGGGAAGCCGGACGTTCCGGACGGAGCTGTATCCGGCATATAAAGGAAACCGGTCTGCACCCGAAGAGCAGATGGTGCCGCAGTTTGCCATGGCGAGGGAAATAACAGATGGATTTGGCATTCCAAGTATTGATGCAGTAAACTATGAAGCGGATGACTGCCTGGGGACGCTTGCCTGTGCTTACGCAGAAGAAGCCGAAGTGTATATTCTTACCGGCGATCAGGACATGCTTCAGCTTGCCAACCAGAAAATTCAGATCGCCATTATGAAAAAAGGGCAGGGGAATTATCAACTATATAATGAAGATACAGTAAAAGAATTGAAAGGCTGTCACCCGGACCAGCTAATCGATATTAAAGCACTGATGGGTGATACAAGCGACAATTACCCGGGTGTCAAAGGAATCGGAGAAAAAACGGCGTTAAAACTAATTCAGGAATACCAGACAATTGAAGGGGTGCTTGACAATCTGGCACATCTTCCGGCAGGCCAGCGCAGGAAAATTGAAGCAGAGCTGGAGATGCTTCATTTATCAAGAACGCTGGCAGCGATCCGCTGTGATGCGCCGGTGTCACTTCCGCTTGAACAAGCAGCCTGGCAGGCGGATGAGAAAACAGCCGGAGACACACTCACCCGGCTTGGATTAAACATATCAATAGAACAACTAATGATGGGAAGTAGATAAAATGAGAGAATTAGGGTCTGTGCAGTTTTGTGATGTAATTGGAGAAGAAAACCAGGGATTTGTGCTGGAAAGAGGAAAAGATCAATTTTTTATGCCGTATGTGGATGCAGAGGAAGATACAGAAGTAGGAGAAGAAGCCGAAGTGTTTCTTTATCAAAATAAAGAAGGAAGTTATCTGGCGACGAGCTACCTGCCACAGGTCACGGTGTCGTCCTATGGATGGAGCACTGTTGCGGACGTGATCCCAAAATTAGGTGTTTTTGTTCACATCGGCCTGAAGAAAGATATGCTCGTTTCTAAAGACAATCTTCCTGTCCTGCAGGAAGTCTGGCCAAAGCGCGGAGATAAGCTGTTTGTGAAACTTCATCAGGATCCGAGAGGCCGCCTGTTTGCCGTCCCGGCGGATGAAGACATAATAATGGATTCTTCTGAAGAAGCGCCGGAAGATATTCAAAACCAATCAGTTAAAGGCCACGTCTACCGTGCTTCCAAAGTGGGGTCGTTTTTATGGACTGAAGAGAGATATCGTGCTTTTCTTCATCACAGCGAAAGCGAGCGTGAGCTCCGGCTTGGTGAAAAAGCCGAATGCCGGGTGATCGGCCTGAAAGAGGATGGCACAATCAACGTCAGCCTCCGCCCTATGAAAGTAGAAGGGATGGACCGCGACGCAGAAGCGATTCTTATTTATTTAACCAGGAATGGCGGAGAAATGCCTTTTACTGATAAAAGCGGACCGGAAGATATCTACGATACGTTCGGAATAAGCAAGGCGGCATTTAAAAGAGCGGTTGGAAGGCTTTTAAAAAAGCAGCTGATCGTACAAACACCGGGACAGTCGATCCGGTTTAATACAGAAAAAGAAAACTCTGCTGAATAAGCGGAGTTTTTTGTTTACATAGAAAAAAACGATGGTACAATATGAGTATATAAGCATATAGATAAGGTGGTTTTAATTATGGGGGCACATCATCATGGCCATTCCCACAGTCATTCTCACGGAACCAATGTAAACAAAAAAAGTCTTATTCTAGCCCTTATTGTGATAGGGGGCTGGATGGTCGTAGAGCTAATAGGAGGATTATGGACAGGCAGTCTCGCTCTGCTCGCTGATGCGGGCCACATGTTCAGTGACTTTTTTAATTTATTTATCAGCCTGGCAGCTATGATCGCGGCTGGAAGAGCTGTATCTAAAAGAAAAACATTTGGAAATCACCGCTATGAAATATTGGCGGCACTGTTTAATGGAGCGGCTCTGCTCGTTATTGCTGTGTTCATCGTTTCAGAGGCCGTGCAGCGGGCAGGAACAACGCAGGAGATTATGGGCGGGCCGATGATTATCATTGCGGTGGTTGGTTTGATTGCCAATATTCTCTGTTTATATATATTATCCGGAGGGGAAATAAAAGAAAATTTGAACATGAAAGGTGCTTTCTTGCATGTTATAGGAGATACTCTTGGATCAGTTGGAGCTATTATTGCAGGGCTGAGCATTTATTTTTTTAACTGGTATGCGATGGACCTGATTCTAAGTGCAGGCATCGCTGTATTGATCGGTATTGCCGGCTGGAATCTGTGTAAAGAAAGCATTCATATTCTGGTAGAAGGAGCTCCAGCCCACGTAGACTGCGATGAGGTAAAGGCAGAGCTTGAAAAAATTAACGGAGTGCTTGCTGTCCATGACATGCACGTCTGGACTATCACCTCCGGCCTGTACAGCTTTACCTGCCACATCGTCGTGGAAGAACATTTTCGTTTAAAAGGCCAGGATGTGCTCGTTGAAGCAAACCGATGGATTTATGATAACCTGGGTATTGAACACAGCACGATTCAGATTGAATACGAAGATCTCAGGCATCTGGAACATTCCACCGTATAGAAAGGAGCTTTTCAATGAAAAAAGACTCGCATCAGCTGCTTACAGAGCAGCATGCCCAGGATACGTATCATTTATTTAAAGCACTGGCTGATCCAACTCGTATAAAAATTATGCATCTTCTTGCTGAAGAAGAATGCTCCGTTAATCATATTGCTGATATTCTGCAGATGAATCAGTCAGCGGTCTCCCATCAGCTTCGGACGCTGCGGCAGATGAAGCTAGTAAAATACAGGCGCAGCGGCAATCATCTGTACTACAGCTGCGATGACAGCCATGTTATTGAACTGCTGAATCAGGCACTCAGCCATAGTGAACATACGTAATGCCGGTAAAATATAAACTTAACAGCCCTGTATGCCTTATTAAAAGGATACAGGGCTGTTTTTAACATGAAAGCTGTCCTTATAAAAAGCTAAATTCTAAACGGATTACTTTCCTGTGTTCATATACTCGGATACAACGACAGATAAGTCTTCATTTCCAAACAGGCTCAGAACGTTTAACAGGGTGGAGTCAGCAATAGGTTCTGATTCTTCTTTAGGCACCGTTAAAGCAATCCCATCCCGAAGAGCGGCATTTTCAGCCTGAAGGGGATAAGCTTTTTTATAAAGGGCTGATGGATCAAGCTCATTGTTAATACACCATTGGGCAAATACAAGAATCATCATTCGTTCATCCTGCTGATATTGTTCAATAACCCGTTTTTCTACTTCGTTATACTTTTCTTCACTCATAAACTGGCACTCCTTTTTTAGTCCTATTCAGTATATCGTAAAAAAACTGCAGTTCAAATAAGAACAGCTGTAAAGCGTTAAAAACAAAGGCGGTAGACGCATGTTTCGTTCGATTAGTATTTATCTGCTGGAGGTAGAAAAGTAGTTCATTCAGGAAGAAATTAAGGTAAGTGGCAATCTTTATTAATTCCTCTGCTAATGTATGGTAAAATAACTTACTGGAACAGCAGGACATGGCATTTTGTTTGAATCTGACAGGAAAGGGTATATGAAGCAGGCTGTACATAGCAAAAAAAAAATTGAACATATGAGGTGAAGAAGTGAAGAATGCAACGTTAGTATTTTGGTTTGCGATCTCAATCTGCCTCATTATGGTAGTTTGGGGAAGTATTGCGCCGACACAGCTGGAGACTGTCACGACTACAATGACCACTACATTCTCTACTGCATTCGGCTGGTATTATCTTATTATTGTCGTGTTAATGCTCGTATTCTGTGTATATCTAATATTTTCCAGAATCGGACGTATCCGGTTAGGAAAGGATAATGAAAAACCGGAATTTGGTTTACTCAGCTGGTTTGCTATGCTGTTTTCCGCCGGTATGGGAATGGGACTTGTATTCTGGACAACTTCCGAGCCGATCTCCCACGCTTTTATCAATACACCGGGCGCTGAGATTGGATCCAATCAGGCAATAGAAGAAGCGCTGCAGTACTCTTTTTTTCATTGGGGTATTCATGCCTGGGCGGTTTACGGCGTTGTGGCGCTAGTGCTTGCCTACTTTAAGTTTCACAAAGGATATCCAGGACTGGTAAGTGCTACGCTGGAGCCGTTGTTTGGCGAAAAGGCAATGCGCGGCCTGCCCGGCACGCTTATTGATACACTCGCTGTATTTGCAACGGTTGTAGGTGTCGCCTCCACGCTTGGGTTCGGTTCTGCACAGATGAATGAAGGTATCTCCTTTTTGTTTGGAACACCGAACACCTTTGCTATGCAGATGGTAATTCTAACGGTAGCAACGGCATTATTTATTTTATCTGCCTGGACAGGAATCAGTAAAGGTATTAAGTATTTAAGTAATTTTAATATGATTTTAGCTTTTATACTCCTGCTGATGCTTCTTATTGTAGGGCCGACTTTATACATTTTTAATATGTTTACGAACACGATGGGTGGATATATTTCCAACTTCTTTGATATGAGCTTTCATTTAGAGCCATTAAACGAAGATAACCGTTCGTGGATTAATGCCTGGACGATTTTCTACTGGGCATGGTGGATTTCCTGGTCACCTTTTGTAGGCATTTTTATTGCCCGTATTTCAAGAGGGCGTACAATCAAAGAATTTATGCTCGGTGTCCTGTTCGTTCCAGCGATTGTCTGCTTTATTTTCTTCGCTGTTTTTGGAGTTTCAGCTATTAATTTAGAACAGCTGGGAATCGCTACGATATCGGATTATTCGCTTGAAACGGCCACATTTGCCGTTTTACAGGAATACCCGCTCGGCTTTTTAATGTCGATAATTACTATTGTAGTTATTGCTGTTTTCTTTATCACCTCTGCGGATTCAGCTACCTTTGTACTGGGGATGCTGACGGTAGGAGGCTCTATTAATCCTCCCAACACGGTAAAAGTAATGTGGGGGCTTACTATGTCTGCAGTAGCAGCTGTAGTAGTTTACTTCGGAGGGACGCAGGGGCTGCAGAATATACTCATTATTGCTGCGCTGCCTTTCTCGGTCGTCATATTATTAATGGGGGTTTCTTTTTATAAAACGGTACGAAAAGATCCATCTCTTCCAAAAAGAAGATAAAGCAGCAGGTAAAACCATAAAGGGCACTTCCCGGGAAAAGGGAGTGCTTTTTATTGTGTAATACGTTGGCGGCGTTTCCAGATAAGCAGTGCAGCGGGGCGGCGCGGACTTCAAATTAGTATACATGCTGCATCTACTTTTAAAACGTTCTTCAAGTAATGAATAAAATATCGTACAATAAGGAAACAGCAAAATCAGGGAGGGTCTTTTCAGTTGTTTCTCTCCTATTCAGCCGGCCGGACTATGACGTAAAGGAGGGATTGAGTGACTGAATCAAATAAAGTAAAGATCGAGCCTTTTCTGCGCAATGATCAATACAACTTTCTAAAGCGGCAGGTCAAAATTATCTTACAGGCGCATGCAGCCACACAGGACCAGGGGGTGCTGGATGCCACACGTATTAGTGCCGTTGAGAAAGTACTGGAACTGCTTCCGCCTCTAACGGACGAGCAGAAACAGTTTGTTTTAAATGCAGCGGCGATAAGTGAATCTCTTCATGCAGAACGCTATTTATTTGAAGGCAGGGAATATGTTATACCATTTCCCGAGCTGTCAGACAGCGACATTCGTGCCCTGTTTCCTAAAGCAAAGAAAATAAACATACCTGAACTGAAAAAAGCAGATGCAAAGCGAATGACCTACATGAGCTGGAATGACATCCGTTCAGAACGAAAATATATTATATTTCCGCACCGGCGGGGAATGACCGGCTGGAGTGGTTCATTTAAACCAATGGCTCGTAAAGGAATATGCGCAGTGTGTCATGGGCACACCAATATCGGCCTGTTTATGGCAGTTGTTAAAAGCGGAAGGGAAACGTATACGAGCAGGGGAAATTATATCTGCCAATCCAGTGAAACGTGTAATGATACGATCAGCTCGCTGCAGCATATTAACGATTTTATAGAAACATTAAATAAATTTTGATATGCACTAAAAAAATTCCAGGAATCAGATGCTTAAAAGCAAGTATATGTTAAAATAAACGTGCTGTTAGTTATTATCGATGTATAATAAATGGCATGCAGAGCTCCATGTCACTGCCGGCACTTATTGCGGCCGTCAACTGCATGTCTCTGCTTTTCTTTTCTATCATCGTCAGCCGGCCGAGCAGAAGCATGGCAGCGGTCGTTTATTCTTTACGTACGCGGGATAACCTGATTTAATAAAGTTTTAAAGCAGGGAAAAGAGGGGAAGGTTTATTAATCAGCATTGTGGCTATAAATGGTACTTATCCCAGTAGAATACTTTCCTTCGTTTATAGGCATTTTCTGGTTCTAACTATAGTAAAGGGGGAAAAGAAATGGATAAGAAAGAACAAAAGTGGCGCTTTAACAGTGTGTTTTGGATCTCATTTATTATTGTACTGGCGTTTGCCATCTGGGGATTCCTGGCACCAGATCAGCTTGCATCACAGGCTACGGTTACATATAATTTCATTTCCAACACGTTCGGATGGTTTTATCTTGTCTTTGTATTATTTTTGATTATATTTAATTTTTATTTAGCATTTAGTAAATACGGTAAAATTCGATTGGGCGGGGACGACGTCAGGCCCAAGTATTCGCTGTTTACATGGATTGCTATGCTGTTCAGCTGTGGATTCGGTGTAAGTATTGTATTCTGGGGTGTGGCAGAGCCGATGACTCACTTCGGCACGGTTCCTCCCGGCACCGATGCAGAACCACGTTCGGCTGACGCAGCCAGAGAAGCTATGTGGAACACCTTTTTTAATAACGGTATTCACCAGTGGGCTGCTTTTACCTTTGTCGGTTTATCTATTTCCTATTTTCTCTACCGTCAAAAAGAAAGAAGCCTTATCAGCGACACGATGAACTCCGTAATTGGCGAAACCGGGAAAAAACCGCTTCGTAATACGGTCGATATTATTGCTGTTATCGCAACGGTCCTTGGTGTGGCTACCACACTCGGTCTGAGCGTTCTCCAGATCAGCGGCGGACTAAACAACGTATTCGATATTCCAGCCGGAACGACGACGCAGATACTAATTGTCGTAGCCATGTTTGTATTTTTTATGGTATCGACGGTTTCCGGGCTCGACCGGGGTATTAAATACCTGAGTAACGTCAACCTCGGTTTAGCTTTAATTTTAATGGTATCGGTATTGTTAATTGGGCCGACTGGCTTCATATTAAATACAATTACTACAGGAGTCGGAGACTATATCCAGAATTTCTTCCAGGCAAGTCTTCGTCTTGATCATTACAATGAAGGAACCTGGGTACAGGACTGGCCGGTTTACTACTGGGCCTGGGTAATTGCCTGGTCACCATTTGTTGGTATGTTTGTCGCCCGTGTATCCAAAGGACGCACGGTACGCGAATTCGTATTTGGCGTAATGGTAGCACCTCCGGCAATTGGTATTCTCTGGATCGGAATTTTTGGCGGAACAGCCATAAATATGGATTTATTCCAGGGGACGGACATTACTACAGCGGTGGAAAATGACGTAACGAACGCATTATTCGCCATGCTGGAAAACCTGCCTCTCGGCACGGTTTTATCTGTTCTTTCCATCGGCTTATTATTTACCTTCCTTGTAACATCTGCTGACTCAGCCACATTTGTTCTTGGAATGATGACATCTAAAGGAGATACCAACCCTTCTATCGTCTTAAAAGTAGTATGGGGTACGCTGATTGCAGCGGTGGCAACTATACTAATTATAAGTGCCGGTCTGGAAGGTCTGCAGACTGCTTCTCTTATCGGGGCACTGCCATTCTCGATTGTGCTTCTGGTCGCAAGTATTGCCCTCCTGAAATCGATCAGGCTGGATTACAAAGAAACCAGGCTTCGGGAAGAAGAAGAAAAACAGGAAAAGCTCCGCCAGGAAATGAAAAACTGGTAGCTTTGAAATAGTAAAACATCCCTCCCGGCCGGGAGGGATGTTTTGTCTATTTAAAAGATAGAAATTAAGGATGCGAAGAATGTTCTACAATAAAGCAGTGTTAAATATATAGAATATTCAAAATTATTTTATTTTTCCTATTTGTTTGATTTATGTAAGCGGTTAATTGTACTATAAACATATGTTATTTTTTGCATCTATTATACAACACGAAGGGAAGTCAGAAGAATGCAGACTAATAAAAACAGATGGCTTATCGCTTTATCAGCAATTGCAATTCATCTTTCCATAGGCGCTGCCTACGCATACAGCGTTTATACGAACCCTATTAGAGATACGATGGGATGGTCGACAACTGAAATAACACTAGCCTTTACATTAATGATGGCATTGGCCGGTATTGCGGCTGCTTTTTTCGGGCCTTTTGTAGAAAAAAACGGCCCGAGGCGGTCCGCGATGCTCGCTGCTGTATTATTTGGAGCCGGCCAGGCGGGCGCCGGTCTTTCCGTTGCTGTTGACCAGCCGGTTATGTTTATTCTCACATACGGCCTGATGAGCGGTCTTGGAATGGGTATAGGCTACATTGCTCCTGTATCTACTTTGATCAAATGGTTTCCCGACCGCAGAGGAATGGCTACCGGGATGGCTGTTATGGGTTTTGGTGCCGGAGCGCTTATTACAGCTCCTGTAGCAGCAAGCCTTATGAATTCGGTAGGCGTGCAGATGACATTTTATATTCTGGGTATCAGCTACTTTGTTCTAATGATGGCAGGTGCTTCCTATATTGCGCCGCCGCCGAAGGACTGGATGCCTGCACAGATGAAAAAAGATATTGCTACCGGTAAAAAGGTAGTCAAGCGCGACCTGGAGCAGCTCAGTGCCAGAGAAGCCGTTAAAACGAGGCGCTTTTGGATGCTCTGGACAATGATGCTGATTAATACAACCGCGGGTATTATGATTATTTCCGTTGCTTCTCCAATGTCCCAGGAAGTGGTTGGGCTGTCTGCAGCCGCAGCGGCAACGATGGTCGGAATTATGGGCATATTTAACGGCGGAGGCAGGCTCGTATGGGCCGCTGCATCCGATTACCTGGGCAGGCCGAACGTATTTTTGATCTTCTTTGTTCTTCAGGTAACCGCGTTTATCCTGTTTCCAAACATAACAAATATTCTTTTGTTCCAAGCATTCATTTTCTTAGTAGTCAGCTGTTATGGCGGAGGATTTTCCAATCTTCCTGCCTTTATCGGCGATTTATTTGGAACAAAACAGCTTGGTCAGATTCATGGCTACCTTCTGACAACCTGGTCTATGGGAGGTATCCTCGGGCCGCAGATTGTCAATCAGATTAGAGAACAGTCCGGAAGCTATATTCCAGTATTTTATCTTTTTGCCGGGCTGATGGTTTTAGCTCTTGTAATGGCAGTTCTCATACAGCTGGATATTAAAAAAGTAGCCAGCCGTGCAAAAAAGCAGCAGGAGGAAATTGCATAGAAGCTTCAGCAGAAAAGAATTCCCTGCATGTAAATGCCGGGGATTCTTTTTTACCGTTTTCCGCTTCGTTTAACATTAATAAACTTGTGTTTGGATTGCCTGTATGTAGTGAATAGGATTATAAGATAAATGTATAGAATAGTTGGAAAATTTGCACATGGGAGGCTTTTATGAAAAAAACACCAATTACTGTAGCCCGGGGTGATGGAATCGGTCCGGAGATCATGGATGCTGTGCTTCACATTCTTGAAAAGGCAGAAGCTGCTGTGGAACCGGAGTTTATTGAAATTGGAAAAGATGCCTATTTGGAAGGCTGGTCTACCGGAGTACCCGACAGTGCCTGGGAATCCCTGCTTCGCACGAAAGTATTTTTAAAAGCACCCATTACGACACCGCAGGGCGGAGGGTACAAAAGCTTGAATGTAACGATTCGTTCTTCATTAGGTTTATATGCCAACATCCGGCCGACCTTATCATATGCGCCGCACGTTAAAACAAATCATCCCGATATGGATCTGGTCATTATTCGGGAAAATGAAGAGGATTTATATACGGGCATTGAGTACCAGCAGACGCCGGAAGTAGTTCAAAGCTTGAAAATAATTACCCGGCCCGGATCCGAGAGGCTGATCCGCCATGCATTCGAGTATGCCAAAGAGCACAACCGAAGCAAAGTGACCTGTGTAACGAAAGATAATATAATGAAGCGGACCGATGGCTTGTTTCACCAAGTGTTTAATGAAATAGCCGAAGAATACAAAGATATGGAAACCGATCATTGGATTGTTGATATCGGGCTTGCAAAAATTGCCGATTCACCGGAGCAGTTTGATGTAGTGGTTATGCCTAATTTATACGGGGATATCGGGTCTGATATTGCCTCTCAAATTTCAGGAAGCGTTGGATTAGGCGGCTCTGCAAATATTGGCGATGAAAATGCAATGTTTGAAGCAATTCACGGCAGCGCACCCGATATTGCAGGACAGGGAATTGCAAATCCCTCAGGTCTTCTGCACGGTGCGATTCAAATGCTTGTCCATATTAATCAGCCGGAAACCGCTTCTCTTATCCATAACGCCTGGTTTAAGACATTGGAAGACGGTGTTTATACCGGGGATATTGCAAAAGGCTCCGCCTCTGTAAGTACACTCGAATTCGCGGAAGCTGTGGTGGAGCGTCTTGGCCAAAAGCCGGATACATTCGAACCAATGGTGTATGAAACCGGCAGCCGCAAGAAAGCAAACACGTCGACTGTTGCGTTAAATGCGGAAGAAAGAGCTTCTTCTGTGGAAAGGCGTCTGGAAGGAACAGATGTATTTTTGTTTGAAAACAGGCGTTCTGTAGATCAAATCGCAGAAATTCTGGAAAAGTTGACCGGTGAATTAAGGCTGACCGTTATTACAAACCGGGGAGCAAATGTTTATCCTAAAGGAGCAGCGGAAATATTTACTACAGATCATTGGAGGTGCCGCTTTATGCCGGGAGCAGATCAAACAGCTTCACATGAAGGCATACAGGAGCTGCTGGAAAAAATTAAAGAAGCCGGCCTGGAATGGATCCAGGTAGAAAATTTATACAGTTTTGACGGGGAGCCGGGTTACTCTGAAGCAAAAAAATAAATGTATTCATGTAAAAAAGAAAGCCTGGCCCGGCTTTCTTTTTTTATGCACGGGTACTAAAACAAAACCTAAGGCGATAAAGCGTGCTATACTTACGATATACATAGTTAACATGTAAAAGGAGCGTGACCATGAAAATAGAACATGCAGCTGTATGGGTAAAAGATCTGGAAATAATGAGGGATTTTTATGAAACATACTTTGGAGGAGCGGCTAACGATAAGTATGAGAATCATCAAAAACAATTTGAATCCTATTTTTTGAAGTTTGATGAAGGAGCACGCCTGGAGCTGATGAGAAAAACCGGTATCGGTGAACGTCCAAAAGAAAACAGCATTGGATGGGCTCATGTTGCCTTTTCACTTGGATCAAAACAGGCCGTTGACGCTATTACCGCAAAACTCGGTAAAGACGGGTATGCTGTCGTAAGCGGTCCACGGACGACGGGGGACGGTTATTACGAAAGTGTTGTCGAAGATCCTGAAAAAAACCTTCTCGAACTCACAGAGTAAAAAGCATTCAAATAGTATAAACTAAACAGTCTACAGGGGTTCCGCTGAAAAGCGGAACCTCTTTTTATGATCTCTTTATGCACCGTATTGATTTAAAGTGGGAAGGCAGAGGCGTATAATAGAAATAAATATAACTAATCCGCCATCATGCAGTGATACAAATAGAAAGGATGAATCCTATGCAGGAATATAAAAATAAAACAGGATGGAAGCTGGAACATAGTTATGCAGAGCTTCCGTCTTTATTTCATACTACTTTTAAAGTAAATGAAGTGCCTTCTCCGAGGCTGGTTATTTTAAATGAAAAGCTGGCTGTTTCACTCGGCCTGGATATAAATGCTTTAAAAGAAGAGGAAGGAGTTGCTGTTCTGGCTGGAAACAAAGTGCCGGAAGGGGGATCTCCACTGGCGCAGGCCTATGCCGGACATCAGTTTGGAAACTTTACCATGCTTGGAGACGGGCGTGCCTTATTGTACGGCGAACAAATAACGCCGGATGGAAAAAGAGTGGACATTCAGCTGAAAGGCTCAGGAAAGACGAAATATTCAAGGGGCGGCGATGGACGCGCTGCGCTTGGACCGATGCTTCGTGAGTTTATTATCAGTGAAGCGATGCACGGATTGGGAATCGAAACGACAAGAAGCCTCGCCGTTACTACGACAGGAGAAAGAGTCCTGCGTGAAGGGGTATTAACGGGTTCTGTGATGACGCGTACTGCTTCTAGTCATATACGGGTCGGTACATTCGAGTATGCCGCACGCTGGGGAACAAAAGAAGAACTTCAGGCGCTGGCAGATTATACTATTGAGCGCCATTATCCGGAGTTAAACGATACCGGGGATAAGTACCTTTCCTTTCTGCAGAAAGTTATCAAACGGCAGGCAGCATTAATTGCCAAGTGGCAGCTTGCTGGCTTTATTCACGGCGTCATGAACACGGATAACATGAGCATCAGCGGGGAAACAATCGATTACGGGCCCTGCGCATTTATGGATTCGTATGATCCGAAAACCGTATTCAGTTCTATTGATATGCAGGGGCGGTACAGCTACCAGAACCAGCCCGCGGCCGGAGGATGGAATCTGGCCCGTTTTGCAGAAGCGCTGCTTCCGCTGCTTGACGACGATCAAAAGAAAGCAGTGGAAACCGCGCAGGAAGAAATTTCCCGCTATATTGTTTTATTTCAGCAGGAATGGATGAATGGTATGAGAGCAAAGCTGGGCTTAAGCAATGAAGAGACAGAAGACGAGAAGCTTGCTCAGGAGCTGCTGGAGCTTATGCAGGTTCATCATGCCGATTTTACAAATACGTTTCGTGCTCTTACGCTTGAGCAGTTCGAAGGAATGGAATTATTTACAGCTCCTACTTTTAAAGAATGGCATCAGCGCTGGCAGGAAAGACTCGACCGCCAGGAAGACTCTAAAGAAAGTGTTCAACAGCGTATGAAAACAAATAACCCTGCGGTTATTCCCCGTAACCATAGAGTAGAAGAAGCATTAACGGCAGCTGAAAAACAAGGAGACTATTCAGTAATGGGAAAACTGCTGCATGTTCTTTCCGATCCATATGTATATTCCGAGGCACAGGAAGCGTATAAAGAGCCGGGAAAAGAAGATTCACAGCCGTACCGTACGTACTGCGGCACGTAATAAAGGAATGACCGCTGAATATAACCTCGTATTCCTATATAAAGGGATACGAGGTTATTCGTTTATTTCTTTATTTTCCTGGCGAAAAGTGCGAATAGAAACGATACATGTGGCGGCAGGTTCTTTAACTACATAATAAATAAAGCACTGACAAGAAAAATAAGTAAAATACCGATACCGCCGCCTGCAGCAATAAGCGATTTCTGTAAAGGCGTGTCGTTTTTTTTCGTTTCAACCGTTGTTAAGGTGCCGGGAGCACGGGATCCAAAAAGACCCGGACGGGGAACCTGGTTTTTCATTAATGCTTTAATAATAAGCGGCAGACACAACAGAACGCTTAATGCGAGCAGAATCAGCAATGCGGATTCATTGGAAAAATAGGAAGCGGCGGAAAAGAAGATAATAAGCGAAATAGCAATGCCGCCGATACTTCCGTACAGCAGATACTTCATTAACATTCTCCTAACGTAAGTGAAATCTCCCCGGCGTTATAACATCCTCCATGCCGGAAACAGCTATAAAGGCGGGTGTAGTCATAATATAACGTATTCGGTGGAAAAAAAGATACACAATATATAATTTCAATTACCATAATTAATACAAAATAAATTAGTAGTAAAATCAATTTGTCAAAAGTGTTACCCTTATTATATTACGGAAAAAGTTAGGGGACTGTCATGGGGATTATTGAATTACTTGGTATGTATCTTCTTATCTTTATATTATCAGCCGTCCCATTTTTCGAAGCATACGGGGTCATACCTATTGCTGTTATTGCGGGCATTCCTGCTGTACCTGCTTTTCTTATTGGATGGATTGGAAACGTTATAACTGTTCTGCTTCTGCTTGTTTTTATCACAAGGGTGCAGGAGTGGGTCGCAGCACGCAGAAAAAAGAAACACACAGATAAAGAAGTAGGGAAAAGATCCCAGCGCGCACAGCGATTATGGGAAAAGTACGGCCTGCCTGGTTTATCGATAATCGGACCGCTGTTTGTCGGAAGCCATCTGACGGCATTTATGGGAATGTCACTTGGAGGCTCAAAGAAGAAGATTTTCTACTGGGTTTCTGCAAGTATTGCCCTTTGGAGTATTGTTTTTTCCATTTTAGCTTATGCAGGAATCGGCCTGCTCGGCCAGGGGGAAGAAACGTATATTGAGCGCTTCTTTGAATAGCATATAGGGAAAAAGACTAGTACATCAACTAGTCTTTTTGCTTATTTTATGAAAAGCAGGGGAGGGCAGAAGAAAATATTGGAATAAAGAGTGCTTTTGATTCTTTTTCATGTTAATATTTTCACATAGCACGATGGTCTTTGTGTAGGAAGCATACAACAACGTTATATGCTTTTTTTATTGTAAAAAATGAAGGGTGGAATGAAATAATGAGCACCAAACCAAAAATAGTCGTTCTTGGAGCCGGCCACGCTGGACTTACGACTGCAAAAAAACTAATTCAGAAATTGTCTCCTGAACAGGCGGAAGTAGTCCTGGTCAATAAGCATAACTACCATTATGAAGCAACATGGTTGCACGAAGTGGCGGCAGGAACTATTTCCCCAAATGACGCCCGCGTTATGATAAGCGATGTTATCAACCCGAATAAAGCCACGCTTGTGTATGATACCGTAGTAGAAATCAAAAAAGACGAAAAACGCGTCGTTCTGGAAAATGGCGATATTACGTATGATTATCTAGTTGTAGCCCTTGGCTGGAAATCAAATGATTTCGGAATCAAAGGCATGGGTGAAAATGCATTTGCTATTGAAGACATCGATTCCAGCCGTCTGATCAGTGAGCATATTGAATACCAGTTTGCCAAGTTTAACAATGAAGAAAATGCAGACCCGGACAGCTTGAATATTCTCGTCGGCGGCGCAGGCTTTACAGGTATAGAGTTTGTAGGAGAGCTTGCTGATAAAGTACCGCAGCTCTGCAGAAAATATGATATTGACCGCAGCAAGGTGAAAATCATCAATATTGAAGCAGCTCCTTCTATTCTTCCAATGTTTGAGCAGGATTTGTCCACTTATGCCAGAGAGGCGCTTGAAGAGCGCGGAGTTGAAATAAGAATGGCGGCACCGATTAAAGAATGTACTCCGGAAGGATTTATTATCGGAGAGGAAAAAGAACTGGTTAAAGCAGGTACTATCGTTTGGACAGGCGGCGTAAAAGGAAGCCCTATCCTTGAAAAATCAGGCTTTGACATGGTTAAAGGAAAAGTGAACGTAAATCCGGACCTTCGCATGCCGGATGAAGAAGATCTATTTGTTATCGGAGACTGTTCATGGGTATGGGACAACGAAGGCGACCGTCCATATGCTCCTACCGCACAGCTTGCCATGCAGGAAGCTGATTATGTAGCGGATAACATTATCGCTTTAATGAAAAAAGAACCTCTTAAAAACTTTGTTTTTGATAACAAAGGAACGGTTGCTTCCCTTGGCCATTCAGATGGAATCGGCAGCATTTTCTCCGGCTATAAATTAACCGGAAAGAAAGCAGCTGCCATGAAGAAAGTAATCGATAACCGCTCTCTTTATCTTGTTGGCGGAGCAAAACTCGTATTGAAAAAAGGAAAAGTACGCCCCTTTTAAATAAACGAATCGGATTTTAACTGAAAAGGAGGGACGCTTGTATGAAAAACTGCACAATAATTAGTATTCTTCTTGTTATAGCTTCTCTAGTAGGGTATAGGCTTATTAGTGAAAGCATCGATGATACAAAGGATTTCCGCTGATCAAAAAATACAAAGACATTCCCTTTCCGGCAGAGAGATTACTCCTTTCTGCTGGAAGGGGATTTTTTTATGCCATTAATAGATGCAGCGCATAGTTTTGAAACAGACTATAAAATCAACGGGAATGTACCGATATAGACAGTGATACTATGCCAGGGGGGAAAGACATGATCAAATCATGCGATATCTGTGTTATAAAGCAAAAAGGTTATACAGCCATATTTGAAGATGGACAAAATATAGAAGCTCTTTCATCTTATTTTCTAGACTACCCGGAAGAGGAATGGGCGATATTAAATAGAAGAGCTTTCTGGACGCTGGAGCATATTCTATTTGACTTACTTGATTATTTGGAAGCCCATTATCCAGCGGATTCTGTCTATTTTGTACATACAAACGAAGCAGAGCTGCCGGATGACCAGGAGCAAAAAATGAATATAACTGAACTTCGTTCCGAACAGCAGACCGCCTGGATCGATAAAGTGATTGAAAAAAAGGCGATCCGAACACATTTTCAGCCTATTGTAGAAATAAAAAATAAAAAAGCTTCTGTCATAGGGCATGAACTGCTGTCACGGGGAGTGAATACGCAGGGAGAAATTATTCCTCCATTTAAGCTCTTCGAAGCAGCGCGGTCCAGAAATCGTTTATTTGCGTTAGACAGAGCCTGCCGGATGGAAGCTGTGAAAAATGCAGCTGCTGTAAAAATGAACCAGCTTATTTTTATTAATTTTATACCAACGGCTATTTATGTGCCGGAACACTGTCTTGCCACAACCTTTGAACTGATCAAGCAGATTGGCGTCAGACCGGAGCAGGTAGTATTTGAAGTAGTGGAAAGCGATGAAGTGAAGGATATTAATCATTTGAAAAATATACTGAATTTTTACCGGAAACACGGCTTCAAATATGCGCTGGATGATGTAGGCACCGGAGCAAACGATTTAAAAAAGCTTGCCAGCCTGGAACCCCATTTTGTTAAATTGGCCAGGGAATTTGCGGACGGCGTCAGCAGTGATCCTGCAAAACAAAACGTGGCGCTCTCTGTTATTCACATTGCCCACCATCTGAAAGCAACACCGCTCGCTGAAGGAGTTGAGCATATTGAAGATATTGAGTATCTTTCCAATATGGGATACGAGCTTTTTCAGGGATACTATTTTGCCAGGCCAAATGAAATTCCAGTAGTTCAACTGGATGGTGCCTACCATGCTGAAGCTTAACAGGCTGGCCCCGGGAGCGCTTTACAGTATAAAGCTGTTCCAAAAAAAAGGATACATTCGATCGCTTTATGGTATGTATATGCTGTTTGCCCTGCTGCTTATTTGGGACAGCATTTATCTTATTGCTTTTCCACCGGCTGTTATGGCAGCCTGGACTATTTTTGTCTGTGCAGGTGTTTTTGTAATTAAACATACAATCGATAAGCAGAGCACAGGAATGTTAAGCCTATATCTGATCCTCGCATTTATCTGGTGGAGCGCCACTATATTTGGAACCGGCGGGTGGGAAAGTCCGATATTTTATTTTGCGGGTATTCCGCTGATTTTGTATGCCCTGTCCGGTTCGCTGTTATTAAATACAGCCGGGGCCCTGATATATGGAAATACCGTACTGTTCAGCGGGATTTTTCTGTTTCCGGAATCCGGCGATTTTATTCTCCCGCTTAGTATTATTGGAGTCAACATGTTAACAATTGCGGGGGGATTTCTTATTTCCTATGCGCTTCATCATTATGAGAAAACATTCAGCAATCTAAAGGAGAAAGTTTACACGGATTATTTAACCGGGCTGTATAATCGCGAAGGATTTTTAAAGGCATGGGGCAACAGACGTCCGAAAAGAGGCATTTTTGCCGTAATGGATTTGAATCAATTTAAGCAGATAAATGATAACCTGGGGCATCATACGGGTGATAAAGTTCTGCAGCAGGTGGGCAGCGGATTAAAAAGAGAACTGCCGGATACAGCGATTGTAGGACGGATCGGCGGGGATGAGTTTATTTTATATCTGCCCCATGCAGTAAACCTGGAAGCGGAACAGCAAAAGGTGGAAACGATTGTGGCGCAGGCAGGGGAAACGATAGGCATAGCTTTAACTACGTCAATTGGTATGCTTTTTGTATCTCCAAAAAGCCGAAGTTTTAGGGAGCTTTATAAAACCGCAGATGAAAATATGTATCATCATAAAAAAGCATCCCGGCCGGCTATAAAAGATATGGTATAAAAAAGAAGAGAGCGCCAAGGACCGGGCGCTCTCTTCTTTTTACAGAATATTGAAGATCTATACATACCGCCTATCATTGTTCGTTATTCATTAGACACAGCGTTATGGGATTCATGCGGGATAGAGAAGGTTCCCCCGGAAACATCCTTTACGTTATGAACAACAATAAACGCATTAGGATCAATTTCTTTAATAGCTCGTTTGAAACGAAGCAGGCGGTGCGTTGGTATGATCACATAAAGCGCTCTCCGCTGTTCTTTGGAATATTCACCGTAAGCATCAAAAACAGTGGCGCTTGCGGCAAGCTCTGTTGTAATACGTTGGGATATTTCTTCTGAATAGGGAGAAATGATATTAATAGCTTTTTTAGAATCAAAACCGCCTAGTACATAGTCGGTTACAACTTTTCCAATATAAAGTGTAATCAGCGTATACATAGTAAATACAGGACCGATAATAAAAATGCCGATAATAACAACGGCGGCATCGAGTACCAATGTGGTACCTGTTAAATCCCAGCCGCGCTGGTGATGAAGAACCCGGGCGATAATAGAAGTTCCTCCTACCGAGCTTCCTGCCTGGAAAATGAAGCCGAAGCCAATTCCCGTAATAATACCTGCAAAAATAGCAGCGAGAAGCGTGTCTTCCATCGGTACGGCGTACACCCCTTCGAGCAGCCAAATGAAAAATGACAATAAAAACACATTAAAAATGGTCTTATAGACCATGTGACGGGGCAGGTACCTGAAGCTGACACCGAGAAGCAGAAGGAATATAACCGGGGTCGAGATACTTGGCGTTAAGCCGGTAGCAAAATAAATTAATAATGCCGCTCCGATAATGCCCCCTTCTGCAATGGAGTTTGGCATAGCAAGCTGTGTGACGGAAATCGCAAACAGCAGCGTACCGATAACAATAAACAATATATTTTTCATGAGCGCAGGCTCCTTTCTTGTCACAATTTGACACAGAAGATTAGTATAACAAAAAATTTACACTGAAGGAAAAGAAGCCTGATATTTTTTCGGTGTTTCATTAAAATAATTCATACGAAATGTGCGGATTTATTGTATAGTAGAAGGTATATATAGTTCAATAGAACTACGTGACCGCCTGGAGGACGACTAATGAAAATAAATAAAAAAAAGAATGCCATATTCATCATGTTATGGGTTATTGGCTCAGCTCTGTGGGTACTCTTATATAAAGAATCCGACAATATAGAAGCGGTAGGTACCAGCCTTTTTGCTGTTGGAGGGGCTTTGTGGGCTTTTATTCAGATAAGCAGGACAATTAATAACTCCTCGGGCCACCGCCGCGTATTTTGGAAATGGATAAACAGAGGAATTGCCGCGAATGGTGCCGCAAATGGCATCTGGCTGGCTGCTGCATTAATAGGCATATCTGCATTTCCTCCCTCGTTGGCTGATGTATTGTGGCTGGCGTCTTACATTTTGTTTCTTTGCGCGCTTTTATACCAGCTTTTTATTGTCAGCCGCGAACCGGTGATATCTATTCATATGTTTAACGTGAGCGTGTTTATGATTGTATCGACAGCGATAATAGGACATTTCTTTACAGCACTAGCTTTAGAGCTGTTCGATTATTCCATTATAAACAGTGTAATAAACCTTTCTTTTTTATTAATTAATAGTACTCTGCTGTTTGCTGCGGGCTATCTTGTTTATTTATTAAAAGCAAAACGTGATATCGCGGTAGTATGTATACTCATTGCCGCGTTCAGCTTTCAAAGTGTTGGTGATTTTCATGCCGCTTACCTTGAAATAGTGGGGGTTGCAGTGAGTCCGGGCAATTTTAATGATGTCTTTTGGCTGGCAGCGATTATTTTGCTGGGCGTGGCAGCTACATACGAGAAAATAGGGTTGTGGGAACACAACTGGATGATACGGACAGACATAAAGCAGCCGTTCATCCTTTTTCCAGCAGCAGGAATTACTCTACTTATACTATTCACATTTAACAGCTACGAATGGCGCATAAATATACTCAGTGTATCTATCGGAATCATCCTACTGCTATTTGTCGGCAGAAATTATATTATGAACAAAAAAAATTCAAATCTTATACAAGAATACCGGCACCTGGCGTATTATGATTCTCTTACAGGAATTTATAACCGTACGAGCTTTAAAATAAATGTAGATAAGGCAGTGGCAGTTGCCAGAAAAGAGAAAACGGAACTGTCGCTGCTATTGTTTGATATTGATCGGTTTAAAGTAATTAATGATTCACTCGGCCATCATGTAGGTGATGAGGTATTGATGGAAACTGCTTACCGCCTGAAGAATGGTCTACCCTATGATATTTATCGTTTAGGCGGTGATGAATTTGTCATTATAGTGGATGATGTCCGAGGAAACAAAGCTCTAGAAGCTGCAGCCCAGGTAAAAAAAGCGTTCAGCAAACCGTATTTAATAGCAGGACAGCGCATATCGATCACCCCAAGTATTGGTATCAGCTGCTATCCGTCTACGAGCAGAGACAGTGACTCCCTGTTGAAAAGTGCTGATGCCGCTATGTATGCGGCAAAAGAGAATGGAAGAAATGCTTTTGTATTTTATGATGAAAAACTTCACAAGAAGCTAAGCCGTAAAATGATTATTGAAAGCGAGCTGCGGCAGGGGCTGATCAGACACGAATTCACGCTGCATTATCAACCGAAAATAAATGTCCAGACGCTGGAAGTCTGCGGTATGGAAGCATTGCTGCGCTGGAATAATCGAAAACTGGGGAGTGTCTCCCCTTATGAATTCATTCCGATAGCAGAAGAATCAGGTTTTATTAAGTTATTAGGAAGCTGGGTAATGAATGAAGCCTGCCGTCAGGCGCAGACGTGGAAGCGAAATGGGATATTTCAAGGGACAATGGCTGTTAATGTTTCGGTTCATCAAATAAAATATGGGGACGTTTTGACGATGATACGAGAAGCACTGGAAAAATCAAAACTGGCCCCGGAGCAGCTCGAAATTGAAATTACCGAATCGATCATGCAGGATGTGGACGCAACTTCTGTTATATTTGATGCGCTTCGTGCCCATGGTGTCCGGGTAGCGCTGGATGATTTTGGAACAGGTTATTCTTCGTTTCACGTATTGAAAACTCTTCCTATTGATACAATTAAAATCGATAAATCCTTTATTGATGATTTAAGCGGAGTAAAAGAACAATCCCTGGTTAAAGCAATTATAGATATTGGACGCCACCTTCAGCTCGAAGTCGTAGCAGAAGGGGTAGAAGAAGAAGTACAGCTGGATGCCCTTGCGGCCTATGAATGCGATACCGCCCAGGGTTACTTATTTTCAAAGCCGTTAACTGTGCTGGAAATAGAGCATTTTTTAAGCCAGCATGGCAGTAAAGCTTTATAAAAGAAAAAAACCCTTTTTTCCAGGTCAGGAAAAAAGGGCTTTTTTTAATTCTGCTTGTGTTCACTGATTAATGTTTTCATAATGCCGATGCACATTAAAATAATAATGATCGAGAGAGGCAGGGCACTGACGACAATGGAAGTCTGAAATGCATTCAGCCCTCCTACAACCAATAGAACCGCGGTGACGGTCACAAAGAACACGCCCCACATAATTTTAATAGAGGTCGGCGGGTTCAGGCTGCCTCCTGTAGTCTGCATGCCGAGAACAAATGTAGCTGAATCGGCAGTGGTTACAAAAAAGATGGTAATAACGAATATCGCAAGCACGGAGATAAGTCCGCTCATGGGATATGCTTCAATAACATAAAACAACGCACCCTCCAGCGACTGCGAAGAAACATCGCGTCCATCGTACAGTTCCATAAAAATAGCAGAACCGCCCAGCGTACTGAACCAGAAAAACGATACGATGGAAGGAAGAAGAAGCACGCCTGCTATAAATTCACGAATGGTCCGCCCTCTGGAAATCCGGGCGACAAACATTCCGACAAATGGTGTCCAGGAAATCCACCATGCCCAATAAAAGACGGTCCAGGCCTGCGTCCAGTCTGCTTCCTGTGCGTCAACCGGACTCATGCGCAGTCCCCAGCCAATAAAGTTCTGCATATAATCTGATAATCCGGAAGCGAACATATTCAAAAGAAACAGTGTCGGCCCGGCAATAAACATAAATAGAAGAAACAATCCGGTTATTGATAAGTTGATATTGCTTAAGTATTTAATACCACGGTGAATACCGGTGCTCGCTGATGTTACAAAAATGACGGTGATAATAGCCATAATAATAAACTGGACCCCGAGATTATATGGTACTCCGAATACAGCCTGAAGACCGGAGTTAATCTGCTGGGAACCGAGGCCAAGAGAGGCTGCTACTCCAAACAGCGTAGCAAATACCGCAATAATATCTACAATCGTTGCTGCCGGTCCGTACGCATGTTTACCGAGAACAGGACGAAGCGTTGTGCTCATTAAGCCGGGCGCTTCGTAGCGGAACTGCTGCAGGGCAAGAGCTAGAGCTACCAGTGCATAGATGGCCCAGGCGTGAAGACCCCAGTGCAGCCATGTTGATGATACACCTGTTACTGCATCTGATGCTTCTCCTCCATCTCCGATAGGCGGGCTTGCGAAATGACTAATTGGCTCGCTGACCCCATAAAACAGCAAGCCGATGCCAATACCGGCGGAAAACAGCATCGTAAACCAGGTAAGCCTGCTGAATTCCGGTTTTTCATCCGGTTTCCCCAATCGTATTTTTCCATATTTACTAAAGCCCAGATAAACGGCGAAAATCAGCAGGGCCGTCACTAATATTTGAAAGTACCAGCCAAAGTGATTAAACAAAAAACTCTGAGTTACTGTAATGCCGGATTCGAGCTGCTCAGTGAAGAAGACCCCGAATAATAGAAAAGAAATAATAAGTACAATAGAAACTTTTAATACCGTCGTGAATCTTGACATATGCAAAATTCCTCCTTCATTAGACTTGCGCTGCTACTCTTTTAATAGCCTCGCTTAAGTATATGGAAGTAGGCTGAAAAAAGAAAAACGCGTATAACAGCGTATACTCTATAAAATCTATGCAATTTTTATTGTACAAAGTTTACAGCGTTTTATCTTATCAATCCTCGGTTTATCGCGGAGATAAGATAGAAGAGCCGCTTTTTACTTTTTTTAGAAAGATGATACAGTAACAACTATGAGCAGAAACTACTAGATATGCAGATGAGGGAGAGTAAATACAATGACTGTAGAAAAAGAAGCGGAACTGCTCTCACAGCTAAGCGAAACAGAGCGTCAAATCGGAGACAGAATCTCCGATAACATGAGTACATTCGGTGTATCTTCTACTATAGGAAGGCTGCTCGGTATCATTTATATGAACCGTGAACCGATGACACTTGATGATCTGGCAGAGGCAACTGGAATGAGCAAAACCAGGATGAGCCAGGTGATGCGTGAAATGATCGCCCTGAACATTGCAGAAAAAGAACATATTAAGGGAAGCAGAAAAGAGCATTATAATGTGGAAAATGATTATGTACAGACATTTATCTCCCTTTTTACGACAAACTGGCGGGAAGTAATCAGTAAAAACCGCATGTTCGCCAAAAAACTGCAGCAGGAAATAAATGAAATAGAAAAAGCGAATAACGGTTCTTACGAAGTGAAAGCCAAGGTGGAAGAACTGCGCAAAGAATTAAGCAAATGGGTAGCCTATTACAATTGGATTAACAACCTGGTGGAATTCTTTGAAAGTGGAGCTATCTTTGAATCAGTTCCTGTAGAAACGCCATTAGAAAACGAAGGAGAAGATAAATAATGGGAAAAAAAACAATTATCTCATGTGCAGTAACCGGGGCAGGTAACACATTTCAGAAAAGCCCCCATGTACCAATTACACCAAAGGAGATAGCAGAAGCTTCCATTGAAGCAGCAAAAGCCGGAGCGGCAGTCGCTCATATTCACGTAAGAGATCCTAAAACGGGGGAGTACAGCTTTGATCCTGCCCTTTTTCAGGAAGTGGTGGAACGGGTTCGTGAGAAAGAAACAGATGTGATTTTAAACATAACAGCCGGCGGCGGCGGAGATTTTGTTCCGGATCGTGCCAACCCTGAAACAGGAGGGGAAGGAACGTTTATTCAAACGCCGGAAGAGCGTCATCTGCCGGTCGGGAAACTGCTTCCGGAAATATGTACATTGGACTGCGGCAGCTTGAATTTTGGGGATCAGCTTTATATGGCACCTGTAGAATGGCTTCGTGAACAGGCGGCACTTATTAAAAACAGCGGAGTCAAAGCAGAAATGGAATGCTTTGATACCGGCCATCTTCGGTTTGCCAATCAGCTTGTTCAGGAAGGGCTTATCGATGGAGATCCTTTGTATCAATTCTGCCTGGGTATTCCCTGGGGAGCCGAAGCAGATGCTGAAACAATGCTTCATATGATTCATCATCTACCGGACCGTGCCAATTGGTCAGCGTTTGGCATTGGACGTCACCAAATCCCAACGGCAGTGCAGGCCGCTTTATTAGGCGGAAACGTACGTGTCGGCCTGGAAGATAATTTGTATCTAGAAAAAGGAGTGCTCGCAACAAACGCCCAGCTTGTAGATAAAACGACAAATATTCTTCAAGCATTGGATATAGAGCCTATGACGCCGGAAGAAGCACGGAACAGCCTGGGATTAACTAAACAATTACCACAGAGAGGATAAAATAATGACAAACCAAACGATTGCAGTTATTGGAACAGGCGTCATCGGAAATGGATGGATCGCCCGCTTTTTGGCAAAAGGATTCGACGTGATCGCCTGTGATCCGGCTCCAGAAGCCGAACAGAAAACACGAACGACAGTAGAAAAGCTTTGGCCTTCGCTGAAAGAGCATGGCATGCACGAATCAGCATCTTTAAACCGCCTCTCTTTTACAGATGATATAGAAACGGCTGTTTATGAAGCAGTGCTTATTCAGGAAAACGTTCCGGAGCGCGAGGATTTGAAAAAAAGCGTGCTGGCTCAAATAGATAAGCATGCACCAGCCGAGAGTATTATCGCTTCGAGTACTTCCGGCTATAAGCCGACTACGCTTCAGGAACAATGTGTTGTTCATCCAGAGAGAGTGATGGTCGCGCATCCTTTTAATCCAGTTTATCTTCTGCCGCTGGTGGAAATTTCAGGAGGAGCAGCTACGAGCCCGGAAGCTTTGGAACGGGCACGGAATATATATGAATCCGCAGGAATGAAGCCCTTAGTCATGAAGGGAGAAGTGGATGGACATATCGCAGACCGCCTGATGGAAGCGCTCTGGAGAGAAGCACTTCATATTGTAAATGACGGACACGCAACGACTGAAGAAGTAGATAAAGCAATTGTATACGGTGCAGGACTGCGCTGGGCATTGATGGGACCGTTTTTAACCTTCCATTTAGCCGGCGGCGAAAAAGGAATGGCTCATATGCTTGAACAATTCGGTCCTGCTTTAAAGGCACCGTGGACTAAATTGGAAGCGCCGGAGCTGACCCCTGAACTGAGTGAAAAAGTGATAAACGGAACAAAAGAGCAGTCCGGAACACAAAGCGTAGCCGAACTGGAAGAAAGACGTGATCAGTTTCTTCTAAAGTTGATGCGCCTGCTTCAGGAAGAAAACTACTGGCCGGCAGAGAAAGTGGACAGCAATGTCTGATAGTCAGTTGATCTGGGAAGGCCGGGTAAATGCAGAATGGGTCGATTACAACAATCATATGAATGACGCGGCCTATGCCATCGTTTTCAGCATGGCTCTTGATAGTATGCTGGATAAAATAGGGCTTGATGAAGCGTTCCGGGAACAAAATCACTATACGGCCTATACGCTTGAAACTCATGTTCTATATAGAAAAGAAGCAGTGCTGGATGAAAAACTGGACGTATTTGTTCAAATATTGGATAAAGACGAAAAAAGACTTCATCTATGGATGGAAATGAAAAATGAAAGCAGTGAACTAGCAGCAGCAAGTGAGCAGATGATTATGGGGATGGATCAAGCAGCCGGCCGGCCGGCGCCTTTTCCTCCCGCACTTGTGAAAGGAATAGAAGCGCTGCCTCATACAGAAGCTGAATTCCGTCCGTCTATGGCCGGGCGTGCGATAGGCATCAAAAAGAAGTAAAGAAACAGCATTCTCAACTAAGAGAATGCTGTTTTATTTTCAATAAAGTACTATAATAAAGAAAAGAAAAGCGCACGTAAGGCATACTAAAAATTGTAAACGGGAGGAGTTACAGTGGGAGCAGAGCTGCAGGAGGGACGCTTTACAACGAAAAATGATGAAGAGATCGTCGTGTTTGTGATTGGGATGCGCATTAACCGTTTTCGTTCTGTTCGTAAATGGCTGCCCGTTCTTCTTGCCATGCCCCCTATGATAAAAGAGCTGTCCGTTCGAAAAGAGCTGGGCTGTTTACATTTACACAGCTACCTGCAGCTGCCTGCGACAATGATGATTCAATACTGGGAGTCTGAAGAAAAGCTGCTTGCTTATGCGAAAGGGGAAAAACATTCCAAAGCATGGAAAACGTTCAATAGAAGAGCGAAGGGAAATCACGCAGTGGGGATCTATCACGAAACGTATAAAATTCCTAAAGAGTCCTACGAATCGATTTATGTAAATATGCCTGCCTTTGGGTTAGGAAAGGCTCTGGGTACAGAACCAGTAAGTCCATCTACCAATACAGCCGGGGAGAGGCTGAGACGAACAAAAAAGGATAAGAATCAAAGATAGGAAGCGGCGTGCCTGAACCGGCACGTTATTTTTTATGAAAAAAACTTTTTTTATTCAAAATCTGCCGGCGCATTATATCGGACAAATCCACCGTCATTCCGCACTATCACTATACAATCGAAAGTGTTTCGTAATGTAAATCACAACGTTGTACATGAAATGTTCGTTCATTTGGGATGAAAACGTATACATTTTCATAGGAGCCGATGCTACACTAACTATTGAAAGGAGGGAGCAGTTGTTCATGGATGACCGAAGCAAGCAGATTCTCGATGAGCTCATGCATAATCCAAATGTAGCAAGTGTTGTGTTGGAGAAAAAATATAACTTAACACGCCGGCAGTTTGGATACAGCATGAATAAGATCAACGAATGGCTGATGGCAAAACATCTACCTGTCATAGAACGTACCAGGCAGGGCCACTTTATTATTGATCAATCGGTATTTACTGACCTGACGAGCCAGGAAAATGACTTGGCAGCTGTCTCCATCCTTTCAGAAAAGCAGCGGACATATATGATTATGCTGATGCTTATTGGAACGAAAGAGGAATTGTCCCTGTATCATTTTACCGCAGAGCTGGAAGTAAGCAAAAACACAGTGCTGCATGATTTAAAACAGGTGCAGGCATATTTGGAAAAATATGAACTGTCCATTCGTTACTCAAGAAAGTCAGGATATCTTCTGGAGGGGAAAGAATTTCAGGTCCGTAAATTACTCATTCATGTAACTTACCGGATTTTTCAGATGGCAGACGGCGAACAGAAAATTAAAAAAGCCGCTCATGTAGATGAAAAAGAAATTGAAGAGTTCCGCTCCAGGATTGAAAAAGTAGAAAATAAGCTGCATTTAAAATTTACAGATGAGAAATTAGCCATGATGCCGTATATTCTGTTATTTATTTTACGCAGAGTGCAGAAGGGCAGCAACATCACAGAATCCTCCATCCCATATGAGGAGCTGTCGGATACAAAAGAATATCAGGCAACGGAAGAAATCTTCCGGGAGACCGAAAACATTCCAAGGGAAGAACGATTATTTATTACTCTTCATCTGCTGACAACAAACGTATACCGGTCAGATTTTACAATTGAAGAAGATGCGATTCCCGATCTGCTGCCGGAAGTAGACAACATGCTCCGGCTGTTTGAAAAAAGTGCCTGCATTTATCTGCAGGAAAGGGATAAACTGCTTGAGCACCTGATTCAGCACATTAAGCCGGCTTACTACCGTATTAAATTTAATCTGACGGAAACGGTATTTCTGCAGCAGGATGTGAGTAAGGAATTTAAAGAAATCCACCATCTTGTTAAGCAGTCGATGGGGCCCCTTGAAGAATTGATCGGCCATCCTGTTCCTGATAATGAATCAACTTTCATAACAATGCTTGTCAGCGGCTGGATGGTAAAACAGGGAGAAAGCATCGACAAAAAGGTAAAAGCGATTGTTGTCTGTCCGCAGGGCGTCTCTATTTCCAGGTTGATGTTTCATGATTTAAAAGAACTTTTCCCGGAATTTGTATTTCTGGATTCCCTGTCGATCAGAGACTTTCTCCACTACAGCCTTGATTATGATGTGGTGTTCTCCACTTCATCTCTTGCCACCGACAAAAAACTTTTTTTATCCAAAGCATTCTTAAGTCAGGAAGAAAAGCAGCGGTTCCGCAAGCAGGTAATGATGGATATGCACGGATTTGTACCAAACGAAATAGACATAGACCATCTTATGGATATTATTAAAACCCATGTGCCGCTGCCGGATGAGGAAGCACTTAAGAAAGACCTCAGCCGCTATATGTCAAAAGACAAAGATGAGGCCGTTAAAACATATGCGGCCAACAGGAATCTTCCTTTAAACGAATTGATAGTACCTGAGCATATCACTTTGAAAAAATCGGTTGATTCCTGGGAAGATGCCGTTCGAGTTGCAGCCGGTCCTTTAGTAAAAAGCGGGAAAATTGAACAGCGCTATATCGAGGCAATGGTTCAGCAGAGCGATAAAGATCCATATATTGTTATCGGGCCGAACATTGCTATCCCGCACGCCGCGCCGGAAGAAGGAGTAAATGAAGTTGGAATGAGCCTTCTGCGGATTGAAGATGGGGTGGACTTTACTGAAGGGTATCGAATTCATTTGATTGTAATTATCGCTGCAGTGGACAAAAAGAAGCATATCCATGCTTTGATGCAGCTTATGCGATTTGCACATGCTGAAACAGATCGAAACCAGACGATAGCTGCAAAAACAATTACCGATATCCGCCGGCTGATCGATTTATATTCACATGAGTAGAAACCATGCGTTCAAACCAACATAGTAATGGGGTAGGAAAAAGTGACAAAACTATTTTTTGATGAATCAGTCATCTTAATGGAAGTAAATGGAGAGACAAAAGAAGCTGTCCTTGAGGAAATGGGAAACAACCTGATCCAAAAAGGACTGGTCAAGGACAGCTTTGTGAAGGCCGTGATTGCAAGAGAAAAAGAGTTCGCAACAGGTCTTCCGACAGCCGGTGTGGCGGTTGCTATACCACATACCGACGTAGAACATGTTAATACAAAAACAATCAGCGTCGGTATCCTGAAAAAGCCAGTGGCCTTCGGCATTATGGGAGAAGAGGAAGAAACGGTGAATGTAGAACTTGTATTCATGCTCGCCATGGACGAGACTCATTCCCAGCTTGCTCTGCTGCAGAAGCTGATGGAAATTTTCCAGAACGAAGAGACGCTGAAGTATTTGATGAAAGAAACAGATGCAACCCGAATCAAAGAAACAATTGAACAGCAAATAGATTTTACTACATTATAAGGAGATGGAAAAGATGGAACAAACGAAAAAGAAGCAGGTATTGGTAGCATGTGGAGCAGGAGTAGCAACGTCAACGGTGGTTAATGGAGCAATTGAGGAAATGGCAAAAGAGCACAAAATCAAGGTGGATCTGGTTCAGATTAAGATTTCAGAAGTCGGTTCGTATGTAGACACAGCTGATCTATTGGTTACTACAGCGATGACAAAGAAAGAATATCCATTCCCAGTAATCAATGCAAGAGCTTTTCTAACAGGAATCGGCAAAGAGGATACGAAGCAGCAGATTCTTGATGAATTGAAAAAATAAGTAAACAAAGAAGAGCGTACTGTCTCGATTTCGAAATAAAAGAAATCGGGAATGCTCTTTTTCACACATAGAGGAGGAATCACGATGCAGGGGTTTGTGGATTTTGTACAGGGGTTTTTAGATTTAGGAGCTACCGTAATTTTACCAGTAGCTATATTTTTTCTAGGGTTGTTTTTTGGACAAAAGATTGGAAAAGCATTTAGATCCGCTCTTACATTAGGGGTCGCATTTGTTGGTATCTTTCTCGTTATTGATCTGCTCGTATTAAATTTAGGACCGGCTGCACAGGGTATGGTGGAACGCCTGGGCGTTGAGCTTACCGTAATTGACGTCGGCTGGCCGGCATCATCTTCTATTGCATGGGCCTCATCTATTGCAGCATTTATTATACCGCTCGGTCTTTTAGTAAACGTATTGATGCTCGTTACAAAAACAACTAAAACAATGAACGTGGATATTTGGAACTTCTGGCATTATACATTTATGGCCGCAATGGTTTATGCTGTTTCCGGCAGCATTATCCAGAGTTTAATCGCAGCTGTATTGTTCCAGATCGTCTGTTTAAAAGTAGCAGACTGGACAGCACCAATGGTTAACGATTTCTATGAAATGCCCGGCGTTTCCGTAGCAACAGGAAGTACCATTTCCTATGCACCTGGTATTTTCCTTGTAAAAGGACTTCAGAAAATTCCTGGTGTTAAAAACTTAAACGCAGATCCGGAGTCCATTCAAAATAGATTTGGAATTTTCGGTGAATCGATCTTTATCGGTCTTGCACTTGGTTCCATTATTGGTATCCTCGCCGGATACGGCGTTGGGGACGTCATTGAAATTGGTATGGCGATGGCAGCAGTAATGGTATTAATGCCTAGAATGGTTAAGATTTTGATGGAAGGTCTTATGCCTGTATCAGAATCAGCGCGCGAATGGCTGAACAAGCGTTTCGGCGACAGAGATATTCTCATCGGGCTCGATGCAGCCGTTCTTCTCGGCCACCCATCTGTTATTGCAACTGCGTTAATATTGGTACCTGTAACTGTACTTCTAGCTGTCATCCTTCCTGGTAATGCACTGCTGCCATTCGGTGACTTGGCAACTATTCCTTTCATTGTAGCTTTCATTGTGGGAGCCGCTAAAGGAAACATTGTTCACTCGGTTATGGTAGGAAGCGTTATGATCGCCATTTCCTTGTATCTTGCGACAGATGTAGCTTCTACATTTACAATGATGGCAGAAAATGCTGATTTCAACATGCCTGAAGGCACAACACAGATTTCAAGTATTGACCAGGGCGGAAACGTTATCAACTGGATCATTTATCGTTTCTTCGGTCTATTTAACTAATTAAACAAAGATAGAAGGAGTGGAGAATAACCATGAAATCACTAGTGAAAACAGAGCTTGGCTTCGGCAACCTTGAGATTCAGGATAGAGAAGAACCTCAGGCCGGACCCGGCGAAGTGAAAATAAAAGTAAATTATGCGGGTGTCTGCGGTTCGGACATCCACACGTACGAAGGTCATTATAAAGTAGCTGTGCCCGTTACCCTCGGGCACGAATTTTCCGGCGAAGTTGTTGATGTTGGAGAAGGCGTTACGGAATTTTCAGCAGGCGACCGGGTTACGTCAGAAACAACTTTCTACATCTGCGGCGAGTGTGAGTACTGCCAGTCGGGTGATTATAATCTCTGCAATCACCGCAAAGGTCTTGGCACCCAGCAGGACGGCGGGTTTGCTAAATACCTGGTAGCTCGTAAAGACAGCGTCCACCACATTCCGGACGGAGTAGATGATAAATCAGCAGCCATGACAGAACCACTTGCCTGCACGCATCACGCCGTAGCGAAGACGGAAATTAATCAGGGAGATGTCGTCGTTGTTATCGGCCCGGGCCCAATTGGACTTTTTACAGCCCAGGTGGCAAAAAGCCGTGGAGCTACCGTACTCATTACAGGACTTACAAATGACAAAGTCCGCTTGGATAAAGCCGAAGAGCTCGGCATAGACTACGCTGTAGACACGCAGAAGCAGGATATTAAGAAGCTGGTTAATGATTTAACCAATGGTTACGGAGCACATGTAGTATTTGAATGTTCCGGTGCCGCACCGGCAGCCAAGCAGGGTCTTGATCTGCTCCGCAAAAAAGGCCAGTACGGCCAGGTAGGTATCTTCGCAAATTCAGAAGTATCTTTTGACCTGGAGAAAATTATCCAAAAAGAAATACGGGTCGTCGGCAGCAGAAGCCAGAAGCCGGAAGACTGGGAGCCGTCGCTTGAATTAATGAACAACGGAAGCGTAGATGCCAAATCAATGGTTACGCATGAATATCCTATTACGCAGTGGAATGAAGCCTACGATGCAATAAAAAGCGGGGAAGCAATTAAAGTACTGCTTACTCCCATAAACGAGTAACACGAAAGAAGAAAGGAAGATAAAATATGGCCGATACATTTCTTGAATTTATGTTGGGATCCTTTAGAGGCATCAGCGAATTCTATTTTGAATACCAGATCATTTTTAATACTATCATCGTATTATTTGTCCTATATCAGCTTTTTTCCAATAAAAAACAGGATCAATCTACAAGCTGAAAAGGAGGAAAAAAACAATGAAGGCGTTAAATCTGTATGGCATCCAGGATATTCGCTGTGAAGAAACCAGTGAGCCCGTCATTACGGCTCCGGATGATGTGATTATTAAAGTTAAGGCTGCCGGGATCTGCGGCTCTGATATCTCAAGATTCAATAAACTTGGGCCATATATAGAAGGTATGACGTTTGGGCATGAATTTGCCGGCGAGGTTGTAGAAGTCGGAGCCGATGTAGAGCGGGTAAGAAAAGGCGATAAAGTAGCCGGATGCCCTGCCTTCTACTGCGGCGTATGTCTAAGCTGTCAAAAGGGTGAATTCTCCCAGTGTGAAAAGCTGACCGTTATAGGAGCCAGGCATCCTGGTTCTTACGCGGAAAAAGTAAAACTGCCGGAAGAAAATGTAATTAAAATTCCCGAACAGGTGGATTTTGATACAGCAGCATTGTTGGAGCCTGCTGCTGTGGTCGCTCACGGGTTTTATAAAACAAACGTGAAGCCGGGCGATACCGTAGCTGTTATGGGATGCGGAAGCATCGGCCTACTGGCCGTACAGTGGGCCCGTATTTTTGGAGCAAAAACAATATTTGCCATCGATATTGATGAAGCAAAACTGGAAGCTGCAAAAGAGCTGGGCGCCGATGTACTCGTTAATTCGCTGGAAGGCCTGCCTCATGAAAAAATCCTGGAGCACACGAATGGCGTGGGAGTAAACCTTGCTGTAGAGTCGGCAGGATCGCCGATTACATCAGCACAGATATTCGCTCTTCCTAAAAAAGGCGGCGAAGTTGTCTTTCTAGGCATACCTTACGCCGATATTACGATTGAACGTTTCTATTTCGAAAAAATCGTGAGAAACGAGCTGAGTGTTTTCGGTTCCTGGAATGGAGTATCCTCTCCTTTCCCAGGACGGGAGTGGGATGCAGCGATGTACTATATGGGCACTGGACAGATTCAAAGCGGCCCGATGATTAACCACCGCTATTCTCTGGACGAAGGGCCGAAGGTTTTCGATGACCTGTTCCATCGCAGAGGCGGTCATATTAAAGTGTTATTTTATCCGGAAACATAAAAGTTGAGCACTTCTCTAAATTTGAGAGGTGCTTTTATTGTTTAAGTACCAGTAGAAATTTTTTTGACAAAGGCAGTCTAATAACATAAAATAGTAATAAATCGTAACTATTCTTAAAATATGCATTTTACATACTGGTTTATGATCTAAAACGCGATAATGGATGAAAAGAAAGGACTAGCAAATGGGAGACAATATAGTTAAACATTTCATGGTGAACGTACCGAGTCAGGATACAAAAGAGGGCAGGCTTACCCATACAGTCGAAATAGAACAGGAATGGCTTGATGTGATGCATGAGCTGATTGAAGACGGCATGACAAAAGAGATGTTTCAGCGGTTTATTTCCGACTTTAAAAAAAATAAATAAGCACAACATCTCTCCTGTTTATATCAGGAGAGATTTTTTGGTTATTCTTAAATTTGACGGCATAACTATTATCTTACTTGAAAAGGAGACTGGCTGTGACTATTAAATTAATTCCGTTCCAACCAATACATTTTCAACAGCTGCTCGATGCCGTTACAAGTGCCGATTTTCTGATGCAGTGGGCGGGCCCTTCATTTGATTATCCATTAACAATCGAGCAGCTCGAAACCTATAGAACCACGGCTGAAGAGCCGAATGCTTCAGCGCGTATATATACAGCTGTAGATAAAAAAAGCGGCAGCCCTGTCGGACATATTGCACTTGGAAGCATAGATTTAAAAAATCGTTCCGCGAGAATAGGTAAAGTGCTTATCCATGAACGTTGGAGAGGCAGAGGAGCAGCCGAAATCATGATAAACGAAACACTGGACACAGCATTTCAGGAACTCCGCCTGCATCGGGTCAGCCTGGGAGTATTTGATTTTAACACTCCGGCAATTGCTGTATATGAAAAAGCCGGTTTTCAAAAAGAAGGTCTGCTAAGGGATATAAGAAAAACAGGTGACTCCTATTGGAGCCTGTGGGAAATGAGCATTTTGGAAGAAGAATGGATAAAATGGGAGAATAAATCCAAATAAATTCAATTCCTGACACAGTCTCAACATAAACAAATGTCACACTCCGTGGGAGACTGAATAGAAAAGGGGTTTTTCAAATGAGTAAAAAATGGATACTTACGGCATTTACAGCCGTTTCCTTATCAGTAATTACAGCCTGCGGCGGTGAATCGGAAGAAGAAGCGGGCAGCGCAGATGAAAGCGGTCAGGAAGCACAACAGGAAGAGCAGGCGGCCGAAGGCGATGAGGCGGCTCAATCTGAGCAGGCAGAACAGCCGGAACAACCTGAACCTAATCTGGACGATGTGCCGGACGTTGTGGCCGATGTGAATGGCGAAGAAGTAACAAAGGATGAATTTGAGGTAGCGTACACTTCAGCGCTTTCCATGTACTCCATGCAGGGCATGAATTTAGAGGAGCAGGATGAAAATGGAGAAATGGAAGCCGAGTTAAAACAGGCAGCGGCTGATCAATTGGTGGGACAGGAACTGCTCATTCAGGAAGCAGACGAACGGGATTACAGCACGGACGAACAGGAAGTCGATGATTTAATTGCCGAGCAGAAAGAACAGTTTGAATCAGACGACGAGTATCAGCAGGCACTGGAGGACCAAGGATACACGGAGGATGAATTCCGTTCAGAAGTGGAACAGTCCATTAAAGTAGAACAATTAATTGAAGAAGAATCCGAGGACCTTGAAGTAACGGATGAAGAAATAGATGAAGCTATTGCCCAGACGGAAGAGCAGCAGGCTGCTATGGCAGAGCAGTCCGGGGAAGAAGCTCCTGAAATGCCGGAACCTGACCGTGAACAGATCGAAGAGCAGCTAATTACACAGAAACAGGCAGAAAGTGCCCAGGAGCTGATCGATCAGCTGCGTGAAGACGGCGATGTAACGGTTCACATTTAATTCTCATTAAATCAAAAAGGAAAAAGCAGATTGCTGCTTTTTCCTTTTTTGTGGTTAAGCCTGATTTTTTCTCCGGATAAACAAAGCGGCTGTTCCTCCGGCAAGAGCTGTTATACTAGCCCAGAAAGCCGTCATCCAGTCGCCATTGCCGGTTCCGCCCATTCCTGTCTGGGGCATTTCTTCGGGCATCATGGCCGCATCCTGTGCGTCCTGATCAAGCTGGCCGCGCAGTTCGCCGTCCGGATACTCTTCTGTATGAAGATTAGCGTAAATTTCTCCAGCTACGAGGCCCATGGATACTTCTTCCCACGTCATATCACCAACAAGGTCATCTTCAGTTAGCATGCCGGATGCTACTTCGCCGTCATAATTCATTGGTTCGTCATTTTCAAATAAGAACAGTTCAACGGGTCCATCCTCTCCTTCAGCTCCACTGTGGAGATGCCCGGCTACTGCGTCATCAAGATGTTCGGCATGTATTGAATACATTAGTGAATCCCCATCTTCGCTTACTTCAAAATGGACCTGCCCCATTGCGTCGCTTTCTACATTCATAGTTTCTTCATCAGGTGTTAATTCGACCATGAATTCCCGGCCCTCATGATCAGCGGCAGCAGTTCCTGCAAAAGCGGTGAAAGCGAATATGGACGTTAACGGCAGTACAACTCTTTTTTTCATTTGTACAATCCCCTTTCGATTTTAAAATAATAAACATATTGATCCGTGCGGTGATCTTCATTTGTTGAATGCATGAATCAGTTAAAAAACATTCAACTATAGAGGGAACGAATAAATGAAGATATCGGATCATAAATAAACAGAATTTTTTAAATTAATAAACAAAATGGAATGCCTCAGCCTTTTTTTGGCCTTTATCGAAACGGCTGTTCTTCGTATTTCTATAGAAAACAGTCCTTCTTTAAAAGAGATTAAAGAAGGACTGTTTCAACTGCCTTTTAAGTTGGGAATATGAGGAAAGTAACTATGTAGAGGAGGCTGATTATGACAGATAATAAAAACCGCACCTTTCGGCTCGAACAGGCCGGGAGTATAGAGCATTTAAAAATGAACGAAGAAAGCATTCCTGAAATAGGACGTAATGAAGTGTTGGTCCGGGTTAAAGCTACCTCATTAAACTACCGTGATCTTGCACTGGCTGAGGGTAATTATCCCGGTAAATTAAACGAAAATACGGTTCAGCTGTCTGATGGAGCAGGGGAGATTGTGGAAGCAGGTCCCGATGTACGCCGTTTTCAAGTTGGTGACCGGGTAGCCGGCAATTTTACAAAAGAATGGTTCAGCGGCAGAAGAATGCCTGGTTATCTGGAGCCTTACGGTTCTCACAGCGATGGCTGGCTGATGGATTATAAAGCGATTCATCCGGAAGAGCTGGTAAAGCTGCCTGATCATTTGACGTATGAGCAGGGAGCGGCGCTTCCATGTGCTGCAGTAACTGCCTGGAACGCCCTCCACGGTCCGTCTCCACTAGAAGCCGGTGATTCAGTATTAACGCTTGGCACCGGCGGTGTTTCTGTGTTTGCGGTGCAGTTTGCAAAGGCACTGGGACTGCAGGTCATTTCTACTACGTCGAGCAGCTGGAAAGCAGACAAGCTGCAGAAGATGGGATCAGATCAGATTATTAACTATAACGATACGCCTGAATGGGGAAAAAGAGTAAAAGAACTTCTTCCCGGCGGAGTAAACCGTGTTGTCGAAGTGGTAGGACCTGCCAGCTTTCCGCAGTCGATCCAGGCGGTGGCTCCAGGAGAAGAGCTGGCATTGATAGGCGTTCTTACCAGAACAGGTGAAGCGATTGATTACTATGATTTATTCGGCAAAGCAAGCACAAGAACGATCATGGTAGGAAACCGCGATATGTTTGAAACCATGAATAAAGCGATAAGCGCCCATAAATTGACTCCTATTGTAGATACAGTATATCCATTCGAAAAAGCAAGAGACGCATATGAACATTTAAAAAGCCAGAATTTCTTTGGGAAAATTGTTATTTCCCATGAAAAATAAGAAACGAATCCAAGGAGAGATATGATGGAATATATTACATTAGGAAATTCAGGCCTGCGTATGCCAAAATATATATTAGGAACTGTTCCCTTCAGCGGTACAAATGGTTTTGAAGCTACCGGAAATATTAAAGAAGAAGAAGCTAGACGAATGGTGGATATTGCTTTGGAAGCAGGGATCAATGCATTCGATACTGCAAACCTTTATTCTCAAGGGGATGCAGAAAGAGTGCTCGGCGCTGCAATTGAAGGGCGCCGGGAAAAAGTGCTTCTCACTTCAAAAACGGGCTTTCCTTTTGAAGACAATCCAAATGCCCGCGGTGCATCAAGAATAAATCTGGAAATGTCGATTGATCAATCACTAAAGCGTCTCGGCACGGATTATCTGGATCTTTATTTTGTCCATCTCTGGGATGGCCAGACACCTGTTGAAGAGACGGTGCAGGCGATGACGGATCTGGTGAAGTCCGGAAAAATCAGGTACTGGGGTGTCTCCAATTACAGCGGCTGGGCTTTAGCCAAAACGGTAACATATGCCGAACAGGCAGGATTGATTCCACCGGTCTGTCAGCAGATTTACTACAGCCCGGAAGCACGGGAAGCTGAGTATGAACTGCTTCCAGCCGGCAGTGAGCTGGGCGTAGGTTCAATGATCTGGAGTCCGCTGGGTGAAGGCCTGCTTAACGGAAAAATCAACCGCCATCAGCAGGCTCCTAAAAACACAAGGCAGGGTGAAGGCTGGCCGGAGCCATGGGTTATGGATAAAGAGCGGCTGTATGATGTGATCGATACCCTTCAGGAAGCAGCCGACAGCCACGGCGTCAGCGTTCCCCAGGCTGCGCTTTCCTGGGTAAGGGACCGGCCGAATGTCGGACCGGTTGTTATAGCTGCGCGAAATGAAGAGCAGCTGCGTGAAAATATCGCCTCATTTGATATCGTTCTTACTAAAGAAGAAACAGAAAAAATAGAAGCAGCCGCCCGGCCGGCACCGATATATCCATTATGGCACCGCGCAATGAGTGGATTTGAGCAGGCGTCGCCATCTGAAAAAACGTATCTGGAAGGATACAAAAAAAGCCTGGGAATTGAATAAACGCATAACGGAAAGCCTTGAAGGGAAACCTCAAGGCTTTCTTTATGCTTTATGCTGAGAAAATGTGTGGGTACTGTGAGACATATCACATTATGAGACTAGTATTCCTATTATAATAGAGGGAACAAATACGACTAAAGATGGTGGGAAGGGTGGAAAGATATAAACGTATTTTAGTCGCTACAGATGGTTCGGAGCATGCGGAGCTTGCATTAAAACGTGGAATTTATCTAGCCTTACGGCACAACAGCCGTTTGTTCATTTGTCACGTAGTGGAAAGCAGAGAGTACAGCAGGGTGCCTGTATTCCGTGATGAAATTAAACAGGCCGCTGTAGAGAACGGGCTGAATATTTTAAAAGAAAGCAAGAAGCAGGCAGAACAAGCGGGTCTTGCCTACGTGGAAACCATTATAAAACGAGACCCTTTTCCCCAGAAGAAAATGGCGGAAGACGTTCTTCCGCTTTACAGTATTGATTTAGTCGTAACCGGCTCATCGGGACTTGGCCCAATAGAGCGGTACGTCCTTGGAAGCGTCTCTTCCGGTATGGCACACCGCGCAGAATGTGACGTGCTGGTAGTGCGGAACAAAAATCCTTTGGAAAACTATAAGCGGATTTTGATATGTATTGATGAATCATCTATGGCTGTGAACGCATTTACGGCCGGTCTGGATCTGGCTGAAACACAAAAGGCCGAGGTTACTGCTGTACACGTACTCCATACGCCATTAGTTCATTCGCTTGAACAGCTTCAAGAAGATATTCAGGATGTGTATTTAAAAAATGGAGAACTGCTGCTGGAGAAGTATAAAAAACTGGCTGCCGAAAAAGGAAACAGCGATATGACGATTACGCTCGAATACGGCTCTCCCAAACATACGATACCAAAAGAAACAGCCGTGCGCTTTCAGTCGGATCTTATTATAGCAGGAGCTGTTGGAGCTGGTAGAGAAAAGGGACTACGGCTGGGAAGTGTCTCTGAAGGCATCGTACGAAGAGCCGATTGTGATGTTCTGGTAGCCCGGCCCAGGTTTTTAATGCCTATTGAGGATTAAAGGAATGTTTGTCACGAAACATTTACAATCTTTTTCCTTTCTTTTTCATAAAGGTGTGGTATATTTAATCTACTTTATGAAAAGGCAGGGATTGGCTGACATGTAACATACCATCGAATAACACTGTGTTCGAAGAGTGTGTGTTTACTCTTTTTCCATAAAAAGAGTCTGGCTCCTGCATCGGAGATAAACAGATTCATCCCATCGGGACGGAACCGGTGGAAAAAATACGGAGGTGAATCCCTTTTAAAGGGACTATTTGGATATTATATTGATTACGAATTTATTATTGGTTGTTGTATTGATAGGGTTAACTGCGTTTTTTGTAGGATCGGAATTCGCCGTTGTTAAAGTGCGTATGTCGCGTCTGGATCAATTGATTGCTGAAGGAAATAAAAAAGCAGACAAGGCAAAGAAAGTGGCTGAGAAGCTTGACTATTATTTATCTGCCTGCCAGCTTGGCATTACCGTAACGGCACTCGGACTCGGGTGGCTTGGAAAGCCGACCGTAGAACGCCTGCTTTATCCTTTATTTGACAGCTTAGGAACGGCCCAGGCGCTTGCTACCATTATTTCCTTTGTTATCGCCTTTTCGGTCGTGACCTTTCTGCACGTGGTAATTGGTGAATTAGCGCCAAAAACACTGGCTATTCAATACGCAGAGAAAATGACCCTGCTTCTTGCTCCGCCGCTGTACTGGTTCGGTAAACTGATGTTTCCGTTTATCTGGACATTGAATGGATCAGCACGTCTGTTTCTGCGCATGTTTGGTGTAGAACCAGCCGGACACGAACAGGCACACTCGGAGGAAGAACTGAAGATCATTATGACCCAGAGCTTCCAAAGTGGTGAAATTAATAAAACGGAACTGCAGTATATGGAAAATATTTTTGCGTTTGATGAACGGGCCGCCCGGGATATCATGATTCCCCGAACCGACATGAATACGCTTCGGATTGATATGAATCAGGAAGAAATGCTGGAAGTTTTCCATGAGCATGAGCATACTCGTTATCCAGTCACAGAAGACGGCGATAAAGATAACGTCATTGGTTTTGTAAACGTAAAGAAAATACTGATTGACTATGTGGCAGGCCGCCGTATTGTATTAAGAGACTACATGCAGAGCCTTCCGGTAATGCCGGAGCATGCCGCCATTCAGGATGTGCTTGTTCATATGAAAAAAGAAAGAGTGCACATGGCCCTGCTTCTTGATGAGTATGGAGGAACAGCCGGCCTGGTTACTATGGAAGATATATTAGAAGAAATTGTCGGCGAAATACGCGACGAATTTGATACGGAAGAAGTTTCCGATATCCAAAAAGTAGAAGAAGGCTTATATCATATTAACGGGCGGACTCTGCTCGATGATATTGAGAAACAACTGAGTATCACCTTTTCAAATGAAGAGGAGATCGACACCATTGGAGGCTGGCTCCAAATGAATAATGTACCGCTGGAGCCGAATAAAGTGGTCGAACAAGATGGAAAACGATGGGAAATACTGGACACAGACCACCATCAAATCAAGCAGGTCTCTCTTCAGTTTATTAATACGCAGCAGATTATATAAAAATTTTCCCGCTATGCTCAGGCATAGCGGGATTTTTTTAGTTTAAAATAGTATATTTACCTATTTTATTTCAAATAATTAGCAATATTATGATATATTAATCATGTAAATAATGATTTAAGGAGGATGCAATGCGTACCGTTACTATTGGGTGTATGAGTATTGTTATTTTGCTTACAGGCTGTGCAGCTGAAGAAGTGCAAAACGATCAGGAGACAGAGAACAATCAAGAAGAACATGTCCAGGCAGAAACTGAAGAAACATCGATAACGATTGGAGCAGCAGGAGATGTACTGCTTCATGGCAGAGTGTATAAAAGAATGGAAGAAAACGGCGAATACAATTTTGCACCGGCGTTAGAAAACGTAACTTCGCTACTGGAAGAACCGGATTTTACCATAGTAAATCAGGAATCCATTCCTGGTGGAGAAGATCTTGGCTTATCGGCATATCCTTCCTTCAACAGTCCCTTTGCCATTGTTGATGCGCTGCAGGATGCCGGAGTTGATATGGTTTCTAGTGCCAACAATCACACGTTGGACCGGGGAATGGAAGCAATTCATAACGCAGTCAGCTATTACGAAGAAATTGGAATGGACTATGTGGGTGTGTATAAAGACGACGAAGACGCAGCGTCACCGAGAATTGTAACGGTAGATGGGATTAACATAGGCATGCTCTCTTATACATATGGGTTGAACGGTTATACCGTGCCAGACGGTCATGAATATGCCGTGCAGGTGATTGATCAGGAGGTAATACGAGAAGACGTCAGGAATATGAAAGACGAAGTGGATGTTCTGATGGTAAACATGCATTGGGGAACCGAATACGAAAGGCTGCCCAATGAGGAACAGAAGGAATTGGCTGCTTTTTTAGCCGATGAAGGGGTAGACGTAGTGATCGGTCATCATCCTCATGTGCTGCAGCCGATGGAATGGGTAAAAGGAAAAGAAGGAAATCAAACACTTGTTTATTATTCTCTCGGTAACTTTTATACAGGTCAGGATCAGAAATATACAGATACGGGAGGGGTGGCTACTTTCGAAGTAGAAAAAGAAGAAGATGAGACGATCATTTCCGAGCCGAATATTGATTTCACGCAGGTAGTGCCGGGGCCGGAAAACGAGTATATCGTCAAGCCCATGGCAGAAGCAGATCATATCCCTAATGGAGGAGAAACCGAGGAGGAACTGCGGGACCACGTCTACCAGTGGATAGAGGAATAAATATTTCCTGAAATGAAATAACGTAAATACAGTATACTAACGTGTAACTTTATTTAAAGGAGCGGACATATGAACAGCTATTCGATAAATGAATTTATAAACAAAACAGGACCTAAAGCGAGGCCGCGGGAGGTTTTCGGCCTGCAGTCGGAACGAATACTGGAAGTGGATCTGGCAGGGGAGGTCTGGGCTAAAATTGGAGCGATGGCCGGATATACCGGAAATATAGCATTTGAGCGCGAACGGGCGCTCGAGCATGGAGTGGAGCGGGCTTTCAAAAAGACATTTACGGCGGAAGGCCAGGATCTCATGAAGGCCTCCGGCCGGGGCCGCTTATTTTTAGCGGATCAAGGGAAACGCATTACCATTCTTGATTTAGACGGCCAGCGGCTGACCGTAAAAGGAGAGGACCTTCTCGCTTTTGAGCCGTCTGTAGAATGGAATATTGAAATGATGAAAAAAGCTGCGGGCGTGATGTCTGGTGGACTGTTTAATATCACCCTTCACGGCCAGGGAAAAGTGGTAATTACTACATACTTCGAGCCGTTGACGCTGCCAGTTTATGCAGGTGAGCCGGTATTTACCGATCCCGCGGCTACGGTCGCCTGGTCCGGTGATGTGAAGCCGGAATTTCATACGGACATAAACTACCGTACTTTTCTCGGAAGAGGCAGCGGTGAATCCATTCAGATGAAATTTGAAGGAAGAGGATTTGTTATTATACAGCCGGGGGGAAGTAAGTGATACGAAACGTTTTAGTATATCTACTTATTTTTACCATAGTATACGTTATAATCAGCCAATTTTTATAATAGAACCGCCGGCCTTTAGAAGACTGATTCTAAAGGCTTTTTTCTATATTTCACGTCTTAGGATATTTGAAAAAAGAACCTATACTGTTTACTTTTTCAAAAAGTAATTGTTTACATATCCAAATTCCTGGTATACACTTTGAAATGTAAATAAGAACAATTACGATTTGAGGAGGGCATCATGAAAAAATCATTAGTTACATTAACAAGCATTGCTGCTGTCAGCGTTATGCTGGCTGCATGCGGATCAGAAGAATCCGGGGAAGAACAGAATCAGGGTTCCGGTGAGGAAGAGGCAGCAGAACAAGAGGAACAGAGCAGTGAAGAGGGAGAAGGTCAAAACGAAGAAGAACATAATGGAAAAATTGATGCGCCGGAGGATGTAGCAGTCCAAGGTCTGGCAGATCATTATCATACAGGGGATGAAGTTACCTTAACAGCTGAACTGGAGGAGGATATCGATTCAGATCACTGGCATTGGTATGAAAAAGCTGCAGACAGCGAAGAGTGGGAGCCGATTGCAGGTCAGGAAAGTGCTGAATACACTGGGGAAGCAGAAAACGACGGCCAGGAAGTAAAAGCTGTTATTTATGATGAGGATCATGAACCGCACGCCCAATCAGCGCCTGTCGAAATTGCAATCGACGATCACGAAGACGAAGAAGGTCATAGTCACGACTTAAGTGAAGATGAACAAAGAATTTACGATGGCTATTTTGAAGATGAAGAAGTAGAAGAACGTGAATTAACCGATTGGGAAGGAGACTGGCAGTCTGTATATCCTTATCTTCAGGATGGAGATCTGGACGAAGTATTTGAACATAAAGCAGAGGAAGACGATGAAATGACCGCAGAAGAATATAAAGAGTATTATGAGGAAGGTTATGAAACGAATGTAGAACGTATTATCTTTGACGGCAGCCAGGCCACTTTCTTTGAAAATGGAGAAGAGCATACGGGAACTTACGTATCCGACGGGTATGAAATTCTGGAATATGAAGCCGGTAATAGAGGCGTGCGCTATGTATATAAATTAGATGGAGAAGCTGAGGGGATGCCGCAGTATATCCAGTTCAGCGATCACGATGTGACCCCTGCTGACGCTCATCATTTCCATCTCTACTGGGGTGATGACCGCGAGGCACTGCTGGATGAAGTAGAAAACTGGCCTACTTACTACCCTTCTGATATGGATGAAGACGAAATTGTCCATGAGATGACTGCCCACTAAAATATACGTCGCACCATAAAGCGATACGATTCTGTATCGCTTTTTTTATCGGGCTGATTGCCGGATTATTATAAATGAACGAAACGAAAGGTGTTTACAACATGAGAAGAAAAATACTTTTTTCTACTGCGCTCTCTACATTGTTAATTGCGGGTGCCTGCGGAAACGAAACAGAAAATGGAGGGACTTCTGATGAAGACCGGCCGCTGCAGGTTTACACGACACTGTTTGCCTGGGAGTCACTGGCATCTGAAATAGGGGGCGAGTACGTAGAAGTGGAAAATATTGTTCCCCCGGGCTCTGATGCGCACAGCTATGAACCTACGGCGCAGACGATGATCGATATCTCAGATTCTGATGCTTTTATTTATAACGGTGCAGGAATTGACGGATTTGCGGAGTCAGTGGAAGAAACAGCCGACGGCGTGAAAATGATTGAAGTAAGTGAAAATATGACCCTGCAGGGAGGGTCACAGGCTTCCAGCTCCAATGCCGCAGAGGAGGGAGAAGCTGTAGACGCTTCTTACGATGTACCTGAAGATGTAAACATTGAAGGAACTGCCGATCATTACCATACAGGTGATGACGTTATTTTAACCGCCGAATCGGAAGAAGAAGGTCATTGGCATTGGTATGCAAGAAATTATGAAGATGACGAATGGCGTACTGTACCGGACAGTGAAGGGAATGATTACACTGGTAAAGCGGCGGTGAATGGCCAGCAGATAAAGGCCGTTTTATTTGATGATAACGAAGAGCCTTTGGTTCAATCAGCCTCTGTAGAGATTGTAATTGACGACCATGGTGACGAGGACCCGCATGTGTGGCTGGATCCGCTGCTTGCTTTGGAAGGAGCAGAGAAAATAACCGAAGAATTCTCCGCATTGATGCCGGAGCACAAAGAAGCATTCGCGGCTAACCTGGAAAAGGTTACGAATAAGTTGGAGGGCCTGGATGAACAATTTACTACATTAAGTGAAGAAGCCGATAAGCATCAATTTCTAGTCTCCCACTCCGGCTATGGATACTGGAATCAACGGTATGGCATCGAGCAGATTGGGATTACGGGCATTTCTCCTAATCAAGAGCCGTCCCAGCGTCAGCTGCAGTATATAATAAAACTCGCAGAAGACAACGACCTGAACCATGTGATGCTCGAGCAGAACATTTCCACTAAAGTGGCAGAAGTAGTACAGGATGAAACAAATGCTGAGGCTCTAACCATTCATAATATGGAATCAGTAATGGAAGACGAGCAGGATGAAGACTATTTCAGCATAATGCAGGAAAATATAACAAACTTAGAAGCAGCATTAAATGAATAACCTAAACAGGAGCCGTCACATTGACGGCTCCTTCTGTTTACTTGAATAGTAGTTTACAATTGGAAATAGCATTTTGTGAATAAATTCTTATAAGGATTTATTGGTTTTCCCATTCAATTGGTGTTGATCTTATTTTTTTCTCATCAATTTTAATATCTTCTCCATGGTTTAACTGGATGTTCCTGTGGTAGGTAAGAGCAGGTGGAAGGTTATGGTGCTCTAAATAGACAGCCGGGTCAAATACCAGCTCAATACTCAGCGGCACATTGTGATCGTAAACGAAATGCCCCTGCCTTTTCCACTTCTTCTTTTTATCATCTGTATTCAGTTCTTCAATAATCTTTCCTGTTGTTCTGGCCGTTATGGCTGCAGTGATAGATACTGTCACTTCATTATCTTTTTCTTCAATGTTATTAATCGTAAACTGATCGGTCATTGTGTCATACATAAATGCATCAACGGTAGATTCTTTATGCGTATTAACGAGTATACTGGTTTGTTCACTCTTCAGGGAGTCATCCTTAAAAATCTCTTTTAAATACCTTTCCAGTAAATTAGCTGTTTTTACTTCCCCTTCATAATTGCTGATGTATTTGGATAATGCCGTCTGGGACATAAGAAAACTCCTTTTTTGTTGATGAATGGTTTATTTTTAATACATGAACCCATGTAAAAATGAAAAACGTCATTTCACTGCTATTAGTACTATTGACCTTTTTCGACCCGCGTAAACATTCTCTCTGCCTGGTTTAGGGAATAGAGCAACTCATGCAGAACTAAAAAAGAAAGAGAGATACCATGACAGAGTACTGAACATCGATTAAATCCTGTATAAAATCTCCATATTTCACTCCTAAGATCGACCGCTATCTCGGTGCTATTTTTATCGTAGTGGACCCTGTTGTTAAATTTTCGGGTAAAAAATGGAGAGAGAAAAAAGGACTTCATCAAAAGGATCTGAAGCCATCTGTAAAAGCAGAGCGTATTATATCTAATATTGCCATCGGCTTTTCCATTATCTTTTTACTATTGAACATAACAGCGGTCGTTTTAGTGGATGCCCTGCCCCGGCCATTCATAGGAATTTCTAATAATGCATATAAATAAACCCTTCAACCCAGGAATACATACCATTTGGGTTGAAGGGTTTATATTTTTAATAATAAATAATTATTTATTAAGTCGATAAACTTTATAGGTGTAACCTATATACGGAAATGTACTAAAAACAGTCGGAAAGGTCCAAACAAGAAGAAGTACTGTAGCCAATACGGTGAGAGTAGTTAAATCAGGATAGAAAGTATTCACTGCCCAAAGGAATGCAGCCAGAACAGTAAAGATAATAAGGCAGAAAACCGCATAGGATTTAAACTTTTTCTGCTCCTGTCTGTAAACGTCTCGTTTGTCCGCTTTTCTACTGTAGATTTTTACAGTGCCTTCCGGTGCTCTGAAAATATGCATGGCTCCGCCGGAACAGATATGCTCCCAGCCGGCGTCCTGGAAGAGTTGAAAATAATCAGCATCCGGTTGTTCGTTATAATCGAGCTCATACTCAACAGCCATAGGCTCACCGCGTTCCAAAGTATAGCCGAGAAAGCCAAATTTTTGAAGGTGCCAGCCTTTCAATGATTTCTTTGCTAGTCTTTTCATGTCATAGCCTTCACTAAATGCTAAGCCGCTGCTTGTCATATACTTTGTTTTTTTCAAGGGAGCTGCTCTCCTTTCATTTGTAACGCATTTTCTCCATGTTCTACCATTTTTTTTCGGCGTTTGAGTTCCTTTTGAAAAATATCTATGCCCTGATTAGTAATAACATAGCTTTTTCTTTGTTCCGCCGCTTGTTCACTTGGCTTAATATACCCGGCTTTTAATAATTTCTGAATCATCGTATAGACGGAGCCAGGACCCATGACTACGTGTCCCTCTGTCAGATCTTCCACCTTCTGCATCACAGCGTAGCCGTGCATAGGTGTCATTAGTGACAGCAGAATATAATAATGCGTGTCTGTTAAATCACCGGAAGAAATGCTGTCTTTTCTGCCCAAAAATACACCTCCTATATCATTAAATGATATGTTATTAAATAGTATATCATTAAATGATATAAAAACAACTATTATTTATAAATGAAAAGGAGAGTATTAAATGAGAAAGGTCGTATCAGCTCCATTATTAGGAGCCGCTATGGTGGGAACCTGCTTAAATATATGGGCAGGATTTACCGATCGTGGAGAATATATTCCTATCACAATTGCGTTTACGTTTGCGGGCGTAATTTTATTACATTGGAACGCAGCAAATATTTCTCAGCGGTAATTTTATCCGTTCAAATATGATAAGTTAGCAGGGGAGAAAGAAATATAGGAGGAATACAATGACGATTATCAGCCATCCACTTCGTTTCGTTTACTTAAAAAGCTATAAAACCGGGGGCACTTCGACGGAAATTGCTTTAATAAAAAAAGCGTACGAGCAGATGACAGCCTATGCAACAGCAAAAGATATCCGCAAGTATGGGTTCTCAGAACGTAAAAAGGGTCACTTTTTTACAAAATGGGGACGTCATATTGATATAGGAAGCACGCAGAAGCTGGTAGATACAGGAGCAAAAATGTTTCTGCGGAAAACAGGAAGCGGAGGACCTCTGCTGCAGCATCAGCCTGCCGGAGAAGTAAAGCAGCTGATTGGGGAAAAGCAATGGCAGGAATCCTATAAAGCAGTAAACATACGGAACCCGTGGGATCTAGTAGCTTCTGACTACCGCTGGATTATGAGCGGACGGGCCGGAAGATCGGAAAAACGGGATATGTCGTTTTCCTATTTTGTACAGATGATTACCGAAGAAGAATCACTGCCGACCGGGTTTAAAAGAATGGAACATCTTCTACATCCATTTGTTTACATAAATCAGGAGAAGGCCTGCGATTTTTATATACGATTTGAGCACATGGAAGAGGATCTTTCACATGCCGGCAGAAAGCTTGGTCTTTCTGCCATTGACCTGCCAAGGGAAAAAACATCCAACAGTCAAAAAGTGAATTACAGAGAGTATTACGACAAAAAAACCGAACAGATTGTGCAGGATCAATTTCAGGATATTATCCGTGATTTTGAATATTCTTTTTAAATAAAAAAAGCAAAAGCCGGTTCCTCGAGCACACAGGAAGAACCGGCATTATTTTTTTGATAGGCGGTTAAGCAGAACATAGAATAATTCTTTATCACAAGCTGCAGGAGCATTCAAAAAGCATCCCATTTTTTAAAAATGAAAGAAAGCTTTAATTGTTTTTCGAAGCAGTGCTATAACATGTAGAGTGATTTCAGCAATTGGCCAGAAAAAATCTACATCATCTTTTTTTTTTTTTCATCTGACTTCCTCACTTTACTCCCCCTGCCTTTATCGTTATACTAGCAAATAATACAATAAATTCCAAATTTGATAGAACAGCATTTATTAAAAAAAGGGGAATATTTCATGGGAAATTTTATTATGGGTGTTTTATTCTTAGTGGTTACGTACTTATTAACTCGTATAAATAGGTTAGAGAAGCGTATAAAGCAGATGCAGATTGTACTAGATAGAGGGGATGAGACGCCAGAGAATTCTGAGGCCCTGCTTGAGAATGAACTTCGCAAGTTGATAGAAGAAGGAAATGACGTTAAGGCAGTAAAAATGGCCAGGGAAAAATGGGGATTGTCTTTAATCGAAGGGAAACAATATATTGATAAATTAAAATAATAACATTCTACTCCATTTTATTAGCAAACTCATAAACAGCAATCGTTTATAAAGGGAGAAGATAATATTGGGAGATCTCACATTTTCAAAACCATTTTTTATATTTTCCGCACGTAAGATATCGGTGGAGGACAAGCAGGGCAGCGTGCGCTATTACTGCAGGAAATGGTACCGATCTAAAAAAGAGGTGCTGACTCTGTCTCATCTGGAACATATCTATGTGTATGATGAAAACGGGGATATTATAGTTAAGGCAGAACAGACTTCTGGCGCACGTGCCACGTGGGATATCAAGTACGGAGAGGATTTAATTCATTCTGTAACGATGATTAATCATTCCCGGGTGAATACAAGTCCATACTGGACCATTCGTTTTCAGAAAGATGAATATACGCTTCAGAGAAAAGCATTTTCCAATACCACGGAAATAAGAAATGGCCACGGTCATGTGGGTACCATGAAACAGTATGGAGCAGGAATGACAAAGCATGAAATAAGTTGGTATTCATCGCTGCAGGATAGATTGGAACCCATATTGTTAGGTGCGTTGTACCTTTTCACGTTAAAAGATGCCAGACCCTCTTAAATATTACCAAGTGCCCGCTTATAAAAACGCGGGCACTTATCTTGATACTTTACATAAAGATCGTTTCTTTTAAATTAAGTTACGCCGTAGAAGAAGAACCTGCGAAACCACGGCCAGCACCGGCAGTTCGATCAGCGGACCAATAACGAGGACAAGTGCGATTAAGGGCTGATTCGGAAAAGCCGTTACAGCCACAGCCAGGGCTAACGGCGAATTTCGAGCCAATGTCGATAAATGCAGACTGACGGTATCCTTGTATGAGAAATGCAGCCATTTTCCCGCCAGCCGGGCTGTAAAAAAATTAATCACATAGAAAAGGAGAATCGGAATCAGCAGGAGATAGGTGATTTCCAGATTATCTAACAACACTTTGCCCTGAGAGGCAAACATCGCCATAATCGCTAAAGCAAGAAACAGTCCCTGTGCTTTTGAAAAAAACGGGACGAGCTGTTGTTCCAGAACAGCTTTTCTGCGTTTGAATATGTATCTCGTCAGCTGCGCCAAGGAGAATGGCAGAATCACTACGAGCAGGATGCTGCTGCCAATTGAGTAAAGGTTTGTGCCTTCTATCGTACCGGCGAATAAGTAGAGATAAACCGGCAGCAATAATAGCTGCAGAATCAGGTTCACCGGCAGAATAGAAGCAGCCAGCGGTACATTTCCTTTGGCAGTGGAGGTGAAGATTAAATACCAGTCGGTACAGGGTGTCACCATCAGGATAATAAATCCAAGCCAAAGGGCCGGATGATTGGATAGAAATACAGCTCCAAGTCCATAAGCTAAAACAGGAGTCCAAATAAAATTAATGCCGGCACTTGCGCTGAAAAATCGAATATGGGTAAAAGCCTTTCCCAGATGTTGGAGGGGAACAGCTAAAAATAATCCGTACAGCATACAGAACAAAAAAGGAAGAATAAACAGACCGGCCCGTGATTCGATAAACTGCCATTGTCCAATGATCAATCCCATGCCAATTGCGGATAAGAGGAAAATAGTATGCCATTTTTCGATGAGGTTCAGTTTGATTATCTCCTTTCTTATTCCGGATGCAGCTAATACCGTCTCGTGAATAGTCCAGGATATTCGGTCACATATCCGTTCTCGTCGACCGAGATAAAAGATGCAAAATGTTTATGCTGGAAGTGAAATACTCTATCTTCGTTTTCATGTTCAATATACGTGTAGGTTTGTTTTACTTTCTGGACGTCCAGGGATGGAATGGATATATAGACCATGTCAATCTCCCGCTTTTGACCGGGATGCCACGTGTGTCGTTTGATAGGAAGCGAATTGGAAAAGGGCGTCACAGATATATCAATATCAATGGCGCCGTTCAAATAGTCCAGTTTTACTCCATGGTGGTCATACCATACTCCGGTTCCTGAAGATGTAAGCTGCAGGTTCGGGCCATTTTTATCTTTAATATGAACATTGGTGGCTTTCCATGAATTGTTGAGGGTCATTTGATACCAGATTTGTACGGGAAAGCCGGTTTCCAGAGAAATGACCGTGCTTTCCACCTGAATCATGTGTTCTGTTCTGGAAATATACAAGTACTCGCAGCCGAATGTTTCGATATTTTCCCATACCATTTCATTCGGAAACATAACACGTCCTCCTTATTCACTTTTTGGGTTACGATACGCTAGGTTCATTTAGTTTACTACTAAAAGAAACGATAGAGTATAATTATGTGTGAAAAAGGGCAGGCGAATAACGACAGCATCTAGTAAAAATGTTGTTTTAATGTAAATAGGTAAGAAAACTAATAAATACTATTAAGGAGTAGCCTCCCATACCAGAAGCGCTGTATAATTCGAAACGGTAATCATCCGGGTTGCCGCTTTCTTTTTTCCATATGTAAATATTGTATCCAGTCCATATCAGAATAACTGCCACTAGACAGGTAATCACTACGAATCCTGCAGAGGATGGAAGAAAGCCGACAGCTGCGCTTGAGGGAAAGGTTAATACAGTAAACCAGAAACTCACTTTCTGATGCCTGGCACTCGCATGTTTTTCGACTCGGAAGGATCCGTTTCGTTTTATGTACCATCGTTTTACCAGCCAGTAGATGCCGTATAACCCACCAAGCCATATTGTTAAAATAAGAAAAAGCATTCCTATAAAGTAATTGAGTTCTGCCTGCATGCAATCCCTCCTATGAACCATTATTTCCTAATTATGGATAGCTAAAACTTATTTTTCCGGGAGGAAAGACTTGCCCGATGTTTATTCATGTGGTAGATTAATAGAGTGATCGTTATATCTAATTTAAAAGGAGGCATCTATGAGCCGGAAAAGAGAGGATCTGCTTGTTCATGCAGAAAAATTATTTTATGAGCATGGTTTTCACGCGATAGGGCTGAAAGCTATTGTCCAGGATGCAGGTGTTGCGCTTATGACGCTGTACAATCACTTTGATTCCAAAGAAGATCTTATTTTAGAAATATTAAACAGGCGTGAAAAGATGTATTTTTCTATGCTGAAAGATGCCGTTCGTAAGGAGGAAGGATCAATCGAGCATAAGCTGGTTTCCGGCCATATACAGTGGTTGAAAACCAGTGCTTCGAATGGCTGCATGTTTCTGCGGGCAAAAGAAGAATTTTCCAGCATTCCTGATCATCCACTTGTGAAAAGCGTCTATAGCCACAAAGAAAAAATGATTCAGTTTTTTGAATCGAATGAGATGAGTAGAACTGCGGCTGTCCAATTGGCTCTATTATTAGAAGGCAGTACGTCTTTAGCGGAGACGCTGAATGTTCAAGAAATAGAAAAAACGCTTTATGCTATGGTTGAAAACATAAAAAACAGCTGATGTCTGTTTTTTTTAACCATTAGTATAATGATCGTTCTATCAAAAAAAGGAGAATGAATATGTGGAAAATTGTATTTCCCGGAATCGCCATGATAGGTATTGTGTATGCTTTCGCCAGGTTTAGTTTTGGATTGTTTCTGCCTGATATTAGTGAGTCATTGGCCTTATCGGAAAGCCAGGCGGGAATAGTTGGATCCGCGGCTTACGCTGCCTATACGGCGGCCCTTTGTTCTGCTTATATATTTATTCATACATTTACGGCACGCCGAGTGGTATTATTCGCAGGAGCCACAGCATTTCTGGGAATGATAGGTATCGCTTTTTCTACGGCGTTCTACATCCTTATGATCAGCGTTTTTGCCGCCGGCCTCGGGAGCGGCTGGGCTTCTCCTGCGTTCAGCCAGGTGATCAGCCAGTCTTTAACATCTTCCCAGCAGAATAAAGGAAATACGTGGATTAATACCGGCACAAGTTTTGGGTTAATGGTGACCGGCCCAATAGTTTTATTGTTCACAGACCAGTGGCGCTGGAGCTATTTGTTATTTGCAGTTATTACAATGATAGTCTGGTGGTGGAATGCTGCCGTACTCGAAAAAGATAAAAAGAAAATTAGTACTGTGGGTCAAAAGACAGCATGGCCTGAGATGCTAAAAAAAGGCCGTTTTCTAATAGCTGCTTCCCTTGGAGTAGGGTTTAGTTCCTCCATATACTGGACATTTTCCAGAAGTTACGTTGCCGTCATCCATGAATTTACGATGAATCAAAGTATTATATTTTGGATTGTAATGGGTGCTGCCGGTATTATCGGAGGCACGGCAGGCGGAATTATCCAAAAAGCAGGCCTGTCTTTTGCATATAGAGGCGGAGTGTTTGTCACAGCAGCATCTATTATCTGTTTGACTATACCTATACAGCCTGCGGTTTACCTGTCTGCGGTATTATTTGGAATATCCTATATCTTTATGACAGGATTATTTATTGTATGGGCCACGCGTGTTTTTCCTGATTTGCCCTCATTGGGAGTGAGTCTTTCCTTTTTGGCACTTGGTATCGGACAGGCGTTAGGATCAGGGGCTGGAGGGATGATTATTGAAGAAGCCTCGTATCCGTTTGCGTTTATCACATTTTCTCTCCTGGGGATGTTTTTTATAGTATGCAGGGTAGAAGAACGAAAAACAGGTACTAAAGGGCTGAATGAAGGCCGTTTTGTTTGATCAACAACGGATTAGGGGATGAATAAAGATGTTCAATTGAACGTTTTTTATCAAGAATGCACAGACAGGGGACCGTAACTTTGAGCGCAACGTTAGCTATTTTCTTATTTATCACTGCGGCTGTTGTTTCAGCAGTAGCTGCCGTTCGATTATCTACGCACGCGGATAGTATCAGCAGAAATACGAAGCTGAGCGGTTTTTTGGCCGGCACGCTTTTATTAGCCGTAGCAACCTCGCTGCCGGAGTTGACGGCTACTATTTCCGCAAGTGTGATAGGCAATGCAGATATTGCAGTAGGCAATGGATTGGGAAGCCTATTGTTTAATATTTTTGTATTATTTGCTTTAGACATTTATTTCCGCAAAAAACGGTTGTTCCTAACCGTCTCTCATGATCACACTTATACCGGTATTATTGCTTTATTGTTAAGTACCGTGGCGGCGGCAGGGTTATATCTGCAGTCCAATCTTACATTGGCAGGTATTAGCATGACGAGCCTGGCCATTGCTGTTATTTATATTTTGGGTATTTGGTTTGTGTCGAAAAAAAAACCTCAAGCAGAAGAAGAAGAATCCGGTCAAGCAGAAGAAAAAAACGATGCCGCTTCCTCAGCACAACATCAAAAGGAAAATACAGCATCTTCGGTTAAAGGTTTTCTTCTTTTTGCTGTGATTATTTTCATTTCAGGAAGTGCCCTGTCTATTACAGGTGACATTATGGCAAATACAACCGGTATTAGTGCAACAGCCGTAGGAAGTATTCTGGTGGCACTGGCAACATCCATTCCCGATGCTGTTGGAGTGTTTGTTGCATTAAGGCTGGCGAATGCGAACATGGCGATTGGGGCTATATTGGGGAGCAATATCTTTAATATAGCGGTTATAGTAATCGGCGACTTGTTCTATCAGAAAAACAGTATATGGACGGACACAGAGGATCAAACCATTTTAGTTGCAGGAGCCGGCTTTTTCCTGACAGTGTTAGTGATGGTGATTATAAAGCGCGATCATACGCGAAACAGCTTTACTTATATTCTGCCGTCTCTTATAGCAGTCACAGGATATATCGCTTTTCTCATTAGTATTATTGCAGCGGGTTAAATTAGTGGGCAGGCGGTTTCAAAATATTATTAATCATTTGCTGCAAATTCGTTGTTAGAAAACGTTTTACTCTAATATTGAAAGGGTATATTTGTAATATAAGATAATATAAAACATGTACTTTGGGACAACTATATATTAGGCGACAATGAATGGATATAAAGCCAGCGCATAAGCCAGAAAAAGAATCTTTATTCTTTTTCTGGCTTTTTGTCATTTTATAGGGGATGTGTCGAAAGCTGGCTGCAAAAAAGCAGGGTTCCAATTATCTTAGGGAAAGCAGCATCAATAACAGAACCATTTATTATTAAATGAAAGGAAGATGTATGATGAAACAATATCAACGAATTCTGGTTGGGGTAGAGGCGCTTGAAGGTGTGACCCACAATGCTTTTGAAGAGGCATGCAGCATTGCAAAAGCAAATGACGCAGCTCTCATTATTGCTTTTGTAATGGATAAAAACGGATATGCTATGCTCGAGAGAACAGACCCGCGCGGTTTTGCCCAGCTGAAAAATGAGGCCGTCACAAAGCTTAAGGAATACGAAGAGGAAGCTGTAAAACAGGGCATTACCGATGTGCAAGCTGTGCTGGAGGTAGGTGCTCCTGCAAAAATGCTCGTGCAGGACTTGTGCCAAAAGCATAAAACGGATCTGATCATCATAGGGCAAACCGGCGGAACGAAAATAGACCAGCTGCTGCTCGGAAACAAATCAAAAAAGATCCAGAAAAAATCAGCCTGTGAAGTTAAAGTAGTTTCTGGAAATACCACCTCAACCGTGCACGTATAAAATGAAATAACGGACGATGCCCCTCGTATAGTAAATATGAGGGGCATTATTACTGAATAACATTTCAATCGGGCGGATGGACAATCAGTACATCACATGCGGCTCTCCGCACGATACTCTCGGCTACGCTTCCAAGAAAACGCCGTTCAACCCGGTTTAATCCAGAAGCGCCTGCGACAATTAAATCTGCTTTATAAGCCTTTGCTATACTGATGGGCAGAACTGTTTTAGGAGATCCACGCTCGATAATGTATTTAATATTTTCCACATGCCGCTGCTCCGCTGTTTTTTTATACTGCTCAAGTATATTTTCTCCATTTTTTTCAAACATAGCCAGAATTTCTTCGGTATGCATGTCAAAAGAGGAAATAGCGGGAGTATGAAGGACATGAGCCACAATGAGAGAGCTGTTACTGCCGGCCGCAATATCGACAGCTTTCTCAAAAGCGGCAATAGATTCATCCGACCCATCAGCGGCCGCTAAAATAGTTTGATATCCATCCAGAACTTTTTCATTGCGAACGATTAAAACATCACACTGAGCATGGCGTACCGTACCTAAAGAAACGCTCCCCATCACATATTTATCAAACGTACCTGCTCCGGAAGCTCCCGTAATAATTAAATCGGCTTTATAATTCTCTGCTAATAGCTGAGACACTAGTTTTTGAGGATTCCCGCTTTGAAGGGAAGTAATGACGTCGAGAACCCCCGCCTTTTGAGCTTTCTTCTTGCTTTCATCCAGTATCTTCTGCCCTGCCTCTTCGGCAGCGGGAATGAGATCATAAGAAAAAACAGCGGCCCGGCTGTAGTTTTTATAATCCACTACGTGACCAATAATCAAAGTACTTCCGTGTTCGAGTGTCAGATTAATTCCTTTTTCCAGTGCTTTTTCCGAGTCTTCTGATCCATCCACAGCAATAAGAATATTTTTATAGATGGTTTTCATTTCCCTTTCCCCGCAATCTTATAATATTTTAACCTGCAGGCTGGAATAATATAAAAGGCGATAGGCGGCCGGCCGGGCAGATAGAAGCTTTGTTGTGCACAGTCTATTAGTTCGAATCTATTTGTTTCAAGCGGTTTTTGTATTTACGCATGGAGAAGTGATCGTCCTGCTCCAAATGCGAGACTTTATTCTGCAAATAGATAAACGTTTGAAATAGCATAGTTGTTTTGAAAGCTACGGACAAGCTCTGTTCATTAACTTCACTGTTTTGAGATGACGCTGCAATGGAAAAATAAAGCAGCATTTTCGGATCCGCCTCAAGCGTAGGAGCATCCAGAGCTATGAGCATTGCCAGGTTCAGTTCAGCAGCTAGAGGATCCTTGTTTTGTAGAGAATAATGGAGCCATTCATGCGGGTATAGGTAAAACCCGTAAAAAGGAGCGATTCTGGCCACCTCTGCATGTTGGGATGCTTGAAACAAAAGATCTTCCATATCATTTGGCGGACGTTTCAATGCCGCAAGCATCTCTTCGTAAACGGCGTAACGCATAGAGTATTTCATTATAAAAACCCTCTCTGAAAAAATTTGATGGACGTACAGTCTGTCAAAGTCTCAAAAAAGATAAATTAGTGAAATGCTGATGCCGTGCTGCATTTATAGAGCGGCTTTTTTAGGAGATAAGGTAAGTTGACTGGAGGATGTTTGTACGAAAATTAGAATAGATAGATGAACGACGAAGAAAAAAGAAGTTGGGTAAAGGGGGAAATTACTTAAAAGTCTGCAATAACGTTTCTATATTCACTGCGATTTTTTAATGTATTTTACATATATATTTAATGAGTATATAACGAATTATAGAATAATCCGTGAGTATGTCAACCGCATTTGTCTATTGTATTAAATAATCTAAACAATAGGCTTTTTATGAACTAAAGTGTATAGGGAAGATGTCATTGCTGATTTAATCATCCTTACTTATGATTTTCCCGATTGCTTCCATAATTATTCATCTAAATTTTCTATTGGTTTTTCGTATTTATAAAATCATCATAAACTGGAACATTTGGAAAAGTGTGAGATATATCACTTTAAAAGCTGGTGATCTTGAGTATACTAGTCTCATTAAATATGAAAAGAAGCTGGTGAAGAATATGAAACGATATCAGCGTATTTTAGTAGCAGTCGATGGGTCGAAGGAAGCGACTAAAGCATTGAACCGGGGTATTAATCTGGCAAAGCGCTACGATAGTCGCCTGTTCATTTGTCATGTAGTGGAAAGCAAAGAATACAGCAGGGTGCCTGTTTACCGTGAAGAGATCAAACAGGCTGCTGTGGAAAATGGACTGGAAATATTAAAAGCCTATGAAAAAACAGCCGCAGAAGCTGAGGTCAAAGATGTAGTTACCATCATGAAACGGGGCGTCTCACCACAAAAAATGATCGCTAAAGAAATTATTCCTCTGTACAATATTGATTTAGCGATTACTGGCGCCTCCGGTTTAGGCCTCATCGAAAGTTATTTATTGGGCAGTGTATCTGCTGGAATGGTCCATTTGGCTGGCTGTGATGTTATGGTGGTGAAAAACAAAGCATTTACGGAAAATTACCGGCGTATTCTGGTGGCCATTGATGAATCAGAGATGTCGATGAAAGCATTTGAGACAGCGATTACTATAGCCAGGGAGCAGGAATCAGAGATATCCGCTGTACACGTATTACACACTCCGCTCGCTCATTCGGTAGAACAGTTCCGCGATGACATTCAGGACATCTATATGAAAAATGGAGAATTGTTGCTGGAAAGATATCAAAAAATGGCTGTTGAAAGAGGCATGCAGCATATGCCGATCTCAATGGAATACGGTGCTCCCAAGTTTATTCTGCCAAAAGAAACGGCTGTACTTTTTCGGGCTGACCTCATTGTTGCCGGCGCAACTGGAGCTGGTGTGGAAAAAGGTCTCCACCTGGGAAGTGTCTCGGAAGGGATTGTCCGCAGAGCCGCCTGTGATGTGTTGATTATCCGGAACAAGCCCAACTAAAACCAGACTATTACTTCAACATGCGTAGGCCATTGAGTATTACTAGAATCGTACTGCCTTCATGTCCGATAACGCCGAAAGGAATCGAAATGGTCTGTGCAAAATTTAAAATAACCAACAAGAGAATAACGCTTACTGAAAAATATATGTTTTGTTTGATGATCCGTTCCATTCTCCGTGCCAAAGTAATCGAATAGGTAATACGTGATAAGTCATTTTTCATTAAAATAACATCCGCAGTCTCTAGAGCTGCATCAGTGCCTTCTCCCATAGCGATACCCGTAGATGCTACAGCAAGGGCCGGGGCATCATTGATACCGTCTCCAATCATAGCCACGTAGCGGTAGGTTTCCGTTAATTTCTTTATTTCGTTTACTTTGTCCCCCGGCATACAACTGCCTATATAAGCATCGACGCCGCTTTCTGCAGCGATGACCTCAGCTGTTTTTTGGTTATCGCCTGTAAGCATAATGCAGTGAATGCCTAACTGCTGAAGTTCTTGAATAGTGGACTTGGCATTCTCCCGGACGATATCCTTTAAGGCAATGGCTGCCGCTATTCCTTTTTCATCTCTCACAAACGTCACGGTCTTTCCTTCATGGGCCAGCCGGTTCAACACACCGTCTTGAAATAGTTCTGCCTCTGTTTCATCGACGAATGCAGGCTTTCCAATCAAAATATCTTCACCTGATATAATCGCTTTCAAACCGTTTCCAGGCACATCCGTTACCTGGATATTCGACAATGGATGAATTCCTTTGGCTTCAATAAACTTTATGATCGCTTTAGCCAGTGGATGATTGGACTGCGATTCCATCCCTGCAATTTTTCCCATCAATACCTCGCGGTCGGTATTTTCCCTGAAGATAAAATCCGTTACTTGAGGCCGGCCCTGAGTAAGCGTACCCGTTTTGTCCATGGCCACAGCCTGTATAGAACTTAGGTTTTCTAGATGAACGCTTCCTTTAAAAATAACACCGTTTCTTGCGCCATTTGATATAGCTGCAAGAGCAGCCGGCATAATTGAAGCCACAAGGGCACAAGGAGAAGCAACAACGAGAAGAAGAATTGCCCGATATAACGTAGTATTCCAATCCCAGCCAATTATATAGTGAGGAAGAAACAGCATTAATGAAAAGACAATTAATACCACAATGACATACCGTCCTTCAAAACGTTCCACGAACTGCTGAGAGGGCGGTTTTTCGCTTTGCGCTGATTGTACGAGGTCAATAATTTTCTGAACGAGAGTTTCAGAGTTAGGTTTAGTCATTTCCATCGTAATGGCTCCGCTTAAATTTACAGTAGACGCATATAAATCATCATTTATATCTTTAGACACTGGGATGGATTCACCGCTGATCGCAGATTCATCGACTACGGTATGGCCGATTACTAATTTTCCATCAGCAGGAACCCGTTCTCCGGGTTTAACGATAAGCATATCGCCGGCAGTTAAGGAAGCCACAGCCACCCGGGTGGTCATGTTGTTTTTTAAAAGCCATGCTTCTTCAGGCTGAATTTTCATCAGCACCGATAATTCATGTCGGCTTTTATTCATCGTATAAGTTTCCAGAGCACCGCTTAGTGAGAAGATAAATATTAATATGGCTCCTTCGGTCCAATAGCCAATGATCGAAGCACCGACTGCGGCGAGGATCATCAACATTTCTACATTGGGCTTTCGATCCTGGAGAGTTTTTTTAATTCCGTATTTTGCTTTCGCATATCCACCGATAACAAAGGCCAGTAAATAAGTAATAATCGATAAGCTTCCAATTCCAAGCAGCTCAAGTGCATAAGCAAAAAGTATCAAAACGCCGGAAACCAGAGCAGCGATTAATTCAATGTGCAGCTTAAGCTTTTCCATGAACGTTCTCCTTTATATAGACTGGACGAAGGAAAAATAGGGAAGGAATACTATATAGTTAACTTCTTCATATGATGGGAAATACCTCTTTCCATTAGTTAACAACCGCCCTTAGTTTGGAAAAAATGGTGTGCTGCTTTTTCTGATTCTGCAGAGGATTTAATTCCAAAATAATGAATATATAGTATAAAATGGTAGTGTTATACTGCAGATTAATAGAAAATATAATTATTCATTTTATAAGGAAGTGATTGTTCATGAATAATATATTGTTGCGGACCCTTTTTGCAGTAGTTATATTTCCAGTAATGTATACTGTTTTATCTTTAATCATTGAAGAAACGGTACCGGAATGGCCTGCTTTAGCCGGATCAGCTATTGCAGGAGCAATCAGCGGTATTTTTATTATAAAATTCGATAATAAAGCTAAAAAATAATTACTATACATATGCGTTCTGGTTCAAGTCATCGTATTCGACTACAGGCGGAAGAAAGGATGTTATAGTATCTTTCAATTGAATAAAAAAGCGATCGGTCTATTTAAAAGAAAGAAAGGAACAATAAAAAACATCATCCTGGAAAACTCAGGTCCTCTGCTTCTCATTGCTGGTGCATTATCAAATCCAGTTTTTGCATTCAATAATGAATTATGGGTGACGTATACGTTATATCTAGCTGCTATTTTCTTTATATTTCTGCCCAGGGTATTAAAATATAAAAAAGAGAAGCACTATCTTCGTATGAGTATCATGCTGTTAAGTATGGGATTATTAATGGCAGGTTTTATGGTGAAAACTGCTCCTCTAAACTACACATTAGCCGGATCGGCGCTTGCACCTCTGCTGCTGCTGTTCATTTTGGAAAAGAGAAGCAAAATAAAAGAAGAAAAAGCAAAGCAGATACCTTAGTAATCTAAAGCCGTATAATCTCAATACTTATAATAGAAGGAGGGAGCGCCGTGAAAGCAATAGGACTGGACGGGTGCAGAGGCGGCTGGATCGCCGCTTTTGCAGAGAACGGAAAGACTTATAAGATAGAGGTACTAACCAGCTTGAGTCAGCTCCGGCCCGAACCGGGTATTTCTATATGGGTAGATATGCCGCTCGGCCTGCCTGCAGCCAGCGAATATCCGCGGCAGGTGGAGGCTCTGGCACGGCAGAAATTGGGGAAACGGCGTTCGAGTGTATTTCCGGTACCATGTAGAGAAGTACTTGTCTGCCGCAGTTATCAGGAAGCGAATGTATTACATAAACAGTTAACCGGAGCAGGGCTGCAGAAGCAGACCTGGTTTCTATTTCCAAAGATAAAAGAAGTGGAGGCCTTTTCCATTGAATCATCAGTGAAAGAGGCACATCCGGAAGTGCTGTTTGCAGATGTGTATGGAGAGCCGCTGTCAGCATCCAAGAAAACAAATCAGGGCATTACGCAGCGTCTGGATCTGCTCGAGCAGCTCGATCCCGGCATTTGCAGCCTGTTTACGAAAACAGTAGGTCTGTATCCACGAAAGATATGCAGCCGTGATGATATTATCGATGCTTCCGTTTTGGCTATAACCGCATGTCATCCTGAATGGAGATCTGACGGAATCGATCAGCATCCGGCTTATTCTGCTGAAGGACAGGAAATGAATATGCGAACAGTTAAATACCTACCGTAAACAACGTGCCGGCCTAGCACACGGAAGTTGTTTTTTTATAATGGAGACCGGGTCGAAAGTTCAATCAATAGAATGGCAGCACAGGAGAGTGGTACAATAATGGGCGAAGATAGTTAGTAAAGCAGTGGCTCCCGCCGGAAACGGACGGGAGTATTGAATAGATAAAGGTGGTTCATATTTTGAGAAGAATGATTTTGTTGGTGTCCGCCGTGCTGGTCGTTTTTTGGACGAAACCAATATGGGAGGAACCTGCCGGCAGCTTTATGCCTGAACCGTTAAATGATGTGATAAACAATGGCTTTGACTTTGAAGAGATGACAGAGGATGCGGTCGCCCTTTTAAATAATGTGACAGGTTCAGAACAAGATAGGGAACAGGAAGCCGTGGAAGTAGAAGAACCTGAACTGACCACCCCTGAGGATCAATCCTTTTCTGTAGGTAATATAGAACTCGGTGACACAAGACAGGATGTAGAAGACATGTATGGGGAGTCTATGCGCGAAAGCGAAAATGAATACGGAGTAAACTGGTTAACGTATCACGAAAATTATCAAAATTTTATGATGGTTTCGTTTAATGAAGAAGGTATTGTGCAGGGACTTTACACAAACCAGAATTTACTTTCCTCCCAGTATGGAATTGCGTTGGGAGACTCAAAATCATACGTAAATGAAACCTTGGGAGAACCGGAGGAAATGATTCGCAGCGGCAGGTTTAACTACCAGATAAACAGCGAAGGGGAATATGACGTTCATCAAATAGACGGCAGCTATGTCACTGTATTCTATGATGTCCATGAAGAGAATGAAGTAACCGCCGTTCAGATTATTAACGAAAACATGGAAGCGGCAAAAGAGAGTTTTTATACAGACGGCAGTGAATCCTTAAAAGAAGGATTTGAATATCAGTTGTTCGATTTAACAAATGCTGCTCGTGTCCAGCACGACCTTCCTGTACTGGAATGGAACGAAGAGGTAAGAGAGACGGCCCGTGCACACAGTACCGACATGGCAGACAACCAATTTTTCAGCCATACGAACGAGCAGGGACAGTCTCCTTTTGAAAGGATGGAAGAAGATGACATCACCTTCACGCGTGCCGGAGAAAACCTGGCGTACGGCCAGTTCAGCAGCGTGTTCGCCCATCAGGGGCTGATGAATTCAATGGGCCATCGGGAGAATATTCTAAATGAGAGCTTTACAGAGCTTGGCGTTGGTGTAGATTTTAATGAAGACAATCAGCCATTTTTCACTGAAAATTTTATAACAATATAATAAAAAAACGCCTTTCGTCGAGAAAGGTGTTTTTTTATGTAAAAGATTAATTTTTAGATTTTTCTTTTTCAACAATCGCCTGGATGTTTTCCAGCGCTTCCTGCATTTTATCGACATCTTTCTGCGGAATTTTTGAAAAGTACTTTTCATGCAGCTGCCGCTCTGCTTCTTTAAACTGTGCTTTCCAGTACCGGCCTCGTTCCAGCAGCTGTAAAATAACTTCCCGGCGGTTTTCAGGATTGACGGTGCGCTCGAGAAACTGTTCTTTTTCCAGGTGGGAAACTGCCTGGCTGGCCGTGCTTTTCGAAATGTAGAAGTGGCGGGCTACATCATTGATACTGCTCTTCTGATGGTGAAACACAAACCAGAGGATGCTGACCTGCCGCTGATTCAAGGGGAGGTCCGGCATAGGGAAATCACTGATGATGGTGTTATGGATACGTTCGGTTATTTCAATAACGCGGTATATATCTGCAGGCTGTGAATTCAATGGATAATCTCCTTTAAATAGAAAAATATAGATACATAAAGCCTATCATGAAAAGACGGAACAGAGAACTGTTTTGAAATGAAAACGGTTAATTATTAAACAGTTAAAAAAATAAACTGTTTACCTATTTAATTATTAAGCAAATTACGTTAGAATAAAACCTGCATGTAAAAGAAAGGGGACCGCCTATGGAAGAACACGGAAAAGTATTTTCAGAAATGATGGAAAGCTACCGTAAAATACATCATTCCCTGCTGCAGCTTTTTCCGTTTCCGGATATAAGCTTAACCAAACGCCAGCAGGTGATGCTGCTATATATCCTCAAGCAGGAGAACGTTACAATGACCGGCTTGGCAGAGTACTGTGACATATCAAGAAGCGCGGTAAGCCAGACCATTGCAAAACTGGAACAATTATCTATTATTAAGCGTGTCATTAATAAGGAAAACCGTAGAGAGGTCCACATTGAATTCGGCACAAAAGGGCTGGAGATGAAAGATCAGTTCATTCAGATGGAGCAGAATCTCATTGAACAGTACCTTATCAAAATAGATATAAAAGATCTTAAAGTAGTCCAGGAAGTCATGCGTTCTTTTGAAGAAGTCATTTCTGGAGAATGCGATAAACCACTACAAGAATCAGAGGAGAGAAACAGTAAATGAAAATGTGGGATCTTTCAATAAAACGTCCAAAGTTTACGATTGTGATTATGCTTGTGTTATTAATATTAGGTGCGGTTTCCCTGACACGTCTGCCTATTCAGTTATTTCCGGATGTGGAAGCGCCGGTAGCTGCAGTAAGCACAAGCTATCCAGGCGCCGGCCCGGAAGAAGTATTAAATGATGTAACAGAAAATCTGGAAGAGGAACTTTCTACTGTTTCCGGACTCGATCAGCTTACTTCCCAGTCATTGGAAGGCTCATCGATTGTCATTATGGAATTTACGGCAGATACCGATATTGAAGATGTAGAAACAGAAGTTGTTTCCACTATTACGCAGGCAGATCTGCCTGATGATGCTGGAACACCGGCCTTTCTTCAATTTGATCCATCTATGTTCCCAAGCATCCAGCTGGCTGTTTCCGGAGGCGGAGACGAAGTACCGGCTTTTCAGGAAGAGACAGCCTCTCTGGAACGGGAACTTTCCCGGGTCGATGGAGTCGCAAGTATTTCTGAATCAGGCTCTTTAACAGAGCAGTATGAAGTCGTACTGGACCAGGCCGAATTAGAAAATGCAGGCATTTCCCAGTCGGATGTCGTACAGGTTATCCGGGGACAGGAAGCCGCTGTGCCGGGCGGAGTTATCGTGGATGAAGAGCAGGGAGAAACTATTTCCACCCGTATTTTAAGCGAGCTTACATCCCCTGAAGAAATAGAGGAGCTTACCGTTTCCCAGGATCCGGAATCCGGTGATGCGGTTCCTTTATCAGATGTAGCGGAAATATCGCTGCAGACTGAAGAGGAAGATGTCATTACGAGAGTGAACCAGGAGAGTTCCATTCAATTGGACGTCATGCAGGAATCCGATGCAGATACTACCCAGGTATCGAGCGATTTTAATGAAGAGCTCGACAGCCTGCTTGATGAAAGCGAATATTCTGGTCTGGAAGCAATAAGCCTGTACGATGAAGGCGAATACGTTCAGGACTCGATAAACAGTGTTATTACTGCTCTTGTCAGCGGTGGTATTTTGGCTATGGTCGTACTGTTTGCGTTTCTTCGTAATTTAAAAACACCGTTAATTATCGGGATTGCCATACCATTTTCGATTATTACTACCTTTGCATTGTTTTTCTTTACGAACATCAGCTTGAACATGATGACGCTCGGAGGTCTCGCACTCGGTATCGGGATGCTCGTTGATAACTCCATCGTCGTTGTAGAAAATATTTACCGTCACTTATCCATGAAGAAAACGCCGAAGCAGGCAGCAGCCGATGGAACTCGTGAGGTAGCCGGAGCGATTACCGCTTCTACATTAACGACCGTTTCCATTTTCCTCCCTGTTGTCTTTATTACAGGACTTGTCGGAGACTTGTTTGCCCCATTATCGATCGCGGTGGCATTCAGCCTGATTGCTTCTTTGTTCGTAGCAGTGACCATCGTTCCGATGATCGCCAGCAGAATTCTAACAGCTCCGAAAGAAGAAGTGGAAAAAAAGCGCAAAAACTCTTCAATGATGAAAAGAGTCGAACGGGTTTCCCGCTGGACCCTGCGCAGAAGAGCGGTCGTTATTGCGATAACGTTTGCTACTTTAATTATCGGGGCGCTCGGACTGACCACAACCGGCGTTGAATTTCTGCCTGATTCCGATGAAGGTATTGCTCTTGTAGAAGTAGAGCACGAAGAGGGCACGACGCTTGGAAGAACCGAAGAAACTATTGCTCAGATAGAAGAAGAGCTGGATGACGATTCGGATATCGAAAGCTATTTAAGTACAATTGGATCAACTTCCCAGCAGGGAGGATTAAGTTCCGAAAGCCACACTGCTGAAATAATTGTTAATCTCGTAGACGCGGGAGAGCGTGATACTACTACGGCAGAATTTACTGAATCACTTGCCGATGAGATTGAAGATATAGATGACGCCGCGGATATTGAGGTACAGGACTTTGCCCAGGCTGGACTTGGTGGAGAGCCGAACACTTACTCCTTCACTATTGAAGATCCGGACTCTGAGCGTCTTGCCACTAAGAGCGGTGAAATTGTAGAAGCGCTCGAAGATGAAAGCATTATCCGTAGTGCAACAAGTACGGAAGAAGAAACAGCACCTGAACTGCAGGTATCTATTGACCGGGAAGCTGCAGAAGACGAAGGCCTTGCGCCGGCGCAGATTGCAGAAGCTGTTAATACAGCTACCGGCGGCGAAGTTGCAGGCAGCATTACCACCGACAGCAACGATACGTATAACGTAAATGTGCGCTACGCAGATTCCGTACTGGAAAGCGCTGAAAACTTCGAAGATATTTCTATCCCAAATCAAGAGGGAGATTATATTACTCTTTCTGATGTAGCGGAAATTGAGGAAGGTCAGTCCCCGGCCGTCATTAACCGGGCTGATATGATTACAAGTGCAGATTTTGATGTACTGTATCAGGCCTCAAGTGATTTAAGCGACGCATCAGAAGTGGTGGATGACGTTATTGACGATGTAGGACTGGCGGGCGACGCCGAGTTTGTAGTAGGCGGAGACCAGGCAATGATTGATGATTTAATAGGCGATGTCTCTCTGGCATTTGTACTTGGCTTAATTTTCATCTATCTTGTGATGGCAGCTCAGTTCGAATCATTTAAATATCCGTTCATCATTATGTTTACCGTACCGTTATTTGTAATAGGCGTTATGCTTGCGTTAACTATCACGCAAAATCCAATAAGCGCCATGGCGTTAATAGGGGTGATTGTCCTCGCCGGAATTGTCGTCAACAACGCGATCGTGCTGGTGGACTACATCAACCAGCAGAAGCAAAAAGGACTGCCGACGGTAGAGGCAATTGTATCCGGCGTACAGGACCGGACAAGACCGATTCTTATTACGGCCATTACTACGATTCTTGGTATTATTCCATTAGCGCTTGGTATTGGAGAAGGCGCAGAGATCATTCAGCCGATGGGCATTGTTATCATTGGCGGTCTGATCAGCAGTACCTTCCTGACGCTGTTTGTGATTCCGGTTATTTACAGCTTATTTGATAAATCAACCAGAAACATGAATAAGAAGTTTATGACACCGGATGGACAGGTGGTTTACAAACGCGATCTCGATACGGATACGACTTCAGTACAGCCGGTCGATAAGCGGGAGAAATATCTGGCTTCAGAACATGCGGCGACACAGGAAACGATTGAAACAAAGGACACAAAAACAAACAATGAAATAACAACAGAAACTAAAGACCAGGAGACAAAAGACCAGTACTCCAAAGATGAAATTGTTGGAATCCTCGAAGAGCTCGTTAAAAAAACAAAATCCTCTTCTGATGATAATAAAAACAACAATAATAACCGCGAATAATAATTATGTAAAAAGGAGCTGTCCCAAGAGGGGCAGCTCCTTTTTTAATCAGTTGGAACAGAATCGTAGACCTGACTGTTTCTTTTCACAGATCATCGCCTATAGTTCGTATGATTTACAGCAAAACTGAAAACAAGCTTGAAGATATACAGGGCAAGCAGACCTTTTAAGATTACTAATGCATTCGGCACTAACATCACAAAAGTAATTCCGCAAAGTGCAGCGGACATACCTGCAGTACGCTGAATGTGCTTATCCAGGTTTAAAATAATCAATGCAGTTATTGCAGATCCAATCCACACACCCAGCCCCAACAGGAAATTACCTAGAAGCCATCCGAGTATCAATGGTTGAATATGAACAGCAATAAAAATAAAGCCTGCTCTCTTTGCAGCTTGATAATAATCATTTGTGGATTTTGTAACATTAGCGGTTACTCCACCGGAAAGATCCACTGCTAAAACCACTAATAAAATAATCTTCAATACCGATAAATGAAGCCATTCCTCGTAGGTATATGACAAAAGCAGAACCGGAATGATGATACTGCTCAATAAAATGAAGGCGGCTTCCGGCTTAGTTGTTTCTTTTCCAAATAACTCATGCAGAAATGTTGGGATCCGCAGCGGCTTGTAAGAACTTGTACGGCCCTTCAATGAATTTGATCCCTTCTTTCTCCTCTTTTTGAACTTGCTGTTTTTTTGAAGGCTGAACTTTATGTTCAGGAAATGAAAGGAGGGCATTTTAGGTGTATTACGAATGGTATGCGGTAGTCGTTATTCTATTTGTCCTGTGCTTCCCTGTATAGAATAAACCGTCGAAAAAGAGCTTCCACCGCTATCGTAAGCGGAATAAATGACACAATTTCCTCCCCGTTTCCAGCCTGAAAAACGCTGGTGGCGGCATAAATGCTGAAAGGAGACATCTGGGCAAGCCGGTTGTTTTTTAAATTTGTAATAGAAATAAACGTAATGCCCCGTGCTGTCAGCTGCTTTACCTGCGGAAGCAGGCTCGGGGTGTCACCGGAAAGGGAAATAATAATAACAACATCATCGGTTGTCATCGCTTTGAGCATCACCTCAAACTCGACTGCATCATAAATGATGGTGACAAACGTCTGCTGCAAAGCAAACAGGCGCTGTGCCTCCCTGGCACAGGCAAGCTGTGCTGTACCCGTTCCGTAGATGAAAATATGGCCGGCCGCGTAAAGCTTTTCGCAGATCGGTTCGAAATTCAGGGAAGAAAGGTTTTTCAATGTCGCCTGAATGTCGTCTTCCAATACCTGCATGTGGTTACCGGTATCTTTATTAGTATTCTGTTCCCATTTTAAAAATACTTTAAATTCACTATAGCCGCTGAAGCCGAGTTTTTTGGTGAGCCGGTGAATGGAGGAGCGGGAAGCAAGAGAAGCATCGGCCAGCTCATTAATGCCCATATTCCGACAGGTATTTTTGTGGTTCAGAATGTACTTAAGTACGTGCATGTCGTTTTCATTTAGTTTGTCGTAATGGGTGTTGATCAGTTCTTCTAAAGACATGGTGGTTCCTCCTGTTGTACGGGATGACTCCTTGTATTCAGTATAGCATTCTTCTTCATCTGCCGGGAAAATTTCCAGCTTTTGAAACAATGTCCGAAGTTGCCATTCCTTTCCCTGCATGTCCTGATCGTATTGATTGTAAGCACTTTCATTTGTACGCTGACATTAGTTAAAGAAAACGATCATAAAAACTATGTAAAGGGCGGTAGGGGACTAATGATGAATTCTATTCGAAGATTTGGCAGCGCAATGATTGTGCCGGTGCTGTTGTTTCCTTTTTTCGGCATTATTGTCGGATTAGCTACACTGTTTAAAAACGAACAGATTATGGGTGAACTGGCAAACCCGGACGGCCTCTGGTATCAGATCTGGACCTTTATGGAAAATACCGGGTGGACGGTATTTGATCATATGGAGCTGGTGTTTGTAATCGGGCTTCCGATTTCGCTTGCTAAAAAAGCGGCAGGAAGAGCAACGCTTGCTGCGGTGGTGGCCTATTTAATGTACAACACGTTTATTAATTCCATTCTGGATGTCTGGGGCCCAACATTTGGCGTTGATTTAAGCGAAGGCGCAGATGGCACGGGATTAACGGAAATTGCAGGAATACTGACACTCGACACAAACATTATGGGTGCGATTGTGATTTCCGGTATTACGATCTGGCTTCATAACCGCTACTATGACAAAAAGCTCCCGGATGCACTTGGTATTTTTCAGGGAGGACCGTTTATTGTTATGATTTCCTTTTTTGTTATGATCCCGCTGGCTTTTTTAACTGCCTGGGTATGGCCGGCGGTACAAAACGGTATTGGTTCTCTCCAGGGCTTTATGATTTCTTCCGGATACGTTGGGGTCTGGCTCTTCCACTTTTTGGAGCGGATCTTAATTCCAACCGGACTGCATCACTTTATCTATACGCCGTTCCAGTTTGGTCCGGCCGTCGTAGACGGAGGTATTACAGCAAACTGGGTATCCCGCCTCGGCGAATTGGCTTCATCTGATACACCGCTCCGCGAACAGTGGGAGGGAGGAGCATTCCTCCTGCAGGGGAACATTAAAATGTTCGGTTCGATCGGAATTGCGCTTGCTATTTACAGCACAGCACGGGCCGAAAAGAAAAAGCAGGTCGGAGCCCTTCTGCTGGCAGCCACATTGACGGCTGTTGTTGCAGGTATTACAGAGCCGCTGGAATTTACTTTTCTTTTTATTGCACCACTGCTGTTTCTACTGCATGCGCTACTTGGAGCCACTATGGTTACACTGCAGAGTGCATTTGGCCTGGTTGGCAACCAGGGCGGCGGACTGATTGAGATCGCCACAACCAACTGGATCCCGCTGATGGGCAATCACTGGAACGTTTACCTCTCTCAAATTATTATCGGAGTGGCATTTACCATCATATACTTCTTCCTGTTCCGCTGGCTGATCGTGAAATTTGATTATGCGCTGCCGGGACGGGAGAAAGACGAAAATCAGGAAACTAAGCTTTACACGAAAGCGGACTACCGGGCAGAAAAAGAAGGCGGAAAAGCTGAACCAGCCGCAGCGTATGCAAGCGACTATGACCGAAGAGCCGCTGCTTTTCTGGAAGGACTTGGCGGTGTGGACAATATTACTGATGTCACGAACTGCGCAACAAGACTCCGTGTAACAGTAAAGAATCCGGAACAAGTCAAAGACCCCGATTATTTTAAAAACAACGGTGAGGCACATGGTCTTGTACAGAACGGTCAGAGTATCCAGGTCATTGTCGGACTGTCGGTGCCTCAGGTTAGAGATTCTATTGAAGCCTTTATTGATGAAAATTAAAATAACGGAAGGATGTTAATCATGAAAAAACACTCGATTACAATTGCAGGCGGAGGAAGTACGTTTACACCGGGAATTGTATTAATGCTGCTGGATAACCTGGAAAAGCTTCCAATTGACCAGATTAAGTTTTTTGACAAAGATAAGGAGCGCCAGCAGACCATTGCCGGCGCCTGCCGGATCATCCTGAATGAAAAAGCGCCGGATATCCGTTTTACTGAAACTACAGACCCCGAAGAAGCATTTACCGATATCGATTTTGTAATGGCTCACATTCGAAGCGGAAAGTATGCCATGCGGGAACAGGACGAAAAAATCCCCCTCAAGCACGGGGTTGTCGGTCAGGAAACGTGCGGACCGGGTGGTATGGCTTACGGCATGCGCTCTATCGGAGACGTGCTGCAGCTTGTTGATTATATGGAAACGTACTCTCCGGACGCCTGGTTTTTGAATTATTCCAATCCGGCTGCGATTGTAGCAGAGGCCACACGGAAGCTTCGTCCAGAGGCAAAAATTCTTAATATCTGCGACATGCCAATTGGAATCGAAGAGCTTATGGCTTCTGCGATCGGACTGGAAAGCCGTAAGGAAATGGAAGTTGACTACTACGGCCTTAATCACTTTGGCTGGTGGACCGGCATCCGTGATAAAGAAGGAAACGACCTGCTTCCCCGTATTCGGGAGCATGTAGCCAGATTCGGCTATGTAACAGAAGACCAATCCCTGCAGCATGCAGACGAAAGCTGGAACAATACGTTTGCTAAGGCAAAGGATGTTCAGGCGCTGGATCCTTCCACAGTACCAAACACTTATTTAAAATATTATCTTTATCCGGATTACGAAGTGGCTCATTCTAACCCGGAAAAAACGCGGGCCAATGAAGTGATGGAAGGAAGAGAGAGTTTTGTTTTCGGTGAGTGCGGTAAAATTATTGAAAACGGCACCGCCGTCGATTCTGCTCTTCATATTGACGAACACGCTTCCTACATCGTTGATCTTGCCCGCGCCATTGCCTACAACACAAAGGAGCGGATGCTGCTTATTGTAGAAAACAACGGAGCGATTAAAAACTTTGAGCCGACAGCGATGGTCGAAGTACCATGTCTTGTCGGAAGCAACGGACCGGAACCGCTCGTACAGGGAGAAATCCCAAGGTTTCAAAAAGGGCTGATGGAGCAGCAGGTCGCCGTCGAAAAGCTGGTAGTGGAAGCCTGGAGTGAAAAATCCTACCAGAAGCTGTGGCAGGCGCTGACGCTTTCCCGAATTGTCCCGAGCGCCCAGATTGCAAAGGATATTCTGGAAGATCTGCAGAAAGCAAATAAAGGCTACTGGCCGGAGCTGAGCTAATTAATATGTAAATGCCGGATGTTCCTTACGGAATGTCCGGCATTTTTTCTGAAAAAAGAATTGTATTTAATTAGTTCGTATACATTCTCTAATACCATCTATAGTATAAATTTTAGTATACTGAAGTCATCAAATCAGCTGAAAAGACATTAGATTTTGATTTAAGGAGGAGGAACAATGGAAAGACCTGAATTATTAAATACCGATTGTGAATGTTCAACGACTAATACGGAGAAATTATGCGTATCGATCGTTCCTATTTTTAATCACCTGCAGCCTTTTCAGCTTAATGAAATTATGGAAAAGGTCCACTCCAGCTCTTATAAAAAAGGGGAACTGATTTTTCAGGAAGGCAGGCAGTCTGATACGCTTTATATCGTCCATACTGGAAAGGTGAAAATATATCGATTGTCCGAAGGGGGCAAAGAACATTTGGTTTCTCTGCTGCTGCCCGGTGATTTTACCGGAGAATATGCTCTATTTAATGAATCAACCCATCAATCTTTCGCGCAGGCTGTGGCAGATACAAAAGTGTGTAAAATCCAGCGGCACGACTTTCAGGCGTTTTTAACAAAATATCCGGCTATTTCATTGAACATGTTAACCGAGTTCTCGCAAAGGCTGAATCAGTCTGAAAATCAAAGAGCCCATTTTGCTGTAGAGAATGTAGATACGAGACTTGCTCTCTATTTGGTGGAATTAGCCCAAAGCGATAACTATACCGACATTCTGGAACTGCCAATGACCAGAATTGACTTAGCTTCTTATTTAGGTACGACGGCAGAAACAATCAGCCGCAGGATGGCTGATCTCGAGACCCGGGGGTTTATTAAGCAGATCAGCAGTAAAAGAATAAAAGTTCTGGATTATGATGGTTTATCGATCGTCTGAATATAAGTGAAAGGAGGGGATGAGATCAAATATGCAAAAGTAATCAAATAAAAAACATAAACAACGAAGTTTATGTCTCTTAATGCTTCTATGGTTGAGATATTTTTACGTCCTTACTTCACTTTCGCTGCCTCCAAAAAGGCTTCGGTGAATAGGTTCACCTGTTTTCGTATTTCCATTTCTTCCAAATCAATATCTGCTTTCAGCCCCGGTACAGCAAGATAACCGCCTTGTTTTTGAATCATTTCTTCAAACATATCCACTGCCCCCGCGAACTCTTCATAACAGGTGTCTCCTGAGCCGAACACGCCAAAGAGTTTTCCTGTTAAGTCCATCGTTTCCAGGGTGTCATAGATGTCCAGCATCTCATCGGCTACGTCACCGTCTCCCCAGGTGTAGCTTCCTAAAAAGATATATTCGTATCGGAGTATATCTTCTGCGCCATTTTCAAAAGCCTCTTTTAATTCTACTCGTATTCCTTTTTCAATCAGGTATTCTTTAATGAAAGAAGCAAGTTGTTCTGTACTGCCTCCCATCGTTGCATACACGATGCCAATGGTCATAACGGCGGCCTCCTAATCTGTTTTATTCCTCTGCAAGCACAACATAAACGGTCATGGCATCAGTGCCTGTATTTTTTACGCTGATGGTTTGATGCGGATCGCAGTGGATCATATCGCCTTGCTGTATTGGAGAAGGGTTGTCATCCAAGTAACATACACCAGTTCCTTCCATCACAGACATGTAGGCGTTTTTCTGAGGATGTCCATGAGTCGGCATTATCTGCCCGGGTAGAAAGTTAAATGCAATCGCTCTACTCTTTTCTTCTGTAAAAACAACCTGTTTGTTCATTTGGTTATCATCGTACGTTTGAAGATCCTGTTGTCTTTTAATGTTCATATCAATCACTCCAATTATTATATTTTTTCAAGAACATAAGAGAACAGGTAGGAACCTGTCATCGATATGTATAATAGGTATATCGTTTGAGGATAACTTTTCCTCTACCTTTATCATAAGCCAAGCTTTGATATAAAAACTTGACGCAGATCAAGAACATAGATTCTTCGTCAGCTATATATAGAAGGTAATAAAGAAAGTGATATGACGGTGGGAGTGTATGAAATAAACAGCGCAGTGGAGGTAAGCAGGGTTAAGCTTATGAATCGAGACGGAAAGGTGATGAAGGAAACAATATGAAAGTCAATGTAGTAAACTATCAGGAGAAATGGAAAACTATATTTAAACAGGAAGCGCAGCGGCTTCAAGCTATTTTTGGAGATGAACTAACGAATATTTATCATATAGGCAGTACCTCCGTAGATGGACTAAAAGCCAAACCTATTATAGATATGATGCCTGTGGTAAAGAAAATTGAACGTATTGACAGGTATAACAATCAAATGAGGGAGATAGGCTATGAAGCCCTCGGAGAGTTTGGTATAAAAGAAAGGCGGTTTTTTAGAAAGGGACAGGAAGAAAGAACCCATCATATTCATGTATTTCAGGCGGACAATTATACTGAGATTGATCGTCACGTAGCGGTAAGAGATTTTCTTCGGGCCTATTCTGACGAAGCTGTTCATTATGGAAATGTAAAAGAAAAACTGGCCCGGCAGTTTCCGGAAGATATGGAATCCTACATAAACGGAAAAGATGCATTCGTTAAAAACCTGGAAAAAAAGGCACTCCGCTGGTTTTTCTCAGGTCACAGCGATAACCGAAGAAAGGGTATTTCTGATGAAGGATAAAGCGCTGAATAATCAGCACCTGCACTGGGAGAAAGTATATGCCGAAAACAAAGAAAAGTTCGGCGGGGCACCAAGCGCCGCTGCCGTTCGGGCAGCAGAACTATTTAAAACAAAAGGGTACACGCACATTATGGAATTGGGCGCCGGCCAGGGAAGAGATACCTTATATTTCGCACAAAACGGCTTCCATGTTCACGCATTGGAATACACAAAAGAAGGCATCGAATCCATTCAGAAGCAGGCAGCCGACCACGGCCTCAGCTCTCTAATTACTGTAACCCGGCACGATGTGCGCGAGCCGTTTCCAGTAGCTGCCCAATCCATAGACGCCTGTTATTCTCATATGCTCTACTGCATGGCAATGACTACAGAAGAATTAAAAGAAGTGAGCAGTCATATCCTGCATGTCCTGCGCCCCGGAGGCTATAATATCTACACTGTGAGACATGCAGGCGACCCGCATTACGGAACAGGCATTCACCACGGAGAAGATCTGTACGAAGTAAATGGATTTATCGTTCATTTTTTTGATCAAAAGAAGATAGATATGCTCGCAGATGGGTATACGTTTATTGAGAAACTTGAATGGGAGGAAGGAAGGCTGCCAAAACGGCTCTATCAAGTGACGCTGGCAGCACGATCAGATAAACAATCAAAAAGAGAGGAGGGAAACCTATGTTAACTGAATCATTCCACGTGGCGGTCCCTACTGCTTTTTACGAAGATGAGTCGTTAAATGTGCAGGGGACCATAAGCCACATTAAACATATATATCAACAGGGTGTAAAGTCTATTCTGGTCTCTGGAACGACCGGCGAACAGCATAGTATGACCCTTCAGGAAAAACTGGAAATAATAGATGCTTTGGAATCGGAAGAAGAGCTTATCAGCAATATGGAGATCATTTTTGGAGCAGCCTCCATCAGGCTGAAAGAGGCGGAACTGTTAGCTGAGAAAATCGGTTCGACTAGACTGGCAGGTATAATGATTGGGTATCCGCCGTACGTCGTGCCTTCCCAGCAGGAAGCTGTATTGTACACCGAAAGAATTGTTGCGGCTGGCAAGAAACCAGCAATTTTATATAATAATCCCAATAGAACAGGATTTGACCTGACAGAGGAAAGTATCATTCAATTAAGCAGGCTGAATAGAGTGGTCGGAATAAAAGAAGCAGGTGATAAAGTAAAAGTAAAGCGGCTGAGAAGCGTTATCCAAAGAGAGGATTTCTACTTTTATGCAGGTGGAGAAGTAGATTTAGTGGAAAAGGTAGGCTGCGGATATAACCGGCTTTCTTCCATGGCCGGCAATGTTAATCCTGAGGAAATTAACCAGTGGTTTAACAAAATGCTGACAAATCAAACCATGTCAACGCAGGAAAGCGAAGCAGTACAAGTATTAATGGAACAGGTTTATGATGGGAATCCTGTTGTAAACATCAAAGCAATGTTAAACGATAGAGGTATTCCCATGGGTGTTTGCAGAAGCCCGATAGGGATGGTATACAACAACAGTATGTAACAGTAATTCAATAAGGGGCATAAGATTAACTCTGCTTTTTTTAACGTTTTATAATAGAGAATTTTAATACCGGATATACGATCATAGATAATTATTAAACCACTATCCAGAGAAAATCTGAATGGTGGTTTTTCTGCTGCGATTCACCCTTTTAGAAGTAATAATGACCTATGTAAATAGTCTTTAATACGACGATAAATATAATAGATATATGTTTTATTGATCTGTCGAGCCCTATTAAATGATTAGAGGAGTGTACGGAATGAAAAAGTGGTTTAATTTTAAAAGCCTGCGTGCCAAAGTTTTAACAGGTTTTATGTGTCTTATCGTTTTAGTAACTATACTTGGAGTGTACAATTTTTATGCTACAAGCAAGGCAAACGCAGAGCTCGAAAGGATAGTTGAGGAACAGATGCCGAGACTGCTTGGAAAAGAAACTCTTGCTATAAATATGGCGCAGCGAACAGCCCAGGCTCGTGGCTATGTTTTGTCCGGGGATGAGGAATTTAAAACGAGATTTGCAGAGTATACGGAAAAGAGTGTAGCGATAGAAGAAGAACTTCTAGCCAGCGATTCGTCACCCGAATTGAAATCACTAATAGAGCAAAGCATGGAATGGGAACAAATTATCACAGCTGAAGTGTTTCCAGCTTATGATGGCGGGAACGAAGAGGAAGCCCGGCAAATACTATCAACTACGGCAACACCTCTATCCCGTGAAGCTATGGCCGGTTTTGAAAATACGGCTTTAGAAAGTGAAGAATTGATTACATCAACAGGAGAAAATGCGCTTGAAAGCGGCAGAAGTTTAATGACGACGAGTATGATTATTTCCCTTTTGGTCATTCTTTCCGGTATTGGTATAGCTTTCTTTATGGCCCATACAATTTCGGCGCCGATTAAGCATGTTATGCGTCACATGCAGTCTATTGCCGAAGGTGATTTAAGCCAAAAGCCGATGGAAACGACGTCCCGGGATGAAACAGGAAAGCTTGTGATTGCAGCCAATCAAATGAATAGCAATATGGCCCGTCTGCTTACTCAAATTCAAACAATGTCGACAAATGTTTCAGGTCAAAGTCAGAATCTAACTCATTCTGCTAATGAAGTAAAAGCGGGCTCACAGCAGGTAGCCGTTACGATGGAAGAGCTTGCTTCCGGTGCCGAAGCTCAGGCTACTAATGCGAGCAATATTGCTTCTTTAATGGGTGATTTCACTAATATGGTGTCTGATGCCTATGCAAAGGGAGAAGATGTCCATAAAGCTTCCGGCCATATTTTATCTATTACGGATGAAGGCAGGGGGATGATGGATACTTCTGTCGATCAGATGAAGAAAATTGATGCCATCGTAAAAAATGCAGCTGTAAAAGTAGAAGGTCTTGATCAGCAATCCCAAGAGATTTCTAAATTAGTCTCTGTTATTAACGATATTGCCAACCAGACCAATCTGCTTGCTTTAAATGCTGCTATTGAAGCAGCCCGGGCTGGCGAACAAGGACGCGGGTTTGCCGTAGTTGCCGATGAAGTCCGCAAGCTGTCTGAACAGGTTTCCGCTTCCGTCTCAGACATTACCGGCATTGTAGAAGGAATCCAAAATGAATCCTCATCGGTTGCTGCCTCCCTTCAGGCCGGCTATAAAGAGGTAGAAACGGGCACATCTCAGATTCAAAATACAGGAGAAACTTTCCATACGATTAATACAGCAATTCAGGAAATGGCCGGTAATCTTCAATTGGTTACGCAGAATCTGGCTGCAATTTCCTCCAGCAGCCAGGAAATCAATGCCTCGATTGAAGAAATAGCTTCTATTTCAGAAGAGTCGGCGGCAGGAGTGGAGCAAACAGCCGCTTCTGTTCAACAGACGAGCAGCTCCATGGAAGAGCTTTCCAACCATTCGGAAGATCTAAGCAGGGTGGCCGGTCAACTAAACGCAGAAGTAGAGAAATTTAAACTGTAAATGAAATAATGTAAAAAACCTTGAAACCGCTGCAGATTATACATCTGGGCGGTTTTAAATATGCAGGGGTTTCTAAGAAAGTATCCTGAAAATCGAGTATTTTTTTGTTATCCTTACAAGTACAGTTTGTAAACTATTAGGAGGTTTTTCAATGCGCCGCTCATACAGTATGGTGAGCATTATGTATCATGTGTTTCTTTTAGTAGCCGGTATCATTATTATTTCAAGCGGATACAGTTTAATCGAAATGAATCTAAAAAAACATAACCATGAGAAGTAATAGTGAATGATTATTTGTGGGAAGTTGAAATAATATTCTCGCAGGTGGATTTGTGATAACATGTAAAATCTGAGATCATAAAGAAAATCTTTTAAATGATCAATTTTAACAATATACAGGAGGCTGCATATGAGCGTACAAAAAGAATTTACAGCATTGAGAAAAATCTCTAGAGAAGAATTTATGGACTTGGCTCAGGGTGGCATGCGCGAGTTATTTGATTTGGAACAATACAAAGTGTTGGACGGTTCTAAAGGAGAAGAGCTGAATCATTTCGTGTACGATACGAGCACACACGACTGTTATTTAGTCGATCTGGGAACCTGTTATGAGCTGTTGGCATCGTTTTATAGTAATGAAGATAAATCTGCAGTTCAGGCTTCTTTAAATAAGATTGCTTCTTCCGTGGAATAACAATATAAAAGAAATCTGCTATAAAAACCACCATTCAGAGAGAATCTGAATGGTGGTTTTTCTGTTGCGATAATAAGTAATCACGTTAAAGAAATAAATAGGTCTCCCTCATAAATAAAGACAGAGAAACCACTCCAGATTATACATCTGGTGGTTTTTAGTTTCTAATCTCATCTCATGAGTTCTTTGTCATTATGTTCCGGCTGAAAACGGTTGATTCCAATCGCCATACGATGTATATCATTCTTGGGTTAATTATTGTCTTTTCAAGCGGTAAGGTAACATGAAACTTTATTTGGCTGTTACAGCATGGAATCAGCGATGATTATAAAGCTTGGTATGGTCATGTATTACAAAGTATTATCTTGGGAATTAATAAAGGAAGAAATGACAAAAATTTTATGTAATGGAAGTAATATTAGAGTAAAATAGGAAGCAGGGGCACGGTTCTTCCTTACGAGGAGGATCCATAATGAATAAATTACTGCTCACAGTAATGGTACTGTTCATCTGTTCTCTTTTTGTATTACCGGCAGGCGCTGCGACAGAAACAATGTATGAAAATGATTCCTTCCGCATTCATAGTGTGGAAAGTGATGGTAGCACTATTTTGATTGAAGGAGAAGCCAGGGTATTCGAAGCAACGGTATCGTATGTGGTAGAAGAAGATGGCAGGGAAATAGACGAAGGATTTACGACCGCCACCACAGCCGGCCCGGATTGGGGAGAATTTGATCTGGAAATCGACGTAGCCCAGCTGGACGAAGGAGAAACACGTGATCTTACCGTCATTATATTCAGTGAAAGTGCGGATGACGGCAGCCGAATGGACGAACTGGAAATACCGGTTACTATAGGGGAGGACGGTGGTCCGCTTCCAGCCACCTCGACTTTTTATCCTGCAGCGATGCTTCTAGGTGTTATTATATTCATAACAGGAACGTTTCTGCTTTTCCGCCGACGCGCAACTAACTAAATAAAGGAAAACCGGGCCCCTGATATATACGAGCGCGTTTAGGAATAAACAGTCTCATATTTTTGTGGTGACTTCCCGCATTTCCGGCAGCTGTTAGTGTCAGAGGTATATATTTACAAGGAATGGCTGTCCGGAGGGACAACGAAAAAACACATCGTCTTCTTCTCAAAAAATAAAATATTATGGAAATTATCACAAAACAAGTTTCGACAATGATACAGGAAACAACTTGTTAAAATTGAATTGATAGTAAATAAAAACCAGGAAAAGACCACCCAAAAAGTGGTCTTTATCAGACTGTCGAGAAAGTTTTCTTTCTTGGCATTTTTTTGTGGGCAAGGGGTTGAAAGAGTCATATTCTGAAAAGAAAAGGGGCGGTCCCCAGATTCTTGGGGTTATAAACCTTCTATAAAAGAGGAGCGATAAGCCTTGCTATCCTTTTTTTGATTCGTGCATAAAAAGAAAGAGACTCAAAAAAATCCATCGTAAATTCCTCTGAAACGTTCACATCCCGGAAGAAAATACGAGCCATTTTCTCGGCGGTTTCCCGATCATAAATAAAAGCATTTGCTTCGAAATTTAACGAAAAACTTCGCACGTCCATATTAGCTGATCCAATAGAAAACGCCTTTTGATCAATAATTAACGTTTTAGCATGAAGAAAGCCATTGGAATACTGGTACACCTTTGCTCCTACCGCTAAAAGCTCATGAACAAATGCCATATTGGCCGGTCGTACAAATAAATGATCAGGTTTGTCTGGGATCATAATTCGAACATCCACGCCACTAAGTACTGCCATAGAAAGGGCTTTTAAAATAGAATCATCAGGTATGAAATAAGGAGTTTGGATATAAATAGACTTTTTAGCACGGGTAATCAATTTCAAATATCCTGTTTTGATATGATCATAGGAGGTAAGAGGTCCGCTTGCTACTATTTGTATCGCCGTTTCTGTTTCTCTACCTGTCGGAGAAGGAAAGTAAGTCTCGTCATATTTTATGGGATGTTGTTGAGAAGCCTGGTTCCAATCCATTAGAAATTGGTTCTGTAAAGCGTGAACACTTTCTCCTTCGACCCGTAAATGAGTATCTCTCCAATAACCAAGTTTTTTATGGCCGTCTACGTATTCGTCCCCAACATTAAACCCGCCAATATAACCAATCATTCCGTCCACGACCGCTGATTTTCGATGGTTTCTATAGTTAAAGCGTAAATTAAAGAAGGGAATTTTAGAAGACAGCAAAGATTCCGCTTTTCCTCCAGACTGCAAAAACTCAGTAAAAAAATCAGCGGATAACGACTTCGAGCCTACATCGTCATAAAGAAATAACACACTAACTCCCTGCTTTGCTTTATGTGTTAATAGGTTCATTAATTGATTTCCAATTTTATCATCTTGTACGATGAAATATTGAAGATGAATATGATAGGAGGCATTTTCTATGTCATGAAATAATGCCTGAAACTTCTCATCGCCATCAGTATATATTTGAATTGTATTGTTCATTGTTAATACAGCCTCGTTGCCTTTTAAATGCATGCGGATACTATCCTGCATTTCTTCTATAAGAGGAGAACGGGCAAAACTTCCTTTATCGATTTCATTTAGCTGCGCAGCTGAATGCTTTTGAATGTTGGAATTGGAGTATATATGCTGAGGCTTTAGTTTCTTTCTGCTAAGTGGCTTACCAAAGAATAAATACAATATAAATCCTATAACCGGCAGAAAAAAAAGAAGCATAATCCAAGCCCATGTAGAAGTAGCAGATTTTCGTTCAATAAAAAGAATAGAGAGGGCTAATAGAATATTTAATAAAAAAAAGACATTACTTAGTGTACTCCACCATTCAAATGAAATATATATCTTCCCCTTTTGTCTATGGCATTTCAATCAATCTTACATAATATAAACTTTCCTCCGGCAAAGTGCAACACATTCATACATTGCCGCATTATCCGTTCGTTCTTTAAAAAATAACTGGAAGTCAAAATCTTTCATTTATCTATTGAATGGTATAAGGCGGAACATAAAGATTAATATTAAAATAACGAGCAGAACCCACTCCCGCTGAATGATAGAAAAAGAAACATTTTTTTCGGACAGAGGGTACCATAAATGAGCGCCATTTCCGAAGAAATCTATCGCTATGCCGCCTATTAGCAGAATAAGTATGATAAAAGCCCAATTTTTCATTAAAGTAGATACGATAAATCTTTTCGTTAAGAGAGCTAATCCAAAACTAAGAACGGGAAGGAAAAACAAGGAATGCGTAAAAATAAAACCAAATAGTTTTGGGATATCCAAAGTAATGACAAGCAGTCCTCCATAAGCCATTATAGAAAGACGTTTCAAGAAAGGATATTTCCGGCCTTTGAAAAAGGTATCCATAAGTAAGGCTCCAGCGATAAGATGTAATAAAGTCGAGGGAATATGAGTGAGTAAAGTCTGCATCATTAATGAAGCCTCTTCCTTTCTATTTTTTACTTTGAGAAATTTTATTTACTATAAACGGGTGGATTCTCTTTCGTATGTTCTCCTAAACCCGCTTAAAGGTCAAGCAGGTAATGATACACCTTCACAGATAAAATGTGACATAGGAAAATAAGCTGTTTTATCATATATGAAAGTCTCAGCTACATACTTTCTTCACAATTATAGGGTAAAGAAAGAAAGTAACCTAAAATTGAAGAAAGGAAAGCTTATAAATTTACGAGCAGGTGAAATAAACAGATTGTATCTAAGGAGTGAGATCTGTGGGAGAATACGAAAAAAATAGTCTTTCGCTTACGGGAGCGATAGGTCTTGGAACAGGCGTTATGATAAGTGCGGGAATATTTGCGCTGCTGGGGCAGATTGCAGAATTAGCAGGAACATGGTTTCCGCTTATGTTTATAGCAGGCGGAATAGTAACGGGGTTTAGTGCCTATTCTTATATAAAAATGAGCAATGAATATCCTTCAGCCGGTGGAATAGGGATGTTTCTGGTGAAAGCTTACGGGAAAGGGACCTTGACGGCTTCAGCTGCTATGCTGATGGCCGTATCGATGGTAATTAATCAGAGTTTAGTCGCCCGCACTTTTGGTACGTATACGTTGCAGATATTTAATATTGAGGAGGGAAGTTTTCTTGTTCCTGCTCTTGGTGTGGGATTGCTTTTATTTGCCTTTATAGTGAATGTTTCCGGCAACAATTTTATACAAACGTTTACGTCCATTATTTCCCTTTTGAAAATTATAGGTTTGGTCGTTTTTGCAATGGGAGGATTATGGGTAGCTGGATTTTCTGTTATTCCTGCTGAAGGAGGAAGCAGGACACCTGACTCTACGTGGGCTAGTATGATTGCTGCTGTGGCGTTAACAATTCTTTCATTTAAAGGTTTTACAACAATTACTAATAGCGGCTCAGAGATTGTAAAGCCAAAGAAAAATGTTGGAAGAGCAATAATCGTGACCATTTTAATAAGCCTCGTTGTTTATTTGCTTGTAGCATGGGCCGTTTCCAGTAATTTACCGCTCAGCAGCATTATTGAAGCCAAGAACTATTCACTTGCTGAAGCAGCCAGACCTGCATTTGGTAATTACGGGGTATGGTTTACTGTTGCTATTGCTATTATAGCAACCATTTCCGGTATTATTGCCAGCGTTTTTGCTGTTTCACGAATGCTCGCTATGCTGACTGATATGGAGTTAATTCCTCACAAGCATTTTGGAATGCCTGGAAAAATCCAAACACACACACTTGTATACACAATAGTGCTGGCGATGATTCTAACAGTGGTTTTCGATTTGACCAGGATCGCTTCTGTAGGGGTTATTCTATATCTTGTAATGGATATGATTGTACACTGGGGTGTTTATAAGCATTTACGTAAAAAAGTTAATGCAAACCCTGGAATTGTATTAACCGCACTGATTTTGGACGCCATAGTACTGGCGGCTTTCACATGGGTGAAATTGAATACCGACTGGTTAATTGTAGCTTTTTCTATCGTATTTATTGTATTAATATTTGTTGGCGAACATTTATTTTTGAAAAATAAAACAGCAGAGGAAGCCAAGTCATAAGTAAAACAGAGCACCACAAGAAATAGCGTAAAAAATTAGAATGAAAAAAAGCGAACCAGGATTAGTCCTGATTCGCTTTTTTACTTTTATCATAAACAAAAAAAGGAAAGAAAGTGCTGATTCGCGCAGCATTTGCTCTCCTTTTTTATTTAAATACCACACCATAAGCTGTCGCAGGGCGATATTCAGGTCAGTCCAAACGATTGAATTTGTCAGCATGGGTTTTGATTAATTGTTTTTACCTGCTTCAATTAGTAAGAAAATAGCTGCTAAAATATGCAGTACCATACCGACACCTGGAATCCATCCAAGTGCAGAAGCCAATATTCCTAAAATATGCCCGGTTTTACTTCTGTTTTCTTTATTAGCAAATACAAGGCCGATAATATGTAAAACCAGCATCATCGCAAGGGGCACCCATGCCAGACTGATAATAACAAGGCCCCCTAAAATAGGTATGCCTAAAAATGCTTCTAAACCACCGAACGACCATTTCATTACGCGGCTTGGTTTAATATTCGTATCTTTTGTTTCTTCTATTGGATTTATGTTCTCCTCCATTCTCTTTTCCTCCCTTCATTTTTAAATATGTTAATCTCTTTCCAAATATTAATGTTACAAGTAATTAGTTAAAATGTCACTATTTTTTTAGATCTAAAGAACTATTTTTGATGTTTTATTTGGTGAATGACCTAATAAATAAAGAATAGTGTTGATTTTTTCGTAAAAATAATGAAGTGTAAGGAAGTTTTGTGCGGTCTCTTTTCGGTATCAGCGTCGTCAGCTACAATTGAAATGCCACCAGGCCCTTCTGCAGCCACGTGTCTATTTGGAGATGCATTCAAGGTCATTCCGTTTACAATTCCATTCATGATAGATTATAATTTGCTATATTTCTATAAAGAATGAATTTTCCTATATTTTAATGGTTTCTTCTTCACACAACTATGATGAGGCTTTCGAAAAAAGAGAGTATAATTAACCTGCCTGTGTTTCTTAGAACATCTGGGTGTCTTTTCTTTTAAAGCCTACTACAAAGGAGTCGATCATAATGGATAATGATTTCAACAGCAGGGAAGTCGACTTATTTACTCATGCCTTTAAACAGGATCCGTACCCCGCCTTTCATTCTCTCCAGCAGCACGATCCCGTGCACCGGGTCTTGATGCCCGAGGGTCATTACGCCTGGATCGTCACTCGGTATAAGGACGCTGTCGCTGTATTGAAAGACCCACGTTTCATTAAGGATTTCACTGTTTTTTTAGATGAAAAAGAACGTGCCGAAGCGCAGCAAAATATTTTTTCCCAAAACATGCTTTTTGCAGATCCACCAGATCATAAACGACTGCGCGGCCTCGTTCAGCAGACGTTTACACCGAAAATGATCGAAGAGCTCCGGGGCAGGATTACAGAAATAACAAATGAACTGATCGATGATATGCAGGGCCGCTCCCGGATAGATCTGATCGATGATTTTGCTTTTCCGCTCCCTATCATTGTTATTTGCGAAATGCTCGGCGTTCCAAGTGAAGACAGGGATAAATTCCGCACCTGGTCCAACACCCTCGTCGAAGCATCCAATGATCCGGGCAAAGCTAAAAAAGTTCAGCAGCATATCGAGGAATTCACCACTTATCTCCAGGAATGGATAGCTACTAGGCGGGAACACCCAAAGGATGACATGATCAGCAAGCTCATCCAGGCCGAGGAAGCAGGGGACCGTCTCTCCGAGCAGGAACTTTACGGCGTCGTTTCGCTGTTAATTATCGCCGGTCATGAAACGACGGTAAACCTCATTGCCAACGGCCTGTTTGCTTTGATGACTCACCCAGAGCAGATGCGCATGTTACAGCAGCAGCCAGAACTCATTCGCCCGGCCATTGAAGAAATGCTCCGTTTCGAGGGGCCGGTCGAATTCAGCACCGACCGCTGGGCTGCTGAAACGCTGGAACTTCAAGGGAAAACGATTCACAAAGGGGACCATGTGCTCGTGGCTCTCGATGCGGCCAACCGCGACCCGGAGGCATTTGAGGATCCGGACGTTTTCGATATCACCCGCAGACAGAGCAAACACCTTGCTTTCGGCAAAGGCATTCACTTCTGTCTCGGGGCACCGCTTGCCAGAGTGGAAGCCGAAGTTGCCGTGCATACGCTGTTGGAACACTTCCCTGGGCTGCAGCTAGATACGGCTGTTTCTGACCTGGAATGGCGCCCGGGCATACTCATGCGCGGACTCACGGGGCTTCCTGTTCGTCTAACGTAAATAAAGGACCGGAAAACCTCGTGAGGTTTTCCGGTCTTTTATTGTTGAGAAACAAAAAATAGCGCTTTTTTTATTGAAAAGGAGATATTGAAGCAAAAAGACAGATGGGGAATAAAGGCCAATGGATGATCCATACCGAACAGTTCCCAGGCAGTCAAAACCTGGAAAATTTGCTGCGCAAACAAGACGCTATCAAACAAGATAATATCCATATGATAAAAACCATCCTGGAAGAATAAAAGGCCCATGAAGGCTGTATGACGGACGTTGGATTAAAGAAAACGTATGTAGTAGATACCAATGTATTGAGATATTATGTAAGCAAAATAAAAATTAAGAAGAGAATAGAAAAGCAGCCCGTGTGTTTTGGAAACAGGTCCTTTTAGAGGTAGAAGAAGGGACGTCAGAAATTATTATTTAGGCTGAGTCCATTAGAGAACTTGATATCCAGGCTTATAAGAGAATCACCAAGCTGCTGGTGCATGTTCATGCTGTAGATAGTGCCTCTACCATAGAGACAGAACATCTTATCCGGCGTTTAGGTGTGTGTACGAAGAGAGGATGTACAGACGTTTCGAAAAGCCAGAGGCACGATGAATGACATTACGTATGGGAATGTGCCGGATGCTCGTATTTTGTTCGACTTGGCATGACAATCACAGATATAGATAAAGGAAAGCCACTTACACCAGATAACAACATATTGTCTTTTAATGAATTAACCATATCATTAAAGGATAATCTCTTTCTTTTTTTATATACGAAAGGGGCTGTCCCAATAATGGCCAGCCCCATTTCATTCTTTTAAATCCTTGTTAATAGAAGAAATTTATACGATCAAAAAAATTGATATGATGGCAGGCTGACTCATCCATTACTGTTTTTGAAAATCTTCATCTATTAATGGATTTCCTTCCTGGTCAACCATGACAGTTAACCCGCCCCCAGTAGCATTACCATTCAGCAAGTACAGAACCCCTGTCTCATTATCACGAATAACTTTGAACTGTTCTATTGCGCCCTGTTTATAAATAGCTTCAAAACGATTATTTTTCATCTTTTACTCCCCCTTCATTTTTACAAAAACTTGATTTGTTCAACCGCTGCACGCTAGTTTAAGAACAATTCTGAAAAATCTTTCTATATTCATATTATATTAAAGTTCCTATATAAGTTGAAGTAATTTCTTATGAAATGGAGGAGGATACCAGCAGTGAAAGCACAGATGAGGCTGCAAATGAAACAAACGATGATGAGTCGATGACGTACGCTGGAACGCAGGAAACATCTAATTACTTTATTGGTTCCCATTATGTGGAATCAAAAGAGGATGATATCATTCAATCCTATACGGTGTTTTCTATTATCCGGGACGGAGAGCAGTCTCTGGCCTATCAGAATCGAATAGAGAGATCTCTTATCCATGAAGATCCTTCGGCACAGGTTATCCTAAATTCCTATAAAGATCTGGCTGCAAATTGGCCAAAGCTTGATATATATTTTAAGGAAAAGTGGAACGAATTATCCACCACTTCCGCTCAATATTATTTTATGATTCCCTTTTTGGAATTAGTGACTTATACGGCATTGAAGAAATATCGTTACCAAAGGAGAGAGGTGTAAGATCTTTTCTTTCGTTTGATCCTTCATCGTAACCTTAGAAAGGACAGAAAAGATGAAAATATAAAATAGGAAAAGAAAATAAGTGAGGAATACATATAAAAGGGTCCATCACATGTAGTGTAACTACTTGAAGTTACATGCTAATTCAATTAGAGAAAAAAGAATTGCATTAAGTTAAATCTTAATATGTTAAGAAATTGGAATATAGGTACACCAATTTAAATCTTCATCCCCGTCTACTCGCATAGAAGAGTGAATACGGTATTGTGTAATTTGGTTTTGGTCATCTCTTATAGAAATAAAACTAACCTTTTTTTGCTCGATATGATGTATTTCCCATAGGTTTTTAAAGACCTGGCTTTGTTCTTTTAGCTTTGTTAAAAGATGATTTAAAATTTCACCCTCTGGAAACCGTTCATAAATAGTTCTCCAGACAGCAACCGAATAAGCTGAAAATTCCTCTATGTTATATATACGCTCCCGGAAATTTTTTTCTAGAAACAACAGTTGAAGTAAGTGCCGCTCATTATAAGAGGAAAATGGAAAAAGTTTTGTCTCTGCTTCTTCATTCCAGTATATGATTTTTGACCTCTGATTTGTAATAAAAGAAGGAAACGGAAACTCATCCACTGTAGCTTGCAAAGACGTTTGATATTGTTTATCAACAGGCAGGAGTGCTTCATTATCATTGTAAGCTAACGTAAAAAGGTGCTCCTTTTCATCAGAATTTAACTGCAATGCCCGACTTATATTTAATAGAATGTCCCGTGAAGGCTGAATATTTTTTCCTTGTTCTAATAAGGTGTAATACGTCACACTTATATGGCTTAAATATGCCACTTCCTCCCGGCGCAGGCCCGGTGTCCTACGTCTTTTTCGATTGATTTCAACGTCGGCTTTATCTAGCTGTACTCGTTCTCTCCTGGACTTTAAATACTCGCCGAATACTTTCGAATGAACAGTGGATTGCACGAAGTTGTACCTCCTATCAGGATTTTATCCTAGTAGTAATCTTACTAGTATAAACAAGCTGTGGTTCATATCATACTAAACATTTAACATTGCTTTATCGCCACTTATTAAAGGAGGATACACTAGTGCTTACTAATCAATCTTTACAAAAAAGAAAGCTTGGAAACGAAGGGTTGGAGGTTTCTGCTATTGGACTAGGAACGATGACTATGCCAGACAATCAAAATTCAATTTCAGCCATCCACGGTGCTTTAGACCAGGGAATCACCTTATTTGATACAGCAGACCTTTATGGAAACGAAGGATTTCAACAGCAGAGGTTCGGGGACAATGAAAAGTTACTAGGAAAAGCATTAAAGGGTCGCCGTGATGAGGCGATTGTTGCCACAAAATTTGGTGCCACTCATAGTCATGGATACAAGGGAGATCCGGCATATATCAAAAAGTCAGTGGATGCTAGCTTATACAGCCTTGGCCTGAACCACATTGATCTTTATTATCAGCACCGCTACGATCCACATACACCGATTGAAGAAACTGTCAGTACGTTAGCTGAGCTCGTAAAGCTAGGTAAAATTCGTTATATAGGGCTCTCTGAAGCACCGGTGGAAATCATCCGCCGTGCTCATGCAGTACATCCAATAACGGCTGTCCAAACGGAATATTCTTTATGGAGCAGAGATGTAGAAGATGAAATCTTACCTTTTTTAAAAGACATGAAAATAGGACTGGTACCATATAGCCCATTAGGAAGAGGTTTTTTGACGGGGAACATCCAGCGAGCAGAGGATCTCTCAGAAACCTATCCCCATCAAATGTATTCCCGATTTCAGGGTGACAACTTTGCTAAGAATGTAAAAGCAGCTTCACTCATTAAAGAAATTGCTGATCAAAAAGGATATACTACAGCGCAGCTTTCGTTAGCATGGCTTTTGGCTCAAGGAGATCAGATTGTGCCCATTCCAGGAAGCAAACGCTTGGAACGCATACAAGAAAACTATGGTGCTTTAAAAGTAATACTAACAAAAGAAGATCTGGCGGAAATCGAACACATTGTTCCGAAAGGTTCAGCTTCTGGCAGCAGGTTTTAATTTTAAATGGGTAACGATAAAAACTCCTCTATGAACGAAGCAAAAAGGGAAATGAAAAATTAAACGGCTTGTTACGCATGCGTTCGATACTTACCGGATGCATGTTTATTTTTATTATAATATACTACGAGGGCATCGAGCTTCAAAGGTTTTTAATTATTTTCATTCGAAATTTTTTGAATAAAAAATAGTACTCGCTATCTGGACAAATAGGCACTTTTTATTCTCTCCATTACTTTTGATGAAATTTTTAAGAAGAGAAGAGGAAAAAAGCATTTATAAAGGTACAATTTTACAAACAAGAAGGAGAGAAGAGGCTGATAAAAGCACATCTTCTCTTCTTTTTGTATAGTAAAAGCTTCGGATAATCACGGTTATGTTAACGATACAGATTATAATTATTTTTTACTTTATGATGAGTTCATAATTTTGCAGGGGCTTAGGATTGTGTGAAAATTGATGTAATGAAACGCCAATGCTTATATAAAAATAGAAAAAAGGTGTTTAATTTCTTCTTTTAATACGGCATGTAAGTAATTATTCTTATCGATGGGCTGGTCCTTTAATAAAGTATGCTTGAGCCACACGCTATAACACTATAAATATTAGGGTATAAATGCCAAAAATATTAAAAGCTCCTAAAGCAGTGACGCGAAACAAACTTATAGCACATCCAATAGATCCAGTAATGAGCGCCACCCAAGCTGTGTACGAAACGAATTGCTAACGCCATAAATATGATATTACGGTTTCAATTAAAACAGTTCGGTTCTTATTAGAATCTCTTTGATTCTGGATTGAGCATTAATTGCTTATTTTAACCAAAGTAAGTAAAATAAAATATATAAATATTTCTAAAGAACGGTTTATGTAATCGTTTTCAAATAGCAGGAGGACAAGAACATGAAGATGGATGATGTAGCGAAACTTGCAGATGTTTCAACTGCTACTGTGTCAAGAGTATTAACCAAGCCTTCAATGGTAAGCAAAAAAACCAGAGAAAAGGTATTAGCTGCAATTGAAGAACTTAATTATCAGCCACACGTAGTAGCAAGGCAATTTAGAACAAGGGAAACTAAAATTATTATGGTCGTGGTGCCTGATATTACAAGTGCTTTCTTTGCCGGGGTTTTGCGGGGGATTGAGCATTACGCAGTAAAAAACAATTATCAGGTTATATTAGCAGATACCGAAAATAACCCTGAAAGAGAGAGGGAGTATATAAGCCTTCTCTATCAAAAACAGGTGGACGGTATGATTCTGCTTACTGCAAGGAGTAATCAGCAAGAGTTGGCCCATATTGCTGATAATTACCCGGTAGTACTAGCATGTGAGTATATGGATGGTTTAAATATTCCCACTGTTTCTATAGATAACATCAGCAGTGCAAGAAAAGCCGTCCAGCACTTAATAGACCTTGGGCACAGTCGTATTGCTCATATTACAGGTCCAATGGATGTAATTCTAAGTAGAGACAGACTCCGTGGATTTCAACAGGCTTTAATTAGTAATGATATAGAAAATAATCCACTGTATATACAAGAAGGCGACTTTAGTATTAAATCAGGCTACAATCAAATGCTGAAGCTGATTTCATTAGAAGTCCCTCCTAGTGCTGTATTTGTTTTTAATGATGAAATGGCTATAGGAGCAATCAATGCTATAAAAGAAAGTGGATTGAATGTACCGGAAGATATAGCGGTAGTGGGCTTTGATAATATAGAAATGGCATCTATTTTTACGCCGAATTTAACTACTATAGACCAGCCTAAATATGATATTGGGACCAAAGCGATGGAACTGCTCTTAAAGTTAATAAGGAAAGAGACATTTTCTAAAAAGAAATATGTTTTGGATAATCAGCTGATTGTTAGACAGACCTGCGGAGCTGAAATAAATGCTAATAATACCTTAGTAAAAAATAAAATTTAGACGGATTATAAATTTTTATTATAAAATGTAATCGATTGCTTTTTTCTCCAAACCCCCTTTTAATTCAATGAAAATTCATGTTTTTAATTGATAAAAATTAGAGTTTTCAAAAATATTATCAATTAATTCAAATAAAAGCGTTTACAAATGGGATTATATGAATTAGTATTCTATTTATACACACAATTGCAATCGATTACATTATGATTTTCAACAGCCAATCTATTTTATTTATTGCTTATCATAAACTGAAAGGGGAACTAAAATGTCTACTACAAAAACAGTTCAGAATCTTCAAAATTATATTAATGGAAAATGGGTTGATGCAAAAGCGTCAGCAACAGAGGAAATTCCCAATCCGGCCACTGGAGAAATCATTGCGCATGTGCCTATCTCTAATAAAGAAGATGTCGATGACGCAGTCCAGGTGGCTGAGAAAACTTTCAAAATGTGGAGCAATACTCCCGTACCAAGAAGAGCACGCGTTTTATTTAAGTACCAGCAGCTGTTAATTGAAAATTGGGATGAGTTAGCTCGTCTTATTACATTAGAAAACGGTAAGAATTACAGTGAAGCTTACGGGGAAGTTCAAAGAGGAATTGAATGCGTGGAGTTTGCTGCATGTGCCCCATCCTTAATGAAAGGAGAACAGCTTCCGGATATAGCTACAGGTATTGAATCGGGGATGTATAAGTATCCTATTGGTGTCGTCGGCGGAATTACTCCATTTAACTTTCCGATGATGGTGCCGTGCTGGATGTTTCCACTTGCTATTGCCTGCGGAAATACATTCGTATTAAAGCCATCAGAAAGAACTCCTCTTCTGGCAAATAAACTGGCTGAACTATTTTCCGAAGCCGGTCTACCAGCCGGAGTATTAAATGTGGTACACGGCGCTCATGATGTCGTGAACGGCCTGTTGGAACATAAAGGAGTTAAAGCGATCTCTTTCGTAGGTTCCCAGCCGGTAGCTGAATATGTTTATAAAACAGGAACTTCTTACGGCAAACGTGTACAGGCTTTAGCCGGAGCTAAAAACCATTCCATCGTGCTTCCAGATGCCAATTTAGAAGGCGCTGTTCAGCAGATTGTAGGTGCGGCTTACGGTTCGGCAGGCGAAAGATGCATGGCAGCTGCAGTCGTAGTAACTGTTGGGGATGTAGCTGAGCCTTTCCTGGAGAAACTAAAAGAAGAAGTAAATGGAATGACGGTTGGTAACGGCATAGAAGAAGGAGTGTTCCTGGGCCCGGTTATCCGCGAATCCCATAAGAAAAAATCAGAAGATTATATTAAAAAAGGAGAAGAAGAAGGTGCGGAGCTAGCGCTGGACGGCCGAAACAAAACGGTTGGGCTGGAAGACGGCTACTTCCTGGGTCCGGTAATATTTGATCATGTAACAACAGATATGACGATATGGAAAGAAGAAATTTTTGCTCCAGTGCTATCCATTGTAAGAGTAGACACTCTTGATGAAGCAATCGAACTGACAAATAAATCGGACTTTGCGAATGGTGCGTGCATTTATACAGACAGTGGCAGCAGCGTGAGAAAGTTTAGACAGGAAATTGAAGCAGGAATGCTTGGAGTGAATTTAGGAGTACCGGCACCAATGGCATTCTTCCCGTTTTCCGGTTGGAAAAATTCCTTTTACGGGGATCTTCATGCGAATGGAACAGATGGCGTAAACTTCTATACGCGCAAGAAAATGCTGACGGCCCGCTGGTAACAGCGAAAATAAATGTAAAATAATGATGAATCGGAGGAATAAACAATGAAAATCGCATTAGATCCGCATATGATTAGACATATGCCTATTCCAAAAATGGTGGATAAAGTAGCCGAAATGGGATATGAATATATTGAACTGTCACCGCGTGATGACTTTATGCCTTTTTACAAGTATCCTCGTGTAGATAAAGCAAGAATAAAAGAATTAAAGAATGCTCTGCGGGATACAGGGGTCAAGCTTTCCTCCCTTCTTCCAATGCAGCACTGGGCAGGTCCAGATGAAGAAGATCGGGAAGCCGCAGTACGTAACTGGAAGCGGGTTATTGAAATTGCGGTAGAACTGGATGTTAATATATTAAATTCGGAATTCACAGGACAGAATGATATGCCATATAAATGTGAGCAGATGTTTGTAAAATCGATGCATGAATTGATCCCATCAATTGAAAAAGAAGGATTAAATGTTCATATTCAAGCGCATCCTTATGATTTTATTGAAAACAATAATGCTGCTGTAGATATGATTCGCGGGTTTGATAAAGATTGGCTGGGTTACTTCTATTCTGTTCCTCATACATTCTTTTATGATGACGGAGTAGGCGATATTGCTTCAATGATTGACTATGCGGGAGATAAATTAAAGCATATTAATATCGCAGATACATTCAACCACAAAGCTTCTTCCTGCCTGCGTTATGTCGTAAACCCGCCTGGCGTACATGCTACAGTCCATCAGCATCTCGACATTGGAAAAGGGGATATAAACTGGGACGCTTTGTTCAACAAGCTTCGCGAAATTAACTTTGATGGGATTGTTACGTCAGCTGTTTTCGGAGAAGAACACCGTGCAGAAGAATCAAGCCTATTCATGTTAGATCGTCTCAAAGAAGAATTAATTACTAAAACCTCTATTAAATAACAATAAACCATTGTCTTCTCAAGTTTTGAAGACAATGGAATTTATCTTCTGTTGACAGTGATTGTTTATATTTTTTATGAATATTTGAAAACGATTACATTAAATTGGAGAAAGTGGGGAAGAAGGGTATCCTTCGTATAACATGAAGAATAATAAGTATCGATATATTTTGTTTGTAGCTTTAGTAGCCTCTCTAGGGGGACTTTTATTTGGTTATGATACGGCAGTTATTGCAGGCGCAGAGCAGTCCGTACAGTTATATTTGGTTGATAGCTTAGGTTTGAGTTCATTCATACACGGACTTACGGTGTCGAGTGCATTAATTGGATGTATCATAGGTGCATTAGTTTCAGGGCTCATCTCTAATAGAATCGGCCGGAAGAATACATTAGTTATTTCAGCCATTCTATTCTTTCTTTCTGCACTAGGATCAGCCTATCCGGAATTGATTTTCTTCACAATGGGAGAGCCAAGCGTCGCTTTGCTGGCAACATTCAATTTTTACAGGATTATTGGTGGTATTGGTGTTGGTTTAGCTTCGGCTATTGCTCCAATTTACATTAGTGAAATGAGTCCTAAAAAAATTCGTGGAAAAATGGTTGTACTATACAGCATGGCTGTAGTAGTAGGTCAGACTGTTGTATATTTTGTCAACTGGTTGATTACTTTGAATAGAACAGGAGATTGGATTAATGATATTGGCTGGAGACTTATGTTTGCTTCAGAATTAATCCCAGCAGCATTATTTTTCCTTCTTCTCTTATTTGTACCGGAAACACCGAGATATCTTGCACTTAAGAAAGAAAATGACAAGGCCTTTAATCTTTTGGAAAAATTAAATGGATCAAAACAGGCGGCAGCGGATACACTGCAGGAAATCCAGCATTCCTTAAATACAAAGACAGAAAAAGTAGGAATGTTTTATTATGGAAAGCTCGTATTAATTGTTGGAGTATCTGTCGCTGCTCTGCAGCAATTTATTGGGATTAATATCATTTTGTATTATGCTCCGCGAATTTTTGAAAATCTGGGAGCAGGGCAGTCAACCGCGATGCTGCAGACAATATTCGTAGGGGTTATAAGCGTAGCTGTCTCCTTAATTGCTATTCGGCTTATTGACCGCCAGGGAAGAAAGTTTATGCTGCTTCTTGGCTCGGCAGGATGTGCTATATGTTTGATGGCTGTATCCGCTCTTTTCTTCATGGGTATTCAAGGAATTGGTACGTTAATCTTTATTCTCCTTTTTGTAGGACTGTTTCAAATGACATGGGGGCCTGTAACCTGGGTGCTGCTGTCAGAGCTGTTTCCTAATAAAATCAGAGGCCAGGCGATGGCGTTGGCAGTAACAACCGTTTGGGGGGCAAACTTGATTGCTTCGTCTACTTTCCCGCCATTAAACGAAGCTTTTGGGACAGGCACATTCCTTATCTACGGATTAGTAAGTACATTTGCTTTCTTCTTCGTTTTAAAATTTGTACCTGAAACAAAAAATAAATCGCTTGAAGAAATTGAAGCAACGTGGCTTGCTGCTAGAAAAGACACCACAAAGAGTAAAGAAGAAATATTACAAGAAAATCAATCAAATCAATTTAATCAGCACGAGAAGCTCTAAGAACTTTATAAAGAAGTATTGACTGAAAGCGTTTCAACCATTATTCTGAATAGGAAGAAAATAAATTGTGAATTTTTCGATGCGTATAGAAAATTAAGAATGCGGCAATTGTCCCTTTTCTCATGTTCTATACGCATTATTTATTCTTAAAATGTAATCGATTGCAGTAATGGAGGAGGAAGTTGTAATGAGTAAGCTTATTCGTAAACCATTAAATAAAAAAGAAGCCAATGGCATTTCTCTTATTCATGAGGTTTCGGAAGATAATTCAGATCTTCATTATGTAAGTTTTAAAATGGTTGACCTGCAATCCGGATCCGTCTACCAAGAAAAACTGGAAAAGCTGGAATGCTGCATTGTGGCTGTGACTGGAAAAATCACCGTAACGGAAGGAGAAAATACTTTCGAGAAAATTGGCACGAGAGATTCTGTTTTTGAGAAAAAGCCCACAGACAGCGTGTATGTTTCCAATGATCAAACCTTTGAAGTGAGGGCTGATACGTCTGCAAGGGTGGCCCTCTGTTATTCTCCCTCCAAAAGCCAGCTTCCTACAAAATTGTTACAAGCTTCAGATTTGGGAGTTGAAAAGCGGGGAGAAGGAAGCAATAAAAGACTGGTTCATAATATTCTGCCGGATAATGATCCGTCCGCAAACAGCCTCCTGGTAGTAGAGGTTTTCACGGAAAGCGGAAACTGGTCCAGCTATCCACCTCACAAGCACGACCAGGACAATCTTCCAGAGGAATCGCTGCTGGAGGAAACGTATTACCATGAGCAGGATCCGCCGCAGGGATTTGTTTTCCAAAGGGTCTATACGGATGACCGTTCCCTCGATGAGACGATGACCGTAGAAAATGGAGATATGGTTATCGTGCCGAAAGGGTATCATCCTGTGGGTGTCCCAGCCGGCTACACGTCTTATTATCTAAATGTGATGGCCGGGCCGGAAAGAGTATGGAAGTTCCATAACGATCCGGACCATGAATGGATTCTAAAATAGCAAAAAATATATAAACTTAAAAAAAGGGAGATTTCGTTCTATGGCTATATCTTTTGAGGAAAACAAAGCGTTTGATGTCATTGCTTTTGGCCGAGCCTGCATTGATTTGAACGCGGTTGAATATAACCGTCCGATGGAAGAAACGATGACTTTTCAAAAATACGTTGGGGGATCGCCGGCAAATGTCGCGATAGGATGTTCCAAACTTGGCCTGAAAGCAGGATTTATCGGAAAAATCCCCGATGATCAGCATGGACGCTTTATCGAGCAGTATATGAGCAGTAAAGGCATTGATACGTCGCAGATGGTAAAAGATACGGAAGGAAGAAAAACAGGGCTTGCTTTTACGGAAATATTAAGTCCGGAAGAATGCAGCATTCTAATGTACAGAGAAAATGCTGCGGATTTGTATATTACGACATCTGAAGTACAGGAAGAGTATATAAAGCAGGCAAAAATCTTCCTGATCTCCGGAACGGCTTTAGCGCAAAGTCCATCCAGAGAAGCAGCTCTAAAAGCAGTGCATCTTGCAAAGAAAAATAATATTAAAGTAGCTTTCGAATTGGATTATCGCCCGTATACGTGGCAGTCCCGTGAAGAAACAGCTGTATATTACTCTCTTGTAGCGGAAAAAGCAGATATTGTTATTGGAACCCGTGAGGAATATGACATGATGGAAAACCTTTCCTCGGAAGGAGATAATCAGACGACTATCGATTATTTATTTCAGCATGAGCCGGAGCTTGTCGTTATCAAGCACGGTGTGGATGGTTCTTATGCCTATACAAAAGACGGAAAAAGCTATCAGGGAAAGGCCTACAAAACAAAAGTGTTAAAAACATTTGGCGCGGGAGATTCTTATGCATCAGCTTTTCTGTATGCCATTCTCTCAGGAAAAGATGTAGAATCTGCCTTAAAATACGGCAGTGCTTCAGCATCTATCGTCGTCAGCAAGCACAGTTCATCGGAAGCGATGCCGGAAGTATCGGAAATTGAAGCGTTAATCCAGGAAAATAACACGTATGTATAAAGGAGAATAAACAATGGGAACGATTCGATTAACAACAGCTCAGGCGTTGGTTAAGTTTTTAAATCAGCAGTATATTCATATAGATGGAGAAGAATTTCCTTTCGTTCAAGGGATTTTTAATATCTTCGGACATGGCAACATATTAGGTATCGGGCAGGCTCTAGAACAGGAAGCGGGCAATCTGGAAGTGATTCAGGGGAAAAACGAACAGGGCATGTCTCATGCGGCCATTGCCTATAGTAAACAAATGCTGCGTAAGAAAATCTATGCTGTTACCACATCAAGCGGTCCAGGCTCTGCGAACCTTGTTACCCCTGCTGCTACAGCCCTGGCGAATAACATTCCTGTTTTGCTGCTTCCTGCGGACACCTATGCGACTCGTCAGCCGGATCCGGTTTTACAGCAGGTAGAACAAGAGCACAGCATGGCTATTACAACCAATGATGCATTAAAGCCTGTCTCAAGATACTGGGATCGCGTACAGCGCCCGGAACAGCTGATGACAAGTTTAATAAGAGCTTTTGAAGTGATGACAGATCCTGCCAAGGCCGGCCCTGCTACGGTATGTATCTCACAGGATGTGGAAGGAGAAGCTTTTGATTATGAAGAAGAATTCTTCCAAAAGCGGGTACACTATGTAAATCGTGCTATACCTACTCAAAGAGAGCTTGAAGGGGCTGCTGAAAAAATTAAAGCCAGCAAAAAACCTCTTATTGTCGTTGGTGGAGGAGTGAAGTACTCGGAAGCCAGAGAAACTTTAATGACTTTTTCCGAGACGTATCACATTCCGCTCGTAGAAACACAGGCAGGAAAGTCAGCAGTGGAATGTTCCTTTAAAAACAATCTGGGCGGCCTGGGTATTACAGGAACGTCAGCCGCCAACAAAGCAGCGGCAGAGGCAGATCTTGTTATAGGAATAGGAACGAGATATACAGACTTTGCCACCTCTTCGAAAACCGTATTTGACTTCGAGAATGCAGAATTTCTAAATATCAACGTCAGCCGGATGCAGGCCTATAAATTAGATGCGTTTCAAGTAGTGGCAGATGCACGTACGGCTTTAGAACAGTTAATGCCTTTGCTGCAGGATTATAAAAGTGATTATGGAAGCTTTATTGAAAGCGTTAAAGAAGAATGGAAAACGGAGCGGGACAGACTTCGTCACATATCGTTTAACAGAGAAAATTTCGATCCTGAAATAAAAAATCATTTTTCGCAGGAAATAATGAATGAGTACGCAGATGCCTTGAATACGGAGTTTCCCCAGACCAACGCGCTTCTGAAAGCAAACGAAGCTGTAGATGAAGACGCTGTCGTTGTTTGTGCCGCAGGGTCTCTGCCGGGAGACCTGCAGCGCTTATGGGAGACGAATACGCCGAATACGTATCATTTAGAATACGGATACTCATGTATGGGCTATGAAATTTCAGGAACGCTTGGAGTAAAGCTTGCAGAACCTGACAAAGAAGTATACGCGGTGGTTGGAGATGGAAGCTTTCTCATGCTTCACTCAGAGCTTATAACCTCCCTTCAATACAATAAAAAAATAAATATTCTTCTTTTCGATAATGCAGGGTACGGATGCATTAATAACCTGCAGATGGATCACGGCGGGGGAAGCTATGAATGTGAGTTCCGCACAGCAGACAATCAAATATTGAATATTGACTACGCTAAAGTAGCAGAAGGCTACGGAGCAAAAGTATACAAAGCCAATACCGAAGAAGAACTCGAGGCAGCCATTAACGATGCGAAAACGCAGTCGCGCTCTACGTTAATCGAAATGAAAGTTCTTCCTAAGACGATGACCGATGGTTCGGAAGGAAGCTGGTGGAACCTGGGAGTAGCGGCCGTTTCAGAAAAAGAAAGCATTAGAGAAGCCTACTCCTTTAAAGAAAAAATGCTGACCGGGGCGAAAAAGTATTAAAGGAGGGAAACCATGGCTCATCAGGATATTAAATGGGGAATTGCTCCAATTGGATGGAGAAATGATGATATGCCCGAGATAGGTAAAGACAATACATTAGGGCACTTACTGGGAGATATATGTATTGCAGGTTTTGAAGGGACAGAAGTGGGCGGCTTCTTCCCTGAGCCTGCTATTTTAAAAAAAGAACTGGCTTTACGAAATTTAACGATAGCAGGCAAATGGTTTTCCAGCTTTATTATAAGGGACGGTATTGATGAAGTGTTGAAAGCGTTTCAAGAGAACTGCGCTTATTTACAAGAGATGGGCGCCTCTGTAGCCGTAGTATCCGAACAAACCTACAGCATACAGGGAACCTCTAAAAATGTATTTAAAGAAAAGCCGTATTTTTCAGATGAAGAGTGGAGTAAATTGGCAGAAGGTCTTAATAGCATGGGTGAAATGGCAGCGCGCTATGACCTGAAACTTGTTTTTCACCATCATTTAGGTACAGGAGTACAGACATTGGAAGAAATCGACCGGCTGATGGAGCTTACTGATCCGGATAAGGTGCATTTATTATATGATACCGGTCACATTTATGTCTCAGATAAAGAATGCCTTCCTTTACTGAAAAAGCACATGAATCGTATTGAACACGTTCATTTTAAAGATGTCAGAAATCCGATCATGAATGCCTGCAAAGAAAAGAACTATTCTTTCATGGACTCTTTTCTAGAGGGTATGTTCACGGTACCCGGAGACGGAGATATTGATTTTACAAAAGTGTATGAGGAACTTCTGGCAGAGGAATATAAAGGATGGATTGTGATTGAAGCAGAACAGGATCCTGAGAAGGCACACCCTCTCGAATATGCTTTAAAAGCAAGAAAGTATTTGGATACGGAGCTTTTACAGAAAATCAAGTAATGGCCAGGCGTGCAGAAAATAAAAAGCATTACATTTAGGAGGAAATAGTTATGAATTTAGGATTTGGAGTAGTAGGTACTGGAGCCATTGGACAGGAGCATATGAAGCGTATTACGCGCAAGCTGACCGGGGCTGATATTGTAGCTGTTACAGATGTGAACCAGGAACTGGCCGGAAATATTGTAAAAGAATTAAATCTTAATGCTTCTGTACACAAAGATGATACGGAGTTAATCAATGATCCCAATGTTAAGGCCGTGCTGGTCACCAGCTGGGGACCGGCTCATGAAGGTACAGTATTAAAAGCAATCGAAGCAGGTAAATTTGTTTTTGTAGAAAAACCATTAGCTACTACGTCCGAAGGCTGCGAGCGTATTGTGACAGCCGAGCAGGAACAGGGGAAAAGACTTGTCCAGGTTGGTTTTATGCGTCGTTATGATAGCGGTTACCTGCAGATGAAAGAAGCGATAGACAACAATTTTATCGGAGAGCCTTTGATGGTTCGCTGCTCTCACAGAAATCCGGAAGTAGGAGAACGCTATACGACAGACATGGCGATTCTGGACACGCTGATTCATGAAATTGACACGCTTCACTGGCTCGTAGGAGATGACTATAAGTCTATTCAGGTCACGTATCCAAAGAAGTCCAGCAGAGCACTCGAGCATTTGAAAGATCCGCAGATTGTAACATTCGAAACAAAAAGCGGCATTATTATGCATGCAGAAATTTTTGTTAACTGTCAATTTGGCTATGACATTCAATGTGAGGTTATCGGGGAAGAGGGAGTAGTGAAGCTGCCTGAGGTACCAAGTGTTGGTTATCGTAAAGACGGCGTCCGCGGTTACAAAATTCTGCAGGATTGGCAGCACCGCTTTAATGATGCTTTTAACAACGAGTTTCAGGACTTTATAGACTCTATTAACCAAAAAGGAGAACCGCAGGGACCTTCCTCCTGGGATGGTTATATTGCCTCCGTTACAGGAGATGCAGGGGTTAGAGCCCAGACTTCTGAGCAGGTAGAAGTTATTGAACTGCCGGACCGTCCGGATTTCTACAAAAAAACCAAACTGGAGGAGAGCAGCCTGTGAAACTTTGTTATAACCAAGCTACTACACTGGAAAACTCCAATCTGGAAACCGATTTAGAGCTTTGTGAAAAGCATGGATATGACTATATTGAAATCCGCACGATGGATAAACTACCGGAGTATCTGGAGACGCATTCGATAGAAGATCTGGCATCTTATTTTGAAAAAAACCATATAAAGCCGCTGGCTATGAATGCATTAGTTTTTTTCAACAACCGTACAGATGGTGAACACAAAGAAAACGTAAAAGAATTCAAGGATATGCTGGAAAAAGCAAAGCATATTAATGCACCGTATATCGTTGCTGTGCCCCTCGTAACGGAAGAAAAGATCTTAAAAGAGGATATTAAGAAAAGTGCTATCAGCGTATTGCAGGAGTTCTCGGAGCTGGCTGAACCCTATGGAATAAAAATAGCTGTGGAGTTTGTAGGGCATCCGCAGTGTACGATTAACACGTTTGGCCAGGCCTATGAGATTGTTGAAGCTGTAGGAAAAGATAATGTAGGACTGGTCCTGGACTGCTTTCATTTCCATGCGATGGGATCTAAAATGCAGGATCTGCAAAAAGCAGATGGAGATAAGATTTTTATTCTTCATATTGACGACACAGAGAATTTTCCTATTGGATTCTTAACAGATGAAGATAGAGTGTGGCCGGGACATGGGGCTATTGATCTGCAGGGAATTATCTCAACAGCTGTAGAAAGAGGATTTGACGGTGCGGTATCCGTTGAGTTATTCCGTCCGGAATATTACAAGCTAAGCCCGGATGAAGCTATTCAGACAGCTAAAGATACTTCTTTAGAAGTATTAAATCAAATTCATGTAAAGAACTAAAAAAAGCACCAGGCTCGCAGCCTGGTGCTTTTTTTAGTTCTATTAAAGTTTACCTGTTAAAAACTGAGCTTCCCCGTTTCCAAAGCTCCAGTCTGCTTCCCCGTTTTCGGTGATGTTTATCATGACATTTTCCGGAGAAATACCACATTCTTTTTCCAGGTTTTCCACTGCCATCTGATAAAAAGCCTGTTTCTTTTCATTTGTACGGGTTTTGCTCGTTACGCTTATAATAACAACATCATTTGTACGGGTGAATCCGAGGCCGGTGTCTTCAATAATCATTTCCTCTGCCTGATGTTGGTTTACAATCTGATAACGGTCTGTTTCAGGAACTTCAAACGTGTTTACCATCGCCTGGTGAACCGTATCCAATAACTCTTTTAATTCCTGGTCGCTTCTTCCAGCGATAATGTCAAATCGTAATAAGGGCATATTATTCCTCCATGTTCTCATTTTCGTCTGTTTTGTGAATTTTTACGTGGGACTCATTCAGCAGGACTTCTATTTCTTTAGAGGAAACGTCATCAGTGATCACAGCCTCTATCTCATTGAACAAAGCAAACGTCATAAGCGCTTTATTTCCGAATTTTGAGTGGTCGGCAAGAATATAAGTTCTCGAACTTTTTTGAACAACTGCTTTTTTTATATTGTTTTCAAGAGGAGAGGCATGGGTAATGCTGCGTTCCGATGAAATACCGGTTGCTGCCATAAATGCTTTGTCGATATTGTAGGATGTGATTCCTTCTATATTGTCTATGCTAATAAAGGAATGAGTAGAGGGGTCAAACAACCCTCCAGTTGAAATAATGGTTAAATCGGACGCTTCTTTTGCTTCGTTAATGAAATGCAAATTGTTGGTCAGTACGGTTATTTTTTTGTTTTCGAGAAAGGGAGCCATCCAAACGGTCGTGGTGCCCGTATCGATAAAAATGATATCTCCTTCTTCCACAAGATCTGCGGCTGCCCTGCCGATTGCTTTTTTAGCAGCCTCATTATGCCCCTCCCTTTCTTCATATTTAGAAAGTCCGGATTCAGGAACAGCAATGCCTCCATGAACTTTTTTGACTAATTCCTGCTGAACGAGCGATTCAGCATCCCGTCTGATGGTGTTAAGGGAAACGTTAAATTCAGCGGATAAATTCTCAAACGAAGCTACTTGGTGAGATTCCACATATTTCCTTATTTCATTTATTCGCTGTCTTTTTATCACGTAATCCACCACTGCTTTCTGATATCTATTGATGTTAAAGATAGCAGAGTATAAATGAAAAGGAAAGTTCCTAAAGTATATCATATATTTTCAATATATTATCAAATTATTATCAAAAGTTTATCAAAAAATGGTAAGATGTTCATATAAACAAAAAGGAAGTGAAAAATATGGCATTAGTATCCATGAAAGAAATGCTTCAAAAGGCAAAACAAGAAGGATATGCTGTAGGACAGTACAACATTAATAACCTTGAATTTATTCCTGCTTTTCTAGAAGTGGCCCAAGAGGAACAGTCCCCAATGATCATCGCTGCATCCGATAGAATGGTTGATTTTCTGGGGGGATTCAAAAATGTGGCTGGAATGGTTCGTACATTGTACGAAGAATTGAATATTACTGTACCGGTAGCTCTACATCTTGATCACGGACAAAGCATAGAGCGTTGTAAGAAAGCGGTAGATGCTGGATTTACATCCGTAATGATTGATGGTTCGCATCATTCTATAGAAGAAAATATCAACATGACAAAAGAAGTAGTGTCTTATGCTGGTAAATGGAATATTTCAGTGGAAGGGGAAGTTGGCTCTGTAGGAGGCCAGGAGGATGGCCTGGTAGGCGGGATAAAATACGCAGATGTTGAAGAGTGTATCCGCTTAGTAGAAGAGACAGAAATTGATGCTTTGGCGGCAGCATTGGGATCTGTACACGGACCTTACCAGGGAGAACCCCAACTCGGGTTTGAGCAGATGGAAGCAATATCCCGGAAAACGGAGCTGCCCTTGGTCCTTCACGGGGGGACGGGCATTCCCGCTCACCAAATTCAGCGTGCGATTTCCCTGGGGCATGCCAAAATTAATGTAAACACAGAAAACATACAAGCTTGGACTAAAGCAGTAAAGAAGAAGCTGATGGAAGATTCCAATGTATATGAACCGCGTCTAGTTCTTCTTCCAGCGATTGAAGCAGTCAAACAGTCCGTAACAGAAAAAGTCAGGGAATTCGGCACCTCAGGAAAAGCATAAGATAAAAAACTCTCTTATTATTATAATTTAAAATTACGGTTAACAGCACACCCCAAATGTTAGAGTGAAATCTAACGTTTGGGGTGTTGGTTTTTTCACTTATTTTTGAGAAATGAGATACTGTAATTTCTGTTTTTGATTATCTATTTCCTATAAAGCACTTCCTTTTTCGAGTTGATATAATGATTTGTTTAAATTCAATGATATGCAGTCCAATATCCTTTCAATAGGAGGCATGAAAAAATTAAGTATTAGTAAAATCCTAATGATGTAGAAAACAAATTTCACTTTGCTCTCTTCCTTATATATTTAACTCTTCCCGTTTTGACCGCTTGATCATTAGAATGAACGAGTACGTGTTTACAAATGCCTTCGAGATTATCAAATTGGCCAAGCTCTTCTTCTAGAAGACAACCTTGTACATTTTAGATTCAGATTTTTATTAATCATATGTTGCAATTGCAACAAACTTAGTTTACATTGTATATAGACTTTTTTTGTTGCATATGCAATAAAAATAATTACCAAGGAGACAACTATGAAAGATATTTTACGCGAAATCGGTATGATAGCTCGCGCTTTAGATTCTATTAGTAACATCGAGTTCAAAGAATTGAACTTGACGAAAGGACAGTATTTGTACTTGGTGCGGATATGTGAAAACCCGGGAATCATTCAGGAAAAAGTGGTTGAAATGATCAAAGTGGATCGCTCTACGGCGACCCGTGCGATTCAAAAACTAGAAATAAACGGCTTTATTGAAAAGAAAGAAGATTCTCACAGCAAAAAAAATAAAAAGCTGTTTCCAACAGAAAAGGGAAAAATGGTCTATCCTTTCATCAAAAGAGAGAATGAATATTCCGATCAAGTGGCCTTAACGGGCTTTTCTGAACAAGAAATGGCGACTGCCTACGAGCTTTTGGAGCGGATCCGAAAAAATATTGAGGAGGATTGGGAATCTGTTAAAAAAGGTCACAAGCGAGACTATTAATGAGCCAAAGGAGCGACATGTTCGAATGATGATAACGATATTAAAGTGTACTTTTGAAGATGCGCGAGCCTTGCAAACAATCAGCGTGGAAACATTTATCGAGACTTTTCAAGAACAAAATTCACCGGAACATTTGAATGCTTATTTAGATAAAGCCTATAGCTTGAATCAATTAAAACACGAATTGGCCAATCGATCTTCGCAGTTCTTTTTTGTATATGTAGGTCAAGAGGTCGCGGGTTACCTAAAGGTCAATACTGACGAGGCTCAATCGGAAGCAATGGGCGAAGAAGCGCTCGAAGTCGAACGAATTTACGTGAAGAAGAAATTTCAGAAACACGGTCTTGGAAAACATCTAATGAACAAAGCGATGGAAATTGCGCAGGAACAAAAGAAAAAGAAAATCTGGCTGGGCGTCTGGGAAGAAAATGAAAATGCCATTGCGTTTTATCAGAAAAAAGGATTTCTCCAATCAGGTTCTCATTCCTTTTTTATGGGAGATGACGAACAAGTAGACCTGATTATGACCAAAGTACTTTCATAAAATTTAGTGGAAGACGGAGTTTGAACTTTTTATAACCAAACTCCTTTTGCAATTAAAAATACTTTTCCGCCTACTAGGATTTCAATGGAGTTTTGGTGATTTTCGGCTTGTATGGTTAAAATAGAGGGTCTTCCTATCTGAAACGCCGAAGTGATGGAAAAGAGGCGAAAAAATCTCTAGCAATCGTTCCTATATCTAAAAAAGCCGTGAACTGAAAAAATTCAGCTCACGGCTTTTTTATTTTGAAGGATAAATTGAAAAGTATTGCCTTACGATTTTTTACATTCGCTAAATTTGTTTATAATTATTCTCTTTGATACTAGGATAAAATACGGGTCAATAGTTCTCTACTTTATAAGAAAATGAAATTACATAATGTCAAAACTAATGACAACCACAAGATTTTCTTCGTATAAGTGAAGCGGAAAGACAGTGATTTTCTATGGATCCTGAATGATTAATTCTTTGCATTAACGTATCGAATGCCAACATTCCAAGTCTTTGGGAAGGCTGTACAATTGTCGTAATAGGAGGATCAATGATAGATGCGGAAGCAAAATCGCCAAATCCAATTAAAGCAATTTGATTTGGAATAGATATGCCTAATTTTTTTAGTTGAGATATGACACCAATGGTCATAAGGTCATTTTGTATAAATAAAGCAGTAATAGTTGGATCTCTTTTAAGCAGGTTATCGACGGCTGTAGCGCCACCAGCTACAGTTGCATGCCCAAGTTCTAAAAAGTTTTCTTGAAAAGAAATATTATTTTCCTTTAGGGCTGTTTTGTATCCTTCCAGCCGATCATTAGTAGAAGACACATTGAATACACCGTATATGACACCAATATGTTTATGGCCGTGCTCTATTAAATGTTTGGTAGCATCGTAACCAGTTTGAATATTATCTCCCGTTACTCTGGGCATATGTTGAACAATTTTGGCATAACGATTGACTAAAACAATAGGGAAATCATTAGAGGAAAATTTATTTAAATACTATAGGTTTTTAGCAGCTGGCGATAAAATAATGCCATCCACCATCTTGGAATGAAGAAGGTTAATTGTTTTTTGTTCGTATTCTTCATCTTCATTGGTATTAACTAACAATAAATTATAACCGGCTTCTCTGGCCCGTTCTTCCACACCATAGACCATATCCGTTATAAATGTATCAGGAAGGCTGGATACTATTAATGCAGCCGTTTTTGTGCTTTGGGTTCTTAGGTTTTTAGCGGTGGAGTTAGGAATATAGTTATACTTTTTTATAAGTTCTAATATTTTATTTTGTGTAGGTTCAGAAATTTTCTTGGTACCATTAATCACATGAGAAACAGTAGCCGAAGACACTTCCGCTTCACGTGCAATATCCTTCATTGTTACAGCCATCCTTCAGTCCTCCTATCCTTTCCGTATCATTACTTCTTCTTAATCAAAACAATATGACGAGTCTGGGCCCAGCTACGTGGAAGCCCGCAACACTTATATGAACAAGCAGCGCAGTAAACGTTATCGGACCCTGGGCCTTATAAAAAGGAGGGATGACGATATGTCATCCAAATTGTATGAAATTCTGTTTCTTATTGCAGGTATCATGATTTTAGTGACGCAAATAGGTTCCCATGATGGCAGATGGTGGGTGATCGTTTTAGCAATTTTTATTATAGTGGTGACAATTTTCCGTCTGGCCAGACTAAGCAATAAAAAAGAAAAGAAAAAAACAGCTCCTCGGTAAAGGTGGCTTGAGAAGCTTATAACCAAAAAGATTATTTAATTTCGTTTGCGTCCTGCGATTTCAAGCTAATAGTATAAGTAGGCAACCTCCTGAAATTAAAAACGAATTTGAAGAAAAAAAGAAAGTTAGAAAAAAGAGAGAGAAGAGTTGGTTTGATCAGCCTCCTCTCTCCCTTTTTCAAAAGTCATTGAACGTCCCTATATACAATCAAAACACCATAAGCAACTATAATTCCCCCTAATCCATATCCTATAGCTTTAGAGACCAATGAAGAATTAGTATGTTTATTTGATTTCGTTTGTGTCCTGCGATTCCAAGCTAATAGTATAAGCAGGCAACCTCCTGAAATTAAAAACGAACCTGAAGAAAAAAAGAAAGTTAAATTCGAAAAAAATAGTCGAGAGATACCTGATATGAATGAAATGATGAATAATAGTACTGTTACTGCTCCTAATATCAATTCCACTGGCTTCATAAAATTCTTGCCTCCTATCTAGTTATATAAACATTTCTATAATGCGCTAATTTAACATCATGAAAATGACTGAAGTGGCTATAATCATTCATATAAATAATTTTAACATTTAACATTTTACTTAAACTTCTCGAAGTCTATAGCGTTAGAAAAAGGTATATTTTACAAATGAAAAGGGACAGAAGAGGTGCTTTGATCAGCCTCTTTTCTCCCTTTTTGTATTCAAGCCGCTTCTCATAACCGTGATTATGTTAAGCATTCAATAATTATAGGGAAGGAGGAGGAATGAATGTTTATATGTGAAGGAATAAAATCGTATCAATGAGATACGATTGGTATTAGAGGTAGAATAGATTTCCCTATATGAAAACGCAAGATCTGCAAGTATAGAAAAGAAGCTGACCCTTATGGATCAGCTCCTGATGGTAAAAAGAAAGTAAATAAAATGCAACATTCTGAAAAATTCTATTAAAAACTTTCGATTAGTAAAAAACCATAGGAACTTTTTAACGATTTAAAGGTTAAGCACCAGCACTTTATCGCGCAGCATCGAATCAATACTTCTGCCGATTCCCTGGACACCCTGTCCGGAATTCTTGACGCCGAGGAAAGGGAAGTGATCGGGTCCGCGTGAAGTTTTGCCGTTTACCTGGACCGTGCCGACATTCAGCTTGTCTGAAATAGAGAAGGCGTTCTCCAGATTTTTGGTGAAGACGCTGGCCTGCAGACCGTATTGGTTCCGCTTTTCCAGCGCAATCGCTTCTGCTTCATTCTCTACCCGTATAAAGGGAAGCACCGGGCCGAACTGTTCTTCCCAGGCGATATCCATCTCTTTGGTGACGTGGTCCAGAAGAGTTGGGCCGAGAAGGTTCTTTTCCCTCTTTCCTTCGAGAACGAGTGCTGCTCCTTTCTCCTGGGCATCCTGAATCAGGCTGGTCACAAAATCCGCTGATTTCTGATCGATCATCGGCGTCACATCAGCATCTTCGCTGGATCTGCCTACTTTGAGTCTGGAGACGATGTCTGTTACTTTTTCGATCAGCGCATCGGCAACGCTGTCCACGACCATAACACGCTTGATTGCCGTGCAGCGCTGTCCGGAATAGCTGAGCGCACCGCTGACTATTTCTTTGGCTGCTTTATCCAGATCGGCATCTTTCAGTACAATGGCGGGATCTTTTCCGCCAAGCTCAAGCACGACGGGAATCATCGATGCTTTTTTCGCAATATGTTTTCCGGTGGCAGTTCCTCCGGTAAACGTAATCATATCTATGAGAGGGTGGGTAACGATAAAATCACCAATCACAGAACCTCTTCCCGTGACGACGTTTAATACGCCCTCCGGCAAACCGGCTTTCACAAGGGCTTCCACCATTAACAATCCGCTGATTGATCCCTGTGTTGCAGGCTTAAATACCACGGTGTTACCTGTAATCAGGGCCGGTGCTATTTTGGACGCTGCCAGATTCACCGGGTAGTTAAACGGCGAGATAGCCAGCACGACACCGTGAGGCACTTTCTGTACCATCGCTTTTGTCTGCTTCGTAGCACCGGGAAAGGCATCTCCCTGAATAAAGCTGCCGTGTGTCCGCAGGCCTTCTTCGGCCGTATGGCGGATCAGCTGGGCGGTGCGCTTGACTTCACTTTTTCCTGCGGAAAAGGTCTTGCCTACTTCTTTATGAATCATTTCCCCGATCTCATCGGTCATCTTTTCGAGTTCTTCTGCCCAGCGGTGAAGAAGCTCCGAACGTTCATGGCCTTCTTTGGCTTCCCACGTTTCCTGCATGTCGGCCGTTTGTTGAATCGCCTTCCCGACTTCCTCCTGGCTTAAAGAAGGAACTTCCCCTACGATTTCATTATCATCCGGAGAGTAAATTGGTACAGTTTCTCCACTGCTGCTTCCCATCCACTTGTTGTTAAGTAAGGTGTAAAACATGTTCTCAGCTTGACGTACTGTCATATTCTGTTCACACTCCGTTAATTTTTTTAACCTGTCGAAGGTTAATGTTATTTAGTAAATCATGTGAAAGCTCTTTCAAGCAAGTTTTTTTAATTAAAGACACGGGCATTCTACTGCAAATTTATAGTGAAATGCTGTTCTATATATGACGGGAGCTCCATTTATGGAATGTCGAAAAGGAGGTTAAAAAAGGATCATCGTCGTAAATAATACCGAGCGAAGTTATCGTTAAAAAAATTGATTTTTCTTTTCAGCACAATTGTGTGAATGCTAGAAGAAGGAGACGTTGTCAAAATTGCTCCCAAGGTAAAGCACTGGCACGGCACGACCCCGGACAGCTGGTTTACGCATATAGCTATCAGCACGAATGTACAACAGGGAGATGCAGAATAGCTGTCTCCAATGATAGACAAAGAATACAATAATATTCAACAAGATTTTTAAAACGATCGGAAAGAGTTAAATATAAAAGTGTTCTTAAAAGTACGATTTTACAAACAAAGAGGAAAAGAAGAGGCTTATTAAAGCACATATTCTTTTCTTTTTTGATAGCCATTTGGGAAACACAAACCTATCTATCCAATTAAAGGGAATTCATGTATCCTTTTTATTATACGTTGGTTAGGTGGGGATCGATATGTCAGGAAAAAAAATAGCGGTTTTTATTTTCAGAGTGGGCATGGTCCTTGCTTTAATAGGTTTGATTTCTGATTCTGTTAGCTATAGTTGGGTAATTATAGGTTATAGTATGGTGTCAAAAAAGTTTATTTTTTTAGATGGGATAGATAGGTTCTTGTCGAGGTAGACAGGTCGCCTGGTCCTTCCTTGCATCTTCACGACTAGAAGACCTGGCTTATTTAACGACCATAAGTTGGCGCTGTTCCAAGACTATAACTTCGATAGAAAGAAAGTTTCAACTTCCTTCAAAAAGGGAAAGTGATTACTACTATTTCTTTCATATGGCTGCCCACCGGCAGCGATACCTGGACACTAGCGCTAGTGTATACGCCGGCAAGAGACCCCTCCGTCTCCTGCCGGCTTTTTTACGTTCTATATTATGTGGCTATGCCTTATACAAAACAAGAAAGGAGGTAACGGGTGGCTGCGAAGTACAAGCCGGCCTTATGTTTAGAAAATGGAAAAATGAAGTGTTGGGTGATTGTTATGCGATGCGATGCAGATGGTCCATGGTTTCCAAAAAAGAAAAAAACAAAAAGAAAGATGAAGGGGGCTTTTCCAACGGGCGTTTCGATCGGAAAAGAAAGGTTGGGAAAGTTTTGTTTGCGATTTACGACACTCTTGAAACATATCACCCCTATGAATTAATTCTAGAAGAAACAAGGTATACCGTTGGTGTTACAAGGTAAGTAAAAGAGAAACGGAGGGTCAGGGTTTTTTATCGCAAAAGGTCACTTGAGTGACGCAAAGCGCCTCTACTCCTTATAACGTTTGACAAAAGAATCTCTCTGTGGCGAGAAAAAATTCCTGCCTCATATCCATTTTTAGTAGAGTAATAGGAAAAATGAAGGCATGCAATGAAAGGATGAATTCGTTGTCTATAATGGAGGAAAAAGGTATGACCGATTCGATAAGCAAACAGACCGATATCGCCGCCTATATAGGGAGAGTACTGCGGGACCATTTTGGAAAAGGACCGACGTCTGTGCATGTCACGCTGGAGCCGCCCTTCCTGTTAATGCATGTGCAGGGGTTTTTAGCCCCAATGGAAGAAATTTTAGTCCAACAAAAGGAAACCCAGCGGGTGGAAGAAACCCGGCATATTCTCATGGAGCGATTACGGCCGGAAATAAGCCGACAGATCGAGCAGATCACGGGGGAAAGTGTGCAGGAAATGTATTTTGATTGGAATCTTCATCAACGTACAGGCGTGCTGGTCGGCCTCCTGCGTGCCGAACGGTCGGACGCACGCCCCCTGTGGCCAGCTCATTTGGATCAGCAGGCGTTTGAGCAAAGGATCATAGAAATGAGCGAATGGGGCCAAAAAATACCCGCTGTGACGGAAACATTTTGGCTGAGCGACCACCTGATTTTGATTAAGCGGACGGGCATTTTTGTCCAGATTGAAAAAGAGCTGATTGAAGGAGGCTACACGGAAGTGCTCCAGCGCGTCAAGCGTCCGATGGAACGACGTATGGTGAGCCAGGCTCGATTGGAGGCATTCCTGGACCGGCCGATTCTCGATACGTTTCTGGACTGGGATTTTCAGGGCGATAAGAGCTTGATGGTGCTGGCGTTGCAGCCTCCCCATCAAAATCGAAAGCAAATGTGACCGGTTATGTACCAAGAGAGAAGATGACGAAGAGATTACCAAACGCACGTCGGGGATCCGATCGATTTCCGACGTGTCTTTTTGAAGATAGAAGAGACAGGAAAGAAGGTGCCGCTCTTTCAGGTACAAAACGTTGTTTTACTTTTCTTCCAGCCACTGTTCTTTGTCGATTTCTTCTTCTTTTTCTATTTTTGGACAAAGGTATTGTTCCAGTTCTTTTATAATCCGAGCCTGTTGCTCCCTAATTTTTATCACTTCTTTTCCCTTTTCACCTCTTTCTTCTTTTGTCATCCGAACAGACTGGTCCTCTAAGTTTACGATGAGAGGACTCCCTTCATTGTCGGGATAAAGAGTGATTCCCATTTCTTGAAGGATGGCCTGCTGTTCATCTTCTAATTGATCTAATACTTCCAGTCGGCTTCGGTTCGTTGTGCTATTTTTTCTGGATTTATTTTGTGGACGAATATCTAGTATTTTATCTAAGGCGGCTAGGCGTTTTTCGAATGTCATAAAGCTTCCCTTCTTTTTTGTTTATTTTATGTATTTCTTGTCGAGCGTTATGTGGTCTTTTTTTTGACAGCCAAAGAGAAAAAGGCGTGTCTTGTTTTTCTCTAAAACCTATGATTGCTCTATATCTCCATTTATAAAAACGAAATAACCTATTTTACAACTTTTCATTTGTCTAGTGCGTTTATTATATTTATCAAAAAAGTGGGTACTGTTAATGGAAGATAATCAAGCCAAAAAAAGATCGCTTTCCCACAAGGAAAGCGATACCCAAAAATATGTTTGCCTTGTTAAAGGGAGGATGGAGATAATAATATGATACCCTGAATTTTTCATAACAAACACTAAATTCAAAATTTTTTGCAAACTAAGTGAGTGCTGATGAAGCCAGAGGGGATAAAAAGGGGGATTTCATTTTATTTCTATTCACCCACTCATCCATGTGTTGGTACCAAAGATAGAAAGATAAAGATTGGATAAATAGATCTAATCATCATTAACTTCATATATGACCGGCTGTAATTAGAGGAAATAATGCTTACTAATAAGTCGAGAAAGGCGAATAGGCCTTTTTCGGCTTATTTTTTAGCTTTTTATATCTGATAGATGCATGATAAGGGTGTCTTTTTATGTATGTATACTTTTGTCTCTGCCTAACAAAAGACAGCGGAGTACTAAGAATGTTATTCTACATTCTTTATCACAGATTTTTCTATACGTTCTATAAAAATTTGCTCAACTTCCTTCTTGATTAGTGTAGGAAAAGAGTTCGTTGGTATATACTAAAAGTGAAAGGGGCAAACAAAGGTTCCTTCTCATTGAAGTGATCACATGTCTGTTTCCCCGGGGGGCAGGCATGTGATTTTTTGTTTAGAGGTTTTTAGAAAAAGGTAAATATAATAAAGGCTCATTTTTGAAAGGAGACGCCTTGGATGCCTATAAACGAAAAAAACGAACAGCAGGCAGCAAAACGACTAGGAAAAATGTTTCAAACGCAGTTTGGGAAAGGTCCTGAAAGCATCTACGTAATGATTACCCCCCCTTTTGTAACGATTCATTTACAAGGGTTTCTGGCTCCTATGGAAGAAGTATTACTGCATCAGGACAAGCAGCTGCAGCTGGAACAATTACGCGAACAGATGATGATTAAAATTCTCCCTGTTATTCAGCAGATTGTGGAAGAGGAAACCGACGAGACGGTGCTGGACATGTATTATGATTGGAATTTTCGGAAGAATAAGAAATGTACGGGGATGGTGTGGATTGCACTTGATGTTTCCCCGGAACAGCTGGATACGTTTTCCTGGCCCCAAGAATTAAACGAAAACATGTTTCTTCGTGAGATTATTGCGCTCAGCAAAAAAGTGCAGAAGGAACCGGTAGAAACCAATCTATTTTGGCTAAGTCCCCGATTGATTTTAGTGGAACGCATTGGTATCTTTGTTGAAATTGAAAATGCATTAATCGAACAAAACTACGGGGAAACGTTAAAAATTGTGAAGCGGCCGCTGGAAAAAAATTTATTTGCCAAGCACGTACTGGAAAGCCTGTTACAGCAGAAAATTCAAGAAACATTTGTCGACTGGCACTTTCAGAAAGACAAAGGCTATTTACTGATTGGGTTAGAAAAACCGCAAGAAAACAAAAAAGAAAAAAACCAAAATTAGGTTGATATTATAAGTGAAGTAAGATATAACTAAAGGAATCAAGAAAACAACGGCTCGGCCGTTCTATAAAATATGGTTCTGACAACAAACAAGGACGTTTGTTTTCCAAGCCACATCTCCTTCCCAGGGCAGATGTGGCTTTTTTCATGGAATAATAAAAAGGAGTAATAACTATGACACCCTTCGTTTTTGTCCATGTTGTTCAAAACAATGAAGTATTAGTGGGCACAGTAGAGGAAATTGAGGCTGTCACAGGAGAGGTAATGGACCGTTCATTTAAAGATATGCAAAAGCTGGTGCAGGCTCTCCAGCTTTATCGTTCTCAGGAAATAATTATTACGTTCCTCTCTTATCCTTCCGTTTTACAAGAGGAATGGGAGAAAGATGCTTGTACCTTAGAAAAAGCCTTCATCTATGTAAATCACACTAACATAGGCGCTAAGCTAAAATAAAAAATGATTTATGATTAGCTTTTCTTTCATAAGGAAATATTATTTGTATAGATGCAAAACATACGGCGCGGTCGTTCTATAAACCTATGGTATAGTCAGCAAACAAAAACGTTTGTTGCCCAAGCCACACCGCCTTTCGAAGGCAGGTGTGGCTTTTTTTATAGACTATTACGGAAATTGACGTACTGCCAGGGGAACCTCGTTACATGCAGCTAACCCCGACACCAAAATTACAGCAGTTAGCTCAAGAACATCATCCAGGGGATATACAATGATGGCGTGGAATAGCGTTCTGATTAAATTGATTTACGTCTATAACAGCCATGATGATTTTATCTTTGTTTTCTTTTCTGATGCGGCTTCTAAACAAATCGATGAATTGGGAAAGGGAACGTTTACAGGGGTTACGATCGGCGAATCTTTTCACCTGGAAAATCACCGGTTAGAAGTATATAACATGAATATCACCTACATGAAAAAGGAAGAAAAAGGATCCCCGTTAGAAATGGAATGGATCACGTATTATGCCAAATCAAGAAAAAGAAAAATACGGACTCAAGTCACCCTGTAAATTTGGTTTCAACTGATTTATTTTTTGTAGGTGATAAAAAAAGGAAGGTGCGATACCATGGCAACAAAACTACATGGGGTGTACAACACCGCACATGAAGCGAGAGAAAGCGTTGAATATTTGAAAAAGCAGGGCATGCGTCCCAGCAATCTGTCTATCGTTCTTAATGATAAAGCACGGGGAACCATTTTGTCCGAAGAGACAGACACGAATATTCAGGTAGAAGATCATCAGCAGCCAAACAAAGAAAAACATCGTTTTATGGACAACATAAAGGAATCTTTCTCTGGGGCGTCGGAAGATATCGAACCCGAAGGCCACACCAAAGCTACATTGATCCGATTAGGCCTTTCAGAAGAAGAAGCGCTTCTTTATATCGAGGATATTGACAGCGGAAATATAGTGGTACTGATCCATGCGGACAGCCCGTATACTGCCAAAGACAGAGGCTAAAACCAGCTGCACCGCCGGATAGGAAATCTAGGTAGAGAGAAGAACTCTGAATGACCCCCGTAATTTCGAATAGACATGCAGACTGTATGATTGAAAAAAGGAGGTTCCACATGAATACTACCCCTTTGGTAGCATATCTTTGCCGCAGGCAGAACCAGGAAATTATCGTCGGTACATTAAGTGATCTCAAACCATGGCGGGAACAAGGGTACCAGCTTGTTTGTTTTATGAGGGAAGAGGAACTCTATGAGGCCATCTCCCCCTATCACCTCAGGGAATGGATTATTACAACCGTCTCCTTTCTACCAGTCGTGCAAAAACGACTTCAGTTGCTTATTAAAACAAAAGAATCGAATATCGTCCCTCCTCATTCCCTATTTTTAAATCCTCTACATCATGTACGGAAGAAGAAGGGATTCTTTAACCAGGATAATCTGTCTAAGCGAGTAACAGGATTATAAGTTGGTTCTCGGAGAAAAGAAGTTCTTATCTAGTTTGGAGTGTTTAAATCCCTCCTCAAATAGAATGTATTGGTTCCATTGATTGATATATGATCTGAAAAAAGCAGAATGGCACGATGGGAAGATAAGGGAAGTAGCATGATCAGTTTAACAACGTATATGGTCATAGTTTTTATTATCCTCATTTTGATAGTACGTGGTACCATCATGCTAATGAATTGTATTCGTGATAAAAAATGATAAAAAGAAGATATTGTATTCTTTCATGAGGGAAAAGCTTTCACCAGTATGATTTTATTTTATATAAACCCCACCGGCGGGAATCGCTGAATAATCGTGCTAGTGACCATGTCGGTAAAAGATCTCTCTGTCCCTTGTTTAGTTTTTTACATTTCAGGAGAGATGGGACTGACTTATCAAAAGAAAGGAGAGAAAACATGGCTGCGAAGTACAAATCAGCATTGTTTTTAGAAAATGGGAAAACGAAATGTTGGGTGATTGTTATGCGCTACAAACGTTCTATTGTTTCTAAAAAAGAAAACGACGAAGAGAAAAAAGAATCTTCTAGCGAATGTTCAGCATGCAAAAAGACTTCTGGAAAAATCATGTTCGCGATTCAAGACGCTCTTGAAACACATTATCCCTATGAACTAATCATAGAAGAAATAAGGTATACCGTTGTTCTACACAAAATAAGCAAAAAAGAAACCGATAATCAGGCTTTTTTTATCGCAAAAGGTCATTTGAGTGAGGCAAAAACCCTTACTCCTTATAAAGTATTGTAGAAAAAGCTTTTCATCGCAAACAAAGATAACCTCTTCCGTCCGATATTATATTTTAATTGACTGGATATATATGAAGGGAAAGGTACAAAAGAGATATGTCATTGTATTTTATTCAACGACAAATACATGGGTTGGAACCAAGAATGAAAATAAAGAAGGGGAAATGTTAATCGTTTAGTGAAATATTGTTCCTTCACATGTTATTTGTAAAATGCCTTCAGCTTACTAGTGGACGCAATATTGATATACGTGCCACCCCAGTCTCCAGCCTGGACCCACGTTATTAGAATAAAGCCATGGTCCCGTAAATAAAAAATGCTTTCTTTTGCCTTTTCCTGTTGAAAAACGCTTAAATACATCCAAATATCAATGTCTGGTTGTTTCAACATAGAAGAGACGTGGGAGCCCGTCCATTGGTCTAATAACATAAGGCACGTGTCTACGTTTATTCGTTCGCTATCGTTTATGTGGTCTCTGTCTAGATCCTTAATGGTATCTAAAGACGTAGCTTTGACATAATAGGTGATAGATTCCAATGTGATGGTTTTCGTGCCGTGCTTGTTTTCGAGGTAAGAAAGAATAGTATTAAACACCTGGAAGCCCTGTTCTCCAAGGATAAATACGTCTCCTTTTTGAAACCCGGGAAAAAGAGCTACATTTAGTGCCGTTTTCAGCAGAGCGACGGTATTACTAAAAATCAATAGATGCAAATAAGGGTCCTTGTTTTCGGCGTATACTATACGTATAAAAACAGATTCAGAAAGCACGCCTTCACTCCTCCTGTGTACTACTTGATATATAATAATTTCGACGCAGGAACAAAAACCCCCTTTATTTACATGTTGAGGACATATAAGGTTGATCGTATAGGAAAAATCTCCTTTTATAAACAATCATTTATGTTAAAGATGCAGATCAGAAAACGTATCCACAAAAGAGCTTTTGGACTTCATATCCAAAAGCTTTTATATTTATAGAATTTATAAATAGTGTCTTTCTTCCTTTCTCGTAAGTAGGAGTCTATTTTCATATAGTTTCCATAAAAAGTCGTCAAGAACGTTCTTTTCTCGACGACCTACCTTAAACTCATTATTCCTGGTCTTTTCCTATACGTTTTTCTCGTCAGCCTGACGAGAAGTAGCAGTTGAAGAATCCTTATTGGTTGAAGATGAATGGTCTTCTTGAGCAGCTTCTGTAGCTCCCTGGACATCCTCTTTGGCTCCCTGTATTTCTTCTTTGGTTTCTTGAACGGTGGTTTCTTTGACTTCTTTTAATTCCTCACCGGCTTCTTTGGCCGTTGAAGCGACATGTTCTGCTTGCTCTTTCACCTGTTGGGCCTGCTGCATGAGATCCTTTCCCTGTTTTTCATAAATCTCCTGAAGGCTTGTCGCGATGGTTTTAACAAGCGTTCCGACCCTTTTAGAACGGTTTTTGAGTTCTTCTTTATCGACCTGGTTATTCGCTTCTTTTGCTTTTTCTTTTAATCCTGATCCATCGCTTGTACTACTCGAACGGGACCTTTTTGTCAGCCACATAACGCCCCCTCCTATAGCTGCAATAGATAGCAGAGCTACCGGAGCTGTTTTTTTCTTTTTATCGGTTGGTGTCTTTTCTTGATTCATTGTCATTTGATTTCCTCCTTTAGTTATTTAGCAGATAAGTGTTGGCATCATCCATATAGAGAAACATGGGTGACCGTGAGATCTATAGCTTTTCTTCTGTTTTTTATGCTTTTACCGTTTAGAAAGGAACTAAAACCTTTTTCCTGTTTTATAAGAAACACAGGCATAAGATCCGTAGATAGATCCTCTTTTTGAAGCTTTGTTGCCTGGAGGAAGGCAATGCAGAGCGCTGATGATGACAGCAACAGGAATAAAGAATCTAAGAAATGATAAGAAGAAGGGGAGGAGATTTTAAGCGTTCAGGCTTTTTTTGCAGGAAAGAACGAGAATGGAATATATACCCGTAAAGGCCCAATTAAAAAAATAGGATGAATAATAGAAAAACATGGATGGAATCAGGCTAATGCCTGATAAAGAAAGGAAGGTATGATGAATGGCAAAAATATAAAGTTTTATCGTCAAAAAGACCAGTTATCTTTGTCTGACTTAGCTCAAAGAGCCAATATATCCGTATCTTATTTGAGCACACTGGAAAAAAACAAAAACGCTAATCCAGGTCTTTTACTCTTAACTAAACTTTCTGAAGCCTTGAAGGTCTCTATAGAAGATTTAATTTATGGACCTTCTCACCGTCGTATATAACTCCATAGCTTGTGAAGCGATAGTAATGATAGTGAAATATGAAAAGATAGTTCCCGCCTCCATCAAGACACCTTTCCTATTTCGCAAGCCGGGAGACATGAAGCGAAGCCAATTTTTCTTCTAGGGAGGAGGACGGCGTCAAGTGACGATAATGTTCTCTTAGACGAAGAAACGCTATTTCTAGTTGCCTCTACTACGTCGAAGTGGAGGTGTTTTTAAGAGATACATATAAAGGCCAAAAACAGGAAATGCGGGAGGATCATGAGTAAGATAACGTCCAGTCCAATAGGAAGATAAAAAAGAGAGTAGAGGTGCATCGATAGCCTCTACTCTCCTTTTTATTAGGTACTAATAAATTGGATTATGTTAATCATCAGTAAAAGAGGAGCACTTATTTACATATCTTTTTTGATATTTAAGTTGCATCTCTTTTTCTAGTTACTGATACGGATTAGCGGTAACACCCAATATAGAGGCGCGGATCATAGTAGAGTCTTCCAGCGGTTGAAGATCCTCTACGCTTCCCGTAACCACTGCGCCAATGACTTCTACATTTTCTTCCTTTAGGGGGGAGTCCTCTTCCGTTAGATTGTCATGAATCCGTTCGTATTCCCCAATATATTTCCCATTTTCGATACGTAATCCCGTTTCAATCGTATCAATAAAACCTTCTGTTTCCATGGACGCATCAAATCCGTAAATTTGTGTGGCCAGTTCAGGAGCTCCACTTCCGTTCTGCTCTTCGATTCCTTCGTTTTTACGATCTATATCAGCAGCGGAGTACGTATCGGTCCAATACCATTTCACATTGATTGCTTCCGGCATCGCGTCTTCAATCTCGGAAGGGCTGTAGGTCTGATCGAAGGATAAAGCTACTTCCGCTGCGGTGTCTTCCGGATAGTTTTCCAGCTCCTTTACACCATTAGCTAATTGATCATACGCTACCTTGGGGTGATAAAAGCTCATCATTCGTTGCTTGGTTTCCCGGTCATATACGTTTACTTGATCTTCGCCTTCTTCTTGCAGTTGAACAGGGGAATGACTGCCGGCGAATCCACTGACGCCGCCAAACAGGCTGTATGTCATGACCTCCTCACTCCAATCCACAGGAATCCCTTCGACTTCCTTGTATCGATTGAATCGCAGAATCCCTTCGAAAAAGCTATTGCCCTGCTGCTGGCTACCGGACTCCTCTACGTTTGGATTGGTGATCCTGTTGAATAACTCGATATCACGAATCGCGTTGGTTTCACTCCATCTCATCATAGAAAGCCAAGAAAAACCCACCAAAATAATCAAGAAAAACAAGACAGAAATGGAGATGAGGATATTTCGAATGATGCTTCTTCTACGAGCTTTTCCAATGATTTTTGAAAATGAATCACCGGAATTATTTGGATCGAACAGCTGGTCTAATTCATTTTCTTTAGGATTTTTCTTGTCTGCCATGGTCTCACTGCTCCTTTTTATACCGTTCTTTAAATGTTTGCCTGGCTCGAAATAAATAGGTTTTTACCGTTCCTGGATTTAAATTCAACAGTTCTGCCATATCTGCATAACTTAATTCCATCTCGTATTTGAGTAAAAGCAGCTGCTTTTGAAGGGGTGGTAATTGGTCAAGGGTGACCTGGATCTCTTTTCTCATTTCCCCTTGGGCAACAAAGTCTTCAGGCAGGAAGGATTCATCTACAAACTCCAGATGTTCAAAAGACGTCTGTATTTCCTTCTTCTGCCTGCGGCACACATCATAGTATTGATTGATCGCTACCCGGAACAGCCAGCTGTAAGCTTTCGCAGGCTCGATGGAATCAATGTATAACATTAATTTATATAACGACTCCTGAACAATATCTTCTGCATCCTTTGGGGCGGCCCCTATTTTTACTAAGTACTTAAAGATGATATCTGATTTTTTATGTAAAGCCCGGACAAATTCCTCCTGTGCATGCAAAAATTCCCCTCCCTTCATGTATAAGACTTTCATCCACCTAAAAAGTTAACACCCTTTTCGTATATTTTTGGCTAGTTCACTAAATAATTTGTTATATATGTATTTCATACGCAAGGGCGCCTGCCATCCGATTGGATTTGCTCCTCCTATATTCTTTACAGAGAATATAGAAAACCAGTTCCTTCTAAAATAAACACCTTTTCTAAAAACAGACGTCTGCAAATCAAAAAGAGAAGAACCTTAAAATAAAGTATCCTTCTATCATATTCAGCCTGTTTTTAGTTGATGGTAATTTAGAGGTCTACTTTAATGGGGTGTTCATATCTCTTTAGAAAGTGAACTTATTTTTCTATGGCTGTTTTAATGATAAGAGCTAATCGTCGAATGCCTTCCTGTAATTCGGAGTGCGAAGCATAAGCGTAGGACAAACGGATGTAGCTGCCGGAGGGTTCAGCATAAATACTTCCCGGATTCAACAACAGGCCGGCTTCCTTCGCCTGGGAAAACAACGAACGGGCGTCGATCGCTTGATGTAATTGAATCCAGATAAAGAACCCGCCCGTGGGAACGGTCCAGGTGGCATAAGGTGCTAAGTAGGTTTCTAGAGCCTGAACGAAAAGCGTTCGTCGGTAGATCAACGCTTCTCTTATCGTTGTCAGATGCTCCTCGTACAGGCCGCTTGTCAGCCATTCCGTCGCTGCATATTGCGACAGGCTGCTGGAGCCATAATCGGACTGCATTTTTAAATCGGCCAGCCGGTCGATGACGGCATCAGGACCCACCACCCAGCCAATGCGCAGACCGGCACTGAGAGATTTCGAAAAACTGCCCAGGTATAACATACTGCCCGTGGTGTCCCTTGCTTTTAGCGCAGGGGGAGGGGGTTCATCCAGCCACAAGTCTCGGTACACGTCGTCTTCGATCATCGGTAGCTGTTTTTCTTCACATACCGCACGAAGGGTCTTTCGACGGCTGAGGCTCATGAGAGAGCTGGTCGGATTATGGTAGGTAGGGTTCGTGTACAGCACGGAATGGCCGGGACGGAAGGGTACTTTCTGTAATGCCTCTAAGGAAAGACCCTCTCTGTCGATGGGAAGTCCTTTTAACTGGACCCCGGCCGACTGAAACACCGCCAGCGAATAGACATAGGACGGTTTTTCCACGTAAACGGTCGAGCCTTGCTGCAACAGGCCGACAGAGATAAGGTGGAGAGCCTGCAGGGCTCCCGAAACAATCAGAATGGAGGAAGGAGAGGCATTGATGCCTCTCTTTTTTAAATGGACGCTCACAGCTTCCCGCAGCTGCCGGTTGCCCTTTGGTTCTTCATAGCCGAAAGAGGTTAACTGATCGGACACGCGATGGAGGACTTCTTTCATTTGCTGTAAAGGAAACAGATCGGGTGCTAATTCCCCTTTACTCAGTTGAATCAAACGGGGATCCGACTCTGCCTCGTTAATCTCCTGTACTAACACACTGCTGGCCTGATGACCCCCAAGCTTGATATTTTTGTTCCAGGTGGAGGGCACGTTACCCTCCAAAAGGGTCCAGGTATTGTTGATCACTACCGTGGCCACGCCTGTTTTTCCTTGAATTAATCCTTCGGCAGTCAATTCCTCCAGGGCGGTTACGATCGTACTCCGGTTCACCTCAAATAGAAGAGCTAATTGCCGTTGGCTGGGCAGACGACTGCCGATGGTCCATTCGCCTTTTTTTATCTTATCCTTGATAAATGTCACGATGTGCACGTGTTTTGTTTCGTTCATTGATTTCTCCTTGTTATCTTCACAGGAAATTGGTTGGGTAGAAAATGAGTTCACCTGTTGAAGACATGTTGTCTCCTCCATATTATCATAAAACTATCGCTCATTCGCTGATACTAGTGGTTGGGTAAGAAGCAGAAAATAGGAGGAGGAAAACATGACACATCCAAACAAGGGCACGCTGTTTCTGGCGTATATCGTTACCATCTTTTTATGGGCTTCTGCATTTCCAGCCATTCGTGTGGCGCTGACGGCTTTTTCTCCTCAGCATCTGTCGTTACTCCGGCTGCTAATTGGTTCTGTTGTATTAGTCCTCGTCGCGGCCTGTCTTCGCATCTCCCTCCCGAAGGTTCGAGACTGGCCGGTGATCCTAGTCCTGGGAGGATTGGGGTTCAGCGTGTACCATACGGCCTTGAATATAGGAGAACAAACCGTCGAGGCTGGACCGGCCAGTTTATTGGTGTCTACAACGCCGTTGTTTGCAGCCTTTTTAGTCACGGCCTTTTTTCGGGAAAAACTGGGATGGATGAAATGGATCGGGGCGTTGATTAGTTTGGGAGGGATTGCGATGATCTCCTTGGAAGGCAGTGGCTCTTCGTTTACCTGGCAGACGGGAGTGTGGATTATTCTGCTGGCGGCGCTGGCAGAAAGCGTGTATTTTGTTTTTCAACACGCCTACTTAACAAAATACGGAGTCATCCCATTTACGATGTATGCGATTTGGGCCGGCACGTTATGGATGCTGATTTTCTTTCCTGGTCTCGGACAGGCGATAGGGGAGGCACCGTTAGAGGTTACATGGGTCGTGGTGTACTTGGGCGTCTTTCCGACGGTCCTGCCCTACTTTACATTAGCGTATTTGACGATACATTCCGGCGCCTCTGAAGCTACGAGTGCCCTGTATGTAACACCGGTGTTATCTTTTCTTCTGGCCTGGATCTGGCTGGGGGAAACACCAACAGTCGTCACCCTGATAGGCGGGGGCATTACCTTGCTCGGGGTCTATCTATCGCATAGCCACTTCCAGAAGAAAACAAAATCGGTGCCAGTATATGAATGAAAGCGAGCTTACCAAATAAAAAGACTGCACCACAAGGAAAGCGAGGAGGCTGTATATTGGTGTTCACTCCTTTTTCATTAAAGATTCTGTTAGTTATTAGTTAAAAACTTTTATTTGATTTTCTTTCATGGAGCTTTTTTTAGATGCAATTGCTTCTTTTTCAAACGCTGTTTCATGATATTTTCTAAAGCTTGCCGATCCTTGGTCGATGCAAAAAAACGAAACGGCAGAATGACGGCTCGATAAGGACCTATATAAATCAAATACTTATCCTTCCGCGTAAAGACTTCGTGAACATCGTCCCAATTATTTAGTTTATCTCCCTTATTGCTTTGTTGGATTAAAAGCTCTTCATTGATCACGTGCGTAACATCACGCCTTATGTAAGAATCGCCTTCGTAGTCCTTGTGGGCAGAGAAAGCCGTTAATCCCAACTGGGCGGCGCTATATAATAAAGCAACGACGATCGAATAGCTGAAAACGGGAAACGTATTCCTCACTATATCGGTGGAGCTGCTTAAATAGGTAAAAGAAATCAATAAAAGAAGAAGGAAGGCAAATGATTGAAAGGCCAGTCTTTTTCGTACATGAAACAAATAAAACATCATAAACTCTTTTTTGCTTACTTGACCGCGGCAGGTGACGCTTTCCATATCGCACATCCTAACTGGAAGTATATTTGGTTAGGTACCATTCTATAGAGTACATTCTACGTAAAAGGATATGTTATTTCAAAAGTCGCCTAGCAAAGAATCTTTTCGAATGATCGACTAGTGCGCTTTTTATAAGGACACACAGGGGAGAAGCACAAAAAACCAGAGAGACAAAAGAGAGCATGAACTGTATGAAATCATACGGAATAAACGTTTTGCTAGATATTAAATAAGGGAAAATGATTAGAGCTATAAGACTATCCTCGTTCAACATATTCAGTAATTTCCATATGTGGGATAATATATGTTCATTCGTCGTATTATGGATAGCTGGAAATTGAAAAAAGGAGAGAAAAAGATGCAGCGCCCAGTATTATTTTTTCCATTGGCTTTTTTGCTTCTCGCAGCGTGCGTCAATGAAGAAGAACCATCGTCTTCTCATGAGAGTTCCTCTCCTAAAGAGGAGGCAGAGGAACCATCTCCTTCGGCAGAACACACAAGCAATCCTGAAGAAGAACCAACAGAATACATAGGCTACAATAGTGGTCAGCCCTTATTCAAAATGAACAAGCCGGAGAATTTTGAAGTGATGCATGATTACTTTACGGATGTCGATGGTATAACGTTTACGTATCAACCAGAAGACATTGCTTATGTATCGGAAAAAGAATATGATACCTACCATTATGATCAGGAAGCAGTAATAGAAGTCTTTGCTTCAATGCGAGGTTTGGAAGACCCGGAGGCATTTTTGCAGCGAAACAAGACATCAACCAGCAGCGATTTTGCTGATGAAGGGGAAGCGTATGAAGTACTGGAGGCAGATAGTACCGACATGGGACCGTTCGCGTATGCCTTTCAATCGGACAAAGAACACTACAGAGAGATCGAATATTACGGTATGCACGAGGATATCATAGTTTTAGCAAGAGTACGTATTCCTCTGGAGACAGAGAAAATAGACCGGATTCAACTAGAGGCGCTCGAAGCAATCTCCAGCCTCACGTTCGATGATCCAGCTTCCTGGGAAAGCAGACCTGATAAAACGCGTGCCGTGCAGGAGGTCGTCTATGATCCCGTCGCAAACAATGAACCGGGCGCTGGCAGAGAAGACGGCTATTCGATAACACTCCCTGCTTTTCCGGACGAATTTGTACTGGAAGAAGCTTTTCCCGCAAGATTATATCGGGTGAAAAAAACTTATCCATCGTTGGAAAAAAAAGCGAAAACAAATGTTCAGGATTACGTAGAGACGGATACCAGATTCGAAGTGTTTCCCCAGGATTTACCGTCCCCCTATTTTTCAGAAAGCGAAATTGCTCAAGCCAATAAAGAAGCCTTAGCTAGGCTGTATCCCGAAGATAAAGTAGAAGAGGTAGTGCTGCTGGATTCTTCTTTTGATATGGGCGATTTTACGACAGGGGTTCGAGTGAAGATGGAAACGTATGAAGAATATTTGTTTGCGATGGAAACCGACCATCGCATTCATATTGCGCGCTACAATCTGTTTAATGAAAGGGAGGACTATGATGAATTAAAAGAGCTGTATGAAGAAGCGGTGGGGACGTTTCAATTGAATGCAGCACCATAACTCAGGTGATTCTTTTTGTTCTGAGAGGAGCTTTTTACTAGGTATGCAGAGGATCTGACGAGGGATAGAAATGATTATAGAAAGGAAAGCAAGCTCTATGAATACCATATGAATAAAGGGAGCGTTCATCTTTATGCGTAAGAAAAAATACATCTTTCTTCTTTTCTCTTTATGCTGCGGTACGGCTGCGCTTTCTCTTTTTATCGCGCTAATACATGATGTCTATGTATTTCCTGCTGTATTATTTTATTCGTTTCTTACCCAAGAGGCAATAGTTACCGTTTTGTTATTTCTTTTCCTCCTTTTTCTTCTGGTTTTTGTCTTTTCTTTGATAAATAATAAATATCTTCTTGTTTTTTTGGTGGTTACTGGATTTACTGGATTTTTCCTGTTCTGTTTAGCCTTTGCTCTTTCAATAAACAATAATGAAACGATCTTCTTTTCGTCTCCAGATAATCAATATCGCTTTGCTATAATGCAAAAAGATGTTCTACATCATACCAGACATGATATCTATAAGATACATAACTATCTTTACGCTGTACAAATTGCAAGCGTATCGACAAATGGACTGGAAGACTCGTTTTCTCGAAAGGACTATGACATTAGGTGGCGGGAAACAAATCAGTTCACCATTCAGCTTTCGCCTGGAGAAACGAAGCAGGAAATAACGATAAAACTAGGACCGATGAAACAGGCTTGGCAAAAATGAGGAAGAACAGAGCTATCCTGGCACGAAGCAGTTCATTTACCTGACTTTTGTTTTCTGGGTTGTAGCAATAAGTGGTGGGGGAGGTCCAGCGTATGAGAGAGTGTGTCTGTCAGGGAAGATTGACCAAGAAAGATTTCATTACATTTATTTTTTTAAATCGTAGAAAAGAATTGGCCATTCAGTTTCTTCTTTTATGGGCAACAGTATATTTTTTCTTGTATGTGGTGAATGGTTATTTATCGTTAGAATTTGAAACAGGATTGGTTTTATTCTTTTCTGTTGTAATTGTCGGCACTGTATTTTCTATATCTATGATGGCGTTGTATTTTCAAGCTGGAAAAAAGTATAAGGGGGATGCGGCAAGTGAAAAGCTGCATACATACTCCATCACTACATCTAAAATCATCCAATACAGGGAAGGGGAACACAACGAATATAGCTGGGAAGATGTATACAAAGTGGTTCGCACCTGGGATATGTTTTTGCTTTATATTTCAACGAATAAAGCTATTATTCTACCGTTTCATTTTTTTGAATCTGAAAAAGATATTCAAGAAGTAAAGACAATGATCGACTATCATTATAAGAAATAGATACCTTTGAAAGGAAGAATATATTGAGTAAGCGTAACGAAAGAAATAAAATATTATTTAAAAACCTTACACCGTCAGAAAAGTATCAAAGAATAAAAAAGGGCATTCCCTTTTTATTTTTATTAGGTCTAGCTCCTATTTTAATGGGTAATTTCAAATTTTCCTCTTTGATCTTATATACTATTTTATGGGCTATTGTTATTCCCGTCATTCTTTTACATTATAAAAAAAAGATGGGAAATGCGGGAAAATAGAATTTAAAGTAGCTTCATAAATTTTGTTCGTTAAAAAACGACCTCTACTATTGCAACAAATACTGGAGGTCGTCTTTTTATAACTGAAAATGGGCACTATCCTTATATGTAGAAGTTTTAGACACTTCGAACTTCTATATGGTGCTGAATTATTCTTTTCGTAAACTAGTTATCCTTACGAATCCATTCAAATGAATTTAAGGTGATGTCGTTAAATCGATCGTCAGGGTGGTGTCTTCATCTAAAGCATTTCCTTCTAAATCAGTAGGAGCTTTAATGTTCAAAGAAACTTCATTTAACTCAGCTGCTTCAGACTCTTGAACGGGGTATGTAATTCGTCTCGGAACTTCTCGCTCCTCAAGATATTGGATATCTACGGTGTCACTTAAATAATCATCTGGTTTTTGAATGATTTCTCCTTTACTGGTTTCCAGCGTGAGGTGGTCCGGGCTGAATAAGATATTTTCGTCTTTTGTAGAGACAAACAACATAAATGCTACTTGCTCCGATTCTTCATCGGAAGTGAGAACTTGTGCCTCTTCCTTCTCTACATCCGCACTTGAAACAATGATTTTCGCTACTTCTATAGAAATCGGTCCTGTTTCTATATCGGTAATATCTTCTTCCTGATAATAGGTGGAAATGGTTCCAAACTCCGTTTCTTCCACCTCGAGGGGTTCCAGCCGCCCATGTTCTGCAGAAGAGCAGGCAGCTGATATAAATGTTAGGCAGAGTATAGGTATCAATAGTATCTTCATCATAACTCCTTTGGGAAATGTTTTTTCGTTCAGCAGAACCTCAGTACAACATTCCCATAACCAGTAGCGTGAGAACCAGACTGGATAAGCCGATTCGAAAGAAATATTTTCTTCCGGCGAACATGGAGGCAATCAAGGTCATAATTGGAAAATAAATAAATCCTGTGTATATCAATAGAGAAAGACTTTGCCCAACGTTATTTTGAAACACTGACGCTGTCCATACAAGAAGGCTTAATGCAAAACTTATGATGGTGATTTTTTTCGCCCATTGACCTTTTTTTCGTTTCGGAGGAGCCCATTTTCTAGCTGCGAGAAGATGAAAATCAGGCTGGTCTCTCTTATCCTGATAATATAAAAAGGCGTCAACCAATTCCAAAGCGGCTTTTCCTGGAGGGGTCTTATCTCCTTTCGTGCCTTGAAGTTTTAAGATTTTTGCCTTTATTAAAAGGTCTTCCAACGTTTGCATTAATTCTTTTATCCGTTTTTCATGCTTTCCCCTAGCATTCATATGTTTAATGTGATGCTTTACATAAGGAATGTATAGTTGGTAAATCAGCCATTTAAGTATCACATTGAACTCTCCTATATATAAAAATAAAAGCAAGTTTATTCTTTATTTAAACGTAGAAGCCATCAAATTTTTCCTCCTAATAGTATAAAAAACGTCGAATACCGTGATTATGTAAACTTATTTTTACATGACTAAAAACAATATAATGAAGATACCTACAGTAACAAAAGGAGAGAGGTGCAGCGCCTTTTCTTTCGTTTGATCCTTCATCATAAATGTAGAAAGCATCGAAAAGATGAAAATATAAAGAAGGAAAAGAAAATAAGATAGGAATACTTACAATAAGAAACCGTAACTCTGGACTAAAGAATAAATGTCTGCCGATAGATCTATGAAAATAAAAACGACAAATGAGAGGACACCAGTGATGATGGTTACTAAAGGTACTCTACTCCATATGGGATAGTAGAGAAACGCTCTGTTTTTCTTTTGTTGAAAGAAAAAAAGGAAATAAAAACAAAGGATTACGACGGAAATAAAAAGCAGTAGTAAATAGACAGAATTTACGGCGGTGAAACTGCCATTTAACGGAGGTGCAGTTCCTTTACTCGAAAACGTTTCTATCACATAAAAATAGCTGAATAATATAACGATGACCAACGCTTGAAAAAGGGTCCATTTAGATAAAAAATTAATATTCAGCTCCATTCTGCATTGAACTAGGACTCGGGAAAGAAGGAAATAATGGCAATACCTCGTCCATTAATGGACATACGAAGTATGCTTGGTTTTGTAAATGGTTAAAATTTTGATGCTATCCGGTGAAGGTATTATGAATGGTTTTTAAGATGCAGTTGGTCTTTATTTACACGCTGTTTCAAGATTTCTTCAAATGCCTGCTTGTCTTTATTTGATTCAAAAAATCGATGAGGTAAAACCAGGGCTCTTCTAGGAGCTAAGTAAAGGATAAACATATCTGCAAACTCAAATACACGATGCATATCTGTCCAAATATGTTTTGCTTCTGCTCTATCATTTTGTTGAAACATAAATTCTTCATTAATAGAATAGGTATTATAACGCTTTGTATAGGGATCTGTTTGGTAACTTTTTTTTGCTGAAAAATACAGTGTACATATGGCTAAAACATAATATACAAGCGTAAGAATGAACGACCAAGAAAAGACAGCTAACCAAGAAAGAGAGTAGACATTAACCATATCCATCAATACCAAAAAAATAAAAAGAAGAAGGAAAAGGGGGATGGATGTTGTGACAAGTCTTCTTCGAGTATCAAATAAAAGGAACAAAGTATACTCTTTTTGACTTAATTGGCCATGAAATGTAACGTTTTCCATAGAGATCCTCCTAACTAAATTTAGTTATGTATCAACTAACGGTATGTATTCTACTTAAAATAAAGCTTTATTTCAAAAAAATAGTAAAAATCTTTTAGAAGTTTTATCTAGTATAGGCTATATGGAATAGACTCTTTTATTTATTTGTCCGTAAAAGTACACTTTTAAAAACAAAAAGGGAAAGAAAATGTAGAGTGACCCCATCATTTTAGACATGAAAAAACACCCCAAACATTAGATTTTACTCTAACTTTTGGGGTCACTACCGGCTGATGAAAGCACATCTTCTCTCCTTTGGTATGGGAAGACTTTTTGATAATTTATGATATGTAATAATATTGTTATTAATAAAAAAGCAGAACTACAAGTTCTGCTAAATGAAAAGTTATCCTTTTGGTTAATGTGGATCGTTTTCATAGGAATCTTCATCTCGAAATGTACCATCTTTGCCTTGAATACGATGCTTAGACTTACTCTTCTTAGCTTGTTCTTTGGAATACTCAATAGCCTCTTTTTTCATATTTTTATAATTCCCCCGTATAAAAACCAAGAAGAGAAGGGGAAAGACCACCAAAGGTATTATCTTATCCATAGTAAATCCATCGATCATAACGTAGAGTATAAATGCTGGAATAAATAAAATACCCATCAAAATATTTCGATTTAATTTTTCTTTACTCGATAAGTTTTTATAAAAAAACTTACTATTTTTTTTGTTCATTTTTTCATCTCCTAAAGCTTAAAGTGATTCATTAAAATCAACAAAAGACTACAACAATAACAAAGTCTTAATTTTTTAGAGAATATTGAAGATAATAAAAATAGAATAATATTTTAATCCATAAATTAATAAGAATTACTTAATTATGGTAATTACTGTTTATTATATCATTTTTCTTCAAACTCAATTCTTCTTAAATTTATGTTTGTAAAAGTACCCTTTTAGGAACGGTGAAAATACAAAGAAAAAGAATCAATATGAACGTCTGTAAAAGTGTTAATTTACTTTACGGTCGTTTTTTCTTTTGTCTGTACATTTATGAACGGAAACGGTATCTTTTCCAGAGAGAATGTGAAAAGAGAGGGGGGCATATGGAACATCGGCACTAGGCATACATAAAAGTGAGCTGCAAAGATCAAAATGAAGGACGACAATTGCAAGAAATGAATGACACAAAGGCATCTGAAAACGAGTATTTTTATAGACGAAGTCAGTAGGGGTATGTTCAGAGAGAAAATATCAGCTCTTAAAACGGATGCTTCGAAAAGAGGAGGAGCTATACATCCATTCACTATTTCTGGAGACTGCATTTTTGAAAAGAAGAAATGAGCAATGTTGAATCTTCTAGGCTAATTTACTACATAGCAAGACATACCTGGTTATTAAATCAATTAAAGGAATACATTATAATCTTTAGGGAATCAAATAGTAATAGAAAGGAAAGATGATATTGAAGAAAAAAAACGCTATTTTCCACGGATTGAGTTTTATATTAGGGATTTTTACTTTTGCCGTTTTTTTCGGCGTAGCCACAGCAGCAGATAGTATGCTGACAGGGTTAGCAGTTGGTGCGACTATTAGCTTCTTTTTTCGGTTTACCGTGTATAAGCATTTCAAGAAAGAGAGCATGACAACATTTGATCAAGACTTCGATGGTACAAAAAATCCGATCGTCTATTTTGCTATTTTAACTATCCTTATGACAGGCTTTCTTTTTACCTTTGAAGGATTATGGATGAGTATGTTAATAGGTGGTATCATTGCTGCCGTTTCTTTACTCATTATATTAGGAGGCTACTTCTTCTCGATGACCCAACAAGGGTATCAATTAAAGAAAGGAAAGTGGATCGTCCAAGAGGAAACAAAGGAGTAGAAGTAACGTGTCTCTCATAATCTTTTTCATGTTGTCCAGTATGCTAATGCTCATAGCCGGCTCTTTTCTGCTTCTCTTTACTCAAAAATTAGAAGAAAAAAGGAGAAATAAATAAGCATTCATTTTTAAAAAATTTACTCATTTTCTACATATGTTATTCCGTGATCGCCCCCGATAATGGAAGACTGTATAACAGTAAACACCAGTGAGCGTAATAAAGTATTTAAAATAAAACCGAGCATAATCTAAAAGGGTTACGCTCGGTTTTATCCATTAGGATTTCTTACTTGAAAAGCGAAATAGTTTTCTTCTCTATTGTTTAATTATTTTGCTACTACTCTTACGAGAAGACAAGGAACTGTTAACAAGGAAGGGAATAAATGGTAATATCAGGTGTGAAAAGAGAGAAAAACGTGGGAGTTAAGGAGAATACTCATCAATATTATCCTGTATAAGGAGGCTTATATGAGACCAATATGTCAGAACTGTTCCCGTACCTGGACATGGTGGGACGTGGCCAAAAATTCCTTCAATATTCGAAAATATATAGTTTGCCCTTGTTGCCAGGTAAAGCAGTATCCTACCAGCGGTACAATTAAATTCGATTTTGTTATGTGTTACGCTATTTTTTTCGTCTTTCTGACGATGGTTATCAGATTGGATTCCCTAATCCCACCTATAACGGTGTTAGTCATTCTTTTTGGATGCTACCAAATGGTGTATCCCTTTTTCCACAGATTATCAAATACAAAAGAAGGCTTATTTTAATCATTTCATCCCCAATAATATATAGAAAAGGGGTCAAAGCATCGAAAATACGAACAGCAACAAAGGAAAAAAGATGTACTTTTAGGATTGGAGGTTGAAATAATGAGGTTCAGCTTATGGGATGTATTAAAAACTGCCATGATTAGTCTGGCATGGATAATAATATCAAGTGTACTGGTCATTGCTGTTCTTGGCCATTTTTCTAATGGTCTTGAATTCTCTATTGGAACAATAAGCATCATTATTTTTGTTGTGGTTGTTTTGTGCATCAACAAATACATGATAAAGAAAAATAAGTTAACGTGGGAAGCATTAGGGTTCAGGCGCTTAAAGAAAAAGCAGCTCGTGAAGTTAACATGGCAGATACCTTTGTTATGGATACTTATGATTGCGACCCAGTTAATTTTTATACTGATTTATTTCGGCGGTGATACTCATAATCTCCCCGAGACGCAAAACGGTACCGCTTCCTTGGAAATCAATCTATTTACAATCTTTGCAGTATTTATAGCCATTGCTTTAGTCACGCCACTTATAGAAGAAATTATCTTTCGTGGAGGGATACTACAAGCCTTAAAGACGAAATATAATACTTTCATCGCGATATTGTTGAGTTCGGTTCTTTTCTTACTGGCTCATCCCGTAACTCTCATTATGCCAGCACTGCTTGTCGCGGGACTGTCATTTGGATACTTATATCATAAGTACGATAGCATTTACCCGCCAATTCTTCATCATATGTTTATAAATAGTATTAACGTTATTGCCGTTAGTGCTTTTTCCTTTTTGTAACCTTTCCCTATACCAGGATGATAAGAAAGCAAAAGTAAGTATAAGGTCAATGATATACTGCGATATAGAGTTCTCCGATCTAATCAATCAACTTTAATGGACGTCTGTTATCTTGCTGACCTTACCATTGTCATCTTTGGACCTAAGGAGACTTATATGAGACCAATATGTTAAAAATGCTGGATATCAATGTTTCCAAATGATCGGTTTAAATATAATATAGTTACTATTCTTAAAATCAGTACTCTTTTACAAATAGAAAGGGAGAGATGAGGTGCTTTAAGCAGCCCCTTCTCTCCCTTTCTATTTCATTAGATTCTAATAAGCTCGATTACGTAAAGAAACTATTTAGGGGGGAATGGAATTATTTTAGTTGAGAATGTTACCATGTATCATAGGATAATTTTTACATAGTAAGGAGGTATTGGATGCCTGAATGTCAATATTGTTTTCATACATGGAGTTGGTGGCATGTGACAAAGAAATCGTTCACTATCCGAACTTATATGATTTGCCCGCACTGCCAGACAGAGCAATACCCAACCGCTCGTACGAGAAAACTATCTAGTGGGTTCTCTTTTCTCGGTGTGCTAATGATAGTGCTGCTGAATTTCTTTTTAGGACCATCGGCAGCCTCGATTCTTGCTTTTTTTATCGTCCTGCCTATTTATTTATCGATATTTCCCTGGTACCTGCAGCTTTCCAACGAAGAAGAAGCATTGTTTTGAACCAATACTTTTCTAATCATAGAGGAGTATCTCCTTCTTTTATAAAAAGACTAAGCGGATAGTTAAACTATCAAACGTTTTGGTCTACACCAATAGGGATAACAAAGGATACCATAGGAGACACAGTGGTCGATTAGAACGAACTCTGCATAAGATTAAAAAACCGGTTTAATGTAATGATACAGACAGAAGATTATTATGGGGGGATTTTATGCAATGAGAAAATTTATAAGATCATTCTATCCTTTACATCCATTTGTTTTATTAGCAGGTGTATTAATTATAATTGCCCAAATATGCAGGCTATTTGTTGAAGAAATTTATTTGAGTAGAGGGTATTACCCTGTAGTAATGAACATATCAGTCTTTTTCTTTATCATTGGTATCATCCTAACGTTTAGAAGAGTTGTGAAAAATAGAAAACAGAAATGAAACAAAAAGGAGGAGTTCTATCTATACGTCAAGTGCATATACTTTTCTCCTGGTGATGAATATTGCATTAAGTGGAATGTTCACGTTTTTTATTGTTTCCATAAAAATGACCGGGTTCATCGCTGAAGGGGATGGAGTGAACGACTATGGCATTCTTCTTTCGGTAGGCTGGATTGTGGGATTACTTATGACGTTCTATACCCATAAGAAAAAATCGAAACGGTGGTTTATCCTCACAATCATAGCAGGTTGGCTGCTGCCTATCGCTAATATTTATATTTATGGGTATGTGTCTGATGTAGTGGAACGGTTATTTTGATAGGTTGTTATTATGTGGGAGGATTAATTAAATATGAGATGTGAAAAGAAGCTATCCTATTTGTGAATAGCTTCTTTCTTAAAGTTAGACAATTTATACTACTTAATCTCTACTATACTCCTCTAGAAAATCTGTCAGCCAACTGTCATCATATCCAAAAAGGTAGGAGCCTAAATTGATAAGAAGTACGATGCCTATTAAGCTAAATGTTAATATCATTCTTCTTTTCATGTAGGATTTCTTTTTCTGTTTTTGTTCTCTTTCTTCAATGGGATTAGTGTTACTTTTAAAGATAATATCACCTTTTTTTCTTGATTTATTTTTGAGCTTTATTGTCTGCCGCTAACACAAGAAAGAGCTACTTCTTGTGAAGCAGCTCTTTTTTTGTTCTTAACAGCAACTATATTAAGAGAAGGCATGCTGTCACGGTGTCTTTTCTTTATTTTTGCAGGCCCGATATTATAAAAGGACTCCTAATTATATAGAAGTCCTTCACTCTTATTCCTAATAGCTTATGTAACTAATGTATGATTTAATTACACTATTTTTATCGGAGTTTTAAGTTTTCTATTCTTTTTTCTTTTTAGAGTCATAAAAAGCCCAGATAATTAACCCAATAAAGAAAACTGCTATTACAACAAAGATTTCCATTACTTTTCCACGCTCCCTATTTTTTTATTCTCAAATGCTTTTTGGAAATCGACGATAAGTAAAGCACTCTTTTTCATCCAATTCCTTCTGTCATTAAATGTTTCATTCTTTATAAAGAGGCTCTTGTTTTTTCAAAAGAACAACCAATTTAAATATGGTGCATCATGAAAAGCGTTCCTATGATACATGTATATGTATTATTTGGAGTACAGGCAATAAGATCTTAATTTGATTGGATATTTCTTGTTCTTTGTATGCCAATCCAAATTAAAAGAGCTCCTGCTATGATGTGAAACCATGGGAATGCGTTAGGATCTAAAGTGATTATGGAAAGAAAGACAAGAAGGAATCCAATAATAATTATGATTATGTTAAAAGTTTTAGCGAATTTGAATTCCTCTCTTTTACCCAAAAATAGGTAACTAATAAGACCAATACTAATTCCGAAAAAAATAGAAGAGGGGAGAATAGGTATATTAGACAATATAAGAAATGTACTTACGATTCCTATTAGCAGATAACCAATGATTGGTTTGTTAATGTTTTTCATAATATTATTCTCCTTTAATCTATCCCTTGCTTGTACTAATGTTTTTTTTATTTCTAGTACTTTCCCACAATAAGATAAAACTAATTAAAAGATGTATTAAATAAAACCAAGAAAAATCGCCGTTCATGATTGCTCCTGTCAATTCCGAGGAAGCCATATAAAATAGTATTAAACCCATAACCAGAAATATTCCACCAAGTAAGCTATGAAGGCTAAATTTTTCTCTATAAAAAATAATAATAATAGAGTTTCCAAGTGTAAGTCCTATGACCATATAAAGCATAAAATATGGAACGGAAGGCAAATCAAAAAGAATAAGAAAAAGCCCAAGTATAGTAAGATATATGTAAAAAGCAAAAGGTATGTTTATTTTTTTCAAGATTATTCTCCTTATTCTGGAAGATAACATAAAAAATTACTGTTTGAAATGGAACTGAAATCCAAATCATGACGTTTTATTACTTGTTCTTAATTCGGGTTTTTTTATTTACGGTTTTTTATATGAGTTTTGATCTTATTGTTTATTAATAACAAATAAAATTCCTAGTAATACAATCGGTGGAAGGATAAAGATAAGAGATAAAGCTCCTATAGCAGGAACTAAAAAGATAATTCCTATCAATATCCCTGTAATCATGATAAGAAACGTACTTGGTTGAATAACGTTTTTATTTGCCATTATTAGTCGAAGCAGTATGTTGCAGTATCGCCTGTCTCTAGATTAGTCTCCATAAGCCTACTGGAGTACCGGTAAAAGTGGCTTATCTAGCGCCTACTATAACACCCATTTCTCCACCTCCTATAATGAACCTAACATTATGGAAATTTATTGTAAATACTATAGCCTAAAGAAATAAATGAAAATGACTTTCTGGTATATATAAGATCAAACAAGCTAATATCCGTTCACAAAATTAAATTTTTAGGAACAGGTAAAAATAGCAGGATATTGTCAAGACAATGCGTATTTACAACGCTAAGCAATTTTCTGCACACTGTTCCTATTGTAATTTTATAAAGGTGTTGTTTATAAATCTTTAATAAAAAATGATGAAATTATTGAATTGTTTTTGTGTTTTCGAATAAGAGAGGGTGTTGTACTATGAAGTTAAGTATTATAACGATATTAATACTGATTATAGGACTGGGAGATGCTAAGCAGAGTATGAGGAAGTATATGTACAATTCGGAGAACACGGAAATACAAATGTTGAAAGCCTAGAAGAACATAATATTCCATATAAAATCAAAGGAGATGAAATATATATCCCGGAAGGTGCTGTTGATTATGCCGTAATTTGCTGCTCTTAACAAAAAAGACGCACTTCCTCACGAAGAGGTAGAGGACGTCTTTTTCTTTTTCCATGCTACTTGGTCAGCACTTAACTCGGTTTTCATTAATTCTTCGAAAGCTTGTTTCTCTTTATCTGATTCGAAGAAGCGGAAAGGGACCAGTAATGCTTTATGTGGTCCCATATACAAGAGATACTTATCTTTTCGGATGTGGGCCTTGTACACATCGTCCCAGACAAATGTCCTTCTTCCTTTTTCATGCTGCAAAAATATCTCCTTTGCACTTATGAAATAGGTAATATGCATCCTCTCGGTTGGGTCTTTTTCGTATGTTTTCTTAGCAATTGATTTTTGGAAAGCAAAAACGGCTATGACATATACCAATCCACCGAAAATAGAAATTCCCAGAACGGGAAAGTTGTCACCAAACATTTCTGTGGAATTTGTAAGCATCGCAAATAAGAGCCACATTAATAAAAATAAACTCGCCGTACTGATAAGAAATCTCTTTCTTGCATGAAATAAATTGTACATCACAAATTCTTGTTTACTCACTTGGCCGTGACAATACACTTCATCAATGACATATCCACTCCTTGGCACTATTTTTAATTTCCGAATATAGAATATCATTCCAGTCTAGCATAAGAGAAATTTTGTATCTATAAACGGCAGGCTATCCTTTGTTGTAAAAAAACGATAGAACATAAAATATTTGAAGTACAAGAGGATGATTAATTGACGAACAGTGAATGGGAAGAAACATAGAAGGGTTTTTTCATTGAATAATATTAATCTCCTTTAGGTATAAGGAAGTGTTCGAGCATAATATTCTTTTGAGCTGGTATAATTAATTTGCATAGATTTTCATTTTATCGTCATATACAATAATCATTTTCTTTTTTCGTGCATAAGAAATAAACGGTAGGAGACTCTAGCCATTTATTTTTTTTTGTGCATAAAATGAAAAGGAAAGAACCAATATTATTTCACTTTGACTTCCCGAAGTTTATAGAGCTCGAAAAAGTTATATTTTACAAATAAAAAAGGAGAGAAGAGGTGCTTTTATCAGCCTCTTTTCTCCCTATTTGTATTCGAGCTGCTTTGAATAAGTTGGATTGTGTTAATGACAGGGATTATTGGAGAAATATAGATTTACTGTAATAAGCAAAAAAGGTATAGAAAACGGATTACTATACCAAGATTCCTTGATTGATAATTGAACCAATTTATTAGAATGATATAATATAAGACTCAAAATAAAATGACACTTCACTTATAAAGGGTGATTAGTTGATTAAATTAATATCTACTATACTATCTTGGCTTTTTCTGTTTTTGTCAGTATTTCCGTTTTTCAGTACGTCACTAGGAATAGATTTTTTACTTTTATATAATGTCTTTGATGAATTAACTATTTTTATGCCAATACTGTTTTCTATATTAGGAATATTTTTTGGTGTTTTATCAAAAAAACAGTTTCGTTTCTTTTTAATAAGTATTAATACTTTAATTATGCTTTTACATTTATTGATTATTTTCGCTGGTATTTTTGGTTTTAATGATCCTTAAATATTAAAACAGAGTGGTTGTTTATTTTTTCCCTTTAGAGCTATAGAAAAAGAAAAATTTCTTTTTTAGGGATCATTAAGAATAAACAAAATTCCCATCAAATATCCTTTTCATTATACGTTGATGAGATAGGTTAACATTGCGAAAGAAAAAACCGTGTTCCCGGTATTCCAGTGAGTGGAGGTGCGAAAATGAACAGTCCAAATCTCATGTTATCTTTAGTGATTCTACTTATAGGAACTTCTTTTTTAATACTCTCTTTCATATTTCCAAACGAAATACAAATAGGAGCTTTTATCGCTTGTCTATTCATTTCACTATTTTTCTACATACTTTATAAAAAAGAAAAATCGAAGGCTAGTAAATAAATGAGTGCATGAGTTTACTATGATAATAATACAGTTCCTGTCTTTATAAGATAGTAGGTACGTTTATCATAAGCGTGTGAGAGATAAAGAAATGTTCTCTTTTGTTTTTCAAAAGGGAGGAGGGAACGGATGAATGGGATGGAAGTATTTCTCTATATAGTTCTATTTGAAGTCTTTCTGATGGGTATAGGAGCTATCATTCTGTACCGGATTTTTTCCTTCCACCGATGGATCCTGCTTCCTGTCTGGATTTTTCTTGTTATGGGAGTAGGTATGGGGATATACGGTCTATTTGCCGGAGGATGGGAAGGCATTGCCTGGGGTTTCTTAGGGGGAGCTCTATGTATTGCAGCTTTAGCAGCCTGGCCATTGATATGGTTTGCAGCAAAACGATATCATTCTTTAAAACACTTGTTTTATTTTTTTCTTTTGGATTTGTTAGAGTAGACTTAAAAAGCTCAGTAGAAAATGCTGAATATCAATGTTTCTACATGATCGGTTTACATGATGTTTTTATTATAGATAGATACTGTATTAAAAATTATAACTTTTTTAAAAATTGGAAAAGAAGAGAAGGTGCTTTGATCAGCATCTTCTCTCCATTCTATTCTTTGTCCAACGTAATATCGAAATCAGTAACAAAAACGGCTTGGCCGGTCATTTCCACCTCTAGTGCGTCTTGATTCTTAGAGACTTTGATTCCTACTCGCCCATCCTTTCCTATTTCCTGACCCTGCTCTACTATTAAATGGAGGGGATCTGCTATATGGGTTTGGATGTAGGTAGAAAAATAGGCACCCATCACACCGGAAGCTGTTCCCGTTACGGGGTCCTCGAATGTACCGGAAAACGGGGAAGAGAAGTGGCGGGCATGCATGTCCGCTTTTGGATCGTATGTCTCTGTGCAGAATGGATGCACAGAAGATGCAGGTCGTTCTTTCAAAATCGCAGGGAAGGCTTGATTGTTTGGTTTCATTCTTTGAAAAGCCTCTATGTTTTTGATGGGGAGTAATAAGGTCCAGGCACCAGTGCTTCCGTATAGAATGGGGAAAGTGTCATGGATATCACTGGCATCTATCCCGATAGAATAAGCTAGATCTTCTCGGGATCCTGTGAATTCCTCGAAAAGCGGCGGGGCCTGTTTCATCGTGATAGAGACGTCCCCTGAAACCGTTGATTGAATAGTGATAGGTGAAATGCCGGCTTTCGTTTCCACGGTGAATTCTGTTTTATCCTCCAGGACCCCTTGGGTATGTAACGCATGCATCGTAGCCACGGTAGCATGGCCGCATAAATTCATTTCATGCCTGGGTGTGAAAAAACGTATTCGGAGGTCTGCTGCTTCGGAAGAAACGGGAAAAGCTGTTTCATTAAATCCGACTTTAAAAGCGACTTCCTGCATTTGTGCATCTGATAGTTCCTCGCTGTTTACCACGACTCCTGCCGGGTTTCCCTTATTTGGTTCCTTGCTAAACGCATCATAATGATACACCTTTACGGATTTCATTAACGATTCCTCCTATTTGATCGTTTCCAAAATAATGATACTGTTAAATCAATTAGTAGGATATTATTTACTTCGATTTTTATCCTGCTTAGTATTAAATACTATTTGAGCAATCTGATTTTCATCGTTTTTCTCAAAAATTTTGTATGTTTGCATTCCAAGTTTCTTTGCGATTTTTTGAGAGGGGATATTTCTAAGGGTAGTGTATGAAAATATTTTAGAGTAATTTAGAGTATTAAACGCATAATCTCTGCAGGCAATCGCTGCTTCGGTTGCATATCCTTTGTTCCAATAGTTCTTTTGAATATGAAATCCAATCTCTGGTACTATTTCATTTTCTATTTCCTGCATAGTAATCCCACATTCTCCAATAAATTCATCATTATTTTTTAGAATGACTGCCCATAGGCCATGATTATATTTTTGATAATTATCCATATTCCATTGAATCCAACGTTTTACTTTAACTTCGTCAAAGGTTTGGGGATAATATTGCATCGTTTCAGGATCAGAAAGAATGTTATACAATGCATCTTTATCTTCCATTACTAATTCTCTTAAATAAAGTCTTTCTGTTTCAAGTTTTTTCATAATATATCTCCTGTTTGTCACTTTATTTATGTGAAATACATTACGCTATTTTAGCAGCTTATAACGAAACTATCTTTCTGCTATACTTCATTTCCTTGTTTAATATGTAGCATCACAGCTTCTAAAACGATGTTATATCGTCCTTTGGACAAGCTATTTTTAATTTACATAGCACCGATTGCAATAAAAGCTACGATGGTGACGATGACTACAGCTAAAATTGCTCTTATTATTTCCCCATTTTTCAATCGAGTATAAATATTTCGAACAAAAGGAGTTATCATTAAAAGAATCGCACCGATGATAAGACCAGAAGATTGAATATAAAGAGCTGTCAAAAATAAGATAAATCCTACGATAGCTAAGACTTGAAATAGATAAGAATGCATAATTCACCTGCTTTCTGTTCTAGCTTATTTTTTAGGTAGGTATACATAATAACCTTTTCTTATAAATAAGATCAAACCAGTATAAAAAACATGAGGGTTTTTGATTCATATAATGATTATATAGGGAGTTGTTTAGTTTGGAACAGAGAGTATTAAACATAGAAGAGATTGATCTTTTAGAAAGCTGCTTGATAGAATTAGCTGCTTATCACAATAAAGTATCAACTCATTTTAATAGCATTTATCCGTTAAAACCATATCATGAAACGTTAAATACGATGAAAAAACAAATGAGGGAGTCCTCTGGTATAGTGAATGGTTTGTTGCTGGATGGAGAAATCATTGGATTTTGTAAAATTAGTTTTGAAAGAAAAAGTGGAACGTTAGACTATTTATATGTAAATAAAAAATATAGAAACCGAGGTTACGGTCGTTTATTAATGGACTGGGCCATGAAAGAATTTCAAAGAAATGATGTAGAAATAATTGATTTGAAAATTGTAGCAGGAAACTCAGCAGATAAGATGTATAAAAAATATGGCTTTCAACCGCAGCTAACGGTTATGTCAAAAATCATTGAATAAAGAAGATAATCTATTTTCATAAGAAAGTTGTTTAAAACTCCTGATATGGCCTTTGAGTATGGTTTGATGCAATTATCTTAATAGTTCGGGTGTGAAAATTCAGCAAATAGGCGAAATAATGGAATAAGTCTTATGCAATTATGGACAATTTTATTATTGGAGGAATAACGTGGATATTTTATTTTGGATTTCAGGAGGTTATATATTACTACTCACTCACATTTGGTCTCATGAACTGGGTCACTATACTGTAGGAAGATTCTTAGTAAAAATACCTCAGGAAAATATACGAATCAGGTTATTCCAATATCCGGCCCACGTTGTCTTACGAGATCAACATAAAAACTGGATCAAACCAAATGACGAAGAGGGAGAGTTTATTCGTACCTATTTCACCTATGACCCAGATGGAAAAAGATCGTTTCTGTTCGTTATGGGTGGGTTTATTTTACAAACGATTATTTTTCTTTGTATTGCTTTTTTTATTTATTCTTTTTTTGATAACCCTGGGCTTGCTAATTTTATCGTTGGTGGATCCTTTGTTTTTAATATCGTTTATATTTTTGGAGATATGATGATGTTTTTATGGAAAAAAACCCCTATGGGAGATACCAGCTCTGCCTTTCAATTTGCTCCAATTAAATCCGTTCTTTTTGTTATTAGCCTGATACTGAGTTATATTGTATTGTATGTTTATATTGGATTCTATTAATGTGTGCTATGTAATTAATAATTTCGGATAGCATCCGTTCATTTTATCTTCAAGTATTTGGTGCAATTAGATAATATATGTGAAAAGTCGTCCTAACATAATCAGAGCCTTTTTGTGACCGGCTCTGACAATATATCGAATGCTAATCTATTTTATATATGGAGTTCGTAAAAGTATAATTCTACAAACAGAAAAAGAGAGAAGATGCTGCTGACTGCAGATTTTTTCTCTTTTTTATAGTATAGAAAAAACGTCGGATAACCGCGATTATGTTAAATATTCCACTTATTCTTTTTTATTCTTTCTCCACTGTAATATCGAGTTCAGTAACAAAAACGGCTTGGGCGATCATTTCCGCTTCCTATGAGTCTTAATTTTTAGAAACTTTTATTCCTATTCATTCTTCCTTTCCTATTTCCTAACCTTGCTCTACTATTAAATTTAGGTATCTGCTATATCGGTTTGGAAATAGGTGAAAAATAGCCACCCATCACACCGGGAGCTTTTCCCTTTACGAGATCCTCTAATGTACCGAAAAACGGGGAAGAGAAGTCGCGGGCATGCATGTAAGCTTTTGGATCGTATGGCACTGTATAGAATGGATGTCCAGAAGATGCAGGGAAGGTTTTATTATTTGGTTTCATTCTTTGAAAAGCCTCTACGTGTTTGATGGGAAGAGTCTGTGGTCTCTATCCCGATAGAATAAACTAGATCTTCTCGGGTGGAAGACCTTGATAAGCAGCGGCGGGTCTGTTTCATCGTGAGAGAGACGTTCTCTGAAACCGTTGATTGAATCGTGATGGGTTAAATGCCGGATTTCGTTCATTTTCAAGAATTAAATATACAAGTAAAGGTGGCAGTAATTATGAATGATAGCATCATATTGATAGAGAAGTTTAACAATACCGAAATAGAGAAAAATTTAGTCTGGTTATCTCCACCTAAAGAATGGAAGCTTAATTACAAAGATTCAAACTTAGTTATTAAAACTGACAAGCAAACAGATTTTTGGCAAAAAACACATTATGGTTTTCAAGCTGATAATGGACATTTTTTGTATTGTGAAGTAGAAGGGGATTTTAGAGTAACTACTAAGGTAAAATCCAATCCAGAAAATAGATACGACCAAGCAGGTTTAATGGTACGATTTTCAAGTGATACTTGGTTAAAGACGTCTGTTGAATATATACCAGATGATAATAGTAAACTAGGTGTCGTTGTAACCAATCAAGGTTATTCTGATTGGTCTAGTCAGGAATTTTTAGAAGAACAGTCTTCACTTTATTACCGAATAACTAGAAGAGAAGATAATTACTATGTTGATTATTCGTTAAATGGTATGTCGTGGAGTCAAATAAGAATAGCTCACCTAGCAGAAAAGACAGAGAGTATTATGGTTGGTATTTATGCTTGCAGTCCACAAGGAGAAGGCTACGAAGCAGAGTTCGATTTTATTAAGATTGAAAACATAACTAATGATACAAAAGTTTATTCATAATTTAAGAATATCTTTAATTCTCTTTATCTTGTTAAGGCTGGTCTATTTCCAGCTTTATCGAGCTTTTGGTGAAAAGTATTTAGGCGCATAATAGTGATTGTCATTGAAAAGACTCATAATTCCGCTTATGTCCACTCATGTCCATGGTCTCGAATAAATTTATTATCCTTTGATTCAGCTGGATTATATCTACTTAAAGGAACATATGTATAAAGAGTATAAGCTCGATCCCACATTTTTGGACCAGGGCCAGTATTATCAAAAATCAATGATACCTATCAGTTTTTTCTCACATTAAATAACTAAGTCTGATTTTTGTTAGAAATTCTCAAAAATTTGATAAATGATAATAATGTAATCAAGAAAGAGTCTGAATATAAAAAAGGTCTTTCTCAATAGGAGAAAGACCGCATTAAACAATATAGTAAAAGAACGCTTTATTTCATCAAATCATCTTCAAACCGGTTTAAATATTTTTTCATCAAGTTTTCGCTTAATGGAATCTTATAGTGATTACTGACCAGCTCGTCTTTGTCATTTGGTAGGTATAAATAGTCTATCTCTTTTCGGTATATCTCTTCCTCCGTATCCGATAATTGCACAACAATAGTTTTATAGTCCAGCGTTCGAAATTCCAAAGTTTTGCTTTTAAGATGGATAGACGACACTGCGCCTCTTCCCACAGCAGAAAAATCCTCATTGTCTATATCTACCTGCTTAGCCAGATCATTTATCAAATCCCGAATAAACGCCAAGCCTTCTACTACTTTTCTTTCCGTATCCCGTACATTAAATGTACTTTGCACTCTTGTCACAAATTTCTGGAATTCCATCAGTGAAATTGCCTCCTAGCTGATAAAAATCCCCCTCTTATACGCTCTGTTTACCCGTTTTCCTCTAGAGAAAACCTCTCTGTCAAAGGTGATCACCAAAAAAGAACGATTCCCTACATGTAAAAGACGAGAAGAGTTCTAACAAAAATGTAGGTAGTGATCTCGTATAGCTAAAGTTATTTATTTAGCTGATCGGCTGACATGTGTTCGGTAGTGTACCGGAGAAGAGAAGCCCTAATTAACCTAACTCTTGTGATATTTAAGCTGCATCTCTTTTTCTAGTTACTGATACGGATTGGCGGTAACACCCAGTGTAGAGGAGCGGATCATAGTTGAGTCTTCCAGCAGTTGGAGATCCTCTACGCTTCCCGTAACCACTGCGCCAATGACTTCTACATTTTCTTCCGTTAGTCGGGAGTCCTCTTCTGTTAGATTATTATGAATCCGTTCGTATTCACCAACATATTTCCCATTTTCGATACTCAATCCCGTTTCAATCGTATCAATAAAACCCTCTGCTTCCATGGATGCATCAAATCCGTAGATCTGTGTGGCCAGTTCAGGAGCTCCACTTCCGTTCTGCTCTTCTATTCCTTCGTTTTTACGCTCTATATCAGCAGCGGAGTACGTATCGGTCCAATGCCATTTCACATTGATTTCTTCCGGCATCGCTTCTTCAATCTCCGAAGGGCTGTAGGTCTGATCGAAGGATAAAGCTACTTCCGCTACGGTGTCTTCCGGATAGTTTTCCAACTCCTTTACGCCATTAGCTAATTGATCATACGCTACCTTGGGGTGATAAAAGCTCATCATTCGTTGCTTGGTTTCCCGGTCATATACGTTTACTTGATCTTCGCCTTCCTCTTGCAGTTGAACAGGGGAATGACTGCCGGCGAATCCACTGACGCCGCCAAACAGGCTGTATGTCATGACCTCTTCACTCCAATCCACAGGAATTCCTTCGACTTCCTTGTATCGATTAAATCGCAGAATTCCTTCGAAAAAGCTATTGCCCTGCTGCTGGCTACCGGACTCCTCTACGTTTGGATTGGTGATCCTGTTGAATAACTCGATATCACGAATGGCGTTGGTTTCACTCCATCTCATAATAGAAAGCCAAGAAAAACCCACCAAAATAATCAAGAAAAACAAGACAGAAATGGAGATGAGAATATTCCGAATGATGCTTCTTCTACGGGCTTTTCCAATAATTTTTGAAAACGAATCATTGGAATTATTTGGATCGAACAGCTTGTCTAATTCGTTTTCTTTAGTATTTTTCTTGTCTGCCATAGTTTTCCTACTCCTTTTTATACCGTTTTTTAAATGTTTGCCTGGCTCGAAATAAATAGGTTTTTACCGTTCCCGGATTTAAATTCAACAGTTCTGCCATATCTGCATAGCTTAATTCCATCTCATATTTGAGTAAAAGCAGCTGCTTTTGAAGAGGTGGTAATTGGTCGAGGGTGACCTGGATCTCTTTTCTCATTTCATCTTGTGCAACAAAGTCTTCAGGCAGGAAGGAGTCATCTACAAACTCAAGATGTTCGAAAGACGTTTGTATTTCCTTATTCTGCCGGCGGCATAAATCATAGTATTGATTAATCGCTACCCGAAACAGCCAGCTGTATGCTTTAGTTGGATCGATGGAATCGATATATAGCATCAACTTGTATAACGATTCCTGGACAATATCTTCTGCATCCTTTGGGGCGGCTCCTATCTTTACTAAGTACTTATAGATAACATCTGTTTTTTTATGTAAAGCCCGAACGAATTCTTCCTGTGAATGCAATGATTCCCCTCCCTTCACGTATAAGACTTTTTTCCATCCAAAAAGTTAACACCTTTTCGAAAATTATTAACTGTATTAATTTTTTTGTTTACTAATGAGAAGTATTATACGTTCTTTTATTAGTAGTTTAGAGTTATAAAAAAGTAATGGTCCTGCTATAAGAAAAGCTGGGCTTGATATATATTGATAATTCCTAGATCTTATAACTATTTTTCAAATATAAACCTACCTATCCAATTAAAGGTAATTAGTGTACCATTTTAGTTGGATTATTAAAGGGGGAAATAGCAGTGATAAAAAAAGAGGTAGGGAGGAAATTTTAAGGTTAAATATATCGATCCAGGCAATGAGCTAAGCTGTTAACTTAAGTATAGAAGCATATAAGCGCAATGGATGATCATTGGTTTAATCTTCGCTGGGATTGAAGATATATGTGCTATATAGTTTTACTTTAGAACCTTTAATAACGCATCTATATTTGAAAAAAGAGACACATGGATTTGTTATGCCTTAATAATCACTCATTTTATTAGGAAGGCGATGATATCATATTTAATATTTGGCTGAATATAAATGATCTTGTTTAAATGTTATGTAGATGATTCGATCAGTAATCCGATAATAAAAAAACGGTTTATTCTTTAGTTTTCAGTAACGTGCCATTGCTTTTTTATTTCAAAGCCGTTAATATTTAACTATGTTGTATAACAAGTTAGCTGATAAGTATCTATATATAAAGCATAACCTGCTTCGCTAACGAAAGCAGGTTATGTATTGGTTAAGTACCATGCCATACAAGGTAGGTGGAGAAATGAACGAACGCAGTCAGTTATTGAAGGGGATATTGGAAGGATGTATCTTAGCTATTATTTCCCGGGAAACCGTCTACGGATATGAATTAGCGGTTAAGTTACAACAGCAGGGCATCGATGTTAAGGAAGGGTCTATTTATCCGCTGCTGCTGCGATTGCAAAAAGAAAAGCTGATTCATGGAGAAATGAGAGCTTCTGACAGTGGACCAAATCGAAAATACTATACGTTGACGTCGGCAGGAGAAGCTTCATTGGAAGCCTTTCGACAAAATTGGAATTCGCTTAAATCACCAGTTGACCAATTACTGGATAGGGGGGGATCATAAGTGAATACGCTGGTGGATGAAAACAACGAAAAACGAGAGCAGTTAAATGTGGAAAATAAAAAAGTGTATGAAGATATGCTTGTATACGTTCGTCTTTCATTTGATAAAAGCGAAGCAGAGACCGAAGAAGTTTTAATGGAATTATTGGATCATCTTCTTATTTTGCAGGAAGAAGGAAGAGATAGCAGGGAACTGTTTGGTTCCGACCCCAAACAATATGCCAGGGAGATTGTCGGTGAACTTCCGCAGGCGCTCCCGAAAAAAGTAAGGGCCTTATTCATGATGGGGATCTGCTATTTTTTAGGGTTTTACTTGTTTACCAGTGGGTTGATTCAAACGATCCTTGCCTATGGGTTTCATCATTTGGAGCAAACGAAGACCTACAGCCTGGGGACGACGATCGTTGGGTTAATAATGGGAGTGGCAGCCTTGGCGATTTTAGCGTATAGCGTCTTTCGATATATTCAGTGGTCGTGTTTTCGGCATACCTCTAAAATAAAGGAATATATATTATCTGGTTTAATGTTCGCTGTTTTTCCAGGAGTGATCGTCTTAGCAATGTATTTATGGCTGCCTTCTTTTGGCCCAACGGTAGTCCTGCCTGTCTATTGGATGGGAATAGTTGGAGTAGTGTTTCTTATCATGGCCAAACTGTTAGGAAGAAAAATATAGAATGGAAATAGTAGAAAAAACCAATTGATAGCAGATAGGAACAAATGGTTATCTTTATTCATCCTTTTGAAATGACGGTATGATATAACAGGAAAACCCCCTTCTCCAGAAAGATTCTCCTGAAGAAGGGGGTTTTGATATCTCTTTCATGAACTCCTATTTGAAGGAAAACCATGATGTCTAGCTTCTATTTTGGCGTTTTTGAATCATATAATCTGCAAAAAGTTCTCCAGTCGTTAAACTCACCACATATAATACAAGGAGTACGATAAATAACAATACAACGGCATACCCTACTACTCCGGTAGACAATATGGCAGAGTTAAACATAATTAAATACAAACTGCTGATTAGTAAAAGTATGGCTATACCGGATGCTATACGAGTTATGGTCTTAGAATCCAGTTTTTTCTTTTGATCGTTTGTGTTAAATGCATTCATGTCTGGTATCACTCCTGTTATTTTAGATAATTTCGGTAGTAAAATGTTATTTATTTCTTATAAAGTCATAGGATGCATTTGTGGAACGCGGGTGTCGATTTTATTTGCGCGAGAATCGAACGGTTATACAGAATTAGCTATGGGGGAGCCTGACTCATAGAGGTATGCTCTATTTTTGGCTGACAGAGCTTTCTTTAAGTGCTGCCTTGTTCTGTGGTGCCCCTTTATCCTTAGACAGTATCCATCCGAGTGCTGCAATACCTACCAGCACGATATAGAAAGATAATTTCCATAGAGTGGATTCTGCAAAATGTTCTGGGAGCACTGCTAAGGCAGGATGAGAAAGAGTGTGAACCATCAGCTTTACCCCAACCCAGCCGACAATAGCGAATGCAGCAATTTCAAGACCAGGTCTGCTTTCCAGCAAGGTGACAAAATACCCCGCAGCAAATCGCATAATGACCACCCCGATCAGTCCACCCGTCAGAATAACAAGAAACTGCCCGCCGTCCATTCCGCCGATCATGGGCAGGTTGGTCCGGGGCAGAGTCACCGCCAGAGCGACGGCGGCGAGAATAGAATCAACCGCAAAGGCAATATCTGCTACTTCCACTTTTGCTACGGTACGCCAGAACCCGGCAGGTTTTTCTTCGTTTTCCTGCGTCTTTTTTTCCGCTGCACCTTCTTTATGGAACCAGACTTTCCGGATAATATGATGGAGCGCAATCAATAAGAGATAGAGAGCTCCAATGGCCTGTACCTGCCATACGTCAATGAGAAACGAGATAATGAATAAAGAGGCAATACGAAAGACAAATGCGCCGGCCAGGCCGTAAAATAACGCTTTTTTCCTTTGTTCCGGTGGGAGTCTTTTGACCATTACAGCGAGTACGAGCGCATTATCAGCAGCCAGCACTCCCTCAATAAGGATCAGGACAATAAGCACCCATCCGTATTCCATCAGCAGACTAAGTTCCATGTTTATCTTCTCCTTTTTTAGATAAACCCGTTACCCTGCCGCGATACGTTTTATTGTGCATCCACACAAAAAACCTTCACCGCTGAGGCGGTGAAGGCACAAAAAAGCCTTTACCCGTCTCATAGGTAAAGGTCTCGCAAACAGCACAAGGCTGCCAATAAAACCGGGGATTTCTCCCGTCCTGACGATTTTATTGAAAAAGCTACTCCCCTTTTTCCAAAGGATATTAAGTTATTTCTTATAATGTATCCTTCTATTGCCTCGTTGTCAATCTTATTTTATGCAAGCTCGATAGAAAAGAAGACTAAACTGTAATGCGCTACTTTAGCATAATAAAAATTGCTAAAGCAGCTATAATAATTTACATGTCTTTTGTCTCAACATTTACAAACGAAAGCTGCATATTTTACATAGATCACTTCCATCGATTTAAATTGAAATTAAGTATATGATTAACTTGTATGAAAAACTCAGCAAGGGGTGAAGTAAATGAGTACAGCTTTAATCGTTGTCGATATTCAAAAAGACTATTTTCCAGGTGGCAAAATGGAACTAAGTAATCCTGACATTGCAGCTGCAAATGCCGCTAAAGTTATTGAATGGTTTAGAGAAAACCACAACGACCATATTTTCCATGTTCAGCATATCGCAGGCGATTCCTCTTTAGGTTTCTTTCTTCCGAATACAGAGGGAGCGGAACATCATGAAACGGTTCAGCCATTGAAAGATGAAAAAATCATCGTCAAAAACTTTCCAAACAGCTTCTTAAACACGGAATTAGAGAGCCAATTAAAAGAAAAAGGTATAACGAAGGTAGTAGTGGCAGGGATGATGACCCATATGTGTATTGATGCTACCGTTCGGGCAGCAGTAGATTTAGGCTATGAAACAACGCTTATCGAAGATGCCTGCGCGACAAAAGAGTTGACGTATCAAAACAAAACCACTTCAGCCGAACAGGTTCATTACTCATTTGTAGGCGCACTGCATGGCATGTATGCAGAAGTGACCTCAACCGAAGAGTTCCTGCAGCAGAAAACTACCAATTAAGTAAAAGTTTATAATAGCGCTCGTAAAGGTCATACATGACTTTACGGGCTTTTTTTATATTGTCTGCACGTTATAAATCCCATCTTTTTTAACTTGAAAGCAGTCGATTTATTTCTTGAAAGGGTTATAGGACGTCAAAGAAGAATACATAAAAGAGACGGGTTTCTCCGACTGGCATAATAGTGTTAGACGGACACCAATAAAGAAAAATGGAGGGGAAGAACATGGGAAGGGTATGCTTGGGAATGATCTTATCGGTGGATGGGTATATCAGCGACCGGGATGGAAAACTGGGAAAGCTTTACGAGAGCTTTGAGCCGAATGAAGTAATTCAAGCGGAGATGGCAAAAACGGGAGCGGTAGTGATGGGGCGGAATACTTTTGATATGAGTGAGGATCCGGATGCCTATGCAGATGATTATGAATTTCAGGTACCTTTGTTTATATTGACCCATCATCCACCGGCTAACCATCCAAAGGAAAATGAGAACCTTACCATAACGTTTGTAACAGATGGTATCGAAAGCGCGGTTCATCAGGCTAAACAGGCAGCCAAAGAAAAAGATGTGGTAGTACTCGGGGCTGACGTTGGCCAGCAGTTATTAAAAGCGAATTTGGCGGATGACCTGCAGGTTGCGTTTGCACCTATTATTCTTGGACAGGGGGTGCGCTTATTTGACCACTTGGAAGAATTAGAGATTCGACTGGAAAAGCTGCGGACCATTGAAACCGCAAAACAAGTGGAAATCTGGTATAGGGTCATGAAGGAAAAAAAAACGACCGCTGAGCAGGTACCGCTTAATAGTAGAGTTCCAGTTTTCAATTACTGCTTCCCAATAAATTTAGAAAAAAACAATCGAAAAACTAAGCATATTATTCCAAAAAGAATTACTCCCCATTGCAAAGAATAAAGAATGTATTCTGTTACATCATTGATATTTACAGGAGAAGAACGAAGTGAAAAGAAAACTACACCTAAGGTAAATAACGCAATACTAAAATACGTCCATCCTCTTTTTGTACTTAAATCCATTGGCTGACTCCTTTTTTGATTTTAGTTTACAATTATTATTCAGTTACTCTGTAGAAGACAAGTCGTATTTAGAATGATAAATCTGATAAATGAAGAGATATCTTACGAAACCACCCGGGCTTTAATAGAGGGGGAAGCTAGTTGAAAAAATCAACGTATAAAGTCAGTCGATTAATCTTGTATTTTTTCCTGGTATCTATATTTCTATTCGTATCGGGAAATACCGGCCGCTATTTAATCGAAACAGAGGGAATGAACCGAGAGACAGCGCTTTTCCTTCAGGGCATTATGTTTACCGGCTTGACTCTTGTCGTTCTGTACTGGCTGAAAGCAAAAAATCCTGATTTGTTTAAAGACATCGGTTTAACAAAAGCCGACTCCGTTGCTAAATGGTTCATTGGGACAGCACTGCCATTGTTTCTGCTTCTATCAGGGATTGTCACCGCTGCATTGTTTGGAGGCATTGAAAACGTCCGCTTTAATCTGACTGGCCCTATTCTGCTTGCCGTTTTGATTAACACCATTACGGCATTTATGTATGAGGCATTCCCGGAGGAAGTGTTCATTCGAGGCTTGATATTTTCAGAGCTGCGGAAGAAATATCGATTTATTATTTCCTTATTTCTGCAGCTGCTTCTTTTCATGTGTGTGCCTCTACTGGCGATGTCATTAGCCGCTCTATTTTTCAATCAGCCGATGCAGCTGACTATCGATTATTTTATATTGCTCTTTGCGTTCGGGATCGCCCTGCAGCTGTATCGCGAATATACAGGGTCTTTATGGATGAGCATTTATTATCATCTGATGTACCTTGAAATTGCCAGGTATATTTCCGGCGGGGGAGTATACGATCCTGACAAAGCGCTGCTGGAATTTGATGAAGTATTTGGAGGATTTATGACACTGTATTTATCCTTTTTGTTTATGGTTCTCTTAAGCGTAGCTGTTCTGACCGTACTAATAATTGTAGATAAAAAAAGAAGCAGATCGATTTCCAACTAGTATAAGTAGTAACAATTAACAAAGCAGATTAAAAACCAATCCAGAACCTGCTCCTGAATTGGTTCAATTTTAGTACGATAAAGGCTTTTGGTTTGGGGAGCGGAACCGCTTTACTTCTTTTGAGCGCAGTGCTGCGTGCTTAGTGCTGCGGTTATTCATCCGTTTGCGCCACATGCGGAAAGATGATGCTTTCATCTCTTTTCTCATAAGCTTAATCACGTCTTTCTCCTTTAAACCGAACTGCACTTCAATCATATCAAAGGGAGTCCGGTCCTCCCATGCCATCTCTACAATGCGGTCGATACCTTCAAGAGTCAGGTGATTTGTTTCTTTCATGATCATACCTCCTCGATACTGCTGTAAGGGTATTTTACCAGAACGATAGCGCTGGATCGAATAATAGGTACCGGGAGAAGATCACTTACATAAACAACTGAATTTATCCTTATACTGTAAGAATAGTAGTGTTATATCTTTGAAGCCTATCTGACGGAGGGTTCGCCTATGCTTATTCCATTTATCGTTGGTATTGTTTTTATCATCATCCATTTTTTTGCAGGTGCTCTGATCCCTTCTGGAAAGGTTATGCGGATGAAATGGTTTTCATTTTCAGGAGGACTGGCGGTCTCTTATATTTTTATATATCTGCTGCCGACGCTGCATAAAGAACAGACCGATATTGAAGAACCATACCGACACTTTACAATGGAATCAGAAGTTTATTTTGCCGGGCTTATTGGCGTTGTTCTTTTTCTGGGTATACAAATTATTATTAAGCAGAACTATATATCCCACACCTCTTCTTTCTGGTCAGCCATTTCCTTTTATGCGTTATACAATGCCCTCGTTTCCTACACCGTTTTGTCCTTTGAAGTATCTGGTATTGAGGCGGTTTTTTATTGTATAGCGATTGGGCTTCACTTCATTGCGGTAGCTCACGAAATGTGGCGGGAGTTTCCCCAGGAATATACTAAGTACGGCCGGTACATGCTTGGATCGGGAATTGCGATAGGCTGGATAGTTGCTTTAAATATTGATCTGATTCCTCTTTTTAGATCATTTATTTTTGCCCTTGTTTCAGGAGCGATGATTTTTACCGTATTTAAACATGAACTGCCAAGTGAAAAAGACACGCACTATCCCTCTTTTTTGATTGCCGTTTTGATTTACTCCGCCATAACGATGTCTTTAAAATTTTTCTTCGAATGGTAGTAAGCCGCTTACAGATAAAGTAAGGAGGAGAAGGACTGATAAAAATAATGTCAGACCGGGGAACTGTTTACTTTTTACATAAAGGAGGAATTGCATGCCTGTATGCCAGAGCTGTAAACACACGTGGGGATGGTGGGAAACGGTGAAAAGTTCCTTTGCTGTCCAACAGGGGATGACGTGCCCGTACTGCAAATCAACGCAATATCCGACGTCACGCTCAAGAAAGGTGTCAAGCGGGCTGGTATTCTTAACTCTGTTTATTGTATTTGCTTTTAATTTTGTCTGGGGGCCTTCCATTGCTGCCGTAATCGCTTTTTTAATAGCACTGCCAGTATATTTGGCTTTATATCCAATATATCTAACACTCTCCAACCAGGAAGAACCGTTATTTTGAGCCGGCGTAATGATGGGGGAAGCATCCTAAGAAGGATCGGCTAAATAAAAAAGAAAGGCGCAATGCTTTTAAGCACTGGGACTTTCTTTGATATAGCTGCTTAGTGGTCAACAGTAATATCACCATTATGGGAACGCAGCGTTACAGGGATTTCGCCTTCTCCAAAAACTTCTTTGGAATTATCTTCACCGAATAAACGAGCAGTACCATTATCGGTTTTGATAGCAAAGTCGGCATTGGCCGGTTTCGTTTCGGTGCTTATTTCAATGTTTCCGTTATCCGTTTCCAGGTTTATAGGATTTTCAATCGCACTTGTTGAAAACGTGATGTCTCCATTATTTGATGTACCTGATATCTCTCCCGAAACCTCTGTTATTTCAACATTTCCATTGGCTGTATTTACTTCAGTGCGTGAGCCCGTCATTTCTTCAAGCCCGATATTTCCATTGTTCGTGTCCGCTATCATCGATTCGACGTCAAGCCGGGAGGCATGAAGATTGCCGTTATCTGTTTTCATGACCACAGACTGATAGGTGGTTTCAGGCAGATAAACCGTCAGCTTAGCTTCTTCGGAAAAAAGGCCAATATTGAATAATTGGGGGCTGTCTGCCGATTCAATAAATAAGGTGTCATCTCGTACTTCCATTGTGACTTCCTCATCAGAGTTTTCCGAATCCAAACCCTGTATCTCCATACGGGTAACAGAGTCTTCTGTCGCCAGCAGTTCTATGCTGTCATTGTTTATATCTATGGAAAGATTGGTAAAAGGTTCATCCAGTGTTTTTTCAGCCGAATACGCTTTGGAGTCGAGCTGATTAAAGGAGAATATACTCCCGGCTATACCAATGAAAATCAAGATAAAGGACACAAAAATAATTTTTTTACCTGTACTCATATTTTGCTCCACCTTTCACCAGACGCATATTATAGTGCAAGTACCAAATAAACGTTTTTGTCAGCCATTTTGTCAGCTTAAGCATTCCAAATGAAATCAAGAGGCCGATTCCTGCGAGCGTAAGGGACATAAAAAATTCGAATATGCTGCTTGCCTCGGGGTTAACTATTAATTCCGCCAGCACTAAAACAGGAGAAACGGTAAAAGAAATACCTACAGCCCATCCGGCAAGAACAAGGCCGAGCAGCCCAATAAAAGGACCAAGTACGATAATAAGATTGAAGAAGCTTAAACCCGCTACTGCCCATATAGCGCGAAACATATTTCCTGTGGAAGCTGCAGATTGAACCTGGTCTAAATGATAAACAGCCAGCATTTCTTTTCCAATCTGCCCGGGGGAGCCAAGAGAGGAGGAAATGTCCTCTTCTGACTGCCCTTCCTGTTTTCCTATAAAGAAATGTTCTTCAAAGTCCTGGGAAATATCCCGGCGTTCTTCGTCCGGCAGCTTTTTTAAAGAACGATTCAGCTCTTTCATGAACTGCTGCTTATTCATCGTTTACACCTGCTTTTATAATTTGATTAACCCCTGTGGAAAATTCATTCCATTCTTCAATCAGCTGCTTGAGATATGTTTTTCCTTTTGTGGTCAGACTGTAGTATTTGCGCGGAGGACCTTCTGTTGATTCCTGTAAATAAGTGGTGAAATATTCTTCCTTTGTCAGCCTTCGCAGAAGCGGGTACACGGAGCCCTCAGAGATCGCTATATGCCTGGAGACGGTTTGTACCAGCTCATAGCCATAGCAGTCTTTTTTATCTAAAATAACAAGAATACAAAGTTCCAGAACCCCTTTTTTAAATTGGATATTCACAGCCGTTCATACACCTCATTTCCCACTACTGTTTATTATTCAGTACTGTTGTAAATAATATAGCACTCACTACTATTCATTGCAAGGTACTGTTTGAAAATTTATTTGGCTATTGAGCATAATAGAGAAAAATGATGGAAAATGTTAACATTTATTAGAGCGCAATTTACTTATGGAGGAAGATAAACATGAACACGGCACATACGTTATACAAAGAAGCGGCCGATTTGGTTGAAAAGAAATATCCTCTCGGCTGGGGAGGGGCAGCAGCAATAAGACTGGAGGACGGCACAGTATTAACGAGTATAGCTCCGGAAGTGATCAACGCTGCGACAGAGCTTTGTATGGAAACCGGAGCCATATTAGAGGCTCATAAATTAGGACAAAAAGTAACGCACTCTCTGTGTATAGCCCGGGATGATGAACAGTCTGCCTTTGAGGTTCTCTCTCCCTGCGGGATTTGCCAGGAACGGTTGTTTTATTGGGGAGCCGATGTTAAAGCTGCCGTAACGATACCAGGGGAAAATGAAATCATTTTTAAAACGCTGGCAGAGATTCAGCCTTATCATTGGACCGCTGCGTTAAATCAAGAAGAGGAATGAAAATGTTAATCTCTTAAAAAGAGCAGAAGGTTACATAATTCTTCCTATAGTAAAATCAAAACTGGTACCTGTAGAAGAAGACATTAAAATTTTGTTAAATGAGGTATAAGCAAATGGATCATATATTAATTATTGAAGATGATGAAAATATTCAAGAATATTTAAAGAAGGCTTTACTGGAAATCGATGCCGACCTTCGTATTCTTTTCTCCGTAAGTGCAGCAAGAGCCCTGCAGTTAGCCCGGGAGTATACTATTTCTCTGTTTATTATTGATATTCAACTTCAGGACTACAAAGGAACCGATCTGGCAAAAGAACTGCGTAGATTGGCAGAGTATAAGCATACACCTATGATTTTTGCGACCGCTATTGCGACAGAAGAACTTCATGCTTATCGTGAACTGAAATGTTACAGCTATTTAATCAAGCCATTTACGATAGAAGAAGTTAAACAGGCGTTCAACGAAGTTTTTGATTACATACGCAGCATGCAGCCCAGAATAAGGACAATCCGAATTGAGCAAAAAGGTATGATATTTGAATATCGTTTAAACGATATCGTATTTGTGGAATCATTTCGAAAAAAAATGGCAATTCATATGAAAACATTCGAGGGCGGGTTAGTGACAGAAACCATTGCTGGCTATACGTTGAAAAACATTGCGGAGCTCTTAAAAAATGGCAGTTTTCAGCAATGTCATAAAAGTTTTATTATTAATGCAGAGTTCATTGAGCGTATTAACAAGGTAGAAAATACCGTAAAACTCAGCGGGGTTAATCAAACTATTCCAATTGGAACTAAATATAGAGAACCCTTGTTAAAGGAAATAAAATAACGATGGAATCACTCGTGCTTCAGGGCGGCTTAGACACTTTTTCGATGGGTATTATAATGTTTTTGTTTGGCAGAGAAAGAATAGCTGATGTGAAAAAAATGGGAGTTTGGTGCTTCATTTTCTTTCTGTATATATTTTTCTTCAGATTAAATGTTACTGCTGGAGAAAGTGGAGCTCTAAGCAACATCGGATTCCAAAATTATGAGCTTCTTCCTGTAAACTCTCTGCAGGGAACAGTTGTTATGCTGTGCGTCCTCTTATTAATGAATAGCGTAACGTTTAAATTAAATCATTTAGAGACCTTTATTATTACTCTTCTTGCTTTTGTTATCTGGTTTATTATTCGAATGCTGAGTCTTGGCATAAGTGATATTTTCGCATGGCAGGGTGATGGGTTTCGCTATATTACATTATTTTTTGTTTTTATATTGTATTGGAAGTTTTCTACGAAAATAAGTAGATTCTTAAAAAGTACATCCAGCGTATTTACGAAGCTGATGATTATAAACGTTTTTATTCTGCTGTTAAGCATGGTTATATCAGCTGATTTTCAATCTGTCCTTTTATTTCAAAACCGAATGCAGCTGTTGCTTATTTTATTTTTCGTTCTTGCTTTCCTTAGTTGGCTGTTAACAGAGCAGCGGAAGTCAGAAATGATGGAGAACCGAATGCGTACAACGGAACAATACGTTCCCATTATTAATGAACTGGTCGTGGAAGTCCGTGCAAAACAACATGAATACTCAAATAGACTTCTGGCAGTCTCAAGCCTTGTAGAGACGACAGATGATATTCAAGTGGCGCGGGTGAAAATGCAGGACTATATTAAAAATGCATATTTAAAAAATGGACAATATGAGCTGTTAAATATTGATCACCATGTTATTGCCGGTTTTCTTTATACAAAAGTGAAAAGAGCAGAACAGCTGAATATTCATGTCGAAATTAAACGGGAAGTTTCTATCTCCCGATTACCATGCGAAGACATAGATTTAATGGAAGTGTTAGGAATTCTGATTGATAATGCGATGGAGGCAGGATCAAGTGGAGACATTGTATATGTTTCATTTAAAGCAGTTAATGAACAATTAGAAGTAACTGTCAGCAATCCTGCTGATGCTATGAGCAATGATCAGTTTATGCAGTTATTTGAATTGGGTTACTCCACGAAAACTGAGCATTCTATTGAAAGAGGATATGGGCTGTATCATGTAAAAGAGATTGCTGGAAAGTATAATGGCAGGATTATTGCCCGAAACGAACATAAAGAAACTTCTTTCATTACGCTGGGTGTTCAATTTTAAGGCATAAACAATATTTTTAAAGGAACAAAAAATACTAATTCCTTTAAATGAAATGTTTGTTTCAATTATCTTGTTTTGACAGCCGGTATTCCTTAAAGTGTTCATCGAGGGGGGATTCATATATGAAAAATTTACTATCTCTTGAATGGCATAAAGTGAAATGGCCGGTATTGATTACCATGATTATGTGTACTGTGCTGTCTATTTATTTGTGCAGCAGCTTTTACAAAAGATTTGCATTGGAAGAACAGCTTGAAGCCTGGGAAGTTGGTATGCCGATTTTTAATTTTATGTTTGCATTAATTGCCGTAGTACCAACTGGCTGGGTTCTGTACTATGAAAGAAAAAACAACTTTATTAATTATATAATCCCAAGAGTTAATATAAAGAAATACCTGTTTGTAAAAGGATTTATTATGAGTGGAAGTGCTTTTGCTATCATGTTTATTCTCTCATTTGCAGGCGTTTTAACGGTGTTATTCATAAACAGCCCTATTGACGTTGTTTATTCCAGATATGATCCAGCGACGGGAGAAACATTTGCCTCTGTTGAGAATAATCATATATTTGGCTCTGTATTTGTGAATCAGCCTCTGGTTTACGGTTTTTTAATGAGCATATGGAAGGGAGTGTTAACAGCTTTAATGGCAGCAATGGGGTTTGTTTTCAGTATGTATACGAATAATTTATTTCTCATTTTAGGCGGGCCTTTTCTGTACACAAATATCGAAAATTTTACTTTGGCCGTTTTGCAGCTGGAAGCTTATCGATTAGTCACAGCCTTTGAGCCTACCACTATTACAGTTTCGGCAGTAAATATATTTTCATTCATAACAGGTCCTTTATTAGTGCTATTACTAATAGGCGTATTTATTTTTTATATGCGTTTTATTAAAAAAAGATCGGTTTATTCTATATAGTTCATAAAAAGGTGGTGGCTGCTTCAACCATCTATTGTATTAATTATTCATGGAAGATGAAGCCATTTTTTTAATAGAGGGAGGATAAAAGACATGACAACGATGATTAACGTTTCTCATGTATCTAAAACGTTAGCGGGCCAATCGGTTCTTAAAAATATTGAGTTGTCTATAAAAAAAGGAAAAACGATCGGTATTGTTGGGAGCAGAGAAAGTGGAAAGTCTGTATTAACGAAGACAATATGTGGTATCACGAAGCCTGATGAGGGTACGGTTGAAATCCGTGGGAACGTGTCTGAAAATAGTATCGATGTTAACGGAAGTATTGGGATATTTATTGATAGCCCGGGCTACATAGAAATCTATAATGGGTTGAAGAATCTCCAGTTCTTAGCAGCCATAAACAATAAAATAACAAAAAATGAGATTGAAGGCGCGATGAGATTAGTTGATTTGAATCCTGCTGATAAAACGAAAGTGAAAAATTACTCCAGGGGGATGAAGCTAAAACTTGGTCTCGCCCAGGTCATTATGGAAAATCAGGACATCCTTGTACTGGACGGATTGTTTAGTTCCCTGGATTATCAAACGAACAATGATCTAAAAAGAATCATAAAAAAACTGCAGAATTCCGAACGAACTATTCTACTTACAAGCCGTCATTTTGAAGATATTAAGGAATTTTGTGATGAAATTTTTCATATTGAAGAAGGAGAATTAAAGCCGCTTACATATGATTTAAAATCAATTCTTTATGGTGCAGGAGGGTCAGGGAAATGACTACAGGTCTGTTTGTTTTGCCTGTTCTTTTTTCAGCGGCAGCTTTTCTTCTTTCAAGAGGAAAGGGGTCTTTTCTTATTGCAGGCTATAATATACTGTCCGATAGTGAAAAAGAAAAGTACGATGAAGTCGCCTTATGCAAGTTTATGGGGGTTGTGATGTACGGTATTTCTTTAGCGGTGTTCCTGCTTGCGCTGTACGAGGTAATAGAATATCCCATTCTTCTTGTAACAGGCGTTGGTTTAATAGCGATATTCACGATTCTAGTGTTTATTAAAGTGTATGTGAGAGATACGTTTAAAAAATAGAAATAAGGCATGAAAATATAAACTAAAAGAATCCAATCATATGAAAATGATTGGATTCTAAATTTAAGTTAAAACCCGCCGGAGCCTCCACCACCGCCGCCTATACCACCGCCTCCTCCAATTCCGCCGGTGCCGGAACTGCTGAAGGAGCCTGCCGCTTCTGCAGTCGAAGACTCGAACTGCGTACTGGCCAGGAAACCGGCTGTCATAAATATAGGAATGTTGCTGGTGTATCCTGCGGAAGCTTCGGGAGCTGTCGAAAATTCCTTTGTTAGATCTCCACTCATGTTCTTTACGGATTTCAGATTCAGGCCGAGTCCGTAAATAAAAGCAATCTTCTGCTCCTCCGGTGGAAGAGTCTTCCAGTCTTCTGTTTCATAGCGGTCTACTTCGTCTTTGTAATCCTTCCAGTCCCGGAGCAGTTTCCATCCTTTTTCCGTGCGGGGCTGGTAAACTAACGCATAGCCGAAAACAAACAGAAATAACACAAGCAGGAGGAGAAATGGCACGAGCATTCCGTTCGCAAGAAATATAATACCAAAAGCTAAAGTAATTATAGCAGCGACTCCGAGACCCATCTTGAAACCGAGTTTATTAATTTTTAAATCGGCTTCTTCCTTTTCTGCAATAACGGCTTTCTGCCATTCTGCTTTTTTCGCTTCAAAGGTTTCATAATTCGTTTCGTCTTTTAAATAATCGGACATGTCCGAAAGCTGAAATACACCATCTCTGCCCATTTCATCAAACAACATGGAAACGAGGATTTTCTCATGCGTCATTAAATTCTCCCGGCTTTCCAGACGAAAGCTGTCTTTACCTTCCTGTGTTACTTTATCCTGCCTGACAAGATCGAGCAGGGAAGCGGTGAGTATTTCTGACGACACAGCAGGGCGTACATAATACATCGTAGCAGGCATACTCATCTGCAGAGGCGGCGCTCCGGGGGTAAGATTATTGGAGTAGGCGCTTTGTTTCAAGTGGCTGTATTTTCTCCGATCCACATATATCACGCTTAGAAATAACAGGGCAAGGGCAGGAATGGCTATAGGTGCCATAGTAGATAGAAAATCCTGTCTGGCAGCAGAAGCTGCTGCGGCTTCTTCCTGTTCTTCCTTTTCCTCTTGAATAGATTCTGCAGCGGAGCCATCAGCAGTTCTGGTTACCCCTTCAAATAATTCCCCATCAAATGCAGCACGTACATCTGCATTTTCTCCGCTTTCTACCTCTTCCATATCAAACAGCACGTATTCATCAGTTATTTGTTCCGAATTTTCGGCTTCATCGTAGCCGATTGCTTCTATTTCTTCTGAGGCTCCCGGGGGATGCACACGGATCTGCATGGACTCGTAATCGGTTTCGTTGGATTCGTCAAAGAACGCCCAGTAAAACTCGCCGAGATCATCGTAACGTTCCACGCCGTCCTCAATGGTGTACTCCAGATCGACGGTAAAACGGTCATCCTCTCCAGGACGGAGAATGCGGTGCACGATTTCCTCTTCCGTCTCAATTTCCAGAGGTTCTCCGTTTTCAAATGCCTGTAAGTTTTCAATAGATGCGTATTCCGGGTGATTCAACGTCCTGACAACGCCATTGAAATCTCCTTCAAAATCATAAGTGAATGATTCTTCCACCTGCACGCTTCCATCTTCCTGCAGAAAAGCGTCAATTTCCGCTTCCGGGATCGTGAGTTCAAATGCATGAGCGTTCATTGGGAGTGAAAGCAAAAGCAAAGAAGAAAGCAGTGCAGCATTTGTTTTTATTCCCATGCGAATCCACCTCTCAGCGTAAGGTTACGCGTTTTTAAATAAAAAGGATTAGCTTATCATGAAGAACAGGCTTCGAAAGAAAAGCCTCTTATAAATGGATGCTGTTTTATGTAAAAATTTTATATAAAAAGAAAAAGTTTCATTTATTTACTTTGGTTTGATAACCTGAGTCCAGTATACCTTGTTCATTTAATAGAGTAAATAAAGCGAAGACAATGGCTGAGGTTGGCATAGCTTTGTAAATAGTGGGAGAGCAACTGCCAAATGCAAAAAAATATGTTCAAACACACGAAAGGGGAGCCAGACATGATAGAAGTGTTAGGTGCCATAGCTTTAGGTATAGCGCTCTATTTTTGGAGCAAATCGATGAAAAAGAATGATAATTAAAATTCCAAAAGTTAGAACGTATTTAATATAGATGTATAGATCAGCTTTTTTTAGGCTTAGAAGGTGTTATTTAACTGAGGAAAGTTGATTCAAACGATAGGATAGAGAAATAATATGGAAAATGTTAACATTAATTTCAGCATGAAAAATTAAGATCTTAAGCTTGTTTTCTAATATGTTCGTCAAATTTATAGAAGGTAATAAGGAGGCTTGCAACGTGAAGAAATTTCTTTTTAGGATGCTGGGTGTTGCAGTGGGAATTGTCATTTATAACTTCATTGGTCATTTCCTTTTTTAAATTCAAGGTTACATAGTGCATTCAAGAGTTATTGGACTAACAAAGTCGAAAGGAGTGATCTATTGAATTCAAAAAGAGTAAAAAAAGAGCATTACCTCTATCCAATTGTTGGGGGAACTGCAACGATAGTGATTTATTTAATTGGTTCTTTTATAGGTGTCGTTGAATTAAGTCAGTCATCTTTTTGGATGTTGGCGGGGGCTTTGGTTATTGTATTTCCGTTTTTAATGGTTCATTTCATAGACAGCACCAAACGTCCAAATGAACGAAAAAAATAATTATGGCTGATTTATATTAAAAAATCTTAAAATCAATAAGAAGTAAAATGGAGGAGTTTAGATGGATTTTATATGGTTGGGATTAGGAATTGCTATAGCGGGCTATTTGATAGGAGATGGATTAAAAAACTTTAAAAATCCAGATGCTGCAAACATTTTTGATTCATTTGATGAAGATCATGAGCTCATTAAAGAGAACGATCTTCATTATTTTATAGGGGTTTCTAAAGAAGATGCAAAGCATATGATAGCTGAGCACCCGAGTATTCCCCATATTACAATAAATAACAACGTTTATTATCCAAAAAGAAAATTGCGTGAATGGTTAAAGAACATAGAAAGCTGATTTTTGAAATGAAGAAAGGGTTCCAGGTGAGCTGTCTTCAAAATTACGGATTTATTATGCTTATGAAATTAGTAAAAAGTTAATTTAAAAATAGGTTTTCTTAAACTTTGAGGGTTATTACATAAAATTCAGCAATAGATTAAAAGGTGATAAGAATGTTAGTATTTCTTACTGGTCTGGGCACTTTAGTGGCAGGTATTGTTTTAAAAATTTCTAGTCCTGCCCGCATAAATAACGTATATGGCTACCGTACTCAACGATCTAAGAAAAATCAAAAGCTATGGGATGTTTCTCAAGAATATTCTGCAAAAATATTGCGTTTAATGGGAGTTCTTAATATTTTAATAGGCATAGTCTTAATGTTTACAACTTATAGCCAAGAATATTATTTATTTTTTGAATTAGGATGGGTAGTTCTTTCTTTTCTACCGGTCTTTATATTAACAGAGAGAAAACTTGTTAAAATTGAGCGATCTTAACAAATGAGAAAAGAAGAGAAAACCACCGGTATAGCTTCTTTTTTTGTGGGATTATTATTCAAATCACCAAAATACATATGAGATTAAAATCAAAAAAAGACAGCATGAAAAACAAGATCATTGAAAACACTGCTGCCAATGGATGGAGTGATCTTACAAGATGAATAGTACTGTTATTTTTTACATTGCATTTTATGGATTGATCATAGCACTGTATGTTGATAGTTTTCTTGGTTATGTGTATCCGCGTTACATAGCTTTTACGATTATTGGGATATTATTAGTTCAAGCTATCGTTATTATCAAAGAAAGATTTCATAAAAGAATGTCTAAGGTATAAAGACTATATTCGCTATTTAAACAGAAGCTGCCTTATTTTAGGCAGTTTTTTTCTTCTTAAAAATTGTAAGAAGGTTCCATAGTTTATATGAAGATGTTTTAGTGAATAGAATAAAACACCATTAATTTACATAAAAGGGGTATTTAAGATGAAGAAAACACTGGCAGCAGCATTAGTAGGTATGTTCGTCTTATCAGCCTGCGGGCCAGACGAAGAAAATAGCGAAACGTCTGGTGAAACCAATGTGGAAGAGCAGGAAGAACAGGAAAAAACAACAGCTAACGAGAATAGGGAACAAGAGCAGGATGAATCCAAAAACCAGGAGACTGATGACGAGAATAATTCCGAAAGTCAGGAAAATCACAACAGTACATCTGACGAGAATACTTCAGAAGAAAACGAAGGGGCCGGTAATACGGAAAAGGAACAACAGGAAGCGGAAACGGAGGACACCAGCAGCGGCGATAACGAGGTATCTGAAGAGGATGAATCCACTAATGAGAACAATCAAGAAGGTGAAATTGCCAAAGTCGAGGTTTCAGGAATTGTATTTGACTATATTGAAGGCCACGAAGACTTTGACGCAGAAGAAGTTAAACTCATGGTAGAAGATAGAGAGGAAGAAGAGAACGTATACCATGCCCAGGTGTTCACATTTGGACCAGAAGATGCGGAGCGCCAGGGAACTCAAACGCTGCGTTGGTATTCGATTGATAAAATGTCCGGAGAAGTGAAAAACGAAACCCCGGGCATGGAAGAAGAAAACGAGGAGAACGAAAATGAGACATCGGAAACAGAAATAACTGTCAGTGAAATTGCATCGATGAGCCCGGAAGAAAGAGAATCTCATCACCGTAATCTTGCTGTAGATGAAGAACATGTAATGGATCGTGTTTTTGATCAATTACTGCTTCCGGGTGTACATGAAAATACCAGATCTTATGAAGGCAGAGTCGGCCCGGAAGAATCTATTCGATTTGAATTTCCTAATGCAGAAAATTCAGCTGATCGAACGATCGCAGAGGCACACGTGGAGGAGGACGGGTATTACAGTATGAATATGTCTCAGTACGAGTTCTCCAAGGGGGAAGAGATTATTGTTCGTATTTCAGGAGGATATCCGCAGGAGCAGGTGTTTGAACTACCCGTTTATGGAGAGGAAGAGGAGAAAGAAATTATTCGGGTAAGATAACCCTCAAATGTACGATTTCTCAAACAGAAAAGGAGATAAGAGGCTTTTGAAGGCATAGCTGGCGCATCCTCAAAATTAGTTTTAAGCTCAAAATTTTGAGATGCATCACCAGCTTTGTTTATCTCTTTATCATCCTTCAATATGAAAATAAAGGCATTCTCAAATAACTGTTGGACTATGAGGAATCGAGATAGGAGGAGAAGAGAATTTGAGCGATCAGCCTAAACGAAACAAAATTTGGTATAAAAACCTTACGTTAACTGAAAAATATCAAAGAACAAAACGAGGAGCGCCTTTTTTATTTTTGATAGGAGTAGTTGCTGTAAGCCTATTGGATGAGTTTACGTTTACATTTTTTATTATCTATGGAATTTTGTTAAGCCTCTATTTCTATATTTATCTAACGTATTTAAAAAGAAACATAAAAAAAGAATCAAAATAACTTATATATAGCAAGGTAGAAAATCTTTCATATATATAAAGCAGGTTGTATAACATGAATGTAGAGGGGTTTTATTTATATGAATAAAACAATAATAAAAATCTTACTCATATTGTCTCTATGTTTCGGTACGGTTGCTCTTTCTCTTTATATAGCACTATTAAATGATATATACATATTTCCAACCATATTATTTCATACTTTTCTTACCCAAGAGGCGATAGTTAGCGGTTTTTTATATCTTTTCTTCCTCTTACTCATGGCTCTTTTCCTTTCTTTTATATATAATAAATATCTTATTGTTTTTTTGGTAGTTTCTGGATTTACTGGATCTCTCCTTTTCTGTTTAGCCTTTGCTCTTTCAATAAACAGCAATGAAACGATCTTTTTTTCATCTCCCAATAATCAATATCGCTTTGCTATTCTTCAAAAAGATATTCTGCATAATATCCAAAATGATATCTATCAGATACATAATCATTGGTATGCGGAACAAATAGCAGATATAAAAACAAACGATGGTGTAGATAATTTTTCTCCAACAAACGATGATATTATCTGGCATGAAACAAACCAATTCACCATACACTTACCACTTGAACAAACGAAGCAGGAAATAGTGATAAACTACAGCCAAAAGTGAATGAACAATATATCTTGACTGAAATGAGGAAACCTTATGCATGAACGAACGATTGGTTCGATCGGTCTGGCGATACTTTCAGTCTATCTGCTTTTTCATTTTTTCTTTTCGATCACATCTACCGGCAACGAAGGAGTTGCCGTCTTTTTTCCTTTGATAAGCGGTCCTGTTGGTTTTGCGTTGGCATGGAAGGTTTATAAAGAGAAAGGTCATCGGATGGCGTTAATAGGAGCACTAGTAAACGGTGTTCTTTTTTTCTTTCCATTTTTATATATGATGTTGGGCACCATGATTTTGGGTGTGTGAAATATGATGAAGAGAGCCAGGAAATGAATAAATGATTTATTCATTACTAAGAGCACGAGTTTATAAACATAATGAAAAGGTTTTGATATTCGTTATTATGTAATTAATTTATATAAAATAGTTCCTTTTGTTACCATATATGTGGTAATTTTAATTAATACAACTGTATTAATTAAATGAGGGGGGGCGCTATGAAAAGATATAAGTCGTACACCTGGATCGTCTGGCTGACCTTCACAATAATTATTGTGTCAGCAATATGGCTTATTATCCGAAACAATGGAATGATAAAAACCAGCGCAGATTATGAAGAACTCACTTCTTTTTTTCAGATATGGGTCGTTGTGGGTCTTCCTGCTTTATTACTTTACCTGCTGCCAAAACAAAAAGCTTCCAATAATCCATTTTCCCAGTCACCTATCAAAAAACTACGATTACAAGCCACTATTTTATTTATTATGGGACTGCTATTTCTAATTGCAATGATGCTGACACCTGAGGAATCTGTATTTGATTACTTTTACTTATATAAACTGCTTTTTCTTTTTATTATTCCTTTCATTATCATAAAAATAGTTCCAGCACCTCCTATGAATCAATCCTATGCAAAGCCCGTTCAATGGCTGTATCCAATGCTTGTCGCCGTTTTATGGATCTATATGTATTTCTTCAGTCCATTATCGCTTACAAGTAATGCTGATTATGAGATAGGTCTGCTGTATTTATTCATTGGAGCTGCGGTTTCCTTTATATTAAATAGCGTTTTAGAAGAACTTTTTTATCGGGTATGGCTGCAAACAAGATTGGAAGTTCTGTTAGGAACATGGCCGGCCGTTTGTGCAACCGCAATGTTATGGGCGCTCTGGCATACTGCAATACAAGGCGGCGGCTCTTTGGACCTTGCGATAACAAATGCAATTGTCTATCAAGGCGTAATTGGACTATTTTTAGGATTTTTATGGGCAAAGTATAGAAATGTCTGGGTTTTGATTCTCATTCATGGACTAATGAACTTTCCAATACAAATTATTACTCAAATATTTGGGGGATAGCAATGCCAAGAATTGTTGATCATGATAGCAGAAAGAAGGAGATTGTTAATTATGCCTGGCAATCGATAGTAAATGAAGGTTCAAAAGGCGCAAGTATCAGAAAAATTGCAAACTTGGCTAATATGGCCCCGGGGCAGATTCGTTATTATTTCCCCATTCATTCTGAGTTGTTAAAAGCAGTTATGGATAGAGTGATTTATAAGGTACGAAAACGAATTGAAGTTATTCTAATGGATGAAAACCTATTAGTTACTGATCGAGTGTTGAGCAGCATACTTGCTGTTATACCGTTGGATGCTGAGCGGTATGCGGATATGGTCGTTTGGATGGCCTTTAACTATGAGCTGCATTTACAAAATGATTCTGTCGTTGAAGATGACATAGAACTGCTCATAAAAAAGTGTATACAATTGTTTAGAAAGGAAAACGTATTGAATGAAAATGTGGATGAAAAACTGTTGATTGCACGAACATATGCAATAGTCGATGGTATAGCCATGCACATTCTTTTTAAAAAAGGTAATATAGACAATGAAATAGTTGAAGCACTAATTAGAGAAGAAATCTATTCATGGATGAAGTGAATAGAAAATTTTAGAATAGAAGGGAACGAAAGACGAAAGTTTCTTTCGAAGGTCACTATGCTATGAATTCACATGTTTATTTACTGGCGGTGTCGGCGTTTATCGTCGGCATGGTCGAACTAATTGTCAGCGGCATTCTTCCCATTATTGCGGAGGATCTATCGGTGTCCATTGCGATTGCCGGCCAGCTGATTACGATATTTGCCCTTGTTTTTGCCGTAGCGGGACCATTGCTTTTGTCGTTTACATCAAATGTAGAGCGTAAAAAAGTATATATGTGGGCGCTTGCTGTGTTTGCCATTGCTAATATTGGGGCAAGCCTGGCCCCAACGTTTACGATGCTGATGGCGGCTCGTTTCGTAACGGCGGCCAGCGCGGCGCTGATTATTGTGCTCGCGCTTACGATGGCACCGAAGCTGGTAGAAGCGAAATACCGCTCCCGCAGCATTGGAGTTGTAACGATGGGCGTCAGCTCGGCGCTCGTGTTAGGAGTGCCGCTCGGCGTACTTATCGGTGAAGCGTTTGGCTGGCGGATTATTTTTGTTTTAATAGCCGTATTGTCAGTGTTGATTGGAGCAATAATGCTTCGTTTCCTGCCGCGTATGCAGCCGGTGCAGGTAGTTACGATCGGTCAGCAAATCAGCTCGCTTAAAGATATCAAAATTGTAGGAATCCACAGCGTAACGCTGCTCGTCCTTGCCGGCCACTATACATTATATGGCTATTTTAACCCGTTCATGCAGGAAACAATGGGACTGAACTCATTCTGGATCAGCGCTATATTTTTCATCTTCGGGGCAGCCGCGGTCTCCGGAGGAGGTGTGGGAGGCTGGTTGACCGACCAGTTCGGCTCCAAAAAAATGTCGCTCACATTCATTGCATCGTTTGCGGTCATTTTATTCATCCTGCCGTTTACAACAAACTCGATGCCGCTCTTTATTGCAGCGGTTGTCATCTGGGGCATTCTCAGCTGGTCGATTGCCCCGGCGCAGCAGAGCTATTTGATCGCCGTTGCACCAGAAACGTCAGACATCCAGCAGAGTGTTAATACCTCGGCACTTCAAGTCGGCATTGCGTTAGGATCAATTCTCGGCGGCGTTGTCGTAGAGCAGTCGGCCGTCGTGGCCACTTCCTGGGCCGGCAGTGCGCTCGTTGTGATTGCCATGGCAGTTGTGCTGCTTGTATATCGAGCGCCGCGGGCGCAAAAGAAGGAAGCGGAGCTGTATTAACGGAAGATGCTCTGCGTAGAGGTATCCAGCATGTGAATCATTGTTGCTAAATGTACGTTTTAAGAGAGGTCAATCTATATCTATTCACCAAACTTTTAAAATGTATATATTCCTTTGAAGCGTATGTACGGTACACAAGTTAACAAAAGGAGAAACGTAAAATGAAATTCTTAGCCCATAGAGCTCCATTTTTTATATTAGGAACCGTTTTTATAAGTTTTCTTATTACTATACTTTCAAACAATGAAACACTCATTACTGTAGTAAATGTGATGAGTGTTTTACTTATCTTACTTTTGTATATAAGCATCTCTAAGTATCCAAAATCAGAAAGAAATTGGCTTTCTGATAAACGATAGCTGGTTGGCTGCTTCCTACCGCAAATATTCAGGTATACGGTTATTCGTCGAATTTATTCCAATAGATAAATCAACGATTAGAACCCAGGCGTTGACTGATTAAAAAGGGTGGGGATTTTGACATGGGTTTTTTTATAGAAATAACGCTTATCTTACTGCCAGTGATTATTGTGAGCGGCAGCGCATTATTTGTCATTAAACAGATGAAAGGTAAAAACGAACGAGGGACACTCTACAGAAAAAAAACAAAACAGGCGCAGGATTTGCTGGATAGTTTGATTCCATTAGGAATGCTTTTGGCTTCTTTGTCGGCATGCTGAGCAGCGCATTATTTACAATGTCATTCCAATATACCCTTAGTTTGGGGGTCGGACTGGGTTTATTGCTTGGCTGTGCTGCGTATGAAATATACAGCAGAAAAGAGGAAGATCCTTCATAAAAAAGTGGAAACTAGAATCAAACAAGCAGAGAAAACGCTATCCAGAAAGAATATATTAACATTCAATAATTATTCTTTATAAAAAGAAGTATGATATCGTGTTCGGCAAATGGGGTTATTACATATATTGGATTGTTTTTACCGCAAAGGTAGGATCCTAAATTGATTAGAATTACTATGGCTACACTAAGCTAAGTGTTAATATCATTCTTCTTTTCATGTATGATTTCTTTTTATGTTTTTGTTGCCTTTCTTCGATGGTGTTGATTTCATGTTTAAAAATAGTATCCACTCTTCATTCTACTGATTTGATTATTCTTTTTTCTATTTTTAATATTAACTGTTAGCGTAAAGTAAAATTTGTTAATTATTTCAATATTTATAATTTGAGGTGAATCTATTGAATACCTGGCTAAAAAATTTTGATAATGTTGACAGCCTCCATCAGCTCATTTATCATTAAATGAAATTTCAAAAAATAACAAAAATTATGAATTATTAACAGGAGGGGCAGAATGTATTTTTCAAAAAAATTAACCTTAGGGTTTTTCGCGGGAATGGTTATCAGCTCAGGGAGCCTTCTTCATGCAAGCGGATCAGTTAATGATAACGCCAATGAAAATGGAGTCGAACACCGCAGTAAAAATGCTAAGGAAGATGTGCCTGAAAATGTGATTGTAATGGTTGGAGACGGCATGGGAATGGGGCAGATGGAAATCGCTTCTATGCTTGAATACGGCAAAGAAGGCGAACTATTCATGGAATCGCTTGAACATACAGGTATGATCAGCACATACTCGGCTGATAACAATGTAACTGATTCAGCCGCTGCCGGCACCGCAATCGCTACCGGTACGAAAACAAATAATGGAAGCATCGGAGTCGATGAGAACGACAATGAAGTAGACAGTATTTTGGATCAGTATCAGGACGATGGAAAAAAGGTGGGCGTTGTTTCCAATAATACGGTTACAGATGCCACTCCGGCAGCATTCACTGCAAGCGTGGCTGACCGCGGAAGCGAAGAGGACATTGCCATGCAGCAGTACGAAGAGGAATATGATGTCCTGCTTGGGGGCGGCGGTGAATTTTTCGGGGCGGATGAAGAGGAAAGTGAAGACAGGCTCGTGGATGATTTTCAGAAAAGCGGCTATGAATATGCAACTACTGAAGAAGAACTCAAAGAAGCTGAAACCCCGGATAAACTGCTCGGTCTATTTAATGATTCGTACATGAACTATAAAACGGACAAAGATGAGGTCGAAAGCGAAGAACCGTCCCTCCAGGCTATGACAAAGTCTGGACTGAATGTACTTTCACAGGACGATGACGGCTTCTTTATGATGATCGAAGGCGCTCGGATTGACCACGCTGCCCACGCGGCTGACGCTACCGGTGTGTGGCAGGAAATGATTGAATTTGATCAAACAGTTGAACAGGTCGTTACCTGGGCGGAAGATCGCGATGACACGCTTGTCGTTGTACTTTCCGATCATGAAACGCTTGGCATGTCTGCGACAGAAAATATGGATGTGGACAGCCTGAAAAATATTGAAGTGTCTCCAGAATATATGGCCCAGCAGCTTGAGACCCAGGATGGTTCTGATGAATACACCTATGAAAGTATTCAGCAGGTATTCTCGGAATACGCAGATATTGATATAACAAACGAAGAATTAGAGGCATTCCGTACGAATATTGAAGACGATGAAGGGGAGGTATATCCCGAATATCAGGTGGGCTGGGAAATTGGCTCCATCATTGCAGATCATAATAGTGTAGGTGCTCTCGACACCGAAATACGTGTAGAGAGTGATACTGGCGGGCATACAGGGGAGATGGTTCCAGTCTTTGCTGCAGGCGCCGGCAGTGAGCACTTCACCGGTTATATGAACAACACCGACATTAAAGGGCTTATCGAAAAAGCTTCTGCTGAGTAAAAGGGTAATAGCTAAGCAGTGATGCATCATTCCCATCTAAAAAGACCGGCCGGAGAAGCAGTTTCCGCGCCGGGCTTTTTCTTATGTCAAAGATTTTTCCACCTTGTCCAGGGCCGCGATTTTGCTTTATCAATTTCTTTGTACACACGAGGGAAGGTAACTACGAATGAAATTTTGGGGGAAGACTTTAAAGACAGGGACGATGATCATTTTTCTTACAACTGAGATGTGATGGCGATATACTTAGATATATAAGCATATAGTCAAATTTTAATTTATATCGCCAACTATTAATAAAAGAGAATGATATCATCGTTCTTAAAAACATAACCTTCCTAAAGGATGATTTTTTGACTAAATTACTATGTACTATATTATCTTGGTTATTTCTATTTTTATCAGTGTTGCCAATTCTTGTAACGTCACTAGGTATAGATGTTATATACAATAATTCTGGAGTAATAAGTAATTTTATTCCAATATCATTTGCAGTTTTAGGAATGCTTTTTGGGATTTTTTCAAAAAAAGAATATCGTTTTTTCTTAATTAGTATAAATATAATCATTACATTTTTACATTTGTTTATTATTTTTCTGGGAATTTTTGGTTTTAATAGTCCGTAAAAATTAAAATAGCCTGACTATATTCATATCTGTACTAATAATCAGCGGAGATATAAAGGAATAAATGGTTATCTATTTGTTTATTAGCATCTTTAAAGCGGTATTATATTATTTGTATATAAATAGAGCTGGTTTTCTTTTCGCCTGATAGGGGTAAGTTTTTTAGTTCATCCCTTTTTATTTTCAGCGAAAAAATATAGGTGAAAAAAACAAATGTGTAATTATAAAACCAAATGGAGGTCAATCAAATGAGTAAAAAAATCTTTTTTACCGGAGCTGGAACAGGACTGGCGAAAGGAGCGGCTTTGGGACTGGCTAAGGAGGGCCATCACGTTGTCGCGTCGGTGGAAAACCACCCTCAGGTTACGTCGTTAAAGGAAGCGGCAGCTAAAGCGAACGTAGAGATGGAAATATTTAAAATGGATATTACAAATCCGGCTGACCGCGAGAGAATGCATCGGTATGACTATGATGTATTTGTAGCAAATGCTGCTGTAAATGAAGGAGGCCCGCTCGGAGAGGTACCAATGTCAGCGTTTCGAAATCTATTCGAAGTAAATGTTTTCAGTACCCTGGAGACCGCTCGAATAGCAGCTGCTCACTTTGTAGAAAAACGCAGCGGAAAAATCATATTCATGTCTTCTATGGCCGGGGTGATGGCTTCTGAATACACAGGACTTTATGCCGCTTCAAAGCATGCGTTGGAAGCCATCGCAAAATCAATGTATCAGGAAATGAAGGAGTTTAATGTACAGGTAGCAACCATTAACCCAGGCCCCTTTTCTACGGGATTTAATGACCGGGCGGTGGAGGAGAAATGGGAATGGTACGATGAGGAGATACATTATACGCCAAAGGAAAAAATGAAGGAAAAGGACCAGGCCATGGCAGATCAATATGACCCGGAAGACATGATTGCTGAGATGGTAAACATAATTCCGAAACATTCTCATAAGTTTAGGACCGCTTATCCGGACAAAACAGCAGAAGCGATGAGAGAGGAAGAAAAAGACAACTGGGAAAAAGAAATATAAAAATTATAGTGTAGACCATGTAAAAGCCTTTCTCCAGTGAGAGAAAGGCTTTTTAATATATCTATGTGATTGGAATAACTGTAAATAGAAAACGTAAGTCGATTCAGCCGTTCCACTGCAGGATCTGAGCCGCTATTAAGAAAATCATAGCAATACCCATCCAGATGAGAAGCAGCGGAAAATAAAATTTTACCCACTTATGCCAGGGTACCCCTGCAAGAGCGAGGGTGGCCATAAAGTAGCCGGATGTAGGGAAAATGATATTACCCAGTCCGTCCCCCAGCTGATAAGCAAGTACTGATGTCTGCCGTGTTACCCCAAGAAGATCTGAGAGAGGAGCCATAATAGGCATGGTGACAAGCGCCTGGCCGCTCCCTGAAGGCACTAGAAAGTTGAAAAAAAACTGGATAATAAACATACCGACAGCACTAAGGATAACCGGCATGCCAACGACCGCTGTGCCCAGTCCATGAACAATAGTGTCCATGATTTGTCCATCCTCCATCACTACAGCTACCGCTCTCGCTACACCAACAATCATCGCGCCTACGAGCACATCCCGAAACCCTTCATTAAACCCTTCGCACACCTCGGTTGGTGTAAGTCCGGCAATCATGCCGACTACGATACCCATGATAATAAATAACCCGGCCATTTCAAGCATGAACCAGCCTTGGGCAAGTACCCCATATACGAGGATGCCAAAGAATATGAAAATAAAAATAGAAGCAATTTTTTGACGGGTATGAAAAGTATAGGTTTTTGTATCATCTGTATGTAGATACAGCGATCGTTTTTCTGTGTCTTCTTCATAGGTTAGACTCATTTCAGGCTGTTGTTTTACTTTTCTCGCATATTTGAGCACCCAGAGACTGCCAATCACTGTTAGAGTAAGAAACAGGGCAATACGCACGCCCAGTCCTGAATAAAGCGGCACATCTGCAACCTGCTGCCCGAGTCCCGTATTAATAGGGTTTAGAAAGCCGGCTGTGAATCCAGCCGTAGTTGCGATCAACGCAATTGCTGCCGCGGTTACCGAGTCATACTTTAAAGCAATCATCAATGGTAAAATAACGGGTACATAGACAAGACTGAGTTCCTGAGTGCCTATCAGGCTGCATATAAAAGCAAAAACAAACATAAGGACGGGTACAATTGCCAGGCTTTTATTTGAAAATCTCCTGGTTAATCGATCAACGGCTATTTCAATAATGCCGGTGTTGCGGATTACCATAAACATACCGCCGATAACAAAAGTGAAAAACACCACTTCAGCTGCGGCTACCAGTCCATTAGGCACAGCGAGCATAAAATCAACGAGACCTATTGGATCGGAAGCAATCTCCTGATAGGAATCAGGATCAATCATCGTTCTGCCTTCCGGTCCGGGTATTTCTTCAAACGAACCGGCAGGCACTATGTAAGTAGCAAGCGCTGCTAAAGCAATAAAAATAAATAAGATTACGTAGATGTGCGGCATTTGAAACTTTTTCTTTTTGTGCGGATGCGACTGCTTTGCATCCATCTTTTCAATACGTTCTTTCATCTTATGTCCACCTTTATATGAATTTCTTACGTTTTATACTAGTGACTCCACAGGGAGAGTTCATTAGTCATTTTGATTAAAGATTTAATATTTGTTTATGCATAATAACTAATTTAATGATGTGTTCATTGAGGTTTCGCAGATACATTTAGCAGATAATATAACAAAGAGCTTTACTGGATCCAGAGTTTCCACAAAACGACAAAGAAACTGCTCCATTTTGGAACAGCCTTTTTTATATTTTAACTATATTTGAAAGACTTCAAGGGTAAATAAGTAAATAGAGAAGTAGAACTAATAAAATCTGCAAGGTCTGCAAAAAGTATATTAATGTTTCTTTTTATACGTCACGTTCATAAGGGGCAGCTATGACTTTTCGGAAATTTGGTTCCATTTCCTGCTGGACAATAATCACAATTGGATATCTTTTTTATCTGCCTATATTTCACCTTTTCTCGTATTATTTGTAACTATGGTGATCCATTAATAAAAGTACATTTTAAAACTCTACTTAAGTTCTATTTGTCTCTTTGTTCTTAAATGAAACCAAATTACTTTCTTGATTCGTATGGGAAAAGAGTTCATTGGTATATACTAAGAGCGAAAGGGGCAAACAAAGGTTCCTTCTCATAGAAGTAATCACATGTTTGTTTCCCCGGGGGGCAGGCATGTGAGTTTTTTTGTTTATACATTTTTAGAAAAAGGTAGATATAATAAAGGCTTTTTTTTTTGAAAGGGGGACGCCTTAGATGCAAATAGACGAAAAAAACGAACAGCAGGCAGCAAAACGATTAGGAAAAATGTTTCAAACGCAGTTTGGGAAAGGTCCTGAAAGCATATACGTAATGATTACCCCCCCTTTTGTAACGATTCATTTACAAGGGTTTCTGGCTCCTATGGAAGAAGTATTACTGCACCAGGACAAGCAGCTGCAGCTAGAGCAATTACGTGAACAGATGATGATTAAAGTTCTTCCTGTCATTCAGCAGATTGTGGAGGAGGAAACCGACGAGACGGTTCTGGATATGTATTATGATTGGAATTTTCGGAAGAATAAGAAATGTACGGGTATGGTGTGGATTGCACTCGATGTTTCCCCGAAGCAACTGGATACGTTTTCCTGGCCTAAAGAATTAAACCAAAACATGTTTCGGCGCGAGATTATTGCGCTTAGCAAAAAAGTGCAGAAGGAACCGGAGGAAACCAATTTGTTTTGGTTAAGTCCCCGATTGATTTTAGTAGAGCGAATTGGCATTTTTGTTGAAATTGAAAATGCATTGATCGAACAAAACTACGGAGAAACTTTAAAAATTGTGAAGCGGCCGCTGGAAAAAAATTTATTTGCTAAGCATGTGCTGGAAAGCCTGTTACAGCAGAAGATTCACGAAACATTTGTCGACTGGCATTTTCAGAAAGACAAAGGATATTTACTGATCGGCTTAGAAAATCCCAAAGAACATCGTAAAAAAAGGGAAGGAAAACCAAAAATGGATTGAAGTAGAAACAAAAGTACGATACAATAAAAAAGTAAAAATTGCGGTTCAGCCGTACTATACACCTATGGTACAGATAGCAGACAATAACGTTTGTTTTCCAAGCCACATCTCCTACTCAGGGCAGATGTGGCTTTTTTTCATGTTACATACAAAGGAGGGATGATCATGACAATATTAGCTTTTATCTATGTTGTTGCAAGTAATGAAGTATTTGTGGGAACGGAACCAGAAATTAAAAGAATCACGGGAAAAACAACGGAAAACTTGTTTCATGAAGTGGAAGAATTGGTACAGGCCCTCCAGGTTTATCGTTCTCAGGAAATAATTATTACGTTCATCTCTTATCCTTCCGCTTTGCAGCTGGAATGGGAAAAGGATGTTCGTATTTTAGAAAAAACCTCCATCTATTTAAATAATACTAATATGAACGCTAAGCTAAAATAAAAGATGATTTATGATTAGATTTTCTTTATAAAGGGAATTGTTCTTTATATAAGCATCAAATGTTCGGCGCGGCCGTTCTATAAACCTATGGTATGCGATCAGCAAACAAGGAAGTTTGTTGTCCAAGCCACACCGCTCTCTAAAGGCAGGTGTGGCTTTTTTTATGGACTATTACGGAAAAGGAGGAAATGATCATTCAACAAAAAGAGTTACAGCTGATGAAAAAAATAGATGAATATATTGGGTATAACATCTCTTCTGTTCTTTTTCATCATTCTGTCCATGTATGGATTTTTATCTCTAATGAAAATGACAATGGAATCCGTCTTCGCAATCTTATCCTTCAGTTACAGCAGAGGAATTTGATTTCTGTTGCTATGATCCAAGAATCGATGGGGCATACTCACTATATGCAGCTAACATCGACACCAAAATTACAGCAGTTAGTTCAAGAACATCACCCAAGAGATATCCAATGACCTTTCGGGCAACGGACAAAAACATCTTATTTACATTCAGATTGAATTAGAATATTTCGTAAAATATAAAAGCCGGTAGAGTCCATGGCTCCGGATAGCCTAATAATTTCAGATATGAAAGTAGTCTGTAAGATTAGAAAGGAAGTTTTCTATGAACAATATCCCTTTGGTAGCTTATCTTTGCCGTAGACAGAACCAGGAAATTATCGTTGGTACTTTAACTGATCTCAAGCCTTGGAGGGAACAGGGATACCAGCTTGTTTGTTTTATTACGGAGGAGGAACTTTATCAGGCCATTGCTCCCTATCACCCCCGGGAATGGATTATTACGAAAGTGTCCTTTTTGCCAGTCTTGGAAGAACGACTTCATTTGCTTATTAAAACAAAAGAATCAGATATCGTTCCTCGATAGGAAGAGAGGGAGCAGCATGAACAGCTTAACGACGTATATGGTTATTGCATTTATTATCCTTATTGCTATAGGGCTTGGCACTTTCATCCTTATGAATTGAACTATAGCATTTGTGCCTATATCGATAAGGAACACCTGGTTCATTTGTTTTTTTCATTCTAAAATATGCTGGCATGACTTTTAAAAAGAAAGGGGGAGAACACATGGCTGTTAAGCCCAGTTCAGCCTTATTTTTGGAAAACGGGGTCGTGACGTGCGGTGTCATTTTGATGCATTTTAAATATCCTCTTATTTCTAAAAGAAGAAAAAACAAAGCAATGAAGAGTGCTTTAAATGAACGAGAAGCCGGGGGAAGTCCTATTGGTAAGGTAGTGTTTGCGATTCAAGATGCCCTTGAAACAAATTCCCCATATGAGCTCGTGATAGAAGGAATAAGATATACGGTTGTTCTACAAAAAATACGCAGAAAAGAAACCGATGATCGAGCATTTTTTGTTGCAAAGGGCCGTCTGAGTCAGAAAAAACACTATACTAATTAAAAAAGGAGAAATTGTCGTGATGAAAACTAGTGAAAGACTAACGTTGAACATTAGTTTAGAACAAACGCATGGGGAAAAGCAGACTGCTGATCATATTTATGGATTCTTTTTCCCGTATAATGGCTGGAAAAAAAGGTACGGGAAGGTTCACAAACAGGATCAAATGATCTTCTATATAAAAGACATGAACGGGAACGTGCTGCACACCTGGAACATTACGGATATCTGGCGTAATGATTACTTTGTCATTCATCCCCGTTTTGAGAAAAATGTGCCGGAAGACATGAAAGAAAGTCTTGAACGGATTTCTATTAAATTTATATAAAGAAGGGCGGCTTCAAATGAGTAAATTTGAAATCAAAGAAAGCAAAGATGTACAGTTCTATTTTGTACTAAAAGCGCCTAATGGAGAAGTTGTTGCAGTAAGTGAGCGGTATACAACGAAGCAGAGCTGTCAACATGGTATTGATGCTGTGAAGCAGTATGCTGGTGAGGCAAGGGTAGATGACCTGACATTATAAAAGGCACAAAGAAGGCTCTGAGAATATGTTATTCTTGGAGCCTTTTCACATGAACGAGTGTTACATAAGGTCGATTCTCTTGTTCTATTTGTATTTTTTTGAGATTTTTTCAAACTAAAAATAGGAAAATACGTTATATTTTTTTATTTTCAGGGTAAAGTTTCCGAGCGTCACCAAATTAGGAGGTAATATGTATGACAGAAGTAATTGCAGTACACCTTGAGGATGAAAATCAGGGCGAAGCCGGTATTAATGAAGTAAAACTTGCGGGAGGCTCTACAAAATCTGTTTCCCAGGTAGTTAGAGAAATTGATGGAAATGCGCAAAGCTTTTACTATACATTGGAAAATAAAAAAGCAGATATTGTTTCCGTAAAAAATTCAGGAGATTCTGGAAAGCATATAAGAACCAGCCCCGATGATGAGACAGGGAATAATTTATTAGAATTGGAACGTTACTAATCAAGCACTAGAAAAAGGCCACCCTAGAGGTGGTTTTTTTATGTTATTCTCCCCGATATTTTCAGATTAAAAGTAATGTGTTGCCTTAAAAGTCATCATTTAGTAGGGAGAATATTTTAGTATCCCGAAAGGTTCCCTTTATAAATTCATTTTTTCTCAGAAGCCCTTCATATTGCATACCAAGCTTTAACATCACTTTCTCAGAACCAGGGTTATCAATATCACAACGGCCCTCCATACGATTTAGCTGGAGAGTATTGAATCCATATTTAATTACCTCATTACCTGCTTCCGTAGTAAATCCAGAGCCCCAGTATTGTCTATTTAGTACATAGGCAATTTCTGCCTTATGATGTTCATTCGACCAATCAATTAGTGAGCACGTACCAATAACTTTCCCGCTCTCCTTATGTACAACAGCCCATTCCGCGCTTGAGCCTGAATCGTAGCCTTTTATTACTGGTTTTAAAAAGTTGGTTAATGTTTCCTGTCTTGATCTATTTGCTTCCCATGTCATATGATAAGCGACTTCCGGATCGGAAGAAAATTCAAAGATATCATCGACATCAGTTAATATTATTTTTCTTAATAAAAGCCGGTCGGTTTCCAAAACCGGAATTTCTTTTAACATATCCTCTATTGTCATACATATCCTCCTATCGTATACATATCTTTTCCTCATAATATTATTTCAGTTGTGAAAAGTCTCCCATTCGCTTTTTAATATTCCCATCTTTACTGCATCAAAATATTCGTTGTTTACTATTCGAGCCTGGCGGATCCTTGCTTCTTCAACCATTCCGGATTTTTTTGCTGCTTGTATCATTCTTTTGTTCCCGGACCAGGTGGAAATGCCTAATCGATGGAGGCGGGTTTCTTTAAATAAGTATCCGATCCATAAATAAAAGGCTTCACTGCCGAAACCACCATTCCAATAGCTGGAATCATAAATGACAATCCCAATTTCCAGCCACTGGGTAGCTTTATCAACCCAATAAGAACCGACATAGCCTATAGGAATATTATTCACTTTAATAACGAGAGAATGGGGAACGGAATCGATGATGTGATGAGGATGATACCAGGTATTGAAATATTCCTGTTCTGTTAACATCTTTTCTTGAATATAGGGAGCGTTCCACTTTTTAGCTTCTTGTTTCTGCTCTTCGTATTTCCAAAAATACAGCGCTTTAATATCCGATTCTGTTGGTTCTGATAGTGTTATTAATGTTCCATTTAATTGCAGCATTTATAGAACTCCTTTGTCACTTCAAGAGTTAACTTGCATCAATTTCGAGCTTTATTTTGCGTAAATGATTAAAGAACCCAGCAACTTCTTATTCTAAGATTACTGGATTCTTTATCATTTATAAATAGTACCGTTCTCATTTGCATTATTATTTCCACTGGGAAACTCTATTTATATTAATCGTTGGATTGATGGTATTACGGAGGTATACAGCCTTTTTCTTTTATAGTATATATTTCCATAATCAATCTCATTACCCTGCTATATTTTAAAAAGAAATAGAGTGCATAGTAATGAAAAATCGTATCCGCGAACTCAGAGAAGCAAAAAAGTTGTCTCAGGATGAAATTGCGAAACAATGTGAAGTATCAATACAATCAATAAACGCGATAGAAAACAACAAATATGACCCTGCATCACAATTAGCTTTTAATTTGGCTTCTATTTTATGTACTACTGTCGATGACCTATTTATCAATGATTAACTACTGACCTCTATGAATAAGAAGAAGGCATACAAAAAGGAATTGTCGAAAATGTTTTAATGAATTTTGAATCTCGTTATTGAAGTAACGGAGAGCGTTAGTTCAATAAGACAATAAAATCAAACGAAACTTCCGTCTTTTCTATAAATATCAACACTAGCTTTTAACAGAGCCTTATAAAAAAGTTCGATCATTTTATAGCTGTTGTAACCTTTAACAATAGTACTTCGTTAACCGAATATCTCTTGAATATTTACCAAGAGAATATTTTAGCTAGTATACACATCACCATCCATATAACTACACCAACTGAAACAAAAAGGAGGAAAATTATAAATGCATCCAATATAGAAGTAATTGTAAACCAGCCACTCAACAATAGAATCGGATAAACTGTTATTAACATGATTAAAAAATGAACACCACTTTGCTTAGTAAAACTCCAATGATCAATGTCATAAATAACAGTAGCTGCACCCACAAAAAAAGCTATTAGACTGGCCACAAATGTTCCTTTAGCATCACCATACTCGCCTTGGAAATATAATAAAAAAGCAATACCTCCCAAAATAATAAGTGGTATGCCCCCTCTTAAAAGTGCTTGCGTAATCAACATTGTTGAACGGTCTTTTCAACAGTCATACTAATTCGTTCAGCAGCTTTTTTGGATGCGTAATACTGCATCGCCACTGGGTCGGAGAATTTTTTCATTAAATTTTGGACATCGTCCCTATTCATTCCTATTAGTGTCAACCTCTCAGCACTCATGACAGAACTTTTCATTTCATCATCGCCTCCACATCTTTAATGCGTTCCTTTATCAATTAGACAGCGTTCTCTTATGATAATTATAAACGTTTCTAATTATTTACGTATGGTCATCGGTGACTTTTTACTCTTTTGGCGTTACCACTTTAAGTAAAAATTATATTTCTAAAAACTAGTGCTCTTTTACAAGATCACTGGTTTTTTAGACTCTATACAAAAATAAGGCATCTTGGCTTACTTATTTCTATGATCCGAATTTGATTACCGGTAGTTTATTATTACATTGTATAGTTAACAGAATCTATCATCTATGTTACAAAACGCGTGCAATATAGCACTTAAAGTGACACTCCTTGAACATATTTTTAGAATATAATGACTCATTTAAGCCCTATGACAGGCTCATTAACGCTGTACTTAAAAGAATCATCAGTGAATAAAGTATATCATTTACCAGATATGGGTTAAGTTTCTTTTTAGCCGGCTATCATATAATATGAATTTATATAGATACGTGGTAGTAATACGTTAAAAAGAGAGAAGTGATGATAATGAACGACTCTATTCTACTTATAGAGGATGACCAGGAAATTCATGAAATGGTATTAAATCATATGCAAAAAGAAGGATATAAGATGACCTCAGCCTTTGATGGTAATGAAGCCCTGCGTCTTTTTTCAAAAGGAACATACGATTTAGTCATTTTGGATTTAATGCTCCCCACTGCAAATGGACTGGATATACTTCAGACGATTCGAAAAGAAAGCATGCTGCCCATTTTGATCATGTCTGCCAAAGGCAGCGATTTGGATAAGGCACTGGGGCTTGGATTTGGGGCAGATGATTATATTGCCAAACCTTTCTCCTTAATTGAAATGACAGCCAGGGTAAGGGCAGCGTTACGACGGTCCCAGCAGTATAGTCACACAGCTTTGAATCATTCAGAGCAAAAGGTACAAATAGGCGGTTTAGAAATAAATCTTTCTTACTTTTCAGTTAAAAGAGAAGGCAGAGAGTTAAATTTGACGGCTAAGGAATTTCAGATTTTAAAATTGCTTGCCACCAATCCAAATCAGGTTTTTACGAAAGGCCAGCTGTTTGAAAGCGTATGGAAAGAAGTCTATTACGGGGATGACAACGTTATTAATGTGCATATTCGCCGACTTAGAGAAAAAATTGAAGAAGATCCTTCTTCACCAAAATACATAAAAACAATTTGGGGTATCGGCTACAAAATTGAGGTTGAAAAATGATCTATTTGAGCGGGATTCTTTTAGGACTGCTGCTATTTGTCAGTTATCGATACTACAAGATTAAAAAGATGATAACAGAAGACCTTCCTTATGTTTCAAGAAAGCTGGACGAGATTATTGAGAAGCAGTCGACTGAAAGGCTTCGCGTTATAACCAATGAAAAGTCATTGAAAGAGCTGCTAAACAGAATCAATTCGCTGCTTGATTATCATCAGGAGTATATGGCTGACGGTATCCGGGTGAGAACCTCTATGAACCGCATGCTGTCCAACGTTTCTCATGATTTAAAAACACCACTGACTGTTATTCTAGGGTATATCGAGACGATTCAGCACGACAAAAGATATACGCGTGAAGAGCAGGAGGAACTGCTGGCAAAGGTGAATAGAAAAGTAGTTGAAGTAAGTAACCTGATTAGCCATTTTTTTGATTTGGCGAAGCTGGAATCAAATGACTGGCCAATTAAAATGAAGAAAATTAATGCAGGCGAAATCTGCAGAAAAACCATTCTTGGCTATTATGATACATTAACCGTCAACGGCTTTAACGTGATGATCGATATACCGGAAGAAGCCGTATTCATCGATGCCGATGGAGAAGCTCTTATACGTGTTCTGGATAATTTAGTATCCAATGCCATCCGCTATGGGAAAGATGGAAATGTGCTGGGCCTGACGCTGTGTCAAGAAGTTGATCAAGTAAAGATTGAAGTTTGGGATAAGGGCAGAGGAATTAAGGAAAAAGATGCGCATAAAATTTTCGAACGTCTATACACTTTGGAAGACGCAAGAGATTCTTCCACTAAAGGCAGCGGACTTGGACTGACAATTGCTAAAAGGCTGGTAGAACGGATGAATGGGAGCATTGATTTTTTCAGTTCGCCTTTTGACAAAACGGTTTTTACCATTACATTCAAAAAATATAAAACGTAAGAAATCCTTAAGGATTAAGTAAGTAAAATGACAGAACCTTTTGCTAAAGTGAGTCTAGGAAGTAAGAGAGGAGAATGCAGCATGGCTTATATTCTTAGAACACACCAGCTGACAAAGGTTTATCGAGGCGAAGAAGTAGTATCTGAAGTTAGTATGAACATACGACGCGGAGAAATTTATGGTTTTCTGGGACCTAATGGTGCAGGTAAAACAACTATTATGAAAATGATTACTAATTTGGTAAAGCCCTCTGGAGGAGAAATTGAAATATTTGAAGAGAAAGTGAAAGATACGTTTTATGAACAGTTGAAGAGAATGGGGAGCATTATTGAATACCCCATATTTTATGAAAAGCTTACCGCCAGAAAAAATTTGGAGATTCACTGCGAGTATATGGGTTATTACGATAAAAAGGCCATCTCCGAGACATTAAAATTGGTGAATTTAGTAAATGCAGACAATAAATCTGTTAAAGATTTTTCTCTTGGCATGAAGCAGCGGCTCGGTATCGCACGCGCTATTATTACGAAACCTGAGTTTCTTATATTAGATGAACCGGTGAACGGTCTGGATCCTGTTGGAATGCATGAGATACGTGACTTATTTATAAAGCTCAGCCGGCAGTATGGCATCACATTACTGATCTCAAGCCACAATTTGGCGGAGATTGAGCAAATTGCCGATACGATCGGTGTTATCAGCAAAGGGAAGCTGATTAAAGAAGCATCTATGGAAGAGATACGCAGTACCCACACCGTTCATTTGGAAATGAGTGTTAAAGACTACCCAAAAGCTGCTTTCGTACTTGAAAATGAATTAAAACTGCATAACTTCCTTGTGAAAGAAGATAAGGGCATTATTCAAATTTACGAAGATTATATTTCACAAAATGATATCATTCAGTCAATGAATCAAAACCAGGTTGAAATCCAGTCCATTCATCATAAAAAACAGCCCCTCGAGGACTATTTTCTGCAGCTCATAGAAGGAGGGCAGTCGAATGTTTAATTTGATCAAGCTGGAACTAAAAAGGATGAATATAAAAAGTATAGCATTGAGTTTTTTACTGATAAATGCAGCTATCATCGGCATGCTCATGGTACTCGGTATCGAACCAGAGGCAGCGGCTGAGTTCTTAGCAAACGCTGAAGACATTCGAATATTGATTGAACTGTTCGTCATTGCAGCTTTTATCATCTATGCTTCCGTTTTATTATCACAGATAATTATTGAAGAGTTTAAGAACAAAACGATTTCATTTCTCTTTATGTATCCGATCAGCCGAAAAAAAATACTTTTGGTCAAACTGATCATTGTGAGCGTCCTGACTTTTTTTTTCGTAACTATGTCGGTGATGATTGTCTACTACAGCTTTGCTATTTTTAATCGCATGTATATGTTCACCCCTATCGAGCTCGGGTTTACGCTGCCTTCTGATTATCTGGTTCACTTAATGGTGCTTGCTGTTGCCTGTGCAGGACTGTCTTTAATCCCATTGTTTTTCGGGATGATAAAATATTCGGTACCGGCAACGATTATTTCTTCTATTGTTATTGTTGCCCTGCTGTCATCAGCAGTAGACACAAGCGGTGCCACTCTTTTCTCGATTACAGCAGTTCCTGTATTGCTGGGAATCTTCGGCTTTATTGCAGCTTATCTGGTGATAGGGCAAGCAGTGAAAAAAGATATTTAAATAATTAAATGAAATTCTTAAATAAAAACAAAAAGGAGCTAAAGTATGAAAAAGACTTGGTTAGCCGGCCTCTTATCCTTTCTTTTTCCAGGTATGGGTCAATTTTATCTTGGCAGAATGGTATTAGGCATCCTTTTTGCTGCAGGGTATATCCCTACCATTTTTATGGCTTTCAGCAGTGAAAATATTATTGTTGCATTCGGTGTGTTAATAAGCTTTTTAGTATGGATAAGCAGTATTTCACACGCAGTGGTATTCTCAAAAAAATGAAAAAAGACCTTCTAACCTCTAATGGTTAAGAAGGTCTTATATACTTACCCATGGTGCACTTTATCTATAATTTAACTAGCAGCTAAAGCGACCACTAGACAAAAGAGCGGTATAACAAACTTATGAATCTTTTAGAAAAGAGGGGTACTATCGGTTCTAAAGATAAAAGAAAACAAGCAGACGATAAAAGACTGGAAGAGTATAAAAATAATCCAGGAGGCAATGCAAGAGATGCTTTCGAACGCTCTCAGACGGGAGGGGTATCAGAAGTTTCCAACAGTATGGGGCCGAAGGGAATTTTATTATTAATTGTGGTGGCTCTCATATTGTATGTACTATTTGGTTAAAATTATTGATGTTATTAGTTATTTTTAAGGTGAAGCTGTTCAATACAATTACCAGGTATGTAAGGTGTTGCTGTTTCTAAGCAATACCGCATATGTATTTCAAGCGTGTCTGGCAGATTCTTGTAAAATCTTTTTTATTTCGATTCCTACTGTCTGTGCAGATTTATTATCTGTATAAATGATATGATCAGCCAGTTCTCGATTCATGCCATGCTCAGCAAAATAATCATTAATATCTAGTACAGCCGGGTTATGTGTGCGATGTAAAAGTTGCTGGCGTAGAATATTCTTAGATTTTTCTATATCCGGAGAGGGGAGAAGAAGAAACACTTCGGCAGCATGTAGTGCTTTTTTGACTACAGATGCACTGCCTTGTTCCTCTTGTACGGAGTGTCCGGCCCCAAAATCATGAATATGGTCCGGAAAATCTTCAAGAGCCCGCTTAACAGCATGGGCTTCAAAAGGTTTCCAATATTGATATACGCCGGGAAACCCTTCCTTTTTTCTTATATGCTCTTGTTTTTCTTCACTGAAGCCTAACTCTTTATAATAGGAAAAACGTATACTATCCATGCAACAGCGAGGACTCTGTAACATATCAGCTAGTAAAGCGGAAACTGTACTTTTCCCGCTGCAGATAGGACCGATCATTACCACAGAACTCATAGCAGCCTCCTTTGAATCTTTCTAAGTAAATGATTTATTGCTTCTGGTTAAATGAATGAGAGAAAGACAATTCTTTTTTATTTAAAAAGCTTTAGCAGTTTGAAGATCTAGTATGTAAAACTATCCTTATACTGTTTGAGTTCGACGTTCACATCGATATCAATAATTCCGTCCAGGGCCGCCAAATCTGTATTAATGAACGAGACCAAATCATCATTCTCAGAAAAGTAGGCCTGCAGCATCAGATCATGGGTACCGGAAAAAGCACCTACAAAGCGTACGGAGTCAAAAGCCTGAAGCTTTTCAGCTATTGTATCCTGCATTCCAAGCCTGGTGTTGATACCAAAAATCGCCTGGACGTCCAGACCAATTTTTTTCGGATCCGTATGAATAACATATTCAAAAACTTCGTCCTCCAGCATTTTATTTATCCTGGAGCGTACTGTACCTTCGCTGACGTTTAAGGATCGAGCGATGGCTGAATAAGATTCCCTCGCATTCTGTTTTAAGTAGTACATAATGGCTTCGTCTGTTTGATCTAAGGAGAAAGACATACAAGGACACTTCCTTTACAGAGTATTAAGTGAATTTTAACACAGATTATCACTGTTTCGATCTCATAGAAATTGATTTCAAATAATCGTGCAGCTAATATTTCACAGCTTCGAAAGTTATCATCCGGGTGTCATTGTCGGGATAGCTGCCATAGTTATAGTCAGCAGATACAACGATCTCCCTGAAGCCAATTTCTTTTAATACAAGAGCGAATTCTTCTACGCCATACCATCTAAGAGGAAAGACCTCCAGCTCTGTATCCACTAACTTATTATTGTTCCACTTTTCATATTTGTGGTGACTCCAGGTAACTTGATGAATGTAATCGACCTCAACTAACGTTTCTTCTAGAGTAATTGTTTCATTGCGTTCATTTTCGAATGTTCGTTTGGATATAAAACCGGGATTGAAATTTTCTGGTAGGAAGATATCTATCATTAATCGACCTCCCTTATTTAAATGACGGTAAAAACATTGCAGTGCTGAAATAGATTCCGATCTATTGTGCACAAGCAGAAAAGAGCCCGTAGGTACGATCACGGCACCATAACGTTCATTTAATTCGAATTCAGCCATGTCTAATAGGAATAATGCTGCCTGCAATTTTCTCTCTGTCAAATGTTGTCTGCACAGATCGAGCATGTTAGTAGAAAGATCAAAACCCTCTACATATAAGCCTTTTTCCAGCAGCGGGAGCAGTATTCTTCCATTTCCGACTGCAGGCTCCAGGATTTTCCCTGTTGTGCCGCGTAATCTTTCAGAATAATACTCTACGTCTCCATAGGATTTACCTATATATTTATCAAAATCATACACTTCTGCAGATAAGCTCCCATAAAAACTAGCCATAATAAGTTATCCTTTCTGTATCTCCAGATACATCAAATCTTCATCATAGTAACGGTTCTTATAAAATAAAGCTCGAGGCTCCTGTCCGTACTTTTGAAAACCAATATTCGTATAAAAGTGTTTGGCTCTTATATTGTCAGACACAACGGTTATATGTAGTATTTCCAAACCAGGAAGCTTTTTAGCATTTGTTAGTAGAAATTGAATAGTTTTCTTAGCCGCGCCGGAGCCTCTGTATTCTTCCTCACAATATACAGCTACTATCATCCCCTTATGTTTGAATTTATCAGCAGAATGCCTTATAAAAGAAGCGCTGCAAATCAATTTATTTCTGTGAAAACAACCTACCGTAAATTGGTTCGGTGAATGCTTCAAACGTTCTTCGAATTTTTCCAAAGGCAGGTTAATTTCTCTATCATATGTAGAACCAAAGGCTGTTGGGTCGGTCTGCAATCCTTTTATTCGCAGCTCACGAAAATCATAAACATCGTTTATATCCAAAAATCTTATAGTCATTGTCGTCCCCGCTTTCTTATTAATGATGATTTTTATCTATAATTTAAGAAAGTATATGTATTAAATTAACATATATTTACTTTGAAAAAAATTCACTTTGTAAGAATACATGAAACTAATGGTTATACAAAATATTTTTATAAGGTAAACCCAATGCATTGCTGAATGATTTCCTTTACAATAGACGGATTGCACGTTAGAAAGAGGAGGGAAGTCATGAAGCACCAGAGATGGTACATACAAATCAGGGATAAATTTTGGTTTATCCCGGGGTGCTACGCCGTACTCAGCTTAATTATCGTCATTGGAGCTTCTATTATGGATCAGCAGGTGCTTCGGCCGATTTATAACAATGTTCCAGCCATGCTTTTGGTTACGGATAATACAGCGACTTCAATGTACAGTGCCCTGGTAACAGCATTACTGACGCTGACGACGATCAGCTTTTCATCAATTATGGTCGTACTGACGACATATTCCACCCAGTTTACGCCACGGGCTCTGCAGGACTTCATGAAGAGTCCAACTACACAGCATACGCTCGGCGTTTTTACATTCGGCGTTCTGTTTACTCTCGTGAACATGCTGCTTTTCTCGAGCGAAGGCAACAACCAGATTCTTATGCCGATGCTTACCGTCCTGGTTGCACTATGCTGTCTGGCTTTTTTTATTGTCTTTATATACCACTCCACCCAGTGGCTGCAGGTCAATCATCTAATTAGCCATATCCGCTCCGATGCTTCTAAAGTCATCGCAGAGACGTACACGTATAAAGGGATAGATGGCTTTAGCGAATGGAACAGCGATTTCCGTAAGGGAGAAGAAACGATCATTTACGCTGAACGCTCAGGCTATACGAACATGGTCAAAATGAAAGAGCTGATCTACTGGGCGAAACATCAGGAAGGCGTGTTCGAGAGCCTGTTTCATGTTGGCGATTATGTGCACCGCGGAGAGGCTCTGTTCCGATGCTGGTCAAAGCATGATATTCCGCCTGAGAAATTAAGAAGTTTTCTATTAGTGGGAGAAGAAAGAAGCAATGATCAGGATATCGAGTTTTCGATGCAGAAAATTGTAGAAATTGCGCTGCGGGCGATTTCGCCGGCCATAAATGATCCCCATACAGCGGCAAATTGTATCAATCGTATTGGGGCATTATTATCCGAACTAAGCCATGTCCACACGAACGATCAGTATTTTACGGATGATGAAGGGCAGCTGCGTCTAGTGATGCCCGTAAAGCCTTATAAAGAATATTTGTACAAAAGCTTTTACCAGATCAGACTGTACGGCCAGAACGATATTTCTGTTATGGGGGCGTGTGTAGAAGCGTTGACGATGCTCATAAAAACAGGAAACCATCGTGTGCTTCAGGAAGTGACTTCCTTTTCCCGCTATATGGAAGACGCGGTAGCTGAAGAACAGCTTGCCGACTGGGATAAAGAATACTGGCAGGAGCGCGTGCAGGAAAAAGAGAACGCCCTGGATCGGGAACGTACGAAAACCACGTAAAACAGCAGCGCTTTCCAATACGGAAGGCGCTTTTTTTATAGGCAGCATTTTTAAAAGCCCTTATACTAAAAAGAAGAGCGGTTAAATTATCTTTTTTTGAAAGCGTTATCTTTAATTTATAATGCCGCTGAAAAAACAGAATAAGGAGCTGAATAAGATGGCTGAAATGTATGATCATAATGGACACCCTGTAAAGCATGGCAGAGCAAGAGTTAATGGAATTCGAATGCACTATATCACGGCAGGAAAGGGAGAGCCGCTGCTGCTGCTTCATGGGACACCGAAAACCCACTATTACTGGTATAAACTTTTTCCTTTATTAACAGAACATTTTACGGTAGTAGCTCCGGACCTCCGCGGGTTTGGCGATACGGACAAGCCGCCGGCAGAGGAAGGGTACGACTCGTTAACGAATGCAAAAGATATGGCAGAACTCATGACAGGCCTGGGACATGAGCAGTTTTACCTGCACGGGGAAGACCGCGGAGCAGAATTTGCCTACGCATTGGCAGCAAGTTATCCAGAACGTGTAAAGGCACTGTGTTTTGCCGAAATGCTTCTATCCGGACAGGGGCTGGAAGAATGGTCGAACTTCACGCCGGAAAATGTCTCCGCTCAATATAACTTGAAAGGCGTATGGCTCTGGCATATCCCATTCTTTTGGATTCCCCATATTCCCGAGATGCTGATCAGCGGACATGAGCGTGAATTCTGGGAGTTCTGGATCAAGCAGGAAACGTGGAACCCTAATGCTATTACGAATGAGGCACTTGATGAATGGATTGCAAAGCTGTCGGCGCCGGGCGGACTGAGAGGTTGTTTGGAAACATACCGGGCCGGTCTTAAGAATGCAGAAATTAATGAAACCCTCTTAAAAAAGAAGCTGGATCTGCGCATTCTTACTATTGGTGCTCCTGAATTTTTTGGGGAACTGGTGGAAGGACAAATGCAGCATGCGGCAGAAAACGTGGAGCGCGCCGAGTTATTTGAAGAGTGCGGCCACAGCCTGGCTTTGGAAGCTGAGGATAGACTGGCTGCCGTGTTAAAAGAGTTTATGCTGAATAATAATTCGAAATGATAATTTTTAAAAAATAATTTCAAAAATTATCCAATAAAAGAAATGCTGAAGTATAATAAACATATCCTAAGACATCACGAATGCAATTATAAAAAGGAAGGACTTACACACTGGACAGGGTGGAGAGGAAGCTGCGATGAGAACGAGGGAAGCTGGAATGGTTCAATGGACGTACGTGTTAGGCATGGCTTTGCTTATTGCTGCGGCTTTGGTTTATATGGAGAGCTGGTGGCATTTATTTGATCGGGTGGAGCAGGCAGGTGTTGTATTTGGTTTTCTTTTACTGCTTTTCGTGCTGGCCTATCTCTGCCGGAAAAAGTTTTCTTTCTTCAGTGGATTGAGCTTGTTGGCGGGATATATCTGCCTAGGTCCTGCTATTGCACTGATAGGGACCATTTACCATTCCCAGGCAGAAAGCTGGTGGCTGCTGTTCTTCTGGCTGCTTCCCGTAATGGTCGTGACGCTTCAAGTAAAAATGCGATCCCTGCTCGTACTTCGATTTCTGCTGTTTCAGACGCTTCTCTGGACCATTATTTTCCCGGTGTATTATAACTGGCCGGAAGCGGGCACGCTGATAGGTCTGTTAGCAGCGTCGGCTGTCAACGCATCTATCTACTGGTGGAGTCTAAGAAAAGGGAAAGATGTTTTGCTGCAGCATGCCTGGTTTACTGCTGTTCTTTGGTTTCCATTCTGCGGTGCGGTGCGTTACGTGCTTCCGGAAGTGGAGGTGTTCGCAGGTACAGCGTATCTTGCCATTCTCGCAGTGTCCTTTTATGCGGTGCGCCGCAGACCTGCTACGCTTAAAATAACGATTGTATTTACGGGCCTGTACGCTTTTCAGTTTCTGTTTATTACGATGATGGATATCTACAGCGGAGCCGTTTTTATTATTATTTTTCTCTTTGCTGCCGGGGCTGTCTACGGCAGTGTGAAACTCATTTCTTCGTTTGCAAAACGCGGCCGGAGCATGCAGTCTAAATTATTTTTTCTGCATACAGTGACTTTAGTTGGAGCGTTAATAGCGGCAGGCGCCTTCAGTGGTTTTGTCGGCCTGTTTTTATTTGAGGCGCTGCCTGCTGTGCTGTTTGTGAGCATTCTGGTCCTGTTCAGTTTTGTGCTGTGGAAAAGAAAACTTGATTCCTCTTTTGCACAGGCCATCGTATTTTTCAGTATGATTCAACTAGTGGTTTTGAGTGCAGACGCGGCTGTCTGGCAGATGCTTCCTCTGCTTGCGTTAACCGGATGGATTTGGATGCGTGATGATCGTCCTTTTTACCGGATCGTTGTATATGGATTAGCCAACGCAGCCCTGCTTACCTGGCTTTTCCTGTTAGTGGAGAACACACATGCCGTGGTCTGGACGGCTGCCGGCCTGAATATCCTGATTGCTGCAGAAGCATATTGGCGGCTTTCCATTCGACTGCTTTATCTGCTCGGATACCTTGCGGCTCTGATGCTTTTGTTTCAGCTTCCTTATACCGTAATAGAGACGGAGCTTCTCTACTGGAGCTATCTGTTCGGCTACTTTTTGCTGCTTACCGGCCTGCTCTATGTTCAGGTGCGGCAAAAAGACAGCATCGCTGTCACCATCACGGCTGTACTCTGGTTCGTTTTTCTTTTTACCCAGTATGTTGATCTTTTCTGGACGTATGTTCATCTGGCATTTACTCTTTTTCTTCTCGGAGTGGGATTTCTCCTCACTGCGTATATACTGGAAAAGAAAAAGCAGCCTCTTTTAAAAGAAGCACCGCTGCGCTTAGGGAAACTGCCGGCTGCTGCGGTGCTGCTTGCTGCCGTGATTCTGCTGATTCCAGCCGTTCAAAAAGAAATGGTCTTACAAAACGGAGAGGTACTCTGGCTGGAGGTGGAAGACTACGGTCCAGGGTATGAAGAGGCAGAAAATCAAGCTTATATAAATATTTATGACGGTACGTACGAGGAAAACTTTCCGTCAGGGAGTTATGTTCACGCCCAATTGGAGGAAACAGAAAATGACAGTTATCGGCTGTTGGATATCAAAGCAGATAAAGAAGAAGCAGGATCTCCTTCTTTTCGCGGCAGAGTTAATAGCTGGAATGGGACAGAATTTGGAATTGATTCGTATCCCGCACCAGAAGGAGAAATCAGCCATGTTCTTCTGCGGATAGGAACGGACGGTGTGGCGGTAATAGAGGATGTGCGATACCGCCAGTAAAACGCCAGTAAAATAGGCCAGGAGGTTCAAAAGAATGAAACAATCAGGGACGCTGTACTTTTTCTGTGGGAAAATGGGGGCGGGTAAATCAACGAAATCAAAACAACTGGCCATAGATAAACAAGCGGTCCTGTTGTCTGAGGATGAATGGCTCACTTCTCTTTATCCAAATCAAATTGAAGTATTTGAGGATTATCTAAAATTTTCGATGCTGATCAAACCGTTAGTGAAAAAACATGTCCAAAATATATTAAATGTCGGTACAAATGTAGTAATGGATTTTCCAGCTAATACGCAAAAGCAGCGAAAGTGGTTTTTGGAGATGGCATCAGATGTCCATGCCGATCATCAGCTGATGTTCCTTAACGTAACGAATGAACAGTGCCTGCGTCAGATTGCACAAAGGCGGAACGAACAGCCTGAAAGAGCAGATTTTGATACGGAAGCGGTGTTTATTCATGTTACTACCTTTTTTGAAGCACCAGAAGCATCCGAGGGTTTAAATATTTTAGAGTGTAGTGAAAATGAATAAAAGGGAGAGGTTTCAACCAGCGGCGCCATGATGGAAGTACACACATATAATTATAAAAAGGAACTGCCCTTTTAAGGACAGCTCCTTTTCTTATGTTCTATTTTTAAAAATAGGTGTTTTTCTTTAATACGCGTATAACCGATTCGCCTTCCGGTACTTCACAGTGAAGCAGGAGCGATTTCGGGGATTCGAGTTCTTCAATCGTGTCCACCGCATAGGCTTTCCAGTCGGCTTTCGTCTCAGACAGGGTCAGTACGGCATAGCCGTGGGACGTACTGTCGAAAAGCTGAATCCATGGGTTTTCTACTTTAATAATATTCTGAAATTCCGTAAATAATCGCGTGACCGGTAGTTTAAGACCCTCTTTAATCACAGAGGGGACGTAGGATTCAACAGCATCCGTTGTTTCTTTTATAGGAAGCGGCACTCTTTCGAGCAGATGATCGGCGTAGTTTTTGGTGGTTTCGATCAAGTGATTGGAGCTGATCGGTCCAACCATAAATTCAACGCCGATCGGTTTGCTTTTTCCGCTGCGGTAATGTTCCTGAATATGGGACGCTTCAAATGTATGAAAATCTCCTGTCAGCGCAATAAAGTTGGGAACCTGGTGGTTTGCGATGGCGCGGGCAATCGTATTCCGTTCATAGGGAAATCCGTCCCAGGAATCCAGGTTAATGAAACGGCCGAGAAATTTCAGCTGCGTTACCTGAACCTGATTCCCCCAGATATTCCATTTGCTTTTCGAAGAGGCAAGCTTATCGAGAAGCCACTCCCGCTGCCGGGAGCCGAGCATGGACCGTTCACTGCTTTCCCTCTCTGCGCAGCCGTCTGTAAAGTAGCGGTCGGCCGGTTCGTTTCCGCATGGAAAGGAGTCCCGGTACAAACGCTCATCCATCATATAGATGCCGGCCAGGCTGCCAATTTCTATATGACGGTATACGGCGAGCGTACTTTCGGCACCATCCTCTGTCTGGTACGTAAACCGGCAGGGCATGTGCTCAAACCAGGCCTGGTTTGCAAAAGAACGGCGTTCCATATTCGGCTCCAGGTCATCATCCGGAGCGACACCCGGATAGTAGGTGTCATTTGCGTATTCATGGTCATCCCACACGGCTACCATGGCGTGCCGTTCATGAAGACGCTGCAGGTGAAAATCGGTACGGTACGTTTTGTAGAGCTGTCTATAGTCTTCCAGCGTATACGCGGTAGGGCTGCCGCTTGGCAGGTCAACCTCACGAAAGTTATCCGGAGCCTGGTAATCGGCGTTGCCCGTAACTTCGTATACATAATCGCCCAGGTGTATAAAAAAGGCAATGTCTTCTGCCGCCAGGTGGGTAAAAGCCGTAAAGTGTCCATTCGTGTAATCCTGGCAGGAGACATGACCGATGGAAACCTCTTTTATTTCTTCCTCCGCCCCGGGAAGCGTCCGACAGCGTCCAACCGGACTGGTCCACCCATTTTTTGTTATAAACCGGTAGCAATAGGTGCTGTCTGCTTCCAGATATGTATCCGTGTCTATCCGGACCACATAATCATGCTCGCTCCAGACCGGAGCGAGTGCCCGCAGCACCGGAACAGAAAAGTCGTCTGTTTGTGCAATCTCGACCAGGACAAATACATCCTCCGCTGCGCTGTCGGTTAAGTGGGATGGATCGGTTTTCCACGTTTCAGCCTCCGTGTTGACTTTTTTATTTGAAGCTCCTTCTATATAAGAAGGATCAATTCTCGTCCAGAGAATCATGCCGCTTGATGTGGGATCGCCGGAGACGACAGATTGGGGAAAAACGTTCTCAGAATAGCTCGATGCCGAATAAAAAGGATACAGGTTTTCTGTTACGGGAAATATCGTCCCTTCCAGAAAATAAGAGGAAAAGGGATGGCCTTTTTTAAATATATAACTGCCGTACTCATTCAATACAGAGCGCTCCTTTGGAAAAACTTCATTTGTCTATAAATGAGTGTACTACAGATAGCCGGAGGACTCTACAAACTCCTATTGGAAATTCATGGCATCGCAGCGGGTTAGATATACTGCCTGAGGGAATAGAAACAAATACGCCCTTGTTTCTTTGTTATACTGATAAAGATGGGATTAAAAAGGATAGAAAAAGAAATCAATAGGAGTGGAAAAGAAATGAAAACAAAAGCAATCTTTCTGGATATGGATGGAACGGTGCTCGACAGCCAGAATAAAGTCAGCCTCACGATCAAAAAGGTAATTGACCGGCTCCGGAGCCAGGGGCTGTATGTATTTATAGCAACAGGCAGATCGGCGATGGAAGTAAAGTCCCTTGTGCCGGAGGGATTTGAAGTAGATGGAATCGTTGCTTCCAACGGCATGGAAGGCCATATTAACGATGAGATCCTCTTTGAGCATTCGCTGCCGCTGGACCTGGTCGAAACGATTATTGCAGAAGCCAGAAAAAAGGAAGTCTACTACGAACTGTTTCCTTACAATGCCCCGCGCATTATGATGGCGGAGGATCAGGCGTTTATCGAAAGAGCAGTGGAGGATCCAAAGCCTGCGGAAGTGGAAATAAATGAATGGCTATCCCGAAAGCAGGCGGTCCGGCAGGATATTGTCTGGACGGAAACGCTGCCGGAACAGGCCGGCTATTCCAAATTTTACTTCTTTTCCAGAACGACCGGGCATATAGATGAATGGAAAGCAGAGTTGGAGCGTTTAAAAGAACACACCAGCTTTACAACGTCGACTTCTTCCTCGCATAACGTGGAAGTGATGTCTGCCGGCATTAATAAAGCGAGCGGTATAAAAGAAATGGTGGAGCGGTACAACCTTTCCCAGGAAGATACGCTGGCAGTAGGAGACAGTCACAATGACCTCCCGATGTTTGAATATGTTCATCATGCTGTAGCTATGCAGAACGCAGCCGATGATATAAAGGCGATTACCGATGAAGTCACTGAATTCACCTGTGACGAAGACGGAGTAGCGGCCTATCTGGAGCACACTTTTTTAAAAAACAAGGCAGATCATAAAGCGTAGAGGCTGTAGAAAAAGATAAAGCAGGTGATCACATTTTTCATTTAACGTGTCCCTACTGCGGACATAAAATTCCGTTATGGAAGCCAAAGTGGCGAAGACGGGACGTCCGCCCATGGGAATTAAAATGTCCGTCATGTGACCGGGTAAGCAGATACAGCAGGTCCCTGCTTATTTTTCAGGGAATATTTTTCTTTTTATTAATATTTGTCATCATGCCGTTTATTAATATCACTTCGGAATCTCTTTGGGAAGCATACTTGTACGGTTTGATTTTGATTCTTGTACTTATCCCGGTTTACTGGAAGCTTAACCGGCTGGAAAAAAAGGAATAACAGCCTGGAGTAGATTAACCTTCCCTGAAAAGTGGTAATAGTACAAAGAATACCTTTTACCATTTCATTACCTTTTGTCACAAGATAAAGAAACAGAGGCATGAAGGAAATAAGGAGAGTAGACTAATGACAGAAAAAGAACAGGGACCGCTGGATGTTGTGTTTGAACAAATTGAAGAGGCATCCCGGACAATGAAACTAAAAGACAGCGTGCAGACACTGCTGTCTCACCCTAAACGAAAAGTAGAAGTATCGTTTCCCGTCGAAATGGACGATGGCCATACGCAGCTTTTCAAAGGATACCGGACCCAGCATAATGATCTCCTGGGACCATTCAAAGGCGGGATCCGGTTTCATCCGTCCATGACCGTTGAGGAATCACAGGCTCTGGGCACATGGATGACGTTTAAATCGGCTCTCGTACAGATTCCGCACGGTGGAGCAAAAGGCGGCGTGGCGTGTGATCCATCGATGCTGAGTGATCGGGAGCTGCGGGAAGTAAGCCGGGGCTATATGGAAGCATTTTCCGACTTGTTCGGAGCGGGCCGCGACGTGCCGGCGCCTGACGTATACACGGACCCAAAAACGATGGGCATTATGATGGATACGTATTCAAGAATTGCCGGCAGGCATGAAGCGGGTGTTATCACAGGAAAACCACCTTTAGTCGGCGGTTCAAAAGCGAGAGGCGCCGCTACAGCGCAGGGTGCCGTTTATGTTATAGAGCAGATGCTTGAGAAAATGAAACAGGCTCCGGAACATACGCGGGTAGCCGTTCAGGGCTTTGGCAATGGCGGTCAGATCGCAGCACGCCTGCTCTATGACAAAGGTTTCAAGGTTGTCGGCGTCAGTGATTCTAAAACGGCCCTGTACGATAAAGAAGGGCTCGATATTCCAAAAGCCCAGGAAGCAAAAGAAAACAGTGGACTGAAAGAATACGGTGCAGCATTTATGCTCGACAGCAGTGAGGACGTTCTGTATGTGGATACCGATATTTTAATCCCGGCGGCCATGGAAGGCGTCATTACGAAAAACAATGCGTCCCGTATTAAAGCAAAGCATATTATGGAACTGGCAAACGGGCCGACCACTCCGGAAGCCGACCATATGTTAAAAGAGAAAGACCAGCATGTTTATCCGGATATTCTGGTGAATGCCGGAGGAGTCATCGTGTCTTATCTCGAATCGGTGCAGAATCACATGAACTATTACTGGGAAGAAGACGAAATAAACGAGCGGATGAAAACGTTTATTTTGGAGGCTTATGAAAACACCGAAGAAACCGCTGCATCCTATCAAACTACCTACCGAAACGGTGCGATGATCTTTGCACTCCAGAAGCTGGAACAGGCACTGGAATACAGAGGATATATTTCATAACAGATTGACTATTACACGAAAAACAAGCAGCCCCGCATCCTTATAAAGGACACGGGGCTGCTTTTTATGATTTCTTTGTTTCGTTGTCATTTCCTTTTTTATTCGAAAGAGGATGCACGGAAGGGTCTTCGTTTTCTGTTGTTTGGCCTTCGTCGTTAATACGGGCTTCTTCCCGTTTTACGTGTTCTGTCTCTTCTTCGGTTTCCTGGATTTTTCTTTTGCCTACCACAACTTCATCGGTAACGACCGAGGTTTTTTTTATTTCAACCTCCTCATCTGTGAGGCGCATCCGAACTTCATCGTGGTCTTCTCCTATTTCCCCGGGTGGTGCTGTTTCGCTGCTGTCGACCGGGCGCTTTTCAATAAAAGCTTCTTCCCGCTGGACCGGTACGGAGACTGTTTGTTCTTCCTCTACCACCTCTTTAGTAACACCGACTTCTCCTTTATCCACTTTTTTCTTCGTAACGTCCAATTGTTCTTCGCGAAGCGGCATGACCTGCTCCTCGGTGGATTCGTTTTGTGCGGTAGGAGCTTTATCCGGTTCGGCCGTTGTATATTCATTGCCGGGAGGAGGTACTTCCTGCTCGTCGATGGGAGCCGTGTCTAAAGAATGGGTGAGAACAATAACACTTCCCTTTTCTACAGCAGAAGCATGTGAATCGGCTTCTGCTTCGGACAGCCCCAGCTCCTGAAGCGTGGCACTTGTATGCGTCGTTGAATCGGTATCAGAAGAACTGCCTTTGAACATATTTTTTAAACCATCCATAAAGCTGGTGTTTTCTTTTTCCTGCGTTTGTTCCACATTTGCCTGAACGCCGGTTTCTTTCGAAATGAAACTGCCTTCATTTTCATCATTTAAGACGATGGAAATATTGTCAGAAAGGACGCCTTCCTGCTTTAAAGCGGCTATGGCTTCGGCTGCCTGCTGACTGTTCTCGTATACTCCGTGCACAGCTGCTGTCATGATAGTGCCTCCTTATTATATCGTGCATAATCCTTTTACCCTTTAACGTCATAAACGAAAGGATATAGTAGTGGGATTGCCATTTCCTGCCGTTATCAAACCTATATCCGCCATAGTTGAACATATAGTCCCATATTCGATATCTTTTCTGCAGAAGCGGCAGGAAGCCAATCAATGAGTGATTTACATCACATTGCCGGAAAGCGAAACCCATTATAATAAAGGAAGAACATCAGTCCTAATGACAGAAAAGGGGGACCGTATATGAGCGCTATTTATCACACCATCCTTGCAGCAGTAGACGGATCAGAGGAAGGATACTATGCATTTAGAAAGGCAGTCAGCCTGGCAGGAAAAGAAGGAGCAGAGCTTATTATCTGCACGGTAGTAGACGAACGCTCCTACACAGGAATTGAGTACAGCCCGGCTATCTTTGCAGGTTTTGAAAAATATGCCAAAACGCTTTTAGCAGAATACAAAACCCAGGCGCAGGAAGCGGGGGTTAAAAAGGTTACCACCAGCCTGGAATTCGGATCTCCACGGGTGAAAATCCCAAAATCAGCAGCTCCTAAGTTTAACGTGGACCTGATTATCGCCGGTGCGGCCGGAACGGGCGCTGTGGAAAGGCTTATTCTTGGAAGCGTGTCGGAGCACATTGTGAGAAGAGCTTCATGTGATGTGCTGATTGTACGCAAAAAGAAAGGATACGAAGAAGCCCTGGCTATGACTCCGTAACGTATCCATTTTCATCTACTTCAGCATTTATAGAAATATCTTCAAGGTATTGAAACATCTGTTGTTTTTCCTGGCCTTCGACCGGTGTAATTTGGTTGTTTTTAATTTGATAGGGGGCGAAAGCAAGACTTGTTTCTTCTTCTGTAAAGGTTAAATGGAGTACGCCTGTTTCGGCAGAATGGCCGCTCACGTAGTCCGGAAAAAGAAAATTCCCAAGCGAATAGGCAATGGGAACGCCGTCATAAAACTCAAATCCCTGCAGCCAGTGCGGATGTGCACCTACAATGGCGTCGGTACCCGTTTCGTCTACGATGCGCTCCACATATTCATGCTGATAAGCCGCCGGTGCGCTGGTTTTTTCAACTCCCCAGTGAAAATTAACGACCAGATGATCGGCATCAACGGACTCCTCGTGCGCCTGAATGGTTTCGATCACGTGATCAAGGTCGTAGCCATTCGTAACGCCGGGCTTTCCGGGCTGGGCCGTCCAGCTGAAATCGGGGAAAAAACGTGTGAAAGACAGAAAAGCGACCGTGCTGCCGTTAATTTCGACTACTTCTGCTTCATAAGCTTCTTCACTGGAACTTCCGGCACCGATATAAGCAATTTCTTTCGTTTCCAGGGCATCTATCGTGTCCAGCAGGCCCTGCTCGCCATAGTCCATCATATGATTGTTGCCGAGATTAACCATATCAACGTGGGCGCCTTTTAATGCATCCAGAGATTCGAGCCTGCTTTTAATCCAGAACAGCTGGCCGTCGGTTTTTGTTTCCCGCTCCGTGATGGTGCTCTCCAGGTTCACCATGCTGTAATCGGCCTTTTCAAATTCGTTATGTACGTACTCAAATGGATAATCATAGCCCCGCTCGTCGAGAACCGGCCGCAGGTCCCAGTCAAACATCGTGTCTCCGGCAAAAGCGATTGTAAAAGGACTGGCTTCCGGTACGGCTTCCAGCGCATTTGCTGTTTTTTCAGCCGGAATGGAAGGAACTTTTTGATCAGAGGGATCCGCAGTATTGCTGCCGCACCCCGCTGCAGTTAAAAGAAGCCCAGCTCCTAATAAAGAAAATAAATACTTCAATGAAAAGCCTCCTGGCTGTGTAGTGATGGTAAACATAAGGATCTTTTGTCAAAAGAAGGAATCAATATGTCGACAGTATAAAGGAATATATGCTGAAATGCCTGTGCTGAAGTACCTGTGACAAACCTATGGATACACTGCCATACGATACATTATTTAAAAACCTATTATGAGGAGGATACATGATGAAAACAGCTTACGAACGCATATTAGTAGCGGTGGATGACTCCTCGGAGTCCAAAAACGCGCTTCGCAAAGCAAGTGAAATCGCAAAAATGAACAATGACGCGAAGCTGATTATTACACACGTCGTAGATGAAGCCGCCTACGCCGGAGTCCAGACGTTTCCCGTTGATTTTTTTAAAGAGGCAGAGGAGCGGGGCAAAGAGCTGCTCCATGACATGGAAAGCGACATGATGGATGCCGGACTTACTAATATCGAAACCATTCTCGACCGGGGAAATCCCAAGGTTCTTATTCCTAAAGAAATAGCAGCAGCACAGAAGGCGGATTTAATAGTGGCAGGCGCATCAGGAGCGGGCACAGTAGAGAAGTTTGTTATTGGAAGCGTATCGGCAGGTATTGCCAGACATGCCACGAGTGACGTGCTGATCGTCAGGAAAAAAGCGGACGGCTACCCATATGTGTCCATCCTCCTGGCGGTAGACGGCTCTGAATCGGCGCATCGTGCCTTCAAAAAAACCATTCACCTGGCTAAATTGGAAAAAGCTGAATTAACGATCGCCCACGTTATCAATAAAAGAATGCTGTCAAACGTGACAAAAAACAGCAAGGAGGCACTGCAGTCTATGGAAGACGCCGGCTGGAAAATGCTTACCGAGTATAAGCAGGAGGCAGAAAGCGAAGGGATTTCTCCAGTCAGGGTGGAAGTAGAACATGGGGCTCCGAAGATGGTACTAGCAAGAAGCGTCGCACCCAGACATCATGCTGATCTTATTGTATCCGGGGCGTCAGGACTGCGCAGCAGAGAGCGGTTTTTCCTGGGCAGCGTATCGGAAGGCATTACTAGAAGAGCGGGATGCGATGTGCTCGTTGTAAGGCAGCCGGTGCAGGAGGAAACAACACTATAAGGGGGACTCTATATGACACAGATATACAAACGAATCCTGGCAGCGGTAGATGGATCCAGCGAATCCAAAGCGGCGTTTCAAAAAGCCAGACGGCTGGCTGAACGCGAGGGTGCTGAACTGCTGATCTGTCACGTTGTAGATACCACCTCGTACGCGGGCATGGAACACTACAACACGTCGTTTGTAAAAGGACTGGAAGAATACTCGCAGAACCTTTTAAATGAGTATAAAGCCGAGGCGGAGAAGGAAGGAAAAGTAAAAATCATTACGATTATGGAGCACGGTTCCCCGAAATCAAAAATCCCCAAAAGTATTGCAGGGAAATACCATGTTGATTTGATTGTAGCTGGGGCTGCCGGGATGGGAGCAGTCGAGCGGTTTGTCCTTGGAAGTGTCTCCGAACAAATAACAAGAAGAGCGGCCTGCGATGTACTGATTGTCCGTGCAGACAAACAATAAATCAGCGCTGCCGGCAGTAAATGCCGGCGGCTTTTTTATATGACAAATCAATGAACAAAGCACGCTTTCCCATCTAAATCAAAGACAGTGTCCGGTAAGACAGGTATAATCAGAACTAATCATACAAATAGGAGACGTGACTTATGTATCCAACCCTGGAAGACTGTATTAACGATTTAGAAAAGAATGGACGCCTCATCCGGATTAAAGAAGAAGTGGATCCCCATCTGGAGCTTGCATCCATACATATGCGTGTAAACGCGGCAGGCGGTCCTGCTTTACTATTTGAAAATGTAAAAGGATCAAAATACCGGGCTGTATCCAACTTATTCGGCGATTTGGAAAGAAGTGAATTTATTTTCCGGAACACGCTGGAAACAACGCAGCGTCTGATTTCCCTGCGCAGCGATCCGGTAGCTGCATTAAAGCAGCCGATAAAAAACTTCAGCTCCGGCGTGGCCGGTTCCAAAGCGCTCCCCATGAAGAAAAAGGAAAAAGAAGTAGATGGATTTGACGAAATTCGTATTGAAGACCTGCCGTTAATTAAACATTGGCCGGATGACGGCGGAGCTTTTGTTACGCTTCCCCAGGTTTACTCAGAGGATCCGGAAAAGCCGGGTATTATGAATAGTAACCTCGGCATGTACCGGGTACAGCTGGACGGCAATGATTTTGAAACAAATAAAGAAATCGGTATGCACTATCAGATTCACAGGGGCATCGGGGTGCACCAGGAAAAAGCCAACCGCCTCGGCCGGCCGTTAAAAGTAAGTATTTTTATAGGAGGACCGCCTTCCCATACGCTCTCCGCCGTCATGCCGCTGCCGGAAGGATTAAGCGAAATGACATTTGCCGGTCTTCTGGCCGGACGCCGTTTCCGTTATACGTATGCAGACGGATACTGTATCAGCCTTGATGCTGATTTTGTGATTACCGGAGAGCTGCACCCGCAGGAAACCAAGCCGGAAGGACCCTTTGGCGATCATCTGGGCTACTACAGCCTGGTACATGAGTTTCCGATGATGCGTGTGCATAAAGTATATGCCAAGCAGCAGGCAATCTGGCCGCTGACGGTCGTTGGCCGTCCGCCGCAGGAAGACACGGCGTTTGGCGACCTGATTCATAAGCTGACCGGCGATGCCTTAAAAGAGGAAATCCCCGGCGTGAAAGAAGTAAACGCCGTTGATGCGGCAGGAGTGCACCCGCTGCTGTTTGCCATTGGAAGCGAACGTTATACGCCTTTTCAGGATGTACAGCGCCCGGCCGAACTGCTCACGATTGCCAACCGGATTCTGGGAACCGGCCACGTAAGCCTCGCTAAGTTTCTTTTTATTACAGCAGAGCAGGAGAAAACGCTCGATACTCATAAAGAAGTGGAATTTCTAACGTATATTATGGAACGTCTTGATCTGCACCGTGACCTGCATTTTTACACCAATACGACGATCGATACGCTCGACTATTCCGGTACCGGATTAAACAGCGGCAGCAAAGTCGTCATTGCTGCGTATGGAGATAAAAGAAGAGAGCTCTGTCAAACGGTGCCCGTTCATTTTGAACAGATCGATACCTTTCATAATGCACGCCTGGTGATGCCTGGAATGACTGCCGTACAGGGACCGGAATTCACGACGTATGAAGAGGCGGAAAAGGAAACGGCTGAATTAAGCCAAAGCCTGCTGAAAAACGGAAAAATGCCGGATTGTCCAATCATTATTCTCTGTGATGACAGCACGTTTATTAGTGAAACCATCTCCAATTTCATGTGGGCTGTGTTTACGAGAAGCAATCCGTCCCACGATATTCATGGGGTAAACAGCTTTTACGATCATAAGCACTGGGGCTGCGACAATATGATTATAGATGCGAGAATCAAGCCGCATCATGCGCCGCCGCTTATTGCTGACCCTGAAGTAGAGAAGCATGTCGATCGATTGTTTAAAGATGGCGGAAGTTTAAGCCACATTTCCCCGCAAAAGTGATAAAATAGAAAACGCAGATAAGAATAAGCCCGGAAACGTCCGGGCGCGGTTATTTTCTTAAAAAAGGCAATAACCCCAGCAGATTACAGAGAGGGGTATCATCCACATGACGTTTACGGTTAATGACAGATTTAAAATGTTTACGCTCAGCTCCAATGAGCCGCTCACAAAAGACATTGTCCGTCACCTAGGAAGTGAGCTCGGAGGAAGCAACGTCCAGCGCTTCAGCGATGGAGAAGTTAAAGTGAACGTGGAAGAGAGCGTGCGCGGCGGTGAGATTTATGTTGTTCAGTCCATTGCTCATCCAAGCAGTGACCACTTAATGGAACTGTTAATCATGATTGATGCATTAAAGCGGGCGTCCGCCAAGCGGATTAATTTGGTAATTCCTTATTTCGGCTATTCCCGGCAGGATCGGAAGGCACGTTCAAGGGAGCCCATCACGGCAAAGCTGATAGCTAACCTGCTTCAGGCAGCGGGAGCAACCCGGGTAATCACGATGGATCTTCATGCTCCGCAGATTCAGGGATTTTTTGATATAGCGGTAGATCATCTGCTCGGAATGCCTATACTGTCCAAGTATTTTGCGGAAAAGAAAATTGAAAATGGAGTCATAGTTGCTCCGAACAATGGAGGAGTGAAGGCTGCCCGGGAATTAGCAGACATTCTCGGTATGCCGATAGCCTTTATAGACAAAAGGCAGACAGGCCCGCGTGAATCAGAAATTGTAAACATTATTGGTGACACGGCAGGCAAAAATGCCATTATTATTGATGATTTAATAGATACCGGCAAAACGATTGCCTCAGCCGCCCAGGCGCTCAAAGACAGCGGCACCGAAACAATTTATGCCTGCTGCACCCATGCAGTGCTTTCAGGAAACGCGGTCGAACTGATCGAACAGGCTCCAATAGAAGAGATGGTCGTAACGGATACCATTCAAATCCCAGAAGAAAAACAGGGCAAGAATATGAAAGTATTATCAGCGGCACCTTTTTTCGCAGAAGCGATCAGCCGCGTGCATAACAGGCAGTCTGTAGATAAGCTTTTTAAACGCTGATTATTAGTTAAAACCGCAGGTTATGCCTGCGGTTTTAATAGGAGTAGATATATAATTTCACATACCATATTATTTTTAAAAATTAAACATTTAACAAAAACATCAAAAAAGCAACAAAATAAACATACTCTAGTTAGTGTGATATGCATCACGTTCATGTCAAAAAAACTGGTATATACTAAACGTAATAAATCCACGAGAGAGGGCAGGGGAAATAATGAAGACACGGTATAAAACCATACTGGTTGCGGCAGACGGATCTGAGGAATCCCACTTCGCTTTAAAAAGAAGTATTGAGCTTGCAAAAACCAACGAAAGCAGACTGGTTATTACACACGTGGTAGATTATCGCAACTACAGCCGGATGCAGCTTTATTCACCTTACGTGCTGCCGGCAGCTGAAGAAAAAGGCCAGGTTATTCTCGATGAATGCAAGGAAATTGCAGAAAAATCCGGAGTAAGCAGTGTAAGCATTTCTATGCAGCAGGGTATGCCAAAATCAAAAATCCCTAAAGAAATAGCGGCGGAATTTGCTGCTGATTTAATTGTGTCAGGAGCATCAGGCGCCGGCACATTCGAAAAATTCATTGTTGGAAGTGTTTCGGGTGGTATAGCAAGACACGCCTCATGTGATGTTCTTATCGTACGGGATAATCCGGAGAGAAAGTATCAAACGATTATGATACCAGTAGATGGCTCAGATACGGGTCTCGATGCTTTTAAAAAAGGAATTGCTATGGCAAAAAAGTCCGGAGCCTCCGTCGTTATTGCGCATGCTATGCACACACCGATGGTATCGAGCGCTGACCATTACCGTGATCATATACTCGAAACATTTAAAGAGAACGGAGAAAAACTTATTAATGAGTACAGCAGAATGGCTAAAGAAGAAGGAATGGAGGATGACAAGCTGGTTCTATCCCTTCAGGCGGGATCGCCTAAACTCATTCTTCCAAAAGAAACGGCGCATAGGCATCATGTGGACTTAATTATTGTAGGGGCCTCTGGTTTAAGCAGCACCGAGCGGTTTTTTCTTGGCAGTGTTTCCGAGGGAATTGCCAGGCGGGCAGCGTGTGATGTGTTAATCATTCGTAATCACCAATAGAAAAAAAGGGAATTACGTGTGGTGATTCCCTTTTACATAAATAAGTATATTTTGTGTAAATATTCATATAATCAGGTAACTAAAGAATTTATTTTATATAATAGAAAATAAGGAGGAACGTGATGTAGAATCAGTATTACATATTCACTGCGCTTGAGCAGGCGGACAATAATATACAAACAACAAAAAAAACGCTCCCGTATAGGGAGCGCTCTGTTTTATTTATTAATTAATCCACCTTGTTCTTCCTGAAGCTGGCGGACCGCTTCTACCTGCATATCAGTTAATGAACTGTAATTGCCTTTGGAATCCAATGCCAACAGCACGGATGTGCCTTTTAGGGAGTACTTGTTCGTTAAGTCTCCAAAATCTTTAGATTTCATTTTATAATCGGCTTCTTCATATTGGCCTTCTGTAACAAGTGCATAAATATCAAGTTCCGGGATCATTTCGAGCGTAATCGCTTCGTTTCCCGCGATGTCGTAAATGTCCTGCTGTCCTTCTACAGAACGTACTTCAATTTCTTCATTTGTTTTGCTGATAATTACTTGTAAACTCATATATCTCACCCTTCTAATTGTGTGCTACTGTAGCCATTTCCGAATTACGCTTCATGTAAACATGGGATTATTAAAAAAAGCAGCAGGGCATAAAAAGCCCGGGCTGCTTTCACTTCAAATAATAGTATTCTTTGGGTGTCATTACCTGCCCGCTTACCGGCAGGATAGCTTCAAACGATACAAAGTAAATAGTCATATTTTCTTTAGAGGGATAATGTGGATCTTCCTGATGGGCAAATCCTTTTCGAATTAAATCGCGCCAGTCTTCATCAGCAGCGGATCCATAATAAAAATTTTGTACAGGAACATGATGATGATCCAATCCGAGTGCTTTCTTTAATTTTCCCATCTGTGTTTCCGATAAGGTGGATGAAAATAACATAAGGGAGCACACCCTTTCGCATGAAGTATAAACTATTTTTTATGATAGGGGTTGTGATGATTATTTTCAAGTTTTTGCTTTTCCTTTTTTCATAGCAGCAGTCAGCAGACAGAATCGACAGTTTCACAGGATAAATGAACAGGTATAGAAGAAAGCAGTGCATTTTCTTAAAAGAAAAGCATGCAAATAAAAAAGAGTGAGGGAATGCCCGGTGACTTATGTATTGCTATTAGTAGGGTTTGCTTTATTAATTAAAGGGGCGGATTATTTTGTCAAAGGGGCCTCGCGCATAGCGGAAAATCTACAGGTCAGCCCGCTGCTTGTCGGTCTGACGATTGTGGCATTTGGAACAAGCTCTCCGGAAGCTACAGTCAGTATAACGGCCGCTCTGGAGGACAATGCAGGAGTAGCGCTTGGAAACGTAGTAGGCAGTAATATTTTCAATATTACATTCGTTATCGGCCTGACTGCGCTGATCGCTCCATTAAAAGTAGAGACAGAAACGATTCGTAAAGAAATTCCGTTTACCCTGCTGGCAGGAATCGCTTTATTGATTTTAATGAGTGATGCTGTGCTGCAGACAGCAAGCACCAACATTATTACACGCAGTGACGGTTTTGTCTTATTGCTTTTCTTTGCGGTATTTTTATATTATATCTTTGAAGTAGCAAGAAGAGACCGCAGCGCACAGACCGCGCAGGAAACGACAGACGGCAAAGTATGGGGGAAATATATATTCCTTACCATCCTGGGACTGGCCGCTATTATTTTCGGAGGCGACCTGGTCGTGGGGAGTGCATCAGAAATTGCGGTTTCCTTTGGGATGAGCACGACCCTCGTTGGTCTGACGATTGTCGCAATTGGAACCTCTCTGCCGGAGCTGATTACTTCTATAACAGCCGCCATCAAAAAGGAGGGCGGAATAGCAATCGGTAATATCGTGGGCAGTAATATATTTAATATCTTTTTTGTCCTTGGTGCCGCCTCTGCTGTATCTCCGCTTGCAGTTGACAGCAAAGTATTTTTTGATATCATTCTAATGATTGTTTTGACCGTGGTCCTGCTCGTATTCTCCAGAACGAGCTACACGATTGGACGAAGAGAAGGAGTCACGCTTGCTGTAGTTTATATTTTATACATGATTTATATTATTATTCGAAATTAGACAAAACCAACCCCGACAGCTCCTGAAAAGAGCGGACGGGGTTGGTTTTTTATTACCAGCTTAATATCGAGCTTAAGATTGTAATGGTGGCTGCGTATACGACCGCTGCACCGAGAAAAATATAAAGATGTGTATGCTTCTCCGATGGCATTTCCTTGCTGATCACATTAAAAATCATGGCACCGGACGTAAAAGCAATCATCGAATCCACGTAAAGCCCGGTAGAAGGGCCAAACACGCCGGCAGCACAGCCTCCGATCGTTGCGGCTGCCAGGATGAACCGCCCGTACCGAAGATGAAGCGGTTTGTTCTCCAGCGATAGGTTATAAGAGATGCCGATAAAATGAAGACCGATAGCGGTTCCGTAAAACAAAGCTTCAACTGTTTTCACATCAGACGAAACAACAATGTAGGTTACCATAAAGGTATAAGCTGCGAAAAACCCTGCTTCCACAAAATAAAAACGGGTCGCACCATGTTCTTCATCTTTACGGTAATCCGCTAATTTGTAAATCGTGAAATAGACGAGCAGGCCCAGCAGACCCAAAACATACAGCTCTGAGCCGAGAGGGGCTTCACCGCCCAGTTTATTCTGCTCATCATGAAGGGTAGGCAGAATATAAACAAATACATAGGCAATCGCTACACCACCACACAGCGAAAGCCAGCGGGATGTAGATAGTTTTGTTTTGGAGATAATCTGGCTCGCAAACAGCTGAATCAGTAAAAAGCCAATCCCAATAATTATAGAATCTATCGTAATCATATTTGGATGTCGTCTCCTTTTTTTTATACAGCCAATTAAATATAGCATATCCCCTTCCATAAAAAACAAGAAGGAAGTCCCTTTTTCTAAAAAATCTGCATAGAACAATGGCTGTACGATGCGTTTTTAGTACGATATACTAAATATGTAAAAAAGTTCTAAACGCAGAGGAGGGTCTTTTATGCCCACATGCATGCCCACATGCACAAACTGCCGCCGAAAATGGAACTACAAGCAGACCCTTGCCAACCTAAGTCATTCGGGAAATCAGTGGAATTGTCCTTTATGCGGGGAAACCCAGTATCCGACGTTCACCTCGATGATCCGTTTTGCCTTATTGTATTTTTTGGCAGCAGCCAGCCTGCTGGTATTTTTATTTCTTCATCTATCATTTGTACAAGTGGCCGGCGTAATAACAGTAAGTTATGTCCTGGTCTTTTTGATTTTCCCTTTTGCTCTTCGTCTCAGCAGCTATAAGGAGTCCCCTTTATAAAAACAGCCGCGCAGAGGATACCTGCGCGGCTGTTTGATGAATGAGAGGGTAGGATTATACAATATCTCCCTGTAAATACTTAGAGGCAAACGCTTCGGGCAGCATCGGTTTGTCAAAATAATAGCCCTGGCCAAACAAACAGGCGTTTTCTTTTAAAAAGGCCAGCTGTTCTTGTGTTTCAATACCTTCTGCCAGCGGTACAATATCCATTGATTCCGCTAACCGAATAATCGCTTCGATAATTTTTTTGTTAGAGGCTGCATCCAGGTTCATAGTCAAAGATTTATCAATTTTGATCATGTCCACTGGAAATGAAGCCAAATATGAAAGAGAAGAATACCCTGTACCGAAATCATCGAGTGCGATTTGAACGCCTTCTTGTTTCAGCGTACGCAGTAGATCAAGTGACTGCTGTTCCCGGCGGATAATCATGCCCTCGGTAATTTCAATGTTAAGCTGGGAGGGCGGAATTTGATAATCGTGAAGAAGCGCAATGATATTTTCAGCCATCTGCCTGTCCTCAAACTGCTGCGGAGAAATATTTACCGCCAGTTGAAAATCATCTTTCCGTGATTTTATCCAGTCCCCGGTCAACCGAAAGCTTTCTTCCAGCACCCAGCTGCCAATGTCTCTCATCAGACCGGCATTTTCTGCGATAGGGATAAATTCAAAGGGAGAGACAACTCCTAAATAAGGGTGCGTCCAGCGGAGCAGGGATTCGGCACCTATTATCCGGTTTGTTCCCAGTTCAATTAACGGCTGAAACATGAGGTGGAACTGTTCTTTTTGCACGGCCTGCTTCAGCTCGTTTTTTATTAAGAAGTTTCTTGTGTAGGTTCCCAGTATTTCCTCTTTATAAAATTCCACCCGGTTTTTGCCTTTATCTTTCGCCCCATACATAGCCATATCAGCTTTATTCAAAAGCTCTTCCATGACATTGCCATCTTCCGGATACATGCTGACACCCGCACTGAACGTAAAAAATATTTTATCTCCTTCAATAATCATGCCCTCGTTATGGCATTCTCTATAAATATGATCGAAAATATCGCGGATATAAGCTTGAGTAAGAGGTGTGTTTTCCTGGGGAAGCAGCACAACAAATTCATCGCCTCCGATTCTGGCAACCGTGCTATGCGAGGGAAGATAAGTGGTTAGACATCGGCTGATTGACTGAAGTGCTTTGTCTCCGGCGGCGTGTCCGTATATGTCGTTTATCTCTTTAAAGTAGTCAAAATCCAAATAAAGAACCGCTATCCGGGAATGAGTGGTACTATAACACGGAAAATGATCAAAGATATAAGAACGATTATATAAACCCGTCAGCCTGTCTGTTATTAAAGCTTCTTCAAGCATCAGGCTTTGATTAATAATAAACCCAAGCATTTTCATCAGCCGGACATCTTCCTCCGCAAAATGATACGGATCGAGATCCAGAACGCAGAGGCTCCCTACAATTTCGTTGTCTTCTGTATAAATAGGAACTCCCATTAAAGAGCCGGTCCCCACCATTCGGGTAACCGGATGGCCTTTAGTAAGCGGGTGAAGACTTAAATCATTAATAACGAGCGGGTTTTCTTCACTCTTCGTAACCACCTGACAGAACTCATGCCGGTAATCCCGGATTTCGCCTTCTTTTAGCAATTTATGCCTGCGATTAAACACGCGGCGTATTGTATTAACGGTTCCATTGGTGGTGGAAAAAAATATTGTATTTGCCTGCAGAGAAGCGCTTAAATAATCAATTGCTTCCGACACAATATGATCGAGCTTATCTGTATAGTTTATTTCGGTATAAAGCATTATCGTTTCTCCTTAAAATCTAAATTACCTCAGATATGGATACAATATTATATTACTGCCATAATTTGTATAGCCTTCTCTACTTATCCTATCACAGTGAACAAAATAAAGGGGAGAAAACGACCTTATACATAGGATTATGATATAATAGAAGCAAGAAAATGTACCTGATTTGTTTTCAGGTGAGCCGTTTTTTCAAGAAGGGAGGTGGCAAAGATGACTGCTCCTGAAAAAGAGAAAAAGGGTATCGTTCGTGATGAAATAAAAGAATATGAACTTGAAATCGACCGCATGATTAACGAAGGCTTTGCCGGCGGACGCATTATCGATATAAAACGGAAGCGTCCAAAAGAAAACGCAGCAGGCGCTGAAGACTCATAAATAAAAAACCGGTCCTCTTTCTAGAGAACCGGTTTTGTCTGGAGGAAAAGAAAATGAAAGGCTGTATTTACGATATGCTGATGGCACCACTCGAACACAGCCGCTTTAAGCAGATACGCCGCGGGATGCTTGAATCTGTTAAAGGACACGTGCTCGATATCGGCTCCGGCACGGGAGCCTCGATACCTTACTATCAGCAGGCGGAAAGTGTCACCATGCTGGAGCCGGATGCCGCTAAAATTAAACGTATTTCCCGCAAGAAGAAGCGGGGGACACTATACTGGGCGGAAGCTTCTGCTGAATGCATTCCTTTTCCTGATAATACGTTTGATGAAGCTGCCGCCTTTCTTGCGTTCTGTACAATTCCGGATCCTGCACTTGCTCTCAGCGAAACTGCAAGAGTCGTTAAACCCGGAGGACGCATTCAGTTATTTGAACATGTCCGAATGGATCATCACCCAAAAGCGGCGGCGCTCCAGGATTTTCTGGCACCAGCATGGCAGCTGGCAGCAGAAGGCTGTCAGTTAAACCGGCCGACAAGGCAGCTGGTGGAAGAAAGTCCGCTTCGCATCCAGCAGGTCCGTTCATTATACGGCGGGCTGTTTCTCATTATAGAAGCCTATGTACCTCCCGGAGTCACTCCCCTGAAGTAAGCTCCTCCACCTGAATATCAAGCTGTCTTTCCAGCGAAACGCCGTCATTGAACCAGAATTTCTCCAGCGGCACCATATATATTTGGTCGTTTTGATAAGCAGGCAGGCTTTTCCAAATGGAGCTCTCCATTAATTGTTCTGCTTCTTCTACGCCGCCTTCCTCGTACACAGTGACAAACATATGGTCCGCAGCATAGTCAGGCAATGTTTCCAGGGAAAGCGCTGCGAACTGTTCGCCGGGATCCAGTACTTCCTCCTGAACAAGGTCAGGAGCGGGCAGATCCAGGGTTTCGTATAAATTATAGGAGCCGCGTCCCGGGGTGGTGTGGACGTATATTTCCTTCGCAGATAATTCGTAGACTCCTACGGTTTCACCGGATTCGATAATACCGCTGATTTGTTCCTTTGCGTCTTCGGCCTGCTGTTCGTAGGAAGCAATCCATTCATCTGCCTCTTCTTCACGACCTAGCATCTCACCGAAATATGCCACTTCTTCCTTTGCATCCATCTCCGCCCATGGGGCAGTGACCGTTGGAGCAATTTGTTCGAGCTGACTGATAACATTTTCCTCTAAATATGTAGGGGCTACAATAAGATCCGGTTCCATTTCCAGGACCTTTTCGACGGACGGATCTCCTACATCTTCCGCATCAGCCAGTTCCTCTTCCAGCTGCTCGGAATTGTTTTTTATCGTAGAATCCACGCCTATGGGCTCAATACCTAAAGCGAGCAGGTCACCGGCAAACTGCAAAGCGATAACGCGCTCTGGATCCGCCGGAATTTCTACTTCACCATTTTCAGCGGTAACGGTTCTCGTGTCACTGCCGGATTCTTCTGCCTGTTCGTTTTCTCCGGCATCGCTGTTTCCCTCAGAGCTGCTTCCGCAGGCGGAAAGAAAAAACGCAAGACAGAGAAGAAAACCAGGAGCTGTTGTCCATTTCTTCAACATATACATGCACACCCTTTATTGATATTGAAAATCATTATCATTTAAAACATAGCAGGAATATTTTTATTTGTCCAGCTGTAATAGGAAGTTGACTTTAAGAGAATACAGCTGCATATTCAAAGAAAAAATAAGTTCGGCAAATGACAGCAGGGGGAGAGACCGGTTTATGCATCCGGCACCGAAGGAGCAATTCGCCAAAAAAGCCTTGGCGGCTAAACTCTCAGGTACAACTGACCGCTGCTGGATGCAACTCTGGAGAGAACCTATGGGCCGCCAAAGGGGAGCTTCCTTGTTTGAAGCAAATCTCTCAGGTAAAAGGGACAGAGAAAAGGCAGAAGAAATTCTGGCTTTTCTCTGTCCCTTTTTTGCGCGGTGAAGCATTACTGGAAGGGAGAAAATCCATCAATCCAATAAGGGGCGTGGGTTTAATGAGTTTTGACAGTTGTTTTGATATTATCGGACCAATTATGGTAGGACCGTCCAGTTCCCATACGGCAGGTGCGGTTTCGATTGGACGATTCATTTATGAATGGCTGGGGGACGTACCGGAATGGGCAGAAATCACTTTATATGGTTCTTTTGCCGATACATTTCAAGGGCATGGTACTGATAAAGCAATTGTTGGCGGACTGCTGGGTATGGATGCTCGATCACATGGCATACGTGAGTCTCAGGAAGAAGCGAAGAAAAAGAAAATGAATACCATGTTAAATCCCATGACTGACGTGGGATGGAGAGGTCATCCAAACACCGCTGTTATTAAAGCGCACTTATCTGGACAAACCGTAATAGTAGTGGAAGGAGCTTCTATCGGCGGAGGACTGGCAGAGATCCGCTCGCTCAATAATGAACCGGTACGTATTGCAATTGCAGCTGATGCAGAAATAAAGCAAATTGCAGCCGGCTCTAAAAACAGGGAGGGCAGATATTCATGATGAAAGAACGAATGAAGGATATAGTTGATGCAACAGAGGCAGGAAACAGTTCGATAGGTGAATGGATGCTTGCCCGGGAAGTCAGTCGGTCCGGCAGAGCAGAGGAAGCAGTCCGTCTGCAGATGAAAGAACGGCTGCAGGTAATGAAGCAGGCTGTAGAGAAGGGGAAAGCCAATACCTGTGAATCCGAAAGCGGCCTCTCGAGCGGGGATGCCTTCCGTATGAACACCTATGTTCAACAGGGCACACCGTTATCCGGTACATTAATCAGTGACGCGATGCTGTTTGCAATGGCTGTCTCAGAGAGCAATGCCCGCATGGAAGTGATCGTTGCTACACCTACCGCAGAGTCAGCCGGTATTCTTCCCGGGGTGCTTTTGTCATTGGCTCACAATCATCAGGTCTCTGAAGATGCCCTGGTAATGGGGTTATTTTCCGCCAGTGCCATTGGCTATGTGTTTGCCAATCACGCGATGATATCCGGTGCGGCCGGCGGGTGTCAGGCGGAGATTGGTTCAGCCGCAGTGATGGCGGCCGGAACGATTGTTGAAATAAAAGGCGGCTCGCCCGCTCAGGCTTCCGATGCGACAGCCATTGCAATGAAATCCCTGCTTGGACTTGTATGTGACCCGTTAGCCGGCCTGGTGGAAGTGCCGTGCGTCAAACGAAATGTTATTGGTACCTCTATTGCCTTCAGCGCCGCTGATATGGCATTGGCCGGCATACAAAGCCGGATACCCTGTGACGAAGTGATTGATACCATGCATCGCATCGGAAGCAGCATGCCGTCTGCTCTAAAAGAAACATCCAAAGGCGGACATGCGGTAACCCCTGCCGGACAGAAAGCGTCAGCGGCGATGGCGGCCAGACCTTGTTCTTTTTAACAGAGGATTAGAGAAATGCCTTCTTTTCTATGATATGATAACACCTATATGAGTTCGTTTTGCAAAGGAGGATGGCTATGGATCTGATTTTATGGTTATCAATTATTGGCGCCCTGCTCGTTGGCGTGTCGATGCACCGGATCGAGCGCAGCAAAAATGCAAAAAAACGGCATAAAAGCCGGGGACGGATGCGCACCCGCAGAATCCGCTGAATACGAGATTTCCAAAATACGCTGTTTTTTTTTCAGTAAAAAAAGCCCGCTTCCTCTCAGTAGAGGGAACGGGCTTTTTGAGGTAAGCAGTCTTAGAACGTGACGTCTTGTCCGTAATAAGCAGCTTCGTATAATTTTTTCATCTGTGCTTCAGATGTTTCACGAGGATTCGTGCCGGTACATGGATCTTCGACCGCATTTTTCGCCATATCCGCTACGTGAGAAGTGAACGTTTCTTCATCAAGTCCCCATTTTTGCAGGGTAGAAGGGATTTCCATCTGTACGTTCAAATCGCGAACCCATTCGATCAACGAATCGGTCAGCTCTTCAGATGTCGTACCGTTCAGGCCGAGACGTTTTGCAATCACAGCAAAGCGGTCAGCTGAAACAGAACGGTTGAACTGCATTACGTACGGCAGGTAGATCGCATTAGCAAGGCCGTGGGCAATGCCGAATGTTGGACCGCTTTTGTGAGCCAGGCTGTGCGCGTTACCAAGAACAGCGTTGGCAAATGCCATACCGGCCATTGCCTGTGCATAGTGTACCTGTTCACGGGCTTCTTTATTGCCGTCATACGAGCGGAGCAGGTCATTTTTCAAGATTTCTGCGCCTTCCAAAGCCAATGCATCGGTAAACACCGTGTGCGGCTTCGCTACATATGCTTCAATGCAGTGCGTTACGGCATCCATGCCTGTGTTGGCCGTTACGTCTTTTGGCATTTGATCTACCGTCATCGGATCAATGATCGCAATGTCCGGCGTCAGTTCAAAGTCAGCCATTGGATATTTAATATTTGTTTCCGCATCGGTGACAACAGACAAGTTGGAAATCTCAGAAGCACTTCCGCTTGTTGTTGGAATGCCGATAAATTTCGCTTTGCCGCGAAGGCGGGGAAGTTCGAAAGGTTTTGTTGCATCTTCAAACGTAAGCTCCGGGTGCTCATAGAAGACCCACATCGCTTTGGCTGCGTCCATAACAGAGCCGCCGCCGATACCAATTACCCAGTCCGGCTGGAATGATTCCAGAACGGAAGCACTTTCGCTGATTTTCTGCGTTGTTGGTTCATCGGATATACCTTCGATTACTTTTGTCTCAATTGATGCTTTAGCAAGTTTCTGCTCGATGGCATCCAGCGTGCCGTTTTTCTTGGCAGAGCCGCCGCCGATAACGAGGATGGCTTTTTTGCCTTCAAGTGTTTCGAGTACGCCCAGTGCGTCTTCTCCGAAATAAATATCTCTTGGTATGGTAAATCTATTCATAGGTAAAACCTCCAGTTGATTGTTTGAAAAAGTGTGAGAGGTTCTTTACCCCAGGCACAAAATCAAGTATACTTCGTACAAGCAGATAATGTAAGTACCCACATTTACCACACATAGTGATAAAAAGTATACTATTGGGCCATATCAGCCTGTAAAGGGGATAAAGAACATGAGTAGATTTGATGAGAAAGTGTACAACTGTGAAAAAGAACTAACCCTGTCCATAATCGGCGGCAAATGGAAAATGCTGATCATCTGGCATCTGGGAAAAGAGGGCACCAAACGGTTCGGTGAGCTGAAAGCCATGATTCCAGGCATTACGCAGCGTATGCTTGTTACCCAGCTCAGAGAACTCGAAGAAGACCAGATCGTGCACCGGGAAGTATATCCGGTCGTTCCGCCTAAAGTAGAGTATTCCCTCACGAGCCACGGCGAAACCTTAATTCCTATTTTGGATGTAATGTATGACTGGGGCAGAGGCTATATGACTGATGTACTTAAGATGGATGAAGAAACGATCCAGGCCCACGTAAAATAAACACAACTCCCGTCCGAGTACCCGGAAGGGAGTTTTTTATCTGCAGCCCTTGACCCTCACGCTGCGTCAGACCTTATAGTAAAGACAGGAAGGAGGAAGAAGAGGATGCTCCAGATTAAGGAAGCGGCAGAAGCTGCCGGAATCAGCGTGCGCACGCTTCACCATTACGATGACATCGGCCTGCTGGTGCCTTCGATACGCACAGAATCGGGCTACCGGCTTTACAATGATGATGAGATGGATCGTCTCCAGCAGATTCTGCTTCTGCGGGATGCTGGAGTCCCGCTGGCCACTATTAAAACCATGCCCGCCTTGACAACAGAGGAACAGGTATCTATGCTTGCCGGCCATAAAGAAAGGCTGCGCGCCAGACAGCAGCAGATTGAGGAGATGATCCGCACGATTGACCGGACGATACGTCACCATAAAGGAGAGAAGACGATGAACAACCCAGATAAATTTAAAGGGTTTGATTTTTCAACCAACCCATATGAAAAAGAAGCACAGAAGCGCTGGGGCAGAGAAAAAGTTAACGCCGTTAATCGGAACGTCAATCAGTGGAGCGAGAACGAACAGGAGCGGTTTAACGACATCTACCGGAGCCTGGCAGAAGTGCGTCGGGAAGACCCGGGATCTGACGAGGTGCAGCAAAGAATCGGCCACTGGTACGACCTGCTGCAGACGATCGGGGAATATCCGCCGGAAGTGTTTATCAGCTTAGGCCGCATGTATACAGAAGACGAGCGTTTTACTAAAAACATTGATCAGTTTGGGGACGGACTGGCTGTATTTATGCAAGAAGCGATGCGGATATACGGAAACGCCCGGCTTTCTTCTTAACCCGCAAGCCACAGTGCACTGCTCCCTCTGGAGCGGTGCTTTTTTCTGAAAACGGGATGGATTTCGGCCCTTTAACACGCTATGATGATAAAGATAACGTCTTTAGTGCCAGGAGTGCATCGTTTTAACAGTAAAGGGACGTCCCGAGGGATGGAGGTGTTCCTGCAGGAGAGGTGAGGGGTTTATGAAAGCTGTACAAGTAACAGGCTATGGGGATGTGGATAAATTAGACATAGTGGACCGGGCCGTACCGGAGCCAAAAGAGAAGGAAGTGTTAATCCGGGTCAAGGCGTGCGCCATTAATAATACAGAAATTTGGATGAGAGAAGGAGCATACGGAACGGGTTCAAAATCCGGATGGCGGCCGGAAGGCGTTCATTTCCCCCGTATCCCAGGTTCTGATATAACAGGAGAGGTAGTAAAGCTGGGAAGCGCTGTAGAGGAATCCATGCTTGGCAGAAGTGTCGTTCTTTTTCCATTTACGTCCAGTGGAAAAGAAGGAGCTGAACATATTTCAGAAGATATGTCTTTTATAGGATCGGAATATGACGGCGGCTACGCAGAATACGTAGTGTGGCCGGCTCACTTATGTTTTGACATGCCGCTTCCGGATTATACCGAAAGTGCGGTTTTTACAGTGAGCGGTTTAACAGCCTGGCATATGGCCAAGCAGATTCGCATTCAGCCCGGCGAAACGGTAGTCGTAACCGGCGCAAACGGCGGCGTCGGCTCCTTGAATGTTCAAATTGCCGCAAAGGTGTTTGGGGCGGAGGTCATTGCGATTGTGGGAGATCTGCAGCTGGAGGCTAAACTAAAGGAGCTGGGTGCCTCCCATGTCTTATCCTATAAATCAGCAGACCTTGCTGAAGAAATAGAAAGCGTTAACGGAGGACCGGTGGATGCTGTATTGGATATCGTAGGAGATGCGCTGTTTGCCGTCTCTCTTCAGGTGCTGAAGAAAGGCGGGAAATTCTGCACGTCCGGATCAGCGGGCGGCCAGAAGACAGAGCTTGATTTCCGGCTCCTGTATTTAAAGCATATTACGCTTTACGGTTCTGTGCTGGGAACGCGGGCCGAATTCAAACGCCTGCTTCAAGCGGTCGCTGCTGGTAAAATAAAACCGGTGATCGACTGTACTTTTCCATTAGAAGAGGCAGGAAAAGCGCAGACGTATTTTAAAAAAGCCGGCAAACTGGGAAAAGTAGTCCTGCTTCCATAAACAAAGGCTTTCCTCTGAAGACCGGGATGTTTTTCCGGAGACGGGATAGATTTCATTGCTTAAACGCGCTATGCTGATAGAGAGAAAAATAGAGAAACAGGATAGGAGATTTCCCATGTACAAATTAATTGCTATTGATATGGATGGAACGCTGCTGAACGATCAGCATGAGATTACACCGGAGGTGCGGGAGACACTGCTCGAAGCCCGCTCCAAAGGATCCCACATTGTTCTCTGCACCGGACGCCCGATTGGCGGCGTACATCGTTATTTGGATGAACTCGGGCTTACAGACGAAGGGGACTACGTTATTGCCTACAACGGGGCGCTCGTTCAGGATACGCATACCGGCCGCGTCGTCAACGAGCTGTCGCTGACTCATGAAAACCTCGAGGAGCTGTATGAAGTAAGCCGCGAGCTGGACACGCCGATGCATTATTTTGATTCTGAGCAGGTTTATACGCCTAATAAAGACATCAGCCGGTATACGATACTGGAAGCTCACCTGACCCAGCTTCCGCTCAGCTACCGAAAAGTAGAGGAAATGCCAAAAGGGACGCTCTTTCCAAAGGTTATGTTCATTCATGACCCGGAAAAATTGAGTGAGGTTATTGCAGCCGTGCCGGATTCGCTGAAACAGAAGTACACTATGGTCCAGAGCGCGCCTTACTTTTTTGAAATTCTGCATCCGCAGGCAAGCAAAGGCAGTGCGGTACAGCAGCTGGCCGAAAGTCTTGACATTACCCGGGAGCAAGTCATGTGTATTGGGGATAACGGCAATGATCTGTCGATGATTCAGTACGCCGGCTGCGGCGTGGCCATGGAAAATGCCATTCCTGTCATCAAGCAGCACGCGGACTACGAAACGCTCTCCAATAACGCCCACGGCGTCGCGGATGCTATTCAAAAACTCGTACTCGCCAAGCATCCATCGTCATAAAAGGAGGCGGTCGTATGGATATCCGCCATTTGAAATACTTTATTGAAGTTTCCCGTTTTCAAAGCTTCACAAAAGCCGCGGAGCATTTATTTATCACACAGCCGACCATCAGCAAAATGATAAAAAACCTGGAGACCGACCTCGGCGCGGAGCTGTTTGACCGGTCGCACAAGCAGCTCGTGCTCACCGATGCCGGCCGGCTGATTCTAGGGCAGGCAGAAACGATCAACCGCGCCTTCGACAGCCTGCAGACCGAGCTCAACGATTTAATGGGGCTGCAGAAGGGGCATATCCGCATCGGACTGCCGCCGATTATGGATGCCGATCGGTTTATTAAAATTCTTGGGGAATTTCACCAGCTTTATCCCAATATTACGTTTCAGCTTCAGGAAAACGGCACCAAAAAGATCGAAGAGGATATCCGCGGGGATCTGCTTGATGTTGGGATTACCGTGCTTCCGACCAATGCAGAGGAATTTCATTCCTTTTCGTTTATGAGAGAAGATTTAAAGGTAGTAGTGCCTCCCGCGCATCCGCTTGCCTCGCGTAAACAGGTGCGGATGGAGGAGCTCGAGCGGGAACAGCTGATATTGTTTAATAAGGATTTTGCCTTAAATGATAGGATTACCGATGCCTGCCGGGAAGCAGGATTTCTTCCAAAAGTGGTGTCTGAGAGCACACAGTGGGATTTTATCGGTAAAATGATTGCCTCCCGTCTCGGTATCTCGATTCTGCCCCACAGCGTGTCCCGGCTGCTGCAGGAGGACTTATGCACGATCAAAGTGGTCAAGCCGATGCTGGAGTGGGATCTTGCGATTATCTGGCGCAAACACAGCTACGTATCCTTTGCGACAAAAGAATGGCTCCGTTTCACACAGGAGCGGTTAATGATGGAGACGCCCTCTACCTAGAAGGCGTCTTTTTTTTGTGCCGCTGTTAAGAGAGCGGGGACGTATTCAGCAGGAATGAAAACCATCTCATAGACAGTATCTATGCTGAACATAAGAAATATCCATTTTTCTTTTGCAGCTGCGGCTTTTACACTGGAAACAGACGCAGAGGAAAGAAGGGAACAATCGTTATGATGCACGCGAAACATCCGAGAGAAAGCCTGATTGTAAATACCGACCAGGTAATGATTAATGATTTAAATAACTACAACACCCTGTTTGGCGGAGTGTTAATGAAAAAACTGGATAACAATGCCACCCTGTCGGCGAGACGCCATGCCCGGGTGAAAGAATGCGTAACTGCCTCTACCGATTCAATTGATTTTCTGTATCCAATTACCCAATCGGATTCGGTCTGTGTGGAATCCTTTGTCTCTTACACCGGCAGTAAATCAATGGAAATATTCTGCAAGGTAATAGCTGAAGATATGATGACCGGAGAGCGGCGGATGGCAGCTACTGCTTTTTTAACGTTTGTAGCGCTGGATGAGCACAAAAAGCCGCTTCCGGTGCCGGGGATTCTGCCGGAGACAGAGGAAGAGACGTTTTTGTATGAATCCGGAAAAGAGCGTGCCGAACAGCGGCATGTGCGCCGGATGCAGAGCAAAGAGCTTAACAATATTATTGCCCTGGAAAAACCATGGGAAAAAGGAGCGGTAACGTCATGATGCAATCGATGCCCGGCCTGCATGATATACAGCAGGCTAAAGAAGACTTAAACGAACTGAAGCAAAAGCACCCGGCCTTATATGAACAGTTTCATCATGTCGTCAGCCTCACCCGCCAGCTTCAGGTCCGCTACAGCTATCTCGGCGGACTGCTCACCGGACAGGCGGCTGAAGAAGACGCGCCGGCCTTTATGAAAGAGTCGGTTCTGGCTCTGTATATGGAAGAAGTACGCCAGCTGCAAATGCGCAGTGACTTCCCGGAATTGTCAGCGCTTCTCAAGGCAAACGATCACGTTGGGTGCTCGAAGCTGTCCTTGATGGTGATCGGTGCCCGGCCGGAAATGATTCAAGGATCCACGTTTATTAAATAAAAGAAAACCGCCGCAAATGCGGCGGTCTTCTTTTTATACGGGACTGAGCTCTATAGCCGACTGCAGGGCAGCCTGCAGGCTTCTCGGATCGGCGATGTTTTTTCCGGCAATGTCAAAGGCTGTGCCGTGATCAACGGACGTGCGGATTACGCCGTGATTCAATCCGACGGTAATATTAACACCGGCTTCGAGGCCGAGTACTTTCACCGGAGCATGCCCCTGGTCGTGATAGCAGGCGACCACGATATCAAAGTCACCGCGGACCGCCCGGTAAAAGAGCGTATCCGCCGGCCACGGCCCTACAACATCCATACCCTGCTGCTGTGCTTTTTCAATGGCCGGCGCTAACTTTTCTTCTTCTTCCCCCTGGCCGAAGAGACCGTTCTCTCCGGCGTGGGGATTAATGCCGCATACCGCAATCCGCGGATGGGCAATGCCCGCTTTGGTGAGCGTTTCATGCGCTAACGAGAGCACTTTGAAGGTCCGCTCCGGCGTAATGGCATCAATGGCATCACGCAGGCCCAGGTGGGTGGTCAGGTGAATCACTTTTAAATTGGGAGCGGAGAGCATCATGGAGTAGTCTTTTGTGCCGGTAAGGCCCGCCAGAATTTCCGTATGCCCGGGATACTTGTAGCCGGCTCCCTGCATGGCTTCTTTATTTAACGGCGCCGTGCAGATACTGTCTATCTCCTGGTTGACCGCAAGCGCTACGGCTTTTTCCACATAAAGATAGGCATGTTTTCCAGCTTCGTAGGAAAGCTCTCCAAACGCCAGCCCCTCCGGAAGTTCTCCTACCTGCAGGCAGTCGATAAGGCCCGGCGTGAATCCGGCGTCCGCGACAGACGAGATGGACGCCGCTTTGACAGACAGACCGCAGAGAGCGGCTGCCTGATTCAAACGCGCAGTGTCCCCAATGACGAAAGGACGGCAGCGGCTGTACAGCGTTTCATCCTGCAGGGCCTTGACGATAATTTCCGGACCGACGCCGGCTGCATCGCCCATTGTAATAGCAATAATTGGTTTGTTCATTCATTTGTACCTCCTTGAAAAAAATGTAGAGCCTGTATGAGTGAATCTTCGTTTCCGAATCCTCCTGCTTTGGTCATAACGAGAGGACGAAAAGCGCCTCTTAACCGGCCGATCGGGATGCCGGGCTCCCATTCCCCGTAAAGCTCCAATGAATCGCTGCCAAGGGAAGTGCAGACGGCAGAAGCGATATCACCGCCGGTGAGAAACAAGGCATCATACGGTATTCTTTCATAAATACGGCTGACGATGTATCCCATTTGTTCTGCCATATAAAGAGAGGCTTCCTGCAGGCTGATGCCGGCAGCGTCTGCGTGGGATTCGACCGCCTGCACTGCTGCTTGGCCCGACTCCAGATACAAGAGGGAGTAGGACGGGTGCTGATGGACGATCTGTTCGATTACTTTTTCTATTTCCGTCTCCCGGGTTTTCTGGTCGAAGAACAAGGAAGGAGATAACGAGAGCGGCACAATGTCCGGCTCCGTCATTAGCAGCTGCCGCTGCTTTCGGCTTATGTCCGAACGGCTTCCGACAACAAACAGCGCCGACCGGGGAGACGAATCTTTTAACAAACTGCTGTACACCGGATTCTGCTTCGTTCGGCCCGGCTCGGGAAAAAGATAGAATGCCGCCCCTGCCGATCCGGCAAACAGGATGGAGAAGCCGGAGTCCAGGAGCTGTTCCATCCCTTTTTGCAGGTCTGCTTCGGTACTACTGTCAAACGAAAGAAACGCGGTGCCCTTATTCTGCTCTTGGGTCAGGACAGCTGGCAGGTCGTTCCCGTACAGCATATCATCATCGAGATGAACCGCACGGCGTTTACTGTCGGCTTCAATTATTTCCACTACGCTTGACGTAACGGCTGTTTCTCCTGCAAATGTCGTATAGCCTGCTTCTTGAAGCGGAATATCGTTTACGTACAGCTGCCCTCCCTTTATGACCCGGTGTTTGGCCGGGTAGGAAGGATTTACCACAATAAAATCCGGCTGAAACGCATCAAACACGGCATCGAGTTCTGCCCCGACCGCTCCCCGGAGAGTAGAATCGATTTTTTTATAAACTACTTTAGGTACAGAGGCAGCAAGAGCATCGGATACGCTGCGTACTCTATTATACGCCTGTTCGCCGTAAAAGGGCCGGGAGTCGGTATTTACAATCAACACCTGTTCCCGGAGCAGGGAATCCGTCAGACGGCCGGTCAATGCGACAGCAGGCGTATAGCCGTGCCGGGCGCACTGAACGCCCGCATCATTTGCGCCGGTTACATCATCGGCAATAATACATAGTTCCACTGCAAGCACCTCGCTGTTAGTTGGTTTCGTCGTTCCCGCCGGTTTCAAAATCCTCCCGCGTGCCGATCACACCGCGTTTGCGCTGGTAGCGGTCGATGAGGATAACGGCTACTGGACAAAGAATTGCAGTAACAATAACCGAAATGGAAATCTGGGCGGTTGCCAGGCTTACCAGGTTCTGATAGGCATCTGCATCGGCCTGGCTCATGGCTCCGCCGGCCGCAGAGGTTGCCGCCGCGGCTGCGATGGCAGCTGGAGTTCCAACGGCATTACCAGCGGTGGAAGCTTCGGCGACCGGGGCAATGTAGCTTCTTTCTTTAAACAGCTTAAATACGAGAATTCCGCCAAGACCGGTAAGAATGGTTGTCATCAGGCCAAGGGCGATGCCGGCGCCTACTACTTCCGGATTAAAGAAAAGGGCAAAGTTCATACCGGCTCCAAGTGCAAAAGCAAAAAACGGTACAGGAAGAATTTCTCCGGGTCTTAAGAAGGAACGGATATCTTCATCCAGGTTGCCGAGGATCATACCAATCGCAATCGGCAGAAGCACGGCCAGGAACGTCGCAAACGGGAAAGTGGCCCCAAGCAGACCGAGCGACATCATGGTAAAGAACGGTCCATCGTTGATAGACAGGACAGCAACGCCGCCCACATCGGAACGGTTTCCATACTGGCTCGTAAGGGCTGCATACATGCCGCCGTTACCGTTCGTCATCGCAGCAATAATGGCGACGGTGGAAAGGCCGAGAATACCGTTCATCGGGTCAAAGAAGAAGCCGAATGCAAGGCCGATTAACAGGCCGACTACATATTTACTGGAGGTAAGAAGCACTCCTTTTTTCAACGCTTTCCCGCCGATTTTTAAATTCATCTGGGAACCGGCGCAAAAGAGAAACAGTGCAATAAGGACGAGTGCCCCGTCTTTAAACAGCTCCTGGGAGAAACCGCCGATACGGAGAAATTCATAGGTGCCTTCCTCGGTTTCCGGAGCACCGATAAACTGGAGAAATTGTACGATAAAACCTAACTGCAGCTGATCAATCGTATTTAATAAGGCCCCGAGCATTAAAGGTACAACCATTAATCCTCCTGGTACTTTCTCAACCGTTTTCTTAATTCGCATGCTTGTTCCTCCTCTTTTTAGTAAACGCTTACAAATGTGCTTAAATAATCGACAAGGATGTACAGCTGACGATTCCTTGTCTGGGGACCCTGCTTCTCATCAACGGGCCGGCACGAATTGACAAACGCTTTCATAAACTTATAATGATTGTTACAGCCGCCATTTAAAAATGCAACACTATAACGATTATTGTTTAAATATGAAACACTTTTTAAAAGGAGATGGAAATGATAGTAAAAATTGGTATATTAGCTCCATACAGAGGATTGGAACATGTCGTTTTGGATCAGGCCGCTCAAATCGATGGCATTGAAATAGAAGTGAGTGTCACCCGGGAAGTCGATGCGCTGAGGCAGGCTGCCCTGCTCGAGGAGCGTGGAGTGGATGTGCTGGTCAGCCGGGGCCTGACCGCAGAGACGATTAAAGGAAGCGTATCGGTGCCTCTGATTGAAATTGAGGTGTCCGGCTTTGATATTCTGCGGACGCTGCTTCTTGTGAAGGGCACAAAAGAGCAGGCGCGGGTGATTGGATTCCCGAGTGTCTGCAGCGGAGTCAGCGAAGTCTCCAAGCTGCTGGCGTTTTCGATCCCCTACACCCAGGTGAATACGACAGCGGAAACAGAGCGTGCGGTTCAGGCAGCCTGGGAGGCCGGCACGTCCTTAATTATCGGCGATGCGGTTACGATGAGCTTTGCGGAGAAATTCGGGCTCAAGGGAATTATGATCACATCCGGGAAGGAGTCGGTCGCCCAGGCTATTCAGCAGGCCAGGCAGATCGGGCATGTTCTTTTAAAAAACAAACAGGAAACGGCGGCCTATCAATCGATGATGCACACGTTATCCGACGGCGTGATTTTATTTGAAAAAACGGGCAGAGTCCGCTATATGAATCCGGCTTTTGCCAATATGTTCAAAGAACAGGAATACATCCAGGAGCTCGAGCCTCCCATCAATCAGCTGCTGCTGCAGTCTATCGGAAAACCGTTTATACAGGAAAAAACAGAAGCGCAGGGACGGCAGATTATTATTGAGGGCACGAGCCTCGACGTGCAGGAACAACCCCATTACCTTGTGAAATGCATCGAAGAGAGCCGTTACGCCCTCGACCGGGACGGCCTGTCCGTGCAGCCATTCCGAACGGAAATGATTTCTTTTACCCAGCTGAGCGAGACCGATCCCAGCTTAAAAAAAGTAATTGAGTACTGCAAACACGAAGCCGACGCTTCTACGTTTTTGCTGAACGGGGCGCCCGGTACTGGGAAAAAATCACTGGCCTATGCGATGCATCAGCACAGGCACAGTTATTCCCATGATATCTGGCGCGTTACGCTAAAAAGCTCCATTCACACGCAGACGCTCACGCAGCTGGAGAAACTGCTTTCGGCTTCCAAAGGAACTTATTACATTAAGGGCTGGGAAACCCTGGCTGCGCCGGAGAGAGAGCGTCTTTGGGAAGCGGCCTCCCGTGCAAGCGCACTGATTTTCTTTGTCAGTGAACAAAGGCCCGGGGCGGATGTGCCTGCTTTTCTAAAAAGCGTAACGCTGCCGCCGCTGAAAGAACGCATCGACCATCTCGAAGACTATGCGAGGCTGTTTATTTCCCTTTCTAACGTTAAATACGGCAAACAGGTGGTGGGAATTGGCAGCAGGCTGCTTGCCTATTGGAAAAAACAGGCGTGGGAACATAATCTCTCGGAGCTTTCCGATGCTATTGAGCGGGCGGTTGCAAACTCCACGGCCGTTTATCTGGAAAAAGAGGATACGGTTCCCGTGCATCGAAATGGTATAAAAGAAACCATCGATTTATCCAGGTCGTTAAAGGAAATGGAACTCGACATTATTATGCGGGTCGTCAAGCAGGAGAACTACAACCAGAGCACGGCGGCTAAACGGCTTGGAATTAATCGTTCCACGCTGTGGCGGAGGCTGAAGGAAGCGGAGGCTGAATAAACGGAGGGAGGCGCTGGAAATGAGAAATCAGGAAGAGATGATTACCCTTCTTTTTAAAAAAGCGCAGGCAGATCCGGCAGTAAGAGCCGCCTGCCTGAATGGATCGAGAGTCAATCCAACGAGCAGGCAGGACCTGCTTCAGGATTTTGACGTCGTGTATGTAGTCAACGATCTGGAACCATTTATCAGGCAGCGGGAGTGGCTGCAGGAATTCGGGGATCTGTTAATTATGCAGACGCCGGACGAAATGAATGGAGGATCGGGGCGCCGTCATAAATTTGCTTTTCTCATGCTGTTTACAGACGGCATCCGGATCGACCTGACTCTGCTTCTGAAAGCAGGCGTTACCGATTACATCAATGAAGACAGCCTCACGGTTGTTCTGCTGGATAAAGATGCCCTGTTTCCGGCTCTTCCTCCTCCGTCAGAGCAGACTCATTACGTGCAGACGCCTGATCGGCAAGCCTTCCGGGACTGCTGCAATGAGTTTTGGTGGGTGTCCACATATGCCGCCAAAGGAGCCTGGCGCAGCGAAGTTCTTTATGCGATGGACCATCTCGCTGTTATGCGGGAGATGCTTCTGAGAATGACCACCTGGTATGCCGGCGCCTCGCATTCCTTTCCTATTAATATCGGAAAAAGCTATAAACATCTTCCGCTGTACGTCAGCGGCGATATCTGGAAGCGTCTGCAGGACACTTTTCCGGAAGCGGCCGTTGCCCCGATATGGGAGGCTGTATTTCACATGAGTGATTTATTCTTAGACATAACGCTTCATACAGCAGATCTGCTGGAGTTGGAAGTTTCCGCTGAGGAGGCGCAAAACGTGTACCGGTATCTGCAGCACCTTCACCAGCTTCCACAGAATACGAGTAAATGGAATCTGCATCTGTAATGGTTTTCGTCAAAACCAATTAGGGTACGAAAGATAGAAGAGGGGTTATAAGTGCCCCGCTTTTTTACCAGAATTATTGTCCGAATATTCTATAATCAAGGGGGACGAAAAAAATGGGAAAAAACGTGACGCAGAAACTGCTTGGGGTCCATCTTTTATCCGGTGAGATGAAGGCAGGGGAAGAAATTGGATTAAAAATAGACCAGACGCTCACCCAGGACGCCACCGGCACACTTGTTATGCTGGAACTGGAAGCGATGGGCATTGACCGTGTTAAAACAGAGGTCTCCGCCCAGTATGTGGATCACAACCTGATCCAGGAAGATTACAAAAATCCGGATGACCATCTGTTTCTCCAAAGTGCTGCCCAGCGGTTTGGTATTTATTACAGCAAGCCGGGCAACGGGGTAAGCCACCCCGTTCATATGCAGCGGCTCGGCAAGCCCGGAAAAACACTGCTTGGTTCAGACAGCCACACCTGTGCGGCCGGGTCTCTGGGCATGTTTGCCATGGGAGCGGGCGGTATTGAAGTCGCCATGGCGGCCGCCGGCGAGCCGATATACGTAAAAATGCCGAAAGTATGGGGCGTGAAGCTTACCGGGAAGCTCCCGGAATGGGTAAGCGCTAAAGATATTATCCTGGAGCTGCTGCGCCGCCACGGCGTAAAGGGCGGAGTTGGAAAAGTAATTGAATACTACGGGCCCGCTCTTGCGGATCTAACCGCTATGGACCGGCACGTCATTGCAAACATGGGAGCAGAACTCGGCGCCACCACCTCTGTATTTCCATCCGATGAGCAGGTTCGTCATTTCCTGGAGATGGAGGAACGGGGAGAGGACTGGATCGAGCTGTCAGCGGATGAGGATGCCTCCTATGAGGAGCACGAAGAAATCAACTTGTCCGAGCTGGAGCCGATGATTGCCAGGCCGTCAAGTCCCGGCAATGTGGTAACTGTCCGTGAGGCAGCCGGAGAGCCTATTTACCAGTCGTATATCGGCTCCTCGGCAAATCCGGGCTACAGGGACTTTGCGATTGTGGCGCAGATGATGAAAGGGCGGTCGATTGCGCCCGGCGTCTCGCTCGATATTAACCCGTCTTCCCGGGAAACGCTTTCTGACTTAATTAACACCGGCAACCTCTCCCATTTAATTGATGCAGGCGCCAGGCTTCATCAGGCGGGCTGTAATGGCTGTATCGGCATGGGACAGGCACCGGCTTCGGGAAAGAACAGCCTGCGCACCGTGCCAAGAAACTTCCCGGGCCGCTCCGGCACGCTGGATGACAGCGTATTTCTATGCAGTCCGGAAACAGCGGCTGCCTCAGCACTTACCGGGAAAATCACCGATCCAAGAGAGCTTGATATGGAATACCCGCAGATAGATATTCCAAAGCCTGCGATTAACAACGAACTGTTGATGCATCCGTATCCTTTTGAAGAAGCCAAAGAAATCCGCTTATCCAAAGGGCCGAATATTGAAGCTATTCCGGAATTTGATGCCCTTCCGGATGAACTGGAGGTAACCGTCGGCTTTAAGACGGGGGACGATGTCTCCACCGATGAAATACTGGCAGGCGGCGGCCGGGTACTGCCATTTCGAAGCAATCTGCCTGAAATCAGCAAATTCACCTTTGAAAAGCTGGATGAGTCCTACTATAAGCGGGCCATGGAATCCAGAGACCAGGGCGGTCATGCTGTAATAGGCGGAAGCAACTACGGGCAGGGATCGAGCCGGGAACATGCGGCTCTGGCGCCGAGGTATCTGGGACTGCGTGCTGCAATCGTAAAGGATTTTGCCCGGATTCACTGGCAGAACCTTGTCAATTTCGGCGTTCTTCCGCTCACTTTTGTGAACGAGTCTGATTATGACCTGATTGAACAGGACGACGTGATTGTTTTTAAAGACATCCGCCGCTCGCTGCAGGAATCTTCAGTTCTGACAGCAGAAATCAAAGGGAAATCCACGATAGAAGTAGAGCATGCTATGTCCGGCAGGCAGATTGAAATTATGCTGGACGGCGGTATGATCAACTGGATCAAAAAAGGCGAAACCCAGCATTAACGTGACTGACACCGGCCCGGGCTGAACACCCCGGGCCGGTGTCTTTTTTTTGTAATGAAGCAGCCATCAGGAAAAAACATGGTAACAAAAACAGGAATCCAACCCGCATGTGCCGAACTATTAGCTATACAGACAGCCATAGAACGAAAGTTCAGCGGCAGTGTTACTGTACAGATTTTTGAAAGCGCTTTAATTATAATTATCTACACAGGAGGCCTGCAATGAAACAAGTCAAAGCAGACATGTCAGGAAGCATCTGGAAAATTACCACCACGGTCGGCGAAAACGTAGCGACAGGACAGGAAATCGCCATACTGGAGTCTATGAAAATGGAAATACCGATGGAGTCTACCGAAAGCGGCAGGGTGCACATGATTCACAAAAAAGAAGGTGACTTTGTAGAAGAAGGCGATATTATTCTGGAGCTTGAATAAAGCAGCCGAAGGAGGAATGGCAGAATGCCGGAACCAGTGACCCGGGTGATCGATCCAAACGGGACAGCGACTATAACGCTGCAGCGCCCCGAAGCCGCCAATGCCTTATCGATTGAACTGCTCCACGCCCTTACCGCAATAATGGACGAGCTGGCCGTTCAGCCGGACGTGCGCTGTGTGATACTCACCGGTAAAGGCGATAAAGCGTTTTGTGCCGGAGCGGATCTGAAAGAAAGGGCGCAGATGACGCCGGCGGAAACGAAAGATGTGGTGGCGCTTATCGGGTCAGTGGTCGCCCGTCTGGCAGGAATGCCGCAGCCGACGCTTGCCATGATGAACGGAAGCGCCTTTGGCGGCGGCCTCGAACTTGCCCTCGCCTGTGACATCCGGATAGCGGCCGATCACATCAAAACCGGCCTGACCGAAACCTCCCTCGGCATTATCCCGGGAGCAGGCGGCACCCAGAGACTGCCGCGTGCCATCGGAATGGCCCGGGCAAAAGAACTTATTTTTACCGCTGAAAAAATAAGCGCAGCGGACGCATTAGCAATCGGTCTCGTCGAACATGTTGTGCCCGCTTCCGCACTGGCAGAAAAAACGGCAGAAATGTCAGAGCGGATCTGCCGGAATGCGCCGATTGCAGTAAAACAGGCAAAAGCCGCGATGAACGCTGGAGCTGATATCGACCTGCCATCCGGCCTAAAAATAGAACAGGAGGCGTATCATGCCACGCTTTGGACCGAAGACCGCCGGGAGGGGCTGAACGCTTTTCGGGAAAAGCGCTCTCCTGTTTACAAAGGCAGGTAGCTGCCCAGTCAGCAGGCTGGCGAATAAGGTGCTTTATAGAAAGGAGGAATTCTGATGAACTTTGAGTTAACAGAGGAGCAGAAGATGGTGGCCGCTCTCGCCCGCGATTTTGCCACGGAAGTAATTGCTCCCCGGGCGGAGGAAGTAGATGTGCAGGCGGCTTTTCCGGTAGAGACGTTTTTAGAAATGGGGAAACTCGGTCTGATGGGTATCCCGTTTCCAGAAGACTACGGTGGATCCGGAGGGGATACCATTTCCTATACGCTCGCCGTTGAAGAAATAGGCAAAGCCTGCGGCAGTACAGGGCTTAGCTACGCGGCAGCCGTATCGCTCGGAGCGGCTCCGATCTATTACTACGGTACGGAACAGCAGAAGCAGGACTACCTGATTCCGCTCGCCAAAGGAGAGACACTTGGGGCATTCGGGCTGACCGAACCAAACGCCGGCTCCGATGCAGGCGGTACGCGAACGACTGCGGTGCTGGAAAATGGAGAATACCGGATTAACGGGGAGAAGTGCTGGATCACCAACGCCCAGTACGCGCGCACGATCATTGTTACTGCGGTTACAGGAAAAGATGAACGCGGGCGGAATATTATCTCCGCTATTATCGTGCCGCCGGATGCGGATGGATTTACGATTTCGAGCCCTTACAACAAAATGGGAGTCCGCGGCTCCAATACGTGTGAGCTGATACTCGATGATGTCAGAGTGCCTGCAGGCAACCTGCTTGGTGATCCGGCGAAGGGTTTTAAGCAGTTTCTGCATACGCTGGATGGAGGCCGTATTTCGATCGCAGCCCTCGCTGTCGGTATTGCACGGGGCGCTTTTGAAAAGGCCCTGCAGTATTCTCACGAACGCAGGCAGTTTGGGACAGAAATTTCGTCGTTTCAGGCGATTCAGTTTAAATTAGCGGATATGGCGATGGAGATTGAGCTGGCACAGAATATGGTTCGTAAAGCCGCCTGGCTGAAAGATCATAACAAGCCATTTACGAAAGAAGCAGCCTACGCCAAGCTGTTTGCGTCCGAAATGGCGTCCAGAACGTGCAACCAGTCACTGCAGATCCACGGCGGCTACGGCTACATGAGAGAATACGGCATTGAACGCATGCTTCGGGATACGAAGCTGATGGAGATTGGCGAAGGAACTTCAGAAATCCAGCGGCTTGTTATCGCCCGGCAGCTCGGGTGCTGAGGACCGGAGAAAAGGAGGCAGTCATGAAAAGCAGGCACCAGCAAAAAGAACAGAAAATTGAAGAAGGCGGTCAGGAAAAGTACCATAACGCCAATACCGAAAAAGGTAAACTGTTTGTCAGAGAGCGTCTGGCTCTGCTGTTGGATGACGGACAGCAGTTAGAAGACGGAAAATTTGCCAACTACGAGTCGGAGTCCCTGCCGGCTGATGGGGTGATAACGGGCACAGGGAAAATAAACGGCCGCGATGTTTGTTTTATGGCTAATGACTCAACGGTCAAAGCAGGTTCATGGGGAGCCAGGACGGTGGAAAAAATCATCCGTATCCAGGAAACAGCGGACCGGCTGCGTCTGCCGATGCTGTACTTAGTAGATTCTGCCGGCGCGCGGATTACCGATCAGATCGAGATGTTTCCGGGAAGAAGAGGAGCCGGACGGATTTTTTACAACCAGGTGAAGCTATCCGGGAAAGTGCCTCAGGTATGCCTCTTGTTCGGGCCGTCGGCTGCGGGAGGTGCATATATTCCGGCATTCTGTGATCTAGTTATTATGGTAAAAGGAAACGCGTCGATGTATCTCGGGTCGCCGCGGATGGCAGAAATGGTCATAGGAGAAAAAGTAAGCCTCGAAGAAATGGGTGGAGCGGAGATGCACTGCTCGGTGTCCGGATGTGGAGACGTGTTGGCCGCTGATGAGAAGGAAGCCATCGCTCAGACCAGGGACTACCTGACCTATTTTCCGTCTTATTACGGCTCTACGCCTCCCGAATCTCCTGCCGGGAAGGAGCCGGCGGTGAAGGAGTCGATCGAAGCCATGATCCCAGCGAACCAAAATGCGCCTTTTAATATATATGATCTGCTGGAGCGCCTGGTGGACAAAGATTCGATGTTTGATGTGAAAAAGATGTTTGCGCCCGAGCTGATTACCGTGCTTGCCCGTATTGACGGAAAAACAGTAGGAATTGTAGCCAACCAGCCTAAAGTAAAAGGCGGGGTGCTGTTTCAGGATTCAGCAGACAAAGCCGCTAAATTTATCGCGCTCTGCGACGCCTTTGGCATACCGCTTTTGTTCCTGGCTGATATTCCCGGCTTCATGATTGGCAGCAAAGTCGAGCGGGCGGGTATTATCCGCCACGGTGCAAAAATGATTGCTGCCATGGCTGAAGCGACGGTTCCTAAAATATCCGTTATTGTGCGTAAAGCCTATGGAGCGGGGTTGTATGCGATGACCGGTCCTGCCTTTGAGCCGGACTGCTGCCTGGCATTTCCGCAGGCACAGATCGCTGTGATGGGACCGGAAGCCGCCGTTAATGCAGTGTATGCCAATAAAATACAGGAACTTGCTGAAGAAGATCGCCCGGCTTTTTTAAAGGAAAAACGAGAAGAATACAAGCAGAACATCGATATTTACCGGCTGGCATCCGACCTCGTAGTTGATGCGGTAATTGAGCCGGATACACTTAGAGCCGAACTCATTTCCAGATTCAGCGTGTACCAGGCCAAACAAACAACCTTCACCGACCGTAAACACGGGGTATATCCGGTGTGAAATGGGAGTTCATTAGATAAAGGTGGTGAGTACTATGGAGATTGTTTATTTTTCAGCCGGAAGATCTATTTTGGAAGTGAAAAAAGAACAGCAGGAATGGACATTAAATGAAAAAATAACGCCGAATACATTTTTATGTCTGGCCGCAGATCCGAATCGGCCGGGCCGGCTGTATGGAGGAACATTTAACGACGGGCTCTGGCTCAGCTGTGACAACGGTGATACATGGGAGCCTGCCGGTGCCGGTATCACTCATAAACGGATAATGAGCGTTGCGGTCAGTCCGATAGAAGTTAAAAACGATCTGAGTGTGGTGTGGGCCGGTACAGAACCAAGCGGATTGTTTCGTTCTGAAGATGGCGGAAACACATGGACGGATTGTCCGTCGCTGCTGGATCTCCCGTCCAGGCCGAGCTGGAGTTTTCCGCCGCGTCCGCATACACATCATGTCCGCTGGATTCAGCCGGACCATCATAATGAACATCGAATTTTTGTTGGAATCGAGCTCGGGGGCGTTATGAAAAGCGAAGATAAAGGGGCACATTGGGAAGACAGGAAACCGCACTCCCAGTACGACTGTCACTCGATGGCTGTTCATCCGCGTGTGTCTGGACGGGTATATGAAGCCGCAGGCGGGGGATATGCAGAAAGTTTCGATGGAGGAACAACGTGGCAGACGGTAAATGAAGGGCTGGCGCCGTATAACTATCTGATTAGTGTGGCTGTAGACCCGGCAAATGCAGACACGGTCGTTGCGTCTGCGTCTAAAAGTCCGTATGAAGCATACAATCCCGAGAGAGCAAATACGATTGTAGTTCGGCGGGAAAATGGCGGGTCCTGGGTCCGGGTGCATGAAGGACTACCGGATGCGGACGGTTCCGCTCATTTTGCGCTGGCTTCACATGAATCGAGGCCGGGCGTCTTTTACGCAGTAAATAATCTTGGGTTGTATATATCCTATGATGCCGGGCGGACATGGAACAAGATTTCAATCGAATGGCCGGAATTTGTGAAAGGAAAAAGGATTCCCGGGTTTGCAATAATAGCCGGTCACGATGAAAAACATGAGTAAAGAAGCAGCATCATGACAAAAAAATACTGGGTCATCGAATGAAATAAACACGCAGCAAAGAGACATGATAGGCGGGACAAAAAACCGGACAACATCCATATATTCGTTTTACTTTTATTCTAGTTTACATAATATATATTATCGGAAGTTATATAAAAAGCTTTCATTCCTGTATCATTAGTTAAGTAAACTACTATTAATGAGACGAAGCGTGAAAAATTGTGATCCGTGAACTTATTATATTATATATAGATTTGCTGTGTATATGTGCGCATTTTTCTTATTTCTTTTCGTACAGCATGTTCTGATTAAATTCATTACTTGATTTCTTGCAGCCTTTCTTTTCATCGCAGATTTACTGCAGCGATTTTAGTTCTTTTTTATAACTGCGGTCTATCCGTTTTATCCGTTTCATTTAGACGTTTATTCGTACTGTAGACTTTTCTGATTCTAATTATTTTTTACTGCGCTCTCTATAGCATGTTTTGGTAACTGTTGATTTCATCCATATTGGATTATCTGCTATACGGCTTTATTACATCATTTCCTCGTTAAAAACTTGCTGTAAACTACTCTCACATCAATCGACACCGGACAATGGTACGTCTATCCGGTTTCGTTTGCTCTCACAGCGCCTCACTACTGCTCATAAATAAAAAAACCCCTGAAAGCCTTATATATGGCCATCAAGGGTTTTCTGCTATGCAATCAGCCGCCAGATTCCGTTAATGAAAAAGAAACTCAGCAGCATAAAAATCAAAAATTCTCCCGGTTTTGACCCGGTCAGCTTCCCGAATGGAAATCTCACGTTATACCGTACCGGAAAAAATAAATGAACGCCTTTAGGTGTCAGCATATCAAGTAAAATATGGCTGATCACGCCTGCGGTAATGCCTGTCTGCATAACCGTGCCGGTTAATCCCGGAATCAGCCCCGTCAATATAAATACAATAGCCGTGCCGACCAGGCTGTGCGTGAGTGTCCGGTGGCCGACAAGCTTAAAGACAATGTAGGATGTTGCTTTCAGACGTCTTCCCATCCAGGAATTTGGCTGGCAGATGTCCGGCAGCAGGCCGCCAAACATCAGCGAACCTATAAAAACTGCTGCCTGGAATACATCCTGCTCTACTGCCTGGGGAGCCCAATTCAAATATACTGCTGCAGATCCTGCAGCGAGGGCGCCTACGGTGTGTGTTGCTGCTTTCATGATGTCCGCCCCGCTCTTGTTTACATAATGTTATTACGGTTTACTAGAAAGTAATTTATATTCTACTGGTGTCCATACGTATTTCACAATACCTTGCTTTTTCTCATCAATAACAAACGAACCGCTGCTGTACCGGTCGTTTTTCCGGAAACGTTTCAGGTTCTCGGTGTGTGTGACCCCTTTATCTGTCCGGAGAACAATTTCCTGCTCCCCGCCGTTTGTTTCGTACAGACCGATAATCCGATGAGGATTGGATTTGAGCTCGCGGATCATCACAAGTCCCCTTGTGGCCCGCTTCGCCTGTTCAAAGTCACCGGCGCTCATTTTCTTTACAGCGCCCCGCTGTGTCACAAGAACCAGCATCGTGTCATTGGTAACCGGGAGAGCGTTAATGACTTCATCCCCATCTTTTAAATTAATGCCCTTTACGCCGGCAGCCTGTTTACCGACCACAGGAATGTCCTCGATTGGAAAACGCAGGCCGTAGCCGTAGGAGCTGGCTAAAAATAGATCGGTTTCTTGTTCCAGCTCAAGGACTGCTGTGACCTGATCGCCGTCTTTAAGCTTAACTGCCGTCAGCGCTTTGGAATAGCGCTGGGCTTTGTACACATTCAGCGGTGTTTTTTTCACGAGTCCCTGTCTGGTAATAAACAATAGCTCGTTTGTTGTATCAAACGTCCGGATCGGCAGGGCTTTGATCAGCTCATCCCCCGCCTCCAGCTGCACGAGGTTGCCGATATGCTGTCCGTTGTCTTTCCAGCGGATCTCGGAGAGCTGGTGAACCGGCATATATATATACTGGCCGCGTTTTGTAAACAGCAGCAGCGTATCCGTGGTGTTCATTTCCCTGAAATACAGGAGCTCATCGGTTTCTTTCATTCCCGGCTTTTCTTCTTTGGAAGCCGAATAGGAGCGGATGCTCGTACGTTTCACATAGCCTTCCTGTGTTGCTGTAATAATAACGTCTTCCGAAGGGATCATTCCCTCCATATCGACCTTGAGCTCCTGGATATGTTCTTCGATTTTTGTGAGGCGCTCATCATTATACAACTTGCGGATCCGCGTTAATTCTTTTTTAATCACGTCCATCAGCTTTTTATCGCTTTTAAGAATACCTTCCAGACGCGTAATTTCTTTACGGAGGGCATCTGCTTCTTTTTCAAGCGTCACAATGTCGGTATTGGTTAAACGGTACAGCTGCAGGTTGACGATCGCTTCGGCCTGTTCGGAAGTAAAGGAATACTTTTCTTCCAGGTTCCGTTTGGCATCCGCCTTATCGTTGGATTCCCGTATTGCTGCGATCACTTCATCAAGAATCGATATGGCTTTAATCAGGCCTTCGACAATATGCTGGCGTTTGACCGCTTTATCGAGTTCATGACGGGACCGGTTGGTGACGACCTCACGCTGGTGGTCGATATAAGCCGATAGCAATGGTTTAAGTCCCATAAGCTGCGGCGTCTGGTTATAGATGGCCACCATATTGAAATGATAGGCAATCTGCAGATCCGTGGATTTGTATAAAAATGTCAGTACGTTTTCGGGATCGGCTTCTTTTTTAAGCTCAATCACAATACGGAGTCCGGTCCGGTCCGTATCATCCCGGACTTCAGCGATACCGTCGATTTTTTTATCAAAACGGATTTCGTCCATCTTTTTAACAAGATTAGATTTCACTACGTCATAGGGGATTTCCGTAATAACGATCTGCTTGCGTCCTCCGCGAAGCTCTTCAATTTCTGCATTGGCACGCAGCATTACTTTTCCTTTACCGGTTTCGTAAGCACTGCGGATGCCTTCTAGTCCCTGAATAGTGCCGCCGGTCGGGAAATCCGGCCCTTTTAATACCGTCATCAGTTCCTCGACGCCCGCTTCCGGCTTATCAATCATCATTAAGGCTGCATCAATTACTTCTCCGAGCTGATGCGGAGGAATATCGGTAGCATACCCGGCACTGATACCGGTGGAGCCATTAACCAGAAGGTTCGGGTACATCGCCGGCAGAACGACCGGCTCCTCCTGGGAATCATCGAAGTTTGGAATATATTCGACCGTGCTTTTTTCAATATCACGGAGAAGCTCGGCAGAAAGTGCCGACAGCCGTGCCTCGGTATAACGCATCGCGGCGGGCGGGTCTCCGTCCACCGAACCGTTGTTGCCGTGCATCTGCACAAGCGCATTGCGGACCTTCCAGTCCTGGCTCATGCGTACCATCGCTTCATACACGGAGCTGTCCCCGTGCGGATGGTAGTTACCAATTACGTTACCTACCGTTTTAGCGGCTTTACGGAACGGTTTTTCAAACGTATTGCCTTCGTGGTACATCGCGTATAAAATCCGGCGTTGTACCGGCTTCAGACCATCCCGGGCGTCAGGCAGGGCCCGCTCCTGGATAATATATTTGCTGTAGCGGCCGAAGCGGTCGCCGATAACATCTTCAAGCGGTAAGTCTAAAAATTTCTCTGTCTGCGTCATTCGTATTCATCCTCCAGGTGAAGGTTTTCGTTTTCCAGAATGTTGCTGTCTTCCTCCAGCCCAAAGGCCACATTCGACTCAATCCACTTCCGGCGGGGTTCGACTTTATCGCCCATCAACACGCTGACGCGCTTGTCGGCCCGGGCAAGATCTTCAATCGTCACCCGGATCAGCGTACGGGACTCGGGATTCATTGTCGTTTCCCACAGCTGGGTCGCGTCCATTTCCCCGAGACCCTTATAGCGCTGAATGATATAGCCTTTGCCGATCTTTTTCATTGCTTCCTGCATGCCTTCTTCATCCCAGGCATATTCTGTTTTTTCTTTCTTGCCGGAGCCTTTGCTTATCTTATACAGCGGCGGCAGGGCAATATAGACCTTGCCGGAGGAAATAAGCTCCCGCATGTACCGGTAAAAAAACGTCAGCAGCAGCACCTGAATATGGGCACCGTCCGTATCGGCATCGGTCATAATCACGACTTTATCGTAGTTGCGCTCTTCGAGAACAAAGTCCGCACCGACTCCCGCGCCGAGAGCATAAATAATCGTGCGGATCTCTTCGTTTTTCATAATGTCGTCTATACGGGCTTTTTCCGTATTGATGACCTTTCCGCGGAGGGGAAGGACCGCCTGAAATTTCCGGTCCCGTCCCTGCTTCGCTGAACCGCCGGCCGAATCCCCCTCGACCAGGTACAGCTCATTGCGGTCCGGATTTTTGGACTGGGCCGGAGTCAGCTTTCCGCTGAGAAGCACGTCTTTTTTCCGGTTTTTCTTGCCGTTTCTGGCTTCTTCCCGGGCACGGCGTGCCGCTTCTCTTGCCTGGGACGCCTTGACAGCCTTTTTTATCAGCATCTGGCTGACAGTCGGGTTTTCTTCAAAAAAGTAGGTCAGTTTCTCGGCAAGAACCTGCTCTACAGCAGAACGTGCATCCGGTGTGCCGAGTTTGCTTTTCGTCTGGCCTTCAAACTGCAGCTTTTCTTCCGGCACCCGTATTGAAATAACCGACGTAAAGCCCTCACGGATGTCTGACCCGTCAAGGTTTTTATCTTTTTCTTTTAGCAGGCCGGTCTTTCTGGCATATTCATTTACAATCCGGGTGAGCGCCGATCTGGCTCCGGACTCATGGGTGCCTCCGTCTCTTGTACGCACGTTGTTCACAAACGACAGCGTGGTTTCGGTATAGGCATCATTAAATTGAAAGGCTGTTTCCACCTCAATCTCCTGATTGACGCCTTCAAAGAAAACGACCGGATGAAGGGTTTCCTTGTCCTCGTTCAAGTATTCCACGAATGCTTTAATTCCTGTATCAAATAAAAACGTATCGGTCACAACTTCCTTCTGACGTTCATCGCGGAGACCAATCGTTACTCCGCCCAAAAGAAAGGCTGCTTCCCGAAGGCGTTCGGCTAATGTGTCGTATTGAAACACGGTATGGTTAAAAATCGCCGGATCCGGTTTAAAGCGGATCGTTGTACCTGTTTTTTTGGTGGTTCCTTTTTTTACGAGACCTGTGACCGGCTTACCGCCGTCCCGGAAGGACTGCTGGAAGCTCTCGCCATCGCGGTCGATCATAACATCAAGTGATTCGGACAAGGCGTTCACTACAGAGGCCCCCACGCCATGGAGTCCTCCGCTTGTTGCATAACCGCCCTGGCCGAACTTCCCGCCGGCATGAAGAACCGTCAGGATAACTTCCGGCGTTGGCTTTCCCGTCTGGTGCATACCGGTAGGCATTCCCCTGCCGGCATCAGAGACGCTTACGCTGTTGTCTTTATGCAGAACGACCTGAATGTTTTTTCCATATCCGCCGAGTGCTTCATCGACGGCATTGTCAACAATTTCAAAAACAAGATGATGAAGTCCCCGGCTATCGGTGCTTCCGATATACATGCCGGGGCGTTTGCGAACCGCTTCAAGGCCTTCGAGGACCTGAATGGATTCGTCGTTATATTGGTATGTTCCCTTTGCTGCCAAAAAATCCGACTCCCTTCTCATGCAAGAACAAATATCTTTATATAATATCTTATCATACCACATGCCATTATACGAACATATGTTTTATATGACACGTCCTCCATCAAAATATCATAAAAAAACAAAAAGAACCAGTTCAAGTTTGAACTGGTTCCCGGAATTGTCTCAGCGCGTCATCTGGTATTCGACCTTGATGCATGAATCCATTACTATATTTATATTTTTTTCTTTCAGAATGGCAGGTACTTCGTCGTGAGAGACGCCAAGCTGGGCCCAGAAGGTGCCTGCTTCAATATCGAGCACGTCGCGGGCAACTTCCGGCAGGAATTCACTGCGGCGGAAAACGTTGACAATGTCCACCGGGCCGTCAATGTCCTGCAGCCGCTTAACGGCTTTGACTCCAAGCACTTCATCAACTACAGGATTGACCGGAATAATTTCATAACCGGCCTGCTGCATTTGGCTGCTGATCTGATAGGACGTCCGCGAGGGATTATCGGACAGGCCTACCACAGCAATTCGTTTGCTTGTGTCCAGAATATGCTTAATTTTCTGCTGGTCGGGATTACGGTGTGCCATGTTATCTATCTCCTTTAGCATGTAGTTAAAGTAAATCAACAGACTGCAGGTACTCTTCTGCTACATCATACGGATCTTCGTCATCATACTCGACTTTGTAGTTCATTTCCTGCATTTCCTCGTCGGTAATCATACCGCCAAGACGATTCAGGGGCTCTTCTAGTTCCGGATACTCTTCAAGCGTTTCCTGCTTCATCAGAGGGGCTCCCTGATACGGCGGAAACAGATTTTCGTCGTCTTCCATCAGCGCAAGGTCGTATTCAATAATGTCCGCGCTAGTGGAGAAGGCGTCAATAAAGTCCACCTGCTCCGTCGTTAAGGCACGGGTGCGCAGACCTGAGTCCATCGTTTCTACGTTTTCAAAAGAAAATCCATAGATGTCCTGTAATCCTATATACCCGTCTTCCCGGTCGGCAAACTCAAAAGTAAACCCGGCCGTCAGCTGATCCCGGTATGTCTCCATATCAGAGATCGTTTCAATGCCCAGCTCTTCCGCTGTTTCCCCGCGGACGGCAAGCGCATAGGTATTGTTAAATGCCATCGGCTCGAGATAAGCGAGGTCGTACTCTTCCATCAATCCCGTACGCGCCTGCTCATACACTTCTTCTTCGGTCGTGCCGGGCTCCGGGGTTTGATTTAAAAGCGTAGTTAACGCCGTGCCTGTAAATTCCAGGTACACATCCACATCATCGGACTGAAGGGCATTAAACGCAATATCGGTGCTGCCCATCCCAGTGCGAACGTCCACCATAAGATCAGTCTCTTCCTCAATCAGATGCTTGTACATGTTGGCAATTATTTCCGGTTCAGCGGTAATCTTGCCGCCGATGGTGATCTGCGGCTGCTGGGCAAAAGAAAATAATGGTGCCAGGGCGATCGCCACGGACAGGCCCAGTACGGCAAGGATCGGAGCCAGCGTTTTGCCCTGGGAGCGTTTTTCTGTCATCCGCAGGATAAAATCAAAAAACAGCGCCAGCAGGGCGGCAGGAAGAGCCCCCAGCAGAATGTAGGCATTGTTCGCCCGGTCAATCCCGGTCATAATAAAGTCGCCCAGACCGCCGGCGCTGATAAGGGCGGCCAGCGTAGCCGTACCTACAATCAGCACCATCGAGGTGCGGACACCGGCCATAATAATCGGCATCGCCATCGGCAGCTCAATTTTGCGAAGCTTCCGGAACGAAGACATCCCCATCCCGACAGCCGCTTCCTGAATCGAAGGATCCACTCCCTGGATGCCGGTATATGTATTCCGCAGAATGGGAAGCAGGGCGTAGGCGGTGAGTGCTACGACCGCGGGAAGCGTACCGATTTGATTTAAAAGCAGGATCATAAACCCGAGCAGCGCAAGACTTGGTATTGTCTGCAGTACCGCTGCCACGCCGATGATCGGTTCAGCCAGCTTTTGCTTCCGGGTAAGAATAATGCCAAGCGGAACGGCAATTAGTACGGCAAACAATAGTGCAACGACCGACATATGCACGTGCTGCCACATCACCTGCCAGAATTCGCCCTGGCGGGTGGAAAATAGTTCCCACAACTCCTGCAGCGTCGCCATTATACCAGCTCCCCTTCCTGCTCCAGCTGGGATTTTTTCATAAACTGTACAATATCTTTGTAGCTGAGTACCCCTTCAATGCGGCTCCCGGTTAACACAGGGAGGGCTTCAAGTTCGGTATTGTCAAATGACTTCAGCGCGTGTTTCAGCGTATCCTCCGGATGAATGGCAGGATCGTTGGAGACAATGCCCTCCTCGGCCTGGCGGCCTACATAGGTGCGGTCATCTTTAAAAATATAAAGAGGCGCCGGATACAGCGGGTAGTCACTGATATCCTGGGTGCTTGCCAGCAGATGGCTGTTAGGGTTCATCACTTCTTTTACGCGCGTGTCCCATGGGTCCCGGCGGTCACCGATAAAGTTTTTCACGAAGTCATCGGCCGGCTCATTGACGAGCTCCTCCCGGGTTCCCACCTGGACAATGCCGCCGTCCTTCATCAGGCAGATCCGGTCGCCGATAGCCATCGCTTCATCGATATCGTGCGTTACAAAAACGATGGTTTTTTTAATATCGGCCTGCAGCTGGCGGATGTCCTTTTGCAGCTGTTCCCGGCTGATCGGATCAAGGGCGCTGAACGGCTCATCCATTAAAATAATGTCCGGATTGCCGGCAAGCGCCCGGATAACACCGATCCGCTGCTGCTGGCCGCCTGAAAGCTCAGAGGGGCGGCGGTTCCTGTAGGTATCCGGATCCAGCCCCACCATATTCAAAAGCTCATCGACCCGCTCCTCTACAGCGGCTTTTTTCCATTTGCGCATTTCCGGCACAACGGCGATGTTTTCAGCAATCGTCATTGTCGGGAACAGAGCAATCTGCTGAAGGACGTAGCCGATATTCCAGCGGAGCTCCTGGCGGTTCCATTCGGTAATGTTTTTATCCTCGATTGTAATGCGGCCGGATGTAGGTTCAATCAGGCGGTTGATCATTTTCAACGTGGTCGTTTTCCCGCAGCCGCTGGGGCCGATCAAAACGAAAAATTCCCCTTTGTTAATCGTCAGATTGAAGTTCTCCACGGCAGTTGACTGGTCGGCAAATTGTTTTGTAATGTCGTGAAAAGATATCATGTCGTCAAGCCCTTTCTTGGTCATAGTCGCCTGTTGCCGTGCATACAGGGTAAGGAAAGCTGACCTAATCATATTTCATCTCCCAGTCCTTTACAAATAAAAAGGTACAACAAAAAAACCGGAGGGCATGGTGCGGGCCCCCCGGTTTTGTATTCTATTCTATATCACCGCGCCGCCGTCTACATTCAGAACGGCTCCTGTAATAAACGACGCTTCATCTGATGCGAGAAAAGCGTAGGCATTGGCAATGTCTTCTGGTCTGCCAAGCGTGCCGAGCACCGCTTTTTCTTTCATCATAGTTAATGCTTTTTCCGGCATCTTTTCTGTCATCGGTGACAATATAAAACCCGGAGCTACGGAATTTACTCTGATTTTATACCGGCCGAGTTCCTTTGCCCACGTTTTGGTCATGCCATTAATCCCAAATTTGGAAGCCGCGTAGTTGGTCTGCCCGAAATTCCCGTAAACACCAACAACGGAGGACGCATTGAGGATGACGCCGGACTGCTGCTCTTTCATCAAAGCGGCCGCCTTTTGGGTCATTAGAAAAACGCCTTTTAAATTAACGTTTATCACCTTGTCCCAGTCTTCTTCCTCCATTTTTAACAGCTGGGAATCCGCTGTAATGCCGGCGTTATTGATCAGAATATCCACGCGGGTAAAAGTCCGGACACTTTCCGCTAATACATGATCTATATCCTGTTTGCTCGTAATATCTGCTTTAATGCCGAGTATTCGTTCCTGTTGCTCTCCCGCTTCGTTAACCACATGATCAAGGTCGTCCTGATTCACGTCAACAACGACAACGTTGGCGCCTTCTTCGAGGAATTTTCCGGCAGTCGCCGCGCCAATGCCGCGCCCGCCTCCTGTAATAACGGCTGTTTTTCCTTCTAGTCGTTTCATATTATCCTGATCCTTTCTTTTCTGTGTATTAGACAAGACCGATGCTTGCAAGAATAATGGCTACCACGGTGGCAAGGATAGGAATTGCCACTGCAACGACAAAGATGTCTTTGTAGGAATCCCGATGCGTCATGCCGGTTACAGCTAACAAGGTTAATATAGCTCCGTTATGCGGAAGTGCGTCCAGTCCGCCCGAAGACAGCGAAGCGACGCGGTGAAAGGCTTCCGGACTGATGCCGGTTTCAAGCGCCAGCTGGTAATACTGTTCACCCAGTGCTTCAAGCGCGATACCCATCCCGCCTGACGCAGAGCCGGTGGCCCCTGCGAGAATATTGACGGCAATTGCTTCGGAAATGAGCGGGCTTCCGCGCACGCCGAGAAGCAGCTCGGTTAACCGGTCAAAGCCGGGCACGTTCTGCACCACGGTACCAAACCCAACGGCCGCGCTTGTGTTAATAATCGCAAGAACAGAGCCGGAAGCGCCGGCGTTCATAGCTTTTATATATCCTTTCCATTTGTCGAGATTAAGCAGAAGAATAAGCACAATGCCGGAAATAAGCGACACTACAATGTCCCAGCCGAATATATTTAACGTCACAAGTACGACTAAAAGCGGTAGAATGGACAATAAAAACAGCGGGGTTTTCCCATTATCTTCTACTATTTTTTTGTCTTTGGGCTCCGTGAATACTTCTCCCTGGGCGGTAAGCTTTTTTTCGCGCCAGCGCAGGTACAAGTACCCGCCGACACCCATAACTGCCGCCGCTGCGAGGCCCATTATAGGAGCCGCCATCGCGGTCGTTTCAAACGAAGCAATCGGTATCAGGTTCTGAATCTGCGGAGTCCCGGGAAGAGCAGTCATCGTAAACGTAATGGCTCCTAATGCAATGGTCGGTGGAATCAGCTTTCTCGTGATATTGGCTTCTCTGAATAAAGCAAGCGACAGCGGGTAGACGGCAAACACGACAACAAACAGGCTGACGCCGCCGTATGTCAGGATAGCGGCAGAAACCACTACGCTCAGTATGGCGCGTTTCGTACCGATAAAGCGGCTGAGGGCCATCGCCACCGAACGGGCCATGCCCGTGTCTTCCATCAGTTTTCCAAATATGGCTCCAAGCAGAAAGACCGGAAACCACTGCTCGGCAAATCCGACAAATCCGCTCATATACGTATCGGTATAGGCATCAAGCAGATTCAGTCCTCCAAACACGGCTACGACGCCGGCGGCAATCGGTGCCACCCAGATAATTGACCAGCCCATGTAAGCCAGTACCATCAACACAACCAATCCCAGTATTATTCCAAACATGCTTTTTCCTCCTTTTATTGAACCACGGGATTATCCTGCGGCTCGGCGATTCCCATGACGGCTTCCGAAAACAGCCGGACATCCATCGTCCGAAGCGGCTCCGCCATCAGCGGGATGAAATCCATGTGTGCGAGTATATCCTTTTCCAGGTCAATGCCCGGAGCTGTTTCTGTCAGCAGAAGACCTTCCGGACGCAGTTCAAACACGGCCCGCTCGGTAATGTAAAATACCTCCTGTTTTACTTCACTGGCATAGTCGCCGCTGAAGGTGACGTGTTCCACCTGTTTTACAAACTTAGGAAATGTTCCTTCCTGTTCTATCGTAAGCTTTCCATTCTCTACCCGGGTTTTCAGGCCGCCTGCGGTAAATGTTCCGCAGAATACTACTTTTTTGGCATTCTGGGAGATGTTAATAAACCCGCCGGCACCGGCTATTTTCGGGCCGAATTTACTGACGTTGACGTTTCCGGACGCATCGAGCTGGGCCAGTCCGAGAAATGCCACATCCAGGCCGCCGCCGTCATAAAAATCAAATTGATACGGCTGGTCAATAATAACGTCTGGGTTGGTGGAGGCCCCGAAGCTTTTCCCACCGGCCGGTATGCCGCCGATCGGTCCGGATTCAAGCGTCAGGCGGAGATCTCGTCCGACTCCCTCTTCGTTGGCTACCATTGCCACGCCCTCCGGCATGCCGATGCCCAGGTTTGTAATAGCATGCGGCACCAGCTCCATCACCGAACGTCTCGCAATCACTTTTCGTTCGGTCAGCGGCAGTCGTGCCAGAGAATGCACCGACGTACGAATCTCTCCGCTGTAGGCCGGATTGTACTGCTCGCCGTTTGTCTGCATGTGATCCTCGAGGGGAGCTTCAACGATCGCATCTACGTATATTCCGGGGATTTTAGTAAGCCTTGTCTGCAGCGTCCGGGCTTCCACCACTTTTTCCACCTGCAGAATAACGATACCGCCTGAATTTTTGGCTGCCTGGGCAATCGAAAGCACCTCGAGCGTTGCCGCTTCCTTTTCCATGGAAGCATTGCCATTTTCATCGGCATACGTTGCCCGGATTAATGCCACATGAATAGGAAACGTTTTATAAAATAAGTAGTCGGTTCCATTGACCGGAAACAGTTCCACATGGTCTTCGGTGCTTTTTGTATTCAGCTTGCCGCCGTCGAGCCTTGGATCCACGAATGTTTTCAAACCGACATGGGTCAGCAGGCCCGGCTTTTTAGCTGCAATATCCCGGAACAAATGAGTAATGACTCCCTGAGGAAGGTTATAGGCTTCGATTTTGTTTTCTATGGCAAGCTTTGCCAGTTTGGGGGCAAGTCCCCAGTGGCCGCCGATTACTTTTTTGATCAGACGTTCATGGCCGAGATTGTTCAGCCCTTTGTCTGCGCCGTCACCCTGGCCGGCTGCATACACCAGCGTCAAATCGATCGGCTGTTGTTCCTGTTCAAACCGCCGGCCGAGTGCTTTCGTTAATGCTTCCGGATGGCCGTTGCCGACAAACCCCCCGGTCGCCACCGTCGCACCGTTTGGGATCATTCCTACGGCCTCTTCTACGCTCATTACTTTTGACATGATGAATATCCTCCTTGTGTATTCGCTTACATTATACAATTGCAAGATACATGCCAACATTTACATCTGCACGAAAAAAAAGATAATCCGGCTGGATTATCTTCGTTCTGCCTTTAAAGTGATACAATCATGTCCTTGCAGGGGAGAATCATGTCATTTAAGAATATTGTTTTTTTGATTTTTTGAAGCTGGTATCGGCTCATTAAGCAAAATGTGTCCGATATCCCGCACAAAATGAAAGCGTAGTCATTATAAGTGTGCGTAAATAAGGACAGTTGTTTATTTTCTAACGAAGTGTGTACGTATTTCCGGACGATCACCGTCTTCCAGCCGTTTCCACTTGTCGTAAAAAGCGGTCCGGCTGATGCCAAGCAGCTTGGCTGCATAGCTTTTGTTGCCGCTGGCGTATCGCAGGGCCCCGGCCAGCGCCTCTTTTTCTGCAAGCTGCACCGTTTCCTGAAGAGTGCGTATAGGAGCGGCCGTTCTGCCCTGAAGCAGTTTGTTCGGCAGGTGTGCTGGTGTGATCGTCTCATTTACCGGCGCCATATTAACTGCCCGCTCCAGCACATTTTCCAGTTCGCGGACGTTTCCCGGCCAGCTATACTCAAGCAGCAGCCGGTCGGCCTGTTCGGACAGGCCTTGCACCGGTTTACCCATCAGCTCGGTAATCCGTTTAAGCGCCGCTTCCACCAGAAGGAGAATATCGGATTTCCGCTCCCGCAGCGGTGGTATCGTAATAGGCATCACATTCAGCCGGTAGTAAAGATCAAGCCGGAATTCGTTATGCTCCACCATCGTTTCCAGGTCCCGGTTGGTCGCAGCAACAACGCGGATATCAACGGGCGTGGAGCGGATGTCTCCGACCTTTTCTACTTCCTTTTCCTGGAGAACCCGCAGAAATTTCACCTGCATATGAAGCGGAAGCTCCCCGATTTCATCAAGAAAAATCGTGCCGTGCTGTGCGGCCTCAAATTTTCCTTTTTTGCCGCCTTTCCGGGCTCCGGTAAAAGAGCCTTCCACGTAGCCGAACAGCTCTGATTCGAGCAGCTCCGGAGGAATAGCCGCGCAGTTTACTTTGACAAAAGGACCGGCAGCACGAGAGCTTGCTCCATGCACCGCATGGGCAAACAGCTCTTTACCCGTACCGCTCTCCCCGAGCAGCAGCACATTGGAATCGCCCTGGGCGGCCTGGTGCGCCATCTGCTTTGTCTGTACCATCGCCTCATGGGTGCCGATAATATCATCGAGCTGGTAGCGGGACGTATTCTGTTCCTGCCATTCTCCTTTGTAGTGCTTCCATTCCTTCTCCATCTGCTGGATGCGCGTCTGCAGTCCTTTCACGCCGGTAATATTTTTAAAAAGGACTTTGCCGAGCGCTCCGGTGATTTCACCATTTTTTATAATTGGTACACGGGTAGCAACCATATAGCCCGTTTTTAATTTTTGAAAATCGGCGATTTCCGGCTTGCCGGTTTTGGCGACAATGTGCATCCTTGTGTTTTCAATCACTTCCGTGCAGTGCCGGCCGATCATTTCTTCAGGGTTAACGCCGAGAAACTCCCCGTATTCTTTGCTCAGCATCGTCACATAACCCTCTTTGTCCACGGTAATAATGCCATCGTATAAATATTCGTAGATCATTTCCAGAAGCTCCGCCCGCTCTTCTCCTGCACTGTTGGCCGCTTCGGCCCGCATCGCGTAATAGAAGACAAGCCCATCTTCCTCGGCAGACCGCTGTTTTTCCACCGTATACGTTTTATCTGCGGCCGACACATGTATAGACAGCCTCGCTGCTTCAGACGTCTGCACGCGGCTCCACTCTTCCTGTGTAAACAGCGGCGGCTCTCCGTCATTGGTAAATAACACCGTGCCTTCCCTGTCGGTAATCCAGATCTGGAGCGGCGCCATCGCGAGCATCGTCTGCAGTCGTTTGTTTTCTTTTATGAGCGGAGCAAGAGGAACCAGCCCCGCGAAAACGGCTCCCTCATAACAGGCAATTCGCCCCCCTGCTTCACAGGAAGGAATATACAGCCCCGAAGCTTCCGGCTCGACCCAGCTGCGGATCGGCTCCTCCGGGGAAATGCCCTGGATGACCGTGTCGAACAATGTATTTTGATGAAGCAGGCCGATAAACTGCTGCTGCTCATTAAGCACCGGAAGCTCTGCTGTCCCGTGCTCTTTGAATAAAAAAGCCGCTTCTTTGATAGTTGTTGTTTCCTGAAGTGTACAGGCGAATGTCTGCAGATCAATCGGTCGGTTCATTAGTCTGTCCCCCTGTGTGTATACATTAAAAACCTGTCCGGTATGTTTTTAGTATACCAAACAGGCAGGGAGAATCGTTATCTTTCTACAATGATCGCAGTGCCCTGGCCGCCGCCAATGCAGAGCGCCGCCAGCCCTCTTTTCACGTCCCGGCGCTTCATCTCGTACAAAAGCGAAGTGAGAACCCGGGCGCCGGAAGCGCCAATAGGATGGCCAAGCGCAATGGCCCCTCCGTTTACATTAATTTTATCGGCATCAATCTGCAGATCCTGGGCAACCGCAAGCGACTGGGAAGCGAACGCTTCGTTTGCTTCTACCAGGTCAATGTCATCCATCGTCAGGCCGGCCCGTTCAAGCGCCTGGCGGGAAGCCGGTACCGGACCATATCCCATAACAGCCGGATCAAGTGCGGCATTGCCGTACGATACAATCGTAGCCAACGGGGTTAATCCAAGAGCCTGCGCTCTGTCCTTTGACATCACCACGAGCGCCGCCGCCCCGTCATTTAATCCGGATGCATTACCTGCCGTCACGGTGCCGTCTTTTTTAAACGCCGGCCGCAGTTTTTCCAGCTTTTCCATCGTCATATCTTTTTTGGGATGTTCATCCACGGTAACGGTAACCGCTTCTCCCTTTCGCTGCGGTACCTCCACCGGTACAATTTCTTCTTCAAAATAGCCGTTATCAATCGCCGCCGCTGCCCGCTGCTGGCTGCGCAGGGCAAATTCATCCTGCTCTCTTCTGCTGAACGACCAGCGCTCCGCAATATTTTCAGCGGTAATGCCCATATGAATGGGTTCAAACGCATCGATCAGGCCGTCCTGAAGCATCGTGTCCACCATCTCCGCGCTCCCCATCCTTGTACCCCAGCGTGCTTTAGGCATTACATAGGGAGCGTTGCTCATGGACTCGGCGCCGCCGGCAAGCACTACTTCCGCATCTCCGGCTCTAATAAACTGGGCGGCCATGCTGACGCTTCTAAGGCCCGATCCGCATACTTTATTAATCGTCATCGCCGGTACGGTATAAGGAAGCCCGGCATGAACAGCAATCTGGCGGGCAACGTTCTGGCCCAGTCCGGCGGACAGGACATTTCCGAGTACAGCTTCTTCAATCGCTTCCGGCGGGAGGCCGGCCCGTCTTACCGCTTCCTTTACCGCGGTTTTTCCCAGATCCACAGCAGATACATGCTGAAACGCCCCTCCAAAACTACCGATCGGTGTTCTGGCTGCGCTTACAATAACAGCTTCTTTCATTCTTATCGACTCCTTTTTAGAATAGAGAAAAAGAGAAGTGCTTTTTTCTTCTCTTTTCTCTTTATACTATGCAATTTGTATGCCAGATCAGCTGAACTGATACAGGTCTTTATATTTTTCTGATAAATACTGCAGTAAATAATCCGGATTAATGTCTTCCCCGGTGGCTTCTTTTATTAACTCAATCGGTGTTCTGCTGCGGCCGTATTGATGAATATTCTTTGTCATCCACTCGCGGATCGGCTTCAGGTCTCCTTTTTCAACAAGCTCGTCAAATGCCGGCAGATCCTTATCCATCGCTGCTTTTAACTGCGCGGCATAAATATAGCCGAGCGCATAAGAGGGGAAGTAGCCGAATGCCCCAAACGCCCAGTGGACATCCTGAAGAACGCCTTTAGCATTGGACGGAGGGATGACGCCTAAATACTCCTGCATTTTTTCATTCCATACCCTGGGAAGATCTTTTACTTTCAGGCTGCCCTCAATCAGCTGCTTTTCCATTTCATAGCGGAGAATAATGTGCAGGCAGTACGTCAGCTCATCTGCTTCAATCCGGATCAACGACGGTTTGGCTTCATTGATGGCCCGGTAGAAATCATGCAGCGATACCCCGGTAAACTGGTCCGGTGCATAGGTCTGAAGCAGCTCGTAATTTTTCTCCCAGAATTTCGGATGCCTGCCGACAAAGTTTTCCCAGAACAGGGACTGGGATTCGTGAATACCCATCGAGGCGCCGTCGCTTAAAATCGTTCCGGCCAGTTCCTCCCCAATGTTCTGTTCGTACAACGCATGCCCGCCTTCGTGAATCGTGCCGAATACCGCTGTACGGAAATCGGATTCGTCGTATTTAGTCGTTACGCGGACGTCGTTTGGATTCAGGCCGATCGCAAAGGGATGGACCGTTTCATCGAGGCGGCCGGCTTCAAAGTCGTACGTCATCTGTTTTAATACGTCGAGGCTGAACGCCCGCTGCTTGTCTTTTGGAAACGTGGAAAATAGAAAATCAGTCTCTGGTTTTTTATCAGAAGACGTAACGCCTTCCACGAGTGGAATCAATCCTTCCCGCACCTTGGCGAAAATGGCATCCAGTTTTTCCACCGTCATTCCCGGCTCGTAGTCTTCGAGCAGGGCGTTGTATGGATGAGACTCATAGCCCCAGTGTTCGGCAAAGCGCCGGCTGAAATCTACAATTTTCTCCAGGTACGGGGCAAACATGGCGAAGTCATCCGCCTCTTTTGCTTCTTCCCAGACGTTCTCCGATTTCGCTGTTAGAATGCTGTATTCCTGAAACTCGTCTTCCGGTATTTTCGTCATACGGTCGTATTCTTTTTTCAGCTCCGCGGCGGCCTGTTTGGACGTGGCGGATACATCTGTCCCCTGGTGGCCGAGTACCGCGTGTAAATATTTCGCCGTTTCATCGGACGTTTTAATTTTAAACAGCTCAGTAGCCATTGTGCCTGAAACGTCGGCCCGTTCGTCCATGCCTTTTTTGGGAGCGCCTGTACGCGAATCCCAGTTTAACAGGCTGATTGCCTGTTCGTACGAACTTATTTTCTTTAAATGACTGCGGAATGCCTGTTCTAAATCCGAATTAAGTGTGGTCATTGTTTCATCCTCCTATATAAGTACTTCGTTACTGGAAATACTTTCTTTATCAGTATAAACAATGCGGCAGGAGTTTTGAAAGATTTTTCTATTCGTGATATAAAGAGGGGGCGAAGGAAAGGCGGGATAACATGCACGTATCCATCAGCGAAGCAGCGGCTCTGCATTATCAAAAGGAAATGGGGATGCAGCCAGGGGATTACCTGAGGCTGTTTGTCCGGGTCGGCGGCGTCGGATCGGGCGGTTTTTCGATCGGTGTAAGCAGGGAAACACCGGAAGATACTGCTTATATCTTGGAAAAAAGCGGCATTCAGTTTTTTGTGAATACTCAGGATCAGTGGTATATCGACGGCATGGATATCACTTATGACGAAACGATCGACTACCTGAACTTTTCAAATCCACGGATGGAAGACACCGCTCATCCGGAATAAATAGAAAGCCGGCCATAGCGGCCGGCTTTTTTTATCCTTCAATCGAAGAAAACGAATGGGTAATATCCCGCGCTGTATTTTCTACAACGACGGCAGTCCCTTCCAGTTTCCAGTCATGAACTATTAGTTCTTCTATGCCTTCCGGGCGGTCCGGACGGCTCAGGCGCTGACGGTCCAGGCGGATCCTCCCGGTTTGCCCGGCAAGCGCCGCCGCATCTTCTTCGCGCAGCTGAATGACTTCCTTTTTATCATCAGACACGTTGGCCTCGTGGACATTTCCAACACTGTGCCATTCTCCATTTTTTTCAATGGAAATATTCCAAAGCTTCGGCTGTTCCATTCTCTGCCCCTCCTTTGCTGTCTAGTAAATGATATTCCCTATAGCCGGCAGGGCGAAACAAAACGCCCCTTGTTCCGTTATTGGAATAAGGAGCGCTTTGCAGTATTAACTGCGGCGCGGCGGACGCTCTCCCCAGTACTGGTAGTAATCGGTGCGAATGTTGCCATTGTAGAGCTTTCGTTTTTTGGTGGCTTTCGCCCCGTACGTATTTTCAAATTTCTCATCGGACGTAATAATATAAACCGACCAGGTAGAGAGCGGCTTCCAAATTTTGCCCAGGTTCCGGTACAGCTCTTTTACTTCCTCTTTTTCGCCGACGCGTTCGCCGTAAGGAGGGTTTGTAATAATCGAGCCGTATTCTTTAGGTGTTGTAAAGTCGACGGCCTGCATCTGCTTGTAGTGAATCGCATCCTGCAGTCCGGCTTCTTCGGTGTTTTCGACAGCCAGGTCCACCATACGGTGGTCGATATCACTGCCCGTAATATCAAGCGGCCGGTCGTAGTCCGCTTTATCATCAGCTTCTTCGCGGGCCTGATCCCACCACTCTTGTTTTAAAATGCCCCAGTCCTCCGAGTCAAAAAAGCGGTTGATACCGGGAGCAATGTTCCGGCCGATAAGGGCCGCTTCAATCGGAATCGTGCCGGAGCCGCAGAAAGGATCCACAAGCGGATAATCCGGTTTCCAGTGGCTGAGCTTAATCATTGCTGCGGCCAGCGTTTCCTTTAACGGAGCGGCACTGTGCAGCGACCGGTAGCCGCGCTTATGAAGACCCACGCCTGTTGTATCCAATGTGATCGAAACTTCGTCTTTCAGGATAGCGACTTCGACTTTGTATAAAAAGCCGTCTTCAAAAAACCATTCTTTTTTGTACCGCTGCTTTAACCGCTCCACGATTGCCTTTTTTACAATCGCCTGACAGTCGGGCACGCTGTATAAAGTGGATTTGACCGAGCGCCCGGTAACGGGAAACGATGCATTTTCCGGAAGAATATCTTCCCAGGGCAGGGCTTTTGTTTTTTCAAACAAGTCATCAAACGTACGCGCCTGAAACAAGCCGATACGCAGTTTGATCCGGTCGGAGGTGCGCAGCCACATGTTCAGGCGCGGAATCGCCGAAAGCGGGGCTTCGATAATGACCTTTCCGTTTTCAATTTGGGTATTCGCATAGCCGAGATCCTTTACTTCTTTGGCCACGATCGCTTCAAGGCCCATCGTGGATGTGGCAATAATGGTTACGTTCTGTTCCATATTTATCTCTCCTGTAGCCTGCACGGCTGCTTTTTCAAACCAGATGTTGTGTATAATACCTATTATATACATAGAAAAAACCCCTGAAAACAGGGGTTTTTATATGCTGAAAGCATTCATGTAAGCCATGTTCTGTTCCTTCGTGCTAAAACGGCTCTTAACCTCGCACTCCGGCGGCAATCATCTATCTGCAGACGAATCTGCCCTTTCTTTCCGTTTGGTTCCTTCAGAAAGGCGCCCCTACCTTATTTTGGGTTTCTCGCTCGAGGGGTTTACCCCGTTCCACTTTTTCCGTTTCCGGAAAAACTACGTCACTGTGGCACATTAAGGATACCGTAACCATATCTTGACGACGTAGGTTACTTCTCCGCCGTCATCCCTTAAAAGAGATGCCCTGACTTATGCATTCGTCAGGCACGAACACTACAGCCATCCCAGGCTGTGCGAGCATGGACTTTCCTCTGCACTCATCGAAGAGTACAGCGATTGCCTAGAATGCTTTCAGCATGATCTAAGACCATGTGCAATTATATCCGTTCTTGTGCATTTACGCAACTATGCATAATGCTTTCTTTTTTCTTCAAGCACGGCCTGCTTGGAAAGCTGGTCTGCGGCTTTATTTTTGGACGAAGGAATCCACTTAATAAAATACAGGGGATGCTCCTCCAAAATGAGCAGGCTTTCCTGCAGCAGGGAAGCAAACACCGGGTTTTTTACGTAGCGTTTGGCCACGGCGTCATCAACTACCTGCGAATCCGTACAGATGACCGCAGATTCCCAGCCCTGCTCCACGCAGTAAACGAGCGCGAGGCGCAGGGCCATAAATTCCGCCTCATGATTCGTCCGGATACCAAGCGGGACAGCCAGGCTTTCCGCTCCTCCGCCTCCCGGCTTAATATGAATGCCGGCACCCGAATACCCCGGGCTGCCGGCACTTGCTCCATCGATATATATAGTATTCATTGGTATTTCTTAACGGGAGTTCTCGTCATACAGCTTTTTGCCGAATACTTCTTTTTCCAGGTTGGACAGACGGCGGAGGATGTCGTAGTTGGTGCTGCCGGCTGCAGAGGAGCTTTCTGTCTCTTCGGAATGCTCGCGCCGGGATTCTCTGGACGACGTAATTGGAGCAGCTGATGCAGTGGAGCCGTTGCTCGATTCCTCGAGATCTCTGATGCGGTTTTCAAACGTTTCATAATCCTGGATTACCAGGTCCAGAAACTGATCCACTTCGTCTTTATTGTATCCTTTAACGCTGCTTTTAAAGTCTTTGTCTAAAATCTCTTTTGCGCTTAATCTTGTATTTTCCATTAAAGATCACCTCATGTCATAATATTCTGTATCACAAATGATTGTATCATATCATACGTCTGCCTATACCCTGGATCTTGATTTTTCATGCACCGGTTTAGAGCCACTGCTCTTCTTCCACTACGTCCTGAATGTCCTGGGGAGTGACCCAGATAATTTCATAGCCGTCATGCTCCTGCCTCGTCTCCGCGGGAGCTAGGTAAAATTTCGGTGTTCCCGTCATGTCCTCGTCATACAGAAGCAGAAGCCCCTCGGTATGTCCGATAATAAAATCATTTTTGGCACGGAGCTGGCCCGGGTTCGTATATTTCGCATTTGAAATGGGCTTTACAAAGTCCGCCTGCTTTAACAGTTCCGCATAAGCCAGCTGCGCCGGCTCCGGCCAGATTTTTTCCTGTTCCAGAAAAGGCGGCAGCACGGCCAGCTTTAAATCCTCCCACTCTTCTTTCATTTGAATAACGAGTTCACCCGCCCACAGCTCTACGCCGGGCTGGCCGGAAATAATGACCCACTCCAGCCCGTTATCGAGAAGGCTCAGGAGGCGTCGTTCGAGCGCTTTTTTTATAAATTTGATTTCTTTGGCGTCCGGCTTAAAAATACCGAGTTCATGCGGTTTGTATCCTGTTACGGCAACGGTCTTCATGTTACTTTCCTCCCTGGCCGAGCTTTAGTTCCAGCCGGCTCATCCGTTTATCCAGATCGGTTCTCTGTTTGTCGGACAGCTTATCCTCCGGCAGTGCCGCGGCCTGCTGAACGAGCTTTAGGGCTCTGCTTCGGTCTTTTATCTGATGTTCATAGTATTTGGCAAGCTCAACGGCTGCTGAGACGGCGAGGTTCTGCTGGGCACTCCAGACGAGCAGCCACTTTTCTTCGGCTTCTTCCAGCTGCTTTTCTTTTCTCAGGAGATCCGCCTCGGCGAGCAGGCATTTTTCCTGCCATTCTTCTCCGGTCAGCTCTTCAGCACCGCTTTTGCGGTAGCACCAGAGCGCCTTTCCCGTTTCCCCCTGCTGCTCGAACCAGCGCCCAATTTCGTACGATTCCCGGCCCGAAGGCGCTTCTTCCAGTACGCGCTGGGACAGCTCAATGTAGAGCGTAATCAGCGACAGCACGTCCCATTCATTGTGCTGCATAATGCCTTTTATAAATCCAGGATTCGGATCATTTAAAAAATCAAAATACAGCATCGGAGCCATATAGCCCGGCGTATCATCGACCCGTTTAAATTGCAGCACGTCATGTTCCACAATCGACAGTTTGCAGGACTCCAGCGAATATTTAAACAAACGCCTCGAGGCGTGAAGCAGGTCAAAATGGCCAAACTGGGGCAGATTCGGCACTTCGCGGCGCAGAAGCGTATGACGCGTGCGCAGCTGCGGCCAGTCAAACGACTTGCCGTTGTAGGTGACCAGGTGCTTCATCGAAGGCACGTCGGAAAGAAAATGATGATAGAATGCCACTTCCGCTTCCGGCCCCGGCAGAAAATACTGTGTCACCGTCACATGGTTCTCTCTAAAGCGGGCATCGCCTAAAAGAAAAATCATGTTGCCGGTACCTCCGCTCAAGCCCGTGGTTTCGGTGTCAAAAAAAAGCAGATCTTCCGGCCGGCGTCCTTCCGGATGAAGCGGGTGTACTTCTTCTGTCTCCGACCAGCGTGCAAACACCGGAAAGATATCATTCAGGCGGTGCCGGCCATGCTGGTAATCAAGCGGATAGTCAATTTCGCGCTTCATAATATACTGATCTTCAAAATAAAGCGGAAATCCCTGCACCTGCTCCCACTCTTTCTGATAAGGCACTCCGGAAGCGGGCTGGGCCGCGGCCGGTTTGTCTGTGGTCTCCTGTTTATCCGGAAGCGACAGATGGTTTTTCATCCGCTGCAGCTTATGTTTCATCGGCCGGCACCTCCGGCTTTGCTGCTTTTTCCAGCTCGGCAATAAAGCGGAGCGTCAGCCATTTGGTCTCTTCCATGCCGGTATCAAGGCCGACGCAGGAAGGACACCCGGACGTGCAGGGGCACCCTTGTATCAGCTGACGGCATTCTTTAATCAGGCGGGGGAGCTGCTTATATAAACTCGAAGCAAGTCCCGTTCCGCCGGGATAGCGGTCATAGATAAAAATCGTCGGTTTTTCGGAATGAGTTGCCTTCATCTGCGGTACAACGTGAAGATCACTCTGGTCGCACATAACGTGAACCGGCGCGACATGGCGGATAATCTGCGCAAGTCCTGTAAGTGCCTGTTCAAGAGGATCTTTTCCAAACTGTTCGAGCACGTGATCCGGGAAACTCAGCCAGCAGGCGTTCGTGTGCAGCTCTTCTTCGGGAAGGTAAATTGGTCCCGACCCGATGTTTTCAAAGCTGCCCAGCTTAATCTTTTTGAATATCGTGGCTTTGGCATGGACCATTACGTCCCCATAGGCCGCTTCGTAAAAATCAAACACGGATGATTCGTCTTCTTCGAGCACTTTCAGCTCTACAGCAAGGTTGGCATCCGTGTAGTAATCAACGCGTACTTCTTCGACAAACGCTTTTTTCTCTTCCCAGTCGAGTTTCTCCACCTGATATTGAATCCCCTGATGGAGGTAGACCGCCTCATCGTGCAGAAGAGTCATCGCGCTGAACCGGTCCATTTCGCCAATTACTTTGGACTGCGAAGGTACCGTCTGGTCAATGATAACGACATTTTCCTGGGAGGCCGAACGAAGACTGATGCCGTGGGCCGGAAACGAGTCGCTCATCCAGTACCATTTATTCACACGGTGGTGAAGCACCTGTTCTTCAGCCAGGTATTCCAGCACATCAGCAATATCAAGTCCGTCAAACGTCTCCCCTTCTTTAAACGGCAGCTCAAAGGCGGCGCATTTTAAATGGTCCACTAAAATAATCAAATTTTCCGGATGGATCCGGGCAGTTTCCGGATTCTGGTCAAATAAATACTCCGGATGCTGCATCATGTACTGATCGAGCGGTGCCGAGCTTGCGACAAGCAGAATTAACGACTCCTCCTGCCGGCGTCCTGCACGTCCGGCCTGCTGCCAGGCGCTGGCAATGCTGCCGGGATAGCCTGTCATAATGCAGACCTGGAGCTGGCCGATATCGATGCCTAGTTCGAGCGCATTGGTACTGACCACCCCCATTACCTCGCCGGTGCGAAGCCCCCGCTCGATGGCCCGGCGCTCATTGGGCAGGTAACCGCCGCGGTAGCCCTGTATGCTTTTCATCCCAAGCTCTTTTCGGACAAGCGTCTGCAGCTGGCTGAGAATCACCTCCACCCGGGTCCGGCTTCTGGCAAATATAATCGTCTGTATGTTTTCTTTTAAAAAGCGGGAGGCCCAGCGGTTCACTTCGGACGTCGCGCCTTTGCGGATATTCATTGATTCGTTCACAATCGGCGGGTTATAAAACACAAAATGTTTTCTCCCGGTCGGCGCCCCGTTATTATTAATCAGCGCCGTTTCTTTACCTGTCAGCGTCTCGGCCAGCTCTTTAGGGTTGGCGATCGTGGCGGACGTGCTGATAAATACAGGATCGCTTCCGTAGTAGGCGGCGATCCGTTTCAGGCGGCGCAGGACATTCGCAACGTGGCTGCCGAACACTCCCCGGTACGTATGGAGCTCATCTACGACGATATATTTAAGATTTTCAAACAAGGCCACCCACTTCGTATGATGAGGCAGAATCGCCGAGTGCAGCATGTCGGGGTTGGTCATGACTACGTGGCCGGCCTTGCGGATCGCCTGTCTGATTGAAGGGGAGGTATCCCCATCGTACGTAAAGCTTTTGATCGGCTCCCCGAGTTCATCGATAAAAGCATTGATTTCATGCATTTGATCCTGGGCGAGCGCTTTGGTCGGAAATAAATACAGCGCCCGGCTTTCTTTGTCGTCTAAAATAGACTGCAGTACGGGAAGGTTATAGCAGAGCGTTTTTCCGGATGCCGTTGGAGTAACGGCCACAAAACTCTGCTTCTGGCCGTAGGCTTTCTCAAAGGCGGAAGCCTGGTGCGTGTATAAAGAGTCGACTCCCCTTCTGGTCAGCGTCTCCCGGATACGGGCATCCAGCTCATCCGGGAAGGCAGCGGTTTTAGCAGGCGTTTCCTCAACGGTGTGCCAATGTTCTATTTGATCGCTTCCTTCTTCTTTAATAAGAGAAATCAGCTCGGATAATGTTTGTTTTTTCATGTATCGTTCACCTCTATGTTTCTATTGTAGCGAATATACGTTTGTTTTTCCATTCGATGGGGTTTCCCCTGTCCTAACACAGCACAAAAAAGCCGGAATCCCCTGGACTCCGGCTTTTGTTTTTATTTAGTTAATCAGCGGCGGCCGTGGTATTCATTAATCATCTGCAGTACGGACTGTTCCTCATTCGTTGGGATAAAACGGTTTTCGCCTTCTTTTTTCGTTTCGTTTTTCATATGGAACGCCTCCTGTTTTTTGTTATAGTGTAATTAGAAGTATAGGTTATTGTTATAATACAGTCAAGTGTTTTATAGGATTTATTTCTGAAAATTCATTTATTTTACTGCTGTGCCGATTTAGCCATAAAAAAACCTCCCTTTCGTCAGAAGGAAGGTTTTTGGAATTTGATTGTGCCTGTATCAGCAGAAAGTATCTTTTGGTTTAGGCACAGACAAACCAAACAGAGGACGGAGAAAAAGCGCTAAAAATGTACCGGCAAGCGCCATGACGCCCCAGATGTATCCGTGGGCGCTGAAAGAGGCAATGCCACCGAAATACGCGCCGATATTACAGCCGAAAGCAAGGCGGGCTCCGTATCCCATCAACAGGCCGCCAATAACTGACGCGGCCGCGTTACCGGCTTTGATTTTTGTAAAAGAAAACAAACCGCCGGCAGCAGAAGCAAGAAACGCTCCCAGAATCACCCCAAAGTTTAATATGGTGGTGGAGTCTGCAAATATCGAGCCGTGAAGAGTTGCCAGGTCTCCTGCCCAATAGCTCCAGCTTTCTACGTCAAATCCCATCGCGTAGGCGGCTTTAGATCCCCATAAAGTAAAAGCTGATGTGACACCCCACGGGGCATCACGTGTGGCAAGCGTTAATGCATTAAGAACGGCTAGAATGACGGCTGCCGCAAACAGCGGCCAGGAACCGCGGAAAATCCGGCGCCATCCTTTTTCTGACGGCACGGCTGCCATTTTCGGCGGCCGGCGTTTTTTTTCAATAATAATCGTAATCGCTGCCACCGCTGCGAAGATTCCGAGCGATACAAGCCATGCCCCGCTGTAGCCAAGGCCGGTAGAAGTAGCCAGGGAAAAAGGTTCAGCGGACGGCATGTCTTCCATCCAAAAATTAAAATGAGCGGCACCAATGGTAGAACCAACAACAAAAAACAGCAGCGTAATAAACATAACCGAACGGCCCCCGCCGACGGCATAAAGCGTTCCGGATGCACAGCCCCCACCGAGCTGCATGCCGATTCCAAACATAAAGGCGCCTACAAGAAGGCTCACGCCAACCGGGGACACATATCCTTGTGGCGTTCCTCCAAAAAAGGAAAAGCTGAGTGCCAGAATCGGCGCAAACAGCGTGACGGCCACCGCAAGCATGAGCATATGGGCGCGAAGCGACTGGCCGTTACCTACACTTGCAAGCCTGCGGAAAGCGGAGGTAAATCCAAACCTCGCATGAAACAACGTATAGCCAAGCAGAAGTCCAATCACGAGAAGAATCGGCTGCACGATGTCCTGTGTTATCAAAAGAAACACAAAAAGCACCGCCGCCGCGATCAGTCCTCCTATAATTAAGCCGGTCTGCGGCTTGTTTAACGTAGAAGATTTCTTTTCAGCCGACTCCTGCTGTGAGACCGGCTGTACAATAGTAGACATATACTTCACCCCTTAATCCTATCTTATAAGTCAGAATTACTTTTATATCTTAGGGCGAATGAAGAGCAATGTCAAGAATCAGGATTCAGCGCAGGCTGCCTATTTTTATATCCTATTTAAAGCCGTATTCTACTCTACACAACAAATACGATAACTATGCAGCAGATCTTACCTTTTCCATTTTTATTGTAAAAAAAAGAGTAAGCGAAATAACGCTTTACTCTCTTCCAGCTTACTGGGGCACAAGGCCAGTATAGTGAGCCTGGGGCCGATAAATACGATTGTTTTCTGCCTGTTCCAGAACGTTAGCACTCCAGCCGACGATTCTGCTCGAGGTAAAGGTAGCGGTGAATAGTTCATCCGGCATTTGCACAGCCCGAAGTACAGCTGCCGCGTAAAATTCTACATTTGTGTACAGCTTTCTTCCAGGTTTGTATTCTTCCAACAGTTGGATCGCTTTTTCTTCCACTTCGTGTGCAAGTTCGAGCCATGCATCCTCCTCTACGAGGGAAGATGTTATTTCCTTTAGAGCTTCTGCTCGCGGATCCTGCGTTTTATAAACCCGGTGTCCAAATCCCATTAGTTTATTTCTTTGCTCCAACTGTCTCCGCAACCAGGATTCCACATTGCTTTTTCTCTCTATATCACTGAGCATTTTTGTTACTTCGCTTGGTGCTCCACCATGCAATGGACCTTTCATCGCTCCCACTGCGCCGGTAATCGCGGAAACCATGTCTGATTCTGTAGAAGCGATAACCCGGGAAGCGAATGTGGAAGCGTTCATACCGTGCTCCATCGTTAAAATTAAATATGCATTCATTGCCCGAATATGCGACTCTATCGGGACCATACCATGTAGCATGTATAGATAATTTGCAGTGTGCCCCAGTGTATCCTTCGGCTCAATAATACGACCTTCCTTAAGCCAACGATAACGCGTTGCGATGATAACAGGCACTGCGGCCGTTAACTTTACTGCCTGAGCAGCGGTAGGGGGCCAATTAAATGTGGCGTCTCCCAAAAAAGAAATACATGTACGAATAACGCTCATCATCGGAATATTTACGGGAAGCAGCTGAATTATTTTGATCATTTCGCTTGAAAGCTTTCGGTGCTTCTTAAATTCTGCTTTTAATACGTTTTTTTCTTCTTTTTCGGGCAGTACTCCCTCCCACAACAGGTAAGCGATATCTTCAAACTCATAATGCAGGCTAAGTTCTCGAATATCATAGCCTCTGTAAATTAGCCTCCCCCTTTCTCCGTCCACCAAACTGATCGCCGTATCTGTCGTTACTACTCCTGCCAGCCCTTGATTTTTTACATTCATTTTTATTATCCTCCTTTTTTTCTGCTTATCCTTAGTGTAAAAGATACTTATAATTAATAAAAATAAGTATTTTTCTGCTTATTGATAACATATTATAATTAATAAAAGGAGTGATATTCTAATGAATACACAATGGCTCCGTACCTTTTTAACCGCTGCAAAACAAGAAAATTATCATCAAACCGCTGAATTGCTGTTTATGTCCCAGCCGGCAGTTTCCGTGCAGATGAAACAACTGGAGAGAGAGCTCGGGGTTTTTTTGTTTGAAAGAAATGGCAGAAACGTCCGTCTCACTACTTATGGCAGATACTTTTATCCAAAAGCCGTGCAGATTATTAAAGAATTGGATGAAGGATTTATGGAGATGCAGCGAATCAAGCAAGGTTATTATCAAACACTTACGATTGCCGTCTCCCCACTTGTCGCCACCACTTACCTTCCTTACTGGCTGAAGGCTTATGTTAAAAAGGAAAAACAAGTTGATGTTGTAATTCGAGTCATGGAATCAGAATTAATTGCAGAAGAAATAAATAAAGGGCTGTCCGATATCGGTTTATCCAGAATGGACAGTCAAATCAAAGGGGTAACAGCATCGCGGATTTTTGAGGAACCATTAAAAGTTGTAGCGCCGCATGACGGTGGCGAAGAAGAAAGCAGTCTGCCAATTGAGTTTAGGTCACTGATCGAGGAAAAAGTGCTGCTTACAGATAATCATCCTGAATATTGGGAACCGATTCTTAGACAGCTCCATTTTGCATACCCCGCCTTGCGAACAATGAAGGTTTCTCAAGTTCACGTTGCAAAACGATTTATCGAAGAAGACATTGGATTTTCTATATTACCCCGGTCAGCAGTGAGGCGGGAGCTGGCAGAAGGAAGAATGCTTGAAATAGATGCACCAGAGTTACTACTTCCAATGGCTTCGACTTATATTCTGTCCAAATACCCGCAGAAACAGGCGATTACGTTTGAAACAACAATTAGGAGGCTGGTATAAACTAATAAGTTTTCCGACGATAAATCGCAGGAAGGGGGTCTTTTTGCGTAAACATCCTGTATATCCTTATTTTTTAATTGGACGGTTTTTACTAAGAATCCAGATGAACAGAAAAATAGATTCCAACGTTAGTATAACTAATTAAGATGAACGTTTGATTCAGACTTAAAGAGCTGCCCTGAAAATAAAGACAAAACATATTTAGGCAGATTCTTCGAGTAAACGTTTATAAACAGAGGCATCTGAATCACTGAATAATACAAAACGGATATGCTTGACGTTCTGAAGAGATGGAATCTTCTCCAAAACAGCATGCAAAGCTGTTGAGGCTGCTTCCTCCAGAGGGTAACCGAACGCTCCTGTCGATAAGGAAGGAAAAGCCACACGTTTAATATGATTCTCCTCCGCCCTATTTAAAGCCTCCATGTAACAGCCGGCAAGCAGTTTCTCTTCAGGCTTGTCTTTTCCATAGACAGGTCCAAGGCAGTGAATGACATACTGATTGGGAAGGTGGAAGGCTTCTGTGATGACAGCTTCTCCCGGACTGATCGGGGCGTATTTCCCCCCCGCTTCGGCCAGTTCCGGTCCGGCTGCCCCATGAAGCGCTCCGGCTACCCCTCCCCCGGTTTGAAGCGCAGCATTTGCGGCGTTGACAACAGCATCCATATCCGGCTGGGAGGCAATATTTCCCTGTACGACTTCCAGAAGTACTCCGTTGATCTGCTTTTGCATGCTATCCCTGCTTCCATCCTATTTTTATAAAACACTTCCCGTTTTGTTGGTTTTTTATCCTTATAAAATCTCTCTTTAGAAAATGGACTATTTCTATATATTTCTGTTATAAAACACAAAAAAACCTGTCCGCTGGCGGACAGGTTCTGGATAGATACGTATCAGCGGCGGCCGTGGTAATCGTTAATCATCTGCATAATGGACTGTTCCTCCTGATTCGGGGTGTACCTGCTTTCGTTGCTCTGGCTCATTTCTTTTCTCATAAGAGAAACCTCCTCGTTTTTTGTTATAGTGTAATTAGAAGTATAGGTTATTGTTATAATACAGTCAAGCGTTTTCAAAAATAAATTTTAAGTATTCTGAATAATAACCATAAAAAAAGAAACCACAAGGGCTTCCTTTTTTACTATGCATATTCAAATGGGAACTGGGATTGATACAGGCGTGTATAAAGGCCGTTTTCTGCCATTAGTTCACCGTGGGAGCCTCGTTCCACAATGCCCTCCTTCGTCATGACGAAGATAGCGTCCGCCTGCTTGATAGTTGCCAGACGGTGCGCGATGATAATCGTGGTTCGTCCTTCGGACAGCTCTTCGAGGGCGGCTTGAATCAGCGCTTCTGTTTCGGTATCCAATGCAGAGGTCGCTTCATCCAAGATTAGAATAGCCGGGTTTTTCAAAAACATACGGGCAATCGACAGGCGCTGCTTTTGACCGCCGGAGAGCTTTACTCCACGCTCTCCTATTTTTGTGTCGAGTCCTTCCGGGAGAGCCGCCACTACGTCTGTGAGCTGGGCCCGCTCTACTGCTTCCAGGATCTCTTCGTCCGGCGCGTCCAGTCTGCCGTATGCAATGTTGTCCCGGATGGTACCGTCAAACAAAAACACATCCTGCTGAACGATGCCGATATGGCTGCGGAGCGACACCATATCCATTTCCTGAATATCCATGCCGTCTATCGTAATCTGTCCCCCGTTCAGCTCGTAAAAACGTGGAAGCAGATTGCTTATCGTTGTTTTACCGGAGCCGGACGGACCGATAAAGGCAGCGGTGGTGCCCGCCGGAATCGAGGCGTTAATATTTTGAAGCACCGGGGTCTGGCTGTTATAGGAAAACGACACATCTTCATAGCGGATATCGCCGTTTACCTGCTCGACTGTTTTCCCTGTGGGCGCAGACGGATCGGTTTCTGTAGCGTCCATTAAATCCAGGTAGCGCCTGAAGCCGGCAATCCCTTTCGGATACATCTCCATTACAGCGTTTAGCTGCTGGATCGGCTTAATCATGACGTTGGTGAGAAGAACAAACGCCACAAATTCTCCGTTGGTGATACGGTTATTGAGAATCGACCATGTACCGGCAATTAATACAAACAGCAGCAGAAACTTCATCATAATCTGGCTGGATGTCACATGAAGAGCCATGATTTTGTAAGATTCCAGCTTGGTAGCGCGGAACCTGCCATTATCTTCGGCAAAGCGCTCCATTTCAAATTTTTCGTTAGCAAACGCTTTAACGACACGGATGCCGGTAATGTTGTTTTCCACTCTTGCATTAAAGTTTCCGATGCTTGTAAACATCGACGACATTGCATAAGCCATCTTTTTTCCAAGCACATAGGTTAATGCAATAAAGACCGGTACGAGAATAAAGGTCATTACGGCCAGCCGCCAGTCAATCGTGAGCATAATCGTAAAAGCACCGATCAGCGTCATAAATGCGACGATAAACTCTTCCGGGCCGTGATGGGCAACTTCGCCGATATCCATCAGGTCATTGGTTAAACGGGAGATCAGATGGCCCGTTTTTGTTTCATCGTAGTAGGACAGGGGCTGCTGCTGCAGCCGTTCAAACAGCTCCCGCCGCATATCCGTTTCGATGTTAATCCCGAGCATATGGCCCCAATAGGCGATCACGTAGTGAAAACCGCCATTGAGCACGTACAGTATAAACAAAGCGGCGCTTCCCCAGATGATCCAGTCCCAGTTTTCATTAGGCAGCAGATCATCAATAATGCGGTTCACCGCAAGGGGAAAAGCCAGTTCAAACAAAGCGGCGAGTACTCCGCTGGCAAGAGTGAAGAAAAATAGTTTTTTATAAGGTTTATAGTATTGTGCAAAGCGACGAATCATTTAATAAACCTCCTGTTTATTCCATCGGGGAACCGGTGATTTTCTCTACGGCATCTTTCATTTGGTATTCCTGCCCTTTTAGAGAAAAGTCGCTCCATTTCGTGTTATCAACGTAGTAGTACTGCTCGTTTTCTACGGCCTCTGTATCCTGGAGCAGCGTATTAACAAGCTCTTCGGCATCTTCTGTGCTTTCTCCGTTCTCTGTTAATATAAATAAATGATCGGCCCCTTCGGTGTAATCAGCAATCGTTTCCAGGGATACTGCCTGGGTTTCTTCATTTTCCAGCACTCCCGGAGACGGTTCTACGCCGGCTTTTGTATACAGGCCTTCAAATATGCTGCGGTCATGGATATAAAGCTCCTTGCCGTAAAATTGAATCACGGCCGCCTGGCTGTCCGCTTCTTCAGCATCTTCGATAAGCGACTGGGCTTCTTCGGCATTTTCTTCAAACTGGGTCATCCATTCTTCTTCCGCGTCTTGTTTACCGAGTACTTCTGTAATATCAGCGAGCTGCTCCTCCGGCGTCGCACCGAACGCCGTCATGTATACGGGAGCGATTTTCTCCAGGTTTTCAAGTGAATCTGCCTGGTAGTCGGAAATAATAATCAAATCAGGCTCAAGACCGCTGACTTTTTCCACGTCAGGCATATCGTCCCCAACGTTCTCTGTTTCTTCGGTATCCAGGTCATCCTCGTATGTATCTAAATAATAAGATGTGGTGCCGATCGGCTCTTCTTCCAATATAATCATTTCGGCTACATTCTGGAGAGCGACTACTTTATCGGGCGATGCCGGCATCTCTACGTCCCGTCCTGTCGGATCGGTTATTGTCTTTGTCTCCTCCTCGCTTCCGGATTCTTCCTGGGATTCCGTCGTGTCCTCCTCTTCACCTGAAGATGATCCATTGTTTCCACACGCGCTTAATACACCGGCTGCTGCAAGCGCCGCTGCTATATTCCAATGCTTTTTCATTATATTGTCCTCCTGATTTATGATAATGAGAATCGTTTTCACTCAATTATATACAGGATATCCATAAACAACAAGTTCTTTTTCAGTAAGCAGCTCCGCACAAAAAAACTGCCCGCATCTGCGGACAGCTTTTTTACATAAAATACGTAAGGTGTTATTCATGCTCTTTCGGTAACATCCCGTGCAAAAGCAGGTCTACAAAATACGCTGCCGCCTCCCGGTCACTGAGTTCGCCATCCGGGTCAAACCACTGATAGCTCCAGTTGGTGATGCCTAACAGAGCAAGCGTAGTTAAAGCCGGATTAAGATTCTGCCGGAATTCCCTGTTATGGATTCCTTCCGTAATAACCTCCTCGATCTGCCGGCGGAATTGATTCCGGCGCTCGACAATGTGGGAGTAGCCGGCTTCCTGCAGATGCCTCATTTCTCTGTAAAATATTCTGGCGCTCGCCCCGTCTTCTTTAATTTTTGTAAGCAGCAGTACGACCGTGCCCGTCAGCTTTTCGCGGGCCGACTGCGACGTCGGTTCGTACAGCCTGTGCTGCTCCGCCAGAAGATTTTCAATATAGTCCATATGAATTTCCATCAGCAGCGATTCTTTACTCGTAAAATAATAATAAAAACTGCCTTTGGTCACATGGACGGCTTCTACAATGTCCTGAATGGACGTTTCGGAAAATCCCTTTTTCTGAAATAAAAAAATAGCCTGCTGTTTGATGTTATTGCGCATATGTCTGTTTCCTCTGCTTTCCGGATTATGATGAAGAAGAAGGGTCGGGGCGTAGAATGAGTTTCCCGGTTGTTTTTCGTTCCTGCATCAGTGATTGAGCCCGCGCCGCCTCTGCAAGCGGAAATACATCCCCGATCGGCAGTTTTAAGCCGCCGGTTTCCATGAAGGCAAACAGCTCCTCAAGGCTTTGCTGCATCAGATCCCGCCGCTTCATAATCTGGGGAAGAAAAAAACCGATAACCGATTGATTTGCTCCCATCAACCGGCCGGCCTGCAGACGGCTCGGCTCTCCGCTTGCCGATCCAAAAACGACAAGCCGGCCGAAAGGCGCCAGGCAGTCCAGCGTCCGGCTGAATATTTCCCCTCCGGCCATTTCCATCGCGACATCAACTCCTCTGCCGTCGGTGGCCTCCAGTACTTTCTGCTCCCAGCCGGCTTCCGTATAGTTAATTAAAACATCCGCTCCGAGCTCTTTGGCATAATTCAGCTTTTCCGGGGTGCTTGCGGTCGCAATGATTTTAGCGGCCCCAAACCGTTTGGCGAGCTGAACGGCTATCCCGCCGACACCGCCTGCGGCGGCATGCACAAGGACGTTTTCCCCCTGCTCGAGCCTTCCCATCGTTTTCAGCACATGATATGCGCTTAGTCCCTGCAGCGGAAAAGCAGCGGCTTGATCAAAATCCAGTGAATCCGGAATCGGGATAACCGCCTGTTCATGTACAGCAGCAAATTCGGCATAACCGCCGTCGGTAATCAGAGCCGCGACCCGGTCTCCCGGCTGCAGACGGGTAACCTCTCCGCCAACTGCTTCAATCGTACCGGCAATTTCCGATCCCGGGAAAAATGGCAGCGGCGTCGGCACGACATAGGCCCCCTGCCTCCGTGCAATATCGGCGTAATTCATGCCAATCGAGTGCACACGTATGAGCACTTCGGCCGGTGATGGAACCGGCTGCTCTTTTTCTACTTCTTCAATAACTTCCGGTCCGCCGTAAGCTTTATACTGTATAGCTTTCATAGGAGCGCCTCCTGTTTTTTATTTGATCATCCAGCCGCCGTCCACGAGTATGTCTGAGCCTGTCATATACGACGCCTCGTCAGAAGCTATAAATGCGGCGACATTGGCGATTTCTGCAGCGGTTCCCGGTCTTTTCAGCACGGTGTTGTGCTCTATCGCCTTCTGAAACTTTTCATTTTTTAAATTTTCTTCAATTAACGGGGTGTCAATAAATCCGGGAGAAATAGAGTTGGCACGGATGCCGTAAGGACCCAGCTCCAGCGCCAGGGCTTTTGTAAAATGCATGGCGCCTGCTTTGGCGGCACTATAATGGGGAATGTACGCCCCGGCTTTATGGGCGGACAATGAAGCAATCGTCACGACCGCCCGGCCTGTTTGTTTCGTTTCCTGTTCAGCTTCCGCACACATGACAGCGGCGAGTGCCTTTGAAACGAGAAACACGCTTTTTACGTTCACATCCTGGACCGCGTCCCACTCCTCTTCGGTCGTATCCATAATTCGGGAATGCCTGGAAGCACCTGCTCCATTAATTAAAACATGGAGCCCGCCTCCGGCTTTTTCGATAAAGGCAGCGAGCTTCTGTACGTCCTCGGCATTCGTCACATCAGCTGCAAATACAGCGGCGCCTGGAATTTCTTTTGCTGCTGCTTCCAGTTTGTCCAGACTCCGTCCGACAAGAATAACAGAGGCTCCTTCCTGCGCCAGTCTTCTAGCTGTTTCTTTCCCTATGCCGCTTCCGCCGCCGGTGATGACGGCGGTTCTGTTCTCAAAACGCATACTGGTGTCCCCCTATCCCTGATAACGTCCGGCTGCATACTGTTCGTCCGCAATGAACCGCAGGGCCTCCCGTACCGGCCGGGCCTCCTGATATGCTGCACAAACTTTATATACAGCCTCTGTGAGCGCTGTTTTTTCCTGTTCTTCCCCAACTTCCAAAATAAGCGCACGTGCGGTACGTTCGGCCTCTTCCAGGCTCGTGTATAGACACACAGACGTCAGCGCCTGCTTTCGTGGTGCTTCCTTTTCTTTTTGTACCGCGGCCATTGTTCGAAGCAGCGCCGATTCCGCAGCATACAGCTGAATGGAGAGGTCCGCCAGGCTTAGAAGCGTTTCCTGTTCATTTTTTATTTCTTTGCCGTAGCTTCGCAGCGCCATTCCTGAACAGACGAGAAGCATTTCCCTGATCGCCTCGACCGCCCGTTGTTCCGGTGCGAGCGTGCCATCAGCTGTCGGCTTCGGCTTTTGAAGTTTTTGGGCGGCGTCACGTGCGAGGGTACCCAGATCGATTTCTCCTTTTGCGGCCCGGCGGAACAGCGGCGCCGGCACCAGCAGCCGGTTGATTTCATTGGTTCCTTCAAAAATACGGTTAATGCGGGAATCACGGTAAGCGCGTTCGATTTCATATTCTTCAATAAATCCTGCTCCTCCATGCAGCTGCAGTGCTTCATCCACGACCAGGTCCAATGTTTCCGAACCATATACTTTACAGATCGCACACTCAACGGCGTATTCCCTCAGCTGCTGGTTAATGAAGTGATGGTCCGTCTCCGTATACAGGCTTCCAAGGGCGTCTTCGAGGAGGCCAGCTGTCCGGTACTGCATGCTCTCCGCCGCGTACAGTCTGGCCGCCAGCCGGCCAGCTTTTTCTTTTGTAGCCGTAAAATCCGCAATCCTGCTGCCAAACTGCCGTCGTTCTAATATGAACGCCACCGTTTTTTTAAAAGACGCTTTGGCTCCCCCGACGCAGGCGGATCCGAGGTTAAACCGTCCCAGATTGAGGACATTTAATGCAATCAGATGCCCTTGTCCCACGTCTCCCAAAAGGTTTTCGCGGGGAACTATACAATCTTCAAGTATGATGCTTCTCGTTGACGATCCTTTAATGCCCATCTTTTTTTCTTCGGGGCCAAGCGACAGACCGGCAGATGTTTTTTCAACAATAAAGGACGTAAAGTGCTCTCCATCTACTTTTGCGTACACAATGAATGTGTCCGCAAATGCGGCATTGGTAATATAGAGTTTGGTTCCGTTTAGCAGGTAGCTTTGTTTGGCTTCCGACCAGACGGCGGTTGTCTGTGAAGCAAGTGCGTCCGATCCGGCATTAGGCTCGGTCAGGCAATATGCGCCCAGGTATTCACCGGAAGCCAGTTTGGGCAGATAGCGCCGCTTTTGATCTTCGGTCCCGTAATAGGTAATCGGAAGCGTAGCGATGCACGTATGATTGGAATGAGCCACCCCGTAGCTCGACGTGCCCCCCACCGCCTCTCCGACGACGGCCTTGCTTATCTTATCCATCCCAAGTCCGCCGTGGGATTCAGGGATACTGTGCCCAAGCAGGCCGAGCTCTCCTGCTTTTTTTAACAGATGGGTCGTTGTCGTAAAGTCCTGCTCTTCAATCCTGTTCCTTACCGGGAGCACATCGTTTTCTACGAAACGTTCGGCTGTTTTGGCGATCATTCGGTGCTCTTCGGTCATGAGTTCAGGGACGAATACGCTGTCCGGACTGGTACTGCCGGTCATAAATGAGCCGCCCGGATGTTTGATCGTTGAGTGCTGCATAGGTTCCTCCTTATAAAAAAGTCTATTTGGATATGCCGGTGTTTATATACCGGCATACAGCTGTACTGCTGTTAACGGTTGAAGCATAGTCCAGGTCCTTGTCCATATTATAGGCCAGCAGTTTTTTCCCTACGCGGGATGACGCGAGCACGTGCCGGGCGTTTGGCCCATTCTCATAGACGCTCAGCGCAGTGCGGGCAGCATCCGTTAACGTACAGGTTTTTTCTTTCAGCACCGCATCAATTAAACATCCTGCCCCGTACATATCCTCGAGGCTGATATCCCCTGCATTGCCGGCCGCCGTAATAAGAAGAGTCGCCTCCTCTGGTTTAGCAGCCAGTACGAAAGCAAGCGCACGGGCATTCAAAAGTGATCCTGCATATACCTCCTCCGCGTTCTGGAGTTTCCAGAGTGCGGCCGTCCCGTTCGTCGTCATTAATATAATGGTTTTTCCCCGTGCCCGGGCAGCCAAATGAACGGGCCCCGGATAAACAAATCCTTCTATAGAACGCGCCTGTTCTTCCCCGGCCAGAATATAGGAATCATCCGGAAGAGAGGCTGCATGCTTGAGAGCTTCTTCGCGCGTAGCCGCGGGAATCACCTGAACCGCTCCTTTTTCAAGGCAGGCAGCAATTGTTGTAGTCGCCAGCAGGACATCGACGGCGACAGCGATTTTCGAGCCGCGGACGAGCTGCGCTTCTTCTATGTCTTCTTTACGCGTCAGTACATGAATATTCACGAACGGCCGCCTTTATGAGAACGTAACTCTTCGCCTTCCTTCATCAGCGTCTTAACGGTCCGGCCAAAGGAAGCAAAGCGCGGATCCGACGTCTGGCCATTTTGATAGCGGTAATAAATCTGCTGGGCGATAACGGCCAGCTTAAAGTAGGCAAAAACAAAATAGTAATGCACCCCCGCCAGATCTCTGCCGCTGTGTAAACTGTACTGCTGCATAAATTCGTCCCGGGTATAAAAACCGGGAAGCGTGGTCACCGGTGTGCCGCCGAGCGCATGCTTTACCTCATCCGGATCCGTCGCTTCGATCCAGTAACTCAGCGCCACGCCAAGATCAGCAAGCGGGTCACCTACCGTGGCCATCTCCCAGTCAAACAACCCTTTCATCTGCCGTAAATCATTCGTAAACATCGCATTATTTAATTTGTAATCGTAATGAATGACGGTCGTTTCTTTTGAGTCAGGCAGATGGTCCTGCAGCCATTTCATCAGCTGATCGGCCGCGGGTATATCATCGGTTGCCGCCCGCTGGTACCGGGAGATCCAGCCTTCCACCTGTCTTTTTAAAAAACCGTCCGGCCGGGTTATATTCATCAGGCCGGTTTGGGTATAATCTATCCGGTGCAGATCCGCGAGGCGTTCTGCCATCTGCGCGGAAATATGCCGGCATAAGGCAGGGTCGGGCTCTATCTGTTCCGGAAACCGGGTATCCAGTACTACGCCATGCTTGCGCTCCATAATAAAAAACGGGGCGCCAATGACAGACGTATCTTCCGTATATAGAAAAGGATCCGGAGCAGCATCAAAGAACGGTTTGATTTCTTTTAAAAACGTAAATTCACGTTCCATATTGTGCGCTTTAGGTGCGACAGGCCCAAGCGGCGGCCGGCGCAGTACGGCTTCCCAGCCGTCTATGGACAGCGCATAGGTTAAATTGGAGTGGCCTTCGGCAAACTGGGTGACATGAAGCGTGCCGGTCGGAAGCTCTTCCATGTGGATACGCAGAAAGGTTTCCAGGCGGTCTTTGTTTAGTTCTTCTCCTGATCGAACGGGAATTGTTGTCATATCCTGCCTCCTAAGAAGAGTACGTGTACCAGCCTTGGCCAGTTTTTCGTCCGAGGTGTCCCTGTTTTACTTTTTCTTCGATACAGGCGGCCGGCTTATCTTCGGGATCACCGGTTTCCCGGAAGCGCTGCTGCTGCACGAAGTAGCCCACATCAATCCCGGATAGATCCATCAGCTCAAATGGGCCGATCGGGTGGCGGAGTGCTTTTTTAACAATCGTATCAATGTCTTTGTAATCGGCAATGCCTTCTTCATAAAGATGAACGGCTTCTTTCTGCAGGGCGCCGAGAATGCGGTTGGCCACAAAGCCGGATATTTCTTTTCGAAGCAGTACCGCGGTCCGGTTCATCCGGCGGCTGACGGTCATGGCCGCCTGCGCCGTTTCTTCAGATGTGGCATCACTCATCACTACTTCCACACAGTCCATAACGAGCGGCGGGTAAAAAAAGTGCATATTCACCACGCGGTCCGGCCGGTTTGTAAAAAGAAGACTGTTGACGATCGTGGAGCTGTTTGTCGCCAGTACCGCATGTTCCGGGGCCCATTCGTCGAGCCGGCTGAACACCTCCTGCTTTACTTCAAGTTTTTCTACGACCGCTTCAATTACAAAATCCGCCTGCTTTGCGGCAGCCTGCAGGTCTTCTGTGAAAGACAGCCGTTCGAATGCTTCCTTCTTCTCCTGTTCAGAGATTTTCTGTTTTCGGACCCAGCCGTTCATCAGCTGTTCCAGCGTCGCGCCGGCTTTTTCCAGGTTATTTTTTTCGATATCGCAGAGGATGGTCCGATACCCTCCAAGTGCTCCGAGCATAGCTATCTGATGTCCCATCTGACCGGCCCCGACCACAGTGATCGTGTTTATTTCATTCATGCTTTCTCCCCCTTTATGGTTAACGTACGTGCGAACCGCCGTCTACAATGAGAACATCCCCTGTGATATAGTCAGACGCTCTGGAAGCGAGAAACAAGACTACTCCTTTTAATTCATCCGGTCCGCCAAATCGTCCGAGCGGGGTATTGGCCAGTATCGCTTCTCCGCCGTGCTCCATAATAACTTTGGACATTTTTGTTGGAAAAAAGCCTGGAGCGACTGCATTTACATGGACGTTGTGCTGCCCCCATTTGGAAGCCAGATCTTTTGTGAACGTAATAATGGCACCTTTGCTCGTATTGTAGCCAATCGTATCCATAACTTCAGGTGCGGAGCTTTTCAGTCCGGCGACCGAGGCAATGTTGATGATTTTTCCGGCCTGCTGCTCAATCATGACGCGTCCGGCCGCCTGGCTCATTAAAAAAGTTCCGGTAACATTCACATTCATAACTTTCTGCCAGGCCTCCAGCGGCATGTCAGCGGCCGGTGCCCCCCAGGTGGCTCCGCTGTTATTTACGAGAATATCAATCGTTCCAAATCGCTTTTTTGTTTCGCTTATTACATGTTCCACCTGGTCCTGGCTGGTTACATCACAGGCAAAGGCGGCGGTCTGCACGCCCTTTTTTTCGAGGAGGGCAGCCGTTTCTTCACAGGCTTCGAGCTTGCGGGAACAAAGCACAATATTGGCCCCGGCCTCCGCCAGCCCCTCGGCGATCTGAAAGCCTAGTCCTCTTCCTCCCCCGGTCACTACTGCCGTTTTGCCCTGCAGTGAAAATAACTCCTGTACATTCATTTGTTCTCCTCCTTCGGCCTGTGTTTTTTCAGTTCAAGACGGGCAATCTGGGCCCGGTGTACTTCATCGGGTCCGTCGGCAAGGCGAAGCGTTCTCGCATTTGCCCACTGGGCGGCCAGCGGAAAGTCGTCCGATACGCCGGCTCCCCCAAACGCCTGGATAGCACGGTCAATCACGCGGAGCGCCATGGAAGGCGCTACCACTTTAATCATTGCAATATCTGTTTTTGCCTCTTTATTGCCAACCGTATCCATCATGTAGGCTGCGCGCATCGTCAGCAGCCGGGCCTGTTCGATCTCTATGCGGGAGTCGGCTATCCATTCGGCCACCACCCCCTGCTCGGACAGCTTTTTCCCGAATGTTTCCCGCTCCTGGACACGTCGGCACATGTACTCAAGCGACCGTTCGGCTGCCCCGATCAGGCGCATGCAGTGATGAATACGGCCCGGACCGAGTCTGCCCTGAGCAATGGCAAAGCCTTTACCTTCGCCCCAAATCATGTTTTCCTCCGGCACCTGAACATTGCTGAACGTAATTTCTGCATGTCCGTGCGGCGCATGATCATACCCAAACACGGACAGGGTGCGCTCTATCGTAATGCCGGGTGTATCCAATGGAACGAGAATCATCGACTGCTGTTCATAGCGCGGGGCTTCGGGATCGGTTTTTCCCATGAATACGGCAATTTTACAGCGTGGATCTCCGGCGCCGGAGGACCACCATTTTGTGCCATTGAGCACATAGTTCCCATCCTTTTTTGTAATACGTGCCTGAATATTAACCGCGTCTGAGGAGGCGGTATCCGGTTCTGTCATCGTAAAGCAGGAGCGTATCTCGCCGTGAAGCAACGGCACGAGCCACTGCTGTTTCTGCTCTTCGCTGCCGTATTTAGAGAGCACTTCCATATTTCCTGTATCCGGAGCGCTGCAGTTGAATACTTCCGGGCCGATTAACGAACGGCCCATGATTTCACAGAGCGGCGCGTATTCCAGATTGGTAAGCCCGGCTCCATGCTCGCGGTCAGGCAGAAACAAATTCCATAATCCGGCTTGTTTCGCTTTTTTCTTTAATTCTTCCATTACGGGAGGGACTGCGCTCCAGCGTGTATTCATTGTATTCAGCTGCTGCTCATACACGGATTCATTGGGGTATACATGCTCCTCCATAAACGCTGTGAGCTGCTCCTGGAGCTTACGTACATTTGGTGAATAAGAAAAGTCCATCTGCTTCCTCCTCTTGTGTACTAACCGGTCGGTATGTTGACAGTATAGCAAAATATGTAAGCGTATACAAAATATTTTTTAGTGACGTCTCCGCTTGACAATATACTCCATGGGGTATATTATTACGAATAGTAATTCACTTTAAGGAGGCACCAAACGATGTTTCATTATACTGTTGAATCGACCAAAACCGTAGAAGATGCCGCAGCTTCCCTGGAGAAGCATCTGCAGACCGCAGGATTCGGCGTGCTGTGGGATTTTGACCTGCAGGCTAAGCTGATTGAAAAAGGAGTTGAATTTCCGGAGGCCTATCGTATTTTGGAAGTATGTAATCCTAAAGAGGCAGAAAAGGTATTACGCCGCCATAAAGCGGCCGGGAATTTTCTGCCCTGCAAAATTACAGTGTACGAAGACAACGGAGTGACTCATATTGGAATGCCCCGCCCGACCGTTTTAATCGGATTTATAGAGGATCCGGAATTAAAAAGCATTGCCGAAGACGTAGAACAGCGTATGCAGCAAAGCATTGATAACTCTAAATAAGAAAGGCTGACAAAACGAATGACAGAGAAACAGACGATTAGACAAATCACCCCGAATAAGGTGGAAGCTTCCGCGGATGCCCGGATAATTGATGTGAGAGAACCGAATGAAACAGCAGCCGGGCATATTCCCGGAGCCGATCTTATTCCGCTTGGTGAGCTGTTAACGAGGTTGGATGAATTAAATAAAGATACCGAGTATACGATGGTCTGCCGGTCCGGAAGCCGGAGCGGTCTCGCCGCTGAATGGCTGCAGGAACGCGGCTATCGTGTGAAAAATATGCAGGGCGGTATGCTTGAATGGAGCGGAAAAACGAAATAGAACGCAAAAAAGGAACAGCCTGGTCTAAACAGGCTGTTCCTTCTGCGTTAATTTTTCTCTTTTTTCGGTACGGCTTTTTCGACAAAATGGTCGGAGAGGTCACGCAGCCTGCTGCGCAGGTCTTCGCCTTCCATCATTCTACCATGTCCTGTCAGGGCTGTTTCCGGATCAAGTCCGGCCAGCTTTTTCACGGAAGCCTCTGCGTCGCTCCAGTTTTCTGTTAAATATTTAGGAGGACCGCTGAGCTCCGGTTCCTGGGCCATTACTTTGTACAGGGACTCCTGCTTTACCGTAACAAACGCGTCGCCGGCCAGCAGAATCCGGTCTTTTTCCCTGAACAGGGAAACGTGCCCTTTCGTATGGCCCGGAGTATGATACCAGGTCCATTCCGGGAAGAACGGAATGCTGCCGTCTTCTGGGAGCGGGTGAACATGATCGCTGATGTCTACCGCTTCCCGGGAAAAAGCCGGCGACATTTTCGCCACTAGTCCTTTGTCTGCGCCTGGATCTGCTTTTGGGTAATCTTCCTCGCCGGTTAAATGAGGCAGTTCCAGCGTATGGGCATATACAGGAACATCTTCTTCCCATCCTTTAATTAACTGATGCAGGTTTCCCACATGATCAAAATGGGCGTGTGTCAAAATAATGGCTTTAGGACCAATATTGGAACCAAAGCGCTGGTTCATCGCATGCTTAACGCGCTCAAGCGTTCCGGGCATACCCGTATCTACAATAATCCAGTCTTTATGCTTTGCGGGGTTGCCAAGCATATACAGATTAGCAATCTGAGTCGTATACATGTAAACGTCCGGTGCCACTGCGAGGCCTGTATTGGATATTTCCGACGTAATCGGCATATAATTATTTTTCATAAGAAAGAAACCTCCTTTAAAAGTACGGTTACTTATCCTATTTACCTCTTTGCCTTACGTTAAACGTGCTTTTCTCTTCTTCTGCTATATCAGCCTGCGCTCGTTCTCCTGTGCAAGATAAATCGTAACATCTTCCGGAGCCAGGGCCGGGCTGAACCAGAAGCCCTGAATAGTCGAAGGATACGTTTTGGTCAGAAAATAGATCTGCTCTTCTGTTTCGGCTCCCTCCGCCACCAGTTCAATACCTAATTTCATGCAGAGCTTATGCACAGATGCAAATAAAGCGGCGTCAAAAGGGGCGAAGGGAAGATTTCTCACAAAAGCCTGATCCAGCTTTAGCGTATTAATAGGAATCTCTTTTAAGTAAAGAAGATTCGACGTCCCGGTTCCAAAGTCATCCAATGCCAGTTTTATATCTCTTTTCCCCAGTTCTTCGGCAAAATCTATCGTCGTTTTCAAATGATCACTCAGCATCTCTTCCGTAATTTCAAGCTGGAGCGGCGTATGCTGGAGATCTATATTTTCCAGAATGGCATCCAGGCGTGAAAAGAACGTTCTGTTTTTCATTTGAGTCTTTGCTACATTAACGGATAATAAAAGCGGGGTTTTTCTTCCCATATTCCATAACGTCATCTGCTTCAAGCTGGTCTCGAGAACCATCATACCAAGCTCATCCATTAAACAGAGTTCTTCAATCATAGGAAGAAATTGACCCGGGGCGAGCAGTCCCCGTTCCGGATGCTTCCATCTTACGAGGGCTTCCATTCCTTTTACCGATAAATCGATTCCATTTACAATTGGCTGATAATGAACAACAAATTCTTTATTGGCGAATGCCCGGCGAATGTCATTTTCATGAAACACATACTCTTTGTAATAGGCTTTGTTTTCTACGTCGGTATAGTAGCGGTAGCTGTTTTTCCCCTGTTTTTTTGCTTCATACATGGCAATGTCCGCTGATTGCAGCAGTTGTTCATAGGAAGTGCCATCTTCCGGGTAGGTGCTGATACCGATACTGCCGGAAATAAATACACGATGGTTATCCACCAAAAAGGGCTTTGTTAATGCCTGGAGAAGCACTTCGTAGGGAAACTCAGCAAAAGAGGGGACGATAATGACAAATTCGTCGCCTCCCATACGGATGACGGTCGTTCCATTCGGAGCACATGTATTCATACGCCTGCTTGTTTCCCGCAGCACTTCATCTCCCGCGTGATGCCCGAAAGTATCGTTTACTTTTTTAAAATGATCCAGGTCGATAAATAAAAGCGAAAAGGGCTGCTTTTGATTCGTCTGACTGCTCAGCTCCTTTAATAAATAATAGCGATTATAAAGATTGGTTACTGGATCCCGATAGGCCAGGTCATACATTTCCTGGTGGGAACTGCGAAGGGAACAAATTAGTCTGTTAGCCGACTTCTGCAGTACCGTTATTTCATCGTTTCCGTCTACGGTAACCGTATCCTCAAATACGCCCTTTTGTTCAATGGTGTTTAAATTCCCGGAAAGAAAAGCAATTCGTTTCAAAATGGAACGATTTAATAGAAAAATTAACAAGACCGTCAATAGAATCATACCGCTTGTAAAGGACACCAATAACAGATTTATCGTTTTTGCGCCCTGATTGTAAATCGTACGCGGCTGTTCAAATACAAACGAAGCGGCATTGGAAGTGTTCGCATAGGGCAGGCGGTACTCACTGTGCACCAGGTTACGATCCGAACTGGAGATACGGCTCGCATTTCCATCAGCTTCTTCCTCCGCAAGCACTTGAAACGTTAATGGCACCTGCATGGAATCAGCGAGCATCTCAATATAGCTGCCGTTTATCTCTCTTCCCATTATCATCGTGCCGTTTGAACCGCTGTTTGTACTTGTGGCTTGAATAGGAAGGGCGGATACCATATATGCCTTATCCCCGTACTGATATAAATTGGTTTCGCCTATAATCAAGCGGCTGAACGTGTCCAGCACCTCGGTTTCCGTTAAAGCAAGCGCCTCGAATCCACTTTCTGCTTCTCCTGCCTCGTTTTGGCTTTGGCTGAAGAGAATTTCTTCATTTTTATCCACAATCATCATGAAGGAAAGATTACCATTATTAAGCGATTCTCCGTCCAGATTACTTTCTATGTAGGATTCATCCTGCCCTCCTCTTTCCACAAAAGCGAGAGTATCATCCCACGATGACCAGTCCTGGTTGAAATTTAACAGTTGTTCCTGTTCTTGCTGGATCTGCTCGGCCAGACGATCCATACTCTCCCGTGCCGCCTGTTCTTCAATTGAGCGGAACTGCTGCAGCAGCATTGGATAAAAAATAACCACGAGCAGAAAGAATAACAAAAAGCCGCTGCCGGCAACGATCCATATCAGTCTTTTCTTTATACCCATCTCTTTATTCCTCTCCTCTCTGAAGAAAAGGAGCCGGTTCTTTATATCCTTCTAAATACCGGCTTTTATGTAAATCGATGAGGCAGCTATTTAAAACAACAGCTTGTCCATTTTTTGAATCAGCGTCCCGATTTCCGGCTTGCTTACCTGCTCGTCCGCCCCGACTTTTACTCCCTTATGATAAAGATCATCTGTAATGAGAGAAGAAAACAAGATAACAGGTATATCTTTTGTTTTTGCGAGCTCTTTGATTTTTTTCGTTAAATGGTGGCCGTCCATTTTTGGCATTTCTATATCAGATATTACGATATCCGGTACTTTCTCTGCGGCCGCCAGCTGGTTCCAGGCATCTTCGCCGTTGGTGCTTTTGGCAATCTGCTCATAGCCGGCACGCTCGAGGGTGTCGAGAATAAGCTGCTGCAGAATCGGCGAATCCTCTGCTACGAGCACACGCTTGGATGCTCTCTCAGGGCGGAGCCCCCGTACAATCGTCTGAGGCTGGATGCCGGCTTTGGGATTAATATCGCTGATCATTTTTTCATAATCCAGTAGAAGCGTCATGCCTTCTTCCCGTTTAATCACGCCGATAGTATGTGAATGATCGCCCTGAATCAGCTGTTCGGGTTCTTCAATCTGCTTCCAGGAAATCCGGTGGATCCGGGAAACAGATTCCACGTGAAAAGCAACTTTCATTTGATTGAGTTCACAAATAATAAACTTATCCGTGCCGGCTGTTTCGTGGGTGTAGCCCAGTACTTTGGCCGTGTTGACCACCGGCATGATTTCGTTGCGCAGACGGATAATCCCTTCTACATGGGGATGCGCATTCGGCGTTTTTGTGACCGGCAGCGGCTGAATGATTTCTCTTACTTTTAAGACGTTAATACCGTACGTTTCTTCTCCAATAGAAAACATGACAATTTCTAGTTCATTTGTTCCACTTTCAAGCAATATATCTTCTTTTTCACGGGATATCATTCGTTTTCCTCCTCTATTTTCTAAAAAAAATAGGACTTTTGTTTTATTTTATCCTATTTTAAAAATAGTACAAGAAGAATTTTAGGCAAAAAAAAAACAAACCGGCCAGTAAAGGTCAGTTTGTTTTAAAATCGCTTTAATTATCAAGATTAATCGTAACGTCTGCTTCATCGCGAAGTTCCGTTACCAGTTCCTGTACCCGTTCGTTTTCCTTCTGGGAACGAACCTCTTCTTCTACCTGATCCCGTTCAGGCGTCTGTGCTTCCGGAGCATCTTCGCCGGCCTGTTCGGCCACCGCCGCCTGCTGTTCTTCCAATGCTACTATTTGTTCATCAATCTCGTCTTCGCTTACTTCAATATCCTGGGATTCTTCTTCTATCAGCTGTTCGACACGAAGCGACTCTTCAATCTGTGCACGGAAGTCGTCTTCTGTGAAGCCCTGCTCTTCCAATGCAGCCTGATAGTCTTCATCGTTTTCAAACTGATCTTTCTGCTGGTTTAAAATCTCATCTACTTCATCTGCATCTGCTTCATAATCCCGGTTTTCCGCTTCCTGTACGAGCAGGCGCTGGCCGACAAGCTGCTCTGCTGTAGAGGCTTTGAGCTCTGCTTCCATTTCGCCGTTTTCATCCTGCTCTTCGAGATTCATCCCCTGCATGGAAAACATGGACAGGGTTGTTGTATATGCCGATTCAAATTCATCTTTTGTAATTTCTTCGCCGTTCACTTCAGCCACCACGTCGGGCACATCGTCAAGATTCACTTCCGGTGCCTGGGGCTGTTCCTGTTCCGCTTCCTGACCTTCGGATTCTGCGCTTTCTTCCTGCTGCTGTTCCTCATCCGATCCTGCCTCTTCTTCAGATTCTCCTCCACATGCTGCAATAACGGAAAGAGAAATTGCCATACTGGCTGTTAATAACCATTTTTTACTCAAAGAAAAGCTCCTTTCATATCTATGCTGTTCCGTATTGTATCATACTTCCCGGGTGGAAAGATAACGGAACGCCTGCTCTCACCTGCGTTTTCAGTGATTTTTCATCTTATTTTTAATACGAAGCCACGGCCGTTCCTCTTCCCAGCTGATAGAAGCCTGTACGTCAAAGGCTTCAGAAATAAGATCGTTGGACAAGACTTCTTTTTTAAACCCGTGCTCGAGCATCTGCCCATTTTTTAACAGGGCCATATTTACGATAGCCGGAGGCAGTTCTTCTATATGGTGGGTTACATACAAAAGCGTTGGGGCTCCCGGTTCACTAAGCGCGCGTTCAAGAATAGAAAGCAGTTCTTCTCTTCCTTTCACATCCAGACCGGTACACGGTTCATCCAGAATTAACAGCCTCGGCCGGATAACCCAGGCTCTGGCCAGCATCACGCGCCGCTTTTCTCCCTGGGAGAGCCGGCTGTATGGCTTTTCGGCATAGGCTCCTACCTGAAACAGCTCCAGGCATTTCCGTGCATAGGCGGTCACCTCATCCGCTGGTTCCTCGTAAAGACCCACCGATGCAAAATAACCGCTGATCACCACCTCGAGTGCCGTGTCGCTGCTTCGGGCCCGGTAGCGGTCATCTAGTGCATCGCTAACCCATCCAATTTCGCGTCGCAGCGTCTGCATTGAAACCCGGCCATGTTGTCCCATCCAGCTGTGCACGGTTCCTTCTGTCGGCCATACGTAGCCTGTTAACAGCTGTAGAATTGTTGTTTTTCCGGATCCGTTTAAACCGAGCAGTCCGGTATGTATGCCATCCTCTAAAGATAAGTTGATATTTTGCAGTCTGGACTGACCCCCGGTCCGTACGCTGACATTCTGCAATTGAAATAATGGTTCCGGCACGATGTTTCCCCCTTTTTGTATCAGTATACCAAAAAAAGAACCCGGCGCCTGCCGGGTCTCTTCGTTATTCATTTGACGTTTTATAGATGCTCCAGCCCAGCCGCTCAAAATACTCGTCGATGACGGAGTCATTTGGTTTGGCATTGGGCTTATTGAGTGCCCTGGTCAGGCTGTAATGATACTCGGACACGGTGTTCAGCGTGTCTGCCTCCGGCATGAGAATATTTCCATTATCAATCTCGTAAAATCGGAGCTGTTCAATCAATGAGGCTCCAAAGTGCACATCAAAGAACAATTCACGGCCCCGGCTGCTTCCCGTTTTGGAAAACCAGTCCCTGCTTACTTCTTCTGTGCCCCGCTCTTCACAAAAATGAATGGATACGTTCAGGTTTTCTTTGAGTGTATATGCCTGATGAAATTCATCATACAGCCAGTCTTCACTGTTCCCATTATGGACAATCAATGTTTTAAAATCTTCGTAATTCAAAAAAACAGCCCCTTTTTTCCCTGATTTGTTCTGGATGGGTACTGCATTCCCTTACCTGCGTCTCTTTAAACGGCACTGCTGTTCGAATTAATAAAATCGGGCTTCTCATCGGTAGACTGTTCGTCTATAATAGACTCTTATCTATAAACATATACTTTACTCGTATAACTGCGGAAATATGGTCCGCGCGTTTCTACCAGGCTGCCTTAAACGGCCTGACTACGAGTGCAGCGTCGGCTTTTTTGTATGCGGTCAGCCTGTCACTCGATACGTTCGGGCGGCAGGTTTTTTTGTTTTAAAAAATAACAGTTAAAGAAAAAAGGAGTGGAACAATGGAACGATTAAAACAGGCAATTGTCGAGCGTGGGATTGTCCTTTCGGAGCACGTCCTTAAAGTGGATACCTTTCTTAACCACCAGATTGATACCGGGCTGATGGCTGCGGTTGGAGAAGAATTTGCCCGTATTTTTCAGCAGGATGGAATTACGAAAGTCCTCACGATAGAGTCATCGGGGATTGCGCCAAGCTTTATGGCAGCCTCGAAGCTCGAGGTACCTCTCGTATTTGCAAGAAAGCGGAAGTCTTTAACGATGGATGAGCATGTGTATGCGAGCCGCGTCTACTCGTTTACTAAACGGACAGAATCGGAAATTGCCGTTTCCAAAGATTTTCTTGCGTCCGGAGACCGGGTGCTTATTCTGGATGATTTTCTTGCGAACGGCCAGGCGGCGAAAGGATTAATTGAGATTGTTGAAAAAGCGGAGGCGGTTGTCGCCGGTGTTGGCATTGTGATTGAGAAATCCTTTCAGCCCGGGCGGGAGCAGCTCATTAACAGCGGCTACCGGGTCGAGTCTCTCGCTAGAGTGGCCTCGCTCGAGAACGGCCGCGTCACCTTTGTGGAATCAGAGGCCCCTATTAAATAAGAAAAGAAGGTGAAGCAGTTCATGAACGCTCAGTCGGTTCATTATCCATGGTTTAAGCGGCAGGATCTTGATGCATTTTTTGCCTTGTTTCAAAATAACCTAGCCAACTTTGTTGTAATTACCGTAACGATGCTTGGTATGGGATTTCCTGCTTCTGTTGTATTTGGGAAAGTGATTCCCGGGACGGCCGTAGCCGTCATGGCAGGAAATCTGTACTACTCATTTATGGCTTCCCGGCTGGCCAAAAAAGAAAACCGAAGTGATGTAACGGCGCTTTCTTATGGAATCAGTACGCCGGTTATGTTTGTTTTTTTATTCGGCGTGCTTGCGCCGGCACTTGCGTTAACGAATGATCCGGATCTTGCCTGGAAAATTGCCGTAGCAGCCGCTTTTATCAGCGGGCTTATTGAAGCAATGGTCAGCTTAACCGGAAACTGGATCCGGGACCACCTTCCCCGTCCTGCGCTGCTAGGTGCACTGGCGGGTGTTGCTTTTTCGTTTATTGCCGGTGAAATGCTGTTTCATACGTTTGCCATCCCCGTAGTCGGACTTGTCGCACTGGCGATTATCCTGGTCGGATTTGTAGGAAAAGTAGTCTTTCCTTTTCGAATGCCGGCATCATTACTCGCTGTCGTGGTTGGAACTATTCTGGCATTCGCATTGGGCCATCAGAGTCCGGGAGAGGTATCCGAAGGGTTATCCAATGTAGGCTTCTATCCGATTGTTCCCAGTCTGGCCGCGTTTGACGGGATGACACTTTTGTTTGGGACGGCAGTCGGTCTGCTTGGTGTGCTGCTGCCTATCACGATTTATAATGCAATTGAAACGATGAATAACGTGGAAGCGATGGCCGCTGTAGGAGACTCTTATGATGTACGTGAATGTCAGGCTGTTGACGGTACAGGAACTATGCTTGGCGCTGTTTTCGGCGGACTGTTTCCTACTACTGTCTACATTGCAACGATTGGTTCCAAAGAAATGGGAGCCGGACGCGGCTACAGTATTTTAAACGCCTTTGTTATACTGGCAGCGGCTGTGACCGGCATGATTGCTGCACTGTCTGCGTTGATTCCGCTCGCCGCGATTGCACCGGTGCTGGTATTTGTCGGTATGTCCATGGTGGCGGCTGCCTTTTCCACCACCTCCAGCAGATATTTTCCGGCTGTGGCACTGGCTATGCTGCCGTATCTGGCTAATTACACCATGACGCGCTTTAATAACCCGGCAGGTGACGTGGTGGCTGATATTTCGGAGGGAATTGTTCCTCTCGGCCAGGGCGCCCTTTTCACCGCGATTCTGCTCGGAGCAGTGACCGTTTCTATTATTGACCGGGAATGGCGCCGTGCCGTTATATTTACGTTAACGGCGGCCGTCTTTTCTTTTGCCGGATTCATGCATGCTCCTGCCCTTGCCTGGAATGCTGCACCGGATTTCACGGCAGGTTATCTTGCAGTTGCTGTGTTCTTTGGTTTCTGCGCCTGGCAGCACAGGCATCAGTCTCAATTAGAACAACCGGATAAGCAAGAACGTCAGGTGTCATAGAAAAACCGGGTTCCTTTATAAAAAGGGCCCGGTTTTTTCGGCTTCTGTTTGAGTCTGCAGCCGCAGGGGTACTTGGCTATTATATTCAACTAACAACAAGGAGGCAGAAATACATGGAATTTAAAGAAAAACAGCAGGACGGCCAGCCCGTGCAGCAGCAGAACAAACAACCCGGAGAAGTGGAACCGATGGATCCGAAACCGGTACATGATAACCCTGAGTATAAAGGGTCCGATAAACTAAAAGATAAAACGGCGCTCATTACCGGAGGCGACAGCGGTATTGGAAAAGCTGCAGCCATTGCGTACGCTAAAGAAGGAGCGGATGTGGCAATTGTCTACCTGGATGAACATGAAGATGCTGAACAAACCAAAAAAGAAATTGAAAGCTACGGGCGCCGCTGTCTGCTGCTTCCTGGTGATGGCGGGGACGATCAGTTTGCCAAAAAAGCAGTGGAAGATACGATTAAAGAGTTTGGACAGCTTGATGTATTAATAAATAATGCAGCGGAACAGCACCCGCAGGAAAAAATTGAGGATATTTCTAAAGATCAGCTGGAAAAAACGTTTCGCACCAACGTATTTTCCATGTTTTATTTCATTCAGGCAGCGCTCCCTCATTTAAAAGAAGGGGCCGCAATTATAAATACAACATCTGTGACAGCCTACGACGGATCAGCCGGCTTAATTGACTACTCTGCTACAAATGGAGCGGTCACCACTCTCATACGCTCTCTTTCTACCTCGCTTGCTTCTAAAGGCATCCGCGTAAATGGAGTAGCGCCGGGTCCTATCTGGACACCGCTTATCCCATCCACCTTTGGAGAGGATAAGGTCGAAAGTTTTGGAACGAATACGCCGATGGGACGTCCGGGCCAGCCGGCTGAACTGGCACCGGCATTCGTCCTGCTCGGTTCCCAGGACTCCAGCTACATGACCGGCCAGGTCATTCACGTTAACGGCGGACGATTTGTAACCACTTAAAAAAAAGAGATACCCTGCCTGTTTTAAATAACAGCGGGGTATCTTTTTTTTATTGGCTGTACCGCCAGAATACAGCGTTTCCGAAACGACCGGACCGCTTTTTTGGAATGGCAGTATGCTATGATGCGTTCTGTATCGTTTTTGTATATGGTAATGGTCCGCTGCGTGATCCCGCTTTTGCTTTCGTACACGAGCTGAACCGGTGCCTGCTCCTCCATTGCTCTTTCCAGTATGCCTTCCATTTCCCCCGCTCCTTTCTTATATAACTAAATTATATAAGAACAAACGTTCGATGTAAAGCAAACTGCTTTGCTGATTACGTCTGTGATAACAGATTGGTTAGTTCATAGACAACAAGCTTCTGATAGTTAAAATCCTCACCATACCGAGCCTGTATCCCTTCATAGGCTTTTGTTCGCTCGGCTGCATATTCGCTGTCCGAATCTTTTAATTGAAGTGATTTAAAGTAAGCCATGGGCTCCTGAATAAAAGAAGGCCGCGGTCCCCAGGTGAAATGTACGTCTCCTGAAGTATTGGTGACAATCACTTTAGGAACAGACTTCCCGCCCAGTGTGCGAAAAACATCGATAAAGGACGGATGGTCTTCCTGCACAAACACCTCAACCGGTACGGCTGCCTGATTCATCACCTCTATGACGACCGGAAAGTTACGATGCACGTCACCACACCAGTCTGAGGCAATGATAGAACAGTGGAGGTCAGACCTGGTACGCATAAAACTCAGCACTTCCTGGGAATGATCCACCCAGGTAAATCCTTCCTGCCATTCATTCATTTTTTCCTGATATTCCGGTTTCATCTGTGATACAAAAGCATCCACCGTGATTCCTTTTCCGATCATATCTGCAATGTTCTGATTCGTAGGCATATGACATTGTCCTCCTATAGTATTAAATCGATAATTGGTGTAAATACTGCAGGCTTTCTTTTACGCTTTCAATCGGTTCCCCGCGTGATTCATCCTGTTCCACGATCTGCCAGGCAACCTCCTGTTGTTTGGCTTGTTTCAAAATCGCTTCTATATCCATGCGTCCCGTTCCGAGCTCTGCAAAAAATCCCTCTTCGTCCCGGGTCATATCTTTAAGGTGCACAAGCTGCATCCGGTTCTTGCAGCGATCCATCCAGACCAGCGGATCTTCTCCTGCTTTCTGTACCCAGTATGTATCCAGTTCAATCATAACCAGCTTCGGATCTGTATTTTCCATAATGACGGAAAGCGGGAGTTCACCTTCCAACGCCACCAGTTCAAAATCATGGTTGTGATATGAGAATGTAATTCCTTCTTTTCTGCAGGTTTCACCTATCCGGTTTAACGAGGCTGCTAATTCTTTATACTGTTGAATGCTCCGGCGCTTCTCCGGTTCCAAATATGGGCAGACGATATGTCTGCAGCCAAGCGCATGAGCAAAATCAATGTGATAGGATGAATTTGTTTCGAGTTCTTCCAGAGAGACATGCATCGAGGCTGTTTCCAGGTGAATTTGTTTTAAAAACACATGAAGTGCTTCTGCAGACATTCCTCCTGTATTCCCTGCCAGCTCAATTCCTCTATATCCCATTCTGGAGACTTGATGAAGGGTTCCTTCAAAATCTTCTTCCAGTTCCTTTCGCAGCGTATACAGCTGCAGTGCGGTATTTGTCATTATGCTCCCTCTTTTCTTTTATGTGCGCTGGGTATAGTTTACCATTTTTGATTGTTTTGTTGAGATTTATGTTATTAAAATAATATAGTACGTGAAATTATTTAGCTTTGCTTTCTTTTTTAACCTATATAGTGAAATTGTATTTCAGAACCCCGGCACCGGTAATTAATCACTGCCCCCTGTCCTCTGAGTATAAACCTCCCTTTCATAGTACAGGGCAATCTGCCATTTCTATTCCCTCTTTTTCCCTTAAAATATGCTACACTTGTGGGTATACATATTGTCCCTGCCGAAAGGAGAGGATTCATCATGAGTTACCCCGTGCTTCATCTGCAGAAAGTAAAAGGCTCTGAATTAAAGGAAGTACAGGCCCACAATCAGCGAGAGAAAGAGGAAATTCCAGGTGACGGGATTGACCGCCGCCGGACAATACTAAATGTGGATTTAGTGAACGAGCACCCCTTTGATTACAAAAAAGTGATTAATAAAACAATCGATCAGCGTTATACCGGGCAGAAAGCAATCAGTAAAGATGCAATTAAACTGTGCAACGTTACGGTCATTAATGATGCTTCTTTTTTTGACAGCCTTTCTCCTGAAGAAGAAAAACGCTTTTTTGATACGTGTCTGCTGTTTTTTCAAGAACGGCACGGCCAGAAAAACATAATGTATGCAGTAGTACATAAGGATGAGAGTGCTCCTCATATTCATATCGGTTTTATTCCTTTTACAGAAGATGACCGGCTTTCTGCCAAGGATTTCTTCGGTCAGAACAAAGATTTATATATGCTTCAGTCTGATTTTCATACCTTTTTAAAGCAGCACAATTTTGACCTGGACCGCCCGGATCCTAAAATAGAGGATCTTCATCTGGAAGTGTACGAACGGGATCTGTTGATTCTGCGTGAAGAAATTAACCAGATGGAGCAGCGTTTAAATGAAGGCGGGACTTTTCTCGGAGAGTTCGAAAAATTAACGGGCGGCGCTAAAGAAAAAAGTTCTCTTCAGCTTTCTGAAGGCTTTAAGACAAAATCAGTCATGGAAATACCTAAAGAAGACTATAAAGAACTTTACACGCTGGCGCTTCAATCCTATACCAGGCGCCGGGATGCAGCTTCCTATAAGCAAAAATACGAGCAGACGCTGGCTGAATTAAATGATGTGCGCAGCAGACTTCGTGAAGTAAAGCAGACAAAAGATCAGGCTCTTGCCTACGGACGTGTTTTAACCGGAGAATCGGAGCTGCTGCGTGAAACCCTGCAGCATTTTAAGCAGATGTTTTCTGATTCCTACGAACACCTTGACTGGGCGATTGGCCATGCGAAGGCTTCTGCCCACTTATCGGGTAAAACCAAAGAAGTACCGATTGATTTTTACGATAGGGAAAATCCCGAGGAACTGGAAGGCGCGAGAGACTTTTTTGAGCAGGGCAAACAGTCTCTCACCCGCCAGGAGAAACTGCAGTTTCAACGCTTATTTCCCGAAGAGGTGGCGCTCGATGACCAGGATTATCCTGAATCATAAAAAACAGGAAGGCTCTCCGACTGGAGATCCTTCCTATTTTTTTATAACTGCTTTCCGTTTGTTTCGATTACTTTTTTATACCAGTCAAACGATTCCTTTTTCGAACGCTTCATTGAACCATTTCCTTCGTTATCACGGTCTACGTGAATCATGCCGTAGCGTTTTTTCATCTCACCGGTCGTAAAGGATACAATATCAATAATCCCCCACGGCGTATAGCCCAACAGCTCCACCCCATCGTATTCTACGGCTTTTTCGAGCGCTTCAATATGCGACTTTAAATATTCAATTCGCTGCGTGTCATGAATTGCTCCGTCTTCTTCCATCGTATCAACGGCACCAAAGCCGTTCTCTACAATAAATAAGGGAATCTGGTATCTGTCATACAAGCGGTTAAGCGTATATCTCAGGCCGGTTGGATCAATTGCCCATCCCCAGTCGCTCGACTGAATATATGGATTTTCCACTCCGTTTGCCAGACCGCCGTTTACAATGTTTCCTGTTGTGTTATTTGCGGCTCCGCTTCTTACAGTAGTCGACATATAATAGCTGAAGCCTAAATAGTCGACCGTGCCGTTTTTGAGAATCTCTTCATCTCCATCTTCAAATGGAATGTTATACCCTTCTCTTTCAAATTCTTTTAATGCGTATCTCGGATAGGCCCCGCGGATATGAACGTCCGGAAAGAAATAACGCTGTCTCATTGACTCTTCTGCAAGCATTACGTCCTCCGGATTGGAGGAGTATGGATAAATGGGAACATGGGATACCATGGCTCCGATTTCGAATGCAGGATTGATCTCTTTTCCTTTTGTTACAGCCAGCGCACTTGCGATAAGTTCGTGGTGACCTGCCTGATACATGATTTCTTTCGCATTTTCCCCTTCTTTTACAATAACGCCGGAGTTCGTCCATAGAAATAATGGATTTTCCACATCCATCTTGTTATTGATTTCATTAAATGTCATCCAGTATGTCACTTTATCCTTGTAGCGGTTGAAACAAACTTCCGCAAAGCGGACAAAGAAATCGACCACTTTTCTGCTGCGGAATCCGCCGTATTCCCGGGCCAGGTGGAGCGGCATTTCAAAATGGGATAATGTAATAACGGGTTCAATACCATGCTTTATTAATTCATCCAGTACATTATCGTAAAACTGCAGCCCCTCTTCGTTTGGCTCGGCTTCATCTCCGTTTGGAAAAATCCGACTCCAGCCAATCGACGTACGCAGACATTTCAACCCCATTTCCCCGAATAATGCAATATCCTCTTTGTAATTGCTGTAAAAATCAATCGCTTCGTGGTTCGGATAAAATTTATCCTTTTCTACCGTTTCTGTAATTTCGCGAGCCACCCCGTGGGCTCCCGCTGTCATTACGTCGACCACGCTGGGTCCTTTTCCGCTTTGATCCCAGCCTCCTTCAAATTGATGGGCCGCCAGGGCCCCTCCCCATAGAAAATCTTTTGGCATCGTTGACATGTATATGTCCTCCTTATTTTATAACCGTAAATAATTCCTGATCCAATGCGCTTTTATTTTTATCGTTAAATATAACTTCTTCATAATCGCCGGAATTCGTGATGATAATCGGCGTAATGGTATCCAGCCCTTCTGCTTCAATGGACTGTTTGTCAAATTCGAGCAGCAGATCTCCTTTTTTGAAGGTGCTGCCGTCTTCTACCTTGAGAGTAAACGGCCTGCCCTGCAGATTTACGGTATCCAATCCCACGTGTATCAACAGCTCCACCCCGACATGGGAACGCAGGCCAACCGCGTGTTTTGTAGGTGCTGTCATGACGACGGTGCCGTCAAAAGGTGCGTACACTTTGTTCCCTGCTGGCCGGATCGCAAGCCCGCTCCCCATAGCGCCGGAGCTGAACACTTCATCCGGTACCTGATCGAGTGGAATGATATCCCCTTCAAAAGGCGCACTGATTGTTTCTTCGTTGATTCTTGTCTCTTCATTTACTGCTGCCGCCGCCTGATCACGGCCGTCCTGTTCCTTCACCAGCGTGCTGTCTCCTGCCTGTTTGGCAGTATCTTCTCCAAAACCAAGCAGCTGAATCAAAATAATCGGCAGAATAACGGCAATGCCGACTCCCAGAAGAATACCCCAGATCGACATCGGATATTCCGAATCAATACCGTTTACAATCGTAAGCGGTCCGGGGAGACCGGCATAGGCAAAGTAATACGGGTTAAAGAAACTGGCTGCAATCGCTCCGACCGCGCCGGAGATACATCCGTATATAAATGGCTTTTTAAAGCGCAGGGTGATGCCGTAAATAGCCGGCTCGGTGATGCCGAATATACCCGTAATACCTGCTGAAGTTCCTACTTTCTTTATTTCCTGTGACCTTGTTTTAATAATAACACCTAGTACGGCCCCGACCTGTGCCATAACGGCAATGGTCTGATAAGCCTGGAATGAATCCCGTCCGTACTGCTCGAAGTTAGCCAGGACCATCGGCGTAATACCCCAGTGAACGCCAAAGATAACGAGTACCTGCCAGAACGCTCCGATAATAGCACCCGCCAGTGCCGGGGCATATTCCGCAAGAAAATTATAGCCGTTGGCAATGCCGTTGGCACCCAATGTAGTGATCGGCCCAATCAGCACAATTGTTAATGGCACCATAACGACCAGGCAGATTAATGGAACAAACAAAGGGCGGATAACTTCATTAATCCGCTTATTTAAAAACCGTTCCAAATAAGACAATATCCATACCAGAAATAACGGCGGAAGCACGGATGACGTGTACACCGTTTCCGATAGCGGCAGGCCGGCAAACGTCGTCTGCGCTCCTTCTGATATTTCGGCGGCCATGCCGGCCCACTCCGGAGTAACGAGCGCAGCGCAGGCAGCCACCGCTATATACATATTTGTTTTAAAATGTTTGGAGGCTGTAATGGCGATGAAAATAGGCAGAAACGTAAATGGAGCCCATGATATAAAGCTGAATACCTGATATGTGCCTGTATTGGCAAATGAGTCCGAGAATAAATTAATGAGTATCAGCATACCCTGCAGAATACCTGCCGCTGCCAATATGTAGATAAATGGAGCAAATACTGCAGACATGGTAGCAATGACACGGTTTACAACCGTTCCTTTGCTCGCCTCCGGCTCCTCTGATTCATCAATGTTTACAAGAGAAGTAAATTCGTCATGTACTTCTCCAACATGCTGACCGATCACGACCTGAAACTGGCCGCTGTTTTCCACAACCGTAATAACCCCGGGCATTGAAGACACAAGCTGTTTCGCATCCGGCTTGGAGCGCTTGAGCACAATCCGGAGCCTGGTCGCACATCTTGTCACGCTGAGAACGTTTTCTTCCCCTCCTACAGCCTCTAATATATCTTTTGCCAGCTTTGGATAATCCCTTACTTTTTCCGCCACATTCCATCCTCCTTCAACTGTTATGCGTTTACATTTTATATTGTACCGTAACAATTAAATAAATACCATATAAATTTTTAATACACGCATAATTAAATTATGCTGTTTTCAGTTTAATTATGGTAGAATTGGTACACAAAGAAGCGCGAAACTAGACGATAATGAGGAATGTCCATGTTAAAATACCAGCAAATTGCAGCCGATATTGAACAGGAAATCGTAGATAAAGATCTACAGCAGGGAGATAAGCTTCCCGTACTGGATGCTTTTATGGCACAATTTGACGTCAGCAAAAGCACCATTACTAAAGCGTTGGATCTTCTGGAAAAAAAGGGGATTGTGTATCAGGTGCGCGGCAGCGGCATTTTTGTCAGGCGGCATAAACGCAGAGGCTATATTAGTCTTCTCTCCAATCAAGGGTTCAAAAAAGAGCTGGACGGATTTCAGATTACTTCTGAAGTACTGGCTCTTGATATCCGCAGGCCGACAGCGGAAGCCGCACGCAACCTGGCAGTCAATCCCGAGGAGAGCGTGTATTATGTAAAAAGGGTTCGTTATATAAACGGCCAGACGCTCTGCATCGAAGAATCCTACTATAATAAATCCGTTGTTTCGTATTTAAATAATGAAATTGTTTCTGAATCCATCTTTAACTATATAAGCGATGCGTTGGGACTCAATATAGGATTTTCTGATTTGTATTTCAACGTTGGGAAGATCAATAAAAAGGAAGCAGAGCTGCTTCGTCTGCCTGATGCTTCCCCCGGCTTATTTATGGAGCAGATTTTTCACCTTACCAACGGCCAGCCTTTTGATTTTTCGAAAATCACCTACAACTATGAGCAGTCGCAGTTTTTTATTCAGGCAAATAACTATTTTTTATAAACACATAAAATAAGCCCCTGCACAGAGAAAATCTCATGCAGGGGCTCGTTTTCTATTCTGCGGTTTCAGACGGCTCCGACTCCTGGCCGTATACATCTACTGTGGTGACGTAGTACTCGCTTCCAGCCAGATCCGGCGAACTGTAGCTTTTTCTTTCATGAACCGCAATGCTTTCTATATGCCGGTTCTCTCCCTCTGGATTCTTCTCATACACGCGGTATCCGGCTACATCTTCATCACGAACGGCATGAAACGAAAGCTGACTTCCTGCCAGCACCACATTGCCGGGTGCTTCGGGAGGATCCCCGTTTTCTATTTTCTGCACGTCTTCCTCCTGAAGCTCCGTATATACGACCAGGCGTTGATCGTGCGTTCCCTCGGCCTGGTCAAACGTGCCGGTACACGTAATGAGATTAAGGCTGCGGGTATTCGACGGACCGAAAATGTCTTCAATCGGTGCATCGGTTCTGTCATAGCTGACGGCACGCTTTACTTCAAACGTCAGCACTTCTCCTTTTTCATCCGTCACTTCAATCTCATCGCCAGCATCCAGCTTATCGAGATCATAAAACACAGCAGGACCGGTTCGGCTGTCGACATGACCTGCCATTACTGCGTTGCCTTTTTCACCAGGCTTTGCTCCTGGTTCAAACCAGGCAACCCCGTCTTCGGTGGACGGCACGCCCATCTGCCCGTTATCGAGGACTCCTTTAGGTTCCAGCTCAGCGGAAACATCGATCGAAGGGATGGATAGACCTGTCGGCACAGTCTGCTCCGCTTCCGCTTCAAGCGCCATCTCTGCTTCTGCGTCATTCAACAGCACAAACTCTTCTTCAATCGCTTCCAGTGATTCTCCCATATTCTCTCCTGCCGGTTCTGCGTTTTCCTGTGATGCCGGCTCGATATTCTCTGCTTCCGGACTGCCGGAGGCAAACACCTGGAAACCTGAATAGCCCGCAATTCCAGCACAAATCAGCATTGCCAGCAGAATTATAATACTGCCTTTTTTCCTGGCTTTTTTATTTTGTTCGACGCGTGTCATAAGCCGCTCCCCACCTTATTTAATCCTTTATACTATTCGCATTGATTGATAGTAAGCTAACGTATAAAAAGAGCGGATGGATCACTCAATACATATTATATATAAAAAACCGGCCTTTGTTTAAGGCCGGTTTACATACTATTCTTTGTTTACCTGCTTTCTAACTTCCTGTTCAACGAATTGTACACTTGTTCCGACGATTACCTGAATATTATGCTTACCTACAATATTCGTACCCGGTACGCCGGTTTTCTTAATTCGTGCCTCATCTACTTTGTTCATATCATTTACTTCCAGGCGGAGTCTCGTCGCGCAGCTATCAATGGCGGCAATATTAGCCGCACCTCCCAGGCCTTCAATAATTCCTGCGGCTTGAACAGCAGTCGCATCCTGCTGATCAATTTCTGCTTCAGGGCTTCCACCAGCTGTAGCCAAAGCTGTTTCTTCCTCTCGTCCCGGTGTTAAGAGATCTAATTTCACAATTAAATAGCGAAATAATACATAATACACAATAGCGAAGAAGAGTCCCTGTACAAGCAGCATGTAAGGCTGGCTTGCCAGCGGCATCGCAAAGGCAAGCAGATAATCGACCAGACCGGCGCTGAATCCAAAGCCTGCAATCCACTCAAAGTTAGCAGCTATAAATAAAGAAAGCCCGGTAAGTGCAGCGTGTACGACATATAATAACGGTGCTAAAAACATAAACGAAAATTCAAGCGGCTCGGTTACACCTGTGAAAAATGAGGCAAAACCTGTCGCTAAAAGCAGGGATGCAGCGGTTTTACGCTGCTTTGTTTTAGCAGTATGATACATTGCCAGCGCTGCTGCCGGCAGCCCAAACATCATAATCGGGTAGAATCCTGCCATATACCGTCCGGTAATTCCCTGTTCGCCTTCACTGCTCCAATAGTTTCCAAAATCATTAATACCGGCCAGGTCAAACCAAAAAACTTGATTAAGCGCATGGTGAAGGCCAGTTGGGATTAAAAGACGGTTAAAAAATCCATAAAGGCCCGCACCAACGGCTCCCATGTCACTCAAAGTCGTTCCAAAAACAACTAATCCGTTATATACGACCGGCCAAATGAAGAAAAAGATGGCTGCCAGGCCTACTGAGGCCGCAGCGGTTACAATCGGTACCAATCGTTTTCCGCTGAAAAAAGCAAGTGCATCAGGAAGCTTCACCTGACTGTAGCGGTTGTATAGAGCTGCCGCTACTAAACCTGTAATAATACCAATAAATACATTTTCCGTTGCCTCATAGGCTAACGGCACTTCCTCCACCGCAACTCCCGTGAGCCCTGCTACTGAATCAACACTCAAGAGCTGTGTGACAACAAGAAAACCGACAAGTCCGCTCAGGGCTGCTGCTCCGTCTTTGTCGCGTGACATACCGATGGCAACACCAATCGCAAATAAAATGGCGATGTGATCAATAATAGAAAGTCCAGCGTTCAATAAAAATAAGCCGGCTACATTGCTTTCGTCAAAACCAATGATCCAGTTGCCTATTCCCGAGAGTACAGCCGCTGCCGGAAGTACAGCAACGGGCAACATCAACGACCGTCCGATATTTTGTACATATTTCATCATACATACCCGCCCCTTTTATTTTAATAGAGTTTTACTTTATTCGGATTTTTCTATATTAAACGTAAGGCCATGGCCTTGCGGGTATAGCACCGTTCCGTCTGCAGCAGGTATGCTTACCGGGAGGTGTCCCTGCGGCGCCACTTCTCCGAATAACACACGTCCCGTTGCAGCAAAACTTGCATCCTGGAATCCATACTGTGCCACGTATGCATCAGCCTTTTCATAGCCTGATAAGTCGTATGGATTGCGAATCCCTACTCCTATCACCGGTATATCGTACATATCAATTAGCTGATTAAACAGCATCATATTAGGATTATCATCTGTTCTTTCATCTGAGGTGGAGGTCATCGAACTGATAATAAGCACGTCGGACTCTTCGACCTTTGCTGTATCTTCTTTGCTTAACGAATGCTGATCCGGCTCCAGCTCTATATGGTGGCTTGTTGCTGCACGGCTGTTAATTTCATCTGCAAGCGGCGAGCCTGTCTGCGTATCTGCCACTACTTCCTCTTCTATGCTGCTGGTGGAAGAATCTATAACCGTTACGACCTGCTCACTGTCTGCTTTAAGCGGAAGAATATTATCATTGTTTTTAACAACCGTTATTGATTGTTCTGCTATATTTTGTTCTATCTTTTGGTGTTCCTCTGATCCAACAACAGCCAGCGCATCTTTCTTCAACTCACTACGGTCTGGAGGCGATTCTTGTGCAAAAATGCCGCGGTTCATTTTAAGCAGCAGAATACGCTTCACTGCTTCATCAATTCGTTCCTGTTTAATAGCTCCTGTTTCTACGGCTTCCAATACTCCGTCATATACATCTGGAAGACCGACCGGCATGAGAACAATATCTGTGCCGGCATTAATCGTTCGTATGGCAGCATCCACTGGTTCAAAATGAGTATTAATTGCCTCCATGTTCATCGCGTCCGTCATGACCACCCCTTCAAAACCCATTTCTTCGCGCATCAAACCGCTCAGCACTTTTTTAGACAATGTTGCAGGCAGTGCAATATCCGATCCATCCTCCCGTGAGGAGACGACCGTATCATCTATATTAGGAAAAGTGACATGGGCGGTCATAATGGCATCCATTTCTTTATCCTGCGCAGCGAGGAAAGGAACGAGCTCCACATCAAACAGCCGTTCCCTGTCATGCGGCACTTCCGGCAAACCGATATGAGAATCCATCGATGTGTCCCCATGCCCGGGGAAATGCTTGGCGATTGCTGCTATATTGTTTTCCTGCAGACCGGCTGCATATGCATTTCCAAGTTCTCCCACGCGAACGGGATTTTCTCCAAATGAGCGCACCCCAATGACCGGGTTGTCCGGATTATTATTAACGTCCATAACCGGGGCCAGGTTCATGTTGATACCAAGCGATGCAAGCTCCGCTCCGAGAACGCTTCCTGCCTGTTGGGCCAGTTCATCTGAATCAGCGGCACCGATTGCCATGTTCCCGGGTAAATCCGTTCCTTCCTGAAGGCGTGTAACAATGCCTCCTTCTTGGTCAATTGTCACGAGCATACCGAATTTATCAGGTGTTTCCTTATAATCCTGCACGAGGTCTACCGTCTGTTCCGTCGATTCTACATTCTCAGAAAATAAAATAGTGCCTCCCACATGGTGGTCTTGTATTTCTTTTTTGATGTCTTCATTCATTTTTGTTACATTTTCACCGTTTGATGTCCGGTAATCCGGCATCATCATCTGCCCTATTTTCTCTTCAAGCGTCATTTCTTTCAGTGCTCTATCAATCATGGCATAGCCATTTCCTTCAACTGGTGTTAAAGATGCTTGGTCTTCGTCCACATCCAATATGATAGAATCTTTGTTTGTTCCACTTGAGACAGTAAGCTTCGTTCTACCGGATTTTTTCAATGAAAGACTGCCCTGTTTATCTATTTTTGCCACAGAAGGATTGGAAGACCGCCACTTAATATTCTCCGTCACCTCTTCATAAGCGCCCCCCGAAGTATATCGAAGAACTGTTAAAACATGATCTTCCTTAATATTCTGTAAGGATTCTTTTTCTAAGTACGGAACATTTTCCAGAAGAAATAGGTCTCCCTCCGGTGGATTAGATGTTCCTGCCTGGAGATATCCCGGCAACCATACATGACCTATCAATAATATAACCAGTCCCAGTTGAATAGGGTATTTCATAGGCAATCTCCCTCCCGTTCTTTGAGTAGGTAAATTTTCGTTAGAATAATATACAGCTCATTCTTATATAGTAGTCTATACCAATTTGAATGTAAAGGCTTTTATATGATTCTGTCTCTTTTGATTGATCCGCACTATGTTTTTCCATTTTTATCCGGTAAAATAGAATTCGCTTACACTCCTGCCTTCACCAAAGAAAGGACATTGCTATGGATTTCATTTCCAGACTGCTGTCTGCCTATCTGCCGTTACTTATCGTTCTAACAGCCGTTCTTACATACTTTTCTCCATATTATATTGTTACCTACTCCTGGGTGCCCGGCCTGCTTCTGGGTATTGTTATTTATTTCACCGGTTTATCTATGGACAGCCGCAGCCTGCGGGACATGCGCTATAAAAAACGGGAGATAGTGATTGCTGCTTTATTAAAATGGTCGCTTACCGCCGGTATTTCCATGATTCTTGCCTATTCGTTTTTTGCCGGCGAACCGCAGATTGCAGCCGGCATTATTTTATCTGGAACCGTGCCGAGTGCTACCGCAGCGGCTCTGTACACCTTTTTGGCCGGCGGCAGTACCTCGCTCGTCGTTGTCTCTTCCCTGCTTGATACCGCAATCAGCCCGATTGCTGTGATTATTGCTATGTTTGGCATTGAAGGAAGCCAGGTGTCCATTTCATTTTGGAATCTGCTTCAATCTTTTTTATTGATTGTCGTGATTCCGATACTGCTCGGCCTGCTGACCCAGCGCATGTTCTCCGGGGCAGCCATCTACTCCAAGCCGTTAACCCGGCTCGGTTCGTCCCTTTCTCTTCTGCTCATTGTCCATCTTATAACAGGCGAAGGATCAGATGCGTTCAGAAACCACCTTTCCATCATGTCGCTGCTTACAGTCGTTGTGTTTATTCAGGTAACGATCCCGATGGCGCTTGGGTATGCTGCCGCGAAAAAGCTCCGTCTGAGCGAAGCTGATGCGAGAGCCGTACTTTTTCATGTAGGCCTCTGCAACACCGCTCTAGCCGCTATTCTTGCTTTTGAATTTATCGGGGATATCGGTGCTGTTCCTCCTATTATTAACATGATATTTAATTTATCGATCGGTTCGGCGGTTTCCAATCGGTTTAAATATATATCCTAATAAAACGATAAAGATGAACGACTTCTTCCGGCATTTTGAATCTAAATAAATGTTGGGGATTCTTCCTTATCAGATGTATGTATCGATGGAATAAAAAGTGTAGTCTATACTTATGCTGTTTTGATTTATATTACTCCTTCTTATATTTATAGCAGGCTGCAAGAACAGCCCCCTGCAAAGTCAATCGCAGAGGGCTGTATCATTTAGTTTATTGAAAAAGCGCTGTTCCTCTTTTCCCTTCTATCTTTTTACTCGTCTTTTCCAAGCAATTTGTCCAAAGTAGAAGACTTTTCCGTACTTTCTTCATCTAATGGCAGCGTATTATGCATATATTTTGGCGCTGGTTTCAGCACCGGTTTTTCAGCGTGCGCTTCCGGGCTGCTTACATATTCGAAATTGCCGGCTCCGTCCGGCGCTCTGCCCTCAGTCCAGCTTCCTGCTTTGCTTTCTTCTCCGGCGGAAAAATTAAATAATGTATGGGAGAATTCAGTTGCTTCCCATTCTTTCGGTACCGTGGCCGGAGCGATGACGCCATCTTTTTCCTCTAGTTCTTTAATTGCTGCAATCCACTGGTTCTGATGCATGGTATCGCGTGCCAATAAGAAAGAAAGCATTTTTCGCACGCCTTTGTCCTCTGTCATTTCATATAATCTTGCTACCTGAAGTCTGCCCTGGGATTCCGCATTTAAATTTGTTCTGAAATCAGCAAGCAGATTGCCGCTGGCAACGATATATCCTGCGTTCCAAGGTACTCCTGCGCTGTTCTCAGGTGTAGCGCCGAGCCCGGAGACAATAGCATGATGAGGATTCATACCGCCCATTATCGCGCCGATTACTGGATCGCTGGCTGCATCTTCCTGCTGATTGACCGGAGCATCGTCAAGAAGACGGGCAATCATTGTTGCGATCATTTCAATATGGCCAAATTCTTCTGTACCGGTATCCATTACCAAATCTTTATATTTTTCATTGCCGCGGGTATTCCAGCCCTGAAACATATACTGCATTGCTACCGAAATTTCACCAAACTGGCCTCCGAGGATCTCCTGAAGCTTTTTGGCGTATAATGGATCTGGACGATCAGGTTTGGAATGAAACTGCAGTTCTTTTTGATGAAAAAACATACTATGACCACCTCTTCGATTTTTTATTTTTCCCTTATTTTAATACCTTTCTTTTTATGTTCTTTCTCCTTCCTTTTTAATAACAGCATTAAAAACATAGGCTTTTTTGGTGTTTTCACACAAAAAAAGCTGGAACAAGACCAGGTCTTGTTCCAGCTTATTTCTCAGCTCTATTGTCTGGAAATTTCCGCTGCGTAGTTTCACTTGAAAAATCAGGCCGTTGTTTTTGTAGCGCCGGCTTCTAGTAAACTTCCCACTAAAACCATTCTGTAAACCTTTTTCAGCTGGAATGAAAAAAAGCCATTTATTTTAAAATAATGTTTATTTTATAAAAATGTAAGGTATAAGCTAAAAACTTGGATCGTTTCAATTTAGTTCCACGGAGAGAGGAGGATTTTTATAGTTTTTATACATGTAAAATTAGGAAAGGAGAGATATTAGTTGAAAAAATTAAAAGCATTTTTTTCTGACTTCATGAAAGAATTCAAAAAAGATGACGTGCCTTTACTAGCAGCTGCCCAGGCCTATTATTATATCTTATCGATTTTTCCAATGCTGCTGTTTGCTTTAACGATACTGCCTTTTTTGAACCTTAATCCAGACACCGTGATCACCGTGCTCGGAGATGTAGCACCGGCTGATGCAGTATCTCTTTTCGAAGAAAATATAACAACATTAGTTCAGGAGCCGCAGGGCATTTTATCTGCAGTCAGTCTGCTGGTGGCGCTGTGGTCTGCTTCCAACGGCGTAAATGCGTTCATCAAATCCTCGAATCAGGCATACGATGTGGAGGAAAGCAGATCTTTTATTAAAGTACGTCTTATCGCATTAGGGTTAACTATAAGCTTAGTACTGGCACTAATCGTCGCTTTAGTTCTTCCTGTATTTGGAAATGTGATTATTTCCTTTATTACTTCTTTATTAAGCCTGCCGCCGCAGACAGAAATATTATTCCAAATCCTGCGCTGGGTTGTTGCCGTTGTTATTATGACGTCCATGCTTCTTATTCTTTATCGTTTTGCTCCTAATAAAACGTTGAAATGGAAAGAAATAATAGTGGGATCTCTTGTAGCAGCTCTACTCTGGCAGGTAGTGTCACTGGGATTTGCTTTTTACGTTAACAATTTCGGAAACTATTCGGCTACTTACGGCAGTATCGGTGCTGTTATCATTTTGCTGCTGTGGTTGTTTTTAACCGGACTTGTTTTAATGGTCGGCGCTGAAACCAACGTAGTTATACACCGAAGAAAAATGCTTGAAAAAAAGGAAGATAATTAATATTTTTCCTCCCGCATGTTTAAACCATTTTTAAACGGGGGAATATAAAACTATTACGTTATAAAAAACAAATAACCGACAGCAATCGTTTGGACTATAGAGCCGGACATAAGTCGAAAAGAAGGAGCAGGTGCTCTTTCTTTTCGGCTTTTTTTATTTTTATAAAGGAGAGATGAAAAATGACTAACTTACTACCCGGAAAGAAAAGAAAAAATCAGCAGACAGCTGTGCCTGATTCCATAATACCAGATGTTTTTTATGCCCAGCCTTTTAGGGAGAACCTGGAAGAAGACTGGACAAAAAGCTATGGCCTCCCTCAAGTAGATATTTGGGAAAATCACCAGATATTTGGACTGGAAACAGAACTGCCGGGGTTTCTTAAAGATTCTATCAGCGTAGAATATGAAAATGGCTATATTACTATGCGTGGAGAAAAACAGTCGCAAAAAACATTAAAAGAAGAAAACAGAACGTATATACGTAAAAAACGTTCGTTTGATACATTTCTGCGGTGTTTTTATATAGGAGATGTGGAAGAAGAAAAAATCAAAGTAGTTTTTCAAAAAGAAATGCTTTCTATCCAGATTCCTAAATCAAACAGCAGAAAGCAATTTACATTCAAACAGCTCAAGATCGAGTAAAAAATAAGCCTAATGTTGGAACTGTTTCGTCTAAAGTTCCTACCACAATTTATTTAAATTAACCGCTTATGAACTATGCACATCTAAGTCATTCAGCCGCCGGCAGTTGAGCGCAGTATGAATAAAAAAGCACTCTGTTTCAGAAAAACTAGATGTTTAGCTTCCATCTTTTCAGGTTAAATAAGCAGTATCCTGAAAAGAAAATAATAACTGCGGCGTCGATCACCGGACAGCAGAGCCGGTGCATAAGCCAGAACCAAGACCACGTCTTGTTCTGGCTTTTTTTATTACTTAAAGAAAGGAGGAATAATTATGGCTCATTTAAAGGCATTAACATTAAAAAGCGCAGCTACTTTGGTTGTATTGTTTCTAGTATTAACGATCATTTATAATATTTCTTTTTTGTACGTAGTTGGGTTTGCTCTTGTGCTCGGTGCAGTGTCCTACCCTCTTGGCGATTTATCGGTACTTCCGAAAAAAGGAAATACCACCGCTTTACTGCTTGATGGAATTATAACGTTTATTATCATATTTCTAGGCATGCTGCTGTTCTCTTCTTCTTTAGCTTCTATCGCTTCAGCTGCTTTGCTTGTCACAGTAGGTATGTCGATCGTCGAATATTTTTTTCATATTTATTTAGCCACTCATGTTTTATCGGCCACTAATGTGGTGCGAGTCGGTCGTTGATTCGATTAAGCTTCAAAAAAGAACCCGGCCGGGTTCTTTTTTTATGGTTTTAGCACGACTTTGATACAGTCGTCTTTCTTTTTCATTATTTTATTCGTTTATTTTATTAGTATTTTCGCGTGTTTCGCCGTACCTGGACTGTTCGCCTTCTTCGTCTTTCGGAAAAATCCGGCTTAGTAAGAAGCGGTGGTAAAAAAATTCAAATACCCCTAAACTCACAGATACAATCGCAAATCCTATATAATATTCCACGGGTTCTCTTCCCATCCACGAACCTAGGAACCAAAGCAGGAGAAAAACAGTCACTGTGTCTGCAAGCACAGAATAAATATTTTTGATCCGGGGCATGATCGTTAAATCAAAAATATACAAAAATAAAGCGATTAAAAGAGAGACGGCAGCTGTTTCAGCAATATTAAATTCATTTAAAATAATAAGCAGTACTATTCCTATAAGAAAAACAGTAAATCCAATTTTTATTAATAATGCGATAACGTGATGCAAAAAACCCCTCCTTTTATTTTCATCGCAGTACCTTTTGACAAGCTGGCCGATTTATAAAGTTCATCGCATAAAAAAGCCGAAAAAAGACACATGTCTTTTTCCGGCTTACCCGCCAGCTCTTTTAGTCTCCGGGTTTCCGCCTGAAGTAATGTAAAATATAGTAATCTTTTCCCCTCTTGGCTGCTAAATAAAACACGAACACATATATTTAGGAAAGCATTCATTTGTTATAAGTTGTTTTTTATCTGCGTTATAGCTCCGTTCATTTCATCTGCATTTTTTGTAGGCAGCTGATGGGTGCCGCCCTTTATGCAGATAGTAGAAAGCAAAGGAATGGCCCTTCGGAAATCTTTGACATATTTACGCGTTAGTATGTCTGCACTTCCATAGACTACAAATACCGGGCAGGAAATATTGGGGAGATTTACCCGCCCGTCGTAACTTTTCCCTTCCTTATACATTTTTTTCATCACAGTTGAACTGCTTTTTTTGATATTAGCTGAAATTCTTTGCTGTTGATCCTTTTTTTTCGTATGGGAAATCGACAGCACTTTCGCTATCACGCTGCGCAGATCTTCATAGGAACTCCAGATTCCCAGTTTGAACTTCACAAACAGCAGGAGCGTATTGACGACAGGAAAAGCATTAATAAGCACAAGGGCTTTTACTTTTTCGGGATACTGAAGCGCTGTGATCTGCGCCGGCGTGCCGCCGAGCGAATAACCGCAGAGAATCACACTTCCGCCAAGGTGATCGATCAAGTCCGCTGTATCTTCCACCCAGTTTTCCAAAGCAGAGGTATGATTATTTCCGCTTTCGCTTTTTCCATTTCCACGAGGATCAAATGTTACGACACAATAATCGTTCTCAAGATCCCTCTGCTGTTCAAATACCGGAGCTCCTAAACCAGGAGGGGATATAAACAATAGAAGCGGTCCGCTTCCTCTTTTTTCATAATATACTTTTGCATCTTTTGCTTTAAAATATGGCAAATCATTCATCCTCTGTTTTTGTAGTCAGCTGATATGTTTTGATTAAAAAATCAACTACTTTATTATGATGCTATAGCATCCGGAACCAGTCTTTCTAAAAGTATCATTCTTTTCTTTGACTTCTATATTCTGCACCTTCAGGCGGCTTTTATCAAATAGAAGCATCTATCGTTTCCTTCCGACTTAAAAAACATTCATATTAATTACGTCTGTAGTTTTTTACGGAAAGCTGTCCAGCATTTATCTTAGTACTGCCTGCGTAAAAGTACATTATTCCCCTCTCTATTTTCCTGATAAACCTATAGCTTTTAATATTTATGTTTATTTTCCTCTAAAAGCAGGTATCCATAGAAGAGCAGGCATATAATTAACGTATGCATGTCCATAAGCACAATCATCCACCCACCCTACCGACATTTTTATAACCGCCGGCAGCAGTGAGTCAAACATAGAGTTGACCATAAGCCGAAAAGAAGCCTTGCTTCTTTTCGGCTTTTTTTCGTTACACAAGAGATTTTACGTGGTATACAAACCTCATCTGTGGCTCACGCAGACTACTCGAAAACTCCGGCCGGCCGAAATGAATCCTGCCGTTTAAAGCAGTGTCAAACGGTGAAGCCCTTTAAGGGTAAAATAAAAATAAAGGAGTGCATCACATTATGACTACCGATCGATACCCATCCCGTCACCAGGCCGAGGCGTCCATCACAGAACGCAAGGACCCGGTGACTTACCGAAACCCCGACTTTTCCGAGGGACCGCTGACGAAGGCGGACGAGGACTTCTACGACGAAAACGGCTACCTGCTGTTTGAAAACCTGTTTGAGCCTGATGAAATCAAAGCGATGATCCGCGAGCTCAAGCAGACGATGGAGCGCAACCAGGACCGCGACTCGGTCGAAGTGATCAAAGAGCCGGAAAGCAACGATATCCGTACCGTGTTTGAAATTCATAAAGACAGCGGCTTTTTTGAGTCGCTCGCGCAAAACGACCGCATCGTCCAGGCGGCTCAGCAGCTTCTGGGCAGTGAGGTATACATTACGCAGTCGCGCAT
>NZ_RAPK01000010.1 GCF_003610495.1 Sinobaca qinghaiensis | reverse complement strand
GCTGAAAGCATCTAAGCATGAAGCCCCCCTCGAGATGAGATTTCCCATCACGCAAGTGAGTAAGATCCCTTGGAGATGACAAGGTAGATAGGTCTGAGGTGGACGTGCGGCGACGCATGCAGCTGACAGATACTAATCGATCGAGGACTTATCCAAATACTTTTTCCATTTCGGATGTCGCTATCCAGTTTTGAAGGAACCACCGGTTCCCGATGTTGTCCGGTGACAACGGCCAAGAGGTCCCACCCGTTCCCATGCCGAACACGGAAGTTAAGCTCTTGTGCGCCGATGATAATTGGGGGGCGACCCCCTGTGAAAGTAGGACGTTGCCGGGCTACTGCAAGCATCTTTCCCCATTTCAATAATGTGGGAAGATGCTTTTTTTGTTATACTTTAGAAACCTTTCATTTTATTAAATCAGCCGGCTGGATGATGCCGGTTTACATTTTACATAAAGGAGCCTGGTTCTATGACATTGTCCCCTGTGTATTCTCCTATTGGTGATCAAGGTGTACGAATTCTTCTCGATACTTCCATATCAGAGAAAACGCACGTATTGATCCAGTCTTTTATTAAGCAGCTGAAAGAGAATCCGCCTGTCGGGGTTATCGAAGCCGTGCCTTCCTATGGCGCGGTTACTGTCTATTACGATTCCACTCTGACTACGTACGATCAGCTTCTGCCTGATCTGGATGGCTATGTGAAAAAAGCGGAAACGGGCACCTTTAAACAGGCCCATCTTTATTATATACCGGTCTGTTATGAAGAACCCTACGCTCCGGATATGGAAAAAGTGATTCAGCATACCGGACTGAACCGTAAGCGGCTTATTGCCATGCATACCAAACCGGATTACCGCATTTTCATGATGGGATTCACACCGGGTTTTCCGTATCTTGGAGGAATGGATGAGCGTCTGGCTGTGCCAAGGCTGGAGACGCCGCGTTCGCTTGTGAAAGCAGGTTCTGTCGGTATTGCCAATAAGCAGACGGGCATTTATTCTATTACCAGTCCGGGCGGATGGAATATCATCGGACGGTCGCCGATTTCTTTATTTGATAAAGAAGCCGACTCTCCTATTCTGCTGCAGGCCGGCGATTTTCTGAATTTTTATGAAATATCGGCCGCCGAATATAGAACGATCAAAGAGCAGGTCAAACAAAAAAATTATACGATTCGTGTCAAAACAAAACGTGTCTAACGTAAAGAGAGGGGGAGAGAAAAAAACATGCCGGACATATTATGCAGAGTAGAAAAACCAGGCCTTCTCACAACGATCCAGGACCTTGGGCGTTATGGCTACCAGGACCGCGGTGTAGCTCCAGCCGGAGCGATGGATGTATATTCCTTAATGATCGGCAACCTTCTTGTCGGAAATGAAGAGGATACCCCGGGTTTGGAAATTACGATTATGGGACCCAAGCTCGTGTTTGAAGCAAAGGCTGTGATTGCCTTAACAGGAGCTGACCTGCATGCGGCCTGTAATGGAAGTCCGGTTCCGCAATGGAAAAGTTTCACCGTATACAAAGGTGATGTCCTGTCATTCAAAGGACATAATAATGGATCACGTGCCTACTTAACGGTGGAGGGAGGACTTGACGGGGAACGATTCCTTGACAGTTATTCTACGTATTTAAAAGCAAAAATCGGTGGTATCGAAGGCCGCTCTCTTTTTAAAAATGATGTACTGTATTATCATGCGGATCGTGCTAAAGGCCGGAATGGAAAAGGCATTTCCCGCAAACGGCAGCCCGTATACCTCGATGAACAGGTACTCCGGGTGATTGAAGGGCCTGATACCAGTGCCTTTACTCCCGAATCTATTGAATTATTTTACCGGCAGGGCTATACCGTCACAAAAGACGCGGACCGGATGGGCTGCCGCTTAGAGGGTGAAAAGCTCTCTCATATCGAGTCAGCTGATATTTTATCCGAAGCTTCTTCCTTTGGAACGATACAGGTTCCCGCCGGGGGGCAGCCGATTATATTAATGGCGGACCGGCAGACAACCGGAGGCTATACAAGAATTGCCACGGTCATATCGGCAGACCTGCCGAAAGCGGCCCAGCTTTATCCGGGACAGAGGGTCCGTTTTAAAAAAGTCTCCCTCGAAAACGCGAATCAGGTAAAGCAGAAGAAAACCTCTTTTATTAAAAGCATTAAATTGGCATCGAACAATCAATGAAAAGCGAAAGGCTGATAAATTACTATGGCAAACTACTTTAATACAAAAGCAGTTCACTTCCAAAAAAATGACGGCGAAAAAAACGTAAGTAAAGCAAAACCGATCTATCAGACGTCTGCGTTCACATTTCAGGATCTCGATGATATGGAGCAGTATTTTTCCGGGGAAAAAGAACACCTTTATACGCGCTACAGCAACCCCAACTCCGACGATCTCGGACATGGTACCGCTGAACTTGAAGAAGCACCGACCGGCCTGGCCACATCTTCCGGGATGTCTGCTATTCTGGCGGGAGTACTCGCCGCGGTAAAACCAGGAGAGCATATGATCGTGCCGCTTGACCTGTACGGGGGAACGTACCAACTCTTTCAGACCGAGCTTCAGGAATGGGGAATTGAAGTCAGCATCATCGATTTCCGCGATCTGCAGAATGTGAAGCAGGCGATTCAGCCCAATACGGTGCTGCTTTATGCCGAGTCGGTAACCAATCCGCTTCTGCGCATGGAAGATATTGCAGGCCTGGTCGCAATGGCAGCTGAAAGAGACGGAATGCGCGTCATGATTGATAATACGTTTCCGACCCCTTATCTGCTGAAGCCCTATACGCTTGGTGCGGATCTTGTTGTACACAGCGCGACCAAATATATCGGCGGCCACAGTGACGTGAGCGCCGGAGTATTAATAGGTGGAGAAGAACTGATCGGAAAAGCAAAAAAGCGGATGATCTCTATGGGATCGAACTTAAGCCCATTTGAAAGCTGGCTTGCGTGCCGCGGCCTGAAAACGCTCGGACTGCGGATGCAGAGCCAGTCCGATAACGCCGCCCGCCTGGCCGAATGGTTCCAGGAGAGCGGGAGCGCCGAGCAGGTCTTTTATCCAGAAGGTTTGTCTGAGCATGGCAACGGCGCGATGGTGAGCGTCAATCTTTCTGACGCCTATGACATCAAGACCTTTTTTGCTTCGCTGCAGTGGATTAAAATCATGCCATCGCTTGCCGGTGTGGAAACAACGGTTTCCTATCCGGTCAACACGTCGCACCGCACCGTTCCGGAAGATATCCGTTCGGCTCTGGGTATCAGCGTACAGACCGTACGGATTTCTGTCGGCATTGAAGACAGCCGCGATATTATTTCGGTCTTTTCCCAGGCACTTGAAGCTGCAAAAAAATAATCAAAAAGAAGCTGTCCGTCTGCGGCAGCTTCTTTTTTTATGGTATGCGAAGGTCATCCGGATTTGATACCGGCCCCGCAGAGCGGAAATACTACTTTTTCTTCCGGTGATTTTTTATATTGAAGGTATCCGGCGTAATTCACAGCGGACGTGATTTCGACATAAAAGCCTTTCCTGCTGAGAGCTTCTCTTGCACGCGGGATGTCCTCTTCCTCTACAGCTATAAAAGTTCCATTCGTATCTGCGACGGCCTCTAAAATCTGTTCTGCGCGTGCCGGCGCGGCGATCGCAATCCCTTCAGCGGCCGTTCCTTGATTGGCTACAGGAGCCGCGGTTTTTTCCCGGCGCCGGCCGGCGGAAACAAGCGGCGCGCAGTTGGCGGCCTGAACGGCTGCAATCTTTGGTATTTTTTCAATCAACCCGTTCTCCCGCAGTTCTTTAAATCCGTAATAGGCACCGAGCAGAAGCGTGCCGTTGCCAACTGGAACAATCAATGTATCAGGAGCCCCGCCGAATTCTTCATAAATTTCATAGGCGTACGTTTTCGTGCCTTCGAAGAAATAAGGATTGTACACGTGGCTGGCGTAAAAGACGTTCTCTGTCTCTACTGCCTTCTGGGCAGCCGAAGCAATCTCTTCTCTTGTTCCGTGAATCTGCTTAACGGCGGCCCCGTGCGCTCGTATTTGAGCAGTTTTCTTTGGTGACGTCTTATCGCTCACATACACATCGCAGGCGATAGAACAGCGCGCGGCATAAGCGGCGATTGCTGTTCCGGCATTGCCGCTGCTGTCCGCAATGACTTTCGTTACGCCTAATTCTTTTGCCTTTGTCATCAGAACGGAGGCTCCGCGGTCTTTAAAAGACAAAGTAGGCATCATGTAATCGACTTTCACATACGTATCAGGCTCGGAGGTATCGAGCGCAATTAAAGGGGTCCGGCCTTCTCCCATCGTTACGCTTTCCCATGTCCGGGAGTCCTCGGCAAACGGCATGGTCTGGACATAGCGCCATAAGGAGTGGGGGTACTTGTCCCAGGCTATTGTATCAATAGTTGGGGAGCTTTTATGCAGATCAAGCATGCCGCCGCATGTGCATTTCCATAGCAGAGACGCTACGGCATGTGTTTTTTTGCAGCTGTAGCAGATATATTCCTCCATGTTCCGATTCCTCCTTAGTTGGACTGGCTTTTAATTTCGTCTAAATAACTGTAAATCGTTACTTTGGATACGTTTAATAAAGCCGCAGCTTTATCAATAGACCCCTTCATGGAAAAAATGCCTTTGTCCTCCATGAACTGAATCAAATCAATTTTTTCCTGACGCTTCATTCCGGGATACACTTTATTTTTAACAATCTGCTGGATAAGTCCGTCCACAATTTCTTCTACGTTGTCCATTTCGGCAGGGGAGGGTTCTTTATCTGGTGGTATTTCTACAGCAGCAGGAAGAAAAGTGCTGGTCCACTGCTGCAGCTGTTCGAGCGCCTGCACATCAAAGTTAATACAAAAGGCTCCGATTACTTTCTGGTCCGGGTTACGTATCAGAGTGGTAGACGAGCGGATGGCACGTTGATCCTCCGTGTAAAACGTATATCCCGCCAGGTAATCCTCGTGAAAGTCGTTGGAGCGCAGCACGGTTTTTACAAGATGGTCAAAGGACTGGCCTGTTTCCCGGCCGGTTACATGATTATTTACCGTGAAAATAACAGAAGCCTGCGGGTTGGTTAAATCATGAAGCACCACCTCGCAGTCTGTCCCAAACATGGCGGCGGTTGATTTAGCTAAAGGGATATACCCTTTCAGGTGCTGCTCGTTTTCATTCGTCATTCTGCTGTCTCCTTCGGCTGAATTATATAAATTTTTATATATTATTAATAGAAGAGTAACATGTTAAATTGCTGATATGAGTGGATTTTCTTTTAGACGAACATTTGACTTTTGAATATTTTTTTATATAATATGAGTATATTGAAATTATATAGAATTTTTTATATAAATTCAAGCAGCGAAAGCAAAGCTATTCGTTGATCTATGTAAGGAGGAAAAAGCATGTATATCCGCGATGTTGACACACCGGCGCTGTTGGTTGACAAAAGCATTATGATGGATAATCTCCAGTCTATGCAGGCTTACGCTGATAAAAATAATGTAGACCTGCGCCCGCACACAAAAACGCATAAGATGCCCGCGGTGGCCCATCTGCAGGAAGAGGCAGGGGCAGTAGGTATAGCAGCAGCTAAGGTAGGAGAGGCTGAAGTGATGGCCGAACGGGGATTAAAGAATATATTTATAGCCAATGAAATTGTAGGCGTAACAAAATTGAATCGAATTAGAACATTAGCAGAAACGATACACATTTCATTTGGCATTGATAATACGTACCAGGTGACTGAAATTGAAAAAGTATTTGAAGGAGCTGCCAAAAAAGCACAGGTGCTGATCGAAATTGAAGTAGGAGAGAAGCGTTCGGGGGTAACAACGAAAACCCAGTTTATTGAACTGCTTCGTGCACTCAAGAAATGCAGCAACATTGAGTTTAAAGGATTATTTTCCCATGACGGGCATTCGTATAAAGCGGAAACCAAAGAAGAGTGCAGAAAGATTTATAGGGAAAGCGTAAAAAGCACGCTGGACTATGCAGCATGGGCAGAGGAAATGGATATGAAAGCAGAGACGGTCAGCATAGGATCAACGCCTCCGTTTATGTTTGATTTCGATGTTCCTGCAGGTGTGACGGAAATCAGGCCGGGCACCTATATTTTTATGGACGTTTCGCAGGGAAACGTCATTGGCAGCTACGACCGCTGTGCTGCTTCTGTTCTCACGACCGTGATCAGCAAACCGACAGAGGAGCGGGTAATTACCGACGTAGGGGCAAAAGGGCTGACGGCTCAGAGCAGAAATGCGGGATTAACAAAAACAGAAGGATACGGCACCCTGAAAGCATTCAACGGTATTCACGTGGACGGCGTGTTCGATGAGCATGCCATTATTAATAACGCCTCGTTTCGTAACAACATAAGTATAGGGGACAAAATAGAAATTATTCCTAATCATATTTGTCCGGTATGTAATTTATACGAAAAAGCTTACGTGATTTCCAACAACGAAGTAGAGGAAGAGCTGCTCGTAGAAGGCAGGGGGAAACTCCAGTAAGAAACCTAAAAAGAGCTGCCCCATTGGGACAGCTCTTTTAGGTGCAGCCTTATGATGATTTGTTGATATAGTTAAGCATGTTCTGAAAGATACTGATATTGTCTGTTAACAAAAGCACGGGCAGGAATACAAATGTCAGAAGCAGCATCACATTAGCCAGCAGAAAGGCAGACAACGTACGGCCGGCACTCATCAGAATCCCTCCTTTATCACATCCTAAGCAAAAAAGCAGCGGGCTTTTTTATTATTGATAATAGTATTTATAATATTGTAACATTTCTGACAACAAATAAATAGAAAAAAGTTTGAAATAAGGGTTGCGAAGTAAATAATCACGTGGTATATTATTATACGTGGCGTTGAGAGACACACCACATCAAAACAAATAAGTACGGTGGCGACAGCGAAAAGGCCCCACCCGTTCCCATGCCGAACACGGAAGTTAAGCTTTTCAGCGCCAATGATAATTGGGGGGCGACCCCCTGTGAAAGTAGGACGCTGCCGTGCTGTTTGATTTTAACCATATCGCGGGATAGAGCAGTCTGGTAGCTCGTCGGGCTCATAACCCGGAGGTCGGAGGTTCAAATCCTCCTCCCGCAACCAATTATTTTTAAACTCAAGCCGATAGGGCTTTTTTTTATGCAAAAAATGAAGAATATCCTCGTTTTCTTGCGCTTTTTATAGAATAAGGTAAACTGAAAGCATAACGAATAGACCGAGAAAATAGATGGGTGATAGCATGCCAAAAGACGAATTTGAATGGATTCAACAGCATACGCCTGCCCATTCCCACCAGAAACGACTTGAAGAAGGAATAGGAGACGACGCTGCGGTTTACAAGGCGTCTTCTTTTTTTGATGAAGTAGTCTGTGTGGATACGATGATTGAAGGCATTCATTTTACAAAAGAGACAATGGCGCCTTATGATATCGGCTATAAAGCACTTGCGGCCAATATCAGCGATCTGGCAGCGATGGGAGCGGAGCCTTCCTTTTATATTGTATCCATTGCGATTCCTCCGCACTGGGAGGATGATGAGCTCTCCGGCCTTTATGAGGGCATGGCGGAGCTGGGCGACCGGTTTGAAATGGATCTGATCGGAGGCGACACGGTTTCTTCCGCCCACGAACTGATGATGTCGATTACCGTAATCGGACGGGTGGAAACAGGACGCAGGTTGCTGCGCCGAAACGCCGAGCCGGGTGATGTTATTTTCCTTACAGGACCTGTCGGCCGTTCTGCTTCCGGCTTGAAGCTTCTGCTGGAAAAAGGCAGGCATGCGTCTTTTTCTTCCATAGAACAGACACTGCTTTCCTACCACCAGCGTCCCGAACCGCAGGTGAAAACCGGACGGCTTGCGGCTTCGTTAAGTGCAAGAATCGCGCTGAATGATATCAGCGACGGCCTGGCCAGCGAAAGCTTTGAAATAGCAGAAGCAAGCGGCGTTCAGATGCATCTCGAGCAGGAGCTGGTCCCCGTTCCGGACGAATTTGCCGGCTATGATCCGGCGGAGTACTGGGAGTGGATGCTCTACGGCGGAGAAGACTTCGAGCTGCTCGGTACAGTTGAAGCCGGGAGCTGGGAGAAGTTTCAACGGCTCTCGGAAGCCGCGGGAATCAATGTGACGAATATCGGCCGCGTCGAGGCGGGAACGGCCGGCGTGTGGCTTCATAATCAAGGAGATACAGAAGCACTCGAGAAAAAAGGCTATAATCATTTCAGTGGAAAAGAAGGGCAGGGATAACGATGGCAGCCTTTCACATAACAACAGTATCTGCCGAAGATACGATGAAACAGGCGCAGGAAATCGGCCGTCTGGCCCGGGCGGGTGATGTGATCACACTGTCCGGTGATTTAGGCACCGGAAAAACCCACTTTGCTAAAGGACTGGCGCATGGTTTAGGCGTGACGGGAAACGTAAACAGCCCGACCTATACGATTATGAAAGAATACAAAGGCCGCTTTCCTTTTTATCATATGGACGTGTACCGGCTGGAAGAGGAAAGTGAAGAGCTGGGTCTGGAAGAGTATATTGAAGGAGACGGAGTTACGCTGATTGAATGGCCGGAACGTATTGAAAGCTGGCTTGATGCGCCGGACCGTCTGCAGATCAAGATTGAATACGCCGGGGATGACAAACGTATTATACATTTTTCAGCGGACAGCGGAAGCTGGCTGAATTGGATAGAGGAGCGTAAGGCAGAATGAATATATTGTCTTTTACGACAACCACATCAACCATGAGTGCGGCCGTTTCGGTTAACGGAAGAACAGTTGGAGAATATACTACCTTTTTAAAGCAGACTCATTCCCAGCGTCTGATGCCGGCTATCGATTCCCTTTTAAAGGAAACCGGAGTCAAGGCCGGGGATCTGGATGCAATTGCCGCGGCAAAAGGGCCCGGGTCCTATACCGGAGTGCGGATTTCGGTAACGACTGCCAAAACGCTGGCCTGGTCCCTCCAGATTCCCGTCTACGGGATTTCCAGCCTGCATCTGCTCGCCGAACAGGCAAAGCTTTTCAGCGGCTGGATTGTTCCGTTCATTGATGCAAGACGGGATCATGTCTACACCGGCATTTATTATGCTGAAAACGGTATCTGCCGGCGCATGGAAGCTGACGGCGTCCTGGATGTGCCGGCCTGGATAGAGAAACTGCAGACGCTTGAGGGTCCTGTTCTTTTAATAGGAGAAGAAGCAGACAAACATAAAGAACGGATTATGGCGGACTGTCCGGACGTCCAATTTGCTTCAGCGGAGCAGTCGGTACCACGGGCGTCCTCCCTGGCCGCAATTGCAGAGCAGCATGAAGATCTGGCGGTGCATGCCCATGAGCTTGTCCCGGAATATGCCCAGCTGGCGGAAGCGGAGAAAAAATGGCTGGAGGCAGGGGGCGGCAGCCGGCCATGATAGACAAACAGACAACGGTCCGCCTCATGACGGCAGAAGACGTGGACGGCGTGTACAAAGTCGAAGTAGATGCTTTTTCTGTGCCGTGGACGAAAGAAGCGTTTGAAAATGAAGTGCTGCTCAATCAGTTTGCCTATTACCTGGTGGCTGAATACGAAGGAGAGATAGTCGGATACTGCGGTGTCTGGATTATTATGGACGAAGCTCATATTACCAATATAGCGGTTCATCAGTCCAAAAGAGGCCTTGGCATAGGTGACGCACTTCTCCGGCATGTGCTGGAGCTGTCTTTGACCTACGGCGCCCTTACGATGACGCTTGAAGTCCGGACAAGCAACCACCTTGCCCAGAACCTGTACAGAAAATATGGATTTGAAGCGGGCGGCATCCGCAAAAACTACTACACCGACAACCAGGAGGATGCGCTGGTGATGTGGGTGAACCTGAAGGAGCGGTACTGGCAATGATAAAAGAAGATGTGATCATCCTGGCTATTGAAACGAGCTGCGATGAAACAGCAGCCTCGGTCGTAAAAAACGGCAGCGAAATTATTTCCAGCGTCGTTGCCTCGCAGATGGACAGCCATAAACGGTTTGGCGGCGTCGTTCCTGAAATTGCCTCCCGCCACCATACAGAAATCATTACGCAGGTAATGGAGCAGGCGATGCTGGAGGCAGAGCTTCCTTTTTCCAAGTTGACGGCGATCGCCGTAACGGAAGGCCCGGGGCTTGTTGGGGCCCTTCTCGTCGGCATCAGTGCGGCCAAAGCCGTAGCATTCGCCCACGGCCTGCCGTTAATCCCGGTTCATCATATTGCCGGTCATATTCAGGCGGCGGAGCTGGTCAAGCCGATACTCTATCCGGCGATGGCACTCGTTGTCTCTGGAGGCCATACGGAGCTTGTCTATATGAAAGAGCCCGGCCACATGGAAGTGATCGGGGAAACACGGGATGATGCCGCAGGCGAAGCCTACGACAAAGTGGCGCGCACATTAGGCCTTCCCTATCCGGGCGGCCCGCATCTGGAGCGCCTTGCTGCCACAGGAGAACCAACTGTGAAGCTGCCAATTGCCTGGCTGGAGCCGGGTTCGTATGATTTCAGCTTCAGCGGGCTGAAGTCATCGGTTATTAACACCAAGCATAATGCAGAGCAGCGCGGTGAGCCGTTTAAAGCTGAAGACGTTGCGGCAAGCTTTCAGCACAGCGTGGTCGAAGTGCTTGTGGAAAAAACAAAACGGGCGGCGCTTGCCTATGACGTGCAGCAGGTGATTGCAGCCGGCGGAGTAGCGGCAAATAGAGGCCTGCGTGCGGCATTGAAAGATGCTTTCATAGGTACAGGTATCGACTGGACGATTCCACCGATTGAGCTCTGTACCGATAATGCTGCGATGATCGGAGCAGCTGCCTATATTGAATGGAACAAACAGAACCTTGCCGACTGGGATCTGAACGGAAAACCCGGCCTCGCTTTAACATAAGCGGGCCGGGCTTTTTTTGTTAAGAAGACATTTTTGATTTTCTGCGGCTTCGCACAGCCTGCCAGAGCGGCACGACAAAAGCGAGAAGTGCAACGCCGAGAAGGCTGACTGCGATCGGGCGTGTGAAAAAGATGGATAAATCGTTGTTTGCTATGGTCATAGACTGACGGAAGGAATTTTCCATCATGCCGCCGAGAATAAAGGCGAGAATCAGCGGAGCGGCCGGGAAAGAGAACAGTCTCATGAAATACCCGAGCACACCGAATGCAAGCAGCATGTAAAGGTCAAATGTGTTAAAGCTGATCGAGTACACGCCGATCATGCTGAACATAATCACAAGCGAAATTAAAAGCGGTCTTGGAATGGCAAGCACTTTCGCAATATAGGGAATAAGCGGAAGGTTCAGGACGAGTAGAAAGATGTTTCCGACATACATACTAATGATAACGCCCCAGAACAATTCCGGCCGGTCGGTGATTAAAAGCGGGCCGGGCTGAACGTCGAGAACAAGCAGGGCGCCTAGAAGCACAGCGGTCGTTCCGGAGCCGGGAATACCGAGGCTGAGCAGCGGAACGAACGCACCGCTTGTTGCCGCGTTGTTTGCCGTTTCCGGAGCGGCGATGCCTTTAACCGCACCTTTGCCCCATTCCTCCGGATTTTTAGCGATTTTCTTTTCCGTAATATAGCCGATAAAAGAAGCGATCGTGGCGCCGGCGCCGGGAAGCACGCCGAGAATAAATCCGAGAAAAGACTGCCGCGTCATCGGGCCGGCCATTTCTTTGTAATCGCTTTTGGACAATTTAAGGCTGCCGATATTTTCATTGCCTTTTATTTTATCCTTGCGGTTAATAATCAGGTTGCAGATTTCTGCCAGGGCGAACAGGCCGAGCGCCACAACGAGAAAGTCGATGCCTTCCAGCAGGTTCGGGTTGTTGAACGTAAAGCGGGCGGTTCCTGTCTGGCTGTCAATGCCGATCGTCACGGCCATAATGCCGACAACAGCAGCAATCAGTGCTTTTACTGTAGAACCGTCTGAAAGGCTGGAAATGGCGGTAAGACCGAGAATCATTAAGGCAAAGTACTCGGGCGGGCCAAATACGATCGCCACGCTGGAAAGAAGCGGAGCGAAAAGCATTAATAAAACAACACTGACGGTTCCACCGGTAAAAGAAGCAATGGCGGCAATGGCCAGAGCTTTACCGGCCTGGCCTTTCTGAGCCATGGGGTAGCCGTCAAAGGAAGTAGCTACCGTACCGGCAATGCCGGGTGCGTTCAGCAGAATAGAAGAAGTCGATCCGCCGAAGACGGCTCCGTAATAAACGCCTGCCATCAGAACGAGCGCAATGGTTGGATCCATGCTGTACGTTAATGGAATCATGATGGCGATGGCGCTGATAGGGCCGAGACCCGGCATCATGCCGATAAAGGTTCCGGCCATAACGCCGAGAAGAACAAACAAAATACCCTCTATACTAAGAGCGAGCTGGAGCCCGCTTAATATACCGTCGAAATTACCCATGCTGCATGCTCCTTTCTAAATAGGCAGAATCCCGGAAGGAAGGGAAATACCCAATAGTTGTGTAAAGATAAGATAAAGCGAAACGGGAAACAAAACGGCCACAATCGCGTTGGTGACGTGCTTTTTGTATCCGAGAAACAGACTGCATATAAATATAAACAACATAGAAACGAGAATAAATCCGAGTATTTCCAGAAAAAAGATATAAACGAGTATTAATAAAAACGTGCCGATCAGCATAAATGCATCACTTTTTGGAATGTTGCGCTTTTCTTTCTGCTCCGGTGTTTCATTGTCCGGCATGAAAAACAAAATCAGGCTGAGGACAATAAGCAGAACGCCAAGTACTTTAGGAAGCGTATCGGAATCAATAATCGAATTCATGAAGCTTGGAAGCTGAAATGCTAAGTATAAATAAAAGGCGGCAATTGCCATAAGAACGAGACTGACTTTCCGGTGCGGTGCTTTTAACATGAAGTGCTCTCCTTTCGTATAGAAAAGAAAAGGTGCCGGCTCTCTCAGCAGGACACCTTTTCTGCCTGTGCTTTATTTATTCCTGATTGTAAAGGCCAACATCATCAAGCAGTTCCTGCATGGACGCACTCTCTTCTTCGAGAAAGTCACTGTATTCTTCACTGTTCATGTACGCTTCTTCCCAGCCGTATTTCTCGCGGGTGTCCGCCCAGAACTCGGAATCATTAAGCTCCTGGAATTTTTCTTCGTAAAATGCCACCTGGGCTTCAGTCATATCAGGCGGTCCGAAGAATCCTCTCCAATTGACGAAGGTTGCATCGATTCCCTGTTCAACGGCTGTCGGGAAGTCTTCAATGACGTCTCCGCTCATCCGTTCTTCAGCTGTAATACCGAGCACACGGATTTCGCCGGCTCGTACCTGTTCGATCGTTTCTGTCACGCCGGTGGAATATACGTCAGCGTTTCCGTTTAACAGGTTGGTCATGGTGCTGCCGTCCTGAGCCGATACGTACTTGACGGATTTAGGATCAACGCCTGCAGCGGCGGCAATTTTGACAAACTGCATGTGGTCCATGCTGCCCGGGGAGGACTCACCGATCACGGTAATGCCTTCCGGATCGTCTTTCATGTCTTCAAATAGTTCATTCAGGTCTTCCCATTCGGCATCATCGCGCACCGCGAACGCGCCGTAGTCGGAAATCATGTTTGCAAGCGGCGTAAAGTCTTCGTAGCCGACATCGGACTGGCCGTTAAGTGGAATTAGAAGCAGGGGAGGAGACGCAACGAACAGATGATGCGGATTCCCGCTTTTTCCTTGTATGTAGGACCAGCCGACCGAACCGCCGCCGCCTTCTTTGTTTACGACACCCATGCCCTCGTCCAGAATTCCTTCTGTTTCAAAGCCTTCTGCGGCCATCCGTGCGGTAGTGTCCCAGCCGCCGCCTGCGCCTGACGGAGCGACCATTTCAATAGACTGTTCCGGCTCCCAGTCGCCGCCGCCTTCACCGGATGATTCTTCGCTGCCGGATCCACAGGCAGATAACGTAACCGCGGAGATAAGTCCAAAAGCTGCTAATTTGATATATTTCAAAATAATGACCCCCTTTGATTGAATAGTCCAAGCATAAAGAAAACGATTACAAATGTAACCGTTTACAAAATAAGTTCTATTAAAAACAAAAGCAGGGGTTTTGTTCATTTTGTGCACAAAAAAAGAGCTACCGGCTGAAATACCGGCGCTCCGGGCGGCCGACAATGCCGTAAATAGGCTTCGCCTCGCCTTTATCAACAGAGATTAAAAATTCGAGATACCGTCTGGCCGTCGTACGGGAAGCACCGAGGTGACGTCCCATTTCTTCGGCGGTCGTTCCTTCCGGCATATCCTGAAGGCGCTCCTGCACGGTGCGGAGCGTCAGCGCGTCAATGCCTTTTGGCAGAGGCTCCTCTCCATATATGTAAGCCGGAGAAGGGGAATCTGTCTGCACCGGTACTGTGCCGCTGTACCATTCATCAATGTCTTCCTGCGACATATCAGGAACCGTGGATACGCTTTGATGAAACACTTCGTATTTCTGCAGCGTTTCCTTGAGGCGGTCGAGCGAACCGGGTTTAATAATATAGTCAAACACGCCGTAGCGGAACGATTTTTTAATATGTTCAGCGTTGGTGGACGCGGAAACAATAATCACGTCTACCTCCGGGTATTCCCCGCGGATCGTGTGAAGCAGATCCACTCCCATGCTGTCCGGCATATATACGTCAAGCAGCAGAAGCTTAATAGGATGCGTGCGGAGCAGTTCAAGCAGCTCAGCGGCGCTGGCAGCTTTAGCCGTGCATTCAAAGCCTTCGAGACCATCAACGATTTCCTGATGGATCTGGGCGATGCGGAAATCATCTTCGGCAATCGCGGTTCTGATCATGAGATATCCTCCTTTTTCTCGAGATGCGGATGTTTCGGAATATAAACGGAAAAAATGGTACCTTCTTCATCGGACGTATACTCAAGCATGCCGTGAAGTTCGTGGACCGTATGCTGAATCACCGACAGGCCGTAGCCGCGTTTGCCGGTCCCGGACTTTGTTGAGACACCTTTTTGCAGAAGCGTTTCAAACGAATCAGCGAGGCCGGGGCCGTTATCGCTGATTTCAAATACAATATCATCGGCAATATCGGTAACGAAAAAGTGAACTTCCGGCTTTGTGCTGTGCTGACCGGCTGCTTCCAGTGCATTGTCGATCAGATTGCCGAGCACGGACACCATCTGCACTTTGCCGATAGAAGAGGGGAGCACGTCGAGCTGGCTGTCGGCCTCGACCCGGAAGGCGACCTTCATTTCGGAGGCGCGGCTGCTTTTTCCGGATAAAATAGCCTGGATGGTTGGATCGAGAATCTGCCCGAATACGACAGAGGCCTGCTGCTTCTGCAGGTTGGTTTCCTCATCAATCATCTGCAGCGCTTCCCGGTTTCTGCCAAGATGCAGGTAGCCCGAGAGAGCGTAAAGCTTGTTCATGAATTCATGGTTCTGGGAGCGCAGGTCGTCCGAGTAGCGCTGAATATCCGAGAGCGTGTTGGCCATCTGCATCATTTCCGTTTTGTCGCGGAAGCTTGAGACCACGCCGGCGATCTCTCCTTTTTTGAAAATAGGCTCCCGGTTTACGATCAGAGTGGTATCTTCAAGCTGAAGCTCCTGATTATATTCCGGTTCCCGGCTTTCGAGCACCCGGTCCATGCTCGAAGAGGGGAGAACCTCTTTTATATGCCGCCCTTCTACTTTGCCCTGCACGCCGAGCATAGCGGCAGCCGACTGGTTCATCAGCGTAATGCGGCCCTCGGTGTCAATGGCGATAATGCCTTCGCGGATAGCCTTCAGGATGCCGTCGCGCTCGGAATACATGTTGGCAATTTGATAGGGCTCGAGCCCGTACATGTCCTTTTTAATACTTCTGGAAAGCAGAATGCTGCCGATAACCCCGCAGGCTACAGCGAGCAGGGCAATGCCGGTTAAAAGGGCCACGCGCCGGAAGACTGCCGCCTGCAGATCCTCAATCAGGAAGCCGACCGAGACGATGCCGACAATATCGCCGTTTTGATCCCGGACCGGTGTTTTGCCTCGGAGGGAGGGGCCGCGCGTCCCGGTTGCTTTTGATATGTACGCTTCTCCCTCGAGGAGTGCCCGGTCATTATCGCCTCCGACCATGCTTTCCCCGATCTGCCAGGGATCCGGATGAGCGTAGCGGATTCCATCGGTGTTGCCGATCACTACGAATTCCGCACCGGACTGCCTGCGGATACGTTCAGCGTAGGGCTGCAGCACCTCGGAAGGCTCTTCTGCAGAAAAAGCATCCCGCACAACGGGGGATGCTGCTACATATGTGGCTGTACTGAGTGCTTTATCACCGAGCGTGCTTTCAATATCATTCATCTCCATAAAGGCATAACTGCCGGACAAAAGAATCGTCACAAACGCAATAATGCCGGAGACGAGGAAAATGATTTTCGTCCGAATAGTTATTTTCACAGCAACTTCCCCTTATGAATCGCTTACATTTTCTTAAGAATACGGGGAAATGGGGATAACGTCAAGCGGACCTGGAAAAAGAAGGAGCTCCTGTTGATAAGTCTTCTTTAAATATTCAGAAAAACAGAATAAAGTACTGGTATATAAGGATTTAACCTGTTGATTGCAAATCTGTTGATAACTCGGTGAAAATGTGGATAACCACAGCAGCACCGGATAGAAAGCAGAGGGGGCTGTGCACAACTCTGTGGATAGTGTGTATAAGTGTGGATTTCGAAAAAAGAACCGCTTGACAGGAAAATAAATCCTGCAGGCGGTATGCTTATTATCTCTTATTTTACTGTACGTTATTCTTCTTCCTGCAGCATTTCCCATTCTTCCATCTGCTGGTCGAGGGCTGTTTTCAGCTCCTGCGAAGAAGCCTGAATCGAGGCGGCCTTTTCGTGGTCGCTGTAGACATCGGGGTCGAGAAGCTGCTGCTCGTGTTCTTCAATTCTGGATTCGAGCTCTTCAATAGAAGCTTCAATCGTTTCAATCTGCCGCAGACGCCTGCGTTCGTTTTTCTTGGCATCTTTGTCCTGCTGAAAGCTTGTTTTAACAGCAGGGGCACCGGCTGAAGCAGGGGTCGTTTCGGCCGCTTCCTCCCGGCGGATGGCTTCGCGTTCCTTTTCGTCCTCTACGCGGGCAATGAAGTAATCGTAATCGCCGATATAGTCGCGGAGGCCGCCCGGGGACAGCTCCACAATCCGTGTAGCCATCCGGTTAAGAAAATAACGGTCGTGGGAAACGAAGACGAGCGTGCCCGGATAGTCGATCAGCGCACTCTCGAGAACTTCCTTGCTGTCGAGGTCAAGGTGGTTGGTCGGCTCATCAAATAACAGAACGTTTGGTTTCTGCATCATCAGCTTGGCAAGCGCAAGCCGGGCTTTTTCGCCGCCGCTTAGGTCGTACACCTTTTTCAGTACGTCTTCCTGGGTAAACAGGAAGTTTCCGAGAACCGTACGGATATCTTTTTCCATCGTCTGTGGATAATCGTCCCAAAGCTCGTGCAGGACATCCTTGTTTGTGTTCAGATCTGCCTGTTCCTGGTCATAGTAGCCGATCTTCACTTTGCTTCCGAGCCGGATCGTGCCGTCCTGCAGGGGAAGATCTCCTTTCAGGGCTTTAAGAAGGGTGGATTTGCCGACCCCGTTCTGGCCGATCAGCGCTACGCTTTCGCCTTTTTTTACGTTCAGGCTCAGATTGTTAATAATGGGCTCCGCTCCCGGATAGCCGATCTGTACGTTCTCGATCATGAGCACATCATTGCCGCTTTCTTTATCAATGGAAAACGAAAACGACGCGGATTTCCGGTCGCCGTCAGGCTTTCCGGCGCGGTCCATTTTTTCCAGCTTTTTGCGGCGGCTCTGCGCCCGTTTAGTCGTGGAAGCTCGCGCAATATTGCGCTGCACGAAGTCCTCGAGCTCGGCAATTTCCTTTTGCTGCTTTTCAAAGGTTTTGAGCTCCTGTTCGTAGCGGAACGCTTTTTCTTCTATATAGTAGCTGTAGTTTCCCTGATACAGCGAAGCCCGGTTCCAGGCAATTTCATACACCTTTTGGACAATTTTATCGAGAAAATAGCGGTCGTGGGAAACGATCAGCACCGCACCGTCGTAGCCGGACAGATACTGCTCCAGCCAGCGGAGCGTATCGATATCGAGGTGGTTGGTCGGCTCATCGAGAATCAGCAGCTCCGGCTTGGAAAGCAGAAGCTTGGCCAGGGCGAGGCGGGTTTTCTGTCCGCCACTCAGCACATTAACTGAAGTATCATAGTCAAACGCCCCGAACCGGAGCCCGGAAAGAATGCCGCGGATATCGGCTTCAAACTGGTAGCCGCCGCGTTCCTTAAAGGTGTGCTGCATCGAATCATATTCGCTCAGCACCTTTTCATAGGCCGCCGGCTCTTCCAGAAGGGCCGGGTCCGACATTTTTTCTTCCAGTCCGCGGAGATCTTTTTCCATTTTACGGAGTTCAGTGAATACCGTCAGCATTTCCTCCCAGATGGAGCGGTCGGTGTCGAGGCCGCTGTGCTGATCGAGGTAGCCGATCGCGACGTCTTTTGGAATGACCACCTGGCCGGAGTCGCTCGCAAGCTCTCCGGTAATGATTTTTAAAAGCGTGGATTTGCCGGCGCCGTTGCGCCCGACAAGCGCGACACGCTCTTTGGCTTTTACGTCCATTTTTATGTTATGCAGAATTGTGTCTGCGCCAAATGACTTTGTTATATCTATACACTGCAGTGCAATCATCAAGAACCATCCTTTTATACAAGTCTCACCTTTTAGTTTAGCTTATTTGACGGGAAAAGGCGATTGTTCAGGATACAGAAAGACGGCTGGTTTCCTTCATATTCTTATGACAATACGTGCTTATATGGTGTACAATAAAAAAAGAAAGCGTAAACAGAAATCCTTCTGTTCGTCTTTCTCCCAGATAACAGGTATGCTGTGTATACCGGGAGATCCCGATACAAACGATGCCTGGTACCGATTGATACAGGCAGCGACCTTTGGAGGCTTTCTAATGAATACAGACCAGCAAAAAATACCACAGGCTACAGCGAAGCGTCTGCCGCTGTACTACCGATTTCTTGAAAACCTGCATGCCTCCGGAAAAACCAGGGTGTCTTCCACAGAATTAAGCGAAGCGGTGAAGGTGGATTCGGCGACGATCCGCCGGGACTTTTCCTACTTCGGTGCACTCGGCAAGAAAGGGTACGGCTATAACGTGTCCTACCTGCTGTCCTTTTTCCGGAAAACGCTGGACCAGGACGAGCGGACAAACGTCTGCCTCGTCGGAGTCGGTAACCTCGGCACCGCGCTTCTGCGCTATAATTTTTCCAGAAGCGATAACACACGCATCGTTTCGGCCTTTGACGTAAATGAGAACGTTGTTGGTAAGGAAGTAGGCGGAGTGGAGATTTTCCATCTCGACCAGCTTACCGAAAAGGCCCCTGAGGATGAACAGCCAAGCGTGGCGATCCTGACGGTTCCCGCCGAATTTGCCCAGTCCACCGCCGAAAAGATTGTGGACGCCGGCATTAAGGGAATTTTGAATTTCACGCCGGCCCGCCTGTCCCTGCCGCCTTACATAAGGGTGCACCATATCGATTTATCGATTGAACTGCAGACACTCGTCTACTTTTTACGGAATTACCCGCTCGATTCGTAAGCACGTATCCGATTTATTTTAAAAAGGGAGGCTGTAACATGCCAATAGGTCCAGGAAGTCTTGCACTGATTGCCATAGTAGCACTGCTCATATTCGGCCCAAAGAAGCTGCCGGAACTTGGAAAGGCAGCGGGCAACACCTTGAGAGAATTTAAGTACGCAACCAAGGGGCTGGCAGATGATGACGATGAAGAGAAGCCAAAGAAATCCGAACAAAAAACCGGCGAAACCAAGTAATCAGCAGAAGCCGCCGCTTATAGAAGAAGAGATGACGCTGTATGACCACCTCGGGGAGCTGAGAAGGAGAATTATCCTGGTCGGCAGCGTTTTTCTTGCGGCCATGATTATCGGCCTGATTATTGCACCGCGCGTGATTGAGTATCTGCAGAACATTCCTGCAGCGGAAGATTTTCCGATGAACGTCTTCAGCCTGACCGATCCGGTGATGCTGTATATGAACTTCGCTTTTGTGATCGGCCTGATACTCGTGTTTCCGCTCCTGCTCCATCAGCTCTGGGCGTTTGTGGCTCCGGGCCTGCTGGAAAATGAGCGCAAAGCAACCCTTTCCTACATCCCGATTGCCACGTTCCTGTTTTTCGGGGGACTGGCTTTTGCTTACTTTATTCTGTTTCCGAACGTGCTCCGCTTTTTGAGCTCGCTGACCGAGCGGCTGGGACTGACGGAACAGTACGGAGTGAACGACTATTTTTCCTTTCTGTTCCAGCTCACCCTGCCGTTTGGGCTGCTGTTTCAGCTCCCGGTCGTGGTGATGTTTCTGACGCGTCTCGGAATGATTACGCCCGCCTGGCTGCGCAAGGTGCGCAAGTACGCGTACTTCGTGCTGCTTGTCGTGGCCGGCTTTATTACGCCGCCGGAGATCGTTTCGCATCTGATGGTGACCGTGCCGCTCCTGCTGCTGTATGAAATAAGCATTATTATTTCCAGGTCGACGTATAAGAAAGTACTGAAGGCCGAGCAACAGCGCATGGAAGAATGGGCACTCGAAGAACAGAAACGCCGGCAGGAAGAAATCGATAAACAGAATAATGGATAATAAAAAAGCTGTCCCCTGGGGCGGCTTTTTTTTATGTTTATTCATAAAAAGACTATTTATATATATTTATGATAAATAAATCCTGATATTTTGTTCAAAATTTCATATTAATTACGATATATAGCGTAACTATGTTACGGAGATGAGGCGGAATCATGCAGAAGATTAAGGTAGTCACAGTGATCGGCACCCGGCCGGAGGCAATAAAGATGGCACCTCTTTTAAAAGAGCTGGATCAGCGTACGTCGGTGGCGTCGTCATTGATTGTAACGGGGCAGCATAAGGAAATGCTGGATCAGGTGCTGGAGACGTTTACGCTGGAGGTAGATCATAATCTGCACATTATGCAGCCGAGCCAGACGCTGACGACAATTACGGTAAAGGTGCTGGAAGGCCTGGAGCGGCTGTTTCATGAGATAAAGCCGGATCTGGTGCTCGTGCACGGCGACACGACAACCACATTTGCCGCCTCCATAGCGGCGTTTTACCAGCAGATTCCGGTCGGTCATGTGGAAGCCGGGCTTCGCACAGGTAATAAGTTCTCTCCTTATCCGGAAGAAATGAACCGGAAGCTTGCCGCCGCGGCAGCGGATTGGCATTTTGCCCCGACGGCCGCCGCCGAGAACAATCTGCTGCGGGAAAACGTACCGCCGGAGTCAATTTTTGTGACCGGCAATACGGCCATTGATGCGCTCGCGCTGTCTGTACGGCTGGACTACACCCATCCGATTCTCGATGCGATAGGCGGGGAGCGGTTTATTATTTTAACGACGCACCGCCGTGAAAACGCAGGAGACGGGATGAAGGGCATTTTTACAGCCATTCAGCGGCTGCTCGAGGCATTTACGAATCTGCACGTAGTCTATCCTGTTCATAAAAATCCGCAGATCCGCGCGCTTGTGGATAACATGTTTACAGAGAATCCAAGGCTTCATCTAACCGAACCGCTCGAAACCGTAGATTTTCATAATATTGCTTCAAGAGCTGCGCTGATTTTAACGGATTCCGGGGGCATTCAGGAGGAGGCTCCTTCCTTCGGCGTCCCGGTGCTCGTGCTGAGAGAAAATACCGAGCGGCCGGAAGGGGTCGAAGCTGGCGTACTTAAGCTCGTCGGCACATCCCCTGATGTTATTGTCCGTGAGGCATCGCGGCTGCTCGAGGACGAAGCGGCCTACACGGATATGGCGGATCGGCCGAATCCTTACGGAGACGGCCGGGCATCGGTTCGTATTGTAGACATTATTGAACATTTATTTGCCCTGAAGGAGGCGTAAGATGAAGCCGACGGTATCCATGACTATCCTGTTTACGATTATGACTTTGTGTCTTCTGCTCATGTTTCAAGTGGGGGGCGCGCTGCTGCAGGCTATTTCGATGATGCTTGTTCTCGCGGCGGTGGCAGGAATGGCGCTGCTCCCAAAAAGGTATATTTTTCCGGCGGCGCTGTCGCTGATTCTTTTATACGGCTTTTACTTAACGGGCTGGAGCGTGTTTTTCGCAAGTGCGCCTGCCCAGCTTACGCTCATCAGCCACCATATTCTGTTCAGCCTTTTTACGGTGAGCGTCTGGCTGTTCTTTGCTTCGTTCAAAACGCTGCTTGCCGAACATGCGGCTCTCGAAAAGCAGGTGGACGAGCTGAAAAAATACGAGCCTTCTTCGATGCTGCTGTCGATCTCCGAGTTTGAAAGCCGGGTGGAATTAATGCTTACCGGCATGAAAAGACGCGGAGAATCAGGCTACCTGCTTCACATTGTGCTGAAGCCGCAGGTTTATGCGACGGCGGCCCTGCAGAAAAGCATGAGTGGGGTCATTCTGGAGTCGATACGAGCCCAGTACGATATGGCAACGATTAATCAGGACGGAAGCTTTTCTGTTTTCCTGCAGAATACGGATGAAACCGGCGTGGGGATTGTCAAAAACCGCCTGGACGAAAACCGGCAGAAAATCATGGCAGCGGAGGAGCCGCCCTATGACGTATATTCCTCTTATATGGAAGAATATGATTTCCACACGTCCGCAGCGCAGCTGTACCGGGTGAGAAAGGAAGCCTGAACGATGGATATATTTTTCATTACGGCAATGACGTTTTTCTGGGTATTATTAATTTACTATTCATGGCTGGCAGTAGGCGGTGTTATTCACCGGAGAAGAATCTACCCGTTTGAAAAGCTCGATGACTATCCGTCGGTGTCCATTCTGATTCCGGCACATAACGAAGGCGTCGTGATGCAGTATACGCTGCAGGCGATGCAGGCGCTCGAGTATCCGGGCAGGCTGCAGGTGATTCTGCTTGATGACAATTCCAGTGATGATACAGAAGCGATCGGCCGGGAGTACAGCCGGCTTTTTTCCCGTATTCACTATGTCCAGGTGCCGCCGGGTGAGCCGAAAGGGAAATCAAGAGTACTGAATCACGGTCTGTCGTTTATTGATACCGAATATTTTCTCGTTTATGACGCGGATAACCAGCCCGAGCCGGATGCGGTACAGAAGCTGGTGGAGGCTGCCGTGCAGACGAAAAAAGCGGTCGGAGCCGTCGGCTATGTGAAGACAGTCAACGCCCGGAAAAACCTGCTGACGCGCATGATTGCGCTCGAATTTGAAGTGTTTCAGCTGCTGATGCAGAGCGGACGCTGGCACTGGTGGAAGATGGGATCGCTTGCCGGGACGAACATGCTCCTAAAAGTAAGCGCCCTCGAAGAGCTCGGTGGCTATGATGAATACGCGCTTGCCGAAGATGCGGAGCTGACGATCCGGGTGGCCTCGAAAGGCTGGCGCCTTCCCGTCGTGCCGGAAGCGAGAACGTGGGAACAGGAGCCCGAGCAGCTGCGGATTTTTATCCGGCAGCGCACGCGCTGGCTGATCGGAAACATTTATTTGTTGGAAAAGTCATTAAAGGACGCTTCGTTCTGGAACCGGACGACATTGATTCATTCGATCCAGCATATTGCGACGTATTTCTTTTTTGTGGTCGTGCTGTTTGTCTCCAATGTGCTGCTGATTCTCAGCCTGTTTGATGTGGTGTCGGTGTCTCTGGCGGTTCCGCTGTTAATGGTCTGGTTTATGAGCTATATTGTATATACGAGCCAGATTCTCAGTGCACAGGTGCTGGAAAAAGATGCCGGGAGCTTTCAGGTGGCAGTAGGGGGCATTATGTATTTTACGTACGCCCAGCTGTTTCTCGTACTGCTCGCGAAAAGCTTTTTCTCCTACTTTGCGAGCCGAATACGAAAGCGCACCATACTCTGGGACAAAACAGAACGCTTTAAAGGAGAGAATTCGTGAAAAAATGGATGATTGCCGTACTTTTGATTATCGGCAGCGGCCTGGCAGCCGTCTGGCTGTTTCTGCCGGATAGGGAGGAGGATGAAACCGTGACGGTAGTAGAAGACAGATATCGGGGAGACAACGGATTGATCGCCAATTACCCGGACGGGGAAGGTAACACGGAATACCTGTCTGAATCGATCGGCCTGTATTTGGACTACCTGCTCGTCATCGAAGACGGGGACGCCTTTGCGGCAGAAGTGGAGCGCCTGTCCGAGTTCACCGAAGAGCTTGAGAATGGGACGCTTCTTAAATGGAAGGTGGAGGAGGATATTTCCGTCAACGCACTGATTGACGATGTCCGTATTGCCTATGCGCTGCAGCGTGGTGCCGAACTGTTCGGTGAAGAGTCGTATCAGGAGCTATCGGAGTCCATTCAGCAGGCGGTCTATCATTATCAGTATGACGAGGGCGAATGGCATGATTTTTACGACTGGCCGTCCGGATCCCTCTCCCAGGAAGTGCACTTCAGCTACTTTTCCGCTGCTGCCTGGGAAAGCTTCGGGTGGGACGGGGCTTCGCTTGAAGGTGTTACACGTGCTGCCCTGGATGACAGCCTCTACTACTACGAACGGTATAACGTTGCGGAACAGGAGAAAGAATTTTATACGGAAGGCGAAGTGAACCTGATTGACCAGGTGCTGATCATGCAGCAGATGGAGGCGGTCACCGGGGAGGTGCAGCCGTTGGAAAACTGGCTGTATGACACTTATGAAACGAACGGGAGGCTGACGGGTCGCTACGACCGAACAACGATGGAAGAGTCGGTCGCCTACGAAGCACCCGCCGTATACGCCTTGATTATGCTGCACTTTCTTGACAAAGGAGACATGGAAAAAGCGGCAGACTGGAAAGAACCGCTCGAAAACGTTCACGAGCCCGAACAGGTATCCACAGAAGCCCACTTTTTTGATTATATCCTTGCAGAAACGGCGTTAGAGCGGCTGGAGAAAGAAACGCAGGCGGCAGAAGAATAAAAAAAGAAGCACCCGCGCGGGGTGCTTCTTTTTATTGATCTTTTTTATCGTTATTGTCTTTCTTTTCCGGGTTGTCTGATGCTTTCATGCGTTTATGAAGCACCCAGAAGCGGTGTCCGAGCATAAGGTCGAACGTGGCGATGGCAGCAAGTGCCACGCTCATCACGCTCCACATTCCGTACTCCCCGGCAAACTGAAGGCCAAGGAAAATACAGAAGCCGGCTATTCCAAAGTAAATCATCGACATCGTCAGCGGAGACATCATAGAAACAATCCTCCAATAATCAGCGCGGCTTGTTCCGCTTCACGGATAATTTCTTCCAGCTGATCCGCGAAGATCACCTGCGTCACAACCACAAACGCGTTCATCGCCACGTGGGCAATAATCGGTACGAGAATCCGTCCGGTTTTTACATAAAGGAAGGAAAACGTAAAACCGACAGCGGTATAAATTAAGAGATGCGTGAAATCAAGGTGTACTGCCGCGAAGATGACGGAGCTGATTAACGCCGCAAAGATAAAGTTCATGCGGCGGTAGAGCGCACCGAACAGCACCTTGCGGAAAACGAGCTCTTCTAAGATCGGGCCGACCACAGCCACGACAAGAGCGAAGACCGGCACCATTTGAACCATCTCGACGATTTGCTGCGTGTTTTCCGAGCCGGGTTCGACGTTGAAAAGGGCTGTTTCAATGATCACCGCCACATACTGGGCGACGAAGGCGAGCAGAATACCAAGAAAGCTCCACAGCACCGCGTCCCCGACGGTGGTTCGTTTTAATTTAGGATGGGGCCTGGCTTTACGCTCCGGTATTAACAGCAGAAGCATGACTACCAGGGCGGCGATAAAGCTGAATATACTCCATACAGCAACGCTCTGCGTGGTATCCATTCCGGTTGCAAGCAGCAGCGGAATGCCAAGAATACCGGAGAGCTGCATAGCAATATACGTCACCAGAATCGCCCAATATCGCTTATTCAATAACGTCCACTCCTTAACATAAGTAAAATCGTTCAGCGGCTTTTAAGCCGTACCAACCGTCATTGTACCACAGCAGGCGGCAGATCCCTTACGATAATGCATGTGAAACAATTGTGAAGACGAAGAGAAAATAAGATTAAAAATCAGAGAGGACGGGAACAAGAAGAAAGGGTCCGGTGCGAAAAAGCAGAAACTTTTTTTCGGCAGGGGCTTGCAAAACAAAAGCAGAATGATTAATATAATAAGTGGATTAGCACTCAGCACATCCGAGTGCTAAAAATGAAAAAACAGTAAAGGCCAGCGCCCGTTTTTTCAAGGGACGCCGTGACTTTACGCTAACTCTGAAGGAGGGTTCTACCTTGTTAAAGCCACTAGGTGACCGTATTATTATTGAGCAAGTTGAATCAGAAGAAACTACTAAAGGCGGTATTGTCCTGCCGGGATCTGCCCAGGAAAAACCGCAGGAAGGCAAAGTAGTAGCGGTTGGATCCGGTGCAGTGAAAGACAACGGAGAAAGACGCCCGCTTGAAGTAAACGAAGGCGATAAAGTGATTTATTCCAAATATTCCGGAACAGAAGTAAAGTTTGACGGTACGGAGTACTTAATCATCCGTGAAAGCGACATTCTTGCAGTCGTAAACTAATCATTCCATGCATGCACGTATAAAAGCAGCACCTAACGAAACAAATACGCACTCAGGAGGGTACAATTAATGGCTAAAGATATTAAGTTCCGCGAAGACGCCCGCCGCTCAATGCTGCGCGGTGTTGACGAACTAGCTAACGCAGTAAAAGTAACGCTTGGACCGAAAGGACGCAACGTTGTTCTTGAGAAAAAATTCGGTTCCCCGCTTATCACCAATGATGGTGTAACGATCGCAAAAGAAATCGAATTAGAAGATAACTTCGAGAACATGGGCGCGCAGCTCGTATCCGAAGTAGCAAGCAAAACAAACGACATTGCCGGTGACGGTACGACAACAGCAACCGTTCTTGCCCAGGCTATGATCCAGGAAGGCCTGAAGAACGTAACATCCGGCGCAAACCCAATGGGTATCCGCAAAGGTATCGAGAAAGCAACGAAGCTTGCTGTAGATGAACTGCAGAAGATCTCGAAGCCAATCGAAGGCCGTGAGTCAATCGCACAGGTAGCAGCTATTTCTTCTGCATCCGACGAAGTCGGCGAAATTATCGCAGAAGCGATGGAGCGCGTTGGAAACGACGGCGTTATCACAGTAGAAGAGTCCCGTGGACTTGATACAGAGCTTGAAGTTGTAGAAGGTATGCAGTTTGACCGCGGCTATGCGTCTCCTTACATGGTGACGGATTCCGATAAGATGACGGCTGAGCTTGATAACCCGTACATTCTTATTACCGACAAGAAGATCTCCAACATCCAGGAAGTTCTTCCGGTACTCGAGCAGGTGGTTCAGCAGAGCCGTCCAATCCTTATTATTGCAGAAGACGTAGAAGGCGAAGCGCTTGCTACACTTGTAGTAAACAAGCTCCGCGGCACTTTCAACGCAGTAGCTGTTAAAGCACCTGGATTCGGCGATCGCCGTAAAGCAATGCTTGAAGACATCGCAACGCTTACAGGCGGTACGGTTATTACGGAAGATACAGGCCTTGACCTGAAGACAGCTACAGTCGACATGCTTGGTAATGCCAACAAGATTACCATTGATAAAGACAACACAACGATCGTGGAAGGAAATGGCCAGCCGGATCAGATTTCCAACCGTGTGAACCAGATTAAATCCCAGATCGAAGAAACAACTTCTGAATTCGATAAAGAAAAACTTCAGGAGCGCCTTGCTAAGCTTTCCGGCGGTGTCGCTGTCGTGAAAGTTGGAGCCGCATCCGAAACAGAAATGAAAGAGCGTAAGCTCCGCATCGAAGACGCCTTGAACTCTACGCGTGCAGCGGTAGAAGAAGGTATCGTATCCGGTGGTGGTACCGCGCTTATGAACGTATACAAGACGGTTGCCGCTATCGAAGCAGAAGGCGACGAAGCAACAGGCGTATCCATCGTGGTTCGTGCACTAGAAGAGCCGCTTCGCCAGATCGCGCTTAACGCAGGCCTTGAAGGCTCCGTTATCGTTGAGAAAATGAAGCACGAAGAAATTGGCATCGGCTTTAACGCCGCAACCAACGAATGGGTAAACATGGTAGAGGCCGGCATCGTCGACCCTACAAAAGTAACCCGTTCTGCACTACAGCACGCATCTTCCGTATCTGCGATGTTCCTCACAACTGAGGCAGTAATCGCAGAAAAGCCGGAGTCCAGCAGTGACTACGGCGGCGGCATGCCCGACATGAGCGGTGGCATGGGCGGAATGGGCGGCATGATGTAATGTCGCTCTCATAACCCTTATGTAATAGGGATTCTTCTTGATAAAAGAGGATAAAATGAGGCAAATGCTAACATTTTGCTAACAATTGAAGAATTTTCATTTTAAGCTTCTCATGAGTTCACTGAACTTGTGGGAAGCTTTTTCTTCCATTTCTTTTGTCATGTGAGCATAAATGTTCATTGTGGTTTCAATATCGGTGTGGCCAAGTCGTTGTTGAATTTCTTTAATACCGACTCCAGCCTCAATAAGAAGAGAGGTATGAGTGTGCCTGAAAGAGTGAGGAGTTAAGTTTCTTTCAATTTTTATTAACTTCAATAAACGTTTCATTCGAATAGCAATTTTCTTAATCGTCTCTGGATACCCGCTCATACGAGTAATAATAAAATTTTGGTCTACATACTCATCACGAGTCATCATCTTCCACTCGGTTTGTTCTTTCTTATGCTTTTTCAAAAGCGAAAGAATGTCTTCATCTATTTTTATCTTCCGGACCGACCCGCTCGTTTTCGGTGTGAGCAGCTCAAATTCTTTTTCTCTATTCTTAGGGTTGTATAGTGTTTTCGTTATATTAATAGTCGACTCGTTAAAATTAATATCGTTCCATTTTAAAGCTAATAGTTCACCTGCTCTCATACCGCTATAGGCTAGTAAAGAGAAGATGAGGTAGTCATACTGCAGGCCTTCATTTTTGGCTGCTTTTAAAAAGGCTGCTAATTCATGTTTCTCCAGGTATTTAATATCCTTGTTTCTTGTTTCTAATTCTTGAACCGAGTCGATTTTTCTAGGGACCTTAGCAAACTCTGTAGGGTTCTTTTTTATTAACTCAAATTCCAATGCTTTCTTAAATATCATGCGCCCGGTACTATGCACGCCATCAATACTAGAATTGGAATATCCCTTCTGTTGCAGATCGTATAATACCTTTTGATAACGAACGCCGTTAATATCTTTTAATTTTACATAACCAAAGTAATCGCAGAGACGCTTCATTTCAATTTTTCTTACACGAACAGAACTTACTTTTACGGAAGAGGCGTACATATTTAACCATTGATCTGCGAAATCTTTAAATAAAATAGCCTGCTCATCAACAAAAGTCTCTTCGTTTATCTCTTGTTGAGCTTTAATAGATGCTGCCTGGGCTTCTTTTTTTGTTTTGAAGCCGCCTTTACTTTTTTGCTGTCTTTTTCCAGTAGCAGGATTCTTCCCGAGATCGACTGTGTACGTCCAGGTTTTTCCTCTTTTATAAACATGGCCCTTCACCTTGACTAACTCCTTTCAATAGATGAAATGTTTACTTGTAAATGTCTTACTGTCATCACCTCCTTAAAGAAATTCTCTCTTTATTTTGGTGAAAAGATAACTTGTACTACTTTGCCTCGTATTTTAACCTCGCTAGTAGGGAGGGAGAGGGGATTATAATACGCATTGTCTGGTATGAGTAATAGATTGTCTGAATTAGCCTGGTTGTATACCCGCCTGATAACCGCTTCCGATTCGTTGATATGGAGAACAGCAATATCTCCGTCTTTAATTTCCTCTTTGCCATGTACGATCAATGTATCCCCATATTGAATACGACTATAGCCTTCCATCGCGTTGTCTGGTGTAATGAAGAAAAATAGCTTTTCTACGTTATACTGACCATCGTCCGGTAAGTAGGCGTAACGCGTAATATAATCGGTATCTTTTAAGGAAGTCTCGTAAGGAAGATAATCAAATACCGGTACGGTTAACAATCCTTCAATAGCATAATTCTCTTGGCTTTTTTCGTAACCGAGCAGCTCGTTTGGAGATACAGAGAAGTATTGAGCAATCTTAACCATTAAATTCTGACGAGGTCGTCTATCGCCTCGTTCATATGATGCAATAGTTGTTTGGGATACATCTAAAGCTCTTGCTAAATCGGCTTGCGATAGTTCTTTTTGTAAGCGAAATGTTTTAAGACGTTCACCAAAGCTTGCCACTTCTTATCCCGCTCCTCTTTATTAAAAGACTTCTTTTATAACGGATAGTCATAAAATTAATTTCATTATATCACTTTAAGTAATATTTTCAATTAATATAACACTTTTTGTAATAATTTTATTGAATTAACCGTTAATGTAATGTATTCTAATTTTGCACTATCACTTTAAGTACTTATCAAGGGGGCACTAATGGACACAAGAAACCTTCGCTTTATGGAATTGCGTCAACGATTTAACCTCACCCAAACAGAGCTTGGTAAAAGTGTGGGACTGTCACAGAGCATGATTGCTCATATCGAATCAGGCACAAAAGAGCCGAAAGGAATTTATAAGTTACGGTTGGCTCATCGGTTTGGCGTTTCGGTAGAGTGGTTATTTTATGAGGAAGTCTACAAAGAGTTCTATATGAGTTTAAAAGGAGGGCAGAGTAATGCAGCAGACAATGAACGACTTTCCACTTTTGCTTAAAGTAGAGCACGTAGCGGACATCATCGGTTGCTCGAAGCGAGTAGCGTATGAGTTGATGGAACTCACAGATTTTCCACTTCTACGTATGGGACGGTTAAAGCGAGTGCAGCGGGAAGCTTTCTTCTCTTGGCTCGAGTCGCAGGCAAATAAGCCGGCACAAGATATCGTTAACGTATAATCCACCTCAATTTCCCTTCGCAACATCCTCTTAGCATTTCTCTTTTCCTTATCTCTCAAACCAATAAGAAAAACATAGCACCAGGGGGGTTTATGAATTACTTAAAAGAACTAAATGCCTTTTATGATCAGCAGGAGACTAATCCACTGAGCGGGTCAGCTATTGCGATATGGCATGCCTTAATGCATATCTGCAACAAAGCCGGATGGCCAAAAAATTTCTCCGTGGCTGTATCAGTCGTATGCATCAAGGCCGGTGTAAAAGAACGATCGTTTTACAATGCACGTAACGAACTGAAGCAAAAAGGGTATATAGACTTCTCCAGCAGACGTGGCAATCAAGCGGCTGTGTATGTGCTGTATACACGTGCAGTAACCTATGCACACTCTTTTGCAGACAGTAATGCAGAGAGTACTGCAGGCAATTTGGGAGGGAATGTGTCCCCATTAATTAAACATAAACAAACAATACAAAACGAAACATCAATCAATTGCTTTCAATTTTTTGAGAAAAATGGATTTGGGATGCTTTCTCCGTTTATCAGCGATAGCATGAACAGCTGGTTAACGAATACCTCGTTTGAAGAGCCGGAAGAAGTAGTGATTGAAGCGATGAAGATCGCTCTCCTGCAGAACGTGCGTAACTGGAAATACGTATCAAGAATTCTTCAAGACTGGGAGACAAAACGCTTATTTACTTTAGATGCTATACAAGCGGAACAAGACAAAAGGAATAAACGGGTTACTCCCTTTCCAAAGCAAAGTAAAGGAGGAGTAAGCCGTGATACAAGCAAGCGATCATCTGCCGCCGGCGATAAAGGATACGATTTCGGATTCTAATATCATTCGCCGCTTCCAGTGTGAGGGATGCAGCGAACGAGTGATTTTGCGAAGAGTCATTATGCCTTTTGGCCCAAATAAAGGAAAGCGTATTGAAGTCACCTATGGGTGCCGATGCGAGGACATAGAGATAGGAAGGCAGGTGCTCCGTAACAAGGCAAAGCGGGAAAAGGAAAAGCTGTTTCAGCTGTTCGACCAGAATAGTTTAATCAATGCTGATTTGAAAGAAAGTGTATTTGAGAGCTATGTACCTAAAAATGATTCCCAGGTGGTGGCCAAGCAGAGTACAGAGTCGTATACAGAGCATTTTTCATTAACTGCTCCAGGTAATCTCTTGTTAACAGGTTCATACGGCTTAGGTAAATCGCATCTAGCGGTCTCGGTATTAAAAGGGGTATTGGATCAAGGACATACGGGCATCTTTATATCGGTTCCCAAGTTGCTGACTAAATTAAAAGCGACTTATAACAAGAATAGCCAATATGCTGAGGACGATTTGTTAACCGTACTGGAACAAGCAGACTGTTTAGTGCTGGATGACATAGGAGCAGAGCACGGGTCCGATCACAGCGGAAGCTGGAGCACGTCGAAAGTGTTTGAGATCGTAGATAGTCGTATTGGAAAACATACGATATTCACGACGAACCTAAATGGGCGAGATCTGCAGCGAAAGATAGGCGAGCGTAATTTTTCACGGATGATGCAGCATACCCAGGTTCTAACACTAAACGGAGCGGATCACCGGTTACGACAATTTACGACAATACAAAATGAAAGGAACGAATAGCATATGGAAAAAGTGAAAATCATGATTGATCCAGGACACGGAGGCAGGGATCCAGGAGCGGTTGCTAACGGTCTTCAGGAGAAGAATTTAGTACTAACAATAGCGAAGCATATCCAACAAACGCTACTGCAGAACTACCATGTGGATGTACGAATGACACGGGAGAGAGATACCTTTGTTTCGTTAGAGGGGAGAGCCGAGCTGGCCAATGCCTGGGGAGCGGATTACTTTCTGTCGATTCATATTAACGCTGGAGGCGGCAGCGGGTTTGAGACCTTTACTTTTACGAAAGCAGGCAGCAAAACGAAAGAGTATCAGAAGGCTGTACATGAGGAAATTGCGACTCGTTTGTATGAGAAAGATAGAGGGATGAAAGAAGCAAACTTTGCGGTACTACGGAGCACGAGAATGCCCGCTGTCCTAACAGAAAATTTATTTATTGATCATCCAAAAGACAGCCTGCGATTAAAAGATGCCACTGTTCTCAAGGCCATCGCCCAGGGGCATGTTAACGGCCTGATGAAGCTGTTAAGACTCACTCCAACACGTACAAGTCCCGCTCCTGCTTTTAAAGGAGAACGAGCGTACAGGATCCTTATTAACGATAAACAAATAGGCGCTTATAAAGAAACGGAGAACGTATTGGCTCAAGTCGAGCAGCATCTAAAAACAGCTACAAAAATTGAAGTACAACAACTATAGGAGGTATTTATATGGGAGAGTCGGTATTAAGTGCAAGCATTAAGAAAATAGAAATAGTGAACAAAACAAAGAAAGACGAATGGCAGCAGTCGGTAAGAATTATATTAGGGGACATCGAGCTGAATAACGAAAACTTTATTGCTCTCAGAAAATTCCGGCCCGATGAAATGGTAAACGTATCAATAGAGTCGGCACAGATCAGCTTATTTGAAGAAAAGGCAGCTATTGCAGAAGGAAGCATAGTTGGTGAAAGTAACAAAGGTACGGAGGATGCTGACGATTTATTCAGCATTGAAGAAGGGGATATGGACTTAAAAGAAGGAGAGTATGTACAGAAAGAATTCACTATATAAGTATAAAAAAGTAGAGTATGCTTTATGTACTCTACTTTTTTATATGAGAACAATATTAAATGGCTATAAAAACATTAAATAATATTCAGGAAATCGTACTACTAATATTTAATTTTAGGAGGAATACATTGAATTCGGCTAAAAATACCGCAGCAATGGATTTGCACATGTTAAACAGAATTTTATATCGATTTGGTAAATCCAGTGAATTTATAACAGTCTATAACTTTGTACTATTAAGAGACTATTGTTTGGTATTTGAAGAAATTGTTGAAACATTTGATCTGCCTGTTCAGCTGGATAAAAATATAAATAGAATCAGGCAAAATGTAAAACTTTTTGGAAGAAGAAAAAGCCTGAAAAACGATGATATCTATCTAAAAATAAGAAAAATTCATGAAGAAAACTTTAAAAGTTATGAAAACAATATAGGATTATTTTTAAAAGAAGATCAGATAATAGGAAGTACCATCTACAATACATATATATTTTTAGATTCAGAATTTGAAGATCCTTTTTCTTCATTATCTGATAGTGGATCCAAAGAAAAAATAAAGAATTTTTTAGTTGAAACGATTTCTGAAACTATAGTGGAAATCGAATCGCATATATTAGGTTCAATAGACTTAAATTTATATCAAGCCGACTCTAGTATTAAAAATGAGACAATTAGGATTAAAAACTTTGATGTAAGGGCAGAAAAATTCTTTGAAGATGATAGAAAAGCATTAGCATACCAATCTCTTCAATTTCGGCTATTGATATGTCTACAAGAATTAAACTATTTAATATTTATTCATGATGCTTTTATTAATAATAAAAATGTGCAATTTATTGATGAGTATACTTTTACAAGACTTCTTACTAAAGGGTTGGACCCTATTTTAAAAAATGTAAATAATCTTTGGAAATATAGTAATAAAGAATTCATGATGTGGACAGCTACTATGGATAAAAAACTTAAAAATGACATTCAGTCTTTAGCTAAAAATATAGACTTAATAAATTGGGTGAAGAGGTATAGAGATATGATTCATTATGATATACATACTCAAAATAGCAACTCTAATTTTTTAGATGTTTTAAATACAAATAAGGACTTTATAAATGAATGTCATCAAGTTTACGAGGAAGCTGTATTGCCTTTACAAAAAGGAATATCAGATTATATTATTGCTACAAAACCACATCAATACTCTCTATTTAAGATGATATCTATGAAATTAAGGGGGTCAAGAAATGCTAAATAATCTTGCAGAAATTGAAGAAAAATCTTCACAATTAAGTATCGATATAGGTTGTGGTAAAGCTATATTCGATGATTCTAATAATCCTAAAAAGCGGTATTTCTTAGAAAAAAGATGGGGGACAGGTAACAAAATCTTAACTGTTATTATGACTAATCCGAGCTCAGCTAATTCTTTGTCTTCTGATAATACGGTGGAGTTCTTATTAAAGTATGCAAGAGCTAGTACGGATGAGTATGATGCGTTGTATGTTGTTAATATAATACCTTTAATAAACCCGAGTACAAAAAAGCTTGATCTTGAAGATAAAGAAAAAATACGTTTGTCGGTAAAAGAAAAGATGAATAAAAAATGTATCGAATATGCTATAAGCAATTCAAACGAAATTATAATAGCTTGGGGAGGATTTGGCCAAACTTATATTCGCCAATTAATTGAAGACGAAGAGCTGAAAAATGTAATTATAGAAAATTCTTCAAAAGTTAAAGTGTTTGGATTAAGCAAAAAAGAAACATTCCCTAGGCATCCAAGACCAAATAACTCCAATAGAAACGACTTTGACTTAAATTCTAAACTGATAGTAGCTACTGACGAACTGAAAAAATGGATAAATAATCGGTCGAGAAAGAAAAAATAGTATTTGCCACCAGGTTCAAATGAAAAACTCTGTTTCCTAAATTGGGAGCAGAGTTTTTTTATTAGCAAATAAAAAAGTACAGATTGTAGTTAAATAGTTATAGATATATGTAAAATTATAGTATATGATATAAACAAAAACTCAAAGTTTATATTACAAAGAAAAATTTATTTGTTTTTTACTATAAACTAAGAGCAGAAAGAAGGATGAAAGTGGCGAATTTGGGTATCTTGTTATTTGTATTAGCTATATTAGCTACACCAGTTCTTTTATTAGTGGGAGTCATATTAAAAGCATTAAAAAAAGAAAATGGAATAAAATTAATTAAAGCTTCGGCATTAAGTTTTGGTATAGGAGTATTAGGTTTTATATTAGTCATAGCTGCCACGGAATCCTCAGACACCACTGTAAATGATACAGAGGCAGAAGTATCCGACGCTGAAAGTGAATCGGTAGAAACAGAAGAGAATGTTGAAACTGTAAATGACGATGAGCCACAAGAAGATGTTACTTCAGAAGAAACTAATACTACTGAAATCGAGACACCGAGTGAAGAAACTATGAGTGAAGAAGAATTCGAAGCTATATATGGCATGACTCAGGAAGAATTAGATGCTGAAGTGAAAAGACAAGAGGAAGAAATTGCAGATATGACGGTGGAAGAAAGAGATGCAGAGCTAGAGGCTATAGTTACTGAAGAATTGGGAGAAGAAAATACAGCGGAAAAGCTAGAGGCTATAATTGATGAAGAATTAGGAGAATAATCATGTTTAACGAGTTTGTTAATTAAGATTATTACTACTGGTAATATTTTCTAAATACTATTGTATCAGTGCATAGAGCGTATTATAATAAAGATAGCCGGTGGGGGAACCCTCGGCTTTTTTTCGTTCTTATAGAGGTAGGGGCAATTCACCGGCCCTGATTGCCCTTATTTCTATACTAACGAAAAAGAAAAAATGTAGAAAAGGAGGAAGGTAAATGATTAATAAACACTTAGTAAAATCAAACCTGGTAATCGAGTACTTTGATGAAAATGGCGGTACAGATGGAGAAGGCGCTACTAAGAGAGCAAACTATGAATGCAAAACAGATGCTGAAGTAGAAACTATTCATCTAATGGCAACTACGGTAGCTTCTCTATGTGCATGGCCATCAACTAAATTTTTGTTTGTTGAAAATAGTGAATTGCGTTCTACTACAGTTGTTGTACCTCCATCCGTTAACTAAAAATACAAATGACAGGAGCAGTTTAATATGTCCACAAGTAACCTGGAACTACGATTCAAGAACTCGCTTGATAAAATAGTAACGATCCGTATAGCTAACCCTCGAGCTGATATCACCTCTGAAGAAGTAAATGCTGCGATGGATACGATGCTTGCTAATCCAGTCTTTAGCGGAAATGCTTACTTTATTAATCAAAAAATCGGAGCCCGCGTCGTTACTCGAGCTGTAGAAGATATTACTATTCAATAAATAAACAAGGCAGCCAGGCGATTGGCTGCCTTTATACATAGACAAGAAAGGAGAAGACTTATGGACGAATTTGTTACACTCGTATCAAATGTTGGCTTTCCTATAGCGGTTGCTTCCTATTTACTTATTCGGCTTGAACCGATTGTAAAAGACTTTCAAAAATCTATATCCGGCTTGACCCTAGTAATCGCTAAACAAAATGAAGTGACCCAAGAACAAGTAAATCAGTTGATGGATATAGTGCAAAGTGAATCGAAATAATAAAAAGCCTCCAATTGCTGGAGGCTTTTTAATCTGTAAAAAATCATAGCAAACCTATTAGTCACAATTAAAGGTAGCGATAAAAAATTCTAATGCAATTCAAATGTGGTAATGGTTTCTTCATATATAGACTTTAATTCTTCGTAATCATCAGTGCCGGGAATTAGATTGTAGCGTGCGATAATAACACTTGTTTCGGTTTCTGTGATGAAAAAATACTCTTCAAAAGTATCGAATTCCCTATGAACGCCCGTTGTGAAGTCACCCATTTCAAAATTATCTTCTACAAATGATAATGATTGTATATTTCCTGATGATCCCCACATTTTATCGTCTTTATCTAGCTGGGCGACTGCTTCTTCACTATAAATATTTGAAGAGACAGGCATACTTAAAATTTCAATAGAGGACCTTGTACGCTTATACTCTGTCCGGGATGAATCGACCAGGTCCTCATATGTTTTAGAAGCCATATAATAAGAAGCAGGATCAGTGCCAACTAAGGAAAATTCCTCTGGAAAAGCCGGGAACGTGATGGAGTAGCCATCTTCTGCAATCGTGCCGGGCTCGCTTCTTTCATAAGGCTCATAGACCACCTCATGTTCAAAGCGTGCTCTGTCCGGGCGCTCTTCCCACGTTTCCGGATTATCGAATGTGACGGTCTGCAGTGCTTCCAGGCCTTGTTCTAGAATCATATCGCCCTCCTCGGTGTCATGGGGAATAGTCAGTGTAGCCTGCAGCCCAATACCCTCATGTTCGGTATGAAAAGTGATTTGGGTATGATCATCTTCTTCAGTTCGTAGTCCATATTCAAATGGGCCCATTTCAGTGTCTTCTTTTTCTATTACATCGTACGTCGTGCCATCTGAAACGAAGCTGTTAATCGTTTTGGTCCGTAGCTGCTCTAAATATTCTTCATTAGAGACTCCATTACCTATTTCTGAAGAAGTTATCTTCAACGTGCTTATTTGATCATAGGCATTATTGTAGTCGCCGCCTTCGTGGAAATAATCAATATCCTTCGGCTCATACGTAAACACCAGGGGCCCCGGCCCGGCATAATAATCCGGATCTACCGTGAAAATATCCGGCACGTCTACTTTATAGAAAGGGGGATTCCCCCGGCCCGGAGTATACCCGGTATATTCCGTAGGTGTCTGTATAGGAGAGTTACTCTGTGTAGCAGTCTCTTCAGTGTCGTTTGTTTCTTCCGTTTCTTCGGTTGAATCAGCAGTTTCATTACCCGCGGAGGACTCTGAGTTATCACTGGAACATCCAGCGATCAAAAACGAAATTGCTAATAATAAAGATGCTTTCCATGTCATTACATCACCTCAAAAAACCATCATTAAGATTGGTTTATCAATATTTTCTATCAAGTGTAGAATACTAATGCTTACTTCCACTAGAAGAATCATTGCCGAATACATCCTCATACGAGATGTATTCAAGTACAGTTAGAGACTTTAATAGTTGAAATAATTTTAATACGTCAACTTCAGTAATCGAATCATAATTATAAAAACCATGCATTAATGCATTTCTATTGAGCTTTCGATCAGGAATATATTCAGAAAAGTTTCCAAACGTTTTAGAGTAGAAATGAACAATAGGCATTGTAAGTATTATCATTAATTGTTTACGCTCTGTTTCATTGTATTCGGTATTCATAAGTTTTCTACTTCTTCCGATGATGCTATTACCGCGTTCGGGTCTTTTTGGTCTTTGACGAACATTTACGTCTTCTCCATCAATATATCCTTCAAACCAACAGACAAATATGTGTTCAAAAGGTGCAAAGAGTGAAATAGTACATAATTTATAATGACCTAACTGATACGCCTCATAAGCTTCTTGAATTAAGCTGCTGTGTAATGCAAATAATGGCTCGTCTTTCAAATCTTTAATATATAAATCTAAATTATCTCTAATATAATTTTCTATTTCAGATCTTTTAACTTCGTTTTCAACGATTTGTGAGGCTAAATCAATGTCCAAACACCATAGTTCTTTTTGAGTTTCTTGAAGTAGTTGAAAAATGTTATTCGTAAACTGTTCATGATGTTCTTTAATAGCTTTCCAATCAATGACTTTAAATGTCTCTTTAACTACATTGAACTGGTTAGGAATGATTTTTTTGTATATATCTATTGTATTGAATAATTGAGGATTAATGTTACTTTTCCATTTAACTATATTACTTAGATCTTTAATTTGATTAGAAGTAATACTATTCATTATGTTATTTTTTGAAGTGATTTCTTCAAAAAGTTTATTTTTTACTGAAGCAGTTGTAATAGCTTTTAACATCGAGTCAGTTATGAGAGGGCGAGGGGGTACTAAGGTTTTAGGAATAAATTTTTCGAAATTGGTAGAAGAAAAGTTGTTTTCTTTTGTATGATTTTTATCTTGATTGATTTTTTTCTCACTATTATTAGACTCTTGGTTTTGATCATCCAATTGGCATCCTCCTATAACATTTATTCCGTTTCCTTTTGGTGTCGAACCTTGCGTCCCTCAATCTCCCTGAAGTGACCCCTCCAGGATCTTTCCGCCCTGGAGGGCCTACTTCATTGAGTATATTTGAGGGACTCTTCATCACCAAAAGACTACGGCATAAAAGTAAAAAACTATAATGTTTCTCATTATACATTCAATCGCTTTAAAATTGTTAATTATGGAATAAAGTAGTTGATAGTTAAGTCTTAGTTCATTACAATCTATAGTAAAGGAGCTGAGCTATGGAACAGCATAAAGCAACATTACTAGAAGCCTATTCACAACTCTACGAACTTGAAATAACCCTTCGAAACCATCTACTTTCTTTACTCCCAGATCTTCTTACTTCCAACCAACCATCCTACTGGCAGCTCATCACCTTAACGCTGGATTATAACTCCCTGCAGCTATCCCCAAAAGAAAAGAAAGTGATCCGCCATACTACATCTATCCGCAATAAAGTATGCCATATGCAGCCTTTAACTTCTCAGGACGTAGCAATCCTTCGAAAAGCATTAACCACTCTTACTGATTCAAACTCATCTAATTCAAATCGTATTACCCAAGATAAAGTTACTATCCATAGTTAAGAAATGCATGATTAATAATGAATGGCCCTGTGTATACTATTCCAAGCGAAGCGTGCCTTTACACTAGGGGAGCCCCCTTTGGTAACATACAGCGACGAAGGAGCAGAAAAGGGAAGCAAGTTGCTTCGAGGTTTAGGGATTCCAAAGGGGGCAGGGTCCCAGTGTCAAGGCTGGAATATAGTGCTATCAATTAGTATTAATAGTAAACAAGATTACAATATACAATTTTTATGATATTCACCCCCTTCACTCCCAGTTAAAATGATAAACTAAAGAAGGGGGTATTTAGTATGGAAATGAAGTACATATCTATTTTACTTGGTAGTTTTTTATTAGTTACAGCTGGGTGTAGTAGTGAACAAGCAGTCGATAGTGAAGAAAGATCTACTGAGGCGACAGAAGTGGAAGCCAGCTCGTCTGAAGAAGCAGTTCAGTCAGTAGAAACGGCACAAGAAGAGCCAACAAATGAAGATCAGATAAACGAAGAAACAGAGCCTATAGAGGATATCAAAGTACATTTTATCGATGCTGGGCAAGCAGATGCCACGTTATTTGAATACAGTGAAGGTGATGAAGACTATGCTGTCCTTTTTGATGCGGGGGATTGGAACCAAGACGATGTAATCCATTATTTGAACACAGAAAGAATTGAAAACATAGATGTTATGATGCTTAGTCATCCTCACGCCGATCATATTGGACAAGCTGACAGGATTATCGAAGATTTCTCCGTAGAGGAAGTATTTATGTCCGGAGAGATTCAAACATCTCAAACCTTCGAACGTGTCATCGATGCTATTGATTATTATGATGTAGGGTATGAGGAATCACGAGCGGGAGACATATACGATGTAGGTCCGCTGCAGATAGAAATGATTAATCCGGAAAACCTGGATAGCGACGAGAACAATAACTCTCTATCCGCTCGTTTTCAATATGGAGATGACTTTTCTGTGATGCTTACAGGGGATGTAGAAGAAGCGACAGAAGCACAAATTATAAGCCGCGGATATACATTGGAAACGGATATTTTACAACTGGGTCATCATGGATCAGACACGTCCAGTTCATCCATTTTTATCGATGAAGTCGATCCGGCAGTAGCCATTTATTCAGCCGGAGAAGATAACCAGTACGGCCATCCCCATGATTCGGTGCTTGAAGCATTAGAAGGACGTGGTACGGAGGTATACGGTACTAGTGTAGACGGGACGATTGTCGTGACGAGTGATGGAGAGTCGTATGATATTGAGACAATGAAAGAGGAAGAACGTACTTCTGAAGATATTATGTCATCTGATAATGAGTCTGAACATTCAAGCAATAATCCTGATGAAAATGTAGAAGAGGAAACCCAGGGAGAGTGTATCGATATTAACGCTGCCTCGAGTGAGCAGCTACAGAATATTAATCAAATAGGAGTAGAACGGGCAGAACAAATAGAAGAACTACGGCCTTTTAGCTCTATAGACGATATGGAACGTATTAGTGGAATAGGCCCCACTCGGGTAGATGAGATAAAAGCAGAAGGACTCGCGTGTATAGGAGGGTAAGCGATGGAAGTAAGAGGGATATTGGACCGTATTGAAGATGATAAATATGCGGTTATATTAGTTGAAGAGCTTGGAAAAGAATATGTAATAGATAAAGATCAACTTCCTCCCGATTTATCTATTGGGGACTGGAGTATAGTGAGTTTAAAAAATGAGAAAATCATTCAACTTTTTAAAGATAAAAAAAAGACATCAGATGCTAAGAACGTAACTAAACAAAAGTTAGAGAAAGTTAAGTCAAAATCTACCAATAGTAAATTTAAGAAAAGGTGAATTTTAATAACTAATGGGAGGAATTAAGTATGTTTACTGGTTTTAATGTAGAGATAGAGAGAGAGAGAAATTACAGCGATTATATCGATAGAGGAAAAGAAATATTTGCAGAACAAAGAAAAGATATAATAAATCAACTTAATTATTATACAGATTCAGAAGGTATTATTGACGGAGAACAGTTACAAAAAAATTGGTTTCCAGATATAAAAGCTGATATATTTTTATCACATTCTCATAAAGACGAACCTATAGCTCTAGGTTTAGCGGGATGGTTACATAAAGAGATGGGTTTAACTGCTTTTATAGACTCGCAAGTATGGGGTTATGCAGGAGATTTATTGAGAGAAATTGATAAAAAATATTGTAAAATTGAAGGCTCGGATAATTATGATTACAATAAAAGGAATTTTTCTACTAGTCATGTGCACATAATGTTATCAACAGCGCTTACGAAAATGATGGATAATACAGAATGTTTATTTTTCTTGAATACCTCTAACTCTATAAGTAACGCTAAAGAAGTTATAAAGCATGAGACAGAATCATCATGGATTTATCATGAAATCGCAATGATGGATTTAATTAGAAAAAAATCTCCCGAGGAACATAGAGAAGGTAGAGAAGGTTTACAAAAAAGCGCAGAAAAACGATCTGAAGAGTCAGATCAATTGAGAATCAAATATTCACTCAATCTGAACGATTTACCTAGATTAAAAGACTTTACTCTTTTAATCGTAGCTTTTAAAGCTAAAGTAAATAATGAGCATGGCTTAGACGCATTGTATAAATATAGTAATATTGAAACTAGTTAGAGGTGGCAATTTGAAAGAACAAAAAATCCGAAATTTAGAAATGATACAAACTGTAATACTGCGAATGTCCTCTAATTGTTTTGCTTTAAAGGGTTGGACAGTGGCACTGGTAGCTGGAGTACTAGCTTTATATGGCAGTAATGATATTACCCATCAATCAATTATTATAATATTTGTTCCTATAATAATTTTTTGGATGTTAGACTCTTACTATTTACAATTAGAAAGAAAATATAGAGTGCTATTTGAAATAGTCAAAGAGGAAAATGAGAGAAATTTTTAATGTCATTAATAGATATAAAAAATCAATTAAAAAAGAAAAAAAGCACATGCTTTATAAGATGTTTCTTTTCTAAGACGGAGTGGCTTTTTTATCTACCAATCGTTGTTAGTGTTTTGATAATAATAAAATATATTATTTGAACAAAAACTCTGAAGGAGAGAAGAAATGATGTTAAATTTTATTATTTTTTTTGGCGCAGCTGCCATATATTATTTTTTGAAGAAAAGAGAAATAGAATTGCACGGAAGAGCTCTGCATTTTATCGAAGTTTATAAAAAAGAATCTCATATTGAAAGTAATGATATAACAAGATTTTGTGGTAAAACAGCTGGTTTGTGGATTTGTATTTCTTATATAGCTACTTATATATTTGATGCAAATATCTTTTTTATCAGTGGATTAGCAGGATTATTAGCATTATTTTCAATTCCAATGATTGTATTACCAATAGGTCTTTTGATAATTGTAGGGATTGTAAATATAGCAGAAAGATTCGGCTTATAAATACTTTTAGGAGGGTTCGCTTTGTCAAATAGCAATTTTTCATTTTTAGCTGAAAAATGGACTGTATTAGCTCAACTTGGTGAGATGGCTGAAAAAAATATATACATAGATCCTAGTACTACATTAATTAAATTACGATTATTTGCGGAGACTACTACAAAATATGTTATGGCTTTTGAAGAGATTAATGAATCACAGGACATAAGTCAATTAGATCGATTAAGATTATTAAAGAAAGACGGAGTTATTACTGAAGATCTAGAAGAGTTATTTCATACGCTTCGTAAGAAAGGTAATAAAGCGGTACACCAGGGTGGATATGGTACTACAGAAGAGGCAGAAATAACATTACGCATGGCTTACCATATAGGTGTTTGGATGATGGAGGTTTATGGAGATTGGGATTATAAAATTCCTGATTATCAAAAGCCCCAACAAGAGCAATTAATAAACGCTAAAGAACTTACTGTGCTTCAAGAACAGTATGAAATAGAAATAGGCACTCTTAAGGAAGATCTAGACAATTTACGTAAGCGGCAAGTATATGTTCAGGCATCTGAAAAAACAAAAAGAAAACAACATGCTCAGCAGTCCAGCAAGAATTTGCAATTAAATGAAGATGAAACAAGAGAAATTATTGATGAACAACTAAGAGACGCAGGATGGGTAGCAGACACAAATAACATTCGTTATAGTAAGGGCACTCGTCCCGAAAAGAATAAGGATAAAGCTATTGCAGAATGGCCTGTAAATGGAGGGCGGGTAGATTACGCTTTATTTGTTGGACTAGAATTTTTAGGGATTATTGAAGCGAAAAGAAAAAGCAAAAATATACCTGCTGATATTGAACAAGCTAAAATATATGCTAGAAATGTGGAACAAAAAGAAGACGAAGTAATTTTGGAGTCTAACGGGGAGTACAGTGTACCATTTTTATTTGCTACGAATGGAAGAGCTTATTTAAAACAAATTCAAGATAAATCCGGGGTATGGTTTTTAGATGCAAGATCTCCGACTAATCATCCACGAGCGTTACAAAAAATCTACAGTCCAAGTGGTTTAAAAGAGCTAGCTAAAAAAGATTTAGGCGAAGCAACTAAAAAATTAAATGAGGAACCTCTTGATTATTTAAAGCTACGTACTTATCAAGAAGAAGCTATTTTGGCTGTAGAAGACGCTTTGAGAAATGGTAAACGAGAGGCTCTGCTTGCTTTAGCAACGGGTACTGGAAAAACTAGACTTGCTATAGGCTTGATCTACCGTCTAATTAAAGCAAAAAGGTTTCATCGGATTTTGTTTTTAGTAGATCGATCAGCTCTTGGTGAACAGGCTGAAGCAGCATTTAAAGATTCAAAGTTAGAAGACTATATGTCTTTTACAGAGATCTTTAATCTTCAAACACTAAACGATAAATCTCCAGAAGGAGAAACCAAGGTCCAAATTGCTACAGTACAAGGCATGGTGAAGCGGTTATTTTATCAAGAAGACGATAGTCAGAAGCCGACGGTAGATCAATACGACTGTATTATTGTTGATGAGGCACATAGAGGATACACATTGGATAAAGAAATGTCAGAAACCGAAATGATGTTTCGCGATCAAAAAGAATATGTTAGTAAATATCGCCAAGTGTTAGAGTATTTTGATGCGGTTCCTATTGGATTGACCGCTACTCCCGCTCTTCATACTGTAGATATATTTGGTAATCCCGTATATACCTATACGTACCGAGAAGCAGTCATAGATGGATATTTAATTGATCACGAACCTCCCTATCAGTTCGAAACAGCACTGAAACAACAAGGAATTCGTTGGAAACAGGGAGAAGAAGTAGACTACTATGATCCACAGTCAGGCGAAATAAATAAAGAAATGTTAGAAGATGAAGTGAATTTAGACGTCACTCATTTTAACAAAATGGTCATCACGAAAAATTTTAACGAAGTGGTATTGACCGAGTTATCTAATTATATTGATCCGATGAGTTTAGGCAAGACGCTAGTTTTTGCAGCTACGGACGATCACGCGGATATGATAGTAAATATGCTGAAAGAAAAGCTTGAGACTATTCATGGACCGGTAGAAGACAATGCAATTATGAAAATAACTGGTTCTATTAAAGATCCTTCTTATGCGATTAAGCAATTTAAAAATGAACGAAATCCTAATATCGTAGTAACCGTAGATCTCCTAACCACCGGAATAGATGTCCCGGCCATAACCAATATTGTGTTTATGCGTCGCGTTCGCTCTCGCATTTTATATGAGCAAATGCTGGGACGTGCCACAAGACTTTGTGAAGATATTGGAAAAGAGTACTTTGCGATTTATGATGCGGTAGGATTATACGAAAGCTTAAAGGCTTATTCAGATATGAAACCAGTTGTTAAACGACCTAAGGTTTCTGTCGAGCAAATTGTAGATGAATTGGAACAAATTGAAGCACCCGCAGAACAGAAACAACATCAAGAAGAACTAGCAGCAAAAATCCAAAGGAAAAAACAATCATGGAATGAAGAAGATCATCAGATATTTGAAACATTAATGGATGGGTTTACGGTTACAGAATTCGTTCAATGGATAAAAGGCAGTACTTCTAATGAAGTTATTGAATTATTGAGAGACAAACCAACTCTCATTCCCTTTTTAGATGAAAACCGATACCGCTCAGCCAAACAGTATATTTCAAATCACGAAGATGAATTAATAGAAGTTACTCGCGGATATGGTAAGGCGGATAAACCAGAGGATTATCTGGAGCAATTTCATACCTTTATCCAAGAAAATATGAATAAAATCCCCGCACTGCAGGTAGTATGTACCCGTCCCAAGGAACTCACAAGAGAGCAACTAAGAGAGCTACGTATTGCATTGGATCAACAAGGATTTACAGAGGCAGGACTTCAGACAGCATGGCGCGATGCAAAAAATGAAGATATTGCTGCAGATATTATTAGCTTCGTAAGAAAACAGGCTATAGGTGATCCTTTAGTGAGTCATGAGGATCGTATTAAAATAGCCATGAAAGATATTTATCAGATGAAATCCTGGCCACCAGTACAAAGGCAATGGTTAGAAAAAATCGAAAAACAATTGTTAAAAGAGTCTATTCTTGATCCGGATCCAGAAAAAGCATTTAACGTAGAACCATTTAAAAGTCGTGGTGGATATAAACAATTAGACATTATCTTCCATGGACAAATGGAGGAAATTGTTAGTAAGATTAACCAGGCATTATATACTCACAACAACAAGGAGCAAGCATAAATGGGAAATCAAGATATAGTACAAAAACTTTGGAATTTATGTAACGTGTTAAGAGATGATGGGATCACATATCATCAGTATGTAACGGAACTCACTTATCTCTTATTCTTAAAAATGATGAAAGAAACAGAACAAGAGGAAAAGATACCAGAGAAATATCGATGGGACTCCCTTCAAAAGTTGCATGGTATTGAACTGAAGACACATTACCAAAAGTTATTAATTGATTTGGGCCAGCAAGAGAGTGACACATTAAAGCAAATCTATGTTAATGCCCAAACTAATATAGATGAACCGAAAAATTTAGAAAAAATTATTCGATCGATCGATAATTTAGATTGGTACAGTGCTAAAGAAGAAGGCCTCGGTGATTTGTATGAAGGTTTGCTAGAAAAAAATGCTAGCGAAACTAAGTCTGGAGCGGGGCAATACTTCACGCCACGTCCCCTTATTGATGCGATCGTTAAAACAGTAGATCCACAACCAGGAGAGAAATGTAATGACCCGGCAGCAGGAACGTTTGGTTTTATGATTGCAGCAGATCGTCATATACGCGAAAAAACAGATGATTATTTTGATTTAGGTCAGCTAGAAGCTGAATTTCAAACTAAGAAAGCTTTTACAGGGGTAGAGTTAGTAAAAGATACCCATCGATTAGCTCTTATGAATGCGATGTTACATGATATTCAGGGAGATATTCGGTTAGGTGATACATTATCTGAGATGGGAAAAGGACTTAAAGGATACGATGTTATTATGACTAATCCTCCTTTTGGAACAAAACAAGGAGGTGAACGACCAACGCGAGATGATTTCACTTTTACAACTACAAATAAACAGTTGAATTTCTTACAACATATATATCGTTCACTTAAAGCAGATGGCAAAGCTCGTGCAGCAGTGGTTCTTCCAGACAATGTTTTGTTTGAAGATGGAACTGGAGAAAAAATCAGGAAAGATCTTATGGATAAGTGTAACCTTCATACCATCCTTCGTCTTCCTACAGGTATTTTTTATGCTCAAGGTGTTAAGACTAATGTTCTCTTTTTCACTCGTGGTAAGAGCGATGTAGAAAATACAAAAAATGTATGGGTCTATGATATGAGAACAAACATGGATAAGTTTGGAAAGCGGACACCGTTAAGAGAAAAACATTTTAATGACTTTCAAACGGCCTACTTTTCTGATAATAGAGAAAACGTTTCTGATAAACGTTGGAATTTATTTACATTAGAAGAAATAAAAAAGAAAAATAATAGTCTAGACATTGGTCTTATTGCGGATGAATCTCTTGAAGCTTATGATAATCTACCAGATCCTATAGAATCAGCAGAAGAAACAATCGATAAGTTAGAAGAAGCTATCGGCTTATTAAATGAGGTAGTAAGTGAACTAAAAGAAGTTAAAAATAATAAACCAGAAAATACAGAAGAAACCAAAGTGGGAGTTTCAGGAGTGATGAAGTATGACTAATTCAGAGAAATATATTACTGAAAATTTTTATGCATTGCCAGTAGTACCGTTAGAAGAACAGCCTTTTGAAATTCCTGAAAGTTGGAAGTGGGTTTATTTAAAAGATATTAATAGTTCAAAAAAAAGATCAATCAATCCAACTAGAGATCAAGAACAAATATTTGAATTATATAGCATACCGAGTTTCCCTACATCTAAGCCTGAAAAGACGAGAGGAAAAGATATCAAATCTAATAAACAAATGATCTCCAAGAATGAAATTTTATTAAGCAAAATTAATCCTAGAATTAACAGAGTATGGTTAGTTGGAGAAGAAAATGAATACCCACTAATAGCTTCAACTGAATGGATTGTTATATCTAATGAGAACTTTGTAGAACCTAAATACTTATTATATTTGCTTCAATCCCCTTATTTCCGAAAACTAATTACAAAAGATGTCTCAGGAGTTGGTGGTTCGCTTACTAGAGCAAAACCAAAATTGGTTGAAAATTATCCTATAGCGTTACCTCCTTTAAAAACTCAAATAAGTATAGCAAGAAAAATTGAAGTATTAGTAGAAAAAATCTATCAGGCAAAAAAACTAATGGAAGAGGCAAAAAGCTCTTTTGAACTGCGTAGAGCGGCCATTTTTGATGAATTTATGGAGAATGTGAATAGTAGTTCCATTGAAATATTAGATGATGAGAGTATAGAATATTTTTTTGAACAAAAGGAAAATGCAAAAAAATGGATTATTACAAACTTCGAATCAATTGCAGCTAAAGATAAGTACTCAATTGCTATCGGTCCTTTTGGAAGCGATCTGAAAGTTACTGATTATTCCACTGAAGGAGTTCCATTAATTTTTGTTAAAAATATTAGAAGTTCCAATTATTTATTGAATAGAAAATATGTTTCAGAAAAAAAAGCAGAAAAACTAAATAAGCATTCAGTAACAAGTGGAGATATTTTAGTTACAAAAATGGGAGATCCACCAGGAGACGTAGATTTATGTCCCTCAAACGTAACAAAAGCTATTATTACGGCTGATTGTATAAAATTAAAGGTGAATCCTGCTTTAGCAGATAACAACTTTATAAAGTATGTTATAGAATCACCTATAGTAAAAAAACAAATATTGAAAATGAGTAAAGGCGTAGCTCAACAAAAAATCAGTTTATCAATATTCAAAAAAATGACTTTTTCTTTACCAAGTCTTAGTAAGCAAAAGACTATAGTGGAAAAACTAGACAAAATTATTGAAAATGAAAATACCTGTATTGAAAATATTAAATATTTTGAAGGAAAAATAGAGGTTCTACAAAAATCAATCTTGTCTAAAGCTTTTAAAGGTCAATTATAAATAAAAGTTATTAGAAGTAGGTGTAGCTTTTGAATTTAGTGGATTTTTCTAGTTTAAAAATTGCTTTAATCTTTATGTTATTTTATATAGTATTTATTTGGTCAGTAAGCTCCGGATATACTTGGTATTATTACTTAATAAAGCCATGGAGAATCCTCTTTTTACTATCCAAAAGTTCCCGATCAGTAATGAAGGAAGAAACAAAAAAGCTTAGAAGAAAATCAATAAAGTGGTATAAAGACAATAAAAGGAAGTTTAGAAGATCGCTTTATTTTATTTTTATATTTTGCATAATCATTGGTCTATATTTGAATTTGATATCATTTGAAGAATGGCTCGTATTGCTTGTAGCAGCTATTTGTATTGTTTTTATAGATATTTCAATATTTAATACACCGTTTGTAAATAAAATAGGAAAGTTTGAATTTCAACATGATAATGAATTTAATGAATATGTAGAAGATTTTAGAAAAAAACAACTTCAATGGTTACAAAAAACAAATGAATGTTCTATCTTGATTCAAAATTCAGAAAGTGCATATGGATCTATATCAAAAGATTTATCTGTTGAAGAATCTTTGCGAACTTTTTTGGATTTTTACTGTACGTCATTTTCAATTAATTCCTATGTTTATAACTTAGGAGAATCTTATGCTAGTGATAAAATTTTTGAGGCACTAACTAATACGATAGACATGATATCAAAAAAGCACACAATTAATTATGAAGAAATGGTTATAAATATGGAGAATAACAAAACTAATGAATCAGATGTATTAGAAAATATTATTGAAACTTTATACGATAGTCAATTTATAGAGCTGGAAAGATACTCTGTTGAACATTATTTACTTATTCCAATTTATTTAAACGAGACATCTTTAATTATACTTTTAAAATCTAGAGTTAATAATATAGAAAATGTCGATGGTTTCCATATTATTAACTTGACATATTTATTTAATGCTATAAAAATGAATGGAATTTAAATGATATAAGTGATAAAATAAAGTATAGAAATTAAGAACAACTTATAAAGGGAGAGTGAACCTTTTATGAAATTATCACCAGAAGCTTACAAAAGACTTAGTGAAAAACAATTAAAAAGAAAAGAAATTAATAAAAAGCCTGTTACTAAAGCAAATAGATTGTCTAATTCGAGTAGTGAAAAACGTTCTCGAGAGCTTGAAAGAAAACTATTAGAAAAGGTATAAACCAAATAGAAATCAACTAAGTAATCACTTAGTTGATTTTTTTTACAAAAAATATTAGTAATTATATGCTAACATTTTGCTCACACAGTTAAATCAAATAGCATAAAAAAGAGTTCACTAGCGTAACCTAGTGAACTGCTCTAATGACTGATATATCAACTTAAATGAACTGAAATACAAAAAAATGAATTTGTTTCTTTTATCAAGAAGTATGGGCGGCATGATGTAGTAGCCTTTTAAAATCTTGTATCATAGATTTTAAGAACCGTTCTGCTTTTTTTAAAACTAAATTCAAAAGCCTTCCAAAAGTTTATAAACTTTTGGGAGGCTTTTTTTATTTGTAAGAGATATATGTAACAATACGTTAATTTTGAAATGTTGTTTATTAATTGAAAATCAAATTAATTTAAAAATTAGTTTTAAGCGTAAGGGGAAATTACAGAGAACTATACTTCCCAGCTATTAAAAATAGCCTGAGAACATATATACCAATAATTCAGTAAATTGTGTTATCGTTGGAATATACTAGGAGGGAGTAGGTGGGACTGTAATGAGGTTTTATCTTAAGAAATTTATAGAAGATTATTATCAAGGGAAATCAGATACTTATAAATTTATCCTTTGGGCAACGTACAAAAATTTAAAGCAAGACGGAAGGCTAAGTAGCATGATTAAGGAAGAATTGGCTGATTTCAATCTAAACAGAAATACTCTAAGTAAAAAAGTCAAAAAGGGTGATAAGATAATAAGCCATCTTACGGTTAAACAAAAAGAAGGGATAACTTATGATTATCCTACTATTGATTCGATTCAAATTAAAAATTTTAGAGGATTTGGCTCTTTGAACGAAGAAGATTATGGCATCTTTATCCCTTTAAATAAAAACAAAAATATCTTCTTTGGACCTAATGGATCTGGAAAAACTTCTTTTTGTGAAGCATTTGAATTCAAATTAACTTCAAACCTTAAAGAAGCGAAGAGAAGAAATGTAACAGTAAGCAACTATGCAAAAAGAAATTCTGAAAAACCTAAAATTGATTTAAAATTTAATCATCCCCATTTTTCCACCGAAAGCCTTTCTGAATTAGAATATGAGTATTTTCAAATCAGCTTTATTGAGAAGAATCGCCTCCAAGAATTTGCTCTATTGGGTTCAAAAGACACAGGTGTAAGAGAAAAAGATATAGTAGCTAACCTACTAGGAATGCAAGAATTGGACAATTTAGTTTCATCATTCGTAAAACCAATTAGTTTTAACATAGACGAATTACTTGAAGAAAAACAAAAAAAAGCTTTAAAAAAATTACGTGAGCACAATGAGACTAATCTAAATATTAAGAAAGAATACGAAAGTGATATTTATAAAATTGTTGAAGACGTTAAAAAGAAATATCAAATTAGTTTATCTGAAATAGAGGATCTAATAAAGGAAAAGAATTCTAATATAAAACATATTGATGAAAAAATAGAGAGCCTACATAAGCATCAAATTAAGTATCAAGATTATAAAGTGATTATAAAGAATTTATTTTTTATGATACGAAAATTAAAAGATTATAATGGTTTGAAAGATGAATTAGCAGAACAAGCTATAAATATGGATTACGAATCTTTTTATACTACCTTAAAAAATATTATTAATTCAGATTTAACTCATTGTCCATCATGTGAAACACCTTTGAGCCAAGTTACTAAACATCCAGAGAAAAAAGCGGAAAAAGAATTGGCACAGTTAAAAGAAGTTACTAATTTAAAAAAAGCAATTAAAGATTTGGAAGAAAGTTTGTCTAGGGACGATTACAATTATGTTAGAAAAATGATTAGTGACTATAAAGAAAACTCGAGTAATTTCCAATCCCTAAAAAATAAAAAAATTGACCAAATTGTAGAGAAGTTAAATGTGTTAGAAGGAAAGGATACTACTTCTACTACAATGCATTTGGAAGAGTTTATAAAAAATATATACCAAGTAAGAAAAGAAATAAAAACATATTTCATTAATTTGGAGATTATCTCAAGTGAGATTGAGGTCTCAGGAACAAAAACTGTAGAGCTCGAACGTGAACGTGAAAAAATTAATAGTGAAGTATCTGACTTGAGTACTTTGTTAAGATCCTTTAATTATATTAATAATAAACTATCAACTATAAATAGTTCATTAACAGAGTTTACTCAACAAGAAGAGACTTTGAGAGAAGCCGAAAAAAAAGAGGAAGAATATAATTTATTATTACAAGAAGTTAAAGAAGACTATGCTGAATTTTATAATGATTTAAATAGTTATAAGTTAAAGTTGGAGAGCGGTAGGTTAAGCAATGTAGAAGAAGCTTTATTGAAATATTATTCTCTAATAAACACACATGATGATAAATCAGAGCAAGTTACTAATATTAAGTTTAATTTGATAAAAGGCAATTATAGAATCTACGTAACAAAGAGTGATGGTATGGAGATAGATGCTTATACTTTTTTAAGTGAGGGGCATCTTAGAGCTTTGGGGTTGGCATTAATGCTAGCAGTAGCAGAAAGTAATAATGTTCCATTCCTAATATTTGATGATGTAGTGAATGCAATTGATAGTGACCATAGGGCAAATATTATTAGTATGTTGTACAACGAGGCTTTTCTTAAAAAAACTCAACTCATAATTACTACTCACGACAGACTTTTTTGGGAAAGGTTTTGTAACCAATATAGTACTTTGATTGATAGGAAAAATGTAGACAACATAAGTTATGTTATAAATCATACAAATATGGGGACAGTACTTACTCAATATAATATTGGTTTTGAAGACAAAATCAAAGAAGCCTTGAGGAAATACGATATTCGACAGGCTTTAATATACTGTCGAATTTGGTTCGAAACATTCTCTACGCAGTATTGTGTTGATAGTAAGGCTGAATTGACTGGTAGATTCACAAATATAGGAAAAACGAATTTATTACAACCTTCATTAGAAAGTATTTATACGAAATTGCTTGATGATTTTCCAGGAAACGTAAACCTATTATCTATTAAAAAAGATTTGATAAACTGGAGTGCTCAGAACCAAGAACATCATAGTTTTGATGAGCATAGTCTGAACTTTGTGCATTCTAAGAACAGTGATGAAGTTTCAGCTATATATCATTCTATAAAAAGGTTCAAACATGATATGAATCCAGAAAGTAGTATTATTGAACTTGAATCAGAATTGGTAAAAACTCAAATCAAGATAGACAAGTCTAATAGGATGTTGCAAGATCAAAATTTTATAGATAAAGCAGATCCATTGGTAGTGCTAAATGAAAGAAATTCTAATTCAGAGTATAAGTCTTTGAAGACAGAAATCAATGAAGAATTGGATAGACTAAGAAGTTCCATACCTGTTTCTAAATAACTCAAATTAATATGGATTCTTATGAGACAATCAGCTGTAATATGCCAACGATGTTGTTAAACGGCAACTTGATACATTTTGAAGTATTCGAACACCAAATCGGAGTTTACCAAGTACCAAGCTGTATCATGGCGTTTCAGCAAGAGCCTGTCCCCTACAAGCAAGGAAAAAGATCGGTTCAATTTCCGCTTGATCAGCCAATACCACATGATTTGCTCCTCCAGATTGTCCGCTATCGTGTGGCTAAAAATCTTGAGAAAAAGAAAATAAAAAATGGCGTCGTTTAACGACCACTATACGACAAAACAAACAGGCAGGTCAGTTGTATTACATCTGGCCGGCCTGCTTATTATTGGTGTTTTTTACGCAATCACATGTTTATTGAAAGAATCATTCATGTGACTTACAAGAGCTATTTTTTATAAGGAGTAATGGAATGGATGCTGTCAATAATCCTATCTACATCTTAGGTATAGTTATTTTAAGAATACACATGAATAATTAAAGATCGGAGTAGATAAACCATGGAATTAACAGTAAGCAGGTTTGCGCAAATCGCGGATACGACGGTACGGACGTTAAGGCACTATCGGCAGCTGGGGATCTTAGTGCCGACGGAAAAAAACGACAAGGGGCAAAACGTCTATACGACTACAGAGTTTAAAATATTCCATAACATCAGGCTGCTGCAAAGCCTGGGGCTGTCCTTAAAGGAAATTAAAGATCGGTTTGAGGAGCCGGGGTATTCTTTTGAAAAAATGGTTGATGTACAGGAGAAGGTGTTAATAAGAAAAAGGGACAATATTGAGGCATCACTGGAAATGATTGAACGGATTAAATCTGTAAAGGACAGCGAACGAAAGGAAGAGCTGGATGCGGAGATCCTGATGCTGCTTATGAATTCCATGCTTTTTGAAGACGTTCAACGAGATATATTCAAGGAGTACTACCCGAAAGAGGTTGTCGATCACATCTTCCCGACAGATAAAGCCAAACAAAAAGAGTTAGACAGGCTTTCGTTACAGTTACTGACGATTATTAATCAGGCCATCATCCACGGTTATGCCCCTGACAGTGATCACGTACAGGAGCAGCTGGATGAATTGATGCGGAACAGCTATTTAAAAGAGTGGATGACGGAGGACGAGGAAGCGAACGAAGAGTTACACGAACGAATGCAGCCGTATACGTCTTTGCTGCCGGAGCACATAGTCCGATTTCTCACCGAAGCGTTTGAGGTGTTGTTAAATAAATAGTTTTGTTAAAGTTGGATATTAAAAGATTTTAATAAACTATCTACGATTTCTGCACTGCCATCCTGGAACATAAACAAAGAGAAAGCAATCATACAAGTTCCTGCTAACAGCAGAGGCAGTTTTGTTACCTTATTCATGGAACGTTTGAGAAAAGCCAAAACAATGAAAAAGATACCTATAAATAATATAAGGAAATACCAGAATCCCATAAAGTCGACCTTCTTCCTAATAATGTATGAAACATTTAATAAAATATACCATAAATGTAAATAGAATTTTCGAAAATAAAAATTAAGAGACAGTTTAAAAGGTCATAAACGTTGTTTTAAAAGCATTTCATGCCTTTTCCTGCGGACATTCTTTATGCCGTTTTTTTACATATAGCTCGAGTACTAAATAACTTTTCCATAACCCCTTGCGGAGGACGTTACGTCACAGTCTACTATTGAATTCACTAAGAGAAATTGGGGTGAATGATAGTGGCACAGCCATCTGTATTTCAAAACAGAACATTTATTTTTATATTGATTGCCGGATTTCTGGCGGTAATGGGCTATACGATGTTTTTCATGACGACCACCTGGTATGTTATATCGGAACTGGGGTCTGTTGAGTCATTAGGCATTGTGCTTATCGCCATCACGGTACCACGATTAGTTATGATGGTTTTTGGCGGCGTCCTTGCGGATCGATTCAAGAAAACGACCATTATGTTTAGTACGAGCCTGGCGCAGGGGATCTTTTTGTTCATCATTTTCCTGCTGAACAGCACGGATACTATGTCTATGTGGTACCTGGTATTGTTTGGGATGCTTTTTGGAACATTGGACGCGTTCTCGGGACCGGCGAGTGCTTCTCTGATACCAAAGATTGTACAGCAGTCACAGATTCAGCAGGCGAACGCGTTTTACCAGGGAGCCAGCCAGATTGGGATTATCGCAGGTCCTATTTTAGCAGGGGCCGTGATGGAAGCTTCCAATGTAACAACAGGTTATTTCACTGCTGTCATCGTGGTCTTTTTATCTGCCTTCTTTATGTTTCCTCCGTTTTTAAAAGAAGGGGAAGTAGAAAATACGGTGAAACAGACCCCGTTAAAAGATCTGCAGGAAGGGTTTTCCTATATTAAATCCAGCAGCTTTTTAATAACAGGCATTCTAGTCCTGATTACGCTGAATTTCTTTGCTTTCGGGGCCATTCAGATCGGTATTCCCATCCTTGTTGAGTTACACGGAGGCTCCCCGATCAATTTAAGTTATATAGAAGTGTCACTAGGGGTGGGAATGCTGCTGAGTTCAGTCATCATTGGAGCAGTGAAAATAACCCGAAGAGGCATTGTCTCTATTATCGGACTTCTTGCCATACTTGTAGTGGCTGTTACCTTCAGCCAGGTATCAAATCTTTATGTATTAGCAGGACTTGCCTTTTTTATAGGGTTTTTCATGACTTTCGTTTACATCCCGTTCTTTTCCTCTGTTCATGAAAAAATCGATGGGAGAATTATGGGGCGTGTGATGAGCGTTATCTTTCTGGCCATGAACGGGTTTGATCCTATTGCGTACGCAGGGGTTACGCTGTTTGTTTCGAATGGGTTTGCTATTCAAAACATCATGCTGGCCTTTTCCATTACAGGCCTGGTAATTGCGTTGATTATTTTGTGGAAAGGAAAATCTTACCGCCATGATTATTCAGATGTCCAGGAAGCGGAAATGAAACCGGAATACTAGAACACCGGTAAATCTGTCGGTACTTCTATTCTTGGTGATCCATGGGAAGATAGAACAAAGCGGTCCGGGTTGAAAAAAGCTGACGTGTTTTTTTAAGAGCTTATACGGGAATAGAAAAGAAGGGTTCTTATTAAGTGGAACCAAATTAATGGTTAGTCAACATCAAGGAGGTTTACACATGGAGATTAAAGAAGGACACGATTATATACTTCCCTATGCATCCAAAGGAACAGTGGAGCTGTTTCGAGTGATCGAGACAAAGGTACGGAAAGATGATGACGGATTGTGGTACAGCAACGTAGAAGGATTCACCATGCAGGACGGTGAAGTAACAGAGAATAAGCCGTCTATGTATCAAATTAACGAAAAAGAGCTTTTGGAGAATGGCAGAGAAGCCACCGAACAGGAAAGAAGCCTGTTGATGGACAGCGCTCCTTAAACAAAGTAAATATAGAAGACAATAAAGGCTTCCCCAGGTTTCGTGAACCCAGGGGAAGCTTTTTTAATTTTATAAAATCAGTTTATATTACATTAAAAAAGTTAAAAAATTTTCAATCATAAATTAATTATAAGAAACATTTTAATTCATTATAGTGATAAACAAATATTACCATACATGTTAGTGTTAAACTTAGCTTTAAAAAGCATTTATAAGTATAATTAACTACCTCAAAACTAAAGGTAGTTAATCAATCGAAAGGAGAGAATTTATTATCCATAATTACGATCTGTTAACAAATATTAGAAAGCGTATATTAGAGGTTGAAGAAAGGAAAAGAAGAATAATCTATAGGCCAATGGTTTTGCCTTCCAAAGAAGTATTATTAAAGTTTCAGAACGAACGAATTGAATTAGCTAAAAGTATACAAAAATCGTTCCAAGAATCACTCAGATCTACAGTTAAGGAGTCTTTTCGATTAAAAGCTATTGGTATGAATGTGAATAATAATCCTGTATTTGCGGATTTAACACCTGAATTGAAAAAATCTTTAATAATAAAATTTCCTGAAATAGAAGAAGATATTGAAATAGGTGAAAAAGCGATCTTGAAATGTAACACTTTTGGCTGGGCATTTGTACGAGGCTTTCATATTGAGTCATATATTGAAGCTGCTGAAATTGTTGATGAAAGAGATTTAAATTACGAAGAAAAACAACAGAAAATAAACACTTTTTTTGTAGAATATTTTGATCAGGGTGATCTAGGGAGTTTAGGAGGAGAAGCTCTAATCGATGGACTTGGGGAAGAATGGCTATATCTTGCCGAGCACGTGATGAGTTTAGTTTCTCAAAAAGAACATCAACCCGCTATTCCCCTTATAATGATACTAATTGAACGTATGATGGTTAATCTAGATAATGCTCATTTAAAAGTGAAATTTCAAAAAGATATTATAAATTCCTTTGAAGAAAAAATTAGTAAGCAAAAAGAAGAATTTCAACTCTATACATTTACAAACTTTGATGCAATGTTTGAAGAAATTATACGCGGAAATATTTTTAAAAGTGGAACTATGCCTAATCAACCGACTCGTATCTTAAACCGACATCTTGTAGTTCACGGTAAAAGTGATCCTTCAAATTGGACTGACATAGACATGTACCAACTATTAACCGTTTTGCTAAGTTTAGCGGATGTTATTAGAGAGCATAAAAAAATTTATGTAGAGAAAAGGAGATAAAGATGTCTAATCGTCATAAAAAGGATGACCAAGAAAAAAATATGATAAAGAGAATTTTAGTTATTACATTGTTAAGCCTTACAGTAATTGCTCCGATACTTTTAACGATTATTCCTAAATCGATTTTTTACTATGGTTTTATGGCAATGACTGTACACTCATTGTTCCCACTTGCTTTTATTGGTGAGGAGATAATTTTATTTAAAGAATTTGATTCATCCGTCTTACTTGAACCCAACGAAGCAGGAGCTATTATGACTCCTATTATAGCTGCTCTAATTGCTTATATTGCATACGATCGTTTAAATGCATTACACTCTCAAAGATATATTGAGTCTATAAATCTGGAAAGAAGAGAATGGTTAAACCGATTACGTACTACTTGCAAAGAGTATTATGTTCTTGCAGAAAATTTATATAATAATCCAAATTTAATACTTCCATCAAAGAAAAAAGAAATGGAAAACCAATTAAATGAGAAAAGAATTTATTTAAAATTACTAACGAATCCTAAAGAAGAACACGTTAAGGCCTTACATAATATTATGGAGAAAATTTCTGTAAACAATATTAATAAAAGTAATAATTGTTGTTGTAATAATTGCAAAAAAAGTAGCAATGTAGAAGAATTTCTTAAGCAACTTGAATCTACTATTCAAATAATATTAAAAACAGAGTGGAGCATAATAAAAGAGGAAACAAGAAAAGGCAGAGAATTAGAAAACATTGAAAAAGAAAAGAAATTAATTAAAACTATATATAATACAAAGGAAGCTTTGAAGTGTGATAATGAGTTAAACCCTTGCATATTAAAATATATAAATAACTTGAGCTCAAATATATATGATTGTAATTAATAAATAGTGAGTAAAGTCGTTTGGAGATATTTCATTTATAGATTTTTAAGAATTAGAACCTTAAGTGATTTTAGATGAAGCTAATAATTGAAACGGATTTTAAGTATACTAGGTGCAATACTTTTTAAATGTACAGCAAGAAATTCTTAGATCCCCTATGTGTTTGTATTTCGAATAGATTTGATCAAGTTCAGAGATCTTTGAGCATTTTATTTTAGCCTATATTGTATAGGGAATAATATAGTAATTATTTCTTTATAGACTTTTATAAAAGGAGTCTTCTTTAATGGTTAAAGTTTATCCTTCTTATGTTGACTCCCGTATATTGTGACCCGAAATTAATCAAAAACACTAACTATAGAACTAGAAACGTTTTAAGTGTTACATTTAAAAATGCGTACTCTAATCACATGACATATATTTTAATGAATCCTAGTCATGCTAATGGATCTGAATCAGAACCAGAACATAGTTTACAGCTGAAGAAGATTTCGAGTTTCAATGAAGATAATAAACGTCAAAGTACACAAAATCGAATACCTGCGTATTATAAACGGTTAAAAGATCGGGTTTCATCGTCCATTTATCCCTGTACACATGCTCGATATGGAGGAAAAGGATATTTCGGATCTCAGGTCTCCCTTTATAAATTGTTTGCTCGAAACAATATTCACTTAACGAACGCGAATAAAACGATTGAAGCCATGGAGACCACTTCTTTTCTGTAAAAGTAGCTGGAAGTGGATCCCCGTCCTTGTTGTATATTGAAATCAGTTCGTTTGATAACGGTTAAGAAGAGGGGGATCGACATAAATACCATATCCAATTGGAAAGTTGATCGAATTTTGGTTCCTCAACTTTCTAGAAAGAGACATTCCATGTTTTTTCACTAATGGAGTGTCTCTTTTATATTTTCATACGGGAAAATATATTGGATATTCTATTAATATTCTTATTTATAAGACTAAATTTGAGTTTTATAACGAGTTATGATTCTAACTATTTCTTCAAAGCAAAGTATGAAGAGCTTATTTTTAAAATGAAGATATAGCTTCATCGATTATTATCAGTAAATAAGGTTTAATATACAATATTTGTGATATTTACCTTCTTCACTTCCAGTTAAAATGGTAAACTAAAGAAGGGGGTACTTAGTATGAGAAAAAGTACATAACTACTTTACTTGTAAATTTTTATTATTTGCAACTAGATATAGCAGTGTACAAGCTAGATAATAAGAGAATTAATACTGGGAAATTCAAAACATTAAAAAAATTATATTATAAAGAAAAATCAACAAGTAAAATAGTTTTAGGTAAGCGTCTTCAATTGGCACTAAAAAAGACAAAATTTTGGGAATTCCCATATAAGAAGACAGTACTTATTTTTCATTCATGTTAAAAATATCACTTAGGAGTGAATATATGGGGAAATATGAACTATGGCTGGATGAGAGCGGAGACTTTGAAAAAGATTTAATAGGCAAAGAAGTTCCCTCGCTAGTTGGAGGATTTTTGTGTTCTGCGGGGTCTATAAACAAAGAGGCTGCAAATAAAATATTGGCTCAAGCGAGAATGAAAACTCCTTCAATTCCTAAGTGGGTGCATTCGACAGATATTAAAGGTAAAAAATATGGGGTTTTTGCTATCGAAGTTTTACAACAGTTAGTAAGTCAAGATATGAAACTAGTAATTTTTGAAAATCAAGAAAAATTAAAAGTTGTAAATAGTGATGTTACTTATATACATATTTTATCTGAAGGGATCGTTCAACTTTTTCAAACTTTAGCAATGGAAGAAGAAGAAATGGATTTACATATAATAGCAGCAAATCGTATGAAAGCTACTGATAATTATAAAAGTAAGATATTAAACGATGAGTATAAACAAAGGTTACAAGAAAAATTAGAACTTTCATTTGCAAGACGAAACCTCACATCTAATAAATGGAGATGGAAATTTTCATTAGCATCGGCACGAATAGATGAAAGGTTAATGTTGACAGATGTGATTTGTCACTCTTGGTTTCGTAGAGGGGGCAATAAATTTATAGAAGAACAAAAAAATCAAATTAAAAATTTATATAAAAATAACTATCATTTTACTGCATTTGAAAAGGCAACACTAAAAGTAATACAACGTCAATTAGCAGAAGGACAAATTGGAGAAGCACTCTACGAAGTATTAATAATGGAAAATGAGAGTTTAGCAACGAATAGGGAGACTAAAAAAGTTATTACAGATGTAGAGCTAGATCAATCATTAGATTCGATTATTATACTAATCATAAAACGCTTAAAACTACTTCCTGACTTTGCACAAACTACTCATCTTTCAATCGTTACTAATAGATTAAAAACACTTATTAATTTGCACAGAGATTTTAATAAAGCGCAAAAAATTTTGAACAAAGTAAAAGTCGTAATAATCCCTAAATTACAGAAATATGATATTGAAAACAACCTATTTATCTTTAACATAAATTTGATGATTTTCACTAGTGCTACCCATCAAGGAAATATAAAATTATCTGATAAACAATTAAATGAAAATAAAAAATATCTTAATAATCTTGCGAAGAGGTGGGAAAGCCTTAACTTAGTAATGGATTTTCTCGTTAGAGAATCGGTGCATTTAATCAATGTGTATGATTTTAAAGAAGTCATTATAAAAATGGATAAGCTCCAGAAGTTTATTGATAGTACAATTGAACTTTTTCCTCTTGCTTTTAAAGATGAGCTTTCATTGTATAGTAATAAAATGAATTCAGACATACGAGGAAAAGTACTAGGTACTAGGTTACAGGCAAGGTACTTTTTAAGCAGAGAAGAACCGAATCAAATTCAATTAGCCAGATTAGATTCTGAAGAAGCAATTAAAGAATTTATAGATGAAAGTGATCTTAGTCGACAGTATCAATATAGAAGCCAAATTGAGTGTGAAGATAAGGAATATATTGCTGCTATATGGTGGTTAGGGAAATCAGTAGATATTAATGAAAGTTGTATTGAACCTTTATTTTTATTGGAAAAATTATTATTATCTTCTCAGAGGTTGTTTGGTATTATGCATTTTTCAAGAATTATGAGTGAAGCAGCTTTAAGTGGAAATATTGAGTTAGCAAATTCTCTGTATAAAAGTTGGGTAAAAGCTAATGTGTCATCTTTAATTATAAAAGACTATAAGGATAATCACCCTTATGAAATTATATTATGGAAACTTGGCTCCTATCTAATGATAAACGGTGATACTAAAGCTGCGATAGAAAAATATAAATTAGCAATTGACATATGTTTTACGCATAAAGAACATTTGACAATGAGATCGATAGGATTAGTAATATTAACTGAAATGACCTCTTTTTTATTCAAACAAGAAAAACATTATAAAAAAGCAAATATAGAATTAAAAATATTAATTGATAAATATGAAATTTTTATAAAAGAGGTAGATTCACCATCTGTAAAAAAATACTTTGACAGTTGGGACAAAGAGCTTCAGTCCATTAAGACACTTTCAAATAAAGATAAAAGTGAAAAACTATTTAAGCTATCTAGAGTTATTGGATATTAACTAATTCTTAGAAGAGGAGAACCACTATGAGTAGAACGATAGACAATTATTTAAGTTTAGAAACTATTAAAAATAAAACCGACTTTATTTGTAAGGCATTCCAACTAAAAGGTCCTTTTTTAATAGGTACAGTTATAAAAATACCTTCAGGAACATACATGATTGTAGATTTAATCAATCCTTATACTGGTGAAGCTGTTAATAATAAACTTGTAGACGGTTCATATGCAACAAATAAAGCTTATTATGGAAAAAATAATAATAAAGATAATTTAAAAAAAGTGGAGAATAAGAAAGTTTTGTTTGAATTCAAACCTGATGAAAGTGCAAAAAGAGATAGTATTTTATATCGCGGCGATGTATTGAAAGTTGTTCAAGGTTCTGTTGAAGTATTTGATGAGAACAGAGCAGATATTATTATTGAAAAACTAGGTGTAAGAATTAATAAAATTAATGTGCCATCTCTTGTAAAAATAACAAAAATTGATGATGGGGAAATTTATTATTTTAATAATATTTATCGCGATTTTTTAAAGGGATTATTTGAGGAGAAAAATAAGGAACTGAAGAGTAGAGAAGATGATTTCAAAAACACTCTTAAAGATGAAGAACATAAAATTAACAAAAGGAAAGATGATATTACGAATGCTGAAAAAAAGATTGAAAACCAAAATAGAGATTTTATTCAGAAAGAAAAAGACATAAAAAAACGAGAAGATTTTTTAATAGAGCTAGGCTTAGTCACTAAACAGCAAGATGATACAAATATAAAAAGTGAAAACAGTTCTAAGTCATCACAAATAAATTCAGCTTTAGTCAAACAAATCCAAAACTATATCTATACAAACACTTATGAGCATTTAAAATATAAAGAAGAAGTATTGGAAAACTTTACAGTATCATTACAAACTAATCAAATGACAATACTATGTGGCTCATCAGGGACTGGTAAAACAAGTTTAATTTCAGCATTTTCTGAAAGTGTTGGAGCTGAATTTAAAGTAATACCGGTACAATCTAGTTGGATAGACCGCCAAGACTTATTAGGATATTTTAATCCGATAAATAAGATGTATGTATCTACGCCCTTTTTAGATGCTCTTCTCGAGGCAAATGAAGATAAAGAGAAGCTTCATATAATTTGCTTAGACGAAATGAACTTATCTCAAGTTGAATACTATTTGGCAGATTTATTAAGTTTAAAAGAGCATAAAGAAGGGATTCCGTTGTATAGCAAGCAAGAATACGATCTTTGTACTGAAGAAATACAGTGGTATCTTAAAAACCGTTATAGTCTTAGGGAAAAAGAAGATATTGAGAAATTACTTAAAGAAAAGCTGAAAATCCAAGATAAAGATATTTTTATGTATGCACAAAGATACAAGAATCTTAAGAAGTACGGCTACAATCTTGCTATGCCTGAAAATGTTCGCATTGTAGGAACCATGAATGTGGATGGCACAACAAAGCCTTTAAGTCCAAAAGTGATTGATCGAAGCTATATTCTTGAGTTGAACAAACAAAATATTACCCTCGAAATAGATAATGAGACCGAAAAATCATTTGTTTCGGCCAGGCAATGGTCTCTAGATAATCTTGAAGTTAAAGAAACTGACCTCATTAAGAAGTTAAAAGAAATAGATACAATTCTTAAAAATTGTAATGCTGAAATTAACAGTCGAACAGAAAAGCATATTTATTATTTAGAAGTATCATATAAAAGCTTGGAAAAAACATCAAAAGAAATATATGACCAAATTATAATAAGTAAAGTTTTGCCAAAAATAAATGTTTTTATTAATGATTCTTTTACTGCACATGACGACTTGCGAAATGAAATAGAAGACTTGGTAGGAAAAAGCTCAAAATCTTATAAAAAAGTATCTGAAATGATTTCTAAATCTGAGTCAACTAATGTTTTTACATATTGGGGATGATCTAATGGAAATAAAGCCAGTTATGATAAATGTACATTATGATATGAATGCAGAATTATACGAGAGAACGTTACCTGTAAAAAATATTGAAGAGGTAAATAAAATTCATTTTGATTATATTAATAATTGTTGGTATACCTTTAACCATTATAAAAATTATTCTTCTATCAAAGGAGAAATCACTTATGGTCAAATAGGTTTTAAAGTAATTAAGCAGGATCAAGAAAAAATTTCTGGTGAGACAATTTATTTGAAAAATGACGAAGGAATAGAAAAGAAGCTTTTTTTTGATGAAGTTACGAATATATGGTTCGAATTAAGTAAATTTAAAATTAATAAGCAGAAAAAGCTCTTAGAATACTCTTCAGAAAAAAGAGATCAAATTGCGGGATTAAATCAGGCTGGAAACTTAACACCAATATTAAAAAGTTCATCTGGACAAACTATTCAAGAAGGTAAAACTGTATTATTCTTGCCTTCTTCTATATCTATAGACGATTATCAAATAATGGTAGCAGAGATATTCAAAGTTTATATCGATCTATTGAGAGATCGTCATTCTAAAGTTAAAGTGGGTAAACAGCAAACTAAAGCTCTTGATTGGATAAAAGAAATAGTTAGCAAAATAGAAAATCCTATAAATAGAATTAACAGAGAGCCGAGTGAAAATTTTAATATCGCAATTTCTAATGATAAAGTACATCATAATGAAACAAGGTATAACCCTGCAGTAGAAATTCAAAAAAGGATGTTTCTAGGAAAAGATAAAGTAAGACGCCCTATTATATATAGAGAAATAAATACATATGAAAACAGAGTTATAAAACAGTTTTTGATGTCACTTAAATTTTATGTTGACTTATATCTTAACGAGAAGTTAATTAAAACTAAAAAACTGAGTATTGAATCAGAATTAAATATTTTAAAAGAGAAAAGTAATTTTTTAAAAGACTTTAATGATAATGACTTACAGGAATTATCTGAAGAAAGCGTTCAATCCGATAAAGAGTTTAAACATCGAGAAGAAATTTTACAAAAACAAGTTAGAAATATAATATGTCAAACGAAAAGTAATAAAAATGACACGATTGATATAAAATTAGAGTTTCAAGTGAACTCAACAAGTAAATCTACGAAATATGACCTATATAATGATCAAATTAAAACTATCTATTCAACCAACTGGATCGAAAAAATTAACGATTGGAATCTCTATTTAATATCGTATTCATACTTCAATGCTAAAAATGAAGAAATTACGGTGAACGCAAATACTACAGCAAAATTCAGTAAAAAGTTCGAACTAAAGATTAATGCAAATAAAGTAAAAGATCATTTACCTTTGTTAAAATACTTCAAGAAACTCGAGAATAGCAGCAATACTAATAATTTTATAATTAGTGGGAAAGTTCAAAAAAATGCTAATTTTATTAATAATTCAGATGTTGATTTAGTTGGAATAGATAACGGTAATTCCTATAAAGAATATAACTTTGAATTTTTAGAAATGCAGAAAATATTAGTAAATCAAAATGAAATAGATTTTAGCAATAATGATTCAATAATTGAACTAGTAAGATACTTATTACCTTTTGACCTAAAATATGCTAAAGAACTTGACTATTATATGCAAAATAAATTAAAGATCATTTCATATCAGCAACAACAAGATCTTAAAGATCAAATGTTAAATATTGATTCAGAAATGAAAGAATATGAACAAATTCTAAAGAAAGTAAGTAATTTGTTGAGTTTAAAGATGTTTGAGGAAATCGAATTTACAAAATATGATTCACTCAAACCTACGCAACTATTTTTACATGACGCAAATTATAGGTCTGTTTGGGAAGTTTTAAAACTAAATGAATACCTTTATACACCTTCTATAATTACTAAAAATAAAAAAAATTTAATTAGTATTACTAATGTTAATGATATTTATGAACTTTGGTCTTTTATGAAGATGTACTTATTGCTAACGGATGAATTAGGGTGGGGCACTAAGGATAAAAAAAGCTTATCAACTCAAATTGAGTTATTTATTTCAGGCAGGACAAATAAAAAGAAAAAAAATTTAGATGAATTTAAAGTGAATCTTACAAAAACAGATTATACTCTGGAGCTATGTTATAATCCTCAACTTCCAAGGTTTAATAAAGTTACGTTAAGACCGGATTATCGATTTATTTTAAAGAAGATAAATGACCCTTTTTCTCAATTAACGGTATATTTAGATGCAAAATATAGAAACTATAATGAACAAACAGAAAAAGCTTGGATAAATGATATAAAAGAAGTTGCTATTGAAAAGTATTTAAGGAGTAATCCTTCAGAAAAAGTATTAAAAGGTGACCTTTCATTTATTCTACATTGTGACAATGAATTTGGTGCTGAAAAGGAAAGGGAAGGTACAAGTTATAGTGCAGCATATGATGGTAGATTTCTTAGTAATAATGAAAATATTTTTCTTCATGAAAAAGAGTCAAATTATAAAGATATTTTTCTCACTTCAGAAGAGTATGGCCACCGCACTGGTTCAATCTATATGACTCCCCAATCAACGTTTTCATTTGTGAATTGGTTTAGAATGATAATGGAATATCATATAGGAGATTATGAAACTTGTTGGAAGTGTGGTTCACCGCAGGAAAAGGTAATTATAACAGAATCTTCGACTGAAAAAGGTTATCCAAAATATTATCTTGAATGCAAAACATGTGGTGATTTTTGGGTGAAAGTTCATTGCCGAAATGGTCATCAGTTAATTAAGCATACAAATAATTTTCATCAACAAAAGAAAAGTTCAAACTCATGGTATGTAATATGTCCAATTTGTTTTAATGGAAGATAAAGTTTTAACTTAATACTATTTATTAGTATTCCTTTTGTATAGATAGGCTTTAAAAGTATAGCTAAAATTATCTGAAAGGACTGTCATAGTTGATTGTCAGTGAAACTTATTCTTGGTAAGCTATAACCAATAAATGTAAAAAGGGGGTAGTTTATTGAGATATAAAGAGAAGAAAAAATGGTATCAGCGGATTCCGGGGTATCGTTCTGGTACGAAGTGGAAGATGATTACTGCTTCTGTTATTTATTTTTTCATTATAATGGCTATAGTAAATCCATCTGATCCTTCCACAGAAGTAGCCAGTGAAAATACCGCAGAAGAGATGACGGAATTAGAGGCAGAAGAAGCAACAGCGGCGGAGGAAGAAGAACAAGAAACGGATGATCGAGCGAGCAGTGAGGAGGAAGAACGTAAGGCAGAAGAAGCCGAGCAGGAAGCCAAAGAAGAGGAAGAACGTAAGGCAGAAGAAGCCGAGCAGGAAGCCAAAGAAGAGGAAGAACGTAAGGCAGAAGAAGAAGCTGAACAGGAAGCCAAGGAAGAAGAAGAACGCCAGGCGGAAGAAGAGGCCGAGCAGGAAGCCAGAGAAGAGGAAGAGCGCCAGGCTGAGGAAGAAGCCGAACAGAAAGCCAAAGAAGAGGAAGAGCGCCAGGCTGAGGAAGAAGCCGAACAGGAAGCCGAAGAAGAGGAAGAATTCAGCGGCTCTGTTTCTCAGGAGCAGGCGGTGAGCAGTGCGCAAAGCTATTTGGATTACACAGCCTTCTCTAAGTCAGGATTAATTGAGCAGCTCGAGTATGAGGATTTCAGTACAGAAGACGCGACATATGCTGTAGAAAACATCAGCGTCGATTGGAAGCAACAGGCGGTTATAAGCGCTGAAGACTATCTGAATTTTTCAGCTTTCTCCAAGTCGGGATTGGTCGAACAGTTGGAGTTTGATGGTTTCAGCTCCTCGGAGGCAGCACATGCTGTAGAAAACATTACGGTTGATTGGCAGGAGCAGGCGGTTAAAAGCGCCGAGGATTACATGGACTACAGCTCTTTTTCCAGACAGGGGTTAATTGAGCAATTAACTTATGAAGGATTCAGCACAGAGCATGCAACATATGCTGTCGATCAGGTTGGTTTTTAATAGCTGCATTAGATTTATGAAGTAGCTAATTGCTACTTTATTTCTTTATTAGTAAGTATAAAATATAAGTTTTGCATATTTTTCATGCTTTTTTAATCTAAATTAAACATAACATTAAACATTATTTTTTAATGATGAATTAATAAAGACATATTCTTTTTATTAAAGCTTATAAAGTAAAATAATAAAGGAGGGCTGATAATGGAAAATCATAGAAACTTAGAAGATATTATAGAAATATTTTCTAAAGAGGGAAAGCCTAGAGATTTTACATCTTTTCTGGAAGAAATTGAAAAAGATGATTTAACGATATCATTTGAAGATCTTTATGATTTTAATAGTGAAATATCCAATGAACATCGTGTTTTTATAACTCCGAGTGTATTAAAAAAATTTATTACTAGTTATTTAAAGAATAAAGAGTTTATTCAAATACTTGATCCATGGTGTCATTTTGGAGAGATACTAGAATCTCTATCTATGAATGCAGAGCATCTTACAGGAATAAACCCAAATTCTACTGAAATAGCTATTGCTAAAAAGTTATTAGTACATGAGAAATTCCAATTATTGCATGGGGACACTATTAAAATTTTGGATGCTGAAAATAAAGTTTTTGATTTAGTAGTAAGTACACCTCCTTTTAAATATAAAAGTACATCTATTTCTTATGATGGTATAATAATTTCAGATTATGGCTCAAACATAATAATTAAATCACTACTAAAGTTAAAAGAAAATGGTATAGGTCTGTTCGTTGTTTCTTCAAATTTTTTCAACAATTCCAACAAATTAGTGAAGATTTTAGAGAAGACTTCCTTTTTTATTGATGCAGCTTTTCATATTCCTCCTGGGACACTACCAAATACTTCTATATCTTCCTATTTGATTGTTATAGGAAGAAAAAAATATGAAGAAATTTTTATTGCACAATTAAACATGGAAGCAAATTTTGAAACTATACTTACAAATTGGAAAAAGAGAGTATCGGGCAAAATATTGTCACTTGGTCATCTCACAAAATTTAACACTTTCCAAACCTATGAAAAGATTGAAATTGATTTGGAAATAGATAAGTTTGTACGTAAATCCAATCTCGAAACCATTGGTTTAAATGAATTAGCTCTTAAGATTAATCAGTTCAAGATAGACAGTGCATTTAAAGAAACTATTAATTCTATTTACATTCCTCAATACGGTTTATCTAATGTTCTAAGTGATTTAGATGATATTAAAAATAAACCATCTAATTACATTGAAGTTGTGTTAGACCCTAAAAAGGTATCAAATGTTTACATGGCCAATTGGTTTAATTCTCAATTAGGTGTATTAGTTAGAAAAAGTTTTATGAATGGTGGGACTCCCCAAAGAGTAATGACAAATTCTCTTTTGTCTACAAATTTGTACATACCGCCTAAAGAAAGGGTGCAAGAAAACGCTGTCAAAATTCAAGCTAGAATTGATAGCTTAAGAACTGAACTGAAAAGCCTTGAAGGGCGGCTTTGGGAGAACCCGAATTTACATGACAATATATCACGTAGTCTTAGATCATTGAATAGGGATGAAGGCATGGAGCAGTGGATAGAAAGATTACCTTTCCCTTTAGCTTCAATACTATGGAAATATCATGCTACAAAAAATCAAAAAGATAAAAAAGAGCTTCTATTGTATTTTTTTGAAGCATTAGCTCAATTCTCTACAGTATTACTATTGAGCGCGTACAACAATGATGATGAATTACTCAATAAAGAAAATTCAGACTTGAATATAGACAAAATTATTTATAGCACATTTGGTAGTTGGATTAATATTGGAGAACAATTAGCAAAGAAAACAAGGAGACTAATGTCCGATAAGAATGATAAAGTGCGTTGTTTAAGAATGTTTAAGCATAAGAGGAGTAATCTCATCGACGTTTTTACAGATAAGAAAATATATCATGTTTTAAATAGAACTAAACAGTATAGAAATGATTGGAAAGGACATGGCGGAATTGAAGGAATGAGAGAAACTCCTAAAAGATTAGAATTGCTACAATCAGAGTTAATTAAAATTAGAGATATTATTGGGGATGTGTTTGAAGATTATACTTTTATTAAGCCAGGTGAGGGCCACTTTGAGGATGGTTTGTATAAATGTAAGTGTTCTCAAATAATGGGTACTAGATCGACTTTTAAAGAGCGATTAGTCAAAGTAAGTATGGGGCTTGATGTAAGAGAGTTATATTTGATTGAAAATGAGAATTTTGAGGCTTTAAAATTTCTACCTTTTATTAAATTAATGTCTAGTCCCGCAACAGAAGAAAATGCTTGTTACTTTTATAATCGTATTGATGGAGATAGTGTTCGAATGGTCTCTTATTATTTTGAGAAAGAAGCAGATATTAATATACAAGAAGATAATATACAAAAATTTATACGAGATTTTGACAAAGGTTAATATAAAAATTTTTAAACTGATTTATCAAAACAAACATTATAAAAAATTAATATGTAATAGCTAAATCATTAAGGGAATAAATATGCCAGTATAAAAGATTAGTAAATCATCAGGGACCTCCTGGTGGTTTTTTACTGTCTTTATATTTAATAGTAGTAATAAAGCAAAAGAAAAATAAAGGATGAAAAGGTCAGGCTCGTTTCTTTCCTGCCAGCCGTCTGCAGGAATAATTGTAGTTGTGGCGAAGAATAGTTCCTATACATCTAAAAAGAGGAGAGGATGAACGGTGAAATTTCTTTGCCTGGCGTATGGAGATGAAGCGGGCTGGAACGAATTAAACGAGAGTGAGAAAGAAGAAGTACTGGCTCAGGATAAGGTGATACAGGAAAAGGGAAATCTAATATCCGCTGTGCAGCCTAAAGTGACGGCTGTTCGAAATTGGGATAAAAACCTCCAGGTGACAGAAGAGAGCGGCGGACATAACGGACTTCCGCTTGCTGGGTTTTCAGTTATTGAAGCAGAGAGCGTGGAGGAAGTGATTGATCTCGTGGCTGACACGCCCTGCGCCAGGGCGAACGGGGTCATTGAGATCCGGCCGTTTTGGGACACGGAGGAACAGTAATAGAGATATCAGTGTAATTAGTAAACCACCGGGCTCGTCCTGGTGGTTATGTCCAAATTCAATTATTTTAAAAGGAAAAAGAGCTTGGGAAAGAGAAGGATACTGTACTATTCGATGTTCGTCTTGTCTGGTGCATTTTAATAAACTGGGGAGGTGCGGAGTATGAAGGTGCAGAGAATGGATCATGTAGGTGTAATCGTCAATGATCTTCCTGCGGCTAAAGCTTTTTTCCTTGAGCTTGGACTGGAAGTAATAAGGGAAGTAGATGTGGAAGGTGAATGGGTGGAGCGGATAATTGGGCTGACGGATGTTCGGGAGACGGTTGTCATGCTGAAGGTGCCGGGAGGCGAGGCCAATCTGGAGCTGGTTAAATTTTATATGCCGTTAGATGAAAAAGGGATTCAGCCGTCTTTTGCTAATACGCTGGGCATCCGTCATATTGCCTTTGCTGTGGAGGATATTGAGGGCATAACGGCCAAATTGAAAAACAAAGGTGCGAAACTTTTTGGGGAGATTACAAATTATAAAGACATGTACAAATTGTGCTACGTTCGGGGACCGGAAGGGATTATTGTGGAGCTGGCGGAGAAAATAGAAGAAACGGAAGTGCAGTGAAATTTGCTGCCTTCCTTTTTTCGGCTTCAATAAACACAAAAAAACAGATATGTCATAATGAGTGTACGGTTAATGGTTATCTGGGTCTGACAAGTGAGAGAAAAGGAGGATAAAACGATGAATGAATATGGTACACTACATAAGGAAAACGGGCGTTATGTGTTACGGTTTGAACGGTTTTTGCCTTACACTCCGGAAGAGGTTTTTAGTGTGCTGACAAATCCGGATGCCTTTTCCCAGTGGTATCCGTTTGCGACAGGAGAAATAGATCTGAGAATCGGTGGCGGCATTGCCTTCGATGACGGGGAAGGAACAACATACAATGGTGTTATTACAGAGCTGGAGCAGCCCCATGTATTTGGTTTCCGTGAAGAGGATGATTTATTGAACATTGTAATACGGAAAGAAGACACAGGCTCCCGCATGATTTTTACGCATACGTTTGACGACGATGCGTGGGCAGTGGAGACCGCGGCAGGCTGGCATGTGTGCCTGGATGCCTTTCATCAGCTGGTTTATGGCCAGCCGGTGGAATGGAAAAACAATGCAGCGGAGCTGAAAGAATATTACCGGGAAACGCTGGACCGAACCCGTTAAGTAAAGGGAAAAGCAGTTGGAATAGATACAGTATGGAGGTTTACGAATGAATAACAACGACATTGTCATTAGAATACGGTACGCTCTGGATATAAGAGATCAGGACGTGATGGAAATATTCAGGCTTGGCGGGGTGGATCTCTCCAAGGAAGAAGTACGGAAAGTTCTCACGAAGGTAGAAGAAAGCGATGAAGAGGAAGATGATGAAATCTATGAAGACGACCATCACCTCAAATGTACGAACAGCATGCTGGAGTCCTTTTTAAATGGGCTGATCACGTTCAAGCGTGGGCCGCAGACTACAAAAGACGGCGAGCCGATGAAGCCGGACCGGTCGATCAAGAACTACTCCAGTGTGAATAACGTCATGCTGAAAAAAGTAAAAATAGCCCTGCAGTTAACGAGCGACGACATTGTGGATATTCTGGACAATGCTGACGTTACGATTACCAAAGGGGAAGTAAGCGGCCTGCTGCGGAAGGAAGGCCACAAGAACTACCGGCAGTTTGGCGATCAGTACGCAAGGAATTTTCTAAAAGGGTTAGCGATTAAATACAGAGGATAGCAAAAGCGCGCGCTCCATTACGATTGGAGACGGCGCTTTTTTTGTTTTAGTTATTTATTTTGAAGCAGAGCTTACCTACATAATGGTCAGCAAGAGCCAGATGCGCATTATAAAAATCGCTCAATGCAAACTCCTGGTCTATATGAGCGCGAATCTTCCCTGAGCGGATCCGATTATACAGCCTGTTTATAATATCCGGTTCAGGGTCGCCGTTATAGCTGGAGACACGAATATCAGATCTTACATTTGAAATGGGCTGTACACCGTTCGGATAGGCTATCTGCCCGCCGCTGCCGATACACTGAATTAAAGAATCTGCAAAATCTCCGCCGGCTGTAAACAACGCTTTATCAAAACCACCATATACAAAATCTTCCGCGGCTGCGATCACATCGTCTTTCCTTCCGTCTACTGCAGCTTCCACCTGAAGTGTCTGCAGGAGAGACACTCCATCTGTGCCGGAAGCGATCGCGAATACTCTCGCTCCCATCTGCCGGGCGATTTGCACGGCCAGATGACCAACGCCACCGCCGGCTCCTAAAATCATAATTGTCTCCTCTTTTTGGAGCTTTAACACGTCTTCGAGTCCTCTTAGAGACGTTATGCCAATGCCGGAGATCACCCCCGCTTCTTTGCTCGTAAGAGAGTCGGGGATGCGTTTAACATCGTTTGCCGCCACCGCCGCATATTCGGCATAAAAGCCGCCCTTCGGATTAAGAAAACCCGGGGCATACACCCTATCTCCTTCAGCGAGTCCATCTACATTTTTTCCTTTTGCATAAACAACGCCTGATCCTTCCGAACCTAAAATGTACGGGAAGTCAGAATACAGTCCGAGCATGCTATCGTATCCGCCTTCTCTTTCAAATATATCCCACTGTCCAATGCCTGCGTACATTACTTTTATAAGCACCTCATCGTCACCCACGACCGGAATCGGCACCTCCTTCAGCGCCAGCTCTTCAGGACCGCCAAATCTGTCCAGCACGACAGCTTTCATTGAACGTTCCTCCTCTGTTTTTACTTAAAATTATATAGGAAAACTATGCACAGCCATAGCCTTCACTTTAAAAAACAGAACCGGGAGCTTTTGGTTTATCATCCATATAACCGGGCATAATATAAGCAACTGGAGGTGATTAAAATGAATCATGCTTTCAAACCGGATGGCTATAATTCATTATCCCCCTATTTAATCGTAGACGATGCTCAAAAGCTGATGGATTTTTTAAAAGAAGTGTTTGGTGCAAAGGAGCTGCGGCGCTACGATAACGAAGACGGAACCATCATGCATGCCGAGATCCAGATTGATGACTCGGTGATGATGATCGCAGATGCTTCCGAGCAGTATCCGGCTGTAAGCCATCTGCTGCATGTGTATGTACCGAACGTAGATGAGGTATTTGATAGGGCCGTTCAGTCAGGGTGTACGTCAATGGAAAAGCCTGCTCAAAGAGGAGACCCGGACAAAAGAGGAACATTCAAAGACTTTGGGGGGAATATATGGAGTGTTGCCACCCAGCAGTGAGAAAATGGGTAAGCCCTTTAAAAGGTCAGCGGCCTTCTATAGGGCTTTTTTTAGTTGTTGATAAGAAATAGAAGATAGCATCCATACAAAAACATCTTTCAGTTTGGTATAGTAATTCTAACGAGAGAACATACATTCTTTACATAGATAGCTTTTATTTTATCCATCAGAAAAGAGGAGTGGCAGGAATGAAATTTTTCCATACGGCGGACTGGCATTTAGGCAAGCTGGTTCAGGGCGTTTATATGACCGAAGACCAGGAATACATTTTGGAACAGTTTATCGAAGCGGTGAAAGCAGAAACGCCGGATGCAGTTATTATTGCAGGAGATCTTTACGATCGGGCGGTGCCGCCGACTGAGGCCGTCCAGTTATTAAACCGGGTGCTCGAAATCATTGCGATCGAGCTGAACATACCGCTGCTTGCGATCGCAGGCAACCACGACAGCCCGAGCCGCCTGCATTTTGGCCGGGAAGTGATGAAACAGTCCGGCTTTCATATTACCGGGGAACTGAGCGAGCCCTTTCAGCCGGTCGTGCTGCACGATGACGCCGGTGAGGTGCACTTTCACTTAGTGCCCTACACTGATCCGAGCCAGGTGCGGCTTGCGCTTGAAGATGAAACGGTAAAAACGCATGATGACGCCCTGCGTGCAATTACGGCAAAAATAGAAGCCGTCAAAGATCCAAATGCCCGCCACGTATTTGTAGGGCACGCGTTTCTGACGTCGCACGGGGAAGAAAAGGAAAACACGAGCACGTCCGAACGGCAGCTTTCCATCGGCGGTGCGGATCAGGCGAGCGCTGGTTATCTGGACGGATTTGACTATGTAGCGCTCGGCCATCTGCATCAGGGGCATTTCGTCGGCCGGCAGACGGTGCAGTATTCGGGCTCGCCGCTGAAATATTCTCTTTCCGAACAGACGCACAAGAAAGGCTATCTGGTGGTGGACATTGCTGCCGACGGCACGGTGGAAGTAGAGAAGCGGCTGCTGGAGCCAAAGCACGACATGTATGCAGTGGAAGGCTATATCGCTGATATTCTGGAGCACGAGATATGTGAAGACTACGTGTTTGTGAAACTGCTAGACGAGACCGTGGTGCTCTCAGCTATGGAGAAGATCCGCTCGGTCTATCCAAACGCGATGCACGTGGAGCGAGAGTTTCCTACGTTGTCTGTAACAGATTCGGAGAGTACGCTGAAAGACCGCACGAAGATGAGTGACTTCGCGCTGTTTCAATCGTTCTACGAAGAAGTGAGAGGTTCGGAAGCAACGGAAGCGACCGAGCAGTTATTCCAGGATGCGCTGCAGGCGCTGAACGTGAAAGAAGGGGAGCGGAAATGAAGCCATTAAAAATAAAAATGACCGCTTTCGGTCCGTATAAAAACCAGGAAGTGATTGATTTTAATGATCTGCAGGATCACAAGCTGTTCGTAATTTCCGGAAAAACCGGCGCGGGTAAGACGTCGATTTTCGATGCGATCTGCTTTGCGCTTTACGGGGACGCCAGCGGGGAAGACCGCAGCGACATCCGCTCGATGCGCAGCCACTTTGCTGAGGATGACCTGCATACTTCCGTTACGTTTGAATTTGAACTCAAAGGCCGCGCGTACCGGGTATTCCGCCAGCTCTCCCACGTCAAAGCGGGAAACAAAAGCGGCACCGGGGAAAAGTATGAGCTTTATGAAATTACGGACGGACAGGAAACCCCGTTAACCGACCGCTTTATCGCAACCCAGGTGAATGAAAAAATCCAGTCGATTATCGGTCTGACGAAAGACCAGTTCAGCCAGATTGTGATGCTGCCGCAGGGAGAGTTCCGGAAACTGCTCACCTCAGAAACGGAAAACAAGGAAGAAATCCTTCGGAAAATCTTTAAGACAAGCTTTTATAAACGGGTCGTCGATCATCTGGACGGCAAGCGCAAAGACATCCAAAAGCAGTTCGATAATCAGAAGCATACGAGAGAGATACATATTGAAAATGCAAAGGCCTCTCTGCCGCAGCGGGAGGAGTCGGCGTTTTTTAACGTTCTCGCGCAGGAGCACTATAACACAAACCAGGTGCTGGACGGGCTGGCCCAGGAAATCTCGTTTTACGAACAGCAGCAGGAGGATACCTACCAAACGTTCCAGGCCAAAGCAGAAAGCGTCAAAAAAGTCGAAGCCCAGTTTCATCAGGCGCAGGATCTGAACAAGCGCATCGATACTCTGGTAGAAAAGCAGCAGGAACAAAAGCAGCTCGAAGACAAGCAGGAGCAGTTTGCCGCAAAGGAACAGCAGCTGCAGCTTGCCGAGAAAGCCGCGCAGCTGGAAGTATATGAAAAGCAGGCAGTGGAGATACGGGAAGAAGCAACACGTAAACAAAAGCAGCAGGAACAGGCAAAAGCCGCTTATAACAGTGCTTCCGAAAAGCAGAAGACCGCCCAGGCGGTGTTTACCGAAGAAGAAAACAAAGCGCAGCTCCGGGAAGATACGAGAAAAGAACGGGACCGTCTTGAGTCGCATCTTCCCACCGTACAGGAGCTGGAGAGTAAAAAGCAGAACATCCGGCAGTTAAAAACCGAAGAAGAAAAGCTTTCCCAACAGGCAGAAACGGGCGAACGGGAGGTTCAGCAGGCAAGAGCGGAACTGACTAAAAAGCGGGAAGAACTGCAGCCGCTCGAAGAAAACGTCCGCTCCCTCCAGGAGAAAACAGAACAATTAAATGACCTCCGTACAGCGGCTACTATTATGAAAGAATACCTAAAAAAACAGGCGTCGAAGAACGAGGCAGTAAATGAAGTATCAGGATTAAAAGCCATTTATGAAAAAGAAGAACAATCGTTTGAACAGCTGGAGGAGCGCTGGCTCAATGGGCAGGCCAGTATCATGGCAGCGGACCATCTGCATGATGGGAAGCCCTGCCCGGTCTGCGGCAGCGAAGAACATCCGAAATCTGCCGTTCTGACAGACGATATTCCTGGTAAAGACGAGCTGGAAGCTAAGCGCCGCGAGAAAAAGCAAAAGGAAGCGGATTTCACGAACGCCCAGGCGAAAGTACATGCGATGCAGGAACAGGAGAATGAAAAAAAGCAGGAACTGATCGATAACGGCTATAGCCCGGAAAGCGCGGCACAGGATTTTCAAACCATTTCCAGGCAGGGCATTGAGCTGAACCAGAGTATTCAGCAGCTGAAGAAAGATCAGGAAACGATAGATGAACTAAGGGAAACGATTAGAAAAAACGATAAAACGCTTGAAACAAAGGTAGAAGAACAGACAAAAATGACGGAGCGGCTCTCCAATCTGCGTGCCGATTATAAGACGGAAACATCGCTCTATGAGCAGAGCATTGCTTCGATTCCGGAAGAGCTGCGTTCTCTTACGCATCTGAAACAAAAAATCGAGGAAACAACCGCGACGTACGAGAAGCTCGAAGGCGAGTGGAAGCGGGCGCAGGAGGCTAGAGATAAGGCAAAGGAAGCGCTGCTTACCGCAGAAGCAAACGTCAAGCATTCCGAAGAACAGCTCCAGGAAGCACAAAACAAACAGGGAAAAATACAGAACACCTATGAAGAAGCGCTGGAGAAGGCCGGATTTTCTACGGAAGCCATCTATCAGGAAGCAAAACTTCCGGTGGAAATGCGGGAAGCGCTGCAGCAGGAAGTAAAGGACTATCACACCGCCGTGCAGACCGTTGCGGTTCAGGTAAAAGATCTGCAGGAGGCATTACAAGACCAGGAACGGATCGACCTGCCGGCGCTGCAGGAAAAGCTGAATGCACTCCAGCAGGAGATGGAAGAGGCGAGAACCGCGCACCAGCAGGCAAAAAGCTATCTGAACAACGCTGAACTAGGCAGGGAGAGAATCGCCGCTGCCGAAAAGGAACTGGCGGACGTGGAACAGGAGTTTCAGCTGATTAAAGACTTGTATGACGTGGTGCGGGGGGAGAATACGAAAAAGATCAGCTTTGAGCGCTACCTGCAGATTGAATTTCTCGAGCAGATTATTCATGCGGCTAACGAACGGCTGAAGCGCCTCGCAAACGGCCAGTACTACCTGATGCGCAGCGACCGGCTCGAGAAGCGTGGCAGGCAGAGCGGGCTCGGTCTGGATGTGCTCGATAATTATACCGGGCAGGTGCGGGACGTAAAGACCCTGTCCGGAGGCGAGAAGTTCAACGCTTCCTTGTGCCTTGCGCTCGGCATGGCAGACGTGATCCAGGCGTATGAAGGCGGTATTTCGATTGAAACGATGTTCATTGACGAAGGCTTCGGCTCCCTTGATGAAGAATCCCTGCAGAAGGCGATCGATACGCTCGTCGACCTGCAGCAGTCGGGCCGCATGATCGGCGTGATTTCCCACGTGCAGGAAATGAAGCAGGTGATTCCTGCCACTTTGGAAGTGAAAAAAACAAAAGAAGGATACAGCGAAACCCGTTTTGTGCTGCATTAACACAAACCTGTCTCTTTGCATGAACGCGTGAGTCGTGTAAAATATATAGGGCTAAGAAAAATAAAAGACCAGTATAAATAGATCTGTTTTTAAATAGAGAATATATAGATGAAAGGATTGGAATAGGAGTATGAAAGAAAATTTCTGGCGTGACCTGCCGCGGCCGTTTTTTGTCCTGGCGCCGATGGAAGACGTGACGAACGTTGTGTTCCGCCATGTGGTGGCGGAAGCGGCCCGGCCTGATGTGTTTTTTACCGAATTTACCAACACGGAAAGCTACTGCCACCCGGAAGGGATCTTCAGCGTGCGGGGACGCCTGACGTTCACAGAAGACGAGCAGCCGATGGTAGCCCACATATGGGGAAACAAGCCCGAGCATTTCCGGGAAATGAGCATCGGTATGGCAGAGCAGGGCTTCAAAGGTGTCGATATAAATATGGGCTGCCCGGTACCGAACGTGGCAGCCAAAGGAAAAGGCAGCGGCCTGATCCGCTATCCGGATAACGCAGCGGACGTCATCCAGGCGGCCAAAGCGGGCGGCCTGCCGGTGAGCGTCAAGACAAGACTCGGCTATACGAACGTGGACGAGTGGAGAGGCTGGCTGACGCACGTATTAAAGCAGGACGTTGCCAATCTGTCGATTCACCTGCGCACAAAAAAGGAAATGAGTGCCGTCGAGGCGCACTGGGAGCTGATTCCGGAAATCATGGCTCTCCGGGACGAAATAGCACCGGACACTCTGATTACGATCAACGGCGATATTCCGGATCACCAGACCGGGATGGAGCTTGCGACGAAATACGGCGTGGACGGCGTCATGATCGGACGCGGGATCTTCACGAATCCGTTTGCGTTTGAAACAGAGCCGAGAGAGCACAGCAGCAAGGAGCTGTTTGATCTGCTGCGCCTGCATCTGGATCTGCATGATAAGTATTCGACCGAAATCGAGCCGATTTCCTTCAAGCCGCTCCGCCGCTTCTTTAAAATCTACATCCGCGGCATCCGCGGGGGCGGAGAGCTTCGCAATCAGTTGATGACCACAGAGACGACGGATGAAGTCCGTGCTCTGTTGAATGAATTCGAAGCCGGCACGTTGAAAAAAGAGAAACAGTTGAATTTATAAGTAGTATAAGAAAGGCCCATCCGCTGCAGCGGACGGGCCTTTTGTTATGTCTCCAGCGCATTTTTATCAATCACTACATCACCGTGTTCATCCAATAACGGGGTGAGGGTCACGCCCTGCGGTGCCCACGTATGCAGATAGTGTACGCCTGTCACCTTGTCGATGAGTACCATCACCAGGCCATACTGATACGTCTGCACGGCGGTTTCTTTAAATCGTTTGTCCTTTGATTCTTGTTTCTTTTTAAACATGGCTTGTTCCTCCTTTGTTAATCACTGTCCAGCCCGTTTTTCTTATACATATAAATGAACAATCCCAGCGAAGCGGCGAGCCAGACGATAAGCACGCTCGTATCCATTACATTCCACTGATACTCCGCATAGGGGGTGAGGGTGTCGGCCAAATTGGCAAGGACTCCTCCATACGTGAAGTTTAGAATGTTTCCTAAATCCTCATTGAACATCTTAAGAACAGGAGTGGAGGTTAACAGAATTAAAATAGGCGTACTCACAATAGATGCCTGCGCCTGGTTTTTCGCATACACGCCGATAATATAGCCAATGATAATACTGATTAAGCTGGCCGCAGTAGTGATAACGAGATACGTCGGAATCGGAATATCGCTGAAAGACACGCCGCTTGCCGGTATTAATAGAATATTGGTCACGACAAGAATAACTAATATCGGAATCATGCTGCCTATAAAATACTCGCCGCCTTTCACGGAAGACGTCATCAAAACCCGGAGCGTATGTTTTTCCTTTTCTTCGGCAATCGGGGAGCTGCTCATGGAAATTCCGGCAATCGCAATATTAAAAATCAGCCCAAAGCTGAGCAGAAATCCGCTCGTGGAAAACGGTGCGCCGGCTTCCGTTCCGTCGAGTTCCGGCATGAGATACCCCATGACAATGACGAAAAGGAGCGCGAAGATCGGCGTGAAGAGAATGCTTAAGCCCCCTGCGATCAGCTTCAGCCGCAGCTGCAGCACAGCGTTTATTTTTCTGAGTGATAGATTCAAACCAATTCCCTCCCGGTTGCTTCCAAGAATACTTTTTCTAAATTTGGTTCACAGGAATGAATCGTCACGAGCTCGTCGTTTACTAACCACCGATTTATCTGTTCGATCGACGCGGCCGTATGAGGAAGCGTCAGCTCCTGATCATCTTCGAGCAGCACCTGGTAGCGCTTGTCCTGATTGTACTTCAGTGTTAACGCCTTTGGGGAGTCGTGTTCCACAATCAGGCCGTCATTTAAAAGTGCTACGCTGTCACAGAGCTTTGTTGCTTCTTCCATATTATGCGTGGTCAGGAAAATGGCGGCGCCGTTTTCCTTTAACTCCAGCAGCAGCTCATGAATGGCCTCGGTCGTAACCGGATCAAGCCCGCTCGTCGGCTCATCTAAAAACAGCACCTTCGGCTGATGCAGCATCGCCCTGGACAATATCAGCCGCTGCTTCATGCCTTTGGATAAATCCTTCGCCAGTTTGTTCTTATCATCTATCAGGCCGACTCTCGTAAGCAATAGGTCAATCCTTTTTTTGTCCACGTTCAGCAGTTTGGCAAACGCCGTTAAATTATGATACACGCTTAACCGCTCATACAGTCCGCTGTTGTCGGTTACGATGCCTATCTGTTCATAAATACTTTCGTCAATCTGCTCCACGGGATTGCCGAGAACAAATGCCTGGCCGGAAGACTGGGCGAGCTGTCCGGTGAGGATTTTAATGGTGGTTGTTTTCCCGGATCCCGACGGACCGAGAAACCCAAAGATTTCTCCGGCCTGAACCGAGAAGGTAATGTCTTTTAAAGCCGCTTCTTTCTTAAACTTCTTGGATACGTGTTCCACATGAATTAAAGGGTGTTCCATCTGCGCTCTCTCCTCTAGTCAGCATTTAATGGATATCAGGCGCTCCATCTGATGTTAACTGTAAAGAAAAACGCCGAATATGTCGTAAATCCCCGCCGAACAGTAACCATCCATGCTGAACGGTATGACAAAGAGGCTGAAATATCGCTATTTCACCCCCAACTGTACGCTAAAATTCGATTAATGCCTTCATTTCTTCCAGGCGGGTCCGGGAAAGCGGCAGCTTGACGTTTGCATTTCCTTTCAAGATTAACATGTAGCTGTTCTTGGAATAGCTCACTAATTCGGACACCCGCTGCAGGTTCACAAGATACGAGCGGTGACAGCGGAAGAAGCCGAAGTTCGTTAGTTTCTCCTCGAGGTCATTCATCGTTAAATCAGTCGGGAAATATTCTTCGCCGATCCGGATCGTACTTACGCTGTTGATGCTTTCGATAAAATCAATTTCCTCCGGGCTGAAGAAAATCGTTTTGTCCGTCCGCCGGCTTGAGACTTTGTACACTTTATTAGGCTTGATAATCGTTTCCTGTTTATCATCAGGTGCTGATTTTGGTTCAATCGCCAGATCTGTTTTCTCCAGTCCGTCATTGCGGGTGTAGCGATAGATGTCATTACTCAGAAGCAGTAATTCCTCCAGGTAATGGGAGGTGAAGACGACCGCCGTGTTCTGGGATTGAAGATGCTCGAGCGCTTTTATATACAGCTCAACGCCTTCGGAGGTGGAGTGGCTCAGCGGACTTTGAAGAAGCAGTAGCTTCGGGGCAAACAGAGACATTCGAAACAGGCTGATTCGCTTTTTCTGGTCTAGGGACAGGCGGCTGATTTTCGTGCGCCATACGTCTGAGAGGGAAAAGATGCCGATGAACTCCTCCAACGGCTTAGGGAAATCCGCGATTTTCTTGAAAATAGTTAAGTAACTTTGCACCGTTAAGCTTTCATATAAAGCGTCCTCCGCGAATTCCGTCAGAATACCGGTTGTTTCTTTATCAATACGGCCGCCGGTAGGAGAGAGCTCCCCGGAAAGCAGCTTGAAAAAAACGGTACTCTCCTTGTTTGTCATCTGAATCCCGATCTGAGATGTTTCCTCTATATTCAAATGAATGCCCTTCAGCACGACCTGATTGTCTTCCTGCTTCATGACATCTTCCAGCGTTATTAAGGTGGTCACTCCAAACACTCACTTTCCTGTTTATTTACGTAGAGGCTTTATAACAATCATGGGTAGGGTCAATTTAAGTCTCTCATATATTTCTTAAACTTGTGAGACGTTTTTTAGATTTCTAGTTTTGCTAAAGCGATGTTTTATATTTCTGACCACTTAGTGGATTTTTATTATAATTATTTTTAAAAACAAAAACCATACAGATATTGAATATATAGTAAAATATAGAAACACTATAATGAACAATATTCTTACATACAGAAATGAGGCACTCTATCCATGGAGCATCGTTTGGTCGTCAACTCAGAATCAAATAACTTACTAAAGGAACTTACCAGTTCACTACAAACGTGCGATAGCTTCTATTTTGGCGTTGCTTTTGTTAATTTTAGCGGCGTGCAGCTGCTTTTGGATACGTTAAAGGAAGCAGAGAAACGGGGAATTCGAGGGAGAATCATGACCTCTACCTATTTGAATTTCACCGATCCTCAAGCCTTGGAGCGCTTAAAGGAATTTGAGCATATTGATTTAAAAGTATTTGTCACGGATAAGCAGGTAGGGTTTCATACAAAAGCATACATTTTCGAATATCCAGATTCATACAAGATTATTATTGGCTCTTCGAACGTGACGCAGTCTGCTTTGAAAAGTAACGTAGAGTGGAACGTTGAGATTGTTTCGAAGAAACATGCTGCTTTTGTAGAGCGGGTACTGGCAGAATATGAACAGCTGTGGAACCGCAGCATTATCGCGACAGAGACATTTCTCCATGACTACCGGGAAATGTACCGCAACACGGAAAGAGTGGCTTTTACAGCCAATGCTGTTTATGAAAAAGCAGAATATGTGGTTCCGAATTCGATGCAAAGTCGCGCAATCGATAATTTAGATCGACTGCGTAACTTAGAAGAAACAAAAGCACTAGTTATTGCAGCAACGGGAACCGGAAAAACGTATATGTCTGCATTTGATGTAAAGCGTGTTCGGCCTAAAAGGCTCTTATTTATTGTACATAGAGAAGAAATCCTTCAAAAAGCGAAAGAAACCTTTGAACACTTAATGCCTTCCATTCAGCGCAGCTTCGGGGTGTTAACAGGAACCCAAAAAGACTGGGACGCTGACTATTTATTTGCGAATATTCGAACGCTAGCAAATCATCATACGTTATTTGAGCCAGAGGCTTTTGATTATATTGTGGTAGATGAAGCTCATCACGCGACGGCCTCTCAGTATGAACAGGTGCTTGCTTGGTTTACGCCTCAATTTACATTAGGCATGACGGCTACACCAGAAAGAAGCGACCAGCTGTCTGTGTTTGAACTGTTTGATCATAACGTCGCTCTAGAAGTTAGGTTGCATGAAGCATTAGCGGATGATATTGTGGCTCCGTTTCACTATTTTGGTATTACCGATCTGTCAGATATTGATTTAACTGACGTCCATCTAGAAGATACCGCGGAAATTGCGAAAAGGCTGCAGGTCCATAAGCGGGTAGAGTTTATTGCAGAACAAATGGCGTTTTATGGTTTTGACGGAGAGGAGCGAAGAGGGCTAGGCTTCTGTGTGAATCGGGAACATGCGGCATTTATGGCAGCAGCTTTTAATCAACAAGGCATTACTAGCCAATATTTATCCGGAGAAGACAACGGAGCAGTTAGAGAAGCGGCTATTCGAGATTTAGAAGATGTCTCTCATCCTCTGGAGTTTTTGTTTACGGTGGATATTTTTAACGAAGGTATTGATATTCCGACGGTGAATCTTGTACTGATGTTAAGGCCGACTCAATCGCCAATTGTGTTTATTCAACAGCTAGGACGAGGACTGCGTAAGCACCCTGGAAAACAATTTTTAACCGTTCTAGACTTTATTGGCAATCATACGAAGAGCTTCTTGATTGCGATCGCTCTAAACGGTCAGCGCTACTATGATAAAGAGAGCTTAAAGGTAGCAGTAGCCACTGAGTTTGCTCACGTACCGGGCGCTACTCACATTCAAATGGATAAGATTTCGCAAGAACGAATTCTCGCCCAGATTGATCAAGAGTCTTTTTACAGCATGGCCTATTTGAAAGAGCAGTATATGGAATTTAAGAAAGTTCGTCATGGGAAAACACCCTATGAACTGATGGATTATTACACGTATGATGGTGCACCTGATCCAGTGAAGTTTATTCAAAAAGAAGGCAGCTACCTTCATTTTCTTATGAAAATGGAAAAAGAGGATTCTATAATAACGTTGCTTCAAGATGAAGTTTGGGCTAGCGTATATAAAACAATTTCCAAGATGCTACCAATCAAACGTCCGCATGAGTTTAGCTTATACCTCGCCCTTCTTGAGCAAGACGCCCTATCTATAGAAGAGGCAGCATATGAAATTCGCCATTGGGTAGAGGAAGTAAATAGGAATAGCGTGCAGCACGCGATGCAAAATGTGACGCACGCCTTTTTAGACCAACGCGAAAAAGACCGATCGCCAGCATTGGTGGAGTGGTATGAAGAATCCATTGTACGTAGCTCGATTTTAAAAGAGTTGCTGCAAAGTGATACGTATAAGCAGTACTTCATCGATTTACTGGAATACGGCCTGCACCGCTATGCGCGAGAATTTGGTAAAAAAGACTACGGTACGCCTTTCTTTAAGCTACATGAACAATATCAAATGAGAGACACAGCGGTATTATCGAATGCGACAGTCACTCATTCTTCTTTTCGAGGTTCGGGTCTGCTTCGGAGTGGAAATGATTTATTCTTATTTGTGGATCTTCATAAAGATGCCGGCACGGAAGAACGACTGATGTATAAAGATGAAATAAAAAGTCCCACTGATTTTCAGTGGGAGAGTCCAAATAATATGGCGCAAAACTCAGAACGTGGAGAAAGAATTATAGAGCATAAAGAAAAAGGAAACAGGCTTCATTTATTCGTTCGGAAATATAAAACGATAGAAAACAGTGTTGTCGAACCATTTATTTATTTGGGAGAGCTCAACGTAGAGTCTTTTCAAAATGAAAAGCCGGTGATGTTTCAAATGAAGCTGCATCATCCTATTCCGGCTCAGCTGTATAGAGAGCTTACGGAGAAAGTTTAAGACAGAGAAGCTTTAGCCATTAGCTCTTCTACTGCGGGTACGTCAGCTGGGGCCCAGTTCAAAGAAGAGAATAGATCAGGCGTTAGCCAGAGGAGCTTAGCGTGCTCAGTAGCAACTGGTTCTCCGGAAATTAGCTCGGCTTGTATGCAAATAAGCTCAACGATAAAAGCATCGTATTCATGAACATGGCGATGGAAAACGTCGCCTGCTTTAATGTTACAGTGCAGTTCTTCGCTAATCTCACGTTCAATGGCTGTTTGTAGGTCTTCTCCAGCTTCTACTTTGCCACCGGGAAATTCCCACAGGTTTGGTAAAGACATATCAGGACTACGGAGCGCACAAAGTAATTCATTTTGATCATTTTCTATAACAGCAGCAACAACGCTGATTTGTTTTTTAGGCATAAGTAGGTCATTCCTTCCAGAGTATGAAGATACAATGAGTATAGCAGTTTGCGAAAACTTCTTCACTACAGATAATCGTTTTCGAATTTGTTTGGTAGGGGATAGAACTATATAAGAATAAAGGGGGATTCGATGAAGAGGTTAAAATTAGCTGTTGGGTATATGGCTATATTCTTTGTCATAAGCACCGTAATGAGTTACATAATAGAGAATGAATTTAATCAAACTCTAGTGCTTGGACAGGTCTTAGGTGGGCTGTTCATTGGTTTGTTTTTAGCACCTCATTTTAATTTTGCGAATAAAGAGAAAGCCCAGCGAAAACGGTCTATGCGAAAAGTTACTAACAATGCCATGTACCTTTTTCTGGCAATGTTTTTGATTGTATTCATTATGAATTTTGTATTTGAGTCCACAAACTGGACGGCAACAGCTATATTTGGGATTCCTTTTCTGGTGACCTTTTTGATCAGAATGTTATATAAAAACAAACGTTAAAATAGAGAGCCCTTTATCGTGATGTTGATACATATAAATTCATACGAAAGGGGCTTTTCATAATGAAGCGGGACACAGCCATACAGCAGCTGTCTTTTTTCATAGGGGATTGGGAGTTGGAAGTCATCCACCCACATCTGGGTACTATTTCCGGGAGCACCGTGTTTGAGTGGATGGAAACAGAGCAGTACATGATGCAGCGCATCCGTATTGATCAACCGGACTTCCCGGGCAGTACGATCGTTTATGACTATGATGCGGAAGCTAAAATGTACCTGCAGCATTACTTTGATTCACGGGGTGTGACGCGTCTCTATCAGATGAGTCTGGATCATCATACGTGGAAGCTGTGGAGAGAGACCTCCGACTTTTCACCGTTGGATTTCTCTCAGCGCTTTACAGGAGAGATCAATGCATCACAGGATGTTATCCAAAGCGTCTGGGAAAAAGCGTATGACGGGGTGACCTGGGAGCATGATTTCAAAGTGATGTATAGAAAAGTTTTGTAAGGAAAAAATACTGAAAGTCAAAAAAGATCTCTTATTGAAACATTTCAATAAGAGATCTTTTCTGCTTTCATAAACCGTTGCAGTGTCCCATACTTATTCCAGTTTTTTGATTGTTTCTCCTGGAATAAGTACCGGCTGGTAGTAGGTTTCATTAGGCAGGTCTTTATGGTTTTTTAATTTTTTGATAATCCAGTCGGCTGCCTCCCGTCCCATCTGTTCCTGAGGGTGGGTTAATGTCGACAGCTTAATATTGGCTGTTTTCGCAATATAGGAATTGTCCTGGCCAATAATGGAAAGCTCATCCGGTATGGAGATGCCAAGCTTTCGGCATACCGTAACCACCTCTAATCCCACCTCATCGTTATAGCAGACGAGCGCGGTCAGTGCCTCTTTATTTTCAGCCAGAAATGTTTCCAGATTGGCATGCAGATCTCCTTTCGTTTCCGTATTAAACGAAAGCACATGCTCCGGCTGAAACTGCAGCCTGTATTCCCCGAGCGCTTTGATATATCCTTTCATTCTATACTTTCCCTGCAGGTCATCGGTCTTGGAAATGAGTCCGATCTGCGTATGGCCTTTGGAAATCAACTCTTTCGTGGCGAGGTAGCTTGACTGCACGTCATCGAGGCAAAAGAAGGGAACCTCTAATTCCTCATAGTGCGCGTTAATCATAACGAACGGGATGCCCTGGGCCTTAAACGATAAGTAGTAGGAAAGGTTGGGGTTGTAAAGATTGCTTTTTGTCGGCTCCACGATCAGTCCATTCACGCCAAAGGACAGCATCATTTCCAGCGCTTTTTTTTCCTGCGCTGCGTCGTTGTTGGTACTAGCGAGAAGCAGGGAATAGTTCTCCTCATTCAATTTCCCTTCTACTCCGCGGATAATGGAAGGAAATATATAATCGGAAATATACGTCGTGATCACGCCAATGATTTTGTTGTTGGCATTCTCCCGTGACTTTGCCTGGTACTGGTCGCTCACATACGTGCCGGAGCCTTTTTCACTTCTTAAATAGCCTTCGTTCGCCAGCTCAAGAATAGCTTTACGGACCGTATGTCGGCTTACTTTATAAATGTCCTGCAGGGCGGATTCAGTAGGGATTCGTTCGCCGGCCTCGTAGTCGCCGGTAAGAATTTTGCTTTTTATATCTTCAAACAGCTCCTGGTATTTTGGTTTCATCGGCTCACATCTTTCTGTAAAGTTGGTACGTATAAGTATGATTTGTCTGTACATATTATATCGCGGCAGCGAATAAATGAAAAGATACCCTGAAATCACAGCTGAAATCACCAGCAGCTAACGGAAATGGATACCACATCGTATCCGTTTCTTTTTTTACGCCTTATAATTTGTTTGTACATATAATATTTATATTGACATATGTACGTACAAAAAATACAATGAACGTATTAAATGCGGCAGATTTTTTTATGCTTTTCTGAAATCGCTATCAATAAGGAGGGTCATGTGATTACCAATCCACTGAATACTAAACGTGCCATAACGGAAGGAAACACTTCGCTTGGAATTGAATTCGGATCCACCCGTATTAAAACCGTATTAATAAATAACGATTTTGAAGTAATCGCGTCCGGGAGTCATGAATGGGAGAATCATTTCCTGGATGGTTATTGGACGTACAGCCTGGCAGATATCACGGCCGGGATGCAGGCAGCCTACAGGGAGATGGCAGAGCAGGTAGAAAAGGAATACGGAGTATCTTTGCAGGTAATCGGCTCTATCGGCATTTCGGGAATGATGCACGGGTATATGGCGTTTGATCACGCAGGTGAACTGCTTACGCCGTTTCGTACGTGGCGCAGCACAACTACCGGTGCTGCAGCCGGGCAGTTAACGGATACGTTCCAATTCAATATACCGGAGCGCTGGAGTATTGCCCACCTTTATCAGGCAGTCCTGAATGAAGAAGAGCATTTGAATCATATTGATTTTATGACGACGTTATCCGGATACATTCACTGGCTTCTGACCGGTACGAAAGCAATCGGCATCGGCGAGGCTTCCGGGATGTTTCCGATTGATGTCTCAACACAGGATTATAACGATTCGATGATGGAATCGTTTGATGAGCTTACTGCGGGTTATACCTGGAACGTAAAGAATATTCTTCCTCCGATTTATACAGCAGGAGAGCAGGCGGGAACGCTGACAGCAGCGGGAGCCGGAATGCTGGATGTATCGAAAAAGCTGCAGCCGGGTATTCCATTCTGTCCGCCGGAAGGTGATGCAGGGACCGGGATGGTCGCGACAAACAGCGTAAGAAAACGTACCGGCAACGTATCTGTAGGCACGTCGGTATTTGCCATGATTGTGCTGGAAAAAGAACTTCAAAAGGTCCTGCCGGAAATTGATCTGGTCACAACACCCGCCGGCAGCCCGGTTGGAATGATTCATGCGAATAACTGTTCAAGCGATCTCAACGCCTGGCTGACATTGTTTAAGGAATTCTACGAGGCGATGGGGCAAACCGTAGATATGAATACCGTGTTCGAGGTCATGTTGAAACAGTCGCTGGAAGCCGAGCCGGACGGCGGGGGAATGGTCAGCTACGGCTATTTCTCGGGTGAAACGATCACAGGGTTTCAGGAAGGACGGCCGCTGTTTGTCCGTTCCCCGGAGAGTAATTTTAACCTAGCCAACGTCATGCGTGTGCATCTGTATACTGCTTTTGCTGTATTAAAAATAGGCATGGATATTCTGGCTGAAGAAGAGAATATTGCTATTGATAAAATACTGGCTCACGGCGGTTTGTTTAAAACACCGCTAGTCGGCCAGAGAATTCTGGCGGCTGTGATGAATGCTCCCGTGTCCGTCATGAAAACGGCAGGCGAAGGCGGCGCATGGGGCAGCGCGGTTCTCGCATCATACATGAGAAGCAAAAGTACCCGTGAAAGCCTGGAGGATTTTCTGGATAACCATGTGTTTGAAGACGTGGAGGAGCAGGAAGTCCATCCGGATGAAACCGATGTGAAGGGATTTGAAACATATATGAAAAGATACAAAAAAGGGCTGGCGGTAGAGCAGGCAGCAGTAGATCATATAGCAGGAAACGGGAGGAATTAATGTGCTGGAGCAATTAAAAGAAAAAGTGTTTCAGGCGAATCTGGATCTGCCTAAACACGGGCTGGTAAAACATACGTGGGGAAACGCCAGTGCGATTGACCGGGAAACAGGCTTGTTTGTGATAAAGCCGAGCGGCGTTGATTATGAAACGATGAAAGCAGAAGATATGGTAGTCGTTGATTTAAATGGCAATACCGTGGAAGAAAAATTGAAGCCTTCCTCAGACACAGCAACGCATGCAGCGCTGTACAGACGTTATCCGGAAATTGGGGGCATTGCACACACGCATTCCACCTGGGCGACCATCTGGGCGCAGGCCGGGCTCGATGTACCGGCGATGGGAACGACGCATGCCGACACGTTCTACGGCTCCGTTCCCTGTGCACGCCAGTTAACAAAGGAAGAGGTAGACCGCGGATATGAAAAAGAAACCGGGAATCTGATTATCGAGACGTTTGAAGAACGCGGGCTGGATATTATGGCCGTTCCGGGCATTTTAATTCATGGCCATGCTCCATTCACATGGGGGAAAGATGCAGCGGCAGCGGTTCTGAACAGCCTTGTGCTGGATGAAGTGTCGAAAATGAACTTGTTCACGCGGGAATTAAATCATTTTGCCAAAGAGCTGCCTAAACACATTTTAGATAAACACTATTTACGAAAGCATGGGGCAGAAGCCTATTACGGACAGAAGTAATGTACATTTTAAAATAAAGAAAAGAGGAATACTATGTCGAAGGAATTCTGGTTTGTAGTAGGATCACAGCATCTTTACGGAGAAGAGGCGCTGGCGGAGGTGAAAGCCAATGCACAGGTAATAACGGATGCGCTGAATGAAAGCGGCGTGCTGCCATACCCTTTGGTACTGCAGGACCTGGCGGTGAGCGCGGATAAAATTACAAATGTTATGAAGGAAGTGAACTACCAGGATAAAGTAGCCGGCGTCATTACGTGGATGCACACCTTTTCGCCTGCAAAAAATTGGATCCGTGGCACATCGTTATTGCAGAAACCGCTGCTTCATCTGGCGACCCAGTTCAATGAAAAAATTCCCTGGGAAACGATTGATATGGATTTCATGAATCTTAACCAGTCCGCGCACGGTGACCGCGAGTACGGCTTTATTAATGCCCGTCTGAACAAAAAAAATAAAGTAGTTGTCGGCTATTGGGGACGAGAGAACGTGCAGCAGCAGATTGCTGAATGGATGGACGTCGCCGTAGTATATAATGAAAGCTTTAACACTAAAGTTGCCCGTTTTGGGGATAATATGCGCCATGTCGGCGTAACCGAAGGGGATAAAATAGAAGCACAGATTCAATTCGGCTGGACCGTGGATTACTATGGTATCGGAGATCTAGTTGAGTATGTGAATGCGGTAAAAGAAGAAGAGATCAATGCTTTATTTGAAGAATATCAGGAGCTGTATGTATGTGAGTATGGGTCATATAAAAAAGAAGACTGGGAAGCGAGCGTCAAGGTGCAGGCAGGATACGAAATCGCCATCCGGCGTTTCCTTGAGGAAGGAGGCTACAACGCCTTCACGACAAATTTTGAAGATTTACATGGGATGAAGCAGCTTCCCGGCCTTGCCGTGCAGCGTTTGATGGCAGAGGGATATGGATTTGCGGCTGAAGGAGACTGGAAAACGGCGGCTCTCGACCGCCTGCTCAAAGTGATGAGCCACAACCAGTCAACCGGCTTCATGGAAGACTATGTATACGAACTGTCTGCCGGACAGGAGTCCGTGCTTCAATCGCATATGCTGGAAGTAGATCCAACCTTGGCAGCAGGCAAACCAAAGATTGTCGTATCCAGACTGGATATCGGCGGGAAAGAAGATCCGGCGCGCCTGGTCTTTGATGGGAAAGCAGGCGATGGTGTAGTCGTCTCCATGATAGACCTTGGTACGCACTACAAGCTGTTGATTAACGAAGTGTCTGCATTTGAGCCGGACGTTTCTGCGCCTAACCTGCCAACAGCCCGAGTGCTCTGGGACATCAAGCCGAACTTCCAGGACGGCGTTAAAGCCTGGATTGAAAATGGCGGCGGGCATCATACCGTCGTGTCGCTGAACCTTACGACAGATCAAATTGTTACCTACGCAAAACTTGTCGATTTGGAATATGTTGTTATTAAGTGAGACCAGCCCCATTCAACGTAAAGACATAAAGGCGCTTCGGCGTCTTTTTTTTGCGTCTTTTTCTGCAATAGGATTAATAAAATGTATTACTTATCAAATAAGACGCAATTATATAATACAGAGCACATAGTTAGAATACCATAATGTAATCGCTTACTATAATGAGGTTATATCAAATCGAAATAACGAAAAGAGGGAGAGGGGGAAAGGGTGGAAGATTCCGCACTGTTGTCAGCTTACTATTATATTAGTCTTTCTTTGTATCGTTAAAGAAATTATACAATTTTCATCATACGGCTGGTTAAACAATAGATTGGATTAATCCATAGGTGGATACAAAGTTCATTCAAAAAAATGATACCGCTATCATGTGAGGGTTATTACTATCAAAAAAATGAAATGGATCATTTTAGAATAGGAGAGAAAAATGGAAGCGATAAGAAAAGAAGAAACGAAGCCTCAAAAACAGATGAACCAAAGAGAGATGCCTTTCAAACAGTTATTGGGTGATGGAATTGGACAATTCGGCATGACGCTTCTCGGTACGCTGACGGCTGTCCTGTTATTTTACTATACCGACGTAGTCGGAATCTCCGCAGGGTTGGTTGGTACATTACTGCTGGTGGCCCGTTTTTCCGACGGCTTTACGGATTTATTTATGGGTAACGTGATTGATAATACAAAGTCAAAGCATGGAAAAGCCCGTCCGTGGATACTCTGGATGGTCTTTCCGGCTATGATAGCAGCCATTGCTCTATTTAATGTGCCGGATATTGGTTCCACCGGGCAGGCTGTTTATATTCTTGTAACAAATATTATATTTTTCTCTATATGTATGACTATTTTAACGGTGGCTTACTTTTCATTAATGGCACTGACGACAAGAAATCACCATGACCGCTCCTTAATCGGTATTACCCGTGCTCTCTTTAATGTACCGGGCGGGATGTTAATGAGCGCCGGTCTTATTCCGATTCTGGCAGCATTCGGCGGCGGGCAGCAGACGTGGACGATTGCGATCATTATCATCAGCAGCATCGCCGTTATTACGCTGCTGATTACGTTTAAAACATCAAAGGAAATCGTAACGTCGACAGAGAGAACAGAGATTGAAAGAAAGATGCCGTACAAAGAGAAAGTGAAAATTTTATTTAAAAACAAATATTTAGTGAAGCTGCTGCTGGCCGGTGTCTTTATTAATACATTGTTTAATATCAACACCGCTGCCGGCGTGTATTACGCCATATATATCTGGGAAGACGTTAACCTTGTAGCGGTTATCGGTGGAGTAACCTTTCTGCCATTGATTTTTGTTTTGTTTCTGCTTCCTCCTATTATTAAGAAATTCGGAAAAAAGCAGGTTATTATTGTAGGTTCTGTCATGGGAATCATCGGAAACATGGTCCGGTTAATCGATCCGTATAGTATTTCTGTCGGCTTGACCGGTATGCTGATCGTTTCCATAGGACTGGTTCCTTTAATTGCGCTGATAGGGCCGATGATTAACGATACGATTGAGTACGGCGAATGGCAGTCCAATGTAAGGATGGAAGCTACGGTAAATGGATTCAACAGTTTCGTTACAAAAGCCGGAGTTGGTATCGGAACGGCTATTGTTGCATGGTCGCTCGCTTTTGGCGGATATGCTGAAGGCCAGGCCACTCAGCCTGACTTAGCCAATCACATGATCATTGCCATGAATACGTACATTCCGGCACTGCTGTATGTAATTATGATTATTTCCCTGGCCCGTTATGATCTGTACAAAATCTATCCATCTATTATTGCTGATCTGGAAAAACGAAATAACCAGACGGAATAGGAGTTCTTTTTCAAAAGCGGTTTCTGGTATCCCGAAGTAAACAATATTCACTAAATGCGTACAATATTTTCTTAATTTGACTAATGGGAAGGGATTCGATCGTGAAAAAACATGCATTTCATCTTGACTGGGAGTTTAGAAAAGAAGCAGCAGAAGAGTGGAAAGACATCATATTACCTCACGATGCCATGCTGACGGAAACAAGGGATGCCGGCTGTGAAAACGGGGCAAATACCGGCTATTTCCCGGGAGGTAAATATAGGTATCGAAAGAAATTTCAAATTCCGGAAAGCAGAGACGCAGAAAATGTCATATTGGAATTTGAGGGCGTTTACTGCAATAGTGAAGTTTTTATTAATGGAGAAAAAGCGGGAGGCCACCGCTACGGCTATACAAATTTCTATATAGACATTACTGATTTTATTTACACAGACCGGGAGAAATACAATGAAATACTCGTGAAGGTGGATAACTCCAAAGAGCCAAACAGCAGATGGTATACGGGAAGCGGTATCTACCGCCCCGTCCATTTATTCACCGGAGGAAAGGCATATATTCATCCTAATAAAGTAAAGATTACGGCGGAAAACGGGGACATTGCGGTAGAAACGAACTATGTATCAAGCAATGAGAATATAAGTGTTCATACGGAAATACTTTACAATAATGAGCTGGTGGTCATATCAAACACGGCGGAAAGCGGTGTACAGCAATTAAAGATACCGCACGCTAATAAATGGAGTGCCGAATCACCGAATCTATATCACTGCCGCATTTCTTTACTGGAAGATGGAGAAATTCTCGATAGTCATGAAACAGAATTTGGCATTCGCAGCATTTCGGTCAGTGCCCGGGAAGGTTTGCGTATTAATGGAGAGGAAGTGAAGCTGCGGGGCGCATGTATTCATCATGATAATGGCATTCTGGGCGCAGCCACATATGAAGATGCGGAGAAAAGACGGATCAAAATTTTAAAGGAAGCCGGGTTCAATGCTGTCCGGGCGGGGCATAATCCGCTGTCCAAAGCTATCCTGCAGGCCTGTGACCGGTACGGTCTGTACGTTATCGATGAGACGTTTGATCAGTGGTATATTCCTAAAACAAAATATGACTACGCTTCTATATTTGAAGAAGACTGGAAAATGGATACAACAGCTATGGTGGAAAAAGACTACAATCATCCATCCGTCATTATGTATTCAATCGGCAACGAAGTCAGCGAAACGGTAAATGAGAGGGGAATTGAGCTTACTGAAAAGCAGGCGGACAAAGTACGTGAACTTGATCCAACCAGACCAGTGACGATTGGAATCAACCTCTTTTTAAATGGCTTCGCAAAGCTTGGAATGGGCATTTACAGCGAAGAAAAGATAGACAAAAAAGAGAAAAAAGACAAAAGTCCAAAAAAAGAAAAAAAGAATCAGGCGAGCGGAAGCGAATTTATTAACAATATGATGACCGCAATGGGATCATTCATGAATAATTTCGGACGTCTGCCCCTTGTGGATAAAGCTACGAGAGATGCTTTTGCAAAAGTGGATGTAGCCGGATATAACTATGGCAGCGGGCGCTACAGGATGGAAAGCCGAAAGCACCCGGATCGTGTAATAGCAGGAAGCGAGACATTCCCGGGTGATTTAGCTAAAAACTGGAAGATGGTGAAAAAATTCCCGTATCTTATTGGTGATTTTATGTGGACAGGATTTGATTATCTCGGGGAAGCCGGGCTGGGTGCCAGTACGTACCCTGGTCAGGAAAACAGCAACCCGAAACCATATCCGTGGCTGTTATTTGGCGGTGGAGTGATTGATATAACGGGTTACCAGACACCTCAGGCAGCCTACAATAAAGTAGTCTGGGGACTTATCGACCGCCCCATTATTGCCGTGGAGCCGGTGCATTATTATCCGGCTAAGCCGGTAGAGTCCATGTGGCGTCATTCCGATGGGCTGGCAAGCTGGTCCTGGGATGACTGTGAGGGAAAAAAAGCGACGGTGGAAGTATACAGCGCTGCTCCACAGGTAGAACTGTTTCTTAACGGGAAGTCGATGGGCAGCAAAAAAGCCGGCGAAGCGAATAAATATAAAGCTGTTTTTAAAAATATTCCCTACGAAAAAGGAACACTCACTGCTGTCAGCAAAGACAAGAAAGGCAAGGAGCTATCTAAAAGTCAACTGGAGTCAGCCGGCAGCAGTTTAAGATTACAGGTTGGTGCAGAAAGAAGTTCATTACAAGCCAACGGGCAGGATCTTGCCTATATAGACATTGCCTTCACAGATGACCAGGGAATAGTGAAAGTGCTGGAAAACAGAACAATAACGGTTGAAGTGGAAGGTCCTGGAGACCTAATAGGCTTTGGCAGTGCCAATCCATATACAGAGGAAAGCTTTTTAGACCCTTTCCAAATGCCATACCGGGGACGGGCGCAGGCCATCGTCCGGACCGCTGTGAATCCCGGGACGATAAAAGTATACATTACGGCGGAAGGCTGCGAACCTGCAGAAGTGCAGATAGCGGTGAATGAATCATGGACCGTTCATAAAAGAGAGACAGTATTAGTTGAATAAAACGTAAGGAGAGGTAATGTGACCACACAAAAAAGCTATCAAATAACCCCGCAAAAACCGATTTCATCCGGATTCAGCAAAGATTCGACCGCAGCTGAGGTGCTCGAAGGCATTGATCTGACCGGCAAAACGGCTATTGTCACCGGCGGATATTCCGGCATCGGGATTGAAACGACACGTGCCCTGGCGGACAGAGGAGCTGTCGTGATCGTACCTGCCAGAAGCGTAGATAAGGCTGAAACTTCTTTAAAAGGTATTCCTAACGTGGAAATTGAAACGCTTGATCTAATGGATCCCGGTTCTATTGATGCGTTTGCAGACCGTTTTCTCGAGTCGGAACGGCCGCTTGATATTTTAATTAATAATGCCGGCATTATGACACCGCCGTTAATGAGAGATGCAAGGGGCTATGAGTCTCAATTTGCGACCAATCACCTGGGCCACTTTCAATTGACCGCACGGCTCTGGCCTGCTTTAAAGCAGGCCGACGGGGCACGGGTCGTTACCGTCTCTTCGGCTGCCCATATGTATGGAGGCATTGATTTTGATGACCCTAACTTTGAAACCCGCGAATACAACAAGGGATTGGCTTATGCCCAGTCCAAATCAGCTAATGCATTGTTTACCGCAGGTCTTGATAAGCGCGGTTATGCTCATCATATCCGTGCATTCGCTGTTCATCCCGGCGGAATTAAAACAGATCTGTTCCGGTATATATCCGAAGCAGAAGCCGGAGGCGGAGGTATTACTGATTTTAAAACAGAGGAGCAGGGCGCAGCAACGAGTGTATGGTGCGCGACGGATCCTCAGCTCAATAACAGAGGCGGCGTGTATTGTGCAGATGCGGATATTGCGGAAACAGCGTCTTCTATGGACGATATGCCGAATGCTGTATTTGAACACGCCCTTGACCCGCATCTTGCAGAACGTCTCTGGGAGCTCAGCGAAGATTTAACCGGCGTGGCATTCAGCGGTGGATCACGTTAACTGGACAATAAAGTAATGTAGTGGTCTTTAATCCTATATCAAAAGAGGTGGTAATAACATGAGCAGAATACTGGAAGGCAAAGCAGCTGTAGTTACAGGCTCAGGGCAGGGTATCGGAAGAGATATTGCAATCTGCATGGCAGACCTGGGAGCCAGGGTGATTACAAACAACCGCAAACCGGGATCTTCCCTGGATGCTTTTGAAAAAACGTCGCTTCAATTTAACGACGAAGAGCGTGAGGCGCTTCAGAAAGTTAAAGGCGATGCGCAGACAACGGCCGATGAAATTAATCGATCAGGTGGAGAAGCGATTCCTTTTTACGGAGACGTAAGTGATTTTAAGACGGCTGAGAAGATGGTCCAAACAGCAGTCGATCATTTCGGACGTATTGATATTATCGTAAATAACGCCTCATCCAACTGGGTGGGGAATATTATGAAAATGGACGAAGAATTATGGGATACCAGCGTTGCTTCGAAGTTGAAAGGAGCATTTAACCTGATGCATCACGCTCTTCCTTATATGAAAGAGCAGGGATTCGGCCGCATTCTAAACTCCTCTTCAGACGCATTTCTTGGGCTGGAAGGCTATGCGGCCTACGGTGCTGCCAATGCAGGACTGGTGGCACTTTCAAAAGCAGCAGCAAAAGATGTAGCCGCGCACGGCATAACGGTTAATGCATATACGCCGCTTGCCAAAACACGCGCCTGGTACAACGCTGTTGCAACGTACAGACTACAGGGTGTTTCCAAAGAACAGGTGGAGGCAGTAGCTCCTGAGGCAATGAAAGAAACAGCCGAAGGGATGGTTCCATTTTTGGCTTATCTTGCATCCGACAGTGCCGATAGTATCTCCGGTTACTTATTCAAGCTTGCCGCCAACGGGGAAATAGGCGTCTGGTCTGACTCTGAAATCATAAGCGAAATCAAACAAGAAGAAGGTGTCTGGACCATCGGTGAGCTCGAAAAGCGGGTGCCCGGCGAGCTGCTTAAACATTTAAAAGAAAGCGGATCAAAACTGCCTTTGAAATAACAGGCAAAGCGCATTATGACCAGCATTATTTATTACAATAATAGGAGGATTTACAATGGGGAAATTAGATGGAAAAGTAGTAATCATTACTGGATGTTCAAGCGGACTTGGTAAACAGCAGGCGATTCGTCTGGCAGAAGAAGGGGCGAAGCTGGCTATTTGTTCGAGAACGGAAAGCAGACTTATGGAAACGAAAAAACTGTGTGAAGAAAGCGGCGCAGAAGTTTTTGCCATGGCGCTTGATATTATGAGTTATGATGACCTGGTAACTTTTGTGGACAAAACGGTTGAACGCTTCGGCACAATTGATGTTCTGGTTAACAATGCTCATACGGTAACCAATCCAGGGCCTTTCCTGGAAAAACCGATTGAAGACCTGGATACGGAAATGCACAGCTCCGTGTACGCTTACTGGCACTTAATGAAGCTCTGCTATCCATATCTAAAAGATAAACCAGGCGCTGGAAGCTCTATTATTAATTTTGCTTCAGAAGCAGCAGTGGCAGGACTGGAATCATTTGCACCCTATGCCGCTTCCAAAGAGGCCGTTCGGGGCCTATCCCGCGTGGTTGCCAGAGAGTGGGGCCAGTTTAATATCCGCGTAAACACGCTTTGTCCAAACGGTTTGACGGATAACTGCCAGATGGGATTTGATCACCTTGAGCCTGACGTAAGGGAATGGGCGGAGAATGCTTTTACTGACAATCCATTCAAACGGGCAGGCGATCCCTATCATGATGTGGCACCGATTGTCGTATTTTTTGCATCAGATGACAGCCGCTGGATTACAGGACAGAATATTCATGCCGATGGAGGCACGTTGATCAACGCTTAAAGCAGACCGGTATTTTTCAGCCGGCACAGCAAAAACCGTTTCCCTGATTTGTTCGAGGAAACGGTTTTTTGTTGTCATGTTTCTTATTATAAAGAGTTTCTGTAGGTCTGGGGCGTCATCTCATAAGTATCTTTAAAAGACTTCTGAAAATGGCTCTGGCTGGAGAAGCAGAGGTCACTGCTGATCTCGCTGATCGTCTTGTCAGAAAAGGCCAGCATATCCCTGGCTTCTTCGAGTTTGCACTTCCGTATAAAATGACTGAGCTCCATCCCCATTTCTTTTTTGAATTTACGTGACAAATACGAACGGGTAAAGCCGACATGATCAGCCACATCCGCTGTTTTAATGTTTTGATTCGTATTTTCATGAACATATTCTATAACCTGACGAAGAATAATATCAGCCGTCGCCGGAACTATGGAATTGGCTACTCTATTGGCATAGTCTATTTGAACCTGGCTCAAAAGAGACATAATAGCATCGAGTTCGGTTAATCTTTCGACCTGATTAATGTAAATATTCGATAACTGGTAGGCAATACTTGGAGCCAGACCGCCTCTCATTGCCGCCCGCGAAGATAAAGTAACCGTAACAATGAATGTATTTTTCCACTGACGGAGTTTATTGTTGGCAATAACGCCTATTTTCGTATTTCTGGAAATTGTATGAATTTCATTTAATTTATCTATATTCCCGGTTTCAATATAGCGTATAAACTCGCGCTCTATCTGAAAGTTGTTGTCAAAAAAACCTTCCTCCTTGTAAAGAAACGATTCAATGGAATACTTTTCGGCAATGGAACTTTCAAATGGAACACTTATATCATCTTCAATATCTTTTCTCGTTAGTTCAGAATGATTAATCGTGTAATTTATAAATAAAAGAGTGTTAATGAAAGTATCCAGGTTCTCTGTAGGTATCCCGTGAAAAAATTCAGAAAATGCTTCTGTACTGGATTCGTCCGCGGCAAATTCCCTGTGCATTAATGCTAAAGATTCATAGGAATAAGGAAAATCATTGATTGGGCCAAGAACGATAAAGGAGCTGCTGTTTTCTATATGAATGCAGCCGTAATGGGAATAAAACGTTGTCGATGTGTAGGTTACGGTTTTATCTGTTTCCTTTAGTTTGGATAAATACCGGGATGGAGGAAGTGTATCTTCCTTTTGATCGGGATAACAGGTAATCAATTCATTATTGTCGTATAAATAAACCGGAACAAATGAGGATTTATACAGATACTCGCAAAACTTTTTTATATCAGTCATACCATAAGCTCCTTTTTAAAGACGATTCAATTATATAATAGAAAGCACATATATGAAATACTGAAATGTATTCGTTTACTAAAATAATAGTAAGCTGTAGATGAAAGCCGATGTTATTAAAGCAGCATTTTATGGAAGCGGTTGCCTGAATGAGAGGCTGTCCATTTTTGAATAACCAGCACACTAAATATAGGAATGAGGGAAATCAATGAAACACGTATGTAACCCTATAAATATGGAATACAAGTATCAGTTTAATATTCAGGATGAGCAGATAACGATTAACAGAGAAGCTGCCGATCCATCGCTGATTATGTTTAAAGGAAAATATTATCTTTTTCCATCAATGACCGCGGGATTTATAAGCAGTGATGATTTAGCAGTCTGGGAGTTTCACCCGTTAAAGACGCTGCCTGTTTATGATTATGCGCCGGATGTGCGTGTGATAGGTGATTATATTTATTTCTCCGCTTCAAAAAAAGACAATAACTGCTCTTTTTTTAGAACAACAGATCCTATTCACGGTGAATTTGAAGAAATAGAAGAAGCCTTCCCTTTCTGGGATCCCAATTTATTTGTGGATGATGACGGGAGGATATATTTCTATTGGGGATGTTCCAGTATCGATCCCATTTACGGGGTAGAGCTTAATCCAGCAAATATGCAGCCTATAAATGAACCGGCTGAGCTTATTTTTGCAAACGAAAAAGAAATCGGCTATGAGAGAAATGGGGAAAATCATAAGCCGGCCAGAACCCCGGAAGAGATAGATGAAATTATTAACAACTATATCAACAGCACGCCGGATGTAACCCAGGAGATGATTGATTCAACACGGATGTATCTCGGCAATGAGAAACCTTATATTGAAGGGGCATGGATGGACAAACATAAAGGCAGGTACTATCTGCAGTATTCTGCGCCCGGCACAGAATTTAATGTGTATGCCGACGGTGTATATATATCTGAGAGTCCGCTCGGTCCATTTTCGCTGGCAGCCAATAATCCATACTCCTATAAGCCGGGCGGCTTTATGCCGGGGGCCGGACATGGTTCCACTATGGAAGATAAGCACGGAAACCTCTGGCACACGTCGACAATGAGAATTTCGGTTAACGATAGATTTGAAAGACGGTTGGGTATATGGCCTGCAGGATTCGACGCAGATGGTGAGCTGTTCTGCAACCAGCGTTATGGAGATTGGCCTATGAAGATCGAAGAAAAACCAATGAATCCATGGGAAAATCCAGAGTGGATGCTTTTATCCTATGGTAAATCTGCGGCAGCTTCTTCCTCTGCAGAAGGAAACGACCCTTCCAAAGCTGCAGATGAAGACGTGCAGACATGGTGGAAGGCTTCTGGAAATGCGGGCGGAGAGTGGCTTGAAATAGATCTTAACCAGGTATGTGACGTGCATGCGGTTCAACTGAATTTCGCAGACGATAATCTGGAGCTCACCTTACCGGAAGGAGCCGTGCCGCACGGGGATGAATATACGCAAAGGTATATAGATGAAAGACAGCACTATACAAGATGGCTGCTGGAAGGTTCAGTAGATGGAAATGAGTATTTCGTGATAGAAGATAAACAGGAAGCGGATACAGACTTATCTCATGACCTGATCGTGAAAGAAGACGGAAGGAAAGCACGGTTTATACGATGTACGATCCAGGAGCTGCCTTACAATCAAACCGCATGTATTTCCGGAATGAGGATTTTTGGCACCGGGGATGCTGAGCCTCCTGAGAAAGCATCCGGAGTTACGCTGGAATTAGTAAGTGAGCTTGATCTGCTGGTTAAATGGAATGATACAGAGTTCACAGGATCTAATGTCCTCTGGGGTTTTGCGCCCGATAAGCTGTATCACAGCTATATGGTATTTGGCAGCAGCGAAGTAAATATAGGAGCCCTGATTAAAGGACAGCCGGTCTATGTAAGAGTGGATACATTTAATGAAGCAGGGATAACGGAAGGCGACGTGGCCAAAGTCGTTCATCATGTAAAAAATCTGAAATGATAAGGAGTTTATGATGAAAGAAACAAAAATAAATGAATTAGTGAGTCAAATGACATTGGAAGAGAAGGCTGGGCTCTGTTCCGGCCGCGACAATTGGTTTACAAAAGGAGTGGAGCGTCTCGGAATTCCCCCCATTCGCATGAGCGACGGGCCCCACGGTCTGCGCACCCAGTCAGGAGAAGCAAAAGGATTTAACAGCGGAAGTATCTCTGCTGTCTGCTTTCCTACAGCCTGCACCATTGCTTCAAGCTTTGACCGCGAACTGCTTCGCAGAGAAGGAGAGATTCTGGGTGATGAGTGCCAGGCAGCGGACGTGCAGGTTATTCTGGGGCCGGGAGTTAACATTAAGCGGAGTCCGTTATGCGGACGCAATTTTGAATATTACTCCGAGGACCCTCTGGTAGCATCAGAAATGGCGTCGGCTTTTATACAGGGAGCCCAGAGCAAAGGAGTCGGAACAAGTTTAAAGCACTATTTAGCAAATAACCAGGAGCATCGCCGGATGACAAACTCCTCTGAGGTGGATGAACGCACACTGCGTGAGATATATCTGGCTGCTTTTGAAGGTGCGGTTAAAAACGCGGAGCCATGGACCATTATGGCTTCCTACAATAAAATCAATGGCACTTTTGCTACGGAAAACACCCATTATCTTACCGACATTCTTAGAAAGGAATGGGGATACAAAGGATTGGTTGTCAGTGACTGGGGGGCTACACACGACCGGGTGGCGGCAGTGGAAGCCGGCACGGATTTAACGATGCCTGCTGAAATAGAAACCGATGCAGAAATCATAAAAGCAGTAGAAAGTAAAAAACTCGATGAGCGCACATTGGACCTTGCCTGCAAAAATATTCTCAAAATGACAATGATGGGGATTGAAAACCGCGCACCTGAAACAACATTTAATTATGAAGAAGGCCATGAATTTGCAAGAGAAGCAGCCGGGCAATCGATTGTTATGCTGAAAAACGAAGAATCCATGCTGCCCCTGCAGAAGTCGAGCAGCATTGCCTTTATCGGAAGGTTTGCTTCAAAACCCCGGTACCAGGGAAGCGGCAGCAGCCTGATCAACAGCTTTAAGGTTGCTTCTGCGCTAGACGCCGCCGCTGCTGAAGGAATAAACATTGAATATGCAGAGGGTTACTCCATTAAAGAGGACAAGACAGATCAAATGCTGCGGGCAGAAGCTGCTGCCACCGCTAAAAAAGCAGATACAGCCGTACTATTTGTTGGACTTACAGAGCAGATGGAGTCTGAAGGATATGACCGCAAACATCTGCATCTGCCAGCCTGCCAAAACGAACTAATTGAAGCCGTCTGCGCAGTGCAGCCTAATACCGTCGTTGTGCTTCATAACGGAGCTCCGGTTGAAATGCCGTGGGTCGACAAGCCCAAAGCTATTCTTGAAACTTATCTTGGCGGCCAGGCTGTGGGAGAAGCTGTAGTGGATATACTCTTCGGGGAAGTTAATCCGAGCGGCCGGTTAGCGGAGTCGTTTCCGAAGAAGCTAGAAGATAATCCATCCTATTTGTCTTATTTTGGTGAGGGAAACCGGGTGGAATACAGTGAAAAAGTTTTTGTAGGCTATCGTTATTATGAAAGCAAAAAAATGGAGACATTATTTCCATTCGGACACGGATTGTCTTATACCACGTTTGAGTACACTAATTTAAAGCTTAATAAAAAAGAGATGACCGACAAAGATACGATTACCGTAAGCGTGGATGTGACAAATACCGGGCATGTATTCGGCAGGGAAGTCGTACAGCTTTATGTATCTCCGGAAAAGGGGGAAATCATCAGACCGGTACGCGAGCTGAAAGGCTTTGACAAGGTCAGCCTTCAGCCCGGGGAAACACAGACTGTTACGTTCCAGCTGGGCAGGAGAGCTTTTGCATATTGGAACACGGAAGCTCACGATTGGTATATGGAGAGCGGGAAGCATGCTGTTCAAATTGGAAAATCGTCAAACGATATCGTATGTGAGGAAACCGTAAATATCTCAGCAAAACCATATCTCGGCAATAAAAATTATAATGCCAATTCTACTTTAGGGGAATTCATCGAGCATCCGGCAGGCAAACAGTTCTGGGACGAAAATATTGGTCAATTTTTTACCGGCCTGGCTGCAAGCGGGATGGTCAAGCAGGAACAGCTGGATGAGATGGGTATAAAGCCGGGAGATGAAGTGAGCGAGGAGAATGTGAAAAAATTCATTGCTGATTCAGAAAGGCAGGGGAATGGATTCGGTGGAACGGAAGTCATGATGAGTCTGCCTGTAAGTATCATTATTGAATTTATTCCGGATTTATCAAAAAGCGGCATGAATGAACTGTTTGATGAGATGAACCAAAAGTAATCTCATACGCACAGGTCTGTAGTGCAATATATGTTCTTTGAATCAAAGAACCAACGAGAGGATGACAGAGGCATGATGAGATTTCCAAATGAGTTTTTAATAGGTGCTGCGACGGCTGCGCATCAGGTAGAAGGAAATAATGTAAACAGTGATTTCTGGGCCATGGAAAATGTTCCGGGTACTATGTATAAAGAGCCTTCCCTGGATGCTGTTGATCATTACAACCGATATAAAGAAGATATTCAATTATTGATAGAAGCCGGTTGCAGCACTTACCGGTTTTCAATTGAATGGGCAAGGGTGGAACCGGAAAAAGGACATTTTGATAAAAAAGAAACAGCGCATTATAAAGAAGTTCTTGAATACTGCCATGAAAATAACGTTAAGCCCATTGTCACCCTGCATCATTTCTCTTCCCCGAAATGGCTGATTTCTGAAGGAGGATGGGAAAGTGTTCATACTGTTGATCACTTCGAAGCATATGCCAAACATGTTGTAACAGAATTAGGAGATCTGCTTCCCTTCATATGCACGATAAATGAAGCAAATATGGGAAAACAGATAGCTAAAATCATAAAAGAAATGACAGGTTCCCTAAAGCAGGAATCATCGAACACCGAAAGTGATACAGGTGTTCAGGTTGGCCTGAATATGGATACAAACGCTGAAATGATGAATTATTATTCCGCGTTGAGTGAAGTATTTGGTATAGATTCTGAAAAAGTGCAGACATTTTTATCCCCGCGTACGGAAGTGGGAGAGCTTATTATTATGCAGTGTCATGAAAGAGCAAGAGACGCTATTAAAAAAGTAAACCCTGATATTCAGGTAGGCATTACCTTATCTTTATACGACCATCAGGCCTTACCCGGCGGGGAAGAGTCAGTAAAACAAGAACAGGCGGATGATTTTACTGACTACCTACCCTACCTCGAAAAAGATGATTTTCTCGGTGTGCAGAATTATTCCAGAAAGATCCATGGACCCAACGGAGTAGTAAAACCGGATGAAAAGACGCGGGTAACGAAAATGGGCTATGAATATTATCCAGAAGCTTTGGGAAATGTTATCAGATTTGTTTCAAAACACTGGAGTAAACCTATTTTAATAACCGAAAATGGTATCTCCACTGATCATGATGAGGAAAGAGTAGAATTTATTGAACGGGCATTACAGGGTGTGCATGAATGCGTGGAAGACGGGATAAATGTTATTGGCTATACGTACTGGTCTCTATTGGACAATTTTGAATGGCAGCTTGGCTATGAACAGCATTTCGGATTAATAGCTGTTGATCGATCTACTCAAAAAAGGTATCCAAAGAAAAGCCTGGCTTATCTGGGAAAGATAAATACGACAGGACTGCCGTCATTATCAGCGAACGTACAGAATAAGCCTGGTCTATAAAAATAAAACAAGAAGAGGGGTGCTGGCCATAATAGTTTCAAACAAAGTGATAGTGGTAACCGGTGCAGGAGGCGGTATAGGAAGCAATTTAGTGCATAACCTTCTATCTAAAGGTGCCCGTGTAGCTGCTGTAGATATTGATGAAGAAGCCTTAGAAAAGCTCAATAATAAAGCAGGAGAAAAAAATGAATACCTCTCCACACATAGAGTTAACCTGACAAACAGAGAAGAGGTTGAAGCACTGCCTGAACAGGTGATTGCTCATCACGGTACTGTAGATGGTGTGATAAATAATGCAGGGATTATCCAGCCTTTTATCAATATAAGTGAACTGGACATTGAAAAAATCCAATTAGTGATGGATATTAATTTTTACGGAACGCTTTATATGACGAAGGTTTTTCTTCCATATTTACTGAAAAGGCCGACAGCCCACATTACGAATTTATCGAGTATGGGCGGGTTTGTTCCGGTTCCCGGCCAGTCGATATATGGAGCTTCTAAAGCCGCTGTTAAACTGCTCACAGAAGGGCTGTATTCAGAACTTAAAGGAACAAACGTCAACGTAACGATCGTTTTTCCAGGTGCCGTTGCTACTGATATTATTAAGAATTCAGGAGCAGAAGGAGACGCGTATGATTCTATTAAAAAAGCCAACAGCAATAAAAAAGTAAAGCCATTTACACCGAAAGAAGCCGCAGACATTATCATTGAAGGAATGGAAAGAAATAAATACCGGGTGCTGGCCGGCAGAGATTCCAAATTACTCGATGTGTTCAACCGGTTAAACCCAAAATTCGCAGCAGGGCTCATAGCTAAGAATATGAATTTTAAATAAAAACCAGATATCAACCATTTACAAAATAACAGGGGTCACCTTTGGTGGCACCTGTTACTTTATGTATGCGGGCTGTTTTTTTTATGTATTAACTTAAGGTGATGGTACTGAAGGAATTATTGGGAAATAATAGATAGATACATAAATATAATACAGAGCATATATCTGCAATACAAAGATACATGCTTTTACTAAAATAATGATACAAGATGAACGATGAGCTGAACGAGTTCAAAATAAATAATAAAATGTCAGGGAGGGAATCATGAAAGAAATAGTATTAGTTTGTACGATAGGCATTTCTACAGCCTTTACTGTGAAAGATATGATGAAAAGTGTAAAAAAACAGAATTTAGATATTAACATAAGAGCGTTAGCGTTGGACAATTTATATGAAGTGGTTGAATCCGAGCCTGTGGATTTAGTGCTGCTGACTCCACCGGTTGCTTCCAGATTTAAAGAAATAAAAACCAATATAGCAGACGATATTCCTGTCGCTGTGGTTAGTGGAGAACATTACGTTAATTATGATGGAGAAACCATATTGGAAGAAGCTCAAAAACATTTAAAATAAAGTATAATGTTAAAAAGTAAAAAGGTACTCTATAAATGTTCACAAAATGTTCACTTATGAAGGCATACCCAATCCCGCTATACTGACGAAGCAATTATAGAAAGGGAGTTGGAATGATGTCCGTAAGTATACACAAAGAAGCCAGACTGCCGCAGAATGCGAAAGAAGGTATTCTCTTCTTATTAATTGTTTCGTTTTTATCCGTCAATACGATTGCACCGGTAATTGTCGGGCTGGAGCGGGGATTTTCCCTGCAGATTTATAAAGAAACACTGATTATCCTGCCGTTTATGTGGATGATCGTTATGCTGGTCGTCCTGTTTATAGCCAGGCCGCTTGTCGGTAAATTAATGCCTGTATTTACCGCCGCAGAGGATGGGTTCAATGCCAGGGTGCTTTTGACGATTGTGCTGAACGTGACGATCATTTCTTTATTAATGACGTGCATCGGCATGTGGGTCGGCACCGGCCGGATCAGCCTCGATCCACTGCAGCAGTTTCTGCACATCTGGCCCCGCAACTTCGGTATCGCCTTCTGGATCGAGATTCTTTTCGCGCAGCCGATCGCACGGTTTGCGATGAAACAGATACATGCGATGCAGGATAGAAAAACGGTTTCTGCTTAAAAAAAGCTTCCTCCAGATCATTTCCGGAGGAAGCTTTTTTGTATGAAATTACCTAAAGGGTGGCAGGTGAAAAAGGGGCACCTACAAAATATTCTTCAACTGATTCGCCTGCATTTCCAGCTGATTTGCGGCTTTTTCGATATGTTCAAATTCTTTTACCGCTTCCTGAATGTGCACCTGGTTTTCTTTTGTTCCCTGCTGGGAGCGGACGGTGCCTTCGCTGATTTTGCTTACTTCTTCCGTAATACCCTTTACGTGCTGGTTTACTTCCTGAATCGAAGACTGAGCCCGGTTGGCAAGCTTGCGTACTTCTTCAGCCACAACGCTGAATCCCAGTCCTTGTTCGCCGGCTCTGGCCGCTTCAATGGCTGCATTGAGCGCCAGTAAATTGGTCTGTTCGGCAATTTCACGGATCGTCTGCACGATGCCGCTGATGGACTCGGCCTGGTTTTCCAGTGATTTTAATATCGTAAGGTTGCTGTTGGCTTCATGCACAATGGCATTGGAGCTCTGCGTAATTTTATCGCTCTTTACCCGTCCCATCTGGGCCCGTTCAAGCAGGTGGTCGGACGTCTGCTTTACTTCGCTTGATAACGAAAGCATATTATTTTCTCTTGTTGTAATATCGGTAGCCACTTTCACAATCGCCTGAACTCCACGGATCTCATTAAATACCGGCATGTACGTGGCTTCCAGCGTGATCAGGCGGGCATCTCTTGTTAGACGCTGAATTTTATCCTGAAACGAGCGTCCGGACCGCAGTTCTCTCCAAAATGTCTGGTATTCCTGACTCTGCGCAAACTCCACGGTGCAGAACTGGCGGTGCTGCATCCCGATCATGTCAGATGGATGGTACCCCATTGCAAAAGCAAAATTTTCGTTGACCCAGATCACTTCTCCGAGCGGATTGAACTCCACCATAGCGAGTGAATGTTCCAGCGTACGAAGGACGGCCTGATCTTCTAATATCTGTACTTGAGGGGTGTATTGCATGGTACTTATCTCCTGTCAATTGGTTATTTTTAGTTCTTTATGCTTATTATATACCCCGCTAATTAAGAATCAAACATAGTTCTTTAGACTTTTTTCGTTTGATAGGAACACTAATATTAGGAATATTCACCTGTGAAAAAATCTCCATTCCGGCGTTGGAAAAATATAATATTCAAAACGGTTTGACAATAATGGAATACTATTCTATATTATTGATAATGATTATCAATTTCATCATAAAGTTTTACACTACATATAATTGATGGGGGAAGTACATATGAAGATAGGGAAAAATTCAAAAAAAATGTTAAGTCTTACGATTGCATCAGCCGGCATGGCGGCTGTATTAACAGGATGCGGAGGAGGAGAGGAATCCGGTTCCGAAGCGGCAGGTTCTGAAGAGTCCGGTTCCGATGAGTCGATCGTCATTGAGCATGCGTTTGGAGAAACGGTTCTTGAAGAAGCACCGGAGCGGGTAGCGACGATTCAGTGGGGAAACCAGGACACTGTTCTTGCCCTCGATGAAGTGCCGGTCGGTTTTTCTGCGGCTAACTTTGGACCGGTAAATGAGAACGGCGTGCTGCCGTGGACGCAGGAAAAGATGGATGAGCTTGAAGTGGAAGACCCGAACGTATTCCAGGATACAGACGGCCTGGACTTCGAAGCGATCTCCGACAGCAATCCGGACGTTATTTTAGCCGGATACTCCGGGATCACCCAGGAGGACTACGACCTTTTGAGTGAGATTGCCCCGGTGGTGGCTTATCCGGAAACGCCGTGGACAACGTCCTGGCGCGACCAGATTACGCTTAATACAAAAGGGATGGGAATGGAAGAAGAGGGCGAGCAGCTGATTGCCGATACCGAATCGCTTATTGAAGAAAAAACAGCCGAGTACGAGGATATCGAAGGCAAAACTGTAGCCTGGGTTAACTTCTCCGCAAACGACCTGTCCGAGATGCATTTCTACACGCCGGCCGATCCGCGCGTTTCCTTTTTAAATGAGCTTGGTCTGGAGAATCCAGAAGGGCTGGACAACGTGATTGAAGACGAGTCTGCGTTTTCCATGACGCTGAGCGCAGAGAATGCCGACGTACTTGATGATGTGGATATCATTATGGGATACGGCGATGAAGCATTGTATGAAGCGGTAAAAGAGGATCCACAGCTCGGCCAGATCGATGCCATTGAAAATGGAAATGTAGCATTTGTCGATGCGGAGAGCGTTGTAGGTGCTTCCGGTACCCCGACAGCACTGTCTATTTCCTACACGATTGATGATTACTTACAGCTGATTGACGATACGTTAAATGAATCCAATGAATAGCACCTGGAAAAAAAGAGAGGCGCTGTCTGTATACATGCCGAAGCACTTAACCACAGTGCTCTTTTTTTCTTTTATTCTGTTAATCGCTTGTATTGCCTGTTCGCTTATTTTCGGGGCCAGAACGATCACATGGGATGAATTAATCGCGGGCGTGACTTTTTCGGGTGCGGAATCCTACGGCGCGGGTGTTGTTCAGGAACGTATTCCGCGGACCGTCTTCAGCTTGTGCTGCGGCGCGGCCCTGGGCGTATCCGGCGCACTCATGCAGGCCGTCACCCGTAATCCGATTGCGGATCCCAGTATCCTCGGAGTTAATACCGGGGCTGCCTTGTTTGTAGTGATGGGGCTCGCGTTCTGGAATATCAGTACAGCCGGCGAATACATCACAGTCGCGATCATCGGCGCCCTGATCACGGCTGCGTTCGTGTACGGAATCGGCTCCATGGGTCCTGCAGGGGCCACGCCTTTAAAGCTGGTGCTGGCAGGAGCTGCAACCAGTGCCGCCCTGTCTTCGCTGATCAGCATGATTATTCTTCCGCGCGGCCATATTATGGATCAATTTCGTTTCTGGCAGGTGGGAAGTGTGGGCTCCGGGAGCTGGGACAGCATTCTGACGTTTCTGCCGATTTTAGTCATTGGGGTTATCCTGGCGATTGGCTCGGCGTCGGCGTTAAATGCGCTGGCGCTGGGAGACGAGGTCGCCACCGGCCAGGGCGTACGCACGGGTATTCTGCGCATCATCGCCGCTTTTGCAGGCGTGATTTTATGCGGGGCTGCTACAGCATTAGCGGGGCCGATCGGCTTTATCGGGCTGATGTCCACCCATTTTATCCGGCTGCTGCTGGGACCTGATTTGCGATTTATTATTCCGCTTTCTGCGATGACAGGAGCGATACTGCTCACGATCGCAGATATAAGCGGAAGACTTCTCGGAAGCCCCGGGGAACTCGAAGCAGGGGTGGTGACCGCGTTTATCGGTGCGCCGCTGCTGATCTTCCTGGCGGTTCGAATGAAGGTGCGGTCGCTATGATAAATACACAAACGATTCATATTATAAAAGCAGAGCGTCGGCAGCGGCAGAGGCGCTGGCTTCTCGTAAACAGCTTGCTTGTGATGCTGGGGCTGGTATTGTGCAGTACGATGCTGCTGCTCGGTAATACGATCTATTCGATCGATGTAGTGATCCGCACGCTTATGGGCGAATCGATTGACGGCGCCTCGTTTGCGATCAATACGATCCGCCTGCCGCGGATGCTGGCCGGACTGCTGGCCGGATTTGCATTTGGCATCGCGGGGAACGTATTCCAGACGATGCTGCGCAACCCGCTTGCGAACCCGGAAATTCTGGGCATTACCGCAGGTTCCAGTGCGGCGGCTCTGTTCTGTATTCTCGTTCTGCAGACGAGCAACGCCGTTGTGTCGATGTCGTCCTTAGTGGCCGGGCTCGTTACCGTGATGCTTATTTACGGATTTGCGAGAATCGGCACCTTTTCCACAGGTCGTTTAATTCTGATCGGCATTAGTTTTCAGGCGATGCTGGGCGCTTTTATATCATATCTGCAGCTGATCGGCAGGCAGGAGGATTTGTCTGCGGCTCTGCGCTGGCTCAGTGGAAGCCTGAACGGCTCCCAGCTGGATGCGGTGATTCCGCTGCTTATTGGAATTGCCATCTGCGCGCCGATTGTTATCGGGCTCAGCCGCCATTTGAGTATATTGGAACTCGGAGATCAGGCAGCCGTAGCGCTGGGGTTGAATACGAACGTTACGAGAATCCTGCTTATTGTAAGCTCTGTCTGTATGATCGCACTGGCTACTTCCGTCACAGGACCGATTGCGTTTGTAGCATTTCTGGCAGGACCGATCGCCAAACGGCTGATCGGCGGCAGCTCGTCAAGCGTGATTCCAGCCGGACTGCTTGGCATGAACCTGGTGCTCGGGGCGGACCTGCTCGGCCAGTTTGCGTTTGGCACGAGGTTTCCCGTCGGTATTATTACCGGGGTTCTCGGAGCTCCCTTTTTACTGTTCCTGCTTATCCAAATGAACCGGAGGGGAAATTTATAATGAAATCAGCGCATCAGTTTCAGACCGAACAGATTGTGGCAGGATATGACCAGAAAATGATATTGGATCACATTGATGTAGAGATCTGCAGCAACCAAATAAATACGATCATTGGGGCAAACGCCTGTGGCAAGTCCACTTTGTTAAAAACGATGGCACGGCTTCTTAAGCCGAAAAAGGGGAACATTACGCTGGACGGCAAAGCGATTCATAAAATACCGTCCAAGCAGCTGGCCCGGATTGTAGGACTCCTTCCGCAGTCTCCGATCGTGCCGGAAGGAATCACCGTAGCCGACCTGGTCGGGCGGGGAAGGTTTCCCCACCAGTCGTTTTTAAAAGGGTGGACGAAAGAGGATTATGAAGCGATCGCCGAAGCGATGGAAACGATGAATATTACCGAGCTTGCCGACCGTAACATTGATGAACTGTCCGGCGGGCAGCGGCAGCGGGTATGGATTGCGATGGCGTTAACCCAGCAGACGGACATTCTGTTTTTGGATGAGCCGACGACGTTTCTGGACATTACCTATCAGGTGGAAATACTGGATCTGCTGACGGACCTGAACCAGAAGTACGGCACCACGATTGTAATGGTGCTGCATGACGTGAACCTGGCGGCACGCTATGCCGATCATATTTTTGCGCTGCGGCAGGGACAGCTGATAGCAGAAGGAAGCCCCTCAGAAGTAATTACAGAAGAGTTGATTAAGGATATCTACAACCTGGACTGCCTCGTGATCGAAGACCCGGTGTCACGTTCGCCGCTGGTCGTGCCAAAGGGAAGGTATCATACAGAACAGAAGGAAAAGAACAGGAGATTTTTATAAAAGTAATAGATGAAAAGCCATAGAAAAGGTCTATGGCTTTTTTGTATTTTTGTATAGGAAGAAATGGACAATATGGAAGTCGAGTGTAAAGTAGTATCATTCGGCTAGTCGCCGGAGTATTTGTTTTCTGTAATAGAGTAATGGTAGATTTCAATATCATCAGAAATAAAACCGCGGCGCTGGGCTCCCTTGAGCGTTTGATACATATTCTCACGGCCGACGCCGTTGTCGGTATGCATGTAAATTTTATTTGCGTGGTACCCTTTTTCACAGAAGATTTTAACCAGGTCATAGCCGGTTGGAGGAAGCTGACCTTCCGTGTCCTCGCCTAAATCATGGTCCAGCGATAGAATATTGATGGGGTGATTTTCCAGGTAACGAATAGCTTCGTCTGCCGTTCGGGCCACAATAAACCCCTCTGGGCAGTCTCTTAAATCATCTACGTACAAGTTTAGGCTTTCGCTCATAGAAGCACCTCATTTCTTGTTTTACATATAATAGCATATAAAATTTGCAGGGTACTAAAATGAAAAAATCTTTTTAGATATCTTACATGGGAATGATAGGATAGAAATATACATTTAATGATTAATTATAAAATTTTTAGAGGAGATAGACCAATGCCTGTGAATAATAGAAATTTAAGAAAACCTGATGCGTTTTTAATGAATGAAGACACAGTGAATCAAGCGGTCGCAAGTTTTCTAATAAGTAAGGGGTTTGACTGTGAGACTCCGTTAACAGGAAGACAGCATGGAGTAGATGTAAAAGCTAAAAAAAATAACGTTAGCATTTATGTAGAATCAAAAGGATCACGAAAAAATAGCGCTGCTGATGATGAAGTGTTTGATCAGGGACAATTAGTGAATCATATGGCTAAACAAATATATACACTAATGAAGTATGAAGCAGCGAACTCTGAGTGGGATAATATATACATACTTGCAAATCCAGATATTGAGAGAATTAGAATTGAATATAATAAAGTGAAAAATACAGTTCAAAAATTACAATTTGTTTGTATGTGGGTTCAAAGTGATAATACGGTAATAGTAGAGAATCCTAAAAGTATGGATAATTTACTTTTTGATCTGGGAATACTTTGAGCTGAAATGAAAATTTATATTCATAGGCTAATTAAATCAAAAAAAACAGCCCTTCTCTATAAGTGGAAGGGCTGTTTCTTTACGCTTCTTTTAAATTCTTTCGTTCCAGAAACAGTACAATCGCAATCGTAAGCACGACGCAGATAACAATTTTAATCAGGCTGAAAATCGGCGAGAACACAACGGCTGCGCCAATCGCAAGGGCAATCGCGCCGTAAAGCGGATTCTTGTAGGCAAACTGTCCGAGTACTCCGCCGAATATGGCCGGGAGCACGAAAGCAAACGCGCTTTCCACCTGTGCCGGCAGCATGGTGATGACGTAGGAGCCGCCGAGAATGATGCTGATAATGACGGCAATGTTAACGAGAGAGGCAATAGCAATCCCAAGAGCGCCGGCAATTTCGGCTTTCTTCGTGCCGGGTTCGGCCCCAATAGCATTTTGCGCCGCGGCCGAGCAGGGTAGGCACATGTTCGCGATATTACCGGTCAGAAAGGCCATATAGGTTCCGGCAATGCCGAGCGTCGGGTAGTAGGTGATCGGTTCGAGCACCCACATAATACCGATAAAGGCGGCGTATCCGACCACTCCGGCTAAAATAACACCCCAGCCCGGGTGATAACCCAGCCCAAAGGATAAGTAGAGCGGCGGCAGCAGGCAGGCAACGATTAATAGCCAGAGCGTTGTGCGTCCCCAAAAGTGGGCTTTTTCGTGAAAAAGATCCATGCCGGCCGCTTTTGCCGGGGCCGGTACTGAGCGGGCATTCACATGTTCCTGGTTCATTCCCATCGATCATATACCCCTTTCGTTTTTAAAGAATACTCGTCATGTAACCACCGGTCATGCCGATAACAAGAGCAATCCCGAGCGCCCATTCTTTCAGCCAGTTCACCTCAAGCCGCTGCGAGGCAAACATGAGAAGCATCATCACAGCAGCTGAAATAATTCCGGTCACAATGTAGCTTATGCCGCCGGTCATGGCATCACTTGCCAGATAGCCGAAAGCACCGAGCATCGCGGCGGTGGAGACAAGGCCCATTGCTTTTGCATTTTTATTTACGACTTTTTTCTGAAACGAACCGAGGGATTTGGTGAACAGAGCGGTAAAAATCAGCCAGCCGGTTCCGCCGATACACATGGTCCATACGACGGTCGTAAAGGCCTGTTCGTTAAAACCGGCTCCTCCGAGCTCAACGCCAAATACGTCTGCACCGATACCGGCCGCGGCTGATTCTGTAGCAGCTGACCCGATAATTCCGATCCGCATCAGCGTAATCGGAGAGCCGAGAAGGGCCAGAAGTGATACAACAACGATTGCGATACCGAAGGAGGGACCGAGAGAACTGATGAATCCGGTTTTGATGGAGCTTTTTACTTCGTCGGAGCTCATGCCGATCTCGGGTGCCGTTTTGATCGAAAGCCTTAAAAACACGATGCCCTGAAAAATGACGATGCTTACTACAATAAAAGCCATAATCCACAGCGGAGCGCTGTTGGCAAGCGCCATTACATCACTATTCATAGGGTTCTCCTCCTTTGTTTGTCAGCGGTGCACGTATTATTCCGCGCGGGCAGTTTCCGGCTGTGCCTGTTCTTCCACCCCGGACAGATATTGATAAACCGTACCGATAAACAGCCTGCCAATGTCGACCATCGAGCGCTCATCAATATCAAATCTCGGATGGTGATGCGGATAAATAGGTTCGCCGGCGGGAGCGCCGCCTACCCAGAAGAAGGTGCCGGGACGCTCCAGCAGGTAGTAGGCAAAATCCTCCATCCCCATCTGTTCCTGAATGTATTCAATCTGTTCCACTCCCGGCGTGTTCTGCGCGACCTTCTCTAAGCGCTTCGTTTCTTCTGGGTGGTTCCAGACAGCGGGATAGCCTCTCGTGTAGGTGAAATCCACGTGTGCTCCAAGGCCTTCGCCGGTAGTGGTGACGATAGACTCCATTGATTTCTCAATCGCATCGCGGACGTCATTATCAAACGTGCGGACCGTGCCCTGAATTCTTGCACTATCGGGGATAACGTTATAGCTGTCACCTCCGTTAAAAGCGGTAACCGAAACAACCGCCGGTTTAACGGGATCCACCTGGCGGCTGACAATCTGCTGAAGGTTGATCATCATCTGGCTTCCAACCATTAATGGATCGATGGTTAAGTGGGGGGTAGCCGCATGACCGCCGCGTCCGGAAATCTCAATTTCAAACGTATCTCCGCAGGCCATAGCATTTTTTTCCTTGAGGCCGATGGTGCCGAGCGGGTGAAGAGAAGAGACGTGGGCTCCGTAGACCACATCAACTCCATCCAGGCAGCCGTCATCAATCATCGACTTGGCGCCTCCTGGAATGACTTCTTCTGCGAACTGATGTAAAAACACAACGGTGCCTTCCAGCATGTCTTTATTTTTAGACAGTACGGCGGCAGTTCCCAGCAGAGCCCCGGTGTGAATATCGTGGCCGCAGGCGTGCATCACGCCGTCAATCCGCGATTTGTACGGAACATCGTTTTCTTCCTGAATCGGCAGGGCATCAAAATCAGCCCGCAGCGCAACGGTTTTTCCGGGTTTATCGCCGCGCAGAATGCCGACAACACCGCGGCCGCCGACGCCGGTTTTTACTTCGAGGCCCAGTTCGCTTAAATAGGCGGCTACCTTTTTAGGCGTTTCTGTTTCATGGTGCGACAGCTCGGGGAACATGTGCAGATCCCGGCGGAATGCACTCATTTCCGGCAGCAGGTCTTCGAGTTGATCAAATAATGGATCCAGCATCATAACAGCTCCTCTTTTTTATTCGTTGGTTACAGCAGGAAAGACCGGACGTTTTTCTCCGTAAGCCGCTGCTTTTTCAAAAGCCTGGCCGATTCGGAGCACTTCGTAATCCGCATGGTGAGGGCCTACTATCTGCAGTCCGGTCGGCAGGTGATCTGCCGTAAATCCTCCCGGAATGGACAGAGCTGGATTGCCGGCCGCGGAAATGTAATAGCATGACTTCATCCAGTCCAGGTAGGAATTCATTGGCAGGCCATTAATGGAAGACGGATATTCAATATCAGCGGAAAAAGGAACCACCTGGCTGACCGGCAGCAAAAGCGCGTCGTAGGTTTCAAAAAACAGCCGGAGCCGGTGATACAGGTTATGGCGGAGCTGTTCCGCCCGGCCGATATCCGGTCCGGTGAGACGCTGTCCTTTTTGAAAATTAGTCATGAAGCTGTCTTTTAACAGCTCTCCGTGCGTGTTGACAATGTCTTTATAAGTGAGCTCAAACTCCCAGGCTCTTAGTATCTGAAAGGCTTCCTCTGCCTCCTGAAAAGAAGGGCAGGCTTCTTCCATCTCGCAGCCCAGGTCTTTTTCAAAAATAGAAAGCTGCTCTTTAAACACACGCTGGATTTCCGGATCGACCGGCAGCTGGCCGCCGGAATCCGCCGACCAGGCAATCTTCATGCCGGAAATGTCATCGTGAAGCGGCTTTGTGAATACACTGCCCGGCTCTTCAATCGAGATCGGCGCACGCGGGTCAGGACCTGCCAGCGTGGAGAGCATAAAGAACGCATCTTCTGTACTGCGTGTAATCGGTCCCTGGACAGCGAGCGGGGAAAAAGGGGCGGCTTTTGGATACATCGGGAGCCGGCCGGGAGAGGGGCGAAGCCCGACAACATTATTGAAGGCAGCCGGAAAACGAAGCGAGCCTCCCATGTCACTCCCGTCGGCAAACGGAATTAGTCCGGAAGCCACTGAAGCGGCAGCTCCGCCGCTGCTTCCGCCTGCGGTTTTCGTAAGATCATAGGGATTTCGCGTCGTACCGAACACCTGGTTAAAGGTATGGGAGCCGGCAGCAAACTCAGGCACGTTGGTTTTACCGATCACGATGGCACCGGCCTGTTTTAACCGCTCCGTGATCAGGTCGTCGCTTGTGGGAATATGATCTTTAAAAGCGAGCGACCCGAAAGTAGTCGGAAAACCTTCGGCATGATGGGTATCTTTTACCGCAATCGGAAGTCCGTGAAAGGGACCTGTCACAGCGCCGGAAGCGAGCGCTCGGTCGGCTTCATCTGCTCCCTGAAGGGCCCGCTCCTCATCCAGTGAGACAATCGCATTAATATGAGGGTTAATCGAGCGGATTCGGGAAAAGGAAGCTTCCATTAATTCTCTAGCCGAAAGCTCCCGCTGTTGAATAATATGAGCCAGCTTCGAAGCAGATTGGTAAAGCAGCGTATCATCCATGCGGTTCCTCCTCCATTTAGTCGGTATGGTATGTAGTTGTTTATGTTAAGGGAAGCAAAATAAGAAAACAACGATCGTTGCAAATTTTCTGACAACAAATCTGACGCCCGCTGATGTTTTTAAAAAGGGAGATATAGAAAGAATATCCCAACATTTTTCACAGAATAATAAAAAAACAGTTGCATCTCATGTGATAGTATTATATGATCTTTGTAAGCGAATACATTACGGATTGTAACTGTTAAATCAGGCAAAACCGACTCCTTTTTATTAAGGGTGGTTTTGTCTTTTTTGTTTATCGGGGGTGGGAGAAGTGAAGATCAGCAAGATACTTAATAACAATGTAGTAGTCTCTGTAAAGGACAAGCAGGAAGTGATTGTCATGGGACGGGGAGTTGCTTTTAACAAAAAAGTAAAAGAAGACATTGATGAAGCCAAAGTAGAAAAAATCTTCACTTCAGAAGACAAGGATATTACAAAAAAGTTTAAAGACCTGATTGCTGAACTCCCTTTGGACTACATGGAGATTTCCGAGGAAATCATTCAGTACGCCAGGCTGCAGCTCGGTAAAAAGCTGAACGACAGCATCTATATTTCCCTGACCGATCACATTCATTTTGCGGTAGAGCGTCATACTAAAGGGTTAGCTATTAAAAACGGCCTCCTCTGGGAGACAAAAAATCTCTACAAAGAAGAATATGAAGTGGGGATGGAAGCGTTGAATATGATCTTTGACCGCTTCAACGTCGTTCTTCCGGAAGATGAAGCAGGCTTTATTGCACTGCATCTGGTCAACGCCCAGCTGAATGAGGAAATGATGAACACGCTCGACATAACAAAGGTAATTCAGGATATTCTCACGATTGTGAAGTACAGCTTTAAAATAGAATTTGATGAAAATTCGTTAAACTACCATCGTTTTATTACGCACCTGAAGTTTTTTGCGCACCGGCTGGTCCGGGGAGAGCATTATAAAGATAAGAAAAATGATCTGCTGCATATCATTATTGAGAAATACCCGGAAGCCTATCAATGCTCCTTAAAAGTCAAAAAGTTTATGGAAAAGCAGTATCAGTACGAGTTTACGGAAGAAGAAATTCTTTACTTAACGATTCACATCGAACGGGTCGTGCACAATTGAATAGGTTTACCCTTTAGGGTTGTAACTCATGTTGGAGGCAAAACCTAAACTACGGAAAACACAGGCGTGATATCTCCTGTCTTTCCCGTAGTTTAGGTTTTTTTCTTTGAAAAAAATGAATTTCAAATTATCGGGAGGTGCAGGAAATGAGTCATAAAGAATTAGCGGGGAAAATATTGGATCTGGTAGGCGGTAAAAATAACGTAAATAGTGTGTTTCATTGTATTACGAGACTTCGTTTTAAGCTGAAAGATGAATCCAAAGCAAATACGGAGGAATTGAAAAATCTGGACGGGGTAGTAACCGTAATGAAAAGCGGCGGCCAGTATCAGGTAGTCATCGGCAATCACGTACCGGACGTGTATAAAGAAGTAACGGCGCTAGGTAATTTTACGGAAAAACAAGACTCTAATAATGAAGAAAAAGAAGATAAAGGAAACTTGTTTTCGCGGTTTATTGATTTAATTGCCGGCATATTTACACCGATCCTCGGTGTGCTCGTAGCGGCAGGTATGATTAAAGGATTCACTGCACTATTCGTAGCGCTCGGCTGGCTCAACAATACCGGCGGTACTTACCAGATACTAAACGCGACGGGTGACGCGCTGTTCTACTTCCTGCCTGTGCTGCTCGGCTATACGGCCATGAAGAAGTTCGGAGGAAGCCCACTGCTCGGCGTAGTCATTGGTTCTGCTCTGCTTTATCCGGACCTGACAGCTCTTCAGGCGGGAGATCCGCTGTATACCTTATTTGCAGGAACGTTGTTTGAATCACCGGTGTTTATTGAATTTTTAGGTATTCCTGTTATTTTAATGACGTATTCTTCCAGCGTTATCCCGATAATTCTGGCAGCGTTTTTCGCTGCAAAAGTGGAGATTAAATTAAACACAATTATTCCAAGCGTAGTAAAAGCATTTCTCGTTCCAACATTTACACTTCTCGCAGCTGTGCCGTTAACGTTCATTGTCATTGGACCTGTTGCAACATGGGCTGCTGGTTTGATCGGAGCGGGCAGCGTCTGGGTGTATGGACTGAGTCCTATACTGGCAGGTATTTTGATCGGTACGTTCTGGCAGGTATTTGTTATTTTCGGTCTTCATTGGGGACTGGTTCCGGTTGCGATTAATAATATAGCAACACTGGGCGCAGATCCGATATTAGTGGCTATGTTCACTGCCTCCTTTGCACAGGCAGCAGCTGTGCTGGGCATCTGGTTAAGAACAAAAAATCAAAAACTGAAAACTCTTTCCCCTCCGGCCTTTATCTCGGCGATATTTGGAGTAACCGAGCCGGCTATTTACGGAATCACTCTGCCAAAGAAAAAGCCATTTATTTTCAGCTGCATCGCAGCCGGCGTTGGCGGTGGTATTACAGGGTTCTTCGGCACACAGGCTTATCTTATCGGCGGCCTTGGAGTATTTGGCTTCCCAAGCTATATTAATCCGGAAGAAGACATGAATGCTGCTTTCTGGGCGATTATCGGCGCGGTGATTGTAGCCTTTATTTTAGCTTTTGTTCTCACTTATTTCTTCGGCGGTGTTAACAAAGTGGAAACGCCACTGGAGAAAAATGATAAGGCTGTTAGTCCCGTAAATAGAGTAGTGACAGTAGATAGTCCTTTAACAGGGCAGGTCATTCCGTTGAGTGATGTATCGGACAAAGTGTTTGCATCAGAGGCAATGGGAAAAGGAATCGCCATACTGCCGACGGAAGGACGCGTACATGCTCCGGCCGGCGGGATCGTGACCACACTGTTTAAAACCAGGCATGCTATTGGAATTACTACCGATGATGGAGTGGATATTCTCATCCACGTCGGAATGGATACTGTGCAGCTTGAAGGGGAGCATTTTACAGCGCACGTCACCCAGGGAGAGAGAGTAAATGCAGGCGATCTGCTTGTAGAATTTGATATAGATGCCATTGGAAAAGCAGGCTATGATATCGTAACTCCTGTAATTATTACAAATCACGGCAGCTTTGCTGAACTGGAAGTAACAACAGAAAACGAGGTCCGCACAGGAGAGCTGTTGATGAATATTGAGGCATCAGATGAAGCCGACACTGAAACAGTCGATAATACGTTAAGAGATGTTAGTGTGTAATAAAGAAACAACTGGAAACTAAAAATAGAGATAGAACATTCATAGGAGGCAGTATCATGGGTAAACAATTTCCGGATAATTTTTTGTGGGGCGGCGCAACAGCGGCCAATCAGGTAGAAGGAGCTTCTCTTGAAGGAGGAAAAGGGCTGAATCTCGCAGACGTGCTGCCGGGTGGAAAGGTTCGTATGAAGCTGTTAACCCAGCCGGGCTTTGACTTTGAAATCGATAAAGAAACATACACGTACCCCAATCATGAAGCGGTTGATTTTTACCACCGCTATAAAGAAGACATTGCGCTTTTTGCGGAAATGGGATTCAAAGTATACCGCATGAGTATTGCGTGGAGCCGTATTTTTCCAAATGGAGATGAGCACGAGCCGAATGAAGAAGGGCTGGCTTTTTATGACCGCGTCTTTGATGAGCTTCATAAACACGGGATCGAACCGCTCGTAACGATTGCCCATTACGAAACGCCGCTGCATCTGATTAAAGAATACGGCGGCTGGAAAAACCGAAAGCTGATCGCTTTCTTTGAGCGTTATGTAACCGTTCTGTTTAACCGCTATAAAGATAAAGTGAAATACTGGCTGACGTTTAATGAAATCAATGGCGCCACCCACTTTCCGTTGTTTGGCCTTGGATTCTCGCCGACGAGCGAGGAAACGCGCCTTCAGGAAAGCTTCCAGGGGCTTCATCACCAATTTGTCGCCAGTGCGATTGCAGTAAAGCTTGGACACGAAATCATTCCGGAATCCCAGATTGGCTGCATGTTGATTTACGCTCCAACCTATGCCTACGATTCGAACCCGGAAAACGTCATGCATGCTTTAGAAGAAGGAAGGCTGTTTAATTTCTTCAGCGGCGATGTTCATGTCCGCGGCGAGTATCCGGCATTCATCCACCGCTATTTCAAGGAAAATGGCATTCAGATTGAAATGGAGGAAAGCGATCTGGAGACGATTAAAGAAGGCACGGTAGACTTTATTTCATTCAGCTACTACATGTCGAGAACGGAGAAAAAGGAAAAAACAACGGATGAAATCGGCGAAGGAAATCTGATCGGCGGAGTGAAGAATCCATTCCTCAAAGCAAGTGACTGGGGCTGGGAAATTGACCCGACCGGCCTGCGCGTGGCATTAAACGAGCTGTACGGCCGTTATCAGAAGCCGCTGATGGTTGTGGAAAATGGACTCGGCGCCTACGATAAGGTGGAGGAAGACGGAAGCATTATCGACGATTACCGCATAGATTACCTGCGCGGCCACATTCAGGCAATGGGGGAAGCGATTGAAGATGGAGTGGATCTGATCGGATATACATCGTGGGGATGCATTGATTTAGTAAGTGCTTCTTCAGGAGAATATTCGAAAAGGTACGGCTTTATCTACGTCGATAAGCACGACGATGGAAGCGGAACGATGGAACGAAGCAGGAAAAAGTCATTTTTCTGGTACAAAGATGTTATTAACAGCAACGGGGAAATTTTATAAAAACGAAGGGACAAGCCGTGTCAGGCTTGTCCCTTTTTCTTTATAAAAACGGCTTTCTAGTCGTTTACAGCGGTGGATACAATACAGCCCTTCTGTACATCTATCAGTCCCTGGTCCGTTAGCTTCAGCGCCGGGCTGACCGGCAGGGAGAGGGTACTGAGAGACATAAAAGGATTGTAATGGCGGTACCCCAACTGCTTCAAGGCATCGCGGACCTTCTGCACCTTTGGGGCAAACGACTGTAATGGTTCTTCGGTCAGGATGCCCCCAACAGGGAGATAGATCATGGCAAGCACTTCGCCATTTTCAACCACACAGATTCCGCCTTGGTGAGCAATGACCTCGTTGGCCGCGAGCGCCATATCGGAAGCGCTGTGTCCGGCAACGAGCAGATTATGGTTATCGTGGGAATAAGACGTAGCCACGGCTCCGCGGTCAAGAACATCGCCGCCTATGAGAACGTGGGAATGGTTTCCGTTCCTGCCGTAGCGTTCAAAAGTGGAAAGCAGGCCAAAGGAGCTGTTTTCCCACAGCAGCTCCTGTCCGGAGACAGTAATGTCGTGTTGCTCTTCCGTCGTAAATGTAGAGCCGTCCTTTACCATAATGACCCGCTGCAGCGATGAAACATCCGTTGTCAACACAGGAATACGAAAATCATCTCCTGATAAATCGGAAAGGCGGATGCTTTTATAGAAAGAATCAGGAAAAGCTTTACGGTCTGAATCCACTGCCTGATATGGGACTGAAGGCTTTCCATTTTTATAAACACGGTCCACAGTAAACGTCTCCAGATCGTTCAGCAGTACAAAGTCCGCGTTGCTTCCTGCCTTAATGGCGCCGCGGTCACTGAATCCCATGCGGCGCGCGGGTGTGAAGGTGCATGCATATAAGGCATCCTCCGGGCTCATCCCCATCCGTACCGCTTTGCGGAGAATCATATCCAGGTGGCCGGTCCGATGCAGATCGTCCGGCATAATGTCATCGGTCACAAAGCAGAAGTGTTCGTTAACGTCTTCCTGTATTAAATAGTCCATCACCGGTGCCGACATTGATTTTTCCTGAATCTCTACAAACATACCCGCTTTAATACGCTCTTCCAGCCCTTCCACGGTCTGGTGGGTATGGTCGGAGTTCACGCCGGCATACAGCATCCGCTGCAGATCCAGATCCATCAGCCGGGGGACGTGCCCTTCGATAATCATCGCAGGGTGATGGCGGCGAAGATAATCCAGCAGTTCCAGCGTCCGTCCGTTTTTCTGCTGGACGATATCGTTGTAATTCATAATTTCTCCCATACAGGCCACAGACTCCGACTGAATTAAGGTCTCCACGTCCTCGATCGCGATAGAGCCTCCCGTCGTTTCCCAATCGGTTGCCGGAACGGAGCTTGGAATGGCATAAAACATATCCACTGCGCATTCCCGGCTGACGTTGATCATCTGCTGCACCCCTTCCAGGCCGAACACATTGGCCATTTCATGCGGCTCGGGAACAATGGTAGTTATTCCGCGCTCCAATAAAGCTTCAGAAAAAACAGCAGGGGAGACCATCGAGCTTTCAATATGCAGATGAATATCGATCAGGCCTGGAATCATCCATTTGCCTTCTGCATGAACCACTGAGTCTGCCTGAAAATCAGCTGGGCCCCGATCGCCGATGTAGAAAAAACGACTATCGAGCAGCGCTGCGTTTTTCACCTCGAAGCGCTTGATATAGCTGTTGAAAACGCGGGCCCCGAGAATAAGTGTATCAACCTGCATAAGACGGAACCTCCGATTCTTCCACGAGCACCCATTTGTGGGGCGGCATATCCAGTACCACTGAATCTCCGCTCTGAAAGGGAATGGTCATTTCCTGATTGGCTGTGAAGCTGCCGTGCTCGGTCTTGACTTCATACTGATAACTTCTGCCAAGAAAAATAGCGGTAATAATTGTACCGCTCAGTTCGTTTTCCGTTACAGGCGGTCCGGCTGGTTTAATGCGGATATCGTCCGGACGGATTACTCCGGTCATACTGCCCGTGTCTTTTTCATAAGAGACGGCAAACGTGCTGTCTCCTTTATAAAAAATAGGTTTTTGGCCATTTTCACTGCGCCGGTCAAAGCGGAGGAAATTTTTAAATCCGATAAAAGAAGCCACAAAAGACGTACGGGGCCGGTGGTATATAGCTGCAGGGTGATCGAGCTGTTCAATCACGCCTTTGTTCATAATCGCGACCCGGTCGGAAATGGAAAAGCATTCTTCCTGATCATGAGATACATAAATAGCAGCAATTCCCGATTCCTGCTGGATGCGGCGGATTTCCGAGCGCATACTGACCCGCAGATTCGCATCGAGGTTGCTGAGCGGTTCATCAAATAAAAGCAGGTCCGGATTGATGACGAGCGCCCGCGCAATAGCGACGCGCTGCTTCTGGCCCCCGGAAAGCTCCTTGGGAAAGCGGTTTTCAAAGTGCTGCAAGCCGACGAGCTCAAGCATTTCCATCACCTTTGTGTATGTGTCTTTTTTGGACACTTTCCGCTGGCGCAGGCCGAATGCAATATTATCGAAGATAGACATATGGGGGAAGAGGGCATAGTTCTGAAATACAAAGCCAAAGTTGCGCTTGTTTACCGGAACGGTAGTATAATCTTTTCCGCCAACCTGGATACTTCCCTGATGGGACTGCAGAAATCCAGCTACAAGACGGAGTGTGGTCGTTTTCCCGCAGCCGCTCGGGCCGAGAAGGGAAACGAGTTCTCCTTCCGGAATATCAAGGTTGAAGTTTTCCAATATATTTGTTTTTTGATAGGCCACGGCTACGTTTTGCAGGGAAACATGTGACATAGTAAGGAAGCCTCCATTATTTTTTAGTGAAATAGGATATACCGACAAGACGCTCAATGACAAACATCAGCACAGCCGTTAATGCCATTAAGAGAACAGACAGCGCGGCAATCGTCGGATCGAAATAGTTCTCCACATAGGTAAGCATTTGAATAGGGAGTGTGCTTACGCCGGGTCCTGTCATAAAGACAGAAATATCTACATTATTAAAGGACTCGAGAAAAGCAATCAGTACCCCTGCGATAATGCCGGATTTGATATTCGGCAGAACGATGCGGAAGAATGCGCCGACGCGGCTCGCACCAAGACTGACCGCTGCTTCTTCAATCGAGAAGTCGAAGTTGTCGAGGTTGGAGGAAATGACCCGTACGATAAAAGGGAGCATGATGATCGTATGGCCTATAAAAAGCGCCGTATAAACAGGAATCTGAAAGGTTACGATAATGTAGCGTAGAAGCGCAAAACCGAGTACGATACCTGGAATCAGTACCGGAGAAATAAAGAGTGTCTGCAGAAATGCTTTTCCTTTAAATTGAAACCGGCTCATAGCATAGGCTGCCGGCAGTCCGACAAGGAGTGCCAGCATATTGCCGGCAAAGGAAACAAGAATCGATGTCTGAAAAGCCGTCATAAACATGCTGCCCTGAAAAATATTGGCATACCATTTAAGCGACCAGTTTTCAGGAGGAAACTGAAGCACACCGGCCTCACCGAACGAAGAGACAAGCATAATCACGAGCGGACCGAGTAGAAAGGTAAATACGAGTAATGTAACAAAGCCGAGCCATCGATTAGCCACGAATATTCCCTCCCCGTACAGCGACTTTGCCGGCCAGCCAGTTCATGATGCCAATCACGACAAAGGAAAGCACAATCATAATGGTGGCTACAACCGAAGCCAGCTGCCAGTCATTTAATGTCACTGCATTCTGATATAAAAAGGTCGAAATGACGCTCTCCCGTCCTCCGAGCAGGGCCGGTGTTGTATAAGCCGTAAAGCTTCCCACAAATACAAGAATACTTCCGGTCATCAGGCCGGGCACACTTAGCGGAAGCAGAATATGCCAGAAGGTAGTAGAGGCGGAAGCACCAAGGCTTTTGGCTGCCTCTACGACGTCATCGCCGATATTTTCCATCACGCCGACGAGCGTAATAATACTTAACGGCAGAAACAGATGAACCAGTCCGATAAGGATAGCCGTCGGAGTATAAAGAATCGATATCGACGTGTCGCTTCCAAACAGAGCCATCGTATTATCAATAATGCCGCCTTTCCCGAGAATAACCATCCAGCTGAAAGACCGGACGACCGGACTTGTCAGCAGTGGAAATATCGACAGCAGAAGCAGTATCATTTTCATGCGAGGCCGGCATTTGGATATGTAGTAGGCTGCAGGAAACGCCAGAAGAATGCAGATCAGTGTAGTCAGCAGGCTCGTCCGGAGCGTCACCCATAGAATATTTAAAAAGTAAGGATCCTGCAGGTACTGCATGTAGCCGGCCAGCGTAAAGGACCCGGCATCAAAAAAGGTGGAAAGAATGGTTCCGGCAATCGGGATGATCATAAATAATGTAAGTACAAGAAGACCGGGAAGAAGAAAAAGGTATTTACCATACTGCTTCATGATGAATTCTCCTTCCGCTCAGGCAGCCGGGCGACAGCTCTCTCAAACAGGCTGAAAAACAGCGGCAGATCCACACCCAGTGCGATATACGCATTAGGACTTTTCTGCAGGCGGTTTTTTTCATCCACAACGAGGCTTCCGTCCGAGATGCTGCTGCGGCATTCAATATCCGTGTAATAAGGAACGGTCTGCAGCAGTTCCGGAGTAAGGGCTGCTGCAACCGCGAGCGGATCGTGCAGTGCACAGGCTCGTACACCGTTTACGGTAAAATAACGTTCCCGGTACTGTGTTGTCACACGTTCGATCCAATCTCCCCAAAAGGGATAAGAGTGTTTGAATGCCTGCAGCCTGTCTTCAGTAAGCAGAACCTGTTTGGTTACATCGAGCCCGACCTGGGTTAACCGGGAAATACCGCTGTGCAGGACTACTTTCACTGCCTCCGGGTCCACATACGTGTTAAATTCTGCAGCCGGGGTAATATTTCCCGGCCCATGCACCACGCCGCCCATGAATATGACCTCATTGATGAGGCCGGCTGCCGCGGGATCCCGCTGCAGAGCCAGGGCAAGGTTGGTTAAAGGGCCGGTGAAAATAAGCGTTAGTTCATGCGGATAAGCGTGCAGCATTTCAATCAGGCGCTCAGGTGCATAGCCTGCGTCCGGCTTTTGAGCCAGGTATCGTTCTTCTGACATGCCGCTTATGCCGTCTTTTCCGTGAACCGCATGTTCGTACAGGGGAGCTCTTACGAGCGGACGGGAAGCGCCTTTGTATACCGGAATGTCCGGACGCTCTACGATATCAAGTACCTGCAGCGTATTGGCTGCGGCCTGGTCGAGTGATACATTTCCGTGTGTGACCGATACTGCTTTAATATCAAATGCAGGGGAGCCGCAGGCCAGAAGCAGCCCAAGCGCATCATCAACCCCTGTGTCGACATCCAGCCAGATTTTTTTTGTGGACATCATAGTGCCTCCTTTGTTTCGATAAATGAATTACTGCTGGGTTAGTTCCCGGTTCCAGCGGTCGATCCATTCTTCTGAGCGTTCATTGATCATTTCGGTATCCAACAGAATCAGGTTCTCTACCGTATCTGCTCCGTACGTGATGCCTTCTGCTTCCTCATCGGTGAGATCAAGAGTTGTATTAACGGGAGAATCCACCTTTGCTGCAGCTGCTGTTTCCTGAACTTCCGCGCTCAGCTGCCAGTTAATAAATTCTTCAGCAAGCTCCTGGTTCTCGCTTCCTTCGATAACATTCACCGTATTAACGATAGCGTAGGCGCCTTCTTCAGGTGTAACAAATTCGGTAGATGGCACGGCTTCTTTCAAGTCAGCTACGTACATCTCCATAATTGGACCGGCAGCAATTTCTCCCTGTGTAAACATGTTCACGTAGGCAGAAGTCTGGCTGTATTCATTGGCGACGTTCGGGTTCAGCTCTTTCATCTGGGCGAAAGCAGCATCTTCATCAAACGATTCACTGCCGCTGACGACAGAAGCGGCGTCGAGTACCATTGGACCAGCGGTAGCTGTAATGCTCGGCAGGCCGATGCTGCTCTCGAGTTCAGGATTCCAGAGGTCTGCCCAGGACGTGATTTCCACATCTGTTTCTTCCGGATTGTAGGCAATACCCAGCTGACTCACGGTATAGGCAGGTCCGTAATTCTCGCCGGTTGGTGCCTGGGCCATTTCATAGATGTCTTCTATATTCGGGATGTTGTCCCGGTTGATTTCAGCAAAAAGTTCATCATTGATTCCCTGCTGTGCGTAATAATCAGACAGATAAATCAAGTCGACGCTGGAGTTGCCCTGGCGGATTTTATTCAGGCGTTCTGAGTTGTTTCCTGTTTCTAGTACAATTTCTACATTATGTTCTTCTTCAAACGGGGCATACACTTCTTCACGAAAGAAATCTTCAGCAAATCCCCACGTGGATATTACCAGTTCCGTCGGCTCTTCTCCGCCTGCTGCGTCATCGGATGAACCGCAGGCAGCGAGGGGAAGCATCAGCAGGGACAAAGGAACAAGACATTTCATAGACATTTTCATTAAAAAAACCTCCAGATAGTGTAGTTGAAGCCCACCGGTGATGATGGATAGAAAAAAGGAAAATAAAAAAAGGCGGCATTATAGAGAAAATATCTATAAAGCCACCTTTATTTTGTAAACAAAGTAAAGAGAAACTTATTATTTCTGTATGCAGTTGTAAGGGTAATACGTTTGGTTTCTGAGAGATCCGCAGCGGTGGATGCCTATTTTAGAACTTGTCCAAAATCAGCTGTCCTGCCGCAGATTAACGCAGCTTAATATTGGTGAAGGCTGTCTGGGTGGGACCGTCATAATCACGAAACAAGGATTCAATCTCCCAGTGAAAGTCTTCCTCCAGTCGTTGTTTCATTCGCTGCTTGTACAGCTGCGAAAGGCGGAAATCCACCTGCTGCTTCAATTCAGGAGCAGCTTCTTCCAGCGCATTGGATCGTGGAGCTTTCTTATGTCGGGCCTGCATCGTGATAAGCGATTCTGATTCCAGAAAAGAAACCTTTAACAGCGTTGTTCCACCACCAAACAAATCAATGGAAATGTCATTGTAGAGATGGGCCAGCAGTTTTTTTGTTTCCGTCTGATTTTCTATAATATCCATCATCACCTATAAGTATTCGCTTCTTAGTAATTGATTATAGCGAAATCTCAGAGGAGGTGCAAGGGGGAATGTTCGGCAATAAGAAGAAAAAACGCAGTAAATACTGATTTAGAAAGATTTATTAGTCAAAAAAGCAAACAATATGACAGGAAACCTGACAGTATATCTGCTTTTACGAAGGTGAAAAAGAACAAGGATGCGGCATGCACAAACAGGGAATAGCAAAGGTAAAAGGAGGATTTCTCTATGAAAGACCGCATATCCCATGAGGGAATGGACGAGATTCTGAAAAAGCTGGAAGACGATTATATAAAAGCAGTCAAAGAGAACGAAAGCAGGAGCGTGGAAGAGTTTGTGGAGCAGTTTCTGTATGATTCGTGGACGTATAACGATGAGAATATCCAGAATATCAAAACCGTCTTAAGCCGCTACAGCACGGGGGAAGTGTATTCCACCACCTTTATTGGTGCCTTTAATGAGATGGTTGATCATCTCCGGGTAAAGCTGCAGGAGCTGGACGCAGAACAGGCGTATCCTGCGCTGCATAACCAGCACGGCGCCTCGTTTCTTGTCGCTTTTGTAGATGGCATGGTCATCCAGTATTTTATCGGGGTGTATACAGTGGAGCAGCTAAAGGAAATGACGCCCTACTTAAAGCAGGTGATTCTGCAGGCGCTGCAGACAGAAGCGGGCGGGCAATAACAAATTATATATAACGAAAAAAAGACAAGCGCTGGGCTTGTCTTTTTGTATTTGTTACCGGTTTTTTCTAACGGGAATCCAGATTTCACTTTTAAACGTGTCGGAATCAAAGTGCTCATTTTCATTCCAGAGTATTTCCGGACCTTCGGCCTGCTCGTACACGGAGGATGGGAACCATTCCGAATAAATACGGCCCCACGTTTCCTGCAAGGTCTCCGGAAAGGGACCGCTCACTTCGAACACCGCCCAGGTCAGGGGAGGAACGGAAAGCGTATCGTAAGAGCCGTCCGGCTTTTCTGAGACGGCGGCCCCGATATAATGGTCCAGTCCGCCTTCCTCCCGCATACGGCCTTCCGAGAAGTTCGTCGAAGCCTGAATAAGTCCTTTCGGATCGGTGCTGCTGATAGCCTGCAGTTCCTGGATTTTTTCTTTCGTAAGGGATTTCCACATTTCGGCGATTTCCGGATTTTCTCCTTCAAACACAATAGAAACCCGCTTATGGATTCCTGCAATATAAAATCCTTGTTTTTCTTCCATTCGATAGTTCATTGATTCTCCTCCTTTAATAGAAAGCTGAAAGGTCATCGGCGGATAGGCCTTCAGCTGCTGGCTGTTCTGTCTGGCTTCGGACGGTGCAAGACCGTGCAGCTGCTGGAACGCTCTGGTAAACGCATCGGGAGAGTGATACCCGTATTTTACAGCGGCATCCACAATGCGGATCTCATTCTGATTCAGCTCAAACGCAGCCAGCGTTAACCGGCGGCGCCGGACATACTCCGAGATGGAAACGCCTGCCAGAAAAGAAAACATGCGTTTAAAATGAAATTCAGAACAAAGCGCCTTTCTGGCTGCGGCTGCATAATCGATCTCGCCGTCCAGATTTTCTTCTATATACGTAAGCGCCTTGTTTAAATCATTCAGCTGATTCATCCCTTTCACCTCCTTGTTCATCTAGAATAACAGCCATGGAGGCCGGGAGTCCGCTTATCGGTGTTGTCTTCTGCAGGCTGGGTGGATATTTTTTATGTTATACATCCTAAAAGTATTAAATACCTATTGAAATAGAACAAACGTTCGTATATGCTGTATAAAAAGGAGGAAGGCAAAAATGGATTCTGTCATGATGAAAGGGTACCGCTTGAGAAAAGACGGCTCCTACCCGATGATTGTATCGAACAAGGCCATTATTCCCCATGCGAAGCATTACGAATTCGACGAAGTGCTGATAGCGGTCAGCCGCGAAGATCTGGAGCATCTGCAGTTTTCAATGGAGCGGGACAACTTTTTTAAAAAGCAGAGCCGGACGTATCTGTCCTTGTAAGCAGATAGGATCAAGGTTTATGAGAGAGACATCGCGTCTCTCTTTTTTTATGGGCAAAGGGGTCTCTTTCCAAAAATAACTGGATATACATGCCAATCTGCGTTAAAATTTCTTATAAATCAGAATATTTATACAATTTTTAAATGCACTGGCAGTTACGTGATGAAGAACAGATCGAACAACGAAGCATCTGCCTAGGAAAAAGTGAAGCTGGATAATTATGTTTAAAAAACTTCTGCTTGGTCAGCCCCTGGAAGAAAATTAGATTAATACAGAATTGAACATAAAACAGAATTCAGTAGAGCCGGACTCTAAATGCCTGAAAGCGTCTGAGTGAAGTGAAATTGATGCCGGAACACCGGCGTATGGTTAAAGCATTTCATAGACAGGACTCTCTTTTTACCTGAGTACACAGAGGACATTTGAAAATTTGAGTGAGGTGACTGATAGTGACTGATTTTACAACACGCTACAGCTATGGCGGCGATGAATTCATATTCGTCGAACTCAGTGAAGAAATGACTTTGGAAGTAAACTTTCAGGCGATGGCGATCACGAAAAAACTGAGAGAGCAGCAGATGCCCGGCATTTTGGATATCTGCCCATCGAACGCCTCCTACATGGTGCGTTATAACCCGGATGTACTTCCGGCAGCGGAGCTGATTGATGAGCTGAAACGATTGGAAAGCTCTGCCCAAAACCTCGATGATATTGTCATTAACTCCCGGCTCGTCGATGTGCCTGTTCTGTTTGAGGACCCGTGGACGCATGACGCGGTCATGCAGTTCCGGGACCGGCATCAGGATCCGGAATCGACCGATCTGGAATATGCGGCGCGGATTAACGGCTATGAGTCAAAGGAAGCCTTTATCGAGGCGGTCACCGGCTCCCCGTTTTTAGTATCGATGATCGGGTTTGTTCCTGGGCTTCCGTTTTGTTTTCAAATTGTGCCGCGCGAAAAACAGATTGAAGTACCAAAATACGTCCGGCCCCGTACTTTCACGCCGGAACGATGCTTTGGGTTTGGCGGAGGGTTTTCGGTCGTCTATCCGGTGCAGGGCGCAGGCGGATACCAGATGTTTGGCATTTCAGCGTCCCCCGTGTTTGATAAAGAGCAGAAACTTCCCGATTTTCAGGATTCGATCGTCTTTCCCCGTCAGGGCGACATTTTCCGCTACCGCGGCATTACACGTGAAGAGTACGACGACGTCCGTGCCGATGTGGAAGCGGGCACGTTTGCCTATCATAAAAAAGACTTCACGTTCCGCCCCGACGATGTGCTGAAAGATCCTGCCGGATTTTCTGAAATGGTGCTGGGGAGGTTATATCATGATTAACGTATTAAAGCCGGGTCTGCAGACGACGGTACAGGATGATGGAAGAGTCGGCTACTACGAAACGGGCATGCCGCCCTCAGGGGCCGTTGATCAATACTCCTATGCCGTGGCAAATATGTTAGCCGGAAATAAAAAAGGAGCAGCCGTGCTTGAGATTACGTATATGGGTCCGGCTCTTGAGTTTCAGGAGGATGCGGTGATTGCGATCACGGGAGGGGTGATTCCTCCGCAGATTAATGAAGCACCGGTCCCGATGTGGGAGACGCTCGAAGTGAAAAAAGGCGACGTTCTGACCTTTGATTTCGTAAAGCAGGGGGCCAGAGCCTACCTCGCGGCAGCCGGTGGAATTGACGTACCGGTCATTATGGATTCGAGATCCACCTATACGCTGTGCGGGATCGGCGGTTTTGACGGCCGGGCTCTGCAGGAGGGCGACGTGCTCTCTATCGGAAACATGCAGGAGAAAGAGGTCAAGCCGGGCACCCGGGTGACCGGTGAGTATATCCCGGAGTTCTCCGCCAATCACGAAATACGCGTCATTATCGGTTTATGCAGCTACAGGCTGACCGAAGAAAGCAAGCAGCGCTTCCTGGACATCGAGTGGACGGTTACGCCCGAAGCAAATCGGGTCGGCTACCGCCTGAAGGGGGAACGACTTGATTTTGTGCCGCGTGAGCAGCCGTTTGGAGCAGGAAGCAACCCGTCCAACGTAGTAGATCTCGGTTATCCGATCGGCTCCATTCAAGTCCCGGACGGCATTGAACCGATTGCGCTGTTAAATGATGCCGTAACCGGCGGAGGGTATGCGCCGGTGGCGACGATCATCAGCACAGACCTGAACCGTATCGGCCAGGCAAAAACGAATGAAAAGATAAAGTTTATTTCCGTCACCCTGGAAGAAGCACTGGAGGCCCGGCAGCAGAACAACCGTAAGCTTGCAGAAGTAAAACAAATGATGCAGTCGAGTTAACCAAAGGAGGAAGCAGAGGATGAAAGAAATCGTATCTTCATTACCGGGCGTATTTTACAGAAGACCGGAACCGGATAAGCCTGTATTTGTTGAAGAAGGAGATGAGGTTAAAGCCGGGGATACTATCGGACTGATTGAGGTCATGAAAAGCTTCCAGGAAGTTAAAGCAGAAGCCGACGGCGTGATTAAAAGTATTAAAGTCGAAGACAAAGCTGTCGTGGATGCCGGACAAGTAGTGGCAGAACTGGAATAACCTACAGGGGAGTGGCGGTATGAGCTATTTTAAAAAGGTGTTGATTGCCAACCGGGGTGAAATTGCGCGGCGGATTATCAAAACGTGCCATCGACTGGGGATTGAAACGGTGGCAGTGTACTCGGATGCCGATGCGGACACGCCGTGTGTAAAAGAGGCGGGTGAAGCCAGGCACATCGGAGGCTCGCAGGCTAAAGAGAGTTACCTGAACATGGAGAAAATTATACAGACGGCAAAGGACACAGGTGCAGACGCGATCCATCCCGGCTACGGTTTTTTATCAGAAAATACGAAGTTCACGAAACTGTGCGAAGACGCGGGCATTACTTTTATTGGGCCGGACGCTGAAAAAATTCAGCTGATGGGAGATAAAATTGAAGCGAGGCGCCACATGCAGAAGGCAGGAGTCCCGGTCGTTCCGGGCTGGGACGGAAAGCTTGATTCCGCTGAGCATGCACTCGAGATTGCCGAAGAGCTAGGCTATCCGCTCATGCTGAAAGCAAGTGCCGGGGGCGGCGGCATCGGGATGCATATTGTCTACAACAAAGAAGAGCTCACAAAAAGCTTCTCTTCCGCCCAGCAGACGGCCGGCGCGTCATTCGGCGACGATACCGTGTTTTTGGAGCGGTTTATTGAACATGCCCGCCATATCGAAGTCCAGATCGCCGCAGACCATAAGGGGCATGCGATTCACCTCTTTGAACGGGAATGTTCGATCCAGCGCCGCAATCAGAAAGTGATCGAGGAAAGCCCATCCCCTTTTTTAACAGAAGCACTGCGCAGAAAGCTTTGTGAAACGGCGGTTACAGGAGTGAAGGAAATTGGCTATACGAATGCAGGGACGGTGGAGTTTATTTTTGATGATGAGACCGGCGACTTTTATTTCCTGGAAATGAATACAAGGCTGCAGGTGGAGCATCCTGTCACAGAAGAAATTACCGGTATTGATCTCGTGGAGCTGCAGTTAAAAATTGCAGCGGGAGAGGATATCGGCTTCACCCAGGCAGATATTAAACATAACGGCTACGCGATAGAAGCGCGTCTGTATGCGGAAGACCCTGACACCTATTTCCCGTCTCCGGGTAAACTGACAAAGCTTAAGCTCCCGGAAGGGATAGGGCGATTTGATTTTGCTTATGAAGAAGGCAACACCGTCTCTCCTTTTTACGATCCGATGGTTGGCAAAATTATCGTTCATGGAGCAAATCGGGAAGAAGCGCTCGACTGGCTCGATAATGTGCTGGACGGCATAGAAATAGAAGGTATCACAACCAATCTGCCTTTACTTAAACAACTCGTAAATGAAAAAGATTTCCGGGAAGGCAGCTACACGACGAACTATCTGCAGACAAGAAAAGCAGGGAGGGAGTGAGGAAATGAAAGTGGATTTGAACTGCGATATGGGGGAGAGCTTTGGCATGTATCAACTCGGAAATGACGAAGAGATGATGCAGTATATTACTTCTGCCAACATCGCATGCGGCTATCACGCCGGGGACCCTGTAACAATGCGGAAAACAGTGGAGCTTGCAGGCGAACATGGGGTTCAGATCGGCGCGCACCCGGCGTTTCCGGATTTGATGGGATTCGGCCGCAGGCAGCTCGACTGCACTCCGGAAGAGATAAAAGATTATGTTACGTATCAATTAGGCGCCCTGCGGGAGTTTGCGAGCCAGTATGGCCGGCCTGTCGCCCACTGCAAACCCCACGGCGCGATGTACATGCGGGCAATGGAAGACGAAAAAACAGCCAGAGCAGTGCTTGAAGCGCTTGCCGCACTGAATGACGATATTATTGTGTTTGCGATGAATAATTCAGCCGTAGCTGAAATGGGAGAAAAGATGGGGGTACGGGTGGCCAAAGAAACCTATGCTGACCGGGAGCATACGGAAACAGGATCGATTATTATGACCCGAAAAGGCTCCGCGGCGTCCGATGTGGAAACAATGGCAGAGCGTGTTGTTCGAATGGTAAAAGAAGGTAAAGTTATGGCTCATACTGGAAACGACGTAAATGTCACGGCCGATACGGTCTGCATTCACGGGGATACCCCGGGAGCTGTCGAACTGGCAAAAACGATTCATCATCAACTGAGAAAAAATGATATCGAGGTCGCGCCGGCCCATGCTGTCCTGAAATAATAAAGCGGCAGGGAACAACACAGCGGAGTGCCCGCTGTGTTGTTTTGCTGTTAGTAAAGGTCGTTATTAAGCGTTTTCCTCTTTGATCCACGCCCAGGCATCCGTCATGTCTGCTTTATCAAAATGCTTCACGGTAATGCCGGGAAGAATATTACCTGCATTTACAGCGGTCTCCATCCATTTTTTGTCGCTCAGCACTGCAAATTTCTGAAACTGTCCCCAGCGTTTGGCATCAAACATATTGCCTTCAATGAGTCCTTTAAGAGTCGTTTTGTCGACATCGTTAAAAATAACGAATCCGTTAAACGGCTGATCACTGCCAAACTGCTTTTCTACAAACGCATCGAGGTTTCTTGCATCTTCTCCGGTAATCGTTCCTTTTACTTCTACGGCCACCGTATATTTATCTTCGCTCGGAAGAAATGTAAACATCGTATCGTCTCCTCTATTTTATTAGTCTGCTTATTACAGGCGTTTCCCTAAGGAAAAATAACCAAACGCGAAAGCAGGTACAAATCGAAGAAAAACTATGGTACACTTTTTAAATCGTAATCATTACGATTTAAACAAGGAGGAAAATAAAATGAAAAAAGTACCTGTGACTGTATTGAGCGGCTACCTGGGAGCCGGAAAAACAACGATGATGAACCACATTCTTTCCAACCGGGAAGGGCTGAAGGCGGCGGTTATCGTTAATGATATGAGTGAAGTAAACGTGGATGCTGCCTTAATTGAACAAGGCGGATTCTCGCGGACGGAGGAAAAAATGGTGGAGCTGTCCAACGGCTGTATCTGCTGCACGCTGCGGGAGGATCTGCTTATTGAAGTGAAACGGCTGGCAGAAAATGGAGAGCTGGACTGCATTTTAATTGAGTCGAGTGGTATCAGCGAACCGGTGCCGGTGGCGCAGACGCTCAGCTACGTGGATGAAGAGAGCGGTATTGATCTGACATCGGTCTGCACGCTTGATACAATGGTGACCGTCGTCGATGCGGCTCGTTTCTGGGAAGACTTTGGGTCGGATGATACGCTGTTAAGCCGACAGCAGGGAACAGATGAAGAAGACACCCGTACGATTGTAGATCTGCTCGTAGACCAGATTGAATTTTGCAACGTGCTCGTTGTGAATAAGATTGACAGTCTGCCGGAACCAGGCCGTCAGCAGCTTCTGGCTCTGCTTCGTAAACTGCAGCCGGACGCGCGAATTATTGAAACGAACTATGGGCAGGTTGCGCTTCAGGACGTAGTTGGCACAGGGTTGTTTGATTTTGAGACTGCCAGTGAATCAGCGGGATGGCTGCAGGAACTGGAGCAGGAGGAGCACGAGCCGGAAACAGAAGAGTATGGCATCAGCTCCATGATATACAGACGGCGCCGGCCGTTTCAGCTGGAGCGCCTGACGCAGTGGTTCGATGAACACGGACATAAAATCGCCCGGGCAAAAGGTATCGTCTGGATTAGTTCTCATAACACGCAGGCGCTGACCCTTTCCCAGGCGGGAAGAAGCGTGATTGTAGAACCTGTGGCTTACTGGGTCGATGCGCTGCCAAAAGCAGAACAGGTCCAGACACTTCTGGATAATCCGGAGGTGCGGGAGGAACTCGAACAGGAGCCTTACGGCGACCGGAAAATAGAAACGGTATTTATCGGCATAGACCTTGATAAAAGCTGGCTCGAAGCGTCGCTTGACACTTGCCTGTTGACGGATGAAGAAATGGCGGAAGTGAATGTAAAAGAAACGATAGCGAGTATATGATAGAAAAAAACCTTTCACCCAAATAAAGGGCGGAAGGTTTTTATTCATGCTATAAAATAGGACTCAGCAGCCTGGCAAATCCTTCTCTTGCTTTAATATGCCAGGCGCGCCTGTTGTATATGTCTTTTGTGAGCATGCGGCACTGGGCCGCGTCGGTTTCAAACAAGGATTCCAGCTCGAGCGCAAGCTTGTTGTTGTACACAATGGCATTCACTTCAAAGTTCAGGCGGAAGCTTCTGGCATCGAGATTAGTCGTTCCTACGGTGGAAGCTTCGCCGTCAATCACAAGGGTTTTGGCATGCAGAAATCCGCCGTCATACAAATACGCCTGCGCCCCGTAATCAAGCAGTTCCCCCAAAAACGACCAGGAGGCCCACATTACAAAGGGGTGGTCCTTTTTGCCGGGAATCATAATATGCAGCTCCACGCCGGAGAGAAGCGCCATTTTGCAGGCATCAATGAAGCTTTGATCCGGAATGAAGTAGGGGGTCTGGATATAGATCCGGTGTTCGGCTCTTAAAATCATATGGATCATCGCATTTTTTAAATGCTCCGTGCGGGAGTTTGGGCCGCTTGCAACAATTTGGACTGCCGCCGTGTCTTCAATTGCATGCGGGGCAAATTCAAACCACTCCTCCGGGTCCGGCCGTCCTGAACCGGCATAATGCCAGTCCATAATAAAGCGCTCCTGAATCTGATAAACGGCGTCTCCTTCCAGACGAAGGTGGGTGTCTCGCCAGTAGCCGAACTTCTCAGCTTCCCCGAGATACTCCGTTCCCACATTAAAGCCGCCGATGTAGCCGATTTTTCCATCGATAACGCAGAGCTTGCGGTGATTACGGTTGTTAATCCGCAGATTAATATACTTAAACAGGGACGGGAAGAAAACACGGACTTCTCCTTTATAGGAAGCGAGCTCTTCAAAATCAGAGGACTTCAGATGCATCGAGCCGATGCCGTCATACAAAATCCGGACTTTCACGCCTTCCCTGGCTTTTTCCGTTAAAATATCGAGAAGCTTCCGGCCCAGCGGATCCCGCTTAATAATAAAATATTGAATATTAATCTCGGTCCGGGCCTGCTGCATATCCTCCATCATCTTATTGAACTTCTGGTTGCCGTCATGAAGCAGGGAAATCCGGTTATGAAAGCTGAGAAGGGCTTTACTTCCGCGAAGGTTCATCGCAGCGAGTGAATCGTATTTTGAGCTCGTGTGAATCTTCAATTTTGCCTTATTGTCGGGAGAATCAAGCTGCATAAGCTGAGTGTGAATATGACCGGAATGATAGGCCTGTTCTTCCCGGGTCAGACGGTAGAAGTTTTCTTGTTTCATCTGCCGTCCTAAAAATAGATACAACAGGAAGCCGATAATCGGCAGAAAAAACAGGATGAGCAGCCACGCCCACGTAGAACCGGCATCCCGGCGCTCATTAAAAATAAGAAAAATGGCTAATACGAGGTTAACGAATAAAAGAATATTGACGCTCCAGGAAAACCAGTCCATTCTCATTCCTCCTTTATCAGTTATCTCTTACTAGTATTGTATTCTATTTAGAAAAGATATGTACTTTTATTAAGTAAAGGTTTTCTCATTAAATTCTAATCTTCATCTCATAGCAGGTTAATCCAGGAAAGATACAATATCCTTATACAACAAAGGTGGTATTTTACATGAAAAAAGCAATAGTGGGATTGTCGGCTGTGTTTCTATTGGCGGCCTGCGGAGATGATGTGGTAGATATGGAAGAGGAGTCCTCGGGCAGCGGAGAACAGTCTGTACAGGAGGAATCAACAGAAGCGGACAACCAGGCAGATGAGGAAGGTTCAACTACGGAACAGGAAGAATCGGCAGAACAGGTGGACTCTGCGGCTGAAACGCAGGGACAGGCATCGAATGTACAAGAATTTGATCTGCACCTGGAGTTCTTAAATGATGAAGAGTGGGAATATGAATACGAGCGTAATAACAGCCAGGGCATGGAAGTGGACCGGGATGGCGAAGAAGCCATTTTGGGAGCTGATGCGGAAGCTGAAATCGAAGGCCTGCTCGGAGAGATCAATATTACAACGGATCGTCCGCTGCTCGACATGAAGCAGGAAGTACTGGAAGTACTGAACGTATCCGAAGATGAACTGGAGGACATGGATCTGGAAATCGAATATGACGGTGGAGAAACGATCGAATTTGATCATGAAACCGCAGGTGGAGGAGAGCCCGGTGCTGCAAGGCAGCTGAATATGGATATTGAGCTGACAAATAGCGGCAGCTGGGAATATGACTACGAAGCCGATGAGCCTGAAGCTGAAATAGAGCAGGGGGATGGAAGAGAGATAGAAGGACAGGAAGCAGTATCGGAAGCAGAAGCGCTGCTTGATAGTATTTCTATTACGATGGACTATTCTATCGATGAAATGAAGCAGGAAGTGCTGGGTGAACTCGGACTCACTGAAGAAGACGTACAGGATTTTGATATAGACGTGGAATATGAGAGTGGGGAATCCGTAAAGTTTAAGCATGATAAAGAATAAATGAAGTTCTGCAGGATGGCTTATGCCACCCTGCAGGCTTTTTTGTTATACAAAATATGTTCAAAAGTAAAACAAAGACTAAAGAACTAAAGTAAATAAAAAAATAAGGATAAATACCTATAAAAAAGAGAGAAAATTTAGTTTTTTCTCCGAATAAATGGTAAAATAGAGAAAAGACAAATAGAGATAATGAAAAAATGGAAATGCTGTCATCCAAATGCAGTAATAGGCAGCTGGGGTAAAAAAAGGAGGAAAAGGTAGTGAAAATAAGTGTGATTTACGGGAGCACAGCGCCGCTTGAAAACATAGAAGTGCTCACCCGCTATGTGATTGAAGGCAAATCGAACGTGACAGAAGTTCATTTAAGAGAATATCATATGAAAAGTAGAGACCAGATGCACCAGTCGGGAGAAAAAGACGAATATATTCAGGTTATCGATCAGATAATTGGGAGCGAAGTACTTATACTTGCTATGCCTATGTACTGCTACGGCATGTCGGGATTAATGAAAACATTTGTCGACAGGTGGCCGCAGGTTGATGAAGAAGATCCTTCCAAACATTTTATGAAAGCAATGCGTGGAAAGCAGGTATATTTAATTATTACAGGAAAAGACGATCCTCGTAAAAAAGCGCTCCCGATCATCCAGCAGTTTAAGTATATCTGCCGTGCCGCAAAGATGGACTTTAATGGCTACCTGATTGGGGAAGCAGTCAATCCGGGAGATATTGAAAAAGATAAAGAAGTCATTAATCAGGCTCGAGCGCTGAACAAGCTTCTTGATAAAAAACAGCAGTCGGATGAATTAACTTCATAAATAAACCCCTTGAACCAGCCAGCCTGATTCAAGGGGTTTATTATTAGGCGTTTGTATGCCGGCGTCTGTTTCTCATCCACAGAATACCGCCAAGTCCTGCAGCAGCAAAACCGCTCATCATCCATACGGCATAGTGGGAGGCAGTTTCCGGAAGGGCACCGCCTTCTTGTACGTCGAGCTCCGGCGTTTCCCGGTAATCGGTGGCCTGCTCGTAGTCGTACGCCATGCCGATAAGATCTGCTTCACTCCATTCTTCTCCAAAAAAGGCAAGAGAGAATGGAGAACCGCTTTCGTAATAGCCGGCCGGTACGGTAACAAGCGGAAGGCCGCTGATATTAATTTCCGGCACCGTAGTGGCTTCAATATTTGCTTCCTGATCGGCCAGAGGCGGAATTTCTTCTGCCATCTGCGGGTATACAAAGCCGTCGAGATCCTGTTCTTCCATCACGTTATCTATGATCTGGAGATACTCTGCTTTTGCTTCCTCGAATTCACTTTGATCCGGCATCGTTTCCGGATCTTCGAGCGTTCCTTCAAAGTCCACACCGCGTTCCACTAGAAAACGAAGCGGTCCTTCTTCTGTCCAGGGCACTTCCCCGGCTTCTTCAAATACATCATTTACGTTTAATGATTCATTTCCGGGATCCAGGTCCTGCAGGTAGTTGTTTAGGTCGTACACAAAAGCATCATAGCCGACGTTTCCGGCTTCCTCAGTGAAAGCGGCAAGTCCGCTGCCTTCAAAAGGATCGCTGATCACTTCAGCTCCCTGGGCTTCCAATTCTGCGATAGAGCGGTCGTACAGCTCCTGCGTTTCTGCGCTGAGCTCTCCGTCTTCCCGCCACTCGGCGCCGTAGAGGCCGATTCTTTTACCTTCCAGAGCTTCATCATCTAATGATGCAGTGTAACCATCCTCTGGTACATTGCCGGCTGCAGCTTCCGTTTTTGGATCTCCTTCGTCTTCCCCTGCGATAACGTCAAGCATGAGAGCAGCATCCTCTACGGTACGGGCATGAGGACCGAGAACATCACGGGTTCCGCCGGCAAGAGGCGTTACCCCTGTAGTCGGTACAAGGCCAAAGGTAGGCTTGACGCTGGCTAACGCCTGGGCTGCAGCAGGGTTTTGAATGGATCCGCCGGTTTCTTCAGCGATTCCCATCATGGCAAAATTGCCGGAAACCGAAGCGGCGGTTCCGCTGCTGCTTCCGCCGGGCGCTAGACGTGGATCGACAACGTTATACGTATCGCCGGCCCAGCTTGTAGAGGCATTGGTACCCGAAGCGCTGAACGCCGGTATGTTGGTTTTTCCAATAATGATGGCACCGGCTTCTTTTAAATCTTCCACAACCGGGGCATCAGATGTTGGAGCAAGCTCAATGCCTCCGGCTTCCTCGCTCAGCGGAGCCCAGCCGAAGGTGGTGGGAAAGCCTTCAACGTCGACGGCTTCTTTAATAACGATCGGTACGCCGGCGAGCTCACCGAGAGGCTCTCCGTTTTCACGCATGTTGTCTATTTCTTCTGCTTCTTCTAAGGCATTAGGATTCATAAAGGTAAAAGCATTGTACGTTTCTTCATAGGTGGCAATGCGGTCTAAGTAGGATTGAACAACTTCTTTGGAGGAATACTCTCCTGATTCAAAACCCTGCTTTAATTCATTGGCAGTAATTTCTTCAAACGGGAAGCTTTCTTCTGCAGACACGGAGGATAGTGGACTAAAAGCGATGGATGCTCCAAAAGCGGTGGCTAAAGCGGTAAGGGATGCTTTTTTAGCAAAAACGTTGACGGGCTTTTTCATCAAATCACGTCTCCTTTAGTATGAAATAGGTAAAAGCATCACTTCTTTTTTATCCTATTTCGGGAGGCGAACGAGTACAAGGGGTCTGTAAGATAACCGGACAGCCTTTCTGGTTTCTTCTGTAGATCGGCAGAAGGGATAGACCCATTCATTTTGTTGGGTCTATGGTTGTGTATTCGTTTTCTTATTATCTAATTGTTATGAAAAAGAAGGAATATACAAAAGAATATGGAATGTAGGTAAATGCATAAATAAGAGGAGGGCGACAATTATGGCTGCATCTGAATACTATGACAGCCTGCGGGCTAAAGTAGGGGCAGAGTTGATCTACATGCCGTGTACAGCGGCAGTTATCCGCAATGAAAATAACGAAATATTATTTCTGCAGGCTGAAAACGGGGAGTGGGACCTTCCCACCGGCGCAATGGAACCGGGTGAGACGCCTTCTCAGGCATTAATCCGGAAAGTCTGGGAAGAAACAGGGCTTCATGTGCAGCCCATTCAGCTGCAGGGAGTTTTCACAGGAAAGGATTTCAGGCATACATACGAAAACGGTGACCAGGTGGAGTATGTCATGCTCTGCTTTGAATGCGTGGTGCGGGGAGGACGTCTGGATGCAGGCTCCATCGCCGCGGGTACGGCTGCTTACTATTCCTCCTGCAGTATCCCGCAGCTGGTGCTCCCATACCCGGATTCATTGTTTGCCGATTTTGACCACGCGGCTTCTTTTTTCTAAAATAAAACCCCTTCATCCTAATATAGAAGAGGGGGTTTTATTTAGGATTCCTGGATCCAGTCCCAGGCTTTGTCGGTTTCATCTTTATCGAAGTGCTTCATCGAGAGGCCGGGCATCAGGCCGCCTGCTTTTGCGGCGAACTTCAGCCACGTTTTATCGCTGAGAATAGCAAATTTATCAAACTGGCCCCGGCGCTTTTCGTTAAAAGTACTTCCTTCTACCATTTCTTTTAAAGAGGTACGGTCTACTTCGTTAAACACAACAAACACGTTAAACGTACTGCTGCTTCCAAAGTTTTCTTCTACGTGATGGTCAAGCTGTTCAGCATCTTCTTGTGTAACTGTTCCTTCAATCTCTACTGCGATCGTAGAGGGATCCTCTGTGTAAAGCAGGGTATACATAGCAAAATCTCCTTCTATCTTGTTCTATCTCTAGTATTTCCGAATTCGGTACATATTAAACGAAAACAGCGGAAATAGCAACTATAGAAGGAGCTGGCGGCGTTTATTTGTCAGTATTTCTTTTTTTCCGCGAATAGGAAAAATCGATCCAGGCATTAATAAAAAAGACTGCAGCAATATACAGTACATTGGAATAAACGAGAGCACAGGCGATACCGGCAATCATAACGGCGAGTTTGAGTTGAAAAGGCTTTGTTGTCATGGGAAAGCCCCCTTTTGAATATAGTTTAAGCATAAACGATATCGCCGATTTCAACCACATACAGCACTTTCCGCAGTATAATAAAAAGAAAGGAGGATGCATGGCAATGAGTACAGCATCTCAAAAAATCACTCCTTGTCTTTGGTTTGATAATCAGGCAGAAGAGGCAGTGCATTACTATCTGGAGGTTTTCAGCACCGGAAAAATTAAAGAAACAAGCTATCACGGGGAACACAGTCCTGGTAGAGCAGGAGACGTATTGACCATCGTTTTCGAGTTGGAAGGGCAGAATTTTATGGCGTTGAACGGAGGTCCTTACTTTACGTTCACCCCCGCTGTATCCATGGTTATAGACTGCCACAGCCAGGAGGAAGTAGACCGGTATTGGGACTATTTCGCAGCGGAGGGAAAAGAAGACCAGTGTGGGTGGATACAGGATAAATATGGAGTGTCGTGGCAGGTAGTGCCTGCAGTTCTTACGGAAATGCTCCAGGATAAAGATACAAATAAAGCAGAAGCAGTCATGCAGGCAATGCTGCAGATGAAAAAAATAAATATTTCAGAATTAAAGCAGGCGTACGATCAGGTCTGAGCACAGCCTGTAAAAGCAATGAAACCACAGGGAGGTCTATATGGCGGAAAAATTATCATTGGAGCAGAGAGAAGAACTGCTGGGAGCATTAAAGGACCGGTTTGAGAAGCACAGGAACCGGCATGAAGAAATAAACTGGGAGGATGTGCAGGCGAAGCTTGAAGCGGATGAAGGAAAGCTATGGCCGCTCTACGAAATGGAAAGAACGGCCGGGGAACCGGATGTAGTAGGCTATGACAGCAAAACAGGGGAATATATCTTTTATGATTGTTCAGCTGAAAGCCCAAAAGGCCGCAGAAAGCTGTGTTACGACCGGGAAGCGCTGGAGGCAAGGAAAAAATTCAAGCCGGAAAACAACGCGGTGGATATGGCTGCCTCCATGGGTATTGAACTTTTAACAGAAGAACAGTACCGGGAACTGCAGAAGATAGAAAGCGTTGATTTAAAAACATCAAGCTGGGTGCAGACGCCTGCAGCCGTTAGAAAGCTGGGCGGAGCGCTCTTCTGCGACCGCCGCTACGACACTGTGTTTGTGTACCATAACGGAGCAGATTCCTACTATACCGCAAGAGGCTTCCGGGGATTGCTGAAAGTGTAAATCCATCTTTTATATTGCAGGATCCGGCTGTTACGACCGGGTTCTTTTTTTATGAAGTATTTACGTGCTTACAACGCGGAAGCGCAGCTGTTTAATCCAACAGCACAGAAAAATATTTATGATAAAAACCTAAAATATACATACAATATATTAACTGCCGGGAGTATAATGGAACTATAAAATACTTATAGGTCTATGCTCTTTTACATATGCTAATGCCCCTTAGCATAAATAATAGAAGAGGTGAAGGGTCATGTGGATCAAGCTGTTGAAGGCCGCTGCGGTGTTCTTTCTGCTGTTTGTTACCCTGTTTTCGTTTACGCCTCCCGCTGATGCTGCCAGCTCCCAGTATGTAACAAAAGGAAATACCTCAAGTAAAGTTGTCGCGTTAACCTTTGATGATGGAGCGGACGGAACTAATATTCCCAAAATTCTGAATACTTTGTCCGCAAACAACATTAAGTCTACTTTTTTCCTGACCGGATCAGGAACAAATCATCATCCTCAAGCTATTCGTAATATAGCTGCTCAGGGGCATGAGCTGGCCAACCACTCCTACACTCATCCGGATTTCACCAAACTGACCGCCACGCAGATGAAAAGTGAACTCAGCCGTACAGAAACTATTGTAAAAAATACAACCGGGAAATCGACAAAGCCTTTATTTCGGGCACCATTCGGTTCCACTAATTCTTCTGTATTAAAAGCAGTGGGGGATGCAGGGTATACCCACACTATCCACTGGAACATTGATACCGTGGACTGGAAGGGAAATTCCAAAACCGATATTACCAACCGGGTCGTAAAAAACATCGTGCCGGGCTCTATTGTGCTGATGCATACCGGTGCAGGGGCATCAGGAACTCCAGGAGCACTGCCGGAAATCATCAAGCAGCTTAAAGCAAAGGGGTATAAATTTGTCACCGTGTCCGAACTGCTGAAAATAAAAGCATCTACTCCGCCGGCCGGTACAGGCACCACGTATACCGTGAAAGCCGGCGATACGCTGTACAGCATCGCCAACCGGTATAAAGTGAGTGTATCCCAGCTCGTAAGTGCAAATAAGCTGAGCAATGCCAATGTGATCCGTATTGGACAGAAGCTGGTGATCCCGGGAAAAGACGCTGCACCTGTTAAACCGGCTCCAACGACTTCAGTAAAACACACCGTTAAGTCAGGAGACACACTGTACAGCCTCTCCCGAAAATACGGTACGACTGTCACTAAAATCAAAACAGCCAACAAAATAGGAAGCAATAATGTGATTCGTGTCGGTCAGGTTCTTACCATACCGAGATAATTAGACGCCCTGTCCTTTTGAGGACAGGGCATTTGTGCATGTTTATAAAAGTAGTACATTCTTTTTTTGATGATAAATTTTTATAAAGAAAAGGAATGTCTGCCGCAGAAAGCGAATAGGTAAGTGTAGTTACTTTTCATAATAAATCTACTTTTGGCAGAAGGAGCGGGTAAAATGGCAGCAAAGCAGACGGTATATGTTAATGAATTCACGGATGGAGTGCTTGATCCGGCAAAAGAGATGGAATATAAAGTGAAAGACGGAGGACATATTATTGCCAACACAGCACCTGGATGCTGGGGGCCAATGATTACCCCGGCTCTGCGGGGAGGGCATGAAGTAACAAAGCCCGTGTATGTGGAAGGCGCAGAAGTGGGAGATGCGATTATTATCCGGATCCAATCCATTGAAGTGACATCGGCCGCAACGGCTTCCGGAAATGATAAACCAGTAGACGGCCGTTTCGTTGGAGATCCATTCGTGGCAGTGAAATGCCCGGGGTGCGGAACCATGCGTCCGGAGACTACTATTGACGGCATAGGTCAGACCGCCGTCCGCTGCAATACGTGTGGCGAGGATATTACGCCATTTGTCTTTACGAATGCGTATACGATGGCTTTCAACCAGCAGAAAACAGTAGGGCTGACGCTTCCTCAGGAAGCCGCGGAAAAAATCGCAGCCAGTGCGAAAGAATACATGAATACTCCCGAACACTCCATCCAAAATCCGGTCGTTACGTTTGCCCCCCACGATTTGGTCGGAGCAATGGCAAGGCTGCGTCCATTTCTCGGCCAGCTGGGCACAACGCCTTCCCGGGCACTGCCGGATTCCCATAATGCCGGCGATTTTGGCCAGTTTTTAATTGGGGCGCCGCATGAGTTTGCTGTAACAGAAGAGCAATTGGAGGAGCGTACCGACGGCCATATGGATATTAACCGGGTGCGCCAGGGTGCCGTAGTGATTTGTCCGGTAAAAGTTCCGGGCGGAGGAGTATATTTAGGAGATATGCATGCGATGCAGGGAGATGGAGAGATCGCGGGCCATACGACGGATGTATCCGGCATCGTTACCCTTGAAGTGCAGGTAATGAAGGGACTGAACATAGAAGGACCGGTGCTGCTTCCGGTGACAGAGGATCTTCCTTATCTGGCCAAACCTTTCTCCGAGCAGGAAAAGCAGGAGGCTCTTGCTTTAAGCCGTGAATGGGGTGTAACAGAAATGGAAGAATCATATCCGATTTCCTTTGTCGGCACGGGAGCTGATTTAAACGCAGCTACGACCAATGGAATGGAGCGTGCTGCCAAACTGTTTGGAATTGACGTGCCGGAGGTTATGAACCGCTCGACTATTACCGGATCGATTGAAATCGGACGTCATCCAGGAGTCGTGACGGTAACATTTCTGGCTCCGCGTCCTTATCTGGAAACAAACGGTCTGCTGCCGCTTGTTAAAGAACGGTACGGCAGCTGATATAAGAAGCCTCCGGGCTTCTTTTTTTCAGGTCTGATTCATTGGAACGGAAAAACGATTAAGGTACTATAGAGAACGGATAGATAAATAAGGAGCTGAAGTAAATGAATGAGTTAACAGGAATGCATCATGTTACGGCTATTACAAGCAGTGCAGAGAAAAACTATGAGTTTTTTACGTATGTTCTCGGCATGCGCCTCGTGAAAAAGACAGTAAACCAGGACGACATAAAAACCTATCATCTTTTCTTTGCCGACGACAAAGGCAGTGCCGGCACAGATATGACGTTTTTTGATTTCCCGGGTATTCCGAAAGGGCAGCACGGCACAAATGAAATTGCCAAAACGTCTTTCCGGGTGCCGGATAACAAAGCGCTTGACTACTGGGTGGATCGTTTTGACCGCCTGAATGTTAAACACCACGGCATCAAAGAGCGTTTTGGGAAAAAGAGGCTGGCGTTTACAGATTTTGATGATCAGCAGTATGAGCTTGTGTCTGATGAAACAAATGAAGGCGTGGCTTCCGGCACACCGTGGCAGAACGGTCCGGTTCCGCTGGAGCATGCAATTACCGGTCTCGGTCCGATTTATGTAAGAGTGGATAATGTGAACCAGTTTAAAGAAGTGCTGGAGAAGGTCCTGATGTTCCGTGAAATCGAGCAGGATGGCGCCTTCCGTTTATTTGAGACGGGGGACGGCGGAAACGGCGCACAGATTATTGTAGAGTACAACGTAATTCTCCCACCGGCCCGCCAGGGATACGGAACGGTTCACCATGCGGCTCTGCGTGTGGATGACCGCCCGGCGCTCGAAGAATGGATCGGCAGGCTCGACCAGTTCGGATTTCAGCACTCCGGTTACGTAGACCGTCATTTCTTTAAATCGCTGTACACAAGAGTAGCACCGCAGATTTTATTTGAATTTGCGACAGACGGACCGGGCTTTATGGGAGACGAACCATATGAAACGCTTGGAGAGAAGCTGTCACTTCCGCCTATGCTTGAACCGCAGCGGGAAGACATTGAAAAAATGGTGCGTCCGATTGACACGGTACGAAGCACCAAAGATATGACAAAAGAATAAGCATAAAAAAGAAGCGGAAAAGTCTCCGCTTCTTTTTTGTTTCTAAATATTGTGTATCCCACGTCTCACGTGGTAAATATAAATGAAAGTACAAAAGTAAGCAGACAGACGATAAACAGAAGGGCGAGGCTGTAGCGGAGCGTAAATTTAAACAGTTCGGATTCTTTGCCTGTCTGTTGAACGGCGGCAGCTGCAATAGCAATAGACTGCGGGGAAATCAATTTACCCATGACGCCGCCTGCTGTGTTCGAAGCAAGCAGAAGAGCCGGGCTTGTCCCGATTTGATTGGCTGTAACAACCTGGAGACTTCCAAACAGGGCATTGTTATTAACGACAGAACCTGTTAGAAACACGCCGATCCAGCCAAGCACAGGGCTTACAAAAGGAAAGAACATCCCTGTCTTCGATAAGGCTAATCCCATGGAGGCACTGAGTCCAGCGTAGTTGGAAAGGTTCGCAAAAGCCATAACAAGGCAGATGGTCAACACAGGAAGCCACAGCTCTTTAATCGTTTTTCCCAGGACCTGCATGGTCTGAAAGCCATTTAGGGATGGAAAGAATGTGCTCGTCAGCAGAATAGATACTAAGATAGCAGTTCCGGTGGCAGACAAAAGATTCACGCTCCATACTGCATCCATGGCGGTTTCCACGGCAGCAATTGGAGGAAGCTGCATCACCTGCTGATGAAGAGCCGGCATCTGGAGGGCTAATGTAGTGGAAGCAAATCGTCCGCCTTCTGCAAACAAGGCCTGAAAAGAAGGCAGGCTCCAAACGGCAATAACTGCCGTTAAAATGTAGAAAGGAGACCAGGAGACGATAATTTGTTTAAAGCTGTAGTGTTCCTTTTCAGGAAGCACTTCTGCACCGGGTTCCCGGTAAATGGTTTTCGGCTGCCAGGTGCGGAGAAACACAGCAAGTGCAACCATACTGAGCAGAGAGGATAAAATATTGGCAAGCTCCGGCCCCATAAATACAATCGTCACGATCTGGGCAAGAGTATACGTACCGCTCACAACGAAGAGAGCAGGAAGGATTTCCTTTACCCCTTTCCGGCCATCAAGAATGAATATAAGAATAAATGGCACGGCAAAGCTGATGCCGGGAAGGATCCAGGCGAGCATGCGGGAAAGTTCCAGTGTTTCCAGTCCCCCGACCTGAGCGCCGGTAATAACCGGAATACCGATAGCGCCGAATGCGCCGGATGCAGCATTGGCGATCAGGCAGAGTCCGGCCGCTTTTAAAGGCTTGAATCCAAGCGTCACCAGAAGGGCGGCGCTTATAGCGATAGGAACACCAAATCCGGCAGCCCCTTCAAGAAAGGCGTTAAAGCTGAAGCCAATCAATAGAAGCTGGAGGCGGTGATCCTGGGAAATGTTAGCGATACTGCCGCGGATAATGTCGAATTTACCGGTTTCTACGGCTATTTTATACAGCCATACGGCCATAATAACGATGTAGCCGATCGGCCACAGCGCCCGTCCAAAGCCCAGAATAACAGCTGAAAGAGCGGTGGCCGCCGGCATATCAAAGAAAAGAATGGTAATACCTGTACATGCTGCAAGGGATAAAGCCGCCGCATAAACGCCTTTCATTTTAAAGACGGTCATTGCAAGCAGGAAAAGAAGGATGGGAAGAAACGCGATCAGCGCACTGATCCATTCATTTCCAAAAGGGTCATACTGCTGGTACCACATGAAAGGTCATCTCTCTTCTATAATCTGTAGTGTAGTTAGTTAGTAAGATTTTTGACAGCTGGTTGCAGCGTATCCTTGAGCGTTTTCATGCTGTGGTCAAACTGCTGCTGTTCTTTTTCGGTAAGCGCCAGCTGCACGACTTCGCGGATGCCCTGACGGTTTACAATCGTCGGCACGCCGGCATACACGTCTTTTGCTCCGTATTCTCCATCCAAATAGGCGCTTACGGTAAGAATGCAGTTTTCGTTCCCCAGAATTGCTCGGGTAACGCGGGCCAGACTCATTGCAATACCGTAATAGGTAGCTCCTTTTTTCTGGATGATATGGTAGGCGGCATCGCGGACGTTTTCGAAAATTTTGTCCAGGTCCTCTGCCTTGTAGGCCGGGTTGGTTTTTATATACTCAGTGATAGGAACGCTTCCGATTGTCGCGCTGCTCCAGACGGGAAGTTCGGTATCGCCGTGCTCGCCGATTACGTCGGCATGGACGTTGCTTGCAGATACGTTAAAATAATCGCTCAATAGAAATCTAAAGCGCGCCGTATCAAGCGTCGTACCACTGCCAATTACGCGGGAGGCCGGGAAACCGCTGAACATTTTAACAGCCTGGGTAAGAATATCAACCGGGTTGGTGGCGACAAGGAAAATGCCGTCGAAATGATTTTCCATTACCTGATCGACCAGTGTTTTAAAAATCTTCATATTTTTTTCCACAAGGTCAAGGCGGGTTTCGCCGGGCTTCTGGTTGGCGCCTGCGCAGATGCAGACAATATCTGCTTCCTTGCAGTCGCTGAAATCGCCGTACCATGTATTTGTAGGAGATGGGGCAAATGCTTTTCCGTGGTTTAAATCCATTACGTCTCCGATTGCTTTTTCTTTGTTTACATCAATAATAACCAGTTCCTCGGTAATTGCCTGATTAATTAAGGCAAAAGCATAGCTGCTTCCGACAAGACCTGCACCAATCAGTACTACGCGGTTTACTTTTTCTTTTTTCATCGTATCCATATGAATCACTCCTTTTTAGTAATCATGTGAATTACTTCACAATTTAATTGTGCAACATTTCACAAACTTTAGCAAGAGGTATTTTTGCTTTTTTTCTGTTTTTGAAAATGGCAGGGTCTGAGGGTGGATGAATCAAGAACACGCGGGTCCATTAAAGGCTGTCTCCTTTTCTAAGAATAAAGGACGCTGTAACGGAAGAGGAAGTAGAAGGAATCATGCTGTTAATTTTAAAAATATCACAATTTTTAGAAAATAGATATCCAATAATAGGAAACTTCTGTATGACCGTGTAAAAAAAGCCGTCCGGTCTAACCGGGCGGCTTTCGTTATGAGGGAGGAGGATTCTGTTTTGGTGTTTTATTAAGCACGGCTTCCGCCGCTGCCCGTTTCTTAAACCAGCGGTAAACAAAATAGAAAATCAGGAGAAACACGGCATACACCATCGCTGCATAAAGAAGCTGGGACGGGTTGGTCGTAACGAGTGTCCCAATGGTTGCAAATAAAATCATTGATGGGATTTTGCCAAGTGAAGAAGCAACGGCGTAAGGAAGCAGCCGGATGCTGCTTAAGGCGGCATAGCAGTTAACGATGATGCTTGGAATAATCGGAATCAGACGGGTAACAAACAGCGTAAAGAACGCATTTTTTTCAAAAAGCACCGTGATCCGCTCCAAAGCCGCATACTTGTTAATGATGCGGCGGCCAATGTCCTGAAATCCGTAACGAACAAGTAAAAACATTAAAATGGAAGCCATCGCAGACCCAAACCAGACAAGAAACGAGCCGAGAACCGCTCCGTAAGCGGCGCCGATAACCCCGCCGATAATAGGGTAGGGAATAATCGGAAACAGGGAAAACAGAACGGCGGCCCCGGCTGTTAAAAAGAAATAGTCCCGGCTGTTTACCTGCAGCCAGTTGTATAAAGATCCTCCATATTGATATATGAGCCAGAACACCCCAACATAAAAAAGCAGTACCACTATCCGTCTCAGCGCCATAACCAAACCCCCGAATAACCATTTGTCTCTACTGTACTGAATAAAAAGAAGGCTGGCAAAAAGAAAGTCCTGCCATAAAAAAGTACCGGCTGCAGGCCGGCACCTTTTCATTCTATAGGATTATACGCGTTCTTCCCACTTGTCTTTTTCGGTCTGTTTCATTGTATCTTCTGTTTCCTGTGGATGCGCGGTACGGAAGGCATGGTGATCGGATTCAATCACTTCCACCATTTTATTGATCATGTCTTCAGGATCATACTGCTGATCAAGAATAGTTTCTGTTTCTTCAATCGAAGAGCGTTTGGTGAAGTTTTCTTTTTCATCATACCATTTCCATTTTTCTTCAAACATGCGGTCGTTAAATCCTGTTTCAAACGGGCCGGGATTAATGGTGGCAACCTGGACGCCGAATTCTTCAAGCTCTGCTTTCATCGTCTTCGCAATCGCTTCGATGGCGTGCTTGGAGGAGCTGTACGCGCCGAGGTAAGGCATTGCTACAATACCAACGATAGAACTAAGGAAAATGATCTTGCCCTGCTTTTTGTTTACGAATTTCTTTGCTGCAATCTGGGCGTTTTCCAGCGTGCTGAAGACATTTGTTTCGTATACTTCACGCACCCGGTCCACTGGTATTTCCGAAATCGGGCCGCCTTCACCGATCGCTGCATTGGCGACAAATACGTCATAATCGTATTCTTCGATCAGCTGCTGATCACGTCTGCTCCTCACATCAAGCTTAATCACTTCCAGTTTGACTCCTGCCGCATCGGCTGCTTCGCGAAGGCTTGTTACCTGGGAAATAATTTCAACCGCTGCAATTACGCGATGGCCTTTTTTTGCCAGACCGATTGCCGTGCCTTTTCCAAGGCCGGTTCCTGCTCCTGTAATAAATATGGTTTTACTCATTTGAATATCCTCCTTCATAGTGAAGCTCTTCTAAACAGAGTACCCGTCCAGGCAAAATCCGAAACTATATAGAAATACGCCTCCAGGCTTAGACATAAATATGCCGGCGGCTGCTGATGCAGACCGAAAATGAATCGTAAAATAAAACTAACGAAAGGAAAGGAGGAAAGAAAATGAAAAAATTTGGATTGATTGTTCTTGCCCTGTTTGCGGTGATTGTTCTGCTTGCCAACCTCGGTCCGCTCCTGCTGCTGGCACTTGGTGTATTCGCGGCTTATGCCGCCTACGTACAGTATCAGAAAAGCTTCAGCACAGGAGGCAGGATCCTCTGGGTTCTCCTGGGTATTACCGGTATTGTACTCGCAGTATCCAATATTTATGCCATTCTGGGCGCGTTGGCCGCGTGGCTTTTATACTGGTGCTGGGAAAAGTACAAAGGGCTGAACGAAGCCCGGAGCTTTAAGGACCACAATGATCCATTTTCAAGCTTTGACCGGGAATGGTCCAGACTTCAAAAATAAAGGAGGATAAACATGAGCACCCTATGGATGAAAATGAAAGAAACGATGGATACGGAAATGCAGCACTGGCAGGAGAAAAAGGAGAGAAATAATCCGGCCGAGTCGCTTCAGCATTACATTAAGCAGGCCGAGCGGGAAACCGAAAAGACGGCAGTACTTGTTGCAAGACAGCGGCAGCTTGTCGACACGTTTACGAAAGAACACGAGGAAGCCTCCGCTATGCTGGAAAAACGCACCTATCAGGCCGAGATAGTAAAAGAAAAGGGCAATGACGAATTCTATGCGTTTGCGCTCCGTGAAAAAGAAGAATATGAAACCCGCACCGAAAAGCTGGCAGCCATGAAAAAAGAAACAGAAAAACAGCTTGAAGAGATCGAAGCCAAATATGAAAGCATGAAGCATAAAGTCAAAGATATGCATATCAAGCGGCTGGAATTGATGGGTAAAGAAAATGTGTTCCGGGTCAATTACAACAGCCGGAAAGTGTATAATGAAGAAGAAAATGCCGCCGCCGATCACTTCTCCGATATGGAGTGGTATTTGGACGGGCTGGCCCACTGGGAAAAGAATGACGAGGAAAAACAGTCATTTGACGAGCGGGTGGCAAGGCTTGAAGAAAAATAATCAAAGGGGGGCAACAGGTCCCCTTTTTTTCTACATAACAGCGTGAAGAAAGGAGAACGGCGATGCTTTCCAGAATTTCAACAACAACGATAAATACAGTCGGCCTGATTGCTGTCATTCTTTTAGCCATAGAGCTGTTATTTACAGACGGCGGTATTATTTTTTCCCTGTTATTTTTTGCCGTTCTTCTTTTTTTAGGTAAAAAATTTATGAAACGAACGCTCGGAAAGGTGGTCTTCTGGATAGGTGCTGTCGGTTTGGGACTATCGGCTCTCAGCACTATTTCGGTACGGTTCGCCATTGTGGCATTCTTAGTGCTTCTGCTTATCCAGAGCCATAAAAAACGGGAACAGCCGGATGAACTGGTTCCTTCTTTTTTAATAGAAAAACCGGACAGGGAGAGGGAAGCCGTGCGCCCACTGCTGAAAAATAGATTTCTGGGCAGGGAAAAGACGCTGGAGCAGCCCTACGGCTGGAAGCACATTAATATAACCGGAGGCGTCGGAGACCGTATTATTGATACAACGAATACTGTTCTCCCGGAGGAAGCCGTTATTGTCATAAGGCACGGCATGGGAAAGGTAACGATCTATGTGCCGTATGAAGTGAAGTTCAGCCTGTATCACAGTACGGTATTCGGTCATGTGTTTTTGCCCGGTATGGAAAAAGAGCGCTTGTTTAATAAATCGATGATCTATCATTCTGAGGAAGAGGAACCGGAAGCGGTCCATCTGCAGATTTTTACTTCCATTTTGTCCGGAGACCTGGAGGTGAAACGCAGATGACCCTGCTGATGAAACAGATAGTTATAGGTATTGCGGCCTCACTGCTTATTGGGCTGCTGATTTTGATTCTGACCTTCCGGGTATTTGAGCCGGTGTCGCTGCGCATACTATGGGAGGCAAGAATAGGGGATCTGCCCTACGCATTTATGGTCCCTGCTGTGCTCGTTACAGCGGGGGCGGTATTGGGCCTGATCTCCGGATTATACTGGCAGCATAAGTGGCAGAAAGCAATTATAGAAGCTTCTTCGTTAGTCAGAGGGGAAAGACTTCCGAAACAGGACCAGGAGGCACTGCCCGAGCTCAGGCAGCTTCAGAAAGCATTCAGGGAGCTGGAGACGCAGGCGGAGCTTCAGGCGGAGCGAAGCCAAAAGCTGGCAACCGAACGGGCGGAGGAAAGACAGCAGAGCCTGCAGGAAGTTATTGAACAGGAACGCACCCGTATTGCCAGAGAGCTTCATGATTCCGTCAGCCAGCAGCTTTTTGCGGCATCTATGATGGTTTCTGCTATTAGTGATGAGGAAAAGGAGATAGCGGATACTTCCAAAAAACGCTGGAGGCTCGTAGAGGATATGATTATTCAGTCCCAGGTGGAAATGAGAGCACTGCTGCTGCATTTAAGGCCGGCCGCCCTCCAGGAGCAGTCGCTTCAGGCGGGGGTCATTAAACTGGTGGAAGAGCTGAGGGAAAAGGTGCCGCTTGATATTCATATTAAGACAGAAGAATTTCCGATTGAAAAAGGGGTTGAAGATCAGCTGTTCCGTGTCGTTCAGGAAGCAGTTTCCAATACGCTGCGACATGCCAGAGCGCACAGCCTGCACGTGCTGCTGATTGAACGGGATCAAACGATTATTCTTCGTATCAGCGATGACGGGATTGGTTTTGAAGCGGCAGAAGCACGCACAGACAGCTACGGGCTGACCAACATGAAAGAACGTGCAGAAGAAGTCGGGGGGCGCTGTAAAATTGTGAGTGTTCCCGGTGAAGGAAGCCGGGTGGAAGTAAAAGTACCGCAGCTGCGGAGGGAGGATCAAAGCGTTGATTAGAATACTGTTTGCAGATGATCATGAAATGGTACGGATCGGCGTCACTGCCTATTTGTCATCCCAGCCCGATATGGAAGTAGTAGCAGAGGCGTCCAGCGGAAGAGAGGCAGTGGCAGAGGCATTCAAGCACCGCCCGGACGTCATTCTAATGGACCTTGTCATGAAAGATATGGACGGCATTGAAGCAACAAAAGCCATTATGGATAAATGGCCGTCTGCCAGAATTATTATTGTTACAAGCTTTCTGGATGATGAAAAAGTGTACCCGGCTCTCGAGGCGGGAGCTATGAGCTATATACTTAAAACCTCCAAAGCCGGCAGAATCGCCGATGCGGTCCGGGCGGCATGCAGCGGAGAGTCAATTCTCGAACCGGAAGTGACCGAGAAAATGCTGCACAAGATGAGAAAACCCGTACAAGTTGATCTTTATGAACAGCTCACAGCGAGAGAGCAGGAAGTGCTTCAGCTGATGGCGGAAGGAAAGAGCAACCAGGAAATTGCCGGTCAGCTTTTTATTGCGCTGAAAACCACCAAGGTTCATGTGAGCAATATTCTTGGCAAGCTTGGCGTCCATGACCGCACGCAGGCGGTTGTTTACGCATTCAAGCATGGGCTGGTAAAAGAAGAATGATTATCTATTGATAAAGTAGAATATATACAACAGCGCATTCTTACAACATAGAAGTGAGGGATCATAGTGCCGGACATTCTAGTATTTGATATAGGCGGAACCTACGTTAAGCACGGGATTGTAAATGAAAAAGCAGAGATGAAAAAGAGTGATAAATACCGGACGCCTGAAACATTGGAAGAACTGATCAACTCAATCAGGCGAATATGGGATAAATCCGGAGCAGTCCAGGGAGCCGCCGTGAGCGCGCCGGGCGCAGTTGGGGAAGATGGGATAATTTATGGGACCAGTGCGCTTCCTTATTTTCATGGACCAAACATTAAAGCAGCTGTGCAGACGTCCCTTCAGTGCCCGGTATACTTAGAAAACGATGCAAATTGTGCAGCCTATGCGGAAGTCTGGAACGGAGCAGGCGCCGATAGGAAAAATATTATTGTCATGACAATAGGAACAGGAATAGGCGGAGCGGTTATAAAAAACCGCGAACTGCATAAAGGGGCTCATCTGCACGGCGGGGAGTTTGGATATATGCTGACCAACTGGAGCAGCCCGAATCCAAAAACATGGAGCGAAACAGCATCTATGGGAGCGCTTGTGGATAAAGTAAATCAAAAAAAATCACCGGGCGGCGATACCCTGACTGGACAGGATGTATATCGGCTTGCAGAAGAGGGGGATGTGGTCTGTAAGGAGGCGATAGCCAATTTTTACCGTGATCTGGCAGCAGGCATTTATAATATCCAATACGTCTATGACCCTGAAGTTATATTAATTGGAGGGGGTATCAGTGAAAGAGAAAGTGCAGTAGAGGAAATACAGCGCGCAGTAGACAAGCTGGTACACTCGATACCTGATGCCACAATAACGCCTAAAGTACTTCCGTGCAGCTACCGTCAGCATGCGAATATCATAGGAGCCGCCTACGGCTTTTTTAATCATCTGTAAAGGAGAGGCTGTGGATGAAACAAGACGGCTTAAACATAGGTTTTTCCGGCGGCGGCTTCCGTGCTTCCTACTATTGCCTGGGCGGCTACCGAAGGCTGGTGGAGCTCGGACTTGACCATAAGGTACAGGGCATTACATCAGTTTCCGGCGGAAGCATTACAGCAGGGGCTGTCATGAAAGCTCTGGCAGACGGTCCTTTTACAGATGTAAAAGACTTCGATGATAGAGTAACCAAACCCATGACAGACATGGGTTTGGTTAATATAAGGCGGAAGCTTTTCTGGAAGCTGCTGCGCCGCCCGCATAAGCTGTGGGCTCCCCGTCTGAACTTAAGCATGATGTTTCCGGAGATGCTGAAAAAAGAAATTTATGGAAATATAAAAATGAATGAACTTCCCCATGCTCCGCTGTGGAACTGTAACGCTGCCTGCCTGAATACGATGAAGGGCTTTTATTTTAATGCTTTTTCAATGGAGGGAGAGAAGATAGGACGGAGTAAAGACATAGATAGTATTTCCGTAGCCTTTGCCGTAGCGGTTTCCGCAGCGTATCCAATGATTTTTGCACCTGTGCGTCTATCCACAAAAGGGCTTACTTTTATAGATACAGATGGAACATCCAGCTATCCGGATGTGCTTCCTGAATATCTCTATCTCACGGATGGCGGGGTGTTTGATAACTTAGGAACGAATAGCATTCTTCAGGAAGAAGGCGATTTTATTACGATGGACGCCAGTGACAGAAACCGTATTTGGCCGCCGGGATACAAATCGAGCTTTCCTACGCGCACCCTGAGGATACTCAACATAAGCATGAGTGAAATGATCTATTTAAGAAGGGAAATATTAAGTAAAGAACACGACAGACGTGGGATTCAGATTATATTGGAGGATAATACAGAAGAGTTTATTAAAAAACAGAAAAGTTTCCATTCAATCCAACGACTGGCATGGGATTATAAGAAATATAAACGAGTGGAAGAGCTTGCGGGTTACCTCCGGACAGATCTGGATGCATTTAATGAAGTGGAAATGAGCGTTCTGCAGTGGATCGGTGCTGTCAGAATGGATGCGGCATTGAAGTTGCTTTATCCAGAGGAAATCCCGGCCGGAAAATGGAAAGAAACTCCTGCATTCCCTTTTGAGGATATTCGTTATGTAGAAAAAGTGTTAAAGGAAGGAGAAAAGCGGGTACTTTGGTAATAATGATACAAAGGGGGAAGGAATAATGAAAAAGCCTATAGTAATGGCAGCGGGTGCTGTTATGGCCGGTATCGGCTCTGTGTACTTATCCTGGAATGAAAAGCGGAAATTTGAGCGGGAGCTGCAGCATGTTCATCATGATTACCAAAAGCAGGCAGAAGAAGATCTTCAGGTAATACAGGAAGAGTTGAAAAAAGAAGAAAAATAAAGCGCCCTTTTAGTTACGTGTAAATGTAATAACCGGGGCGCTTTCCTGTTCGGAGACATCCACCTGGTAGGCTGTAAAGAGCTTATGCAGGCCGGTGAATCCTTTCAGCTTTATCACAAATACAATGTCCTGGACAGATACAGTTATTCCGGTCACCTTTTTCACTGTATGGCGCGGTGTCCAGCTCGTATCCAGCGTGTCAGCTTCCTCTTTGCTTATATTCTGAAAGGGCAGCACCTTTTTAAATTCTTCGGCCAGCTCGCCTTCTATTGTAAAATAGGGAGACTTCTTCCGGCGGGCTTTGTTTATTTTACCGGCGTTTTCAGGATGGGTAATAGGCTCTTCTTTCGTGCGGCTGCGCAGTATCATCGGTCGAGATACGTGTAAAGGCCGGTCACTACATATTTTGAACCCTGTTCACGCATTTTTTCCGGTTCAAAACCATATACCTTTTTGTTCATTTGAATATAATAAGTGGATCCGTAGCGCAGCTTTTCTGACGTAAGAAAAGAAATCCGTCCGGGAAGCATAGGACCGTCTTCAAAAGAAAAGACGCCTTCTTCATCAAAGGATCCTTTTTTCTGCGTCTGGGGCCTGAACAATCTTGCCACCACCTGGATAGAATATGTTTTTTCAGGGACTTTAAAAAGCAGTGCCTTCATGGTGAGCCATCTCCTTTGTTTCTATACTATATATCTGCTTCCCTTTCTCTGTGTGTTTGTAACCCGCTTCCGTTGAATCGGCTCATATGAATGTTCAGAATATTTTGTTTGTAAATAATAAAAAGCTTCGGTAAAATGAAGCTAAGAAGCCAGTATGTACGTGAATGAATAAAGCTTTTCTTATAAAAGGAGGAACAATCGATGGTGAGCACGGAAAAGCAGAAGCCAACTCATCCGGACCGCCTGAAAAAGACAAACAAAGTCCTCTATATGGGAGGATACACTGAAGAGCGCAAGGAAACGACCCGTCAGCTGATGGAAAAGTATTTCTTTAAAAAAGGAAAACGAATGTAGCGGCAGAACGATCTGATATATCCACTTTAATGTAAGGCTTTCCTGAATAAGGGAAGCTTTTTTTATGCATTTAATTATATTTAGTGACAGATTATCTTCCAGGCTGAAGGTTTTAGGTCATGCGACCTGTTACGATAGTGAGGACATTTTACAAAAAAAGGGGGAGTACGTATGAGCAATCTGAAGAAAAAAGTGGGAGTAAGTTCTATGGCAGTATTAATGAGCCTTCCATTTGCAGCCGGCGTATCTGCAGAACAGGAATCATCATTTACAAAGAACACGATTACTCCAGAAGAAGCAGATGGAGATCATTACATACCATCTACGGTGGAAAATATTCAATGGGGTGATCTGCCGAATCTGGAAAGTGAAGCAGTGAAGACGATTAAATCCGGTGAAACGGTAACGTTTGATACCGTATCGCATGAAGGGATTCTTGAAGACCAGGGAAGAGATCCTGTGGAGTTTTTTGAAGAGTATGGAATAGAAGAAGATGAAATTCTTGAAGAAGCAAAAGACATCGCTGCTTCTGATATTGATCATGATTTTGATGACCACGGCCCTCACGTTGTTACCGGTCCGGTGGCAATTGAAGGAGCGGAGCCCGGCGATGTGCTGAAAATTGAAGTACTCGATCTGGAACCGCGTGTTCCTTACGGCGTTATATCCAACCGTCATTACAAAGGAGCGCTTCCCGGCGAGTTCCCGGAAAATGAGGGACCGCAGGAGGGAGCGGATGAAGATAATCCGGAGCTCTACAACAATATTTCCACATTCACTCCTATTGAAAAAGTGGACGGGGAATGGAGAGGCGAAATACCTGGAGAAGACGTTACGTTCCCGCTGGACCCTTTTATGGGAATGATGGGAGTAGCTTCTGCTACAGAAGAATACGTTAGTTCTGTTCCGCCTTCAGAAACCGGCGGCAATATTGATATTAATGAGCTGGGAGAAGACTCTTCTCTTTATCTGCCGATTCAGGTGGAAGGCGGAATGTTCTATACCGGCGACCCTCATTTTTCGCAGGGGGACGGCGAAGTGGCATTAACAGCTTTGGAAGGATCCCTGCGTGGAACGTTCCGGCTGACCGTTTTGAAAAATGGGGAAGACGCCATTCCGGGAGACTCTGAAGATTTTACTCAGCCATTTGGGGAAACAGATGATTTCTGGATTCCTGTCGGCCTCGATGAAGATCTGGATGAAGCGATGAAAGAAGCGACAAGAGAGTCCATCGATTTTCTGGACGAAGAATTTGGAATGGACCGGGCCAAGGCACTCGCTTATTTAAGTGCTGCAACTGATTATGAGGTATCGCAGGTCGTCGACCAGACCAAAGGAATTCATTCCTTAATCCGCAAATCGGACTTTGAAGAAAAAATAGCATTAAACGCTGCAGCAATGGCTGCGGCAGATGAGCAGGAAGAGGAAGAATCAGAAGAAGGCGGACTTCTTCCAAATACAGCCTCTAATATGCCGCTGTTTGCTCTGCTTGGAGCATTAACTGCCTTTGCCGGCGGAGTGTTCCTGTTCAAAAGAAAAAACCGCAGCGTTTCATAAAAATAAATAGATAATCAAAAAGGACTTTCTGCAAAAGCAGAAAGTCTTTTTTTTGAGGAGAGAAACTAAAAAGCAGGAATTGGTGATCCCATTATGGAAACCATTCTATAGATAGTAGAAAAAAGGAGAGAAAACAAATGCCGACAATTGTAGCGTATACAAAACCACCTGAACGGGTTCTGGCTTTTCTGGAACAACATGCGGAAGTGAAAATACGTCCTGCCCATCAGGATGAGGAAGCTTTTCTCCAGGCCCTTCCAGAGGCTGATGGGTTAATTGGGGCGGGTTACCCGGTTAATGAAAAACTGCTGGAAATGGCGCCGCGTTTGAAAGTGGTCAGCAATGTGTCCACCGGCTATGATAATTTAGATATGAAAGCCCTGACGGCGCGAGGCATTACGGCTACCAACACGCCTTATGTACTGATTGATACTGTAGCAGATACGATTATGGGGATGATGCTGGCTGCGGCAAGAAGAATTCCCCAGGCTGATAGAGGCGTAAAAGAAGGACGCTGGAAAGACAAACGCGATGAATCTTTTTTTGGAGTGAATGTGCATCATAAAACGCTTGGGATTATTGGTATGGGGAAAATAGGCGAAGAAGTGGCAAGGCGGGCTTCAGCGGGCTTTCATATGGACGTACTGTACCATAACCGCAGCGAAAAGCAGAATGTAGAAGCGGTGTATGCCGGTTTGGATGAGCTTCTTGAGGCCTCTGATTTTGTCCTGCTTATGACACCATTAACAGCGGAAACAAAGCATTTCATTCGAAGAGAGCATTTTCGGAAAATGAAAAAAACAGCGGTCTTTTTGAACGCTGCCCGCGGTGCTGTCGTAAAGGAGACTGACCTGATAGAAGCACTGGAAACAAAAGAGATACTTGCTGCAGGTATTGATGTATACGAGCAGGAGCCGGTCGATCCTGGTAATCCTCTGCTCGCACTGGACTCAGCTGTGACTCTTCCTCATATCGGCTCCGCCACTGCGGAAACAAGAGAAGCTATGTACCAGGATGCAGCTGAGCAGTGTGCAGCTGCGCTTGCAGGAAAGGTTCCGGAGCATAAAATAGAAGGATAAATGGTATCCGCCTTCTGCGGCGTGTCTTTTTTTAAAATTGTACGTATCAGGAGGTGGATTCCATATTTACAAAATAGCTGTTGTTTCCAATAGTATAGTAGCTTGCGAGTTCAGAAAGCTTACGCTTTAGAACGGCATGCTGCATAATAATTTTTTCTTCGCATTTCCGGTAAATAACGTTGAACAGCACGGCTCTGCTGACAGCGTGTTTATCAATGGAAACATCAATGTGCAGACGGATAAGTATTTGTTCAAGCTCTGAGGTGTCACGCTCTAGTTTGAATTGGCAGGAAGGTGTCCAGTTGTTGTAGTAGGAAAAGGCGGCAGGGAATCGGGCAGGGGAGACAGGTTTCGGTTCTGTATCAAGCAGGAGTCGGGAAAGGACATAACGTTCGGCCAGCTTAAGTGAGCAGGGGTCAATCGTACCGAATTCCATGAAATTCCTCCTATTCCAGGAAACTTATCTTTTCTCAAAGTATACAACATAAAAAAAGCAAGTCATGGGCATAAAGAACCTAAATGGACCAGTAATTTGGATAGATGTGTTAAAAATCGGAATTTATTCAGATTTGTTGCTGAAAAAGGGGCTCTAATGCTTTAATATAGAAAAGATAGAATGCGTTAATGAGATAAAGAAAGTTCTCAATAAGGCACATACAAAAAGGGGAGTAGATGAACTTGGCACTACATAACAACAAACCTCGGGAGCAGTGGGCTTCGAGGACCGGGTTTATACTGGCGGCAATGGGATCGGCTGTCGGGCTTGGAAATATTTGGCGTTTTTCCTATGTTGCCGGGGAAAGCGGCGGCGGTGCGTTTCTTCTGATTTATTTATTGTGTATATTAATTATTGGTATTCCGATCATTATGGCGGAATTTACGATTGGACGCCGTTCCCAGCAGGACGTAGTTGGGTCGTTTGAATCATTGTCATCCGGAGGTGCGTGGCGGTATGCCGGGCTGCTCGGCGTGACGGCCGCATTTATGATTTTATCCTTCTATGCTGTTATATCCGGATGGATTATGCACTACTTCATTCAGTACTTGAACGGCAGCTTCTGGACGGCTCCGGCCGAAGGATATGAAGGCTACTTTGTATCTTTCACCGGCAGCTTTACGCAGTCGATTCTCTGGCATTTTCTTTTCATGGCGCTGGTTATTATCATCGTTATGCTTGGAGTGAAAAAAGGTATTGAGCTTTCCAACAAAATATTAATGCCGCTTCTTGGGGTGCTGCTTATTGTACTGGCAGGCTACAGCTTAACGCTTGGAGGCGCAGCTGAGGGACTTTCTTTCCTATTCACGCCGGACTGGTCGGCTTTTTCTGACCCTGCGGTGTATCTTGCAGCCATGGGCCAGGCATTTTTCTCTTTAAGTCTTGGTATGGGAACGATGATCACTTACGGAAGCTACCTTTCCAAAAAAGAACAGCTGCCGGGAGCCGCCTTCAGCGTTGCCGGGCTGGATACCGGATTTGCCATTCTTGCCGGTGTAATGATTTTCCCGGCGGTGTTTGCTTTTGGGATTGATCCAAGTTCGGGACCGGGCCTTGTATTTATGGTGCTGCCGGACATATTTAATAACATTGCAGCCGGAGGCATTGTCGGCCTTGGTTTCTTCTTTCTACTTGCCGCCGCAGCCCTGTCTTCTGCCATCTCTATTCTTGAAGTAGCCGTAGCCTTCTTTATGCGGAAGTTCAACTGGAGCCGGATTCGTGCCGCTCTTGTTATTGGAACAATTATTTTCCTTATCGGTATTCCTTCCTCACTCGGCTTTGGCCCGTGGGCAGGCGTAACGATTATTGGAGAAAACGGCATATTGGATTCCATTGACTTTATTGCTTCTAACATTTTGCTTCCGCTCGGCGGCCTGATTATTGCTTTGTTTGTAGGCTGGAGCTGGAAGACAGTGGATGCGCTTCGGGAATCCGATTTTGGTCAGACCACTATCGGGTATATCTGGCTGTTTATCCTGCGCTTTATTGCACCGATTGCCATTTTGTTGATTTTCCTAAGTTCTATCGGATTGTTTTAGTGAAAAAGGAGCCGACTCGAATACGAGACGGCTCCTTTTCTTTGTTTTTATAAAAGAACTATTAGAAGAATAATTCCTATTACAACACAGGCTCCTATAAATGTAAGGCATCCCCGGATCATCAAACCACTCCCTTCGGCCTTATGAGGTATTTATGGTACAGACAAGACCTATATTCCCGGTCAGCCTCGGGCTGAAACAAGTGCCGTGTCGGGGTGATTCTATCTCTGGAACGCGTATATGTGATATTATAAAGAGGATAAAAGACAGTAATATGAAGCTGTAAAGTAATGGGGGAATGATCGTGACAGTTGAGCGCGCCGCCTTAAATAGAGTAATGGAAAACATAGAACGGGTTGTCGTTGGAAAAAGAGAAGAAATTGAACTGAGCTTAACAGCTTTATTAGCCAAAGGGCATGTTCTGCTTGAAGATGTACCCGGCGTCGGAAAAACCATGATGGTACGCGCAATTGCGCGTTCGATCGGCGCCGAATTCAAACGTATTCAGTTTACGCCGGACCTGCTGCCGTCCGACGTGACGGGGGTATCCATTTTTAATCAAAAAAATATGGAATTTGAGTTTCGATCGGGTCCGATTATGAGCCATGTTGTGCTGGCCGATGAGATTAACCGGACATCGCCGAAAACCCAGTCCGCGCTGCTGGAAGCATTGGAAGAAAGCAGTGTGACGGTGGATGGAAAGACTAGAAAGCTCCATGAGCCTTTTTTTGTAATGGCTACGCAGAATCCAATAGAGCACGGGGGAACCTATCCGCTGCCGGAAGCCCAGCTGGACCGTTTTCTTTTGAAGATGAAAATGGGCTATCCGACGGGAAGTGAAGAGCTTGAAGTGCTGAATAGAGTAGAGCAGCGCCACCCGATTGAAGAACTGGAACATGTTCTTTCCCTGGAGGAAATACTTTCGATGCAGCACGCAGCCGGCCGCGTGTTTGTGGATCAATCGATTAAACAGTACATTGTAAATATTGTGAGGGAAACAAGAGAGCATGCTGAAGTTTATTTGGGAGTGAGCCCCAGAGGATCGATTGCCTTAATGAAAGCTTCGCAGGCCTATGCTTACCTGCAGGGACGGGACTTTGTCGTTCCGGATGACGTGAAATACCTGGCTCCTTATGCGCTTGTGCACCGGATGATGCTCCGGTCTGATATGCAGGTAATGGACAGGCAGGGAGCAGATGTGATTAAAGATATTCTCTCCAGGCTCCGAGTGCCGACGTCTGCGTCAGAAACGGTAATTAAATGACGAATGCCTGGTATGGGGTAATCAAATATGCAAAGCTTCTGTTTGTGCTTGTGCTGGCAGGAGCTTTGTATGCGTACGCTATGTTTCAAGGCGGATTCGTGTCCTGGTTTTTGTTTTACAGTATTCTGACGGTTATTTTATTCAACCTGCTGTTTGTCCTGTTTCCGCTCCGCTGGATCGATATAGAGCGGACGTGCAGCAAAAACATACTGGCCCACGGAGAGCAGATTACCGTGCGGCTGACAATGACGAAGCGATTTGCTTTTCCACTCGTATTTATCAGTATCTGGGATCATGTACCCTACGGGCTGGAGGGAACCGGCAGGCCTTCCGGAACCATTTATTTTTTTTCCATGGCCAAAACGGTAACCTATGAGTATGACGTAAAAGGTGTCCGCCGAGGCGAGTACCGGTTTAAGCAGATCCATCTGCAGGCAGGGGATTTGTTTGGATTTTTCACCAAAGATTATGAAAGCCCGGTAAAAAGCACCCTGCTCGTGCTCCCGAAAATCCAGCCGCTGTTCGGCTGGCAGCCTTCTTCTGATGAACAATCCGACGACGTAGCGATATCGCGGCGGACGTCAGAGGAAGCCTATTCCATTGCCGGAGCCAGAGATTACGTGCCGGGTGACCGGATGACGAGCATCGACTGGAAAGCAACCGCCAGGGGAGGCAAACTGGTTACAAAAGAATTTGAATCCCAAAAAGGGGAAGGCTACCTGCTTATCGTGGAAAATCTGATGCAGCAAAAGGATGAGGAAACGTTTGAAGCAGTGATTGAATGCGCAGCCGCTTTAGCAGATGAAAACAGAAGCAGGGGCATTTCTCTCGGCCTGGCTTTTTCTTCAGAGCAGAATGCCGTAATGGAGGAAGCAGGCGGCATCTCTCATTTTAAAGCAATGTATGAAAGACTTGCCGTAGCCCGTATAGAATCAAATAAAAAAGGAGCTGCTCCCTTTTTTAAAAAGGTGCCTGCTTCTAATTCTCTCTTATTTGTCACGTCTTCTCTTTCTTCTGAGCGAATAGAGGAGCTGCAGTCCTATTTGTGGTATGGACGTGAAGTAACTATCTGTCTGGTGGAAACAAACATGTCAGATACGGGCGGGAATCGTGATATGTTATTAAACCTCAGAAAGCAGGGAATGCGTATCTTCACTGCCCGGACACAGGCAGATGGTATTAAACTGATATAAAGGGGGAAGGGCATGGATCTGTCCGAACGAACACCAAAGATGTTTGCTATGTATGTGCTTGGATATATTCTATTGATGGAATGGCTGCTTCCCCTCCCTGAAGTATCCGATACCGGTTTTGTGCCGATGTTTATGATGGCATCTGCTTTTTTCTTTCTGGTAACCTTTTTCCGTTTTCCCTGGTGGCTGCATCTGCTGCTGATTGGAGGAAGTATTTTATATACGCTTCATACCGTATTTTTTAATATAAGTTTTTTAAGTCCTGCGTGGTGGGTTAATTTTTCAAACGAAATATCGGTTAATACCCAGACGATGCTGAGCGGCGAATGGCAGGCGCTCACAGATCCGTTCCGGACGTTTTTATTTCTGCTTCTGCTGGCCGTGATGAGCTATCTGGTTTATTTTTGGGTGATTCAGGCGAAGCGGATTTTATTTTTCTTTGTATTTACCATTATTTATATAGGAATAATGGATACATTTCTTCCTTATAATGGAAGCAGTGCGATTATCCGCGTATTTGCTGTTGGTTTTGTACTGCTTGCCCTTCTGCAGTGGGACCGGCTTTCTGAGTATTTTCCCGGTGAAAGACGAGGCAGAGTATGGCTGCGCTGGGCAGCCCTTACGATGGCTGTTCTTGTGACGGCAACAGGTATCGGTATTGCTGCTCCTAAGTCGGAGCCGAAGTGGGCAGATCCCGTGCCGTTTCTTCAGGCAAGAACCGGCGTAGACGGAGATATGGAAGATGGCGGTGCCGCCCAAAGAATTGGATACGGGGCAAACGATGAACGCCTGGGCGGTGGATTCGAAATGAATGACAGCCCGGTATTTACCGCCGTTGGGACAGAGAGCGGCTATTGGCGGGGGGAGTCAAAAGACGAATACACGGGTCTGGGATGGGAGACGGACTTACCTCAGGAAGGAACGCTCAACAGCTCTTTTTATGAAGAAGCCACTCCGACAGAGGAACAGCGGATAAGCGTAACGATGGCGGAAGGAAGAACCAATGAATTTGCTTTTTATCCAGGATCTGCAGAAGAGATAACTGCTTCCGGGCAGGAAGTATCTTTTTCCATTGACCGCTATACCGGGCGGGCTGACGCGTCCCGTAATGGAGAGAGCTTTCCGCTTTCCTCCTACGATGTTGTTTATGAAGACCCTGCTTTTCCGGTGGAAGAAATGAGAGAAGTAACGGGAGACGCAGAAGATGAGGTAAATGATGCTTTTCTGCAGGTGCCGGATGATCTTCCGGATTCTATCGGAAGCCTGGCAGCAGAGCTGACGGCCGAAGAGGATAATCGGTATGATCAGGTAAAGGCAGTGGAAAATTATCTGCGCGGACCCGATTTTACGTACGATACCCAGGATGTAGCGGTGCCGGAAGAAGGAACCGACTATGTAGAACAATTTTTATTTGAAACGCAGACCGGCTACTGTGATAACTTTTCCACTTCTATGGCTGTGATGCTCCGAACGCTTGATATACCGACCCGATGGGTGAAAGGCTATACGAGCGGGGAGATGGTTGAATCCTCTGAGAGCGAATCGGTGTATGAAGTGACAAATGCCAATGCCCACTCATGGGTAGAAGTATATTTTCCTGATGTAGGCTGGGTTCCTTTTGAACCAACCCGCGGCTTTGATTCAGAAGCAGATTACATTTTTGCGAATAATGACGAAGCGGAAGAAACGCCGGAGGAAGAAGAGGAACAGCCGGAAGAAGAGCAGCCGGAGGAGCAGGAAGAACCAGAAGAAGCGGCGGCCGATTCGTTTACAATGCCTGTATGGCCTTTCTTTTTACTGGCCGCGCTGGCTGCTGTGCTGGGATTTGTGTTTCGGAAAAAATTGATAGCGGCTTATTTACTGACAAAGTACCGTGATGTTCATGATACCGGCACATTTGTGAAGTCCTTTCATTCCCTGATCTGGCTTCTCGGCTATGCCGGCTGGAAAAAAGAAAGCAGTGAAACCATGCGTGAATATGCAGAGCGGATGGACCATCATTACCAAACAAATGATATGGGATATTTAACCCGTGAATTCGAGAAATATTATTACGGGGGACGGGCAGAACTCACAGATGTCGAAAAAGCAAACAGCATATGGAAAGAAATGGTTCATCGAATAACGCCTTGACCGCTTGTAAGCCTGCTGATAAAATGAAAGGCATGTTTTCATCGTACGCAGCAACCGTATTGCAAACAATAAATACTTCGTATATCCCCGGCAATTGGGCCGGGAGTATCTACCCGGGCACCTTAATGACTGGACTACGAAGGCCGTCTTTATAGAAGAGCAGAAGTGCTCCGCTATCCGTAGGACAGCCTTCGTTTTCTATGCATAATGAAGGGGTGCTGCGGATTTTTTATGCTTTAAGAATATCTTGATGCACTGTATTAATAGAGAATGGGGTGGCAGGTGTGGAATTTGAACATGAAACAATTGTGGTTCTCGATTTTGGAGGCCAGTATAATCAGCTGATTACAAGAAGAATTAGAGATTTAGGAGTGTACAGTGAGCTGCATTCCAACAAAATCACGGCAGATGAACTAAAAGAACTTAATCCGATTGGCATTATTTTTTCCGGAGGACCGAACAGCGCTTATGTAGAAGGGGCACCGAACTGTGATCCGGCTATATTTGATATGGGCATTCCGATTCTCGGTATCTGCTACGGCATGCAGCTGATGACTCATCATTTTGGAGGAAAAGTGGAAGCAGCTCATCACAGAGAGTACGGAAAGGCAATGATTACCGTACAAAATGGTTCTTCTCTTTACCATGATCTTCCGAAAGAGCAGTCTGTATGGATGAGCCACGGCGACCTGATTCTCGCGCCGCCGGAAGGATTTGAAGTAGACGCTGTTAATCCATCCTGCCCTGTCGCCGGAATGAGCGATGCCGGACGGAAAATGTACGGCGTTCAGTTTCATCCGGAAGTGCGCAACACTCAGTTCGGCGATGACATCCTGAAGAATTTTGCTTTTGAAATCTGCGGAGCGCAGGGTGAGTGGTCCATGGCAAACTTCGTAGAAGAACAGGTGGATATTATCCGTGAGCAGGTAGGAGATAAAAACGTCCTGTGTGCTTTAAGCGGCGGCGTGGATTCTTCCATCGTAGCGGCACTGATTCACCAGGCTATTGGTGATCAGCTGACATGTATGTTTATTGACCATGGCCTTCTTCGAAAAGGAGAAGCGGAAAGCGTGATGGAAACATTCGCAGGTGAGTTCTCCATGAACATTATTAAAATTGAAGCCAAGGACCGTTTTCTCGGCAAGCTGGACGGGGTATCCGATCCAGAGCAGAAGCGGAAAATTATTGGCAACGAATTTATCTACCTGTTTGAAGAAGAAGCCGGCAAATTGGAAAACATGGACTTCTTAGCACAGGGAACATTGTATACAGATATTATTGAGAGCGGCACGGACACAGCCCAGACGATTAAGTCCCACCACAACGTCGGCGGCCTTCCGGAAGATATGCACTTTGAATTAATTGAGCCGTTAAAGACGTTGTTTAAAGATGAAGTCCGGAAACTTGGCGAAGAGCTGGGCGTGCCGGAAGAAATTGTCTGGAGACAGCCATTCCCGGGACCGGGTCTTGGAATCCGCGTTCTTGGAGAAATAACGGACGAAAAGCTTACGATTGTAAGAGATTCTGATGCTATCCTCCGTGAAGAGATTAAGCTTGCCGGACTGGATCGTGAAATCTGGCAGTACTTTACCGCGCTTCCGAATATGAGAAGTGTCGGCGTTATGGGAGACGCAAGAACCTATGATTACACGGTAGGCATCCGCGCAGTAACGTCTATAGACGGGATGACTTCCGATTGGGCCCGAATCCCGTACGACGTGCTTGAGAAAATATCCACCCGGATCGTAAATGAAGTAGCGCACGTGAACCGCGTCGTGTATGACGTGACGTCCAAGCCGCCTTCCACTATCGAGTGGGAATAAATCATCATCTTTTCGTATAATTGCGGGAATAAGGCCCGCAGGTTTCTACCAGCTGCCATGAACAGCTTGGCTACGAAAAGGACAGCAGCAAGCGGAGCAGTCCGCTTTTTTCTGCGCTGTCTTTTTCTATGTCCAGCTCCGGCAGAAACACTCTGCCGGAGCTTTTTCTTTATGAGAGAGAACCGCTTCTAAGCGGAAACAGAGAATAAGGGGTATAGAAAATGAATCGTTATTTCGAATTTGCGAAACAGGGCACGACGTTGAAGAGGGAAAGCCTGGCTGGATTAACCACCTTTCTTTCCATGGCTTACATACTATTTGTAAACCCATTGATTTTATCAGATGCAGGTATGGATCAGGGCGCTGTGTTCACAGCAACGGCGCTTTCCGCGGCTGTCGGCACATTGATCATGGGAATTATCGCAAAATACCCGATTGCACTGGCACCGGGGATGGGTCTCAACGCCTTTTTTGCCTATACCGTTGTCATCGGACTCGGCATTCCATGGGAGCTGGCACTGTTCGGCGTGTTCATGTCGGGTATCATTTTTATTGGTATCACATTATTAGGTGTAAGAGAAAAAGTAATTAATGCGATCCCGGCAGAACTGAAATATGCGGTTGCCGCAGGTATTGGTCTGTTTATCGCATTTATCGGCTTAAAGGGAGCGGGCATTGTAGTAGGAGATGAGTCCACTCTCGTCGGTCTTGGTTCCATCACCTCCCCGCTGACGCTTCTGGCAAGCTTTGGACTAATTGTAACGGCTGTCCTGATGGTAAAAGGCATTCATGGAGGTATTTTTTATGGAATGCTGATTACGGCACTAACCGGTATTATTTTCGGTTTGATTGACCTGCCTTCAGGTATCGTAGGCGCTGTGCCAAGTCTTGCTCCGACTTTTGGCGCTGCCTTTAGTATTCTTGGGGAAGTCGAATGGACCTCCCAGCTTATTGTGCAGTTGATTATTGTTATTTTAACGTTTTTGTTCGTTGATTTCTTTGATACAGCAGGCACCTTATACGCCGTAGCCAATCAGGCAGGCTACGTCAAAGACAATAAGCTGCCGCGTGCCGGACGTGCGCTGCTTGCCGATTCCTCGGCCACCTCGATTGGTGCGGTTCTGGGAACATCTACAACGACGGCGTATATTGAATCATCAGCAGGCGTGGCTGCAGGCGGCAGAACCGGCTTCACGTCCGTTGTAACAGCGATGCTGTTTTTAGCGGCCATGTTCTTTTCGCCGCTTCTCGTTGTCGTAACGGAAACGGTAACGGCCCCGGCTCTCATTATTGTCGGGGTGCTGATGGCATCATCACTCCGGCTGATAGAATGGAACAAACTCGAAATTGCGCTTCCCGCTTTTCTGACCGTAGTGGCCATGCCGCTGACATACAGCATTGCGACAGGTATTGCGATCGGCTTTATTTTCTATCCGATAACGATGCTCGTTAAAGGGCGCGGCCGGGAAATTAACCCGATAATGTACGTGTTGTTCTTTGTATTTATTGCTTACTTTGCTTTTCTGGGAGAATAAACGAAAAAGCATGCTTCCCGCCGGAAGCGTGCTTTTTTTGATTAGAAATCTTTTCGTCCGGGAATAGAAGCGGAGGAAGAATCAATCAGCCGAAGGAGGAAACAACAATGAACGCATTTAAAGCCCTGGTAGTCCAGCAGATAGAGGACGGCCATGTAACGAAAGATATTCAACAGCTCTCGGAAAAGGATCTGCCGGAAGGCGATGTCCTTATAAAGGTTCATTATTCAAGCGTAAACTTTAAAGACGGTATGGCTGCCATGGAAAACGGCAACATCGTTAACGAATATCCAATGGTGCCCGGCATCGATTTATCCGGTACGGTGGAGGAGTCCAGCGATCCCGCTTTTTCCAAAGGCCAGGAAGTAATTGTGACAAGCTACGAGCTGGGTGTATCTCATTATGGGGGCTACAGTGAATATGCACGGGTGCCCGCTGAATGGGTGGTGCCGCTGCCGGAAGGTCTTTCACTGAAAGAGGCGATGATCTATGGCACAGCCGGCTTTACAGCAGCCCTGTCCGTGATGAGGCTGCAGGAAGAGGGCGTTACGCCGGACAAAGGTACTGTGCTCGTAACAGGCGCTACAGGCGGTGTCGGAAGCATGGCCGCGGCCATGCTCTCCAAGCTGGGATATGATGTAGCGGCAAGTACAGGAAAAAGCGGAGAGCACGACTATTTAAAAAAGCTCGGCGTTAAAGAAATTATTGCAAGAGAAGACCTGGTGCCCGAAAAAATCAGACCGATCGACAAAGAGAGATTTGCAGGAGCAGTCGATCCAGTCGGCGGAGAAACCCTTTCTTACATTTTAAGCTGCCTGCAGTACGGAGGAGCCGTTGCCGTAAGCGGTCTTACTGCTGGTACCAAAGTACCGACTACAGTCTTTCCTTTTATTCTCCGCGGCATAAATCTTGTTGGCATTGATTCAGTCAACTGCCCGATGGACCGCCGGAAAGAAGTATGGAACCGTCTGGCAGCCGATTTGAAAACAGAAGATTTATTATCTGAAATCGGAAGTGATATCACTCTCAATGAACTTCCGGAAGCGTTGGAACTTATCATTTCAGGAAAAGTCCGTGGAAGAAAAATTGTTACTTTTAATTAATTAAACTGGCACAGCGCTCATCATTATTTGATGAGCGCTGTTTTTATATATTATAAATACATATTCCTGTACATGGACTTGTACCAAATAATTACTCTACAGGAGAACATATTTCAGATATAATAGAGTAATAGTCACAGTAAATTGTAAATTATTGTATAAGGACTTGGTTCGGGAGGAAGGTAATGGAGAATTATCAAGCATTGTTTTTAAAGAAGACAAGGCAGACATGGCAGTCGTTTCAGATGAGGCAGACGATTGAAAATGATGAAGTATACCGATGGCTTCACACGCTCAAAGGTACAGGCGGCACGCTTGGACTCAGTGAACTGTCGGCAGTTTCAGAAGAAAAAATGGAAAACCTGGATGACAATGAGGATGCCAGGTGGAATATTGACCAGCTTTCGGATTTCCTGGCTCCTCTCATCCGGACATTTCAGGAAGAAGAAAGCCTGAATACGACACCGGTGTCTGTAAAAGAAGAAGCAGGCCAGGGACCGCTGCTTCTTCTCGTAGACGACGACGTGGATTTTGCCAATTACATAAAAGATCAGTTTCAGGAGGAAGGATATCTGGTGCTGCTGGCCCCGGATAAAAAGAAAGCTCTTGAAATGTACCATCATTACCATCCGGACTGCCTGCTTGTGGACATTTTTGTCCCGGATAAACAGGATGGATTTTATCTATTAAACACCGTGTCACAGATTGCAGAAGCACTGGTGACGCCGGTTATAGCAATTACATCGGATACAACGCCGGAAACGAAATATGAGGCCTACCGGCAGGGTGCTTCTTTTGTGCTTCATAAGCCCTTTGATATCCGTGAATTAAAACATATTTTATCCAACCAGCTCACCAGGAAAGAAAGAATTCAGAATGCTATAACGATAGATGAGCTGACAGGCGTATTTAACCGCAAGATTCTCGACACGGCAAGTGACCGTTTTTTTGGTGCCTATCGTAGAGAAGGTGCGGAATTTTCCGGCGTGCTTCTTGATCTGGATCATTTTAAAGCAGTAAATGATACGTTCGGCCATGACCGGGGCGATAAAGTATTGAAGCAGTTTGCGGCGTTTCTCGACGGACAGAAGCGTCCGCAGGACATGCTGATCCGCCTTGGCGGGGAGGAATTTCTAATGGTTCTTCCAAATACAGGGAAAGATCAGGCGATAAAAGCAGCTGAACGCTGGTGTAAAAATTATTCTGAAATGATGCTCGATTCCCTCGACGATATGGTGCTGACGTTTTCTGCCGGAGTGTCTACCGTAACGCCGAACACCGAATCGCTCGATGTACTGCTGAATGAGTGCGATCAGGCACTGGCCATAGCCAAGGAAGAAGGCAGAAACCGTATACGCACGTATCAGCGGGGAAATGAAATAATCCGAAAAATGCCGATGAATATTATTATTGTGGATGATGACGAAGTAATGGGCGGTTTTCTGCTGAATCGCTTTCAGCGGCTGGAGCTGCCTAAATATGATATTAACGTGTCTTATTACCGGGAAGGGGAAAGCTTTCTCAAAGATGATTGGTACAAGCGCTCCCAGAAATTTTTTATTATTCTGGACGTGACGATGCCCAGAATGAATGGATTTGAAGTGCTGACCAACCTAAGGAAGAATTTCCCGGCTTCTGATATTGTCGTGCTTATGCTGACCGGAAGCAAAGCAGAAAAAGACGTAATACGGGCGTTGGAGCTGGGTGCGGATGATTACCTTGTGAAACCTTTTAAAGTAGAAGAACTGCTGGCCAGGTCCAGACGGTTTATTCAGAGGATATTATAAATGGGGCCGTTAGTCTTACTGCTTCTCATCGTACTCATCCTGTTTCTGATCAGCCTGATGTGTTTTTATGTATACCTGCGGATCATAAAAGCACAGCGTTTTAGAAAAGAAGAAGAAATGGAACGGTTAAAAAAACAGATACGTCCTTTCGTATCGGCAGCACTTGAAGGAAAAGATCAGGGAGATCCCGCTCTGCTCGATGCAGGTACAGAAGCCGCGCAGTCAGCACTTCAGGACGTGCTGCTCGAATTTATGAAATGGATGAATGATGAAGATACAGTAGCTGTGATCAACAACCTGGCTTCTTTAAAGCTGGCAGAACCCTACCGGAAGCAGCTTCGTTCCAGAAAGGTAAGCGCTCGTCTGAATGCTATGTATTTTATAGAGAATTTTCATCTAACGGAGCTGGAGCCGGATGTATTAGCCCTGTACCGTGAAAATAGAAACAGGGCGGAACTGAATCCGCAGGCATCCCGAACTCTGGCGGCCCTTCAATCCGGGACATTTAGGAAGCTGTTCTTTCATGAGGATTCCAGCGAGGCCGGCTATTTATACAAAGAAGTGATACGTCGTCTGGATGACGTCGTCTATTCTCAGTGGATGGAAACCCTTGTTGTTCACCCGAACCGGAAAATCCGCAGTGCTGTGCTGGCTGTCGCTGCCCAAAAGGGGGATTGGAGCGCGATCCCATTATTTGAAAAAGCAGCCGTAGATGATGAGCTGGAAGTCCGCCTGCAGGCCTACAAAGGATTTGAAAAGCTTGGGGTTGTGCCGGATATGATTATTCCCGCCGACATTGCCGCATCGGAGTACTGGCCGGAACGGATGATGGCAGCGCGGCTTTGGCGCGTGGCTCATTCCCGCGGGATCCAGGAATTTATCCGGGAATTAATTAAAGATTCCTCCTGGTGGGTCCGATATTATGCAGGAGAAGCGCTAAGCTGTCATCCGAACGGAGAGGAAGAGCTGCTGTTTATCCATAATACGAGCGAGGATCCTTTTGCAAGAGATATGGCCGGACAGTGGCTGGATGCAATGAAAGGAGAAGTAGTATGACAGGTGTTCTGAATTTTATTTTTTTCATGCTGGTTCTCGGTTTTATCTGTTATACCTTTCTTGTGCTTATCTGGTATATCGTAACGGCCGTAACGGCTATGCGTGCAATGAAAAAGGCAGAGGGCATTCATGAAACAGAGCCTTACGAAGACAGGCTTCAGTCTGATGACATACCGCCGGTATCGATTCTGGTGCCGGGCTATAATGAAGAAGTGTCGGTGGAAGGAACGGTCAAGTCGCTTCTCGGACTGCGCTACCAGGCATTTGAAATTATTATAGTCAATGACGGCTCCACTGATAATATGCTGAACACCGCCATTGAGGCTTTTCGCATGAAAAAGATAGAGCAGGTGGTACGCCGCTACGTTTCATCCAAACCTGTAAAGGCTGTGTACCAATCTGAAATTCATCGAAATGTATACCTCATTGATAAAGAGAACGGAGGGAAAGCCGACGCGCTGAATGCCGGCATTAACGCTTCGAACTACCCCTACGTTTGTTCCATTGATGCCGATTCGGTGCTGGAGCGCGATGCCCTGATTAAAGCTGTTCAGCCGATCATTGACGGGAACGGAGAAGTCATTGCCGTAGGCGGAAGCATCCGTATCGCTAATTCTTCTTCCATCGAACGCGGTGAAATTATGAATGTCACCGTTTCGAAGCGGCCGGTTGTTATTATGCAGGTGATTGAATACTTCCGCGCCTTTTTAATTGGGCGTCTTGGCATGAGCCATTTTAATATTCTGCTGATTGTATCAGGTGCTTTCGGCCTGTTTGAAAAAAGTGCCGTCATCGCAGCAGGCGGCTATCGTACCGATACGGTAGGAGAAGACATGGAACTGGTCGTGCGGATGCACCGGACAGCACGGGAAAATAACCGCAAGTCAAAAATATCCTACATACCTGATCCGGTCTGCTGGACGGAAGCGCCGGAAACCGCGGCTGTACTCCGCAGGCAGCGGAGACGCTGGCATCAGGGACTCACAGAAACGTTCTGGATTCATAGAAGCATGTTTTTCCGAAAAAAATATGGAACGGTCGGATGGATCGGCATGCCGGTTTTTTTCCTGATTGAATGGTGCGGACCTGTGTTTGAACTATTGGGCTACGGCCTGCTGCTATGGGCGCTGCTATTTGGAGAAGTAAACGCTGTGTTTGCCATCATTTTGTTTTTACTGATGATTATGATGGGATCCCTGCTTTCCGTTACTTCTGTACTGCTGGAAGAGCAGGGAAACGGCAGGCATACAAACGTAAAAGATTTAGACAGGCTGTTCTGGTATGCCTGGACAGAATCCTTCTGGTACCGTCCGCTCACGGTGTTCTGGCGCGTAGAAGGAATATGGAAAGCAATCAGGCGCAGTAAAGACTGGTCTAAAGCTGAAAGAAAAGGAATTTCGTCATAATATGGCGGAAGAGGGGTGGGATTTATGAAAAAAATATTAGTAGCAGATGATGAAGATGTGCTGAGAATGCTGATAGTGGATACACTAGAAGACGATGAGTATGAAATAGAGGAAGCAGAAAACGGCTCAGAGGCGCTTGAAATGGCTCTAGCAAAAGAATATGACCTGTTAATTGTGGATTATATGATGCCCGGCTACAACGGAGTGGAAGTGCTGAGCCACCTAAAAGAACAGGGAAGGCTGACGCAGATGAAAAGCCTGATGCTGACGGCTAAAAGTCAGGAATCCGACAGAGAAAGCGCTTTGAAAGCGGGTGCGACGGATTTTTTAACAAAGCCATTCAGCCCCGCTTTACTTGTAAGCGTCGTAGAGGACCTTCTGGATGATTAACTATATTCTGGAAAAGGCGCACCGGAGTTTTTTATTAATTTTTGTGTGCCTGCTTTTGCTAATGGGGATCGGGGCTGTTATTCAGTTAAATCATATCAGCAGTGAACAGGAAGACATCCGAAACCAATCGGTTGAATTAAGAGAACTTGATGGTTTGTTATTCGATTTGGAAACAACTCTTCAGCAGGTAGTGATACAAGGCCGGGGGTATTACATTTATCAGGAGGAGGCTATCCTTGAAAATTTAAACACGGAAATAACGGAGCTGGAATCTATACTTGCAGACTATCAGGCGCTTGACAGCACCCGCAAAAATGAAGAATTCGGTCAGGCAATTGACGCATTTATAACGCGGTATTCGGAGGAATGGATTCCGCAGGTGACTGCTCAGATCGAAAATGGCGGGGGCGAAATAAGTGCGGTTACGTCAGGGGAAATTAATGACCAGGCTAATCGTATTATTGACCAGACAACAGAAGAATATACTGCGATAGAAAGTGAACGTGCCGCTATAAATGATGATTATTTTGCCTCCACTATACAGGCCAATAATTCCATTCTGCTTTATTTTGTTCTGATCCTGCTTGTTCTGGGTGTGAGCGTCTGGACTTTATTGTACTGGCTCACGAAACCGCTTCAGGATTTAGAAGAAGCCGCAGACAAAATTGAAACCGGAGAAGACGTGGAGCTTAAGTATACAAAGCGCAAGGATGAAATGGGGGCGCTCAGCCGCACGTTCTCGCAGATGGCGGCAAGCATCCAGAATAACCAGGAAATGTTGACTGACCGTAATGAAGAGCTGGAAAGCCAGCAGGAAGAATTGGAGCTTCAGCGGGAACGCCTTCATCAGATGAATGAATTTAACTCCTCATTATCAGCCGTGTCGGAAAAAAATGAACTGCTGCAGACCATATTAGTTCATTTTCAGGAGTTGTTTCCATTTGAGAAGGCGATGATTTTAACGATGCAGCCGGAATGGATGACGGCAAGTCTCGGAATGAGCGATGCGCGGGTCAAGTGGCTCACAGAACATATTGAGGAAACTCCTGCGATGATAACGTATGAAACAAAAGCTCCGCACATGGTTAAAGTGCAGGCGGACGCATCGGAGCAGGGGCTTTCAGAGGAAAGCCGGGATATGTACGAGCTGTATATGCCTATCTTTTCCGAAGGGGAACATTTAATTGGTATCTGCTGTATGTATCGGATCGGCCGTCCATTTTCACAAGAAGAGCAGCATGCGATGTTCGGCCTGCTGAGCCAGTCCAAGATCTCCTTTGAGCGGATTATTCTTCATGAAACAACGGAAAAGGACAGTGCTCTTTATCAGGCAATTATTAATAATGTGAATGAGGGCATTCAATTTATTGACGCAAAGGGCAGAATGATTCACAGCAACAGTAAGATGGATCAAATAGCCGGAAAGTGCGCCCTTAAAAAATCTCAGAAGCCGTCTTTTGAAAGATGGACGTCCGGCCTGCTTTCCCACGTAGATGAAAAAGACCGCTCTATGCTTGAAGCTTATTTCTACTCCTATCGTGAAGGGGAAAAACCGAATATCGAAAAAGTGTACTATCACGTTCACGATGAAGAAGAAGTCCGGGTGTATGAAGTATACGGAGAGCAGCTGTTCAGCGATGGAGAGCTGCAGGGTACTATTTTTGTACACAGGGATCATACGAGAAACTATGAGCTTGATAAAATGAAGTCCGACCTTGTGAGTACCGTCAGCCATGAGCTGCGCACTCCGCTTTCCAGTATTCTCGGCTTTGCAGAGCTTATGCTGATGAAAGAACTAAAACCGGAAAAGCAGAGAAAATATATAGAAACGATTCATAAAGAAGGAAACCGGCTGACTCATCTGATCAACGATTTTCTGGATCTGCAGCGAATGGAATCAGGCAAGGAAAGCTATGAAAAAGAACGGGTGGATGCTGCCGAAATTATTATGAACGTGGTTCATACAATGGAGCCCGGTCAGCCGAATCATTCATTTATAATAGAAGACAAGCTGCAGTCAGGAAAAATTTTCGCGGATGAAGATAAGCTGGTTCAGGTGATGACCAACCTCATCAGCAACGCTGTGAAATTCTCGCCGAACGGTGGTAATATTACTATCAGCATGCAGAATTCCCAGGATAACGTAATGGTATCCGTTACGGATCAGGGGCTGGGCATTCCAGAAAAAGAGCTGCCAAAGCTGTTCAGTAAATTCCACCGGGTAGAAGGAGAAAAGCGCCAGAAAATCCGCGGCACCGGCCTGGGGCTCGCGGTATGCAAAAAAATTCTCGAAGACCATAACGGCAGAATTATGGTGACGTCTGAAGAAGGCAAAGGCAGTACATTTACTTTTTATCTGCCGGCACTTGACGGGGAAGAACTTCTTCAGTATACGCAATCGGATTCCACATTGACTGCGCTCGTCCTCGAGGACGATAGAAGTCTCGGCCTGCTGCTGTCAGAGGAGCTGCGCCATGCTAAATATGAGGTTGCGTTTCATTTTAATCCAACCGCCGCCCTGGCTGCGATTGACAGCGGCCTGAAGCCGGATATATTTATTGTCGACGTTATGCTTGGCGATGAAATGGATGGGTGGACATTTATTCAGCATATAAAAGCGAGAGAAGAACTCAAAAATATACCGATCATTGTTTCTTCTGCATTAAATGAAGATACAGAAAAAATGCAGGAACTGGAAGTGCATCATTATTTAACAAAACCTTATCCACCGCAGAAGCTGTCCCAGCAGGTGCGCTATTTATTAAAGAAAACAAATCCTTCCGGAGAAATTTATGTCCCTTCGGTAAAAGAATAAGGATCTGTTTGCATCTTTTTTCAAAAAACCAGTGTATTCTGCTGGCATCTCGAAAACTGTCCCGGCGGGGGACAGTTTTTTTCTTTCCCGGTGGCTTAACTGATATGCGATAATGAATTAGTGGGCAAAAAAGGAGGTCATATCATTGTTAAGTACACTGCTCGCTAATGCCTGGAGTTTTATGGCGATTGTATTTGTTATTAATATTTTATACGTAACGCTGTTAACGCTGCGGCTGATTTTTACATTAAAAGGACAAAAATATTTTGCCGGCCTGTTCGGTATTATCGAAACGCTGGTCTATGTTATCGGCCTGGGGCTTGTCCTTGAAAATCTGGATAACTATTTAAATCTGGTTGCCTATTCCGTTGGATTTGGAACAGGGGTACTGGTCGGCATGAAAATTGAAGAAAAGCTGGCTTTAGGATATATAACGGTAAATGTTATAACAAAAGAATATGAACCGGATATTCCCAACACCCTTCGTGACAAAGGTTATGGTGTTACAAACTGGGTGGCATATGGACGCGAAGGCGAACGAATGATGATGGAAATTCTGACTTCCCGGAAATCGGAGGCGCGTCTGTACCGGACGGTGAAAGAACTTGATGCGAAAGCCTTTATTATTTCGCACGAACCGAAAGCCTTTTTCGGCGGCTTCTGGGTGAAAGGAATACGACGATAGGAGTATTAAATATGGCTGCAAAGAAAACGTTTGAAGTGCAGGAGGGAGAAACGATCTCCGAATGTCTCGACCGCATCAGCAGGGAAGGCTTTGTTCCTGTGCGCAGGATGGAAAAACCCGTATTTACTGAAACGATCATAAATGGCAAAAAAGAGCATACGGTATTAAAACAACAAATCATTTTTGAAGCAAAACCTCAATAACCGAACATTAAAACTTAATATAATTATAATGTTCGATTTCCGTTGACAGATTTCATGACATCTTGTTAAGCTGTAAGAGGAATAAAAACGACATATAACCCTCATATAAAATTGGGAATAGGGCCCAAACGTTTCTACCTGGTGACCGTAAATCGCCGGACTATGAGGAAAGAACGCCCCCGGCACCGTGTCCGGGGTGTGTTCTTTCCGGCCCCGGCAAGTCTGACAGCTTTCTATAAAAGAAAAGTCAACCTACCGGGGCTTTTTTCGTGGATTTTTAACACATAGAATACAATGGAGCAAAGTCGTAGAGGAGTGGAAGAATGAATCCGCAGGTTGGAGTAATTATGGGAAGCACATCCGATTGGGAAACGATGAAGAACGCATGTGATGTGCTGGACGAATTAGATATTACGTACGAAAAACAGGTGGTTTCCGCTCACCGGACACCGGATTTAATGTTTGAATATGCAGAAACGGCCCGGAAGAAAGGGTTGAAGGTAATTATTGCAGGAGCAGGAGGCGCCGCTCATCTCCCGGGCATGACCGCGGCCAAGACAACCCTTCCTGTGATCGGCGTACCGATTCAGTCCAAAGCGCTGCAGGGAATGGATTCGCTTTTATCGATTGCGCAGATGCCCGGCGGCGTTCCGGTTGCCACAGTAGCTATCGGAAAAGCAGGCGCTGTTAATGCAGGCCTGCTTGCTGCCCAGATTTTATCAGCCTTTGATGAAAATCTTGCTGAAAAAATGGATAACCGGCGCGAAGAAATGCGCAGTAAAGTAATAGAAACGGGGGAGCTTCCATCATGACGTTAATTCCTCCCGGCAGTACAATAGGCATACTCGGCGGCGGCCAGCTCGGACGCATGATGGCGATTGCGGCCCGGCCGATGGGCTACCGCACAGCAGTACTGGAACCTTCGACAGGCTCACCTGCCGGTCAGGTATCCGATGTAGAAGTAGAAGGCGCCTACGATGACCGCAGCGCAGCAGAGGAGCTTTCCTCCCACTGCAGCGTTTTGACTTATGAATTTGAGAATATTGATGCAGAAACGGCTTCTTTCCTGGAAAAGTCCATGTACCTTCCGCAGGGGGGCACTCTTCTTCAAACGACCCAGCACAGGCTTCGCGAGAAGCAGGCCATTCAAGACGCCGGCGTTCCGGTTGCCCCTTACCGGCCGGTAACCGACTATGAGTCTCTGGAGGCCGCGGTTGAAGCCATCGGTTTTCCTGCTGTCTTGAAAACATGCCGGGGCGGTTATGACGGCAAAGGACAGGAAGTACTGAAAAACGAATCCGGTCTTCAGGAAGCCTACAGCCGGCTTGCAGAAAAAAATCCGGCGGACTTTGTGCTTGAAGCCTGGATTCCTTTTGAAAAAGAAATATCCGTGATTATTACCAGATCGACAACAGGGGAAACAGCGGTTTTTCCGGTAGGCGAAAATATTCATGAAAACAATATTCTCCATCAAACAATTGTTCCGGCCCGTATATCCGGAAGCCTCGCAGAGAAAGCCTACGCAGTGGCGGAAACATTAGCCGGCCATCTAAAGCTTGTCGGGACACTCGCTATTGAAATGTTTGTTATAGATGAAGAAACGCTCTATGTCAATGAAGTAGCGCCCCGCCCGCACAATTCCGGGCACTATACGATCGAAGCTTGTGAAACATCCCAGTTTGAGCAGCATATCCGTGCCGTCTGCGGTCTTCCTCTGGGACCGACCGGACTTCTGAAGCCGGTCGTGATGACGAATATACTTGGTGAGCACGTGGAGCCGGTAATGAACGGCCTGCAGGATTTTGCCAAAGAGCATATTCATCTTTACGGAAAAGCCGAAAGCCGGCCCGGCCGGAAAATGGGACACTGGACCGTGCTGCGCGACAGCGTGGAACACGCGCTCGAAGACAGCAATAATGTATGGAATACCTATATAAAATAAAGCAGCAGATAGAGAGAGTGGAGGAATCAACATGATCGAACGTTACACCCGCCCGGAAATGGGAGAAATATGGACAGAAAACAACCGCTTTAACGCCTGGCTAGAGGTGGAAATTTCCGCCTGTGAAGCATGGTCCGAGCTTGGGGATATTCCAAAGGAAGACGTGGAAAAGATCCGGGAAAAAGCAGGCTTTGATGTGGCGCGCATCAATGAAATCGAGCAGGAAACGCGACATGACGTCGTAGCTTTCACAAGAGCCGTATCAGAAACGCTTGGGGAAGAACGCAAATGGGTGCATTACGGCCTGACTTCCACCGACGTCGTGGACACAGCTCTTTCCTACCAGCTGAAACAGGCGAACGCTATCCTGTTGAAGGACCTGGAAAACTTCACTTCTATTCTGAAAGAAAAAGCAAAAGAACATAAATATACGGTAATGATGGGGCGTACACACGGCGTGCACGCAGAGCCGACAACTTTCGGTCTAAAGCTTGCCCTCTGGTATCAGGAAATGCAGCGTAACCTGGAGCGCTTCCGTGCTGCCGCAGAAACGGTACGTGTTGGAAAATTGTCCGGCGCAGTCGGTACATTTGCCAACATTCCGCCGTACATCGAAGAGCACGTCTGCCGTGAGCTCGGCCTTGAAGCGGCACCTGTTTCCACTCAGACGCTGCAGCGGGACCGTCACGCCCACTACATGAGCACGATTGCCCTTATTGCCGGATCTATCGAAAAAATGGCTGTGGAAATCCGCGGCCTGCAGAAAAGTGAAACCCGTGAAGTAGAGGAGTTTTTCGCTAAAGGCCAGAAGGGATCTTCTGCCATGCCTCACAAACGCAATCCGATCGGCTCGGAAAATATGTCAGGGCTTGCCCGCGTTATCCGCGGCCACATGCTGACTGCTTACGAAAACGTGCCGCTTTGGCATGAGCGTGACATTTCCCACTCGTCGGCGGAGCGGATTATCCTGCCGGACGCAACGATTGCACTTAACTATATGTTGAACCGCTTCGGCAATATCGTAAAGAATCTCACTGTGTTTCCTGAAAACATGAAAGCCAATATGAAAAGAACGTTCGGCCTTATTTATTCACAGCGCGTGATGCTGACGCTTATCAACAAAGGCATGGCCCGCGAAGAAGCCTATGACCTCGTGCAGCCGACGGCGATGCAGGCGTGGGAAGAGGGCGTGCAGTTCCGCACCCTGGTGGACCAGCAGCCGCGTATTACGGAAGTACTTACTGAAAAAGAAATTGATGAATGCTTTGACTACAATCACCACATGAAACAGGTCGACACAATTTTTAAGCGTGCAGGTATTGAGTAAATAAACCGGGGAGGCGTTTTGAGTGGAAAAGCAGGATCTTCTGTATGAAGGAAAAGCCAAACGGCTTTATGAAACAGATACACCAGGACTTCTCTGGGTGGAATATAAGGATGAAGCGACAGCATTTAATGGAGAGAAAAAAGATGTCCTGAAAGGAAAAGGAGAGCTTAATAATGTCATCTCTTCCCTTCTTTTTGAAAAGCTGACGTCTCTTGGCATCCGCAATCATTTTGAAAAAAAGATCTCTGAAACAGAACAGCTCGTGCATAAAACAACGATTATTCCGCTTGAAGTGGTAGTCCGGAACGTAGTAGCGGGCAGCCTGAAAAAACGCACCGGTATTCCGGAAGGCACGGAAGTAGATGTGCCGGTAGTGGAATTTTATTACAAAGACGATGAGCTTGGCGATCCGCTTATTAATGATGATCATATCCGCCTTCTTCATGCCGCAGAGCCGGCGCAGACGATCGAAATGAGAAAGCTGGCCCTCGAAGTCAATGATGCGCTGCAAAGGCATTTTGACGAATGTGAACTTATTCTTGTTGATTTTAAACTGGAATTCGGCACGACAGAAGATGGAACGATCCTGCTGTCCGACGAAATTTCCCCGGATACATGCAGGCTCTGGGACAAAACCACACGGGAAAAGTTCGATAAAGACCTGTTCCGCTACGGGCTTGGTTCACTTCAGGATGGCTACACGGAGATTTTAAAAAGACTGGGAGGCACTATTCATGGTTAAAGTACAAATTTACGTAACGTTAAAGGCCGGCGTATTGGATCCGCAGGGAAGCGCCATTAATAACGCGCTTCATACGATGGGATACAACGAAGTAAGCGAAGTGCAGACGGGCAAATTTATCGAGCTTCATATGGAAAAAACAGACGATGTACAGGAGAAAGTCGAAGAGATGTGCCATAAGCTGTTAACGAATCCGGTTATTGAAGACTATACGTACAATATGGAGGAGGTCGTTTCCTCATGAAGTTCGCCGTAATCGTATTTCCCGGCTCCAACTGTGATGACGATATGTTCTACGCCATCAAGGACGGCCTTGGAGAAGATGTAGAAAAAGTATGGTATACCGAGAAAAGCGTTGAAGCCTATGATGCGATTTTAATTCCTGGCGGATTTTCCTATGGGGACTATCTCCGCTCCGGTGCCATTGCCCGTTTTGCTCCGGTAATGGAAAGCGTAATTGAAGAAGCGGCAAAAGGAAAGCCGGTTCTTGGCATCTGCAATGGTTTTCAGGTTCTGCTCGAAGCCGGGCTGCTGCCGGGGGCGATGCAGCGGAATAAATCGCTGAAGTTTATCTGCCGGCAGACAACGCTTCAGGTGAAAAATAATGCAACAGCCTTTTCCGAAAAATACGAACAGGACGAAGAAATTACAATTCCTGTTGCCCATGGGGAAGGCAATTATTTCTGCGACGAAACCACCCTGCAGGAGCTGCAGGACAATAACCAGATTGTATTCACCTATAAAGACGATATTAACGGATCCGTCGGCGATATTGCCGGCATTGTAAATAAAGAAGGCAATGTGCTCGGCATGATGCCGCACCCGGAACGTGCTACTCTTGACCTGCTTGGCAGCGCTGACGGCCTGCCGCTGTTTCAATCTATTCTCAATCATTGGAGGAAATCCCATGTCGTTACTACTTGAACCATCCCCAGAGCAAATTAAGAAAGAGCATATTTACAAAGAAATGGGCCTTAAAGAGCAGGAATTTGCGATGGTGGAAAAAATTCTCGGACGTCTGCCGAATTATACAGAAACGGGGCTTTTTTCCGTTATGTGGTCCGAACACTGCAGCTATAAGCACTCCAAAGTCGTGCTGAAAAAATTTCCGGTTACCGGAGAAAAAGTCCTGCAGGGACCCGGGGAAGGCGCAGGCATCATCGATATTGGCGATGAGCAGGCGGTAGTATTTAAAATAGAAAGCCACAATCACCCTTCCGCCATTGAGCCTTATCAGGGAGCGGCCACGGGAGTCGGCGGTATTCTCCGTGACGTGTTCTCGATGGGTGCCCGGCCAATTGCGATGTTAAACTCCCTCCGTTTCGGAGAGCTGGAAAATCCGCGCGTCCGCTATCTGCTCGAAGAAGTAGTCGCAGGCATTGCAGGCTACGGCAACTGCGTCGGCGTACCGACGGTAGGAGGCGAAATTCAGTTTGACCCCTGCTATGAAGGCAATCCGCTCGTTAATGCTATGTGCGTAGGCTTGATTGACCATAAAGATATCCAGAAAGGCCAGGCTAAAGGGGTGGGAAACACGGTCCTTTATGTCGGAGCTGACACCGGACGCGATGGCATACACGGCGCCACGTTCGCTTCGGAAGAACTGAGCGAAGAGTCGGAGAGCAAACGCCCTGCGGTTCAGGTAGGAGATCCATTTAAAGAAAAGCTGCTTCTCGAAGCATGCCTTGAGCTCGTGAAATCAGATGCGCTCGTTGGGATACAGGACATGGGGGCAGCCGGACTGACGTCTTCGTCTGCCGAAATGGCAAGCAAGGCAGGTTCAGGTATTGAAATGAACCTTGATCTGGTACCACAGCGTGAAAAAGGTATGACACCTTACGAAATGATGCTTTCCGAATCACAGGAGCGCATGCTTCTCGTTGTAGAAAAAGGACGCGAGCAGGAGATTATTGATATTTGTGATAAATGGGGACTTCTTTCCGCCAATGTCGGAGAAGTTATTGAAGAGCAGGTGCTCCGCCTGATTCATAACGGCGAAGTAGTCGCAGATGTTCCCGTGGACTCGCTTGCAGAAGATGCACCGGTCTACCACCCGGCTTCCTCAGAACCCGCTTACTATCGGGAAAACCAGGAAATTAAATGGCTGCCGGATGTAGAAGACGTACAGGAAACCCTGCTCCGTTTATTAAAGCAGCCGACCATCGCGAGCAAAGAATGGATTTATGATCAATATGATTACATGGTGCAGACAAACACAGTCGTGCAGCCGGGATCAGATGCAGCCGTTATTAAAGTTAGAGACAAAAACAAAGCGCTCGCGATGACGACGGACTGCAACTCGCGCTATATTTATCTCGATCCGGAAACAGGTGGACGTATCGCAGTGGCAGAAGCAGCCCGTAATATCGTCTGTTCAGGCGCCCAGCCTTTAGGCATCACGGACTGTCTGAACTACGGAAGCCCGGAAAACCCGGAAATCTTCTGGCAGATTGAAAAATCAGCGGACGGCATAAGCGAAGCCTGCACGGAGCTTTCTACACCGGTTATCGGAGGAAATGTCTCTTTATATAATGAAACAAGTCAGGGAGCCGTATACCCAACGCCGGTTATCGGCATGGTAGGACTGATCGAAGATTTAAAGCATATTACGACCCAGACATTTAAGAAGGCAGGTGACGCCGTGTACGTGATCGGCGAAGCAGCACCGGAATTCGGAGGCAGCGAGCTTCAGAAAATGGAACAGGGCTTTATTTCCGGCCGGGCGCCTAAACTGGATCTGAATGTCGAGAAAAAACGTCAGCAGCAGCTTCTGGAAGCTATTAAAACAGGTATTGTTTCTTCCGCACATGATATTTCAGAAGGGGGACTCGGCGTAGCGATTACAGAAAGCTTAATAGGTACGTCGCTTGGAGCCGACGTAACGCTTTCCGAGCACCCGGTCAAGGAATTGTTTTCTGAAACCCAGTCCCGTTTTGTTATCAGCGTACCCGCCGACCAGACAAAAATGATCGAAGATATGATCGAAGATGCTCATTTCATTGGCACAGTGACGGACAACAGCCAGCTTCATATTGCATCAGCAACAGGAGAAACGGTGGTACAGGCTTCTTTAAAGACATTAGAGGAGACCTGGAAAGGAGCAATTCCATGTTTGGTGAAATCAAAGGCTTAAATGAAGAATGCGGAGTTTTTGCGATCTGGGGACATAAAGATGCATCACAGGTAACGTATTACGGCCTGCACAGCCTGCAGCACAGAGGGCAGGAAGGTGCCGGCATCGTTGTAAGCGACGGGGATAAACTGAGTACGCACAAAGGGCTCGGTCTTGTTACGAAAGCATTTAAAGAAGGCGAACTGGAAAAGCTACAGGGACATGCGGCCATAGGGCATGTTCGTTATGCTACATCCGGCGGAGGCGGACTCTTAAACGTACAGCCGCTTTTATTCCAGTCACAGACGAGCGGGCTGGCTCTCGCTCATAACGGAAACATTGTAAATGCAAATGGAGTGAAAAGTGACCTGGAACGGGAAGGCAGTATTTTTCAATCCACTTCCGATACAGAAGTAATAGCCCACCTGATTAAACGCAGTCCTCATCCAACGCTCGAAGAACAGTTTAAAGATGCACTTTCCACTATAAAAGGAGCTTACGCGTTAGCTGTTCTAACTGAAGACAAGCTGATGGTGGCTATGGATCCAAATGGACTTCGTCCGCTTTCTATCGGACGAATGGGAGACGCATATGTTGTAGCATCAGAAACGTGCGCATTTGATGCTGTAGGTGCTGTACATGAGCGTGAAGTGCAGCCCGGGGAAATTGTTATTATCGATAATGACGGAATGCGCTCGCAGCTGTTTTCAAAACCGGCGGACAGACAGATCTGCAGCATGGAATACGTTTATTTTGCAAGACCGGATTCGGATGTGGACCAGATTAATGTGCATACCGCCCGGAAAAGCCTCGGCAAGCAGATGGCTAAAGAAACGCCCGTGGAAGCGGATGTTGTTACCGGTGTTCCGGACTCTTCCATCTCTGCGGCTATCGGTTTTGCAGAGCAGAGCGGGATCCCCTACGAGCTCGGCCTTATTAAAAACCGCTATGTCGGCCGGACCTTTATTCAGCCGACCCAGGAGCTGCGGGAGCAGGGCGTGAAGATGAAGCTGTCGCCGGTCCGCGGCGTAGTCGCCGGCAAGCGTGTCGTAATGGTAGATGATTCAATCGTCCGCGGCACAACAAGCCGCCGGATCGTCCAGCTTTTAAAGGATGCGGGCGCGCTTGAAGTACATGTGCGGATTACGTCACCGCCGATTACACATCCCTGCTTTTACGGCATTGATACGTCAACGAAGGCGGAGCTGATTGCTTCCACTCATACAACCGAAGAAATGCGCGAAAAAATGGGAGCTGATTCCCTGGCCTTCATTTCCATCGATGGCATGCTCGAAGGTATCGGCAGAAGCAGCCAGGACAAGAACTGCGGCCAGTGTCTCGCCTGTTTTACAGGGAATTATCCGACGGAAATTTACGAAGACACCGTTCATCCCCATGATAAAGTGATGAACAGCTAGAATAGAAAGGGGCTTGACGATGTCTGATGCATATAAACAAGCCGGCGTTGATGTAGAGGCCGGCTATGAAGCAGTAAAACGGATGAAAAAGCATACAAGCCGCACGATGCGGCCGGAAGTGATGGGAGGTCTGGGAGGATTTGGCGCGATGTTTGATCTTTCCGCCCTTCCGTACAAAGAGCCTGTGCTTATTTCGGGAACGGACGGCGTCGGCACAAAGCTGATGATCGCTTTTCAAATGGATAAACACGATACGATCGGCCAGGACGCTGTCGCCATGTGTGTAAATGACATTGCCGTTCAGGGAGCAGAGCCGCTTTATTTTCTCGATTATCTGGCATGCGGCAAAGCCGTTCCGGAAAAAATCGAAGCGATTGTAAAGGGAGTGGCCGACGGCTGTGAGCAGTCGGGCTGCGCCCTGATCGGAGGAGAAACGGCGGAAATGCCGGGCATGTATGACGCGGATGAGTATGATCTTGCTGGATTTGCGGTCGGCGCAGCGGAAAAGAAAAATATCGTTACCGGCGGAAATATCCGGGAAGGAGACGTGCTGATCGGGCTCGTTTCCTCCGGCATTCACAGCAACGGGCTCTCCCTTGCGAGAAGTGTCCTGTTTGATAAAGGGAATATGGATATGCAGGAAATTTACTCTCCGCTCGATAAAAAGCTGGGTCTGGAGCTGTTAACCCCGACAAGAATATATGTGAAAGCCGTACGCGACTTAATGAATGCCGTAACCGTACAGGGGATGGCGCACATTACAGGCGGCGGATTTTACGAAAATATTCCACGGATGCTGCCGGAAGGTCTTGGTGCTTCCATTCAGACTTCCGCCTGGAAGACACCAGACATTTTTTCCTTGATTCAGTCTGCCGGCAGCCTGTCGGATAAAGATATGTACGGCACGTTTAATATGGGAATCGGTCTGATCGCAGCGGTCCGCCCCGAAGACGCTGATAAGGCGCTTCAGGCGCTTCATGCAGAGCAGGAACCGGCAGTGCGGATCGGAACCGTGACAGCTGGAGAAACGATTGTACTGGATGGAACGATTTCATGAAAAAAATAGCAGTATTTGCTTCAGGCAGCGGCTCGAATTTTGAAGCCATTGTCCGGGCAGAGCAGGAGGGGAGGCTGGATGCAGCAGTCTCCCTGCTTGTATGCGATAAACCGCAGGCAGCTGTTGTACGAAAAGCAGAAGCACTGAATATTCCCGTCTTTTCCTTTCTGCCAAAACAATACGATTCCAAACAGGCGTTTGAAACAGAGATCGTACAGGAATTGGAACAGCATAGTATCTCTTTTGTGTTTCTGGCAGGCTATATGCGCCTGATCGGATCGGTTCTTCTTCAGGCATTTGAGGGCCGCATTATTAATATTCATCCGTCGCTGCTGCCTGCTTTTCCCGGTAAAGACGCGATCGGCCAGGCCTGGGAAGCAGGCGTGAAAATCACCGGTGTGACGATTCACTATGTGGATGAAGGAATGGATACCGGCCGTATTATTGCGCAGGAAGCGGTAAATATCCGCCGCACGGATTCCAAAGAGACATTAACAAACGCCATTCAGGCGATCGAGCATAGATTGTATCCGGAAGTTATTGATGAACTGGCTGGAAAATTGGAAAGGAGCTTTTAACAGGCATGTATACAAAAAGAGCACTAATCAGCGTATCAAACAAAGAAGGTATTGTTCCATTTGCGAAAAAACTGGAAAGCCTCGGCATTGAAATTATTTCTACAGGAGGTACAAGCCGTGTCCTTAAAGAAGGCGGCGTGAAGGTAATAGGTATATCGGATGTTACCGGATTCCCGGAAATTCTTGACGGCCGTGTAAAAACTCTTCATCCCAATATTCACAGCGGTCTTCTTGCGATGCGGTCGGAAGAAAGCCACATGAAACAGCTAGAAGAGCACAATATTGCCCCGATTGACTATGTAATTGTTAATCTATATCCGTTCAAAGAAACAATTGAACGTCCGGAGACGACGTTTGAAGAAGCGATCGAAAATATTGATATCGGTGGACCGACCATGCTTCGCGCTGCTTCTAAAAACTATCAGGACGTAGCCGTTGTAACGGATCCAACCGATTATGAAGAGCTTGTACATGAACTCGAGAAGCATGGAGAAATCAGCGTGGAACGCAGAAAAATGCTTGCAGCGAAAGTATTCCGCCATACTGCGGCTTATGACGCCATGATTGCCAATTACTTAACAGACCAGACAGGAGAACTCTATCCGGAAACATACACGGTGACATACGAGAAAAAGCAGGATCTGCGTTACGGCGAAAATCCTCATCAGAAAGCGGCTTTCTATCGGGAGCCGATCGGGCCGATCAGCTCCATTGCCAATGCCCTTCAGCTCCATGGAAAAGAGCTTTCCTACAACAATATTAACGACGCCCAGGCGGCGCTTGAAATGGTAAAAGAATTTAATCAGCCGGCTGCGGTAGCCGTAAAGCATATGAATCCGTGCGGCGTCGGCGTTGCCGGCACGATTTCCGAAGCGTACCAGAAAGCATACGAAGCAGACCCCGTGTCTATTTTCGGCGGGATTGTAGCGCTAAACGAAGAAGTCGATAAGGAAACAGCGGATCAGCTGAAGAATATCTTCCTCGAAATCGTTATTGCTCCCCATTTTTCAAAGGAAGCGCTGGAAATTTTGTCCGCTAAAAAGAACATCCGCCTGCTAAGTGTTTCCATGGATGAAGCTCCAATGGAGCGTTCGGTTATGACTTCTATTTACGGCGGAACGCTCGTCCAGGAGCAGGATGCCAAAGGATTTCTGGATGCAGATGTGCGCGTTGTAACAAAAAGAGAACCTTCCGAGCAGGAATGGCAGGATCTTAAGCTGGCCTGGAAAATCGTAAAGCACGTGAAATCGAATGCGATCGTACTGGCTAAAGGCGACAAAACCATTGGAATTGGTGCCGGACAGATGAACCGTGTCGGCTCTGCGGCAATTGCTGTAGAACAGGCAGGCGAAGAAGCCGTCGGTTCTGCAATGGGTTCTGATGCCTTTTTCCCTATGAAAGATACGGTAGAAGCAGCAGGGGCTGCAGGCGTAACGGCTATTATTCAGCCGGGCGGTTCCATCCGCGACGAAGAATCCATTTCCATGGCTGACGAGCTGGGAATTACGATGGTATTTACCGGCATCCGCCATTTTAAACACTAAAAAGGAGCGATCCACTTATGAATGTACTCGTTATCGGCGGAGGCGGCCGGGAGCATGCTCTTGCGTGGGCGTTCTCAAAAAGCAGAAAAACCAATAAAGTGTTCGCGGCTCCTGGCAATCCTGGCATGAAAGAAGCAGCAGAATGCATAAAAATCAGCGAGTCGGATCATGACGGCCTGGTTTCCTTTGCAAAACAGGAAGAGATCGGACTGACCGTGATTGGCCCGGAAGTACCGCTGCTTGAAGGGCTGGCGGACCGTTTTCATAAGGAGGGCCTTACCGTATTCGGCCCTTCCCGGGCTGCCGCTGAAATTGAAGGCAGTAAATCGTTTGCTAAAGACATTATGGAACGCTACAATATTCCGACTGGTTTTTATGAAGTGTTTTCTGATTACGAAAAAGCGCTCGCTTACGTACAGAAAATCGGTGCGCCTATTGTGATTAAGGCGGATGGTCTGGCTGCCGGCAAGGGAGTTACTGTTGCCTTAACAGAAGAGGAAGCCGCAGAAGCACTCCGCGACATTCTCGTAGACAGTAAATTCGGCGGTGCCGGCGCGGAAGTCGTCATTGAAGAGTATTTGAGCGGAGAAGAGCTGTCCCTGATGGCTTTTGTCCATGGGGAAACGGTTATCCCTATGGTGGGGGCGCAGGATCATAAGCGCGCCTATGATCAGGACCAGGGACCGAATACAGGAGGGATGGGTGCCTACAGCCCCGTGCCGCAGTTTAAGGAAAAGCAGGTGCAGGAAGCAGTGGAGCAGGTGCTCGAGCCTGCTGCCAAAGCGCTCGTAAAGGAAGGACGCTCGTTTACCGGTATTTTGTATGCCGGCCTGATGATGACAAACGACGGGGCTAAAGTCATCGAGTTTAATGCTCGTTTCGGTGACCCGGAAGCGCAGGTCGTGCTGCCGCGCCTTGAGTCCGATCTGGCAGAAGTGATCATGGAGCTGCTTGCCGGGAGAAAGCCTGTTCTTTCCTGGTCGGATGATGCGGTTCTCGGGGTAGTGGCCGCTTCCAAAGGCTATCCGGGATCTTATGCAAAGCACCAGCCGATAACTTCGGTGCCTAATTCCGATATGCTCTTTTTTGCAGGAGTTGAAGAGGAAGAAGGTCAGTACAAAACGGCAGGCGGCCGTGTGCTGTTAATTGCAGAAAAAGCCTCCACGCTTGAAGAAGCGCAGACGAAGGTTTACGCGAAGCTTGAAGATCTTGATACGACCAATTTATTTTACCGTACAGACATCGGCCATAAAGCCATATCGGCTGCCACCTGATGCATCTCAGCCCTCCGCCGGCCAGGCGGAGGGCTGTTTTATTACCGGCAGTGAAATTACAATGGGAGATTTCCTCTCAATGAAACGAAGCAGCCCCTCTATTTTTGATACAGTGATATGGGTGGACTGCCCGGTTTAACAAGGCAGAGTTCCCACAGTTGTCACTTCCTTTCGTGGAGTACAGAGGCAAAGTGTGATACGATGGGAGTAAACAATCAACCAATAAAAATACAGCAAAGCAGGTGAAAACATGGCATCCCGGTTATTTAGATGGAACAAACAAACGCTGCGAAACCAACTTTCCGTTATTAGAGGACAACGCTCACCTGACATTGTATTAAAAAATGCGACGTATTTGAGCAGTGCACGGAAAAAATGGCTGGAAGGCCATATATGGATAGCGGATGATCGAATTATATACGTAGGAGACAGCCTTCCTGATAATACAGATCAGGCAGAGGTAGTGAACTGTACAGGCCAGTATCTTGTGCCCGGTTATATAGAGCCCCATGTACATCCGTTTCAGCTTTACAACCCTCATACATTTGCAGCTTATGCATCTCAGCGGGGAACAACGACACTGGTAAATGACAATATGTTTTTCTTTCTGCATGTTGAAAAAAAGAAAGCGCTTACTTTGATTGAAGAGCTGGATAACCTTCCGACTTCCATGTATTGGTGGGCACGATATGACGCCCAGACGGAAATGGAGGAAGAAGATTCTATTTTTTCTCCTTCCAAAATGATGGCATGGGTGGAGCATCCATTAGTTGTTCAGGGCGGTGAACTTACCGCATGGCCTCGGGTTATGACCGGAGACGATACAATTCTCCACTGGATGCAGCAGACAAAAGAAATAAACAAACCTATAGAAGGCCACCTGCCGGGCGCTTCTGAAAAAACGATCATACAAATGGCTCTGCTCGGCGTTTCGGGCGACCATGAGGCGATGACGGCAGATGAGGCGTTAATGAGGCTCGATGCAGGGATGACTACATCGCTGCGCTACTCTTCCATCCGTCCGGATCTGCCGGAAATGCTGGAAGGCCTGCTGGAAGCAGGTATTACTGATTTCAGCCGGTTTACCATGAACACAGATGGCTCCACACCCGCCTTTTATAAAGACGGAGTGATGGATCAGACTATTGAAATAGCGCTGGAAAAAGGAGTGCCGGAAATAGAAGCATATGAAATGGCCTCCTATAATGCCGCTAAGCATCTTGGTATTGATGACTACGTTGGAATGATCGCGCCCGGACGTATTGCCCATATTAACTTTCTGAAAGATCCCTCCACACCAAAGCCGGAAGCGGTCATGGCGAAAGGAAAATGGGTATACCGGGAGGAAAAGAATCTCTATCCACAGAAGCATTTTTCCTGGAGTGAATACGGCGTACACCCGTTAATGCTTGATTGGAATCTTTCCGACGAAGATCTGCATTTTTCCATGCCGATGGGTATTGAACTGGTGAATTCGGTGATTTTAAAGCCGTACCAGATAGGTGTGGATGCGACTAACGAAGAGCTTGATCCTGATCACGATGAGTGCTTTTTTACGATGCTGGACCGGCACGGGAAATGGCGGATTAATACCGTTATTAAAGGATTTGCCGAGAATCTGGGCGGACTTGCCACAACATTTTCCAACACCGGCGATATTATTTTAATCGGTAAACGGAAGAAAGATATGCTCCGTGCCTTTGAAGAGCTTAAGCAGAATGACGGCGGTATCTTTCTAGTAGAAAACAATGAAGTGATTGAAGGGCTTCCGCTGAAGCTGTTCGGCGCTATGTCGCTGGCACCGATGGAAGAAGTTATTGCCAAGCATGAGAGCATCGATAAGAAGCTGCGTGAGCGTGGATACAAGCACGCTGACCCAATTTACAGCATGCTTTTCTTTTCCTCTACCCATCTGCCTTACATCCGGGTGACCCAAAAGGGAATTTTTGACGTTCATAAGAAAACGGTACTCTTTCCTTCTATTATGCGTTAAACTGTAAAAGTACAGGATAGAATGTTAACCTAACAAAACAAGTCAGCTATTCTCCTATTCATCAGCATATAAGAAGCGGTTTTTACAGCAGGAATGAAAGTTGGACATTCGTTTTAAAGTGAGGTGTAAAGAATGCAGATTGATAAACTTCGTGGAAAAGAATTAGATCAGCTGTTTCAGGCTATATTGTCTTTGAAGGATCTTGAGGAATGCTATGCATTTTTTGATGATCTGTGTACGATAAACGAAATTCAATCTTTAGCACAGCGCCTGGAAGTAGCCAGAATGCTGCAGAGCGGAAATACGTATCACAAGATTGAAACGGAAACCGGAGCCAGTACGGCTACCATATCCCGCGTAAAGCGTTGTTTAAACTATGGAAATGACAGTTATCAAATGACGCTCGACCGCATTAAAGAAACCCAGCAAAAATAAAGAAACCGCTCCCGGCTCAGGCAGGGGGCGGTTTTTGTATGATAAAAAGCTGTTAGAGTATATACATAAACAGCCCGGAAGCCTGAAGAGATGTATTACAGTAAAACGAGGAGGTACCGCATGAATATATATAACAACATGGATGAAAAAACGCTGCGGAAAGAAGTGGCGCAGATTTACAATAAAGTAAACCAGGAAATGTATAAGGTCGGGGTCAGAAAGCTCAAGATTGAAGTGCTGCAGGATAAAATTCTTGTGTTTGGAGAGCATCAGCGTGTGCCGGCGCTGGAAGCCATTCATGAAAAGTATCCAGAACTCACATTAACGGTGGATACAACACTGATTAAAGAATTTAAAGAGCGTTTGAAAAAAGAATTGGAAAAGCAGCTTTCTATAAACGTAAAAACAATTTTAAAGGACTTTGATCCTGTCACAGAAGAAGCCGCAGCGATTATCTATGTTACTACATAAAATATGTAAGGAGATCTAACAAATAACAAGACAGAACGTCATTTTTTTCATACGATGGCATTAATCAACGAAAAGGAAACAGCCTGTTCATCCGGGCTGCCTCTTTTAATCGGGAAATCGGGAGCTGTCTCTCTGCTGAGCGGAGAAGAATGGAAGCCGGAGAAGCACATAGTCGAAGGACTGTGTATTTCTCCGGCTTTTTTATCCCAAATACACAGTAAAGAAGGGATTTTCATGAAAGACATACTAATAAAAAACGCTGAAATCATTACGATGAACGATGAAATGGAGATTGTATACGGAGACATACTAATACAGGATGGCCGCATCGCAGCACTAGGGAAAGATATCCAGGCTTCGGATCCGGCTCAGACAAGAATTATCGACGGTACCGGTAAAACGGTGCTTCCGGGGTTTATCCAAACGCATATTCATCTATGCCAGACGATTTTCCGGGGCCAGGCAGATGATATGGAACTGATGGACTGGCTGAAAAAAAGACTGTGGCCGCTTGAAGCCGCCCACGATGAAGAATCCCTTTATTATTCAGCCATGCTTGGAATCGGGGAGTGCATCAGCGGTGGAACCACCACGATCGTTGATATGGAAACCGTTAATCATACTGAATCGGCGTTTCAGGCAATAGCTGAAAGCGGAATCCGCGCTCTTTCCGGAAAAGTTATGATGGATGTCGGAGACGGTGTGCCTCCTCAGCTGCTGGAAAATACGAGAAGTTCCATCAAGCAGAGTGTAGATCTCCTGGAACGTTGGCACGGCTATGACAACGGCAGAATCCAGTATGCCTTCAGTCCGCGCTTCGTTGTATCCTGCACAGAAGAACTGCTGACCGAAGTCCGTGATTTATCTGCTTATTATAATGTATATGTTCACACCCATGCTTCGGAAAATAAAGGTGAAATTGAACTGGTTGAATCGCAGCGCGGCATGCCGAATGTAGAATACCTTGACCACATTGGGCTGGCGAACGAACGCCTTATTCTGGCGCACTGTGTCTGGCTCAATGAAAAAGAAAAACAGATTATTAAAGAAAAACGGGTGAAAATGGTGCACTGTCCGGGCTCCAACTTAAAGCTTGCCTCTGGTATAGCCGATACGTACAGCCTCGATGCCGACGGCTGTGATATCAGCATTGGAGCAGACGGGGCAGCGTGTAACAATAATTTGAATATGTTTCATGAAATGAAGCTGGCTGCGCTTCTGCCAAAGCCGACTCACGGCCCTACGGCCATGCCTGCGGCGAAGGTACTCCGCATGGCCACACGCGGCGGCGCGAAAGCGATAGGAATGGATCATGAACTGGGAAGTATTGAAATCGGCAAAAAAGCAGACTTATTTTTAATGGATCTGCGTGATTTTCACAGCTATCCATCCGAAACGGTCGATCCTTATTCCCGCGTTGTTTACTCCGCCCAGGCACATGACGTGGAAACCACAATTATTGATGGAAAGATTGTTATGGAAAACAAAAAGCATCTAACCGTAAACAAATCAGAAGTGCTTACCCAGTCAAATATCTCTATTAAGCGCATGCTCGACTCCATCCAGAAAACAGTAAAGTAGAAAGGAGATCCCGTATGGAAAACCTGCACAACATTATTCAGGCTCTGCGCCGTATGAACCGCAGCGAACCAGCTATGCTGGCTACTATTATTCACGTGGAAGGCTCTGCCTATAGAAAAGAAGGCACTACCATGCTTGTTGATAAAAACGGCAGTATGACTGGAGTATTGAGCGGCGGGTGTCTGGAGCAGGATGTTGCCGCGAGAACGGAGGAGGTCTGGAAATACGGAGCCCGGACGGTGGAGTACGATATGCGCGGATACGATCCGCTTTCCTGGGGAGAAGGGTCCGGCTGTAATGGAAGTGTACTTGTTCACATGGAGCCGCTGAGAACAGAAGAGGTCGACCGGTTGTTTACGATTGAAGCTCTTCTGCAGGAAGGAAAAGAAGCGGCTGTACTTCGCGTAGAGAAGGGGACACAGCTGGAAACGTTTCTGGTACCGGCAGGAGAAATTCCCGTTGGGCAGAAAACGGGCCGATTTATTGCTCCTTCCGGAGAAGTAATGTACGCGCAGCTAATCAAACCGAAACGGCGGCTCGTTATATTTGGAGCCGGAACTGACGTGGAGCCGCTTGTGCATATGGCGTCAATGAGCGGTTTTTCCGTAATTCTTGCAGACTGGCGGAAAGAAAGGTGCCAAAAGCGTATTCATCCATCAGCAGATGCCGTCTATTGTGGGTTTCCTGAAAAACTGGCTGAACAGGTGCCTGTATCTGCTTCCGATTTTGTGCTGTTGATGACCCATCATTTTCAGTATGACAAAGAACTGCTGGAAAGCCTGATCCCCAGACGCCCGGCATATCTTGGTATTCTCGGATCCAAGGCAAGGGCGGAAAGGCTGCGTGATGGGCAGGAACTTCCGGAATGGGTAACGTCTCCCATCGGCCTTTCTATCAAAGCCGAAGGGCCTGAGGAAATTGCCGTCAGTATTTTAGCAGAAATCATTCCTTTATCGAAACACGCTGCTATTAAGGAGGCGGCGGGATGAAAAAAATATTCGGCATTTATCTGGCGGCGGGACAGAGTACACGCATGCAGGAAAGCAAGCTTCATCTGCCGGCAGGCGATTTTACGCTTGGGAGTATTGCCTTAAAGCAGGCTCTTATATCCAGACTGGATGCCACGTTTATTATTACACGTCCCGGAGCAGATGCCGAATGGATCCATTCCGAATTTTATCACAGCGGTTTGAGAAACAAATGGAAAACGGTGGAGGCGGAGCGGGCTTTGGAAGGCCAGGCTTATTCCCTGCGGCGTGGTATAGAAGAAGCAGAAGCTGCCGGGGCGGAAGCAGTTATCGTTATGCTCGCCGACCAGCCGTTGATTACTGCAGATATCATCAATCAATTAATTAGTACGTGTGAAGAAGCATCACAGGATTATGCAGCAGTAAAAGGAGAAGGCTGCCTGCAGCCGCCGCTTCTGCTGCAAAAGCAGCTGTTTCCCCGCTTGAAACAGCTTAAAGGAGACAAGGGTGCGCGCTCCCTTCTCCGCGCCGATGATTCTCTTCAGGGAAGCTTTATTTCCCGGGGGAATGATGAGTTTTTCTATGACATAGACACAAAGGAAGATTACCAATGGCTGCTGCAAACAGTGTCATTTTAACACCAAATACAATAGAAGAAGCCTGGCAGATGAAAGAAAAATACGGCAGAGATGCCGCTTTTATGATGGGAGGCACCACTTTTCAGCTCCAGCGGGAAAAAGGTGTGCCGCTGCCGCCCTATGTGATTATGCTCAAGGCTCTTGATCTGAAAACACTGCAAAGACAAGTGCTTGATGGAAAAGATGTTCTCTCCATTGGAGCGGATGTGCCTCTTCGTTATTGCATGAATCATCCTATTCTAAAGGCATACGCTCCTGTATTATGCAGAGCAGCCGGAGCTGTCGGCTCGCCTGCTGTCAGAAATCAGGGAACGATTGGAGGGAACATCGGCTATCGCAAAGGCGATGCGGCGGCGTCCCTGCTTGCATTAAATGCCGACGTCCATTTCATAGATGAAAAAGGAGAACAGGTGCTCCCCCTGGACCAATATTTAAGCCTGATGCAGGAAAAAGCCGCACTGCTTCTGGCTGTAAAGATTCCCCTGCCGGCACCGGCGCTTGCTTTTTTTGAAAAGGTAGGCAGCCGGGAAACCTTCAGTCCATCCATTTTAACGGTAGCCGCATCTGCAGACTGGACCCCGTCAGGACGGCTCAAGCATGTACGAATCGCTGTAGGCGGAGGAAATCAGACCCCGCAGCGGATGCAGGCAGTAGAATCCTGTCTGGAAAATCAGGCACTGACAAATGCTGCTGTCACGACAGCCTGCGATACTATTTTGGAGGACTATGCTCCGGAATCTGATGTGTTTGCAGGGGCAGAGTATCGAAAAATGGCGGCCGGTATGATTTTGGAATCGGCACTGGAGACATGGAAAAAGGAGGAGGTAAGCAATGCCCCTGAAAAATGATGGAAAAATCCGCCCGGATGGAATAGAGAAAGTAACGGGATCACTTAAATATTTAACAGACCGCCGTATGGAAGGAATGCTCTATGGAAGGGTTCTGCGGAGCCATTATCCCCACGCTTTGATCAAAAGCATTCATACAAAAGATGCTGAAGAACTTCCCGGCGTAAAGGCGGTCATCACAGCGGCAGATGTTCCCGGTTTAAACGGGTTTGGCATTGTTACGCCCAATCAGCCGGTCTTCTGCGAAGAGAAAGTACGATACATGGGAGATGCGGTTGCAGCAGTCGCAGCTGTTTCCAAAGAAGCTGCAGAAGAAGCTTTGGATAAAATTATTGTAGAGTATGAAGAGCTTCCGATTCTGGATACGATGGAAAAAAGCCTGGCGAAAGAAGCAGCGGAGCTTCATAAAGAGGGAAATATTCTTCATCGGGCTGAGCAGAAACGCGGCAGTGCAGAAGAAGCTTTTGCGTCCTGCGATGTGGTAGTGGAGGAAACCTATGAAACGCCCCGGCAGATGCACACCTATATGGAAACAGAAGGCGGGGTAGTAGTGCCGGAAAAAAACGGAGGCATTACCGTCTACATGGGCACTCAGCACGGCCTGAAAGACCGGTTTCAGCTCTCCAGAATTCTACAAATGGAAGAAGAGAACATCCGTGTAGTATCGAGTCCAATGGGAGGTTCGTTCGGTGGAAAAGATGAGCTTAACGTTCAGCCTTATGCGGCGCTGCTTGCGTTAAAAACAGGAAAACCGGTCCATATTCATAACAGCCGTAAAGAATCAGTTCGTGCCGGCATTAAACGCCATGCGATGAAAATTAAAATGAAAACCGGGGCGGACAGAGAAGGAAAACTGCTCGCCCACCAGACCTATATTGAGGCTGATACGGGAGCCTATGCCACGCTGGGGCCGGCTATTCTGGAGTTTGCCGTAGAACATGCCTCAGGTCCTTATGACATCGAAAATGTGCATACGAAAGGCTTGTCGATTTACACAAATAATGGTGTAGCCGGTGAATTCCGCGGCTTTGGCGGCAACCAGATCACATTTGCACTTGAAGGCCAGATCAGCCGGCTTGCTGCAGCTTTAAATATGGATCTGCATGATTTTCAGGCAGCGAATATGAGGAAAAATGAGTCACCGGGACCGCTCGGCCATCGTATTGCACCGACAAATGGCGGCCTGCTTGTCCTGGAAGCAGCTGAACGTATAAGAAAAGAAAAGGAAGCAGAGCTGAAAGAAAAGCAGCCCCCCGGCAAATATATTAAACGCGGTATTGGTACGGCTGTAACGATGCACGGCGGCGGGCTTGGATACGGAAGGCTGGATCCTTCCGGAGGCATGATCCGCCTGAACCGGGAAGGGAAAATAGAAGGTGTATTTGGATTTGAGGAGTGCGGGCAGGGCATCGTAGCGGTTATTGAAAATACTCTCGTCCAGGCTTTCGAATGCCGGCGGGAGGATGTTTGTTTTCTTATTGGAGACACTGAAAAAGTCCCGGTGTCGGGGTCAACTACAGCATCACGCGGAACCAGCATGGTCCATCATGCCGTCCAGCGCCTGAAGCCATTATTTCAACAGCAGCTGTTTGAACGGGCTGCCGCACTCCTGGACAAAAGCCCGGCGGATTTTTATACAGGAAAAGGCGGTCTTTATAAGTTTGAAACGAGGGAACAGGCCATAACCTACCGTGAGCTCGCTGAAGCATTTCCGGAGAAAACGCTGGAAGTCCAGACTACTTTTGATTTTCCGGTTACGCCTGATGAAATTGATTCCGGTCATTTCTTATATACATTCGGATCTGTTGTGGTGGAAATAGAAATTGACATGCGTCTTGGCGTCGTGAGAGTGATAGACCTGCAGCATGCTGTAGCGGCCGGACCCGTAGTAAATCCTAAAGGATACAGAGGCCAGGTGGAAGGCGGCGGCGTGATGTCGATCGGCTACAGCTTAATGGAAAATGCCGCGATGACAAATGGGCAGTATGATACAGATAACCTGGATACGTATATGATTCCAAGTATTCAGGATGCGCCGGCTGAAATGAAAGTGGAAGCAATTGAAGACTTGTATGAAAATGACCAGTATGGACCGCGGGGAGTAGGTGAAATCGGAACGGTGGCTGTGGCTCCTGCAATTGCTGAAGCTGTTTTTCAGGCCATCGGCACACATATTACGAGCATTCCGATTTCCAGGGAAATACTGATGAAGCTCGGCCGAAAGGAGAATAGATATGAAGCCAGGGTATAACAGCACGGTGAAAAAGGATGTTCACTTTCAGGTGAATAACCAACAGGTGAGCTACAGCGGGAATCCATCAGCAAGAATGGCGGACGTGCTTAGAGAAGATCTGCAGCAGACGGGGACCAAGATTTCCTGCGGGGTGGGACGCTGCGGAGCCTGTTCGATTCTCGTAGACGGTGAGCTGATGAATGCCTGTCTGCTGATGCCCTGCCAGGTAGAAGGAAGCAGCATAACGACCATTGAAGGAATCGGATCAAAAGAAGCGATGGATCCCATTCAGGAAGCGTTTTTGACAGAGGGTGGATTCCAGTGCGGATACTGTACGCCCGGCATGATTGTAGCGGCTAAAGCTCTTTTAAATCAAAATAGTGATCCGTCTATCACAGACATTCAGGAAGCTCTGGCAGGCAACCTCTGCCGCTGTACAGGGTATGCCAGTATTATCAGGGCGGTTCGAAAGGCTGCCGAAGTCCTGAATGTTCAGGCAGCGAATGAAAAGTCCTGAACAGGGCTTTTTTTATTTGGGCAGATGGAAAGATAATTGACGAAAAATAAAAAATAGTCTATTCTTTCCTTAAGGAAACATTTTAGACTTTAGCTAAATTATATTTTTTTACTATAAGATTTGCCCATAGGCAAAACATAGGAGGAAGCAAGTTGAAAAAAGCCGGATTCGGAATTTGTATTGCTGCATTGACGGGGATATTGGCGGCCTGTGGCACCGAAGAGACTACTTCGGTAAGCGAAGAGGAACCACTGCGGATTCTTGCAACTACCTCTCAAGTCGGGGACATGGTTAACGACATCGGCGGCGAATACGTAGAAGTGGAAACGTTAATGGGACCGGGGGTGGATCCTCACCTGTATCAACCGACCCAGGAAGATATAGGCAAACTGGCGAATGCCGATATTATTTTTTACAATGGATTGAATCTGGAAGGGAACATGCAGGAAGTGTTTGATAATGTAGGAAGTGAAACAACCGCTGTGCCCGTAGCGGAGAATATTCCAGAAGATATGCTGCAGACCGAAGCAGACAGTGATTCCACGGATCCGCACGTCTGGTTTGATCCGGACATGTGGAGCTACACGGCGGACGCTGTAACAGAAGAGCTGTCTTCGCTGAATACAGAGAACGGTGAATACTATGAGCAGCAGGGAGAGGCATATAAGAACATGCTGACAGAGCTTGACACGTATGCAGAAGAAGAGCTGGGCAGGATACCGGATGAAAGCAGGGTTCTCGTTACAGCTCATGACGCCTTCGGGTATTTCGGCAGCGCCTATGATTTGGAAGTAGAAGGACTGCAGGGGCTGAGTACGGATTCGGAGTACAGCGTGCGGGATGTAGATAACATTGTGAATCTGCTTGTAGAGCGGGAAATAGGTGCTGTGTTTGTAGAATCCAGCGTGTCCGGACGTTCTATTAATGCCATTATAGAAGGAGCCGCCCGGCAGGATCATGAAGTGGAGGTCGGAGGCGAATTGTATTCGGATGCGATGGGAGACGCAGGAACAGAAGAAGGAACCTACGAAGGAATGTTCCGTCATAATATAGATACAATCGCCGGTTCGCTTCAGTAGAAAGATTCTCTTTGGCTCCTGAAAAGAACATGTGCACATGTATTTTAACAGCAGGCCATCGATATCAATTGACAGAAAAATTTATAAAAGATAAAATGAATCTATGATATCTTTATTATTAAAAGTAGGTGAAGCAGTTGAAGTTTTCTAAAGGAACCAATTATGCACTGCACACTATGCTCCATCTGGCTGTGACTTCTGAAGTGGACAAGCCTGTAGGAGTCCAGCAGCTGGCGGAACAACAATCCGTGTCTCCAACGTATTTATCGAAAATATTGACGAAGTTAGTAAAAGAAAGGCTCGTGGTTTCTGCATCGGGCGCTCATGGCGGTTACTCGTTACCACGTGAATGGGAATCTATTTCTTTTCTCGATATTATTCATGCAATCGAAGGGAAATCTTCGCTGTTTGACTGCCACTTTAACCATGGAGAAGGATGTGCCATTGAACAGGTGATGTCCACAGCAGAGTTGAAAATGGAAGATGAACTAAGACAGACAACAATAGCAGATTTAATAAAGAATAAAGAGGCTGTTCCTAAATAAGACAGTCTTTATTTTTAGGCTGATCACATACATCATGACTCTTTTATAGTTGTAATAGAAAGGAAGAAGATAATGAATAAACCATTGTTCACCAAGGATTATTGGGAACAGGCGTGGCAGAATGATCCGAATACTGCGATTAAAAAGATGGAAAAAGCGGGGCAGGGCTCGTATCAATCCAAAGGTTTTGAAAATTGGGCAGAAAAATTTAATGCAGATTCTTTTAGTGCCGGGGGAATAAAACGCACGAAACGGATCATCACATGGATCGAACAGCAGACGGGTTCTTTTGAACATTTATCTATTTTGGATGTCGGGGCTGCTTCAGGTGTTTTCAGCATTCCTTTTTCAAAAAAAGGTGCCGGCGTCCATTCACTGGAACCCTCTTCGATGCTAACAAGTATGCTGGAAGAAAATGCGGAGCATCATGCAGTTAATCTAAACATTATCAATCAATCATTTGAAGAAGTGGAATTGGATAAATACGGTACGTTTGACCTGGTGTTTGCCTCTATGTGTCCGGCTCTTACGAGTTGGAAAGCCGTAGAAAAAGCAATCAGCTGCGCAGATAAATATGTCTATATCAGCCTGATGGCAGGGGCTAAAGAAAATAAGTTGGTTGAAGAATTAATGCCGGTGCTGGAAGTAGAGGGCGAAAGTATTTCTACGGATATGTATTATTTACTGCAGCTGCTTTATGTAAATGATTATTCGTATCAGTCATTAATTGAACGTCATCAAAAAACGACCAGCATGAGCTTAGACGAAGTTGGAAATAATATAAATGCGTGGTTTACTGATTACAACATTTCGTTAAATAACGATCAGATCCAAGAAGCTGTTGAGTACTTAAACGATATGTATGGAAAAGACGTACCGGTAACAACAGGAGGTAAATTCGGCAAAGTGCTGATTCATCTCTAATGTATACAATGACAGAATGGAAACAAACAGGCTGCTGAGAAACAACATTCTCAACAGCCTGTTTGTTTTTCTACCTGTATTATTCGCTTAAAAAGAAAAAGTAGGCGAGAAAAACGAAAAGCAGCACATACATTACAGGGTGTATTTCTTTGCGGCGTCCGCTTAAAAGCATGGTAATGGGATAAAAGATAAAGCCAAAGGCGATACCGGTAGCGATGCTGTATGTCAGGGGCATCGCAACAATAGTCAGAAAAGCCGGGACGGCTATTTCGAGCTTGTCCCATTCAATAAAGCGGAGGGAGGAAGCCATAAGCACTCCTACCATAATTAAGGCAGCAGCTGTTACCTCTTCTGTTACGACTGCCAGAAGGGGGGAGAAAAACAGGGCCGCTAAAAAGCATCCCGCCGTAACGATAGACGTAAAGCCTGTCCGGCCGCCTGCTGCTACTCCGGATGAAGATTCAATATAAGCAGTCGTCGTTGAGGTACCAAGAACAGCGCCTATTGCCGTAGCGGATGAGTCAGACAGAAGGGCTTTGCCCGCCCGCGGAAGCTTGTTATCTTTTATAAAACCTGCCTGGTTGGCCACGGCATACAAGGTTCCGGCCGTGTCAAAAAAATCGACAAATAAAAACGTTAAGATGACGATAATAAGCTGAACAATGACAGCTGTTGTCCAATCCAGGCTCCCAAGCTGTGTGAAAGCCGCTCCAAACGTGGGCGCCAGGCTTGGGGCAGGAGATATGACTGCGGATGGGAATGCAATAAGACCTGCTGCCATGCCGGCAATCGATGTAAGAATCATGCCGAAGAAAATCCCGCCGTATACTTTGAGAACCATTAGAATGACAGTGACGACAAGACCGAAGCAGGCGAGCAGTACTGTCGGTTCGGTAATGGAACCGAGACCTACTACAGTCGATTCATCTGCAACGACAATTCCGGCATTTTTCAGGCCGATAAAAGCAATAAACAATCCAATACCGGCCCCAACAGCATATTTCAGCTGGGCGGGAATAGCGTTGATGACTTTTTCCCTAACTCCAAACATGGTGATAGCCATAAACACAATACCGGACATAAACACTCCAAATAAAGCAATCTGCCAGTCAATGCCCAGCCCCAGCACGACAGTGTAGGAGAAAAAAGCGTTCAATCCCATGCCGGGCGCAAGGGCAATTGGATATTTAGCCAGAATACCCATGATAATGGTACCAAGAGCCGCAGCAAGCGCGGTGGCTGTAAAAACGGCTCCTTCATCCATTCCTGCATCACTGAGAATCATCGGATTAACAAATAAAATATATGCCATCGACAGGAAAGTGGTCACGCCTGCAATGCTTTCTTTACGGTAATTAGTATGTAGGGCTTCAAAAGAAAAATAATTCTTCATCTATGGTTCTCTCCTTCTTCGACGATAAAGTATCAGCTGCCCCGGTAGGTCTGGTAGCCCCAGGGAGAAATAAGGAGCGGTATGTGATAATGCTCCTCAGGTGCAGAGATGCCGAATCTTATGCAGACATGCTGCAGGAAACGAGGTTCGTCTGCCGGGGCTTGTTCTATAGATGCAAAGTAATTTCCAATAAAAAACAGCATTTCATATTCACCGGCTTTAAGCTGATCTGCATGGAGCATGGGCACATTCAGCCTGCCATCGTCATTTGTCCAATCCTCACGCAGCTGGGTACGGGTACCAGCTTCATCAATAGAGAACAGCTGCACCTGGACGGAAGCTGCCGGGCGGCCGTGGGCGATATCTAGAATGTGAGTAGTTAGTGCCATCAGTACGATTCTCCTTTCTGAAAATCAAAAGTTAATGGGACAGACGTTCTTCTTTTTCTTCTATTAGAAGGGCATCCAGCCGAAAGTTGGCAATTTTAAATATTTCTTCCAATGCCTGTTCTCTTTCCTGCTCTTTGGTGAGCTCTATCCGGGCTTCCAGTGACTCATAAATATCACGTTTGGTTTTATTTTTTACAGCATAAATGAAGGGGAACTCAAATTTTTCCATATACAGCGCATTTAATTCATCAAAACGCTGCTGTTCTTCTTCCGTTAAATGCTGGAGACCTGCACCTTCCTGTTCTGAAACAGAGGAGCTGCTCATCGGTTTGGATGTGCCGAGTACTGGATGTGCGCAGATAAGGTTTGTCTGTTCTTCGGGAGACGCTTTTCTGACCTGCTGTACCATGGCGCTGTGAAGATCATTCCGGCTGAAAAAAGGACGATGGATCGCAGCCTTTTCAGCCACCCACGGCGAGTGTTCATAAATATCCTTTAACGAATTGGTGAAATCGTGTTCTGTCATATCATTTAGCTCCTGAAGAGTATACATCGCTTTTCTGCCTCCTTGTGCAGTAAGTGTCCGCCGGTCCGGCTGCTGTTTTTCGTGATATAAATTCATCGTAATTGATAAATCCTTCCAAGTCATTGGTTTAAATAACTGAATAATATAAAAATAATAGGTGGTTTTTACAAAAAATTGTAGATTATCTTCCCATCATTCGACCATGGAAAGAGATGCTCTAATCCGAAGTGCGAGACGGAGGCGCAGCGTGATTTCCGGGTCTTTAAGGCTCTTGCCGATCAGCTCTTCGCATTTCTCCAGCCTGTAAATAACGGTATTGCGGTGGACGTAAAGCCGTTTAGCCGTCTCGGAAATATGACAGTGGGTTTCCAGATAAACAGCGAGGGTGTAAAGGAGGGTAGGATCATCGTTTCCTGCCTGCCCAAGCTGCTGCATCGTGTGAATATAAAATTCTTTTAAATCATCGACAGGAATAACGCGGAGCAGTTCTGCCACGTCCTTTGTCTGATAGGCCTGAACGGACGCCGGCACGCCGGAAAGCTGGCCGGTCTGCAGGGCATCTCTTGCTTCGCGGAAAGCTGTATCGACATCAAGAAACTGATGGGTGATATTGCTGATTCCAAACGAGATCGTGCGCTGGAAATAGCTTTTTGTTTCCCGTTGAAGAGATCTGAGTACACTGGTAATAGAAGTAACGGCTTCTCCGGTATGCTCGTCGGCCTGAAGCAGTACGATCAGCATTTCTCCTTTTATAAACAAGTGGGGGGGAAATGGAAAGTCGGGCAGTTCTCCTTCAATGAAGTCAAAAACCTCGCTCGTTTCCAGCTGGGACTGGGTAAAGCTTCTCCATTTTTCCTCCCGGTCCACTTTACCTACGACGCATATATATTTTCCTTCGTTCGGAAGGTTGAATTCCTTGGCCCGGTTAATAATTTCTTCTTTTGTTGTAAAAGCGCCTTCTAAGTAATTAATAAAAAATTCATTTCTGGCTTTCTGCTGATGCTGCTTCAATGCGTTTTCCTTTAGACGTTCGAAAGCGATAACGTTGGCGGCCTGTTCCATTGTAAGAATAAGTTCACTGCTGAAGCTGTCTGCTTTTCCGGCAACAGCAAGGTAGCTGCATGTTGATTCATGAGTATAGATGGGAAACAGCGTAATTTGCGTGCAGGGCGGGGAAAGCAGGGAAAAAGTAGTATGCGTCGTATTTTCGAGAAAGAATAAAAAATTCATTTTGTATAATGCGGTAAAAGAATCAATCACTTCAGGCATCGGCTCGGAAGCAGAAATAAGCCTGGCATGGTGGTCGAGCATGAACACCGGCTGATTTACTGTCGCCGCCACGCTTACAATAAGGCTCTGCAGGTCTTTCCCGCTGATAATATGACGGGTGAAGGTCTGATGGGCGGAAATAGCTTTTTGCAGTTCCGTAGTGCGCGTATCAAGCATACTGCTGAGAAGGTGTGCTGCAATAGTGCTCAGGCTGATGTGGGCGGGCAGATCAATGATCGGGAAATCAAGCACATCAGCGAGCGCCACGGCTTCTTCAGGTACTTCATGCAGAAAGCGTTTTGTTTTAATACCGATGCCGGCACAGCCTTTTTCGTTCATATGTTTAATAAGGTCTGTAAGCATAGCCGGGTCGTCTTTAAAATGATAAGCGGTGGTTACGAGCAGGTCATGCTCATTTAAGTACTCCCCGATATCCGGCGCATCCATCATGCTGACATTGGTGATGGACCGATCCTGGCCATTCCGGCCGGCAAGAATAGAAGCTTCTTTAAGCAGCGGAGTCTGAAATAAATGTTCTATTTTCAAGCTGTATCGTCCTTTCTATTCTTCGAACACGAATTTAGTCACTATAGCCAATAATAGAGAAAGAAATTGCTGGAATTGCTAATGATTAATTGTCATATTACCAGTAAAATGAAAAGCATATACAATCATTGTGAAGAAAGCTGACATGAAAACAGATAAGGAGAGGTAATTGATGGATAATTATGATGTAATCATCCGGAAAGGCCGGGTTGTTTTGAAGGAAACGGTCGTCACTGCGGATGTCGCCATTAAGAACGGGCTCATCGAAAAGGTTCATTCTTCTATCGCCGGGACAGCTGATTCCGAAGTCGATGCGCAGGGACTTTACGTCTTTCCGGGGGGCATTGATGTACATGCCCATTTCAGCGAACCAGGCCGTGAGCATTGGGAAGGGTTTGAAACGGGATCGGCCATGATGGCTGCCGGGGGAATGACTACATATTTTGATATGCCGTTAAACGGCATTCCTTCTACTGTTACGGTAGAGGCACTGAAAGAAAAAGCAGAAACGGGCAGCCGGAAATCAATCGCAGATTTCGGTTTATGGGGAGGTCTTGTGCCCGGAAACGAAGAAGAGCTGGAGACCCTCGCAGCTGAAGGAGTAGTAGGATTCAAAGCGTTTATGTCACCCACGGGAAATAAAGAGTTTGAACGCTCGGATGACCATACCCTTTTTAATGGCATGCAGAAGATTGCCCCAACGGGAAAACTGCTGGCTCTCCATTCGGAAAGTGCTGTGATCGTAAAAGGCATGGAGCAGCGATACAGCGAACATACAGACGCGGTTTCTTTTTCAAGAAGCCGGCCGGAGGAAGCGGAAGTAGAGGCAGTGAACCGGGCGATCTCCTATGCAAAAGTAACAAAATGCCCGCTTCACTTTGTTCATATCAGTACAGCAGAGGCAGTGGAACGTATTCAGGAAGCCCGGCTGGCGGGAGTAGATGTGACGCTGGAAACATGCCCGCATTACTTATTGTTTACGGAAGATACGCTCGTTGAAAAGGGAGCTGCTGCAAAATGCGCACCGCCTCTTCGTTCCAACGAGCAGAAACAGAAGCTTATCGAGGCGCTGCTTGACGGGAAAATTGATATGGTATCCTCCGATCATTCTCCTTGTCCATCTGACATGAAAGATACAGATGACATGTTTGCGGCGTGGGGCGGAATCAGCGGAGGGCAGTATACGTTTCTCGCCGTGCTGGAACTCGCCGCCGCTCATGGCATAAAGTTTCCGAGGACAGCACAGTGGCTCTCAGGAGCTCCGGCAGAGCGCTTCGGCCTTTCCGGCAGCAAAGGAGAGATAAAGGAAGGAAAAGATGCGGACCTTGTGCTTGTGGACATGAATAAAAGCTTTACTGTCACAAAAGAAAACATGTATATGAAAAACAAACACAGTGTTTATGAAGGAATGACTTTTTCCGCTTCCATTGAACAAACTTTTCTTCGGGGGGAAACCATTTTTTCAGCCGCGGGAAAACCGGTAAAAAGGATCGGGAGATGGACGCAGCCGCAGCAATAAAAGGAGGAAATAAAAGATGATATATGATGAGCTGTATCAGCCTTATCGAACGGCAAGACTTCCAATCTACGCAAAAAATGGAATGGTGGCCGCATCGCAGCCGCAGGCTGCTGACTGCGGCAGGCAGATGCTTGAAAAAGGAGGCAACGCCGTAGATGCGGCCATTGCCGCCGCTGCTGCTCTTACGGTAGTGGAGCCAACCTCCAACGGGATAGGCGGGGATGCGTTTGCGCTTGTCTGGATGAAGGAAAAGCTGTACGGGTTAAACGCCAGCGGACGCTCACCCAAGGCGTTTACTTTGGAAAAACTGAAAGAAAAAGGGCTCACGGATGTGCCGGACCATGGGTTTATTCCGGTAACCGTTCCGGGAGCACCCGGCGCATGGGCTGAACTTTCCGAAGCATTTGGTGTACTGCCGCTTGAAGAGGTGCTGGCGCCGGCAGTAAAGCTTGCGGAAGAAGGATTTCCTGTCAGCGCAGCGGTGGCGAAGTACTGGAAACGCGGGGTTCAGCTATTCAGCGATACATTAAAGGGAGCTGAATTTGAAGAGTGGTTCCGCGTTTTTACGAAAAATGGACAGGCCCCCAAAGCAGGAGATATATGGACGTTTCCGGATCATGCCGGCACGCTTCGTGATATTGCCGCCACAAAAGCCGCCTCTTTTTATGAGGGGGAGCTTGCCGCGAAGGTGGATGCCTTTTCAAAACAGCACGGGGGATGGATTGCAGCAGAAGATTTAAAAAATTTCCAGGCAGACTGGGTGAAGCCGATTTCTGTTTCCTATAAAGGGTATGACGTCTGGGAAATTCCGCCGAACGGGCATGGACTGAATACGCTTCTCGCACTGAATATTCTCGAAGATATGAAATTGAAGGGAAAAGAATCGACGGATACCTATCATGCATTAATGGAGGCAATGAAGCTCGGGTACACGGACGGCCTGCACTACATTACAGATCCGAAAGATATGAAAGTAACGGTGGAAGAACTGCTTTCCAAAGAATATGCGGCAGAGCGGAGAACCTTGATTGGAGAAGAAGCAATGCTTCCGAAACCCGGAAAGCCTCAAAAGGGGGGCACAGTTTATCTGGCGGCCGCAGATAAAGAGGGAAATATGGTGTCCTATATTCAAAGCAACTATATGGATTTTGGGTCCGGACTTGTTGTTCCCGGCACGGGGATTAACCTGCAGAACCGAGGGCGCAACTTCAGTATGGATGAAAACGCGGTAAATGCAGCGGGACCCGCCAAACGAACCTATCATACGATCATTCCCGGCTTTTTAACAAAAGACGGCCGGGCAGCAGGGGCATTCGGCGTAATGGGAGGATTCATGCAGCCGCAGGGACATCTGCAGGTGCTCACAAGCAGCATTGATTTCGGTCTGAACCCGCAGGCGGCGCTGGATGCTCCGAGGTGGAGGTGGTCGGAAAGGAAGACGATTGAAATTGAACCGTTATTTCCTGATCATATTGCACAGGCGCTGGAGCGCAGAGGCCATCATATTCGAAAGGCAGCAGATGAAACCGGTTTTGGCCGCGGGCAGATTATCTGGAGAGATCCAGATAGCGGCGTGTACATTGGAGGGACGGAATCCCGGGCGGATGGGCATATATCGGTATATTAAACGGTTCTATTTTTATGCTGGTTATGCCGCCTGACAGGTACACTTATTAGAGCGATATTGTATGTTTCACAAAAAAGAGATTCCCGCATACTTTCGGGAATCTCTTTTTAAGTTGTTTTTAAATACTTAGGTACTGTTCAAGCTCTTCCTGCACAAGCTCGGGTCCTTCAAACATAATCCGTCCCCGGTCCATTACATAAAAATAATCTCCGACGGAACGGGCGAACTCGATATTCTGCTCGACGAGTATCATGGCCGTTTCTGTATTCTGTTTCAAATCGATGATAACCTGCTGAATGTCTTCTACAATGTTAGGCTGGATGCCTTCAGCCGGTTCATCGAGCAGAAGAAGGGCGGGTTCTGCTGCAAGCGCCCGGCCGATCGCAAGCTGCTGCTGCTGACCGCCGCTCAAATCACCGCCTTTACGGTTTTTCATTTCTTTGAGCACAGGGAAATAGCGGTAAATGGTTTCGAATATATCTGTTTTTTTGTTCTGATTTGCTTCGAGTCCAAGAAGCAGATTTTCCTCCACGGTCAGGCTGGAAAAGATCTCGCGGCCCTGCGGCACATAGCTCATACCGGCCCGGGCGCGTTTGGCGGGTATTGCCTTTGTAATGTCTTTATCGTTAAACGTTAAACGGCCTTCCTGCACTTTCAGCACACCCATAATCGATTTGATCAACGTCGATTTGCCGACTCCATTACGGCCGAGAATGCAGGTTACCTGATTTTTTTTGGCGTTAATAGAGACACCGCGCAGAACCGTACTTTCATCATATGCCGCGTCAATGCGGTCAACACTAAGCATGAGCATCGGCTCCTTTGCTGCCGAGGTATACTTCCCGAACTTTATCGTTCTGCTGGATTTCTTCCATGGTGCCTTCACTGAGAAGCGTTCCTTCATGCATGACGGTTACTTTTTCGGCATACTCCCTTACAAAATCCATGTCATGCTCTACCACAATCAGAGAGCAGTCCTGTTTCAGCTCGCGGAGAAGGCTGCCTGTTTTTTCTTCCTCTTCTTCGGTCATGCCGGCGATCGGCTCATCAAGCAGGAGAAGTTCAGGTTCCTGCATCATGACCATGCCGATTTCAAGCCACTGTTTCTGTCCGTGCGATAAGCCTCCCGCCAGAATGTCGCGTTTGCCGGCCAGGCCGATAATCTCCAGCTGACGGTCTATTTTTTCTTTTTGTTTTTTAGTCATTTTGGCCCGCAGCATGGAAAAGACGCCTTTTTCCTGCTTCATGGCAACTTCGAGGTTCTCCTGCACAGTAAGGTGCGGAAAAATGGAAGGCGCCTGAAATTTCCGTCCGATCCCTTTTCTGGCAATTTCAAATTCCTTTTTATCATCAATGGAATAATTTTTCTGGAAAGTAATGCTGCCATCGCTCATTTTTGTTAATCCGCAGAGCACATCAAGAAATGTCGTTTTACCGGCGCCATTCGGCCCGATAAGAAAGTGAATTTCTTTATCGGCCATGCCGAACGAAAAGCGGTCCAGTGCGGTAAAATCACCAAATTTCACAAGAACGTCCCGGCATTTAAGAATGCTTGTCAGCGGCTGATCCTGCTTGTTGTTCTGCTTCTTCATGATCTGATCCCCTCCGTTTTCTTTTTAATTTATTTCCAATCGACATCAGGCCTCCCGGCAGAAAGACGATAACGACAATAAAGACAAGTCCGATAAAATAGGTCCATAATTCAGGGTAATTTTCACTGAAAAAGGTAGTTCCCACATTGGCAAGAATGGCCCCGAATATCGGTCCGAGAAGGGTACCGCGTCCACCTATCGCGACCCAGAGAGCCATTTCAATGGATGGAATAATATCGATCATCGTCGGCGTGATAATGCGGATCTGAAGCACGTATAACATTCCGGCGAGTCCGGCAATACCGGCAGAGAGCGTAAATACCACCATTTTATAATAAGCGGTATTGTAGCCGGAAAAACGAAGACGGTTTTCCCCGTCCCGTATGGCAATCAGCACTTTACCAAAACGGCTGTTCACCAGCTTGAAGCAGAAGTAAAAGACAGCTGCCAGCACGACAAGCGTCAGAAAGTATAAAAACAGCTGGGTCTGCGGACTCGATAAAGAAAATCCAAACATCGTGCTTAAACCGCTTAACCCATCCGAACCGCCGGTGTAGCGCTGCTGGCTGACAATAAGGGTGACGGTTACGAGCACAAGCGCCTGCGTTAAGATAGTGAAGTACACGCCTTTAATCCGGTTCCGAAATGTAAAAAAACCGAGCAGGGAGGCGATAGCCATCGGTAGAAGAATTCCAAGAAGAATAGCAGCTACGGGATTGGAAAGCAGTTCCCATAAAAACGGAAGTTCAGTCATCCCGCTCCACATCATAAAGTCGGGGAGGGCGCCTCCGGATGATTCAGTCGTTACGTAGATAGCCATAATGTAAGCACCAAGCCCAAAGAAAATTCCATGGCCAAGGCTTAATATGCCGGTATAGCCCCAGACAAGATCCAGGCCGATGACGAGTATGGCAAAGGCCAGATAGCGGCCGAGCAGATTTGTATGAAAATCATTAAGTATAAGAGGCAGTACAGCCAACAGAACAAGCAGCACGATAAAAATGCCCTGCTTTGTTCCGATCCATTTTGATAATCCCATGTCTTCCCTCCGTTCTTGTATTAATCAAGCTTTCGTGTACTCAGGTTGAATAAACCATTTGGGCGCCACTGCAGAAATAAAATAATAACGGCAAATAACAGCACGCGTCCCATAGACGCATTAGTGAAATATTCAAAGCCGGTATTAAATACACCGATTCCAAGAGCTGCAATAACGGTACCAAGAAGCATTCCGACGCCGCCGACCACTACAACCATAAATGCATCGATAATATAGGCGGTACCAAGTGTCGGGCCGATCGGGCCAATTAAAGTAAGTGCCATTCCGGCGATACCGGCAAATCCTGCCCCGAGCGCAAAGGTGGTGGAGTCGACCTGGCGCGTGGAGATACCGACGCTCGACGCCATATCCCGGTTCTGCATTACGGCACGGATTCGTCTGCCGTTGGATGTTTTGTAAAAGTAGTAAAACATAAACAATACGCAGGCGGTCACGAGCAGAATAATGAAGATTCGTGATTTAGGAAAGCTGATGGAAAAAATTTCTACAGCGCCGGATAACAACGCCGGGCTCTGGACGCCAACGTTTGGGGCGCCGAAAATAGAGCGGGCGGCCTGCTGCAGAATAAGGCCGGCACCGAATGTAGCAAGCAGGCTGTCGAGCGGCCTGCCGTACAAATGGCGGATGACCGTCCATTCGAGCAGCCAGCCGATAAGCGCCGCAGTTAAAAAGGCGGCAGGGACAGCTAAAATAAAATACCAGTTAAACATGGATTCGGGCAGGTAATCGATAAACAGGCTCTGCACCACATAGGTTGCGTAGGCCCCGATCATAATTAATTCGCCGTGTGCCATATTAATAACGTTCATTAATCCAAATGTAATGGCGAGCCCAAGGGCAATCAGCAGCAGGATAGACCCGAGGCTGATGCCGTTGAACAGTTGAGAAATAATACCTTCCACAGTGAGTCCTCCTTTTATTCGTCTGTAAGCACGTCGCTTAGGCCGGATGCCCAGTCGTAGTTTTCGAGGTAAGGGTCGGGTACAACCGGATCCCCTGAATTCCACACTTCTTCAAACTGGCCGTCTTCCTGGACTTCACCAATACGGACTGTCTTACTGACGTGCTGGTTGTCTCCGTTGATTTCTACAGGGCCTCCCGGAGCATCAAAGGTAACGCCGCCGGCAGCTTCCCTTACTGCATCAACATCTGTTGTGCCGGCTTCTTCTACAGCTTTAGCCCATAGATGCACCATGAAATATCCTGCTTCAATCGGGTCACCCGTTACCCGGGACTCCCCGTATTCCTCTTTAAAGGATTCTACAAATTCTTCGTTTTCCGGAGTGTCGGTACTCTGATAGTAATTCCAGCTGGCATAATGGCCTTCAAGGACGTCAGCGCCGATCCCCTGAATTTCCTCTTCAGCTACTGACACGCTGAGGACGGGAATATCTTCTGATGTAATGCCGGCGTCATACAGCTGTTTAAAGAAAGCAACATTGCTGTCTCCATTTAACGTATTGAAAATAACGTCAGGCTCTTCTTCTTTAATACGGGAAATAATCGTATTGTAGTCTGTATGGCCGAGCGGAGTATACTGCTCGTTTACAATCGTTCCGCCGGCATCATCCACCTGGGAAATGACCGCCTGGTTGGCAATGCGGGGAAACACATAGTCCGACCCCAGCAGAAAGATATCATCGCCTTTGTTTTCCATCAGCCATTCAATCGCAGGAGTAATCTGCTGATTGGGAGCAGCACCTGCATAAAATATGTTCGGTGAGGACTCCATTCCTTCATATTGAACGGGATAAAATAACAGGCCGTTATTGTTTTCAACGACTGGCAGCATCGCTTTTCGGCTGGCAGATGTCCAGCCGCCGAAGATAACGGGAACATCATCCTGCTGCAGAAGCTTGGAGGCACGCTCCGCAAATGTCGGCCAGTCGGATGCGCCGTCTTCAATAACCGGTACAAGTTCTTTGCCGAGGACGCCGCCTGCTTCATTGATTTCTTCTATAGCAAGCAGCTCAGAGTCCCGGACGGAAGATTCACTCATGGCCATCGTTCCGCTCAGGGAATGGAGAATGCCCACCGGAATCTGGTCGGAATCAACTTCTACCGCTTCTTCTTCGGAGGAGCCGCCTTCCGCAGAGGTGGACGCTTCGCCGCTGGCTGTACCGTCTTCTACAGCCGCTTCATCCTGGCTGGAGCAACCGGCAGCCGTTAATAGAGCGGTCATACCGAAAACAAGTACTGCTTTTTTGGGGGAATATAACATCGTATGTAAACCTCCTTAACATGTGTAATTGTTAAAGTAGCATATATACGAAGGGGTTTGGATATCACTGTCAGATTACATAACATAGAATTTACTTGGACACTTTGCACAAAGAAGAGGAAATCGAGGAGTGATTTTCACCATATATAAACAGTGTCACATAATCTGACAGACAGCTTGAAGTTAACATTTGATGATAGGTATAATATCGACGTATAAGAAAGTCTCATGATTCTGAAAATTGTCTGGGGACGTGAAAAAATGAAATTGACTCCAACTGAACAGGAAAAGCTGTTAATTTTTATGGCATCTGAACTGGCAAAACAGCGCCGGGAAAAAGGACTCAAATTAAATTATCCGGAAGCGATGGCTATTTTAAGTTCTTTTTTAATGGAAGGGGCAAGAGAAGGTAAAACAGTAGCCCAGCTGATGAAAGAGGGAAAGCATGTCCTTACATCCGAAGAGGTAATGGAGGGCATTCCGGAGATGATCGATAACGTACAGATCGAAGCGACATTTCCAGATGGAGTTAAGCTTGTGACCGTTCATCAGCCTATACAATAACAAAAGGAGGATGCTGTTCATGATTCCGGGAGAATACAGATTAAAAGAGGAGCCGGTTGCGATTAACGAAAACCGGCGCACCGTAACGATCCGAGTAGCGAATCGAGGCGACCGGCCTGTACAGACAGGGTCGCATTTTCATTTTTTTGAAGTGAATCGAAACCTGTCTTTTGATAGGAAACAGGCGGTGGGCATGCGGCTTAATATTTCCTCCGGTTCAGCTGTGCGGTTCGAGCCGGGAGAAGAGCGCGAAGTTGAGCTTGTGGAAATCGGCGGAAAAAAGGAAGTTTACGGCCTGAACGGCCTGACCGATGGAACGGTGGACGATCCGGAACAATTGGCGGCAGATGCTGAGAAAAAAGGGTTTGGAGGAGAGCGGTAATGGATATTTCGAGAAAAAGCTATGCCGGTCTGTACGGACCAACGACAGGGGACCAGGTTAGACTGGCAGATACCGATCTTTGGATAGAAGTGGAAAAGGATCATACCGTATACGGAGAAGAAGCTAAATTCGGCGGGGGGAAAGTCCTGCGTGAAGGAATGGGGCAGAGCTCGCGGGCCGTGCGTGACCAGGGAGTCGTGGATGTGTTGATCACGAACGCCCTGATTGTAGACTACACGGGTATCTATAAAGCCGATATTGGAATTAAAGACGGGCGCATTAAAGCGATTGGCAAAAGTGGGAATCCGGACATTATGGATGGGGTTCACCCTGAACTGGTTGCAGGAGCTTCCACAGAAGTGATAGCCGCTGAAGGTATGATTGTAACAGCGGGAGGAATTGATGCCCACATTCACTTTATCAGCCCCCAGCAGGTGGATGTTGCTATTTCGTCAGGAGTCACCACCATGCTTGGCGGAGGTACCGGTCCTGCTACCGGAACGAAAGCGACGACGTGTACGCCGGGCGAGTGGAATATTCACCGCATGCTGGAAGCCGCCGAAGGGTTTCCGGTTAATCTCGGTTTTCTGGGCAAAGGAAATGGAGCGTCCAAAGAGCCGCTCGAAGAACAGGTGAAAGCCGGGGCGATCGGCTTGAAGCTTCATGAAGACTGGGGAACAACGCCGGCCGCGATCGATGCAGCGCTGAGCGTAGCGGACGATATGGATGTACAGGTAGCGATACATACCGATACGCTGAATGAAGCAGGGTTCGTCGAAGATACCATTAATGCGATTGCGGGACGCGTCATTCATACGTATCACACGGAAGGGGCAGGTGGCGGTCACGCACCGGACATTATGAAAATTGCCGGGTATCCGAACGTGCTGCCTTCTTCCACCAACCCGACACGGCCGTTTACGCATAATACGATTGATGAGCATCTGGACATGCTCATGGTATGCCATCATCTGGATCATAACTCCCCGGAGGATGTGGCGTTTGCTGACTCGCGGATCCGGCCGGAAACGATCGCCGCAGAAGACATTCTTCATGATATGGGAGCGATGAGTATTATTTCCTCAGACTCCCAGGCCATGGGAAGGGTAGGCGAAGTTATTATCCGGACGTGGCAGACGGCAGATAAAATGAAAAAGCAGTTTGGTTTTATAGATGAAGACAAAGCACAGGAAAATGATAATGAACGTGCGAAACGATACGTCGCCAAATATACGATCAATCCGGCTGTCGCCCACGGCATCAGCCACGAAATTGGATCAGTCGAACCAGGAAAATGGGCCGATCTGGTCCTCTGGGAGCCGGCTTTTTTCGGAGTCAAACCGGAAATTATTGTGAAAGGCGGTCATATTGCGCATGCACAGATGGGGGATCCGAATGCTTCTATTCCGACGCCGCAGCCGGTCTTTCAGCGCCCGATGTTCGCAAGCTTCGGCCGTGCCCTGTATTCTTCCTGCCTGACATTTGTATCAAAGGCGGCCTACGAAGACGGGATTGGAGAGAAGCTCAGCCTCCAGAAGAATATCTCCTATGTAAAAAACTGCCGCACGATCGGCAAACAGGATATGAAAGCCAATGATAAGATGCCCAATATTGAAATTGATCCGGAAACCTATGAGGTAAAAGCCGACGGCGTTGTACTGACGTGCGAGCCCTTAAAAGAAGTGGCGATGGCCCAGCGGTATTTTTTATTTTAAAAAGAGGAGAGACCTGTTATGAAAATCACAAAAATGGCTGGACGATTTAACGAGAAAGACGCTTCTTCCAAAGAAGTGGACTGGCTGGAAGTAGAGTGGGAGGAGCTGGCTAAGCGTATTTTAAGAAAAGACACCGCGGCGGGACGGGATCTCTCGATTTCCCTGGAGCCGGGAGAGCATCTGGAAACGGGCGGCCTGCTTTATGAAGACGAGAACCTGCAGATTGCCGTCCGCACGACTTTGGAAGATGTGTATGTGATTACGCCGGCTTCGATGACAGAAATGGGGAAGGTTGCTTTTGAACTGGGCAACCGCCATACACCCTGTCTTGTAGAAGATGATCATATAACGGTGAGATACGACAGCACGCTGGAAACGATTTTTAAGGACACAGGAACTGCCTATAAGCTGGAACAGAGACGGATCGACCGTCCGTTCAAATATAAAGGGCATGCGCATGCACATTGATTTTCTGAAGCTGATGCAGCTTCATGACAGTGCGTTTCCGATCGGATCGTATACGCAGTCGTTTGGAATGGAAACCTATATTCAGAGGGACTGGATTACAAACGGCGACGAGCTTCTTGCGTTCTGTGAATCCTACTTGTTTGAAAATGTCGTCTACGGCGATGCGATTATCGTTCAGGAAATCATGAACGGTACTGAAGAAAGCCTTGCTCATGCAGGAGCCGTCGCGCACGCCGTGAAAATTGCAAGAGAAACCAAAGAAGCGAGCCTGCGGATGGGAAGCCAGTTTCTGCAGACGGTGGAATCAATAGAAGGAGAGGCAGCGGCCGAGGAGCTGAAGAGAATAATGACCGCTCATCAGCTGAGGCGGCACTACAGTGTCGTCTATGCTCTGTATATGCTACAGACAAATATAGGGACAAAGGAAGCCGTGACGGGGTTTTTGTATTCCACAACAACATCTCTCGTGCACAATGCCGTCCGGGCGGTTCCTCTGGGGCAGAAAAGCGGCATGCGGACGATTTCCGCCCTTCTTCCTTCTGTAATGAAAGCTGCAGCCTTAGTAGAAGAGCTGTCTCTTGAAGACGTACGAAACCAGGCGGTCGGCATAGAACTTGCTTCGATGGAACATGAACATATTAAAGTACGTTTATTCAGCTCATAATAAAAGGAGAGATGGAAGATGAATCCAGTACGTATTGGTGTAGCGGGTCCCGTAGGATCCGGCAAAACAGCGTTAATTGAACAGCTGACGAGAAGAATGCATGAAGATTATTATATAGCTGTCATTACCAACGATATTTATACAAAAGAAGACGCCCAGTTTTTGGCGAAAAACGGTGTACTTCCGGAAGAACGTATCCTCGGCGTAGAAACGGGCGGATGCCCGCATACAGCTATTCGTGAGGATGCTTCGATGAATTTTGCGGCTATTGATGAATTGAATGAATCATTTCCCGGACTCGATATTATTTTCGTTGAAAGCGGCGGGGATAATTTATCGGCTACGTTCAGCCCGGAGCTGGTCGACGGCTTTATTTATGTAACTGATGTAGCGGAAGGTCAGGATATTCCCCGTAAAGGCGGACCCGGCGTAGCGCGTTCGGATTTTCTTGTTATAAATAAAAAAGACCTGGCTCCTTATGTTGGGGTGGATCTTGAAATAATGGAGCAGGATGCGCGCAATGCCAGAGGCAGAAGACCTTTTGTCTTCGCAAATCAAAAAGACGGATCGGGGCTTGATGGGGTTATTTCCTGGATCCGCCATTCGCTGCTGCTTGAAGATGTCAAGCTTGATGATGAAGTGAAAAGTGGGGCCTGATACAAGCCTGGCTCTTCAGGGGAAGCTCGATATTCGGTTCGCGCGCAAATCCGGGCGTACGATTTTAAAAGATGCCTACCAGTCCCCGCCGCTCAAGGTAAGCCGGGTGCTCTATCCGGAAAATTCCGCACGGGCGGTGGCCTACTTAGTGGAAACTTCCGGCGGGATGGTTTCGGGTGATACGTACACCTACCGCATACATTTAGAAGAAAACGCGGATGTGACGCTGATTCCGCAGTCAGCGGTAAAGGTATATCCACAGACGAAAGCTCAGGATACCCTTCAGGAATTCACGGTGGATGTAGAGAATGGAGCCGTTCTCGTCCTGCAGCCGGATACATTAATTCCTTATAAAGCGTCTTCTTTTACAAGCCGGACGACAGTTCGGATGAGCGGGGAGGCATCGGTGATCTGGGGGGAGATTTTGACCCCGGGGCGGCGGGAGCGCCGCGAAGCCTGGGAATATCAGAAGCTGGATACCTCTTTTACGCTGTGGATTAATCAGGAGCTCAAATGCCTGGACCGTCTGCAGCTGGAGCCGGATAAATCTCATCCTCATCATATAGGCATTATGGACGGCTGTGATTACTACGCGTCCTTCTGGGCAGCAGGAGCAGCAGCCGAAGAGGCAGATGCCGGCGCGTTAAACCGACATCTGTTAATTCCCGAGGGCACGAGGGCTGCTGTAACGAAACCCGAAGATAATATTATTCATATGCGGATTCTATCTTCTGATCTCATTGCTTTGAAAAAGCTATGGCAGCAGGCAGCAGCTTATTTTATGCAGTAATAAAGACCCATTTACTTTTAAAGTGAATGGGTCTTTAATATGTATACAATTGACAAATCTTTCAAATGAAACGTAATAGATAAAGAGAGAGGCTGCCCAATGGCATCATACATGCACCGTCGTAAAATTAACATGACGCCGCCGCAGATATTAGCGTTGAGTTTTCTGGCCGTTATTGCGGCAGGAACGCTGCTGTTGCTGCTGCCGGTATCAGCGGTTGAACCGGTAAGTTTTACAGATGCTCTATTCACTGCCGTCTCCGCTACGACGGTAACCGGCCTGATTGTACTGGACACGGGAACGGTGTATACCATTTTCGGTCAGGTGGTAATTATGATTTTAATCAAAATCGGCGGCCTCGGCTTGTTAACGGTTGCAATGATGATTGTTATTCTGCTCGGGAAGAAGATCGGGCTGAAGGAGAGACTGCGTATCCAGCAGTCCTTTAACCAGACGTCCATAGGCGGTATGGTAAAGCTTGTAAAAGTGCTGTTTATTTTTTCTGTATGCATGGAAGCACTGGCCGCTGCGCTTCTGGCGATTGACTGGGTGCCTGAATACGGCTGGCGGTACGGCTTATTTACGAGCTTGTTTCATTCTATCTCGGCATTTAACAATGCAGGATTTTCGCTTTGGTCGGACGGGCTTACAAAATACGTCGGAGACCCGCTTGTAAACGTGATAATTACCAGCCTTTTTATAGCAGGTGGTATTGGATTCACCGTCCTGTATGATGTTATTGAAAAGAAGCGGTTCAAATCCCTGCAGGTTCATTCGAAAATAATGATTGTCGGCACGCTGATTATAAACGCATCCGCTGCCATAATCATCTTTCTGCTGGAGTCAAATAACCCGGGAACCATGGCTTCATTATCTCTCGGCGATAAGCTGTGGGCGTCTTATTTTCAAGCCGTTACTCCGAGAACGGCAGGATTTAACTCGGTGGATATCACGCAGATAGAGCCGGGGACGGCTTTACTTATGTCCCTTCTAATGTTTATCGGTGGCGGAAGTGCCTCCACCGCTTCCGGAATTAAATTAACGACGGTTATTGTTATTATCTGGGCAGTTATTACTTTTTTCAAAGGGGAGGAGGAGCCGGTCCTGTTTAAACGCTCGGTTCCGCAGGCTGTTATCGCCCGGTCGTTTATTATTACGGTGACGAGCCTGATGCTTGTATTTACCGGTCTGTTCCTTTTAACGCTCACCGAACAGGCGCCGTTTTTAGTTATTTTATTTGAAGTTTTTTCAGCTTTTGGCACGGTAGGGCTGTCTATGGGACTCACCTACGAACTGACGGAGCCTGGAAAATATGTAATCATGCTGCTGATGTTTTTTGGCCGGATCGGCCCGCTTACGATCGTATTTGCACTGGCCCGGACGGAAAAATCAAACGTACGCTATCCACGGGCTGATATTTATACCGGATAAAAAAAGAATCTCCCGTCAAATCGGGAGATTTTTTTATTTTAACTGGCTGTTTTCTGTGAAAAAAACTTTATATCCCATCCGGGCGAAGATGATAACGGTAAGCGCTACGGCTCCGGTAATACCGAGCAGAATCGCAATCTGGTATTCAATCGCAGTGACCGGATCGGCGCCTGCTAAAATCTGCCCGGTCATCATACCTGGAAGGAAAACAATCCCCATTCCTACCATAGAATTGATGGTCGGAAGTATAGAGGAGTCGAAGGCTTTGTTTACAATTTCCCTGCTTGCTTCTTTAGGATCAGCGCCAAGCATAAGCGCGGCTTCCACCTGATTCCGCTGGTTTTTCATGCTGTCGACAAGCGTCTGAACCCCAAGTGTGACCCCGGTCATGGAGTTGCCGATAATCATGCCGGCAATAGGAATGGTATAGCGTGGGTCATACCAGGGGGAAAACTGAATAACAATAAAATTAAAGTAAATCAGGCTGGTAAGCGTGCCAACTGTGATGGACACAGCCACCGCTTTTTTCAGTTCTCTGCTGATTTCGCCGCGAACTCTTTTATGAACATTATGAATAGCAAAAGCAGTCATGAATAAAACGACGCCGATGGTAAAAAGAGGGTGCGGGTTTTCAAATAAATACATAAGCACATAGCCTACAATAAGAAGCTGAACGGTCATGCGCAGGGTGGCAATAAGAATTTCCTTATCGCGCGGTATTTTCCGGATGCGCACGATGACGAGAAGCAGAATAATAAAAACGTAAGCCGCCAGAAGCTGGTAAAGACCCAGGCTTATCATATCGTTATCCATCAAGCGCACCTCCCTGCAGCGTATACTGGTTGAAATCGATTAACGTATCGGAAAATGCTTCACCAATAGGACGGGAATGGGTGACAAAAATAACTGTCTTCCTGTGTTCACGTGCCCATTGTACAAAGCGTTCCATAACTTCGTGCTCGAGGTTGTCATCCAGGGCGGATGTTGGTTCGTCGAGCAGCAGCACCGGGCTGTCGAGCACGGCAGCCCGTATGAGGGCGAGACGCTGCTTTTCTCCTCCGGAAAGTGTATCTGCTTCAACATCCAGATCTTTGGATAAGTAAAAAGCACTCATCATCTGTTTGAGAAAATCATCATCAGCCTCCGATTTACCGGCGAAGCGGCGGCCGGCGTTGATATTGTCGCGGATCGTATCGCCGAATAGAACCGGCGTCTGCGGCAGCATTGCCACTTCCCGTCTATGCTTAATGGGATCAAGCGAAGATAAAACATTTCCAGTATAGGAAATCTCCCCGCGGTCCGGCTCAATCATCCGGTTGAGCAGCATTAAAAAGGTGGATTTTCCGCTTCCGCTTTCTCCCACAATACAGGTGATAGCGCCGCCTTTTATGGTCAGGCTGTCAATTTGCAGGATATCTTTATACTGAACGTTTCTGCATTCGAACATACAGGGGCTCCTTCCGGCTTCGGGTTTTTTACATAGAACGAAAAATAGTATAAAGCAGGAAAAGCAGCGTGTCGAACATTCTGCATCGCATGCAGAGCGCGTGGCGGCAAAAGGTATAAAAAGAAAAAGCCTGCAGATGATAAGGGTATCTATGTGCATACGGGTGAAATTATCTTAGGAATATGCGTTTGGTTTTGGTATAATTAATGGCTGAGACTTATTACTTTGAAGCGTGAATTTGGAGGAGCAGAAATGCTTTTATATACAGAATGGCAGCATGTATTTAAATTAGATCCGGCTAAAGAAATATCGGATGAGGATTTGGAAAAGCTTTGCGAATCGGGTACTGATGCGGTTATCGTAGGTGGTACCGACGGCGTAACGCTCGATAACACACTTGATCTTCTGGCAAGAATCCGCAGGTATTCGGTGGCTTGTGCCCTGGAAATATCAGAGCTCGATGCGGTGACGCCGGGATTTGATTATTACCTTGTTCCGAGTGTCCTGAACGCCGGTGACCCTAAGTGGATTACCGGAGCGCATCAGGAAGCTCTCAAATCGATCGGTCCTCTGATACAATGGGAAGAGATGATTATGGAAGGGTACTGCATCGCCAATCCCGATTCCAAAGCAGCGAACCGTACCGGCGTAGCCGGCAGCCTCGATGATGAAGATATTCTGGCGTATGCACAGCTTGCTGACAAGTTGTTCCGCATCCCGGTGTTTTATCTTGAATACAGCGGAGTGCTGGGACCGGTGGAAACGGTAAAGAAAACAGCCGCGGTGCTTGAGCAGGCCCGTTTTTTTTACGGAGGGGGCATTCGGACGAAAGAGGAAGCCGCTGAGATGGCCGCTTTTGCAGATACCATTGTGGTAGGGAACATTATTTATGAAAACATGAAAGCTGCTCTTTCCACGGTAAAAGCAGTAAAGAGATAGCTATTCTGATTATGACGGAGGAATCGGCATGCAAAAAGAAATTATTGAAAAAATGCTCGCGGGCATGAACCCGGAACAAAAAGAAGCCGTCCTTCATACGGAAGGACCGCTGCTTGTTATGGCCGGGGCAGGAAGTGGAAAAACGAGAGTGTTAACCCACCGGATTGCCTACTTAATGAGAGAGAAGGGAATTCCGCCCTACGCGATTCTGGCCATTACATTTACAAATAAGGCAGCACGGGAAATGAAAAACCGGGTCGGAAAACTTGTCGGGCCGGTAGCGGAAGATATCTGGATGTCCACGTTTCATTCGATGTGTGTCCGGATCCTGCGAAGAGACATCGACCGGGTCGGCTATAACCGCAATTTCTCTATTTTGGACGGAACGGATCAGCTTTCCGTTATCCGGCAGATACTCAAAGACGAAAACATTGATTCCAAAAAGTTTGATGCCCGGAGTATGCTGAGCGTTATTTCAGCAAGTAAAAACGTGCTGGAATCACCGGAGAAACTGACGGAACGTGCTTTTGGCCCATTTGAAGAAACGGCGGCCAAAGTCTACAGCGAATACCAAAAGCGTCTGCGCCGTAACCACGCGCTCGATTTTGACGATTTGATTATGACGACCATTCGTCTATTCCGCCAGGTCCCGGAAGTGCTCGAGTTTTACCAGCGGAAATTTCAATATATACACGTAGATGAGTATCAGGATACGAATAAAGCACAGTACACTATCGTGCAGATGCTCGCTGAAAAACGCCACAACATCTGTGTGGTGGGGGATTCGGATCAGTCCATATATAAGTGGCGCGGGGCCGATATTTCCAATATATTATCGTTTGAATCCGACTATGAAGAAGCACGAACAATTCTGCTCGAGCAGAATTACCGTTCTACCAAGAAAATCCTGCAGGCGGCAAACGCGGTTATTACAAACAATGCGGGACGAAAGCCAAAAAATCTTTGGACCGATAATGACGACGGTCTGAATATCCGTTATTACAATGCGTCAGACGAACGCGATGAGGCCGCCTATATTATTGAAAAGATAAAAGATGAAGTGAACAGTGGACGCCGCAATTACTCGGATGTTGCTATTTTGTACCGTACCAACGCCCAGTCGCGGATGATAGAGGAAATGTTTGTGAAATCCAATATTGCCTATAATATGATCGGCGGCACCAAGTTCTATGACAGAAAAGAAATCAAAGATGTGCTCGCCTATCTCCGTACGATCGCGAATCCAAATGATGACATCAGCCTTGGACGGATCGTTAATGTTCCAAAACGCGGCATTGGTGCGACTACAATTGATAAAGTCGCCCATTTTGCTGCCGGAAACGATATTACGATGTTTGACGCGATCCAGGATGCCGACCAGATCGGCCTCGGCGCCAGAGCAGCTAAAAAATTAATTGATTTTTCGCGGCAGATGGCGGGCTGGATAGAGATGCAGGAATATCTTTCCGTTACCGAACTGGTGGAAGAAATACTGGAAAAAACGGGATACCGCCAGGCGCTCAAAGAAGAACAGACCATTGAAGCGCAGAGCCGGATGGAAAACATCGATGAATTTTTATCTGTAACAAAAGATTTCGAAAAAAATGCTGAAGATAAGTCGCTGATCGGCTTTCTGACTGATCTAGCACTCGTCTCTGACATAAATGCTCCGGACGAAGAAGAAAAAGAAAAAGGCGCGGTTGTCATGATGACGCTCCATTCGGCCAAGGGGCTGGAGTTTCCTACAGTGTTTATTGCAGGTATGGAGGAAGGAATCTTCCCGCACAGCCGCTCATTGTTTGAAGCAGAAGAAATGGAAGAAGAGCGCCGTCTGGCTTACGTTGGAATTACGAGAGCCGAGCAGGAGCTGTTCATTACGCATGCCAGAGTAAGACAGCTTTACGGAAAAACCCAGGCCAACCCTGTATCGCGGTTTATCGGTGAGCTTCCGAAAGAACTGCTCGAAGGCATGGAGGAAGAAAAACCGCTCTCTCCTTCTTTTCAGCAGAAGCTGTCGCCGTATGAACGCCGGCGGCAGGCGGCTGTCTCTGACAGAAAACACTCAGTGCAGGCCGAAACCGGAGGATCCGAGATTGGCTGGAAAGTGGGAGACAAAGCCTCCCATAAAAAATGGGGAACGGGTACCGTTGTAAGCGTCAAAGGAGACGCAGAGGACATGGAGCTCGATATTGCTTTTCCTAAAGACGGTATCAAGCGGCTTCTGGCCCGGTTTGCTCCGATTACGAAGGAATAAGCAAAGAAAGGAAGTACAAGATGCAGCAGGCACAAGCAGAAGAAAAAGCCGTCGAGCTGCGCAGGCTGCTCGAGAAATACGGCTACCATTACTATGTACTTGATGATCCAATCGTTCCCGACTCGGAATACGATGAGAAACTAAAAGAACTGGTAGATATAGAAGAAGCCTACCCGGAGCTGCAGACAGAGGATTCCCCAACGGTCCGCATCGGAGGAGTGCCGCTGGATTCGTTTAAAAAAGTCCAGCATGAGATTCCGATGATGAGTCTGGGAAACGCCTTTAATGAGCAGGACCTCCGGGATTTTGACCGGCGCGTACAGCAGAATCTGGATGAGCCTGCGGAGTATATCTGTGAATTGAAAATTGACGGACTTGCCGTCTCTTTAACATATGAAGAAGGACGGTTTGTCCGTGGGGCAACCAGAGGTGACGGTACAACTGGAGAAGATATAACGAAAAACCTCCGGACGGTCGGTTCGATTCCGCTCCGTCTTGATAACCAGGTCAATATTGAAGTACGTGGAGAAGTATTCATGCCGGAAAAATCATTTGAACGGCTGAATGAAGAAAAAGAAAAAAACGGCGAAGAGCCATTTGCGAATCCAAGAAATGCAGCAGCCGGCTCACTCCGCCAGCTGGATCCTAAAATTGCTGCCAACCGCAATTTGGATATCTTTTTATATGCGATTGCCGACGACAAAGGGCGGGGCCTTCCCTCTCATCTGGAATCTCTTGAATATATGAAGGAACTGGGTTTCAAAACGAATCCGGAAAGCCGGTACTGCCGCTCTATTGAAGAAGTCATCGCCTACGTGAACGAATGGGAAGATGCCCGGACGAATCTTGCATATGAAACAGACGGTATTGTTATAAAAGTGAATTCGCTGGCACAGCAGCAGAAGCTTGGCTTTACGGCCAAAAGTCCGCGCTGGGCTACGGCCTACAAATTTCCGGCTGAAGAAAAAGTAACCACGCTTGAGGATATTATCCTGTCCGTTGGACGTACCGGCGTGGTGACGCCGACCGCCCTGCTCGAGCCTGTGCAGGTAGCAGGAACGACTGTCAAACGTGCATCGCTTCATAACGAAGATCTGATCCGGGAAAAAGACGTTAAGCTTGGAGATAAAGTTGTCATCAAAAAAGCCGGTGACATTATTCCGGAAGTAGTAAAGGTTCTGACAGAGCTTAGAAGCGGAGAAGAGAAAGATTTTGTCATGCCGACACACTGCCCGGCTTGTGAAAGTGAGCTCGTCCGCCTTGAAGGTGAAGTAGCTCTGCGCTGTATCAATCCGCAGTGTCCGGCTCAGCTGAAAGAAGCTGTTATCCATTTCGTCTCCCGAGGAGCGATGAACATCGACGGTCTCGGTGAAAAAGTGGTGATTCAGCTGTTCCAGCATGAACTTATTCACGGAATTGCCGATTTATACAAATTGGAGAAAGCAAAACTGCTGGAACTGGAACGCATGGGCGAAAAATCCGTACAGAATTTACTGGAGGCCATTGAAGCCTCCAAAAGCAACTCCATGGAAAAGCTGCTTTTCGGCCTGGGTATTCGTTTTGTCGGAGCAAAAGCAGCAAGAACCCTTGCAGTGGAATTTGAATCCATGGACCAGCTGATGAATGCTTCTAAAGATGAACTGCTGGCAGTATATGAAATCGGTGAAAAGATGGCGGATTCGGTTGTGAGCTTTTTTGATAATGAAGAAGCCGCAGAGCTTTTGTCCGAATTAAAGCGCCTTGGCGTCAATATGGAGTACAAAGGACCGAAAAAGCAGACGGCGGTTAAAGAATCACCGCTTAAAGACAAAACCGTTGTACTTACCGGCAAAATGGAAAACTATTCCCGAAAAGAGCTTCAGGGAATTGTAGAAGAGCTGGGCGGAAACGTCACGGGCAGCGTGAGTAAAAAAACAGATATTCTTATTGCCGGTGAAGACGCGGGGTCCAAGCTGTCTAAAGCAGAAGAGCTCTCTGTTGAAGTGTGGGACGAAGCTCGTTTTAAAAAGGAAACGGATGCTGTTTAATAAAGCACGGCCGATTCAGATAGGGAGATGAAAGATATGTGGAGAAAAACAGGCTTGTTTGGAATATCTGCTGTGCTGCTGCTCTCCGGGTGCCTTCCGGGAATGTCTTCAGACGAAGAAGAAAGTTCGGAGGAAAACCAGGAGGAAGAAGAAACGACAGTAGAAGTCAGTCCTGATATTCCGGGCCTGGATGAATATTACCGCAGCATTCTCGTAGATGGACAGTATGTGCATGGGCAGTCACGCGGATTCAGTACACAGATGACATACAATCGGCTGGATCTGGAACGCCTGGAAACAGGCATGCAGGAAATTGCTGTAGATGAATTCAGCCAGGATGATTATTTTTTCCGGGAAGGCCGCTTTATTACAAGAAATGAATTAAACAGCTGGCTGAGCCGCGAAGAAGAAGCAACAGACGACGAGGAAGGAAATCCGGAAGGCTTGAATCCGGTTCTTGGAAGCGGGGACGATTTTGAAGCAAGAGAAAGCTCTGCTCCCCGGACCCTCTCAAACATCATTGAACATAATTATATGGTGGAAGACGGTAGTGACTATGAGCCGGGCGGCGTCATGATCGGCTTGTCGATGAACAGCACGTATTATTTCCGTGAGGAACTCGACGATGGCTCCTACGGCCCATGGCTTCAGGAAAACATCGATGAAGAGACGAGTCTGGAAGATGCAAAGCGCATTGCCCAGGAGATCACTGACCGCCTTCGCAGTGAAGACCGGAGAAACGGCGTGCTCGAAGAGGTGCCGATTATGTTTTCAGTATTCCGTGAGGCACCTCGTGATTCCTCAGTCCCGGGCGATTTTATCGCCACCGGCATTGCCCAGCCCGGCAATGATGTAGGGAACTGGACGGAAATCAACGAAAATCATTACTTGTTCCCTTCCACTACAGCGTCAGACGCCCAGCGCGCTGATTCGGAAGCATTTGATTCTTTTCAATCGGATATTAATAATTTCTTTGAGAACTTTACAGGTGTGGTAGGGGAAGGCTATTATCAGAATGGGGAAATGAGAGAGCTTCATATTGAAATCCCCATCCGTTTCTACAGCAAAACAGAAGTTATTGCGTTTACCCAGTTTGTAGTGGATCGAATGGAAGCCCGTTTCCCATCTGAAATGGAAATTGAAATTGAAATTAATTCCACTCAGGGACAGGAAGCATTAATTGTAAGAGAATCAGGGGAAGACCCATACACCCATATTTACTAAAAAGCCGGCTCCCTTCTTGAGGGGGCCGCTTGTCTCAGCGTTGCTGAGCCACAGCTAATTTGGTATCATCAGTATATTGTGAAAGCATAAGAAGCCGGAGGTGACAAAGAATGGATAAAATTACAAAAGAACAGGTAAAGCATGTGGCACATCTGGCACGGCTGTCGGTATCAGAAGAAGAAGCGGACAGGTTTACCGAGCAGCTTGATAAAATTATTGAGTTTGCCGAGCAGCTTAATGAGGTGGATACAGATCATATTTCGCCGACATCACACGTACTTGATATTCATAACGTACTTCGTGAAGATAAAACAGCACCATCTTTAGATAGAGAAGAAGCATTAAGAAATGCGCCGGATCAGGAAGACGGCCAGGTGAAAGTACCATCAGTTTTAGAGTAAAGGGGGGAAGACCATGTCTATATTAGAAGAAAGTTTTTCGAGCGTACATAAGAAGCTTGAAAATAAAGAAATAAAAGTATCTGAACTGGTAGATGCTTCTTATAATCGTATTAATGAAGTGGACGATAAAGTAAAGGCCTTTCTCACATTAAATGAAGAGCAGGCCAGAGCCCATGCAAAAACGCTGGATGAAGCGATTGCTGAGGATCGTATAAACGGTATGCTGTTTGGCCTGCCTGGCGGTATTAAAGATAATATCGTCACCAAAAATCTGCGCACGACCTGCGCGAGCCAGCTGTTGGATAACTTTATACCCGTGTATGATGCCACAGTTGTTGAAGGGCTGCAGCAGGCATCTTCTATTAATATCGGCAAGCTGAACATGGACGAATTTGCGATGGGATCCTCGAATGAAAACTCGAGCTACAAAGTAACACGTAATCCATGGGATATTGACCGCGTACCGGGCGGCTCAAGCGGCGGCTCTGCTGCGTCAGTTGCTGCAGGAGAAGTTATGTTTTCCCTTGGCTCCGACACGGGCGGTTCGATCCGTGAGCCGGCAGCCTACTGCGGCGTTGTAGGCATGAAGCCTACGTACGGACGTGTATCCCGCTTCGGCCTGGTTGCATTTGCGTCCTCGCTGGATCAGGTGGGCCCGTTAACCCGTACCGTTGAAGACAATGCCAGAGTTCTTCAGGAAATTGCCGGACATTGTGAAAAAGACTCTACTTCTGCTGATGTCGAGCTTCCGGATTTCAGTGCCGATCTCCAAAAAGGAGTAAAGGGACTGAAAATTGCTGTGCCGAAAGAATATATCGGAGAAGGCGTTAAGCCGGAAATTAAAGATAAAGTAATGGATGCCTTAAAAGTATTGGAAAGTCAGGGCGCTACGTGGGAAGAAGTGTCTCTTCCTCATTCCAAGTACGCGGTAGCCGCTTATTATCTGCTTTCTTCTTCGGAAGCATCGGCTAACCTTTCCCGTTTTGACGGCGTTCGTTTTGGAGTCCGTCACGACTCAAGCCAAAACCTGATCGAAATGTACAAGGAAACAAGGAGTAAAGGATTTGGGGATGAGGTAAAGCGCCGTATCATGCTTGGAACTTTTGCCCTAAGCTCCGGCTACTATGATGCCTACTACAAAAAAGCGCAGCAGGTACGTCATTTAATTAAAAACGACTTTGATGACGTTCTTTCTAAATATGACGTAATTATCGGCCCGACAGCACCGACTGTCGCGTTTAAAGTAGGCGAGCAGATAGACGATCCGCTTACGATGTATGCCAACGATATTTTAACCATCCCAGTAAACCTTGCAGGGGTACCGGCTATTTCCGTACCATGCGGATTTTCTGAGAATATGCCGGTAGGACTGCAGATTATTGCCAGCCCGTTTGATGAAAAAACAATTTACCAAGTGGCTCATTCCTATGAACAGGCAACGGAACACCATAAAGCGAAAGCGGAATTGTAAGGGGGGAACTATTGTGAAATTTGAAACGGTTATTGGACTTGAGGTCCATTCAGAGCTAAAAACGAACACAAAAATCTTTTGTAATTGTTCAACCGAATTCGGTGCACCGCCGAACACCCAGACCTGCCCGGTCTGCCTCGGTCATCCCGGCGTTCTGCCGGTGCTGAACGAACGGGCGGTGGAATATGCCATGAAAGCGGCAATTGCACTCAACTGCGAAATTGCAGAAGAAACAAAGTTTGACCGCAAAAACTATTTTTACCCGGATAACCCTAAAGCCTACCAGATCTCCCAGTTCGACAAGCCAATCGGCGAGCACGGCTGGATTGAGATTGAAGTGGAAGGCTATAAAAAAAGAATCGGCATCACTCGTATCCATCTCGAAGAGGACGCAGGAAAGCTGACGCACGATGAGTTCGGCGAGCATTCCCTCGTAGACTTTAACCGGGTCGGAACGCCGCTTATTGAGATCGTATCGGAGCCGGATATCCGCACCCCGGAAGAGGCGTATGCCTATTTGGAAAAACTGAAGGCTGTCCTGCAGTATACGGAAGTCTCAGACTGCAAAATGGAAGAAGGATCTCTTCGCTGTGATGCCAACGTTTCGCTTCGTCCTGCCGGCCAGGAGGAATTCGGAACAAAAGCCGAGCTTAAAAACCTGAATTCCTTTACGAACGTGCAGAAAGGTCTTGCCTTTGAGGAAATCCGCCAGGAGCAGGAGCTTCTGTCCGGAGGAGAAATTCTTCAGGAGACAAGAAGATGGGATGACAGTAAAAAAGAGACCATTCTGATGCGTATTAAAGAAGGATCAGACGATTACCGGTATTTCCCGGAGCCCGATCTTGTAACGTTACTGATTGACCAGGACTGGATTGATAAAATCAAAGCACAGATTCCTGAGCTTCCGGATGCAAGAAAAATCCGCTATATTGAAGAATACGATCTGCCGGCTTATGATGCCGGTGTGATTACGCAGTCCAAGGAAATGTCGGACTTTTTCCAGGAAGCCGTAGACCAGGGCGTAAACGCCAAACAGACGTCCAACTGGCTGATGGGAGAAGTAAATGCCTACCTGAACGCCAACAACATGGAGCTTAAGGATATTCAAATGACCCCGAAAGCACTGGGATCATTAATTAAGCTGATTGAAGAAGGCACCATCTCAAGCAAAATAGCCAAGACCGTATTTGCCGAGCTGATGGAAAACGGCGGCGATCCGGAACAGATCGTGAAAGACAAAGGCCTCGTGCAGATTTCAGATGAAGGCGAGCTTAAGTCAATCGTTGACACGATTTTAGATAATAACCAGCAGTCTATCGAAGACTTTAAAAACGGGAAGGATAAAGCACTTGGCTTCCTTGTCGGACAAACGATGAAGGAAACCAAAGGAAAAGCGAATCCACAGCTCGTCAACAAATTAATTAAAGAGGGCATGGAAGCCCGTTAATACGAAAAAGAAGCAACCGCTGCGGCGGGCTGCTTCTTTTTTTGTCGTTTTCAGGAAAAAATAGCCTGTTTCACCCGGTCTGTCATAAACGCGAAATCGGCTTCATCGCTTCGGTCAAATATATCCACAAAGCCGACCAGGCCGGGTTCTTCTTCCGCAAGCCCGCGCACGACCTGTTCATCTTTAAGCCAGACACAGGCCATCAATTCAATATAAGGCATATCCGGCCCGTATTTGGGTGTTTCATAGAAAACAAAATCAAGCAGGGATCGAACGGTTTCCCTGTCGTGAGCTGCTTGTTCTTTCATGAAAAACAATGCCATAAATCCTTCTTTATCCAAAACCATCCAATCACGCTCCATGCCTGACATAATGAAAAAAAGAATCCCCTGCAGCACAGGGGATTAAAAAGGGGGGTAAAAAAACTTGGTGGTATGAAAACAAATTAAGAGAGATAATGATTAATAAGCGTGCGGCAAGGTAACACCTAACGTGCTTACATCACCAGTAGCTGCAACTAAAAGAGCAGCACTTGTAAGAAGTCCTATTTTAATAAACAACTTCATCAATATTTCCTCCTAAATTATTAATCATTAACATGAGTTTATTATTACATATATAGACAATTGCCACATATCGTTAGAAAAGCCCTAAAAAGATGTGACCTCTCCCTATATTGAAAATCCGCTGTATAATGGAATGGCAGAGAACTATAGTACTCAAATGAAAGAAGGTATGTACATGCTGGAATGGGGGATAGGAGAAAAGTTAAGAGACTTAAGAGAATACTATCAAGTAAGTCAAAGAGAGCTTGCTTTGGGGATTTGTTCGCAAAAAACGATATCTAAAGTAGAAAGAGGCGAAATGCAGCCTACCGCTGAAATTCTGCAAAAGCTTGGACTTCGTTTAGGAGTGGATATCAGCTATTTTTTTGAAGAACAAGAAGCACCAAGGTTTAATTATATAAAAGAAACAAGAGATCGAATTGGTCGTTTGATAAGCAAATGGGAATACAAAGAAGCAATGGGTATTATTCGTGAAGAATTGAAAAATCCATTATTTAGAAAGAAAAATCATCGTAAATATTTATTATGGAAAAGAAGTGTCTGTCACTTTAATTTGACTAGTGAAAAAGAAGAAGCAATAGAATTATTACAATTAGCACTTGATATGTCTACTCATTCCAAAAAAACAATAACAAATGATGACATAGGAATATATTTAAGTATGGGTAATATGTATTCCGATATTGGTGACTTTGAAAACGCGTTAACCTACTTTAATACTGCGAAGGAGATGTGTAAAAGAATTCCTGATTATAGAGCAAGTCCTCCTGTTAATAAATTATACTATAATTTAAGTCTATTGTATTTTCGTATGAAGTTATATAACAAAGCTATAGAAATTGCACAAGAAGGTATTAAGTTCATATATGAAAAAGATTCTATTTACCTGCTTGGCGAACTTTATTACCAAAAAGGGCTGGCTATGTATTACTCTGGAAATAGAAGAAAAGCTTTAAAAGCAATGGAAACATCCCTTTTTCTTTTTGATATAAGAGACCAAAAAGCCTTTCATTCCTTTGTAGAGACCCATTATTTGAGATTTCAGCGGCTATCATTAAGGCATTTGAATTGAATAGGCTTCTGTTTCAAAATACTGTTATTTAGGGTAAGGGATAGTAAATCAGATATTGAGGAGACTGCAATGAAAAGAGCAAGAGTAATATACAATCCTACATCCGGCAGGGAACAAATGAAAAAAGACCTGCCTTATATATTGGACCGCATGGAACAAAATGGGTATGAAACGTCTTCCCATATGACAAAAGCGGAAGGATGCGCTAAAACAGAAGCCAGGCGGGCTGCGCTGGCCGGCTTTGATGTGATCGTTGCGGCCGGAGGAGATGGAACTATTTTTGAAGTAATCAATGGTATTGCTGATTTAGAGACACGTCCAAAGCTCGGCCTGATTCCTTCCGGCACAACAAACGACATGGCCCGCGCGCTTGGTATCAGCGATGTCGGTATTGAAGGCGTCTGCGATGTACTCTGCGGCAACTACAGCCAGCCGGTGGATATCGGCAAAGTAGGAGACAAGTATTTTATCAACATAGCCGCCGGAGGCAAGCTGACGGAGCTGACGTATGACACGCCGAGCCGTCTGAAAACAATGATGGGCCAGTTTGCCTATTATTTAAAAGGGTTTGAAAAACTCCGCGACCTGCATCCTCAGAAAGTAAGAGTCGAATATGATGACAACGTATTTGAAGGAGAAATCATGCTGTTTCTTGTAGCAAATACGAATTCGGTGGGCGGCTTTGAAAAGCTGCTGCCGGAAGCCAAATACAATGACGGTAAATTTGACGTCATCCTGATTAAAAAAACGAACCTGGCCGAGTTAATGAGAATTGGAACACAGGCATTAAATGCAGAGCATTTAAATCATGAACGCGTTATGTATGTTAAAGCCAGCCGCGTGAAAATTGACGTGGAGGGAGACATGCAGCTTAACCTGGACGGAGAACACGGTGGGGAACTGCCATGTGAATTTATTAACCTGCATCATCACATTGAAATGTTCAGCCCGAAAATAAAATAAACGAAAAGGGGACTCTATGAAAGAGTTCCCTTTTTAATAGATCTGTTCCTGCTGTTTCCATTCCTGGTGAAGGATGCTGTACATATGAACGTTTCTCCGTTCCCCCTTCACAAGAAGGCGCTGACGAAGCGTCCCTTCATAAGTCATTCCCATTTTTTCGAGCACACGGATCGACTGGCTGTTTTCCGCAAAACACCTGGCTTCGATTCGGGTTACACCCATTTTTTCAAAAGCAAACTGGTGCATGGCACGGGCTGCTTCGGGGATAAGACCGAGGCCCCAGTATTTCTCGGACAGGGCGAATCCAATTTCAACCGTGCCATTCCCGCGTTCCCACCACGCAAAATCAATCGTGCCGATCATTTTCCGGTCCGTTTTATGTTCGATAGCAAAAGGAGCCATTTCCCCCCTGCGGTAGCGCTCGAAGGTATAGTCCAGAAAGCGCTGGGATTCCCGGAGAGACTGATGGGCGTCCCATAAGACCTGGCGGCTGATGTTTTCATTGGAAGCATATTCAAATACATCCCGGAGGTCTGTCTGCTGCAGGCGCCTCAGGATAAGACGTTCGGTTTCAAGTATTGGAAAAGGTTTGAAAAGTGAGGGCGTTCGGCGGAGCATAGAGGTACCTCCTAATTCATGTCTTCAGTTTCTTGAAAAACAGCCGGTTCTTCTTCAGCAGTATCTTCTTCCTGACGGGCGTCATCAAACGAACGACCAAAATCATCCCATTGGTCATCAAACGAATCCCAGGTGCTGTTCGTTTGTTCTTCTTCCTCATGAGAAGGAAGCCCGGCTTCCGGTGCTTCCGGTGCTTCCGGTGCTTCCGGTGCTTCCGGCTCTGCGTAACGGTTAGTGAAAGAAGACGCTGCGGTAAAAAGATTGAGCGGTGTCGTTAAGGCCGGTGCCCCGTCACTGGAAGGAAAAGATGCCCATGTCTCATCAAAGGCGTGTAATCGTTCCTCTTCCGTCTGATTCTCTTCTTTTTCTACATCAAGCTGAGCTTCTGCCCATGGGTCTTCTGTTTCCTCTGCTTCTGTTTCCGGCTCACTGGATGGCAGAATTTGATTCATGAACGAAGAAAAGAATCCTCCCTGATCAGAAGGAGCGGCCTGAGCAGAAAGAGGCAGGCTGAGAAAGCAGATAAGTGCAGCACTTGTCATCCATTTCATATGTATATTCCCTTACTTTCCTATGTTTTATCATTATATTACCATATATTTAGGAAGAAAATGTATGTTTCCATTTAATCCGGAAGAAAGTTGCAGCCTTAGACAAAATAGGGCAAAATATTAGGCAGTGCCAAAAAACTGCAGTGTTAACACGTGATAGAATAAAGGAAAGCCTGTCCTTATACTATTTTATAACCGGCACTTTTTCTGCATTTTAAAGCAGTATGATAAAAGGAGGAAATATTATGACAGAAACGTTAACAGCAGCAACCTGGTTTTGGCTTCTGGTTCCGATGCCTATCCTTATTATTCTCTCCTGTATTACGTTTGTAACGGAAAACAGAAAGCAAAGGAGGAATCGGTCGTGACGATACCGACGCTTGTCACCTTTTTAATCTATCTTGTAGGCATGTTTGTAATCGGAGTGATTTTCTACAAAATGACAAACAATCTCTCCGATTATGTACTGGGCGGAAGAAAGCTCGGCGGGGCTGTGGCGGCGCTGAGTGCCGGTGCCTCGGACATGAGCAGCTGGCTTTTGCTCGGGCTGCCGGGAGCGATGTACTTAGGCGGAATGAGTGAAATCTGGCTGCCGATTGGCCTTGCCACTGGTGCATACTTAAACTGGCAGTTTATGGCCCGTCGCCTGAGGCTCTATACGGAGGCAGCGGGTGATTCCATTACGATTCCGGATTTTCTGGAGAATCGTTTCCGGGATAAAAGCAAGCTGCTGCGGATGGTCTCCGCCGTATTTATACTTATTTTCTTTGCATTTTATGCATCTTCCGGCCTGGTCGGAGGAGCGACGCTGTTTCAGAATTCCTTTGGGTGGGATTATACAACCGCTCTTTGGATAGGAGTGGCAGTCATTATCACATACACTTTCCTGGGAGGATTTCTTGCGGTCAGCTGGACGGACTTCTTTCAGGGAATTATTATGTTTCTGGCCCTTGTTATTGTACCGTTTGTTGCGATTTCGGAGCTTGGCGGCTGGAGGGAGACGATATCGGCTGTCGGCACAGTTGATCCTTCGCATTTAGATGCCTTTGCCGGGACGTCAGCCATCGGTATTATTTCACTGCTTGCCTGGGGACTTGGATATTTTGGCCAGCCGCATATTATTACAAGGTTTATGGCCATACGTTCGGAAGAAGAAATACCGAAAGCGCGGCTTATTGGCATGACGTGGATGGTTCTTTCCTTGTTCGGAGCTATTTTCACAGGATTTGTCGGCATTGCCTACTTTTCGGCAGCCGGCGAGGGGGGAGCGCTTGCTGACGGCTCCCATGAGACGGTATTTATCCTGTTTTCCCAGCTGCTGTTTAACGAATGGATTTCCGGCTTTTTATTAGCTGCAATCCTGGCAGCTATTATGAGTACCATTGATTCCCAGCTGCTCGTTTCGTCCAGCGCGCTGGCTGAAGACTTTTACAAAGGGTATCTGCGTCCGAAAGCAAGCGATCTCGAGCTGGTTTGGGTCGGAAGAATAGGAGTGGTAGCGATCGCCCTGATCGCCACGGTTCTCGCCTATAATCCGGACAGTACGGTGCTTGAACTGGTACAGTATGCCTGGGCCGGGTTTGGTGCTGTATTCGGTCCTGTGCTGCTTCTGGCATTATTCTGGAGGCGGACTACGATGGGAGGCGCACTTGCGGGGATGCTGACAGGAGGCGTCACCGTTATCCTGTGGGCGCTTCCTTCCGAAGGGATTTTTGCTTTATATGAGCTTGTGCCGGGATTCATTTTCGCCGGAATTGCCGTCATTATTGTAAGCCTTATGCAAAAACCGCCGAATAAAGAAATAACAGAGGAATTTGATAAAGTAGATACGATGTAAAAAAAACCGACCCATATGGGGTCGGTTTTTTTAGTAGCCGCGGTTAATATTAACAAAAGCAAAAATGCCGGTACCAAGGGCGGTAATCATCGTAACAATAACAAACCAGTGCATAGAGGGGCCTCCTTCAGCTGTATTCTTTTATGTAGAAGAAAGAGCAGGGAAGCTCTTTCTGTCTTCTTACACGATGGATGCTTCTTTTTTCAATTCTTCACGTTCGTTTTCTGTAAATACGCGGGAGCGGGTTAAAAATCGTTTTCCTTCCGGGCCTTCCAGGGAAAACATGCCGCCCCGGCCGTCCACTACGTCGATAATCAGCTGGGTATGCTTCCAGTACTCATACTGATCTTTGGAAATATAAAAAGGGGCCCCGCCGATTTCTCCAAGTAGTATATCACTTTCGCCTACCTTGAATTCATCCGCGGCAAAACACATCGGTGCACTGCCGTCACAGCAGCCTCCGGATTGATGAAACATCAATTCGCCGTGCCGTTTCTTTAAAGAGTCCATCAGCTCTAGCGTTGCGTCTGTTGCGGTTACTTTATCCACAGCCATATAAACCATCCTCTCTTGAAAAATAGGGTCTATTCGCGGGACGTTAGTGTAAAGGATATAGTCTTATTGTACACGTTTTCATCGAGAAAGAAAAACAGACCGCCCCCGTTTACAGGAGGCGGCCTGTATTCACTGCTGCAGATGTTTAAAAGAAACCTAATGCGTCGTCGCTGTAGCTTACGAGCATGTTTTTTGTCTGCTGGTAGTGATCGAGCATCATCAAGTGGTTCTCACGGCCGATACCTGACTTCTTGTAGCCGCCGAATGCAGCATGTGCAGGGTAGTCATGGTAGCAGTTGGTCCAAACACGGCCTGCCTGAATGCCGCGGCCGAAGCGGTAGGCGGTCGTAATGTTTCTTGTCCAGATACCTGCACCAAGGCCGTAAAGCGTGTCATTGGCCGTTTCCATTGCCTCTTCGTCGGTTTTAAAGGTAGTAACAGAAAGAACCGGGCCGAATATTTCTTCCTGGAAAATTCTCTGTTTGTTGTGCCCTTTAAAAACAGTAGGTTCAATATAGAAGCCTTCGGCAAGTTCTTCGTCATCCATCTTTTGTCTGCCGCCGCCTGTAAGAAGCTCTGCCTCTTCCTGCTTACCAATATCAAGGTACGATAGAATTTTTTCCATCTGCTCCTGGGAAGCCTGAGCACCCATCATTGTATCGGTATCAAGCGGGTGGCCGACTTTAATCGCGTTGACGCGCTCAAGGGCCCGTTTCATAAATTCATCGTAAATATCTTCATGAATCAAGGCGCGGGATGGGCATGTACATACTTCCCCCTGATTCAGGGCGAACAATACCATGCCTTCTACGGCTTTATTCAGGAACTTATCGTCTTCGAGCATAATATCCTTAAAGAAAATATTCGGGGATTTTCCTCCCAGTTCGAGTGTAACCGGAATAATATTCTCAGACGCATACTGCATAATCAGACGGCCGGTCGTTGTTTCGCCGGTAAAGGCTACTTTGGAAATCCGGCTGTTTTGTGCAAGCGGCTTTCCGGCTTCCACGCCAAATCCCTGAATAACGTTCAGGACGCCCGGCGGAAGAAGATCCTGGATTAATTCAATAACGAGCATGATGGAAGCGGGTGTCTGCTCGGCCGGCTTCAGCACGATAGTGTTTCCGGCGGCAAGAGCAGGAGCGACTTTCCATGTTCCCATCAGAATAGGGAAGTTCCATGGAATAATCTGTCCGACGACGCCAAGCGGCTCGTGGAAGTGATAGGCAACGGTGTCGTCATTAATCTGGCTTAAACGGCCTTCCTGGGCGCGGATAACGCCGGCGAAATAGCGGAAATGATCTACGGCGAGCGGAATGTCGGCATTAAGCGTTTCACGAACGGCTTTTCCGTTATCCCATGTTTCCGCGACCGCCAGCATTTCCAGATTCTCTTCAATCCGGTCCGCGATTTTATTTAATATTCTGGAACGCTCGGCAACCGAGGTTTTGCCCCAGGATTCTTTTGCTGCTTCCGCTGCGTCAACTGCAAGCTCCACATCTTCCTTGGAAGAGCGGGCTACCTGGCAGAAAACTTTACCGGTCACAGGGGATACATTATCAAAATACTCCCCGTTTACGGGAGCCTTAAATTCCCCATTTATAAAGTTGTCATAGCGATCCTTAAATTGAACGAGACTTCCTTTTGTATTCGGACTTTCATAGCGCATACGAATTCCTCTCCTTTTACATAAATGTGATAGTAAAACACAAGCTTGTAAAACGGTGGAAAAGGGATAATGGAAGCGATTACATTTAGAATTTTATCACATATATTTCCTTTTTAAAACAATATTCTCCATGCCTGTTATCAATAAGTTATAAATGAATATTTATTGTGACGGTAATGGTTCGGACGGGAAAAACGGCGATATTTGTCGCAGAAGCGTATTTCTTCTATAATAGGGGAGTAAAGAATGGGACACGTAAGGGGCTGAGCATGATGAACATTGAAATTGAACGGCTCCATAAGGAGCATTGGCCGGAAGTAAGGGAAATTTATGAAATGGGGATTCAGACAGGAAAGGCAACATTTGAAACTAAAACGCCTTCCTGGGAAATCTGGTCAGCAACACATGATCTTGTCTGCCGGCTTGTAGCAGTCGAAGAGGAGACGAGAAAAGTGCTTGGCTGGGTGGCACTTGCTCCTACATCAAACAGACCGGTGTATGAAGGCGTCGGAGAAACGAGCATCTATATACATGATGAGGGGCGGGGAAAACGTATAGGAACCCGCTTGATGAAAGAACTGATTTATATAAGTGAGCGCGAAGGCTACTGGACGCTTCAGGCCGGCATTATGCCTGAGAACATTGAAAGCATCCGTATCCATGAAAATGCCGGATTCCGGGAAGTCGGCCGCCGTGAAAAGGTAGGAAAGCTTAACGGCGCGTGGAGAGATGTGCTATTATATGAGCGCAGAAGTAAAATTGTAGGAATAGAGTAGGTGAATAAAAGGCATGACGTATCATTCTGGTTATAATCTGGTAAAGCCCATTATTCTTTTAATCGCGATCTGGGCCATCGTATTGCTAACAGACCCGGCATTTATTATTCCGGCTGTACTAATCAGCATTTTTGCAGTACTGGCGATGTTTCTTCACCAGCACGTGAAAGTAAAAAATAACACGATTACGTGCTATACGTATTTGGCGAAAAAACGGGTGTTTACCCGGGTGGTGTACCCGAAAAACGTCACCGGCATTTTTCTTAAGAATGCGCCGGGCGGAAAAGTTCTTCCATTGATTAAGCGGAAAAACCTATCAACGATCCGGCTGCGCCGGTACAAGGATACCGGGCTGTACCGCGATGTAGAGAAATTTGCGGTCGACCATGACCTGCCGCTCGAGCAGGATACGAGCTACACGAAGTGGAAAGAAAGCGAACAGAATAAATAGCAAAAAGCAGGAAAGGCCTCAGCCTTCCTGCTTTTTTATTTGTTTAATCACGCGCGCCGGATTGCCGCCGGCAACGGTATGAGCGGGAACATCTTTTACGACTACTGCACCGGAAGCGATGACAGCACCATCTCCAATGGTAACACCGGGATTAACGATGGCTCGGCCGCCGATCCAGACGTTGTCGCCTACAGTTACTGGAACGCCGTACTCGTGAAGCGTAGCCCGTTCCTCTCCGTCAAGCGGATGGTTCACGGTATAGATGTGAACGCCGGGACCAAGCATCACGCCGCTGCCAAATCGAATCGGCGCCTCATCGAGCATGACACAGTCAAAGTTGGCGTAAAAGGATTCACCGACATGAATGTTATAACCGTAATCGCAGCGGAACTGCGATTCTACACGGACTGCTTCCCCGGTGGAACCAAAAATCTGCTTGATCGTTTCGAGGCGTTTTTCCGGGTATTCCACGCCGATGTTGTTATACATCCGCAGTGCCAGCTTCGCATTCATGCGTTCTTCGGCGAGTTCTGGATCATGGGGAAGGAATAGTTCTCCGGCCAGCATTTTTTCTTTTTCTGTTTTCATATGTACCGTCCTTTCTTTATAAAGATCTCTCTATTTATCCTACCGCAGCTTGTTTCAAAAGAGAAGACCGGGTATAAAGAACACAAACAAATCCAAACGGAAAAAGATATGATACAATCTGTAAAGAATATAGGACTAATGAGTGGAGGCATCACATGACAAACGAGCTGCCCGTACAGAAAAACGAGACAATTACGGCAACTATAGAAGACCTGACCCATGAAGGCGCAGGCGTCGCAAAGGTGGATGGATATACATTATTTGTGCCAAACAGCCTGCCCGGCGAAACCGCTGAAATCAAAGTGATCAAAACGAAAAAAGGCTACGGCTTCGGCCGTCTGCTTAATGTTATTGAAGAGAGCCCGGACCGGGTGGAACCTCCCTGTCCGATCTATAAACTCTGCGGCGGATGCCAGCTGCAGCACATGAGCTACGGCGGCCAAAAGCAGTATAAGCACAAACAGGTGGTAGAAGCATTAAGCCGGCTTGGCGGTCTGTCTGACGTAACTGTTCATCCGACGCTTGGAATGGAGGAACCCTGGCATTACCGTAACAAAGCGCAGGTGCCGATTGGAACGAAGCCGGACGGCCACTTAAAAGCCGGCTTTTACCAGCAGCGCTCCCACCGGATTATGGATATGGATGCCTGTATCATTCAGCAGGAAAGCAACGACCAGGCCGTGCAGACCGTTAAGAATATCGCCGATGAGCTCGGAATTACATCTTATAATGAAGACAAGCACCGCGGTATGCTCCGCCATGTAGTGGCCCGTTATGCCCAAACGACCGGCCAGCTGATGATCGTGCTCATTACTAAAGACGAAACCCTCTCTCACAAAAAAAAGCTGATTGAAAAAATCCGGACAGAGATACCGGAAACCGTATCCATTATCCACAACATCAACCCAAAGCGCACGAACGTGATTTTTGGAGACAAAACGAATGTACTGTGGGGAGAAGAATATATTTACGATCATATAGGAGATATCTCGTTTGCGATTTCAGCCCGCTCGTTTTATCAGGTAAACCCGGTTCAGACGAAGGTTCTGTATGATAAGGCGCTTGAATATGCCGATCTGAAAGGTCATGAAACAGTAGTGGACGCGTACTGCGGCATTGGAACCATTTCGCTGTTTCTTGCCCAGAAAGCGAAGCACGTGCATGGCGTGGACATTGTACCGGAAGCGATTACGGATGCGAAGCGCAATGCCCGTATTAACCAATTTGAAAACGTGACGTTTGCGGTAGGAGAAGCCGAAGAAGTCGTTCCATGGTGGGCAAAAGCAAACGGCCTGCGTCCGGACGTCATGGTTGTTGATCCGCCTAGAAAAGGCTGTGACGACAAGCTGCTTGACATGATGCTCGAAACGAGCCCCGAACGGATTGTCTACGTATCCTGTAACCCGGCCACTCTGGCCCGGGACCTGAAGTATCTAACGGAAAGCGGAGCGTATGAAGTTAAGGAAGTACAGCCTGTCGATATGTTCCCGCAGACCACGCATGTAGAGTGTGTGGCGTTAATTGAAAGTGTTAAATAAGAAGCAGATGGCCCGAGAATCGATAGAAGATTCTTGGGCCATCTGCTTTAATTCCGATACAATTAATTAGCCGGTGAAGAATCTCTATGGTTAATTCGTTGAAATCAATTAGTACAGTTAGTTATTTTTTTTAGTTTTATAATAACAGCTTCGTCCTCTACTGTTTGAAGCGAGGCTTCGGTTTGATTTGACTTTAAAAGTAAATCGTTAATCTGTTTGTTAATGACATTTATAAATTCATCATATTCCTCTTTTAATATCACTTTTTCGATTAATAAATTTATTGTGTTTTTCTTTTTCATTTTTAATTGCTCTAATGTATTTAAATGAGATCTAATTTGTTTTTCGGCATGGTGCTTTTGCTTCTTTAACTTAGTTTCTAAGGAATCCATGAGAGTGTCATTGCTTAAAGAGGATACTAACATCTTAAGATCCTCTAAAATAGCGAATCCTAATAGGGCGCTTTTATTAAATGTTTACCATAAGCTTTAGCTCCACGCTTATTATAATTTCCACAAATGTAGCCCTTGTTATTTACTTTATAATGCATCCCTAGTACAGCAGTCAACACAATATGCAGTGTTTATCAATAGGTGCTTTTTTAAGCTTGTGGCCTAGTCTTTTTTTCAACTAGTAATTAGTTGTTGGACTGTTTCAAAATCTTACCTTAAGATAATAGCTGTATGAGTGTTAGGAACGATTATATAATTTTATGGTTCATTTTGATCTCTAGATTTATTTGTTACGCTCTGTGTTGTGGTTCGATTCTGAATTAGATCTACTGAATGGTGGGGATTTGTTAGTATTACTTTTATTGAATAACTTTGCCACGTAACATTAGCATTTTCCGATTTACCACTTGTGCCGGCGTTGGTATTCCCTCGTTGTACAAGGCTCTAGCATTACGATCTAACTCATGACCTGAGATGTATTCCTTAAATATCTTGCGCAATAGGTTAGAGGTATCATCAGTCCAGACCATAGTCTGCCAACTTGCAATTCATATCCTTATGGAGCACTAGAACCTTTAAATAATCATTTTTGTGCACGGGTTTTTAAAGCTGTTTTTACCCGTTCACTGTTTCTTTGGTACCCCTGTGCATACTTTTAAACATAGATACCAAGCATCTGACAAATGTTTCATTACTGTGCTATTATCTCGGAGAGAAATTAAGAAATCTCTATTGAGCATGGTTTTTTAATGATACCTAACTTTAGGAAATATAAAATAAAGCAAGTAGTCGAAACTTGTTGAAGTTTAATATCTTAAATAATCGATGAATTAATAAAATGGAAGGTTTGATTAAATGTTCCTTGGCGATAATCCAGTTAAAACTGGAAAAGATGATTTACTAGAGAGAAAAGATTTTGCAAAGCACTTGGGAAAAGCAATTAGCGAATGGAAGGAAAGTGAAAGTTTAGTAATCGCGCTTAATGGAGAATGGGGGATCGGGAAGTCCTCAATCATTAATATGGCATTGGATCATATTGAAAATGATATTGAAGTGGAGAAGCCAACTATTATTAGTTACAATCCTTGGATTTATTCAGACTTAAGTAATCTAACCTCTAATTTTTTTGATGAATTATCTAAAGAGCTAGCAATTCAAAATCAAGCAATTAAAGACAAAGAAATTGCCGATAAATTAAAACTTTATTCTAATCTACTAAATATGGTACCGGATAAAACTGTTTTCAAAGCAACTTATGATAAATTAATTATTGGAATTGGTCTAGCTGGTATTTCTTTAAGCTCAATAGCAGAATGGATAGGTGTGACAAATGAGGTATTAAAGAATATTTTATTTATTAGTGGTGCTGTATTAATCTTAGGGCAATTGACTAGAGGTGCATTAACCAGGTTATCTAATTTCTTTGGTACAAGATCTAAAATAAGAGAGAAAACTGCAATTGATTATAAAGCAGAAATAACAAATGAATTATTAGAAAGAAATAAGAAGTTGGTAATTATTATTGATGATATTGATAGGTTAACTTATGAGGAAACAAAAGAGATTTTTCGTTTGATTAAAATAAATGCAGATTTTCCGAATACAATATATTTATTGTCTTTCGAGAAAGAAGTTGTTCAAAAAAATCTTGATGTATCCTTAGGAGTATCAGGTGCAAAGTATATGGAGAAAATTGTTCAGGTTTCGTTTGATGTGCCTGAGGCACAAGCAGAGAATATTCATAAATATCTATTTGAGCAGTTGGATCGAATACTTTCTAGACTTCCGGAATCTGTATTGAAATATTTCTCTACAGACTCTATTTATTGGGGAAATGTGTTTCAGTCAGGAATAAAGTATTTTTTCAAAAATCTTAGACATGTTAAACGATTTGCGAGTAGTTTAGAGTTTAATATCTCACAAATGTACAAAGATAGTGTTATGGAAGTAAATCCTATTGATTTTATTGCAATAGAAACATTAAAAGTATTTAGACCAGATTTTCACAACTTCATGAGACAAAATAAGGAACTATTTACAGCTACAAGAAATCCAACTGATCCTCAAAATAATGATCAAAGACAAAAAAAAATAAAGAACGCTATTTCAAACTTAACAGGTGAGTATGAACAGTGTGTTACGGAACTATTAAAGCAACTATTCCCACAAATAGGGAATGTAATTGACAAGGGTTACTCTTCATATGGATCTGAATGGATATCAAATTGGTCAAGAGACCTGAGAGTTTGTTCACCAACTCATTTTGATAGCTATTTCGTGTACCTTCCAAAGGGTTCTAGTAAAGAAATAAGCCAGTTTGAGTTAGAAACTACTTTACAGAAAATAAATAATAAATATGATTTTGAATCTAAATTAAATGAGTTTGTTCAAAATAAAAAAATAAGAAAACTATTACAGATATTTCAGGATTATACTAGTGATAATAATAAATTTCCTAATATGTATTTTCAAAATATAATTATTCCGCTTCTTAATATAACGGATTCATTACCATCTGAACCTGAAGGAATGACAGATTTTGGAGCAGATGTGGATGTTATGAGAATTATTTATCAATTACTAAAAAGAGAAAATAATCAAGAAGATAATTTTAATCTTCTTCATGAAGCTATTTTACATTCAACGTCACTTTATGGAGTAGTCAAAAAAATCTCGATTATATCTCCTCTTAAAGATGATACTGAAAGTAGTATTTCATTAGTTAAGGATGAACATTTGTTAAGATTACAACAACTTTGCATTGATAAAATAAAAAAGAGGGCACAAAATCATTCCCTCTTAGAAAGTAATAACCTACTTTACATCTTATATCGTTGGAAAGAGTGGGGAAGCAATGAAGATTTTAAGAGCTTTATCGAGGAGTTAATATCCGATGAAAAATCAATGTTAACATTTTTGAAGTCATTTAGAAGTACATCTTTTATTTCATCTGTTGGCGACTATGTCTCCCGCAAAAATGTTTCCTTTAATTATAAAAGTTTAAAAGATTTTGTACCTGATATTGACGCTATAAAATTAAGGTTGATTGAGATTAAAACAAACAATCAAATTCTATATAAGGAGTATAAAGAGTTCATTGATTTATTCTTAGAGAATTATGATAAAAGAGATGAGTATGATTTTTAAAAATTGTATTGGATTTATCTTGATTTCAATAATGATTGATATAGATGGGGAGCTTAGAGGGGCAGGTTTTTTATCTGACTAGTCCAAAGCTCTCCCACTAAATGAAAATACCAGGTAACGGTTGTTATTCCACAATTTATTTCTATAAAAAGGCTGGTATAATATTCTTTACAATCAATCAAGTTTACTGATTTGTACTTCCTTACTTTATCGAGAAATGTATTAGTAACAAATTCACCTTGTCATTTGAAAAAATAAAAAGTAGGACTTTCATTAATATACTTCTATTAATTGAAAATGTTAGTAGCTCTTCCTTATTGATCTAACGAGTGCTTTAATTTTAGCTTTTTTTGTTAGGGTATGTTGTAGGATAGTTTTACAAAAGCAAAGTGATGATTTTGAATAATATTTTGGGGAAAAGAACAATAACTCCATGAGATGAACAAGAATACATAAATGAAGCTACAAAGTATGATTATTTATAAATGCTGGTCTGGTCAGTGACTTGGTCTCAATCTATAATGAAAAAGAAAAAATTTATAACATGAAATATAATAATACTTTATACAAATAAAGGGAGAGTTTCCATCTAAGCAAAAAAAAGACACTCGAAATGAGTGCTATTAATATTTATAACTTAAAAAGCTTTCTACTAAAAAAATTCTGATATAGTAAATAACAAAATATATATTTCATATTTTAATATATAAACTAGTGTTAATACCCTTTTAATAAGAGTTTATTCCAATAATTTACTTTGAGAGGTAGATATGTAAAATAATTTGGTAATATAATTTTTTATCCGATATAACAAGGGCTTTGAGTTCTTGCAAAAGTAACTTGTGTTTGTTTATAGTTGTGTTTTATGATAGTGGGCGAAAAGAGAAAAACTATAGGAAAATACGCACCGCAAATTTTCACTTGAAGAGGGGAGTTGTGGTGGCAGGTTGGCGGCAAACTTAATCATACTGTCAACGATTTTCTTTGATTAGATCCTACATAACAAAAACTAAATCCTATTGAATCAACTTTTTGATTTTGAAATTGTTATAATTCTATCAACCTATCCATTTTGACAAGTGGGAGTTAATTTGTATACAAAACACCCCTTGTTTCAATTTCGGTTAGACTGTGTAATCTAATATTATAGGTTGAACAATGCTACATCTATTTATTAATTTATATCTACACTCAGCACTCTACACATGTGGAATGTGTAGCTTGACTAAATAGAAAAAGTTAACTAACTCTATGTGAATTGTCTTATCTATTTTTTTAATAATCAGAAAAATGTATTTAAAAAAGGAGTAAAAATATATGAAATTCACTTATAAAAGTTACAGTGTTTTTGTTAAAAAATTAGGTTATTTTGATTCTGTAATTGAAATGAATGAAGTAGCTATAAGAGAGTTTGCTGATCAAGCTAATAGTTCTGGTGATTTCAGTAAATTCTTAGCGTGTAAATCAAAAAAGCATAAAATCAGAGTGGATTTTCCAAAAATACCAGAGGATTTTAATTCAATTATTGCTAAAAATTATATTGCTCAAGTTTCTCAATGTTTTGAGGAATTTTTAGTAGATTTTCAGAAAGAATATGAAATAATAAAGAAAGTTCCATGGCTGAATTTAGAAAAAAATCCTAAATTAAAAATAGCTTTTAAGAGTGTAGACTCTTCATACATTATAGATAATGATCTAAATTATAAAATTTGCGATTACTATAGAAATATTAGAAATTCAGCATTACATAATAAAGACGAAAAAAGATTAAATAAGTTAGATCTCGAGCATAATAAAGTTTCTTCTATGAAGATAAGAAAAAACGAATATAGTAAACTTAATGCCCCGAATAAATTTAAAAGCATAAATTTCGATGATTTCATTTTATACTCCAGAGCGGCAAAGGAAATGGCATTTAAACTTTGTGAGTTAAGTAAACCAAATATAGATGAAGTTGTTAATTTGATAAATGAGAAAAATTTTTCTTGTTATGAAAATAACTCAAATAGAAAACATAATGCATTAATAACAGAATTAAAATCTAAGTATGGGATACAAAAAGAAACAGCGGAAATAATAATAAAACTTGCTAACTTCTAGTATAGCAACTATAATATATTTTATCCGGTTCGCTTAGTGGTAAAGCACCCCCCTCCATTGGTTCATGATCATATCGTGATTCAATGAAGGGGGAGCCTGTGGTTCGACTCCACAGCCGGATACCATTAAAAATTTTTATGGGTTCTTATAGATATTTCAGCAGTGTGAAATAACAACAATAGTTTTAGAAGTGGGTAAAGAAGACTGGGATGAAATGATCCGTTTCATGACGAATAATATGGTCAAATTGAGAAATTCCTTAAAAGAAGTTTTAAGTGATGTAATCACTAAACAGTCGCGTTTATAAATAAGACGGCGTACTCCAGCAGAACAGCCATCGGTGAAGATAAAAGAATGTTCTTTTCTTTTAGCTGAGGCATGGCCTGCGGAAAGACGCCGTCCTAATAAAGAATCTGTCCAAACAAAAAGAAGAAGCCTCCGGGGCCTCTTCTTTTTTTATTTACAATTCATCTTCCCCAAATGCTTCCGGCAGCATTTTAAAGCCTTCGATTTCGGCGTCTTCTTCGATCTCAATCATAATGCAGCGTTTGCCCTTGTAATTTACCTGTTTTACAAACTGCAGGTCCTGCGGGCTGATGGATATGTTGGCGACTTTCGTATTAATCTTAATTGACTTGGATTTGTATTTTGGAATCACGCTGGTTGCTTTTAATTCATAGGATTCCTCGTTCGTGAAGCGCTCGAATGAGGATTTTATCTGCTCGTCTTCGACCTGTTCGCCGCTCTGGGCGAGCACGCGGCCGACGTCCTTATAGTCGAGCATAGGCGCCGTATCTTCTTCGTTTTCCTCGACCACACGGTTGATTTCTTCATACACCGCAGCGAGAGTGGACGGATTAAGCTGGTCGCCGACGACATCTTTGATCACTTCTTCAAACACGGCTTTGTCTTCCTGGGCGGTCATAATATCCTGGCCGTTCAGTACTTCCTCAATAAAGCGGTAGTCCGGCTCATGCGCTTTACCGGCTGCATAGAGGACATGATTTACGTCGGAGACGCCGTCGGTAATAGACGGAAACAGGAAACCAGCCATCGGATGCTTTAAATCGATGACGGGATCGGTTTCGATTTTGTATTTGAATTCCTTTTCAATGTAGTCAAAATGAATTTCTTTTTTCGGCTCTTCGGTTTTATTGATACTGCAGATAATAAAAGGATTGGAATAAACGGTATCACGGATATTTTCTTCATTTTCTCCGCTTTCCCGCCGGGTTGGTTTCATGTATTCGGCACGGATAAACGAAATGACAATATCTTTTTCATACGGATGATCGGTCAGTATCTTATTTGTGATCGCAAGCATTTCCTGTTTCCAATCCTCTACATTGCTGCTGAGAAGTGCTTTATGTAGAATCAGCTGGCTGGAATCTTCTGCTTCCCGGTCGAATTTCACGTCGAACAGCTTTTCATCCATCTGGCCGCCGAGCAGCTTTTTAAAATGGGCGATAAACAGCTCCTGCTGGTCGCTGTCTAGCATGTGAAACGGCTGGCTCTGCTGATGGTAAATTTCTGTCGTTTCTTTCATGACGTACACGTTAAATATATCGGAAATCTTTAATAGATCATTGTCTACTTTGAGCTGCCGGCGAATTGCGGCAATATCTTTTTTATCCATAGCTGTCCACTCCCGGGTGATGTAATTTACGTTTGGAAACTCTGTCAGTATACCATTTTGACATAGAGAGAGGGCGTTTGTGAATATGCATATCGGCCCGGGCTTTGAAAAAAACATAAAAAAAGAACCGATCAGGATTATCTCCCGCCGGTTCTTTACGAACGCTTTATTACATCTCTTTCGCTCCAAGGTACCTTGATTTCCAGTAGCTGTTGTCCATGTCCGTTACGGTAACTCCAGTGGATGAACCGGCATGAACAAATTTATTATCGCCCGCATAAATACCGACGTGCGACGGCCCGGTTCTTGTTTCAAAAAAGACAAGGTCGCCTTTTTCCGGTTTATCCACGCTCGTTCCCGCTTTCCACATCTGTGCGGCAGTTCGGGGAAGATCCTTGCCGTGTTCGGCAAAGACGCTTTGCATCAGGCCGCTGCAGTCAAAGCCTTTTCTGGTCGTGCCTCCCCATAGATAAGGCACTCCCATGTGGCGCTTGGCTGACGAAATCAGGCTGTCCGCATCATCGGAAGATGGGGTAGAGGCCTGGGCTGCCTGCGCCGGTACAGTGGTTGAAGCGCCAGCAACGACAGAAGATCCGGCAAGGCCTAAAGAACCGAGCGTCTGCGGACCGGCCACTCCATAGAAATTCCCGTTTGGGTTGGAAATACTGTTGGAGAGCTGATATTCACGAACTGCCTGAAGCGTTTTGGAACCGAAGATGCCGTCAATGTTGGAAGCCGGATTGAATCCCTGATCCGTCAGCGTCTGCTGAAGCTGTTCGACGAAACTGCCGCGGCTGCCTATTTTCATGGAAGAAACGGAATTTCCCGGCTGCGGTAGGGAGAATCCGTTCATAGCTATGTTGTTTATCATGGAATTCCTGCCTTTCGTTATGTATCGGAGTTAAAGCTATGTAAGTAAAGCAGATGGGCTTTTAGAAAAATAAAAGTGTGCCATAAAATGTTTCATTTCTCCTATAGTATCGGCAGGAAATAGAAAAGGTTAAGCGGATGAGCGAAAAATAATTTGTTTAAAAAAAGAAGCCCCCTTCATAAAAGGAGGCTTCTGCTTCTATTTTTTCCGCACATTGTTAATCCAGGCTTCATCCTGATTCATCATTTTAATGGCTGCATAGATCAGCATAAACTGAATGATAATAATCGGCAGTCCCATTAAACCGGCTACCACTTCAAGTGGCGCCAGGCCGCCGGCTCTCATTAAAACAAGCGCAAGCGTCGTAATAATGACAGCCACGACAATCCGTAGAAATTTAGATGGTTCATTTTTGCTCATATCTTCTGTGCTTGTATAGGCTGCGATCGTATACGTCGTCGAGTCGAGCGTAGTGGTTAAGAAAACCATTGCGACAATCATAAAGACGATAAGAGAGAGGGCGGGCAGCGGCAGAGATGATAAAATGGCCGGAATTGCTGCCATCGGCTCGCCGTTGTTTACGATCTCCAGTACATTCACGTCTCCGTTAATATAACGGTGCACGCCGAGTCCGCCGAGGATACCGGTAGCCACCCATGATAAGAGGGTAGGTGCGAGCAGATAGGTTAATATCATTTCTTTCACCGTACGGCCTTTTGATATTTTTGCGGCAAATACGCTGTGGAGCATAGCCCAGGTTGCGCTGTAGGCAAACCAGAATACCGTATTCGTCTGAATGTGGCTGGCACTTCCATCGGCAAGCGATTCAGTCATAAAGCTCATTCCTACATAGTTGTTTAAGAGAAAGCCAAACGTTTCAGTGAAAAAATTAAGAATGAATACGCCGGGTCCGGCGATCAAAATAAAAATACCGAAAGCTCCTGCTAAGTACATATTAAAGGTACTTAATCGTTTGATCCCTTTGTCAATACCGACATACGCGCTGACAGAGAACATAAACACCCAAATGATGGTTACAGCCAGTGTAAGGCCGAATGTTACTTCCATATTAAACAGTTCAGCGAAATTATACGTGACAATTGGAGCACCGAGTCCGAGCGTAACGGCCGCGCCGGCAAGGATACTGATTAAGAAGATAATATCCAAAAACTTTCCTCTTGGTCCGTCCGTAAAAGCATCACCGAAAATACTCCGGAATGCTTCAGAAATTCTCATCAGCGGCCGTTTTCTCACGTGAAGCACATAGGCCATCGCCGGAGCAATCATTACGAAGATGGCAAATACCTGAAAGCTCCACATGAACATAGCATACGAGTTCCCCCATAAAAGAGAGGCGGAAGACTGCGCTTCTACGCCGGCCGGCGGATCATTGGCGACGGAGGCCCATTCGATCATGCCGGTTCTCATTAATGTAGAACCGACTCCCATAGCAATCAGGATAGAGGCATATTCAAATAGTGAGAATCTGGGCTTTTCCCCCGGATCTCCAAGAACGACCTTGCCGTATTTGGAAAAAGATAAATAAAGACCGGCAGCTACCAGAATAACGGCATACCAGAGATACCCCCAGCTGAATACATTAACAATTGAATCAAATACAGGATTTAATACATTTAAAGCCGCGTCCCCGTTCGCTGCGAAAAGAACGCTGATCGCAATAATAACGAGCAGAGCGGGAAGAAAAATTTTGTAATCGATCAACGCCAGTTTGCTTTTTTTCTGATCGACTTTTGGTTCCATATCATACACTCCCTTTTAACTATTAACTAATTCTGACCCGGTTTGTTTCCAGTTGATTTGGAACAGGTGCATCCTCACCTTATACCCTGCTCGGCAATAAAATATGCATTTATAATGCTTTTTTTAATAGAAAATATAGAAAGGTTCAGAAAAGCGCTTAAAGGGAACATAAATAAAAAGCAGAAGGAGTGGATACTATGGCAGAAATTATTTTTTCTTCCATTCAGGGAAGTCACGAAACGAAAAGCGACCAGGGGCATAAAATAAATTATGATGTAACCATTCTTTATGACAGAGAAGAACCGGCCTACACTATTCAGTATGAAACGAAAGACCGGATGGTACCTCAGGCGGATACCATAAAGTTTGAAAATGGAAGCACGGTAATTGAAGACGGCCAGAACGTGTTCCGGCTTGATAAAGAAGAAGAGCAGGAGGAAGAATAAGCGCTCTATTTAAACTGGTTGTATAAAACAAAAAGGCAGGAGCCGCTCCTGTCTTTTTTTGCTGAATTTTTCCCTATTGTATATAGAACCATGTATGATTAAGTGCAGGATAGGATCAAACGAAATTTATAAACAAAAAGGATTGTGTTGGAAATGAATTCATTTACGCAGTATGAACTACAGGAGGACATCCTCCGGGCCCTTGATATGCTTGGCTACAAGGAGCCGACCAATGTCCAGCAGAAAGTGATTCCGAAAGCTTTGAAGGGGCAGGATGTCATTGTGAAAGCAAGGACCGGAAGCGGGAAAACAGCAGCATTCGGCATCCCCCTCTGTGAGCTGGTGGACTGGGAGGAAAACAAACCGCAGGTGCTTGTGCTTACCCCGACTCGTGAACTGGCCGCGCAGGTAAAAGATGATATTATTCATATCGGCCGCTTTAAGCGGATTAATGCGGTAGCCCTTTACGGCAAACAGCCTTTTGCCAAACAAAAAAATGAATTGAAACAGAAATCACATATGGTAGTCGGTACACCCGGCCGCGTGCTCGACCACATCGAAAAAGGCACGCTGTCTCTTGAAAAAGTAAAATATCTCGTTATTGATGAAGCGGATGAAATGCTCCATATGGGCTTTCTGGAGCAGGTGGAATCGATTATCGAACGGGTGCCCAAACAGAGAAAGACGATGCTCTTTTCTGCTACGCTGCCGGCAAATATTGAAAAACTGGGACGTAAGTATATGATCGACCCGGATTATCTGGAAGTAGCCCCGGAGCCCGAATCCGCTAAGTCGATCACTCATTACCGGCTCGACAGCATTCCGGAGAAAAAGCTGGAAACGCTCCACAAAGCGGCCGTGGTGGAAAATCCGGAAACATGCGTTATTTTCTGCAATACTCAGGCTGAAGTGGAGCGTGTATTTTCCTATATTAAGCAAAAAGGCTATCCGTGCGATAAGCTGCACGGCGGTATGATTCAGGAAGACCGCTTTGACGTGATGGACGATTTTAAAAAGGGTCTTTTCCGCTATCTGGTAGCCACCGATGTAGCTGCAAGAGGAATTGATGTAGAGAACGTTACTCATGTAATAAGCTTTGATGTGCCAAAAGAACAGGAAAGCTACGTACACCGGACCGGGCGGACCGGCCGGGCGGGACGAAGCGGTACGGCCATAACCATTGCAGGACCGAGGGATGAACGCTATATAAAGTTTATTGAAGACTATATCGGATTTTCTATTGAAAAACGAGCGGTACCCTCTGAGCAGAAAGTTACCCGGGCCCTGCCTGCTTTCAAGAAGAGCCTGCAGCAGAAGCCTGAACGAAAAGCCGGTAAAGGGGAGCAGATGAATCAGGATATTCTGAAGCTCTATATCAATGGAGGAAAGAAAAAGAAAATCCGTGCCGTTGATTTTGTCGGCACTATTTCTAATATTGAAGGCGTGTCTGCTGAGGATATTGGTATTATTTCCATTCAGGAGCAGTCTTCCTATGTAGATATTTTAAACGGAAAAGGCATGCTGGTTCTGGAGGCTCTCCGTCAGACAACAATTAAAGGCAAGAACCTGAAAGTGCACATCGCCAAGAAGTAGCGTCAGCCATGAGTTAGTTCTGCTCCAAAAAAGGGTACTGAATAAATAACATAATAAAATTTAGTATACTGGAGTGAATGGTAATGGCTGAGACTCAACAGACAAAGCGTCCAAAAATTGCTTTAACCGGAGCAAGCGGCTACATTGGCAGAAATTTAATGAATAAGCTCACCGAGCATGCCGATGTTATCGCACTATCGCGTAACGGTGATAAATACGACAATACAGAACATGTGGAATGGCGTTCCTGTGACGTGTTTTCCATGGCCGATGCAGAAAAAGCACTAAAAGGAGCCGATTATGCTTTTTATCTCGTTCACTCCATGATGCCTTCCGCTAAACTTACACAAGGCACGTTTGAAGATATGGATATTATACTGGCGGATAACTTCGCCCAGGCTGCTAAGAAGAACGGGGTCAAGCAGATTGTTTATTTGAGCGGCCTGATGCCGGAAGCAAAGCAGCTGTCCAGACATTTAAAGAGCCGGCTTGAAGTAGAAAAGGTGCTGAGCGCTTACGGTGTTCCCGTAACGACGATACGCGCGGGTCTTATTGTTGGGCCGCAGGGGTCTTCTTTCCCCATTCTGCAGCGTCTGGTTAAACGTCTGCCTTACATGATTCTCCCTAAATGGACGAATACAAAAACGCAGCCAATTGCGCTTCCGGATGTATTAAATGCGCTTGATAAAAGCGTGGGAAATGAGTCTGTCTTTGGAAAAGCCATTGATGTGGGAGGTCCGGAAGTCCTCACTTATAAAATTATGATGAAGCAGACAGCGGAAGTCCTCAATAAAGAGCGCAAGTTTTATAATGTGCCTTTTTTCACCGTGAAACTATCCCGGCTCTGGGTCAGCTTAACAACACAGACGCCGAAGGAAATGGTGTATCCGCTGATTGAAAGTCTCGTTCATCCTATGGTAGTAAGCAAGGAGCGGGTCGTGGAAGGGATCAGCAACGGCACGATTACGTTTAAAGAAGCTGCGTTGAACTCGATCCGCGAAGAAGAGCAGAAAATGAAAGAACAGGAAGAAAAGAACAAACAGCAGGGATCCAATCCTCCCAAGCCGCAAAAGCCAGAAGTCGAGGCCAATGTCCGTTCCGTGCAGCGCGTGCCAATGCCGGATGGGAAAACAGCCCAGTGGGTGGCCCAGCATTATGTAGAATGGCTTCCCGGACTGTTTAATCCGTTTCTGCGGGCAAAATGTGATGACCCGAGCAGCTGTGAGCTTTATCCAAAGTTTGGAAAGACACCGCTTCTTATTTTATCGCTCTCCGAAGAGCGGAGCACAAAAGACAGAGCACTTTATTATATTACAGGCGGAGCTTTTGCGAAGACAAAAGACGGTAATCGCGGCCGTCTGGAATTCAGGCACATTCCCGGAACAAATGAATGCATCGTAGCCATTCATGATTATATGCCTTCCCTGCCGTGGTTTGTTTATCAGTACACCCAGGCAAGAATGCATATATGGGTCATGTTCAGCTACAAAAAGCATTTGGAGCGCTATATTAAGCGCGAGAATAAAAAAGAAGAAACCACTGTTTCCTCATCCGAAGCAAGAGCGTAAATGCTCTTGCTTTTCTTTTGGCCTATGCCGGGGTGCGGGTATTAAATCTTGTATTTGTAAAATAGAGTCTTTTAAAGGTAGAATAAGAACACAGTTACCAAATTGGGAGGGTGTCGCTATATGGCAATGGAAGGAAAAGTTATTGTTATTACAGGAGCAAGCAGCGGAATCGGGGAAGCTGCGGCAAGAGAACTTGCGGCGAAGGGAGCCTATGTGGTTCTGGGAGCCCGCAGGGAAGAACGCCTGGAACTGCTCAAGCAGACGATCGAACATGAAGGCGGCACAGCCATCTACAAAACGACGGATGTAACGAAGCGCGAAGACGTGGAAGCTCTTGTAAACGAAGCGGTTCAGGCTTACGGCCGCATTGATGTAATGATTAATAATGCAGGCATCTCGCTTGCTTCCAATATGAGCAAAACAAAGGTCAGCGAATGGGACAGCATGATTGATGTTAACCTAAAAGGTGTCTTATACGGTATCGCTGCCGCGCTGCCTCCAATGCTGAAGCAGAAAGAAGGCCATATTATCTCTATTTCTTCAGAGGAAGGTCATGAAACAGCGACATCCAACGTAGTATATTCTGCCACGAAAAAAGCAGTACGTGTCGTAATGGACGGCCTTCGTAAAGAAGTGCAGCCGGAAGATAATATTAAAGCAACGACGATTTCCCCTGGAGTGGTAGCAACAGAATTAACCGACCACTTAACAGATGAGGATCTGCTGAACATGATGGATACGTATATTGTCGGCCCGTCTCTATACCCTGAAGATGTAGCGAATGCAATTACGTACGTTCTGGAACAGCCTGACCATGTAGCAGTTAACGAAATGCTCGTTCGGCCAAAGCCCCACGAATAAAAAAATAAAGCACGGCTCAGCACTCGAAAGAGTGCTTTTTTATGTACATAATGTAATATATATATTGCATTATGTATTAAATATTATATAATTGAAAAAAGGAGGCATTATCATGCGCTGGTTTAAACAAAAAGTGAAAGACGAATGGATTGAACAGACTAAAAATAAAATCTATAAAGAGCTTTATGTACTGGTCGTGCTGCTGTGCTTTTTTTCAATTGTTTATAAAGAAACTGTAAACCCGGAGCCGTTCAATCTGCCTGTAGCAGAATTACTGATTCTCGCTGGAACAGGAATATATTATACGATAAGAGGATGGCAGTTCGGTATTTTCAGCGCAGAAAAAGAGATACATGACCGCAGCAGCCGGATTCCGATGACGGCAAAGCATTTTATTTATACTGTTGCCGGGGGAGTCGGCCTGTCTCTGTTTTTTGGCATTAGAAGCGCCGTTGTCTACGGAGAAGGAACGTCACAGAGCGTGTATTATTTTTTTCTTACTTTCGCAGGAAGCCTGATGATATATATTCCAGTTATGCTTCTGCTGGCTTTTATTCCATTTATTTTTACTAGAGCAAAGAATGTGGAATAATATGCGGGGGAAGGTGAACGAATGAAAAATTTAAAAATGAAAGCAGCACGAGCGGAAAAAGATTTATCCCAGGGTGAGCTTGCAGAAAAAATAGGAGTCTCCCGGCAGACGATCGGATTGATGGAATCGGGTAAATACAATCCGAGTCTGCAGCTGTGCCTGGCTGTCTGCCATGTGCTGTCGAAAACCCTTGATGAGCTTTTTTGGCAGGATGAATGAAAAAAATCCTTATCTTCCTTCATTTCCAGTACGGATCTGCCGATACTAACGGTAGAGACGTCAGAGTAAAGGAATGAATAAGGCATGGATAAAACAACCATTATTGGATTAATACTCGCACTTTCAGCACTTTTGGGCGGTATGGTAATGAAGGGCGTCCAATTAGGAGCCCTTATGAACCCGGCAGCCATCATGATTATAATCGTTGGAACGATCGCGACGATTGTTATTGGATTTCCAACAAGTGAAATCAAAAATATTCCCAATTTGTTTAAAATTATCTTCAGCGATAAAGGTGCTCTGAGCGTTGAAGGGCTGATTCCAAAATTTTCAGAATGGGCTCAGACGGCGAGAAGAGAAGGACTGCTTGCGCTCGAACCGGAAGTCGATGAAATTGAAGACGAATTTCTGCGTAACGGGCTAAGTATGGTAGTTGACGGGCAGAGCTCGGATTTTATCAGGGATTTAATGACAGAAGAAGTAGAAGCCATGGAAGAACGCCATAAAGTGGGGGCGAGCATATTTTCCCAGGCAGGTACATACGCCCCAACGCTTGGTGTTCTTGGAGCGGTAGTAGGATTAATTGCAGCCCTTGCCGACATGAGTGATACAGAAAAGCTGGGATATGCGATCAGCGCGGCTTTTGTTGCTACCCTGCTCGGTATTTTTACCGGATATGTGTTATGGCACCCATTTGCCAATAAGCTGAGACGTAAATCAAAAAAAGAAATAGAGATTAGAGAAGTGATGATAGAAGGTATTCTTTCGGTGCTGGAAGGCCAGCCGCCGAAAGTAATCGAAAAAAAGCTGCTGATGTATATTCCGGCAAAGAAACGCCAAAAGGTAATGGAAGATATTCAAAACGCAGAGCCGGCGGCAGGAAGAGAGGGGTAGCATGTCCAAGCGAAGGAAAAAGAATCATGATGAAGAGCATATGGGGGAGGACTGGCTCCTTCCGTATGCTGACATTCTCACCCTGCTGCTCGCTCTCTTTATTGTACTGTTTGCCTCCAGCTCTGTAGACGCAAAAAAATTCGAACAGATTTCCAATTCTTTTAATTCGGCGTTTGACGGAGGAACCGGTATTATGGACCAGCCGGAGATGGTGCCGGAAATGGAAGAGCTGGCGGGTGAGGAGAGTATAGAACTGTCGGAAACAGCAGAAAGCTCAACCACGGATGAAGAAGAGGAAGCTGCGGCTCTTGCTGATCAGGAAGAACTGCAGGGAATTAAGGAAAAAATTGATCAGTTTATTCAGGACAGAGGTCTGGAAGAAGAATTAAATACTAGTATTTCAGATGATGGCCTGATGCTGTCTATTGAAGATAATATTCTTTTTGACTCCGGGGAAGATGAAGTGAGAGAGGAAGCAGAAGCATTGTCTGATGATATCTCGGAGCTGCTTGTTTTAAGTCCTCCCCGTAATATCGTTATCAGCGGGCATACGGATAATGTGCCTATCTCCAATGCCGATTTTGAAACAAACTGGGATCTAAGCGTACTAAGAGCGGTGCACTTTATGCAGCTGCTGCTGAACAATCCGGATCTTGATCCTGCCATTTTCAGTGCAAAAGGATACGGCGAGCATAAACCGGCAGCAAGCAATGATACAGCCGAAGGACGGGCACAGAACCGGAGAGTGGAAATACTCGTGCTGCCATTAACAGAAGACGCAGCCCCTTAATAGAAATAGAGCGGAGCCAAAAGAGGCAGCGCTCTTTTTTTTAGCAGATGTTTTTTAATATTTTAGAATTTTTAAAATAAGAGTTGCGGGCAGGTGATATTTTTGGAATAATGTGTAGTATAACAAAACGCATAAAACACCCTGCGTGAAAAACAGAAAGTAGCAGTATGATTGTTTTCATCAGACTAAACAGTCTGTATTTTGAGAGCGTGTTCAATGAGGGGGAAGTTTATGGCTGCACTTATTTTATTCTGGGTAGTTATGCTTGGAAGTCTGGCTTTAGCGTGGAAAATGAAAAAGCCGGTACTTCTGCTGATGCCATTTTTAGCGATAGGAACGTATATGGTAATGGAAATAGCTAAAGTACCGCTGCCATTCTGGGAAACGGTTCAATTAATTTTCGGCCTGAAATAACATGTACAAAGGAGAGGGCTGGATGTGGTTAAGCAAGCAGGACAGAACAAACGCTGTATTCATTGCAGCAGTGAACGAACAGCAGTCATGTCGAAATGGCGCTACGTATTTTTTATGTCAACGCTTCCTGTCATAATGGCAGTGATTCTGGGATGGTGGATGACGTCTTTTTTCTTTATTTTCATTCCAGCTGTTATTGTGTTAAATAGTATATTGGCTTCCAAAAAGCCTCCGGTCATTATGTGCATGGACTGCAGGAAAGAAACAGGAAGAGCCGCACGCAGTGCATAATGAATTCTGAAGTTATTTTTGAAAGCGATTACAAATGAAAGGAGGATCATCAAGAGAAGTCGAAGAGAAAACTACTAACTCATAGAGGCGGGTGTTTACCAGTGAAGAAAGTAGAAAAAAAAGTAGCAGATGCCTATTTTAAAACAAGAACGACAATGATTGCGATCTTTTTATTTATCGGGTTTCTTGTGTCTTTCGGCATCGTCTTTTTTGCTGAATTCTTTTCACAGTTTACATTTTTAGGCGTACAGTTTCACTACTACATGGCTTCCCAGGGAGCAGTTATTGTCTTTATTCTTCTTTTATTCCTGAACGCTATTCTAAATGACCGCGTCGACAAAAAATACGGAATTGATAACGATGAAAATGTCCGGATCAGCGGTGGCAAAACGGTCGATCATTAATAAAACAATTCGCTGCAGCATAGTAATCATTACAGACAAACTAAACATTCTGGGGGGTCACCAGCTTGGAAATGCAAACATTCGTATCTTTAGGTCTGATACTAGCTACATTTGCCCTGTATATTGCAATTGCATATTTTAACAGAGCCAAACAGACATCTGAATTTTACGTAGCAAGCCGCGGTATTCCGGCATTCTGGAACGGGATGGCAATAGGCGGGGACTGGATGAGTGCCGCTTCATTCATTGGTATGGCAGGAACACTGATGGCGCTTGGATATGACGGACTTGCCTATATTATGGGCTGGACGGGCGGCTATCTTCTCCTTACCTTCCTGCTGGCGCCGCAGCTTCGAAAATACGGCAGATTCACGGTTCCGGAATTTATCGGGGACCGGTTTGACAGTAATACTGCCCGGCTGATTTCAGCAATTGCAACGATCATTATCAGTTTTACTTACGTTATCGGACAGCTTTCCGGTTCCGGCGTAGTTATCGGCCGGCTGTTTAGTATACCGGCAGCCTACGGAACGATTATCGGGGTTGTTATTATTGCAGTTTATGCTTCCCTTGGAGGCATGAAAGGTGTTACCTGGACCCAGGTTGCACAGTATCTCATACTTATTATTGCCTACATCGTGCCGATCGTTTTTATGTCCCTGCAGATTACAGGAAACCCGCTTCCATGGCTTACTTATGGAAACGTGGTTAATGAGATTGGCGCATTGGACAGAGAGCTTGGATTCACCGAATATTTTGCTCCCTTTTCTGAAAGCGACCGCAGTCAGTTTATTGCTCTTATGTTTACGTTAATGGTTGGAACCGCGGCGCTGCCTCACGTTATCGTTCGTTTTTATACGGTAACAACGATGAAAGCAGCCCGCTGGAGCGGTGCATGGGCGCTGATGTTCATTGGTTTTCTTTATCTTTCAGCACCGGCATATGCGGCATTTTCCCGTTTTATCCTCATGACAGAGGTAGCCGGACAGCCGATTGACCAGCTTCCTTCCTGGACGACTAACTGGGTCGATACCGGCCTGCTTGAAATTGCAGATACCAACGGAGATGGGATTCTGGATTGGAGTGAAATCGCTGTTGGAAACGACATGGTAGTTATGGCGACTCCGGAAATTGCTAATCTGGGCATGTTCGTTATCGGTCTTGTAGCGGCTGGTGCGATGGCCGCAGCCCTCTCAACGGCGGGCGGCCTGCTTATTACGATTTCCTCTTCTTTCGCCCATGATATTTATTACCGTCTGATGAATCCAACAGCAACAGACAAAAAACGCTTGAATGCAGGACGGATTGCGATTGTTGCTTCTACGATTGTAGCCGGCATTATTGCACTCGATCCTCCCGGCGTTATTACACAGATTGTAGCCTGGGCCTTCGGACTGGCCGGCGGAACATTCTTCCCGGTTCTGTTCCTCGGTGTATGGTGGAAACGGATGAACAAACAGGGCGCAATAGCCGGAATGCTCGTAGGTCTTGCTACGACGCTTACGTATATATTCCTGGCTCTTGGCGGTATTACGTTCCTGGGCATCCAGGATACAGGTGCCGGCATTATCGCCGTACCGGTCAACTTCCTGACGTGTATTATCGTGACGTTATTAACCCCGGCACCTGCTCAGCATCTGCAGGATGATGTAGTGGATCTCCGCTATCCGGAACAAATGACATATAAGAACGGTGAGGTATGGATGAATGATGGAACAGAAGAAGACAAATAAAGAATATTTGGAGCAGGTTCATCTCCATCCCTTATTCAGCGGCGCACCAGCCGCTGAATTTGGTGCATTAATGGAGGCATGCAGCCTGCAGTCATTTTCTAAAAACCAGCGGATATTATACTCGCAGAGCCCGAGAGACGGACTGCTTCTGATTTTGGAAGGATTGACAGAGGTATATGTAAGCTTTTCCAAAACAAAAGAAAAAACCCAGGAAGTTCTGGAAGTATTGGAAAAAGGAGAAGTGATCGGGTTATCAAGTCTTGCTGATTTTCTGGGGGAACCGGCAGCGGAGGAAAACAATTATACCGTTGAGGTGCGGGCGATTGAAGAGTCTGTCTGCCTGTACATCCCGTATCACGTGATGGAGAAAGTATGGCACCGCGAAGAAGTCCGTGATTTTGTCATGCGTCATGTAGCGGTCAGGCTGAGGGATATTTATGCCTCCCTGGCTGAACAGGTTCACCTTGCCCAGAAGTGGGGAGAGAGCGATCCATTTATTCAGCGGGTGCAGGACGTAATGAATGCGCCGCCTTTAATGGTAGAGGAAAAAGAAAGCATTCAGCATACGGCAGAGAAGATGGTGGACCAGCAGGCAAGCTCGATTGTCGTGGTAAACGAAAAACAGCGCCTGCAGGGAATTATTACGGAAAAGGATTTAGTACAGCGTGTAATAGCGGCAGACAGGCAGACAGGCACCGCGGGAGACATTATGTCTTCCTCTCCATTTACCATTTCCAGGCGGGCCTATTACTATGAGGCGATGTCGAGTTTTTTAATGAATGGAATCAAGCATCTTCCCGTCGTAAACGAAGACAGCAACAGCCAGGTCGTGGGCATGATTACGTTATCTGATCTGCTTAAAAAGCAGAACCGGGGCAAGTTTGACGTGCTGCGGGAAATTGAGGCATCTTCAAGTGAAAGCCTCTCAGAAGTGAAGTTTGCCATTTATGAAGTTCTCGGCCACCTGATCGATGACGGGATCCCTATTCTTCACATCATGAAAGTTGTTACTAATCTGTATGACCGCCTGATCCGGCACTGTACGGAGCTTGCGCTCGAAGAAGTGAAAGAGGAACTGGGTGCTCCGCCTTGCAGGTTTGCGTTCTTTCTGATGGGAAGCGGCGGCCGGCATGAACAGTTTATGATGACGGACCAGGATCATTTTCTAGTTTATGAAGAGCCGGAAAAAGAAGAAGACCGCCAAGCAAACGATGCATACTTTAAGAAACTTGGCGAACAAATTGTTTATTGGCTGGAAACGGCCGGCTACAAACGCTGTGACGGCAACATGATGGCAAGCGCCCCAGGCTGGCGGGGAACGATCGATCATTGGGAAGACCGGATCCGGACCTGGGGACTTCGAGCGACCAATGAAAATATTCTGCTCGGCCAGAACTTTCTCGCCTTCCGCTGGATATACGGGAGCGAACAGGTTAGAGACGAGTTTGTAACAGGGGTATCCCGGCAGCTGGGAAAATCAAAGATATTTCTGCGGCGTGCCGCTGAGCTTGAGAAGAATGTACCGGTTCCAGTACTTGATCATCCGATTCGGGCATTGTTCCGTGTGAAAAAAGAAGGCATGGATATAAAAAAGCAGGCGTTGTTTCCGTTTCACCACTCCCTGCAGATTCTTTCAGCCGAACACGGTATATTAGGAGAAACACCGGAAGAAATGATCGAGCACCTGAAAGATAAACGAGTGCTGGATGAACCGTTTGCCGATGAGCTGCTTTATGCTTATGAAGTGGTGCTTCATATCAGAGTCACCCAGTCATGGAGCCGATATAAGCTCGAAGAGGAAAACTCAAGTGAGGTATCGTTCCGTCAAATGAAATCAAGAGATAAAGAAGCACTGATACAAGCATTAAAAGCGATACGCTCTCTTCAGACAAAAGCAGTGGCCGCATTTGGGATGGCTTAATCGTATCAGGGGATGAAAAGGAGGGGAGTCTTATGATATTTTGGAAGAAAAAAAGCCTGCACTACCAGTTGAATAATGAACTGCCTTTAAATACACCGTTAAAGGAGCTCGGTTTCACCGTGTTTGATACTGAAACGACAGGATTTGCAGTAGGAAGCAAAGACCGGATGATTGAAATTGGAGCGGTGCAGGTGGAAGGGCTGGAGGTCACAGACCATACGTTTCAAACTTACGTAAATCCAGAAAGAGACATTCCTGCTTCCATTCAGACCCTGACCGGTATCAAGCCATCCGATGTAGAAGGCGCACCCCTCGCCCTGGAAGCAATTGAATCATTTTATCAGTTTATTGAACAGTATGATAGCGGCGGCTGGGTGGGCCATTACCTTGATTTTGATATTATGGTGCTGAAAAAGGAGCTCGGCCGGCACAAGCTTACTTTTGACGAACCGACATATATCGATACGCTTGACGTTATCGGGTATTTAAATCCCTCCTGGGACATGAGGGATCTTTCCCACTATGCGATTCAATTCGGCTCCAAAATATTTGAACGGCACAGCGCGCTGGGAGATGCCCAGACTACCGCTCATCTGCTCGTCGAACTTCTTCACCATATTGGTGACCGCGGAAAGCTGACCCTGGGTGATTTAATTGAAATTACGAAAAAAGATAACGGATACTAATGAATAAATGGACAGTAAAAAGCGGAAGGCCGGGGCCTTCCGCTTTTTTAGTATACTCGTTTTTTGTCGGCAAATTGAATTTCTTTATCCAGCAGTTCCAGAAAGTAAGGCGTGCCTTCAGGGTTTTTCTGCTGAAGAAGGCCGAGAGTGAGCTTTACGTCATCAAGCGCCCGGTGGGACTGCGTCTGGGCAAGTCCATGGGCCTGGCAGAGCGAGATGAGTTTTTTGGAAGCAAATCCATATTGTTTCCAGTTAACGCCTTTTACTGAACAGTGCCACGGCTTGTTTTTCACAAATGGAAAGTAACGTGCTACAAAACCGCGGTCAAATGAAGCATTGTGAGCAACAATCAAATCGGACTGTTCGAGCAGCAGCTCGATTTTAGGGTGATCGAGACTTTTTCCACGAACATCTTCATCAGTAATACCATGCACTCTTGTCACGCCGGGCGGAATCGAAAAGCTTGGTTCATTTAAGTTATTCAGCTCGGTAAGTACCTTTTCAACTTCGCCGGTTTTGTTATTAACGAGGCAGACAATTAAACCGAACTCAACAACTTCATCCTCATCTTTGGACATGCCGGTCGTTTCCACATCGACAATAGCTACTTTTACTAAAGAAGGGTCTGTATGCGATTGGTCCATAAGCTGTTCCGGCAGCCAAATGCGGGTCAATCCGTTTTCTGTTTTTCTCTCAAGCACGCGGGAGTGGGTCAGGTACCATTTAAGAGAAGCAGAAGCGGTTCCCGATACCTGCTGCTCTGCTTCTTCTATGGAAATGCCCGGGGTTTTTATTAATACTTCGGCAAGCGCGTTGCGGGCGGATTCTATATCATCAATACCGCGGGCTGCTTTTTCATGCTGTTCGGAAGTATAGGCGCCTGCTTTAAATACAGAATCAGCAGCTTCGCGTGCAAGTTCAAATTGATCAGTGGTAAGATAACAGCGGAGCAGCACGTCCCGGCATAAGAGTTGTCCGGGTGGTTCTTCCACTTCATTCATGTACATGGGAAGCAGGATGATTCCCTGTTCACAAAGTTCAATCGTCCGTTCCATATCCCCCTCCTGGGCAGAAGTGGGACGGTTTGCTTCAATATTTTTGTTTAATTTATTAAATATATTAAAAATAGCACTCATGACTGTACTCCTTTATTGACGATATGTGTGTTTAGTTTTTAAAAAATACACCTTTTTATATATGATACAGGAGGAAAGAAAAAGGGTAAAATAATAAATAGGAAAGGCAGCGATAAACATGCCTGAAGGACCGGAAATAAGAAGAGCCGCAGATCAAGTAGAACAAGCTGTTAAAGCAGGCCCGGTAGCAGAGATGTATTTTGCGTTTCCACATCTTCAATCATATGAAGCCTCATTTGCACGGGCTAACGTCATCAAAGTGGAAACAAGAGGAAAAGCGATGCTGATCCGTTTTGATAATGGTTATACGATATACTCCCATAATCAACTGTACGGAAAATGGTATGTTCGTTCTGCTTATGAGTATCCCGTTACAAAACGCCAGCTCCGCCTGGCCATTCATAATGAAAAAAAGTCCGCTCTTTTATACAGCGCTTCTGAAATTGAAGTGCTGCGGGATGAAGAAGTGGAGGATTATCCATTTTTAGCGAAAATCGGCCCTGATATTTTAAACCAGGAAACGTCTCCTGAAGAACTGTATGAGCGGATAACGAGCCGGAGGTTTGTGAATCGAAAGTGGTCTTCTCTCCTGCTGGATCAGTCTTTCGTAGCAGGTATCGGCAATTACCTGCGCAGTGAGATTCTCTTTGAAGCAGGTATTCATCCGGGAAAAAGGCCGGCCGACTGTACAGACGAAGAACTTGAGCAGGCAGCGCAGGCCTTGATCACGCTGGTTGAGCGTTCTTATCAGACCGGAGGTATTACGGTAGATGAAGAAACAGCCGCCCGTTTAAAAAAGAGAGGACAGAGCTACGCCCAGCGGAGGCACTGGGTATTTAACAGAGACGGAGAACAGTGCCGCATCGACGGCACTGATATTCAAAAAATTTCGGCGGCATCGAGACGGCTTTATTTTTGTCCCACCTGCCAGCCGGAATAAAAGGGGATAAAGAATATGCTGACGGTTTATTTAGTGCGTCATGCGCAGACGGAATGGAATGCGCAGGGGATTGTTCAGGGGTGGAAAGACTCTCCATTAACAAAGGATGGAGCGGAAAAAGCAGAACTGCTGGGGCGGCATTTAAAAGAAATTCCTCTTGATGCTGTGTATGCAAGCCCTACAGAGCGGGCGGTAAAAACAGCCGAAATTGTGTCGGGTCTTCCGGCGGCTTCCATACGAAAAAACGAGGGACTGATGGAACTCAATTACGGCAGCTGGGATGGACGGCGGGCAGCGGATATTCAAAAAGAAGAAGAAGCAAAAGTGACGACTTTCTTTACAGAACCTCATTTATTTGAGGCGCCGGGAGGCGATACGTTTGCGGCCCTGCAGAAAAGAGCCGCTACCGCCTGGGAAAGCATAGTAGACACCCACAACGAAGGGCGGATTCTGCTCGTAAGCCATTCCGGCACGCTGAAATGCCTTCTGGCTTATTTAAAGCAGGAATCATTGGAGTATTTTTGGGAAGCTCCTTCTCTGGCAAACTGCAGCCTGACCCACGTTGAAATAGAGAATGGAAAGATCGTTGTAAAAGATGAAGGAAACGTCAGTCATTTTGAGTAAATAAGGAGGAGCCCTTTATGGAAAAACGAACAGGCAGGCATTATCAGCTTCGTCTTATGACGCCGGATGATGCAGAGGATTTATACCAGATTGCAACGGAAGCATCGAACTGGACGTATATGGTGAGGTATCTTTCCTCGGTGAAGGATATGGAAAGCATTATTGAAGCAGCCTGCAGCGAATATGAGCAGGGTACTTCTTTTCCTTACACCGTTATCGAAAGAAAAACCGGACGCATAAGAGGATCAACCAGGCTGTATAATTATTCGGAAAGCCGTCGCACCTTAGAACTTGGCTCTACTTATTTCACTTCTTCCCTGCAGGGAACCGGAATTAACGCAGAAACGAAATACCTGCTCCTGCAGCAGGCGTTTGAAGAAATCCATGCTATTCGGGTACAGGTGCTCACAGATGAAAAAAATGTACCCGCCCAGCGGGCATTGGAACGACTTGGGGCAGTGAAAGAAGGAGTACTGAGAAACGAGCGTCAGCTCTATGACGGCCGGATCCGAAATGCTGTAATGTATAGTATTATTGCAGAAGAGTGGCCGAAAATTAAGATGCAGCTTAAATGGAGAATGGGGTAAATAAGTAAAAATCAATGAAGAAGAACGGAAGAGGTTTTTCAAATGACTACACTGAATAAAAAGGCCGTATCGGCTAAAGTAACGAATGTGAATGTAAATGAAACGGAATGGGTGATTAAAGGCACATGTACCTCCCTGCCGGCTGAAATCACATATAGAAAAATTAAAAAATATTCCACTGCAAAAGTTGTTCATTCAGGAAATGCAGATCATCAGTTTGCAGTGGATACGATAGAATGGAATGTAGTGAAACCGAAAAAAGATAAGGCGGGGAAAGTCTCATTTGTCTGCAGAATACCGCTTGAATCCCTTTATTTACATAAAGTAACGCCGCATATCAACAACTGGGAAATCTATGTGATTTTGTCTGATGGCAGGGAAGAGACAGAAGCAGAAGCAAGGCTGCTCGCCCCTGCAGCAGATAAACTTTATATGGAAAAGCTGTATTACGGCGACAGGGCTTTTTTAAAAGCGTATAAAACACCAAAAGGGTATTTAAATATTACGAGAAGAGAAGCCTGGAACGAAGATACTTTGAAGGACATGCCTGTAAAAGTAGTGGATATTGAGCGGTCCGGAGACACATACCGCATTACCGGAATGGGAAACAGAAAAATACTATCAGACGTACCTGCCCCTTCTTCTTCAGGTATTCTTTTGAAAAAAAGGGGAAGAGTGCTCAACAAATCATTGAAGGTCAACTGGCTGAATGATTATTTCTGGCAGGCAGACTGGGTATCGTCGGAGCCGTCTTTTTCCGGCGGTTTATGGGACGCTCACTTTTATATCAAAACAGATAAGCGAAGGCTTTATCGGATCGATATAGATACAAAGGAATTTCTGCGCGGGGCTTATCACCGTGCAGTGGTCGACGGAGGCATACGGCGGATTCGTCCATACCGCACCTCCAACGGAGGCTTTTCTTTTAAAGTATTTACAGACCTGGTAAACGTGTTTGCCTGGAAGTCTGTATATCAAAACAATAAAGTACACATGAGCGGAAGCTTCCAATGGGGCAAATACGAAGTAGATGCGTTTCATCTCTGCCTGTTTGATAAACAAACCAGTGAAGTCGTTCGTACGCCGATGGATACGGCAAAAGGAAACCTGCAGAAAAAAGAGTACACGTTCACATGCAGTCTCCCGGAAAAATCGCTTTTTTTCGGCGGAAATAAAGAGGCTTCGCGCTATGAAGTATATTTAAGCGCGGAGGTGGATGCGCGCCTGATGGAATACCGTTTTAAAATCAGGCCGAAAGTTTTGGAAGCCGAACCGAGAAAAGAATGGCGCCGGGGTGATCATGTGTACAAAGGGTTTTTTTACACTACGGTCAACAACCGTCTGGCCTACATGCTCAAAGAGGCAGGCATTGTAAGAGATATAGCGGAATTCAGCATAAATGACAACAGCTTTTATATAGAAGGAACCGCTTCCTTTAATGCAAAAGAGGCATCTGCTCCGGATGAGCAGACGCTTGCGATTATCGCAAGGAGCAGAGAAACCGAGCAGGAAGTTCTTTTTGTTCCATATGAAAAAAAGGATGACGCCTTTAAAGCGGAACTGCCGCTCGATAAGCTCAAAACCATTCATAACGATAGAGATACCATTGATCTTTACATCCGTGTGGAGCTGGGCGGATATACCCGGGAAAGAAAGCTTGGACGGGAAAGCTTCACCTACTACAAAGACCATATTCTTGCTTCCCATTCTTTAAAAACAGAAAAAAATGTGCTTGAATACTACGCGGTCTACACTCCGCGGGGCAATATCAAAATAGAAACAGCCCTTCTTTCCAAAAAGCATGCAGCCTGGCTGAAAGAAAAAAATGAGACGTATACGCGTTCCACGGAAAGTTATACATGGATTATCGGTGAAAGGCCTGACACAGCACAGGATACAGGCTATCACTTTTTTAAATACTGCCGGCTTCACCATCCGGAAATTGATGCCTACTACGTGATAGAGGAAGGCGCTGAAGATTATGAAAAAGTTATTCCCCTTGGAAACGTATTAACTGCAGGCAGCGACGAACATGTGATTAAAACGCTTGAAGCCGATGCGTTTTTTGGTTCCCACGATATTGAATACCTGCTGCCTTTTAAAGGGGCTTTGATGGTTTCATATCAGAAAGCGGCAAAAGTTTTCCTCCAGCATGGCGTACTCGGCCGTAAAAAGGTGGAGTATGATAAGAAGTACTATCACTATCCATTTGATATCTTCTGTGTCAGTTCGGAAATGGAAAAGCAGATGGTAGTAGAAAAGATGGGCTACAGCCCGGGGGAAGTGAAAGTAACCGGGCTGTCGCGTTTTGATGAACTGCTTGAAAGTCCCGCCCCGAAAAGAAAGATTTTATTGATGCCTACCTGGAGGGAATGGCTTCATAATGAAGAAACATTTCTGGAGTCTACGTATTATAAAAAATACAGGTCACTTATCCACAACGAAGAGCTTCATAAAATGCTGGACGATTATGACGTAGATCTTGATTTTTATCCCCACTACCGGATGCAGCCTTATGTAGAACACTTTACTGTGGATAACTCATCTCACATCCGTGTAGTGAAGCTCGGTGAAGTATCGGTTCAGGAACTTTTGAAGGAAGGCAGCCTGATGATTACCGATTATTCCAGCGTATCGTTTGATTTCAGCTATATGGGAAAGCCTGTCATCTTTTATCATTTTGATGCAAAAAGCTTCTTTAAAACAGGGAGCCTGCGGCCGCGCGCCGAAACATTTCTCGGTGATACTGTTAAATCGGAGCATAATCTGATTAACAGCATCCGCGGTCATATTGAACAGTCTTTTCAGGAAAAAAAGTCTGTGTCTGAAAAGAAATCATCCATTTTTACCCATATTGACCAGAATAACGCAGAACGTATTTATCAGGAAGCTCTCGATGCGTTGAATAATTCCAATTAAATAAAAAGAGCGCCCAATTTGGGTGCTCTTTTTTGAATTAAGTAAAAGTGTGTAATTTTTGTTGAATTTGTTACATATTTTTATAAATCATTGGGCAATATTTCCATGATTACTCGATGATTGCGGCGATGTATGTGTGTTATAGTATAAAAGTCAACCAGTAGAAAGTAAATTTTATATTAATTTTAATTAAAAAAACTTAACATGTTTATCTGAGAATAAATACAAATAAAACACATAAAGCTTAACAAGGAGGGCATTAGTTATGAAAAAAGTTATTACGTACGGCACATTTGACTTGCTGCATTGGGGCCATATCAACCTGCTCAAGCGCGCTAAAGACCTTGGGGACCATTTGATTGTTGCAATCTCAACAGACGAGTTTAACGCCCTGAAAAACAAAAAAGCCTATTATCAGTATGAACAGCGCAAAATGATCCTGGAAGCTGTCCGGTATGTAGATGAAGTTATTCCGGAAAACGAATGGGAACAGAAGCTTGAAGATGTAGTAGACCGCTCGATTGACACCTTTGTCATGGGAGATGACTGGAAAGGCGAATTCGACTTTCTTAAACCTTACTGTGATGTCGTTTACCTGCCTAGAACTGCAAACATCTCAACGACTAAAATTAAAAAAGAACTTCTTCTTGTCAATAACTACTAAAAATCAAAGCTGAATATATCGCGATAAAGAGAGGGGAACGTAGTGCTCTCTCTTTTTTTGCATAAAAGTCACAAGAATTTCTATGCCTGCATAGAAGGACGGTGCCAATAAACCTGGCTGTGTGTCAGGTTTTTCTTTACGTTTTTACAAAAAAAATATAAAAAGAAAAAAACCTCCTCTGCCGGGTGGTCATATACCCTACAGCAATTTAAGCAGTTCAAAATCAGAAGAATTCCTGCTATATTATATAAGGTCGGCCTTTTAGCTGCCGAAGAAAGAAACGGCTTTAATAACAGGAAAATGCAGCACGCCTGAGACATACCCTGATGAGGAATATACCGCCGCTGCTGTTTTAGAAACAGCCGGCATTGCTTTCTAATAGATAGAGCCAGTGGAGGATTCAGCGATATGAAAAAACTTTCCGTTAAGAGGATAAAAAAATCTTCAAATAAAATAAAAAAATCTTACCTTAAAAAAGTAAGAAAGATTAAAAAAAATACATCCAAGCGTTATAAAAAATTCAAGAAAAGCAAAAGCCTGCAGCGTTCGCTGCTTTCATTAATCGGCAGGCTTCCCGGTAAAAAAGATATTGTCGTATTTGAGAGCTTTTTCGGCAAGCAGTACAGCTGTAATCCACGTGCCGTGTACGAGTACTTAAAAGAACAGGATCCAAAGCGTACGTATTACTGGAGCGTGGATCACCGCTACAAAGCTAAATTTGAAGAGCATAATGTTAATATGCTCCCACGGTTTACTCTTAAATGGTTTATGGTTATGATGAGAGCGAAATACTGGGTATTTAACAGCCGGCTTCCCAAATGGATACCAAAGCCGGAAAAAACGGTTTATCTGCAGACATGGCATGGTACGCCTTTGAAAAAGCTGGCACTGGATATGGAAGAGGTGCTTATGCCCGGCACTACGACAGAAACGTACAAAAAGAATTTTGTCAATGAAGCAAGCCGGTGGGATTATCTAATATCCCCGAACCGTTATTCCACAGACATCTTCCGCCGTGCTTTCAGCTATGATAAAAATCTGCTGGAAACAGGCTATCCGAGAAATGATTACTTGGTCCATCATAAAGAAGAAGATGTGCAGAGAGTTAAGCGCAGGCTTGGCATTCCTGCCGATAAAAAAGTAGTGCTGTATGCCCCGACGTGGAGAGACAATGAATACCATTTTATCGGCCGTTACAAATTCAGCCTGAAAATGGATCTCGACCAGATGCAAAAAGAACTCGGAGATGAATACGTTGTGCTTCTCCGTCTGCATTATCTTGTATCAGACCAGGTGGACGTAACCGAGCATGAGGGATTTGCATATGATGCGTCCAACTATGAAGATATCCGTGATTTGTATATTATCAGCGATATTCTCATGACCGATTATTCGTCTGTCCTGTTTGACTATGGTGTATTGAAACGTCCAATGATTTTCTTTGTTTATGATATTGAAAGCTACCGTGATAAATTAAGAGGATTCTACTTTGACTTTGAAAAAGAGGCTCCGGGTCCGCTCGTCCGTACGACAGACGAAATCATTTCAGAGATCAGGCAGGCGGATACAATTATGGAACGCTACAAAGAAGAATTTGAGATATTCGAAAACAACTACAATGTCCTTGAAGACGGCAATGCTTCCAAGCGCGTAGTAGAGCGGGTGTTTTTGAAATAAAAGAAATAGTGCCTGCACTGCCGGAACGATTCCAAAAGCTGCCGGAATAAAAAAGCAGCCTGAATTTATTTTTTCCTAATGCAGCGGCAAAAGAGGGAACCTTTATGAAATCTGCAGTACTCATTTGTAAAGAACTGTACCAAAGCTTTTATCTAATACGAAGGCTGTCCGTGTATGAAATTAAAAGCAAAAACAAAAACAACTATTTAGGCATCGCCTGGGAAATAATAAATCCACTGATCTTTATTGCCATCTACTGGTTTGTGTTTGGGTACGGCATCCGCGGCAATACAGGCGTGGAAGGCGTTCCCTTTCTGAACTGGATGATGGCCGGAATTACGATCTGGTTTTTTGTGCAGCCGGCGGTTACCCAGGGGTCTAAATCGATATTTACAAAGATAAAAATGGTAGCCAGGATGAATTTTCCAACAAGTGCTATACCGACGTATGTGATCTTTTCCAAGCTCTATCCCCATCTGGCTTTAATGGTGATAGTAGGAATTTATATGCAGTTTACGGGGTATCCCGTGAATATGTATTACGTGCAGTTTCCTTATTTTTTATTTGCCACCATCGCACTGGTTGTATCGTTTGTATTAATTTCATCTACGCTTACGGTATTAATACGCGATATTCAAATGTTTATCCAGTCCTCTATCCGCGTCATGCTTTATTTGACGCCGTTTTTGTGGACAACCGATTCCCTGCCTCCGGCCATTCAGTCGGCTATGCAGCTGAATCCACTGTATTATCTTGTGGAAGGATACCGGGCTGCCTATTTCGGAGACGGCTGGTATTTTATTGACCAGTGGGAATATACCTTGTATTTCTGGGGAACGGTTGCGGTATTTTTTATTATTGGAGCGGCTCTTCACGTCCGCTTCCGCCGCCATTTTGTTGATTTCCTTTAATGGAAGAAGGGGCACCTATGGAAAAAGCAGTTATTGCTAAAAACGTAACAAAAAAATATAAAATTTATGAATCACAATCAGAGCGGCTGAAAGACATGCTCCTTCCTAAAAGCTACGGCGAAGAATTTTACGCACTCCGCAATGTTTCGTTTGAAGCGGAAAAGGGAGACATTATCGGTCTTCTCGGAGTCAATGGTTCAGGTAAATCGACTTTGTCCAGTATTCTGGCAGGAGTAGTGCCGCCTTCTGACGGAGAGCTGATTAAAAATGGGGACTCAGCCATTATTGCCGTCTCCTCAGGCCTTGACCTGAAACTATCCGGGCGGGAAAATATTGAGCTGAAATGCTTAATGCTCGGTTTTTCCAAAAAACAGATCAAGGAAATGGAAAGCGACATTATCGAGTTTTCCGAGCTGGAGGCGTTTATAGATCAGCCGGTCAAATCGTATTCTAGCGGAATGAAGGCCAGACTCGGTTTTGCCGTCAATGTAAGTATCGATCCTGATATTCTTATTATTGATGAGGCCCTTTCCGTCGGGGACCGTGCCTTCGCCAAGAAAAGCCTTGATAAAATGAGGGAATTCAAAGAACAGGGAAAGACGATGTTTTTTGTGAGCCATTCGATCAGCCAAATGAAAGAATTCTGCACAAAAGCCCTGTGGCTTGAATTCGGGGAAAAGAAAGATTACGGCCCCCTCGAAGAAGTATTGAAAGATTATGAAGCGTTTCTTGAAGAATACAACCTTCTCAGCAAGCAGAAGAAAAAAGAATTCAGGGAAGAAGGATTTAGAAAACAAAGCCGGAAAACGTCAGAACCGGCTTCTTCCTAAGATAAAACAGAGCGGCCGGCAGCGGCCGCTTTTTTTGTGCATTGACGGATGCTTTAAATAGTCGTATAAAAAAAGAATACGGAAAAACAGTCGCAAAAGGAGCCGATTATGCAAAAAACACCTGTCGTTACCATTATAGGGAGCATCAATATGGACTTAATCACAACCTGCAGCAGAATTCCGGAACAGGGAGAAACCATTATAGGGGAACGGTTTGAAACAGCACCTGGAGGAAAAGGGGCCAATCAAGCGATAGCTGCCGCGAGGCTCGGGGCGGATGTGAATTTTATAGGCCGTACAGGAGAAGATTATATTGGCAGAGAACTATTCGCTTATCTTGAAGAAAGCCGTATAGCCGGCCTGTATGTAAAAACTGTGCCCGGCGTTTCAACGGGAACGGCTTCTATTCTTTTAACAAATGACGATAACCGTATTATCGTTGCGGCGGGAGCCAACGCTTATGTGACGCCTGACTATATAGATCAGCATCTGGATATTTTGAAACAGAGCGACGTAGTCCTGATGGCATTTGAAATACCGCCTGAAACGATTATACATACAGCGCAGAAGTGCAGGGAATATGAGCTGCCTCTTATAATTAATCCCGCTCCTGCATTGAATATGCCGGAAGAACTGTGGGAGATGGCGGATTATATAACGCCTAATGAAAAAGAGGCTGCCCAGTTGTTTACCGCAGCGGAAGAAAAAATCCAGCAGAAACTTATTACAACTCTCGGAGCCAAAGGAGCACAGTGGCGGGAAGGGGATTTGATAAAGTCACATCCGGGTTTTAACAGCCGGGTACAGGATACAACGGGAGCAGGTGATACATTTAACGGAGCATTTGCCATGATGACCGCGAAAGGTAAATCGATAGAAGAAGCCGTAGCGTTTGCCAATGCGGCTGCCTCTATATCCGTAGAAAAAATGGGGGCTCAGACAGGAATGCCTGCTTATGAAGAAGTTCAGAAAAAAATGATGAATGTCAGATAGGTTTGTATTACTAAAAGTAAGGGGATAGAAGGAGAGAATAAAAAAAGGATGTGGAACAATAATGAAAGCAATTGTAATAAATGAATACGGTGGTAAAGAACAGCTTACCGAAGAACAAATAGACCGGCCGGAGCCGGAAAACGATGAAATCGTCATTGAAATATATTCAACCTCCGTGAATCCAATTGATTGGAAATTAAGAGAAGGCTATTTGAAAGATATGCTTCCTTATGACTTTCCTATTATTTTAGGCTGGGATGCAGCAGGAGTAGTACGGGAAACAGGGGACGATGTCCACAGGTTTAAAAAAGGCGACAGAGTATTTACCCGCTCAGCAAACAACAACCGCGGCACTTACGCTGAATATGTAAAAACAACGGAAAATCGGACAGCCTTTATGTCGGAAGATATGAGCTTTGATGAAGCAGCAGCGGTGCCGCTTGCCGGACAGACGGCATGGCAGTGCCTGGTGGAATTTGCTGAAATGAAAGCTGGAGATAAAGTGCTTATTCATGGAGGCGGAGGCGGTGTCGGCCACTTTGCCGTGCAGATTGCAAAAAGCTTCGGCGCCCACGTTATTGCTACAGCAAGTGCGGAAAAAGCTGAAACGTTAAAAGATCTGGGAGTCGATGAAGTAATTGACTATAAAACAGAGGATTTCGAGAAAATAGTTACGGATGCAGATATTGTACTAGATACAATTGGCGGTGATGTACTCGAAAAAAGCTATTCCGTTCTGAAAAAAGGAGGAAAGCTTCCATCAATAGCCGGACAGCCGGATCAGGAAAAAGCCGATAAATACGGAGTGAAGGCTGGATCCGTCTGGCTCGAAGAAAGCGGGGAACGCCTGCAGAAGCTGGCGGATCTTTACGCTCAGGGCAAGCTGAAGGTACTCATTGACAGCACGTTTCCACTTAGTGAAGAAGGCGTACAGGAAGCGCACGCGGCAAGCGAAAAAGGCAGAGCCCGTGGTAAGATTGTCATTCAGGTAAAATCATAGGAGGGTAACGGATATGGAAGAGAAACAGAAAATGATAGTATTCAGCGACTTTTTATGACCATTCTGTTTTATCGGGAGTGCCCCGCTTAACCAGTTGGTTGAGGAAAAGAAAGTAGAAATCGAATGGCGGTCATTTGAATTAAAGCCGGAAGGCGTAGAACTTCCTCCTAAACCGGAAGGTTACATGGAGCAGGCGAGAGCTAACGTAAAACGGATGTCCGAGCAGTATGGGCTCGATATGAAATGGAACGATAAGAGCAGCCATTCCCATTACGCTCATGAAGGAGCTAAATTTGCGGAAAAGCATGGAAAAGCAGATGCCTATCATGATGCGGTGTTCAAAGCCCAGTTTCAGGAAGATAGGAATATTAACGATATTTCCACTTTGACAGCAATTGCTGAACAGGCAGGACTTGACGGAGAGGCATTCCGACTCTCTGTAGAAAATAGAGAATTTGAACAGGAAATTATGGAAGACAGGCAGATTGCCGAACAGATAGGTATTACAGGAGTCCCCTGCTTTATTGTGAACCAGCAGGGAGTTATGGGCGCTCAGACCTATGAATCGCTTCAAAATTTATTAAATAAAGAATAAGCAGAAACCTCTCTCATTCACTGAGAGAGGTTTTTATTCGCTGAATTTTCTAAATATTCATTGTATATATTTTCTTTTTATGGCATATTAAAGGCAGGGAATGGTACATAGCAACTAAAAAGGAGAACCAAACACATGTTGAAAAAATGGATAATAGGACTGAGCAGTGTAGCTGTTATCAGTCTTGGAAGTGCGGGAGCAACGGAAGCCGGCCATGGGGAAGATTTCGATTGCGATGATTTTGCTACACATGAGGATGCGGTGGCACACTGGGACGAGCATGGATATACAGTCGACAATGATCCGGAGCGCCTGGATGGTAATGATAACGACGGCATTCCGTGTGAAAGTCTGCCGGGTTATGATTCAACTGATGGAGAACAGTCAGAATCAGATGATACTACATCGGAAGTAACAGAAAACGACGAGACGCCTGAAGAAGAGACCGTTACTTCCGAAGCGCCGGCTGAGGAGGAAGTCACAGAAGAAGGCGGAGCCCTTCCGGAAACGGCCACGGCCAACCCAATGATGATGCTGTTTGGTGCCCTGACTGCAGGAGCTGGAGCTGTACTGTTTATTCGTAGAAAAGTAACCCAGTCATAATTTTTCCGCATGGACCATTCCCAGATAATCCATTGCGAAATGATGCAGGCCTTTTTGTCTAAATAAAACGTAATATAGAAGTAACGTGGACTATTTTCCCCTCACTTAATGAAAAAAAACAGCAGCCTTGTCAAAGGCTGCTGTTTTTTTCATTATAATACCCTTTTGAATCCTTCTTTTTCCAAATAGTCGATGGCTTCTCCATACGTATTGAATGTTCCGTCCAGCTGTAGTCCGGCATAGACATTCCAGCCGTCTTCTTCCGGCATCAAAACGAGCAGCTGATCCTCTATATTTTCCCATTCCTCAATTTCAAACTCTTCTTCCGTAGACTCATCTGTCTGAAGAGAGGCCAGTGCTTCTTTAATCAGGTTCCTGAAGTCTTCAGCTGAGTATTCACGAATATTCACCATGCCCCGGTCGTCTGTCTTAACGCCGGATACCAGTTCAGCATAGACAAATCCATTGCCGTTCGGATGAAGATGATAAACGACATTCTTCTTATCGTAGTCACTTTCTTCAAAGTGAAAGTTAACGCGTCCCATGGACACTTCTTTTTTCTCAAGCTCGACAAATTCTTCTGCAATTTTTATTTTTTCTTCAAAAGTAAGCATAAATCCTCCGATCTTTTTTTCATCGTTACAGTATATCATATATTTCGCCGTAACTATTAAAAATACCAGGGCTGAAATTATTTCGAAACGGGAAATATATGGTACACTGCTAGTTGTGTAAAAAGGAAAAAAGGAGGGCGCTGCCCGTGCCGGATTCAAATATAAACAGTGCTGTAACGCTCAGCAGATCTGTTAAAAGAAGAATTATCGTTTTATTGTGTGCGGTTTTGATGTTTTCCGTTATGAACTCCACTATGTTTATGATAGCCGTGCCGGATATTGCTGACGCTTTTTCCCTGTCTCCTTCCGAGGTGAGCTGGGTAGTGACGGGATATATTATTATTTATGCAGTAGGAGCGCTTGTATATGGAAAGCTTGCTGACCTGTATCCGTTTAAGCGGCTGCTGACGGTAGGATTGATTCTATTTGCAGTCGGTTCCATTATCGGCTTTTTCTCTACTCATTTTATTATGGTCGTAGCCGCAAGAATGGTTCAGGCCGCCGGAGCTGCAACGGTGCCGGCTCTCGTATTTATAGCTCCTTCCCGGTTTTTTAAGGAAGAACAGGGCAAGGTGCTGGGCATTGTGTCTTCGACAATGGCTTTTGCCTCGGGGATAGGCCCGATTGCAGGTGGTTTGATCGCCGGTGCTTTCGCCTGGAACTACTTGTTTTTAGTATCGATATTCGTTGTCATCACTATTCCGTTTTTTCATAAATGGCTTCCAGAAGAAGAACCAAAATCCGGAAAAGTCGATCTGCCGGGTGCTTTTTTTATGGCAGTGGGGGTTGGCTTCTTTATTTTATTTATTACGACATTCGGCTGGTTGTACCTTGGTATCAGCATTATCTTTTTATCGGTATTCATCTGGTGGATTTTCCATGTGGAAACGCCGTTTGTAAAGCCCGGCCTCTTTTTAAACCATGCGTACCGGACGACATTGATAACAAGTTTTTTCGGTATTCTTACGATGTTCAGCATGATGTTTATGATGCCGCTTCTTTTGGATGATGTAAATAACCTCAGCACAACAGCGATAGGTCTCGTGTTATTTCCCGGAGCGATAGCTGCTGCTTTTATGGGGAGAATTGCGGGCTTATGGACGGATCGGTTTGGAAGCTGGCCGATGGTATTTCTTGCTCTTGGCTTAACGATGGTTGGTTTCACTTCTCTATCTATTGCGGCCGGAGCTTCTCCCTTACTTGTGAGCCTGGCTCTTGTAGCAAGTTATGTTGCTTTTCCTTTTCTGCAGACAGCTACGGCTAACTTGATTTCTTCTGTTCTTCCGGCAGAAGAAACGGGTGTTGGCATGGGCGTATACAATTTATTTAATTTTATGGCCGGTGCGTTCGGAGGGGCGGTAGTAGGCGCCTTATTAAATCAATATACAGGGGCAGAAGCTTATAATCCGCTTCATTTTTCTCCCGGGCATGCAGGCATTTACAGCAACATTTTTATGGGAATGGCTGTTATGGCCGTAATCAACGCTGCTGTATTTTATTTTTCTTCCGGATCCTTCCGTAAAGCGGGAACTTCTTCTCCGGAACAAACAGAGCAGCCTGGAAAATCATGATATACTAAAAAAAGTTGATTTAAAATGTTTAGTGGAGGAGCCGTCATTATGTGGCAGAAAGGCTTATTCATCACAGCAGCCATTGCAGTTGGCAGTCTATTTTCTGCAGCCGGCGTGCCGGCCGGCTGGCTTTTTGGAGCACTGCTGGCCGGCATTTTTACGGGACTTTTTATAAAACGCTTTACCTTTGAGGGGTGGCCGTTTCAGGCTGCCCTTGCTCTGGTAGGAGTAAATATTGGTTTTTTAATGGATACAGAGCTTTTTGCCGTTCTGCCGGCTTATATTATGCCTTTGATCGTTACGCTATCCATTACGTTAATGATGGGGCTCGTATTTGGAATGCTGATGTACAGATGGACCAGTCTGGACGTAAAGACCGCTTTTTTCTGCTGCGTACCGGGAGGAGCTTCGGAAGTAATCAGCGTAAGCCGGGATTACGGGGCTGATGACCGGATTGTTGCAGCTTTTCACACAGCCCGTATTACTTTTTTTGTGTTTCTTATCCCATTGTCGGCTGCGGTATTTTATCCGGAGGCTGCGTCTGGAGGAACTCCCGCGGACACGGGGGTATGGAATCCTTTTATCGGTTTTCCAATGCTGTTATTTATTGTCGTACTGGTTATTATATTAAATAAATATGTTAAGATTCCCGGTGGAGCCCTTCTTTATGCGCTTATTTTTGGATTTATAATCGGGAATTGGATCGTGCCCGGTTTTGCCCCGCCGGGATATGCGGCGGGCGTCGGACAGGCGCTTATCGGAGCTATGGTAGGCATCCGTTTTGACAGGGAAACGCTGGTACGTGTGAAAAGTATCGGTTTGCCGAGTCTGGGCATTCTGCAGTGTTTTCTGCTGCTCAGCCTCTTATTGGCAGGGTTGTTTACGTTAATGACTCCGCTTCCTTACATAACAAGCCTGCTCAGCACAGTTCCTGCCGGTGCGGCGGAAATGTCTTCTACAGCTTTTGCCCTGCAGCTTGAACCAACGCTTGTATCTGCTCTTCATATTATTCGTGTAATTGTATTGTTTTTACTGCTTCCTTTTCTTGTTAAATGGATCGACCGCATGATATTAAAAAATGAAGGATGAGATAAATGACTGAAACAATGAAAATTTCTGCTTCCAAACAAGCTGTTGAAACGTTTCAAAAGGGGTATCCTTTAATCCATGAAGATATGGTCAATAAAAGGGAAAAGCTTTCAGAAGAAGGGACCGTTTTTGATTTAATGACCCCGCAGGGCCAATTTATCGCGAAAGCCTATTACGGGCTGCAAAATAAAGGCATCGGCTGGATTCTTACAAACAAAAAAGAGGAAGCCATTGACCAGCAGTTTTTTGTTGGAAAACTCAGTGCTGCCCTGCAGAGAAGAAAGGCATTTTTCGAGGATGAATCAACGACTGCATTTCGCATATTTAACGGCGAAGGAGACGGCATCGGCGGATTGACCATTGATTATTTTAACGGCTACTATATGCTGCAGTGGTACAGTGCGGGAATCTATGCGTTTCGCTCCCTTATCATCCGCGCGCTGGAGGCTGTGACCGCCTATGAAGGCCTGTATGAGAAACGGCGCTTTCAGCAGCAGGGACAGTATATCGAAGGCGATGACTTTGTAAAAGGAAAAGAGGCTCCTGCTCCGCTGCACGTTAAAGAAAATGGAATGACGTTTGCGGTATATTTGAATGACGGAGCGATGGTTGGAATATTCCTGGATCAGCGGGAAGCAAGAAAACGCCTGCGCGATGAGTATTCCGCGGGTAAGACCGTTCTGAACACTTTTTCCTATACCGGTGCTTTTTCAGTAGCCGCCCATCACGGCGGAGCTGCAAAAACGGTGGATGTTGACGTAGCGAACAGAAGCAAATCACGCGTTCAGGAAAACTTTGAGCTGAACGGGGTTATAAGTGAAGATCAGGAAATACGGATCATGGATGTGTTTGCCTACTTTGATTATGCTAAAAAGAAAAATATCACATATGATGTGATCGTCCTCGATCCCCCAAGCTTTGCACGAACAAAGAAACGGACGTTTTCTGCAGCAAAGGATTACACTTCCCTGCTCGTAGATGCTATTTCTATCATAAAGGACGGTGGAACGATTATTGCCTCAACAAATTTCGGCGGCTTTGGAATGAAGGCATTCCAAAAGCAGATTGATAAAGCCTGCACCAAAGCGGAAGTAAAACAAAATGTAACTGAACGTGTTCGTCTGCCTGATGATCACCCATATACGGCTTCTTACAAAGAAGGAGATTATTTAAAAGTGGTATTTATAGAAATAACCAAATAATCTAATGCCTGCCAGGTAAAAAATACACTGCCGGCCGCTTTCCGTTTTATAAAAAGAAAACACATGAACAACCTCGTATTCCTTTTTCAAGGCGTACGAGGTTTTTTATGAAGGAAGGTCCTTTTTTACCGTAGACCGCTTTTGGAACAATGTCTATTACGGTTTTCGTGTTTTAAGATGCAGGGCAGGCAGTATGCCAGAAGGGAAAAATAAGATTTTCGAATCTGATTATTTTACTTGCCGCCAGGGTGGTGATAGAATATAAAAATCAACCTCCAGATAAAGGCAAGTTCATTGAAAAATGTGTACGCAAAGTTACAGGTCTAAGGTACTATATGCTAAGATGGCTGGGCTGCCTGGGGAGAGATCCTATAAAGGCTTGGGAGGTTGGAAAGATTGGAAACAAAAGAATTGGATTATGAATGGCGCGTGCTGATACGAGAAGCTAAAGAAGCAGGGATGTCTAAAGATGAGGTTCTTGCCTTTTTTCAAAAAGTTAAGAAGTAACAGCTTCAGAATTGAAGGGTAGTATACAACGATGAAAAAGGGTGTTATTATCTTTTTTACCATCTATTACACGTAAAGAGCATGTTAAAACAAATGTATTGTTTTAACATGCTCTTTGTATGTCCTGAAAAGACTAGTTGGCATTCTTATCTTTTTCAAATGAAGTCCACTTCTCATAGCGTATAAATTTCTGGAAATCACGGAACTGCTTTTTGCTGATACCGGCCTGAATTGCTTCCTGAATTAAGGCCTGCCATTCTTCGTCGATGACTCCATGTTCTGACGAAGGAGCTGGTGTATCAGTAATAATACTGGAGATATTAATTTCGAGTGCTTCTGTGATTTTTTCAAGAACATCAATAGAGGGATTATGCTTAATTCCTCGTTCAATGTAGCTTAAATACGATTTGGAGATACCGGTAGTCGAAGCAAGATCTGACAATGTCATTCTTTTTTGTTTTCGGTACCTTCGTATGTTTTCACCAATCATGTACGGATTACCCTCCCTAAAAGAAAATGAATGAATAAATAAATGGATATACGTTATATAGAACATTATAGTTCTTTATATTGTTCCAATCATGAGTCGAAGTAACTATTTTCGGCTATTTTATCCCGAATAAAGAGGAGAAAATGCAATGAAGCGCCTTAAAAAAGAATTTTTTCATCTGCCGACCCTGGAATTATCCAGAGCACTGCTTGGACAAACTCTTGTAAAAGAAACCTCCGAAGGGAGGACGGCCGGCAGAATAGTAGAAACAGAAGCCTACATAGGACCTGAAGACCGGGCGGCTCACAGCTATGGTGCCAGACGTACGAAACGAACAGAGATCATGTTTGCATCGCCGGGGCATGTATACACCTATACGATGCATACCCACTGTCTGTTTAATGTTGTATCCGCTCCAGAAGACAATCCGGAGGCTGTACTGATTAGAGCTGTAGAACCCGTCTCCGGCCGGGATTTAATGGAGATCCGCAGAAACGGCCGGAAGGAACTGGAATGGACGAACGGACCCGGCAAACTGACGAAAGCAATGGGCATTACTATGGAAGATTACGCCAAATGCTGCTACGAAGATGCCTCTATCTATCTGCTGGAGGGAAGCGCCCCGGAAGATATCGCATCGGGGCCGCGGGTCGGTATTGATAACAGCGGGGAAGCGGTGAATTACCCATGGCGGTTTTGGGATCCGGCCAGCCGCTATGTATCGAAAAGCAGGAAAAAGCCCGGTACTCCCTAAAGAGTATCGGGCTTTACATTTAATTTAGTACACCGCCGGGCGTGCATTTTCTGCAGGCTTTTTTGTTGTGGGGAAGACTAGCTTCCTTTTTCGGAAGCAGGCTGGAATGATTCTCTTGGCTTTTTCTTTCCTTTTATAAAGAAGGATAAAATCAGTCCGAGAAGGGAAATTCCCGCTGTGACTAGAAATGCCGTGTTAACTCCTTCTATCAATGCAGCAGACGGGGCAGCTGCCGAACCTGCAGCGACGCTGCTCATAATAGTGATGAGAACCGCCGTACCGATGGATCCTGCCACTTGTCTCATTGTATTTGTCATGGCCGTTCCGTGTGGAATTAAATCCTCTGACAGTCGATTAAGACCGGCTGTGGTCATCGGCATCATTACCATGGCCATACCGAGCATACGAAACGCATGCAGCGTGGCAATCGCGGTAAGAGAGGTCATACCGTCAAAATAGACGAAAGGAATAGTTCCACCTACGAGTGAAGCCATGCCGATAAGACCGAGCCAGCGTGCTCCAACCTTATCAAAAATACGGCCGGTAATAGGAGAACAGATGCCCATTACTATAGCTCCCGGCATCAGAATAAGACCGGATTGAAGAGCGGAAAACCCTCTGGCATCCTGAATGTATAAAGGAAGAATGGTAGCCGCCCCGATCATGGCCGTAAAGACAATCATCGTGATGACGGTAGTCAAAGTGAAAATAGGATCTTTAAAAACTCTGAACTCAAGAATAGGAGTAGGCAGCTTGAGCTGTCGTGTGATAAAGGCAATCAGCGAAACAACTCCGACAGCCAGGGTGATGGTCACTACGGGTGCGCCCCATCCGCTTGAACCTGCCGTACTGAATCCATAAAGCAGACCGCCAAAACCGAAGGTGGATAAAATAATAGAAAGGATGTCCATCTTTGGATGCTTCAATGTAGTTACATCGGTCATCTTAAAATAGGCAACAATCAGATTGATAATGGCGATTGGGAAAATAATATAAAAAAGCAGGCGCCATGAATAGTTATCCACAATTAATCCCGATAAGGTAGGACCGATCGCCGGGGCGAACGAAATAACCATACCGACCAGCCCCATAGCCGCTCCGCGTTTATCAATAGGAAAAATAAGCAGAAAAACGGTCTGCATTAACGGCATCATAATTCCTGCCCCCATTGCCTGTACGATACGACCGACAATGAGAATACCAAATGTGGGAGAAACAGCTGCAATAATCGTACCAGCAGCAAACAACCCCATAGCGGCCATAAACAGGCGGCGGGTGGTAAACGTTTCAATTAAAAAAGCCGTAATAGGAATCATAATGCCGTTAACGAGAAGAAATACAGTAGTAAGCCACTGAGCCTGGGAGGCATCAATATTTAAGTCCCCCATAATAGTTGGAATTGCCGTAGCCAGCAGCGTTTGATTCAATACGGCAATAAAAGCCCCTGTAATTAAAATAGAAACGATAATTCGCGTGTTAATTTCTTTTCCGGTCGTAGTGTCTGTCATTTCTCTATCCTCCTAGTGCTCTGAGCGGTAAATGCGTTCAGCATGAACTGCTTCTTTTTCAATTTCATTCTGCTGGCGTAAGTGTGAAAAAAGGGCGTCGACAATAATGGCATTTACGTGCGTGCGGCCCACTTCTTCTCTGAGCTGGCGCACAGCCTGCTGAAAGTAGTCGTGTTTTTCTTCCGGAAGTTTTGTTTTTACAGCTGCCTGAAGCTCCAAAAGGCTGTTATTCCACCTTTTTTCGAAAGGCTGGTGCTGGTCTGTTTCCCCGTCCTCTATAAAAGGAGCCATATATTCGGCAGAAAACAGCGGTTTTCTGGTTTTTCCAGACGCAATAACGGCTTCAATACTTGATGCAACAAATTCCGCGATAGCTTCGTAGTCCACGTCTTCTTCTTTCTTTTTATCCAGTAGCAGCGTTATTTCTCTTGTGAAGCCTTTAAATAAAATAGTTACATCCCAGATATTGGACTGAACATCACTTCCAAACCCTTCCAGCAGCATATTTTTATGCCAGTTCAGCAGAATGCCGTAGCTTTGGTTCATCAGCTCGTTTACTCTCTGCGACTGCTGGGGCTTAGCCTGCTGAAGCATATAAATGAATTCCCTCTTGCCTATGAACCCGCGGATTTCTTCCATTACTTTCGCTTTAAAAGCTTCTCTGGGCGTAAGCGAGGTATCCATCTGAATAGCTTCTGAGCTGGCAATCATCTGGTCGCGGTTGTGGGTAGCAATGTTTAAAAGAATATCTTCTTTGTTTTCAAAGTATTTATAAATAGAGGCTTTAGACATCCGGCAGGCTTCAGCAATATCCTGAACCGATGTTTTGTAAAAGCCTCTTTCGGAAAATAGATGCATGCTTTTATTGAGTATGAACTGCTTTTTTTCTTTGGTCATAAATACATTCTTCTCCTTAAAACTAATGGGTTTCTATAAAACTACCAAGTTTTTTGCCATGATTTATCTTATCGAACCCATTCGTTAAAGTCAAGAATAATGTTTCTGCTTCCGAAATAAATATTTATTGTACTCCGGAAGCCATTTTTTGGATAAAAAAAGAAAAAAATGGCTGATTGTTGTTTCAAAAGAAAAAGAGGGGGAAGAAAGAAAGTATTGCCGAAAGTCATTCAAACAAAACAACAGGAGGATATATATGGACATTTCGAAAAGACAGACCGAAGGACAGCCCAACCAGACACAGCCGGAGCAGCCGGGGGTTGAATCTAAAATGGATCCCCATCCGGTTCAGCCGGATCATTATAAAGGCGCAGATAAGCTGAAAGACCGCGTAGCACTCATTACGGGTGGAGACAGCGGTATAGGCCGTGCAGTTGCAATGGCATACGCCAAAGAAGGTGCGCATGTAGCGATCAGCTATTACAATGAACATGAAGATGCAGAGGAAACAAAGCGGCTGGTGGAGCAGGAGGGAGTAAAGGCACTGCTTCTTCCTGGAGACGTATCGGAAGAAACGGTCTGCAGAGATATTGTAGAAAAAACCGTCAGTGAATTGGGGAAATTGGATATCGTAGTAAATAATGCAGCTATTCAATATCCGCAGAATGATATACAGGATATTTCCTTTGAACAGCTTGATAAAGTGTTCCGCACGAATTTCTACTCTGTTTTTCATGTAACCAAATTTGCCGTTCCGCATTTAAAGAACGGCAGTTCGATCATTAATACAACTTCTATTAACCCTTATCGGGGCAATCCTATTCTGATTGATTACACAGCAACAAAAGGAGCAATCGTCGGTTTTACAAGAAGTATGGCGGGAAGTCTTGTAGAAAAAGGCATTCGGGTTAATATGGTAGCGCCCGGCCCAATCTGGACGCCGCTCATCCCTTCTACTTTTGATGGGGAATCCGTGGAGCAGTTTGGTACCGATACACCTATGGGCCGTCCCGGCCAGCCTTCTGAGCACGTAGGGGCTTATGTACTGCTCGCTTCAGATGAATCATCCTATATGACTGGTCAGTGTATTCATATTAACGGCGGGGACTTTATGTCCTCTTAAGATAGAAAAACTCCCGGCAGCCGCCGGGAGTTCTTTTTATTTTAATGTAGTTATCTTATTGAGTACTGTCGTTCTAGGCTTCGCCTCGGGGATCTGGTCCGGATAACCGATCTGCATTAATCCGATAATCGTTTCATCGCTGTCGATATGCATCGCTTCTTTAAATGTATCGTTATCGATATAGCTGCCGGTTTTCCATATCATGCCGATACCCTGTTCCCAGGCACAAAGCTGGAAATTCTGGATGAGAGCACTTGCAGCCCCGTAATTTTCCTCCCATTTTTTGCGGTTTGTTTCAGCATTATTGATCACAAGCAGGTGAGCGGAAGGTCCCATTATTTTTGCCCGTATTTTATCAGGGTTTTTAGGCTTTTTGCACTGGCTGTTGTAAGCGAGCATCGCTTCCAGCAGATGTTCTTTGCCGTTATCAAGACAGAGGATAAAGCGCCACGGTTCCCGGACTCCATGATCTGGTGCCCATTTAGCGGTTTCCAGAAGGTCTATAATAACTTCTTCGGATACAGGCTTATCTGAAAAAGAGTTGATGGAGCGTCTCTCTGTAATAATATCAGCAAGGTCTTTACGCTGCGTTTGCAACATTGCAAAGTCATCCTTTCTTAATTGAGAATCATTTTCATTAATAGTAGCATAAATGGGCTGGAAGAACAAAAGAAAACCTGTTATACTTAAAAATGACTGATAGTCATTCATTTTTTTTGGAGGGATATATTATAGACAACACAAAAAGAGAGCGGATCCTGCAGAGTGCCATCAGCGTATTTTCTGAACAGGGGCTTGAAAAAACAAAAGTAGCCGATATCGTTAAGCAGGCAGGAATAGCGCAGGGGACCTTTTATTTATATTTTCATTCGAAATATGCATTGATTCCCTCCATAGCGGAAAAGCTGCTGGATGATATATTAAATATAATGGATGAAAGAGTGGCGGCAGAGCAGCCATTTGATAAAAAAATAGATGCAATTGTGGATGCCACATTTGATATTACCGCTGAATATAAGGACGTACTGGCTTTATGTTATTCCGGACTTTCCCTGTCAGGGGCTCTGCAGGAATGGGAAAAAATTTATGAGCCTTACTACCGCTGGATGGATCATCTTCTCGAAGATGCCGTCGAGAAACAGGAAATCCGTCCAGGTATCCGGATAAGAATCACTTCCAAGATGCTGATCGGCGTAATGGAAGAATCGGCGGAGCAGGTCTATTTATTCGATGAACAGTACAACGACAGCACAGAATACCGGGAAGAACTTAAATTATTTATTGTCCAGGGATTAAAATAATTTCCTGGCGTTTATACTGACTGACATTCATTCATTCATTAAAGGAGAAAAGTAATCATGAAATTTAAAGAATCAACGCTGCTGGGCTTGTCTGTATCAGGGGCTTTATTATTTTCTATTATGGGGATTATCTGGGGAATAGCTGCTTCTTCTCAAATGATTCTTTTTGACGGCCTCTATTCCTTCATCAGCCTCGGGCTGTCGGGTATGTCGATCAGCGCCTATTACTTTATGAAAAAGGAAAATTTAAAACAATTTCAATATGGAAAAGAATCAATCGAGCCGTTAATTGTTTCCTTCAAGGCACTTATCATTACATTATTATGTATAGGAGCTGCTGTTTCGTCGATTTATACGTTATGGCACGGGGGAAGAGACATTGCTCTTGGCAGCGCGCTTGTATATGCCGTGGTAAGCACTATTCTCTGCGGCGGAGTATATGGTGTGATACGAAGCAGAAAAGCAGAAGAGAATTCGTCTTTTTTACAGGCGGAATCAGCCCAGTGGCTGATGGATACTCTGCTCAGTGCAGGGGTGCTGGGGGGATTTATGTTTGCATTCCTTCTTCAGGCCGCTGGTTTTCACGCCGTGCTTCCTTATGTCGATCCATTTATGGTGCTTATTATCAGTGTGTATTTTTTGAAAATGCCGTACCGGCTGCTCCGCAGTAATGGAAGGGAGCTGATCCGAATGGTGCCGGCTCCGGCTACTGCAGCTCTGATTTACTCCAGAGCAGAAGATCTGTTAATTAAATATAAAATGCAGGACATGATAGTAAGAACCACCAAAGTAGGAAAAACGCTGTATATAGACATTGATTACATCGTAGACGAGGCATCCGGTATCCAGAACGTAAAGGAAATGGACAAGCTGCGCATGGAATTCGAAGCAGGGATGAAGCAGCTGGATATGGAAAAGTGGGTAACCATTACGTTTACGGCAGATAAATACTGGGCGGTTTAAAGGTGGGCATTAATTAAACGAATCGTTTCTGATATAGAGTGCCCGGTAAACAAGTAATCTGCCAGGTAATCAAGCTCTGTTTCGCTTTCATTAATAATAACCAGGGAAGCGCCGTTCTGCTTTGCATCCTGGGGGAAGTAGGAAGCCGGTGCAACCGTCAGGCTTGTTCCCATTACGATAAACAGATCCGACTGAAGAGCCGCTTTCTCTGCATCTTCTAAAGCACGGGAAGGAAGTATCTCTCCAAATAAAACAATATCAGGGCGGAGAAGTCCGCTGCAGGAAGGACATTTTATTTCTGCCCTTACATAACGGGAAGTATCCTCTTTTTTGCCGCATTCATCACAACGAAGCGCTGCCAGGGAACCATGAAGTTCGGAAACGAGACGGCTCCCTGCTTCCTGATGAAGATTGTCAACGTTCTGCGTAATAATCTGCTGCACAAGACCGTTACGCTCCCATTCCGACAGCAGTATATGACCGTCGTTAGGAGATACACTCTGCAGAGCTTCTATTCTTTTTTGGTAAAAAGAAACAAAAGCGGAGCGGTTGGAGCGCATAGCTTCGGTACTGGCCATTTTCACAGGATCGTATTTCTGCCAGAGGCCCTGCTGGGAACGGAAATCCGGGAGGCCGCTTTCTGTTGACATACCGGCCCCGGTCATTATGGTAGTGTAAGAGGAAGCTTTTAATAAATCGGCTATTTCCTTCATAAAATGGACAGCTCCTTTCCTTTAAAAGTCCGTCAGTTCAATGAGACGGTCATCGTTATTGGACGGATTACCCCGGCCGTCACTGTTATTTGTTAACATATATAAACTTTCTCCTTCGATCCATACATCACGTAGTCTGCCTTCTCCGCTGTAAATCACGTTCATTTCTTCCGTTTCCACATTAAACCGCATCAGCTGGGTGCCGCGGAGGCCGGTCACAATCACATGGCCATTATCGTCCACATCCATTCCGGAAGGAGCCCACGTATCACTGCCGGAATGAAAAAGAGGCGTCTGCATTTCTTCGTTCTGTTCATCCCCGGTAATTTCCGGCCAGCCATAATTTTCTCCCGCCTGAATCTGGTTGATTTCATCTTCAGCAGAAGAGCCGTGCTCCGAGCTGTACATAGTGCCTTCTTCATTCCAGGCCAGTCCCTGTGGATTACGGTGCCCATAGGAATATACGTAAGAGTTTTTTATAGGATTATCTTCAGGAATCGAGCCGTCTGTTTCCATTCTCAAAATGCTGCCGGCCAGATTGTCCGGATCCTGAGAGGTATCTTCTGCATCTGCGTCTCCGGTAGTGGCATAAAGCATCCCATCGGGACCGATTTCAAGACGGCCGCCATTATGAATAGATGCTCCAGGTATGCCTTCCAGCAGCACTTCATTTTCGGCCCATTCTCCGTCCGTTTGTTCGAGAGACACAATACGGTTGGCCAGTCCATTTTCCGATTCATACGTATAGTAGGCATAAGCTGTTTGGTTGGTATCGTTAAATCCGGGATCGAGAACAAAACCGAGAAAGCCGCCTTCGCCTTCTGCGGCCACTTCTTCGGACAGGTCAGGTTCTGTTCTTGAAACGGTACCGTTTTCATCAATCCACACAATGGCTCCCGGCCTTTCACTTACGAAAAATCCATTTTCATGCGGCTGGATGGACCAGGGAACATTAAGGTCTTCGGCAAGAGTATGGGCAGTGGCCGAGCTGTCGCTGCTGTTTTCCGGGCTGTTATCAGCCTCCTCATTTCCACAGGCGGCAAGAAGCAGGGAAACCCCGCCTAGAAAGAATAATGGCTTATACATGGAAACCCTCCTTATTGGGCATTGGCGATTTCTTTTTCACTCCACTTCCACAGGTCTTCAGCAAGCCCGCGGTCGAGAGCATTGTTAGAAGGAACAATCGGCTGCATGTTTTCGAAATATTTCCCGGAAATAGATGCTATTTCAGCTGCAGAGGCCAGATAAACAGCCGTCGAAGCTCCTTCTTCCGATGTTTGAAAGAAGGGACGAAGGGCCGCATGAATGCCTCTGCCAAATCCAGTATCGCGATTTACGCCGAGACTGGTGCTGACTGCACCGGGGTGCAGGCTGTTTACAGTAACGCTGGAACCTGCAAGGCGCTGATTAAGAGAAAGAGCGAATAAAATATTGGCCAGCTTGGATTGACCGTAGGCTTTCCATACACTGTAATTCGCTTTAAAATGAGGATCTTCAAAATTAATGCGTCCCCATTTATGGGCACCGGAAGACACCATAATTATCCGGCCCTGAGGCGCTGCTTTAAGTGTATCAAGAAGCAGATTCGTCAATAAAAAAGGACCAATATGATTGACACCAATGGTTTTTTCAAAGCCGTCGGCTGTCTCTGCTCTTGTAGTTTGAACAACTCCGGCGTTATTGATTAAAACATCGAGCGAATGCCATCTGGAAGTGAAATTCCGGCAGAAAGAACGAATGCTTTCCAAAGAAGCCAAGTCGCAGATCATCATTTCAGCGGAGTTTTTTCCACTGTAGCTATTAATTTCACGAACAGCATTGATACCCCGCTCGTTGTTTCTTGACGTAATAATAACGTGGGCGCCTTTTTTGGCAAGTGCTTTAGCCGAAGCAAGGCCCATGCCTGTATTTCCTCCGGTGATGAGTACTCGTTTTCCATTCATATGTACTGCCTCCTTTTATATATTCTGCTTATTCCCAATATGAACGTGGCGGAAACAAAAGGGGGGGATTGAAAGAACGCAAAAAAGAGCTCCCCCGGAGGGAAGCTCTTTTCATTATGGTTTTTACATTGGTGTCGGCTAAAATTATGCTTTAGTTACGTTAGCTGCTTGTGGTCCACGGTCGCCTTCAACGATCTCGAAGTTAACTTGCTGGCCTTCTTCAAGAGTTTTGAAGCCTTCTTCCTGAATTGCGGAGAAGTGTACGAATACGTCGTCTGCACCTTCGCGCTCGATGAAGCCAAAACCTTTTTCTGCGTTAAACCATTTAACTGTACCTTGTTCCATGTGATGTTCCTCCTGCGTGCGTAATAATCTGTTGCGCACTAATAGTATTACTTATCTTGCAAACCGATACCCTATTTGTAATAGTTGTACCGGACAAAATAGCTACTTTAGAATACCATCGATTTTTTAATTTTGCAACCACCCAGAGGACAAATTAATTATATTTTTCGCCTTTTCAGCTGTTTATGCGGTTAAACAATCAAATGTAAATGTTGTAAATGCTTTCAGTACAGTAGTTTCACGGGTTTTTAAAAAATAGCATTAATTACGAAAAAAAATTAATTCTTTTTTTGTTTATAGTTTATAGCGTCTTTTACAGTTTTAAATGCTTTGAAAGAGTTGAGATCGGCATGAACTTCTTTGGAACGTACGGCTATTTTCGGAGTGACGCCAGTTAAAAGCAGCTCGGTTCCAAGCAGGTTTAAGAGATCATATAACGTAAATAAGCTTTTGATTACCTCATCATCAAGTCTGACAAGACCGGACAAATCAAGAATAAGCGTTTCAATCTCGGAATAGTAAACGGCTTCTGTCACGTTATTAAATATGAGTTTAATCCGGTCTTCGTTAATATTTCCTATAAGCGGAAGCACGTAGACCTTGTCCATGACGGGTACGATAGGAGTAGAAAGAAGGGCTATTTCTTTATTATGTTCTCTGAGGCTTTCTTCTGCATTTTTCTGTACAGTAATATCTTTTTGCACCCCGATAAAAAAATATTTCTCTTCTTCTTCTGAATACACAGGGTCAATATGAAGTTCATTCCAGAATTTCTCGCCGTTTTTTTTGTAGTTTACCAGCTGCACACTTACAGACTCTTTCTGCGCAATAGCGTCACGCAGCTTCTGGACGGCAGTATTGGATGATTCAGGTCCCTGGAGAAAGCGGCAGTTTTTTCCAAGAATGTCCTCATAGCTGTAGCCGGTCATCTGCAGAAATCCCTGGTTGGTGTAAATGATCGGGTTGTCTTCAAGCTCCGGGTCGGAAACGATAACGCCAACTCGCGTATGGTCGATCGCTTCGAGAAGGATGGATGTAGCGGGCAGATCAATAGGAAAATGATGATCCATGTTGTGAAGGGCTCCTTTATTAAGTAATAGCTTTTTTTCTGTTCATAATAATATCAAATATTTTTATTGAATCACAGAAAAAAGACTCCCTGCCCGGACATGCCGCCGGTCAGGAAGTCTTTTATATTACTTATCTGTTACAGGGAACCATCCCGGCGTCTGGGTAACTGCCTGCCAGAGCGCATCAGGAATGACAAGTTTTTTCTGATCATGAACGGAAAGAGTGGTTTGGATCGTATCTTCTTTTCCGTTTACTATTTTTTCGATCCAGTCCGGTTCCATTATAAATTCCCGTCCTAGGGCAATAAGGGGGACTCCGGAAGCCATGGCTTTTTCTGCTTCTTCAGGTGTGTGAAGGGAACCAACCCCAATCACAGGAATACGTGAGCCTATCTTCTCCTGAATAAGTGCTACCCGGGAAGAAGTGTCGTGTTCATTTCTCATAGAACCTGACCAGAAGTTCTGGACAGAGACATGAAGATAATCGAGCGGCTGGGAAGATAATATTTCAGAAAGAGCAAGCGTATCTTCCATAGTGATACCAGGATTTTCTGCTTCTTCGGGAGAAAGCCGGTAGCCGACGATAAACGAATCATCCGCATGGAGCTCAGCCGCGTTCAATACGGCTTCTGTGACAGCAAGAGGGAACCTGGTACGGTTTTCAAAGCTGCCTCCCCATTCGTCTTCTCTTATATTAGAGTGTGGGGAAAAAAACTGCTGAATCAAATAGGTATTGGCTCCATGGATTTCCACTCCGTCAAATCCGGCCTCAGCTGCTCTTCTTACTGCTTCGCCGAAGCTGTGAATAATATGGTTGATTTCGTCTTTTTCCAAAGCTCTTGGCGTAACAGCTCCTTCGCGAACAGGGGCTACTGCGCTTGCGCTGACCGGCGTATTGTCCGGAACCAGCTCAGGCGGACACATTCTTCCACCGTGAAAAATCTGCAGAACTGCTTTAGAGCCCTTTGCTTTAATGGCATCAGCAAGTCTTGCAAGTCCCGGAATTAAATCATCGCGGTGCACGCCGATTTCGTCTTTAAAGCCTTTACCGTCTTCTGTAACATTTGCACAGGCCGTTACGACAACAGAAGCTCCGCCGGATCTTCTTTCATAATAAGCTATTTCTTCATCACTGACCTCACCGTCCGGTTTAGATGCAAAATTGGTCATCGGTGCCAGAAAGACCCGGTTTTTAAGTTCCTGTCCACGGGGGAGAGTGAATGGTTGTAAAAACGAATAGTTATTTGATGCAGTCATATAATGGCCTCCTCTATTTAAGTTACAAAGTATATTCTAGATAATGAATAATAACTAAAGCAAATAAATCAGCTCGTGAATGTTTGATGATTCATCAGACAGGGTACATTAAATAGTGGTTAGGATTTTACAGCAGTGGAAATGCTGCTACTAATTAAGGAGGAATTTATAATGGAAACAATGTTTACTTCTTACGCAACAGCACAAGGCGGCCGTGAAGGTCACGTGAAGTCAGACGATGGACTTATAGATGTGAACCTGGTACAGCCGGGATCCGGTTCGGACAAAGGCTCAAATCCCGAGCAGCTTTTTGCAGCAGGATACTCTGCATGCTATGACGGTGCATTAAACCTTATGGCCAAAAAAGAAAAAAAGGACATTACTTCAGAAACGACAGCAGCTGTAAGCTTAAATAAAGATGAAGAAGACAATGGCTTTAAAATCAGCGTAGAGCTGACGGTTAATATCTCCGGTGTTTCCCAGGAAGAAGCGGAAGAGTTAACGGAAAAAGCCCACCAATTCTGCCCTTACTCCAAAGCAACAAGAGGAAATATCGACGTAACAATTACGACAAAAGCAGAATAATAGAATGAAAAGAACGGCTGCATCTGCGGCCGTTCTTTTTTTATCTCTAAATATATATTAATTTATGCTAAACTAGACACTACTGAATAGATAAGCGTAAAAGGAGATATTACATGAACAACGAAAGTCCGGCTTTGGATGCGTTCCCTTCTTATATACAAGATAACTGGGAGAAAAGCAGTTATACAGAATGGACACCGATCCAGAAAAAAGTAATCCCGCCCTTGTTTAACGGCGAAAATGCCTTGTTTCATTCCCCGACCGGTACAGGTAAGACGGTAGCATATCTGCTGCCTTCTCTCCATAAGATAGATGAATCTGTTAAACAGACGCAGGTTCTGATTGTCGTGCCGACAAGAGAGCTTGCAATGCAGGTAGCAGAGCAGGTGAAAATCTGGACGCAGGGATCCGGCATTAAGTCCGCAGCTTTTATCGGCGGAGCCAATATCCAGCGTCAGCTCGATAAGCTTAAAAAAACAGTCCACGTGGTGGTAGGAACACCTGGACGGCTTGACGAGCTGAAAAGCAGAAAAAAGCTGAAGCTGCATGCGCTGCAGACATTTATCGCGGACGAAACCGACCAGCTGCTGCAAAAAGAAAATACAAAATACATGCAGTCGCTTCTAAAAGATGTGAAACGCGAAACCCAGCTGGTTTACACGTCAGCTACAGTTACTAAGGAAGTAAAGGCATTCGCTGAACGGACTATGGATCCTTATCAATTATTCAGTGTAGAATTTACGCAGGAAGAAAAAGAAAGAATTACTCATTTGTATATAGTGTCCGATGAGCGGGACAAAATTGACCAGATGAGAAAGATTGTAAATGCCGTAGGAAAACAGGCCATTGTTTTCGTTAACAACGCGGATAAGCTGGAAGAAGCTTCCGGGAAAATGAACTACAGGAACTGGTCTTCAAAAACCCTGCATGCGCAGAGTTCAAAAGAAGAACGGGAAAAGTCACTAAAAGCGTTCAGAAATGAAGAGATCCGGCTGCTGCTTGCTTCTGATGTAGCAGCGCGCGGACTGGATATTGAAGAACTGCCCTGCGTCATTTCACTGGATCTTCCGTTTACGAAAGAACAGTACACCCACCGCGCGGGAAGAACAGGGCGCATGGGAAGAGAAGGCCTTGTAATTACACTATGTACACCACGTGAAGAGTCGATCTTTAAGCGCATAGCAAAAGAGGCAGATGTCCATGCGGTGAAAGCTGCCATTAGAGGCGGAGAATTAGTAGAAGCATAAAAGCCGCTCCCGGAGGAACGGCTTCTAGACAGTATCAAATAATTCTTTTTCAAAAATGTTCAAATGAGTGGCCAGCGTAATAATACATTCTCTATGGTAGTATTGTTTCACTTCTTCAGCCATTTCTTGCTGAGAAGCGAAATAATGAACACTCTGTGTGCTGTCGGCCAGTGTTTCAATGTCGGATGACGTCCCGGCGGTTACCTGCTGAATTTTTTCATCAAAGATATAAGCGTAAGGCTTACTCATGTCAGGGCCCCCTTTAAAAATAGTTTTAGGAATGCCTTTATTTTATACCTATTAAGTGAGTAAATCAACGTAGCCTGTATAAAGATAATGTTACTATATTTTAATGATTGTAAAAAAACATTAATGAAAATGATGTTTTAAGATCAATAAATATGGTATAATATTAAGGTTATGGAATGAACTAGTTAAGCAAACTTGCAAGGTAAAAGTATCTGCCACACTATTTTGTTGCGGAAATAATAAGAAATATGAAATATAAAGGAGATCATTTTATTGACTTTGTTTAAAGAACTAAATATCAACCCGCAAATCCTAAAGGCTGTTGAGGCTATGGGATTTGAAGAAGCAACGCCTATCCAATCAGAGGTTATCCCTAAGCTTAAAGCAGGCAAGGATATCATCGGTCAGGCACAAACAGGAACAGGTAAAACAGCAGCATTCGGTATCCCGCTTATTGAAAACATGAACAAAGAAGAAAAAGCACCACAGGGCTTAATTCTCGCTCCTACAAGAGAATTGGCTATTCAGGTATCTGAAGAAATTAACCGCCTGGGCAAGTATGCAGGCATCTGGTCCCTTGCGATTTACGGTGGACAGGATATTTCACGCCAGATTAAAGCGTTGAAAAGATCCCCGCAGATTATCGTAGGAACTCCAGGACGCTTCATGGATCACATGAGAAGAAAAACAATCCGTCCCAACACAATGAGAATGGTCGTCTTGGATGAAGCAGACGAAATGCTCAGCATGGGATTTGTGGAAGACATTGAAACAATTCTCAGTGAAACACCAGAAGACCGTCAAACCCTTCTTTTCTCGGCAACAATGCCTACAAGACTAAAAACCGTAACAAATAAGTTCATGAAAGATCCAGAAGCCATTAAAGTGAAAAGCAAAGGCTTGACTGTTTCCAACATCGAACAGCGTTATATCGAAGTACCGGAAAAACAGAAGTTTGATACACTCTGTCATCAGCTTGACATTACTCCTCCTGAACTGGCTATCGTTTTCGGCCGGACAAAAAGAAGAGTAGATGAGCTTGCTGAAGCTCTTTCCCAGCGCGGCTATGCTGCAGAAGGTATCCACGGAGACCTGAAGCAGGAAAAGCGTGATAAAGTAATCCGTAAATTTAAAAAGTCTACTATTGATATCCTTGTGGCAACAGACGTTGCAGCACGTGGTCTTGATGTAACCGGCGTAACGCACGTTTACAACTTTGACCTGCCGCAGGATCCGGAAAGCTACGTTCACCGTATCGGCCGTACCGGACGTGCCGGTAAGAATGGTTTGGCATACAGCTTTGTTACGCCAAAAGAAAAAAGCCATTTGAAGTATATTGAAGATACAACTAAAGCTAAAATGATCAGAGAAGAGCTTCCTACTTTTGAAGATGCAATGGAAGGCCGCATCCATCAGGCTGTAGAAGATCTTGAAAAAGCGGCAAAAGGAGAAAAGCTGGACTCCCTTAGAGGACCGGCCGAAAACCTTCTTAGTGAATACGATGCAACAACGCTCGTAGCAGCTGCCCTTAAGATGAATACAAAAGAAGCTGAAAAAGCAACAGTCAAGCTTACAGAAGAAGCACCACTCCGCTCTAAAAAACAAGGCGGAGGCGGCAACTACCGTAAGAGAAATGACGGTCCCCGCGGCGCAGGCGGAGGCGGCAAAAAGCCTTACGGCAAGTCAACGCAGCGCAAAGAGAGTTATGCAAGAACAAGAAGAAATCCAAAACGTCCTGCTAACTCATAAAACAAAAATGAACCGCCTCCGGGCGGTTTTTTTGTATGAATACAGATGTCAGACACGCTGCAGCAAATGAGAAAAAGAGCGGAAATATGGTATAATAGCACGGCATAAAGAGAAAGGCAGGAATGCGTGATGAGTATTATTCGAGTGGAAGATCTGTATAAATCATACGGCGAAAAAACAATATTTGACCGAATTTCTTTTTCTATTGAGCCGAACGATAGAATTGGATTAATTGGAGTGAACGGCACCGGTAAATCCACGCTGTTAAAAGTCCTCTCCGGCATAGAAAGTCCGGAGGAAGGCACGCTGTACCATGCGAATTCATTTGAGCAGGCTTTTCTTCCCCAGGAACCCGAATTGGACGAAGAGGCCACAGTATTGGATGAAATATATTTCGGTACTTCAAAAAAAATGAAAACTATGCGGGAATACGAAAAAGTACAGGCAGAGCTTGAAAAAGCTCCCGGAGACGAAAAGGTACAGGAGCGGATGATAGCCGTACAGCAGCGAATCGAGGAAGAGGACGCCTGGGAAGCAAGTACGCTTGCTAAGCAGGTTCTCACAAAGCTTGGCATTACCGAATTTTTTAAAAAGACAAAAGAACTTTCCGGCGGCCAGAAAAAGCGGGTAGCGATGGCAAAAGCTTTAATTCAGCCGGGGGACCTTCTAATTTTGGATGAACCGACCAACCATCTGGATCACCAGTCTATTGAATGGCTGGAAAAATACCTGGCTTCCTTTTCGGGAGCACTGATTGTCGTCACGCATGACCGTTATTTTTTAAACCGGGTAACGAACCGGGTATTTGAGCTGGATAAAGGCAATCTATATGAATACAGCGGCAACTACGAAATGTACCTGGAAAAAAAGGCGGAACGGGAAGAAAACGAAGAAAACAGGAATACAAAGCTGCAGAACACGATGAGACGTGAACTGGAATGGCTGCGCAGGGGACCAAAAGCACGAGGGACGAAACAAAAAGCAAGAGTGCAGCGGATTCATCATACGAAAGAAACGATGCAGCAGACGTCGAAAGAAGAGCTTTCCTTTGCCATAGGAGCACAGCGGTTAGGAAAAAAAGTGATGGAACTCGAGAACGTCTCCAAGGCGTTTCCAGGCCGTCAGCTTCTGGACTCTTTTAATCTGCTCATTCAGCCAGGCAGCCGGATCGGTATTATTGGGGAAAACGGCAGCGGAAAATCCACGCTTCTCAATATAATGGCAGGGCGTGAACAGCCTGACAGCGGAACAGTCGATACAGGAACAACAGTAAAAATAGGCTATTATACGCAAAATCACGAAGAACTGGATGAATCCAAACGGGTTATCGAATATATAAGAAGCATTGCAGAAGTCGTTCAGACAGAAGATGGCAGAACTATTACCGCTGAACAAATGCTGGAGAGATTTTTATTTAATCGTAATGTCCAGTGGAACTACATCAGCCGCTTATCCGGTGGAGAAAAGCGCAGGCTCTATTTATTAAGCATATTGATGACAGAACCAAACGTATTGATGCTTGATGAGCCGACAAATGACCTCGATACCCAGACGCTTGGGATTCTGGAAGAATATCTGGCCGCTTTTTCCGGCTGTGTTATTACCGTTTCCCACGATCGTTACTTTTTGGACCGGGTTGTGGATCACCTGCTTATTTTCGACAACACACCAACAGTCAAACGATTTCAGGGAAGCTATTCCGACTTTTTAACGGAACAGGCAGAGAAACCGGAAACGATCTCTTCAGCCAAAAAAGCCCCTGAAAAAAAGAAACCGGCCAAACTATCCTACAATGAAAAAAAAGAATGGGAATCCATTGAAGAGGATATTCTGGAAACAGAGGAGCAGAGCGGGGAAATTCAGAAAAAGATAGATGCCGCCGGAAGCGATTTTGAAAGTATTCAAAAGTGGATGGAAGAGAAACAGAAACTTGACAGGCAGACAGAATACCTGTTTGAACGCTGGGAAGAGCTTTCTGCTAAAGTCGAGCCGGAGTAATATAAGATTGACAATGCAGCAGGAGAAGAGTACATTGAAAGAAATAACTTGATATCCTTTGGAAAAAGGGGAGTAGCTTTTTCAATAAAATCGTCAGGACGGGAGAAATCCCCGGTTTTATTGGCAGCCTTACGCTGTTAGCGAGACCTTTACCTATGAGACGGTAAAGGACTTTTTCATGCCTTCACCGCCTCAGCGGTGAAGGTTTTTTGTGCTTTTGCACAGAATAACTCAACGCTGCAGGGTGCCGGGTTTATCTGAAAAAAGGAGAAGATAAACATGGAACTTAGTATGCTGATGGAATATGGATGGGTGCTGATCGTTCTCATACTTCTTGAAGGGGTGTTAGCCGCTGATAATGCGCTTGTGCTGGCCGTAATGGTAAAAAAGCTGCCGCCGGAAAAAAGAAAAAAAGCGTTATTTTACGGCCTGGCCGGGGCCTTTGTGTTTCGTTTTGCTTCGCTGTTCATTATTTCATTTCTCATTGATGTATGGCAGGTGCAGGCAATAGGTGCTCTCTATCTTCTATTTATTGCGCTTAATCATATTGTCCGTAAAATATGGTTTCATAAAGAAGGCGCAGTGGAAAAAAAGGCAGGGGGAAATGCAGAGAAGCCTGCCGGGTTCTGGCGTACCGTAGCAAAAGTAGAGGTAGCGGATATTGCCTTTGCGGTCGATTCCATTCTCGCCGCTGTGGCTCTTGCCGTAACGCTTCCCCGGACAAATCTCCCCATGATAGGCGGGATGGATGGCGGGCAGTTTCTGGTTATTCTAACAGGCGGGCTGATTGGTGTCGTGATTATGAGGTTTGCAGCCGGCTGGTTTGTTACCCTGCTCGAAAGAAGACCAGGTCTTGAAATTGCTGCTTTTGCCATTGTCGGCTGGGTTGGGGTGAAGCTGATGGTTCACACTCTCTCTCATCCGGCATTGGCGGTACTGCCTGAACATTTCGCTGAATCTATTCTCTGGAAAGCTTCTTTTTACATCGTACTCGTTGGGATTGCCGCAGCCGGCTGGATTTTATCCAAGGATAAAGGAGCCCCTCAGAATACTGTAATGGCTGAAGAAAGCTCTATCAGCCACAAATAGGCTGATACAGACAGCTGAGTAAAGTACGCCTTTCTATAAATGATGTGGCTGAATCTTGATGATTCAGTCTTTTTTTTTAATAAGAAATTGGATAAGCTGTAAGAGAACAGCAGAAGAGAGAGGGGGCGCGGCATGCAGGAGATTCTTATTATAGAGGATGAAGAAAAGCTTGCTCGGGTAACAAGCCTGGAACTGGAGTACGAAGGGTATAAGACAGAAATCGTTCACGACGGCCTGAGAGGTCTGGAACGCGCTAAGGAGAAAGACTGGGATTTGATACTGCTTGATGTAATGCTTCCAGGCTTAAATGGAATGGAGATTCTGCGCCGGTTCCGCCGTGAAAATAATGGGACGCCGGTTATCCTTCTTACCGCACGGGATCAGACACCGGATAAAGTAAGCGGGCTCGATCTCGGGGCTAATGACTATATGACAAAGCCTTTCCAAATTGAGGAGCTGCTGGCAAGAATCCGGGCGCAGCTGCGTTACGCTGAAAACAGCAGGCAGGAAAGAAAACAAAACGTAGTAGAAGTTGAAGATCTAACGGTGAATATTGATAATCGCGAAGTAAACCGTGCGGGATTAGGAGTAGAGCTGACGCCGAGAGAGTTTGATCTGCTCGTGTATATGATGAAAAATAATAATATTGTTCTGACGAGAGACCAGCTGCTCGAACAGGTATGGGGATTTGATTATTACGGCGATACGAACGTAGTGGATGTCTACATCCGCTATCTGCGGCAGAAAGTCGATAAACCTTTTCCTGTGCAGCTGATTCATACGATCCGCGGGGTCGGCTATTCCATCAAAGGAAACAGTCATGAAGCTTAAAACAAAAATACAGCTGTTTGCTACAATTTGGATGCTTCTTATCGTCATTATTGTAAACATATCTATTTACTTATTATTCGATCGGCTGTCAGTCAATGCGGAAGTAGAAAGACTGCAGAATCAATCTGAATCCATCACAGAATCCCTGCGATCCACAGAGGGGAACACTGCCGAATCCGAAGCGCTGCTGCAGGCGTTTCTGCCTGCCAACGGAATGATCCGCATTATTGGCGAAAATGAGGTTTTATCCATCCAAACGACGGAAGACCGTTTTCGGCAGCTTCCGGCGGAATATTCGACCGGCGAATCGCAGCGTACTTTTCAATCAGAAGGCGGGGAACGATACGCGGCGGTGGAAAAACCGATTATTTGGGAGGATGGAAGTATCGTAACGCTTGAAGTGACTGAACATATGCAGGCACTTGAGGAAAATATGACGTTTCTTCGTATTGCATTGTTAATCGCTACGCTTTTAATCCTGATCCCGACAATTATTGGAGGACGTCTGCTTGGTAATCTGCTCCTGCGTCCTATTCTGGAACTGATCGGCACAATGAAAGATATACAGCAGCGGGGAGAGCTAAAAAAGCTCTCGTTGAAAGGGAATTCCAAAGACGAGCTTTATGAAATGGGAGATACATTTAATCATATGATGGAACGGCTGGAGAGCAACTTTGAAAAACAAAATCAATTTGTGTCTGATGCCTCCCACGAATTAAAAACCCCCCTCTCGATTATTGCAAGCTATGCAGGCCTGCTGAAAAGATGGGGAAAAGAAAAGCCGGAAGTCCGTGAGGAAGCAGTGGATGCCATCCTGTCCGAGTCAGAGAGAATGAGGAGCATAACAGAGCAGATGCTGACACTTGCGAGGGATGAGTCCATGAAAGAAATAAAAAAACAGACAGTAGATCTGTCCGCTCTGGCGGAAGAAGCTTCCCACGCCTTCAGCAAAACATATGACCGGGAGATTCTCGTAAAGGCAGCAGAAGATATGGAAGCAGTAACGGATAAAGACAAAGTAAAGCAGCTGTTGTATATCCTGCTCGACAATGCTTTAAAATATAGTGAAGATAAAGTGATTATTGAAGTGCAGGGCGGAAAATCCTCTTTTATCAAGGTCACAGACTTTGGTGAAGGTCTAAGCAAAGAAGAACAGTCGAAGATCTTTGACCGTTTCTACCGCGTGGATAAAGCCCGGAGCAGAAAAACAGGTGGAACCGGACTGGGACTTTCAATTGCTTTCCGATTATCCCAGGTTCTTGACGGAAAAATAAAAGTGGAAAGTAAACCGGGGGAGGGCGCTTCATTCATTTTCTATTTCCCCGGCTGAAAAACGTTAACTCCCGCTTCAGCAAAGGTTTATATGTCCTTCAAAAAGGATATTAATATTATATATATTAATAGGAATGGACGGTTCCTGCTGAAGAAAACTAAATGAGACTGGGGAGAAAACAAATGAATGAGACAACGCCTGAAGATATAAAAGAAACGCTGGAGGTTGTCTGCGGGAAATGGAAAGCTGTTATTTTAATGGAGTTAATGGGAACAACGCTTCGTTTCAATGAAATTAAAAAACGCCTTCCGAACATTAACCACCAGACACTAATCAAACAGCTCAAAGAATTGGAACGAGATGAGCTGGTCAAGCGGACATCCTACCCTGTTGTACCTCCACGTGTGGAGTATACTCTTACAGAATACGGGGAATCCATCAAAGAACTGCTGCACCATATGGAAGACTGGGGAAGAAAGCACCGGCAGCGTAAACAGGAAGAAGTGAAGTAGGAAATGGCTGAAGACAAAGCAGTGATTACTATCCATGAAATAACAGAAGCAGGAACGGGAACAAGGGTCTGTATCGATACAGCAGATCACTTGTCTCCAACCGAAGGGCTGCTTATAGGCAGCACCGGAAGCGGCTATTTTCATGTGCTTTCAGAAAATAATGCAACAGAAACCTATCCTCCGAGAGTATTTCGGGTAAACGCCGGGGGCATCCATCACTATATCCGGGAAAAAGATAATACGGTGTATGCATCGGAAATACAGGGAGGCAGTTCCATTGATATATTTGATGGAAAAGAATGGTCCCGGAAAATTGTCGGCCGGGCAAAATGGGAACACCGCCCCCTTCTCCATGTAGCCGGATTTATTGAAAATAAGAAAATAACAGCAGTACTCCAGCAGGCAGACAGCGTCTGTTTAATGAGAGAGTCAGGAGAAAGAGTGTCTGTCATTGATTTAAAACCGGGAGATAAAGTCCAGGGCTTCTCAGATACACCAGGCCGGCATCTAGGCAGACAGATAGAAGAATATATAGAAGAAAAATAAAAAGGAGAAACCCGCATTTGGGGTTTCTCCTTTTGACGCTGCGCTATTTTAGATTTTCACAATTTGTTTTCCAAGATTTTCTCCTTTAAATAAACCAATAAAGGCATCGGGCGTCTGCTGGAACCCTTCTACCACATTTTCGCGGTAGGTAATCGACCCCTGCTGAAGCCATTCAGCCAGCTTTTCCGAGCCTTCCTGGAAACGGCTGGAAAAGTCACCAACAATAAATCCCTGCATAAGGGCGCTTGCTTTTACAAGGTACTGCTGTACTCTTGGTCCCACATCTTCTCCAGTGGAATTATAGGTGGAAATAGCACCACACTGAGCAATACGGGCGTACTTATTTAACAGGGGATAAAGTGCTTCTGAAATAGGGCCGCCAACGTTATCAAAATATGCATCTACGCCGTCAGGACAGGCTTCCTGCAGAGCTGCTCCCATATCTTCCACTGTATTGTACTGAATAACTTCATCAAAATGAAGCTCCTCTTTCAGATAGCGGACTTTTTCGTCCGTACCGGCTATCCCAACTACGCGGGCTCCATATATTTTAGCGATCTGGCCGGCAGCTGAACCAACTGCGCCTGCAGCCCCGGATACTACTACCGTTTCTCCCTCTTTAGGACGGCAGATATCATTAATACCAAAATATGCAGTCAGGCCGGGCATTCCGAGAATACCGAGATGAGTGGAAACAGGAGCCAGGGATGGATCGATTTTACGAACCGCATCCGCAGAAACGACAGGATATTCCTCCCAGTTCAAATTACCGATGACAATATCTCCTTCTTTCAATGAAGAAGACTGGCTTTCCACAACTTCACCGATGCCGCCTCCTGAGATAGGTTCATGAAGTTCAAATGGCGGGACATAGGATTTGCCTTCGTTCATCCGGCCGCGCATGTAAGGGTCAACGGATAAATACAAAGTCTTTAACAGCACTTCGCCTGAAGAAGGGGAAGCGGTGGATACTCTGTCAAAATGAAAGGTATCTCTTGTAGGAGTTCCTTCCGGACGTTCTGCGAGCAGTATTTGATAATGAGCTGATGGTGCCATAGTTGAAATGTCTCCTTTATTTCCAATAGTTTTGCAGAGGACCGGCTTCGCCGTAAAAAGGATCCAGCCGGGGAAGCTCTACATGGTGAATATTTCTACATACTACCTCATGATTGTTTTCATCTCCAGTATAAAGGTCTATTTCCCGGGTATGAGGGTATGCTCCCATTACTTGAAAGATGTCATCGGAATCCAGAAGCTTATGGCCGACGCCGGCCGGCAGAAGAAGTATATCTCCGCTCGTAACAGAAATAACTTCTCCCTGCGGTCCTCCCAGATGCAGAGAAGCACTGCCTCTGATTACAGCCAGGGCTTCATGACTGTTGCTGTGAAAATGATGATACGTAAATATACTTCCATACCAGGTGCTCTCCCATCCATTGCTGCGGAAAGTTTGTTCTAGTTCATGCAGGTGATGCTCTTTTACAGAATAAAGAAGTGCAGGAAGGGTCGGGTTGTTTGGTATTTTCCCATTATCATCGAAAAATAGCCTTTGGACGCGGTCTGGCTGCTTGTTAATCATTTTTTACCTCCATATCTATTGTTATTGTGTAAATGCTTTTATATTCGTCTATTCCCATTTTTTTTAAAATTAAAAACATTTGACATTGAGAATGGTTTTCAATACACTTATGTTGTATTGAATGAGAATGATTTTCATTGAGAATGGGAGGGCTTCAGATGAATTCTTTGTTAATAGTAGGAGCAGATAAGCTGGGTGCCATCCCGGATCGATTAAATGAACTGGGATTTTCAGACATTATGCACATAAGCGGAAGAAAAGTAAAAATGGTACACCGCGAAATCCCGGAAAACATAGAACTGGTATTAGTCCTTACAGATTTTATAAATCACAATGTGAGCAGCAAGCTTAAAGAAAGAGCAAAAGAAAAAGCAATTCCTGTCTGCTATGCCAAACGCTCCTGGTGTTCTATCTATAAAGCGTTGTCGGCCTGTAATGAAGTGTGTGAACAGTGTCCATTGCTGGAAAAAGCCAGATAACAGGAGGCGGGATTTGTGAAAGATCAACAGGAATATGTATTAAGAAAATCTTCTTCTATATTTGATTTCACGATTTATATACTCCGGAATATCGCATACAGGCAGCTTAGTGATGGGGAAGGACTCTCCCTGGCTATAAAGCGCCGCTGGAAATACATTGACCCTAATCAATTTACAAATGTAAAAGAATTCATCCTCGGGCTGAAACTTCTGCAGCAGCGTCTGGGAGAAATACAGCACTTGGCGGAAAAGCTGGAAGAACAGCAGGAAATAAAGAAAGACGGACTGTTTATAATCTGTGGAATCGAGGCGGGAAAAGCCGGATATATTACAGCTTACGCTGTCGCAGACGGCTTTCCTGAACAGCAGATGAAGCAGGCGGCTTCTATTATGCAGAATCTGTACCCGAATAAAAACTGGAGACTATATATGCTGGACAGCAGACAAATGCAGTATTCCATGAACGAATACCGTCATTCCCTGTCTTCCTATCTAAAATAATGAATCAGCCTCTGCCTGTACTTTCGGCGGAGGTTTTTTTTAAAGCATGTAATATGACATAATAGGGTATAGAGTATGGGTAAGAAAGTTACAGGATGAGGAATGATAAGCATGTACGAAAAAATGTGGTTATTGATTAACGGAGCGTCCGGCAATAACGAAATTCAAAAAAATCTGGATGCTACGATCAGTACTCTGGCTCTGCAGACTAAAGAACTTACGATTACTTTTACCCAGGAGAAGGGGCATACAGAACAACTCTGCCGTGAGCAGGGGGACCGCTACGATATTGTAATGATCATGGGCGGCGATGGTACGGTACACGAAGCCATTAATGGCCTTTCCTCTCTGGATGATCCGCCAGTTACGGGTATTCTGCCTACGGGAACCTGTAATGACTTTTCACGATCGCTTATGATTCCGCAGAATTTAAAAAAAGCTGCAGCTGTGGTGGAGCAAAATCATATACAGTATGTTGACATTGGGAAAATGAACGACCGCTACTTTTCCAATTTTTATGGAGTCGGCCTGATTGCGGAAACTTCTGAAAATATTGATGACCAGCTGAAAGGGATGCTTGGGAAAGTCAGCTATTTTATCAGCGCACTCCAAACGTTTAACAATGCATCGCCCTTTGCCTTTACGTTAAAAGCAGATGGAAAAGAATACAAGGATGAGGCAGTGATGATTCTATTGGCCAACGGACATTTTATCGGCACAAACCGTCTTCCGGGAGATCAGATATCGCTGAATGACGGGCTGATTGATGTATATATTATAAAAGAGAGCGGAGCTCCGCTTTTGAAAGAGTTTTTTAATTCCAAAAATCCATTTATGTATAACCTGGAGCAAAGCTCCATTGAGTATATCCAGGCCGCTGAAGTGGAGTTAGAAACGGCAAACACGATGAAAGCAGATACGGACGGAGAAGTGTATGAAGAAACTCCCGTTCACATAAAAGTACTGGAAAAAAAGATACCATTTCTATTTGGGGAAATACTACAGGAGAATAATGAATAAAGAAAATTCTGATAATAATTCTTTTAGGAATATATCACCTATTTTACAAAATATGTAGTAAAATAAAAACACTAACAAGCAACCTTCAGAAAAAGGCAAAGCTGCTGAAAGGCAGTCTCGCAAAGTTACAGGTCTAAGGCTATAACTGCTAAGACGGCTGAACTGCCTGGGGAAATTTCCTAAAGGCGGGTGAGGGTTGATGGAACTAGTAATTCCAAAAGTACAAAAGCTTGATCAAGATTGGTTATCTCTAATGGTGGAAGCTAAAGAAGCTGGTTTAACCCCTAGTGAGGTTAAAGAATTCTTAAGACAAACCAAATAATCAAGAAAAAATAAGCCAATTCATATGGCTTATTTTTTTAATATATGTAAATATAAGTATAGGCATAATTATGCAGTTTAAAAAAATTCGTTCACTATAACATACTCCAATTCGTTATATGTTATAATAACGACAAACAATAAATTACAGTATACAAAGGGGTTCAAGCGATGATTGGTGAAAGGGTGAAACAGCTTCGAAAAGACCGGGGCTTGTCGTTAACAGAACTGGCGAATCAGGCCGGAGTAGCGAAGTCGTATCTTAGTGCATTGGAAAGGGATATTCAAACAAATCCTTCGATCCAGTTTTTAGAAAAGATTGCTAAGGTATTAAACATATCCGTTGATCTTTTAATTAAGGAACAAACGGACATCAATGAAGATGATCTTGATAATGAGTGGTTGGAAATAGTAGAAGAAGCAATGAATTCAGGAGTTTCCAAAGATCAGTTTAAAGAATTTCTTGAATTTAATAAGTGGAGGATTAAAAATTAACAAAAAGGATCTTTTTTACCTGATCCTTTTTTATTTTTTGTTTTTTTTCTATATAAAGAACAAAAAATGTTCGTTAAAATGTGTTTTTCTTTCATTTAGGTGTTTTCAAATCCCTTTTTTCGTTATATAATGTTTTTAATTCTTTAAAAAGAACATTATAGAGCGGAGGAAAATGAAGTGGTGAGACTTAGAGGCGGTGTGTACTATACTAATATCATGAATAGGCATATCAAGCTTGTCTACTTAACGAATAATAAATGTTCTCTTTATGTTAACGGGCATTTCCTGGGCTACTGTGCGTTTGATGTCGCAAAGCAGAAGATTAAAGAAATGGAAGACCGGCTGAACAATGTTACCCTGATGTACACAGGAGATAATATTTTCCAAAGTGGAAAAGATGCCACCATGGTTTATGTAAGAATATAAAAAAGCGGGACCGGCTGGATGTATCCAGAGGCCCCGCTTTTTTTAATAAGAAACAGATTTGGATCTAAAGATATGGCCAATAATAAATCCAGCCAGAGCAGGCAGTATCCAGCCCAGATTAAGTTCGAAAAACGGAAGAAGAGAATAAAAGCCTGCTCCGTCCAGAGGCACAAGCCCTGCTTCTTTTAAGCCATCGTAGGCGCTGACGAGAATCGTACCCGCCACGGCTCCAATATAGTGGGAGCGGTGAAGCGTTATTTTTTCGTTTAGTAAAGAAAGTAGAATTAAAACGATAGCCAGCGGATAAATCGCTACAAGAAGCGGAACGGATAAAGAAATAATCGTATTCAGCCCCAAATTTCCTACAAGAAAACTAAGTGCCGTTAAGAGAAAAGCAAGAGCCGGATAAGGCAGGAAAGGTAAATACCTCTGAAAATACTGACTGCATGCGGTTACGAGGCCAATACAGGTGGTAAGACAGGCCAGGGTAACTATCAGGCCAAGCAGAATAGTGCCTGTAAATCCGAAAGATTCGCCGGCAGAATAGGTAAGGATTTCACTGCCGTTCTCCATTATCATACGTGGGCCGCTGTGCACTCCTAGCCAGCCAATAGCAATATACACAGCGGCAAGCCCTATACCTGCAATAACCCCTGCTGAAGCTGCCGAACGTCTTATTTCCCGGCGGTCCAGTGCACCTTTTTCTTTTAATGTATTAACGACAATCAGGCCAAATGCTAAAGCGGCGATAGTATCCATCGTTAAGTATCCTTCGACAAATCCTCTGCCGACAGCCTGGGATTCATATTCGGCTGAAGGAGGACCGCCTCCGCTCATAAAGCCGGAAGCATAAGCTCCGGCTACGAGCAGAACAATAGAAGCAAGCAGGGCAGGAGTAATAACATATCCTATACTCGTCACAAGCTTGTTAGGGTTGAGGCTGAGAAGAAAAACGATCCCAAAAAACAAAATAGAAAACAAAAACAGGCTTGTGTCCGTACCGCTTTCCGGCAGAAGAGGAACGATTCCCATTTCGTACGAAACGTTGGCAGCTCTCGGGATACCAAAAAAAGGACCGATAGCTGCGTATAAAATGACCATAAAAAAGAAAGCAAACGGTTTGTTTACTCTCTCGGCTATTCCCTGAAAGCTCTGCCCGGCCAGAGAAACCGCGATAATACCTAAAACAGGAAGCCCCACTCCGGTAATGACAAAACCGATAATAGCAGGGAAATAGGAAGTTCCTGCCTCCTGGCCTAAAAATGGAGGAAATATGAGGTTGCCTGCTCCAAAAAACAAAGCAAACAGCATTAAACCTATAAAAAAGTTATCTTTCCATGTTAGTCTGTTCATGATTGTCTCCCTTAAAATAAAATAAACCTTCATTATCCTAACGCTGCGCCGGGAAATTGTAAAGATATTTTAGATTTGCTGTTAAAATAGAGAAAAAAAGGTAGAGGCCGAGGAGGGGCAGTATGCTTATTACTATAGAAGATGAATTAATTTATATCTATCTGCAGCACAAAGCCAACAAAACGACACCGCTTGGGGCGTATCCTGAGGTGAGCGGGTATATGCTGTATGACAGGAAAGGCAATTGGCTTGGCTATCGTGTAATGCGCACCATTTACAATAATGAAAATTACGTTATTTCGATTCCGAAAGTCAGAAAAATCGAATACCCGCTTTTCACTGCCAGTATTGAAGATGCTGAAGAATATATTGAAATTAAATTCCACGCTGATCTGGAAGCGGCAGAAATGCTGGAACAGGCATGCCTGCTTGATATAAATGAAGATGGACTTTTCGGGGTGGAGTTAATCAGGCATCCCGATATTCCCGCAGGAGAGACAGAGCATGTAAGATACTTTTTAGAAAAATAAATGAAGCTGCATAATAAAAATATCTCAAAGCGGTGAACGCTTTGAGATATTTTTATGCGGCTTGAAAAAACCGGTCTATTTTTTTCTCGTTTCTGCAATTTCTTCTTCCAGTTCAGTAAGCTGCCTGAGCGCGGCTTCGGGGCTCCGGCCTACTGATTCCAGCTTTTCCAGGTCCCCCTGCACTCTTACATATTCACTTTTCAGCCATGCAAGCTGTTCTTCTTTTGCTTTTTCATCCATTGAACGACAACTCCTTTTTATCCGGATAAGTACAATGTAGCATACTCAGGGAAAGAGAGGAAAACAAAAAATACAGAAAAGTCTTTTTGTGCATGTTGATATTTTTTTCAAAAACATTTATACTTTAAATGAAAATGATTATCAATGTTAGTAAGAAAACGTTTATATAAATAAATGTACGAAAAGCATGAAAGGGGTTTCCAGTGTGTCAAATTTAACCACACAGCAGATAGCAGTTTCATATCAGGAAAATAACATTATAAAGGAAATGACAGTAGAAATACCTGAAGGTCAGGTTACTTCTATTATCGGTCCAAATGGCTGCGGAAAATCCACCTTATTAAAAGCTATGTCCAGAACATTGAAACCCAACAGCGGTGCTGTTTATTTAAACGGCCGCAATATACATGATATGAAAACAAAAGAAGTAGCAAAAGAAATGGCTATTCTTACCCAGTCGCCGGAAACACCACAGACACTCACGGTACAACAGCTTGTAGCTTTCGGACGCTATCCCCACCGGAAGAGAGTGGGCGGATTAAATCAGGCGGACAAAGAAGCTATCGATAAAGCGATATACGATACAGGAATGGTAGAGTTTCAGGATAGAACGCTTGATGCTCTTTCCGGCGGTCAGCGGCAGCGTGCCTGGATTGCAATGGCGCTTGCCCAGGAGACAGATCTGCTGCTTCTTGATGAGCCGACCACTTATCTTGATATGGCTCATCAGCTGGAAGTACTGGAACTGCTCCAAAAGCTGAACAGGGAAGAAAACCGTACGATCGTAATGGTGCTGCATGATTTGAACCAGGCGGCCAGATTTTCCGATCATTTAATTGCGATTAAAAACGGGGAAATCCAGCATTATGGATCGTCGCATGACGTAGTCTGCCAGAAGGTTCTTCGGAGAGTATTTGGCATTGATGCATATGTCGTTACAGATCCCCGCACAGGAAAGCCTCTGTGTATGACATATGATCTGGTAAGCAATGAAACGAGTGGTACACCCTCAAGTGAAGCCGAACTAAGATTAGCTCAGGTGTAAGCCTATGCAGACCGCTATCCGTAAGAATACTACTCAATTACGAAGCGTTTTTTCTGTTATTCATGAAGAGCCCCGCGAATGGGAGTGTAAACATTCCCTAAAAGACTGGGCAGCAGAGGAAACAGAGTCCTGCAGACAGTTTTTAGAACAGTATGGAACGTATATTGATGCCCCAAGCCTGGATATGAGTGCAGCTTTCTGGGCAAACAGATTCAGCCGTTTTATCGCATTCGGCCACTGGGCCATTGTACACGGCCTGGATATGAACCGCCTTTCCGACAGCTGTACGGTATTTCTAGTACCCGGTGAGTACGCTGAGCCGGTGTATCAATTTCTGATTGACCGGGACGTACTAGAAGAAAGCCGGGCCGGAATGACTGATACCAAGCAGGCTCTTGCCTGCTATTACGCTGAACAGGTGACTCCGCTTTTCCTCAGGTTTTCGGAAATCGCAGGAGTCCGCGTGAAAGAACTTTGGGGTCAGGTATATCATGCCGTGCCGTATTTTATTCATCTGGCTAAAGTGACAGAAGAAAAAGAAACCGAAAAAGCTCTGGAGCAGAGCTGGCAGGATGTTCTGGCATTTGAAGACGGAAAGATATTTGGACGTTCCAAGCCGCCGTTTTCTTTTCGTTGTATGGAAATACCAAACCCGGCGGGGGAAGAGAAAATTTATACGAAGCCGACGTGCTGTCTGGCTTTTAAAGGCAGTAATTCCTACTGCTACCGCTGTCCCCGCATGAAAAAAGAAGAACGAAATGAAAAATACGAGAAGTTAACAAAAAGACAGGAAGCGTAAATTCGCTCTCCTGTCTTTTTTCGCGTGTAACATTATTATTTTTTAGTCCGGCTCATCAGCCATAAGAAAAAGGGAGCGCCGATAATAGCAGCTACGAGTCCGGACGGTATTTCTTTTGGGGCAATGGCTATGCGGCCGGCCGCATCGGCTCCAACAAGCAGAGCAGCTCCGAGTAAGAGAGCTACAGGGAAAATTTTACGATAATCTTCCCCGACCAGCAGTCTGGCAAGATGGGGGGCGACAAGGCCGATAAAGCCGATAGTACCTACAGCAGCTACTGCCATAGCGGCAGAAAAAGTAGCTAAAATGATAGAAAACCAGCGGACGGCCGTCAAAGGCACCCCGAGACCTATAGCATTGTTATCTCCTAGTGCAAGGATGTTCAACGAGCCTAAAAGAAAAAAGGCAGCTGGAATAAGAATAAAAAGCGGCCAGACAAGAAACATCTGCAGCTCAGTAAAACCACTGGCGTATGTGCTGCCGGACAGCCAGGTAAGGGCGGAAGCCGCATTTAGATTAGAACGAACGATTAAAATCTGTGTAATCGCTCCTCCGGCGGCTGAAACCGCAATGCCCATTAAAGCCAGCACGGCCGGATGGAACTGGGTTTTCCAGGAAAAGAATAACACAACAGCTACGGTTAGAAAAGCTCCTGCAATCGCACCAGCCGGCAGCCATGCAGCTGAAAGAGACGAGAAAAAGAATAATACGCTAAGCGCTCCGACGCCTGCTCCTGCCGTTACTCCAATAACGGATGGATCAGCAAGCGGATTGCGCAATATCCCCTGGAACAAAAGTCCGCTGGCCGCGAGAAGCATACCGGCCGCACAGGCAGCGAGCATTCTTCCAAGCCTCAAGTCGAAAATAATAAATCTCTGGCCGGAAGCTTCTTCGGTAAACAGGGCCCGCCAGGTTTCCACCCATTCAAAACCGGTGCTCCCGCCAGCCATGCCTATAAAAAATACTATCGTTAAGAGAAGTCCTGAGCCGGTTAAAACCATAGGATAAGGAATCATAAAAGACAGCCGGCTTCCGGAAATGCTTTCTTTACTGCCGGATCCAAAAAAGCTGCCACGATGTTTTAACACCAGCCATATCAGCCAGGGCGCACCAATCAGCGCAGTGACAGAACCGACAGGCATTTCCGTAAGAGAGGGATCCAGGAAACGACCAAGAATATCCGCTCCAATCAAAATGTTAGCGCCCCAGAGCATGGAAGCCGGAATGAGAAGGCTGTGAAGCTGAAACCCGGCCAGTCTCATTAAGTGGGGCGCAATCAGGCCAATGAAAGCAATAGGGCCCGCAACGCTTACGGTAAGAGCAGAGAGACCTACAGCAAGAAAGAACATAATAACCTGAACTCTTTTTGTTTTTTCACCAAGTGCTTTAGCCTGGTCGCTGCCGAGCAGCATAATATCCATCTGCCGGCTGATAAGAAATATAATAATAGTAATTACCGCGGTCCAGGGCAGGGCAAATAATACACCGCTCCAGTCCTGCTGAACAAGTGAGCCGTTTCCCCAAAGGAACAAGCCGGCTGTTTCATATTCGAAAAAAATCTGCAGGGCGGCGGTGAAAGAAGAAAACATTAAGCTCAACACAAGCCCGGCAAGAGCCATGCGCACCGGAGTCGCATTAATACCGCCGGACAAGGCAAACACGAGCACAGCAGCCAGAGAGCCTCCCAGAAAGGCAAATAAAAACCCATTTCCAAAAAGCCAGGCGGGACCGCTTGATCCGAGCGCTGCGCCTGCTACAACAAAAAAATATGCGCCGGCGTGAACACCAAGAGTGCTTGGAGCAGCCAGCGGATTTTTTGTCAGCGTTTGAAAAATAACTCCTGCGGCTGCCAGAGCAGCACCGGCAATAAGGCCGAGTGCAATTCTGGGAAGGTACACGGACTTAACGATACTATGCTGAACCGTGTCCCCCTCGTTCTGCAAAGCCTCCAGAACAACCGCCCAGGACATATCCTGACTGCTTTGATATAAATGTAAAAATGACAAAAAAAACAAGAGGGCTGTCCCCCCTCCGAAGATAAGGACAGCCTTTGTTTTCGTATGCAAATGCTTCATATTTATTCTCCTGTCAGTGCGTCTGAAACCTGCTCGGCAAATACTTCAGCAGACAGCGGTCCTCCAAAGGTCCATGTATCACCCGGAAGTGCGTAGGTGCGGTCTTCTTCTACAAAATTAAGGCCTTCCCATACGTCGTTGCCTGCCAGCTGGTTTTCAAAGACATTGTCTTCTTCCTGCACGATATACATAAAATCGCTGTCCTGATATGGCTCAAGCGCATCAACGTTTGTTTCCGTATAGCCGTAAAGTTCAAATTCTTCCCCGTCATATGCATTTTCAAGGCCAATTTCCTGCATAATTTTCACGGCCATGGAATTATCGGTAAAGAGTCGGATAGAGGCGGTATCATTAGCACTGAATGCCTGGGATAATAATATTTCATTTCCTTCATATCCACCATCGCTTATTTCAGCTGCCACATCTTCATAAGAGCTGTCAAGTTCTTCCATTACCTGATCGGCTTCATCTTCTCTATCAACAGCGGAAGCAATCTCACGGAACGTTGTTTCCATTTCCTCATACTGATCGCCTTCGCCTTCTTCTGGATAAGGTTCAAACATGACGGTCGGAGCGATGTCATTTAATTGATCACTGATAGCTTCATGCCGGGAAGATGCCGTAATAATTAAATCCGGCTCAAGCTGGGCAATGGCTTCGAGATTCGGTTCCTGCCTCGTTCCTACGTCTGTAATATCTTCAGGAAGTTCCGGCTCTACATTAACCCATTGATTATAGCCTTCCAGGTCGGCAATGCCGACCGGATCTACTCCGAGTGCTAATAAATCTTCAGCATAAACCCATTCTAAGACTACAATATTCTGAGGCGTTTCTTCAAGTTCAACTTCTCCTGAAGCTCCTTGAACAGTTGTTGTTTCCCCGCTGCCGGTTTCTTCTCCGCTTCCACTTTCTTCTGTATCTGAAGAACTGCAGGCACCTAGAGCAAGAAGACCTGCCATTGCCGGAATCCATATGTATTTCTTATTCATGTCCCATCCCCCTATTGATAAAGATTATCATTTGCAATTAAGATGTTACTATGATTTTTACTATAAATCAACATAATTTTTCCCTGGTATATGAAGCAGGGAGACCGTCATCGGAAAATATATTTATGTGAAACCATAAAAAAGATGGGTGCCAAAACCCATCGATTCATTCTTATGTGGCTGCCTGCCTTTTATATTCTTCACGAAATTGCTCTTTAAGTGCTTTCATTCGCTTTCTGTTTTTTCCAAGATCCGAATAACCGACTCTGGAGGCTGAACGAAAATGCACAAATCCCTGCTGACCGAAATAGAATTCCACATCGTCTTTAAATGGAAGGAGTTTAACCTTATATACGGCTTTCATATAGTCAACATCTTCCTGTTCGATTTCAGCTAGTGGATCGTTTTTTAAAAGAGACCTCATGATGCTTTTTGCTTCTTCAGGCTCGCCGTCAAACGCAATTGGGTCCATATAGTGTTGTTTATCATCAGGGCTTCCCATTGTAGAAACACAGTTACGGGAATTGGGACAAGGTGGAAGTTTCATGAACTGAACCCCTTTCAAATGGTATGATGTAATTGTCATGTTTAGACAGTTCCCTATTAAGGTAACCATTAATCATTCATTCCTTAGAAAAGGAGACACAATTATGAAATTTAAACAGATTTCTCCGCACGTATACAAAGCAGAAACATGGATGGGTGTTAAGATGAGCGCCTGGGTTATACAAGAGGGTGACTACTCCATCATTATTGACACAGGACTTTCGTTTATGGGGTCTCATTTATTGTCATTCGCTGAAGAAAAAGCGCCGCTGCAGATGATTCTGCTTACTCATGGACACTCCGATCACGTAGGAGGCCTTTCTTCGATTTTACGAAAAAGAAAAGTACCGGTATATGCACACCCCAATGAAATTAAATATATAGAAGGAAAAGAACCATACCCAAAACGTAAAAAGCCGGAGCGCGGCATTACGCCCGGTATCGTTAAACCACTGCCGGAGGATGAGAACCATAATCTTCACACGATGATGAATCTAGTTCCTTATCCGACTCCTGGTCATTCTCCCGGCCACACAGCTTATTTTCATAAAGAGGATAACGTACTGATCAGCGGGGACATGTTTACTTCCAAAAGAGGAAAATTGACTCCGCCGATGAAAGCTTTTACAGCGGATGCACAGGAAGCGGTCGAGTCGAGCCGCTTAATTGAAGAACTCAATCCTGATCTGATCAGTATCTGCCATGGAAATGATATTGAGCATCCCCAGAATCAACTGCAGGATTACCTGGAAAAATATAAAAAATAACGAGGTGGAAAACATGGGATACAATGAGGAGTTTATGAAAGAAGCGCTTCTGCTGGCAGCAGAAACAGCAAAAGAAAAAAACGGGGACCCTTTTGGATGTGTTATCGTAAAAGATGGTAAAATCATAGTCCGGGCTTCCAACCAGCTGCACCGGACAAATGATCCTACGACGCATGCTGAACTCGAAGCAATCAGGCAGGCGACAAGAGAGCAGGGCTCTCCGGATTTAAGCGATTGTGAACTGTATACGAGCGGTGAACCTTGTCCGATGTGCGAAGCCGCTATAAACTGGAGTAAGATCCCTGTGGTTTACATGGGGAAAACGCTTGAGGAGGCAAGAGAAGCAGGGATTGCACCCTCTCCGGAGGAAGAAGCGCCCGCCTATGCTTCTTATCATAAGCCGGTCAATATGGGAGAGAAAGACCCCTACACGGTATGGAAACAAATAAACGCAGATAATTAACCGAGCAGAAAACGAAAATAAATAATAATAAATAGAAAAAACAGGAACAGCAGAACGGCAAAAATAAGAATGCCCCACATATAGGGCAGATGAACATACTTTGATTGTTTTTTAATAGTGATAGCCGATAAAGTAAAAGAAACACCCAGGGCGAGCAGAATAATAACAGCTACCCAAAGTGCAGCCTGCGGCCAGGGGAGAAAATAGACGATGGGCATTAATAAAAGCAGGATACAAATTGTAAAAAAAGCGTAAAGGGATGCCCGGTAAAAGCGATTGTCTGTTTTAGACTCTTCTTCCTGGCGTCTTTTTTCCATACGGCTTAATGATTCCTGAACAGACCCGGTCCTGCTGCCGTCTCCCCGGCCTATCCAGCGGTTGATTGTCTGTACGGGATTCCATTCTCTAATTGCGGTAATCCATTTCATATTTTCATCTCCTGGTTGTCACGGAAATTAATTGTTTATATCATCCACGCTATCATATCTGATAATGGTTGAATGTGCAATCAGGGAAATAAAGGAGAGATATACATGAAAGTAATAGTGCACGGTGCCGGAGCAGTAGGGGCATATACAGGCGGGCGCCTTCTTGAAGCCGGCTATGATGTAACGTTTTTTGTCAGGGAAGGCCGTCGTAAGCAGCTCGAAGATCACGGATTGACGTTACACAGTACCGCCGGCGATTTCAGCATACGTCATGTTAATACGATCGTGTCTCCAGAAGAAGCTGAAGAGGCAGATTTAATTATATGGGCGGTGAAGGGATACCACATAGAAGAGGCGCTTCCGCAGCTCGCTGAACTGGCTGAAAAAACAGGTGCAGCCGTTCTGCCTTTACTCAACGGCATCTCTCATATTGATAAAATGAAGCAGGTTATTCCGGAAAACCGGATTATTGGCGGACTGGCGTTTATTATCGCAGCGTTGGATGAAAAAGGGCACGTCCATCACACGAGCGGTCAGCATGGATTAATTTACGGGGAACTGATGCCGGAACAAAAGCCGGTTGTAGATGAAGTAGAAACACTATTTGAAACAGTCAATGCGGAGACGAAAAGAAGCAGGAACGTCTGGCATGACATGTGGAAAAAATATATGTTTATCACTGCTTTTTCAGGTATTACCACCGCTTCGAATTTGACAATAGGGCCAGTAATCCGTTCAGAAGAGGCATGTAATACGATACTTTCCATGCTTAAGGAAATGAAAGAAATTGCTAATATGGAGAACGGCAGCTTGACGACAGAAGAGGCAGAATCGGCGCTGCAGCAGATGAAATCCCTTAATGCCGAAGCCACGTCTTCCATGCACAATGACCTTCTCCGCGGCGGAGAAATAGAAGTAGAACATCTGCAGGGAGAAGCATTAAAGCTCGCAGATACTCATCAGATAGATTCACCTGTATTATATACGATGTACAGCCTGATAAAGCCAAAAGCCTTAAATAGGTAAAGCAGAGAAGGGAAGAGGATTCAAAGAATGTTACCTGAAAACAAGCAGTATATTGACGTAAGGTCTCCTAAAGAATTCGAAGAATATTCACTTCCGGGCGCAATCAATATTCCTATTTTTGACGATGAGGAAAGAGCGCTTGTAGGAACAGTCTACAAACAACAGGGCAAAGAAAAAGCAATGGATCTCGGCCTGGAAATATTATCACCGAAACTTCCTTCTATGTACCGTCTGATGCGTGACATCAGCGAAGGAGAACAGGAAGTGGAGGTTTACTGCTGGCGTGGCGGCATGCGCAGCGGCTCCTTCGTATCTTTTATGAATATGATGGGGATTTCATGTACCAGGCTGCCGGGTGGAATAAGGTCTTTTAGAAAAGAGATGGAAAAAACTTTCCAAAATGAAAAAAACAAACGAAGAGATTATATTGTGCTTTCCGGCGGGACTGGTACCGGCAAAACGGAAATACTTGATCAGTTGGAAGAAGAAGGGTATCCGGTGATTTCACTGGAGCGTCTTGCCAATCACAGGGGATCTGCTTTTGGATCGATAGGACTGCAGAGAAGAAGCCAGAAACAGTTTGAACTTCTTCTTTGGATACGAGTGAAGGAACTAGAAGATGCTCCTTTTTTTATTATTGAAGGAGAGAGCCGCCGTATCGGAAATATTCATCTTCCCGACTTTATTCAAAATGGAAAGTGGTATGGACACAGGATTGACGTTCAGCTGCCAATGAAAGAAAGAGAAAAAGTGCTTCTCCGTACGTACGATCCCAAGCTGTATCATGAAGAAATCAAATACGCTATTGAAAAAATAGAAAGCAAACTTACGGAAGAGTCAAAAGAAAGCATCCATGCCGCTATGCATGAGGAACGCTATGACAGAGTGGCTTCTCTTCTGCTGGAGCATTATTATGATCCACGTTATGATCATGCATATGCTCAATATGAAAAAGAACCTATGCTTGTTAATGCTTCCAGTATTGAAGAAGCAAAAAAGGAAGTAAGCCGATTTATAGAAAGCATTCATAAAGAAAAAGTATAAAAAATAAAAAGCTCTCTGCCAAAACGGCAGAGAGCTTTTTCAGGTATTGGTTTATACAAAAAAACCTGAGACCATTAGATGGTCTCAGGGAGTTTAAATATATTAATCGATAACTGTTACTTCAAGGTTTTGACGGCCAAATGATACGGCGTCGCCACGATCAGCCATAAAGATATCAATTCTATTGCCGTTGATTGCGCCGCCGGTATCAGCAGCAGTGAATGTTCCCATTCCTTCTACTTCAACTGTTGAGCCTAGTGGAATAACATTAGGGTCTACAGCAATAACATTCTGGTTAGGGTTGGCACGAAGGTCAACACCTGTAGCTGTAGTACCTGAGCATCCTGTGCAGAAGGCAGTGTAAGCTGTTGCTTCAGCAGTGAATGAATCTCCAGATGCTTCAGAATCAGAGCTTGATTCTGTAGAAGAAGATTCTACTACTTCCTGAGCAGCTTCTTCTTCAGCCTCTGCGGCTTCAGCAGCTTCCTGTTCAGCAGCTTCCTGTTCAGCGGCAGCGGCTTCAGCAGCAGCCTGTTCTTCAGCTTCCTGTTCAGCCTGCTCAGCAGCGGCAGCTTCACGTTCAGCAGCTTCTTCAGCAGCAGCAGCTTCAGCGGCTTCTTCTAGCTCGGCAGCTTCTTGTTCAGCCTGCTCGGCTTGAGCGGCTTCCCGCTCAGCGGCTTCTTCGCGTTCTGCAGCTTCAGCTTCTTCTTCAGCCTGTTCAGCGGCAGCTTCACGTTCAGCAGCCTCCTGTTCAGCAGCCTCTTGAGCTTCAGCTTCTTCTAAAGCGGCCTGACGCTCAGCGGCAGCCTGCTCTTCAGCTTCCTGTGCGCTGGTATCTTCAGAAGAAGTATCTTCAGAAGAAGTATCCTCAGAAGAAGTATCCTCAGAAGAAGTGTCTTCAGAAGAAGTATCCTCAGAAGGAGCATCTGCAGAAGGGGTATGCTTAGAAGACGCCTTCTTTTCTACAGGAGCCTCTTCTTTAGATTCAGATGAAGCTTCAGGAGCAGGAGCGGCTTCATTTGATGAAGGAGCTTTTGTCATTACTGTGTGAAGAGCGCCAAACGTTTCAGGACCTGCAAGGCCATCAACGCTGATACCGCTCTTGCTTTGAAATTCTGTTACGGCTTTTTCTGTTTTATCTCCATAAATGCCGTCTACTTCAATATTGTAAAGACCAAGATCACTAAGATCTTCCTGCAGGTTTTCAACAGGCTGGCCTGTTGATCCTTGCTTTAAGACTTCAAGAGCACCAATTGTCTGTGGGCCGGCAATTCCGTCTACTATAAGGTCATGTTTTTCCTGATAAGCAGTTACAGCAGCTTTAGTGTCTTTACCGAATGTGCCGGATACTGCGCTTTTTTCCAATGTTCCTTTATCATTTAGAAGCTCCTGCAGGCTCTCTACCTGTGAGCTTTCCTGTCCTTTTACTATAAGATCGTCTCCGAGTTCGCTTGCTTCTGAATTAACTGGACCTGCAAAGAAAATAAATCCTGCTGCTACGGCTGGTACGCCAAGCTTAGTCCATGATTTTAGTGATGGTTGAAATTTCAAAGTGTAAAACCTCCATTTAATAGTGAATCTCTTCTGTTCTCTGTTCTCTCTCGACCTTTCACATCTTATCAGCCCGGTTTCTTTCCACGCAACAGATAATCGTTGATTTAAACGAATTGAAATGTTTATGTAATGTGTGCAATTGAACCACAATATTTTAAAAACTATAATATTACTGAAGAAATACTCTGTAGTAACTGGTAGAATGGGAATAAAATAAAGCAGGAAAGCAAATACCCGGGAGCGGAAAAGGAAAGTGGTAATATGACAACAATAAAGGATATTGCAAGAATGGCTGATGTTTCAAGAACAACCGTTTCCAGAGTACTTAATGAATCTCCGGCAGTAAGTAAAGAAGCCAGGGAGCGGGTTCACAGAATAATAGAAGAAACAGGGTATATTCCAAGCGAACATGCGAAATCCCTGCGGACGAAAAAAACGAAAGTTATTGGCGTTATACTCCCAAGACTAAGCACGGAAACAACTACGAGAGTAGTTTCAGGTATAGATAGAGAGCTGGGAAAAAAGGGATTTCAAATCCTTCTGGCGAGTTCCGATTTGAATATCAATAAAGAAGTAGAACATATTAAGCTGCTTGAAAGCAGAAGAGTGGACGGTATTATTCTTCTGGCGACGAATACCCTTGAACCGATAAAAACAGCAGTGTCAGAAGCAAAAGTACCGGTGATTGTCGTAGGGCAGGAATTCCCGGATGCAATCTGTCTGATGTACGATGACTTTCGGGCCTCATATGATTTAACGAATCTCTTTATAAAAAAAGGCTACAAAAAAATTGGGTTGATCAGCGTAGACGAAAAAGATGAAGCGGTAGGCTACTGGAGAAAAAAAGGGTACATAAAAGCCCTTGAAGAAGCAGGGCTTCCGATAGAAAAATCCTGGCAGGCAGAAGGAGCCTTTACAATTGAATCAGGCTACAGCGCAATGAAAGCTATTTGGGAACAATCAGACACAAAGCCTGACAGTATTGTTAGTGCTACGGACAGGATGGCGATCGGCGCAGCCGATTATCTTAATGATGTTGGAGTAGCCATACCTGATGATATCGGGATTGCAGGGTTTGGAGCGTCAGAGCTTTCCCAATATGCAAAGCCTGCACTTACTACAGTTGATTATTACAATGAGCAGGGGGGCATCGAAGCGGCCAGAATCCTACTGGAAGAAATGGAAAACCCTGCTGTTAAAAAGAATAAAAAAAATATATTAAAGTATGGACTTATAGAAAGAAATAGCTTATGATGAGAATGTAATCGATTCCAAAGAGGGATCGACTATCATTTTGCTTCTTTTTGGAATCGATTCCAAAGAAGATACAAAGGAAACAGGAGGGTGAAAAATGGCAGCTGATAACAAGAAGATTGTCAAAGAACTGATCGAAGCAGTAGGGGGAAAAGAAAATATTGCTTCCGTATCTCATTGTGCAACAAGGCTGAGAATAATGGTTCGTGATAAAGAAAAAATTGACCAGGACAGCGTAGAAAATATTGATAAAGTTAAAGGTGCTTTTTACAACTCGGGCCAGTATCAGGTTATTTTTGGAACCGGTACGGTAAATAAAATGTACGAAGAAGCTTCTAAGCTTGGTGTGGCAGAGAGCACAAGTTCTGAACAGAAGCAGGAAGCAAAAAAACAAGGGAATATGTTTCAGCGGGCTATCCGGACCTTTGGTGATGTGTTTGTTCCAATCATTCCGGTTCTGGTAGCAACAGGTCTTTTTATGGGGTTAAGAGGACTTCTGCTTCAGGAAGCGGTGCTTGGGTGGTTTGGGCTTACGCCTGAAGATGTACCGGCAAACTTGATAACGTTTACACAAGTGTTAACTGATACCGCGTTCGCCTTCCTGCCGGCTTTGATAGCATGGTCTGCTTTCAGAGTGTTTGGAGGAAGTCCGATCATTGGTATTGTTCTGGGCCTGATGCTTGTCAATCCTTCTCTTCCTAACGCATACGAAGTAGGAGAAGGTGTAGCAGAGCCACTAACCTTTTTCGGTTTTATTCCGGTGATCGGCTACCAGGGTTCTGTTCTGCCGGCCTTTATTGCCGGGTGGCTGGGAGCATTGTTTGAAAAGCAGCTTAGAAAAAGAGTTCCGGAAGCTCTGGATTTAATTGTCACTCCATTTTTGACACTTCTTGTCATGATATTTCTATCGCTTTTCTTCATTGGCCCGGTCATGCATGGTCTGGAAAATATCGTACTTTCCGGCACAGTAGCTTTATTGGAAGCACCATTTGGAATCAGCGGTCTGATTATTGGCTTTTTCCATCAGGTTCTCGTCATTACCGGAGTGCATCATGTATTTAACTTTTTGGAAATTCAGCTCCTCGAGCAGTTTGGTTCCAATCCGTTTAACGCCATCATTACATGCGGCATTGCAGCACAGGGCGGGGCAGCTCTGGCAGTAGGTCTGAAAACAAAGTCGAAAAAGCTGAAAGCACTGGCTCTGCCATCTTCCTTTTCCGCATTTCTTGGAATTACGGAACCGGCTATATTCGGTGTCAATCTCCGTTACGTTAAACCTTTTCTCATGGGACTTATCGGTGGAGGTGTGGGAGGATTCATTGCCTCACTTTTCCAGCTGGAAGCAACAGGTATGGCTATTACGGCAGGTCCGGGAATCCTGCTCTACTTGAATGAACAAATTATTTTATATATTGTAGTTAACCTTCTTGCAGCGGCAGTCGCATTCACGTTAACGTGGCTGTTTGGCTACAGCGATAAAATGAAAGAGGAATTAGAAAAGGCTTCATAATAAATGGGAAAACACCGGCCGGAAGCGGCTGGTGTTTTTTATTGTCTAAATTCTTGTCCTGTGGCAGACTAAAGAAGCACTGCATCGGGGAAAGGACGTTTTTGATGAAATCTTTAATTAATGAAAACCGCTACATAATCTATACCCTTATGCTCGGAATTTATCTTGTAAATATATTTCTAGACCACAATATACTGCTTTATACAGCAGGTATCATAGCAGTACCTGTTTTTATTATTTCCTTTGCTGCCGCTTCCAGGCTTTTTAAAATTCTGGGAACTTTCTTTATCGGAGTGGGGATGATCCTTTTTATCGTTAGCGGGGAAAGTGCTTCCCAAATTCCTATTTTCTTAACATCAAACATGCAGCTTCTGGCTTTTTTAGCTGTACTCCCATGGATGAACAGTGTCGTTCATGCAGGAAGATTCGACAGGAAGATCAGCCAGCTCTTAAGAGCGAATGTTGATGATTTAGGAAAGTTATATGCCAGGAGTTCAATTACTTCCTACTTGCTTGTATGTTTTATTAACCTTTCTGCACTTCCATTTTCTCAGCAGGTGCTGCAGGATAATCTGTCAGCCGTGTCGAAAAAGCTAAGAGAGTCATTTGTCAGCCGTACAACCCTGCGGGCCTTTGCTATCGCTCTTGCCTGGAGCCCCATGGAGATCATGGTAGCTATTACCATTGACGCTACAGGTGTAGGGTATGTGGCATATCTTCCCTGGCTTCTTCTGTGCTCTCTGCTCGTTCTTGCTATAGAAATGCTGTGGGGACGACTTGAATTTAAAAAGCATCCATACACTCCAGCCAATCAGCAGATAATGGAAGAATCAATCAACTGGAAGACGTTAATATTTAAAATCATTGAATTGTTTGCTGCTTTATCTGTATTTCTTACAGCTGTTTTACTTATCGGCAATTGGACAGGACTTAATTTCATATTAACCGTCACCCTTGTGCTGATTCCGTTTTCTTTCTGCTGGGCCTTAGTTATCAGACGCTGGCGCACGTTTCGTATAGTAGGCTGGTCGATGTGGAAACAGAGGACGACGAATATGCAGAATTTTGTTGTTTTGTTTTTAGCTTTGGGACTCTTTTCGAGCAGCCTGAATGAAACACCGGTGCTTACAGTTATGCAGACTCCTTTTGAAGCAGCAGCAGGCTTTCCGCTTGCGATTCTCCTGTTGATTCAATTTACGTATTTAGGGCTGTCGATGGTAGGGGTGCACCCTATTGCAACGATAGGGATTTTAATGGAAATTCTGCCGCCTCTTTATGAAACGATGAATCCGTTAAGCATTGGTCTTGTTTTGATTACAGGCGGACTGGCCACTGCCACAGTAGGAACATTTGGAATTACTGTTACGATGACCGCGCAGAATACGATGCAGAATCCGTATAAGATAACATACCGAAATATGCCGTTTGCGCTGCTTTATGGAGGAATGGGAACGCTGATAGCATACTTATTGCTTTAATTTAGTTTAGAAAGGAACTCTGCCCATGACCAGCACATATCAAATCGCTATTGATCTGGGAGGTACGAGTCTGCGTACCGCTCTTATTGAAAATAAACAAACGATCAAACAGATTAAAACAATCCCCACCCCAGCTGCGGCTGAAGAAGGAATAAAAAAAATCACAGAAATGATAGATTCTTTTGGGAATCATCAGGCTGAAACAATTGGATGCGGGGCGCCTGGACCGCTCGATCCCTGGAATGGTGTAATTCTTGATCCGCCTAACTTACCGGGCTGGCATGATTTTGCGTTTAAAAAAGAACTGGAGGCCGCATCCGGACTGCCCGTAACGCTGGACAATGATGCAAACGCCGCTGCTGTAGCAGAACATCAGCTTGGAGCAGGAAAACATGCCTCAAGCATGATATACATTACAATTAGCACCGGAATCGGTGCCGGCATTATAATTGGAAATTCGCTTCTGACCGGTGCCCTGGGTGCAGCCGGCGAGGTAGGACTAATGAGAATAGGAAATGGAGAATCTCCATCTCCCGGAAATAAAACCTGGGAGCAGGTAGCTTCCGGAACAGCGCTGAAAGAAAAAGCTGTAGAGCTTTACGGCGGGAGCAGTCATGCGGGTGAATTGTTTGAAGCATACCGGAAAAATCAAACAGAAGCAGTCCGGGTTCTCGATCCGATAATTGAATATCAGGCTGCAGGAATTGCCAATATTTATTTGACTATAAATCCGGAGCTGATTGTGCTTGGCGGAGGAGTCATTCAGCATAATCCCTTCCTCGTCAAGGTGCTGGAACAAAGAATTAACGAGTATGTATATAAAAGTTTGAAAGGGAAATGCCTGACAGTACAGGCAGAGTTCGAAGGAAATGCAGGGGTGATTGGAGCCGGACTTCTTTCTTCCACTGTGCGGCTGGGATAAGTCCAGGTATTCCGCGGAGGCGGGATGCTTTCTTCTTTGCCTGACCGGTACCGGAAGAAAGGGGAGAAGCAATGAAAAAAAACCGCTGGTATGCTTTATCAATTATTTCTTTATCTGTTTTCTTCTCACTGAGTTTATGGTTCAGCGCTTCAGTAATCGCAGATGATTTACGGGAGCGGTGGGCCCTGACTCCGTTAATGGAGGGCTGGCTCTCAGCAGCTGTCCCTGTTGGTTTTGTAGCAGGAGCCTTTCTGAGTGCTGTACTTGGTCTGGCCGACCGATTTAATACAAGAAAACTATTTGCTCTGTCTGCGCTGGCAGGGGGCATATTGAACATGCTGATTTTGTTTGCAGATACTATTTCGATTGGTCTGCTTTTAAGAATACTTACGGGTGCGGCGCTGGCTGGGGTTTATCCTCCGGCGGTTAAATTAATTTCATTGTGGTTTCCTAAACAGCGGGGAGCAGCCATTGGTATTTTAATTGCCGCTTTGACCCTGGGGACCTCTCTCCCGCACGCCTTATTTTTATTTACGTCCGGCACGGAGGCAGGCATTGTACTGATCCTCAGTTCCCTTCTGGCGTTCACAGCCGCTGTTTTGATGTATGGTGCTCTGGGGGAAGCTCCTGTGAAACCGAATCCTTCTGTTTTTTCTATCGGGCTTTTGTCGAAAGTGATAAAAAACCGGCCGGTAATGCTTGCAAACTACGGCTATTTTGGCCACATGTGGGAGCTGTACGGCATGTGGACATGGCTGCCTGCTTTTTTGGCGGCGAGCTTTGCCCAGTCTGCCGTCCCGGACGAATGGAGTACGGCCGCTGCTTTTACTGCAATTGGAGCCGCCGGCGCGATTGGATGTATAGCAGGCGGATTGCTGGCAGACCGAATTGGAAGGTCGCTGCTGACTATTGCCGCAATGGGGATAAGTGCTGCCTGCGCGCTGAGCATTGGCTGGACATTCGGTTCCGCTCTCTGGCTGACTATCCTGCTGGCGGTTATTTGGGGAGCTTCTGTGATAGCTGATTCCGCCCAATTTTCAGCAGCTGTATCAGATTTTGCAGAGCCGGAGTATACGGGAACTGCTTTAACTTTTCAGATGTGCATCGGATTTCTAATATCGGTTATTTCTATCAATTTGATTCCTGTTTTTCAGATGTGGATGGGATGGGAGTGGGTATTCGCTATACTGAGTATAGGGCCGGTTCTGGGAATGGCTGCTATGTGGAAAGTAAGAGCGTATGAAAAAAAATCCGCTTATTCAACGCCTGTAAATTAATAATTGACAATAACCTCGTTTCGGCATATTATTATTTAACAATCTATACTTACCATTTCAAAGGGGAGTAGCTTACAGTTATGTCGTCATTACGTGGTGCTTACGCTCCGCCGGCCTGACTGGCAACCATTGCGTTGTTTGCGAGACCTTTGCCTGCTGTACAGGTGAAGCCCTTTCCTTTAAAGATAAGAGCCTTTACCTGATCACGGGTAAAGGCTCTTTTTTGTTTTTTTCGGCCTCAGCTTTAGGTTTGGAACAAATGAAAGAAAGGATGGAACAGCTCATGGCAAAGCAGGATTACCGGGAAGGCAAAGAAGCGCTTTACATGATCGGAGGAAGTATTCTTTTCATTATCATCGTGTTTACTGTTCTTCATTTTGTATTTGGAATTCCTGTTTTTTCATCTTAAATAAGGAGCTGTCATTAATGGAAGCATGGATCACGAATGTCGTGGAAGAATTTGGATACTGGGGAATTTTTCTGCTTATTGCTTTGGAAAATATTTTCCCTCCAATCCCTTCTGAAATTATTCTCACCTTTGGGGGATTTATGACGACTGTCACCGGGCTGGGAGTCACGGGAGTTATTTTAGCTTCAACTGCCGGCTCCCTTGCCGGCGCCGTCTGCCTTTATGGCATTGGGCGTCTGCTCGATGTAGAACAGCTGGAAAAAATAATTGGGAAGTATGGAAAATACATCAGAGTAACCAGCGAAGATATTCACCGGGCGGACAAATGGTTTGATAAATATGGAGTATGGACAGTTTTTTTATGCCGGATGGTTCCGCTGCTGAGAAGCTTGATATCTATTCCTGCCGGCATGTCCAATATGAATATTTTTACGTTCTTATTATTTACCACCGCCGGCACATTAATCTGGAACACGGTGCTGGTTTCCATAGGAGCAGGGATGGGGTCTTCGTGGCATACCATTGTTGATTTTATGGATGTTTATTCTTACATCGTATATATTATGGCGGCGATCGCGGCAGGCTGGTTTTTACTAATGCTTTCCCAAAAAAATAAAAGAAATAAAAAAGCCTGAATCCGCTGACAGTAAGCGATTACAGCTGATAGAGAGAACGTTTATAATCTATAAAGAGTGGTATGAATAAAGAGCGTACGAAATCGATAGAAAAGAGGTTTTATTAAATGAATAGACTGGAAAGCTATACAGCCGTTATTACAGGAGCAGCTACGGGTATTGGTCGTGCTACAGCGAAAGTATTCGCAGAAGAAGGAGCGGAAGTGCTCTGCGCAGATAAAAATGAAGAACAGGTAAAAGAGCTTGCCGAAGAAATTCAGCAGGCCGGAGGAAAAGCACAGGCTTACGTGCTCGATGTGTCCAAAGAATCGGAAGTAACCGGTTTTGCTGAAAAAATAAAAGAACAGTATACGACCATTGACGTGTTATTTAACAACGCCGGCATTGACCAGGAAGGCGGAAAGCTTCATGAATATCCGGTGGAGCTGTTTGACGATATTATCAGCGTTGACCTGCGCGGCACGTTTTTAATGAGTAAGTACTTTATTCCGCTCATGCTTGAAAAGGGCGGATCAATTATAAACAATTCTTCCATGTCCGGTTCTGCAGCTGACCTGGACCGTTCGGGTTATAATGCAGCTAAAGGCGGCGTGACCAACCTGACAAAAGCGATAGCGATTGATTATGGACGCCAGGGCATTAGGGCGAACGCCATCGCACCCGGGACAATCGAAACGCCGCTGGTATCAGAGCTGGCAGGAACAGATAATGAGGAAAGCGGTAAGGCTTTCCGTGACGCTCAAAAATGGGTTACCCCTATGGGCCGGCTGGGGGATCCAAGAGAAATGGCGACCATTGCTTTATTTTTAGCTTCAAAAGACAGCTCATTTGTAACAGGAGAAACGATTACAGGTGATGGAGGGCTGACAGCCTATACATGGCCCGGAAAAATGCTCTTTGAAAAAGGCTGGAAAGAAACAACAGAATAAAAACGAGCCCGTGCTGATCTAATCAGCACGGGCTTATTTTTATACAATATCCAACGGTTCTTTCCGGGAAGGGGGAGGGAAGGCTTCATCGAGTAGTGTTAAGTCTTCAGACGTCAGCTCGATGCCGGCTGCCTGAGCGTTTTGCAGCACATGTTCTTCTCTGCCTGCTTTAGGGATACTCAGAACATCGCCGGAACGGATACTCCATGCCAATAGAAGCTGCATCGGTGTTATCTGATGCGAATCAGCCACTTTCTGTACGGATGGATTGGTTAAAAGCTGGCTGCGCAGGTTTCCGCCCTGGGCAAGCGGACAATATGCCATAGCGGGAACGGCACGCTTTCTCATAGAAGGGAGAAGGCTGTGCTCAATACCGCGGGAACCGAGATGGTACAATACCTGGTTCACAGCGCATGACTGGCCGCCGGTGATATTATTAAGCTCCTGCATATCCGCGGTGTCGAAATTGGAGACTCCCCATCGTTTAATCAAACCCTGTGCTTTCATTTTTTCCATTTCTTCTACGGTTTCCTGCAGAGGCACGCCTCCCCGCCAGTGAAGCAGGTAAAGATCCAGATAATCGGTCTGGAGCCTGGAAAGACTGTTTTCCAAAGAAGCCTGGAGGTTTTTTCTGCCGGCATTGGAAGGGAGAACCTTGGATACGAGAAAAGCTTCGTTCCGGAAATGTTTCAATGCTTTAGCGGTCACTGTTTCAGCCCGGCCGTTTCCATACATTTCTGCGGTATCCACTACGCGGAGCCCGAGCTTTAAGCCGAGCTGCAGCGCCTGTATTTCATCTGCCTCGCGGGCAGGGTCATCTCCCATATGCCACGTACCCTGGCCAAGGCTGGGAAGCGTCGTTCCATCAGGAAGAGAAACCGTGCGGCTTTGGACCTGGGTTTGAATTGCTTTGATTTGTTTATCTGTTATCTGCATAGAATCAATCAGTCCTTTTATCGTTGGAATTACATAAGAGATTGAGCGCCGTCGAGATAAATTTCAGAACCGGAAATGTGAGAAGATTTTTCTGAAGCTAAAAACACGACCAGATCAGCAGCTTTTTCTGCTTTCGCAGGCTGGTTTAACAAAGTATCAGCGGACTCGTCCATTTCAACTTTAACCGGAAGTTCAATTTTCTCCACGCCTTCTGTATAAGTACGGTCAAAAATGTTTGTTTCCACATAACCTGGACACATGATATTCACACGTATTTTATAGCCGGCAAGCTCCAGGGCTGCCATCTTGCCAAAAGCCATCTGTCCTGCTTTGGAAGAGGAATAGGCTGTCATCCCCATATTGGAAAACGTGCGATTTCCATTCACCGAGCTGGTAATAATAATGCTGCCTCCCTGTTCCTTCATATGAGGAATGGCATACTTAACGGATAAAAATGTACTGCGCAGATTGGTTTCGATCGTTTTATCCCATTTATGGGGCTCCATGTCTTCAATAGGGGCAACGGTACCGTTCATACCGGCATTGGCAAGTACGATGTCAATCCGGCCCCACTCTTTAGCAGTAGCTGAAAAGCTTTTCTGCATTTGTTCCGGATCGGAAACATCTGTTTCAAAACAGAGGGCAGATGCGCCTTCTTTTTCAATTAACCGTTTTGTTTCTGATGTATCCTGAAGGTCAATTAAAGCGACATTGGCCCCTTCCTGTGCAAGCTTGATGGCAGATGCCTGCCCGATACCTGAAGCTGCTCCTGTTACAACAGCAATTTTATTTGACACTAGTCCCATTTGTCTTCTCTCCGCTTCTTCATATAGTAGTTTACCTACATTACCCTTCTGTGTTCCTGTAAAAACAATTCTTTTACACAAATCCTTCTTTAATAAAACGATTCAATGCCTTAAAGACACCTATATCGATACAAATAACAATAATGACGAGAATAACAGGACCTATAATAAATCCTAATGCGCCAAAAAGCTGAAGTCCGGCAAACAAAGAAACAAGAACAGCAATCGGATTAAGATTCATGCTCGATGAGAGCACTTTAGGCTCTACAGCCTGGCGGACGACAAGAATAATGACGTACAAAACGATTAAACTAAGGCCAAGACCGAGATTGCCGGTAATAATAAGGAAAACACCCCAGGGGATAAGAATAGTGCCCGTTCCCAGATAGGGAAGAAATTCCGCCAGTCCGATAATCAGAGCGAGCAGAACAGCGTTATCGACCTGAAGAATAAGCAGGCCGATAAATACGATAACTCCTGTAATACACATTAAGATAAGCTGGGCTTTAATATAGCCGAAGACCCGGACCCACATCGCTTTATAAAATTCTTTCATTTTCAGTACGATCTGGTCAGGCAGTGCCTTTCGAATCCCGCCTGACATTCGTCCCCAGTCTTTACCTATGAAATATATCGCGATAAGCACAAACAAAAATGCCACCAGAAAAGCAGGAATGCTTAAGGCAAGCTGGGCAGCAGCATCTCCGGCGCTCTGCGCCAGCCTGCTGAGACCGGCTCCTATTTCCGCACCAACTTCCGGCAGGCCTCCTCCGGCACCGCCAATGCCATCAGCTATTCCGCTGACCTGCTGCCATAATGGCAGAATAGTTGTATCAAGAAAATCCTGAATTTGATAAAAAGCATCTTCCATAATAGCAGGAGCCCGTTCCGCGAAACGCTGAATAGGGTCGATAACAAGAAAGGTAATCCCAGTAATAATCCCGCCGATTACGGCGATGCCGAACATAAGTGTTGTTACAGCGGCTATACCTGCGGGAAAGTGCAGTTTTTTCTGAAGGAAAGTAGACAAAGGTTTTAGAATCCAGGCAAAAAAAGCAGCAATCCAAAATGGATAAGTAAGAGAAAAAATAAAGGCTGTTACCCAAAGAACAGCAGCTACTGCTCCTATTACAAGGAGCAGGCGCATGATCATCCACGCTGTTTGTTTTTTCATAGCCTGTGCACCTGCCTTATCCTGTCTTATATGAGTATATATACTTATTTTAGCCTAATTGCTGCCAAATAACACGTTCCCTTCTTTAGTGAATTTAAAATTATTCATTTAATTAGCAGGGATTTTTAAATAAACAGCTAATGTTAAAGTAGAGAAGAAGCATATATGATGGACACTACATAGAGAGCAGGGATACAAATGGATATTAAAGGTCATGTGTTTATGGTAACCGGCGGCGCTACAGGACTAGGCAGAGGCGCTGCAAAGGTGCTGGTGGAGCATGGAGCGAAAGTGGCGATTATAGATACAAACAGCAAAAAAGGAAAGCAGCTGGCAGAAGAGCTGGGAGAAAATGCTCTTTTCCTGAAAACCGACGTAACCTCGGAAAAAGATTCATTGGAAAGCCTGGAGAAAACAGCCGATTATTTTGGCGGATTTCATGGCCTCGTCAACGCGGCGGGAATTGGAGTAGCAGAAAAAATCCTGAATAAAAAAAGCGTCCATTCGCTGGACCATTTTAAAAAGGTGATTGAAGTTAATTTAGTTGGCACCTTTAATATGATGAGGCTTGCGGCCGATAAGCTTCGGTATAACGAGCCTAATGAAGATAAAGAGCGCGGGGTTATTATCAATACAGCTTCTATAGCAGGACTCGAAGGCCGCGTAGGACAGGTGGCCTACAGTGCTTCCAAAAGCGGAGTGGCCGGCATGACGCTTCCGGCCGCCCGTGAAATGGCAAGATACGGAGTGCGCGTAATGACCATCGCTCCCGGTGTGTTTGAAACTATTCTGTACGATCCGCTTCCTAAAGAAGCTTTGGAACGACTTGGGGAAAAAGTACCCTTTCCCAACCGGATTGGGAAATCGACAGAGTATGGCAGCCTGGTTCAGCACATAATCAGCAACCCTATGCTGAACGGGGAAATTATCCGCATCGACGGCGCTATGAGGTTATAAAAGGGAGGCATTTATGTCTAAAGCACTGCTTGTCATTGATTATACGAATGATTTTGTGGCAGAAGACGGGGCATTAACCTGCGGAGCTCCCGGACGTGAAATCGAACATGCCATTGTAGAGTGTGTCAAAGAGGCAGTTGAAAAAGAGCAGGAAATCTTTTTTGCCGTAGATCTTCATGAACCCGAGGAGCCGGATCATCCGGAAACAAAATTGTTTCCCCCTCATAACCTTAGGGGGGAGACGGGCAGGGAATTGTTTGGGAAAGTAAAAGAGCTGTACGAATCGATTAAAGACAGGCCGAACGTACACTGGCTTGATAAGACCCGTTACAGTGCGTTTGCCGGAACGCCGCTTCAAATGCTTCTCCGCCAGAAAAAAATTAAAACGGTAGTTCTTGCAGGCGTATGTACAGACATCTGCATTCTCCATACGGCAGTGGACGCTTACAATGAAGGCTTTCGCATACATGTAGATCAAGCGCACGTAGCAAGCTTCAATAAAACAGGTCACGAATGGGCACTGAGTCATTTTAAAAACACGCTCGGAGCGGAAGTGAAACGTTAGTGCTGAACCGACTGGTCCAGAATGCGAAGCATGTCACCGATTCCACGGGCATGTGCGAGTGGGAATTCCCATTGATGAGGGGTTTCAATGACCCGGTTCAGGACACGGATATGCTTTTTTCCGGTCAGCACAACAATTATTTCTGTCCTGGAAAAGCCTTTTGCGTGCCACTGTGAGATTAGTGCTTCGTCGTTAATGACGCCGGAATGGTGCTGAAACCCAACATCATAGTCAGCGGGGACAACATCATCAGGTTTTAGGAATCCATATTTAGCTGAAAGGATTACCGGATACAGGTGGTGAAAGCGGGCGTACTGCGTGCATTTTTTATGCAGCGTTCCTTGATAAGCTTCTTTTGCATACACAGGTCCCGTCCGGGGGTCAATATCCCATATTTTCTTTTTACCGCACGGAATGACAGCAATTTGTTTCATCTTATAACCTCCGCGCTGAGACCAGGCCCCGAAAGACCGGTTTCAGCTTTTCTTTTTTCCTAAAGTTTTCTACAATGAATAAGTACATAATACAACAGCATACAAAAGGAGGCACTTATGTATAACGAACCAATTTTTCTGGAACCGGTTTTTCAAGAACGTATCTGGGGCGGCGAAAAGCTTCGTACCAATTTTGGTTATACTATTCCATCGCATAAAACAGGCGAATGCTGGGGGATTTCTGCACATCCAAATGGAGAAAGCGTTGTGAAAAACGGCCCGCTTCATGGCAGGAAACTATCTGCACTCTGGTCCGGCCATCCGGAACTTTTCGGGAATCCTAAAGAAGATACCTTTCCGCTTTTAGTGAAAATACTGGATGCGGCTGAAGACCTTTCTGTTCAGGTTCATCCGGACGACACTCAGGCTCAGGAGCTTGAAAAGGGCGAAGCCTATGGAAAGACAGAATGCTGGTATGTACTCGAAGCAGAAGACGGGGCAGAGCTTGTTCTGGGTCATCATGCAGAATCAAAAAAAGAACTAAGCGAATATATGAAAATGGGTGCCTGGGACCGTCTTCTTCATAAAGTCCCTATTCAAAAAGGTGATTTTTTCTATGTGCCGAGCGGTACCATTCATGCGATCGGCAAGGGAACGCTTATTTTGGAAACCCAGCAGAGTTCGGATACGACATACCGGGTATACGACTACGACAGATTGAATCCTGATGGAAGCAAAAGAGAACTTCATACAGAAAAATCAATATATGTAACCAGGACGCCTCATGAAAACGTCCAGCCTGAGCGCAGCAGTGTATTGGAGACGGAAGAGGCGAAAGTGGAGCAGCTGGTGTCTTCTTCGTTTTTTTCCGTCCTTCACCTGCAGGTAAATGGCAGCTATAAGCCTGATTTCACTTCAAGCTATCAGCTGATCAGCGTCACTGAAGGAAAACTGGAAATAATTACAGAGGATGAAACGTTTCAAGCAGAAAAAGGAGAACATTTCATTCTGCCCGCGACCCTCAAGAGCGTTGTGTTTCAAGGCAGCGGGGAAATGATTGCAAGCAGCCCTGATTCTCTCTTATAAAAAAGACAAAAAATTTTACAGGGGTCGCTTTCCGCAGGCCGATCCTTAAGCTGAAGTGGAAAAAGCAGCCGGTTAACAATCCGGCTGCTTTTTTCGTTTTCACTTGAAAAGAATTTCCCCTGGAAAACAGAGTTCATGAAAATTACAGCGCGTACAGGTCCGCTGGTATTCGGTTGTCTGTGGAAACTGTTCAATCGGCAGCGGTTTATTTAAGGAAGGGTCTTCCAAATAGCTTTTCATCCGGCCTACGCTTGTTTTCATTAACTGCTGGACTTCTTCGAGCACCTCATTTGTTAATACGTGCTCCTCATGCGTCCCTTCGAGCAGGTATTCATTGCGGATAACAATGTGTTCAATATCCGGAACCGGGTAATTCTCAAGAATATACAGCACATACAGCGCAAGCTGATGAGGATCCTCCGCTGATTTTTTTCCCGTTTTCCAATCGACGATAGTCCATACATCCGTCTCTTTATTATGGTATAGAAAATCGAGTACAACGTAGACTTTTTCGCCGTTCAGCCGGATAGTCCTGAACTGTTCTGCTTCCATAAACGTAACGGACTCTTTGAATTCGTTTATTTCCCGGTATGTTTTACTGGTGAAAAAATGAGCAAAGGCGAGCTCCAGGCGCTGTTTTATTTTTTCGATTTTATCTTTAGGAAGCACAGGTGCAGCTCCATAGTATATTTCATGAAACATTGTGCCTTTTTTGGGACGGTTCCACCATACTTCTCTTTCATTAACCGCTTCGAGAAAGCCGCTGTTCAGCTCGCTGCGTATCTCTTTTTTTAGTGTTTCTTCATCTGCAGGCGGATTACCTTTGTAAAATTCATTTATCATATGTTCCACTTTGTCATGTACGAGCGAACCGAAAAACATTTCCAGGTTCGTAATGTTTTTTAAGCGATAAGCATGCTTCTGTGATTCTTCTGCCTGACGGAGCCAGCCGTTGTGAGCCGAATAATATTGATGGGCATACTGCCTTGCACAGTTTAAAAGCGTCTTGTGCCTGGAAAGAGACCAGGAAAATTCGGGGTAGGGTTTAATTTCAAACATATGTTCACCTGCTTTCATTCCTATCGTACCATAGGATCAGCCGATAATTCACCTTTTACAGGGAGCCGGTCCGCCAAAATGAAAAACAGGCCCCTTTTTAACCAGGGGCCTGCATTATTACCGGTTTCTTCTTGCGAAATCCACAAAACGGAATTTGTCTGTCCGATGCCTCGATTCAGTGTATTGAAAAAGCAGGGCATTATCGAGATAGACATAATTTCTCACTACGACAATCGTAGAAAATCCCTCCAGGTCAAGCAGTTCCCGGTCTTCTGCTGTAGGCTCCTCCACAGTGATTTCCTTTTTGGCGAAACTGATCGTTAAAGAAAGCGAGTCTTCTAAATACTCATAAATAGAAGAAGCACAGATTTCTTTTGTTAATTCAGGGGCCGTACGCTTTAATATAACATCTTTATCCAATATAATTCGTTCGCCGTCAATCTCTCTTACCCGGGAGATATTCCAAAGCGGCTCCCTGGAATCAATATCAAGCGTTTTTTCAAGAAAAGGAGTAGGGAGGATGGTCTCAAACGCTGTAACCGAAGTAGACGCTCTTTGACCAAGTTTTCCTGCAAGCTCTTTGAAACTCACCAGGCCGGAAATAGGAAAGTTTACTTTATCTATTTCCAGCACGACAGACCCTTTTCCCTGAATCCGCTGGATATAGCCGTGTTCGGATAATAATTTTAATGCTTTTCTTATGGTTTCTCTTGATACACTGTATTTTTCCGTCAGTTCCGATTCAGAAGGAAGAAGTTCCTGAGATTGATACAGTCCGCTGCTGATCTCTTTGGCCAGCTCATCGTATATAAGAATATATTTATTTTTCATGCCTGTCACCAGCTCGTCTTATTCATTTGTTATCCGGTATATCGCTGTTTCATAGGGACGGAGCGATAAGTTTTCAGGGCCGGACGCGCTGTTATTATAATTGGAGAGAAGAAGCTCGGCGCTGCCATGCAGACGTTCTTTTTCCTGTGCACTCCAGCTTACTTTGGTTTCAGAGCCGTAAAAGTTGCTTACTGTTAACAGCTTTTCTGTCCCGGACGATCTTACATAAGCAAATACGGATGGATCTTCTTCCAATAGCAGCGTGAAATCGCCTTCCGTAATAATGTCGTATTCCTTCCGTAGTTCAATGAGCGCCTTATAAAAATAAAAAATGGAGTTTTCATCGGCAACGGCCTGTTCGGCGTTAATTTCCTTATAGTTGGAAGCCGGAAATATCCAAGGGGTTCCGCTTGTGAATCCCGCATGCTCCGAAGCATCCCACTGAACAGGTGTACGGGAATTATCGCGGGAACGTTCTTTAATGATTGTGAGGGCTTCTTCGTCTGTCAGGCCGGAAGCCAGAAGCTCTTCGTATACATTAAGCGTTTCAACATCCCGGTAGTCTTCAATGCGGCTGAAGCCGGGGTTGGTCATGCCGAATTCCTCTCCCTGATAGATGTAGGGAGTACCCTGAAGCATGTGAATAGTCGAGGCCAGCATTTTAGCTGATTCAACGCGGTAGGCGCCATCGTCGCCATAACGGCTGACTACCCGGGGCTGGTCGTGGTTGCACCAGAATAGAGCATTCCAGCCGCCGCCTTCATTCATTCGTGTCTGCCAGGTGGAGAGAATCCGCTTCAGTTCGAGAAAATCAAAAGGCGCAAGCTTCCACTTTTCACCGTTGGGATAATCCACTTTTAAATGATGAAAGTTAAACGTCATATCAAGCTCCCGGCGCTCCGGGTTCGTATATTTAATACAGTGGTCAATCGTCGTGGAGGACATTTCACCTACCGTCACGCTGTTGTATTTAGAAAATACGTGTTGGTTCATTTCCTGCATATATTCATGCACACGCGGACCATCTGTATAAAATTTCCTTCCGTCTCCCGGTGGTATAGAACCATCGTCGCTCGGGAAGGACTGATCTTTTGAAATTAAATTGATCACGTCTAACCGAAAGCCGTCGACTCCTTTTTGGAACCAGTAATTCATCATCCGGTAAATATCTTCACGGAGGTTTTCATTTTCCCAGTTTAAATCAGCCTGAGTTTTATCAAAGAGGTGAAGATAATACTGGCCGGATGCTTCATCGTATTCCCAGGCGGATCCGCCGAACTTTGATTTCCAGTTGTTCGGGGCTTCTCCGTTGACGGGATCCTTCCAGATAAAGTAGTCGCGGTATTTATTATCTTTAGAAGACAGGGCCTCCTGAAACCATTTAGAGTCGGTGGAAATATGATTAACAACTATGTCCATAATTATTTTTAAATCCCTTCGCCTTGCTTCATGGAGAAGGCGGTCAAAGTCAGCCATTGTTCCATACTCTGAGTAGATAGAATAATAATCGCTGATATCATAACCGTTATCTTTCTGCGGCGAATCATAAATAGGCGTCAGCCATAAAATATCTACACCCAGTTTTCGTAAGTAATCCAGTTTTTCGATAATCCCCTGGATATCTCCAAGGCCGTTTCCCTGTGTATCATTGAAGCTTTTCGGATATATTTGGTAAACCGTTGATTTTTTCCACCAATCCGCCATTCTAAAAACCACCTTTGCTGTAATAATAAGCATTTCCCCTATTTACTTTAGTATAAATAAGGGAAATGCTCCAGTTTTGTTTTTTTAAGAGGCTGTTCGGCAGACGATTATACTTCTATTTTTTTCACTTTTGCATACGTGATAGTCAGGACAAATGGAACGACTATTGCTATTACCATGCCGATAATGAAAGGAATCCAGTCTTCCGGGAAAATGGAGAAGACGCCTGGAATGCCTCCAACCCCAATCGAAGTAGCGAGAACCCCGTTTACCGTAATAAACATGGAGGCCATGGCAGAGCCGATAATGGCACACACAAACGGGAAGCGAAAGCGCAGGTTAACCCCGAATAATGCCGGCTCTGTTACGCCGAGAAAGGCCGAGATGCCTGAGGAACTCGCCAGCCCGCGGAGGTTCTGGTCTTTAGTAGCAAGAATCATCGCAAACGCAGCAGCACCCTGGGCAATATTGGACAAAGCCAGGATCGGCCAAAGGAAGGTGCCGCCGGTAGAACCAATCAGCTGCAGGTCGACTGCAAGGAACGTGTGGTGCAGGCCGGTTACAACCATCGGCGCGTACAGCAGGCCGTACAACAGACCGCCCAGCAGCGCGAATGAATCAAATGTTGCGACAAAGAAGTCCGTAATTGCATTACCAATGGCAAACGTAACGGGGCCGATGATAATAAAAGAAAGCAGGCCGGTGATAAGAAGCGCACCGGGCGCTACGACGAGCATGGAAATGACATCCGGTACCCGTTTTTTTAAGTAAAGCTCTATTTTAGCGAGAACATAGGATGCTAATAATACTGGAAGAACCTGGCCCTGGTAGCCGATACTTTCTACATCAAGTCCAAATAAATTCCAGACCGGCACTTCACCGGCGGAACTTGCATCTGCATAAGCATATGCGCTCAGAAGGTCAGGGTGCACGAGAATTAAACCAAGTACAATACCAAGAAGCGGACTGCCGCCGAATTTAGTCACAGCAGACCAGCCGATCAATGCCGGCAGAAACACAAAGGCTGCACTGGCGATGACGCTGATCATGGCAGCAATACCGGACCACTGCGGATAAACGTCAATAAGAGACTGTTCGTCAAAGAAAATCCCCGGACCTGTCAGAATGTTGTTAATACCAAGCAGAAGACCGGCGGTTACGATGGCTGGAAGAATAGGGATAAAGATGTCCGCGAGCATGCGGATAAACCGTTGAAACGCATTTTGCTTTTTGCCGGCTTTTTCTTTTACTTCATCTTTGGAAGATCCTTCTTTCCCGGTGATCTCCTGCAGAAAAGCGTAGGCTTTTTCGACAGCTCCCTGTCCGATAATAACCTGGTACTGACCGCTTGATGAAAAGGAGCCTCTTACAATGTCAATATTCTCAAGGGTTTCCTGGTCCACTTTCGATTCATCATGAAGAATAAAACGAAGTCTCGTAACACAGTGGGTAACGGATTCGATGTTATCGGTGCCGCCTACCGTTGAAACAATTTCTTCTACGGACTTTTTTGTTACTTTTGCCATAAGATCCCTCCTGGAAAACGTTCTCATTTTTTAGAAAAAAATAAAATTGCAGTAGCTTGTATATACAAGTAATGCGCTTACATTTATATTAGCTTGTATATACAAATTAGTCAATCAGTAATTAAAAATAAAAATAATGAACTGTTTAGGTTATATATACGTATACTTTATATAGGCAGACAGCAAAAAGCTGTAATGATTTTAAAGCTGGTTACTTTTCGTTATAATGAAAGAAGAGATAGTAAAAGGGGGACAATATGAATAAAAAACGATGGCTGGTTAGTATAACGGCAGTTATTCTACTGGCGGGCGGATGGTTTTTGTATCAATCGCTGACAGACTCTGAATATGAAGAAGTACTTGCAACAGAACAGTCGGAGGTGCAGGGAGATCTGGAAGGACTGGAACAGGCTACGTTTGCAGGTGGATGTTTCTGGTGCATGGAACCGCCGTTTGAGTCGCAGCCCGGAGTAATAAGCGTTATTTCCGGATATACCGGCGGTGAAGAAGAAGACCCTACCTACGAAGAGGTAGCGGGTAAGCAGACGGGTCATCAGGAAGCGGTGCAGGTGACGTATGACCCGGAACAGATCAGCTACGAAGACCTTCTGCAGATTTTCTGGCGCCAGATTGACCCGACAGACGATGAGGGACAGTTTGTGGATAAAGGAGAACCTTATTTATCAGCAGTGTTTTATCATGATGAAGCACAAAGACAGGCAGCGGAATCATCGTTAATGGAAATGGAAGAATCCGGCAGGTTTGACGGGGATATTGTTACTTCCATTGAAGAATTCGATACTTTTTATGAAGCTGAGGAGTATCATCAGGACTATTATAAGAAAAATGAAGGAAGGTACGAATTTTACAGAAACAACTCCGGACGTGACGCCTATCTTGATGAAGTATGGGGCGATGATAAAGAGTACGAGGTAAGTAACGCATCTCCGTATACGGTGGAAGACAAAGAGGCGGCTGTTTCGGAATTAAGCAGCATGCAGTATGAAGTAACGCAGGAAGACGGTACGGAACCGGCTTACGATAATGTGTATCATGACAATACGGAAGAGGGAATATACGTTGACATTGTATCAGGAGAGCCTTTATTCAGCTCGCTGGACCAATACGATTCTGGTACGGGCTGGCCGAGTTTTACCAGACCGCTGGAACTGACGAATATCACCTATGAAGAAGACAGCGGTGTATTTGGGACAAGTGTGGAAGTACGGAGCAAACATGCTGATTCCCATTTGGGCCATGTTTTTCAGGACGGTCCGGAACCGACGGGTCTCAGGTACTGCATGAATTCAGCAGCTATGGAATTCATCCCCGCCGATGAGCTGGAAGGAACCGAATACGAAGCCTATGCGGCTGATTTTGAATAAGAAAACTCCCGGCTGTTTTTGCAGCCGGGAGTTTTCTTATATATTTGCCTTTTGCAGGCGGTCAATAATTTTTAGTGATTTGCCGGTACCGATAACCACCGCTTCGAGCGGGGAATCTGCAAGATGAACAGGGACAATAATTTCTTCGTTCAGCCATTCTTCCATACCGTGCAGAAGAGAGCCTCCGCCTGTGAGAACAATTCCCTGATCGACGATATCACCGCTGAGTTCAGCCGGACAGTTTTCAAGTGTGCTGCGGATCGTTTCGAGAATCTGCTGGAGCGTTTCATTAATGGCCTGGTGAATTTCTTCAGTAGACACCGTAATAGGCTTTGGCAGGCCGGACACCAGATCGCGGCCTCTAATTTCAAGAGTTTCTTCGCGAAGATTTGCTTTGGCACTGCCGACTTTTATTTTTATCTGCTCGGCCGTACGCTCTCCAATAAGAAGGTTATGCTTCTTGCGGACGTGCTGGATAATATCTTCGTCGAAATGATCGCCGCCCCGCCGGATGGACTGGGAGGACACGACGCCGCCGTAGGAAATAATACCGACTTCTGTTGTGCCGCCGCCGATATCAACGATAACATTAGCGACGGGTTCTTCTACGGGGAGGTCTGCACCAATGGCAGCTGCTACCGGTTCTTCAATAAGGTGAACCGTTTTTGCGCCAAAGGCAAGGACAGCATCACGGATGGCTCTGCGTTCAACGGAAGTGGATCCGCATGGTGTACAGATGATAACTTTAGGTTTTCTCATGGAAACCCCGGATGTCCGGCTGATTTTTTTCATTACGTGTTTCAGCATGGTAGCCGTAATATCGAAATCAGCAATAACGCCTTCTTTTAAAGGACGTATAACCACAATCTTGCCCGGCGTTTTACCGGCCATATCTTTTGCTTCCTGACCGACAGCAAGCACTTCGTTGGTCTCTGTATTCAAAGCAACGACAGAAGGCTCGTTTAACACAATTCCTTTGTCTTTTATATAGACTAAAATGTTAGCTGTGCCTAAATCAATGCCAATTTCAGTAGAAGAAAACATTTTTTTCACCTTCTTATATTATTTCGTTATGTAAAAATTGCTACAATTTATAATACCATGTTCACTGAGGAGGAACAATTACTATTAAAGCCTGAAAGAGAGGCAGCCTGAACGCCTCTCCTTTAGGAAATGATTACTTAAAGCAGCATGGAAATAAATTCGGAGCGGTCGACCTGCCCGAAATATTTCGTCAAGTCATAGTCATCGAGAGCTTCTTCGAGAGACTCTCTTGAATATTTCGAACCTGCGAGTGCATTCTCTATATCATTAATCTCTTCGGTACCGAAAAAATCCCCGAAAATTCTGCATTCCTGAATAGTCCCTTTTTTAACATTAAAACGTACGTCAATTAGACCAGAGGGGAATTTATGAGACTTTTCCACGTCAAACGAAGGAGATCTGCCGTAATTCCAGTCCCAGTTTCCGTAGCGTTCTTCTGATATGGCATGTATTTCTTTCCAGTCTTCATCCGTCAGCTTATAGGAAGGAATGTTATCCAGGCCGGAGAAAATGTGCTGAAGAATGACTTCTTTAAACTCTTCTACAGTAAGCTTGTTTTCAAGATAATCATTGATGTTGCCGACCCGGCTTCGGATGGATTTTATCCCTTTGGATTTTATTTTTTCGTCTCGTACTTTTAAGGCGGAAACGACATTTTCAATTTCTGAATCAAGCATCAGCGTGCCGTGGCTGAACATACGGCCCTTTGTTGCAAATTGAGCGTTTCCTGATATTTTCTTTCCATCTATTTGAATATCGTTCCTGCCGGACATTTCGGCCGGGACTCCAAGCTCATGAAGGGCTTCAATAACAGGCTGGGCAAATTTTTTGAAATTATGAAAGCTGTCGCCGTCGTCTTTTGTAAGAAAGCTGAAGTTCAGGTTTCCCTGATCATGGTAGACGGCGCCGCCGCCGGAAAGCCTGCGTACTACGTGAATATTGTTTTTCTCTACATAATCTGTATTAATTTCTTCTATTGTATTCTGGTTTTTTCCAATAATAATAGAAGGCTCATTCACATAAAAAAGCAAATAGATGTTATCTTCTTCAAGATCCATTGTTTTTAAGGCATACTCCTCAATGGCGAGATTGATGCGTGGGTTGGTAATACCTTCGTTATTGATAAATTTCATGAAATGCCTCCTGCCTTTATAATAAGTAGTATTCTTTTATTTTACTACATTCCCAGGCGGATATCGCGCATGAAATATGGATGGGTGTACCTGACTTACATACAGCCAGTATATATACATTAGACAGCCATTAAACGCGCTGATCAGTAATTTTCTGCTGAATACCCTTTCTTACCGCAGGAACAGCGTATTGGTCCGGAACAGGTAACGTTATATAATAGAGGAAGACATAATGGACAGGCAGGAACAGCCATGAAAAGACGGCTCTTATTCCTTGTGCAATATGTATAAGTTTTATTAAGCAGCTTCAGGATGATCCGAGGATGATTCCGGAAAAACAACAGTAGAAGTATGGCGTATATAAGCAGAAAGCAGAGCCTTTATCCGGCTCTGCTTCTTTCGTATATAAAATAGTCCAGGTCAATTTCAGCAGGCAGCAGAGAAAAAAAGAATAAGACTAACAGGAAGATTGACATTTTTGCAAATACTCACTAAAATGACGTTAACGAGTAAACATATAATATCGATAAACTTACTGAGGATTAAAAAATATTTCAAATAGATACGATTAAAAAAGGAGACGGTAGAGCATGATAACATTCCCTACGCTCGATCAAGAACAGCTTGATCAGGTGAATAAAGAAACGCTGGCTGGTAAAGATGCTTTAGACGTTATCAAGTGGGCCTATGCCGAGTACGGCGATGAGCTGGTTTATGCGTGCAGCTTCGGAGCGGAGGGTATGGTGCTCATCGATTTAATTACACGCGTCAAACCGGATGCTAAAATTATTTTTCTCGATACCAATTTTCATTTTAAAGAGACATATGATTTAATTGAAGAAGTGAAAGAGCGCTACCCAAAGCTTAGAGTGGATATGCTGCAGCCGATTACACCTGCTGAGCAGGAGGAACAGGAAGGACCGGAGCTTTGGAAAACGAATCCTGACAAATGCTGTTCGATCCGGAAACTGGTTCCGCTTGAAGGAGCTTTAAATCAGCACACAGCTTGGTTATCCGGATTAAGGCGTTCCCAGTCTTTAACAAGAAAAGACACTCAGTTCGTTAATAAAGACAAGCGTTTTTCTTCCGTGAAAATCTGTCCGCTGATCCATTGGTCATGGGATGACGTATGGATGTATATTAAGGGCTTCAACCTTCCGTACAATCCACTCCACGATCAGGAATATCCAAGCATCGGCTGTGTACAGTGCACGGCAAAGGTTAAGGATGGAGAAGATTTACGCAGCGGACGCTGGTCCCAGACAGGCAAAACAGAATGCGGCCTGCACAAATAATGAAAAATCAAAGGAGTTAATAACATGCCAAAGAGTATCCCGCACGGTGGAACATTAATTAACAAAAAAGAAATTGGAATGGATACAAGCTCAATTACCCACAGTATTCCACTGGACGAAACGGCTTTATCCGATCTGGAACTTATTGCCAACGGCGCTTTCAGCCCGCTGACTGGATTTTTAAATGAAGCGGATTATCAGTCCGTAGTAGAAAATACGAGGCTGGCCGACGGCACAGTGTGGAGTATTCCTATTACGCTTCCAGTCGAAGACGAGTTTGCAGCAAACCTGCAGCCCGGCGAAAAAGCCCTGCTTACGTTTGACGGGAAAACGTACGGCGTTATTGAAATAGAACAAGTATACTCGCCCGATAAAGAAAAAGAAGCAGAAAACGTATATAGAACAACAGACAGCGAACATCCGGGAGTTAAAAAAGTGTACGACCGTCCGGCTCTGTACGTAGCAGGAGAAATCACCCAGGTGGAAGAAATTGTTCATCCGCAGTTTGATACGTATTATCTGGATCCTTCCGAAACAAGAGCGGAATTTGATAAAAGAAAATGGGAAACGGTCGTTGGATTCCAAACGAGAAACCCGGTTCACCGTGCGCACGAATATATTCAAAAAACAGCACTTGAAACAGTAGACGGCCTTTTCCTTAATCCGCTTGTCGGAGCAACCAAATCTGATGATATTCCAGCAGACGTCCGGATGAAAAGCTATGAAGTTCTGCTGAAAGACTATTATCCGGAAGACCGCACGTATCTTGCTGTTTTCCCGGCAGCTATGAGATATGCAGGACCAAGAGAAGCCATTTTTCATGCAATGGTGCGCAAAAACTACGGCTGCACCCACTTTATTGTCGGACGGGACCACGCTGGTGTAGCTGATTATTACGGTACGTATGACGCCCAGCACATCTTTAAGAATTTTACAGAAGAAGAGCTTGGCATTAAGCCGCTGTTTTTTGAACACAGCTTTTACTGTAAAAAATGCGAAAACATGGCTTCGGCAAAAACATGTCCGCATGACAAAGAGGATCACGTCATTTTATCCGGAACAAAAGTACGCGCGATGCTTAAAAACGGAGATATGCCTCCTGCAGAGTTCAGCCGTCCGGAAGTAGTAGCGGTTCTGATCGAAGGCATGCAGGAGCCGGCACCTAAATAATCAAAAAGCGCGGAAGGGGTATGATGGAAAAATGAGTGAAAATCAAAATATTGTATGGCATCAGGCATCCGTTTCCAAACAGGAGCGGGAGAAAGAAACAGGTAATAAAAGCCTGGTACTCTGGTTTACCGGCTTATCCGGTTCCGGCAAGTCAACGGTAGCAAACGTTGTTTCCCGGAAACTGTTTGAAGCAGGAAAAAATACGTATGTTCTGGATGGAGATAATGTCCGTCACGGCCTGAATAAAGATCTCGGGTTTTCCGATGAGGACAGAACAGAAAATATTAGACGAATCGGTGAAGTGGCCAAGCTGTTTGTAGACGCAGGACACATTGTAAGTACAGCCTTCATTTCCCCATTCCAGGCAGATAGAGATCAGGTCCGCGGACTGCTGGAGGAAGGCGAGTTTATGGAAGTGTTTGTAAAAGCAAGCCTTGCTGTCTGTGAAGAAAGAGACCCTAAAGGTCTGTATAAAAAAGCAAGAAGCGGGGAGATTCCGGAATTTACCGGGATTACTTCCCCATACGAAGAGCCGGCAGCTCCGGAGCTCGTAGTAGATACGGAAAATAACAGTATTGAAGAAGCGGCGGATCTTGTCATTCAAGAGCTCGAGAAAAGAAATCTGATCCGCTCTCAATAAGACAAACCAATAAACAACACGGAAAGGTGCTCCTCTTGCAGGAGCACCTTCCCTGCATACATAAGCATTTTTTTATATAATAAACACTAACGCAAAAAAGCAGGCAAGCGTAAATGGAGGAACCCCCATGGAAACAGGTACAGTATATTTAGTCGGGGCAGGTCCCGGGGATGTAGGGCTTATGACGATAAGGGGCAGAGAGTGCCTGGAGAAAGCAGATGTCGTTTTATATGACCGCCTTGTGAACCCGCTTATACTATCTTCTGCAAAAGCAGGCGCTGAAACAATTTACTGCGGCAAGCTGCCCGACCGCCATCATCTGAGGCAGGAAGCTATTCAGGAACTGATGGTGCAGAAAGCAAAGGAAAATAAAACAGTCGTCCGTCTTAAAGGTGGCGATCCCGGCATGTTCGGCCGGTCCGGGGAGGAAGCTGCGGCCCTGGTGGAACACGGCATTACGTATGAAGTAATACCTGGTATTACTTCCGGAATTGCTGCACCTCTTTACGCGGGAGTTCCGGTGACCCACCGGGATTATTCCGGAAGCTTCGCCGCGGTAACGGCCCATTCCAAATCAACGACCGGGGAGCCTGAGGTAGACTGGGGTGCCTTTGCCAAAATTGATACGATTTCTTTTTATATGGGAGTAAAAAACCTTCCGCATATTGTAGAAAAACTTATCGATCACGGTAAGCCGGAAACGACTTCTGTGCTTATCGTTGAATGGGGCACAACTGCAAGGCAGAAAACGGTGTCCGGCACCCTGGCTACGATCGTAGAAGAAGCGGAGAAATACAACGTTCATAACCCTGCCATTACCCTGGTAGGTAATGTCTCTTCTTTATACGAGAAGCTGAACTGGTTTGAAAAGAAGTACCTGCATGGAAGATATGCCTGGATTGTAAAAACAGCCCCGGGTGGAGGCAGGTTTGCTTCAGAATTAAGAGAATACGGAGCGGAAGTATTGGAATATCCCAGGTACACGATAGAATGGGAGAATACAGAATTTCCTGAAATACCAGAAGCGGTCGAGCAGATTCTTTTCCATTCCCCGGACAGTGTGCGTATATTCTTTCAGGCTCTTAAACAGGCAGGGAAAGATATCCGCTCCATCAACTGCTCTCTTGGAAGCGAAAGCAGACGGACAAACGAACAGCTTAAAAACTATGGAATTATTCCAGCATTTCTTGAAGGACTGCAGCCACAGCAGATTTTTCATTCCGGACCAAAGGAAAAGCTGAAAAGCCTTCCGGATAAAGCAGCAGGAAAGTGGCTCACTCACACTATTGAACGATCTGCATCTGCAGAGGAAGTGGCAGGCCACATTTTTGAAGAAGAATATATTAATACAGTTATTTTACCTTCGGCCCAATCCGTAGCTGTTCTGGCAGAGGAATTAAAACGGGCGGGAGTACAAAGCGGGAACTGGCTGAAGCAAAGAGAAATTATCTGCTTTGGACCGGCAGCCGAAACAGCCCTCAGAGAAAATGGCTGGTATAGTGATAAAACCCTGGACGAGCCCGACATTGCCCACCTTATTCAGGCACTGCATTACATTTAAAAGGTTATAAGGAGGTCGTTTTCATGGAAGCGATATTGTATGTAGGCCATGGCAGCCGCGTTAAAGCCGGTAATGAACAGATGAAGGATTTTGTAGAAAAAGCCAAACAGGCCGTAGACTGTGATATTCAGGAGATCTGTTTTTTGGAGTTAGCCGCACCTGACATTACCGAAGGAATGAAACGCTGTGTGGAAAGGGGAGCAACTTCTATTTTAGCGGTTCCCGTGCTGTTATTTTCAGCCGGCCACATGAAAGTTGATATCCCAGAAGAACTGGTTAAAGCAATGGAACATTACCCGGATGTACCCGTTAGATTTGGAAAGCCATTTGGTGTACATGAAGAAATATTGAATGTTCTCGAAAAAAGACTTAGCGCAGCAGGATGGAAGCAGGGAGACGATGCAGATTTCCTTATGGTGGGGAGAGGAAGCAGTGATATCGGCGCGCTCCGCGACTTCAGTGCAATGTGTACCCACCTCCAGAATAGAACAAAAGCCAAACGGGTGGAAAAAGCCTATCTGGCAGCAGCGCTTCCTACGTTTGATGAAGGACTGGAGTCGATTTCCTCTTCAGAAGCACAGGCTATTTATGTTCTGCCATACTTGCTTTTTACGGGCATGCTTATGAAAGAACTTAACGAAAAAATTGCTGCAAAATCACGTGAAATAAACATTCCCATTATATTATGCGATCCGCTGGGATTTGATAAGGATCTGGTACGGATTCTCTGCGAAAGAGTAGAAGATACAAAGTCCCGGCCGATATTTACTGGAGAAGTTATTCCTTATGTATGATTTTCCGGTTTTTCTCTCTCTTTCCGATATGCCTGTTGTTATAATAGGCGGAGGTAAGATTGCTTTTCGCAAAGCAGTGAAGCTGGAACCGTCAGGGGCTGATATTACGGTAGTAGCGCCGGAATTTCATGCTGATTTTGAACAGTGGGCTCCAGGGAAAAAAATCACGATGATAAAAGACAAAGCCCGCCCGGAACATATAAGCGGTGCCTTTCTCATTATTTCAGCTTCCGGAAGCAGGGAAGCAATCAACATGCTAAAAGCACATCACAGCCCGAATCAGCTTATTAATGGGGCAGACGATAAGACATTTGGAAATACGGCTTTTCCAGCTGTCCTTAAAGAAAAAGAGTTTCATATAGCTGTTTCTACAGGAGGCCGTTCCCCCCGCCTGGCAAAAGCGATAAAAAACCATCTTTATTCCATAAAAAACCAGCTTCGGCATCTTTGAGCATTCCAGCTTAAAGATGCTTTTCTATTTTTGTAAAAATACGATCATGCGATACAATAAAGAAAACAAAAGGAGGAAGGAACATATGCAGCTGCCGGAAAATAATACAGGCCTTTCTCCAGAACAGCTGTACAACCAGCTTAATGGAAGATCGTTCGCAGAACAGCTGGAACTGGTTACGAAGAGGCTGATAGAGATAACGAGCGTAACAGATACAAAAGGAGAGAATGATATTTCTTCGTTTTTGTATCAATTTTTACAGCAGTTTCCCTGTTTCAAAACAAATCCCGGAGATGTATGGAAGCAGACTATTCCTGGAGATGATCTGCAGCGGAAAAATATTTTTGCGTTTGTCTCAAGTGCAGAACCGTCCCCGGATACGGTGATATTTCATGCGCATTACGATACTGTAGGAATAACCGATTATGGAAATCTCCAGTCTATAGCCGGCGCCCCGGAAAGATTGAAAGAGTACTTTTTCAGTCAAAATTCCCATACGGGTGCAGCAGAGGATGCATTGGGAGACGACTGGCTTTTTGGCCGCGGTTCAGTAGATATGAAAAGTGGTATTGCCGTCCACCTTTTAAATTTTCTTTATTACAGCACGCATGGTAACGAGTGGAAAGGAAATATCCTGCTGTTATTGAATGCGGGAGAAGAAAATGATCACAGTGGAATGAAGGCGGCTGTAGAAGAGTTTCTAAGGCTGCGCAGGGAAAGAAATCTTCATTACAGCCTGGCGGTTAACAATGATTACACCACTTCTTTATATGAAGGGGATCCCAATTACTATGCTTATTTGGGATCGGCTGGAAAAATGCTCGCCTGTTTCTCTATCTTCGGGCGTCCGGTTCATGCAGGGGAAGTAATGGAAGGACTAGATCCTACCTTTATCTCTTCGGCACTGAATCAGGCGGTCAGCTACAATACGGAATTTATGGAAACCATTCCCGGCGAATTTACGCTTCCGCCTGTCTGTCTGCAGCAGAAGGATTCCAAGCAGGGATATAATGTACAGACAGCAGAAAATGCCCGCATGTATTTTAATTATTTTCTGTATGAAGAGTCAATCGAAGGCGCCGTTCAGAAGCTTTATGACGCAGCAGAGAAGGCAGCAGCAGAGATTGCCGAAGATATGAAAAAGAGATACGACACATTTCTGGAAAAAACCGGAAAGCAAGCCGGCACTCCGCCTTCATGGGAGATACGCATAGAAAAATGGGACACTTACTGCGGACGGCTTGAAAGAAAAGGAATAGATGTCAGGGCCGCAGTAGAAAAAGCGGAGAAAGAATCAGAAACGCTGGATGCAAGAGAAAAAAGCTTTTACATAGCAGAGGCTGTAAAACGTGAAGATCCGGATAAGTCTCCTTTAATTCTTTTGTTTCTTAGTGCTCCTCTTATTCCTCCGGTGGCGGTTAAAAAATCAGATATTCAGGAAAAGCTTCAAACAGCACTGGAGGCCGTGCAGAAAACATATCAGCTCCGCATTGCTGCCAGGCAGTACTTTCCTTTTATATCCGACAGCAGTTTTTTATCTTTGGAAAATAAGTTTCTGCCGGGAGGAGAACGAGCTGTGGTTCCTCATATGCCGGGAGGATTTAAGTCACATCAGCTGCCTCTGCAGGCTATGAAAGAACTTGCGGTTCCGGCCGTTAATCTCGGAGTTTATGGACGGGATGCCCACCAGTATACAGAGCGGCTGTATAAGCCTTATAGTTTTGAGATCCTGCCTTATTTTATCAGGAGGGTCGTACGGGAATTTTTATAAGAGCACGGAAAAAGTGTGCATGAAACAGAGGGAAAACTATGTATGAAACAAAATCCACCAGGGAGAAATTCCGTTTATTTATTTTTATTATGATGCCGATTCTTATTACACAGTTTGGTTTATTCGGCATGAACCTGGTCGATACGATGATGTCGGGACGGGCAGGGGCTTCAGAGCTGGCCGGTGTTGCCATTGGGTCAAGCATCTGGCTTCCTGTGTCGACAGGTATTATGGGAATCATGATGGCGCTGCCGCCCATTTTATCACAGCATATCGGTGCAAAAGAAGAAGACGTGGTCTCCATGAAGGTGATACAGGGTGCCTATCTGGCCGTTGCTTTGTCTCTTGTGATTCTGGCTGCAGGAGCCTTTACGCTTAATCCTATTATTGGATTGATGGAACTCGAGCCCCAGGTCGCCCAGGTCGCCAAACATTATTTGATCGGCCTTTCGTTTGGCATTCTTCCTTTATTTATCCAACAGGCACTAAGAGGGTTTATTGACTCGCTCGGCCATACAAGAGTCACGATGGTGATTACGCTGCTTGCGCTGCCGGTCAATGTTGTATTGAACTATGTCTTAATCTTTGGGCATTTCGGTTTTCCAGAGCTTGGCGGAATAGGCGCAGGCTATGCTTCAGCTGTTACTTACTGGTTCATACTGTTTATTACTATTTATTTTGTAGCAAAGGTAACGCCTTTTCGGGAATACCGGATTTTCCGTACGAGCTATCGTGTGCTTCCCGGTATTTGGAAAGAAATATTATTCATCGGCCTGCCTATCGGCTGCACCATTTTCTTTGAAACGAGTATTTTTGCAGCAGTCACGCTTTTAATGAGCGAATTCAGCACCGCTGTAATTGCCGCACATCAGGCGGCTTTAAATTTTGCTTCCCTTCTTTATATGCTTCCCCTCAGTATTGCTTTCGCATTAACGATTGTCGTTGGACATGAAGTAGGGGCAGGGCGTTACAGCCATGCGAGAAGCTATGCAAAGCTGGGCATGCTGACAGCACTGGCGATGGGAGTAGCAGCGTCTATTATTATTTACGCCACCAGAGGGCCTGTCATATTTTTGTATACGACAGACAGCACCGTGGCAGAGTGGATGAATGTATTTTTGATTTATGCTATTTTCTTTCAGCTTTCGGATGCGATCGCGACTCCGATACAGGGCATACTGCGCGGCCATAAAGACGTTAATATTCCATTTTTATATGCTTTTATTGCGTTTTGGATTATCGGGCTTCCTCTAGGAATTGTCCTTGCCAGGTTCAGTGCGCTCGGGCCGTTCGGCTACTGGGTAGGATTGATTGCAGCTCTAGCGGTTATTGCTTCAACGCTTGCTGTACGGCTGAGAAATATTCAGAATAAAAAAGAAAAACTCCATCCCGAACGTGTATAACGTTCGTATAACGGGTATTATACCCGTATAGAAATGGGGGGATTACTTGAATAAGCTGGAACCAAACACACTTAGAATAGCCAATGCGGCAGCTTTTGTGCTCGTTATTATTATGAATGGACTTGCTAATGCTCTTCCTTTGAACAATAACAGCACAGGGGCTCTGTCCGACAGGCTGAATGTACTGTTTACACCTGCGGGTTATGTGTTTTCCATTTGGGGGGTTATCTACCTCGCACTTTTAGGATGGATTGTTGCATCCTTTCTTGTAAAAAGAAAACAGCAGTATATTTTTACGGCTATAGGCCCATGGTTTCTAATCAGCAGTTTCTTTAATATTTTCTGGCTTTTTATGTTTCATTACGAACAATTCCTGCTCACGTTTGTCGCAATGACAGGGCTTTTGGCAAGCCTGCTGGTAATTTACAGACGTCTTAGCATGCAGGGAGCATCTTTTCTGCAGAAATTGCCCTTTTCCCTCTATACAGGCTGGGTAACGGTTGCTTTTATCGTCAACGTCGGTATTGTGTTTGTGACGCTGGGTATTGATGGCCTGATCTTTCCAGGTTCCTTTTGGACAGGACTGGTTGTAATCATAGGAACCGCTATACCTGCCTATGTGATGAGAAAACAAAAAGATATTATTTATCTGCTTGTTTTTGTATGGGCATATTTTGGGATTTTTGCAGAGAGAAACGAAGCATATCCATTTCTAGCTGCCGTTGCGTTTATTGCAGCGCTTGGTATTCTGGCATTTGGTGTGTGGGAAATTTGGAAAAGTAAAGGAAAGGCAGTGAGATAGGATGGCAGTAACAAGAGATGAGCTTCATCAAATGGTTGATCACTTAACAGACGAAGAAGCGGACGCCGTGTACACGTACATTAAAGAACTGCAGGAGCTTGAAGAAGAGGAGCTTTCAGAAGGGCAGGTAAACGGTCTTTACGATCAGGAAGCCTACCTGGAAGAAGGAGAAATCAATCCGGATGATGATCCGGCCGGACTCGAAAAACCGCCGAAAGGAAGAAACCTTTAATTCGGCGTTGAATAAACAATTGATCCCCTTTATACTTTACTTTGGCAGAGTGCTAATATAATAAAGGGGATTCTATATGTTAATTGTTATTTCTTCTGTACTCATTATGATTATTTTAAGCCTGCTCCGGGTAAACGTGGTGCTGGCTATACTTATCGCCGGTATTGCAGGCGGAATGCTCGCAGGACTTGATATTACCGCTTCACTTGAACTGCTCGTGGAAGGAATGGGCGGCCAGGCTAATACAGCTCTGAGCTATATCATGCTGGGAGTATTTGCGATTATGATCGGTTATTCCGGCATAACAAATGTATTGGTGCAGTACTTAATTAAAACACTAAAAGGTAAGCGGGGCGTGCTTCTGCTTACAATTGCAGGTGTGGCCTGTCTTTCGCAGAATGTGGTGCCGGTGCATATTGCATTTATTCCTATTCTTATTCCGCCGCTCTTATCTTTATTTGACCGAATGAGAGTAGACCGCCGTGCGGTTGCGGCAGCTTTGACTTTTGGGCTGAAAGCACCTTACGTTATGCTTCCTGTTGGTTATGGATATATTTTTCATAATACGATAGCGGTCGAAATGACTTCAGGCGGCATGGATATGACACATACTGAAATTTGGAAAGCGATGCTGCTTCCGGGTATCGGCATGATTATTGGATTATTCATAGCTTTATTTATTACTTACAGAAAGCCAAGAAACACTAATCCGGAGAGTGTTCCGGAAGAAGAACCTGCTGCAGGCACTGTTTCATTTACAAAACAGCATCTGCTTACTATTATTGCCATTGCAGCAGCGCTCGGTTCGCAGATTTATTTTGACTCGCTGATTCTCGGAGCACTTACCGGGATTGTATTAATGTTCTTGTTTGTTGTCGTGCCTTTTAAAAATGGTGACAGTGTTGTAAACGAAGGAATTAAATTAATGGGAATGATTGCTTTTGTTATGCTGATCGCGTCTGGTTTTGCCAACGTGCTTCAGGAAACAGGTGCTGTGGAGCAGATGGTGGACCAGACTATTCAATACTCTGCCGGTGCTACTTTACTGACAGCAGCAGTCATGCTTTTAACCGGCTTGATTATTACTATGGGCATTGGTACTTCTTTTGGTACGATCCCTATTTTAGCGGCGCTGTTTGTGCCTTTTTGTTTAAGTGTAGGATTTTCTCCTCTTGCTACAGCTGCTATTGTCGGTACGGCTGGAGCTATGGGAGATGCCGGTTCACCCGCTTCCGATTCGACGCTTGGACCAACTTCCGGTTTGAATGCGGACGGCCGTCATAATCATATTTGGGATACATGCGTGCCGACGTTCCTTCATTACAACATTCCTTTGTTTATCTTCGGGCTGATCGCAGCTATGGTTCTTTAAAAAGGCAACTTTCGGAAAGAAAAGAGTGTGCAGATGAATACTGAAAAGATTTATGATGTTATCGGCATAGGTATCGGTCCTTTTAACTTAGGGTTAGCCGCGCTGCTCGATCAGGTGGAGGAAGTAGAGGAAATATTTTTTGAGCAGAAAAGCCAATTTGAGTGGCATCCCGGTATGCTGATTGAAGGCACAGTGCTTAATTCCTCCTTCCTGGCTGACCTTGTTACGTTTGCTGATCCTACAAGTCCCTACAGCATGCTTAATTATTTTCACAAGCATAACCGGATGTTTCAATTTTACTTTAATGAGAAAATGCAGGTGCCCCGCCGGGAGTATGATTCCTACGGCAAATGGGTGTCAGGACAGCTTGCTTCCTGCCGGTTCGGGTATGAGGTTAGCAATGTAGAAGAAGTAAAAGAAAAAGGCTGCTACAAAGTAAAAGTGAAGCAGGTCGATGAAGATAGAACAGAAATTTACTATGCAAAACATGTAGTCCTCGGTGTTGGAAATACTCCGATCGTTCCACCTGGATTGGAAGGCACCAATCAGGAGGACATTTATCACACAGAAAACTACAGCTTTAATAAAGAAACGCTCCGTGATGCCAAAGCCGTTACTATTATCGGATCCGGACAGAGTGCAGCAGAGGTATTTTATGATCTGCTTCAGGATCAGAAATATTTCGACTACCGTCTCTCCTGGTTTACAAGGTCTCCACAGTTTTTCCAGGCAGAGAATGCCAAAGTAGCTCGTGAAATCTTCTCGCCTGATTATGTCGACTATTTCCGTTCGCTTGATTTTGATACAAGAATGAAAGGACTTCCCAACCTTGACCAGGCAAGAAAAGGAATAGAGCAGGACATTCTCTACAAAATCTATGACCTGCTTTATCACCGGTCGATAGAACGGGAGGATCCAAAAGTTACGCTTCAGGCGATGACGGAAATGAAAGGTATCACCGAAGCCGAGGAATATTCGTATATAGTGGAATGCTTCCAGTGGCAGAAAGAAAAAACCTTTTATCATCCCACAGATAAATTAGTGCTTGGAACAGGATACAAGCCAAGTCTTCCGGATTGGCTGGAAGACATGAAAGAGGAGCTTTCCTGGGAAGATGACACGCACTTTGAAGTGGATGATCATTACCGGATTAAGTTCAAGGACAATAGGGAGCATTCTTTATTTACGCTCGTTAATATTGACCATTCTCACGGAACGGCAGCGACCAATCTGACGCTGTCTGTTCTCCGAAACCAAGCTATTATTAATGCAGTCTGCAGCTATGAACGCTTTCCCATACAGAAAGACACAGTATTCCAGCAGTTTTTCCCGGAGTGAAAAAAAGAAAAAATCTGTTTTAAGTAAGCCTTTTCAGGAAATAGTTAATTAAACTATTTCTTAAAGGAGGTACGTAAATGAGCAGAAAAATGCTTTACGCAGCTCTTTCCGGAATATTGACTGTAGGCGTGCTGGCATCCTGCGGGGAGACGGACTCGGAAGAAGAGCCTCCGCCGGAGGAAGATCCGATGGGAGAAGATATGGAAGAAGGCGACATGTAATACGAAGAACTCTCCTGATACGGAGAGTTCTTTTGTTATGTAATGCGGTTATCTTTGAAGCAGAGAGCTGCCATGATAAAATATCACTACTATAATAACCGTCCGGGAAGCCTCAGCTTAAAAGAAAAGAGGAGAGATTATGCTTTTGCTGACTCTTGCTTTTTTAATACTGCTGCCTGTCACGATTGCTTCAATAACAATAGTAGTCAGCCTCATTATGAAGTGGCTGCTGGAAAAAGAGGTAAATAACCGAAAAGAGTATTCGGTTTTTCATTTTGTAAACATCGCGTTTACTATTATGATGTGGGGGACGACCAGCATTGTTTTCTACGGGCTTGTTCTGGAAAAAATTACGGAAACCGGCTGGATGACAATGACGATGTATGCTTATGTGTATCCGCTTCCTGTGATTCTGCTGCTGTATACAGCAGCTTCCCGGCTGTTTCGATCCTGGATATATCCGGTCAGCAGCCAGACGGACAATATTATTTATTTAAAAAGAAGAAGCGGTTTGTTTCGATAAGAAAGAGGGAGTACAGTGGCGAAAACGAAATTCTACGTGGTATGGAAAGGCAGAAAACCGGGTATTTATAACACCTGGCCGGAGTGCCAGAAGCAGGTAAAGGGCTATCCCGGCGCCCGTTTTAAATCTTTTCCTGCAAAAGCGGAAGCAGAACAGGCTTTTCACGGGGAATCCGAAGCAATATCAAATACAAAGACCGAAAGCTATATAGAAGAGAGCCTGTCTGTTGATGTCGGCTCAAGGGGGAACCCGGGTCCAGTCGAATATAAAGGCGTGTATACAAAAACAGGCGAAATAGTATTTGAGCATGCCGGGTTTCCTAAGGGGACGAACAACATGGGGGAGTTTCTGGCGATTGTTCACGCCCTTCAGTATTTAAAAGAAAAAAACAGTTCGATACCCATATACTCCGATTCGATGACGGCCTTAAAATGGGTGAAAGATAAAAAAATAAAGTCTACTCTAACATGTGACAAAAATACAGAACCAATATGGAATGCGGTGGATCGTGCAGAAACATGGCTGCAGGAAAACAGCTGGAACAACCCGCTGATGAAATGGGAAACGAAACAATGGGGCGAAATCAAAGCCGATTATGGAAGAAAATAAATATACAAGAAAGGCCGGTCTAAAATAATGAAACTAGGCGTACTTGATCAGTCCCCGGTGATAGAAGGAAAAACACATGCAGAAGCACTTCAGGACACAGTCGCGCTGGCAGAAGAAGCAGATCGGCTGGGTCTCTCCAGATTTTGGGTGTCCGAGCACCACGCAGCCCCCAATTTAGCAGGAGCAAGCCCGGAAGTCCTCATTCCGCACATTGCTTCACGTACCAAAAATATAAAAGTGGGTTCCGGCGGGATTATGCTGTCCCATTACAGTGCTTTCAAAACAGCAGAGAATTTCAGCGTTTTGGAAAATCTCTATCCAGGACGTATAGACCTGGGCATCGGCCGGGCGCCGGGCGGGATGCCGCTTGCAACTATGGCGCTTCATGATAGAAGAAAACGGGATACGCACCGGTATCCGGAACAGGTAAAAGATTTAATAGGCTACCTTCATCATTCGCTGCCGGAAGATCATTTCTTTAAAGACCTCTGCGTCACGCCTCAGACAGAGTCGCCGCCGGAGATCTGGATGCTGGGCTCCAGCGCGTCCAGTGCCTCTCTTGCAGCAGAGTACGGCATGCCTTACTGCTATGCGCATTTTATTAATGCAGAAGACGGAGAAGAAGCCACCAGGCTGTACCGGGAGCATTTCAAGCCATCTGCTTTTTTGAAAAAACCGAAAGTGATTACGGCTGTTTTTGCCGCTTCGGCCCCAACCGTCGAAGAGGCCGAAGAAATGGGACGCGTCATGGATCACGTGCTTTTATCCGGAGAACAGGGAAAACCATTAAGCGGAATTCCTTCTTTTGAATCTATTGCCTCGGTTACATACGAATCGTATGAACAAAAGCGTATAGATTACAACCGCGCGAGAATGGCAGTAGGGACTCCTGAAGAAACTGTTTCTGCGCTGATGAATATAGGAAACAGATACCTTGCAGAAGAAGTAATGGTTGTGTCCCTTGCTCCAGCCTCTTCCCAGAAGATTAATTCCCTGCGCCTGATTGCGGACGCTTTTTCATAAATTTTTCATATTATGTTTAGATGTATCCGCACAGCGGGTAAACTTATCATTGTAGATGAAATTAGATTGAAGGAGTGAATCGAATTGGCTAAAAAAATTGCCGTAGTAATGACAGACATGTTTGAAGATGTTGAATATACAGATCCGAAACAGGCTTTCGAAAAAGAAGGCCATGAACTAACCGTAATTGAATCGGAAAAAGGAAAAACGATCGAAGGAAAGCAGGGAGAAGCAAAAGTAACGGTAGATGCATCTATCGATGATGTGAAACCTTCTGACTTTGACGCACTGTTTATTCCTGGTGGATTTTCCCCGGATCTTCTCCGCGGAGACGAGAAATTTGTTTCCTTCGCAAAATCCTTTATGGATGAAGACAAACCGGTATTTGCTATCTGCCACGGTCCGCAGCTTTTGATTACCGCAAAAGCACTGGAAGGAAGAAATGCAACCGGATTTACATCCATTCAGGTGGATATGGAATATGCCAAAGCTAAAGTGCATGATAAAGAAGTTGTTGTCTGCGGCAATCTGGTAACGAGCAGAACACCAGATGACCTTCCTGCATTTAACAGAGAATCGTTAAAGCAGCTTCAATAATAAGCAAAAGGCAGATCCAGCCGGATCTGCCTTTTTTTAATTAATGCAAAAGATAATTTGTCTGAGCAGATAAGAAGAAGGCCGCAAATTACAGTGATATAATAAAAAGCGAGGAGTTGATTTGGATGAGTGAAAAAACAGAATTAGCTACGTTTGCCGGCGGCTGCTTTTGGTGTATGGTAGGTCCCTTTGAACAGGAAGAGGGAGTGCATACGATCATCTCAGGCTATACCGGGGGACACACGGAAAACCCAACCTATCAGGAAGTATGCTCGGATACTACCGGGCATGTGGAAGCAGTGCAGATAGAGTTTGATCCGGACAAAGTAACGTATGACAAACTGCTGGAGATTTTCTGGCGCCAAATCGATCCAACAGATGCAGGCGGACAGTTTAATGACCGCGGTGAATCTTACGGAACAGCTATTTTTTACCACAATGAGAGCCAGCAGGAGCAGGCCGAAGCATCGAAAGAGAAAATGCAGAATGAAGGGCCTTTTAAAGGAAGAATTGTTACACCTGTTCGTCCTGCAAAAACGTTTTACAGAGCTGAAGAAGGGCATCAGGAATATCACAAAAAAAACAGTTATCATTATAATATGTATAAAAGAGGATCCGGCAGAGCCGGATTTATAGAAACTCACTGGGGGAATGCATAATGGCAAACAAAGAAGAATTAAAAAAGAAGCTGACGCCGATCCAATTTGAAGTAACTCAGAATAACGGAACGGAGCGTCCATTTGAAAATGAATACTGGAATCTAATGGAAGACGGGCTGTACGTTGATGTTATTTCGGGCCGGCCGTTATTTTCATCAAAAGAAAAATTTGAATCAAGCTGCGGCTGGCCGAGCTTCACGGCGCCTTTAAAAGAAGAGGAAGTAGCAGAGCATTTTGATACTACTTTCGGAATGAGACGTACAGAAGTAAGAGCAAAAAATTCAGATTCCCATCTGGGGCATGTATTTAACGACGGTCCTAAACCGACGGGTCTCCGGTATTGCATTAATTCAGCTTCCCTTCGCTTTATTCCGAAAGACAAGCTCGAAGACGAAGGGTACAGCGAATACGCAGATCTGTTTAAATAAGAGGTTTAAGCAGAGCAGAACAGGGAATAATATATAGTGTACGAATTAAATGCCTATGGAGCAGGCAGTAGGTCTGCGGGCACATGTTATAACACTAAATGCTATCAAGGAGGACGTTTCTATGGATTCAAAAACACAAGAACTAGTAGAAGGACTAAACACAGATCTCGCAAATGAATACGCAGCTATGATTATGTACAGCAATAACGCAGCTGTTGTATCCGGATTATACCGTCAGGTACTAAAGCCGTTTTTTGAAGGCGAAGTAGCCGACGAGCAGGGTCATGCGATCTATCTTGCAGAAAAAATCAGCATACTTGGCGGCACACCTACTACGGTTCCTGCCAAAGTACAGCAGACAAGTAATGTAAAAGAAATGCTTGAGAACGCAAAGCAGTCTGAAAAAGACACCATTGACCGTTATAAAGTGCGGGCAAAGCAGGCAGAAGAGCTTGGTTTGATTGAACTGCAGCTTAAACTTGAAGACTTAATTTCCGACGAAACGGGTCATATGGAAGAAATCGAAAGACTACTAGCTGATCCACGCATGCATTAAATAAAATAAAAAGACCAAAGCCGCCTGGCTTTGGTCTTTTTTGTCTTTTTACTTATAAAGCGGAAGCAGAAGACTGGGCACTCTGTGATGTCTTATCATCTATTCGGTCTTCTATTGCTTTCATAGCTTCAGGATCGTTCAGCAGGGCTTCACGATTTTTATTTATCAGCTCTTCTAAAGTTGATCTGTTTGGTTTTCTCATTTATTCTCTCCTTTTCTCTTCTCTATATTCATTATAATAGCGTTTTAGTTGAAAAAGATGCTTAAATTGTTACTATTTTTTGAAAACTTTGTATTATCTAAAAAAATAGACTATTTGCTTTACAAACTCATTTTTTCCTGCTAGACTTTGTATCAATTCATTTTACAGAGAGAGTGAGCAAACGCTCACTAAGTATTTTCAGAATATTTTATTAAAGGAGTGCGGGAGATGACGGGAGAGAGAGAAGAAGCAGAATTTCAGTTTTCTTTAGAAGAAGAAGGATTTGAAATGCTGGAAACAGATGTATTTATGACAGAAGTCTACAATGGCTGATTAATAGTAAAAAGAGGGCTGATACGTTCAGCTCTCTTTTTTAATACAGTAAAAACCGCTGCGGTAGATTTTTTCTTTACAAAGAGGAGTAAACAGCAGGAAAAAGTGGTATGTTAATGTTATATCAAATAAAATGCCTGAAAGGTGGATGTATCAATGACAGAACAGAATAAAAGCAAAAAAGGATTAGGAATAGGTTTAGGGATCGGGATTGCAGCTCTTTTAGCAGTAGTGCTTGGCAATAAGACATCAAGAGAAAAAGTGACAAGCGGCACTAAAACAACTGCATCAAAAGTGAATGGGGCAACTCAATATATTTCACAAAACAGAGAAGAAATCATCGATACTTTGAAGAAAGCATCAAACCAGATTTCAGAGCTCCTGGAAGCAGCAAACAAAGACGTACAGAAAATCTCTGAAACCGCAGGTAATCTAAAAGAGACAACAATGAATATTAAAGATACTACGAAGAAAACAGCCCAGGAAATGAAGGAAATTAAAGAAGAAACAGTTTCCAAGCTGTCTGAAGAAGTTCCTTCCATGCCAGAGGCCTCTGATTCAAACGGTGAAACTTCAGCTGATGCAGATAATGTACACCCGCTTCCAAGAGGTAAAGAATCTATCTAGGTTAAATGATAAAATTTTATGTTTACTACGACCCGATTTAGGAAAAACAATTTTTAAGAAGACTTTTCCAAGGGGGATTCATCATGAGTGAAGTAGAAAATATAAAAAAGCTATCCAATGTACAGGACGAAAACGGGATACTTTCCATTTACTTGAACACCGATTTTACAGAAGGAAGCCAGCAGGGCGGCGAATGGAAAATCCGGCTGAAAAACGGATTAAAAAAGCTGAAGGAATATGCTGAGGCAAGTGAATCAAAAGAACAGCTTAAAACATATAAAAAAACAGCTGAAAAAGCCGATCAGCGTATACATGATCTGCAGGCTGACATGCAGAAGGGTCTCGTACTCATTGTAGATTCAAAAGGCAGTATCCTGCTGGAAAAAATCCTGCAGGTGCCTATCGAAACGGATTTTCAATGGGAAAAGCACCCGGTTGTAGACCAGCTTGATTTTCTGCAGAAAGATTATCCAGCTGCCGGCATTCTGCTGGTGCAGCAAAGAGATGTTATTCTTTTAGACACCGCATTAGGAGAAATCCGGGATCAGCGGAAATTCAGCTGGGAGCTTGAATCTGAAGACTGGAAGCAGTATCAGGGAACGGCAGCACGTGCTAAAACAGCTTCAGGATCAACGCATGTGGACGAGCTGCAGCAGCGTTTTGAAGAGAACCAGCAGAGATGGTACAAAAAGCTGGCGCCAACGCTGGACAAAGAAGTTAAGAAACGCGGTCTCGAAGGTGTATACCTTGTCGGAAGCAAAGAGTATGTGAGAGATTTGGAACAGCATTTAGGTGCAAAGATTATTGATACGATTCCGAAAAACTTAATATCCAAACCTGCTCATGAAATTGTAAATGAAGTATACGGCGAAATTGTCCGCTAAGAAAAATCTGCTGATAACTTATCAGCAGATTTTTTTTGCTGTTCTCGAGTACTATCTTTGTAAAGTGAAAGCTTGGAGAGTGGACGAAGCGTCGACACTAGATTAAAATGCAGAAGAGACGTTTGATGGAAAGGGTGCATGTATGTGAATTTTTCAATGACAGAACACGGATTTATAACCGAGACAAACTATGGGACACTTCATATTTCAAGTGATGAAGAGCATGGATTTCGTCCGTATCAGCTTATGACCGCATCGCTTGCTGTATGCAGCGGCGGGGTTCTGAAAAAAATCATGAAAAAACAGCGAATGGATGTACAGGATATAGAAATACGGACAAACGTAGAACGAAGCGGAACAGAAGCGGATGAAATTACAAAAGTATCCATTCATTTTGTTATTGACTCTCATGATAAAAACGATAAAAAAATGCTGAAAAACATGGAGTTAACAAGGAAATACTGCTCAATGGTGCAGTCTGTCAAAGACAGCATACAAGTAGAAGAAACGTATGAATGGAAATAAAATAGGCTGGACAGCAAGAAGAGGAGAAACAAATGGCAGCAAGTACCCGTATGGATTTTACAGAAGGCAGCATAATGAGAAAGATGATTCTCTTTTCCTGGCCTATTTTTTTGGGCAACGTGCTGCAAAGCTCTTACCAAATTGTAGACAGTCTTTGGGTTGGTAACCTTCTTGGAGCACAGGCTCTGGGAGCAGTAACGCTTTCGAGTACCGTCATTTTTACAATTTTATCTTTTATTATAGGTATAAACAGCGCTACGCTGACTATTTTGTCGCAGCGTATAGGAGCAGGCGATAATGAAGGGCTGAAAAGGTCCTTAAACGCATTCGTTACGGTTCTTGGTATATTGGCCGTAGGGCTGGGCGTTGTAGGCTTTTTTATGTCTCCTTATATTCTTCAGCTGATGGGAACGCCGGAGTCGATTATGCCGATGGCTTCGACGTACCTGCGAATCAACTTTATTGGTATTTTATTTTTGTTTGGTTACAACTTCATTGGCACCGTGCTTCGATCCTTAGGGGACAGCAAAACGCCTCTTCGTTTTATTATGCTGGCGGTAGCATTGAACATTGTCCTTGATCCATTATTTATTCATGTGTTTGACCTGGGCATCAGCGGTGCTGCTTATGCGACAGTGATTTCGCAGGGAATTGCGTTTTTATTTGGAATCATTTACTCCATTGTAAAAAAAGGAGTACCGTTCTCCATTCCCTACATTCCTGCGATAGAGGAATGCAGACGCATTGTGACAATAGGGCTGCCTTCCGGTTTTTCTATGGTTGCTATTTCAGGCGGTGTGCTTGCCGTAATGACCGTAGTCAATTCCTTCGGTGAAACAGCTGTTTCCGGATTTGGGGCTGCTCAGCGGCTGGACAGCGTTATTATGCTTCCTTCGCTTACGCTGGGCTCCGCTATTACAAGCATTGCCGGCCAGAACATTGGAGCAGATAGATGGGACAGAATAAAAGAAATCGCTAAAAGCGGACTTATTCTCATTTTTTCTGTATCTCTTGTCATCAGCACCATTGTGTTTATTATGGCTGAATTTTTGATGGGGCTGTTTGTAAGTGATCCGGGAACGATTGAATTCGGGGCACAATACCTGCGGATCGTTGCGTTTTGTTATCCCTTCCTGGGCATAAATTTTGTACTGAATGGAATTGTCCGTGCATCCGGTGCCGTTATGCAGGTGCTGGCGCTTAATATTATCTCGTTTTGGCTTCTCCGCTTTCCGCTGGCCTGGCTTTTTTCTTCCATGTATGGAGAAATCGGCATTGGCATGGGAATTGGATTGAGCTTTTTAATAAGCAGCTTGTTCGCTGCGGGCTACTACAAATTCGGAAAATGGAATAAAATTGATATTTTTAAAGAAGAAAAAGAAGCATCCGCTAAATGATAAAACAGAAAGGAACCACTAAAATATGAGCACTCCCATTCACACGAAAGAACAGCATCTTGATTATTTACAAAAGCAGTTTGGTTTAATACAGCAGATGGTTTCCGGTCTGCCTTCGGATCAGGCGGACATAGAAGATTTAGAGCGCCTTGAAAAAATGCTCGATAATCTTATGATTAAAATTCAGCAGTTCAAGCCGGATTGGAAAGAGCAGGGGGAATCGTAATGGAAGTTTTTCTCGTCCGCCATGGGGAATCAGAGGGCAACCGGCTAAAAACGCTGCAGGGTTGTATGAATTTTGACCTGACGGATAAAGGCAGAAACCAGGCAGCAAAACTTGGGGGCTTCTGGTCCGGACGCCATACGCTGGATGAAATTTTCAGCAGTGACCTGACGAGGGCGCATGAAACAGCGAAAGCAATCGGGACAGAACAACGCCTTTCCGTGCAGACGAAAGAGCTGTTCAGGGAAATCAACCTGGGACCTATGGAAGGCAAAACAAAAGAAAAAATATATGAAGAATTTCCGGAAGTGAAAGAAAAAGACCTGCTTTGCAGCGGGCTTGATGGTGCGGAAACGGTGGAGGATATTACGAAACGGTGTGAGAAGCTAAGAGCAATGCTCCTGGCAGCAGAGTTTGAAAAAGCGGCCATTGTATCGCACGGGGGATTTCTAACAATTTTCCTTATGTACCTTATTCTTGGAGAAGACTGGCACCGGGTGGAAAGACCGTTTCATATGGATAATACCGGTATTACAAAGCTTGTGCGCCGGGAAAATAAGCTGCATGTTGTTTATTTAAATAACCGTCCTCATTTACTATAAAAAAAAGGAGCAGTCCGCGATGGACTGCTCCTTTTTAATATGAATATGTCTGATAGATAAATAATTAACCGTCGTAATTTATAGGCGAGCCGGGTCCTAAGTCAAGACCGAGCAGCATCCATACGATGAGAAGGATGGACCAGGTGACAAGGAAAACGAGCGAGTACGGCAGCATAACAGAGATAAGCGAACCGATTCCCATTTTCTTATCATACTTTTGAGCAAATGCGATAATAATGGCAAAATACGTCATAAGCGGAGTAATAATATTTGTTGATGAATCAGCAACACGATAGGCCATCTGGGTTAATTCGGGAGAATAGCCGAGCTGCATCATGATCGGAACAAATACGGGAGCCATAATAGCCCACTTCGCAGACGCGCTTCCAATAAATAAGTTAATAAACCCGGTAATTAATATAAACATAATTAAAAGCGGAATTCCCTGCAGGTTAATGCTTTGCAGAAACTCGGCGCCATATACACTTAAGACCAGTCCCATGTTGGTTTCATTAAAATAGGCGACAAATTGTCCGGCAGTAAACGCGAGAACAATAAACATCCCCATGGAAGCCATCGTCTCAGAGAGTTGGTTGGCTACGTCTTTATCGTTGCGGATGGATTTAGTAACAATTCCATAAACCACTCCGGGAATAAAGAAAAGAATTAAAATCGCTACAACAAGGGAACTCATGAATGGAGAAGTGGCAACGAAATCGCCGGGTTCACCGTGAAGCGGCGAGTTCTGCGGTACCACGAGAAAAGCGAGCAGAACAGCTGTTATAAGAAAAGAAACACCGGCCCAGATCATGCCTTTTTTCTCTTCAGATGTTGCTTTGCCAATCGTTTCGCGGTAGTCTCCCTTGTATTCTCCAAGGCGGGGTTCAACAATCTTCTCACTGACAATCGTACCAACGATAGTCAGGAAAAAAGTAGAAACGATGATGAAGTAATAATTCATTGCATTGTTCATCGTATCTGCATAAGCAGGATCAATTGTTGCCGCTGCCTGCATAGTTAACTCTCCAAGCATTGGATCTGTAGCGGATAAAAGCAGGTTGGCACTGAAGCCTGCCGATACCCCGGCAAAGGCTGCTGCGAGGCCGGCTAATGGATGACGTCCCAATGCAGCAAACAGCATAGCTCCCAGTGGCGGAAGCACCACATAGCCTGCGTCAGATGCTACACTCGACATGATCCCGGCGAATACTAAAGCTGCCGTCAGCAGTCTTGTTGGGACAGAGAAAACAAAGGAACGAAGGAGCACGCTGATTAACCCGGTTCTCTCGGCAATACCTATACCAATCATGGTAGCAAGCACGACGCCTAAGGGAGCAAAGTTAATAAAGTTATCAACCATGCTTTCAAATAAATAAACAATTCCCGAACTGGATAAAAGACTTGTAATACCAATCGTTTCTCCCGGAGCGGCCGGATCTTCAACAGAAATTCCAGTAGCTGATAGAATAGCTGAAAGAAAAACGACAATTACAGCCAGAATGGCGAAAAGAGTAATAGGGTGCGGCAGCCTGTTTCCTGATTTTTCAACAATATCGAGAAAGCGCTGCAGCAGCCCGCGTTTTTTAGCAGAGTCTGCCATATGTAGTATCCTCCTAATAAGTAATTATTGAATATATAGAAATATTCAGAATTAGTGCATGTTTCATAACACACAACGTACATTATAGCGGCTATTTATTATAATTGAAACATTTAATCTTAAAAATTATGACTAATTTTCTTACAAAGATAATAATTACAAAAAAAAATATCGTTTAATACCAGCATAGTAAGCGTTTTATTGAAAAAAAGGTTAAAAAATTAGAAAAAAATGAATTGTCAAATTACTTTATTAGTATAAAGTATTAAAGATATTAAGTTAAAATGCTTTGTTCAAATAACTTAGCAGACCAGTATAAATGTTATAATATAGAACGATGGATTTTTGGAGGATTTATAATGAACCAATGGGTATATGAAGCAGCAATTGAACCTGTATACAATTACAAAAGAATGCTGCAGAGAACAGGAGCTGATCCTGTTCATTTTGTGGATCAGCATAATAATAGGATTCTTTTCCCTTATAAAGAAGAAGGAAGGCAGGAAGTACTCGATATATCTTTTCAAACAGTGAAGAATGAAAATTGGATAATGATCAGTGGAGCAGCGAAAAAAAAGGATAATGCAGTGGAAGCTGTATATAAGGCTTTTGCGCTTAACACAGCATTAGAACATGTGGCCCGCCATTTTGAAGGGACAGAACTTGCTTCTTTATTTGAAACCTATAAAGGGGTTCCGCTCGTAAGAGAGCCTGAGCTTTACGGCTGTTTAATGAAAACAATCATTCATCAGCAGCTTAATATGGCATTTGCTTATACGTTGTCGACAAGGTTTGTTGAGCGTTATGGAGAAAGATCAGACGGGGCATGGTTTTACCCCTCTCCTGAAAAAACAGCTTCTCTCTCTACAGCAGATCTGATGAAGCTGCAGTTCAGCAGACGTAAAGCAGAATATGTAATAGATACCTCGAGACAGATTGCTGAAGGATCGTTAAATCTGGAGCGTATGGAAACAGAAACGTCTGAAGAAGTGTTTAAAACCCTGACCGCATTACGGGGGATTGGTCCCTGGACTGCGGAATGTTTTCTTTTATTTGGATTGGGCCGGCTTAACTTAATGCCTGCTAAAGACGTTGGGATACAAAACGGGCTTAAAAAACTGCTGGAATTGGAAAGCAAGCCTTCAGAAGAAGAGATTAGAAAAAAAGCATTGAGATGGGCCCCCTATGAAAGCTATGCAGCTTTATATTTATGGCTGAGTACCGAATCAGTGACTTAATGGAGTGAAACGTATGAAACAACATAATCGAACATCCAAAGATGTGCTTTTGAAAAAGCATGAGGAAATCCCGTTGACTATAAAAAAATTAGGTATCAATGGAGAAGGTATTGGCTTTTTTAAACGAAAGGCCGTATTTGTTGCAGGGGCTCTCCCCGGGGAAGAAATAGTAGCGTCTATCAGCGTGGTGAAGCCAAACTATACGGAAGCAGTAGTGAAAAAAATCAGGAAAGCATCTCCAGAGCGGGTATCGCCGCCATGTCCGGTTTATGATCAATGCGGCGGCTGCCAGATTCAGCATATCTCCTACAAAGGCCAGCTGGAAAACAAACGCGATATCGTAGCCCAGGCATTTGAACGCTATACGAAAAAATATAAGGTTACGGTTAAGGAAGTAAAGGGAATGAAAGACCCATGGCATTATCGGAATAAAAGCCAATGGCAGCTTCAAAAAAAAGAAGGGAAAACAGCGGCCGGCCTGTACTCGCTTGACAGTCACCGCCTGGTTGATCTGACCGGCACGGGGTGTATGGTGGAGCATCCGCTGGTGGAAAGAATCAACCAAAAAACGGCAGCGGTCATTAAAGAGCTGGATCTGCCTATATATGATGCCAAACGAAAGAAAAATGGACTTCGTACTATCGCGGTCCGTATTTCTACAGCGGAAAACACGGCGCAGCTCACATTTATTTCTTCAAGCGATGACCTGCCCAATAAGAAAAAAGTTATTTCCCGAATCAAACAGGAGATTCCTGAAGTAGTATCGATTTTCCTGAATGTTCAGCCTTCCAGAACCTCTACAGTGTTTGGAGAGAAAACAGAACATCTATGGGGAAGTAAAATTATTACCGAAACGCTGGAAAGCTATTCTTATTCGCTTTCCCCTCAGGCTTTTTTTCAGTTGAATCCTTCCCAGACTATAGTTCTTTATAATGAAGCAAAAAAGGCAGCCGGACTGACCGGTGAAGAACGGATTGTAGATGCCTACTGCGGGAGCGGAACAATTGGAATATGGATGGCTGATCAGGCCAAAGAAGGCCGGGGAATGGATATTGAAAAAGCGAGCATCAACAATGCCTCTGAAAATGCAGCCGCATACGGCTTCAGCCATTTAACATTTTATGAGGGGGCTGCTGAAAAACTTCTGCCTCAATGGAAGCAGGAAGGCTGGCAGCCGGATGTAGTGTTTGTGGACCCGCCGCGAACAGGCTGTGATGATGTTTTTCTCGATACGATTGCTCAAATAAAACCTAAAAAACTAGTGTATATTTCCTGCAATCCGTCGACACTGGCAAAAGATGCCGGCGTACTTCTTGAAAAAGGTTTTTCTATAGGGGAAGTACAGCCCGTGGATATGTTCCCGCAGACAGCGCAGGTAGAAGCAGTAACGACTTTTTATTCCTCTTCAAATGAGTAAGAGAAAGAGTATAATAGAGATATACAAGGAGGGCTTATCATGAGAAATTTTCAATATGCAGATACCCCGGCAGGCCAGAAGATAGCGATCAGTTCAGACTTTGCCGCCGGAATCGGGGAAAAAGAAGGCGATAAAGTTAAATGTTCCTATGACATGCTGGCATCCATGACTATGCGAGTGGTTTTTATGGAAATGCTCAGCGGGGGAGGCTCTCCTTTTGCCGTCACGATAGCAAACGGGTGTTATGAAAACACCTGGGGTACTATTGAAAAAGAAGTAACAAGAACATCAACGGCCCTCGGATACCCGGATATAGTGGTAACGGGTAGTACGGAATCCAATATAGAGCTTCAGGAATCTTCTCTTGGCATTACTGTAATAGGAGAAGGCAACAGCCGGATGGCAGGGCGCGAAAGGCCATCGATTGATCACCTTGGCTTTGCTGTTATTGGAGAGCCGCTTTCTGGAGACGACGTACTAGAACTGAGCGATCACATGGTTCCTCTCCACATGTTTAAAGTACTCGTTGAACACGACCATGTGTGGGATATCGTACCTGGCGGCTCCAAAGGTATCGCCTATGACTGGCAGAGACTCATTGAAAGAGAAGGAACGGTTCCGGAAGATATTCCGTTTTCCACTGTTAATTTATACGTATCCTGCGGACCTTCATCAGCAATCCTTATAAGCTATGACAAGCACAAAGAAGATGAAATTTACCAGCTGTGCGGTTCTCATTTTCATCCTATCCAGACGTAAAGGAGGACCAGGATGAAAGACAATGCTTCTTTATTTCAAAAAAAATTTCAGTCTCTTGAAGAGTTTGCGGATTATATAAGCGGAATATTAGGCGGCCCTGTGACGATTGAAGATGCCGGCCACAGGCTGCTGGCCTACAGCACGCACAGTGATTATTCAGACGAAGCAAGGGTTTCCACCATTATGAGCAGACGTGTGCCGGAGAATGTTATAAGCAGGCTCTGGAAAGATGGAGTGATTCCGGCGCTTCACAAACAGGTGGATCCGGTCGTTATTCCCCGGATCAAGGACATAGGGTTAGGCAACAGAATGGCAATAGCCATCAGACGGAAACAGGAAATCATGGGATATATCTGGGTTATCGAAGGAAACAGCCCGTTTTCAACGGTTCAGGAAGAACTGCTCAAGAGTGCGGCTGATAAAGCAGCAAAAGAACTGCAGCAGCGGCATATGCAGAATAAGCAGCAGGAAAAAAGTAAAGAAGAGTTCTTCTGGAGACTGTTAACTGATGATATTAAAGACCTTCCCGCTATTACGAAACAATTTGAACGCTGGCATGGTAAAGCCCCGGGACGATCATTAATCGTCGTACTCGAATCAGAGGAAGCGATTGATGATATTATGTTTCGGTCCATTATGTATTTAGCCCGTGGATCTCAAAAAATTAAGCTGTGGCTGCAAACGAGGACAGCCGATCAGGTGATTATGCTGGTTGAACCATCCGCCGATTCCTCACGGTATACGGAGAAACACTTTATGGACGAACTGCTGCAGCTGCTTAAAGAACGTTTTTCTTCCCGGCAGTTTATCGGAAGCGGCAGAGAGGTTTCCCTGACCCATATAAAAAAAAGCTATGAAGAAGCCCAGATGGTTATAAGAATGCAGAGGCGGCTGACGTGGACCCGGCAGCATTTATATACGTTTGAACAGCTTGGCTATTTGAAATACCTGGAAGCAGCGGCAGAGAATGAAGCATCTCATGTTCTGCCTCATCCGGTAATTAACAAATTAATCGTGTATGACAATAAAAATAATACAGATCTTTTAAATACATTATATGTTTTTCTTCAGTCTGTGAGCGTGAATAAGGCTGCAGAACATATGCATATTCATGCCAATACAATGGCCTATCGAATAAAGCGAATTGAAGAAATTACTGAAATGAACACGAAAAACCCTCATGAACAACTCTCCTTATTAATGGAATTTACTTTGCGGGAGTACATAAGCAGCTAAGTTTGTGTTTTTTCACAAACAGGCGGCTTTTTCTTTTCAAAAGTACACGAAGATTTTTCATAAATGAATAGATATACTGGTTGTACAAATATATCTTAGGGGGTCATTTTTATGATTATCGGTGTACCTAGAGAAATTAAGAACAATGAAAACAGAGTAGCCATTACGCCGGCAGGAGTTATGAGTTTAACGAAAAGTGGCCACAGCATATTAATTGAAGTATCTGCCGGAGAAGGCAGTGGATTTACAGATATTGATTACCGGGAAGCAGGAGCGGAAATCGTTCATTCAGCAGCAGAAGCATGGAACAAGGCAGAAATGGTGATGAAGGTAAAAGAACCGCTGGAGGAGGAATACCAGTATTTCCGGAAAGGTCTTCTGCTTTTTACGTATCTTCATCTTGCCGCAGAACCGGAACTTGCAGAAGCGCTGGTAAAGCATGAAGTAACGGCAGTTGCCTATGAAACGGTGGAAACGAACAGGACGCTTCCTCTTTTAACGCCAATGAGTGAAGTAGCAGGCAGAATGGCTACTCAAATTGGGGCCCAGTTTCTTGAAAAAACAAAAGGCGGGAAAGGCATTCTTCTTTCCGGTGTTCCAGGGGTGCAGCGTGCAAAAGTTACCGTGATCGGCGGCGGGATCGTCGGGTTGAATGCAGCCAGGGTAGCTGTAGGGCTAGGAGCTGATGTTACGATTATCGATTTGAGTCCGGTGAGGCTGCGTGAAATTGATGATTTGTACGGCAGGGAAATTCAGACACTAATGTCCAATCCATTAAACATCATGGAAGCAGTAAAAAGCTCTGACTTAGTAATTGGCGCAGTGCTTATTCCCGGCGCAAAAGCACCTAAACTCGTAACGGAAGCAATGATTCAATCGATGAGTGAAGGCTCCGTTGTTGTGGACGTAGCGGTGGATCAAGGCGGTATTATTGAAACAGCCGACAAAATTACCACCCATGATGACCCGACGTATATTAAACATGGCGTGGTTCATTACGCAGTAGCGAATATGCCGGGTGCTGTTCCGAGAACGTCCACCCAGGCGCTTACCAATGTGACAATGCCTTACGCGCTTCAAATTGCTTCTAAAGGAATTGCCGGGGCAGTCAAAGAAAACGATGCCTTGAAAAAAGGTGTTAATACAGCTAATGGGTATGTGACCTATGAAGCGGTAGCTAAAGATCTAGGCTACGAATATGCCGACCCTTACGAAGCTTTAAATCTGCAGACCCATTCATAAACAAACAGTTAATAAAAGAACAAAAGCTGCAAAAATGTATGATGTGAAGATATATAATAATGAGCTTTTACAAGCAAAAAAAAGACTTCCATAGAGGAAGTCTTTTTTTGTAGATTGCCGATAAACTATTCCATTTTGTATACCTATACATGGCATGATCTCGCATATTTTTAAATTCTTGTATGAAAAGAAGAAAAACAAACAGGAGTGACTCCAGCAGAACAGCCATCGGTGAAGCTAAAGAAGTTGTTTTTTTCCTTTTTAGCTGAGGCATGGCCTGCGGAAAGCACTCCTGTAAGGGTTTTGTATAAAAATACCTATTTTTTGTCTTTCTCAACACTCTAAAAAAAAGAGACTTCCATAGAGGAAGTCTCTTTTGCATTATAATTAGCTGTTGTCTACAGGGTATACACCATTTTCATCGTGTACTTCACGTCCGGTAAGCGGAGGATTAAACACGCATACCATTCTCATATCGGAAGTTGCACGAAGCAGATGTTCATCATTTTTATCAAGAACATATAGCGTATCTGCTTTGATAGGGTGAACTTTACCGTCAGCGATAGTTTCTACTTCACCTTCGCCTTCGATGCAGTATACAGATTCGAGGTGATTCTGGTACCAGATGTGTGTTTCAGTGCCGGCACGAATGATCGTGTCGTTAATAGAATAGCCCATATTATCATTTTTAAAAATGAGTCTGCGGCTGACCCAGTTGCCATCATCTACTTCTTGATCTGTTCCAAGAACGTCTTCTAGTTTTACTACTTTCATGTTTAGTGCCTCCATTAATATTGGTATTAGTTATGATAAAGCTGTGGACTGTTTATTAAGAGGTAACAGCATCTTTCTCTGAAGATACCGTATCTTTAATAGATTGTTCAAGCAGCTTTAATCCTGTTTCAAGCCCTTCGTCGTCAATAGTAATCGGCGGGAAGAGTTTAAATACTTCATCGTTCGGTCCGGCTGTTTCCATAATTAAGCCATGTTCAAAGCATTTGTCCGTAATTTTATCAGCCAGTCCTTCGACGTTACAGAATACGCCCTGCATAAAGCCGCGTCCTCTATGGGAGCCTTTTAATTCAGGATATTCGCTTATCATTTTTTCCAGAAAAGCATGAATACGCTCTGCTTTTGTCTGAACATTTTTCTCCAGCGCATCATCTTTCCAGTATTGGAACGACTGCGTAGCAGCTACAAATGCCAGGTTATTTCCGCGGAATGTTCCGTTATGCTCACCTGGAGCAAACTTATCGTATTCCGGTTTAATAAGAGTAAGAGCAAGCGGAGAACCGTTTCCTCCAATAGATTTGGAAAGGCAGATAATATCCGGTTTAATGCCGGCCGGCTCAAAGCTGAAGAACGTACCGGTTCTTCCAACACCTGCCTGAACGTCATCAATAATAAGAAGGATATCATGTGCTTTACATATGCGGTCTACTTCTTTGATCCATTCCATGCGTGCAGCGTTAAGGCCGCCTTCACCCTGTACCGTTTCCAGAATAACCGCTGCAGGCTTATCAAGCCCGCTTCCACCGTCTTCGAGGAAACGCTCAAAATATTCAAGACCAAGGTCATTTGCACCAAGGTATTTATCGTAAGGCATAGATACAGTATGATTTAACGGAATTCCTGCGCCTTTACGCTTAAATGCATTACCTGTTACGGAAAGGGCACCGATTGTCATACCGTGGAAACCGTTGGTAAAGCTGACCACATTTGTTCTGCCGGTAACTTTGCGTGCAAGCTTCAGTGCAGCTTCCACTGTGTTTGTGCCGGTTGGCCCTGGAAACATTATTTTATAATCCAGGCTGCGTGGTTTAAGAATAATATCGTGAAAAGCTTCCAGAAATTCAGCTTTTGCTTTTGAAGCCATATCCAGCGAATGAATAACGCCGTCTTCCTGAATATATTCAATAACCTTCTGCTTCATTTTTTCGTCATTATGTCCATAATTTAAAGCACCTGCACCGGAGAAAAAGTCTACATACTCTTTTCCATCCATATCCCAGAGCTTGTAGCCTTTTGCTTTGTGAAACACAGTAGGAAATCCTCTAACATAGCTTCTTACTTCAGATTCATAATTATTAAAACTGCTCAAGTCATTTGTATTCATGCTTTTTATTACTCCTCCTTAAAAGGGTATCAATTAGATTAGTATTAACTTATTATTCAGAAACATCTATATATACCGCCTTCTGCATTCAAGGAATGGCAGAAGGAAAACACCTGTTATTTAAGCGGTCCTACTTTAAACGTAAGCTCAGCTTCATGTTCATCATCCGGAAATAAGTCTTCAGCGAATGTTTCAAAAACCTCACATTCAGTTTCATGTGTTCTGGCTACTTTTTTGAACAATCCTTTAGATGCTTCATTGGAAGGAGTTACTGTAGCTTCCATATATTTCACGTCTTTACATGCTTCTCTTTCGAGCACAGCATCAAGAAGTCTGACAGCAAGGCCCTTTCCTCTTTGGGAAGGATCAACGCCAACCTGCCATACAAAAACTGTATCTTGCTTTTCAGGCGGGATAAAAGCAGTTACAAACCCAACTAATTCATCATTTTCTTTTGCCACCACGCAGGTTTCAGCGAAAAACTCGCACATCATAATGTATTTATAAGAAGAGTTTAGATCAAGTGTAGAGTTTTTAACTAATTCCCACATGTCTGCTCCGTCTTCGACCATGGGTTTATCAAAAGTTAATGAATCAATCACATTAGTCGTCTCCGTCATTTTAGCTTCCATCTCGTATACCACCCTTATTAAAGTTAGTAGTTGCCTTATATTTCTATACCTTGATTATTTCAAACATAAACCTTGTTTTAAATGGTTATTTTTTGGAGGTGTTCAGCAGGAAATCTCACAAAATATGACTTGGCGGGGCCAAGCCACAATGCGATATTAACCGTCTCTATTAGTATATTTTCATCATACGGATGTTTTCTGCAAAGATCAAACGGCAATGGATGCGATTAAACGGTATTAATCCGGCTTATAAGGGATAGAAGAGTATAGGACGTACTGCGCTTATAGATTCCTTCAGTATAGTATGCCTTACAGAGGAATATACGGAGAAATGGACAAATTAAAAAGCCTCTCTTCAAAGAGAAGCTTTCTTATCTTATTTATTAACGAGATCTTCGAGAGCTGGTTTTAGTTTGGAGTAGGAAAAGGTATAGCCGGCTTCCAGAGCTTTTTCCGGAAGGGCTTTCTGACCGTTTACAATAAGCACGCTCATTTCACCAAGTGTTTTCTGAAGAGCGGTGCCCGGTACCGGGAGCCAATGGGGTCTTTTCATAACGGTTCCGAGAGTCCGGCCGAATTCATCCATGCGCATAGGCTCTGGCGCAGTCACGTTCATAGGTCCTGTTACTTTCTTTGTTTCAATAGCAAAAGCCGTCATTTCCACTACATCTCGCAGATGTATCCAGGAATACCACTGCCGGCCGTTGCCAATTGGTCCGCCTGCAAATAGCTTATAAGGAAGCATCATCATGGGAAATGCTCCTTCTTCCCCGTCTAAAATGAGGCCGAATCTTGCCAGCACCAGACGAACTCCATGTTTTTCGACGCTGCGTGCTTTTTCTTCCCACTGCTCGGAGACTTCCTGCAGAAAGTTCCGTTCGGCCGGCTGGCTTGATTCTGTAAATACAGCTTCTTCAGATATACCATAATAGCCGACAGCAGAGGCGTTTATGAGCACTTCAGGTTTGGAAGGCACCGCGCCGATGATACGTTCTATTTCTTCGGTAGCGGACAGCCTGCTTTGAAGAATGGCCTTTTTATGGTCATCCGTCCAGCGTTTTTGAATGGACGCGCCTGCCAGGTTAATGACAGCATCAAGGTTGGGCAGCTCTTTTTCAGGGGCGCTTGAGGAGCCCAGCCATTCTACGAAAGTAATACGCTCTTTATTTTGTTTGTTTTCAGTATTTCTTGTTAAGATATATACATGGTGTCCCTGGGCGGTAAAGTAGCCGGTCAAAGCAGACCCGACCAATCCGGTTCCGCCGCTTATCGCAATATTCATGTGGAACCCTCATTTCTTGATCGTTTATAGTAAATGAAAAGGATATTACACAACAGTTACCCTTTAATGAAATAGATTAATCACTATAAAGGCAGTGGAGGTGGAAAATGAAAGTTGCAAAAATTACTACCCAGCAGAAGAACAGCCAGCGGTACAATATCTTTTCGGAAGAACAGGGAAAAGATAAATATGCCTTCAGCGTGGATGAATCGGCTATTGTCGAATTTGGTCTGAAAAAAGGACTGGAGCTCAGTGATACAGAGCTTGAAGCGATCGAAGCGTTTGATCAAAAGCGCAGGGCCTGGAACGCGGTTCTTCATTATCTGTCGTTTTCCATGCGGACCAAATGGCAGGTGGAGCAGTATCTGCTTGAAAAAGAATATGCACCGGCTGCGGTGGAAGAAGCAGTAAATCGCGCACTGGACTACAAGTTTCTGGATGATGCCGCTTTTGCGGAAGCATTCGTACGCACCAAAATAAACACAACGGATAAAGGACCGAAAATTATTACCGGTGATTTGAGACAAAAAGGAATCGGTCCGGATCTGGCTGAAAAGGCACTGCTGCAATTTACGAAAGAACGGCAGATTGATAAAGGCGTAAAAATTATTCAAAAAAAAGCAGACCGCCAAAAGGATGCTCATACTATTTTTAAAAAGAAGATGATGGATGCGCTCCGCCAAAAAGGCTATGACACGGAGATTTTCACCATTGCCTGGGAAGAGGCAGCTATCGTTCCCGATGAAGAGGAAGAGTGGGAAAGGCTCGAAGCACATGGAGATAAGATTCTGCGTAAGTGGGAAAAGAAAGCAGAAGGACGGACCCTCCAGCAGAAAGTAAAAGAACAGCTGTATAGAAAAGGCTTTAACATGCAGCTTATTCAGCGGTTTCTGGACCAAAAAGTGTCCGGGGAATAGGAGAATGAATAGTGGAAAAACGATACAGCCAAATGACAGAACATGAAATTAGAACGGCGATAGCCGAGTTGAATGAAAAAGCAAAAAAAGCAGAGCAGATGGGGATGGTCAGTGAACTTGCCGTGTACGAACGCAAAAAAACACTGGCAGAAGCGTATATGGTGAATCCGGAAGCATTTTCCAAAGGAAGTGCTTATGAAGTAAAGAATGAAGACACGACGTTTTATATTGATTACTTTAACGGGGTGTTTGCGTGGGGCTTCCGTAAAGGCAGTGAGGAATTAGAGGCACTTCCTTTGTCTCTTCTTGGAAACGAGGTGGAACAAAATGGATGATCACATCATGAGGCTGACAAATGTGCTGCTAAGCAGAAACGATAAGTTGTCGACTGCAAAAGCAAAAATGTGGGTGGAGTATTTGTGGGAAGATTTTGAAGCAACGCGCGCGAAGTCCGGCAGAGAATACCAGGGAAAAGAAATGACGGAAAAAATCGTGCTGCAGTGGATCAGCCAATACGGCCCTCATCTTCATAACTATAATCCGACAAACGAGAAGTTTTCCGGAATGATGAATGAACCTGACGAGCCAAAACATTAAAAAAAGAGCGGCATGCTAGCGTAGCCGCTCTCCCTGTTTTAATTTTTTTTCAAGTGTTTCTGTAGAGAAAATCCAGCCGGTATAAGACGTATACGGTGCTAAATCTTTGTTCATCCGCACGACGGCTACAAAAGGATAGAACCCCTTACTCCGGTACCTCAGATCAATAAACTTTACTTCCCACCCATTATCAAGTTCTCTGACCAGCCATCGATAGGTTGGTGAAAAAGATAAGAAGGAAGACAAGTTGTGGTCGTGAAGCGCCGCATCAATGACAGGGTCAGACGGAATCGGCTCAAATGGATAACTTTCCAGATAACGAACGACTTTATTTTTTGATTCAGTAACGTGCAGCTTTTCTTTTGTCCGCACAACCAAATGGAAATTTTTCCAATTATAGGTAGGGGATATGAAAAAGTGTGTAGCGTCCGGATGAAAATAGGCAGCTTTTTTCAGCACATCATTTCGTACTTTATAGCGCCAAATGTAATAAATAATTAAAATGGCGTAAACGGTTAGAAAGGTCCATCCAGGGTCCAGGCCGTAGCTCCAGGCGATAAATCCGAAAATATGGGCAAAGAAAATAAATGGATCGAATATGTTGATAACGCCGAGCCCGATCCACTTTTTGTTAAAAGGGGAGAGTGCCTGTGTGCCGTAGGCATTAAAAATATCCACAAATACATGCAGAAATACTGCTAAAAACGTCCACAGCCATAAATGCAAAAAGGAAATCTCCGGATTAAACATATAAAAGAATCCGGATATAAGAAGCGGCCAGGTTAAAACGGCCGGAATAGAATGAGTAGGCCCGCGGTGGTATCTAATATAAACCGCGTTATTTTTCAGCTTAAGTATGGTGTCGAAATCAGGAGCCTGCGACCCTATAATGACGGCTGCCATTACGGTTTGAAGAGCAGCTGGATTTTCAGCAATTACAGGATCCATGGTAGCGAGCCCGCCGATCCCCACACCCATAACAACGTGCGTTGCAGTATCCAAGGGTACCTCCTTCAGGAACGGTTCCTTCTAGAACGTTCATTGTAATATAAAAAAGTCTATTTAGAATTATAACATGATCTTTTATAGATAACATGCCTCAGCATGCAGAAAGGACAGGGGTTTATGCAGAAACCTATCGTAATTTTCATGGAGTATAAAGTAAAGGAAGAAAGCACCGAAACCTATCTGACTAAAATGAAAAAAGTGATAGAAGAAATGGAGGCTTTGGAAGCCGGACCTGTTGAATGGTATGAAGCCGCTGATCAGAAAGGGCTTTATGTGGAAATGATAGAAGTTTCTTCCATGAAGCAGTATGAATACATAAAAGAAAGGCGGAGCGATCCAGCTGATGCAGCATTTGGCGGGCTTCTGCCTTTACTTGAAAAAGGGACAGCGGGGATGAACTGCTGGGCATTTTCCCGGCTTAATAAAAAGTAACGGCAACAGCAGGAGGATATAATGACAGAGAAATGGAATAGTACAGATATAGAAAATTTTCAGGAGCAGCTGCTCGAGTGGTACAGTCACAATCAAAGAATCCTTCCATGGCGGGAAAACCAGGATCCTTATCGAATATGGGTCTCTGAAGTGATGCTTCAGCAGACGAAAGTAGACACGGTCATCCCTTATTTTAATAACTTCATGGAGAAATTTCCTTCTATTAAAGATCTGGCGGAAGCGGAAGAAGAAAAGGTGCTTAAAGCCTGGGAGGGACTCGGTTATTATTCGAGGGTGCGGAATCTACAGCATGCGGTAAAAGAAGTACATGAGAAATACGAAGGCAGAGTACCTGCAGACCCGAAGTTATTTTCTTCATTAAAAGGAGTAGGTCCCTATACCTCAGGCGCCGTGATGAGCATAGCCTACGAACTGCCGGAACCGGCGGTGGACGGTAATGTAATGAGGGTATTCTCCAGGCTTTTATGTATTGAAGAGGATATTGGCAAAGCAAAAACAAGAAAAACATTCGAAGCCGCTCTTCCTACGTTTTTGGAAAACGTGCCGCCTTCCCAGTTTAATCAGGCTGTTATGGAACTTGGGGCGATGGTTTGTACGCCAAGGTCACCCGGATGTCTCCTCTGCCCGGTGCAGGAATTCTGTGAAGCACGTATGCAGGGAAAAGAACAGATGCTTCCGATTAAAGAAAAAAAGAAAGCTGCCAAAGCCCGTGAAATGGCGGCTGTAGTGCTAAAATCCCCGGATGGACGTTTTCTTTTTCATCAAAGAGAAGAAAAGGGACTTCTCGCTAAAATGTGGGAATTCCCAAATGCAGGAACAAAACAGGAAGAATCGCAGGCTGAACAGGTGCAGGTGTTTATTCATGAACACATAGGAGAAAAGGCAGTTAATATAGAACCTGTTCAGTATGTGGAGCACGCATTTTCCCACTTAATCTGGAATATTACCGTATATGAAGCAGAGACCGTAAGTACCGATGTATCCACCCCTCAGGAGGGTGTCTGGAAATGGATGACGCTTGAAGAGGCGGAAAGGTACGCATTTCCAGTATCGCATCAAAAAATACTGCATCAGCAAAAAGGAGAGGGGAAGTAATATGGATCTGGAACTAACAGGAAAAAAAGTACTCGTCACTGGAGCCTCCAAAGGAATCGGGCGCGGTATTGCAGAGGCATTTGCTGCAGAGGGAGCCATAGTCGGGGCAGCCGCCCGGTCAACGGATATCCTAAATGAAATGGCAGCAAAGCAGGAGGCCATTATTCCTTTAGCTGGCGACTTAACGGATGAGAAGCAGCGGGAAGCCGTATTTCAGACTTTTCTGGACGAGGCAGGAGACATTGATATTCTCGTAAACAATCTGGGAGGCAGTAACGGCACTTCTGTTCTGGAGACCGATATGGAGGATTTCTATCATGCGATGGAATGGAATTATTTTTCAGCTGTGCATTTAAGCAAGCTTGCCTACGAGCAGATGATAAAAAAGCAGGAAGGGGTCATTCTGCAGATTACTTCCATTTTCGGAAGAGAATCAGGCGGAAAGCCTACATATAATAACGCAAAGGCGGCTTTAATAAGCTTTACTAAATCTTTAGCAGATGAAGCAGTGAAAAAGGGCATCCGCGTTAATTCCATTGCTCCCGGATCGATCCTTCATCCAAGCGGAAACTGGCAGAAGCGGATAGACGCAGATCCGGAAAAAATGAAAGCATTTGTAAAGCAGGAAATACCGGCCGGCCGCTTCGGCACGGTTGAAGAAATTGCCAACACGGCGTTATTTCTTGCTTCACCAAAAAGCTCCTGGATTATAGGGGCAAGTATTAACGTAGACGGCGGGCAGTCCAATATGAATATGTAAAAGGAGACTTATATGCTAACTTTTGATGCGGGCTATAATCCATATGCTTCCAAACGTTCTACAGTTTATGCTAAAAACGGCGTAGTAGCCACCTCCCAGCCGCTTGCTTCCCAGGCCGGCCTGGATATTTTAAAAAAAGGCGGAAATGCAGTTGATGCCGCTATTGCCACAGCCGCGTGCCTTACTGTTGTGGAGCCGACTTCAAACGGAATTGGCGGGGATGCCTTTGCCCTGGTTTGGATAAAAGACAAGCTGCACGGTTTAAATGCAAGCGGTCCGGCGCCTGCCTCTTTATCAATTGGTGCATTGAAAAAAAGAGGGCTGTCAGAAATTCCTGTACACGGCCTGATTCCGGTTACCGTTCCCGGCGCCCCTTCTGCCTGGGGAGAACTCTCCCGGCGCTTTGGCAGGCTGCCGTTCTCTGATCTGCTGCAGCCGGCAATCGATTATGCTGAAAACGGATATCCACTATCACCGGTGCTGGCAGAATTTTGGAATAAAGGAGCTGCCGCTTTTGAGCAAAAGCTGGAAGGCAAAGTGTTCGAAGAGTGGTTCCGTATTTTTATGCCGGAAGGAAAAGCTCCCCGGGCCGGGGAAGTATGGAAATCGCCGGGGCATGCGAGGACGCTGAGACGCCTGGCTGAAGAAGGGGACCGTTCTTTTTATGAAGGCAGTATTGCCGAAGAGATAGCGGATTTTTCCGCTGCACATGACGGTTTTCTTTCAAAAGAGGACCTCGCCTCTTTCCGGGCGGAGTGGGTGGAGCCGATTCACGTTTCTTATAAAGGATATGAAGTATGGGAAATTCCGCCAAACGGCCAGGGGCTCGTTGCGCTGCAGGCTTTAAAAATGATCGAAAGCCATTCTCTGAAAGAAAGAGACAATGAAGAGACCCTGCACAAACAAATAGAAGCGTTAAAATTGGCATTTGCTGATGGTCTGGAATATATTACAGACGCTGCCAAAATGAAACAAAGCACCGCCGCTCTTTTATCTGAAGAGTATATAAAAGAAAGAACGAAACTTATTGGAGAAAAAGCTGTGGATCCTCAGGCCGGTACTCCTCCAAAAGGAGGGACCGTTTATCTGGCAGCTGCAGATAATGAGGGAAACATGGTATCGTTTATCCAAAGTAACTATATGGGATTCGGTTCGGGAGTGGTTGTTCCTGATACAGGAATAGCTCTGCAGAACAGAGGCCATAATTTTTCTATGGATCCCGGTCATGATAACGCGCTGGAAGGCGGCAGGAAAACATTTCATACAATTATTCCCGGCTTTCTCACAAAGGGAAAGGAAGCGATTGGCCCCTTTGGAGTAATGGGAGGATTTATGCAGCCGCAGGGGCATATGCAGGTCGTAATGAATACAATCGACTTTAATATGAATCCGCAGGCCGCGCTGGATGCCCCAAGATGGCAGTGGATAAGTGGAAAAAAGGTAAGTATAGAGCATGCTTTTCCGTCTTCCACCATTCAACAGCTTGCAGCCCGCGGGCATCAAATGGAAACCGCTCATCATTCCGGCAGTTTTGGACGCGGACAGATTATCTGGAAGGATAAAGCCTCAGGAGTTTATGCCGCTGGTACGGAATCAAGAACGGACGGCAGCATATCAGCCTGGTAGCAGATAGTTGCCGATTTAAAAAAACGACTCCCTTTAAAATAAAGGGGGCCGTTTTTTAGTGAAAATATATCTGCTGATCAAATAGTATTTATTTTATTTTGAAAATCAAATTAAACAAGGTCGCTTCTAATTTCGCGGATGAAATCTTTCGTTTCCGGCGTGCCTACTTCAAAGATTTTTTTATATAGGCTATCCATTTTTACCTGCATTTTATCTTTGGCTGCATCAGCGTTTCTTTCATCAACTGCCCTGGCTAAAATTTCTCCGCCGGAAGCATCTTCGTGTTTTACTTCATCGATTTGCTTTTCGAGCTCTTCTTTTTCTTCCGGTGTAACGTCCACCGCGTATTGGATAGTGTTTTCGCCGGTCTGTACTTCAGAAATACCCATGCCCGATTGTTCCATGTCCACGTAATAGCGTTTTTTCTGCATTCATCTCTCTCCTTTAAGTAAAGCGCTTTATTCTCTCTTTACCCATTGCGCAGAAGAAGTACACTAAAAAATAATAGAGGCCAGACGATTGGCTGCTTCTTTAAGCCTTTCTTCCTCCTGTACCAGGGCAATCCGGACATAGCCTTCTCCTTCCAGGCCAAAAGCATGGCCGGGAGTCACAACGACTCCAGCTTCGAGTGCTTTTAACGCAAAGCCCATCGACGTATAGGAAGGAGGAAGCTTTGCCCATACAAACATTCCCCCGTCCGGGATGGTAACGTGCCATCCTTTTTCATGAAGTGACTGGCAGAACACATCGCGCCGGTTTCGAAAGGTCTGCTTTTGTGTAGACAGAAAAGGCTGCTCATATGTGAGAGCATGAATGGCTGCTTTTTGAACAGGGTAAAAAACACCATAATCGATATTGGATTTAATATCGGCAAGTGGTTTTAACAGATCTTCTCTGCCGGTAACAAAACCTATGCGTGCTCCAGCCATGTTAAAGCTTTTCGAAAGAGAGTGAAATTCAAGCGCCGTTTCTTTTGCCCCGTCTATATGGAAAATACTGAGCGGTTTATCTTCGGTAAAATCGAGCTCTGCATAAGCAAAATCATGGACTATAAGAATGGAGTGTTCCAGCGCAAGCGCGACGACCTTTTCAAAATAATCTTTAGTTGCCCGGGCTGAGGCAGGGTTGCCGGGATAATTCATAATAAGAATTTTTGTCCGTTCCAGCACATGGGAGGGTACTGCGGTTATATCAGGCATAAACTGGTTTTCTTCATTAAGGGACACAGGATATGTATAGGCACCGGCAAGATCAGCGCAGGCAGAATAGATTGGGTAACCGGGATCAGGAATGATAATATAATCCTCCGGATTTAAGTAGGCCAGCGCCAGGTGCGATAAGCCATCCTGGGAGCCCAGCAGCTGGAGTACTTCAGAAGAATCGAGGGAAATATTAAAGCGTTCGCTGCAATAGCCGGAAGCAGCTTCATTAAAGGCTTCCAAACCCTGCAGCGCATATCCGTAATTGTCTTTTTCCAGCGTTTCTTCCGACAAAATAGAACGCACTCCGGACGGAGGCGGCAGATCGGGGCTTCCTACGCTTAAATCAATCATATCCTTACCCTTAGAGGCTGCTTTTTTCTTATGGCGGGCCATTTCAGTGAAAACGCTGGCTCCAAGCGATTTTGTTCGTTCAGCTGGTTGAATCATAATAGATGTCCTCCTTTTGCATACTGCATTAAGTATAAAAGAAAACGGTAAAAAGAGGAAAGGCAAAAAGACGGGTGTTTTTGCTTGAAGAGGAAATACGTTATACTGTGTAAGGATAAAGTGTTATTGTAAAATGGAGGAGAAAAGATGAACAGTCATAAGGTAGCGTTAGTAACAGGGAGCAGCAGAGGAATTGGAAAGCACATTGCCCATAAGCTGGCAGATAAAGGATATAATATAGTCATTAATTATGCGCGAAGCAAGAAGGCGGCAGAAGAAACGGCAGAAGAGCTGCGTGCAAAAGGCGTCGAAGTACTTGTTGTTAAAGCAAACGTCGGTAAAGTGGAGAAAATAAAAGAATTGTTTGCGGAAATTGATCAGCATTTCGGAAGGCTGGACGTATTTGTAAACAACGCAGCTTCCGGCGTACTAAAGCCGCTTATGGAGCTGGAAGAAAACCACTGGGACTGGACTATGGGAATTAACAGCAAAGCCCTTTTATTCTGCGGCCAGGAAGCAGCAAAGCTGATGGAAAAAGAGGATGGCGGATCCATTGTCAGTCTTAGTTCACTGGGAGCGCAGAGAGTGCTCGATAACTATACGGCGGTTGGTGTATCCAAAGCAGCGGTCGAATCGCTTACCCGTTACCTGGCAGTCGAGCTTGCTCCAAAAAACATCGTAGTTAATGCTGTATCCGGCGGCGTAGTCGATACAGATGCATTAAATCATTTTCCCAATCAGGAGGAAATGCTTGAAGATGCCAAAAAAAGAACACCTGCCGGACGGATGGTAGATAAAGAAGACCTTGCAAACGGAGTCATGTTCCTGCTTTCACCAGAGGCCTCAATGATCCGCGGGCAGACCATTATTATTGATGGAGGTATATCGCTGCTCACATAAAGTCCTTCGGCCATCAATCAACAAAGGACAAATATATTTATGGAAGCTATAGGAAGGAGAAATGCATGGAATTCCCCGCAACCGGAAGAACAATTGAAATACAAAGCTATAAGCATAATGGAACGCTTCATCGTGTCTGGGAAGAGACCCTTATTTTAAAAGGCACATCTAAAGAAATTATCGGCGGTAATGATAGAATTCTAGTGCATGAGTCAGACGGCAGGGTCTGGCGGACGAGAGAGCCGGCCATCTGTTACTTCCACTGGGAAAAATGGTTTAATGTGATTGGAATGATCCGCTCGGACGGTATCCATTATTACTGCAATGTCGGCACGCCTTTTGTGTGGGATGAAGAGGCATTAAAGTATATTGATTACGATCTGGATATTAAGGTACTGCCGGATATGACCTATAATTTACTTGATGAAGAAGAATATAAAGAACACAGCAGAATAATGAATTATCCCGCTATGGTTGATGAAAAAGTCTGGAATGGGGTAAGAGAGCTGCAGTCCTGGATTTACCAGGGAAAAGGGCCATTTGCCCCGCAGTTTGTGGAGCAGTGGTATGAAAGGTATCTATTCTTTCGATGAAAACCGGAACACGCAAAAGGGACATACCAAAAAAGCAAAAAGTCAAAGGAAGCATCAGCCGTTATTTAACTTTCGTTAAGCCATACAAATGGATCATTGTGTTTACTATATTAATTGGAGTACTGAAATTTGGCATTCCTCTTCTAACCCCTCTGATTATGGCTTATGTTATTGACGATTTAATTTTAGCAGAAGGCATAAGCAATGCAGAAAAAACAAATACGCTCTTATGGCTTTTGGGCGGAGCTATTGTCGTCTTTCTGATTATACGTCCTCCCGTTGAGTACTACCGCCAGTATTTTGCCCAATGGACCGGCAGTAAGGTGCTTTATGATATACGGGACCAACTGTTTGCACATATTCAAAAGCTTAGTCTCCGCTTTTATTCCAATAGAAAAGCAGGCGAAGTGATTTCAAGAGTAATTAATGATGTGGAGCAGACGAAAAACTTTGTAATCACCGGGCTGATGAACGTATGGCTGGATCTGGTTACGATTATTATCGTTATCATTATTATGCTTACGATGAACGGGTGGCTGACGCTTGTTGCCATATCGCTTTTTCCGCTTTATGGTATTTCCATTAAATATTTTTACTCCAGACTCCGCCATTTGACAAAAGTCAGGTCCCAGGCGCTCGCGGACGTGCAGGGACACCTTCACGAACGGGTGCAGGGCATGAACGTAATTAGAAGCTTTGGGCTGGAAGATTATGAGCAGGGCCAGTTCAACAGACGGAACTCAAACTTTCTTGATAAAGCGATTGATCATTCCAAATGGAATGCAAAAACGTTTGCAGTCGTTAATACAATTACTGATATCGCTCCATTAATCGTGATTCTGGCAGCTGGTTATCTCGTTATAAACGGAGGGCTGCAGGTAGGAGAAATGGTAGCTTTTATCGCTTATATTGAAAGGCTTTACGGCCCGCTGCGAAGACTCGTAAACTCTTCAACGACCATTACGCAGTCTATTGCTTCTATGGATAGAGTATTTGAATTTGTAGATGAAAAATATGATATAAAAGATAAAAAAGATGCTGAAATCCTCCACAGAACAGATGGGAAAATTCAATTTGACCATGTGACCTTCGCTTATGAAGAAGGTGGAGAAGAAGTATTAAAAGATATCAATCTTCAGGTGAAAATGGGAGAGACGATCGCTCTGGTGGGAATGAGCGGCGGCGGCAAAAGCACGCTGGTCAGCCTGCTGCCAAGATTTTACGATGTGAGCAGCGGATCGATAAAGCTGGATGGCACCGACATCCGCGACTATACGATACATTCGCTCCGCGATAAAATCGGCATCGTGCTTCAGGATAATATTTTATTCAGCGACTCTGTCAAATTAAATATTCTGATGGGGAATCCGGATGCGGGAGATGAAGAAGTGATTGCTGCGGCAAAAGCAGCAAACGCTCATGAATTCATTATGAATCTGCCGCAGGGGTATGACACGCCGGTAGGAGAACGCGGTGTTAAACTCTCCGGGGGCCAAAAACAGAGAGTGGCTATTGCACGTGTTTTTCTTAAAGATCCTCCCATGCTTATATTTGATGAGGCAACATCAGCTCTTGATCTGGAAAGCGAACACCTTATCCAGGAAGCGATGGGCCTATTATCCAAAGATAGAACAACGTTTATTGTAGCGCACCGTTTATCTACGATTACCCATGCGGACAGAATTGTCGTTATTGAAAATGGAAAAGTGAGCGAAAGCGGTTCTCATGTGGAGCTTATGAATGCCCATGGAGCCTATCACAAGCTGTATAATGTACAGCATACGTAAAAAGCACGCCTCTATGAGGGCGTGCTTTTTCCTATTCTTCCGGATCTTTAATAGCTACTGTGTTTTCTTTCTGGTGAAAATTAAAGAAACTCTCTACTAATGTAGCCAGGTGATCAAGCTGCTCGTTGTATTCTACAATGTGCGAGACGACCGGCAGTAGATGAAGCCATTCATCTCTTGTTACATACTGCTGGTCATACAAATCCATAAAGGAGTCAGTCAGGCGGTTTTCCCCTGATTCGACTTCTTCTTCCATGCGGTCTGTCAGCTGCACATTCACTTTGCCTACGTACCGCATTAAAATACGGTCGTGGTATTCTGTTAAATGATCAAGCTGCCTTTGAATGAAAGTCTGCATATCCTCAGGCATTCCCTGAAGCTGGTGTTCATGTTTATCCAGCGCTTTTAATATGGAAAGAGCCTTTCGATGAGCGGAAATCATTTCTTTAAATAAGACAATTTTTCGTGCTTTGCTCCATTTGCTTTTTAAGAAGTACGTCCGTTCCTCTTTATAAAGTGCAAATAAGTTATCTATTTTTAATGACGTTTCGTTCATGACCGGCAGATCTTTTTTTAAGGAATAGTGATTCGTCTCAAATCTTGTCTTTAAGCGAATCCAGCGTATTATATCAACAGTATGGTCAGATATTTTATGATAAAGCTTGGTTTCATACTTAGGCGGCAGAAAAATTAAATTCACAAGGAAGGCCGACAGTACTCCAATTAAAATAAGCAGAAACCGCTCTCCGGCGAAGATAAGAAAGTTCGTCTGCGAAGCCGGATTTCCCATAATGATAATAACAGTAACTAAAGCTATAGGAATAGAAGAAGCATCAAGTTTTATCTTTAGAATGATGGCGATTGTAACCATTACCGTAACGCCGATGATAACCGGTTCAAACCCAAAAGTAAGTGCAAAAATGATGGCGAGCCCGGCTCCAATAATGTTAGCCTGAATCTGTTCGAGAATAGTCTGGTAGGATCGGAAAACAGAAGGCTGTATAGCAAAAGTAGCCGAAATGGCTGCAAAAAATGTAGGCTCAATACCGGCCCATGTAGCAATGTAAATAGCAATAACGATGGCGAGCCCGGTTTTAAAAATACGTGCTCCTAATTTCATGGAAATGAATAATTCCTTTCTTTATAGAACTGTATTTGATGACTTATCTTTCAGCCATTCGATACTATACACAATAATTCAGGCTTCATCAAGGGGCAAGGGAAGCAAGAACCTCTTTGGCAGCTTTTATAGTAGCGTCAATATCAGCTTCCGTATGGGCTGTTGTTAAAAACCAGGCTTCGTATTTAGAGGGGGCCAGATGAATGCCTTTGTCGAGCATACCTTTAAAAAAGGCGGAGAATAAAACATCGTTCCCTTTTTTTGCATCCTGATAATTTTTCACTTTATCGGGAGTGAAGTAAAGCGTAAGAGCGCCTTTTATCCTATTGATGGAAGCTGGAATATTGTATTGATCGATAGCTTCCTGAAGTCCTTTTTCAAGTTTTTCGCCAAGATGGTCAAGATTATCATATAGACCCGGCTGTTTCAGCAGCTCCAGGCAGGCAATACCTGAACTCATGGAAGCGGGGTTACCGGACATCGTTCCTGCCTGATAAGCGGGACCCATTGGAGCTACCTCTTCCATAATATCCTGTCTGCCTCCGTATGCGCCGATTGGCAGGCCGCCGCCGATAATTTTTCCGAGCGCTGTCATGTCGGGTGTGACACCCAGCAGGTTTTGGGCCCCGCCGTACATAAAGCGAAATGCTGTAATCACTTCATCATAAATAACGAGAGCGCCAGCCTGGTGGGTTAAGTCATTCACGCCCTCCAAAAATCCTGGTTCCGGCATAACCATGCCGAAGTTTCCTACAATAGGCTCCACCATTACAGCAGCAATCTCATCTTTCCAATAATCCAAAGCGGCCTGGAGGCTCTCCAGATCGTTAAAAGGCACGGTAACGACTTCTTCTGCGATGTTTTTAGTGACGCCGGCGGAGTCGGGAGAACCAAGGGTGGAGGGCCCGGATCCGGCAGCCACCAGTACAAGGTCAGAGTGTCCGTGATAGCACCCTTCAAATTTTATAATTTTATTTCTTCCGGTGTAGGCGCGTGCTACGCGGATGGTGGTCATAACGGCTTCGGTGCCGGAATTAACAAAACGCACTCTTTCCAGGGAAGGGATGGCATCGCGGAGGAGGTTTCCAAACTGGTTTTCCAGCTTTGTTGGTGTACCAATGAGCGTGCCGTTTTCAGCAGCCTCTGTAATAGCCTGCGTAATCGCTGGGTGCCCGTGCCCTGTAATAATAGGACCGTAGGCTGCTAGATAATCGATGTATTTGTTTCCGTCCTCATCATATAAATAGGCGCCTTTCCCGTTTTTCATAAAAACGGGTGTACCTCCTCCAACACCTTTGAAAGAGCGGGACGGGCTGTTTACTCCGCCCAGTATAATGTTTTTTGCTTCATTGTATAAAGCTTCAGATTCTATGCGTTCTTTCATTTTTACTCATCCTTTTGATAAATGGTTTTAGTTTGCAGTCATACGGTTCAACTTTCTATTTTATCTTACTTTTCCTCTTTTTATCTATATAATAAGTGAAAAAGGATATATAAATGAAAAATTTTCCATATTCTTTTTCCTGATGTTGCGAAAAACGGAGGTTGCTGTAATAATTTACATACAAAGACTTAAGAGGAGGAACACTATTGACTATACATATTGAAGAAAAAGTGCCGTCCATTACGCTTCCTGCAAGCAGTGGAAATGAAATATCCCTGGAAGACTATAAAGGAAAAAACATTGTACTCTACTTTTATCCAAAAGACATGACGCCCGGCTGCACAACGGAAGCCTGCGATTTCAGGGATTTATCGGAAGATTGGGAGAAAGCCGATGCTGTCGTGCTGGGAATCAGCCCGGATCCGATAAAAAAACATCAGGCTTTTATTGAGAAATACGGTCTTCCGTTTCCTCTGCTGTCCGATGAAGATAAAACTGCGGCTGAAGCATTTAATGTCTGGCAGCTGAAAAAAACATTTGGTAAAGAATACATGGGAATCGTACGCTCTACTTTTCTTATTAATAAAGAAGGCGTCTTAATTAAAGAGTGGAGAAATGTCCGTGTGAAAAATCACGCAGATCAGGTACTGAACTCATTAAAGGAGTCATCCGGTCATGAATGATAAACCAGTTATCGTTTCCACAACTAAAATGAAATCAGCTATTAAAGAACATTTAAACGAATCGTTCCCGGAAGCTGTATTTGTCTGGTCCAAATCAATCGAAGAGGCGAGGGGGCACCTTCATGAGGCGGATATCCTGCTTACTTATGGAGAGGACTTGACTGAAGAAGATATAGACGCTGCTCCCCGGCTGCAATGGATCATGGTGATATCAGCAGGAATGGATAAAATGCCGTTTAAAGCAATAGAGCAAAAGGGAATAAAAGTAACTAACGTTAAAGGAATACATGGGAAGCCGATGGCAGAATACACCATTTTTGCAATACTCCAGCATGCAAGGCAGGGAAAACATTACTACAAGCAGGAACAGCAGAAGATATGGAGCCGCCGGGCTGTGCCCGTTGAAGTAGAAGGCAGAAACGTAACCATTCTCGGAGCAGGATCTATTGGAACAGAAACGGCAAAAGCGGTTAAGCGGTTTGATATGCATACAACAGGAGTGAACACAAAAGGAGAGACAGCCTCTTTTTTTGATGAGATGTTCAATGCTTCTCAGCTTAAAGAAGCAGTAGCTTCAGCGGATTACGTAGTAAATGTTCTCCCTTTAACAGAAGAAACGGAAAATGTAATAGACAAGTATATATTTGAAGCAATGAAAGAAGAAGCGGTGTTTATTAATATAGGACGAGGTGCCACTGTGCAGGAACAGGATCTTATAGATGCACTGAAAAAGGGAGCCATTCATCACGCGGTTCTGGACGTATTCAATCAGGAGCCGCTCGGTGAGAGCCATCCGTTCTGGGAAATGGAGAATGTTACCGTAACTCCTCACATTTCAGGTATTTCTTCAGGATACGTACCTAGAGCTATGGATATATTTGAAAAAAATCTAAAAGCATTTCTGCGTCACCCGGAATCTATGATTAATACAGTAGACGTTAAAAAAGGATATTAGGGGGCGGCTGTATGAAACTAATGATATGTATTGCAGATGATTTTTATGCGGATGAAATTGAGAACCGCACCAAAAGATTAGGCTACCGGATGACAAAACTGTCCAGCAGTGGAAGCTTTCTTCGAAAAGGAAGTACTACATTTTTATTTGGAATACCTGAAAAAGAAGTAGATGTACTTACTGAATCCTTAAAAAGTATATGTTTGGACTATGAAAAGAAAAAAGGAAAAAAGGAGGAACGTACGCATCGATTTATCAGTTTCCTGATAGATGCGAAAAATGCCTCCGGACTGCCGGTGCTGTAAAACCTTAAAGGGACAATGTTTGACAACCAATCTATAATTCGGATAATATTTAATTATAAGAATTATAATTAAAGAATTGTTTTATAAAAGAAAGTGGGGTGCATGACGATGGCGAATGAACGTCTTCAGGAAGTAGTGCATTCTTTGAAGAGTACGAAGATTCGCATGACTCCGCAACGTCATGCTATTTTGGAGTTTTTATATGATTCGATGAGCCATCCGACCGCAGATGATATATATAAGGCCCTCGAAGGAAAATTCCCGAATATGAGCGTTGCTACTGTCTATAATAATCTTCGTGTTTTCAAAGAAGTAGGTATAGTAAGAGAGTTGTCCTACGGGGACTCTTCAAGCCGTTTTGACTGTGTTACGTCTGATCATTACCATGTTGTCTGCTCGGACTGCGGAAAGATCGTTGATTTTCACTATCCCGGTCTTGACGAAGTAGAGTCATTGGCAGAACATGTTACCGGTTTTCAGATTAACACCCACCGTATGGAGATTTACGGTAAGTGTCCTGACTGCGCGCCGATTTCAAGACATTAATAACACACAAAAAGCTGACCCGTTATTGGGTCAGCTTTTTGTGTGTTTTCTATTATAAGCCGAATCGAATTCTTTTCCTTCCAGTGTTTTATCAAGAGTCAGTGGTTCATCACAGTACATGCATGCATCCACTCTGCCGAGAATCTTTGTCGTTTTATTGCAGTTGGGGCAGGTTACCTGCACAGTACTAGTGGAAATCATTCCAATCCAGAAATAAACCACGCTGCTGGAAATAACAAAAATAAAGCCTAATATCATAGCAATCGTCATTATAATAGGAGAAGTTCTGAAAAAGATACCAATATACATAATAAAAATACCAACGAAAACTAGTGATAAAGCAAACGTTCTAATGCGGTTGATTTTATTTGAAGCCTTCAGCGCCATTTTATTACCTCCCGGATATAATGATTATATCACATGAAAGTGCTTGCAAAAACTGTCTTCTCACATGATAATAGAAGCTGTGTTATAGAAATAAATAGTGAATCGAATAGAAGTGGATTATTCAGAATCATTTTTCTATAATAATTTTATTGATATCTGTTGACTATCTATTTTATATAATGGTATATTACACATTGTCGCCGAACGGCTTCCTGCTCTAAAGAAACACAGCAGATTAATTTTATAAATATCATTGACATTAACAATTGAAAATGGTATCTTATAAAAGTCGCCAAAACACGACGGCAGCAAAACACGTGTCCTTTGAAAATGGAATGAAAACAACGCGCGAACAACAAGTCGCGGCAGGCAAGGCCTGCTGCGCAAGGTAAGACCAGCAAGAACTAAGCATCAACTTTCATGGAGAGTTTGATCTTGGCTCAGGACGAACGCTGGCGGCGTGCCTAATACATGCAAGTCGAGCGCATGCACCCGGCGGACCTCTTCGGAGGGAAACCGGGGAATTGAGCGGCGGACGGGTGAGTAACACGTGGGCAACCTGCCCTCTAGACGGGGATAACTCCGGGAAACCGGAGCTAATACCCGATAATCAAGCAGATC
>NZ_RAPK01000009.1 GCF_003610495.1 Sinobaca qinghaiensis | reverse complement strand
AGCCCCCCTCGAGATGAGATTTCCCATCACGCAAGTGAGTAAGATCCCTTGGAGATGACAAGGTAGATAGGTCTGAGGTGGACGTGCGGCGACGCATGCAGCTGACAGATACTAATCGATCGAGGACTTATCCAAATACTTTTTCCATTCGGATGTCGCTATCCAGTTTTGAAGGAACCACCGGTTCCCGATGTTGTCCGGTGACAACGGCCAAGAGGTCCCACCCGTTCCCATGCCGAACACGGAAGTTAAGCTCTTGTGCGCCGATGATAATTGGGGGGCGACCCCCTGTGAAAGTAGGACGTTGCCGGGCTTTATAATATTCCACAGTAGCTCAGTGGTAGAGCTATCGGCTGTTAACCGATCGGTCGCAGGTTCGAATCCTGCCTGTGGAGCCAATGGAGAGCTGTCCGAGTGGCCGAAGGAGCACGATTGGAAATCGTGTAGGCGGTGTTAACCCGTCTCGAGGGTTCGAATCCCTCGCTCTCCGCCATTACATATTAGTTTTAGGCCCGTTGGTCAAGTGGTTAAGACACCGCCCTTTCACGGCGGTATCACGGGTTCGAATCCCGTACGGGTCACCAAATATTGGAGGATTAGCTCAGCTGGGAGAGCACCTGCCTTACAAGCAGGGGGTCGGCAGTTCGATCCTGTCATCCTCCACCATTTTTTATAACATCGCGGGGTAGAGCAGCCTGGTAGCTCGTCGGGCTCATAACCCGGAGGTCGGAGGTTCAAATCCTCCCCCCGCAACCAAAATGGTCCGGTAGTTCAGTTGGTTAGAATGCCTGCCTGTCACGCAGGAGGTCGCGGGTTCGAGTCCCGTCCGGACCGCCATTTTATTTTTAAAGAAGTAGTTGTATTTTTCTAGTGAAGCAGTATAAACTGTTCATAGAGAAAATATAAGCATGGCTCGATAGCTCAGTCGGTAGAGCAGTGGACTGAAAATCCACGTGTCGGCGGTTCGATTCCGTCTCGAGCCACCACTTTATTTATGCCGGTCTAGCTCAATTGGTAGAGCAACTGACTTGTAATCAGTAGGTTGAGGGTTCAAGTCCTTTGGCCGGCACCATGTGGAGGGGTAGCGAAGTTGGCCAAACGCGGCAGACTGTAAATCTGCTCCCTCTGGGTTCGGCGGTTCGAGTCCGTCCCCCTCCACCATTTTTATTCATATAGGGGTATAGTTTAACGGCTAGAACGGCGGTCTCCAAAACCGCAGATGTGGGTTCGATTCCTACTACCCCTGCCAATATTAAATATGGCGGTTGTGGCGAAGTGGTTAACGCACCGGATTGTGGTTCCGGCATTCGTGGGTTCGATTCCCATCAGCCGCCCCATTTTTATGTTGGGCTATGGCCAAGCGGTAAGGCATCGGACTTTGACTCCGTGATGCGCTGGTTCGAATCCAGCTAGCCCAGCCATTTATGCGGAAATAGCTCAGTGGTAGAGCACCACCTTGCCAAGGTGGGGGTCGCGGGTTCGAATCCCGTTTTCCGCTCCATTTTTAACGCGAGTCAACACATAAAAGACCGCATTTCATAAATGGCGGCATAGCCAAGTGGTAAGGCAGGGGTCTGCAAAACCCCTATTCCCCGGTTCAAATCCGGGTGTCGCCTCCATACATCATTTTTCCCTTTACAACCTGCCGGGGTGGTGGAATTGGCAGACACACAGGACTTAAAATCCTGCGGAGGGTGTACCTCCGTGCCGGTTCGAGTCCGGCCCTCGGCACCAACTTCATTAATTTACTGACTTGGCGGTGTGGCGGAATTGGCAGACGCGCACGACTCAAAATCGTGTTCCTAACGGAGTGCCGGTTCGATCCCGGCCACCGCTACCACTCATTTAATTATACGTGAACAGGTCCCGCTGCCGGGAGCTGTTTTTTTGTTTCTGTTGGATGGAAATAATGCAAAATACTAGATGATTTCATGATATACTAAAAGAAATCATATATATATTCATAATAGTAAGAATTTTCAAATTAATTTCCTTTTACATAAAAAGGGGGAATGCATATGAAACCTATAAAACCAGTTAAATCAAAAACATCTATAAAAACAAGAGATCCGCATAAAGACCTCCACATTAACTATACGTTGACACATACTATTCATTCGACGGTATTTGTAACATTTTTTTTCGAACAAAATGAGATCGAAGACTTTAAAACGATTATTTTAGAACGTCTTCCTGCAAATCATCAGACTTATATTGAAGAGAATATGAGAAACTGGTTTGAAATTGCTGAGGAAATCAATCTGCATATTCATCACAAATATTAAACAACAAAACACACCCAGAGATGGATGTGTTTTGTTGTGTATATCGTTTTTTAGAAGGAGAAATCCGGCTGTTCTGCATCTAGAATGATAGTGGAAGCTTCTCCACTGTGTATTTGATGAAACATTTTTGAAGAGGCTGCCAAAAGCTTTACCGCTTCTTCTTTTGGAAGAGAGGGAGGAAGGTAGAAAAGCTGGAGTGCTTCTGTACTTTCTATCTTTGTTTTTGTCCGATGGGAATCAACAATAGGGCTTCCAAATGCTCCTTCCTCATCAGTAGAAACGATTTTCCCTTCGAAATTATTTGTTCTTCCATTTAGTCCTTCATATGTATCGTATTTTCCGCCGACTTTTATCGTTATGGTTCCATGTAATGCAGACGCATCATAAATTCCAACAGGAAGCATATACTGAATAGAAAAAAAGTTGTTTAAATCGGCGGCAGAATGCACAAAAGAGAGAGCTCCGGTTTTTTTAACTGTTCGTGCCAGCGATTCATGGGAAGGACGGTATCTGGCTGGATCGGTGCCCGCCGCCTTGAAAATCTTCCTCCATTCTAAAATTCCTTCTTTTTCTGTAAGAGGCAGCTCCTGCAGTTCCGTATGCAGGGTTTCCTGGTAAAACTGCAGCCGGCCTTTAATCATTTTAGGAGATTCCCCAACTATGATATCCTTATAGTGAATCACTCCAATTTTTAGTCCGGGAGCTGTTTCGAGTAAAGATTTATCGAGCAGGATTTGTTTAATCATATAAAAACTCCTTTGTCTCTTAATAAAATGAGTTTACTATAGTATGGAATGAAGAAAAAGGGGAGACGGCGATTGCCTGAAGAAACACTGAAAGAAAAAATCATATCCTACGCCAAAGAGATCGGTATTGATAAGGTTGGATTCGCTTCCGCCGATCCATTTCTAACGTTAAAAGATAGACTGATTACGCAGCAGGAGCTTCAGTATCAGTCTGGATTTGAAGAAAAAGATATAGAAAAAAGAACCCATCCCTCGCTGCTTATGGAAGAGGGAAGAACGATCATTTCTATTGCTCTTGCCTATCCTTCCAAATTAAAAAATGCGCCCAAAAGTACAAAAGGAGACAGGCGGGGTATATTCTGCCGTGCTTCCTGGGGGGAAGACTATCATAACGTATTACGTAAGCGCCTCAGCAGGCTGGAAGAGTATGTGAAGGAATTAGATCCGCAGGCACAGTGCCGGTCCATGGTGGACACAGGAGAGCTCTCAGACAGAGCAGTTGCTGAAAGAGCAGGTATCGGCTGGAGTGCTAAAAACTGTGCAGTTATTACCCCGGAGTTTGGTTCCTATGTGTACCTGGGTGAAATGCTCACTACGCTTGCCATCGAGCCGGATGTTCCGTTGACTGATCAATGCGGATCATGCAATATATGCGTTGATGCCTGTCCGACAGATGCCCTGATCCAGGGAGGACAGCTTGATGCCAATAAATGCATTGCGTTTTTAACGCAGACGAAGGATATGCTGCCGGAAAGGTACCGCAAAAAAATCGGCAACCGTATATACGGCTGTGACACCTGCCAGCAGGTATGTCCAAAAAACAAAGGGGTGGACTTTCACCACCAAAAAGAATTCGAACCGGATCCGGAAACGGTTAAGCCTAATTTAAATTCTCTTCTGCATATGAGCAATAAAGAATTTAAAGAACGATTTGGTTCCATCGCTGGTTCATGGAGAGGCAAAAAGCCGATTCAACGTAACGCGGTTATTGCATTAGGAAACTTTAAAGAGGAATCAGCCGTGCCGGAACTTAATGAATTAATTAAAAATGATCCAAGACCAGTGATCCGTTCGTCCTGTGCCTGGACTCTGGGACAAATTGGCACCCATGAAGCAATTGTAGGATTGGAAGAAGCTTATATGCTTGAACAGGAGTCCGAGGTTCTGGCGGAGCTGGAAACGGCACTTGGTCTTCAGTGAAAATAGAAAAGGGGATGCTTGAATGACAAATATACTGTATTATACAGAGGTGACAAGCCCTATCGGTCCACTTACCCTATTTTCTTCCGACAAAGGCCTGATGTCTATCAAATTTGCAGGCACTGCAGAATCTGTACCGGCCTTTAAGGTCTGGGCTGTGAGATACAAAGGCGCCGATATTAAATTAGAAGAAAACGCGTCTGTTTTTAAAGAAGAAATTCAGCAGCTCAGAGAATATTTTGAAGGAACGCGTACAGAATTCGATGTAGCGTATGATTTGGAAGGAACGCCTTTTCAACAGGCGGTCTGGAAAGCGCTTATTGAAGTTCCTTACGGAAGAACTGCTTCGTATAAAGAGATTGCCGCTGCTGCCGGTTCAGAAAAAGCTGTAAGGGCAGTGGGGAATGCCAACAATAAAAACCCTATTCCCATTATGATACCCTGTCATCGTATAATAGGAAGCAATGGAGCGCTCGTCGGATACGGTGGGGGACTTGATAAAAAAACCTATCTCCTGGAAATAGAAAAAGAACAGACAGCTCAAGAACGGAAAGTCAGGTAGAGCGTTACAGAAAGGAAACATGCAATGAGCAACCATATCGTATTGTACCAGCCGGAAATCCCGGCTAACACAGGAAACATAGCGCGAACGTGCGCAGGAACCGGTACACATCTTCATCTGATCCGGCCGCTTGGATTTTCCACAGAGGATAAAATGCTGAAAAGAGCCGGCTGTGATTACTGGCCGGACGTTAAGATCCATTATTATGATTCTTTTGATGAACTGGCTGAAACCTTTCCGGACGGCATATTCTATTTTATAGAAACCGTGGGAAGCAGAACGTATTCCTCTATTGATTACAGCAGCAGAGAAGAAGACCTCTTTTTTGTATTTGGAAAAGAAACAAAAGGTATACCTCAGGAACTTATCGACCGCTATGCGGATCAATGCCTGAAAATACCGCAGAATGATTTGATTCGCTCCCTGAATCTATCTAATACAGCGGCGATTATTATTTACGAAGTTCTGCGCCAGCAGAATTTCCAGCAGCTCACATAAAACCACAGGCTCTTTAAAAGAGCCTGTGGTTTTATAAGATAACGTTATCATTTTTACTTTTTGTGCGCCTTTTCGTCAACGCCGGCAGTGAAAATAGAAGCTAGAAACATGACACAGATGCCAAGCAGCAGCAGAAGTTTCATCTTCATCGTCCTTTCTATGTATCAGTCTATGCTAATAGTATAACCTACTGATACCAGTGTGTGAAATGGTATCTGGATTACAGGTCTTTAAGTTGGTATAATGAATACAGAATCATTCGAAAAAACAGGAGGCATTAAATTATGTATGTAGTAATGAACGAATTAAATGTGCCGGCACCTGCGCGCGGCCAAATGAAAGAACGATTTGGAAAAAGCGCTGGAAATATGAAAGAGGTGGAAGGCTGCCTGGATTTCATGTTTCTAGAACAGGAAAAAGAAGATGCACCGCTTGTCGTATTCACGAAGTGGGAATCTAAAGAAGCTTACCAGAACTGGCTTCACAGCGACCAGTTTAAGAACGCCCATAAAGAAAAGCGGGAATCCAAAGAGAAGAGTCCGGCTTCTGGAAACGAATTAAAAGAATTTGAAGTCGTTCATCATTTATAATATAAAAGCCTGCAGCTCTGCTGCGGGCTTTTTAAAAGAAAAGGTTGCACTGCTATGAAAAATACATATTTAACAAGCCATTTTCCATTATTCGCTATTCTGCTTTTCAGCCTGTCTTTCGCTGTGTATACAGAGCGTCAGGTAAGCAGCTTTCTTCAGGATATAGGGTTGTATCAGGGCATGATGGAAGTTATGTCTGAAGCAGGTATCAAAATAAGTATTCTGCTGTTCTGCATGCTTTTTTATTTTATGCTGTTCGCTGCGTTTAAGCTGATAGCCGGAACCATTCTGGAGCTGTCCCTGCTGTTTTTTTCCAAAGATCAGGAGGGGGAGGCGCTGCAGAAAATCAGGGGAGGCAGCTGGATTTATCTGGGCGCCGGACTGATTTCACTTCTGCTTGTTTCTTCTGCAGCGGCGCTTGGCGGTCTTTTTTTGACAGCAGCCATTGTCTATTTTACGTATTTTTTATTTCGGACAAAAGATTTCATTTCAGCTTCGGGTTTAATCGGGGTTTTGTTTCTGCATGGAAGCTTTTGGACTGCGTTGTTTTTATCGATAGGCTATACCGGGCTGCGTCTGTACAACAGCTTTATAGAAAGTCTGCCTGTTTTGTAATGGATAAAAAATCAGGTGTCTCTGCTGCAGACTGCCGTCAGCCTGCAGAAAGAGTCTGCCTGAACAACTTATAAATCAAAAGATCATTCCATCACCTTTTTCCACCATACCAGGGCAGGCTTTTCGTTTTCGACTGCAGCAAGAGAGGCAGGCTGATCTTCGCCAATCCAGACTGCGGTGGTGTAACGTTCATTGTACCCTGCAAACCACAAGTCTTTTTCCTCATTCGTTGTGCCCGTTTTTCCTCCGAACGATTCAGCTTCTATTTTTGCTGCGGTTCCTGTACCGGATATTATCACTTCCTCCAGAAGAATCCGCATTTCCTGATTTGTTTCCTCCGACCAGACCACCTCTTCTTTATCTTCCCATTCGTAAAGCACTCTTCCCTCCTCATCCTGCACGCTGGAAATAGCCCGTGCCGGCGTAAAGCTTCCATTATTGGAAAACGTAGTGTAGGCGTTCGTTAATTCCAGCGGGCTGACTCCCCGGCTGAACCCTCCCAAAGCGGAAGCGGGAGTGTAGTCGGCCGAAGTTACGTTATCAAATGCAAAACCTTCCAAATAGGAAAAGGATTCGCTGATACCGGTCTGTTCAAACAGGCGGAGGGCGGAGGTGTTGTAGGAAGCAGCAAGCGCTCTTTTTAATGATACCGGCTGATTAAGACCATCTTGAGATACACAATACTCTTTAATACATATATCTTTTGTTTCCACCATTGATATGGAAGAGACGTCAAACGTTTCTATATAGGGAGCATAGACAAGAAGCGGTTTAATAGTGGACCCGGGCTGACGATAGGCCTGAAAAGCCCGGTGGAATTCTCCATTTTGATAATTTTTCCCTCCAATGGCTGCAACTATTTCATGATTCAAATGATCAATAGTAACAGAAGCTCCTTCAGCAGTGTCATTTGACAGAACCGATCCGGCCGCCTCATTCTGGGCCGCTTGAAGGCCGCTGTCATAATGTGTGTAGATATGAAGGCCGCTGTTCATCAGCTCTTCTATCCGCTTATCCAATTCTTCAGACACTGCCTGTTTATCATCATCCGATGCTGTTTCCGCCTGTTTGGAGTATCCTTCTTTATCTGCAACAAGTTCACGGAATTCGTTTTTAACGAGATCTTCGTAATCCGGCGACAGCGAGACTCTTGACGTTGGTTCTATTACAGTAATAGGAGCATCCAGCGCCGTTTGATAGTCTTCTTCGGTGATCTTCTCTGTATCGAGCAGTTTCTGTAGAATCCAGCCCTGGCGTTCCAGCGTGTGATCCTTATTATCAATTGGATCATAGTACGTGGGATTAGCGGGAACGGCAGCTAAAAAGGCTGTTTCTGCCAACGTAAGGTCGCTGCTTGATTTGGAGAAGTACGCCCGGCTGGCAGTTTCAAAGCCGTAAATACCACGGTTAAAATAAATAGTATTAATATACATTTCCAGTATTTCCGTTTTGGAATAGGTATTCTCCAGTTCAACAGCATAAAGCACTTCTGCTATTTTACGTTCATAGGTCTGACCGTGATGAAGAAATAGGTTTCTGGCCAGCTGCTGCGTAATAGTACTGGCTCCTTCTTCTATAGAGCCCGCCTGAGCGTTAGCAAGTACCGCACGAAGGACCGCAGAGGCATCCAGACCTTTGTGTTCAAAAAACTGCTGATCTTCTGTCGAAAGAAATGCCTGCTTAACTATTTCCGGGGTTTTTGTCTGCTTTGTATACAGACGGTTCTGTTCGTTATGCCATTCAGCAAGAACGTCATTTTGGGATGTATAAACAAAGCTGTTGGTTGGTATATGAAAAGTCTCTTTATCTATAAGGTGATCCAGGGTTTTGGAAGGGGAGGTATAATCGTTACTTTCTCCCGCAACAGCGGCTGCCAGGAAAACAGTAAGTGCAAGAAGTATAACGATAAAAAGCGTACCTGCTTTTTTATTCAAAGGAGTTCCTACTTTCTTTCCAGCTTTCTTTATATTTATATCGGCATCAATTCGAAAATAAAAAGCTAAACTCTCCTTTTTTGGAGAGTTTAGCTGTCTGCTGGTGAAAGAGGGGAACGCAAAGGAGAAAAAGAAGTATTTTCTTCAATTCGGCGTATCATAAAAGGCTGGTTGTTTTCATCAATTTCAATGGGGAAAACGTTGATTTCTTCTTCCGTTTCCGAGGTTTCTTCCGCACCGGCCCCCTGGAAAGACAGGTCAAGTTCCTGATTGGCAATAACAGGCTGCATAGTCACAGGTGCATCTTTTTTCCACGATACCGATTCTCCGTTATCAATGTAAAAAGATTGTTTATAGCCGCCTAAAAGGGAGTTACCGGCTGAAGACTGCAGCTCTTTTTCTACATATAAAGTGTAAATGCTGCCCCGCTCCATTTCTTCATCGGGAGGGATGATTTTGATTTCCTGATCGGTCGTAAGCACAAGTACAGAGGTTAATTTTTCATCGTTTTCATCGGTAATATAAATATTTGCGTCTGTTAAAGAATCTGAGTTAACCGCCTGGTTTAGAGTAAGCGTCCATATATCGCCTCTGGCTATTTTTACAGGAGTATTTATATCTTTAAATGTGCTGCTGTTTTTTACTTCATACATTTCTACATTCTCAATGTCGTCGGCGCTTCCATCAATGGAAGCCTTATCTTCCGGATAAACAGGATGGGCGATATTGAATTCCTCCGGATCCGGATAGCGCAGAGAATAGTAAATCTGCAGTGTGTTCTCGCTTATATTCGTTTGTTCAATATTTATTCTATAGCCTGTTGAGTTTTTTTCCCCCCATGCCATAGTCAGCTCCTCATCATGTAAAGAATAAGATAATCCCGGCGGGGAGGTATTTACTTCATCAGCCACGGAGTCCAGGGTAAGCATGGAAGCATGCCCCGGAAAAATAGAGAACGCGAGAACTATGGAAAAGAGAACCCATAGTATCTTCATAAAATATCCCCTTATTGTTACGTGTCCGTTATAGTCTGGAAACCATTCTTTAGTCATTGTTACACATTTGTCACATACTTTTTCATTTTAGGCTATAGTATTGATTTTATCCTATATGACCGCCAACTAGCAACTTCTATTTAACAGAAGACAATGATTGTCCTTGTAAATCAATAATGATACATTATAATAGATATGAAACGGAGGAAAAGAAATGAATAATATCGCCCGTGAAATATGGGATTGGGTCAAAACATTTATTATCGTTATACTGGTCGTACTAATCGTAAGACAATTTTTATTTGCAAACTACATGGTGCACGGTGAATCCATGATGCCTACAATAGAAAATGGAGAACGTCTGATTATTAATAAAATTGGATATGAATTTGGAGAACCGGACCGTTCTGATATGATTGTTTTTCACGCTGATGAGCAGAGCGACTATATTAAAAGAGTAATCGGAGTACCTGGAGATCATATTGCATTTGAAAATGATGTTTTGTACGTCAATGGAGAAGCGCAGGATGAATCCTATCTGGAGCCGTTTAAAGAACAGTCATCCGGAACAGGATTGTTTACACAGGACTTCACCCTCGAGGAAGTAACCGGTCAGAGCACTGTGCCGGAAGGCTCGGTATTTGTAATGGGGGACAACCGTTTAAATAGTATGGACAGCCGTCAGCTTGGTTTTATTGAAACAGAAGAAATTGTTGGTAAAGCAAACCTGCGCTATTGGCCGATTGAGGAATTCACGTTAATAGGATAAGCGAAAAAGCATCTTCCTTCCGGGAAGGTGCTTTTTTATTATTCCGACTATGTTAAGAGCCCGTTTTTTATAAGCGGGAGTAATTGACGGGCTGCTGCCAAAAAAGATACAATGGCTACCGTTCGTTAGTTTCAGGAGGCAGATCAAATGATGAAGATAAAAGTAAAGCAGGAGGCACTAAAGCTGTTTGCTGATAAGGGATATGATGGAATGAGTTTATCAGCGCTTGCTGAAGAGCTTGGGATGAAAAAGCCTTCCCTTTATAATCATATCGAAAGCAAGGAGTCTTTGTTTCTTGAAATTGTGGATGAAGTGTTCCGTTCGTATGTGGAGTATGTAAAAGAATCTATATTGTTAAAAAGCGAAAGCAACGTAGAATACCGTTTAAAGGAAGTATTAACATCAACAGCGCGCTTTTTAAGCTCGAAAGATAAAGGCATGCTCTATATGAGAGTCCTCATGTTTCCACCCAGGAATCTGCAGCAGAGTATACTGGGGAAATTCTCAGCCTATGAGGGTGAAACCGACAGCATGCTGGCAGCACTCATAAAAGAGGGGATCGCCAAGCAGGAAATAGAGCCGGGAGATACCACGGTGTATCTGCAGGCGTTTTACGTAATTTTAGACGGAATATCGACAGAAATGCATATTTATGATGCAGCAGCAGTGGAAAAGAAAACAGAAGCGGCATGGTTTGTTTTCTGGAAGGGTATCCGCGGACGCGGTCAGGTGGAAGAGTAATGGAATGGATTGGATGGTATTTAGGACTGTTTGTTATGGCTGCAACTCCCTGGCTGGAGCTTGTCATTGTTATTCCAATTGGGATTGGCGCGGGACTTCATCCGGTTCCTGTAGCCGTTGTTTCCTTTATAGGAAACGCGCTGCCCGTGCTGCTTATTATTTACGGTATGGACTGGATAAGGAAAAAACGGTGGTATCAGCGCTTAATACAGAAACGAAAAGTGAAAACCGACGCCAAAGAGGAACATGCGGACCCGAAAAAACTGGCTAAAAAAGAAAAACGCCAGCGGAGAATGAAACGTATTTTTGATAAATACGGCATTCCGGGTATTGCTCTCGCCGGACCGGGCATTACGGGCATACATCTGGCTACTGCTTTGGCCCTGGGATTTCAGGGAGAAAGAAAGCAGATCGTTGTGTGGATGAACGTTAGTCTGGCAGTGTGGACTATTGCCATGACTATTGCTTCTGTAACAGGAATGGACTGGCTGATGGGCTGGTTTGGATAAAAAGAAAAGCTGAACTGCCTCAGGCAGTTCAGCTTTTTGGGGATTTACCGAAAATTACTGCCAGTGGGACTGGATAAATTCATCCCGTCCTGACTGCTTCCGGTCTTCTTTATATTCTTTTTCGTGTGTTTTATAAAAGTTCTGGTGATAATCTTCTGCAGGATAAAAAGCGGAGGCGGGTTTAATTTCCGTAACGACAGGCTGTGAAAATTTTCCGCTCTGTTCCATATCTTTTTTAGACTGCTGTGCGGATGCTTCCTGGTCTGCATTATGATAAAAAACGGCGGTACGGTACTGTGGACCGCGGTCCTGAAACTGCCCGCCGTCGTCGGTAGGGTCAATCTGCGGCCAGTAAAGCCTCAGCAGTTTCTCATAAGGAAATAAAGAAGGATTAAATTCAATCTGCACGGCTTCGTAGTGGCCGGTTTCTCCTGTTTTTACTTCTTCATAGGACGGGTCATCCACGTGACCTCCCGTATAGCCGGAGGTAATGCTGATAATGCCTTCAAGCTCATCAAAAGGCTGTACCATGCACCAGAAGCATCCTCCTGCAAATGTAGCTTTTTCATAATTCCCAGTCTTTGTCATTCGTATCGTCTCCTTTTCAGCCAAATTGTAGCATAGTTGGGAAATAATTTTACAGTAGAAGGCTCGTACCTGCGTTAAAGGGTTGAAGGATAAGCCATAGAAGAGTAAAATGACAAAATATTACTATAATTTTGTACATACTATTGGAGGACGAAAAAATGGATCAGGTAACTTTGTTTGTGAACAAATATTTTGCTGTATTTGTGCTGGCCGCCGCCGGTGCAGCTTTTCTTCTGCCGGATGTATTTGTTGGTATTACAGCTTACATCACATTGCTGCTCGGTATTATTATGTTTGGCATGGGCATGACTCTTAAGGGAGCGGATTTTGGAATTATTGCTAAAAAGCCATTTCCGGTAATTGTAGGGGTAATTGCTCAATTTGTTATTATGCCGGCCGCCGCATTTTTAATTGCGCTGCTTATGCAGCTGCCGCCGGAGATCGCAGCCGGTCTCGTTCTGGTCGGTGCTTCACCGGGAGGGACAGCCTCTAACGTTATGGTGTATTTAGCTAAAGGAGATGTAGCGCTCTCTGTAGCAATGACTTCGGTTTCCACTATACTGGCTGTTGTAATGACGCCGCTGCTTCTCTTACTGTTTGCTAATACGTGGCTTCCTGTGGATGCAGGAGCGATGCTTCTTTCGATTGTACAGGTGATTTTAATTCCGATTACGCTTGGGATTGTAGTAAGGAAACTGCTGCCGGCTGTAGTAGATAAAGGAACAAAGATACTTCCTGTCGTTTCAATGGCAGCAATTGTAGCTATTGTGGCAGGAGTATTAGCTGCAAACAGAGAAAATGTTATAGAGACAGGGGCACTGGTTATCGCAGCTGTGATTCTTCATAATGGTTTCGGTCTGCTGCTTGGCTATGCGGCAGCAATGTTTATGGGGCTGAACCAGGCCCAGCGGCGCGCGGTTTCGCTCGAAGTAGGGATGCAGAATTCCGCATTGGCGAGCCAGCTGGCGACTGTTCATTTCACCCCGCTTGCTGCGCTTCCGGCTGCCGTATTTTCCGTTTGGCATAATATATCGGGACCGCTTCTTGTCTCATGGTGGGGAAGAAAAAACCGCGCATAAAAAGAAGGGGGAGGAGCATACTTGTCCGCTAAATTGGGAATACTTTTATTATGGGCTCTCGCCGTCGTGTATTTAATTTTTTATGCACCGGCCGGAGAGCAATATACAATGGAGCAGATGCAGGCTCTTTTTACATTCGAACAAACCAGTATGAATCCGCTCGTTATCGCTTTATTTAACTCATTGGGAATCTGGCCGCTGCTTTTCACTGCTTTTCTATTTACCGATCCGGGCAGGGGGCGCCTTAAAGCGTGGCCTTTCGTGCTTCTCTCTTTTGGAGCCGGGGCCTTTGCACTGATGCCCTATATCGCTCTTCGAAAAGAATCAACGCACCTTATCAAACCGGGTGCTGTTGGGAAAATAACCGAATCAAAAGTATTTGCAGGCCTGCTTGTTCTCCTGACAGGAGCGCTGATTATTTTTGCCGTCGGCAGCTTTCAGCCGGGTGGATTATGGGAAGCCTTCTGGTCTTATCATTTAGTACACACGATGGTCATTGATTTTCTATTATTTGCAGTGCTGGCTGTATACATGATTAAAAAAGATGCCGCAAAACGAAAACGGACGCTGACTTCTAAACAATGGCTTCTGTTTAGTATTCCGCTGCTCGGAACAGCGCTTTATCTGCTGTATCGTCCGGGCTGGAAAAAAAGCAGATATTCTTATAAAAAGAGATAGGAGAAAAAAATGACAACGTTAAAATGGGGCATTTTAGGACCAGGTACGATATCCATTAATTTTTCCAAAGCAATCAAAGCAGTGAACGGCCATGTTCACGCCGTGGCATCGAGAAGTGCGGATCGGGCGCAGGCTTTCGCAGATACGTATGGTATAGATCATGCCTACGGAAGTTACGAAGAACTGCTTGAAGACGATGAGGTGGACGTGGTTTATATAGCAACCCCGCATTCACACCACTTTGAATGGGTCATGAAAAGTCTCGAGAAAAACCGCCACGTATTTTGCGAAAAAGCGATCACGGTAAACGACAGGCAGCTGCAGATTCTAAAAGAAGAAGCGGAAAAGCGCGGGCTTATTTTAGCGGAGGCAATGACGATTTATCATAATCCTCTTCATAAAAAAGTGAAATCCTTTATTGAAGAAGGCGGCATCGGTAAAGTCAGTATGGTTAACGTCACGTTTGGCATGTTTAAAGACTTTGATAAAACCGATCGTTTTTTCAACAAAGACCTGGCTGGTGGAGCTCTGCTTGATATTGGCACCTACGCTTTAACGTTCGCCAGATATTATTTAACTGCTGCACCCAATGAAATTGTGACACTTGGCACGACAGCCTCAACGGGTGTAGACGAACAATCAGGAATTGTATTAAAAAATGAGCATCAGGAAGTAGCCGTGGTATCATTGGCGCTCCGGGGGAATATGCCGAAAAAAGGGTTGATTACCGGCTCGCAGGGTTATATTGAAATGGATGATTTTAACCGGGCTTCCCGTGCGGATATTGTTTATAATGATGGAACAACTGAGACGCTGGAAGCGGGAGAAACCGCCAGAGCCCTCGAATATGAGGTGGAGGCAATGAATCAGATGGTTATCGCCCGCAGCAATGATGGGACCCTGGATCTTACTTCGGACGTAATGAAGATTATGGATGAAGTACGCAGACAGTGGGGCCTTCAGTTTCCTGGAGAATAAAAAAGATGAGCCAAAAGCGGCTCATCTTTTTTTAGATTTAATTTGTGTGTCTGCAGCTTTATTTCTTTGCAGGCACAGGAATATAAGGAGAGATATTCCAAATTTCAGATGCGTACTGCATAATGGTGCGGTCACTGGAAAACTTGCCGGAATGGGCAATGTTGGTAATACTCATTTCCTGCCATTTATTCCACTGCTGATATGTCTGATCGATCATTTCCTGTGCTTCCACGTAGCTTTCAAAATCTTTCAAAACGAAATATTCGTCATTATCACGAAGCAGGTGGTAGTAAATATCTTTAAAGGCGAGCTCGTCCCGGCCAAAGAAACCATCATGAAGCTGATTAATCATGTGGTGAAGCCGCTTGTCGCTTTGATAAAGAGACTTCGCGCTGTAGCCGCCTGTACGGTGGAGTTCTTCAATTTCAGATTCTTCCATACCAAACAGGAACATGTTCTGCGAACCGACCATGTCTTTAATTTCAACATTTGCGCCGTCAAGTGTCCCCAGTGTCAGAGCACCATTCATCATGAGCTTCATATTGCCGGTACCGGAAGCTTCTTTTCCGGCGGTGGAAATCTGCTGGCTTACTTCAGATGCCGGAATAATCATTTCGGCAAGGCTGACGTTGTAATTTTCAAGAAAAACGATTTTAATTTTATCGTTAATCGAAGCATCATTGTTAATTTGATCGGCTGCGGAAACGATAAGACGGATTACCTGTTTGGCAAAATGATAGCTTGGTGCAGCTTTTGCGCCAAAAATAAACGTCCGTGCCGGTATATCCGCATGCGGATGGTCTTTTAGGTATAAATAACGGTTAATGACGTAAAGAATATTAAGAAGCTGGCGCTTGTAGCCGTGAAGCCTTTTAATCTGTACATCAAATATCGAACGATCATCAATAATAAGGCCTGTTTTTTCTTTTATATAACGGGCCAGATTCTGCTTGTTAAACTGCTTGACTTCAAACAGCTTCTCCTGAAACGAAGCATCTTTACTATAGCGGAGCAGCTTAATCAGATCTTTCGGGCGTTCCTTCCATTCCTCTCCAATAGATGAGTTAATCAGCGAGGTTAACTCCGGATTCGCCTGCATCAGCCAGCGCCGGTGGGTAATGCCGTTTGTTTTGTTATTGAATTTTCCGGGGAACAGGCCGTAGAACTGCTTCATCTCTGATCTTTTGAGAATTTCTGTATGCATTTTAGCGACGCCGTTTACGCTGTAGCTGCCTACAACAGCCAGGTGCGCCATACGGACCTGGCCGTAGCTGATAACCGCCAGTTCATGAATAACAGACCGGTACTCCGGGTGGTCGTGATAAACCATCTGGCAGAAGCGTTCGTTTATTTCTTCAGTAATCATGTATATGCGCGGAAGCAGCTGGGAAAATAAAGGTACAGGCCACTTTTCGAGCGCTTCGCTTAAAATGGTATGGTTCGTGTAGGCTACCGTATTAGTGGTAACATGCCAGGCTTCATCCCATCCAAGTCCTTCTTCATCCATAAGCAGACGCATTAATTCCGGGACAACTAGTGACGGGTGGGTATCGTTAATCTGTATGCTGATATATTCGTGAAGCTTTAAGCAGGAATGACCGGTGCGCTGCTTAAAAAGCTTAACAATCGTCTGAAGCCCGGAGGAAACGAGAAAATACTGCTGCTTCAGACGGAGCATTTTTCCGTCCATATTGGAATCATCGGGATATAAAAACTCAGAAATTCTTTCAAGGGAGCGCTTGGATTCTAAATGATCATAATAGCTCTGCTTGTCTCCGGCATAGAAACCATCTTCACTCTCAAGAGGCTCTGCGCTCCAGAGCCGGAGTGTATTGATTGTTTCATTGTTATAACCTTTAATAGGCACATCATAGGGAACAGCGGCAACTTTTTCAGTATCCAGCAGGGACACCTTCATTTTTCCGTTCTCTTCATATGTTTCTACGCGTCCGCCAAAACAGATTACCGCCGTAAGATCCGGGCGTTTTGTTTCCCAGACGTAAGGCTCGCGCAGCCAGTAATCAGGAAGTTCCACCTGATTGCCGTCAACAATTTTCTGCTCGAACAGGCCGTACTTATAGCGGATGCCGTAACCGTGGCCGGGAATCTGCAGCGATGCCATAGAATCCAGAAAGCATGCGGCCAGGCGTCCCAGGCCGCCGTTTCCAAGTCCAGCATCCTGTTCACACGCAAATATGTCTTCCGGAACAAATCCAAGGTTGGTAAGAGCTGCTTTCATTGGTTCGAGCCAATGCATATTCAAAAGATTGGATTCCAGTAAGCGTCCCATCAAAAATTCCATAGAAAAATAATAAACGGTACGGGGATTCTGCTCTTTGTAGCGTTTTGTCGTTTGAAGCCACTCGCTGTTAAGGTTTTCTTTTACGATAGAACTTACCGCAATATATATTTCTCTGGAAGTAGCTTCGTTGATAGTCGTCCCCAGTTTTTTTTCGAGGGTCTGGCAGATGGAATCCTGAAGCTGTTGTTCATTCATTATGACTCACTTCTCCTTTTATCATGAAAGCTGCTGATACAAATCCTGATACACACGGGCAGAAGTTTTCCAGTCTACTTCCGCTTTATAAATGTTCTCCAGCAGAGCGGACCACTGGTTCTCGTCTGCGTAAACTGTAAGAGCATGATCGATGCAGCCGAGCATTTCGTATGCATCAGACTGATGAAAAGTAAATCCATTTCCCGTGCCGGTTTCGGGATTAAATGGGTGAATAGTATCTTTTAATCCACCGGTTTCTCTTACAATAGAGGCCGTTTCATAGCGCAGCGCTATGAGCTGGCTCAGGCCGCACGGTTCAAAGCGGGACGGAATAAGCAGAAAATCCGCGCCTGCATACATTCTCCGGGCCAGTCCCTCATCAAAATAAGTACGAATCGAAGCCTGCTCCGGATAATGGGAGGAAATATCCCGGAAATACTGCTCCAGGCCGGGATCTCCGGTACCAAGGAGGACAAATTGAATCGGCCGTTCCATCAATTCAGGAAATACATCAGCTACCAATGGCAGCCCCTTTTGGTCAGCAAGCCTTGTCACCATGGCGATGAGAGGGATATCTCCGTTTACCGGAAGTCCCAATTCGGCCTGCAGGCTTTCTTTGTTGCTGCGCTTTTTTTCCGGTGAGTGGTGATAAGGGTGGGGAATATAAGAATCATTTGCCGGATCGTATGACGCCGTATCTATTCCATTTAGAACACCGCGCAGAATGTCGGATTTATCGTTTAAAAGAGAATGCATTCCTTCTCCAAAAAACGGACTTTTGATTTCTTCAGCATAGGTCGGACTGACGGTCGTAATTAAATCGCTGTGATGCACAGCCGCCTTCAGGCAGTTAATAAGTCCGTTCCATTCCATGCCGAAGTAATGTTCTCCTCCTAAATTAATCAGGTCATCAAATGCGGAATTCTGCAGAATACCCTGGTACTGCAGGTTATGAATCGTAAACACGGTTTTGTAATGGAGGCCGTATGCTTTCAAAAAAGCGGGCACGAGGCCGGTCTGCCAGTCGTGACAGTGAATAATATCGGGATCTTTCTCCAGATGCGGAAGAGCAGCAATAACAGCTTTGGAGAAAAAAACAAACCGTTCGCCGTCATCATAGTAGCTGTAGATATTAGCCCGGTCAAAATAGTAATTATTTTTAATGAAATAATACGTAATTCCTTTTTCATTCAGTTTAAGTAAATCTGCACGCTGCCGGCGCCAGCCTAAATGAATCGTTATGTCGGTTTTAACAAGCTCCAGCCTGTCCGCAAAATGGTCTTTCATAAATTGATTGTAATACGGAAGAATAACCTGTATATGATCGTCGCTGGTTTCCTTTAAAGCATGAGGGAGGGCACCCACCACATCGGCGAGGCCCCCTGTTTTAAAAAATGGCTGTGATTCAGAAGCGGCAAATAAAAGATTCATTGGACATCTCTCCTTATATAACTGAACGTTTAGCTATGACATACGGACGATCTTCAATGCCCTTTAGTGTCGTTCCACTGGCAATCGTACTGTCTTTATCAATAATAGAGTAATCTATCGTGGAATCGGCCTTAATATGACAACGCTGCAGAATAATAGAGTCTTTAACTACGGCTCCTTTTTCCACCGTTACGCCCCGGAAAAGAATACTGTTGGATACTTCTCCTTCAATGGTACATCCATTGGCAACCAAAGAGTGATTGACCTCAGCACTGTCGCCGTATTTGGTAGGCGGCTCATCTTTTACTTTCGTATAAATCCGCTGGTTTTCAAAAAACAAAGTCTGGTAATGATCTGTATTAAGAAGCCGCATGTTCTGCTTGTAGTAGCTTTTCAGTGATTGGATAAACGCGGTATATCCTTCGTGATGATACGTCTGCACAGATAATTTATGCAGGTTATCTTTAATACCGTTTAAGAAAAAGTTTTCTTTTTCATTGTTGATACACTCATCTACGAGTTCCATAAGAAGACTTTTCTTGATAATGTACATCCCGGTAAAAATAGAAGGGAGGCTTCTATCATGGGAAAAAGCAGTAACCGCTCCATTTTCATCCGTCTGTAATTTAAGGTAGCTGTTATCCTCGCGGTCCTCATCGGATAAGCTGGCAGAGATTAACGTGACATCTGCATCAGATGATATATGCTTATCAAGTGCTTCGGAAATAGGAAGATTCATGATGCACTGACTTCCGCTGAGAAACACATATTCAGCTGAGCTTCTTTCAAAAAAGTCACGGTTATTATGAAAATGCTGCAGGTCACCGCGGGAAATGTCAGACGGGTCGTTCCAGTCCGGAGGGAGAATGAAGAGTCCTCCGCGCTTTCTGTCAAGGTCCCAGTCGGAACCGGTTCCGAGATGGTCCATAAGCGACCTGTACTTTTCACGTGCGAAAATTGCAATATCATGAATGTTGGCATTACTCATATTGGAAAGCGTAAAGTCAATCAGCCGGTATCTTCCGGCAAAAGGAACAGCAGCCCCGCTTCTGAAATATGTTAACTCATTAAGGTTGCTGTACTCGGAATCTAAATTTATAACACCCATCATTTTAGCCATAGTCTAGCCTCCTATTATTATCGTTGATTGCTTGGCAGGTATTGTTTAAACGAAGTATCGTTGTCGACAACCATGGAATCTTCTGCCTTGTCGAATGTAATAACGCAGTTGTCGGGTATAACGGTTCCAGGCCGGACGATAACTTTTTCAAGCGTGACATTGCTGCCGATTTTCACTTCCGGCATAATGACTGAATCCTTTATATTAGATCCGGCTTCCACACGTACTCCCTGGAAAAGCACGGAGCGCTGTATATGGCCAAGCACATGGCAGCCCTCATTGATGAGGGAATTGGAAACGGTTGCTTCCTGTCCCATGTAGTGGGGAGGCTGATTAGGGTTTACGGTATAGATTCTCCAGCTCCTGTCATGAAGACGCAGGCCTGAATTCTGGTCCAGCAGGTCCATATTGGCTTCCCAGTAGCTTTTAATCGTTCCAACGTCCTTCCAGTAGCCGTGAAAGGAGAAAGCTTTTAATTTACGTTCATCCTCAAGCATCATTGGAATAATATCTTTACCGAAATCATGGCTTGATTCAGAATTTTCTGCGTCTTTAATTAAGTAGTCGCGCAGGGAAGCCCAGGTAAATATATAAATACCCATGGAAGCCAGGTTATTTTTAGGTTCTTTTGGCTTTTCCTGGAATTCAATAACTTCCATCTGTTCGTTTGTATTCATGATGCCAAAACGCGAAGCGTCTTCCCATGGAACTTCAAGAACCGAGATGGTGGCATCCGCATTTTCCTTTTTATGCTGCTCGAGCATAGCATCGTAGTTCATTTTATAAATATGGTCACCTGAAATAACAAGAATGTATTCAGGGTTATATTGGTCAATAAACTGCATATTCTGGTAAATAGCGTCTGCTGTTCCGGAATACCAGCCTCCGCCTTCCTGAACGGTAAAAGGAGGGAGGATGGAAATTCCTCCATATTTTCTATCCAGCTCCCATGGAGTTCCGGAGCCGAGATGACGGTTTAAATCCATTGGCTGATACTGCGTCAGTACCCCAACCGTATCAATGTTGGAGTGTGTGCAGTTGCTTAAAGTGAAATCAATAATTCTATACTTTCCCCCAAATGGGACAGCGGGTTTTGCGGTATCTTTTGTTAACTGGCCGAGACGCTTTCCTTCGCCGCCTGCAAGCAGCATTCCAATAATTTCTTTACCCATTATGATTCCTCCTTTTAATTGCTTTTCTTTTCTTAAAGTACAGCGTAGAAAACGGCGGTACTACTGTATCAATAGAGTGGGGCCTGCCGTGAAGAGGGCTTGGGGAAGAGGGGAGGTATAATCTGTTTGTATAACCACTGCCCCCGAACTCCGCTTCATCGCTGTTAAATACTTCCTGGTACAAACCGGGTTCAGAAACGCCTATCCGGAAGTGAGGAAATTTCATTCCGGAGAAATTACACAATATCAGCAGCTCCTCTTCCTCACTCTGACGGGTAAAAAGAAGAATGTTCTGCTCGCTGTTGTCAGCGTCGACCCAGGTAAATCCTTCAGGCTGATGATCCTGTGCATACAAAGCCGGATGGTTTTTAACAAATTTCTGTAGAGAAGCGACGTAACGCTGAAGAGCATGGTGAATCGGATACGTTAAGAGATTCCATGCCAGCTCTTCTTTATCGCGCCATTCGTCGTAAGCACCGATCTCGCCTCCCATAAAAAGAAGTGTTTTCCCTGGATGGGATGCCATGTAGCCGTAAAGAAGGCGAAGCTGTGAAAACTGTTCTTCCTGGCTCCCGGGCATTTTGTCGAGAAGGGACTTCTTTTCATGGACGACTTCATCATGGGAGAGCGGAAGAATAAAACGTTCAGAAAATGCATACACACCGGAAAAAGTCAGCAGGTGATGAAAGTCTTTTCTCTGCGTCCAGTGCATCTTCATATATGTTAATGTATCATTCATCCATCCCATATTCCATTTGAAATCAAAACCCAGGCCGCCGTCCTTCACAGGATGTGTGATCATAGGCCAGGCCGTGCTTTCTTCTGCGATCATCAGGGTGTCCGGCAGTCTATCGGAAACAGCGGTATTAAGCTGCTTCAGGAAATCCACTGCTTCTAAATTTATACCTTCTCCATGTATATTATAAACCTTGGCATCCATTTCCGTTTTTTCGAGATTGTAATAAATCATACTGGCAACCGCATCAACGCGAATACCGTCCAGATGGAGATCCTCCAGCCAGAATACCGCATTGGAGATTAAAAAAGATCTGACTTCAGGTTTGGTATAATCAAATACCAATGTTCCCCAGTTTGTTTTTTCAGCAATCATTGGGTCATCATATTCATAAAGCGGTTTTCCGTCGAACTGTCTGAGGCCGTGGGAGTCTTTACAGAAATGTCCCGGCACCCAGTCCATAATAACTCCGATGCCGGATGCATGGCAGGCATCAACGAAATACTTAAAGTCATCAGGAGTTCCGTAGCGGCTTGTAATAGAGAAGTAGCCTGTAACCTGGTAACCCCAGGACTGATCAAAGGGATGCTCAGAGATAGGAAGTAGCTCCACATGAGTGTATTCCATTTCCAGAAGGTAGGGTATAATGTGGGTGGCAAGCTCCCGGTAAGAATAAAACGAACCATCCGGATGCTGCTTCCATGTGCCGGCGTGCATTTCATAAACGGCGATTTTTGATTCATAAAAGTTAGTGCGTGCACGTTCAGCAAGATATTTCTCATCGTTCCAGTGATGCGTTGATTCCAGCATCGAAACGGAAGCCGTATTAGGCCTGATTTCAGAAAAAACAGCATAGGGATCAGCTTTCAAAAGGATGCTGCCGTCTTCTGCTGTAATGGAGTATTTGTATGTAGCCTGTGCTTTCCACTCCGGGAAAAAACCGGACCATACTCCTAAATCATCAATACGGTGCAGTTCGAAGCCTTCTCCTGTCCAGGCATTTTCTTCACATGCGATGTGGATTTTTTCCGCATGGGGGGCCCAGACGGTAAAGCGACAGCCTTTTTTTCCTTTATAAGTAATATGGTGGCACCCAAACACGTGATGGCTGTGATAAAATGTTCCTTCATGAAAAAGATAAAGTTGCTCTTCTGTAATCCCGTACATATCCATTTGTATAACTCACCTAAATTCGTTTGACGTAAAAGTTTCGTTCCAGCAGTGCTGTCCTATTAATACTTATTCGCTGCATACAGAGGTATTCCCTTTTTTATAAGAAATTATTTATTTTTTCCCAACTTTAATACAAGAATATAAAATTAACGAGAGAAAGGAGCAGGATATATGTTTTTTGGAAAAGAAACGGTGCTTCCGGCCGCCCGCACAGCAAAAGAATTTGATGGTCTGTTAAAGAAAGAAGGGACACACATAGTACTGCTCAATACCCACATTGCGCAGCTGAAAAGCATGATCCAGCTGGCCAAATCCGAAAATAAGAAAGTTATCCTGCACGCTGACCTTGTGCAGGGACTTGCCCATGATGAATATGCAGCCCAGTTTCTCTGCCAGCATATCAAGCCGTATGGATTGATTTCGACAAGAAAACAAATGCTGATCACGGCAAAAAAACATAAAGTTCTGGCTATGCAGCGATTATTCCTGCTCGATTCACTGGCACTCGACACGAGTTTCCGATTAATAGATGACGTTAAACCGGACATTATAGAAGTACTGCCGGGTGTCATCCCGGGCATGATAACAGAGGTACTCGAAAGGTCCGGCATTCCTGTAGTAGCAGGCGGGCTCATCCGCAGCCGCGAAGAAGTTAATAATGCTCTTCAAGCAGGGGCAACAGCAGTAACAACCAACCGGAAGGAACTCTGGAACCCTGATTTATAAAAAGAAAAGCTTTTCTCTTTACAATAATTCCACACGGGGTGTACAATAACTATAAGTTAAAATCAGGTCGGAGCCGCAGGAGAGACCGCAATATTTCTATACAGGACAACTGTATGGTCATATTGCGGTTTTTTTATACCTGATAAAACGGCGGTCCGGCACTACAGGAGGGCGTAACTTTGAATAATCAATCATTTTCAGCTGTATCCAGAGAGAGCAGATTAGAACAAATGAGCCGGGAAACGCTGGACGTTTTAGTAATTGGCGGAGGTATCACAGGAGCAGGAATTTCCCTGGATGCTGCCGCAAGAGGTATGAAAACAGGACTGGTGGAAATGCAGGATTTTGCAGCAGGAACTTCCAGCCGTTCAACCAAGCTTGTCCACGGTGGATTAAGATACCTTAAACAGTACGAAGTAGGACTTGTAGCTGAGGTTGGAACAGAAAGAGCAATCGTATATGAAAATGCTCCGCACGTAACAGAACCACAGTGGATGCTTCTTCCTTTAGTAGAAAACGGTTCGTTCGGTAAAACTTCAATGTCCTTTGGACTTAAAGTGTACGACAGGCTTGCTAAAGTAAAAAAAGAAGAACAGCGCTTTATGCTTAATAGAGAAAAAACGCTGGAAAAAGAACCGCTTCTTAGAAATGAAGGGTTAAAAGGCGGCGGTGTATACGTAGAATACCGGACAGATGATGCCAGGCTGACCCTGGAAACAATAAAGCGTTCCATAGATTTTGGAGCAAATCCGGTTAACTACGCCAGAGTGGAAGATTTTGTGTATGAAAATGGAAAAGCTGTGGCAGTTAAAGTAAAAGATACAGTGAACAATAAAGAGTATACCATTTATGCCAATCATATTATTAATGCTGCAGGACCGTGGGTGGATACGCTGCGTAAAAAAGACGGCTCCAACTTCGGCAAGCATCTTCGTCTGACAAAGGGGATTCACCTTGTATTCGATAGAACCCGCTTCCCGCTGCGCCAGGCAACTTATTTTGATACGCCGGACGGCCGTATGGCTTTCGCTATCCCAAGAGACAACAAAACGTATGTTGGCACAACAGACACCGTGTATGAAGCAGATATCGCTTCCCCGAGAATGACGGAAGAAGACAGAAGCTATGTTCTCGAGATCTCCAACTACATGTTCCCTGAGCTCAAGCTCACAAAAGAGGACGTGGAGTCAAGCTGGGCCGGACTGCGTCCGCTTATCTATGAAGAAGGAAAATCAGCTTCCGAGATTTCCAGAAAAGATGAAGTGTTTCTTTCTGAAACCGGTCTGATCTCTATTGCAGGAGGCAAGCTGACTGGGTATCGCAAAATGGCTGAAAAAGCCGTCGATATTGTGGCAGAACGAATGAATATCCATGCTCCATGTCCAACCGAGCACATTCACCTTTCCGGCGGGGCAGTAGATGGATCTTCCGGCTTTGATACGTATGTAAAAACACAGGCATACCTTGGCGAGCAGGCAGGTCTGTCCAAAGATGAAGCCGAGCAGGTTATTGAATTCTACGGTTCTAATGCACCGAACGTATTTGCTCATATTAAGAAACAGAAAACAGACATTGAACAGGCAGGTCTTCCGTTAAAACTAGGCGGCCAGATTCTTTACGCGCTTGAAGAAGAAATGGCGGTTACACCGCTTGACTTCTTTAACAGACGTGCCGCTCTTCTGTTTTTCGGAATGAACGAAGTAGATAAATGGAAAGAGCCGGTCCTTGCTTTTATGAAGAAAAAAGCAGGCTGGAATGAAACACAGGCAGCTTCATTTGTAGAAGAGCTGGAAACGGAAATCCGTTATGCCAAGCATACAGAAGAAGAAGTAGAAACAGAAAGCGCCGTGCTTTCCTAATAATTTATGAACAGCAGAAGCGATCCGGCTTCTGCTGTTTTTTTATGGGATAAATGAGATAAAATAAGGGTATACATACAACAACGCCGTCGGCAGAAAAGCCATTTTTTATTAATCATGGTAGAACGTGTCTATGTTTACTATAATAAGAATATACAAACAGAAAAGAGGTCATGCGAAATGGACTGGAAAACGAATTGGGAAAGATGGACGTCTTTTTCATCTCTGGAAAAAGAACTTGATGAGGAGCTGAACGTTCTTTCCGAAGAAGAAACGCAGCTTGAGGACAGTTTTTACAAGTATCTGGAGTTTGGCACAGGCGGTATGCGCGGTGAAATGGGACCGGGTACAAACAGAATGAATATATACACGATCCGCCGCGCAGCAGAAGGACTGGCACGGTTTATAGAAAGCAGGGGGGAGGAAGCTAAAGCACGAGGAGTCGCGATAGCTTATGATTCCAGGCACCGATCCGGCTTATTTGCGATGGAAACGGCACGCACGCTGGGTGCACACGGCATTCAGGCATACATATTTGAGAACCTGAGGCCGACACCGGAACTTTCCTTTGCTGTTAGGTATCTGCATGCTTTTGCAGGCGTTGTCATTACGGCAAGCCACAATCCTCCTATATATAACGGTTTTAAAGTGTACGGCAAAGACGGCGGCCAGTTTCCTCCGGAGCCGGCAGAAGAGCTGGTAGACTTTGTAAACAGCGTCGAAAATGAACTGGAGATTGAAACAGCGGAGCAGAGCACATTGGAACAGGATGGCCTGCTGAAAGTAATCGGGGAAGAAATAGATCTTCCGTACAATCAGCATCTGGAAACCATCCTGCTGGATCCGGAAACTGTAAAAAAAGAGGGTGGAGATCTTTCCATCGTTTTCTCACCGCTTCACGGAACCGCTCATATACCGGTAACGCGGATTTTTGAATCGAGCGGATTCTCCAATGTGCATGTCGTAGCCGAGCAGGCAGAGCCTGATCCGGAGTTTTCCACGGTGAAAAGCCCGAATCCTGAAGAAAAAGCAGCATTTGAACTGGCTATTGAGCAGGGAGATAAGCTGGGAGCCGATCTGCTGGTGGCAACGGATCCGGATGCGGACCGGATTGGTATTGCGGTGAAAGCCAAAGACAACCATTACCAGGTGCTGTCCGGAAATCAGACAGGAGCGCTTATTCTGGATTTTCTTCTTTCCCAGCGTAAAGAAAAAGGCATCCTTCCTGAAAATGGAATCGTCATGAAAACAATTGTGACGTCGGAACTAGGACGCGTTATTGCTTCCCATTACGGGCTGGAAACGATGGACACGCTGACCGGATTTAAATTTATCGGGGAGAAAATCAAAGAGTTTGAAGAAAGCGGCGAATACGTGTTTCAGTTTGGCTATGAAGAATCCTTTGGTTACTTGATTGCCGATTTTGTCAGAGACAAAGATGCCGTACAGTCTGCTTTAATTATCGCAGAAATGGCGCTCTGGCATAAAAAGAATGGCCGTACCATCTATGAAGCTCTTCAGGAGCTTTATGAAAAATACGGATGCTATCTCGAAGACCTGGATTCACTGACTTTAAAAGGAAAAGCAGGGGTTGAAAAAATCGAGGAGATTATGCATCACTTCCGTTCCAATCCGCCGGAAATCATCAGCGGGCAGAAAGTAACCTCGATGGAAGATTACCATACCGGGGAAAGAACATTTTTAACAGATGGTAAAAAAGAAAAAATCGAGCTTCCGGTGTCCAACGTTCTTAAATTTAAGTTCGAAGACGACTCCTGGTTTTGTGCCAGACCGTCCGGAACAGAACCAAAAGTTAAATTTTATTTCGGCGTAGTAAAAGACGATGTTAAAGAAGCCGAAGAGTCTCTGCTGCAGCGTAAAATGGATGTTATGTCCATCGTTCACCAGATGATTCAATAATATAAAAAAAGAGCTGCCCCAAATGCTATTTGGGACAGCTTTTTTTATTTTACTTTAAAGCTTTGTTTATGATCAACTTCATCGATCGGGTTGACCTCGATTTTATCCACTTTCGAAAAACGCGGCCCTTTTTCCACAGAAGTCAAAAAAGACCTCATCGCTTTGTCATCGCCTTCCGCTGCGATTTCCACGGTATTGTCTGTTTTGTTATGAACCCATCCATAAATGGAAAGTTTATCTGCTTCCATTTTTGTGAACTGCCGGAAACCAACGCCCTGAACAAGGCCATGTACGATTATATGCTGTTTCACTGCCGCATTCCTCCTTTATCCATTTCTATACCTTAATGAAATGAACTTCAAACCATGGGTCTGACTCCAGGGACTCTTCTGTTTCTGAAATAACATGAGGAACCCCTTCTTCGTCTGTAGACAGCCAGGTGCCGGAGCTGTCCTGAAAAACCGGATATACGTAACCTTCCTGAAATAGGATAGTTCCATTCTGAGGTTCTATATAATCATGGTGCAGTGCTTTCCATACGGTACGTCTGCATTTTACTAATTCCATCTTTTTCTCCTTTGTATCTTTATATCTTTAGCATTATAGCATGAGTAAGCCGGCAGAAGAAAATATTCAGGCAGCTTCATTAATAACAACGAAAGAAATCCCCCTCATCAAAACCACAAGGCTTTGACGGGGGGAGAGGATGTTTATGATTTATTATTTTTTTGCCGAATGGTGGCGGTAGGCCGTGTGGTTAACGGGGCCGATATAGCTGTTAAGAGGAAAGGAATCGGTAATGGCTGCATGAACAAACTGTTTTGCCAGAGCGATTGCCTCTCTAACCGGTACTCCTTTTGCAATTTCGGCTGTAATGGCTGCGGAAAAAGTGCAGCCGGCTCCATGGGTATACGCGGTATCTACTTTAGGCGATTCCAGCAGTTCAAATGTTTTTCCATCATAAAAAACATCCGTAGAGCTGCTTCCGCCAATCTCACCACCGCCTTTGATAATAACAAAAGCCGGGCCTTTTTCATAAATAAGAGCCGCCGCCTGCTTCATATCGTCAATGGTTTTCAATGGCTCGGTGCCGGCAATCGAAGACGCTTCAAATAAGTTGGGTGTCACGACAAGAGCCTTAGGAACAAGGGTGTCGCGCAAGTACTGATCAAGTTCAGGATTCAGCGCTTCATCGGTGCCTTTGCATACCATCACCGGATCGACTACTAATTTTTCTACTTTAAATTCTTCTACCTTTTCTGCGACCAGTTCAATTACTTCTTTTGACCCGAGCATTCCCGTTTTGGCTGCGTCTACGCCTATTCCTTTGAGTACGGTCTGCAGCTGGGCTTCCAGAGCACGAATATCCTGAGGATAAACGGCGTGGAACCAGTCCCGGTCGGGATCTTGTGCAACAATAGTTGTCAGTGCAGTCATTCCGTAAACTTCAAGCTCCTGAAATGTTTTCAGGTCTGCCTGAATGCCGGCACCGCCGCTCGTGTCAGAGCCTGCGATACTGAGTACTTTATTTAAGCTCATATCTATCATCCTTTCTTATATGGCCCATTCACCATTTTGAAATACAGATTCTTTAGTGCCATCCGGCAGAATGCCTTCAATATTCATTTTATTGCTTCCTACCATGAAGTCAACATGGGTCAGGCTGGTGTTTAAACCGGCCTCCTGCTTTTCCTGCTCGTTCATTGTGGTGCCGCCTTCTACACAAAAGGCATAGGCGCTGCCTATTGCTAAATGGTTCGAAGCATTCTCATCGAAAAGCGTATTGTAAAAAAGTATGCCGCTCTGGGAAATAGGGGAGCTGTGGGGAACCAAAGCCACTTCTCCGAGCCGGTGGGACCCTTCGTCGGTGTCGATAAGATTGCGGAGAGTGGATTCTCCTTCACCGGCAGAAAAATCAACAATTTTTCCATCTTTAAAATGAATAGTAAAATCATCAATCACATTGCCGCTGTAATTTAAAGGCTTTGTATTTTTCACATAGCCGTTTACGCCGTCTTTATGCGGAACGGTAAATACTTCCTCGGTAGGCATGTTGGCGATAAAATGAACACCTTCTGTGTTCGGTCCGCCGCCGCCCGCCCAGATGTGATGATCCGGCAGGTCAATTTTTAAATCCGTGCCGGGAGCTGTATAATGCAGCTGCTTGTATTTTTTGCTGTTAAGAATAGCAGATTTGGCCTGAAGCTTTTTGTCATGTTCTTCCCAGGCAAGTACAGGATTCTCAAGGTCGGCGCGGACGGCTTTGAAAATAGCTTCCCACAGCTGCTGCACGGCTTCTGTTTCAGATACTTCCGGAAAGACTTTTTTAGCCCATCCAGTTGAAGGAGCAGCCGTAACGAGCCAGCTTACTTTATCAGATTGAATATAATTGCGGAACTGCTTCATGGCCTCTCCGGCCGCTTTATTGGCAGCAGCCACTTTTCCTGCGTCTGCATATTTCAGCAGATCCGGATCGGAGGATTTCACAGTAATAAACGCGGCTCCTCTTTCTGCCAGCTCTTCCCGTGCTTTGGAATGCCACCACGGATATTCCTGAATAGCCTCCATTGGCGCGTGATCGAGCTTAAGCTTGGCAAGCTCTTCGTCGGACCACTCCACGTGGACATTGTGAGCTCCTGCTTCATAAGCTTTTTCAGCAAGCAGTCTTACAAACTCATATGAATGAATGGGAGCGGCGATGACCAGAATCTGCCCTTTTTGAAGATTGACTCCCTTTTTGATGGACAACGATGCATAATTTTCTAGTTTTGTATTAAAATCTGTCATGATGCTGTCTCCTTTGCGGCTGGAATAGTTGTAATGAAAGTCTGTCAAAATTGTATCATAATATGGACAAAAAAAAGAACGATTGGAACAGCTCCAATCGCTAAAAGGTATTGTACGTATTTAAAAACAAAGAAAAATAGGAGCGGATAGACGAAAACCCGCCCTTTTCCAATGCATTATTATCGTATCAAAAGATAAGACAATGCGTAAACCTAGTATGAAATGATGAGCCGTATTCTATTGATATATGCTTGCTCCAGCTGCTGTTTTAATAAAAAATATAACACTAGGAATATTTTGTTCGTTTTATAGAATAAAACAGCAAAAAAAAAGAGCACTGCCGGGCAGTGTTCTTTTTAATGGATATGCACAGTTTCCCTGGAATGGAAATTATGCGCGTCCGCTACAAACCGGGTAGGAACGGACTGGATTTTGCTGTTGTATTTTGTAACGGTATTATTATACACACGCTTTGCTTTATCAAGCTTTGCTTCCGATTCTATAAAGAGAGCTTCCAGTTTTTCAAAATCTTTATTTCCCTGTAAGCCTTCATTTTCCTGTTTTTTATCAAATACACTGCGCAGGGATGCAGATAGTGCTTCGTCAGCATCCACAAGCTCTGCTCTCGACTGTTTCCTAGAATCCAGCCCGCTGCGGAGTTCCAGAAGCTTTTCAAGAAGTGCCTGCTCATGACGCATATAGGGCTGGGCAGTGTCTACAAGCTCAGGAATGAGGTCGAATTGACGCTTGATCTGCACTTCCACCTGCTCCCAGGACTCTTCCACCCAGTTTAAGTATTTGATTAACGCATTATATCCAATTATCCAGCTTGCTAAAGCAATAACGATAACTATTCCGAGAACGGTCCCAAAAAAGGTCACATTCCATCAACCTCCTTTATAGCATGCGGCAGTATCCTGCCTGCAAAAGCATTAGTCTATTATACCACGAGTGCCGGGTGAAAAAACACACCTGCCATATAATAGAAAAGGCTTTTCCTTTTTAATACGTAATGCCTACCCGTTTTCTTTCATAGGCGGGATGAAGGAGAAGGTGAACAGTGAAAGCTGCTGTATCGGCTGTAGTGATTTTATAGCCATCTTTAGGAAGGAAATCTTCTTCGGCACGGATTTTTCCATGTTCTTCGCCATCAGGCAGGTAAGTAGGACAGATAATAGTCCAGACGAGACCGGTTGTTTGCAGCATTTCATATACTTTGGCATGATCCTCTGCGGCGGTCGTACTGCGGCGCTTTGACTCAGAGGAAGCGAAGCGGTACGTTCCCGGTTCTGAACGGGCATCGAGTATACCTGCTGTGCCTATCGTCAGAAGCCTGTTTATATTGTGTGCCTCCATAGCCTCAATAATATGAGGCATACTCTGCTGGAGCGTATTCTGTTTATCGGTGCCAAGGGCGCTGATAACTGCATCCGCTCCTTGAATCGTCTGTTCGACATCTTCTTTATGAAGAGCGTCTCCTTTTATGACCTTCAAAAGAGGAGAGGCTGATGTTAATTTCTCAGGAGAACGTGCGAGCGCAGTAACTTCGATGTTTTCTTCCAGCAGCATATCCAGAATGTAGCGCCCGACTCTGCCGGTTCCTCCGAAAAGAGCAATTTTCATACTATACCTACTTTCTCAAAGCTTAATACTACTGTATTTTCCCCTGTTCGCAGCAGAAGAAACATAAAAGCCTGGAAAAGATAAGGAAATAAAGCATTCATTATTTCCTGAACTGTATTTGAAAACGTTACCAAATTAGATGGATAACAATGATAAAATAGAAGTAATCAATGAACGAATTTCTCCTCCCAATCTGAATAAAAGGGTGATGCAGTGTGGATAAGCAGGACTGGTGGTTTCCGACAGATATTCAAATAAAAGCGACAAGGCTGCACAAATGGATGAGAAAACTCGGCTATACCGACTACGATGCTTTTTATAAAGCCTCGATATTGGATATAAGCTGGTTCTGGAGCCAGGCGGAAAAAGAGCTGGATATTGAATGGTTCCACCATTACAGGTATGCGCTTGATCTTTCTGACGGCTGGAAATGGCCGCACTGGTATGTAAAAGGAAAGCTGAACGCTTCTCACAATGCCGTTTTTAAATGGGCGGAAAAGGAAGATACCAAGCAGGGCACGGCTCTGAAATGGGAAGGGGAAGACGGAGAGCAGGAACAGTATACATTTGATGAGCTCACAGCTGCCGTTAAACGCGCAGCCAATGGATTGAAGCATTCAGGAATAAGCAAAGGCGATGTCGTCACGCTGTATATGCCGATGATTCCTGAAACCGTCATTTCCATGATGGCTCTCTCGCAGATTGGTGCCGTTTTTTCGCCCGTTTTTTCAGGATACGGGGCAGAAGCAGTAGCGGCAAGAATGGATGCGGCCGGTTCTTCCGTACTGATTGCGGCCTCCGGCTATACGAGAAAAGGCCGTCCGGTTTTAATGAAAAAAGAGGCGGACCGGGCGGTTGATTTATCCGAATCCGGAAAAACGCTGATCATTGTAGAGCGGGAGGACGACGTAGAAATCCGGGATACAATAGATATAACCTGGAAAGAAATTATAAACCATGCCCCGCTTGATAAGGTTCATAAAGCGAAAAGCGACGAACCGTTTATGCTGCTCTATACGTCAGGCACCACCGGAAAACCTAAAGGGACGGTTCATACACATGGCGGTTTTCCTATAAAGGCGGCATTTGACGCAGGGCTTTGCATGGATGTGAAAAAAGGGGATACGTTCTGCTGGTATACAGATATGGGATGGATGATGGGGCCGTTTCTTGTATACGGAGCTCTAATGAACGGTGCGTGTTTAATGATGTATGAAGGCGCACCTGATTACCCGGAACCGGATCGACTGTGGAAGCTGACAGAGTCAGCGGGTATTACCCACTTGGGAGTCTCCCCGACACTCATCCGTTCCCTAATGCAGCACGGGAAAGAATGGACAGAAAGAAAAGACCTGTCCTCTCTTAGAGTGATAGGGTCCACCGGAGAGCCATGGAACCCGGAACCGTGGAAGTGGCTGTTCCGGACAGCCGGCAGAAGCAGAATTCCTATCATTAATTACTCGGGAGGCACAGAAACATCCGGCGGCATTTTAGGAAACCTCCTATTAAAGCCAATCGGCCCGGCTACTTTTAACAGTGCCATTCCGGGTATGGCGGCAGACGTATTCAATGATGACGGCCAGTCGGTGACAGGAGAAGTGGGAGAACTGGTAGTGAAAAAGCCGTGGGTCGGCATGACAGCCGGTTTTTGGAAAGAACCCCAAAGGTATGAAGAAGCTTATTGGAAAAGGTGGAAGGATATCTGGGTTCATGGGGATTGGGCAATAAAGACAAAAGAAGGCTACTGGACCATTACAGGAAGATCGGACGATGTGATGACCATTGCCGGCAAGCGGGTGGGCCCCGGCGAAATCGAATCGATTCTGGTGGAACATTATGCAGTAAAAGAGGCTGCTGCCATCGGGATCCCTGACGAGAAAAAAGGCGAGGCGCTTGTATGTTTCATTGTATTAAATGAAGGAAATCAGCCGGATAAAAGTATCACTGAAGAAGCGGGCAGACGCTGTGAGAGCAGCATGGGAAGGTCACTTGTCCCGTCAGCCATTTTCATTGTGGACGATCTTCCAAAGACAAGAAACGGCAAAATTATGAGAAGAGCGGTGCGGTCTGCTTTTCTAAATGAAGAAACAGGTGATTTATCGGCTCTTGAAAACCCGCAGGCTCTTGAGGATATTAAAGAAAAAGCAGAGAAGATGTAGATTTTCACGACGGCGGTTTCTTGATAAAGAAGCTGCCGTTTTTATCATGCCAAAAATGAGAGTTTCGCATTTCCGTCCTATAAACTTTCTTTCAAGACCTTGAATTTTCCGTACTATTTAGTATAATTATCTTAATTCCGATATAACCAATGTGTTTTATTAGAAAAACAGTTTGCTGATAAATAAAGAGAATAGATGCCTGCGTAAGAAGGCTCTTTCCAAGCAAAGAGTCTTTATTTTTTTCTGGAAGCCGCTTTTTACTAGCAGAGCCTCCGGTGAAAAAATAGATACTTTACCCGTTGTTTATTGAAAATTGTTATAATGAGTGTCGCTGCTGTTTATCGTAAATAAAGCAGTTAACATATAAAAATATCTTTGTGAGGTGGATCTCTTTGCAGCTTCAGGTAATAAATAGTCCTTTTAACCAAGAACAAACAGAGCTTTTAAACAAAGTTCTTCCATCGCTTACGGAAGAACAGAAAACGTGGCTGAGCGGATATCTGGCAGCATCCCAGGCAGCATCTGCAGGAACCACAGCAGTAGCAGAAGCGCCGCAGACATCCCAGTCCCCTGGAGCAGAGCCGGTCTCCAAAGAAGTAACCATCTTATTTGGTTCCCAGACTGGAAATGGACAGTCGATAGCAGAAGAAATGTCTAAAAAGTTAGAAAATCAGCAATATGAAGTAACCCTTTCTTCTATGAATGATTTTAAAGCGAATACGTTGAAAAAAGTAAAAAATCTACTCGTTATTGTGAGTACCCACGGGGAAGGCGACCCGCCCGACAACGCTGTGTCCTTCTATGAGTTTTTAAATGGAAGAAAAGCGCCTCAGCTTCAGGAACTGCAGTATTCGGTATTATCCCTCGGAGACAGTTCATATGAATTTTTCTGTCAGACGGGTAAAGAATTTGATACGAAGCTTGCTGAACTTGGTGGAAAGCAGCTTACGGAACGTGTCGACTGCGATGTTGATTTTGATGAAGATGCCGCAGAATGGATGGAAGGCGTCATTACTGCCCTGAATGAAAACCAGGCTGCTGCTTCTGCACCTTCTGCTTCCCAAACGTCGGACAGTGCAGTAGAAACAGAGCAGACGGCATACTCCCGTACGAATCCGTTTAAAGCAGAGCTTCTGGAAAGCCTGAATTTAAATGGCCGTGGATCAAATAAAGAAACCCTTCATCTCGAGCTGTCGCTTGAAGGATCCAATCTTGAATATGAACCCGGCGACAGTCTGGGCATTTTCCCTGAAAATGATCCAGTGCTGGCTGACCAAGTTATTGAAGAAATGGGATGGGATCCGGATGAAACCATCCAGCTGAACAAGCAGGGTAAAGTAAGCTCCCTCCGTGATGCGCTTATTACTTATTACGAAATTACAGTGCTTACAAAGCCGATGATGGAAAAAATTGCCGGCCTTTCCGAAAATCCTGAGCTGCTAAAGCTTACACAGGAAGGAAATGAGAGTAAGCTTAAAGAGTATATTTACGGCAGGGATCTTCTGGATCTGCTCAGGGACTTCGCGCCATGGAAGGCATCAGCTTCCGAGTTTACAGCGATTCTTCGTAAAATTCCGCCGCGTTTGTATTCCATCGCAAGCAGTCCTTCGGCCAATCCGGAAGAAGTGCATTTGACGATTGGTAAAGTCTGCTATGATTCTCATGGAAGAGAACGTACCGGTGTCTGCTCCGGCCAGACGGCAGAGCGCTCGGAGCCGGGCGATGAATTTTCTGTTTATGTGCAGCACAATCCTAACTTCAAACTGCCGGAAAGTGAAGATACCCCTATCATTATGGTAGGCCCGGGTACAGGAGCTGCACCGTTCCGTTCCTTTATGGAAGAGCGGGAAGAGCAGAATATTGAAGGCAACAGCTGGATGTTTTTCGGCGAACAGTATTTTGTCAGTGATTTCCTCTACCAGACAGACTGGCAGAAATGGCTGAAAAACGGAACGCTCGCCAAAATGGATGTGGCTTTCTCCCGTGATACAGAAGAGAAAATCTATGTGCAGCACCGTATGCTTGAAAAAAGTAAAGAGTTCTATGAGTGGATAGAACAGGGTGCAGTGTTATATATTTGTGGAGACGAAAAGAACATGGCGCACGACGTTCATCAGACCCTTCTGCAGATTCTGAAAGAAGAAGGCGGCATGAGTGAAATGCAGGCCGATGAATACGTTGCAGAAATGCAGCAGCAGAAAAGATATCAGCGTGACGTGTATTAAGGCATATAAAGGAGAGTTATAATTCATGGCTAACAATAAATTAGCTCCGGTTGATGGTCCGCCGAGTGACGTAGAACGAATAAAAACGGAAAGTAATTACCTGCGTGGAACGCTCGTAGAAACACTGGAGGACAGAATCAGTGCCGGAATCCCGGACGATGATAACCGCCTGATGAAATTCCACGGCAGCTATCTTCAGGATGACCGCGACCTCCGTAAAGAACGCCAGCGCTCAAAGCTGGAAGCGGCATATCAATTTATGCTGCGTGTCCGTCTGCCGGGAGGAGTAGCTACTCCTGATCAATGGCTGATGATGGATAAGCTTGCCTATCAATATGGGAATGAAACCCTCAAGCTGACGACACGCCAGACGTTTCAGATCCACGGCATATTAAAATGGAATATGAAAAAAACAATCCAGTCTATCAATGAATCTTTGATGGACACGGTGGCCGCCTGTGGAGATGTAAACAGAAACGTAATGTGTACCCCAAATCCATACCAGTCGCAGATTCACGAGGAAGTATATGAATGGTCCAAGCGGCTGAGTGATGATCTGCTTCCGAAAACAAGAGCGTATTATGAAATGTGGCTGGACGAAGAAAAAATCATGGACAGCGATTCAGAAGATAATGCAGAGCCGATGTACGGCGAAACCTATCTTCCCCGTAAGTTTAAAATTGGTATTGCGGTTCCGCCATCAAACGATGTGGATGTCTTTTCACAGGATATCGGCCTGATAGCTGTAATTGAAGACGGGAAGCTGGCCGGCTTTAATGTTTCTCTGGGCGGCGGCATGGGCATGACCCATGGCGATACGGCGACGTATCCGCAGCTTGGCAGAATCGTTGGTTTCTGTACGCCTGAAAAAATTGTTGATTTAGCTGAAAAAGTAATTACGATCCAAAGAGACTACGGTGACAGAAGCGTAAGAAAATACGCCCGTTTTAAATACACCATTGACCGTCTCGGCCTGGAGAATATCGTAGAAGAGCTTCACAGCCGTCTTGGCTGGGAACTCGAAGAAGCACGCTCGTATGAGTTCGAAAGCAGCGGAGACCGCTATGGATGGAGCAAGGGCCATAATGGAAGATGGCATTTGAATTTGTTTATCCAGAACGGCCGTATTAAAGATACCGAAGACTATAAGCTTATGACAGGTCTTCGTGAAATCGCTGAACTTCATACAGGAGAGTTCCGTCTAAGCGCGAATCAGAATCTAATCATCAGCAATATTACGACCCAGAAGAAAAAGAAAGTAATGGAAATCGTAGAAAAATACGGTTTGACAGACGGTGAGAACCAGTCTGCTCTTCGCAGAAACTCTATGGCCTGTGTAGCCTTTCCGACGTGCGGACTGGCAATGGCTGAATCAGAGCGCTATCTGCCGTCATTAGTCGACAAGCTTGAAGAACTGCTCGATCAGTCCGGACTCAGCGATAAAGAAATTATTATCCGCATGGCCGGCTGTCCCAATGGCTGTTCCCGGGCGGCACTCGGAGAAATCGGCTTTATCGGAAAAGCTCCCGGTAAATACAATATGTATCTTGGAGCCGGCTTCTCGGGAGAGCGACTCAGCAAAATGTACAAGGAAAATATCGGCGAGGAAGAAATATTGGAAAGCCTCCGTCCCTTATTCGATCAATACGCTAAAGAGCGTGAAGAAAATGAGCATTTCGGTGATTTCGTTATCCGGGCGGGTTATGTAGAAGAAGTAACTTCCGGTACTAATTTCCACCGCTGAAATATGAATTTTAATAATGCAGCAAAATAAAAAAGCCTTCACCTGAAAAATGGTGGAGGCTTTTTTTGGATCGGTTCAGGTGATGAAAAAGGATTGAGTTTCCTTTTAAAGGGTATAGGTAAACGGCAGCTAAATGACAAAGGAGTTTTTATTAATGAAGCAATTGAAACTTGGTACGAGCAGTCTGGAAGTGCCTAACATTGGTTTAGGATGCATGCGCATAAAAGACCTTTCCAAAACAGAAGCAGAAAAAGTAATTAGAAACGCCATGGATGCAGGAATTAATTTTTTTGATCACGCGGATATATATGCAGATGAAAACGTACAGGCAGATACCGTATTTGCAGAAGCGGCAGGAATGAATGACGATCTGCGGGAGAAGATGATTATCCAGACAAAATGCGGCATCCGCAGCCGGTCGTTTGATTTTTCCAAAGAACATATTATTGAATCCGTAGAGCAAAGCTTAAAGCGGCTGCAGACGGATTATATAGACGTCCTGCTGCTGCACAGGCCGGATGCTTTAGTTGAGCCTGAAGAGGTAGCAGAAGCCTTCAATGAATTGGAAGAGAGCGGAAAAGTAAAGCATTTCGGGGTCAGCAACCAGAATCCGATGCAGATTGAATTGTTGAAAAAACATGTAAAGCAGGATTTAATCGCAAATCAGCTTCAGTTCAGCATTATGCATTCAGGGATGATTGATGCAGGGCTTAACGTAAACATGAAGAATACACCTTCCATTTCCCACGATGACAGCATTCTTGATTACAGCAGGCTTCATGATATGACGATTCAGGCCTGGTCTCCGTTTCAATATGGAATGATGGAGGGCGTATTTGTCGATAACGACAAGTTTCCTGAGCTGAACAAACAGCTCCGCGAAATAGGGGACCGCTACAACATCACTCCATCAGCAGCAGCTGTGGCTTGGATTTTAAGGCATCCAGCCGGTATCCAGACCATAGCTGGCACAATGAACACAGAACGCCTCACAGGCATAGCAAAAGCCTCAGACGTGATGCTTACAAGACAGGAATGGTATGACATCTACCTTGCAGCCGGAAATGAGCTGCCATAAACAAAAAAACAAAAAAAAGCACCAGCCTCTCGGGAGGCTGGTGCTTTTTAAATGATGCTTTATTAGTTCAATACTGTTACCTTAACGCTCTGGCGGCCGAATGAGAATGCATCGGACTTAGTAGGTACGTGAAGGTCAATGCGGTTGCCTTTGATAGCTCCGCCAGTGTCAGCTGCGATAGCTGTTCCGTAACCTTCAACGTGTACTTTAGAACCAAGTGGGATAACGCTAGGGTCTACAGCGATAACTTTTTTGTTAGGGCTGTTACGAAGGTCTGTGCCGTTAGCAGTAATACCGGAGCATCCTGCGCAGCCTGCAGTGTATGCAGTAGCTTCCATAGTCATAGACTGTCCTTCAGGAGAAGAAGTCTGTTCTGAAGAAGTGTTAGCAGATGCTACAGCTTCTTTTTCTTTTGGAGCAGATTCACTTGAAGTAGACTCGGAAGGTGCTTTTTCTTCAGCTGGTGCTTCTTCTTTAGAAGACTTTGATTCGCTGGATTTAGTTGTGCTTGCGGGAGCGACATCAGATCCGGAATCAAGGGAGTTTTCTAAAGCAGAGCGTGTGTTAGGTCCAACTACTCCGTCAACGTTAATGTCGGCGCTTGCTTGAAGTTCTTTAACTCCAGAAGCTGTAATAGAACCGAAAATGCCGTCAATTTTGTAATCATATAGTCCAAGGCTCTGAAGATCTTCCTGAAGCTCTACAACGGCTTCGTTGGACTGACCTTGCTGAATGTAAGAATCTGTTGAAGCTGCATCACTATCTGCGGGAGAAGCAATAAATAATAGAGTACCTACTGCTGCTGTTACTATACCTGTTTTTAAACGGGGACTTGAAAATTTCATCGAAACACTCCTTATGTTTTGTTTGGGTTACTTGCCGAGTACGAATATATCTAAAAAAAGAACAGGTTACAATACGTTTTTTGATAATGAAATACAACTGAAATAAATGTTAAGTTCCTGTCATCATCCGAAACTACTCATACTATTCTCCCTATATGCTCAAGAATAGGGGTTTTGAAAGTTAACGGGAAATATTTTAAAAATCTTTGTAATCGTAATGATATATTTAGAAAAATCAATTAATATCATAAATAGATACATTGATTATCCAAATGCCGAGAATAATAGAAGGCGTCTTGTTATTTTCGACTCAGGTGAAAGGAATAACCAACCAGCTGTTTTGCAGGCACAACGACTCTTGGGACCGGGACTTCGTCTCGATATACATTATTTATAAATAATATGAAAAATAATGAAAAAGAGGGATGTAAAAGCATGCAAAACGGGGTACAATAATAGAGAACACGCTGCAGTGAATATTTCACGTGCCTGATGAAGTATATCAGTATACTTTCAAGCCGGAAAATATTTTGGAAGCTGCTGCAAGGTTGCGGGACCATGCACAGTTCTCATTATCCGCAGCGTACCAATTACTATATCTGTGAAAATGAAATCATCTTTTCCCGGGTTGCGGGACCTGAAAAAAGGTGAAATGACCACTCTTTATGTTCCGTGCTGAGCAGTCGGGGGACTTCTGCACACGGACAGGTTACATCAGTGAACGGAAGCTTTTCTTCCTATAAGAAAAGCAGAGCATTACAAAACAGCTTTGCTTCAGCGGATCAGCCGCTGCAGCAGAGCTGTTTTTTTCTTTATAAAGGGACCCGGACATATTAGTGTTTTACCTAACCCTATTTGGTGGTACATATAAAGGAGTGTATGATAAATACATAAAAGGAGGAGTGAACGATGAATATAGCTGGAATTATTGTATTAATAGTTGGAATTGTCTTTGCCATATTAGTACTGGTGCTTATGAAGGTACTGCTTAACGTAGCTTCCACGCTTAAGGGCATTAACGAAACGGTAAATAAGCTGCCTGAACAGGTTGAGCAGGGCGGTGCCCAGGTTAATGATATGTTCAGTAAAGCAAACAGCGCACTGACAGAAGTAAACAAGCAGATTGCTTCGTATGCACCAATCGTGTACATTGTGGCAAATGCAGGAGAAAGAGCGAGAAACGAATCCTCTTCTCTGGTTGATATGACCATGTCCTTAAAAGGCGGAAGTGCCCAGGGAACAGATGTAGAAGGCCGCAACAACCTCGGTACGGTTTATGAATCCGCACTGGCAGGCTACTATTTGTTTCAAAAAAGAAATGCCGTAAAAGCAGGTCTAGCCAATACAGCAGAATAATTATCCTGCTTATGCTGCCTATTTAATAAAGACAGGAAGCCTGCTTCCTGTCTTTTTTTAGATGAGGCTGGTTATAATAAGTAAGTCTTAACAATTCGAAGGAGGATTTTATGAATAACTTTTCGTTTTACAATCCAACCAAATTAATTTTCGGTAAAGATCAGCTGGAAAAGCTCCAGACTGAGCTGCCTAAGCACGGAAAGAAAGTGCTGCTCGTTTACGGCGGCGGCAGTATAAAGAAAAGCGGATTATATGATGATATTATCCAGGAACTTCATCAAATGAGCGCAGAAATTTTCGAATTATCCGGCGTGGAGCCAAACCCGAAGCTTACTACAGCTGAAAAAGGTATTGAAATCTGCAAACGGGAAGGGATAGATGTTCTGCTTGCAGCCGGCGGAGGAAGCGTTATTGATTGTACGAAGCTGATTGCAGCCGGTGCGAAATACGACGGCCCGGCCTGGGATATTGTAACTAAAAAAGCTTATGCAAAAGAAGCTCTTCCTTTCGGAACGGTTTTAACACTGGCGGCAACAGGCTCTGAAATGAATGCCGGCTCCGTTATTACAAACTGGGAAACCCAGGAAAAGTACGGATGGGGCAGCCCGGCTGTATTCCCTGATTTCTCGATACTCGATCCGGAATATACGAAAAGCGTACCTGAAGACCAGACGGTGTACGGTATTGTAGATATGATGACGCACGTGATGGAGCAGTACTTTAACAATGCGTCCCACACACCTCTCCAGGACAGAATGTGCGAGTCGGTTCTGCTGACGGTAAAAGAAGCAGCACCGAAATTAATGCAGGATCTGCAGAGCTACGAGCATCGGGAAACGATTCTTTATTCCGGTACAATAGCGCTCAATGGTATGCTGCAGATGGGATACAACGGAGACTGGGCATCGCATAATATAGAACACGCCGTATCGGCGGTTTATGACATCCCTCATGCAGGCGGCCTGGCTATTTTATTCCCGAACTGGATGAAGCATAATGTACAAGTCAATCCTGCCCGCTTCCGCCAGCTTGCTGTCCGTGTATTTGATGTAGACCCATCCGGCAAAACGGATGAAGAAGCTGCGATGGAAGGCATTCAAAAGCTTCGTGAATTCTGGAGCAGCATCGGAGCGCCTGAGCAGTTATCCTATTACGATATTGATGACTCCAAGCTGGATCTCATCACCGATAAAGCAATGATTAACGGCGAATTTGGTAACTTCAACTCTCTTCAGCAGGATGATGTAAAAGCGATTCTGCAGGCTTCTTTATAGAAAATGCGAAAGCCCTCTAAACGGTGCAGCCGTTCAGAGGGCTTTTTTATGTTTCCGGATGATGGTCTTCGTATACATGATAAAGCATCAGATCATGAATCTGCGCTTTTATCTTTTCCTGTTCTTCCTGCGTGAAAGAATCGATGGGAAGCTCCATGCTGCCATCTTTAAAGTAAGATCCATTAATGTGTTCTCCTTTATAATAGAAGGAGACAGCCCATTCGCGGTTAATCCAGTTGTTTTTTATTTCTTTCCATTGAAAGTGGCTGATCATTCGTATCTCTCCTTTACTGCGTTATACTAGTATCGTAGCATATTCCTTTTCCACGCCATAATTCACTGCAATTGCTTGCCTGGAAAGCAGTGGATTGGTAAAGTATGATTGACCCGTAAAGCGAGTGAAACAAAGGAGATACAAATTATGAATGCCATACTGTTAATACTAATCATGATAGCAATGGGAGCAATTATTGGAGGCGCGACCAACTCCCTGGCCATAAAGATGCTGTTTCGGCCTTACCAGGCTGTATATATAAAAAATTGGAGAGTGCCATTTACGCCGGGTCTGATTCCAAAACGAAGAAAAGATATGGCAGAGCAGATGGGGCGGATGGTCGTTGATCATCTGCTGACCCCTGAAGGAATGCAGGAGAAATTCAATGAAAGAGGATTTCAAAAGCAGGTCATACAAATTCTGCAGCGGGAAGCAAAAGGATGGATGCATTCAAAACGTTCCGTGGCGGACCTGCTGAAACAGTATGCAGGCGTCACCGATGCCCGCGGAAAAATGACAGCTTATTCGGAAGAGTGGATAGACAAAAAACTGCAGATGTTTATTTACCATAACCAGGAAAAATCTATTGATGAAATGCTGCCGCCGGAGTGGAAGATTTCAGCAGAATCCTATTTTGATTCCTTTGCAGCAAGAATAGCGGACAAAGGGGCCCGTTACTTTGAAAGCGATGCAGGAAGAGTTCAGCTGGAAACACTGCTGGAGAAATTTCTGCAGGGGAAAGGGTCCGTATTTAACTTTCTCAGCTCCATGTTTGGCAATGATAAAATCCTCGATAAGCTCCAGCCTGAACTGGTCCGGTTTTTCAGGGATCCTTCCTCGGCTATGTTTTTCAAAGGATTTATTATTAAAGAATGGGAAAAGCTGCTCGACCAGCCGGTATGGAAAGCCGGTGCCCAGTTAAATACGAAATCAGTGGCGCGGTACTCAGTGAAAGCATTGAATCGTGAGCTGACGGTACTCGATCGTCTGGATATGCCGATTGCAGAGTGGGCGCCTTCCTACGAAGAGCATATTATTAATAAATGGATCCCCGAGCTGTGGGATCAGGTGCAGCCGGCATTGTCTGCAAAGCTGTTGAGCGTATTTGATTATCTGGAGCTTGAAGATGTTATCCGGGAGCGGGTTGATACATTCTCGGTGGGACGTCTGGAAGCGATGGTGCTCGCGATATCGGGAAAAGAATTTAAAATGATTACGTATCTGGGAGCCCTGCTTGGCGGGTTTATAGGCGCGTTTCAAGGATTGTTTGCGTTATTTTTTTCATAAATGTAGTCGAAATACGTGAATTTCCCAGGTGAGTCTGTTATGATCGTACAAGATTGTTTTAAAGGAGGTCATTAGTTATGTCAAATGTTTATGATAAAGCACACGAACTATCCCGTTCTTTGCGTGATAGTGATGAATTTCAACAGCTTAAAAACCTTCACGTTCAGGTAGAAGAGGACGAAGTAGCCAAGCGTATGCTTGATAACTTCAGAAACGTTCAGCTTGAACTGCAGCAAAAGCAGATGCAGGGCCAGCAGCCAACTGAAGAAGAGATCACGCAGGCTCAACAGCAGTTTGAAATGGTTCAGCAGCATGAGGTTATCTCATTGTTGATGGAGCAGGAGCAGAAAGTAAGCACAGTCATCGGAGATGTAAACAAAATTATTACAGAGCCGTTGGAAGAGCTTTACGGAAACCCGGACGATCCAGAAAACGTTCAATAGTATGAAAGAAAAACCCCTTTTCGGAGGGGTTTTTTTCAAATAAAAAATCAAAAACTACAACCATGCCGGGCAAATTGATTAACAAAGGAGCAGAACAGTATGGTGCTACTATATATTAAAGGTGTGGAGGAAAAAGAAAAGCAGAATTTCCAGCACACCGTAGATCTTTACGGCAGACAGCTCAAGGTGACCGAAGAGCAGAATGAAGATACAGAGATGACGCTTTCCTTTTCTTCGAGCCGCGATCAGACGAGAGGAACCCTGTACGCAGAAGAGGCGGAGCTTTCCTATACTTATTATCCATCAGCTGCGTTTACGCAGGAGGCTCCCGACAGTAAAGAAATCAAAAGAAGAAAACTCCACGTAACGGTTCAGCTGTTAAACAAATGGTTTCATACCGAACAGCCGTGGGGGCTGTTAACAGGGATGCGTCCAACGAAGCTCTGGCATCAATGGCACCAGGGCGGAGCGGGCCCGGAAGATATTAAACACTGGCTGCTGGAAGACTATATTGTGACCCCGGAAAAGGCAGAGCTTTTAACCAGTATTGCCCTCAAGCAGCAGGAAGTGCTTCCGGATATTTACGAGCTTTCCAAAGGTGTCAGCATTTATATAGGAATTCCATTCTGTCCGACCAAATGCGCGTACTGTACGTTTCCTGCCTATGCAATGAACGGCCGGAACGGATCGGTCGTGACGTTTCTGGAAGGACTCCATTATGAGATGGAGGAAACGGGCCGGTGGCTCAAAGAGAACAATGTACCGGTCGACACGATTTATTTTGGAGGCGGTACGCCGACGAGCATCACTGCCGAAGAGATGGATGCCTTATATAGTCATATGTATGAGGTGATTCCTGATATTGAAAACATCAGGGAGATTACCGTAGAGGCCGGACGTCCGGATACGATCACTCCGGAAAAGCTGGACGTATTAAAAAAGTGGAATATTGACCGGATCAGCATTAATCCACAGTCCTTTACGAATGAAACGCTGAAAGCGATCGGGCGTCATCATTCGGTGGAAGAGACGATTGATAAGTATAAGCTGGCCAAAGTCCACGGCATGAATAATATTAATATGGACTTAATCATCGGTCTTCCGAACGAAGGCATGGAAGAGATGGCCCACAGCCTCGCAGAAACAGAAAAGCTGCTGCCGGAGTCTGTAACCGTTCATACGCTGTCGTTTAAAAAAGCATCGGAAATGACGCGCCAGAAAAACAAATACAAAGTAGCGGAGCCGGCGGAAGTGGAACAGATGATGAATCTGTCTTCGCAGTGGATGGCCGACCACAGCTATGAACCTTATTATTTGTACCGGCAGAAAAATATACTAGGCAACCTGGAGAACGTCGGATACTCCTTTAAAGGCAAAGAGAGCCTGTATAATATTATTATTATGGAGGAACTGCAGACGATTATCGGACTCGGCTGCGGCGCGGCAAGCAAATGGGTCGATCCGGAAACGGGCCGTATCTCAAGGTTTGCCAATCCGAAAGATCCGATCTCGTATATTCAGTCCTACGGCGAATATACGGTGAAAAAATTAGATACTCTTTCCGGGCTGTTTCCAGCTTCCCAGAAAGCATAAAAAAAGACTGTTCCTTTTCAGGGGAACAGTCTTTTCAGGTTGTTGAAAATATAGAATATGTACAGGGGACGCTTTCCGCTGGCCATGCCTCAGATAAAGAGGAAAAGAACATCCTCTTTATCTTCTCCTATGGCTGTTCTGCCGGAGTCGCCCCTGTTTATTTTTCATCCTTAACACAGATTTAAAAGGATGTAAGGTTATATATAGATATACAAGATCAGACAATTTCAAAAAAGACTGTTCCTTTTTCAGAAGAACAGTCTTTTTTTATGAATATTATTTTATATAACGATGTTCTCTTAAGCTATTCAAGCTGTTGATTTCCTGTAATAGTTTTTCACCAATATTCGTTTCTCTCACTTTTTTCCGTTCCAGTTCTTCATCGACCAATCTTTTGACTGAAAAGACATCGGTTTCTTTCGTTAACACATCTTCTTTTGAGTTAAATAGCTGATGAGCGACGAGCTGCATGCCATAGGAGTTGTATAAAAGGGTGTATCCGGCTATCCCTGTTGTGGACTGGTATGCTTTCGAGAATCCGCCATCGATAACGATCATCTTTCCATTCGCTTTGATTGGGTCTTCTCCATCAATCTCCTTTACAGGCGTATGCCCGTTGATAATACGTCCCTGATCGGGATTGAGCTCAAACTCAGCGAGCATCCTCCGGCACATTTCCTCATCTTCACGCAGGTAATAATAAGGATTCTTTCGTTCTTTATGTGTTTCTTTTTCTTTAATAAAATACCGCTCAAAGGTGGTCATTTCTCTTTTACCAAATAGGGAGGAATTTTCTCCTGTCCATAGATACCAGATCATATCGGTCGCAAAGTCATCCGTATCTTCAGGATGGGCAAAGGCATTCCGAACATAGCGTTCGAAAACATCCAGCAGCTCACGTCCGGCATAGGTGATTCCTTCAATTTCCATTTCTTTCATGCTTCCGTCTTCATCTAAAGGAATGCATCCATGGATCAGCAGATTTCCGTTATATTTTAAATACAGGCCGCCTTTTTTCATGAGAAAGTCCATATGTCTGGTCAATTTTTCTGAGTGCTGAATAGAAAAGAGCAGTTTATCAATAACCTGTTGTTCTTCCTCTAATAATTCTTCAGGCCGTTCCGGATTAATAGTCGCAAAACAAGGCTTTTCCAACGAGTACGTTTTGCCATGAAGAGTCACTTCATTATTTTTATAATCTACTTTCTCAAGCAAGAGCCGATCTTCCATATTTAAGCAGGGGCGTCTTTTAATAATTGGACTTTCGAGTTTAAACTGAATGATGGAAATGGCTTGATGAATCTTAGTAATCTGAAGCTGTTCCTGCTCGGTCAATTGTTCCCCTGCATTGCGCTTCGGACGAAACGCAGGATTATCGTCATAATATTTCTCCGCTAAATTCAAAAGGGGGCGCAGATTGATGCCGTAAACATCTTCAATAATATCGAGATTGTTGTAACGCGCGCAGATCCGGATAATATTGGCCAGGCAGACTTTAGAGCCGGCAAAAGCGCCTAACCATAAAACATCATGGTTTCCCCACTGAATGTCTACAGAATGATGATGGATGAGCGTATCCATAATTTTATGCGGATCCGGCCCCCGGTCATAAATATCTCCTACCACATGAAGATGATCCACCACCAACCGCTGCGTCGTGTAGGCGAGTCCAATAATCAATTTGTCGGCCTGGCCCAGGGAAATGATTCGCTCAAGCATTTTTCCGTAGTATTCTTTCTTGTTTTTGAACTCATCCGTTTTATATAATAATTCTTCAATAATATAAACAAATTGATTGGGAAGAGCTTTACGTAATTTTGAACGAGTATATTTGGAAGACGCATAGGAAACAAGCTTCAACAGGTGTGCGATGCTGTCTATGTACCAATCCCGTAATTCTTGTTTACTGCTGAAATTACTTTTTACTAATTGCAGCTTCTCTTCCGGATAATAAATCAATGTAGCGAATTCATCGATCTCCCAATCAGCCAGTTCCTCTTTGAAAAGATCGATAATTTTCATTTTTACATTTCCGGAACCATTCCGCAGCACATGTTGAAACGCGTGGTACTCACCGTGTAAATCACTTACAAAATGTTCCGTCCCCTTTGGAAGGTCAAGTATGGCTTCAAGATTAATGATCTCAGTGACGACTTTTTCTTCACTTTCATATTTCTGGGCAAGCAGATCTAAATACTTTAAATTTTCCATTAGGCCACCCCTCTCAACATTCGTACTCCCATTTCCAATAAAGGAAAGTCTATCCTTATTGAATGAATGCAATATCCCCATCTTAGCAGTAGAAATTTTCTGTATACTCTTAGTTTATAGCAGATATTCCACAGGGGCTAGTGAAATAACAAGAATATTTTTACAATTGATAAAGAGGAGAGATGGTAACCGGAAAAGAAAGGAAGTGATATGTATTAAACCATATCTCGTTGTTCATTTTTGTTTAGCTCTTTAAAAAGGAGAGAAAGAGGCTCAAAAAGCCTCTTTCTCTCCTTCTTCATTCATTACACAAGAAAAAATGTATCTGCTATTTAAGCTTTTGAACGATAGCTTAGGTTATGCTGTTTCAGTGTCTTGTCTTTACCGAATAGAAAATGTTTTTCCATATCAGGTGAGTATTGGGAATTGATGGTCTCCAGTCCAGTTGCTTCAGCAATCGCCCGCACCATAGCGGGAGAAGCACCGCAGCATAGTCCGATGTAATTAACTCCGGTATCTTTTGCTTTCTTTGCCCATTCAGCCAATTCATACCGATTGTGGGACAGAGGCTCCAATGCCGTTGGAAACGTTGTTTCCGTCGGCAGATGGCAGCTGCATCCGCTATCCGGCAGATTGAAAAAGGTGGGATGTTCTTCGGTGGTGCGATAAGGAACCGGCAGTCCGCCTACATAGCCATCGACCTGAGAGCAGATTTTTTCGAGGTAGGGCTGCATAGTATCCGGTCCGCGGAAGCAATTCATTCCAACGACCAGTGCGCCTTTCTCAGACAGCGCTTTACAAGAATCCTCCACGGTATAGCCGTCCCGCAGAATATTCTCGCCCATTAGTCCGTGCAGAATGACAGCAGGGAGGTCCTGCTTTTGAATTTCTTCTAATGCGATGGCGGCCTCCTCATGGTAGTAAAATGTTTCGGCATGAATGTAATCAACGCCTTCTTCTTTACACCACCCGATCATCTCAGCAAACATGCCTCTGACTTTTTCTTTCGAATCCGGATCCTCCGGATCGAAAATATTCGTATTGGAGATATTACCCGCTACCAACGCTTCTTCCGTCGGATGTTCTTTGGCTACTTCCTTCGCTAAGCGGATCGCACTTCGGTTCAGCGGTTCCAATAAATCTTCCTTGCCGATGATGCGCATTTTTTCTCTATGAGCATTGTATGTGAAAGCCAGTACTACATCAGACCCCGCCTTCATAAAGTCACGGTATGTCTCTTTTAGTGCATCCGGATTCTCCAATGCTACTTCCGGTACAAAGGAGCCCGCCTGTAAATAGCCTCTACGCTCCAGTTCAAATAGAAACCCTTCTCCGGCAATAACTGTTCCTTCTTTGAGTCGTTCTTCTAAGCTGCGTTTCATCAAAATACTCTCCTTTTTCTCTCTTTATTATTGGGTGATTCTCTTGTCGTGCATCTAAAAAGTAAACCCCCTTCTTAAATAAAGAAGGGGGTTTGACGATGTACGACAAATTGCTCTTCTTATCTTCAAGCTAATGCTTCTGGAATTAGCACAGTACTATTACTAGTCTGCTGCTGAGATGTCAAAGGGCCAGTCCCTCCATCTCTCTTGATAAAAAAGTTGTGTATTAAATTAGTAATATTTAGAATACAATCGCCGTTGATGAAAGTCAAGAAGAGATAATACAAATGAAAAATAATGGAATTCCTTCTTTATTTTATCGGAAAAACTTTGGATACCGCGATTATGTAAATAATGGGTGCAACTAGGTAATGTAGATTTATTGTAACAAGCAAAAAAGGTATAGAAAACGAATTTTATACCAATGTTAATTAAAAGTTATTTGTATAATAAATACAAAAATATCATTTTATAGTATATAGTTAACATGTATTTCTATAAAATTGGAAGAATTTATTTAAGATGGACATTAAGAGATCCCTTAATAGATCCCTAAACGTTCGTTGTTTACATATTTGATATTTTTAAAGAGGAAATAAAAAGGAGAAACCAATGAAGATTTTTCTTTACGTATTGTTTGCTTTGTTTATAGTTTTCCTTTTATTAGCGGCTATAGGGATTCTTTCGTTTTTAAGTGGGTCAACTTCCATCTCTTGATAAGGTGAAAGAGGAGTATATCCATGCATAAAAAGGTTTTACGGTGAATACAAAAATCAGGGAGGAAATAGAATGTATTATTTTAAGGGATTGGATCATATACAATTAGCGGCGCCAAAAGCCACAGAAGAAGAAGCGAGAGAATTCTTTGCAGGAATATTAGGGATGGAAGAGAGACCTAAGCCTGAAAATTTAGCGAAAAGAGGCGGGGTTTGGTTTCAATGCGGAAGCCATCAGCTGCATATTGGTATACAGGATGAATTCAGCCCTGCAAAAAAGGCCCATCCTGCTTTTGAAGTGGACAATCTGGAAGATTTAAAAAAACGAATACAGGAAAATAATATAGAAGTAATAGAAGATGAACCACTACAAGGGGCAAACAGGTTTTACATACACGATCCTTTCGGAAATCGCCTCGAGTTCCTAGAATGGGTGTGAATCATTTTGGTTTAATAGGTTTTGCTGTAAAGATGATATAAGCAGAAGAATATAACGTTAACGCCTTACAAATACCTATTAAATAGAGATTTCTTAGAAAAAACGAAGGTTGTAGTGAAGAGGTGTTGAATTGTTTTCCTTTTATTTCTATGGCGTGGTCATTTCCTTCATGGAAAACATTTCTGAATTTAACGCTGAGATGTTCTTCTTTTTTACAAAAAGGAAATTAAGAAGGAGAAAAGTTGCAGGAAGCTGCACCGCGGCTAATGAAATGCTGGATAGCTTGAATAATGTTCTGAAGTTGAAACAATAAAATATCGTAGTAGTTTATCAATAAAACAGGAGTGTTTTGAGTATCGCTTTTTTTAAGTATTTAGAAGAGGGATGCAGGAACTCTTCTTAAATAATGTTTGAAAATATTTAATACCGTGAAAGAGGAGGGAAAGAGGGGGATTTTATGGCCTACATCGGAAAAGAATTATATGACCATTTTTTTCATAACGTCGACGAAGTAATTGGCCGTATTGTCAATACGACATCTCAGAACCTCGAGCACGAACTCTCTCAACGGGAATATGATCTGCATCACGATTTACTTCATTATTTGTTTCTGAAGATCAAAGAGGAGCTCGATGAACAGCATTCAACGACCGCTGCCAATCTGGATTACGATCCCGCGGATGTGCTGAGCAAGCAAGGGTATAGCTTGACCTATATTGTCATGCTGCTTTCTCAATTCCGCTTGAACGTCGTCAAAGAGATTGAAGGAGAATTTCAAAAGCATGGAGTAGGAATCCTCGGTGATGCCTTTTATTTCATGCATCGGATGAGTGACATTTTCGATCAAGCCATAAAAAATTCTACCGAGCATTACAATATTCAGTTTCAATTAAACCTGCAAAAGCTGGAGGAAGAATTGCTGCTGCTTTCTGCACCTGTTGTACCAGTGAAAAAAGACGTATCTATATTGCCGCTCGTGGGCTCCTTAAATGAAGAGCGCACCGATCATATTATCCAGAGCGTGATACCGGACATTGTAGAAAGTGGCATTACTATCTTGATCATAGATTTTTCAGGCATTCATAAGTTCGACTCGGATGTAGCTTCCCGCTTGTCAACGATTACGGACACTTTAGAGCTGTTAGGTATTCACACCGTTATTGCAGGCGTTCGTCCAGACATGGCACGTACGATCATAAAACTGGGGAGCACCGTAGATAATATTGAAACTTATCGTAGTGTTAAAGAAGCATTAGAACAAATGGTGCCCTCCTAGAACGTAAAATGGAAAGTCCAGTAGTGGACTGTCCACGCCCGTTGCTGGGAGTACGCGTATTTTGAGCAAATGGCGTTTGATACATACCTTAGTGACTAATGGTATTGACTGGTATTCTTTTATTGATCGAATAACTTCTGGACCGTACCTAAATTTGTATTAAAATATCCTCGCAGTCTATTATTGCACCCCAATCGTTAGAGTGAAATCTAACGGTTGGGGTGTTTTCTTTGGATAAACATATTGATACATTTAAAAAGATAAAAAAACCTTTAGATAATCTTATCCAAAGGAAGTCTTGATATTTTATATGATACATATAAACCCTTATAAAAAGTGAGATTAAATTAAAAATTAAGCAGTTGTTATGGCTTTTACTGCTAGAATTGCATCTGCAATCTGTTCAGGCGTAAGTTTAGCAGCCGTAGTAGCATTAGGTATGGTGGCTTACCTCATTAGCTTCTACAAACGAAGATACCAGCGCCACAGCTTCTGCAGCTACCGGGCGTAAAGTATTTAATGAAGGCTTTAATATTTATTTAGCGTTAACTATTAGAGAAGTTATCCTCTGACAGGGAGATCAAAGAAGCGAATAAGTTTATTATTATACAATCAGTGGAAAACAGAAAATGGTACAATATACTATTTTTTGGGGGTTTTTCTTTTGAAGAAATTTGCAATGGTAAGTTTAGCAGGTGTAGTAACATTAGGTATGGTGGCTGGTCCAGCTACCTCATTAGCTTCTACACACGAAGATCCAAGCACAACGGATTATTCTGATGTAGATACCGGACATGAAGAATTTAATGAAGGTTTTAATATTTATTTAGCGTTAACTAATGGAGATGTTATCCTCCGGCAAGGAGATCAAAGAAGCGAATATGTTTCTGATGTTCAGCGGTTATTGGATACTCGAGGATTTTCAACAAATGTGGATGGTATTTTTGGACCAAACACAGCGGACAGTGTGAGAAGTTATCAGGATACCTACGGATTAACTGTTGATGGTGTCGTTGGTCCAAATACGTATCAAAGTTTATCTGACCGTCATCCATACCCTAATGAACTATTTCGATATGGAGATAGAGGCGAGTATGTCATGGAAATTCAGCGATTTCTAACGGAAGAAAGAGGGATGGAAATGGCTGTTGATGGCATTTACGGAATAGAAACAGAAAGAAACATTCGGGTGTACCAGGAATACTCCGGCTTGCAGGTCGATGGAGTAGTAGGACCAAAAACCTGGGATTCCATATTCACTTATGTACGATAAACTATTTATCTGAAAAAAAAGAGCTGTTCTTGATTGGTGCCCTATAAAATGGAAAGTTTATAAAAAGATCTAAGCTGTTAAGAGGTGATCCCGGTATTATACCGGGATCATTTTTCATTAGATCCCACTGATATCTTTTCTTTGGATAAAATATGGAAATCAATAATGGTACAATAAAAGAAATAGATATGCTGCATAAGGAGGACATTACATTGAAGCACATCATGGTATATGCCGGCAGCTTATTGCTGCTGACGGCTTGTATGAACGGAGCGGGAAGCACCACGTACGGGGTGGAGAATGAGAAGGCGGAGAATGAAGAGGATGCATTGTTGGCAGGCAACGCTTACCAGGTCACTATGGATGATTCATTCGAGCGCCTTTCCAACTATGAAGGGGGTGGACCTGATCAGCGTATGTTTTTTTGGCAGGAAGCCATGGCAGATGAATTTGATTTCAACCTGGATACCACTCAATTGCTGAGGGAAGAAGTTCCGACGATAGAGATTAATCCCATCAACAAATATGAGTACATATTTGTACATGACTATTTAGATTTTGATCACACAGAAGAAGAAGCACTAGAGGTCAAAGAAAAGGTCAAGCAAGACGTGGAGGAAGGGACCGGCACACATTTGGAGGACATAAAAGATGCGTACATAAGATGGGTAGATAATTTGGTAGAGGAAGAGGTAACGGTTCTCACTAATGAAGAAAGCGACATCGATCCTTTCACTTATATGGTGAAGCACAAAACAGAAGCCGGAACTCTTCGTTATGAATTATTTGGAGAAGCAGAACAAGACTATATACAAGCTACATTAACCATTCCGAGTACGGAAGAGGAGAATGAAGCGCTGTTTGAGACAATGCTTGGTTCGCTTCAGTCTATTACGTTTGATACGGAAGAGTTTGACGATAATGCGGTAATGAAGGAGACCCCGGCACGCTTGGCCTATGAGCCTTCGAACAATTTACTGGGAGAATACCCGGAGGTCGGATATTCTTTTAATTTTCCTGAAGCAGCAACGTTTAGAGGCTCTTATCCTGCTTATCATGTGTATCGCTACACGTTTGGTACGCCTTATGAAGAAACGGTGGAAAAAGAAAGCGATATCCCTCGCAGTTCCGATTTGGTCATTCGGGCAGAGAAGCTGGAAAATGCCCCCACTCGAGAAGAAAAAATACGGAACAGAGCGGCGGAGGATTTTGTGGGATTTGGGAATAATTATGTGCGTACAATTGATTATTTGCACGAAGAGGAGGAATTTGACACAGGCGTTTTTACAACGGCTGTACGCGCGGAATTTGATGGATATGAAGAATACTGGTTTTTAAAAGAAATAGATGGGCACGTGTACGAAGTGTTTTTTGATCTCACTTTTGACACGGAGGAGTATGACGAATTGCGGGAAGATTATTTCGACGTGGTTCAATCATTTGAGATAACAGATGTGGAAGAATAGCTTGTTTGGTAGGAGAGGTGTGAAAACCGATATCTCTCTCATCCTTATTTTTCTTTTCTCTAAGAAGTAGACTGTTTTCCGTTCGTAAATATGTAGGTGAAATAAAAAACGACCGTAAAGTTAATTTAAACATTTAGGGACAAATAAATAAAAGAATTTATTCCATAAGCCTGTAACAAATAAAACTTCCAAAAGATTTCATACTATTTTTTGAAATATAATTATATTTTACGTAAAATGCACAGTATTGGGTAATACATAATCAAATAACTACAAGCTAGGAGGTGTTGTTATATGGAAAACATCACATGTCATGGTCAACTAAGTCAAAAAGAGTTTGTTATGCTTCGTTTGTTTGATTCCCGAAAGAGGCTTGTGTTAATATCTCTTCCATTTTTTCTTCTTGTATTTATTTTCTTATTACTGATGAACTTGGTGGATGTATATGCTCTTTCTGGGTTGGCTGTTCTTTTTTGGTCGTTAGCTATTACTCTGTTATATTATGCTTTGGGCATCTGTATGATGTATTTTACATCTCAAAAAATTTACCAAAAAGATCCTTATACGAGACGTACCAATACATATTTTATTAACGAAGAATATGTATTCCAACAAAATGAGAGAGGAGAAGCGAAACATATTTGGGAGGAAATTCATCAAGTATTTGAGTTTGCTAATATGTTTATTATATACCTAGCTCCAACGAGAGCCGTGGTTTTACCTCATCGATTCTTTGAATCGAAAGATGATAGGGAGATTGTCAAAAAAACGATGAAACAATGTGTGGACAAAGATAAACTGCATCTTAAAAAACATTCATAACCTTTTATAAAGAATGGTGTTAGAATGTTGACGACATACAAAGCTGAGCATAACTCGTACAGCAATTAATATACGTGGGATGATTAAGAATCTGTTTTAAATAAAAAGAGAGAAGATAAGTTTACGTAAGCTTATCTTCTCTCTTTGTTTGTAAAATCGTACTTTTAGGAACGGTATTGATAAAGAACAATCATTCCTAAATTTTTATGGAATAGTTGTCCAGTATAGATTTAAAACTTTTACTGCTCCAACATTAAAAGTTTTAAACTTTGTACAAAAAACTTTATAATGAAGAAAAATGGGGAGCTTAAAAGTAATTTCTACGAGGGGTGATTAGAATAAAAAACATTGAAAACTTTCTAAAAATAAAGCTTGAGTCAATAGCGCCATTACATGCCGATGCAGAGAAGGCAATTTTATATAGAAACTTTTATGATGATATTTCAAATGAAACATTGGCTCATACGTTTTCTATCATTCATAGCAAACTTAACGACCTCTTTTCATTTATGAATCATAAAAACAGTCCAGGTAGAGGAGGGCATTATAATGCGGATGCAAGCCGCGAATTGATCGACCTCCTTAAAGAAATAAGAATAATTCTAGCAACTCTTGAAAGAGAGCCTTCTGAAGAAACTTATCAAATCGATCATACATATCAAGAAATTATAGAAAAATGTAGCTTTTTTTTAAGTTCCTCGGGAGGCAGCCCTATCCCTGATGAATTTCCGATAATAGAGACTATTGATCATCAGCCAATTTTTATTCCTGCCTTTTCGATAAGTATTCCAAGTCCGGTAAAAGTCGTGAATGCTCGTTTACAATTAATTGGGGGTGGTTCATATGCCCAAGTGTTTCATTACAAAGATCCTAATTATGGTTTAGATTTTGCTATCAAAAGAGCCAGACCAGAGTTAAGTGAGGAAGAATTAAAACGGTTTGAAATAGAATTCGAGCAATTAAGTAAACTTGATTCGCCTTATATTATTAAAGCCTATAAATATGATAAGGATAAAAACGAATATACTATGGAATTTTCTGATCAAACGCTTGAGGAATACATGAAGTTTGAAAATCAAAATCTTCCCTTGAGTAAAAGAAAAAATTTAGTGGGACAAGTGCTCAGGGCTTTTAGCTATATTCATGAAAAAGGTCTTTTACATAGAGATATCAGTTATCGAAACATTTTACTAAAGCATTTCGATGATCGATCTTCGATTGTGAAAATTTCAGATTTCGGCTTAGTCAAAATTACAGAAAGCCAGTTGACTAGACAAGGAACTGATATAAAAGGGACCTTAAATGATTATTCTGATTTAAGTAGAATTGGCTTTGGGAATTATAGTATTGAACACGAAACTTTTGTTCTTGCCAAAGTAATTTATTTTATATTGACTGGAAAACAATCTAACTATCCAAAAGAGAAAAATCAAGCATTGAAAAATTTTGTGTTGAAAGCCATATCTTCCCATAAAACAGAACGTTTTAAAAGTGTTCAAGAATTGCATAAAGTATTAAATGAAAAGGTTTATCCTACCCTTTCGTAAATGTTCTCCTTAGGTTACTGGTTTTTCTCAACTCCTATGCAACACATAACTTAAAATTGATGCAAGTTATCGCTTAAAGTGACAAGAAGGTTTATCCCTTCTTCTTCATCCTCTCAAAAACCATCGTTTTTAAAGGGGGCTATAATAAAGATAAAATCATGTTGTATAAATCGGAAAATCAGAGCTTAAAGTAGCATCATAAACTTTATTCGTTAAAAAACGACCTCCATTATTGTAACAAATAGTTGAGGTCGTCTTTTTATAGCTGTAAATCCACAAGTATAAGAGAAAGAATCTATTTTCACACACAAAAAAAGGAGGGGTTTCCCCCTTCCTAGATAGTGGCTATATCTCTTAATTACGCGACAAGCTGCTCGACGATTACACAGTTTTTAGAGTTAAAAGCAGCCAATCACTTGAAGTTTAATCGATACTTTGTTTTTTCGTAGAATTATAACTCGGGATTGTACGCTAATTTAGCGGTTTTAAAACGAATCACTCTATTTCTTCTTGCTAGAGTAAAATGAGTATAATTTATTTGTTTTGGTATTGATTGGATGAGGTAGAGGCCGAAGGTTCTTCTATCGACTGATAATGGCGTCTTGGTTTATCACTTGTATAGTCTTTCAATGGAGGTTTTTGATGGGCGCGAGTAAAAGAGACTGTTTTGGCTCTTTTTTGGTGAATAGAATCTCTACGCTGTTTGGCTCGATGTTTACGGTAGTTTTGGCGAGCAATCTGTTGGAGCTGATCCATGCGTTCTTTTATTTCTTCAGAATCGCGAACGTCTCTCGGGTGATCCATACGAACACGAAGGAGTTGTAACTCCTGCTTTTCTTCATCGTTTAGAAAATCTTTTAATTTTGGCTTTGGAGAGTTATTCATCTACAACGCCTCCTTTTTTATAGTATATCATACCCTGAATGGAGAAACCTGATTCGTGTTAGCTGTCTTCTTTTTGGGGGGAGACATCTGCTTCTTCTCCGTTCTGAGCAGGTGAGTATTGGGAAGCTTGATCTATGGCTTCCTCCCAAGTTTCTTCAGTGACAAAGTGGGCTAGATATTTTGGATTAATACCTAACCAAAGAAGGTATCTTGCTCCATCAACATCATTTGGATCCAACCTTTGAGGGTCAATTTGAAAAGGGGAAGACTCGTATTCCCACTCCGCATCATGTGGAAGATTATCTTCATCTACTAGGCTGTCGAGCTCTGGATCATTAAAGTAGTCCGGTTCTACGTTCTCAGCTTCATCTTCGAGTATGTTATAAGAGGCAAACGCAAATGCTCTGTTTTTGTTAATTATTTCATTGGATAACTTATCCTCTATCCCGCCGGAAGACATGCTATTAGCGATAAGATATGTTAATCCATTAATTCCAGCGATTATAGATATACCAATTATTTCTCCCACATTTTCCGTGGAATTTAAGAGGTTCGAGCCAAGAATACCGGCAAGTGATCCGGATACAATAAAGATTAAGCCATAAGGAACAAAGGTTAACCGACCAGGGTAACTAGATCGAGGCCAGATGAAATTCCAGAATCGGAACCACCAGTTTGTTTTTTCTTTAAGTGTGGCTTTTGGAAATTTATCGTTGTTTAATTTTCGATTCATGGAGATATAAGCGAAGGTGATTAGACCGCTCATGCCTCCAAAAATAATTGGCAGTACAAGATAATACTGCCAATTGTAATCGCCAAAAAAGGCGTTCAGTAAATTCATCGGCTAGTCCCCTTCTTCTTCCTGGAAGGATTTGGCTTGCAGGTAAGCATTGAAATATCGGCAAGTTTTTGATTTTATGCATCATATACGCCATCAGTCTGTAGGTGTTTTCTGTTTATGAATTCTTATAAATGGAAAATATATACATTAAAATTTTCAATATTTACCGTTTTTGAGATTTTGCTTGAGTACTGACCTGTAGTTCTTGGCCTATCTCTCTTTACCATAGATTACATAGAAATATGTAATAGTTTTCAAATACTACTATGTCTGATAGTTAAGGAGATTTTAGTTCTCCATCAAACATTTCTCTCATTAAATTAAATCATGTTTCTTATATTTAAATATTGTACCAAAAAATAATCAGTTTTGTTTATTAAATAAAATCTTTATTATAGATCTTTAAGCCTGCATGTTCCGAATAATTCCGTTTTCTCAATAAGTATCGCTCCGTTGTCCGAATGGAAGCGTGGTCCAATAAATCGCGGACAGACGTCAAGTCGGTACCTTGTTTCAATATGTAATGGATGGTGTAGTGCCGGCACGTGTGCGGCGTAGTCGGATAGCGGCGATGCTGTACGAATGGAAACGGCGCCGTGGCCATGAGCTTACTAAACCGGTCGTCCAGTTCACGTAGTAAAGTGCGGCATATCGCTTCGGAAACAGGGCAGTGTCGACGCTAAAGTCGACAATCGGCTGTTCTTTATCTCGGAAATACGTGAGAGGCTGCTGCATCTCGTGTTCATGCAGGTCTCGATCGACGATTTCTTGGGACGGCTGCGCGACCGGGGCTATTTGTCGTCGTTAAATCGGTCGGCACCATGATTTCTCGATATAAAAACCGTAAAAACTGCTTGATTACCGTGCTTTGATGCGACAAGGTGGAGACTTTATAGCCCTTGTTCCGTTGAGAGTCAGCTGATACGCATACACGCGTTGAGAGGTAATCCTTCGCAGGCCCCATAGGGCTTCACATGCTGGATAAACAAACGCAACATTTCCAAATATTTTCGTTTCGTCCGGTCGGTGCGACGCGTTCGCAGCGTCTTATGTTGATGCACATATATAGAGAAGGAACTCGTCTGGAATCGTCCCCCATTCCACCCACCCCCTCGAATCCGTCAGAAGAGATTTGTTGATAGAGGTGGTCTTGGATAAAAGAGGTATGCTCATCGAGAGATAATGACATCGATGACGTGTTCGATGTAGAAAGCTGGGAGGGTTTCATGTACATTTCATTTTTTCTATAATTTCACAAATCGAAAATAAACAAATAATTAAAAATCATATCTAGGGTATTGCTCGATGGGAAATGTCTTCCGTTTGTCTAGTTTACGGGGAACCCTAAGGAAAGACAACATTTCCTTAGGGTTATTCTTAGTAGTCTTACATCTATTAAACCATATTAAAAAACTCAAATTTGCTTCTTTATAATAATCTCCTCAGGCCTGCCGGCGGGACGAATGCAGCATCTATTGATACAATAAATGCGTTGGGGTAAAAACCTATTCAGCTGAAGGAGGAGTCATACATTGGCACGTTTACAAGATAAAGTAGCGATTGTTACCGGGGCAGCCGGTGGTATTGGTTTAGGAACCGCGAAGCTTTTTGCAGAAGAAGGGGCAAAAGTCGTCGTAGGAGATGTTCAGTTTGACCTTTTAACAGAAGAAGCAGCTAAGATTAAGGAAGAGGGAGGCGACATTACCTCTCTTTATTTGGATACGGCTTCGGAAGACAGCTGGAAAGAAGCGGTGCAGAAAACCCTGGAAACGTATGGACGGATCGATATCCTTGTCAATAACGCAGGTATTCACATACCAAATAAAATACTGGAAACGTCACTGGATGAATGGCATCAGGTGATGAATATAAACGGTACGGGCTACTTTCTCGGAATGCGCGAAGTCATTCCGGAAATGCAGAAAAACGGCCATGGATCCATTATTAATATCGCATCGATTTCCGCACTGACAGGCACCGGAGCCGCAAGTGGAAATGGCACGGCCTACAGTGCCGCAAAGGGTGCCGTCCGTTCGTTAACCAAGCACGTAGCCGCTCATTTCGCAGAAGAACACATTCGTGCGAACAGCATCTTTCCCGGTCCGATTAAGACGCCTATTATGGGAGAGAGGCAGAAGACGATTAAGGAAGATAACAAAAACGATGTTCCTCTGCCGCCACATCACGGAGAAGCTAGTGATATTGCCTACGCCGCGCTATATTATGCTTCCGAAGAATCCCGGTTTGTTACCGGAGATGAAACGGTAATTGATGGAGGATCCGTTTTATAATGTTTATCAAAAAACCTCACTGCCTTTTAAAAGGCAGTGAGGTTTTCACTTAACGGTAAAATAGAAGAAGCTTTCCTTTCCGGGTGAGGCGGTGGGTCGTTTGAAAATAATTTTCTTCTTCGAGACGTTTTCGCCCATGCGAAATGGCTTCTGCATCTTCTTCATACTCAAATGATTCATTTAAAAGGACCGTGCTGTCTTTATCATATACGGTTAAGTAATACATCATCATGAATCCCTCCGATTTGTTGAATGAACAGTCATTCATATTATAGCTTTATATTACGCTGAAACATAATGGGAAGCAAGACGTATAGACATGAAATAATCATATTTAGGTAGATATACAGCTGTATTTTTGTATATGATGGTAGAGGAGGTGTTTGACCGCCGGTGAAAAAGAAAAAACGCAATATATATTCCTTATTTATTACAATTAGTGTTGTCCTCTCCGCTGTCATCATTCTTTTTTTTATTGCGCTGGGAAATCAACAGGAGCCTCAATTAAGAGAGTATGGCAGCAGTTTTGCGGTAAACGAAATTCCGGAAGAATTTATTCCTGTTTATCAGGACGCTGCAGAAGAGTATAATGTGTCCTGGGAGCTGCTGGCTGCCATTCACCGGGTGGAAACCGTGTTTTCGACGATGAATGAGCTGGAAAGCCCGGTAGGGGCTCTGGGCCATATGCAGTTTATGCCATGTACGTTTGTAGGCTGGAACTATCCGGGCTGCGAAGGCAACGGCAGCCTCGATATTCCGGAAAGTGAACTGACAAGTGTGGAAGTTATTGAAGAATACGGAGGGTACGGGACGGATGGAAATGGAAACGGCCGTGCTGATCCGTATAATTTAGAAGACGCCGTCTATTCCACGGCTAATTACCTGGCTTCCAACGGAGCGGGAAGCGGCCGGGAGGAAGCCGCTATTTTCAACTACAATCAGGCTGACTGGTACGTGGACGAAGTGCTTGAATACCGGCGGGCCTACAGCGAGGAATACGTGGCCGTAGAGCTATCTGACGAAGAGAAAAAGCATATTAATTAATGAATACAAGAGAGGAGGGCGTTGAATGATTGAACTGCTGCTGGATATTACCTGGCTTGAAGTATTATTTTTTATGACTTCCTTGTTTTATGCAGGATTCTTTTCTGTATCCTACCAGGGCGGTTCTTTTTTTCAACCGGGCTGGCTTGAAAAAAAGCAGCCGCCCTCTCTGCTTCAGACAGGTATTACGCCGACTGTTAAAAGAAGGTTTACGTTTGTAAGGAGAAAAGTGCCTGTTCTGATGGACCATTCGATAGATGAAGATCCTCCCGTATTTAACTCTGCTGCATCATAAGGAGATTAAATATGGGAGGAAATAGATATGAAAAGAAAAATGGTATTTTTGCTGGTCATCGTGCTTGGCGTGACGGCACTGTCCGGTTGTGGAATAGAGAGAGAATTTATTACACCGGAGAGCCAGGGAGTATGGAATCATTATTTTGTGTATCCTTTCTCATGGGTGCTTACCCAGCTTGCCCTGATTTTTCAGGGAAGCTACGGCCTGGCTATTGTAGCAGCGACGATCGCTGTGAGGCTTCTGCTCGTGCCGTTATTTGCAAAACAGCAGCGCAGTTCGCATGAAATGAAAAAAATTCAGCCGCAGATGAAAGAAATACAAAAGAAATATAATATGAAAGATCAGACAGAAGCGCAGAAATACCAGCAGGAAGTGATGAAGCTGTATCAGACAAGCGGGGTTAATCCTATTGCAGGATGTCTGCCGATCCTGATTCAAATGCCGATTCTGATGGCTTTTTATTTTGCGATTGTCCGTACCGAAGCTATCGCCGGCCATTCTTTTTTATGGATGAACCTGGGCGACCCGGATCCGTATTTTATTATGCCGCTTCTTGCAGGAGCCGCTGTGTTTCTGCAGACAAAGATTACCTCAGGCGGTCAGGAAATGCCGGATATGATGAAGCCGATGCTGTATTTGATGCCGGTTATGATCATAATTGCCGGTATAGCACTGCCTTCAGCCTTATCACTGTACTGGGTTACCGGGGGAATATTCATGATCCTTCAGGCGCTGATTTTTAAGAAGAAAAGAGAGAAATGGGAGCAGGAACCCGTAAAATAATACCGAAGCTGATGATATAATAGTATCATCAGCTTTTTTTATACCAAATAGAAAAAATCCACAGCATATCTTCACGGATAGAAGGGAATCCGGATACTGACATAACGTTTGACTGAAAGGATGAACAAATGATGAGGGCAATCCGTTTTATCCACGCGGCAGACTTACATATAGGAGCGCCTTTTGCCGCTTTAAAAACAGCGGATACAGGCATGCAGGACGAAGTACTTAAAAGCACCGAAACGGCAGTTGAAAGAATGGTCAGGGCGGCAGTACGCGAATCTGTTGATTTTCTGCTGTTAGCCGGTGATCTATTTGATCAGAAAAGCCGCAGCATCCGCGGCCAGGTTTTTTTAAAGCAGCAGTTTGAAAGACTTGAGAAGGAAAAAATAAAAGTGTATATCATCTACGGAAACCATGACCCGGTGGAAGGCAATTACGCACCCGTGACATGGCCGGACAACGTACATGTATTTTCGAATAAAGGAGAATGGGCTGTACACCGGGTGGATGAAAAACAGGCTGTACATATTTACGGCTACAGCTACGAGAAGCGGGAGGTAACGGAAAACATTGTTCCCTTTTATGAGAAACAGCCCGGCGGCATGCTGCATATTGCCCTGCTTCACGGCCAGCAGCTTGAATCCACCGCGCCTCATCAGCCGTATGCTCCGTTCCGCCTGCAGGAATTAAAGGACAAGCAGATGGACTACTGGGCGTTGGGTCATATTCATAAGCGGATGGAACTGGCGCCAAATATACATTATCCCGGATGTATTCAGGGACATCATCTAAAAGAAGACGGAGAAAAAGGCTGTCTGCTCGTGGAGCTGTCTCCCGAACAGACAACAACAAAATTTATGCCGGTTTCCCCGTTCACCTATGAAAGGATTACGGTGTCGATCAATCAGATGACTTCTATAGAGGAGCTGCATACAGCGTTGGAGGAAACACTGGAAACCAGGTTTACGGGAAGCATCAAAGGATGTGCTGTCCGCTTAATAATAGAAGGAAGCGGGCCGCTTCATGACGTGCTCCGGCAGGAAGCAAAGCGGGAAGAAATGCTGGAGTGGCTTGGAGAGGCCGGGAGAAAATCCGTTCCTTTTTATATAGTAGAATCAATAGAAAACAAAACGATGCAGCAAAGCGATATTGATGCATTTGAGCAGCTGTTGTTTACCGGGGATTTAAAAAAAGCAGCGCAAACTGTAAAAAGCGGAGAAGCGAACCTGAAAGATAATTGGCCGTCTCTGAAAAATTCGGCAGAGCGGTATGGAATAGAAGAACCTGCGGCAGAAGAATTAGTAGAGGAAGCGCTTCATCTTATTCGGGAAAAATGGTTAAGGAGAGAAGCGGATGATCATTAAAGAACTTCACATATACGGCTTTGGAAAGTGGATCGATACGACGATATCCTTTTCGGACGGCCTTGTTATTGTGCAGGGTGATAACGAAGCGGGCAAATCCACGCTCCGTGCCTTTATTTTATCGATGTTGTTTGGATTTCCCTCCAAAGTAGAAAAGCGGAAAAGCTATCGGCCGAAAGAAGGCAGCCGCTACGGAGGCAGAATGATTTTTATCTCCAATGAGGGAAAGCAGTTCACCCTGGAGAGGATAGAAGGAAGGAAAGTTGCCGGGGATGTTAAAATCCGTGATGAAGCAGGAGTGCTGCAGGATGACAGGTGGCTTGAACAGTATCTGCACAGGCTCGACAAAACCACCTACCAGGATATTTTCTGCTTTGGAGCAGAGGATTGGAGCGAACTGCAGCAGTTAAAGGCGGATTCGCTCAATCAGTATTTATACGAAGCCGGCATGACCGGCACGAAGCATATGATGGAAATTGAAAAAGAAATGACCCAGGAGGCGGGAAGCTGGTTCAAGCCCCAGGGCAGAAAGCCGGTGATTAACCAGCTTCTGGCATCGATAAAAGAGAAAAAAGCTGAGATTGTACGGTTTGAACAGGATCTGGAAGAATACGAAAACCTGCAGGAAAAAGTAAAAACCCTGCAGGAGCAGATCAAAGACCGGCAGAAAGAGATGCAGCAGCTTTACTACCAAAAGGAATGGATCCGCCGCAAAAAAATGCTGCAGCAGACCCTGTCCGAAAAAGAAGAGTTAGAGGCAATGGCCGAAGTGTATCAACCATATGAAAAGCTGCCTTCTACTTTAAAACAGCAGTGGGAGAGCATCCAGGATAGAAAAAGAAATGCAGAGCAGATGCTGGAAGAAGCGGAAGCAGAATACCGCGAATCGATAAAGTCGGTTGTAGGAAAAAGCTGCTCTCTGCCGCTGCATAAAGAAAAGCATGTGATTCATGACTTAAAAGAAAATCTGCCGCTCCGGGAAAGCAATAAGCAGGAGACAGAGCAGCTGGCGTTGAAACTGGAGCGAATTACTTCCGCCAAAAAAAAGCTTTTTCAAAAGCTGGAAGTAGAAGATGAGAGTTCCGTTCCTTCACAGTTACCGAGTATAGCTGGAGAAAATGATTTTCATTCCATCCTCAGCAGAAAGCAGACGCTGCAGGAAAACATTTATCTGTCTTCCAAAGAAGCAGAAAAGCTGGAACAGCAGAAAGCCTTTTATGAAAGAGAAAAGGAAAAAAAGGCTTCCGTGCCTCCCGGAGACGAGACCGTTTCCAAGCAGCCGGAGGAAGTGATGAACGGCGACTCCAGCGGGGAATGGAGCAAACTGCTTTTCTTCCTGAAAGCCGCTGCCTTTATTTTTACCGTGCTGGGATTGTGGGAACTGTTTACCGGCTCCTGGTTCGAAGGCATGACCATGCTTGTGGCAGGAATTGCTGCGCTTGTGCTGTTTCTGCTGCAAAAACAGCAGGACATCCAAAAAGAAAAGCAGCAGTCCAGAACAGATCAGGAAAAACATATGGAAGCACAGCACAGAGAGCAGGCTCTGGCAGCCATTGACCAAAACATTAACCTGGAAGCAAGACGAATCGAGTCTGTTCTCGCCCAGTTGGATAAAGAAATGCAGGAGCAGAAAGACCTGGAGCTGGAATTAGCAGAATGGTGCAGCCGCTGGGGACTGCCAGCTTTCCCGCTGGCCGGGGCAGAGGATTATTTTCAGGCATGGAAAAATCTCAAAAACGAAATCGAAAATGAAAAAGAGGCAGAAGAAGAGCTTGCTGCAAAACAAAAGCAGGTCAATGATGTAGACCAGGGCACAGTACGTTTGTATGAACGCCTGCGCCTGGAAAAAAAGCTCCCAACAGCCCAGTCGATTCATTATGCTGCGGATCTGCTGAAACAGGAGGAGGAACACCTGCTTCAGGTTAACAGCCAGGTAGAAACAGCAGAAAAAAGCAGATTGTTTTTGAAAAAGTGGAGCCATGTAAACGAGCAGCTGGAACAAGAACAGCACGATTTTCTGCAATCGTATGAATGGTCTTCAGAAGAAGAACTGCTTCAGGCGGCAGAGGGGAAAGAAAAATACCAAAGCCTGCAGCAGCGCAGGCAGATGGCCGAAGCCCAGTGGCGTTCCCAGGTTCTTGCCGGGGAGCAGGAAGAAGAGCTGATTGCAGCATTAAAGCTTCCCGGAGACTCAGAAGAAGAGCTTAAAGAAGCGGACAATCACATTCGTTCAGCCCAGGAAAGTATTCAATCATTACATGAAGACGAGGCCGCTGCCGCCCGGCATATTTACGTACTCGAAGAAGGTGGAGGATACGAGCAGCTTCTGCAGCAGTACCAGAACCTTAAAGAATCCCTTTCCGGCCATATGTACCGCTGGAAGGTATGGAATACGGCAGTGTATTTAATGGAAGAGGCAAAATCCGTTCATGAAAAAGAAAGACAGCCGGAAGTGCTGAAAAAAGCGTCGGACTATTTTCAGCAGATAACCGCAGGTGAGCATGTTCGTGTGTTTTCGCCGATGGGTGAAGAGACGATTATGGTGGAAAGCGCCGCGGGCATCGTTTTTACACCGGAGGAATTAAGTTATGGTACGGCAGAGCAGTTGTATCTGTCTTTACGGCTGTCCCTGGCAGAGATATACGAGAAGCAGCGCAATGACAGTATTCCGATGACAATAGATGATGCGTTTGCCCATTTTGATGCTGCGAGGCGGAGGGAAGCATTTACCTTGCTCTCTTATATCAGCAGGAGCCGCCAGGTTATTTATTTCACGTGCCATGATTATGCGGAAGTTCCTGGATTAAAAGATAAAATAATCGTTTTGGATAAAGGGGACCGGGGTGAAAGGTAGCGCCTTTTAACAAACATTGATACCATTATAATGAACGCCTCAGTGAAAGGACTAAATATATGAGTGAGTACAAAGTATATCTGGCAGAAGATGAAAAGAATTTATCTGAAATATTAAAAGCATATATGACAAAAGAAGGCTGGGACGTCGTCGTGTTTGAAAACGGCGATGATGCCATCGCTGAAGTTGAAAACACGCCTCATTTGTGGGTGCTCGACATCATGCTTCCAGGTACGGATGGATATCATGTATTAAAAGAGATCAGGGCTCATAATGAAAATACGCCCGTTATTTTCATCAGTGCCAGAGACCAGGATCTGGACCGGGTGCTTGGCCTCGAAATGGGAAGCGATGATTACCTGTCCAAACCCTTTCTCCCGCAGGAACTGATTATCCGGGTGAAAAAGCTTTTAAAAAGAGTGTACGGGGAGATAGCGCAGGAAAACAAGAAAGTGGAGCTTAATGATTACATCGTTGACGCAGAAGCACGGGTGGTTATTGATACCCTGGATGAAGATCGTTCTATTGAACTGACGACCAAGGAAATGGATCTGATTCTGCTGTTAACAGAAGATGTCGGAAAAGCTCTGTCCAGGGAAGATATTATCGAACAGGTCTGGGGAGAAGATTATTTCGGGTCGGAGCGGGCAGTGGATGATGTCGTAAGACGAGTCAGAAAAAAAATGTCCCGCATCCATCTTGAAACACTATATGGATTTGGGTACCGAATTTTATCGTCATGATGAAGCTGAATTTGACCAAGCGTGTCTATCTGTCGTTCATCTCCCTTATCGTTCTTGTCGGACTGACGATGATCATTGTTTATCCTATTTCCATTCAGGGGACGCTGACGGAGGAAACGTACCGCATTATTGAGGAAGAACAGGCAAGAAGCGCCAATCCTTTCAGCGAGTATTTTACACCGCCTGAAGAAGACTTTGATTTTATTGAACGCCAGGAAGCAGAAAGGTCTGTCGGGCACTTGTTTCTGCTGAATGAAACAGGAACACTGCAGGGAGGACAGGTCCCCGACAGCGTGCTTCAGGAAATGATATCAAACGCGGTTGATCAGGAAAATGATCAGGAGCGTTTTGAAATGACCTACAACGATGCGACTTTATTTTATGTGATTAACCGGATTGAATCAGATGGGGAAGAAGCCTACCAAATTTCCTACATGTGGGATACATACAGAGACTTAATGGTATCAAGGCTCTGGGAACGCCTTGCCTATCTGCTGCTGATTACAAGCGCTCTCAGTTTCCTGCCGGCTATATGGCTTAAACGATATTTGAGCCAGCCTCTCCGTGTGCTCGGCAATCAATTTGAGCAGATTGCCAAACGAAATTGGAGAGAGCCTTTTCATCTTGAAGGAGATGATGAGTTTATACGGCTTTCCAATCAGTTTGAAGGAATGCGCCAGAATCTCATCCGCTACGACAAGGCCCAGAAAACATTTATTCAGCATGCCTCGCATGAACTGAAAACGCCTATTATGGTCATAAAAACTTATGCCCAGTCGGTAAAAGACGGTATTCTTCCTAAAGAAGATATCGAAAAAACGATGGATGTTATTTTGGAAGAAGCCAATCGGATGGATAAGCGGGTAAAAGATATGCTTTATTTTACCAAGCTCGATGCCATGAAACGAGATACTATTAAATTAGAAGAAATGATGTTCGGAAGTGTTGCTTTCCGGATTGAAGAGCGTTTTCGAATGAAACGCGGTCACGTTAAATTTATTATTGAAGGCGCCGACGTGGAAATGACGGCTGATAAAGAGCAGATCCAGATTCTGCTGGAGAATCTTATAGAAAACGCGATGCGTTATGCCGAGGATAAGATCTGGATAAAGGCAGAAGAAACAGCCGATACCGTGATAATTTCCGTCCGTAATAACGGCACGCTGATTCCTGAAGAAGAGCTCGATCAGATATTTACTCCTTTCCAAAAAGGAAACAAAGGACAGTTCGGACTCGGTCTTGCTATTGTACAGCGCATTGCCGAGCTTCACGAAGGCACCCATGAAGCGGTTAATGAAACAGACGGCGTTTGCTTTAAAATAACCATCCCAAAATCTTTAAAGCAGAGAATAGAAGAACGGTAAAAAAGGATGGGCGGAGGCCCATCCTTTTTGTGTTCTATTCGATTTTCATGAAGATATTAGAGTTATCGTGTCTGCTTATTCTTCTTCTGCAGGCATGTCGAGCCAGTCTTCATAAGATGGTTCTTCTACGTTGATATTGGCTTCTTCCATCAGGTTCTGCATTACTTCTGTTTCATCAAGACGCTGTTCCTGCCTTAATGCTTCCTCAATGTCTCCTTCGAGTTCTTCATACGTATCGCGGATTTCGATGAGTTCAATAATGTGGAAGCCGAACTCGCTTTCAATAGGTTCGCTTACTTCTCCTTCTTCCATGCTGAACACAGCTTCATCGAATTCAGGAACCATCTGTCCTCTGGTGAAAAAGCCAAGATCTCCTCCCTGTTCGGCAGAACCGGGATCAGTGGACATATCAGTAGCTACATCCTCAAAGCTTTCTCCATCATCAAGGCGGGAGACGGCCTCCTCGGCTGTTTCTTCATCTTCTACCAGAATATGGCGGGCATTGGCAGATTCCAGATCTTCCTGGTTTTCTTCAAAGTACGCTTCTTTGTCTTCTTCAGTGACTTCTACATCTGCTTCAGCCAGCTCATACACTACAACCTGAGGCTTCAGGTAATCTTCTTTGAAGTCGTCAATGGATTCGATCTGGACGCCCAGCTGATTTTCCATAAGAGTAAGAAGCTCTTCATCTTCCTGAACGCCGACCTGTTCTTTAAAGTCAGCTAATTCTTCATTAAGGCGTTCGTCGGTAATCTCCATCTCTTCTGCCTGTTCTTCGATTAAAGCACTTTGTACCATATCGTTAAAAACCTGAGAGCCATATGTGTTTTTTAGTTCTCCGGTAAATTCTTCTTCGGTGATTTCTCTATCATTGACCTGTACAACGGTCTGCGAATTATCTGATGACTGTTCTTCATTATCATTACAGCCCGCAAGAAAAAGCAGTCCGCTCGTTCCCAAAATGGCAAATAGTTCTTTTTTCATGTTCAATCCAGCCCCTTATTATGTATATACCGTGCCACTCTTTACTATATCATAAATTGAAACGCAGTTTTACCTATTTATTTTCCATCGTTTTCTTTCTCTGCTGGCATGAACTTGTGTAAAATAGAAAGAGTACGAAAGGTAAAAGTAAATAAAGACAAAGAAAGAGAAATGAGTGAGGGAAAAGTGGGGAAAAGACGAATTATTTGGAAGTGGCTGTTTCTGGGTCTGCTGATAGTCAATTTATTTATCATTGCTTTCTTATTTATACTGCTTGTCCAGCCGTTCAGCGGCAGTGAAGAACAGACAGAAGAGAGGCAGCTTGAAAGAGAGCCGTCCGAAGGCTTTCAGCATTACTTTACGCTCAGTCTTACGACGGACCAGCTGAAAGAAATTATTGAAGAAGAATGGCAGGAAGAACAGCTTGAACTTGATGTCGTAGACAGTCGTCTGCTTCAGGCCAATCTTCCGCTTGAAATTTTAGGAAATGAAGTGAATGCCACATTTGAGTTTGAACCGGAAGCGCTCGACAACGGCAATATGGCTTTTCATCAGGAGAATTTCTCGCTCGGCGGGATTACGCTGCCATCATCGATCGTATTAACGCTGCTTGAAAGTCAGCTTGATGTGCCTGAATTTGTAGAAATCCAGCCATCTGAAGAGCAGATTGTGGTCCATACAAATGATATTGAAGTTGGGGAAGGGTTTTATACCCAGGCAGAATCTTTTAATTTAGAAGAAGACGATATCTCCGTTTATGTAGGCAGAATGGAAAATTAAATAAAAATAAAAACAGCCTGCATTTTTTATGCGGGCTGTTTTATTAATATATGCATGCCGTGCTGTTTCTTTTCAATAAAGCAGTGTTTAGGCGCTGTGAGCAGCTGTTTCACGTAAATATAATCGTATAACGTAAAGCCGGCGTTTACAGCAAACAAAATCAAAAAGTAAGGAAGCAGCGAGGGCATAAAGAAAGCACCAGCAGCGGAAAACAGGCCGGTAATCAAACATGGAAATATCATAGAAAAAATATAAACATTCTTGCTGATCGGCTTTTTGGAACGGAAAACCAAATAAGGAACATTTCGTTTTTTCGTCCGTTCGATGGTCAGGGACGTATGAGACCCGACAGTAAAAAGCGGCAGGTAGTGAAGCAGAATATGCCCCGGAAACAATATTCCTATAAACAGCAGAATGCCGATAAAGCTTATATCAGCATATACCGGAGATGTATGCCAAAAACTGAAAAATAAATAAGTCATAATAAATGTAATCATCATTAGTCCAGCAGCTCCAAATTGAAGCTTCTTAGGATTGTATTCTCTTTTAACGTTTATTGATTTCCAGCAGTTCACGGGAAACCCCCTTCTCTTTCCAACTATCTATTTGATTAATCTAATCCCTATTGGAAGAAAAAGCAAGGGGGTGGGGAAATGTTTAAAAAGTCTAACAATTTGAAAAGGATATCACAAAAAAACTATGCCGGAGTTACCGGCACAGCTTCGAGAGAGTTATTCTTTTTCTGCGTGATATTTCGACACAAGGTTTCCGTCTTTTTCAAGAAATTCATCATCAAAATTTGAGAGCGATGCATCAAAAATCTCCATAAAATCTTCTCCATATAAATGACGGACAATGGTAATCAGTTCTGAAAAATCAGGAAACTTTCCGTAAAGCTGTTTGATCGGCATAGCTCCTTCATAAATACCAAACGTATCTTTCTCATATTCTTCAAATGTCTGCAGCAAAAGCTCACTGCCTTTTTCCGTTAACTCAATGTACGTGTTTCTTTTGTCAGTCGTTTTTTTAGAAAAGCGGAGAAGCCCGCGTTCTTCCAGTTTCTTTGAAAAGTTAAATGCAGTAGATACATGCATCACGCCGAATTTAGCAATATCTGATATAGAGGCACCCTCCAGCTGATAGGAAATCAATAATATTTGATGCTCATTGATATTCAGGTCAAATGGCTTCACCCACATCTGCCAGTCTTTCTCTACAGATTTCCATAACGCTTTCGTAAGCTGGGCCATTTTGTAACTGAACATAAGAGACTGTTTTGATCCGGCAGGCATTGATTCCAAGGTAGGTCCTCCTTTCAAAAAAAGTATTGTAAAAAAAAGTGGGAATACATTCATTTTTCAGAAAAGGCCGGAAAATGGAATGATTATTTGAGTTCTTTACGAATCTTTTTATTCAGCTGAGATACTGCTTCGGAAATTTCCTTGATCTGTGATTGGATCGTTTCTACTTCAGGTTCCACTTCTTCTTTATAGCGGGTATATGTTTTACTCATTTCTTTGGAAAAACCATCGACTGCTTCAAATCCTTCTGCGGCCATGTCCTGCCAGTCCTGCATCAGCCTTTTTCCCTTTTTGGAAGCACTGGAATCGCGCCAGTATGTCCAGTCGCCGCGGATCAGCGCGTCCCGGTTTTTCCGACCGGAGGATGGAGAGGTAAGCAGCATAATAATACTTCCTGCAATGGTTCCTACAGAAATTCCTAATACTAATGATTTCGTATTCATTAGAACTCACTTCCTTTCAGCATAAGAAACGGTTTTTTTAAAATACTATTCTTTAATAACAGTATAAGAAAAATTCAGAGAAAAAGAAAGCATCACGAGTGAAATTATTCACGCAATTCCGTGATCAGTATATATATCCATAAAAAAAAGAACCCGGCATCCCGGATTCTTCAGCGTTCACTTATTTAATGCTGCAGAAAATAAACGAGAGCAAAGGCTCATTTTTTTAAAATAATGATCAGCGGTTGGATTCATGAAATTTTTTCATGAAAGAGGCAAGAGCGTCGCAGGACTCCTGAGTCACTGCATTATAAATAGAAGCGCGGCAGCCGCCTACGGAACGATGGCCGTTCAAGCCAATAAAGCCATTTTCTTTTGCTTCTGTCAAAAAGGCTTTCGTTAAGTCTTCAGACGGGAGAGTGAACGTTACGTTCATGCGCGAGCGGCTGTCTTTTTCCGCATGGCCCGTATAAAAACCGCTGCTCTCATCAATAGCCGCATAGATGGTATCGGATTTTTGTTTGTTTCTTTTTTCCATGCCTTCGGCTCCACCGTTTGCTTTGATCCATTCCAGTACATTATTGAGCATGTAAATAGCAAAGGTCGGAGGGGTATGGTAAAGAGAATTTGCTTTAGAGTGGGTGCTGTATTTAAGTACAGTCGGCACACCGCTTTTTTCATTTTCAATCAGGCTTTTCTTGATAATGACGGTAGTAACACCGGAAGGACCGAGATTCTTCTGGGCACCGGCATAAATAACAGAAAATCGTTCTACTGGAATAGGCCGGCTCAAAATATCGCTCGACATATCGGCAAACAGCGGGGCTTTCCAGTCATAGTCAAAATCCTGCCACTGCGTGCCGAATATCGTGTTATTAGAAGTAATATGCACATACGCATCATCATTATCCATATCAAGGGAGTCAAATGCAGGAATGTAGGTATAGTTTGTTTCTTTTGCGCTTCCTCCTACTTTTGTCGGTCCCATCGCTTCTGCTTCTTTGAGGGCCTTCTCCGACCAGGAGCCGGTCAGCACATAGTTACCAGGAGCTTTTTCGGGAAGAAAATTCATAGGAAGCATGGAAAACTGGAGACTCGCTCCGCCTTGAAGAAACAAGACTTCATAGTCGTCGGGTATATTCATAAGTTCTTTCATCAGCGCGGCAGCATTGTTGTGCACTTCTTCATAATCAGCGCTGCGATGGCTGAGTTCCATAACAGACATCCCGGTGTTGTTGAAATTAGTCAGTTCCTTTTGGGCTTTTTCCAGCACTTCTGTTGGAAGAGCGGCCGGTCCTGCATTAAAATTATGTGCTCTAGTCATTGAATAGGTCGACTCCTTTACTCCGATAGAGATATTTAGGTTCATGTGAATAGTTTAACAAACAAAGTATAAAACAGCCAGAACAGAGGCGGTAAGGATTATTGTTTTTTCAAAGCTTCGCCAATTTGTGAAGCGATTTTCTGCAGTTCTTCTGCGGAATAGTCATCGGAATGATCAGCAAATGAAGGCTGGAACCCGTCTGTGTCATCGTAGCGCGGGATAAAATGAAGATGATAGTGAAACACGGATTGGGAAGCAGCTGCTTCATTATTGTTGAGAAGGTTCATGCCGGCCGGGCTGAATGCTTCTTTAATGGCGTTGGCAATGGCGGGAGCTTTGCTGAACAACCGGGAGGCTGTTTCCGGCTGAAGTTCGTAGATGTTTTTCTGATGATCCTTCGGGATAAGAAGCGTATGTCCTTTCGTTACCTGGCCGAGGTCGGTAAACGCCAGCAGATCTTCGTCTTCATATACGATAGAAGCAGGGATATCCCCCTTAATAATTTTACAGAAAATGCAGTCGTGTTCTAATGCCATGGCTGATCTCTCCTTCATCTGGGATTTACTTTCTATCATACGTAGGATTGCCGGAAATGAAAAGCAGGAATGGCAGGGGAGGGAAGATTTGTTATAGAAGAATTCCCTTTTTACGGCATCAAAACTTATATAAAACAGGGTATTTTTGTTGTGGTACAATGAAATAAATATTTTACTATTACAACATTTAGGAGGATGCTTATGTACGTCCCTCTCGTATTAACGACCTTTTTAGACAGAGCGGCCGAGCTTTATGGCGGGAAAACAGCAGCAGTAGATGGAGAAAGAACCGTAACCTACGGAGAACTGCAGTACAGGGTGAATCAGCTGTCGAATGGATTGAAAGCGCTTAATATTAAAAAAGGGGACAAGGTGGCCTATCTAAGCCCGAACGCCGTGGAAATGCTGGAAGGGTTTTATGGCGTCTACCAGCTCGGTGCTGTTATGACACCGCTGAACACGAGACTAACTGCCGAGGATTATGAATTTATTTTAAATCACAGCGAAAGCAAAGTGCTGTTTGCTGATAAAACGCTGTTCAAACAGCTGGAGCCGATTCTCGGCAATTTAACATCCATTGAAACGATTATTCTGCACGGGGAAGAGGCAGATACAAAGACGGCTATAGGATACGAAAACTGGCTCAGCGGGTTTGATGGAAAATGGTTTGACCGGGTGGAAGTAGATGAGCATGATATAGCAAGCCTGCTTTATACGAGCGGAACGACAGGAAACCCAAAAGGGGTGCTTCTGACCCACCGCAGCAACTATCTGCACGCTTTGTCCACGATGCACCATTTAAGAATCAGGGAAAACGATAAAATGCTGCATGTGCTGCCTATGTTCCACGTGAACGGCTGGGGATCGCCTTTTTACTATACGGCAAATGGTGTTACGCAGGTAATGCAGCGTAAAATAGACCCGGAATCTATTTTTAACAATATTAAAAAGCATAAAATCAGCATCCTTCATATGGCACCTACTGTATTAAATATGCTGCTGGAATATTACCACCTGCATAAAGAAGAGTGCCGGATGGATCATCATGTACGCATCGTTGTAGCCGGGTCGGCACCGCCGCCTGCTTTCATTGAAATGACGGAAAATGAGCTGGGCTGGGAGTTTATTCATGTGTACGGCATGACTGAAATCTCCCCGCTTGTTACGACATCGCAGATTACGTCAAATGATGAGCATCTGCCGGTTAAAGAGCAGCAGCGCCTAAAGTCAAAGACCGGTTATTCGCTTATCGGATCAGAAGTAAAAGTAGTAAATGAAGCCTATGAAGAAGTAGAAAAAAACGGAACGGCTGTAGGCGAAATTGTCGTACGGAGCAACAATGTGATGGAAGGATATTTCAAAAATCCCGAAGCGACAGCCGAAACGATCCAGCACGGCTGGCTGCATACCGGAGATATGGCGGTCGTGTTTGACAATGGCTATATAGAAATTGTAGACCGGAAAAAAGACGTCATTATCAGCGGCGGGGAAAACATCTCTTCCATAGAAGTAGAAGGGTATTTATATCAGCATCCGGATATTGTGGAAACAGCCGTAGTGGCCCTGCCTCATGAAAAATGGGGCGAGATTCCCCATGCGGTTGTTGTGAAAAGAGAAGGAAGCAGTCTGACAGAAGAGGACGTCATTGCATACGCACGAGAAAAAATGGCTCATTTTAAAGCGCCGAAAAGCATTAATTTCGTCAAGGAACTGCCGAAAACAGCTTCCGGCAAAATACAAAAAGTTCAGCTGCGAAAGCAGCTTTGGAACGATTCCGATAAGCTGGTAAATTAAAGCAGAATATCTTGTAACCGCTCAGTCTATTAAATAAAGGATGTGGCCTATGGGACTATTTGATTTTTTTAAAAAGGAGCCGGACAACCGGACTGAAGCTCCAAAAGATAAATACTGGTCCCTCACAACAGCAAAAGGGGAAGTGATCGATCCAAGCTGGGAACAAATTAAAGAAACGCTCGCTGATATCACTCATCAAGAGCTGGAATTTGTTTCTTTAGGCTGCATTCATTCCGGTCTGGAAATTGAAATGATTCAAGCGGTTGATATAGGGGAAGGATATCGTTTGGAAGCCCTGGCGCCGGAACAATCCTCCGATTACGGAAAAGTGTTTGTTAACAGCGGTATTTCCTATGAAGAATTGGTGAATCAGTTTAAGGAATTTCATACAAACGAAAAAGTAATTGGATTTCGCAGCTGGCCGTCAGAAAAAATATAAATAAGAAGAAAGAAACCTGTCTCTTCCTTAAGAGCGGTTTCTTTTGTTTTGCCGTGTTTTCCGTATATCATTCAAATCACCGTTCCCTCCAGGGCATCTTAATTGATGAAAAGGAAGCACGCGGTCATCAGAAAAATGCGGAATTATGATATAATTTTCAAGCAGTCATGATCACATCATTTTAATTTTTACATAAAAGGAGCTTTTACAATGGCGGAACTGCTGAATGTACAAAACATGAGCGGCGGATACAACGTTCATAAACCAGTCCTTCACGGATTGAATTTCACTGTAAAACAAAATGAGATCGTCGGCTTGATCGGCTTAAACGGTGCCGGTAAAAGTACAACGATTAAACATGTGCTTGGATTAATGGAAGCTATAGAAGGAACCGTAAGCATTCATGGCAAGCGCCTGATGGATGGACCGGAGGAATACCGCAGGCATTTCACCTATATTCCCGAAACACCGATTTTATATGATGAGCTGACGTTATGGGAACATATGAGGTTAACAGCGATGGCTTATGGAATAGAAGAAAAGGTATTTGAAGAACGTGCGGAGCGTCTCATGGAAGAATACCGGATGACCAAAATGAAAAATTGGTTTCCGAGCCATTTCTCCAAAGGGATGCGCCAGAAAGTAATGATTATGTGCGCCTTTCTCATCGAACCCGAGCTGTATGTCGTGGATGAACCATTTATTGGACTCGATCCCTTAGCGATTAAAGCACTGCTGGATATGATGGTGAAAATGAAAAATGACGGCGCCGGAATATTAATGTCCACCCACATATTGGCAACAGCAGAACGCTACTGCGACCGCTTTATCGTGCTTCATGAGGGACGCATCAAGCTGCAGGGAACAATGGAGGAGCTTCAGGAACAGGCAGGCATGCCTGGAGCCCTGCTGGATGATCTTTACATCGAAGTCGCTAAAGGAGCGATTTAAGATGGGGACGTTAGATCGGCTTTGGGAGGAACGTGCCGGGGAATTTGCCGGTACTGCGATCCGTTATTTAAGGCTTGTCGCCAACAGCGGTTTTATGTTCAGCATCTATGCCTTATTTCTGGTAGGCGGCTTTATGTATCCTGCCTTTCTGGAATGGCTGCCGGCCTATGTGCCCGTGCTCGAATTATTCACGCTCGTATTTACGTATTTTCTGACGAGGAATCCGATCCGGACCTTTTTGAAAGAGGCGGATATGGTATTTTTGCTGCCGATGGAAAATCAGCTCGGTCCGTATTTTAGAAAAAGCGTCTTATATTCTTACGTGCTCCAGTCTTTATTTATTGTCCTGCTTTATTTTATTCTTGGTCCGCTTTATCAAAATCGGCTGTTTGAAGAATCCAACAGCTTCCTGCTTGTGCTTGTTGTTATTCTCGCGGTTAAAGGCTGGAATATTGCTTCGGCCTGGGCGGAGTGGAGACTGCAGGATCACCGGATAAGATGGGGGCTTCTGTTCGGAAGAATTCTGCTTACGGCTTCTGTGCTGTATGTCGTTTTCTCTGATGCGTCATGGCTTCTGGCAGCTCTGCTGCTTGCTGCGATGGCAGGAGCATACCTTGCTTATCACGGCAGACTGTCAAAAAAGTATGCGTTGAAATGGGAAGCTGTTTTTTCCATGGAACAGCGCAGGCTTTCTGCTTTTTACCGATTTATTCAATCATTTGCCGATGTGCCTTTCATCAAAACACCGGTAAAACGGAGAAGGTGGCTGTCCGGCCTCGCCGATCGCATGCCTTTCCAGAAAGATAAAGCCTACCGTTATATGTATGTTAAAGCATTTGTACGCTCAGGAGAGTATTTAGGAATGTATGCCAGGCTTCTGCTTGTGGGCTGCCTTGTGATGTATGCTTTTCCTTTTGAATGGCTGAGGGTACTGGTAAGCGTGCTGTTTGTTTATTTAACAGGCGTACAGCTTCGGACATTGTGGTATCATTTTGATACGAATATCTGGCCGGATCTGTATCCGTTGGCGTTATCGGAAAAAGAATATTCTTTTCAGTTTTTAGTACTGCGCCTGCTTTTGCTGCAGTCGATTCTTTTTTCTGCGGCGTATCTCCTTTTAGGGACGTATATGCTGTTTTCCCTTGTTATTTTAGGAGCGGGACTGCTGCTCAGCTATTATCTGGCCCGGCAGAGACCGAAAAACCGGCTGGAGCTTTCATAACGTAAAAAAACCATTTTCAAGCGGGCTGCTGCCCGGCCTGAAAATGGTTTTTTGTATAAGGAAAATTATGCGTTTTGGTAAGAAAGGTTTTCAGCAGCGGCTTTTACTTCATCAAGGCCGTCCTGAATAATTTCTTCGGATTTCTCCGGCATCGCATTGTGTCCTTCAATGATGATTTCATTAAGAATATCCATGCCATACAGACCGCCGAACAGGTTGCGCATATAAGTGACGGACATATCCATTGGAGCTGCTTCTGGAAGGGAATAAACTCCGCCGCGTGCGTTTAGAAGAATAACTTTCTTCTCGGACATCAGCTGTTCAAGGTTACCGTACTGGTCGTATTTGAACGTGAAGCCGGCTTCTGCAATATAATCAATAAATGTCTGAAGCTTAGCTGGAATAGTCAGGTTCCAGAGCGGGAAGGCAAATACAAGAACGTCTGCAGCTGCAAGCGCGTCTTTTGCTTTCTGCTTGGCATTAACAATGCGCTGCTCTACGTCGGAAAGTTCTCCGTCGTTTTGAATTTTGCCAATTGCGTTGAATAGATCCTGGCCGAAGTAAGGCATATCTTCTTCAAACACATCGAATGTGTTTACATTTAAATTTTCTTTTCCCTGGACGCTCTCCATAAAAGTTTCGTACATTTTTGTAGAGACTCCATCAGGGCGGTTATTTGCTTTTACTACTAATACATTCATGTAATAATTTCCTCCGTTTATTGTAAAATTTTAAAAACAAGGTTCGTTTATCCAACACTTGTTGTATAATCACACTATATAGACTTTCATTCCGTTATTCAACCAATAGTTCCTGGCTTTTATTGTTTAAACAACATATGGACGAAAATGTTTAATAAGTAGAGAGGATGTTCACGTGTATGACTATGTCTGAAATCAAAATAGATCCGCGTATTAAGCGGACGAGAAAATTAATTATGGATTCCTTTATTGAGCTTGCCATGAAAAAAGATGTTAAGGATATTACGATTAAGGATATTACCGCAGAGGCTACGGTAAATCGTGCGACATTCTATTCTCATTTTACGGATAAATATGACCTGCTGGAGAAATCATTAACCGAAGACTTGATGATGAATGTCAGCAATGAAATTGCCCAGCATGAAAAACTGACGGAAGACACAATTGTAAGTATATTTTTATCCATCACGACGTTTCACCTGTCGCTGTCTTCTCAGTGCAGAAGAAGCTTTCAGGCTTTTTCGGTTACGATTGAAGCCATCATTAAAAAGAAGCTGGAAGCGATATTTTATCAGGCTCTGCTGAAACAGCATGCAGCAGACAGCGATGAATCGTTAAGAATAGCTGCATTTATGCTGAGCTGGGGGATTTACGGGGCATCGGTAGACTGGAAACAGAGCAGCTCTATTGCACCGGAGGAGTATATAAGACTGGCGCTGCCTTATTTCATGTACGGCATGGACTTTTATGTAACAGCTGAATAGATAAAAAGAAGCTCTTCCCTAGTGGGAGGAGCTTTTTTTTGATTCTTACGCCTGTCCCGGATAATCAAGGACAGCTTTAGCCATTACTTTGGCAGCGGTAAGCATCGCTCTTTCATCGATATCAAACTTAGGATGATGATGCGGATAGGTTTTTGTCCATTCCGGATTTTCTGCTCCGGTGAAGAAGAAGCTTCCTTTTATGTTTTCCAGGTAGTAGGCGAAATCCTCGCCGCCCATTTCCGGCTTCATTTCTTCTGTTTTTTCAACCCCCGGCACATTGGAAGCACATGCTGCCAGATAGGCGGTTTCCTTTTCGTGATTTACGACAGGCGGGTAACCGCGGTAGTAATGGAAATCAGCTTCCGCTCCCCAGCTGGAAACAATACCATTGGTGATGACTTCCAGTTCTTCTTCAATTAAATCCCTCACTCCGGGATCAAATGTCCGCACCGTTCCGGTCAATTTCGCCCGGTCTGCAATCACGTTAAATGCATTGGAGGCTTCAAAAGAGCCAACGGATACGACGGCCGGCTTCTGCGGATCAACGTAGCGGCTGACAATCTGCTGAATCTGGGTAACGAGCTGGGAGCCGATAAGTACGGCATCTTTCGTTAAATGAGGCATGGCACCATGTCCGCCCTGACCAATTATTTCAATTTCAAAGCGATCTGCCGCTGCCATCATCGGCCCGTTGCAGTGCTGGATCGTACCATATGGAGTGGTTGCCCAGAGGTGGGTGCCGAATATAACATCCACTCCTTCGAGGCAGCCGTCTTCAATCATGGCGATGGCGCCTCCCGGGGCAAACTCCTCCGCGTGCTGATGGATAAATACGATAGTTCCTTCTATTTCTTCTTTTATTTCGGTTAAGCATTTGGCAAGAACAAGAAGCGTAGCCGTATGACCGTCATGGCCGCAGGCGTGCATCACTCCGTCTACTTTAGAAGAGAAGGGAAGCCCGGTCTGCTCGTGGATGGGAAGGGCGTCAAAATCGGCGCGCAGGGCTGTTACGGGGCCGGGACGGCCGCCTTTGAGCGTTGATACGACGCCGCGTCCGCCGACCTTCGTCTGAACCTCAAGACCAAGCTTTTCATGGTAGTCCGCAATGTAAGCCGGAGTATTTTCTTCTTGAAAAGAAAGTTCGGGATGCTGGTGAAGGTGACGTCTTATTTCCACCATTTCCTCATAGCGGCCATCAAGCAATTCGTATAGAGACGTTTCTGTATTCATCGTATTCTTCCTTTCTGTATAGTGCAGAGTGTGTTTGTAATGTGAGTTTGCTTAAATGCCGAATGGCACAAACCGGGCCAGATAGCTCGACAGCATTTGGAAATGGCCGGTGAAAATCATAATGCCAAGCGCAATCATAATATAGCCGCTCGTTATTTGGAGACGGGGCAGCCATTTGTTCCAGCGTTTCAGCTTGTTCAGTGACCTCGAATAAAGAAGGGCCACGATAATAAAAGGAACACCGAGCCCGGCTGAATAAAATAACAGCATCGTTATCCCGGAGTAGAGTGTATCCGACTGGCTGGCCATGGCAAGAATAGAACCGAGCACCAGGCCGATGCACGGCGACCATCCGGCCGCAAATATCAAGCCGAGGGAAATAGAGCCCAAGAAGCTGGACGAATGAGTTGGCTTTTTATGTATGCGTTTTTCAGACAGCAGGGCACGGATGGAAATAATACCTGCCATCTGCAGGCCGAATAAAACAATAATCACTGCTCCGAGCTGCTCGATCATGTTCCCCCAGCGGGCAAACTGCTGCCCGAGAAAAGTAGAGGAAGCTCCTAAAAGAAGAAAAATAATCGTAAATCCCATTATAAACCCAACGCTTCTGGAGAGAATCATGCTCCGCGAAGCTTCCACCTTGCTGTCCGTGATGGAAGTGCCGGTAAGCTGGGCCAAATAAGCCGGAATTAATGGAAATATACAGGGCGATAAAAAAGAAATAACGCCTGCGCCGAAGGCAAGCCAAATACTAATTTCATTCAATGCTGTCACCTCATTTAATCATCCATCCCGCCTGCCGCATGCAGAATGCCATTGTAGTATTCTACATAGGAAGGACGGGAGAAAATACTTTTTGATAACCCCTGCTTCGTGTTTCTATGTTTATGTGCTTCTTTATAGGCGTCGGAGTTCTGCCAATCTTCAAAAAAAGAAGCATCCCGCCAAAAAGTGATAATGACATTTACATCTGAATGGATTGGCTTTAAAATACGTATAGCTTCAAAACCGGGCTCTTTTTCGACTTTCCCGGCCCTCTGCAGAAAGCGTTCTTCGAACTGGGGCTGCTTTTCTTCAAGCACGGGAACGTTATTGCAGACAATAAAAGAGCGGGCCGGCAGAGCGCCGGTTTTATTGATAACGGTATGGGTAGCTTCGGATTTAATGGAATCATCGAGTTCTTCAGCGTACCATGCCTCCGCTGAAGAATTATTTTCTGTTTCAGCTGACAGTTGAATCATTTTTATAGATGGTTTCGTAATTAGAATGTCAGCTTGTTTTCTGTCAAAGCGGGCATAGCTCATGTAACTTTTCCTCCTTAAGAAACGACTGGTGTAAAGAAGCATGAAAAGCGTATACAGACTTTCGTTTTCTATTGGTGAAATAAAACGCTTTATTCAATTGTAAAGGTTTTTAATCCAGAAAGAAATATGGAAGGCTGTAAGAAAGGAACACGAACATGTTAAAAAAGAAATGGCTGGTTGTACTTGTACTTGGTACAGCATTTATTATATTAAGTTTTGGGATTTATCTTTCTTCTGTTGTCATCGGTGCAGCAGCTATTGATGAAAAAGAGCTCGTGATGAATGAAACATCCGTGCTTGAAGACGAAAATGGAGAGCTTATCGCGGAGCTGCAGGAAGAAAATAGAGATTTAGTCGATATTGAGGAACTGCCCGATCACGTTAAAGAGGCATTTGTGGCTATTGAAGATGTGCGTTTTTACGAGCACCAGGGAATAGACCCCAGAGCTATAGCACGTGCGCTTTATCGGGACATCCTTGCAGGAGCTGCCGTTGAAGGCGGAAGTACGCTGACACAGCAGCTGGCTAAGAATGCCTTTTTAACAAATGACAAATCATTAATGAGAAAAACAAAAGAAGTACTTATTGCCATGGGACTGGAGCGGAAATTCAGTAAAGATGAAATTCTCGGGTACTATTTAAATCAAATCTATTTCGGCCACGGGGCTTACGGTATTCAATCTGCTTCAGAAATGTATTTTAATAAAGATGCTTCGGAGCTTACTGTTCATGAAGCCGCGCTGCTTGCGGGTATGCCTAAAGCACCAACTACTTATTCACCGGTAGACAATCCGGAGGGGTCAAAAGACCGTCGCGACATTGTTCTTTCCGTTATGGAGAGGCACGGCTTTATCAGTGCAGAAGAAGCGGTAGCCGCGCAGGGCAGAACGGTGCCTTCCGAGCTGCACCGGACCGAAAATAACCCGGCCTACTATACGTATATTGATATGGTTTTAGCAGAAGCAGAAAATAAGTATCAAATCAGTGCGGAAGAAGTGTACCGGGGTGGTTATACGATTACAGTACCAATGAATAATGAGATGCAGCAGATATCCTATGACTTATTTCAGGACAGCAGTTATTTTCCGGAGTCATCCGAAGCCAGAAGTGAAGCCTCCTTTTTCATGATGGACAGTGATACCGGAGGAGTGACAGCGGTGCAGGGGGGAAGAGAATATGTCCGCCAGGGCCTGAACCGAACAACAATGAAACGTCAGCCGGGGTCTGCAATGAAGCCGCTTGCTGTATATGGACCGGCACTTGATACCGGCGACTACGAACCTTATTCGATGCTGGTGGATGAAAAAACAGATTATGATGGATACGAGCCATCCAATAATAATGATGAATACCAGGGTGAAATCTCCATGTCACAGGCATTGATCGAGTCTACGAACACGTCAGCCGTATGGCTCTATGATCAAATCGGAGAAAGCTACAGCAGAAGCTGGATGGAAGAAGCCGGACTGCAGGTGGAAGATGAAGGACTGGGTGTAGCTCTGGGGGGCTTGTCTGAAGGAACGTCCCCGCTTGAAATCGCCAGGGCCTATACGTCATTTTCCAATAACGGTATGAAAGTAGAACCTTATTTCATAGAAAAGATTGAAGACCGAAGTGGAGAAACAATCGGCGAACGGGAGGTAAATGAAACCGAAGTAACCACTCCGCAGAACGCATGGTATATGACAAGGATGCTGGAGCAGGCTGTACTGGAAGGAACCGGTTCAGCAGGCGGCAATACTTCCTATGCCCTTGCCGGCAAAACCGGCACCACCTCCTTTGAAGCTGTGGATGATGCAGCCCGAGATGCCTGGTTTGCAGGCTATACTCCGGAGTGGACGGGATCCCTGTGGATGGGGTATGACCAGACGACAGAGGAAAATTATCTGGAAGGCGGCAGTTCGTACGCCGCTACTTTGTTTAAAGAAATTTTAAACCGTCTTCCGGAGGAGCAGACAGCATCACAGCAGGAGTTTGAAAAGCCGGAAGGGGTGCAGGATCTGGCTGATCCGATCAATATGGGAGAAGTCGATGACCTGAATTCTTCCTTAAGCTTTAAAGGCTCCGGTTTGATTAACGTCCAGCTTACCTGGACGCCATCCGAGGACGACCGGGTGAAATATAAGCTTTACGAAATCGACGGGGATGAAGAAACAGAGATTGCTGAAGTTCAGGGCGAAGGCTCTTATACGGTCGAAGGAGTAAATGTATTTTCATTAAAAGATTACAAAGTAGTTCCATTTAATTCCCAGACGAGCCAGGAAGGTGAACCTTCCAACATTACGGAAGTAGAGGTTGGGTCCATCTGGGGATCTGCTTCTTAAAGCAGACAGCCGGCACTTATATAGTGCCGGTATTTTTTATGAAAAAAAGTCAGCGCCGGCATAAGGCGTTATGGACAATTAATGACTCTTTGCGATAAGTACTATACATGACATTCAGACAAGAGTATGGTAAAAATGATATGGAATTCACACAGAATAAGACAGGCCACCGATATGATATCAGTGCAGTTAAAAGGGGTGCAGGAGATGAACATGCCATTCAACGACCGGTTTTTAAAAGCTTGCAGAGGCGAGGCAACGGATCATGTACCGGTTTGGTATATGAGACAGGCGGGAAGATCTCAGCCGGAATACCGCAAGATAAAAGAAAAATATTCATTATTTGAAATTACCCACCAGCCGGAGTTATGCGCGTATGTAACCAAACTGCCGGTTGATCAATACAATAACGATGCAGCTGTTTTATATAAAGATATTATGACTCCGCTTCCAGCCATGGGAGTCGATGTAGAAATTAAATCAGGCATCGGCCCGGTCATTTCCAATCCGGTCCGGTCCATGCGGGATATCGAAGCGCTTGGTGAACTTCATCCAAAAGAAGACGTTCCGTATATATTCGATACTATTTCCCTGCTCGAAAAGCAGCTGAATGTTCCTTTAATCGGTTTCAGCGGCGCACCATTCACATTGGCAAGCTACATGATTGAAGGAGGACCATCGAAAAATTACCACCATACCAAAGCGTTTATGCACGCGAAGCCCGAAGCATGGAATCTGCTTATGAATAAATTGGCTGATATGACCATCGTGTACATTAATGCACAGATAGAAGCCGGCGCTAAAGCGATTCAGATTTTTGATTCCTGGGTCGGAGCATTAAATGCCGCAGATTACCGGAGGTTTGTAAAACCGGTAATGCATAGAATATTTACAGAACTGCAAAGAAAAGACGTGCCCTTTATTATGTTTGGTGTAGGTGCCGGTCATTTAATGCAGGAGTGGAATGACCTGCCTATTGATGTAATGGGACTCGACTGGAGAACAAGCATTGGAGAAGCAAGGCAGGCAGGCGTTCATAAAGCCCTGCAGGGCAACCTGGACCCATCGCTTCTCTTGGCACCGTGGGAAAAAATTGAAGAGCAGGTAAAGCCTATTCTTGATGAAGGCATAAAAAATGATGCATATATCTTCAATTTGGGACACGGCGTCTTTCCGGAAGTAGATCCACAGGTGTTAAAACGATTGACCGCGTTTGTTCATGATTATACGAAACAGGCAAAGGAGAGTAATTAATATGAAAAAGAAAATTGGACTCCTCGTCATGGCTTACGGAACGCCGAGAAGCCTGGAAGAAGTAGAGCCTTACTATACCCATATCCGCCGCGGCAGAAAGCCTTCAGAAGAAGCACTCGAAGACCTGGTGTCCCGTTATAAAGCGATCGGCGGTATTTCTCCGCTGGCGCGTTTGACAGAAGATCAGGCAAACGGCCTGACAGAGGTGCTTAACAGCCGTCATGAAGATGTAGAGTTTGTGATGTACCTGGGCCTTAAACATATTGACCCGTTTATTGAAGAAGCGGTAGAACAGATGAAAGAAGACGGTATTGAAGAAGCATACAGTATCGTTCTGGCTCCGCACTTTTCCACCTTCAGCGTAAAGTCATACAACGGACGTGCCAAAGAGACGTCTGAAAAGATTAACGGTCCGGTTATCCACAGTGTGGAAAGCTGGTATAAAGAACCGCTCTTTATAGACTACTGGGTCAATCAGGTGAAAGAAACGCTGGCAGAAGTAGAAGACGAAAACAGAACCTGCGTTATTTTTTCCGCCCACAGCCTTCCGGAAAAAATTCTGGCCAATGGAGATCCTTATCCGGAGCAGCTGCGTGAAACGGCGGAAATGATCGCCGAACAGGCAGGCATTAAGCATTATGATATAGGGTGGCAGAGTGAAGGCAACACGCCGGATCCATGGATTGGTCCCGATGTTCAGGATTTAACTAAAGACCTGGCCCGCAATAAGGGATTTAATGCGTTTGTTTACTGTCCGGTAGGATTTGTGACCGACCATCTGGAAGTTTTGTTTGATAACGACGTAGAATGTAAAGCCGCGGCAGATGAAGTAGGCGCCGCTTACTATCGTCCGGAGATGCCTAATGCAAAGCCTGAATTTCTAAATGCGCTGGCGAATGTCATTGAAAGCAAAATGAATGCCAGCGTAGAGAAGTGACTGGCATGACGACCAAAACAGCTATTATTGGGGGCGGCATCACGGGCCTTTCCGCCGCCTATTACCTGCAGAAAGCTATTATGGCAAATGATCTGGATATGGAGTTTAAGCTGTTTGAGAGCAGCGGCAGGCTTGGCGGGAAAATACAGACGGAATACCGGAACGGTTTTGTTATGGAAAGAGGACCTGACTCTTTTCTTGCCCGAAAAGAAAGCGCGTCCCGCCTTGCAAAAGAGGTAGGTATCGATAAAGAGCTGGTTTCCAATTATGCCGGCCAGGCTTATATTCTAAAAAAAACTAACTTATATCCGATTCCTAAGGGTTCAGTTATGGGTGTGCCGACGAAGTGGATGCCTTTTTGGAAAACGCCTCTTCTCAGCTTTAAAGGAAAAGTGCGGGCTTTAGCTGATTTAGTGATACCGAAAAGCTCGCCGGCAGAGGATCAGTCCCTCGGCGGCTTTTTCCGCCGTCGTCTTGGCAGTGAAGCGGTTGATTATTTGATTGATCCGCTCTTATCAGGAGTGTATGCGGGGGATATAGATAAGCTCAGCCTGCAGGCGACTTACCCCCAGTTTTTCGAAGCAGAACAGAAATATCAGAGTCTGATGCGCGGCCTGAAGCCGCCTGCTCCTGATAAAAATGAAGAGCCTTCCAAGAAAAAGGGGGCCTTTCTCAGCTTTGAAAGAGGATTGTATTCTTTAGTGGAAGCCATTGAAAACCATTTAGAAGAAGAGGCCGTAAAAAAAGATACGACGCTGACGCGGCTTTCCAAAACGGACCGCGGCATGATGCTTCATTTTAAAGACGGCTCCACTGAAGAAGTAGATAATGTTATTATGGCAACCCCTCCGCACGTAACGTCAAGGCTGCTTCAGGATCCGGTTATTGAAAAGACACTGGGAAGTATCCCGTCTACAACTGTAGCTACGATATCGATGACGTTTGAAGCCGGAGAAGTGCCGGAAGCATTTGATGGTACAGGGTTTGTTGTATCCAAAAAAGCAGACTATACGATTACAGCCTGCACGTGGACCCACCGCAAATGGAAGCATTCCGCACCGGCGGGAAAAGCGTTAATCCGCTGCTATGTAGGAAAGCCCGGCGGAGAAGATATTGTCGAAAAAACGGATGAGGAAATACTGAATGCTGTACGTCATGATTTGGAAAAGATTATGCAGATTCAGGCAGAGCCTTCCGACTTTTTAGTAACAAGATGGAGACAATCCATGCCCCAGTACGAGATTGGGCATAAGCAGGCGCTCGCGGAAACCAGAAATCGTCTTCAAACGGCGTTTCCTGCTGTATACGCAGGCGGCGCAGCCTTTGAGGGCGTAGGCCTTCCTGATTGTATCCTGCAGGGAGAAAAAGGAGCGCAGTTTGTGCTGCAGCATGAAAAATACTAAACAAAAACCCCTCCACAGGAGGGGTTTTGCACGTTGTTAAGAAATGAAAGAAACAAGGTTGTTTTTCTTTCTTTCTTTCTTTCTTTCTTTCTTTCTTTCTTTCTTGTTTTCGATCTGCCTGCACCTTAGCTTACAGTTTTGCTGGATAGGCAGGAACTTTGGGGGATTTGGCTTTATGCAGAAATTTATTTTTATTGGCATTGGCCTGGACATGGGTGGAATCACTCACGAGAATCCGCCCATTCAGACCCCTGCCTATAAAAAGACTGTCGAGAAAGAAAACTTTCCCGACAGCTTTTAAAGTTTAGATAGTTTTCATTTTTCTATGAGTTAAAACAAGAAGGACGTGTTAGTCTCTATTTCTACTGTTATTTTTCACCAAGCCAAAGCCAAGCGTCAATAAACCGGCAGCAAGAAGGACAGCCCCAGCGTAAGCAGTATAAATAAAAGCATTCGGCTCTGTGGCCTGCGGATCTAATACGGAAAAGAAAAAACCAACCGGCAGCAGGATGGCCGACAATGGAATGCTGTGCCGGATAAAGCGCTTCGGTCCCGGTCCGTAGGAAGTATGATCCACATATAACAGCACGACTAACGCCAAGATAAGGAGCACTCCCGCATGCGCATGACCTGCACGAAACAAATCCTGCCGAATTGGATTGTCTACATAACCTGCATCCATGGAAACAATCATTTGCAGTAGACTAACTCCCCCATAAATCACTGTAGGCAATACGATAATAAGCCAGCCAGCGGTTTTGCGGCTCTCTTCTTCCACTTGTTTTCCTCCCTGCTCTCCAAATTATTTTTCAGCTATGGGGCACTCTCTATCCGGAGCATCGTAAACGGAACCGGCAGCAACTGGTATACAGCTCGTCATGCTGCGCTTTCTTGGCGATGTATGCCTTTTCGCTGCCCGCTTTTTGCTTACCAGCCTCTGCCTTTAGTATCTTTCTTCAATAAATTGAAAATCACTCATTGTATAAATGGTTCGAAGAAAGTTATCAGCGGGCACCAGTTCTTTTACAGAAACAGTTACTTGACCGCATCGATGATTTTTGGCTTTGCCAAGCATCTTAGGATCGTCCTTTTTCTTTTTAGTATACGACCATTCCAGTGTATTGCCCACAAAAAACTGCCGAGAAAGAAAACTTTCTCGCCTACCTGAAAAAACCCCTCCACAGGAGGGGGTTTGATTATGCTTTGGAAAGCTGATGGCCGGCTAAAGCATAAAGCACGGCGTTTGTTACAAAGTGAGAGGAAAAGTCGTTGGGATCCTGCTGGGGATACACTTCCACGTAATCCATTCCAATCAGCCCTTTTTTAGCAAAAGCGTGAATAAGCGTTAATAGTTCATGAGAATGAAGTCCATTTCCGTCAATGGGACCACCGGGGTTAAAAGCGTGGTCAAGGACATCGCTGCAGATGCTTAAGTAAACGGCATCGGTCTGTTCGGCAGCAATAGCGTATACTTTATCCGCAAACGCCTCCAGATCGTGCCCGTTTTTGCGGATATCATGAAGCGTGAGCGTTACGGCGCCGGCTTCTTTTGCGCTGCGCCCATTTTCCGGCTTGTTTCTCGGTCCGTGAATGCCTAAGTGAACGAGGCTTTCATTTCGGACGCCGTCTGTTTCATACAGGCGGGCAAATGGAGCGCCCCGGCCGTATGGGTCCCCCATGGAGCTGTCATTGTTGTCGTAATGGGCATCCATATGAATGATGCCGACTTTTTTTCCTTTGGAAGCCAGTGCTTTTACAATAGGATAGGTAATGCCGTGGTCTCCGCCAAACGCTATGGAAAATGCACCGCTGTCCCAGGCCTTGTCCGCAAATGCGCCAATCCGTTTCATCGTTTCTTCTACATTGGATGGAACAACGTCAATGTCGCCGGCATCGCCCATCGTTAGATGTTCTTTTACATCTATATGATCAAGTTCAGGCAGGTAGCCGCTGTATCTTGCGGAGCTGAGCCTTATCACTTTAGGAGCCAGCTCACAGCCTGTAAAGTCCCCCCAGGTCACTGCCCCTTCCCAGGGAACACCGTAAAACAGCACATCTTTGCCGGCTGCTTTCTTCCAGTCGCCGGAGACGTCGGTGCTTCCTAAATAACAAGGTGTATTACCGTAAATATATTCTTCATCCTGCATGTCCATTCCCTCATTTCTAAATATAGCTTTAATGTGAAGAAAACTTTATTATTTTATTGTATAGGAGAACGCGGCTGATAAAAAGAAATATTATCCCGGGAATGGCCCGGCTTTACCCGGCGGCAGAAGCAGCCGTCGAAAATTTTTGTTGTTATTTCACCCAATGTCAGGTACATTCAATTCTGGACGATTTATAGGCTGTTCTGGTTTTCACCGGGGAATTAGTGGTACGATAAGAAAAACAGAAGCTGTAGAAAACAGCCCGAACGGGTCTTTTCATTATTAATCATACTAGGTTTCAGCCTTTGGCTGCACACAACTTTAGTCTAATGTCAAAAACTGGGAAGTGTTGAATATTGCAGGAAAAAGATAAATTGAATATTCTACGGCATTCCAGGCATGACTGGATGAATGTAGTGCAGGTCATCAAAGGCAATCTTCAGCTGGACCGAAAAGATCGTGTCTATGACATTCTCAATGAAGTAACAAGACGCGCTGAGCACGAAGCAAAGCTGTCCGACTTAAATACGCCGGACCTTGCTTATAAATTGATTACCTTCAATTGGCAGTGGCAGAAATTTCATTTAGATATTGAAATGATCGGAAAACCAATAGATTGTGCCCGGCATGAAATGTGCTGGCTGAAATTTTTTGACCAATTTTTTGAAAAGCTTACTGAGCAGTCCGACAGCATGACAGACCCGAATCTTCTCGTGAGCTTTCATCTTCAGGAAACCCCCTATATTGAGTTTGATTTCCAGGGCGGTATTCAGGATATGAAAAACATGCAGGAGTGGCTGGCTGAGTGGAAAGTTTCCTCGAGCTGCTACGTGGAGAATATCGTAGCAAACGAGCAGGAACTGGTATTTGTACTGAATAAAAAATAAGGAGTGAAGCATGTGTTTGTAGATAGAGTAAAAGTCTACCTGAAAGCCGGAGACGGCGGCGATGGTATGGTAGCATTCCGGCGCGAAAAATATGTACCAGACGGCGGCCCGGCCGGAGGCGACGGCGGAAGAGGTGCCGACGTTGTATTTGAAGTAGATGAAGGCCTTCGTACGTTAATGGATTTCCGTTATAAAAAGCACTTCAAAGCCAAGCCGGGTGAACATGGACGCCCTAAAAACCAGCATGGCAGAGGGGCTGACGATTTAATTATTAAAGTTCCGCCCGGTACGATTGTAACCGACGATGAGACGGGCCAGGCGCTGGCCGACCTGGTAGAACATGGACAGCGCGCGGTTATTATAAAAGGCGGACGCGGAGGACGAGGGAACTCAAGATTCGCGTCTCCTTCCAACCCTGCTCCGGAACTTAGTGAAAAAGGGGAGCCGGCAGGCGACCGGAACGTAACGCTTGAGCTGAAGGTTCTGGCTGATGTTGGTCTCGTAGGATTTCCAAGTGTAGGAAAATCAACTATACTAAGCGTGGTTTCTTCGGCACGTCCCAAAATCGCTGATTATCCCTTTACTACGTTAAAACCAAACCTTGGTGTGGTGAATGTAAAAGAAGGCGTCAGCTTTGTTATGGCTGATCTTCCCGGTTTAATTGAAGGCGCCCACGAAGGCGTGGGACTTGGACACCAGTTCCTCCGCCATATCGAAAGAACACGTGTCATTGTGCACGTTCTGGATATGTCCGGTATAGAGGACAGAGACCCATATGATGATTATTTAAAAATTAATGAAGAGCTTAAACAATATAATATGCGTCTGCTGGAACGCCCGCAGGTCGTAGTGGCTAACAAAATGGATATGCCGGAAGCCCAGGAAAGACTGGATGCTTTTCTGGAAAAAGCACCGAAAGACCTGCAGGTATTTCCAGTATCGGCCCTGACAAAAAGTGGGTTAACGAATCTGCTGCGCACGGTGGCGGAATTGATCGACACGACCCCTGAGTTTCCTCTTTACGAAGATCATGTGGATAAAGAACAGCGTGTCCTTTACTCCTTTGATAAGGAAAAACAGGCTTTCGAAATTACGATTGATGAAGACGGTACGTTTATCATTTCAGGAAAAGAAATTGAGCGCCGCTTCAAAATGACCGACATGATGCGCGATGAATCCATTAAAAAATTCTCCCGTCAGATGAGACACATGGGAATAGACAGTGCGCTCCGGGAAAAAGGAGCAAAGCACGGCGATATAGTAAAACTTCTTGATTTTGAATTTGAATTCATGGAAGGCTAGAGAAGACCCTGGGCTTGCCCGCTTGTTGTAAAACAGCGTGCAAGTCTTTATAATGTATAATTAGTATGAAAATGATGGTATCGACCATGGTTAATGGCGGTGAAACATATTGGCAGAGAAAATGGACCAATTTTATTTAGTGCGCCAGGATCTGCTGACAGAAGCAATGCAGAAAACACTGGCTGCAAAAGCTATCCTCGAAAGCGGGAAAGTAGCCAGAGTGGCAGATGCAGCAGCTGAAGTCAACTTAAGCCGGAGTGCTTTTTATAAATACAAAGATGCAGTCTTTCCTTTTCACCAAATGATACAAGAGCAGATTATTACATTATCTATTCAGCTTGTGGATAAGTCAGGCTCATTATCCGAGCTGCTGGCACTAATGGCGAGAGCGAATGCCAACGTATTAACAATCAACCAAAGCATTCCTCTTCAGGGAAGAGCCAACGTAACGCTCACAGTAGATACGTCTGCTTTGAATATGGAAATTAGAGAGCTTGTGCGCAGAATTCAGGCAATGCCTGCTGTAGAGAAAGCAGAAGTAGTCGGATCAGGGTCATTGTAAATTTATTGAAACAGGGAAGGAACGATGGTTATGAATAAGATAGGATATCTCGGCCCGAAGGGGACGTTTACTGAAATGGCGGCAGTTTCTATATTCGCAGGTGAAGAACTTGTTCCATTTGAGACGATTCCGGCCTGCATGGACGCCTTAGCTGCCGAAGATATAGACCGGGCGGTTATTCCTCTTGAGAATACGATTGAGGGATCAGTAAACATGACGCTGGACTATTTAATTCACAAACACAACCTTCCTATCATCGGGGAAGTAACCGTTCCGATTGAACAGCATTTAATGGTGCATCCTTCCCGCGCTGAGCAGTGGAGGGAAATTGAGGATGTGTATTCGCACCCTCATGCGATTGCCCAATGCCATGATTTTCTGACGGATATACTGCCCGGTGCCAGCCTGCATTATACAAACTCTACGTCCGCTGCTGCCGAAAAGCTGCATGATGATCCATCCATGAACGCAGCGGCTGTGGCTAATGTATTAGCGGCCGAACAGTATGGATTGACGATTGTTAATGAAAATGTACATGACTACGAAAATAATCATACGAGATTTGTCGTGCTTGCACAGGAAGCTTCAATGGAATTACAGCCGGCTGCCAGCCGGACGGGAGATAAAACCACATTAATGGTTACTCTTCCTTCCGACTTTTCCGGTGCCCTGCATCAGGTCCTGTCTGCATTTGCCTGGAGAAAGCTGAACTTGACGAAGATTGAATCAAGGCCGATGAAAACAGGAATCGGAAACTACTTTTTTGTGATTGACGTGGATCAGCTGATGGATGATGTGCTGCTTCCCGGTGCAGTAGCAGAACTGGAAGCCCTTGGCTGTGGAGTACGTATATTAGGGAGCTATCCCTGTCTATTCTCCGTTGAAGAAATAGAAAGCACAGAAAAAAAGCCAATTCCTAAATAAGGAATCGGCTTTTCTTCAAGAAGACAGGCATTAGGAAAGAAGGAATCCTTCTTTTTCCAATGCATCACATACGTTATCCAAAATTTGTTCGGAAGCGGCTTCAATAGTATGCATATGCGTGCCGCCGGTCAGCTCGGAGAGCAGCGCAGCGTTTGTGCTGGATATTTTTTTGATAAACTGACTGATATCGTAACGATTTTTTATTAATAAGGAGGCGGTAAGGTCGCCGTAAATAGGGTGGTCTACCGAAACATCCACAACTACCGCTCCATAATCCACTACAATCTGAAGCTCTTTCTGCGTCGTTTCTATATCAGAGAGATGATAGCAGGCTATTTTTCGTTGAACCATGGACGGCGCCTGGGCAGCTACAAGAATATAGCCCTGGGCTGTTGCCAGAATAGGCTGTCCTTTTGCTTTTAAAAGGGAAACATCCTGTACAATAACCTGCCGGCTGACTTTTGTTCGTCTGGCTAATTCACTTCCTGTTAAGGGAGAGGATGCTTCCTCAAGCCACTTGAGTATTTGGTTACGGCGTGCTTCGCCGAGCATTTTATCCGGGTTATTCATAGTATATGCTCCTAGTGTGCTTATTTACGGTACCTCGTGTAATTGACTTTAAAGGAAAAACAGCTATTTATCAAGATAAAATAGAGGAGAGATCTGTTATGGCAGGGCATTCAAAATGGAATAATATTAAGCATAGAAAAGAAAGACAGGATGCAAAGCGGGCAAAGATTTTTACGAAGCTTTCCAAGGAAATTTTTGCTGCAGTGCGGGAAGCAGGAGATGATCCTTCAACAAACCTGCGGCTTCGGGCTGCCATTGCCAAAGCAAAAGCAGAAAATATTCCCGGAGATAATGTAGAACGGACGATTAAGAAAGCATCCGGTGATACCAGCGGCATCCAGTATGAAGAAATTACGTACGAAGGGTACGGCCCGGGAGGCGCGGCAGTCATGGTCGAGGTGCTTACAGATAACAAAAACCGATCCGTAGCCGAGATCCGTCATGCCTTTAATAAAAACGGCGGCAATATGGGAGAAAGCGGCTGTGTTGCTTTTATGTTTCACAAAAACGGTTATATTTTTCTTTCCAGTGAAGGTGTAGAAGAGGAAACCGCTATGCTTGATGCTATTGAGGCCGGCGCGGATGATGTCTGGCAGGATGAAGAAGTATTCACAGTAACCGTGCCGGTTAAAGAGCTGGAGCAGGTGAAAGCGGAGCTTGAAGAAAAAGGATATAAAGTAGAAAAAGCGGAAGTGCTGATGGAGCCTGAAACCACAGTAGAGCTCAATGAGGAAAACGCCGAAGCGATGATAAAGCTGATTGATGTGCTGGAGGAAAACGATGATGTCCAGGACGTTCATCACAATTATGACTGGAATGAAATGCAGGAACAAATAAATCAGTAATACCCAAACGCCGGCTTTTTTGATAGGATTAGGGAAAGTATGTTCGCAGGATGGGGAAGGGTGTCTTGATTGATAGAATATGTAGCAGGCAGAGTGGTACGGGCTGAAGGAGACACGATTACAGTAGAGGTCGGGGGCATTGGATACTTGATCTACTGCGCCAATCCTTTTGTGTTCCAGCTGAATGAAGAAAATACGGTGTATACCTACCAGTATGTAAGAGAAGATATACTAAGACTTTACGGATTTAAATCAAGAAAAGAGCGCGAGCTGTTTGAACGGCTGCTTCAGGTGAGCGGCATCGGTCCGAAGGGTGCGCTTGCGATTCTCGCAGCCGGGGCCCCGCTTCAGGTAGTAGAAGCAATTGAAAATGAGAATGAGGCATTTTTAGTGAAATTTCCCGGCGTTGGAAAAAAGACAGCAAGACAGATGATTCTCGACCTAAAGGGAAAGCTTCAGGATATTGTAGGAGAAGAAGGCTACCTGGCTTCGTCGAATGCATCCGGCCCCCTATTCGACCAGCCGCTTGAAGAAGCATTAGAAGCATTGAGAGCACTGGGCTATGTAGAAAAAGAAATACAAAAAGTGAAGCCAAAGCTTGCCAAGGAACAGATGAGCGCAGATGAGTACGTCAGGAAAGCCCTGCAGTGGATGCTCTCATAAAGGAGAGACGAATGAATAAAAATGGTGGTGAGCAGTAATGGATGACCGTATCGTATCGCAGGAAGCAACCAACGATGATCAGTCGATGGAAAGCGGTCTTCGTCCTCTGCAGTTTTCAGAATACATTGGACAGCACAAAGTAAAAGATAATTTAAGTATTTTTATAGAAGCCGCCAAGATGAGGGAAGAATGCCTGGACCATGTGCTGTTATATGGTCCGCCCGGTCTTGGTAAAACGACGCTTGCGATGATTATTGCAAACGAAATGGGCGTAAACATCAAAACAACGTCCGGTCCCGCAATTGAAAAGCCCGGCGATCTGGCAGCGGTTCTTACCGCGCTGGAGCCGGGAGATGTTTTGTTTATTGATGAAATACATCGTCTTCCGCGCACGATTGAAGAGGTACTGTACCCGGCAATGGAAGATTTCTGTATTGATATTATGATTGGAAAAGACGCGACGGCCCGTTCCGTGAGGCTTGATCTTCCGCCTTTTACCCTCATAGGAGCAACAACAAGAGCGGGCATGCTTACAGCTCCTCTGCGGGATAGATTTGGGGTTCACGCCCGTCTGGAATATTACCAGCCGGAGGAGCTCGCTAAAATTGTTGCCCGCAGCGCGGATTTATTCCAACTCGACATTACCGAAGAAGCTTCTTATGAAATGGCAAGACGTTCAAGGGGAACCCCGCGTATTGCCAACAGGCTTCTGCGCCGCGTCCGTGATTTTGCGATGGTGCAGGGAGACGGCCTCGTAACAGAAAGCATAGCAAGAAATGCGCTGGAAAAGCTTCAGGTCGATAAGCTGGGACTGGACCACATTGACCATAAGCTCCTTAAGAGCATTATAGAAACTTTTGCCGGCGGACCGGTGGGAGTCGAAGCTGTGGCAGCGTCTATTGGGGAAGAATCCCACACGCTGGAAGACGTATATGAACCGTATCTGCTCCAGATTGGGTTTTTAATACGGAGTCCGAGAGGGCGGATGGTCAGCGCCAGAGTATATGAGCACTTTCAGCTGGAGGTGCCGGAACAGTGAATGATATCCCAAAACTGCTGATTGGTCTCGGAGCGGCACTTATCCTATTTGGATTGATCTGGCAGGTAGGCGGACGTTATATATCATTAGGCCGGCTGCCGGGGGATTTTTTCTTTAAAGGAGAAAATACTTCTTTTTATTTTCCACTCGCTACTTCCATCATTATAAGTATCGTGTTATCTTTGATCTTATTTGTGATAGGCCGTTTTCGTTAAAATGGCATGCATAGAAAGGAATACTGGAAATGAACGTACAGGATTTTGATTTTGAACTTCCGGAGGAGCTGATCGCCCAGACTCCTCTGTTAAATAGAGACCGCTCCCGGCTGATGGTAGTCGATCCGCAGTCAGGTGAAGTGGAGCACCGTCAATTTCCAGAAGTGAAAACGTTTCTTCAAAAAGGAGATGCACTGGTTATTAATGACACACGCGTGCTCCCCGCACGGCTGATCGGAGAAAAAGACACGGGTGCTGCCATTGAAATACTTCTGTTAAAGCAGCTCGAAGGGGACAAGTGGGAAACGCTCGTAAAGCCTGCCAAAAAAATTAAAACCGGCACAGTGATAACGTTCGGCGGAGGAAAGCTTACAGCCGAATGTACAGAACTGCAGGAACACGGCGGCCGCATTCTTCAGTTTTCCTACGAAGGAGTGTTTCTGGAAATTCTGGAATCACTCGGTGAAATGCCGCTTCCTCCTTATATTAAAGAAAAGCTCGAGGACCAGGAGCGTTACCAGACGGTATATGCTGAAAACAATGGTTCAGCCGCTGCGCCGACAGCAGGCCTTCATTTCACAGAAGATCTGCTTCATGAACTAAAGGAGCAGGGGGTTCACATCGTTCCCCTTACCCTTCACGTCGGCCTCGGTACGTTCCGGCCCGTTTCGGTGGATTCCATCGAAGATCATGACATGCACTCTGAATTTTATGAATTAAAGCAGCAGGCTGCGGAGACGCTGAATGAAGTAAGGCGTTCCGGCGGCACTATTACAGCGGTGGGAACCACGTCGGCCCGTACGCTAGAGACTATTGCCGGACAGAATAACGGCCTGTTTGCTGCAGGGTCGGGATGGACGAATATTTTCATCTATCCAGGCTATTCCTTTTCAGGAATTGACGCCCTGCTCACCAATTTCCACCTTCCGAAATCAACGCTGGTTATGCTTGTCAGCGCTTTAGCAGGAAAAGATACGATATTAAATGCATACGAAGAGGCAGTAAATAATAAATACAGATTTTTCAGCTTTGGAGATGCTATGTTTATTAAAAAGGGAGGGGGCGTCACATGAGCGCGATTCGTTATGAACTAATAAAAACGTGCAAGCAGTCCGGAGCCAGGCTTGGAAAGCTTCATACTCCTCATGGGGTAATTGAAACACCGATATTTATGCCGGTAGGCACGATGGCGACTGTCAAAACCATCAGTCCGGATGAACTCGAGGAAATGCACGCCCAGATTATTTTGAGCAATACGTATCATCTATGGATCAGGCCCGGCGAAGATATTATTAAAGAAGCCGGCGGCCTGCATAAATTCATGAACTGGAACAAGCCGATTCTAACTGATTCCGGCGGGTTTCAGGTGTTCAGCTTAAGTAAGCTCAGGGACATTAAAGAAGAAGGCGTTCACTTTAGAAATCATATCAGCGGAGAGAAGCTGTTTTTGTCTCCTGAAAAGGCGATGCAGATTCAAAATGACCTTGGACCGGACATTATGATGGCTTTTGATGAGTGTCCGCCGCATCCTGCGAGTGAAGAATACATGAAAGCCAGCGTAGAAAGAACTTCCAGATGGGCGGAGCGCTGTCTGGGTGCACACGCTAATCCGGATACGCAGGGGTTATTTGGAATTGTGCAGGGCGGAGAATATGAACATTTTCGTAAACAATCGGCGAAAGAATTGATTTCTCTCGACTTTCCGGGTTATGCTATAGGCGGTCTATCAGTTGGAGAGCCGAAAGAAATCATGAATCGTGTGCTGGAATATACGACTCCACTTCTTCCGGATAACAAGCCAAGGTATTTGATGGGTGTAGGATCTGCTGATTCATTAATAGATGGAGCGATCCGCGGCATCGATATGTTTGACTGTGTCCTTCCGACTCGAATTGCAAGAAACGGGACATGCATGACAAGTTCCGGCCGTCTTGTCGTTAGAAATGCAAAGTTTGCCCGGGACTTCCGGCCAATTGATGAGAAATGTGACTGCCATGTTTGCAAAAATTATTCCAGAGCTTACATACGTCATTTGGTGAAGTGCAACGAATCATTTGGTTTCAGGCTCACTTCTTATCACAATCTTTATTTCCTGTTAAACTTAATGGAGCAGGTCCGCCAGGCTATACGCGAAGACAGGCTCCTCGATTTCAGGGAAGAATATTTCGAGGCATACGGCTTTAATAAAGAAAATGCCAAGAACTTTTAGGTTTTTTTAATCAGCGAAGGGAGGGACAAATCATGGAAGCAATAATTATGCTTGTGCTAATGTTTGCTATTTTTTATTTTCTGCTTATTCGTCCACAGCAGAAAAAGCAGAAACAAATCACGCAGATGCACTCTAATCTCCAAAAAGGAGATCGTATCGTCACAATTGGAGGCCTTCACGGCACAATTGATGCGATAGATGAAAACAAATTAGTTATTATCGTAGATGGAAGCAATAAGCTGACTTTTGACCGCAGCGCGGTTAAAGAGGTAGTAAACGAAGATTAATGTACTTCCATTAAAAAAAATGCTGTTTCTCCATTTTATTAATTTTGGAGAGACAGCTTTTTCTTTGTGCTCTCCCCTGCTAGAATAAAGAAGAGGTTAGGTAAAGAGAAGAGCAAAACAGGTGAAGGAGCGGAAGTATGCTATATTCAGTCAGCAATTGGAAAGATGTGGTTCAGCCGGCCCTGCAGAGTAAAAAAGAGGAATTTCATATGCTTGGCTATATTAACGTTACAGAAGAAACAATATGGGAGTATTTACTGGAGAACGAGCGGACCTGGAAAAAAAGAGTGCACTTACATAAAGTAGTACAGGATATTCTTCATCTGAAAATGAGTGACTACATGAACCGTCTTACGATTAATTCTTATATTGACCTTGAAGCAAAAAGCCGCAGCGGCAATCAGCTCGCCTCTATTTTGGAAGATATCGAAAACACCCGAAGTGCCCGTTCGGAAGGATAGGGACAGCCGTGCAGAAAAAAGTGATTTGACATTGATTTAGATGCATCCGTATAATTAGCTTGTTCTGTGTATAAAAAGGCCCGTAACAGCAAACTTGGCAGCACTGCCAAGTTTTTTCATGAAAAAAGCAATGATGAGCCAGCGTATAGAGAGGATGTACCGAAGCATGATAAAAAAATCGAGAATTGTTATCTTTTTTCTCATCGTTCTTGCTATTGGGGGATTGATGTCCCAAACGGCGCTTAATACCGCCAAAAGCATTAATCTCGGCCTCGATCTGCAGGGGGGCTTTGAGATATTATATGAAGTCAGCAACCCTGATGGTGAAGGGGAAGTGACTGAAGAAACGATGCAGTCAACCGTTAGTGCCCTTGATCAGCGTGTGAACGTTTTGGGGGTGTCAGAACCTAATATATCAATCGAAGGAGATAACCGTGTCCGGGTTCAGCTGGCCGGCATAGACGATCAGCAGCAGGCACGGGAGCTTCTGGCTACCGAAGCGGACCTGAGTTTCCGCGACATAGATGACAACGTGCTTTTGTCCGGAGATGATCTTCAGGAAAGCGGAGCGAGCGTGAATTTTGATCAGGGCAATCAGCCTGTGGTTTCTGTTGGTCTCCGGGACGGCGATGAATTCGGCCGGGTAACAGAGCAGGTAATTGAAGAATATCCTCCACCGGAGAACCTGATGGTTATTTGGCTCGATTACGAAGAAGGCGATTCTTTTATGGAAGAATCGCAGAAGGAAGATCCTAAGTTTTTATCGGCGCCTTCCGTTAACGAACCTCTTTATACCGATACCGTACAGATAGAAGGAAATTTTGAACTCGAAGAAGCGGAGTTTTTAGCGGAAATTCTTAATTCCGGATCGCTTCCGGTCGAACTGGAAGAAATTTATTCCAATGCGGTCGGCGCTTCGCTTGGGGAAGAGGCAATGGACCAGACCATATTTGCCGGATTTATCGGAATTGGGCTGATCTTTGCGTTTATGCTTTTCTATTACCGGTTTATGGGAGTTATATCCATTATTTCTCTTACAAGCTATATTTACGTCGTTCTGGTTGTCTTTAACTGGATGCAGGGAGTTCTTACTCTGCCCGGACTGGCAGCTTTAGTACTCGGTGTAGGTATGGCAGTAGATGCCAATATCATCACCTACGAGCGGATTAAAGAAGAACTGCGTGAAGGTAGATCTGTCATCAGTGCTTTTAAATTAGGAACAAGCCGTTCCTTCTCCACAATCGTTGATGCAAACATCACAACGATTATTGCTGCCGGCGTGCTCTTTTATTATGGCACCAGTTCGGTTCAGGGATTTGCTGTCGTACTGATTGTCAGTATTTTAACGAGCTTTTTAACCGCCGTTCTTTTAACAAGGTTTTTACTCGGGTTATGGGTGAAAAGCCGGATTTTCAATAAAAAGCCAAGAGTGTTTGGAATAAAGGAGCGTGACATAGATGCTCGGCAGTAAACGAAGAAAAGAAATTCCATTCGTTAAACACAGAAAAAAGTTTTTTATCATTTCGCTTGTGATGGCGGCTGTTGGAATTGCCCTGCTTGTCACGATCCGTTTAAATCTCGGCATTGATTTTGAGAGCGGGTCCCGGGTGGAAGTGTCTGGAGATGAACCGCTGACCGCAGAGCAGGTGCAGGAGGATTTTGCATCGATTGGAGAAGGGTACGAACCGGATGATATTACGCTTGCCGGGGATAACGGGCAAATGGCCCATGCCCGTTTTATAGGGGCACTGGACCAGGGAGAAATCAGTGAAATACAGACATATTTTATTGATAACTATGGCCAGGAACCTAATATCAGTACCGTTTCTCCGCAGGTGGGAGAAGAACTGGCAATGAATGCCCTGATTTCTGTTCTTATAGCGGCGGTTGGTATTATCATTTATGTAACCATTCGCTTTCAGTTTTTATATGCGCTTGCGGCTATCGTTGCCTTGTTCCATGATGCATTTTTTATTATCGTCGTATTCAGTGCGCTGCAGCTTGAAGTAAACGTACCCTTCATTGCAGCGGTATTGACTATTGTCGGTTATTCCATCAATGATACGATCGTTACGTTTGACCGGATCCGGGAGAATATGGCGAAAGAAGAAGTTTCGACCTTTGAGCAGCTCTCTGCCGTTGTTGATAAAAGTTTAAATCAGACGCTGGGCCGGTCGATCAGCACCGTTCTTACTGTTGTATTTGCAGCAGTTTCTCTTTACGTGTTCGGCGGAGAGGCGATACGTTCGTTCTCCTTTGCCCTGATTGTCGGACTTATTGCCGGAACGTATTCTTCTTTATTCCTGGCAGCCCAGCTGTGGGTCTCCTGGAAATGGAAAAGCATACAAAAGCAGCAGAACAAAGAAGCGCAGAAAGAAACAGAACCAACGATATAATGAAAAGACCATGGTTTGTGCCATGGTTTTTTCTATCTTTTTTTATGGAATCAAGGAAACAACGGTAAAGGAATGATAGCAATGAACGATTATCAGGAACATCGGTATAAAATGGTACGATTGGGTGCTATGATCGGGATTTTTGGAAACATTATTTTAGCTATTATAAAATTTATAATCGGAATTATGGCAGACAGCCGGGCTCTTGTTGCTGATGCTGCCCATTCCGCCTCGGACGTTGTCGGTTCGGTGGCGGTACTGGTCGGTATTCGTGCGGCAAAGCTGCCGCCGGACGCAGATCATCCATACGGCCACGGCAAAGCAGAAACGCTGACGGCCATTATCGTAGCGGTGCTGTTGTTCGTTGTAGGGTTTGAGATTGGCTTGAACGCAGTGAGAGATATCGCCGAGCCCGTCGTTGTTCCGGGAACTATGGCGCTGTATGCCGTTCTTTTTTCGATCGTTGTAAAAGAAGCGATGTTTCGCTACAAATACAAGCTGGGTATAAAATATAAAAGTGAAGCGATTATAACGGATGCCTGGCATCACCGTTCTGATGTATTTTCATCGATTGCCGCTTTAATAGGAATAGGAGCTTCCATTGCCGGAGGAGCCTATAACATCGACTTTCTCACCTATGGTGACCTTTTAGCGGGTTTGTTTGTTTCTCTGCTGATCATGAGAATGGCCTGGAAGCTTGGGAAAGACTCTATTCACAACGTGCTTGACCATGTGCTGCATGCAGAAGATACGGTGGAAATGAGAAAAAATGCGGAACAGGTGGAAGGCGTGCTTCATGTCGATGAATTTTTTGCACGGGAACACGGGCATTACGTTATAATTGATATCAAGATAGGCGTAGATCCGTATATCAGCGTAGAGGAGGGACATGCGATCGGAAAGCAGGTAAAGGAATCGTTAATAACAATGGAAGAAGTGCAGGATGTATTTGTGCACGTGAATCCATTTGAAGAAAAAACCCCGGAATAGGAGAATGCGTCATGAAAACACAAACCGTCTTTATTATAAGTTTAGTTTTAGCTATCATTATTGCTGTTTTTGCTGTTATTAACGTAAATAGTGTGGAAGTGAACTACCTGTTTGGTACCGCCGAATGGCCGCTTATTCTGATCGTACTCGGCTCTGTATTAATAGGAGCCTTCATCGCAGGGTCCATTAATGCAGTGAAAATATACGGACTTCGCACGGAATTAAAAAAATATAAAAACCGCACGCCTGCTTCTGAATCCTCAGGAAGCAAAGGGTTTAGCCGTAAGAAAGATAAGCAGAGCACTGGAAAAAACGGTTCATAAGCCAAAAATATAAGATTGTCACCCTTCCACCCCTTTAGTATAATAAACGGGTTGAGGGGTGTTTTAATGTTAAAATCCAAAATGAATTGGAAAACAGCTTCCTCTATAAACGAGGAATGGAAAGTACTTCAAAAAAAAATGAACCTGTCTCCTCTCGCAGCAAAAGTATTATCTGCTAGAGGATTTTCCTCTGTAGAAGAGGCCTCCTCCTTTTTGGACACGAGTATGTCCAGGCTCCACGACCCTTTTTTACTGGATGGCATGGAGCGGGCGGTCTCCCGAATAAAACAGGCGATAGAAGATAAAGAAAAGATATTGATTTTTGGTGATTATGACGCAGATGGTGTATCCAGCACAACGTTAATGGTGCTTCTGCTCAAAGAAGCAGGAGCGGTGTTCGGCTGGTATATTCCTAATCGCTTTACAGAAGGCTACGGGCCCAACGTACCGGCTGTGGAACAGGCAGCGGCTGACGGAGCGTCCCTGATGATTACGGTGGATACGGGAATTAGTGCAAAAAATGAAGTAGCCGCAGCCAATGCACTGGGAATGGATGTTATTATTACCGATCATCATGAGCCGCCTCCAGAACTGCCGGAAGCCTATGCAATTATAAATCCGAAAAAACCGGGATGCCCTTATCCATTTAAAGAACTGGCCGGTGTCGGCGTTGCTTTTAAAGTGGCTCACGCCCTGCTTGGAGAAATGCCCGAACATTATTTAGATCTAGTGACCCTTGGTACGATAAGCGACCTCGTGCCGCTTATCGGTGAAAACAGGAGTATGGTGAAAAAAGGCCTTCATTCTCTTACCTCTTCTACAAGGCCCGGAATTTCGGCATTGAAGAAAGTGTGCGGTATTGAAGCGGAAACGATGCAGGAAGATCATGTAGGATTTACAATGGGGCCGCGTTTGAATGCAGCCGGGCGTATGGATTCCGCTGATCCGGCTGTTCACCTGCTGCTCTCTGAAAATGGAGAAGAAGCGGCCGAATGGGCCGAGCGCATAGATACGTTGAACCAATCGAGAAAAAATATAGTAAAAGAATTAACAGAGACAGCCGTAAAACAGGTGGAAGACAAACGTTATTACGAAAATGAAGTAATCATCACTGGAGGAGAGGGATGGAACGAGGGAGTTATCGGCATTGTTGCCTCACGGCTTGTTGAAACATACCACCATCCAGTCATTGTTTTATCGATTAATGCCGAAACCAAAACGGCAAAAGGATCAGCCCGGAGTATTGAAGGCTTTAATATGTTTGAGCATTTATCCCGGCAGCGTCCGCTTCTTGAAAAATTCGGAGGCCATGAAATGGCAGCCGGCCTTTCCATGAATGTAGAGAATATTGAAAGCCTGCGCACAGAGCTGTGCCGGCAGGCCGCATCTGTGCTGGATCCTTCTGCCTATGTCGCTTCTGCTTCGATTGACCTGCAGGTACCTTTATCTGATATTACGGTGTCGGCGCTCGAAGATCTAAGTACGCTTGCCCCATTCGGCATGGCAAACCCAAAGCCTGTGTTTCTGCTTGAAGATGTAGAGATTACTGCATTCAAGAAAATAGGCAGTGACAAAACACACTTGAAGCTTTCGCTGGAACAAGCCGGCAGCCGGCTCGATGGTATTGCTTTTCAAAAAGGCCACCTGGCTGATCAAATGACAGTAACAGCAAATGCTTCATTCATAGGTCAGCTTTCCATAAATGAATGGAACAATTTCCGTAAGCCTCAGCTGATGATGCACGATATGGCTATTACAACATGCCAGATTCACGATAAGCGCCAGCAAAAAGGGCTCAAACAGATGATACAGGCACTTCCTGCCGGGACGGCGGCAGTCGTTTTTCAGGATCAGACAAAAGCGTTAATAGCAGACGAGCTGCCTGACGATGCAAATCTATACATGGCCCGTGATCTGGCAGAGCCTCTGGAAGAAAAATATACAGCTTTTATTGATATTCCAGCCTCACTTGAAGAATTAAACCAGGCGCTTCATTTCTGCCGGCAGACAGAGCATATGTATGCCTGTTTTTTCACGGAAGAAGAAACGTATTTCCAGCACGGCGGCACAAGAGAGCATTTTAAGTGGTTTTATTCCTTTTTAAATAAGTATCAGTCGTTTAATATGGATACGCTCAAACAAAAGCTGATTCAGCAGAAAGGCTGGAAAGCGGCAGATATTGATTTTATGACAGACGTATTTACGGAGCTTGGGTTTGTCAGGATGGATGGCAGCATGATTGAATTTTTAGGATCGAATGAAAAGAAGCCGCTGACAGAATCAGTTTCATACAGGCGCCGGGACCAGCTTAAACAGATGGAGCAGGACCTGCTTTTTTCCACGTACAGGCAGCTTAAAGACCGGCTGCTGGGGGAACTGCTTTTAGATAAACAAGACAATGAACAAAGAGAGAAGGTTAATCATGGATTATAAGAAATATATTACGGTCGTTGAGGATTACCCGAAAGAAGGCATTCGTTTTAAAGATATAACCACCCTTATGCAAAACGGTCCGGCCTACAAAGAGGCAATTAACGAAATGAAAGAATTCGCGAAAGACAAGAACATAGACGTGATTGTCGGACCAGAGGCCAGAGGATTTGTGGTAGGCTGTCCGATTGCCTATGCTATGGAAATCGGGTTTGCGCCTGTACGAAAGAAAGGAAAACTGCCCCGGGAGACAGTAGATATGGATTACGGGCTTGAATACGGGGAAGATCAGCTTTCCATGCACCTGGATTCCATTAAACCCGGGCAGCGTGTATTAATCACGGATGATCTGCTGGCTACCGGCGGTACTATTCATGCCACTGTAAAGCTTGTAGAAGAGCTTGGCGGTATTGTAGCAGGTCTGGCTTTTCTGATTGAACTGGACTACCTGAACGGCCGCGGAAAGCTTGCTGAACTTGGCGAATATGATATTTTTTCTTTAGTGACTTTTCAATAAATCAGTCAAAGGCTGATAGTTGTACAAAAAGTACTCCTGAAACGGAGTGCTTTTTTTATTTCTTGAATAAAGTAGTGCAAATGAGGGCATAGTCGAGTTATACTTAACAGATTAGACCCAAATTTGCATGGAGAGCCTTTTAACAAAGTACAGACCTTTTAAGTTAATTAGAACAAGTCTAAAAACTTTACAGAAAAGCAATTCTTACAGATAATATAGAAAATAGAAAAAACACGTTATAGTAGAAAGGTGTGCAGGGTGATTCCATGACCATCGACGAAGTGTTGGAAAAAGCTCGACATTATTTATCCGAAAATCATGTCTCTTTTTTAGAAAAAGCATATAAATATGCAGAAGAAGCTCACAAAGATCAGTACCGCAAGTCTGGAGAGCCATATATCCTCCATCCCATTCAAGTAGCAGGAATATTAGTAGACCTTGAAATGGACCCCAATACAGTTGCGGGTGCTTTTTTGCATGACGTGGTGGAAGATACGGAAGTAACCGTGGAGGACATTACGGAAGCATTTAACGAAGAAGTAGCTATGCTGGTAGATGGCGTAACCAAATTAAAGAAAATTAAATATAAATCAAAAGAAGAACAGCAGGCGGAGAATCACCGGAAAATGGTCGTTGCGATGGCAAAGGATATTCGGGTTATCCTGATCAAACTGGCAGACCGCCTGCACAACATGAGAACGTTAAAGCATCTGCCGCCGGATAAACAGCGCCGTATATCCAATGAAACCCTGGAAATATTCGCGCCGCTTGCCCACCGTCTTGGTATTTCAAAGATTAAGTGGGAGCTTGAGGATACGGCTCTGCGTTATTTAGATCCGCAGCAGTATTACCGGATCGTTAACCTCATGAAGCAGAAGCGCGCAGAGCGTGAGCAGTATATTGAAGAAGTGATCGGGGATATCAATCATAATCTTGATGATTTAAACATCAAAGCTGAAATGTACGGACGTCCCAAGCATATTTACAGCATTTACCGGAAAATGGTCAAACAGAAAAAACAGTTTAACGAAATATATGATCTGCTGGCCGTGCGTATTATTGTAAAGAGCATCCGGGACTGTTACGCCGTGCTGGGTATTATCCATACCTGCTGGAAGCCGATGCCGGGACGATTTAAAGATTATATTGCGATGCCAAAAGCAAATATGTACCAGTCTCTTCACACGACCGTCATCGGTCCAAAAGGAGAGCCGCTTGAAGTGCAGATCCGCTCTACCGATATGCACCGTGTAGCTGAATTTGGTGTAGCTGCACACTGGGCCTACAAAGAAGGCAAAAGCGTTTCCGGAAAGCAGACGTTCGAAGACAAGTTAACATGGTTCCGGGAGATTATTGAATGGCAGAATGATGCCGATGACGCCCAGGATTTCATGGAATCATTAAAAATGGACCTGTTTTCCGACATGGTATTTGTGTTCAGTCCGAAAGGTGACGTTATCGAGCTGCCGAGAGGATCGGTGCCTATTGATTTTGCGTACCGCATTCATACGGAAATCGGAAACCGGACCATTGGAGCTAAAGTAAACGGGAAAATGGTGCCGCTTGATTATCAGCTTGATACCGGTGATATTGTAGAAATGCTGACTTCCAAACATTCCTACGGCCCGAGCCAGGACTGGCTCAAGCTTACCCAGAGTTCCCATGCTAAAAATAAAATTAAGCAGTTTTATAAAAAAGAACGACGCGAAGAAAACGTTCAAAAAGGTAAAGAGCTGGTGGAAAAAGAATTAAAAAACCAGGATTACGATCCAAAGCAGATCCTTACCGAAGAGAACAAAAATGAAGCTGCTGACAAATTCAGCTTCAGCGGAGAAGAAGATATGTTTGCTGCCGTAGGCTACAATGGCGTAAGCCCCAAGCAGATTGTAACCAGACTGACAGACAAGATCCGCCACCAGAACGAACAGGAAGAAAAGCAGTCCGTGGCTGAAGCAGTTAAAACGATTAATACGAATCATCCCGTGAAGAAAACAAACGCAGGGGTACGTGTTAAAGGGGTGGATAACCTGCTTATCCGGTTATCCAAATGCTGCAGCCCGGTGCCGGGTGATGATATTGTAGGTTTTATTACGAAGGGGCGGGGAGTATCCATCCACCGCCGGGACTGTGCAAATGTAGACAATGACGAAGCGCGTCCCCGCCTTCTCGATGTAGAATGGGAAGGCTCAGTTGAAACGAATAAAAACTACAATGTGGATATAGAAATTATCGGTTACGACAGGCGCGGCCTGTTGAATGAAGTGCTGCACTGTGTGACGGAAGCAAAAACAAATATTAATGCAGTCAGCGGACGAAGCGACAAAAATAAAATGGCATTTATTGATTTGAGCATATCCATCCACAACACCGGTCATTTACAGAAAGTTGTAGAGAAAATAAAAAAACTGCCGGATATTTATACAGTGCAGCGCGTTATGCATTAATGCCGGTTTACAGAAAGGGCACATCCGAGCAATGAAAGTCATAATTCAGCGAGTATCAGAAGGAGCCTGTTCCATTGATGGAGAGATTTCCGGTTCTATTACAGAAGGGCTTGTTGTATTAGCGGGATTTACTCACGTTGATACGCACCGGGAAGTAGAATGGATGGCTGAAAAAATAGTTAATCTCCGCATTTTTGAAAATACAGATGGGAAATTCGACAAATCCCTGCTCGATATTTCGGGTGAAGTGTTGTCGATTTCACAGTTCACGCTGTACGGAGACGCTCAAAAAGGCAGGCGTCCAAGCTTTACAGAAGCCGCCCGGCCGGAAGATGCCGAACCGCTTTATCATTTGTTTAATGAGAAACTCCGTGAAAAAAAAGTTACGGTGGCGGAGGGAAAATTCGGCGCGGATATGCAGATATCACTAACGAACAACGGACCCGTTACCCTTACGCTGGAATCCCCCGGATCAAAGGCATAATACGCAGGTTCGTATTGACACAAAAGCTAATTATTCGTATGATGGAATTCGATAGAAAACCAATGATGGAGAAAAGTATGTAAAGGTAGACGAGGTCAGAGAAGAGATGCCAAGGCTGGAAGCATTTCTGCTCGTTATTTACAGAAAGACACTCCTTAGGTGCTGCTTTGAAACCACGGGAAGTAAAGGCAGCCGTATACAGGCGTTAACTGTTAAAGCGGGAGCTTGCAAAGCTCTAACCAGGGTGGTACCACGGGAATAAATCCCGTCCCTCATATTTTTGAGGGGCGGGTTTTTTGTGTTTTTTATTAAGCTGGTGGAGGCATCGACAATTATTTTTAAAGGAGTGGGGAAATGGCAGTTCAAATACCTAGAGGAACCCAGGATATACTTCCGGGAACATCAGAAAAATGGCAGTATGTAGAAAACAGAATGCGCGATTTATGCCGGGCTTTTAATTATTCGGAAATCCGCACTCCTATTTTTGAACAGACAGAGCTGTTTCAACGCAGCGTTGGAGACACGACGGATATTGTACAGAAGGAAATGTACACTTTTGAAGATAAAGGCGGACGCAGCATGACCCTCCGGCCGGAGGGAACGGCATCTGTAGTGCGTTCTTACGTAGAAAACAAACGCTTTGGGCTTCCGGATCAGCCGGATAAGTTATATTATATTGGTCCTATGTTCCGCTATGAGCGCCCGCAGTCGGGGAGAATGAGACAATTCGTTCAGTTCGGGGTTGAGGCGATAGGCAGTGATGATCCTTCTATTGACGCCGAAGTTATTGCTCTGGCGATGGAGCTGTATTCGTCTCTTGGATTAAAAGGATTGAAGCTGGTTATTAACAGCCTTGGAGATAAGGAAAGCCGTGAGAATCACAAGCAGGCGCTCATCAGCCACTTCAAGCCAAGCATCGATGAGTTCTGCAGCGACTGCCAGGAGCGTCTGGAAAAAAATCCGCTCCGCATCCTGGACTGTAAAAAAGACAAAGATCATCCTTTAATGGAAACGGCACCGTCTATTCTCGATTATCTTAATGAAGACAGCCGCCGCTATTTTGAAAAAGTACAGGCTTTTCTCAGCCAGATGGATATTTCATTCGAAATCGATCCAGGGCTGGTAAGAGGACTGGATTATTACAACAACACAGCCTTTGAAATTATGATTGAAGGAGAAGGATTTGGCGCGATAACTACGTTGACAGGGGGCGGCCGCTACAACGGCTTAACAGAAGAGCTCGGAGGACCGGAAGCACCCGGTATTGGCTTTGCCTTAAGTATTGAAAGACTGCTGATGGCACTTTCCGCCCAGAATGTGGAGCTTCCTGTCGAAAAAGGTCTGGACTGCTATGTAGTAACCATGGGGGAAAAGGCAGAAACAGAAGCGGTATCTATTCTTTGGGATCTGCGTCGAAAAGGACTTCGCGTGGAGAAAGATTACATGCAGAAAAAAATCAAAGCGCAGTTTAAAGCAGCCGATCGAATGAATGCGGCTTATACTGTTGTTATTGGTGAGGATGAACTGCAGAGCGGAGAAGTCAGTATTAAAAAAATGAGCGATGGCAGCCAGGAAAAAACGGCAATAGCAGATCTAGCTGCCTATCTGACTGATAAAACGGGGAGAGAATAATATGGGAAAAAGAACACATTATGCAGGAGATATAACGGAATCACTTATTGGGGAAAAGGTCCGCCTGAAAGGATGGGCCCAGACGAGAAGAGATCTGGGACAGGTTATCTTTATTGACCTGCGCGACCGCAGCGGAATTGTGCAGATTGTAGCCAATCCGGAAATTTCGGCGGATGCTTTGGAAACCGCGGACAGCGTACGCAGCGAATATGTGCTGGAAATCTACGGTACAGTCGTACAGAGAGACGAGGAAACGTATAACGAAAAGATTCCTACCGGTACGGTGGAAATCCGTGTAGAACAGATCGATATTTTAAATACATCCAAACCGCTTCCTTTCCAGATCGACAGCAATCAGGAAATTTCGGAAGATGTCCGCCTGAAGTATCGTTACCTTGATTTAAGAAGAGAAGAAATGCGGGAAACCATTAAGCTGCGCAACCGCGTGACTAAAATTATCCGTGACTATATGGATGACAACGAATTTGTCGACATTGAAACGCCAATGCTGACAAAAAGCACACCGGAAGGAGCCCGGGATTATTTGGTGCCAAGCCGCGTGCATAAAGGGGAATTCTATGCCCTTCCTCAGTCTCCGCAGCTGTTTAAACAGCTTTTGATGGTATCCGGTTTTGAAAGATACTACCAGATTGTACGTTGTTTCAGGGATGAAGACCTGCGGGCAGACCGTCAGCCGGAATTCACCCAGCTTGATATTGAAGCCTCTTTCCTGGAAACGGAAGAATTTCTTCCTATGATTGAAGAACTGATGAAGAAAACCGTAAAAGAAGTTCTCGGCAAAGACGTCGAGACCCCTTTTCCAAGAATGACATATGAAGACGCAATGAACCGTTATGGTTCCGATAAGCCGGATACGAGATTCGGCCTGGAGCTTACAGAGCTCTCTCATATTGTAGGCAACAGCGATTTTAAAGTGTTTGCCCAGGCGGTTAAAAACGGCGGTATTGTGAAAGGCCTGAACGTTAAAGGCGCCGCTCCAAAAATGTCCCGCAAGGAAATTGACGAGCTGGCGGATTTTGCAGCGATTTACGGTGCAAAGGGACTGGCATGGCTTCGTGTAGAAGAAGATATGCTGCGCGGCCCAATTGCGAAATTCTTTACAGAAGAAGAAACGGAGCAAATTAAATCGGCAATGGATGCAGAACCGGGAGATCTGCTTTTCTTTGGCGCAGATAAAAAAGAAGTTGTTTACGCTACGATGGGTGCGCTTCGTCTGAAATTCGGAAAAGATTTCGAGATGATCGATGAGTCTAAATACAACTTCCTTTGGGTAACGGAATTTCCGCTTGTAGAATACGACGACAATTCAAAGCGCTATACAGCGATGCATCACCCGTTTACAAGTCCTCTTAAAGAGGATGCGCACAAGCTTGACTCGGAGCCGGAAAACGTAAGGGCGGAAGCGTATGATATCGTCCTTAACGGCTATGAGATCGGTGGAGGCTCCCAGCGTATTTATAAAAAAGATATGCAGCAGAGCATGTTCAAGGCACTCGGCTTCAGCCAGGAAGAAGCCCAGGAGCAGTTCGGCTTTCTGCTTGATGCATTTGAGTTCGGCACGCCGCCACACGGAGGAATTGCCCTTGGACTGGACCGTTTTGTTATGATTCTTGCAGGACGGGACAACCTTCGTGATACGATTGCTTTTCCAAAAACAGCCAGCGCAAGCGATCCTTTGACAGGAGCGCCTGGGGCTGTCAGCGAACAGCAGCTTAAAGAACTGCATCTTAAACTGGCCATTGCAAAAAAAGAAGAACAAACAAAATAATTTTAGTTAAAAAAGGTTCCAATTATCGAGTAACGATAATCGGAACCTTTCTTTTTAAATAGCAGCCGTATAATTATAGGTGTTCCAATGTATGGAACGTTGAAATAAACTTTTCAGGCGAGGAATGGATATGAAAGGTACGGATGCCAAACACTGTATGAACATATAAAAACCCAATTTGTTCTTCAGACCAGCGGTAGGAAAGATCAAAAATATCTTCCAGGTAGTATACATGCTGTTCACTTTCAATCCTGTCATCATATAAACAAAGAGAAGAGACGTGTTTTATCCGCTTTTTTTCAAGCCACTCGATTTTCTGTTCAATGAAGACAGTGTCCTGCTCGACGAGGGGCTGCCGGGTATTGTTTTTTTGAACGGAGGAATTAGTCAATATGCTGTGCTCCCTTCTTTAACATAAGTCTTTTAAAAAGAGTACCACAAAGAAACAGGAAAGTTTAGTGATAACAAATACTCTTAAATATGCCGGTTAAGTATCTTGACCATTCGCATCCGTCATGCTATGATAAAAACACAATTTGAAGAGTCCTGAGGTGTACGTAGAACACTGTACGTTTTGAGCCAACACCTATACATCGGGAGCCTGATGTTTTCATCGAAAGTGCATGCCTCTGCGAAGTGGAAGCACGGACGATGAAGCAGGGCACCCACCTGCGAGAGCAGGCTTCAAAACAAAGTTAGTTTAACGGCACTACGGGACTCTTCCTAATTACTACTACAAATTCTTACTCCGAAGGCTGTTACTTCGGGGTTTTTTATATGCTGATCTTATGACTTAATAGATAGTGGGGGAAGTAAATGCGTACGCTGCGGTCGAAATTATTAGTCTTTTTTGTATCCATTACAAGTATCCCACTGCTCGTAATTGGTTTTGTTTCGTATGAAACTCAGGAATCGGATCTTTCAAATCGTATAGAACAAACGTTAATATCATTCTCCGCAAATTTGTCCGTATCGGTAGAAGGAATGATACAAGAACGGCTTTCCGACCTGGAGCAGCTGGCGACAAGCCCTGTTATACGTGATCCGGAGGCTACCGAAGAAGAACTGCAGGCTGAATTTACCCGTTTTATCGAATCCCAGGAGATGTATCATGGCATGGTATTCACGGATAATGAAGGCACGATTGCCCATTCCACAGAAGATAATGCGATCGGGCAGGATGTTAATGACGTGGTTTGGTACGAAGAAGCTAAAAACGGAGATCTCTATTTCTCTGACCTGTTTATGTCCAAAGTACTTGAGCGGCCGATTTTAGCGATGTCAGCCGGGGTTAAGGATGAAGAAGGCAATAATATAGGCGTGATTTCGCCGGCCTATGACCTGGTTTCACTTGAAACGTTTATCTGGGACAGAATGAACCGTTTTACAGATGAGCAGGAGCAGCTGGGGATGAATGGAGAAGCCTTTATTCTAAATGAAGAGGGTTATTATATCGCCCATCCGGACAGTGGATATATTCTGGATCGTAATTTTATCCGGGACACGGAACTCAGCACGGAGGAATTCCGGGAAATGGGAAATTCTCCATCGCTTACGATGAACAGAAGTGAAGAAACGGTCAGTACGGTGGTACCGATTGAACAGATGGAAGGCTTTGATAACCAGTGGTACGTAGGAATTTCCGTACCTGAAAGTGCATTATATGCTCCATTAAGAAGACTGCTGCTTACATATGTGATTTTATTCAGCGCCGTGCTCATTATTACGATCCTGGCGGCTGTTGCCCTTTCCAGATATATTGTCAGACCGCTCGAACTGCTGGTGACGGCAACGCGGGACTTTGCTGTAGGAAAGCCCGTTATGCCTCTGCCTTCAGCCTCCTACTCCGAGGTTAATGAGCTTACACAGACATTTAACGTGATGACGGCCAGATTGGAAGAGAGGGAAAAAAGCCATAAAAAATCAACATTAATTCTTGAAACAACCGACAACGGTGTTATTTCCATTAACAAAAGCACCTATGCTGTTACTACATTTAATTATGCTGCAAGTTCGCTTTTTAAATTGAATAAAAATAATGTTCTTGCTTCATCCCTTGATGATTTAAAAAATCAGAGCAGCTTATTTCGTGCTTTTATCGAAAAAATTGATCTGGAGCTGGAAAAAGAGGAAACAAAGGAAATGGAGCTGACCTTTGAGGGGAAAACCTACTATTTTATTACGAGCGTGACGCTTCTGCCAAGGCTAGAAGATGCTGAACAGGTAGAAGATATTTTAATCGTTTTTAATGATGTGACCGATAACAGAGCGCTTGAAAAGGAATTGATACGAAGCGAAAAACTTCAGGCAGTAGGAAAACTTGCGTCAGGTTTTGCCCATGAAATCCGCAATCCGCTTACGACGATAAAAGGATTTATTCAATTATTTAAAGAAACGTCCGAGCAGAAAGAGGAAGAAGTCCAGCATTATCAAATTATTCTAAGTGAAATTGACCGGGTGAACGGAATTGTCCGCGATCTTCTCGGAATTGCGAGTCCTGAATACGATGAAAAGGCAGTTCAGGTCAACATGAATACAATTCTGCAGGATATTGTGTATCTCCATAAAGACCAGGCGCAGGCAAAAAATATAGAGATTCATACGCCCTGGCAGGAGATTCCCGATATATATGCCAATGAAAAAAAACTAAAGCAGCTTTATTTGAATTTACTTCAAAATGCGATGGAAGCCGTGAAGGAAAATGGCAGAGTCAGCATAAGAACATATGAATTCCTTAATGAAGCCGGCCGTTCCTGTATTGGGGTGGAGATAGAAGATACCGGAGACGGTATGGATGCCCGCACGCTTTCTAAACTGGGGACCCCGTTTTTCACAACGAAAGATGAAGGCACGGGACTGGGACTGATGATCTGCTATCAGATTGTAAGTGAAATGGATGGAAAGATTAAAGTGTTTTCAGCTGAAGGCAAGGGTACGTTGTTTCAGCTTACGTTTCCAACAGAATAAAAGAAAAAGCCGGAAGGGACGCTCCTTCCGGCTTTTTCTATATAACAGCGTTACCGCTTTGTCATTTTCTTATGCCCTTCCGCTAAAGCGTGTTCAAATTTGTTATGGGTTCTGGCTTCATAATATATTTCATTTTTCACTGCATCGGGCAGGTACTGCTGAGCGAGCCAGCCGCCCGGTTCGTTATGCGGGTATTTATATTCCACTCCCCGGTTCAGACTAGAAGATCCTTTATAATGGGAATCTTTCAAGTGGCGGGGGATTTCTGGAGTCCCGTGTTTTAACAGGGACTCGCGGGCTTTATCCACCGCTTTGTAGGCACTGTTTGATTTAGGGGAGAGGCAGAGCTCCACGACGACATTTGCGAGCGGAATGCGTGCTTCCGGAAAGCCGAGTCTTTCTGCTGCTTCCACAGCTGCAACAGCTCTGGCTCCTGCCTGGGGATTGGCCAGGCCTACATCTTCATAGGCGGTAACGATAAGCCTTCTGCTGATACTGATTAAATCCCCGGCTTCGATCAGTCTTGCCAGATAATGAAGGGCGGCATCCGGATCGCTCCCCCGAATTGATTTTTGAAAAGCAGAAAGCACGTCATAATGAGCATCACCGTCTTTATCGTGCTGAAAACGGTTGTGCTGTATACATTCTTCCGCCGTTTCTTTAGTAATCGTAACGGGCTGATCGGAAGAAGAGCTGGATAACACTGCGATTTCCAAAGCGTTTAAAGCAGCTCTCGCATCTCCGCCGCAGGCATAGGCAAGGTGTTCCGCTGCTTCTTCGGATAAATCAGCATTAAAGGAGCCGAGGCCTCGCTCCTCATCTTCCATAGCGGCAAATAAAAGTTCTTTAATATCGTTATGTTCCAGGCGGTGCAGTTCGAAAATCTGGCATCGGCTGCGAATGGCAGGATTAATGGAATGATACGGATTGGCAGTGGTGGCACCGATCATCGTAATCAGTCCTTTTTCCAGGTGGGGAAGGAGAAAATCCTGCTTTGTTTTATCCAGCCGATGTACTTCATCCATAATGACAATTAAATGATTGGATATTTTTGCTTCTGCCACGGCTATTTCCATATCTTTTTTATTGTGGACTACCGCATTCAACATTTTAAATGGGGTGTCGGTACTCCCTGCAATGGCGGAAGCAATTGATGTTTTTCCGGTGCCGGGAGGGCCGTATAGTATAAGGGAAGTGAGACGGTTGGCAGTTATCATTCGTTTTAGAAGCTTTCCCTCTTCCAAAAGGTGCTGCTGTCCTGCAATTTCTTCTATCGTTCTCGGCCTCATTCGATAAGCCAGAGGCTGCTGTTTGTTTTTCATAAAATCCTCCATCTTGCAGCCGGCTCAAATGGGCTTTACGCTGCATCGTATCTACAGCCTTTATTATAGAGAGAGCGGCGGCGGAAGTAAATAAAGGGACATAGAGCACTCCTATGCAAATAATGGGGCTTTCATGCTATAATAGCGTAGACTTCAGTGTGAATCGGTTGAAAGAAGGTCTTTGATGGTAAAATTATATACAAAACGCGAGCATCTTTTCATGCGGTGGCTGATTTTTATGATAGGATTGGTCATTGTATCATTTGGAATTGCGTTGATGATCCGTGCAGATCTCGGCAGCGCTCCCTGGGATGTTCTTCACATTGGCCTCCGCGATCAACTGGGCCTGACGGTAGGAACTTGGAGCATTATAATCGGTATCATCGTAATTGTGATGACATCCCTGCTGCAAAAGGAGACTCCTCAGGCAGGCGGAATAGTAAATATGCTCTTAATTGGAGTGTTTATTGATATATTTCTTCTTCTCATTGAAACACCATCCCTGCTGGCAGTTCAGATCATTATGCTTTTAGCAGGAATTATTATTATCGGCTATGGAATTGGGCTTTATATAGCGCCAGAGGTCGGTGCAGGGCCCAGGGACAGTCTGATGATTGCACTGCATGAGCGGACAGGATGGAAAATTTCCAGAGTGAGAATTATGATGGAAACAGTAGTCCTTGCTGTCGGCTGGGCTTTAGGAGGACCTGTTTTTGTCGGTACTATTCTTTTTTGCCTCGGCATCGGGCAGGTAGTAGGTTTTGCTATGCCTCAAACGTCGAAGCTCGTGCATTATTTGATTGAAAGAGGTGGCAGACATGAAAATTTCAACAAAAGGACGTTACGGCCTTACCATAATGATGGCATTAGCAAAAAAACACGGTGAAGGACCGACATCATTAAAATCCATAGCTCGTGAACATGAACTTTCTGAACATTATTTAGAGCAGCTGATTGCCCCGCTTCGAAACGCCATGCTTGTGAAAAGCGTGCGTGGAGCATACGGCGGTTATATGCTGACGAAAGAACCTTCCGAAATTACAGCGGGCGACATTATCCGTGTGCTGGAAGGCCCAATAAGCCCGGTGGAAGTCCTCGAGGACGAAGAACCGGTAAAGCGGGCGCTGTGGATAAAAATAAGAGACGCTGTGAAAGATGTTCTCGATAACACAACCCTTGAATATTTAGCGAACTATAAAGAAGAAGGCGACATGCAGGACTATATGTTTTACATTTAAACTATGCGAGGAGGGGGCGTAAAGTGGCCTCAGCCATTTATTTGGATCATGCGGCGACAACGCCCATGCTTCCGGAAGTAATTGAAACGATCACAAAAAGCATGCAGGATTCCTACGGTAACGCATCGAGCATTCATAGAATGGGAAGAGATGCGAGAAAGCAGCTTGATAAGGCAAGAAGCATGCTTGCAGAAACGATTCGTGCCGATGCGCGGGACATTGTTTTTACAAGCGGGGGCACCGAAGCAAACAATCTCGCGCTAACCGGCTATGCCAGAGCCAATAAAGAAAACGGAAAGCATATTATTACAAGCGCTGTAGAGCACCATGCTGTTCTGCACCCTCTTGAAAAGCTTCAACAGGAAGGGTTTGACGTTACTTTTCTTCCTGTAGATCAAACAGGGGCAGTATCCCTGGATCAGCTCAAAGCGGCTTTTCGGGAAGATACGATTTTAGTAAGCATTATGCACAGCAATAACGAAACGGGTGTTTTACAGCCTGTAGAGGATATAGCAGCGTTTGTTAAAAACACACGGGCGGCTATGCACACAGATGCGGTACAGTCGTACGGACTTTCCAATCTGGATGTAGAAAAGCTGGGCGTGGATATGCTTTCTGTTTCTGCCCATAAAATTAACGGGCCTAAAGGAACAGGATTTTTGTATATCCGCCGGGGAACGCTGGTGGACCCGCTGCATGCAGGCGGTGAACAAGAGCGCAGGAAAAGAGCGGGAACGGAAAATGTACCGGGAGCAGCTGGTTTTGCAAAAGCAGCGGAAGAGAAAACCCTGTCCCGTGAACAGGCAGCCGCCGATTTGTCAGCACTAAAAAAACACTTTTTAAGCCGTCTTGAAGAAGAAGCGGTTTCTTTTGCCGTTAATGGGGAGGTTTCCCGGACGCAGCCGCATATCGTGAATATTTATTTACCCGGCGTACAGATGGAATCGTTTTTAGTGCAGCTGGATATGGAAGGAATTTACGCTTCCAGCGGTTCTGCCTGCACAGCCGGATCCATGCAGCCATCCCATGTAATAGAAGCTATGTATCCAGGGGAAGAAAGAGCATACTCTTCGATACGGTTCAGCTTTGGGATAGGCAATACGCTTGAAGAGATAGACAAAACAGCAGCCGTTATAGGAAAAATAATAAAACGCTCGTAGAAGCGGAAGGGAGAAAAAAATGGCAGTTAAACAAAAAGCCCCGGAAGATACAAGAGTGGTTGTCGGAATGTCCGGCGGCGTGGACTCTTCGGTTACAGCAGCCCTTCTCAAAGATCAGGGCTATGAAGTAATTGGTATTTTTATGAAGAACTGGGACGATACGGACGGCAGTGGATTCTGTACAGCCACTGAAGATTTTGATGATGTAGTCAAGGTCTGCAATCAGCTGGATATCCCGTATTACGCGGTCAATTTTGAAAAAAAATACTGGGATCTTGTGTTTACGTATTTCCTTGATGAATACCGGGCAGGGAGAACGCCGAACCCCGACGTAATGTGCAACAAAGAAATCAAGTTTCAGGCGTTCCTGCAGCATGCTCTTTCGCTTGGTGCCGACTATCTGGCGACAGGCCATTACGCACAGGTGGAAACCGACAGCGATGGAAACGTTACGATGAAGCGCGGCGTAGACAATAATAAAGATCAGACGTATTTTTTAAATCAGCTGAGCCAGTCACAGATTGAGCAGGTTATGTTTCCGCTTGGAGGCATGAACAAGCAGAAAGTCCGCGAAATCGCAGAAGAAAAAGGATTGGCTACCGCTAAAAAGAAAGACAGCACGGGCATCTGCTTTATCGGCGAAAGAAACTTTAAAGACTTTCTTCAGTCCTTTCTTCCGGCACAGCCGGGGTCAATGGTTACGGTAGACGGAGAAGTAAAAGGCTCCCATGAAGGCCTGATGTATTATACGCTCGGACAGCGCCAGGGACTTGGCATCGGCGGCGCCGGTGAGCCGTGGTTTGTTATCCGCAAAGACCTTGAAAATAATAATCTTATCGTAGGACAGGGCTATCATAACGACGGCCTTTACAGCGACGAACTGGAAGCGTCCGGACTGAACTGGATTAATAAGGAGTACACGGAACCGTTCGACTGTACGGCAAAATTCAGATACCGTCAGGCGGATCAGGCGGTAACCGTTTATCCATCAGCAGACGGCAGCGCACGTGTCGTGTTTCATGAGCCGCAGCGCGCGGTAACTCCAGGGCAGTCTGTCGTGTTTTATGATGGTGATATCTGTCTGGGCGGAGCAACAATTGAATATGCAGTAAAAAAAGAGGAGAGCGTTGAGGTTTAAAACGTTGTCCTCTTTTCCCTCTATCATGCGAATCAATACAAAAGGAGATTTTTAATATGGATACGAATCAACAGGCTCTGCAGGAACTACAGGAAGGAAATATGGAAGAAGCAGCCAGGCTATTAAATCAGGCGATTGAAGAAGAGCCGGATAACCCGGTCGCCTATATTAATTTTGGAAACCTGCTTGCCGAACTGGGAGAAGCAGAAAAAGCGCTGCGCTTTTTTGAAAAAGGGATAGAACTGGACAGCAGTGCCGCTGCCGCATACTACGGAGCAGGCAATGTGTTGTTTAATGAAGATAAGTTTGCGGAAGCGCTGACCATGTACCAGCAGGCCCATAAAGCCGGACTTGATGACAGCAGTCTTCATTACATGCTCGGAATGGCGTATTTTCAGTCCGGCCGTGTACCCCATGCGATGGCTTCTTTTAAACGTGCCGTAGAGCTGGACGCAGAAGATACGGAAGCCCGTTTTTACTATGCAATGAGTATGGCCCAGAACGGAATGGTCGAAGAGGCAGTGGCAGAATTCCACGTGGTGACAGAGCAGGACCCGGAACATGCGGATGCTTATTTTAATCTGGGAGTAGGCTATCTTCATACGAAAGGGGCCGCGGAGGCGCTTCCCTACTTTGAACAGGCGATTGAAATAGAGCCGGACCATATGCTTGCCCATAACGGCAAAAAAGAGGCGTCCAAGCTATTAAATGAGTAACGGAGGAATAAGCGATGAATGACTATTATCCGGAAGCCTATGCCTCCTCTTATATTACAGGCTCTGTGCTTCATATTATTTTCCGGAATGAGGAAAATGGGTATACTGTTTTAGTCATTAAAGTAAAAAAATCGGAACCAAAGCTTGATGAAAAGAAAATGAGCATCGTCGGCTACTTTCCGGAAATTGACAGTGAAGAAATGTACCGCTTTGAAGGAGCGTATAAAGACCATCCCCGGTTTGGCAAACAATATGTAGTGCAATCCTATGAAAAGCTGGTGCCGACGGAAAAAGAAGCACTAATCGGATATTTATCGAGCGACCGTTTTCCAGGCATTGGGGAGAAGACAGCGGGGAAATTAGTCGAGGCGTATGGAGAAAATGTAATTTCCCATGTGCTCGATGATCCGGAACGATTAAAAGAAGTGGTCGGATGGAACGAAGAAAAACGGAATAAAGTGTACCAGGCGATGCTTGAAAACCAGGGAATGGAGAGAGCGATCACGCGTCTTACCCGTCTTGGATTTGGTATGGAACTGGCCGTGAAAATCTACAATTCCTATAAAGAACAGACGCTTCATATTATTGAATCTTCTCCCTATCAGCTCGTATGGGATATCCAGGGCATTGGTTTTGTAAAAGCCGACCGTCTTGGTAAAAGTCTGGGTATTAAGCATGACGACTTAGAAAGAGTAAAAGCAGGTATTTTATACTTATTGTATGAAAAAACCATGCAGGAGGGCCATGTCTATGTGCCGGCGCTGGACCTGCTTGAAGAAGCAGGCGAGCTACTGAAAGAAAGACAGGCCATGGAAGCCGATTTACTGGCGGAGGGGCTCCGGGTGCTGGAACAGGAAGAAAAGGTCAGCCGGGAAGATCAGTTTGTATACGTTTCTTCTTTATACTATGCAGAAAAAGGGTTTGCCGCAAAAGTACGAAAGATGGCTGAATCTGGGGAGCTGGAAGAAACGTTTCCTGAATCGGAATTTCTGGAAGCGCTTGGAGAAACGGAAGAAAAGTACAGCATTGAATACGCCGAACAGCAGAAAGAAGCTATAAAACAGGCGATCCACTCCAAAATTATGATTCTGACCGGTGGGCCGGGTACCGGTAAAACGACGGTTATCCGGGCCATTGTGGAAGTGTTTGCTTCACTGCACGGTTTTCCACTTGATCCGAAAGAGTATAAAAAAGATGAAGCCTATCCTATCGTACTCGCCGCGCCTACAGGACGCGCAGCAAAACGAATGAAAGAATCCACGGGTCTGGCCGCCTCCACGATTCATAAGCTTCTTGGTTTTAATGGCGAAGAAGGAATGGATATTGAAGCAAGAGAGGAAGATTTGTACCTGCCCGGCAAGCTGCTGATCATAGATGAAGTATCGATGGTGGATATGTGGCTTGCCAACCAGCTGTTCCGTGCCGTGCCGGATGATATGCAGGTCATTCTTGTTGGGGATGAAGACCAGCTTCCTTCTGTCGGACCGGGACAGGTGCTGACGGATTTAATCGAATCCGATAAGCTGCCGGTCGTATCGTTGTCTGTCGTCTACCGGCAGGCTGAAGGCTCATCTATTATTGATCTGGCCCATGCTATCAAAGCGGGAGGCCTTCCGGAAGATATAAAAGGAAAATATCCGGACAGGCGGTTCTTTCCCTGTTCAAAAGCGCAGACGGCGGAATTAATTGTGAAAGTGTGTGACGGGGCTGTAAAAAAAGGATACGATCCGATGGATATCCAGGTGCTTGCCCCCATGTACAGGGGACCGGCAGGAGTGCATGAATTAAACAAGCAGCTTCAGCATCTATTTAATCCACTTTCACAGAAAAAGAAAACCGTCAGTTTTGGAGAAGTGACCTACCAGAAGGACGACATCGTGCTTCAGCTTGTAAATAATCCGGAACAGGGCGTGTTTAACGGGGATCGCGGAAGAATTGAAGCGATCTTCGAAGCAAAAGAAACAGCAGATAAACAAATGCAGGTGATTATTACGTTTGATAATAAAGAAGTCACCTATTCACGACAGGATCTGAATCAGATCATGCTGGCATATTGCTCCTCCATCCACAAGTCACAGGGAAGCGAATTTCCAATTGTGGTCGTTCCGATGCTGATGGCGTACCGCAGAATGCTGAGACGTAACTTAGTGTATACGGCGATTACAAGGGCAAAGGACTATTTAATACTATGCGGGGAATATGAAGCATTGGAACTTGCCGTACAGACGGAACACAAAGATACCCGCTACACACGGCTGAAAGAAAAGCTGGAAACACCCTCAGATGAAACGATTAACAAATAAAGAGCTGTTTCAAAAGTCCATTAAAAGACAAAACCTTTACATGGTGCTTTGATAAAAAAGGAGAAACAGGACCAGGCGGAAGCTATCGGCAGGCCATGCCTCAGCTAAAGAGGAAAGAGCCCTCTCTTTAACTTCACCGATGGCTGTTCTGCCAGAGTCCCCGCCTGGTCTTTGCTGCATGTGCGGTTTTCCTTCGTTACAGCAGAGTGGACCATCATAATAATACAAGAAACCTCGTATTCCTTTTGAAAGGAATACGAGGTTTCTTGATGGACCTTTTTTCTAATGAAATGGAATATCAAATCCACAAAATAGGTTTTGGGACAGGCCCTTTGTTATTTAGAAAACATGCCTTTAAAAGCGAATGATACATTCTGAGGCCTCTCAGCAAGGCGCCTCATAAAGTAGCTGTACCAGTCATTACCGAAAGGAACGTAAGTTCTGAATCTATATCCCTCCTGTGCAAGAGCCTCCTGCATGTCAGTGCGGAAGCCATATAACATCTGAAATTCGAATTGATCAGCAGGAATTCCTGCTTCGGCGGTGAAGTTCTTGACCTCTTCAATAATCCGGTGGTCATGTGTTGCAATGGCCGTGTAGCTGCCGCTAGTTAAATGCTGTTTAATAATATTCAGGAAGTTAGCATCAATCTGCTTTTTATCCTGCCAGGCAACAGCATCATCTTCTTTGTAGGCGCCTTTGACTAAACGAAGGGGCACTCCTTTTAAATCATCTATATCGTCAGAGGCTCTATATAAGTATGCCTGAATTACGGTGCCCACGTTATCATATTCTTTTCGCAGTCTTTTCAGCATATCAAGCGTAGGCTGGCAGTGCGCATAATCTTCCATGTCGATTCGTACAAATAGCTGCAGAGAGGCTGCTTTTTCCAATATTTCTTTCATGAATTGGAAACAAAGCTCCCGGTCAATATCAATTCCGAGCTGCGTTAATTTTAATGAAAGATAACAGTCTGCGCCGCAGCGGTCGACAGCCTCTAAAGTGCGCAGACAGTGCTCAGCAGCTTCTTTTGCTTCCTGCTCGCTGGACACAAACTCCCCGAGATGATCAACGGCAGCAAGTATGCCTTTGCGGTTAAGGGAAAGGACGGTATCCATCGCGCTTTCAATGGATTCTCCGGCGACTACTTTGGCCGCCCCCAGATTAAACCCCCAGCGTTTAGCACTCTTATTCAGTGTTTTGTTTTGTGATAAAAACAAAAAGAAGTTTCTCGATGTTTTCTGCATAGCTTTCTCCTTTCATTGGGAAAAACAGCAGCTTGGACAAGCGGCAGAGGGGAACCAAAGATAATGAGACGCGGTATTCGCACGTGAAAATCTCCGCGTGCCCGCTCGAAACGAGTGTGGTTATTGACACTAATGCCCCCAGTGCCAGAGAAAATATAATAACATGTATTCTGTTCTATATATTCTCTGCCGGGAATGGAAATTCCTTCTTTCAGGCGGGGCATACAGCGGGCGTAATAGTTGGGGGAGTCAATCGCTTCAGCCGTTTCGATGGCTGCTGCTTGCTATGAGTTACCGGCTTCAAATACGAAACAGGGAGAAAATTTACGGCATGAAACAAATAGAGGCAAAGACAGCCCGGGATAGATGATTGACAGAAAGAGAAATATTCGTTATAAAAGATAAGAGAATAATAATAACACGTTGAAGGAAAAAGTACGTTTTCCACCCAGTACAGAGACTGTTTAGGCTGCTGAGATAAACAGAAGGGTCCGGATTGCGGAAAGCTGGTCCAGAGTGCACGGTAATGCGTGCCGCTTCGCTGCGTTACAAGCGTTTAAGTTGACGAAGGTTTCATTTCCTTCGTAAACAGGGTGGTACCGCGAGCAATCTCGTCCCTGCGTCCAGGGGCGGGATTTTTTTGTCTGCAGAATTTTGACGAATAGATTGGCCAAATCCAAGGAGGAACCTACAAATGCAACAGCACACTTCCGCACAGGTAAGACAGATGTTTTTAGATTTTTTCAAAGAAAAAGGACACGATATTGAGCCAAGCGCTTCGCTTGTGCCAAGTGAAGACCCAACGCTTTTATGGATCAACAGCGGTGTCGCTACGCTGAAAAAATATTTTGACGGCCGCATTGTGCCGGACAATCCAAGAATTGCAAACGCCCAGAAGTCCATTCGGACCAATGATATTGAAAATGTTGGTAAAACCGCACGGCACCACACGTTCTTTGAAATGCTCGGCAACTTTTCGATCGGTGATTATTTCAAAAAAGAAGCCATTGAGTACGCATGGGAATTTCTTACCTCCGATAAATGGATTGGTTTTGAAAAAGAGCGTCTTTCTGTAACGGTACACCCGGAGGATTTTGAAGCGTATGATCTATGGAAAGAAGTAGTCGGCCTTCCGGAGGAAAGAATTATCCGCCTGGAGGAAAATTTCTGGGATATCGGCGAAGGTCCGAGCGGACCAAATACGGAGATTTTCTATGACCGGGGCCCTGAATACGGCAATAATGAAAAAGATCCGGAGCTTTATCCGGGCGGGGAAAATGAACGGTATCTGGAAATATGGAATCTTGTATTTTCCCAGTTTAATCACAACGCCGATGACACATATACGCCGCTTCCGAAGAAGAATATTGATACAGGAATGGGACTCGAGCGGATCGTTTCCGTTATTCAGGATGCGCGCACGAACTTTGATACGGATTTATTTCTGCCGATTATGAAGGAAATTGAGAGATTTGCAGATGTTCCCTACGGGCAGAAAGAAGAATCGGACGTTTCCTATAAAGTGATTGCCGACCACATTCGTACCGTTGGATTCGCTATCGGCGACGGTGCCCTGCCGTCCAATGAGGGGCGCGGCTATGTGCTGAGACGCCTGCTTAGAAGAGCAGTACGTTACGCAAAGCTGATCGGTATTCACGAACCATTCATGTTCCAGCTTGTACCGGTGACAGGAAGCATAATGAATGATTATTATCCTGAAGTTCAGGATAAAGAAGCGTTTATCCAAAAAGTGATCAAAAATGAAGAAGAACGTTTTCATGAAACACTGAGCGAAGGTTTAAACATTCTTTCAGATATTATGAAAAAAGCAGAAACAAATGATACAACGATTATACCGGGAGAAGAAGTGTTCCGTCTGTATGATACGTATGGTTTTCCGGTTGACCTCACAGAGGAATATTTAACGGAAGCCGGATTCACTATGAACCGCGACAGCTTTCAAACGGCGATGCAGGAACAGCGCAGCCGGGCACGTGCTGCAAGAAAATCGACCGGTTCAATGCAGACGCAGGATTCCCTCTTGTCCGACCTGAAAGAAAAAAGTGAATTTATAGGTTATGACCAGCTGTCGGCTCGTACGACAGTCAGCACGCTTATTCATGATAAACAGGCTGTCGATGAAGTAACAGAAGGAGTAACAGCTCATATTCTGCTTGATCACACGCCTTTTTATGCAGAAAGCGGCGGCCAGGTGGCTGACACAGGATTCATCACGACCGATAATGCGACAGCAGAAGTAACAGATGTCCAAAGAGCACCAAACGGACAGCATCTGCATGCTGTTACTGTTAAAGAAGGCACACTGAAAAAAGGGGATCTCGTCCAGGCTCAGGTTGATTCGTATACCAGAAAAGATATTGTGAAAAATCATACGGCTACACACTTAATGCATCAGGCTTTGAAAGATGTACTGGGAGAACACGTAAATCAGGCAGGATCACTGGTGACTGGAAACAGGCTTCGCTTTGACTTTTCCCATTTCGGTCAGGTGAAGGCAGATGAACTGAAAGAAATCGAGCGGAAAGTAAATGAAAAAATCTGGGCGGATATTCCTGTCGTTATTGAAAGCAAAAAGATTGATGAAGCAAAAGCAATGGGAGCCCGGGCGCTTTTCGGCGAAAAATACGGAGACGATGTACGTGTCGTACAGATTTCAGACTATAGTATTGAATTATGCGGCGGCTGCCACGTGAATAATACCGCAGAGATCGGTATATTTAAAATTGTTTCCGAAGCGGGTACAGGAGCCGGTGTTAGAAGGATTGAGGCATTAACCGGCCAATATGCATACGGGTATATGAACAGCCAGATTGAAACACTTGAACACGCAGCCGAGCTATTAAAAGCTAAATCAGTCGATGATGTCCCTAACAGAATTGATGCACTTCATCATTCTTTAAAAGACCTGCAGCGCGAAAATGAGTCCATGTCGTCAAAACTAGGCAATGCTGAAGCCTCCACCTTGTTAAGCAAAGTACAGCAGGTGAACGGTGTATCTGTTATTGCAGAAACAGTGGCCGCTAAAGATATGGATGCGATAAGAAATACAGTCGACGAATTGAAACAGCAGCTCGAATCAGGTATTGTGGTGCTTGGAGCTGTTAATAATGACAAAGTACAAATTGTAGCAGGGGTTACAGACGATTTAATAAAGAAGGGATATAAAGCCGGTGACCTCGTAAAACAGACCGCGTCTATCTGCGGCGGCGGGGGAGGCGGACGTCCTGACATGGCCCAGGCCGGCGGCCGTAATCCGGATAAGCTCCAGGAAGCTTTGGATTCCGTTCCGGGCATGGTGGAATCTATTTCCTAAACGCTTTTAAATGTTGTACAATGATACACGAAGAGATAAACAAACCATTTCTTTAAATGCATAATCATAGCATGTCTTTCTGTATTTATGATGATAGAGACAGACGATTTCTTTCATTAGAAAAGATAGGCAGATCGAAGGAGGCAGCATGGTGGATCCGAAAGACAAAACAGTAAAGTTTAATGTGCAGGATGAACTATCCACCGATTTGCAAGCGGAAGAAGTCCTTTTAAAAGTATATGATGCGTTGAAAGATAAAGGGTACAATCCAATCAATCAAATAGTAGGCTATCTTCTTTCCGGCGATCCTGCCTATATTCCCCGCCACAATGAAGCGAGAGCATTAATCAGGCGTCTGGAAAGAGATGAACTGCTTGAAGAGTTAGTACGGTCTTACGTACAAAAAGGCGGCGGAAATGGATAGAGTACTTGGACTGGATGTTGGTTTAAAGAGAATCGGGGTTGCCCTCTCAGATCTAATGGGCTGGACTGCTCAGGGACACGATACGATTCATTTAAAAAGCAGCGCGACGGAAGAATCATTTCCTGCTATTAAGCAGATGGTAGATGAAAATGAAGTAGCGGTTGTGGTTGTCGGCCTCCCTAAAAACATGAATGGAACTATTGGGCCAAGAGGGGAACAGTGCCAGGAATTTGCAGCAGCCCTTGAGAAATATATAAATATTCCTGTGGTTCTTTATGATGAAAGACTGACGACCCAGGCTGCCCAGAAAACGCTGATTCAAGCTGACGTCAGCCGAAAAAAAAGAAAACAGGTAGTGGATAAAATGGCTGCTGTGTTAATATTACAGGGATACCTTGACAGGAATCAAAATTCTTTACAATAAATGGAGGCGTTATTTTTGTCTGAAGAAGAAACAGAGCGTATTGTAATACCTGACGAAGAAGGAAATGAGCATTTATTTGATGTTCTTTTTACTTTCCCTATTGAAGAACTGGGGCATTCTTATATTGTTGTTACTGCTTCCGGTAATCAGGAAAGTGAAGATGAAGAGATTGAAATCCTGGCTTTCCGTTATCAGGAAGGCGAAGATGAGGACGATATCGCTTTAGAAGAAATTGAAACAGACGAAGAGTGGGATATGGTAGAGGAAATGATTAACACGCTTGCGGATATGGAAGAGTAGAGCAGGCAACTCTGCAGGAAAGAAAAGCGCTGCCCCTGTTTTTACAGGGCATGGGCGCTTTTCTTTGTACTTTTTCAAGTATGAGCTGTTTAGTATAAAGAAAGGGGAGTCCCGTGGAAGAGACTAACCGCCCCAAAAGAAAAAGGCCATTTTTAAAACGAAAACTATCTATTATTCTTTTAATCATCCTTTTTATTATTATTCTGATAACAGCGGCAGGAAGCTGGTATTTAATGAATGCTATGGGCCCTGTGAAAAGCAGCGAGCCGAAAGAAGTCGATATAGAAATAGAACAGGGATATTCTGCAGCCCAAACAGCAGGTCTGCTCGAAGAAAATAACTTAATACATAGCGAGGTAGTCTTTCGGTACTACTTAAGAGCAACGTCAGACTCCTCTATTCAGGCTGGTCATTATACATTTTCGCAGGATATGCCGATAAGGGATATTGCCGGGCAGCTGGAAGAGGGACCAAACGCAGAGCCTGGTATTGCATTTACCGTGCCTGAAGGAGTCTGGCTTGAAGACATAGCGTCCATTATTTCTGACAATACACCTTATTCAGAAGAGGAAGTAGCCGCCGAGCTGGAGAGCAGTGATTTTATAGCCGACGCTGTAGAACAGTATAGTGCAGTTACTGAAGAAATTGAAAATGAGGAAATCCTCTATCCATTGGAAGGCTATCTCTTTCCCTCCACCTATGAATTTTATGAAGAAGATACGGAACTTCAAGTGATTTTAAACGAAATGATTGAACGAACGGAAGAGAATATGGTAGAATACGCCTCACAAATAGAAGAGAGCGATTATACAGTCCATCAATTACTGACTATTGCCTCTATTGTGGAAAGAGAGGCTCAGTTCGACGTTGACCGGCCGCTTATTGCGGGTGTGATTGAAAACAGGCTGGAGGCGGATATGCGGCTGGAAGTGGATCCGACGGTGGCCTACGCTATAAGGGAACACCGCTACATGACATCTCTTGATGACCTGGATACGGAATCACCTTATAATACGTATCGAAACGCAGGGCTGCCGCCAGGACCGATTTCAAGTCCGGGAATTGCTTCTATTGAAGCTGTCCTCGAACCGGAAGACACGGAGTATATCTTCTTTTATGCCCGTCCCGACGGTGAAGTGATTTATAATGAATCCTTCGAAGAACATCAGCAAACCCAGGAACAGTACCGCAGTGAGTGGGAAGATGGAAGACAAGAGGAAGAAGCTGATTAAAATTCTTTAATGCAGGGAAAGTATAGTAATAAGGGAAATCTATTTCCAAATTTCATCAAATCTAATTGAAATATGGTAAAAAAATGAGTATGATGAAAACTATGGAAATAGCGATATCGCTTACATTTTTAATTGAAATATAAGAATGAACAACTTTAGAGCATTTAAGCTGAGAAAGAGGAGTGACCATAGTAATGGCAGAAGAAAAGCAAAATTATATGACTGAAGAAGGTAAAAATAAATTAGAGGAAGAACTGAATTTCCTGAAAACGGACCGCCGCACAGAAATTGTAGAGCGGATAAAGGTAGCCAGAAGTTTCGGTGATCTATCAGAGAACTCCGAGTATGATGCTGCCAAGGATGAGCAGGCTTTTGTGGAAGGCCGTATCGGGCAGATTGAGAACATGCTGAAAACAGCTATTATGATTGAAGAAGATAAAACGAATAATTCTGAAGTGGCTCTTGGTAAATCCGTAACATTTAAAGAGCTTCCGGATGGAGAAAAAGAAATGTATACCATTGTCGGCAGCGCAGAATCTGATCCGCTGGAAGGCAAAATATCCAATGATTCTCCTATGGCTCAGAGCCTGCTTGGAAGAAAAGTGGGAGAAGCCGTTATGGTTAACACACCCGGCGGTGATATTGAAGTAGAAATTATTGAAGTCAGCTAATATGAAAGAAAACGACTGCCGCTGAAAAGCGGCAGTTTTTTAACATCGCCCAGGGACATCTTTCTCCTGTTTTTCCGGCTGATTACATAGTTTACAATTGTGTGTGAAAAGTATAAAAACAATAGATTCTTGCAGATAACATTGTATAATAGGAAAAAGTAGTGTAGTTTTTTTGATAGGATACATAATGAAAGTGGCAGGTGAATAATTAAATGGATAGAAATAATCGAGGTTTTGGGGAAGAAAAAAGGTATGGTATGCGCCGCAAAAAAAGAATGAACCGCCTTTTAAATGCAGGAATAGCGATAGTAGCAGTACTGATTTTGTTTTTCTCTATCACGCTTCTTTTTACAGGAAATGAGGAAGCGTCTGACGAGGAGCAGAACCAGGAGCAGACGGAGGAACAGACAACAGAGCCGGCAGAGACAGAACAGCCGGAGGAAGAAACAACGGCTCCGGAAGAGGAACCGGATACATCCGAATCGGAAGAATCATCTGATTCGCAGGAAGAAGCAGAAACAGAACCTGCTCAGGAAGAAGAAGCCAATACAACGGAAGAAACAGAAAGTAGTACAAGTACAGAGGAGCAGCAGAGTACGGATGAATCAGCTGCCGAGGAAGATGAGAGCGCAGCGGAGCAGGAAGAAACAGAGGAGCCTGCTTCTGATCCTGCCGAGCAGGGAGAATGGGAGCCTGTCGGGACTGAACAAAGCGGCTCCTTTACCCCGAGCTTCGACAGCGACGGCCAGAACTGGGCGGAAATGGTAAATGCCCTCAGCGCAGCAACCGGCTTGTCCGAGGAGGAAATGACTATTTACAGGCTTGAAAATGGAGGAAGTCCTACAACAGCAGTAGGAACGGTCTCCACCAGCGAAAACCGAAGCACGCCGTACCGTGTGGAAATGGAATTTATTGAAGGCCAGGGCTGGCAGCCGACAAACGTAGAAGTGTTAAGCAGCAATCCTTACTAAAAATAAAATTGCTTAAGCAAAGACCCCCCTTACTTTTGTAAGGGGGGTCTTGAGCGGTAACAAAAACTTCCAATAGGCAGACGAGAAGTTTGTCTATGTTTTTAACGCGGGGCGGCTGCTTTAAAGTGAACAGAAGCTGTAAATATCGGCCGGCCATGCTCAGGGTGATAGTAAACATGATGCTGGACCTGGTGCACTTCAAGCATAATGGCTTCATTTACTTCAACTTTCTGCTGAATAGCGTCTTCTAATTTTTTTATATGATCTGCTTCAAAAAACTCAATTTTATCTTTTAATGGGCCAACACTAATATTCAATAGAAACGAATCCTCTCTATGTCTAATTGTAGAAAACGGGTACAGTCTAATAGTATAATGTATAAGTTGCAGTAAAAATGCAGAAAGTAAATAAAAGGAGCTGAATATAATGAAAATAGGAATCATAGGAGCTATGAAAGAAGAGGTGGAGATTCTCCAACACTCGCTTTCTTCCCTGCATGAAAGCAGAAAAGGCGGATGTATCTTTTTTGAAGGGACGATGAACGGCCAGGATATCGTACTGCTTGAATCAGGAATAGGTAAAGTGAATGCAGCAATAGGCACGACTTTATTAATTGATACATATGCCCCCGATGTAGTTATTAATACAGGTTCAGCCGGAGGATTCGACCCTGCGTTAAAAGTGGGGGATCTGGTGATTTCCACTGAAGTTCGTTACAACGATGTGGATGCCACGGTTTTTGGCTATGAATTCGGCCAGGTGCCGCAGATGCCGGCATTTTATCCTGCCGATGAAGCATTGATAAGTATGGCCGAAAAAGGAGCGGCTGAAGGCGGCCTTCAGGCAGCATCCGGCCTTATATTATCAGGAGATTCTTTTATGAGCAGTGAAACGAGAGTAGGGGAACTAAAAGAGATGTTCCGGAAGCCGCTTTGTTCGGAAATGGAAGCAGGAGCTATTGCACAGGTGTGCCATCGTTTTGATGTGCCTTTTGTAATCACACGCTCTTTAAGTGATATTGCCGGAACAGAGGCAAAAGTTTCCTATGACCAGTTTCTCGTTACCGCGTCTAAACATTCAGCAGAGCTGGTTATCCATATGGTAGGACAGCTGGCGGAAAAATAATCAGCTGGCTGTAACCTGGAGAAAATGCCGGAGAAGTCTGGCAGTCAGTCCCCAGATAATATAGTCATTATACTCATAAAAATATTCGGGTACGGTGGCAGTACGCCAGGAATAATTTTCCCCTCCCGGGATAAGGGAATAAGGAAACGTGTCCTCCGGCTGAACTTGTAAATAAATGTTATGTTTGACCGGAGGATTCTCATGGAAATAAGAAAGAGGCACCGTGAAAAGTTCACCAACTTCCGCTGGATTCGGTGAGAGAACTGCTGATTTTGAAATATGGCCGGCAAAGGAATAAATCATATGATTGTAGGGGGTAACAAGTGTATCCAGTGACCCTGCAAGCGTAATATCCTGCCGCGTGACTCCTATTTCTTCCATAACTTCACGAATACAGGCCTCTTCCTCGTTCGCGTCCTCAGCATCGACCCTGCCGCCTGGAAAGCATATTTCGCCGGGCTGGCTGTTCATATGCTCAGCGCGTACTTCAAACAGCACATGAGGAGTGCCCTCTTTTTCAATAATGGGAATCATTACAGCTGATTTATGAAAATGGTCTTCCCCCAGAATGCGGGAAGGTCTATTTTTTATCTGCTCAAACATGTGATCTAATTGGTTCAAAAGACATTCTCCTTTCTGTTTTCTATGATACCAAACAATAGCGGGAAAGGAGAATGTTTTCATTCCACCCGGGGGTGGTATAGAGTAAAAAGGAGGCTGTTAATAATGAGTGACCAAGATAAAGAAAAAGATATCAAAAAAGACGTAAATCAGGAAGAACCGCCGACTGCTCTTGAAGATCCAATGCCGTTGGAAGATATAAAGCAGGAAGAACAGGATACAAAAAAGAAGCATAAATCAAAAGATTCCTCTTCCAGCCAGATTAAAGATAAATTAAAAGATAAGCTGAAGAGAAACAAATAATATAATATAAAGCCTGGCTGCAGTGACAATCTGCAGCCAGGCTTTTTTAGTTTATAAATAGCGGTTAAACCATTCTGCCATATGTTCCAGGCGGTGAATACGGAGAACGGGGGGACCGCCGCGGCTGAGTTCATGATTGGAGCGGGGAAATCTCAGGAACTCCACCGTTTTATCAAGTTTCTTTAAACCGATAAAAAACTGTTCCCCCTGCTCGATAGGGCAGCGCAAATCCTGCTCTCCATGCATGATAAGGAGTGGTGTGGAAACATGTTTAATATACTTAAGCGGCGAAAAATTCCACAGCTCTTCCGGACTGTCCGGCAGACTGCTCTTTAATTCCCATTCTGTAAAAAAGAATCCAATATCGCTCACACCCTGGAAACTAAGCCAGTTGGAGATAGAACGCTGCGTGACAGCTGCTTTAAATCGATTTGTGTGCCCAACTATCCAATTGGTCATAAAACCGCCGTAGCTGCCTCCTGTGACGCCCAGACGGCTGCCGTCTATAAAGGAGTACGACTGAAGAACATAATCAACAGCGCTCATCAGGTCAGTATAGTCTTTTCCACCATAGTCACCGCGGACGGCATCAACAAAGGACTGGCCATATCCATGGCTTCCACGTGGATTAATATACAAAACTGCATATCCCCGGGCTGCCAAATACTGCATTTCATGAAAAAATGTATTGGCGTACATCGCGTGAGGGCCGCCATGGATTTCCAATACTAAAGGATACTGCTGTCCTTCTTCAAATTGAGCAGGACGCATTAACCATCCTTGAATTTCCCATCCATCTTCCGCTTTAAAAGAGAGCGGTTCCGGAATGGATATATCCACCTTTTTTAAAAATTCATTGTTTACATCCGTAAGGCGCACATGAGCTTCTGCCTTGCGCTGTATTTCAAAGAAATCACCGGGATTGGAAGGGTCGCTTATGCCTGCGATAAAAAAGTCTTTCGCTGCATGGTAGGAAAAGCCGAATAAATGATTCTCTTCTTCATGTACAGCTTCAATTTCGCCGAGCATATCCATCTGGTATAAACCGGTACTGCCTCTTTCACTGGCGAGGAAATAAATGTGTTTTTGATCACGGGACCATACGGGACCGGGATTGGGATGAGAAGAGCGGACATCGCCGATTGCGGCGTCGCCAATCTGAACATCCCATTTAAGCGTCATGCATGTATTTTCTTTTGTACGGGAGTTGATAATCCATACCTGATTGATTGTAGCATCTGCATACTCAAGCTCGTGGCCTATGGCAGCAAGGTATTTTCCATCACCGGACCAGTTGGCCATAGTGAAAATACCAGTGGACTCAGTCATTTTTTCCAGCTCTTCGGTTTCCAGATGGAGTACGAATAAATCAACAACAGCTGACTTGTCTTCGTCCTCATTTCGGTTTGCGCTGAACGCGAGCCGTTTACTGTCAGAGGCCCAGCTGAGTCCAAAATGGTCAAATGGTCCTTTTGTCAGCAAAGTTGTCTTATTGGATCTTAAATCAAGAAGAGCAGCATGCTGTCTGGTTTTATCATGAAGACCTTTTGTATCCGATTTATACTTCAGGCGGTTTACAAGAACGGGCTCCAGCGGCTTTTTCTCTTCCTGGGTGCTGTCTTCCATCAAACCAGCCTCAGAGTCAACGGAAGCAATAAAAGCAATCGACTGGCTGTCCGGTGCCCAGGCAGCTTCTGTAATACCGCCTTTAATATTAGTATACTGGCGGGGTTCGCCGCCGGCTGAAGACATAAGCCATATCTGTGTACTGCCGGAACGGGCAGAGAGAAATAACAGCTCGGATCCGTCCGGTGCCCACTGCGGGCTGTGGTCCTGAACTTCGCCAAATGTCCATTGGACAGGCTTATCATCTGTTAAATGCTGAATATAAATATGAGAATAATAAATATCTTCTTCTCCGGCATGTTTTTGTACAAAAGCGTATTTCGTTCCTTCTTCAGATATATGTGGTTCGCTGACTACAGCAATGTGCTTTATATCATCAGCAGCGATCGGACGTTTTTGTAAAGACACGGATCTCATCCCCTTTAGTAGCAATTCATTAGTATGTAAGTCTTATGGATTAAGTATAGTAAAATAGTGTAGGAAACACAATCACTCTTCTGGATATAATAGAACAATAAGAAAAAGTGAAAGATAATCTTACAAATTTAATGATTTGTCTGCACATACTCCCTATAATTACAAATAACAGGAAGTCATTCATCCCTTTTGAAGGAAAATCGGTTTCGTTCAAGAGGCTTCTGGCTCACCCTCCAGAGTATTAATGTTTCCTGTAAGCCGTGAATAACAGGCTCTCCTTTAGGCATCACTCTCTCTCCCTTTGAAGCCATTGCCGGCATTCGGCAATGGCCTTTTTTTTCTGTATATAAACGGAATGATTAAATTAATCCTGTACGTATTCAAATTCGATTTCATTTATTTTTCTGCTGAATTTAATATGAAGAGAGTGGTCCTTAAAGTACCAGGCATCTTTTTCTTCGATAAAAAAAGTAATGCCGTCCATTTCCATAGTAACAGCAGGAGTAGAAGGATCAGAAACTTCTATGCCGATAGAAAATCCGGCAATAAGCTGGGGACTGCCGCCGTAGCGAACGTAAAAACGAACCGTATCCTCTTTGTTCAGATTCATTTCTTCCAAAAACCATTTGAAAGCAGGCTGTGTCATTGTAATATTCATTATTTATTCCTCCTATATGTTTACATTACTATTCCCGTCCAGACGTGCATAAAACTATGTAAAAAAGGATCTGACAAAGTCAGATCCTTTTTAATGATTCATTAATATTTGTAAATTAGTTAACAGCGTCTTTTAACTGTTTACCTGGGCGGAATGCTGGGTTTTTAGTTGCAGGAATTTTGATTTCTTCACCTGTTTGCGGGTTGCGGCCTTTACGGGCTGCACGCTCGCGTACTTCAAAGCTGCCGAAGCCTACAAGCTGAATTTTGTCACCCTTTTTAAGAGTGTCTGTGATGCTTTCAAATACAGCGTCTACTGCTTTAGAAGCATCCTTTTTTGAGATATCTGCTTGTTCTGCTACGGCGTTAATCAAATCTGTCTTATTCATCAAAAAACTCCCTTTCATTCCTAGTAATGTATAACTTCACTTACAAATTTACTCATGAATCCTTGCTATGTCAAGTGTTCAGCGGTAATTCGTCAAAATTAGCCCCTTATTCTGCCTTTTTTTTATCGTAAGACTCCTTTAAATCATCATGTGTACTCTTGTTCCACAAAGGAACTCCAGTACGATGGGCAGAGCGGCTCATGATCTGCGCCCCAACGGGTGCCGTCAAAAACACGAACAAAATAGCCAGTAAAATTTTGCCAATAAACTCGGCTTCTACGATCCAAAAGTGAAGAAAGGTAGCAAAAACCAAAAATGCGATGCCGAGTGTAGCACTTTTAGTAGCCGCGTGAATTCTTGCATAAATATCAGGAAGTCTTACCAGGCCGATTGAACCAAGCAGACTAAAGAAAATACCAATGATAATTAAGATGCTAATCAGGATTTCTATCAATGACTAAGCCCCTCTCCCAATATTTTGCCAGTGCAACGGAGCCTAAGAAGGCCAGGATGGCAATCATTAATATAACTTCCGAGAAAGCAGCTGTGTCTAAAGAGATCATCAAAAGTCCTACAAATCCTACCATGTTAAGCCCGAATGCATCAAGAGCTACTATACGGTCAGGAACAGTAGGGCCTGCGATAACCCGGTATGTGCACAATACCAGAGAAACAGCCATCGCTATAAGGGCGATGTCCACTACGATAGTAAACATTACTTTCTCACCTCCAGAATAGCTTTTTCAAATTTATTTTGTATATCTTCAATCATTGCCTTACGGCTCTCAATATCAATATTGTGAATATAAATATACTTGCTGTCCAGCGAGTAGTCCATAACGAGCGTTCCGGGCGTTAAAGATATCAGGCAGGAAATCAGGCTGATTTCCCACTTCTTCGTCAAATTGGTAGGAACCGCGATAATGCCGGGCTTGTGCTTAAAAGAAGGGCTCAGCACAATTTTTACCATATCAATGTTGGCAATGAAAAGCTCTTTGGTAAACAGCCAGAGCAGTGCGAACACTGCTTTGAGGCGGCGGAAATAAAACTCAAACGGCAGGATTTTCTGAAGCAGGTACAAAACACCAAATCCGATAACGTAGCCTATGACAAAATCTCCAAAGGTGAAGCTGTTCTGCAGAAGCACCCAAATAAATGCAATAAACACATTTAATACAATCTGAAAGGCCATGCGATCTACTCCCCTAACACCGAATTAATATAAATAGATGGTTCAAGCAGTTCCTCGGCAATTCCATACGAGTAGCTGAAAATAGGTTCAGCAGCAAAGCCCAGAATAATGGTTAAGAGAACCATAGGAACAATAGGAAGGAGGATAGGGCCGATTTTTTTAGCCGCCTGCTCATCCGTGTGTTTCTGCTCACCCCAGAACGCATAAATGAATATTTTAAGCATGGAGAAGAGGGTGAGCAGCCCGACTAACAGAGCAACAGCGGTAATAATGTAGCGGCCTTCCTGCATACCGGACAGAATCAGCGGGAATTTACTGAAAAACCCGCTGAGCGGTGGAATACCTGCAAGAGAAACAGCAGTAATAAAGAACATCCAGGCTAAAAGAGGATGCGTTTTTAAAATGCCGCCCATTTTTTTCAGGTCAGTCGTACCGGTAATCGATTCAGTCGCTCCGCTGAATAGGAATAACGCGGATTTAACAATGATGTGATGGGCAATGTAGTAAATCGCGCCGGCCAGAGCAAGCGGAGTGAAGATACCAAGTCCCATTACCATATAACCGACCTGGCTGATGATGTGATACGACAGAATCCGTTTGAAATCAAACTGGGATACAGCGCCGAGCACTCCAAAGAACATGGTGAATCCGGCGAGAGCGAGAATAATGTTGTGCGTAAACCCAATGTCGTGATTGAATACCAGCGTAAATAAACGAATAATCGCATAGATACCCACTTTTGTCAGCAGGCCGCCAAACAGGGCGGCAATAGCAGAAGGAGGACCGTAGTACGATTTAGGCAGCCAGAAATACAATGGGAATAAGGCGCCTTTGGATGCAAATACAATGAGAAGCAGAATAGCAATAACATTTAGAATGCCGGTCTGTCCGGTTTCTTCAATCCGGACTGCCATATCTGCCATATTGAGCGTTCCAAGTGCTCCGTAAATATAAGCGACACCTATAAGAAAAAGCATTGAGGCAAAGACATTAATTACTACGTACTTAAAAGATTCACGCAGCTGGTATTTGGTTCCTCCCATCACAATAAGAACGTAGGAGGCCAGCAGCATTACTTCGAAAAACACAAACATATTAAATAAGTCACCGGTTAAAAATGCACCGTTTACCCCGGCAAGTAAAAATAGATAGAAGGGATAAAAGTAAAATTTTTCCCGTTCGGTTGAGATGGTGCTGAAAGCAAAGAACAAACAGACTACGCCAACAATGCTGGATAAAATCACCATCATGGTGGCAAACATATCTGCTACAAAGACAATACCGAATGGAGCCGGCCAATCTCCCATTTCCATTGTAGCGATGCCGTTTTGATATACATCAACTGCTAGAATAACCGAGGCGGCCAGCATAGAAAGAACGGTTAAAGAAGTGATGACCCTCTGGGCCTGGTGCTTTTTTGCCAGCAGAATGAGAACGGCGCCAATTAAGAAGGGCAGGAGTACAGGTAAAATAACTAAACTATTCATCGGAAGTACCTCTTAACTGATCAAGATCATCTGTTTTGTGTGCATCGTACGTTCTGTAAGCCAGCACGAGCACAAAAGCTGTCAACCCGAAGCTGATTACGATAGCTGTTAATATGAGTGCCTGAGGCAGTGGATCTGTGTAATTTGCTGCCTCCTGCCCTAAAAGAGGAGGCATGCCGTTCTGCAGGCCGCCCATCGTTAAAATAAGAAGGTGGGCGCCGTGGGAAATGATAACAAGACCCATTACTATCCGGAAGATACTGCGGGAAAGCATCAGGTAGGTTGCTACCATAAAGAGGACGCCGACTGTGATCGACATTAGTATTTCCATTATGCATCCTCTCCAATCGCTAAAATAATAACCAACGCTATTGCTACAACAACCAGGTAAATTCCAAGGTCAAATGGAACAGCCGTTGTCAGGTGGACCTCTCCAAATAAAGGAACATGGACATACTGATCATACTGATTAAGAAAAGGACCTCCTAAAAACATACTGACCATTCCTGTAGCAAGTGAAATAATTAACCCTATAGCAATAATATTGACATAGTTAAAGGCAAGGGCTTTTTTGATGGACTGAATATCAAAAGCCAGATATAAAAGCAGCAGGGCCGAAGCAGTCATCAATCCCCCGATAAACCCGCCGCCGGGATTGTTATGGCCGGCAAAGAATAGATAAATAGAAAATGCAAATATCAAGAACGTTACTACTTGGGTAACGGATTGAAGAAGCAGGTTATTTGTCTTCATACATCCTCCCTCCCTGTCATACGCAGTTTGATGAGTGTAATAACGCCAAGTGCGGCTATTGCCAGCACCAGAACTTCCAGAATCGTATCGAGTCCACGGAAGTCAACAAGGATGACGTTAACCATATTTTCTCCTGCAGCCAGCTCATAGGAATTGTCGATGAAATACTGTGAAATAGATTCCAGCCCGTTTTCCTGGCGGAAGGCATAAGAACTTAAGCCAATGAGAGTGACCATCACTCCCACCCCTACGGAGATAATCGCATTTGTAACCTGAATTCTCGGTTTCGTTCGTTCTTTTTTCAGGTTGGGAAGGTGCTTAAATGCCAGCAGGAATAATACGACGACCACTGTTTCGATTAGAAACTGGGTTAAAGCCAGATCCGGAGCCCGGAAGGCTACAAAGAAGATAGCAACTAAAAACCCTAGAGCGCCGACGATAATAATAACGGCCATTCTGTCATTTATAAATGGTACAACAACGGTCGTAAGGATAAAGAGCAGCACAAGCACCCACATATATCCCGGAATAGGGGAAATATTCTCCGTTGGCATAGAGAAAGCATCGTAACGGAACATTGTATAAGCGAGCAGCAGTACAATAAAGATGGACATGTAGGCTAAATAGTCACGAAGCCTTCCTGTAATCTGCGCGCGTGTTATTTTCTGCGACCCTGTAACGAGTGCGCTCAATGATCCATCATAAAGCGGGTTAAGAATATCGCTTTCCTTTTTATAAATAGCCAGAGAAGACCATTTTTTCATATAAATGAACAACAACGTGCCGAGTGCAATAACACCCATTGTCATAAACAGCTCCAGCTCAAAACCATGCCATAAATAAATATCAACATAGAATCGTTCGCCGCCTGTCATAACGCCGGGAAGAATACTCTGCATAGCGGGCTCAATCAAAGAGTAAGCCAGAAGGTTTGGAAATAGCCCGAATACGATAACAAGAACAACGAGAATGATTGGGCTGATTAGCATACCGATCGGCGCTTCATGAACGTGCTTATCGAAGTTTTCCGGCTTGAATTTTCCGGTGAACGTTTTAAAGAATAGAATCAGGCAGTACAAAAAGGTGAATATGCTGGCAACCCAGGCAATAACCGGAAAGAGTATGCCGAATGTCTGCATGTTCCACGCCGAAATTTCCATCGCTTCAAGCATGCCGGTAAAAAACATCTCTTTACTGATAAATCCATTAAAGGGTGGAATACCGGCCATAGAGGCCGCTCCGATCAGCGTAATAGTAAATGTAACCGGCATAATGGTCATCAGGCCGCCGAGACGGTTTATGTCTCTTGTACCTGTTTCGTGATCGATAATACCAATTGCCATAAACAAGCTTCCTTTAAAGGTCGCATGGTTAATAAGGTGAAAGATGGCCGTCATAATAGCCGCATGGTAAAGAGCATTTTCTACGCCATCGTTAAAATACAGCGAAGCGGAGCCGACACCCAGCAGTGACATGATTAGTCCGAGCTGGCTGATAGTCGAGAAAGCAAGAATTCCTTTTAAATCCTTCTGACGCACCGCAGATAACGAGCCCCAGAATAATGTAAATAACCCAACGCCGGATACGATCCAGAACCATTCCGGAACACCTGCGAACACGGGCGTAAAGCGGGCAACTAAATATAGTCCGGCTTTTACCATCGTAGCAGAGTGCAGGTAGGCACTGACCGGTGTCGGTGCTTCCATCGCATCAGGCAGCCAGATGTGGAAAGGAAACTGGGCGGATTTTGTAAAGGCGCCCAAAAGAACAAGAATCATTGCCGGGATAAATAAATTACTTGCCATTACCAGGTCGGCGCTGGCGATTGTTTCCTGAATGCTGAATGTGCCGGTAATGCTGTAGAGTATGGCAAAACCGCCAAGCATGGCGAAACCGCCGAATACAGTGATCAGCATGGATTTCTGGGCACCATAAATGGATTTATCGCGCTGAAACCAATAGCTGATAAGCAGAGCGGAAGAAAGGCTTGTTAATTCCCAGAATACATAAAGCACAATCATGTTATCGGAAATAATAACGCCGAGCATGGCTCCCATGAACATGAGGAGGTACACATAAAAATTGTTCAGCGCTTCTTTTTTCTTATCTAAATAATAGATAGAATAAAGTACAACCAAAGCGCCTATTCCAGTAATAAGAAGAGCAAATAAAATGCTCAGTCCGTCCAGGTAAACGGTATAGAAAATTTGAAGCGACGGCACCCAGGGAGCGGAAGCCTCTACGACACCACCCTGGGATGTAGTCTGGAGCATCTGCTGCATGAAATACCCAAACAAGGCAAGCGGCAGAATAAAAACGAACCACCCAGTATGTATTTTGGGGATGTAGCGGTAAAAGAAAGGAATAAGGATGGCCAGTAAAAATGGAGATATAATGGCCCAGTGTAAAAACGTCATAATGTCTGTCCTCCTCGTGTAATAAAAAGCATGAAATGATGTAAATGTTCTGACAATAATTCATTTGGCAGAAGACTGTGCCTGGAAAAGATGCACAGTTGAGGGCATCCATAATCCATAAGAAAGCGAATATAAAATGTAATGTATTCACAGTACCGCACGCAAGTATTTTGTATTGTTGTTAACTGTATACTTTATAAAACAGCCTGGAAAGCATCCTTTTGCTTAAAAAAGGTGTAAGCTTATATAAAACACACAGACAATAAAAATTATAACGTAAAAAAGTAAAGCCTGCATCCAAGAACGCCGCAACATCACCAGCTGTAAAGTGTAAAATACCGTTTTTCTTAAATAAGAAGAAACGCGATGAAAATTAAATGTATTACGTTTTTTTGAACGCTTAAAAAATGGGGGAACTCAGGCACAGCAACCGGATTCTATTTGAAAAAAATCAATGCAGAGGTTATACTATTTGCTTAGAAAGCCGACGTTTAGAGTGCTTTTAATGAAAATAAAAACCGTTGAATAAATAAAAGGATGTGGCCGCGTGCTTAAGCGTTTTATACCAAATGAATATATTCCCTCCGTATATGATTTAGATCTGGATCATCTTCATGAGAGGAATATTAAAGGCATCATAACGGATCTGGATAATACTCTGGTAGAATGGGACAGGCCTGAAGCGACCCCGGAGCTGCTGAGCTGGGTAAAGCTGGTTAAAAATAAAGGCTTCCAGGTTACGATTGTGTCCAATAATAATAAAAAAAGAGTGAGTGCGTTTTCCAAGCCAAGCGGCATTACTTTTATTCACTCAGCCAAAAAGCCTCTTGGACGTGCCTTCAGGAAAGCTAAAAAGGATATGGGTCTGCATACAAATGAAGTGGTTGTGATTGGAGACCAGGTACTTACAGATGTATTCGGCGGAAACCGATCCGGTTTTTATACCGTACTTGTTGTTCCTATTGCGAAAACAGACGGAATGCTTACTAAAATTAACCGCAATATCGAAAGAAGAGTACTGAAAAGGCTGAAAGATAAAGGCCATGTTCAGTGGGAGGAATCATAAGTGACAGAGGAACTTGTATGTTCAGGCTGCGGAGCAGCTATCCAGACAGAAGATCAGAATAAAGCGGGGTATACTCCGGAATCAGCGCTGGAAAAAGACATTATTATATGCCAGCGCTGTTTTCGTCTGCGCCATTACAATGAAGTACAGGATGTGGAATTAACGCATCAGGATTTTTCCAACAAGCTTCATGAAATTGGCAATCAAAAAGCGCTGATTGTAAAAGTTGTTGATATCTTTGATCTGGAGGGAAGCTGGATTTCAGGGTTTCATCGGTATACAGGCAACAATGACGTTGTACTTATTGCCAATAAAGCCGATCTGCTGCCTAAGTCAGTAAACCAGAACAAAGTAGTGCAGTGGCTGAAAAAGCAGGCGAAAGATCAGGGACTGACGGCCAAAGACGTGGTACTCATCAGCGCCTCCAAAAACCAGGGTGTAGAGGAAGCCGCGCAGTTGATTGAGAAATACAGGCAGGGCAGTGATGTTTTTATTACCGGCTGTACCAACGTAGGGAAATCGACGTTTCTTAACCAGATTATTCGATTATTCAGCGGGGAAGACGATGTTCCTATTACAACGTCCCATTTCCCGGGAACTACACTCGATATTATAGAAGTAATGCTCGAAGACGGAAAGCATTTAATTGATACACCAGGTATTATCAATAACCGTCAGCTTATTCATCAAATGCACAGCAGCGACTGGAAAAAAATGATGCCGAAAAAAGAAATCAAACCAATCATTTATCAGCTTCAGCCCGGACAAACTTTGTTTGTGGGCGGATTTGCAAGGCTTGATTTCGAAGAAGGTGAACGGAACTCCTTTGTCGCGTATTTTGCAAACGAGCTGAAAATTCACCGCACAAAACTCGAGAATGCAGATGAGTTAATGGCGAACCACCTGGGCGGCATGCTGTCGCCTCCGTCTCCTAAATCAGTTGAAAAGCTGGGTAAATGGAAACGGTATGAGTTTATTATTAAAAAAGATAAAACCGATATTGTTATCGCAGGACTCGGCTGGTTTTCCGTTCCTAAAAAAGGAGCAAAAGTCAGCATCCACGTGCCGGAAGGAACCGGCGTTTCTTTAAGGGAGGCGATTGTGTGACGGACGGCATAAAGCTGCTGGGGCTGTTCGGCCATCCGGTCCATCACTCTTTATCACCTGCTATGCACAATAAAGAGTTCATGGCGCTGAATCTTCCTTATTACTATCAGGCCTTTGATGTCGCGCCGGCTAACTTAAAAGAAGCTGTCGCCGGTATCCGTGCGCTTGGAATACGGGGAGTCAACGTGACGATTCCTCATAAAGTAGATGTTATGCAGTACCTGGATGACGTGGATGAACATGCCGAATTAATCGGCGCAGTAAATACGATCGTTAATGAAAACGGGTACCTGACGGGTTTTAACACAGACTCCAAAGGATTTATGGATTCATTAAAGGAAGAGACTGCTGCTGACATCGAAAAGAGCAGAATTCTTGTTATCGGAGCCGGCGGGGCTGCAAGGGCAGTTTTGACCGGTCTGTGGAGCAGCGGAGCCTCTGATGTATGCCTGACAAACCGCAGCATGGAAAAAGCACAACATCTGGCCGGAAAATTCGAAGGCAGGCTTTCTTTAAAAGTATGGTCCAAAGAAGAAGCCGCAGCTAAAAATAATGAATATGATATTATCATTAACACAACTTCGCTCGGCATGAGTCCAAACACAAAGGAAAAGCCGTGGCCGACGGATCGGATCAAGCCGGAATGTATTTGCTGTGATTTAATTTACAATCCATTAAAAACAGAGTGGCTTCATGAAATGGAAGAAAAAGGGAATTTAACATTGAACGGGCTTGGCATGTTTGTCAGGCAGGGAGCTGCATCTTTTGAAAAATGGACGGGAAGCTATCCTGATGTTCATCGAATGAAAGAAACAGTTCTGCAGAATTTAGGAGGAAAATAAATGTCATTAACGAACAGCCAGAAAAAATATCTACGCAGGCTTTCCCACAAACAAAGTCCTGTTTTTCAAATAGGAAAACAAGGGCTGGGCGAAAACCTTATCAAACAAACCGCTGATACGCTCGAGGCAAGAGAATTAATTAAGATCAATATCCTGCAGAATTCAGCGGAAGAAGTGAACGAAGCAGCAGAAGCTATTGCTTCTGCCGTCGATGCAGAGATTGTACAGACAATTGGAAGCACCATGGTTTTATATAAAGAATCCAGGAATAATAAGAAAATCGAACTTCCAAAATAAGGTGGATGCGGGATGTCGGAAAGAATTGGTATTGTAGGAGGTACATTTGATCCTCCCCATATAGCTCATTTAATGCTTGCTGAAGAAGCGCTTCATTCGCTTGATTTAGATGAGGTCTGGTTTATTCCGGTGTATACACCGCCTCACAAAAATATGAAATCAGACAGTACGCCTGAACAGCGGCTGGAGCTGATCAAAGCTGCGGTAAAGGATCATCCGGACTTCCATGTATCCACTATTGAATATGAGCGCCGCGGGCCTTCCTATTCGATTGATACGATCCGAATGTTGAAAGAGGAGTATACGGCCGCGTCTTTTTACTTTATTATTGGCGGAGATATGAAAGCGCAGCTTCATACGTGGAAAGATATTGAGCTTTTAAAAAAGCTGGTTACTTTTGCCGTAGCAGACCGCCCAGGCTATTTTGCTGAAAAAATGGATGAAGATGGTATACAATATATAGAAGCACCTTTATTAGATATTTCTTCAACCGATATAAGAGAAAGAATGCGGCTTGGAAAGAGCATTCGATATTATGTAACCGAGGAAGTTAGAGACTTTATTGAAAAGCAGGGATTGTATGAATAGAGCAGAAGCACTGGCTCTGGTAGAGCCTCATTTAACAGAGCACCGCTATATTCATACGATAGGAGTAGCGGATACCGCTCTAAAGCTCGCAGAGAACACAGATGTCGACAAAAACAGGCTGGAACTGGCTGCCATATTTCATGACTATGCTAAGTTCAGAGACAAGCAGGAGATGCGCGGGATCATTATGAACGAAAAGCTTGACCCGGATTTTCTTCTTTACGGGGACGAACTGCTGCATGCGCCGGCGGGGTCCTTTCTGGTAGAAAAAGAGATAGGTATAGAAGATGAAGAAATATTGTCAGCGATTACCTGGCATACTACGGGCAGACAGGACATGACAATGATGGATAAAATTTTGTTTCTTGCTGATTATATTGAGCCCAACCGTTCTTTTCCAGGAGTCGAGGAAGTAAGGGAGCTTTCCGCTTCCAGTCTTGACGAAGCCATTATAAAAGCTTTAGCAAACACCATTGAGTTTCTTATGAAAAAAAAGCAGCCGGTTTATCCGGGAACGCTTGCTACGTATAATCAATTAGTATTTAATATCCGAAAGGGGAATGTAAATGAAAAGTAATGAAATTCTGGAAAGTGCGATTCGTTCAGCAGACGAAAAGAAAGCGGAGAATATTGTAGCCTTAAATATGCAGGGTATTTCTACAATGGCGGACTACTTTGTTATCGCAAGCGGCCAATCTTATAAACAGGTTCAATCTATTGCACGGGAAATTCGTAAAAACGCGCTGGAAAATGAGTATGAGGTAAAAAGAATGGAAGGCTTTGATGAAGGAAAATGGATTTTGATTGATATCGGCGACGTAATTGTCCATGTTTTCCATGAAGAAGAGCGGATGTATTATAATCTTGAAAAGCTATGGGGAGACGCACCGGAAGTAGAAATTGAAAAGGTGCTTTCTTAATCACCAGTGAATGTATACGGCGATTTTTCCCGGGTATACGATGAATTGATGGGGGATGCCCCTTATGAAAAGTGGAATGACTGGCTGATAAAAGCGCTGCCTTCTGATATGAAACCAAGCCGGACGAAACTGCTGGATGCAGGGTGCGGCACGGGAACGATGCTCCGCCGCATGCTTGACGAAGGTTTTGATGCCGAAGGGATGGATCTGTCTGCTGACATGCTCACGGTAGCCAGAAGTAAGCTCGAAGCTGCAGGCTACCGTCCGCTGTTATTTCAGCAGAACTTATCCGAGCTGAAGGCTCCAGCTCCATACAGTGTCATTACTGCGTTCTGCGATACAATTAACTATCTTACAGAAGAGCATGAAGTTAAAAATGCTTTTGAAGCTGTATTTGCCAGCCTGGAAACAAACGGACGGTTTTTGTTCGATGTACATTCCGTTTTCTACATGCAGAACGTATTAAATGACTTTGCGTTTTCTGAAGTGAGGGATAACCTGGCTTATATCTGGAACTGTTTTGAAACCGAAAATCAAAACGAAATCATTCATGAGCTAACATTATTTATAGAAAATGCTGAAGGCTTATATGAGCGGTCGGATGAAGAACACGTACAAAAAGCTTTTACATCGGAGCAATACAGCCAATGGCTTTTTGAAGCCGGCTTTTCTTCTGTTAAAGTGTACGCTGATTTTTCTTTTGATCATTCGCAGGCTGAAAGTGAACGTCTCTTCTTTATCGCAGAAAAAGATTTACAATAATAGGATAACCGTCTAAAATAAGAGAGAATCCCGGCACCTGTCGGGAATCTTTCTTATTTTTTTACCCCGAATACCCTTCCCGCTTTAAATCCATTAACCGCAGGACCCATTTTTCTTGAATGGAGGTGAAAATCGATTGAAAAAAGTCCATATGTTTGGAGCGGCCGCAGCCGCAGTTTTTATTATGGGCATTTTTGTATTTCTAATCCTTTCTCCGTCTGCTGAAAGCACGACGGGAGAAGGTAATATGGCAGATGACTATTTTTTGGATAGTCAGGAAGAAAACGATACAGAAGAAGCAGTGGCAGAAGAAATAGAGCCGGAGGCTGCTGAGACGGATACAGCTTTTGTTATGGTAGACGTTAAAGGAAAAGTAGCATCTCCAGACGTATACGAGCTCGAGCAGAATAAACGTGTTATAGATGCTGTAGAAATGGCAGGCGGCCTGGCAGAAGGTGCTGATGCCTCACAGGTGAATTTCGCAGCCAAACTGCAGGATGAAATGGTCATTTATGTTCCGGCCGATGGAGAAGAAACGACTCCTTTGAATATGGAGAGCACGGATGTTGAAACAAACGGGGAAAGCCTGGAAAAAGTTAATCTCAACACCGCGGAAGCGGCTGAGCTGGAAACTCTGCCCGGAATCGGCCCCGCAAAATCAGCCGGTATTTTATCGTACCGGGAAGAGAACGGTCTTTTTACATCTGCAGAAGAATTAAAAGAAGTATCCGGAATAGGAGACAAGACATACGAACAGCTTCAGGACAGTATTACGGTGGAATAAGCTAACATAAAAATCTAACAGAAAGATGCTGCTTAAATGAACCTATTAATAGCTGTATTAGCGGCTCTGCTGGGTATTACAGCAGTTTATTATTCTTTTCCGATTTTTCTTATTTCCGTATTTCCGCTGTTATTTGTCTACGTCTGGTGGAAAACGGGACAAAAACGTACCCTGATTTATGGCGGGATTGTGTTTGTTCTTTTTTCCATAAGAATGGATAGTGCAGAAAGAAATAACGTGTCTGCTTTTAATGAACCGCCTGAAAGGGTAGAGGCCGTAATTCTGACTACTGCAGCAGTGGATGGAGACCAGGTACAGTGGCAGATGCGGGAGAGGCATCATCAGGAGAAAATATTTGTTTCCCTGTATATGGCGGAAGAAAAAGAATTACTCCAAATACAATCTCTTACTCCGGGTTCTATATGCCGGGTGGAGGGACAATGGAAAAAACCGGCAGCGGCGGGTAACTTTTCTGCATTTGACTACAAAAACTATCTGCACAAACAGCAGATTCACTGGACGGTTGAAGTTTCCGGTATGGATCATCTTTTGTGCCGGTCTCCAGAGCAGGATTCTTTTTTGTCCGCGGTCTCCCAATGGCGCTATTTTGGTATTAAACACATTCAGAAACATTTTCCGGAAGAACTGCAGGGGATCAGCAGTGCTCTTATTTTTGGGGACCGAAATGATCTGGCTCCCGGAGTGGAAAAAGCCTACCAGCAATTGGGGCTTATCCATCTGCTGGCCGTTTCCGGTCTTCACGTTGGAATTATAAGCGGTATTTTGTATTATACCGGACTCCGCTTAGGCGTAACGAGGGAGCAGATGAGTTTCATTCTAGTAGGGTTTCTTCCGCTGTATGCAATGCTGGCAGGGGGAGCACCTTCTGTATGGAGAGCAGTCTTAATTACTATGCTGGTGCTTTTGTATCAGCGTTTTTCAAAACAAACGCTTCCGCCTGTAACTGCTCTTGGGGCAGCTGCGCTGGCAATGCTTTGGATAGATCCCTACTACAGCTGGTACATCGGCTTTCAGCTTTCTTTTTTTATCAGCTTGAGCCTCCTGCTGTCTTTCCCGATTTTAAGGCGTTTACATTCGCTGCCTCTCCAATTATTCGGCGTATCTGCCGTGGCCCAGACGGCTTCCCTTCCTATTATTCTTTTCCATTTTTATGAATTTTCTCTGCTTAGTTATATATTGAATATCGGCTTTGTACCTTTTGTTTCGCTGTTGCTGTTACCATTTTGTTTTCTTTTGTTTTTTCTATCCCTGCTTCTGCCACAGGCGGCTGAAGCAGCAATGAAACCGGCTGAATTCATCATTCTTCTTTTGCATAATAATCTGCAGGCTTTAGCCGAAAGCCGCATACTGCAGGTGGTAACGGGGCAGCCGGATACCCTGCAGCTTCTGTTATTAAGTGTGAGCCTTCTGTTTGTTTTTGCCATGGCCGAAAAAAAACACCGAATGGGTATAGTACTGGCAGCAGGCTCTCTTGCAGTTGTGTTCGGATGGTTGTTTGCTGCTCCTTATTTTGATTCCAAAGGAGCTGTGACGGTTATTGATGTAGGTCAGGGCGACAGCATATTGATAGAGCTGCCATACCGAAAAGGAGTCTATTTAATTGACGGCGGCGGAGCGCTTGCATTTCCTAAAGAAGAGTGGCAGAAGCGGAAGAAGGAATATGATCCGGGTGAGCAGACCGTGGTTCCATTTTTAAAATCAAAAGGTATCCGTACTATCGATAAACTGATCGTCACGCATGGGGATATTGATCATTATGGAGGGCTGTATGCCGTACTGAAACAAATCGAAGTGAAACAGATGCTGTATGGAAGAAGTGATGAAGAAAAAGACTCGGAACGACAATTTCTGGAAACGGCCTATCGGCAGGGGATTCCGATCGTATTTGCCGAAAAAGAAATGGCCTGGAAAGAAGGAGATCAGTATTTTCAAGTGTTGGCTCCATTGGACAATAAAGCGAGCGGAAATGAAGCATCGATTGTATTATATGCTGTGATGGGAGGCAGAAGCTGGCTTTTTGCCGGGGACTTGGAAGAAGAAGGGGAAAAGCACGTGATGCAGGCGTTTCCCGGTTTAAAAGCGGATATCTTAAAGGCAGGTCATCATGGAAGCAGAACATCTACATCCGCTTCCTGGATAAACCAGCTGCAGCCTAAAGCAGCTCTGCTTTCATCCGGACGCTGTAATCGGTTCGGGCATCCCCACGGTGAGGTACTGGACAATTTAGAGGCAGGTGAGGTAGATATTTACCGGACAGATGAAAAAGGAGCGGTTGAAATCGCATTTACTCATCAAGACATTGTTTCCATCCGTCAGGCAAGTGAGGAAATTCTGAATGATCAATGCGGCAGCTAAGGAGTATAGAGTCTCCCTGCTCTGTTAAAGACATTTACGATAAAGCAAAAGAAGCCCCCATAAAAGGGAGGCTTCTTTTTACAGGTTGCCTACGAAATGAACAACGGTAGCGATAATAAATATAAGTGAAAAAAAGCTGAAGGAGACTACTCCTGCTACCACGGAGTCCAGTAAATCATTCCGTTTGCTCTGTACATCTTTTTCAAATGGATTCACGGCGAAACTCCTCTCCATTGCATGCTACACTCATTATAAAGGAAGCGCTGTCAGAAATCCATACAAAATCCACAGCTGAATCAATAGTTGTTTCTTCTGAAACACAGGTGTTGTAAGGTAGAATAAAGAAGAGGCAAATTAGTGCAAAGGGTGAGGAAAATCGATTATCTAACCATGCAGAAAGAAGTAAAATCCGGCCAGACGGCGCCGCTTTATGTATTTTATGGAAACGAAGCTTTTTTAATGGAAAAAATGACGGATTTAATTGTCGGGCAGACACTGAGCGAAGAGGAAAAAGATTTTCAGTTTATCGCTTACGATATGCGGGAGACGTCTGTAGAAACAGGAGTGGAGGAGGCAGAAACACTTCCCTTTTTCGGATCCAATAAAGTAGTCCTCCTGCAGCACTGCTATTTTTTAACCGGGGCACGGGAAAAAGAAAAGGTGGAACATAACCTGAAGGCCCTGGAGGCTTACTGCCTTAATCCTGCCAAAGAAACCGTCCTGATCCTTTCCGTCCCGGCAGAAAAGCTGGATGAACGAAAAAAAATAGTGAAAACACTAAAAAAAGAAGGCAAAATGCTGCAGGCTGCTGCCCCTGATCAGCGAAGCATGGAAAAGTGGGTGGATGCCCAATTCAAGCAGAGGCATCAGACCATTGAACCGGCAGCAAGAACAGAACTGCTGAAAAGAGCAGGATTTAATTTAAATATGCTTTCCAATGAAACGGATAAAGTAGCTCTGTATGCCGCACAGGGAGATACTGTACATCTCAGCGATATTCAGGCGCTTACTCCTGTTACGCTGGAAGATAATGTGTTTACACTGATTGACAGGGTAATAAGCCAGCGCACCGATGAAGCGCTCCGGATTTATTATGATCTGCTCAAGCAGAAAGAAGAGCCGATAAAAATTCTGGCACTGCTGGCCAGGCAGACAAGAATGATTATTCACGTGCTTTATTTAAAAAAGCAGGGCTATTCCCGGCAGAAAATGGCCGGTCAGCTTAAACTGCATCCTTACGCGGTGAAAATCGCAGAAGAGCAGGGCAGAAATTATAATGAGGCGATTTTGGAAAATAGTTTAAAAGAGCTGGCGGCAGCAGATTTTGATATAAAAACAGGGAAAATGGAAAAGGAAATGCGGCTGGAGTTAAGTATTATTACCCTCTCCAAACACAAACATTTTTCCGCATAAAAAAAGCCGCTTTCCTAATTAAAGGAAAGCGGCGGAAACGCTCATTATTGAGCAATTTTATTTAGGTGCTTCTGCATACGTGATTTTTCACGGGAAGCTGCATTATGATGAATGATATTTTTATCGGCTGCTTTATCTACTTTCTTAGAAGCTAGTAGAAAAAGTTCTTTAGCGCCTGCAGCGTCATTGTTTTCTACTTTCTTGTAGAATTCTTTAACCGCAGAACGTGTCGCAGATTTGAAAGCCTGCTGCTTTACACGCTTTGTTTCGTTTGTGATGACGCGCTTTTTAGCTGATTTAATATTTGCCATGGTACCCACCTCCTTAAAGTGATTCAAGTTCCGTTCTTTTATGAACACAGAAGGATTTTACCAAAATTTGAACATCGGCGCAAGACAAAGTCAATATATATTTGAAGTACGAACCTACGATTGCTATAATGAAGAGTAGTCTTTATCCCGTATGTAAATATAGCGGTTGTGTCCTGATACAGCTTCCTGGTCGAAAAACGAATCGGAAGCTGCTTTTATATGCAGAACTACATATCCAAATAAGATTGAATCGGCAGGAGTGAAGCTTCATGAATAACAAAGACAGGTTGGAAAGACAAAAACGAATCAGGAATTTCTCTATTATTGCTCATATTGACCATGGTAAATCAACGTTAGCGGATAGAATCCTTGAATCCACCAGTGCGCTGACAAAACGTGAAATGAAAGAGCAGACGCTCGATGCGATGGATCTTGAGCGCGAGCGGGGGATTACGATTAAGCTGAACTCGGTCCAGCTCAAGCATACGCATACCGATGGAGAAGAATATATTTTTCATTTAATCGATACGCCGGGACACGTAGACTTTTCGTATGAAGTCTCAAGAAGCCTTGCAGCCTGTGAAGGAGCGCTGCTTATTGTAGATGCTGCGCAGGGCATTGAAGCCCAGACCCTGGCTAACGTTTATTTGGCTCTCGACAACGACCTGGAAATCATTCCGGTTATTAATAAGATAGACCTTCCAAGTGCGGAGCCCGAACGGGTAAAGCAGGAAATTGAAGACGTGATCGGCCTGGACGCATCCGAGGCCGTTCACGCTTCAGCTAAAAGCGGTATTGGCATCGAAGAAATTCTAAGCCAGATTGTTGAAAAAGTGCCGGCTCCTGAAGGAGATCCCGAGAAACCGCTGCAGGCGCTGATTTTCGATTCTTTGTATGATACCTACCGCGGTGTCATTTCCTACATCCGTGTAGTGGAAGGAACGATCCGTCCCGGCCAGAAAATTAAAATGATGGCTACCGGAAAAGAATTTGAAGTATCGGAAGTTGGCGTATTTACTCCAAAGCCGATCGCCTGTGACGAATTAACGGTAGGGGACGTAGGATTTGTGACAGCTGCTGTCAAAAATGTAGGTGATTCGCGCGTTGGTGATACGATCACAGATGCAGAACGCCCGGCAGAAATGCAGCTGGAAGGCTACAAAAAAATGAATCCGATGGTATTCTGCGGGCTTTATCCAGTGGATGCCAATGATTATAATCCGCTTCGTGACGCATTGGAACGGCTGGAGCTGAACGACAGCTCGCTGCAGTATGAAGCAGAAACCTCCCAGGCACTCGGATTTGGTTTCCGTGCCGGATTCCTGGGGCTTCTCCATATGGAAATTGTCCAGGAGCGTATTGAACGCGAATACGGAATTGACCTGATTACAACAGCGCCAAGTGTTATCTATAATGTGTATCTAACTGATGAAACGATGATTTCCATCGATAACCCGGCTAATTTCCCTAATCCGCAGAAAGTAGATTATGTGGAAGAGCCATTTGTTAAAGCAACCGTTATGGTGCCTAATGATTACGTAGGGGCTGTAATGGATTTATGCCAGAAAAAACGCGGCGAGTTTATAGATATGAAATATATGGACGCCAACCGCGTAAATATTGTTTACAATATTCCGCTCACAGAAATTGTTTATGACTTTTTTGATCAGCTGAAATCAAGCACAAAAGGCTACGCCTCGTTTGATTATGAAATGATCGGATTCAGGCAGTCCAGTCTTGTGAAGATGGATATCCTCCTGAACGGGGAAACGGTAGATGCTTTATCTATTATTGTTCACCGCGATTTTGCCTATGAAAGAGGAAAAGCAATTACAGATAAGCTGAAAGATTTAATTCCCAGACAGCAGTTTGAAGTGCCGATTCAGGCAAGTATCGGTCAGAAAATCATTGCCAGGCAGACAATTAAAGCCATGCGCAAAAACGTCCTCTCTAAATGCTACGGCGGAGATATTTCGAGAAAAAGAAAACTCCTCGACAAGCAGAAAGAAGGAAAAAAACGGATGAAAAGCGTCGGTAAAGTAGACGTGCCCCAGGAAGCCTTTATGTCTGTACTGAAAATGGATAACGACAAATAAAAGGGAAGGACTGTCTATCCAACAGACAGTCCTTTTCCAACGGAAAATAGAAATGAAAGGAGGAAGGGAAAATGGCAGTTACCTCAGCGTATATTCATATTCCTTTTTGCAGACAGATATGCTTCTACTGCGATTTTAATAAATTTCTGATTGACCGTCAGCCCGTGGATCAATACCTTGATGCACTTGAACAGGAGATCAGACAGGCCAATATCAGCGAACCGCTGGATTCGATTTATATTGGAGGCGGAACACCCACTGCCCTGAATGAAGCACAGGTTAAAAAAATGCTGGACATCGTCGACCGCCTCGTTCCGCTTGCTGAAGGTGCAGAGTATACGGTGGAAGTAAATCCAGGAGAAATTACCATGGAGAAACTGGCAGCCATGAAAAACAGCGGCGTCAATCGTCTTAGTATTGGCGTGCAGAGCTTTGAAACAAGGCTGCTTGAAGTTATCGGAAGAGGTCATGGAAGAGATGATGCAGTAGAGGCAGTGAAATTGGCTGAACGAGCCGGATTTGACAACTATTCCATTGATTTGATGTTCGGTCTCCCGGGACAGACGATGGCTGATTTTCAAGCTTCCCTGGACATGGCAGTCAGCCTGAATGTGCCTCACATTTCCGCATATTCCTTAAAAATCGAAGAAAAAACAATGTTCCATAATTGGTACAAGCAGGGACGTCTTACGCCTTTTCCGGAAGATACGGAAGCGGATATGTATGAGCTTCTGCTTGACTATGGAAGCCGGAACGGGCTTTATCCTTATGAAATCAGCAATCTTGCGGCTGCGGGCTATGAGAGCTTTCATAACTGTGTGTATTGGAAAAACGAAGAATATTATGGATTTGGTGCAGGCGCCCACGGATATGTAGACGGAATGCGCTATGCCAACATTGCTCCGCTCACTCATTATATAAAAGCATTGGAACAGGGGAATACGGTTGTAAAAGAAGAAATGAACGTAAGCAGCGCAGAAAAGATGGAAGAAGAAATGTTTTTGGGGCTGCGGATGTATGCAGGCGTGGATAAAAGCAGGTTTAAAGAACGATACGGAATGGAATATAAAGAGGTGTTTGCCTCTACAGTACCTGACCTGCTGGAAAACGGGCTTATTGAAGATGATGGAGAAAAAGTGAAACTGACCCCACGGGGAAGACTGCTTGGCAATGAAGTGTTTGAAAAGTTTTTATTGGAAAAAGATGATGCCTCCTAAAATTTTCAGTTGATTCCGTTGAATATAATTGACAAAAACAGAGGTCTTTGATAACTTAACATATAGATTTAGCACTCGAACAACCGGAGTGCTAAAAGAGGTGATAATGGATGTTATCGAACAGACAGCTGCTGATTCTGCAGGCCATTATAAATGGCTATATCAAATCAGCTGAACCGGTTGGATCCAGAAGCATATCGCAGGAAAAAAGTATTTCGTACAGTCCTGCCACAATAAGAAATGAAATGGCGGATTTGGAGGAGCTTGGTTTTTTGGAAAAAACCCACAGCTCTTCCGGGCGGGTACCGTCTGAAAAAGGCTACCGGCATTATGTGGACCATCTGCTTCTGCCGCATCACTTTTCAAAAAATGAAGTAACGAACATGAAATCTTTGTTCGAACAGAAAATTCTGGAAGCAGATCAGGCTGTGAAGCATTCTGCCACTATTTTGTCCGAGCTTACGAGCTATGTATCTATCGTACTCGGGCCGAAGATGTTTGATGCAAAACTAAAAAGTATTCAGGTTATTCCGCTGCGTGAAGATGCAGCAGTAGCTATTCTGGTTACGGATACCGGTCATGTAGAAAACAAGGCGGTAAGCCTGCCTGCAGGCTTAAGCAGCTCAGATCTTGAAAAAATGGTTAATATTCTTAATGAGAAACTCAGCGGCGTTCCTTTATATCTGCTGGAACAAAAAATGGCAACCGAAATCACGGTGCTGATGAAGCAGCATATTGATAATTATGCAGAAGCGCTTCTTTTTGCAGAGGATACGCTGAAAAAAAGCTCAAATGAAAAAGTCTATTACGGCGGTAAAACAAACCTGTTAAACCAGCCGGAATTTAAAGACATCACGAAAGTAAAATCCCTATATGAGCTTTTCGAGAAAGAAGACATGATGCATGAGCTCCTGAAGCCAAATAAATCAGGCCTTTCTATACGGATAGGCCAGGAAAATGAAAATGCAGCATTTGAGCACTGCAGCATTATCTCCGCCACCTATTCCTTCAACGGCAGAGCCGTAGGCACGATTGGAATTGTAGGACCTAAACGAATGGAATATCCGAAAGTAATCAGCCTGATTCAGCATATTTCCCATGACCTGGAAGATATACTGAAGAACCTGTACAGAACAGATGCTTAGTGATATCATTTATGATTGGCTGTGGAGGGAAGCGTCTCTCCTTCTTTCTATGTAAAAGCAGGAAAACTGGTGGAGGTGAAAGATATGAAAAAAGACGAACCGCTATCTAACGAAGAAACAGAAACAGTAAACGATGAAAAACAAGAAGAGTCAACCGAAGAAGATACGGTTGAAATTATAGATAATGATACTTCTGATGAAGCAGTATCAGAAGACGCCCAGCGTATCGAGGAGCTTGAAGCAGAGGTGCTGGAATGGAAAAACCGGTCCCTTAGAACACAGGCTGACCTCGATAACGTAAGAAAACGCGCAAAAGATGAAAAAGTAAAACTGGAAAAATACCGCGCGGAAAAGCTTCTGCTTGGGATGATGCCGGCTCTCGATAATTTTGAAAGAGCACTTAAGGCAGAGCCTGAAGGCGAAGAGGCTAAATCCATTTATAAAGGCGTAGAAATGGTGTTTAATCAGCTTAAAGAAGCAGCCGAAGCAGAAGGACTGCAGGAAATGCCTACTGTCGGTGAGATGTTTGATCCGCATTACCATCAGGCGGTCATGCAGGTGGAAGAAGAAGGGTTTGAGTCCAATCAAATAGTGGAAGAACTCCAAAAGGGCTACCTCTTAAAAGATAAAGTACTGCGCCCGGCAATGGTAAAAGTAAACGCATAAAACAAGAAGTGTTAATTAATAGTAGGAGGATGAACTTACAATGAGTAGAACAATTGGAATTGACTTAGGAACAACAAATTCATGTGTAGCAGTGATGGAAGGCGGAGAAGCAGTAGTTATTCCCAATCCGGAAGGCAACCGCACCACTCCATCCGTTGTTGCATTTAAAGACGGCGAGCGCCAGGTAGGGGAAGTAGCCAAGCGCCAGTCTATAACAAACCCAAATACTATCCAGTCCATTAAGCGTCATATGGGTACGGATTATAAAGTAGAAGCAGAAGGTAAACAGCAGACTCCGCAGGAGATCAGTGCCATCATTCTGCAGAAACTTAAATCAGATGCTGAAGCTTATTTAGGCGAAACAGTAACAAAAGCTGTTATTACTGTTCCGGCTTACTTCAACGATTCCCAGCGTCAGGCAACTAAAGATGCCGGTAAGATTGCTGGACTTGAAGTAGAGCGTATCGTAAACGAGCCTACTGCAGCAGCGCTTGCCTACGGTCTTGAAAAAGAAGAAGATCAGACGATCCTTGTTTATGACCTTGGCGGCGGTACGTTTGACGTATCGATCCTTGAACTCGGTGAAGGCTTTTTCGAAGTAAAATCAACATTTGGTGATAACAAGCTTGGCGGAGATGATTTCGACCAGGTAATTATTGATCACCTTGTTGCAGAGTTTAAAAAAGAAAACGGTATTGACCTGTCTCAGGATAAAATGGCAGTGCAGCGTTTAAAAGATTCCGCTGAGAAAGCAAAGAAAGATCTTTCCGGTGTATCCCAGACGCAGATTTCCCTACCGTTTATTACAGCAGATGCGAGCGGTCCTAAGCACCTTGAGCTTACATTAAGCCGTGCGAAGTTTGACGATCTTACTTCCCATCTTGTAGAAAAAACGATGGGGCCAACACGTCAGGCGTTAAAAGACTCCGGACTAAGCGCTTCTGAAATTGACAAAGTAATCCTTGTCGGAGGATCTACGAGAATTCCTGCCGTTCAGGAAGAAATCAAAAAGCTTACCGGCAAAGATCCACACAAAGGCGTAAACCCGGATGAGGTTGTTGCTCTTGGTGCAGCTGTTCAGGCCGGCGTACTTTCCGGTGACGTGAAGGACGTTGTACTTCTTGACGTAACGCCGCTTTCTCTTGGAATTGAAACGATGGGCGGAGTATCAACTCGTTTAATCGACCGCAATACAACGATCCCAACGAGCAAATCCCAGACGTTCTCTACTGCATCGGACAATCAGCCTTCCGTTGATATCCATGTACTTCAGGGTGAGCGCGAAATGGCAGCCGACAACAAGACGCTCGGCCGTTTCCAGCTTACAGATATTCCACCTGCACCACGTGGTGTTCCACAGATCGAAGTAACGTTTGATATTGATGCAAACGGTATTGTAAATGTTCGTGCGAAAGATCTTGGCACAAACAAAGAGCAGTCCATTACGATTACGTCTTCATCCGGATTAAGCGATGAGGATGTTGAACAAATGGTAAAAGACGCAGAGGAAAATGCCGAAGAAGATAAAAAGCGCAAAGAGGCTGTAGAAGTCCGCAATGAAGCAGACCAGCTTGTCTTTACTACGGACAAAACGCTTAAAGATCTTGGCGACAGTGTAGAACAGGCAGATAAAGATAATGCAGAAGCTGCAAAAGAAAAAGTAAAAACAGCTTTGGAAGGCGATGACATCGAAGCGATCAGAACTGCAAAAGATGAGCTTCAGGAAATCGTACAGCAGCTTTCCACCAAGCTTTACGAGCAGGCAGCCCAGCAGGCTCAGCAGGCTGAAGGCGCAGAAGGCGCTGCAGACGGCCAGAATGAGGACGACAATGTCGTTGATGCCGACTATGAAGAAGTAAAAGATGACGACAACAAAGATAAATAAATAATGATGTAAAAGCAAAGGGGCTGTCCCATTACTAACGAAGCCAAGCTTCTTTATGGGGCGGCCTCTTCTTTTATGTAAATGGGACGCCTATTTGTCATGGTTTCTGGTTGAATCAATAAATACGATAATGGTATGATTACCTTTGTGTAATGAGCGATGAACGGGAGTGAATAGATTGAGTAAAAAAGATTATTATGAAACGCTTGGCGTAGATAAAGATGCATCAGTAGATGAAGTGAAGAAGGCTTATAGAAAATTAGCCAGAAAGTATCACCCGGACGTTAATAAAGAAGCGAATGCAGAAGAAAAGTTTAAAGAAGTAAAAGATGCGTATGACGTATTAAGCGATCCGCAGAAAAAGTCCAACTATGATCAGTTCGGAAGCGCGGAACCGAATCAGGGTTTCGGAGGCGGCGGATCCGGCGACTTCGGCGGCGGGTTTGGCGACATTTTCGACATGTTCTTCGGCGGGGGCGGCGGCGGTAGACGCCGTGATCCAAACGCACCTCGTCAGGGCGCGGACCTTCAGTATACAATGACGCTTGCTTTTAAAGAGGCGGTATTCGGAAAAACGACGGAAATTGAAATTCCGAAAGAAGAAACATGCGGTACGTGTGATGGAGACGGTGCAAAACCCGGGACAAGCCCGCAGACCTGCAGCAAATGCGGAGGTGCCGGCCAGCTGAACGTAGAGCAGAACACACCGTTCGGACGTGTAGTAAACCGCCGCGTATGTGATAACTGTCAGGGCACCGGAAAAATCATTCCTGAGAAATGTAAAACGTGCGGCGGCAGAGGAAGAATAACCAGAAATAAAAAAATCAGCATCAAAGTACCGGCAGGTGTTGACTACGGCCAGCAGATCCGTGTGTCCGGACAAGGTGAAGCAGGCGTTAACGGTGGTCCGCCTGGAGATTTATATGTCGTGTTTGATGTTCAGTCCCATGAATTCTTTGAACGGGAAGGCGATGACGTTTTCTGTGAAATGCCGCTGACTTTCGCCCAGGCAGCGCTTGGTGATGAAATTGAAGTACCGGCATTAAGCGGAAAGGTTAAAGTGAAAATTCCGGCAGGTACTCAGACAGGAACCAGCTTCCGTATGAGAGGAAAAGGCATACCGAATGTTCATGGCCGAGGCCACGGCGACCAGCATATTAAAGTGAAGGTTATTGTGCCGAAAAAGCTTTCCGACGATCAGAAAGATTTGATACGCGAGTTCGCCAAAGTAAGCGGGGATTCCAACGTAGATGAACAGCATCAGAATTTTTTTGATAAAGTAAAGCGCGCATTTCGCGGAGACTAATAAAGCACATGGGAGAAAAAAATGAGTAAATGGACGGAATGCAGTATTCACACTACGGAACAGGCGATTGAGCCTGTTTCGTATATTTTACATCAGGCCGGAGCCAGCGGAGTTGTGATTGAAGATTCTGCGGACCTGACAAGGCTGTGGGATGAAGCAGAAGACGAAATGTATAAGCTTTCTGCGGAGGACTACCCGGAAGAAGGGGCCATTGTTAAAGCGTATTTTCCAGCTAACGAACATGTTGGGGAAACAATTAAGAAAATCAAAGCGGCACTTAAGGATCTTCCTCTGTATGATATTGATCCGGGCTCTGTAGAAGTTGTTCTTGCTGAAGTATATGAAGAAGACTGGGCGAATGCCTGGAAGCAGTACTATAAACCGGTAAGAATGTCTGAAACGATGACGGTGGCTCCGAGCTGGGAAAACTATACACCGGAGTCTTCCAATGAAAAAGTTATTGAACTCGACCCGGGTATGGCTTTTGGTACAGGAACCCATCCTACAACAATGCTTTGCATACAGGCCCTTGAAAGAGAGCTTAAAGGCGGAGAAACCGTACTTGATGTAGGCACCGGCTCGGGAATTCTTGCGATAGCAGCAGCAAAACTGGGTGCCGCAGACGTTAAGGCTTTTGATTTAGATGATATAGCGGTGCGGAGTGCACTCGAAAATGTGGAATACAATCAGTGCACATCAGTCGTACAGGTAACCAAAAATGATCTGCTTGCCGGTTCTTCTGTGCAGGCAGACCTGATAGTGGCGAATATATTAGCTGATATCATTATAAGGCTGATGGATGGCGCATACAGCCAGCTTAAAGCAGGAGGCGTCTTTTTAGCCTCCGGCATTATAGAGAGCAAGCGCAGCCAGGTGGAGCAGGCTCTTCTTGATACGGGTTTCAAAGATCTGGAAGTACACACGATAGAAGACTGGGTTCTTTTTAAAGCAGTTAAGCCTGAGTGAAGGATGCGGACGAATGCAGAGATATTTTATTCCCTCAATCCAAATGGAAACAAGCAAGGCAGTCATTCAGGGAGATGATGCAAAGCATATAACGAAAGTCATGAGAATGGAGATTGGCAGCAGATTAGTCGTTCTGAATAATGAAGGACGTGCAGCTGTCGGTGTGATCACCTCATTCAATGACGGAGGCGAAGTGTCGGTTGAACTGGAACAAGAAGAACAAAAAAACAGTGAACTGCCTGTAAAAGCAGCAATCGCCCAGGCTCTTGTAAAAGGCGACAAGCTTGATTATATTGTGCAGAAAAGCACGGAGCTGGGCGTTTCTGTTATTTATATTTATCAGGCAGAACGTTCTGTTGTAAAATGGGATCAGGCAAAGGCAGCAAAGAAAATAGAACGTCTTCAGAAAATAGCTAAAGAAGCGGCGGAACAGTCGGAGAGACGCATTATCCCTCAGGTCATGTACTGTGAAAATACCAGTAAATTAATGGAGCAGGCAGCTTTTTATGAAGAATGCCTGGTCATAGACGAAGAAGAGGCCCGGTCGGGTTCCCATAGCGCGCTTTCAGAATCCTTAAGCCGTTCTTCCCACAGTGATTCTTCTTTTTTTGCCTGCATCGGCCCTGAAGGCGGCATAAGTGAAAAAGAAAAACTGTCCATGACGAGCAGCGGATTCTATTCTGTCAGCCTGGGTCCGCGTATTCTTAGAAGTGAAACGGCCTCATCATATTTCCTGGCCGTGCTGTCCTACCATTTTGAATTAATGAGGTGAACGCAATGAAAAATGTGGCATTCCACACCCTCGGGTGTAAAGTGAACCACTATGAAACAGAAGCCATTTGGCAGCTGTTTAAAGATGAAGGATACGAAAAAACAGATTTTGACAAACGTGCGGACGTATATGTCATAAATACCTGTACAGTAACAAATACAGGGGATAAAAAAAGCCGGCAGGTTATCCGCCGTGCGGTTCGTAAAAATCCTGAAGCAGTTATTTGTGTAACGGGCTGTTATGCCCAGACGTCCCCGGCTGAAATTATGGCGATACCCGGCGTGGATATCGTTGTAGGAACGCAGGACCGTAAAAAGATGCTTCCATACATTGAACAATTTAAAAAAGAAAGAGAACCGATAAACGGCGTCGGCAATATTATGAAAACAAGAGTTTACGAAGAGCTTGATGTGCCGTCGTTTACGGATCGGACCCGCGCTTCCCTGAAAATTCAGGAAGGCTGTAATAACTTTTGTACATTCTGCATTATTCCATGGGCCAGAGGCCTGCTGCGTTCCCGGGATCCAAAAGAAGTCTTAAAGCAGGCGCACCAGCTGGTGGACGCAGGCTATAAAGAAATCGTTCTGACCGGTATTCATACAGGAGGATACGGAGAAGATATGAAAGACTATCATCTGTCTGACCTTCTGCTTGAACTTGAAAACGTAGAAGGGCTCAAGCGTATCCGGATTTCATCAATTGAAGCAAGCCAGATCACCGATGAAGTCATTGCAGTAATCAAAGCTTCGGAAAAAGTAGTGAATCACCTTCATATTCCCCTGCAGTCAGGATCAGATACTGTACTAAAAAGAATGCGCCGGAAATATACCAACGCTTTTTACGCGGAACGAGTTGAACGTTTGAAAGAAGCACTTCCCGGACTCGCGGTAACGTCTGATGTCATCGTCGGTTTTCCCGGGGAAACAAAGGAAGAATTCCAGGAAACATTTGACTTTATTTCAAGGCTGGAGTTTTCAGAGCTTCATGTGTTTCCTTATTCCAAGCGTACAGGTACTCCTGCGGCCAGAATGGACGAGCAGGTGGACGATGAAATTAAAAACGAACGAGTTCACCGTTTAATTGCCCTGTCCAATCAGCTGGCCAAGCAGTATGCAGCTCGTCACGAAGGCGAAGTGCTGGAAGTTATTCCGGAAGAACAGGAAAAAGAAGATGCAGAGAGCGGCCGTCTGGTCGGCTATTCTACAAATTACATGAAAGTGAAATTTGAAGCGGATCCATCGGTTATCGGAAAAATAGTTAAGGTGAAAATAAACAGAGCAGGCTATCCTTACAACGAAGGTGAAGTTGTACGAATCGTTGAAGAGGAAGAAATGCTGCAATCCCAGTAAAGGAGAGATACTATGAATAACATGGCCTCAATGATAGATCATACATTGTTAAAACCGGAAGCAACGTTTGAGCAGGTACAAAAACTGGCGCAGGAAGCGAAAGCAAATGAATTTGCCTCTGTCTGTGTTAATCCGGCTATGGTAGAAGAAGCTTTTTCCATTCTAAAAGGTACTTCGGTCAAGGTCTGTACCGTGATTGGTTTTCCGCTCGGTGCCTCTACGCCTGAAACAAAAGCCGCGGAAGCAGAGCAGGCAATGAAGCACGGAGCAGCAGAACTGGATATGGTTATTAATATTGGCGCTTTGAAATCCGGACGCGATGAAGTAGTGCTTCGTGACATACAATCCGTAGTGCAGACAGCAGATAAAACTGCTCTAGTGAAAGTCATTATTGAAACCTCTCTTCTTAATGAAGATGAAAAACGCAGAGCATGTGAACTGGCACTGGAGGCTGGTGCAGATTTTGTGAAGACATCCACTGGATTTGCCGGCGGAGGGGCCACAGTAGAGGACGTAACTTTGATGAAAAGTATTGTAGGAGAAAAGGCGCAGGTGAAAGCAAGCGGCGGCATCAGGGATCTGAAAACAGCTGAAGCTATGATAAATGCCGGAGCTTCAAGACTTGGAACCAGTTCAGGTATAGCGCTTGTATCGGGAAACCAGGCAGAAGAAGGAAGCTACTAATCCAAAAGATTTAAATAATGACTAGGGTGTATTGCTTTTTTATTCCATATGCATTATAATTTTATAAAATGATCAATTATTTAATTGGTTATATTGGTTGTCCGGAGGGAGGGAATCATTATGGCTGAAACACGAGTTCGTAAGAATGAGTCCATTGATGTCGCTCTTCGCCGTTTTAAGCGTTCGCTTTCAAAAGAAGGAACATTGGCTGAAGTGCGTAAGAGAAAGCATTATGAAAAGCCTAGCATTAAGCGTAAGAAGAAGAGTGAAGCGGCAAGAAGCCGTAAATTCTAATTTACGATCTAATCTGGCAGAAATAAGAAATACTAGTGTTAGAAGAAATGCCCTGGCATTTTTCTGTTAAAAATATAGGGCAAGAGATGTGGGAAACGTTAGCCTTAAGGCTCTGTTTCTAAAAGATTCTCTCCACGTAAGTTTCTTCAGCAGCAAAAGCATGACTTCCTTCGATGGAAGCATGCTTTTTCTGTATGATCAGGGCTTCTCCATTAATTTTTTGTTTGAAGAATGTGAAACGTAAATGAGCTGTCTGCGTACATAATAATGCGAGTTATAATATGTAAAGAAAAGAAAGAGAGGTGGGGGCTATTCTCATACGTTCTCTTGTATTGGCCATAAGTGCTGTTGTCTTTTTTATCTTTCCTTTCACAGTTCAGGCGGATGAAGATGATCTTGTGTACGTAATTCCCGTGGAACAGGCGGTAGAGCGGGGTCTCGAATCATTTTTGGAAAGATCATTTGAGCAGGCAGAAGAGGCAGGAGCTACTCATGTGATTTTAGAAATAGATACCCCGGGTGGAGCTGTTGACGCAGCGGGTAACATAGCAAGTATTGTAAGCGATGCTCCAATGCCTGTTACTGCTTATGTTACAGAAGAAGCAATGTCAGCCGGTGCTTTTATCGCTCTAAGTGCTGACACGATATCCATGGCACCCGGTACGGAAATGGGCGCAGCCCAGGTAATTGACGGTTCTGGAAACGCTGCAAATGATAAAGCACAGTCTGCCTGGTCTGCAAATATGACCAACGCTGCACAGGCACAGGATAGGGATCCTATTTATGCAGAAGCGATGGCAGACCCTTCCGTTGACCTTCCGGAGTACAGGGCAGAAGAAGGAGCACTTCTAACTTTGACCCCCTCCGAAGCAGAAGAAGTAGGATATGCTGATTATTTAAGCGATGATCGTGAGCAGCTTCTTGGTCAGCTTGGGCTGGAAAACGCCCAGGTAGAAGAGCTCAGCGTTAGCTTTGCAGAACAGATTGCAAGATTCGTTACCAATCCAGTTGTTATTCCTATACTATTAAGCGTAGGAAGTATTGGTCTTATTATGGCTGTGCTGACTCCTGGTTTTGGAATTCCCGGCATATTAGGCATCGGTGCCCTATTATTGTTCTTTTTTGGCCACTCGATCGCAGGTTTTGCCGGTATGGAATCGATTATTTTGTTTCTCGTCGGTTTGGTGCTTCTTTTAATTGAATTGTTTGTTCCGGGATTCGGTATCTTCGGATTTCTTGGAATAACCGCCATGGTAGGCGGTTTGATATTAGCATCTTTTTCCACTACGTATATTGTTATATCCATTTTAGTAGCCGGCGCTCTAGCAGTTGGACTCGGAGTGATAATGATAGTAATATTTGGAAAAAAAGGACCTATGCAAAAGCTGGTATTAAAAGATACAATGAAAAAGGAAGAAGGATATTATTCCAACCGTGACAGAGACGACCTGCTTCAAAAAGAGGCAGTTGCATTAACCCCTCTTCACCCGTCAGGTTCTGCTGTAGTAGATGAAGAGCGGATTGATGTTGTAACCGAGGGAGGCTTTATTGAAAAAGGAGCGGCTCTCAGGATAATCAAAGTAGAGGGCACAAGAATTATTGTAAGAAAAATTTAAGGTTAACATTTAAAGGAGGAAGCGGCACATGACAGTAGATTTGACTCTAATTATTGTACTGGCTCTTGTATTAATTGCATTGGCCATTCTTTTCACATTCGTACCAGTAGCGCTTTGGATTTCCGCGCTTGCAGCAGGAGTAAAGGTGGGCATTTTTCAACTGGTAGGTATGAGATTAAGACGTGTTATTCCAGCACGTATTGTAAACCCAATGATCAAAGCTGACAAAGCAGGTCTTGAACTTTCCCTTAACAAACTGGAAGGACACTATCTTGCAGGCGGTAACGTAGACCGCGTAGTTAACGCGTTAATCGCCGCTCAGCGTGCAAACATTGAACTTACGTTTGAGCGCAGTGCAGCAATTGACCTTGCCGGCCGTGATGTGCTGGAAGCAGTACAGATGAGTGTAAATCCTAAAGTGATTGAAACACCATTTATTGCCGGTGTAGCAATGGATGGTATCGAAGTGAAGGCAAAAGCCCGTATTACTGTTCGTGCCAACATAGACCGTCTTGTCGGTGGTGCTGGTGAAGAAACAATCATTGCCCGTGTTGGTGAAGGTATTGTTTCTACTATCGGTTCTTCCAAAGACCATAAAGGCGTATTGGAAAACCCGGACAGCATTTCCCAGACTGTTCTTAGTAAGGGACTTGATTCAGGTACTGCATTTGAAATTTTATCTATTGATATTGCAGATATTGATATTGGTAAAAACATCGGCGCAGGCCTTCAGACAGATCAGGCAGAAGCCGACAAGAAGATTGCTCAGGCAAAAGCCGAAGAGCGTCGCGCAATGGCCGTAGCACACGAACAGGAAATGCGTGCACGGGTTGAAGAAATGCGTGCGAAAGTGGTTGAGTCAGAAGCAGAAGTACCAATGGCTATGGCTGAAGCCCTTCGTTCCGGTAATCTGGGCGTAATGGATTACATGAATATCCAGAACGTAGAAGCAGATACGGATATGAGAGATTCCATCAGCAAAGGTACGAAAAAAGACCTGAATGATGATAATAACGATTCTGGCCCAATCCGCTAGAATTAGACAAAGAGGAGGCAGCCAATGGATGCTTTCATAGAATTTCTGCTTGGTAATATATTTTTCCTATTCATTGCAGCAGCGGGCATTTATTCCCTGTTTAACCGGGGCAGGCAGCGTGCTGAGGACGACGGGTCACAAAATAAACCAGTCAGCGGCCAGCCAAAGCGAACTGGTTCCGGCAAAATAGACTGGGAGTCCATCTTTCAGCAGGAAAAGCCGGAAGGCAGACGTGCCCCGGAAAGCGAACGCCCGACAAAACCGGTTCCTGAAGCAGAAGGAGAGTTTGTGCGGGGGGAAAGCACCGATCCCGCTTCCGGCCGTACTGCCCAGTATTATGAAAAAATGGAGCAGGCTAAAAAGCGGAGATCAGAGGCAGAAAAGAACCCGATTGACGACACCTCTCCCATTTTTAACCAGTCTCTGGATAACAGAAGAAGTTTACGAAGTACCGAAATTTCTTCTTCCAAAACGTCGTTTTCTTCTCCAACGCATGAAGACGCAAAAAATGGAATTATATGGTCTGAAATCCTGGGTAAGCCCCGTTCCCAGAGACCGCATCAAACATCTGTATATTCAAAAAGAAAATAGGAAACTGAGCCCCCGCGGCTCAGTTTCTTTTTATTTGCTGCTTGTTTCGTCCCGTGACAAAAATTTGAAAGAGAGCAGTGGATCCCTTTGCAAGGGCGGGATAGGGATGGTAAAGTAAGAAAGAGATGAAAGCAACTAGACTAGGTCGGTGCCGCCGATAAATCCGAGGAGAATGAGTATATTGGCAGAAAAGCATGTACTATCCTTAGAAGTGAAAGATGCAAACGAAGCGCAGCTGCTGTTCGGTCCCAACGATATTCATTTGAAACGGCTGGAAGAAAAGCTGAATGTATCGATTGTGACACGGGGAGAAAGCTTAATTATTTCCGGAGATAAAAGTGATGCAGATACCATTTCGGAAGTAATGGCGTCGTTAATTGAACTTCTAAGAAAAAACGTAGAGATTACAGAAAGAGACGTAATCTACGCTATACAGCTATCCAAAGAAGACAAAATAGATCAGCTGCATACGTTATACCAGGAAAAAATTGCAGTGAACACAAAAGGAAAACCCATTGTTGTCAAAACATTAGGCCAGCAGGAGTACGTGCATGCCATCCGCAGACGCGACATGGTTTTTGGCATTGGTCCTGCAGGTACTGGTAAAACGTATCTTGCTGTCGTTATGGCAGTAAATGCATTAAAAGATGGCAGCGTAAAGCGTATTGTGCTTACAAGGCCTGCCGTAGAAGCCGGGGAAAGCCTGGGATTTCTCCCGGGCGATTTGAAGGAAAAGGTAGATCCATACTTAAGGCCGCTTTATGATGCCCTTCATGACGTGTTCGGATTGGAGCATACGAACCGCTTACTAGAACGCGGAACCATTGAGGTGGCCCCACTCGCTTATATGCGGGGCAGAACATTGGAAGACGCCTTTGTTATACTGGATGAAGCGCAGAATACAACAAAAGAACAAATTAAAATGTTCATTACAAGACTGGGATTTGGTTCCAAAATGGTAGTCAATGGAGACCTGACGCAAATTGACCTTCCTAAAGGTCAGCAGTCCGGGCTGCGGGTAGCTATTACTATTTTAAAAAATGTGGAATCAATAGGGTTTATTTATCTGAAGCCGACCGATGTAGTAAGACATACGCTTGTTCAGCAGATTCTGGAAGCATACGATGAAGCAGATCCGCAGAAACAGATAAACGCAGCGGAAGCTAAGAAACCACTATAGATATAATGGAGGCAGGTTATGGCAGTAACGATTGATATTAACGATGAAACAACAGAAGTATCCGGGCCATCGCTTACGATGCTTGAGGAAGTGCTGCAGCTCGCTGCGGACATGGAAGACATTAAAGGAGAAGCAGAACTTTCTGTTACTATCGTGACCAACGAAGCTATTCAGGAGATTAATAAAGAATACCGCGGAATAGATAAACCGACTGATGTAATTTCATTCGCGCTTGATGATGAAGAGCCTTTCACTGACGGAGATGATGTGCCGCATCTGCTTGGCGATATTGTTATCAGCCTTCCTCGTGCCGTAGAGCAGGCAGAAGAGTACGGCCATTCTTTTGAGAGGGAATTTGCTTTCCTTGGAGTGCACGGTCTGCTTCATCTTCTTGGCTATCTGCACGACAGTGAGTCAGAGGAAAAAGAAATGTTTGCCCGCCAGGAAGAGATACTCAAGGAATATGGGCTTAAACGACAATAAGCAGAGCAGAGTGAAACGGCTGCTTCTGTCTTTTCGGTACGCAGCCAGGGGAATGAAAAAGACTGCAGAAAATGAGGCAAACATGCAGTATCATTTAGCAGCTGCCGCAGCGGTAATCGTGCTTGCTCTGCTTGTGCCCTTTCCTTTATGGAAATGGGTAGTGCTGCTGCTTACCATCGGCATGGTTCTTTCGCTTGAACTGCTGAATACAGCATTAGAAAAAACAGTTGATTTAGTAACGGAGCAGTATCATCCCCTTGCTGAAAAAGCGAAGGATGCTGCCGCTGCCGGAGTATTTATATTTACAATAACAGCTGTCATCATTGGTATACTGCTTTTTGCAGAACCAGTGAGCGTATGGCTTTAAGAGGAGATTTTTTATGGAAAAATTAATTGAACAGGCTAAACAGGCAAGAGAATTCGCTCATGTGCCTTATTCGAACTTTAAAGTGGGAGCGGCCTTGAAGACAAAAGACGGTTCCGTATATACGGGATGTAACGTAGAGAATGCTTCCTACGGATTAACCAACTGCGCAGAGCGTACAGCCGTTTTTAAAGCGGTAAGCAGTGGCAGCAAGGATATTGAAGAGATTGCAATCGTTGCTGATACAAAAGAAGCTGTAGCTCCGTGCGGTGCCTGCAGACAGGTTCTGTCCGAATTCATGGCTCCGGAAGCTGTTATTATTTTAAGCAACCTGCAGGGGAATATTGTGGAAACGACGATGCAGGAACTTCTGCCGGGAGCTTTTCAGGCAGGGGATATGAGATGACAGAAAACGTATTTAAATCAGGATTCGCTGCGTTAATTGGACGCCCAAATGCCGGCAAGTCTACGCTGTTAAATCATGTGATCGGCCAGAAAATTGCGATCATGAGCGACAAGCCGCAGACAACGAGAAATAAGATCCAGGGGTTTTACACGGACGAAAATTCCCAGATCATTTTTATTGATACCCCGGGTATTCATAAACCCAAGCACAAGCTCGGAGATTATATGGTGCGGATGGCGACGGAAACACTTAGAGAAGTAGATATTATTCTTTATTTGATTGATGCCACTGAAAAGTACGGTCCCGGTGAAGAATATATTATTAATAAATTAAAAGAAACGTCAACGCCGGTGTTTCTTATTGTAAACAAAATCGATGAAATGACCCCGGAGCAGGTCATGCAGGTTATCGAAAAGTACCGTCACCTATATGATTTTGCCGAGATCGTGCCGGTATCTGCTTTAAAGGGCAATAATGTAGAGACGATGATGCAGCAGCTTCTTGAATATATGGAGGAAGGTCCTGCTTATTATCCGGAAGATGAAATTACAGATCATCCCGAACGTTTTATCGTAAGCGAATTGATCCGGGAAAAAGTGCTTCAGCTGACCCGCGATGAAATACCTCATTCGGTCGCCGTTATTATAGAAGAAATGAAAGAACGAAAAGGCGGAGCTGTATATATATCAGCTGTTATTGCCGTCGAGCGTTCTTCGCAGAAAGGAATTATCATCGGGAAACAGGGCGCCCTGTTAAAGAAAATCGGCGAGCTCGCCCGTCAGGATATTCAGAAACTGCTTGGTTCCAACGTGTACCTGGAGCTCTATGCCAAAGTAGAAAAGGATTGGAGAAACAGCTCCTACCAGCTTAAAGAACATGGATATGACCAGAACGATTATTAACGTTACGTAAAAAAAGGATCGATGTCATGCTGAAAAAAGCTGAAGGAATAGTGATTCGAACCGTTCCATACGGAGAAGCGGATGTAGTGCTGACATTGTACACAAGAGAGGCCGGTAAAGTCGCTGTTATGGCAAAAGGGGCCAAAAAGCCGAAAAATCGGCTGGCCGGTGCAGCGCAGCCTTTTGTTTACGGTATTTTTCTCTATTACAGCAGCTCCGGCATGAGTTCGCTCAATCAGGCGGACATTATTAAATCCTACCGCCACATTCGTGAAGATTTGTGGAAAGCGTCTTATATCGCCTATGCAGCTGAACTGCTGGATAAGCTGACCAACGACCGGGAAACGAACCCGTTTTTGTTTGAGCTGTTCTGGCAGATTCTCGAGCATGTGGAAGAAGGCGACGACGCTGAAACGCTTATACGGATTTTTGAGTTGAAAATGACAGATGCTGCAGGTATTAAGCCGCAGCTGGATCAATGCGTTAATTGTGGCAATAAAGAAGGAACGTTCAGCTTTTCCATCAGAGGAGCGGGATTTCTCTGCCACCGCTGCAGTCATCGGGATGAATACCGCATGGATATCAGTCCGAAAGCGATCCAGCTGCTGCGCACGTTTTACTATCTGGATTTAAAACGTCTCGGCAGCATTACGCTGAAGCCGGAAACCAAAAAGGAACTCCGGCAGGTCATGGATACGTACTACGAAGAATACTCGGGGCTGTACCTGCGTTCCAAGCGATTTATGGAGCAGATGGAAAAATGGAATCCTGTGGAGGATACTTGACAGGCCTGATGGATTTGAGTATGATTCAACTACATTTAATAGTGCACTGAAGGGAAATAGTACTCTTTCTCTAAACAATCAGCGAGCGCAGGACGGTGAGAGCTGCGCAGTTTATGAAGACGAAGGCATCCTGGAGCATACTAAACGAAGAGCGGCTTTCTGCTGTCCGGCAGAGAGCAAGTAGGGTGGAACCGCGGAGCATACAACCGTCCCTATACCATAGATGTGGTATAGGGACGGTTTTTTATGTGTTTAAAAAAGCAGTTATTCAATGGAGGGATTAGATGAACGTTCAGGATATGATTTTAACGCTTCAGAAATTTTGGTCTGATCAAAACTGTATTCTTATGCAGGCGTATGATGTAGAAAAAGGAGCGGGGACGATGAACCCGATGACCTTTCTAAGAAGCATTGGCCCGGAGCCATGGAATGTGGCATACGTGGAACCTTCAAGACGTCCGGCTGACGGCCGCTACGGTGAGAATCCGAACCGTTTATACCAGCATCATCAATTTCAGGTGATTATGAAGCCGTCGCCGCCCAATATTCAGGAACTGTACTTAGAAAGCCTGGAACAGCTCGGAATTAATCCGAAAGAGCACGACATCCGTTTTGTGGAGGACAACTGGGAAGCACCTACGCTGAGCGCATGGGGACTGGGCTGGGAAGTCTGGCTCGATGGCATGGAAATTACCCAGTTTACTTATTTTCAGCAGGTTGGCGGAATGGAAGCAAGTCCGGTAGCCGTCGAGATTACGTATGGCATTGAAAGATTGGCTTCTTATATTCAGGATAAAGAAAACGTTTTTGACCTGACATGGGTAGACGGATTTTTATACGGAGATATATTTAAGCAGCCGGAGTACGAGCATTCCAAATATGCGTTTGAGGTAGCGGATGCAGCCATGCTTTTTAAAGAGTTTGATACGTATGAAAAAGAAGCAGCCAGAGCGCTTGAAGAATCGCTCGTATTTCCCGCTTATGACTACGTGCTGAAATGCTCTCATACATTTAATCTTCTTGATGCAGGAGGGGCGATAAGCGTGACGGAGAGAGCCGGCTACATCGGCCGGGTCAGACGCCTGGCGAGAGAGTGTGCTTCGTCTTATTATCAGGAAAGAGAGCGCCTGCAGTTCCCGCTGCTTAACAAGAAGGAGGAGTCATCGAATGGCTAATAAAGACTATTTACTGGAAATCGGCCTTGAAGAAATGCCGGCCCGTTTTGTAACCGATGCAATGCTTCAGCTGGAAAGCAGAGCGGCTGCGTGGCTGAAAGATAAAAGAATTAACTATACAGCAATTGCTTCTTTTTCCACTCCAAGAAGACTTGCGGTCCGTATTGAAGGGGCAGCAGACGCACAGGAGGATATTGTAGAAACGAAAAAAGGCCCTGCACGCAGCATCGCGCAGGCAGAGGATGGATCCTGGACAAAAGCAGCAATAGGATTTGCCAAGGGACAGGGACTGTCTGAAAACGATTTGTATATTGAATCGATCAAAGATGTTGAATATGTATTTGCAAAAAAAGAAGAAAAGGGCCGGGCAACGGCTGAACTTCTGCCGGAACTTGGCGCAGAAGCTTCCAAAATGACTTTTCCAAAAAGCATGAAGTGGGGAAGCCACACTATGCGTTATGTGCGGCCGGTCCAGTGGATTGTTTCTTTGTATGGTACAGAGATTATTCCAATGGAAATGGCGGGAGTTAAGGCGGGCCGGCAAACAAGAGGCCATCGTTTTCTGGGAGCCAATACTGTTATTGAGAGCCCGGCGGCTTATGAAGCTGTACTGGAAAAAGAATGGGTAATAGCAGAGCCGTCCGAACGAAAAGAAATGATCAGAAAACAGATTGCTGCAATCGAAGAAAAAGAAAACTGGCTTATCCCTATCAATGAAGACCTGCTCGAAGAAATAAACAACCTGGTTGAATATCCAACCGCCCTGTCGGGATCATTTGATGTTTCTTATCTGGAACTTCCCCAGGAAGTGCTGATTACTTCCATGAGAGAGCATCAGCGCTACTTCCCGGTAGAAGATGAAAACGCACGCCTGCTTCCGAACTTTGTTACGGTGCGTAATGGAAACGAAGAGCACATTGAAAACGTACGAAAAGGAAACGAAAAAGTGCTTCGGGCACGGCTGGCTGACGGCAGATTTTTCTATGAAGAAGATCAGAAGCTTCCTCCTGAACAGGCAGCGGCAAAACTGGATAACATTGTGTACCAGGAAGGCCTCGGCACTATAGGAGATAAGGTCCGGCGCATTCAAGGACTGAGCCTGGCTGCAGCCAAAAAAATCAGCCTGTCGGAAGAAGCGCAGGAAAATATCCGCCGTGGAGCGTTTTTATCGAAGTTTGATCTGGTCACGCTTATGGTGGATGAATTTACAGAACTTCAGGGTATTGTCGGTGAGAAATACGCGCTGCTGGCCGGAGAAAATGAAACCGTGGCACGTTCGATAAGAGAGCACTACCTGCCCCGTTTTGCAGGGGACATGACGCCTTCTTCCAAAGAAGCAGCCGTTATCGGGCTGGCTGACAAAATGGACACCGTAGTAACAGCGTTTGGCATCGGGGCAGTTCCTACAGGCTCCCAGGATCCAAATGGTATTAGAAGGCATGCAGCCGGAGCAGTTGCTATTATGCTTGCCCAGGAGCTGCCGATTACGGTGGAAGGGATGATTCAGCAGACAATGGAAATAGCTGCAAAAGCAGGGGTGCTGAAACGTCCGGAAGAAGAACTGGCCATTGAACTTCAGGAATTTTTCAAACAGCGGATCCGCAACCTTCTGCTGGAGCGCTCCATCAGCCATGATGTCTGTGATGCCCTTCTTCAGGGAGACATTGGCTATATTTATATTTTAGTCAACAAAGCCGGTTTTCTGCAGGCGCAGAAAAATAAAGCTTCGTTTAAAGAGACGGTGGAAGCACTCAGCCGTGTTACCAATATTTCCAAAAAAGCCGAATTGGATGCTCCCCCTGTACGAACAGAGCTGATGGAAAACGATCAGGAGAAGCAGCTGATGAAAGCCCATGAAGAGCTGGCAGTCTCCCTGCCATCCCTGCTCCAGGATAACAGCATGGAAGAGGCGCTTCAGGAACTTGAGAAGCTCTCTCCTTATATTAATGACTACTTTGAGCATGTAATGGTGATGAGCGATGATGAAGCTGTAAAGCAGAACCGTCTTGCGCAGATGGTCCAGCTGTCCGGGCTTATCCAGACCTTTGCTGATTTCAGGTATCTCGTATTTACCGAGTCGTCAGACTAGAGAAGTCTGCGTAGTCAGCGCCGGTCCAATAAGATATAATAATAGATAGAGTAGCATAGCATGTCGTATGTTATGAAGGCGGTGTTGACCATTCAATTATCAAAAAGACAGGAATTTATAGTAGATATAGTAAAAGCAGAAGGGCCGATTACCGGAGAGCATATTGCAGATAAGCTTTCTCTTACGAGAGCGACTCTCCGGCCCGATCTGGCGATTCTTACGATGTCCGGGTACCTCGATGCAAGACCAAGAGTCGGCTATTTTTATACAGGAAAAACAGGTACGCAGCTTCTTAACGAAAAGATCAAGCAGATTACGGTAAAGGAATACCAGTCAATCCCGGTAGTCGTAAACGATGCAAGCTCTGTGTATGATGCGATTGTAACAATGTTTCTTGAAGACGTTGGAACACTCTTTGTTGTAGACGGAGCATCGTCTTTAACAGGAGTGCTTTCCAGAAAAGACCTGCTGCGTGCCAGTATAGGCAAACAGGAGCTTGAGGCCATGCCGGTAAGTATTATTATGACTAGAATGCCTAATATAACGGTCTGCCGTAAAGACGACTTAATTATAGAAGTGGCCAGTAAACTGATTGAAAAGCAGATTGATGCACTTCCTGTTATTAAAGATCAGCAGAACGGAAAAATGGAAGTAACGGGAAGAGTAACAAAAACGAACATTACAAAGCTGCTTGTTGACCTGGCACATGATGACATGTAAAAACGCGTCAGGCATCTGGAAAGGGAGGAACGATGGTAAAAACTAAACCAAGACCAATTGTATATGTAGTGTCTGATTCCGTTGGAGAAACGGCGGAGCTTGTAGTTAAGGCTGCTGCCAGCCAGTTCGGGGAAAAAGGAATGGAAATCCGCCGCATTCCCTATGTAGAGGATGAGGGCACTATTGACGAGGTAATTGAACTGGCAAGAGAAGCTCATGCTATGATTGCTTTTACGTTAGTGATTCCTGATAAAAATAAATACTTACTGGACCGGGCGGAAGAAGCCGGAGTAGAAACCGTGGATATTATCGGACCGATGCTCGACAAAATGGTGAACATGACCAACACCCAGCCGAAATATGAACCAGGGCTTGTCTATCGTCTGGATGAAGACTATTTCCGTAAGGTCGAAGCGATTGAATTTGCGGTGAAATATGATGATGGAAGAGATCCGCGCGGCATTATGAAAGCAGATATTGTTCTTGTCGGCGTGTCCCGTACTTCAAAAACCCCGCTTTCCCAGTACCTTGCCCACAAGCGGCTGAAAGTGGCAAATGTACCTTTAGTACCTGAAGTAGAGCCGCCGGAAGAGCTTTACAAGATTCCCCCTGAAAAATGTATCGGCCTGCGGATCAGTCCGGAAAAGCTTAACAACATCCGGGCCGAGCGCCTGAAAGCATTGGGTCTTCGGGCAGAGGCAAGCTATGCAAGCCTGGACCGTATTAACCAGGAGCTCGTCTATTCCGAAAAAATAATGGAAAAAATCGGCTGTACGGTGATTGATGTGTCCAATAAAGCCGTAGAAGAAACAGCCAATTTGATTTCCAATATGTTTCAAAAATAATGACTAACTGCTGCCGTGCTTATTAAATGCCGGCAGTTGTTTCATATTCACGTGGAGGTGGTATCTATTATTATTTATACGGACGCAGATGCCTGCCCTGTAAAAGAAGAGATTGATGCACTGGCAGAAGCCCGGCAGATTCCATCGTTGTTTGTACACAGCTATGATCACGTCTCCTCCAAAACCTATTATTCAAAAGCTGTGATGGTCGACATCGGACCGGAAGCGGTGGATATGTATATTATGAATCACATCGGAAAAGAAGATGTTGCAATAACTCAGGACCACGGTCTTGCTGCCCTGCTTCTGCAAAAAGGGGCCGCTGTACTTTCTCCAAAAGGAAGAGTGTTTCGGAAAGACGAAATAGACATACTTCTTGCCGGCCGATATGAAGGTCTTCTGATCAAGCAGGGGAAATTAAAGAAAAAAGGCCCGCCGCCGTTAAAAGCTGCTGATAAAAAACATTTCAAAGAGTCGTTTGCCTCTTTTCTGGAGGCAGGACAGAGCGGTGCGACCGAATAGGCTGCGTATAAAGGAAGAGGATAGAAAATGGCACAACGTATTCCTGAACAAGTAATTAATGAAATCCGGGATTCTCTGGATATTGTTGATGTAGTCAGCGATTATGTATCGTTGAAAAAACAGGGCAAGCACTATTCAGGGCTGTGTCCTTTTCATAATGAAAAAACACCATCATTCACCGTGTCGTCGGATAAACAGCTGTATCACTGCTTTGGCTGCGGAGCCGGCGGGAATGCGATCACTTTTGTAATGGAAAAAGATAATCTGCCGTTTGTAGAAGCTGTGGAAAAGCTTGCCGGTAAAGCTAACATAGCACTTCCGGAGCAGCCGGGAACGGCTTATCAAAAGGAAGAGGACGCCAGTCCGCTTTGGGAAGCCTACGAGCTTGCTGCAAGATACTATCACCACCTGTTAATGAATACCGAACAGGGAAAAGAAGCTTATGATTACCTGCTGAATAGAGGAGTAACGGTGGAGCAGATGGAAACCTTCCGCCTCGGTTACGCTCCGAATCAGCCGAGAATGCTCAAAGAACTTCTGGAGAAGCGTGAGTTTGATATCGAAGAGATGGTCGACGGAGGACTTCTTTTCAGGCGGGAATCCAGCTGGGATATTTATGACCGGTTCCGCCACCGCATTATGTTTCCTATTCATAATGCCAAAGGAAAGGTAAAAGCGTTCGGCGGAAGGTCTCTTGGCGAGCAGGAACCTAAATATTTAAATTCACCGGAAACCTCGATTTTTTTAAAGCACGAATCCCTATACGGCATTCACTTAGCCCGCGGACCGATACGTAAAAAAAATCAGGCGGTTCTGTTTGAAGGGTATGCCGATGTTATTGCAGCCTCAGGCGCCGGAGTGACGAATGGCATTGCTGCGCTGGGTACTGCTTTATCCGAAAGACAGGTACAGTGGATCCGGAGAAATACAGATCAGGTTCTTTTATGCTACGACGGCGACGAAGCGGGACAGAAGGCAGCATGGAAGGCGGGTGCCCTGTTCGAAAAGGAAAAGGTGAATGTTCAGGTAGCCCTGCTTCCTGATAAAGTAGACCCGGATGATTATATTAGAAAACACGGCAGTGAAAAATTCAAAAAAGATATACTAAATTCTTCTGTATCGATTACTTCCTTTAAGATGAAATACCTGCGTAAAAATAAAAATCTTAATAATGAAGGAGATAAACTCGCTTACGTCGAAACCGTAATAAAGGAAATTGTAAAACTGCCGGGTGCTGTAGAACAGGATATTTATTTAAGACAGCTTGCAGAAGAATTTTCTTTATCACTTGATGCACTTAACGAAGAGAAAGAACGACTAGCCCGGACACGTCAGGAGCCAGTCCGGCCGCCTTCTTCTTATATGGAGGAACCGCCGCCTCCGCCTGTGCAGGAAACGTCCTCGTATAGAAAAAATCAGCTGCTTCCGGCTTATATGAACGCGGAGAAGCAGCTGCTTGCCCACATGCTGCAGAATAAAAACACAGCATTTCGGGTACAGGAAGTACTGGGCGGGGAATTTAACTTTGATGCCCATATGGCTGTTGCTGCCCATCTTTATGCTTTTTATGCAGATGGGAACGAACCGGATCCTGGTGAGTTTTTATCGTATTTAGAGGACGGGGAGCTCAGAAATATTGTGTCGGAAATATCTCTTCTTGACATTCAGGCTGATTTATCGGAAAATGAAATGTCTGACTATGTGTACCAGATTAAAAGATACCCGGAAAGGGTATTAGTTAAAGAGAAAGAACGAAAAATTAAAGAAGCTGAACATCGAAAAGATTATGAAACAGCCCTGAAGCTTGCTATGGAGCTGTTGGAGCTTCGTAAATCATCAGGATTATAAACAGCGGTTCTTACAGGCTATTCCTCTTTCTCCATAAAGGAAAATAGCCCTATTTTTTTGCAGGCAGTTTATTGGAATCCACTGGCAGAGATATGCTAAAATCGACTTCCAACTGCATCAGAATAATGAACAATAGAGATAAATAATGGAAGTAATGAGACGATCGGAAGGAGGGGATCGAATGGCTGAGAAACCAACCCGCCCACTGGCGGAAGGCGATATGTCCATCGATCAGGTAAAAGAACAATTACTAGAAGCAGGTAAAAAACGCGGAAATTTGTCCTATGCGGAAATTTCTGAGAAACTTGCCCCTTATGAGCAGGATTCAGAACAGATGGATGAATTTTTTGAATATCTCGGCGAACAGGGAGTAGATATTCTCAATGAAGGGGAAGAAGTTGTTCCAAGCATGGATCGTGTAGCCAAAGAGGAAGAAATCGACCTCAATGACCTGAGCGTTCCTCCCGGCATTAAGATTAATGACCCCGTTCGTATGTATTTAAAAGAAATCGGCCGGGTGCACCTGCTTTCAGCAAAAGAAGAAGTATCCCTGGCAAAGCTTATTGAAGAAGGGGACGAAGAAGCAAAGCGAAGACTTGCAGAAGCAAACCTTCGTCTTGTCGTTTCGATTGCAAAGCGTTATGTAGGACGCGGCATGCTCTTTCTGGACTTAATCCAGGAGGGCAACATGGGACTTATTAAAGCAGTAGAGAAGTTCGACTACAACAAGGGTTATAAGTTCAGTACCTATGCTACATGGTGGATCAGACAGGCCATTACCCGTGCAATTGCCGACCAGGCCAGAACGATCCGCATACCTGTGCACATGGTGGAAACAATCAATAAATTAATCCGCGTACAGCGTCAGCTGCTTCAGGACCTTGGACGCGAGCCTTCTCCAGAAGAAGTATCCAAAGAAATGGATTTGACGCCGGATAAAGTAAGAGAAATTCTTAAGATCGCCCAGGAACCGGTGTCACTTGAAACACCAATTGGGGAAGAAGATGACTCTCATCTCGGCGACTTTATTGAAGACCAGGAAGCTCTTGCTCCATCCGATGCTGCGGCATACGAACTTCTGAAAGAACAGCTGGAAGACGTGCTTGATACGCTTACGGATCGTGAAGAGAATGTACTGCGTCTCCGTTTCGGCCTTGATGACGGCCGTACGAGAACGCTTGAAGAAGTCGGTAAAGTATTTGGCGTAACCAGAGAAAGAATCCGCCAAATCGAAGCCAAAGCTCTTCGGAAGCTCCGCCACCCAAGCCGGAGCAAGCGCCTGAAAGATTTCCTTGATTAAATAACGATGAAAAAGCCGCCTGCCGGGCGGCTTTTTTTATGTACAGCCTGATGTTTCTTCAGCTGTCTGGTTTCTAATATGTATTCGCTCTCATAAATATTGGTTTTAGTCTTTTTAAATTGTTCAATATAAAGTAAAATAAAAAAGAATACGTATACATGATTTGATACATAGTGAAGAGGGGGAGAGTGTGTGAAAAGAAAACCGCTTATTCCATTTTTATTAATCGCTGTACTTGGACTCCTTTTAACACTTGGTCTATCCTTTATTGGATTGAGCGAGCAGGCGGAAAGAGAAGCAGAAGAATCTGGAGAAGCTTCGGTAGAAGACGATCCGGTTGCCTATGGAGAAGATCTGGTAGCTGAAAACTGTATTTCCTGCCATGGTGAAAATCTGGAAGGACAGGGAGAATTTCCAGCTATTAATAACGCAGCATCTAATTATTCAGCTGAGGAGATTTCTACAATTGCCCAGGAAGGTATAGGAGATATGCCTGGAGGGATTGCAGCCAACGCAGAAGAAGGCGATGCAATAGCAGAATACTTAATGTCGCTGGAAGAATAAACAAAAAGAGGGGAAGCCTTCTTTTTGTTTTTTTATGCAGAGAAAACAATGGTATATGGTACGATAATAAAGGATCTATACATAGAAAGGAAAGCCGATATGACGAATATAGCACTATCCAAAAGACTCGCTGCGATTGCAGCATTTGTAAAAGAGGGCGCCGATGTAGCTGATATCGGAACCGATCACGGCATTCTGCCGATTTATTTATGTCGGGAGGACAGCTCACGAAAGGCTATAGCCGCAGACCTTCGTGATGGACCGCTTGCAGCAGCGAGAAAAAATATTCAAAAGTACCATATGGAAGATCGGATTGAACTCCGATTGGGAAGCGGCGTGTCCGTTTTGCAAAATGAAGATCGTATTGACACAATTATGATAGCCGGAATGGGAGGTCCTTTAATTGTTTCCATCCTCGATGACGGCAGGGACCTGGTAAACAGCCTTCCCTCCCAGCTGGTGCTGCAGCCGAATGTAGCAGCGGTGGAAGTCCGGCAGTGGCTGCTGGACAATAACTGGGAGCTTATGGATGAATGTATTATAGAAGAAGACAATCACTATTATGAAATCCTTACCGCCCAAAAGGGAGACCCTGAAAAACCATACCGGCAGGCAGCCATGAGCAGGGGAGCGGCCCTATTGTTCGGCCCATTTCTTTCTGTTAAAAAAGAACCAGCTTTTATAAACCAGTGGAAAAGGGAACAGAAAAACTGGGAATCCATCGGCAGACAGCTGAGTAGGGCAGAAAACAAAGAAGAAGTTCAAAGTAAAAAAAAGCTCCTGCAGCAAAAGCAGGAGTGGTACAAGGAGGTATTTTCATGAGCAGAGAGGTAAAAGGACAAACTGTAATTGACGTGTTTGAAGAATGGTCGCCGCGTACGTACGCTGTACAAGGGGACCGGGTCGGGCTGATGGTCGGCATGCTTGATAAGCCGGTAAGCCGGGTGCTGGTCGCACTGGACGTGACGGACGAGGTGATCGAAGAAGCGATCTCTGCAGGAGCAGAGCTGATTATTGCGCATCATCCCTTGATATTCCGTCCTCTGACAGAAATTGATACGGCCCATGGCCAGGGACCACTAATTGAAAAGTGCATTAAACACGATATTGCTGTATACGCCGCTCATACTAATCTCGATATTGCTCCGGGAGGAGTAAACGATATGATGGCGGATGCTTTGAGTCTTCAACATGTGGAAGTGCTGGTACCGACACAGACAGAAAACATGAAAAAAATTGTCGTGTTTTCTCCGGAATCCCACGCCGATACTATCCGTAAAGCCATCGGAAATGCTGGAGCCGGCAATTTAGGGGACTACAGCCACTGCAGCTTTTTTGTGGAAGGCACGGGCACCTTTATGCCGGAAGCTGATGCAGATCCATTTATTGGAGAGTCCGGCCGTCAGGAATATGTTAAGGAAATGCGCATAGAAACCATTGTGTCTGAATCAGACCTTAACCGTGTGAAACAGGCAATGCTTGATGCCCATCCTTACGAAGAGCCGGCCTATGATGTTTATTCATTAGATGTAAAAGGCCGCGAACTGGGATTGGGAAGAGTCGGCCTGCTGCCGGAAGAGATGACGATAGAGGCTTTTGCCGACTATGTAAAGCAGCGGTTTAACGTGCCGTCAGTTCGTATTGTAGGAGACCGGAATAAAAAAGTCCGGAGAGTGGCGCTTCTGGGCGGGGACGGCAATAAGTACTGGAAGCAGGCACTTTCTAAAAACGCCGATATTTATCTAACCGGAGATATTTATTATCATACCGCTCAGGACGCAATGCTGGACGGCCTAAGTATGATAGATCCCGGGCATAATGTTGAAAAAATTATGAAAGCCGGTACAAAGCGCTATATGGACGAGTTAAAGGATAAGCGTATAGAGGGTGTCGAATGGATTGCTTCTGAAGTGTCGTCAGAGCCATTTTCATTCATATAAAAAAAGAGGCCGAAATGGCCTCTTTATTTTTTCGCTTTTACTTTAGGAAGGATTTTTGATCCTTCTACTTTTTTCTCTGTTTTCCACGTAGTGGGATCGTTTTCGTCGTACTGCTGTAAGAAGGTAATAACTTCTTTTGTAATAGGGGTAGGGGTTGATGCACCGGACGTTACGCCTATTTTTTTAATACCGTGAAGCCAGCTCAGCTGTAGTTCGCTGATATCAGAAATACGGTAAGCCGGGGTATTGGCAATTTGTTCAGAAACCTGGGCAAGGCGGTTGGAGTTATTACTTTTCGGATCCCCAACAACTAGTACCAGCTCGGTCTGGCTCGCCTGTTCAGCAACAGCTTCCTGACGGACCTGGGTCGCCATACAGATTTCATTATGAATAGATGCTTTAGGATATTTTTCCATCGCACGATTCATAATATCGGAAACGTCCCATTGGCTCATTGTCGTCTGATTGGTAATAATAATTTTTTCGGATTGAATGTTGAGATTTTCTACATCATCAAGTGTCTCCACAAGGTGAACGACGTCAGGTGCCACTCCGATAGCGCCTTCCGGCTCGGGGTGTCCTTTTTTACCTACATAAATAATATCGTATCCTTCATCACGCTTAGCACGGATCAAGTCATGCGTTCTCGTAACATCAGGGCAGGTGGCATCGACAGTCGTCAGCCCTCTTTCCTGAGCAATTTGGCGTACTTCAGGTGATACACCATGTGCCGTGAAAATAACGGTCCCGTGATCTACCTGCTTTAAGATTTCTACACGATTTTCTCCGTCCAGTGAAATAATGCCATCCTCTTCAAATGCATCTGTAACATGCTTGTTGTGAACGATCATTCCCAGGATATAGATGGGGCGCGGCAGGTCCAGGTTGCTTGCAGCCTGTCGTGCCATAACCATCGCGTCAACCACTCCGTAGCAATAACCGCGGGGTGAAATTTTTAATACTTCCATAACTGCCTCCTCTGAAACATACTTCCGTTATCCTGTTCCGGCTGTTTTTCCGGGCCAGGGTTCTCCATGCATTTAGCATGTCCCTTACAGTATACTAGCTTCTTTATAAAATGAAAAGCAGGACGAAGTAGAGAATATGGTCAGGAAGCCTGTGAAGAAGCGCAGTTTATGATAAAATAGGGGTCGGTTCAATAGGATACCCACAGGGTAATCAAAGACGGAGGAACAAACATGAATATGAAAGCTTTTGAGCAATACAAACTGCCTGCTTTTCTAATAGAGGCATTGGAGAAACAAAAATTAAATTCTCCTACAGACATTCAGGAAAGGCTGATTCCAGCTGTCATAAATGGTAAAGACGTAATTGGGCAGTCCCAGACGGGTTCCGGAAAAACGCTGGCATTTCTGCTGCCTATCATAGCGAGAATTGAGCCTGACGTAAAAGAAGTCCAGGCTGTTATTACTGCACCGACAAGAGAACTTGTAGAACAGATTAATAAAGTGCTGAAGGGACTGCTTGCTGACCAGCCGGAAGACCGGGTTATTACGTCCCAGCGTGTAGTCGGAGGATCAGACCGCAAGCGCGACATTGAAAAGCTTCAAAATACCCCTCATATAATCGTTGCGTCACCGGGACGTTTACGGGACATGGTGAAAACCCAGTCTATCGATATTCACCGTGTAAAGATGCTCGTTATTGATGAAGCTGACCAAATGCTCGATATGGGATTTATTGAAGATATCGACCCAGTGGCAGCTTTAATGCCGGACTCGCTGCAGATGATGGTTTTTTCCGCCACCATTCCAGAGTCGCTGCAGCCATTTCTAAAAAAATACATGACTAATCCAAAGCATGTGCACATTGATCCAAAGTCAGCTGCGCCGAGAGAGATTAATCATTACTTTCTTCCTCTTAAACACAAAGACCGTACGGAAGAAACGGTACGTATTGCTTCCTCGATTCAGCCTTACTTAGCGATAGTATTCGCTAATAAAAAGGAAGAAGCAGACGAGGTGCATGCAGCTTTCCTGGAAAAAGGGCTGAACGCAGACCTTCTCCACGGCGGCTTGTCGCCACGGGAAAGAAAACAGGTGATGCGCCGTGTTCATAGTCTTGAAGTGCAGTATCTGGTCGCTACCGATCTGGCCGCACGCGGAGTGGACATCCCTGGAATTACGCATATTATCAACCATACACTTCCTACCGATTTAGAATACTATGTCCACCGTATCGGTCGTTCAGGCCGTGCAGGGTTAAGCGGAGAAGCCTATACGCTTATTGAAAAAGATGAGCTGGCCTCGCTTCAAAAGCTTGAAAAAAAGGGGATTAAGTGTGAATTGGTTGAGCTCCGCAAAGGGGAGTTCGTTAAAACAGTAGACCGGAAAAGTTTCCGTGCCGCCTCTCAAAAGCAGGAACAAAAGGCCGTGCCTAAAAAGCCAAAGCCAAAACCAAAAAACGTAAAGCCGGGCTACAAGAAAAAAGCCCAGCAGGAGCTCAGCCATCAGCAGAGCCGTGAAAAAAGATTAAATAAACGCAAAGATAAGCGCTCATAAAGGAGAAGACCCCAGATGCTACTAGGATCCCATGTTTCCATGAGCGGCAAGAAAATGCTGCTCGGTTCGAGCGAAGAAGCCGCCTCTTATAACGCTACAGCTATGATGATATATACAGGCGCTCCGCAGAATACCCGCCGCAAAGCTATCGAAGACCTGCAGATCGAAGAAGGCACAAAGCATATGCAGGAAAATGGCATTAAAGAAGTAGTCGTGCACGCACCTTATATTATTAATATCGGCAATACTACAAAGCCGGAAACGTTCCAGCTGGGCGTTGATTTTCTAACGTCTGAAATACAGCGGACCGAAGCACTCGGTGCAAAACAGATTGTCCTGCATCCGGGCGCCCACGTCGGTGCAGGGCCGGAAGCAGGAATTAAAAAGATTATTGAAGGGCTCAATGAAGTTATTGTACCGGAGCAGAACGTGCAGATTGCGCTTGAAACAATGGCCGGCAAAGGCTCGGAATGCGGAAGAACGTTCGAAGAGCTTGCAGCTATTTTCGACGGGGTTCATCATAATGATAAATTATCGGTCTGCTTTGATACCTGTCACGTCCACGATGCCGGCTACGATATCATTAATGACCTTGACGGTGTATTGGAATCATTTGACCGCCTGATTGGATTGGACCGCTTGAAAGTGCTCCACATTAATGACAGCAAAAACGATGTTGGTGCCCATAAGGATCGTCATGAAAACATCGGCTTTGGCTATATTGGTTTTGAAGCCCTCAATAAAATTGTTCACCACGAGAGATTTAAAGACATTCCAAAGATATTGGAAACACCTTATGTCGGAGAAGATAAAAAGAATAAAAAACCGCCGTACCACCATGAAATCCAAATGTTGTCCAAACAGTCTTTTAATGGGAATTTAAAAGAGGAAGTCCTGGCGCAGTAAGTACCGCGGCGTTATAAAGAAAAACAAAAAGTCAAGGAGCCGCTGCGGCCCCTTGACTTTTTTCGTTAGATCCGGTAAAACCTTATAGCGAGAGAAAGAAACCTAATCCGGAACACAAAAAAGCACAAAACAGGGGGCTTTACCGTGAGTGTAACGAGTGAATTTTCGATACTGGCGATCCCATTTTTGTTCATGCTCAGCGGGATTGAAAAAGAGCAGGTTCATAATCATTTAGACGTACTGAATGAAAAACAGGAAGATCTGGAGCGTGCAGAAAAAATTGAAACGGAAGAAATCTTTCCGGAAGAACTCCAGCCGATCAGCAGCGAAATGACGTATCACGAATGGAAAGCCGCAGAAGACGAAGCGGAAGATTTTTATGAAAAAAGCGATGGTCTATTCAAAAAAGACTGGGGAGTTTTTATGTCTTATCATGCTCATAATAAAGACATTGATCCAGCCATCGTTTACGAACTGCTCAGTGTAGAAACGGGCGAAACGTTTGATCCTGATCTGGTAGGACCGCAGACGAAATATGGACGCGCCTATGGGATGGCCCAGTTTATGACTAATACGGGGCCGTGGATTGCAGATATGGCAGATATTGCTTATGAAAAAGATTTTCTCTACAACCCTTATTATTCCATGCGTTTGTCCGTAGAGTATCTTGATTATCTGCACGACAAATACGAAGGAGACTGGAATAAAGCCTTAACAGCTTATCACCGCGGCGTGGCAGGTATGAGAGCCTATGTCGAAGAGCACGGGGATGCAAAGAGCTGGTATGCCGTCGAGATCCAGGAAAAAGCGGAAGGCAGCGAACTAGTTGCTAAAGAATAAAATGTGAAAAGCGTCCCGGCACTATGCCGGAACGCTTTTTTGTCTTACTATATTACTCTCCATCGGAATCTACAAAGCGGGCGGCCCAGTCATGAAACAACAGCTGGCTGTTTACCGGCTTATGGTCGGATGATACATAGTGATAGGTGCCGGTATTGTCCTGGTATCTTGCTTTGACATTATCTTTTAGATACGTTTCCAGAATTTTCTTCAATCGTTTTTTTATAGAGGGGGAGAACACAGGAAACATAATTTCGATACGTTTGTCCATATTTCTTGTCATCCAGTCCGCCGACGATAAATACATTTTTTCTTCTTTGTGGGAATGGAAAAAGAATATACGGGAATGCTCCAGAAATCTTCCTATAATACTGATAACGTGAATATTCTCACTGACTCCTTTTATTCCAGGTTTTAAGCAGCAGATGCCACGGATAATCAGGTCAATCTTCACGCCCGCTGCCGAAGCTTCATAGAGCTTCAAAATAAGCGGTTTATCTGTTAATGAATTCATTTTTGCGATAATACGGCCGTCTCCGTGCTTTTTTTGATAGGCGATTTCCTGGTCTATCAATGCCAGCAGGTCTTCCCGAAGATCGGTCGGAGCTGTCGATATCTGATTCCATTTCGGCTTTTTCGTAAATCCGCTGATGTGATTAAAAAAGTTCGTAGCGTCCTCGCCAAATGAGGTATTCATCGTTAGAATCCCCATATCCGTATACAGTTTGGCTGTCGAATCATTATAATTTCCCGTACCCAAATGGATGTAGCGTTTAATTTTTCCTTTATGCTCTTTTACTACGAGCGTAATCTTGCTGTGGGTTTTAAGGCCGCTTACTCCGAAAATAACATGAGCGCCGGCTTTTTCCAGCTTTTTAGCCCAGATAATGTTGTTTTCTTCATCAAAGCGTGCTTTAAGTTCTACGAGCACAGTCACTTGTTTTCCGTTATCAGCTGCCTCAAGCAGAGCCTTGATAATGGGAGAATCACCGCTTACTCTATAGAGCGTCTGCTTGATAGCCAGAACTTCAGGATGATGCGCGGCGGCGGTAATAAAGTCTACGATCGGCTGAAACGATTCATAGGGATGGTGAAAAAAGAGATCCTTTTTTTCAATGGCTTCAAAAATATCCGGCTCGTCGATAAGGTCTTCCGGCGTCTGGGGAATCAGTGTTTCATCCACCAGATGCTCCCGTTCTTCTGATAAGTTGGAATACAGTCCAAATAGAAAAGAAAGATCAAGCGGCCCGATTGTCTGATAGACATCGTCCTCATGTACGTCCAGGGTCTGTACGAGGTAGCGGAGGGTTTTTTCGTCCATCAGCCCCTTCTGGTACTCTAGTCTAATAACAGCCCCCCAGCGTCTCTTCTTTAATTCTTTTTCTATTTCCTGCAGAAGGTCCCGGGCTCCCTCTTCGTGAATAGTTAAATCGGCATTTCTTGTAATCCGGAATGGAGACACGCTGATAATGTCATAGCCTTTAAATAATTCCGGCATATACTCCATTAACAAATGTTCAAGAAGCATAAACCGCTTTTCACCGGAGGCAGCCGGCAGCTCAATAAACCGGGAAAGCACGGCGGGGATCTGGACGATCGCAAAACTTTCCGCCTGATCGCCATCCTGTTTGTGCTGAAGTCTTACTGCCAGGTGGAGAGATTTGTTAAGAAGCATAGGAAAGGGCCTGGAGCTGTCCACGGCCATAGGAGTCAGCACGGGAAAAACATAGCTCCGGAAATAATTTTCCACATACGACTGCTGGCCGTTATTCAGTTCCTGCATCGTTAATATCTGTATGCCTTCTGTGTCCAACAGCGGAAGGATGGTTTCGGTGAAAAAGATATCCTGCTTCTGGACGAGCGCAGCTGTTCGGTCGGTAATTGCTGCGAGCTGCTGCTTAGGCGTCATGCCTGCTTTGTTTTCAGGGCGGTTGTACCCGGCTTTGACCTGATCCTTTAAACCAGCGACGCGCACAGAAAAAAATTCATCCAGATTGGAACTGAATATAGCAAGAAATTTAAGCCGTTCCAGTAGAGGAGTTCTTTCATCTACTGCTTCCTGAAGAACTCTTTCGTTAAAGGAAAGCCAGCTTAATTCTCTGTTGTTATAGTAGGCAGGAGAGCTGAAATCAATAGATTGTTTTTTAGAAGGCGTCATAGGCTGATCTTCCTTTCTGCAGACGGCTTTTTTCCATCTATAATGGGTCCTGGAAGCGTAAAGAAGGCTCCAGAGCAAACATTAGCACAGCAATGTAAATGCCGTATAAATATTTGATTACAAAAAGTGAAGAGTAATGGAGCGGTCGAGCACTTTTTCCAAATGCTTTTTATGTTTTTCACTTTTCATCATTTCAAATACGGGAGAAATATCATCGGCACTGTAAAAAGTAAAGTGCAGTTCTTTACGCTGTTTTTCAATATCAAGGCGCTCGATTACGTTGCGGTTCGTGCGGTTGAGCGCATAGGCAAGCTTTAATATACTGCCTAGAAGCTCGTACTGGGCAAGAAGCTTATCGTCTATCTGCTGTTTAAATGGTTTGGAAAAAGACTGCAGCCATGATTTCGATTTAAAGGAGGCGATAAAAGCCATCGCCATTCGATCCCGGTGCGAAATGCCGTCAATGGAACGATTCGTTAATAAATAAAACGTATGCTGGCTACTGGCTTCGTAGCTTATATATTCCCCTATATACAAGACGTTTACACTTTTTCGCAGTAATTCCTGCTGGTTATTTGCAATGAGCTCCTCGGGAAGATGCGGAAGCAGCTGCGTATACAAATGATCGGCAATAAACCCTACCTGCTCTACGTTGACATTGTTTACTTCAAATTCTTCTTTCAGCTGATAAAAGCTCTCTTCTTCAACTTCTATCGTTTTGATTTCCGGATGTTCTTTCTGCAGTTCTTCCATTAATAATCCATCCCGGAGTCCTTTGTTGCTCATCATAAAATAAGGGGCGCTGGTATATTCAATAAGAGACTGAATAATAACGGCAGCCGGCAGAATTGTATCAGAGCGGTCTTTGGATAACCCTTCAATAGAGTCACGCTTTTCTTCCGGTGTGTCGGACAGCAGATCGATAACAGACTGCATCTCGTCTGGCACCATCGTGTACTGATGCAGGCCGGAAAGAGGGTAGTCGATGGACGCCTGATGAATTAAGGACAGGTTACGGGCACTTCCGCCTATACCGACAATCGGAAGATCCTCAGTAGAGAGAAGCCAGGGGAGGGTTTTAAATTCATTTTTAGCTTTTTCCTTAACCGCTTCGAGTGCCTTATGCTCTTTTTTATAAGAATCCACAAACTCTTTTTTTAGTGTTAGAGCACCAAAAGGAAAGCTGTGGGAGTGAATAATCTTTTTGTCTTGAAATAACGTGATTTCCGTACTGCCGCCGCCGATATCAACGGTGATGCCGTCATTTAGGAAGGTAGACTGCTGCACTGCCAGAAATCCGTAGTAGGCTTCTTCGTCTCCGCTCAGCACCCGGACCGGCATGTTTGTTTCATCTGTAATAAACTGGATAATCTCTTTGCAGTTCGATGCATTTCGAATAGCCGCTGTTGCTGCTGCCTGAACGGTTTCCACTTCATGGAAATCAATTACTTCCTGAAAGCGGAGAAGCACAGATCGAAGAATACTGAAGCCTTCTTCCGTTAAATTATTCTGCTCGTCCATGTGCGAGCTCAGCCGGGCCACTTCTTTTACGTTATGTAATTCCCTCAGTCCGCGTTTGCCATTCATTCCGTGGATAACCATCCGGATCGAGTTGGAACCAATATCAATAACAGCTATTTTTTTTAACATAGTATTGTCTCCTTTTTCTTCTTATAAATACAGTATGACAGGAAGCTGCGAATATTTACATCTCTCTTTTCCTCCTGTATACTTGATTAGTCAAATCGTAATGATTCTTAATGAATGAACATTAACTAAAAGGGGGAGGAGCCTCCAGATGAAAAATACCATTTCTGCACCAGCTTCTATTATTTCTGTTGATCAAGTATCTTTCTATTATACAAACCAGCCCGTGCTGGAAGATATTACGCTGCACATAAAAAAAGGCGATTTTCTGGGCCTGGTCGGACCAAATGGCTCCGGTAAGTCAACGCTCGTCAAAATTCTGCTGGGTCTGCATGCCCCGGAGAGCGGAACCGTTCAGCTGTTTGGCACTCCTGTAAAAAAATTCAAATCATGGGATCAAATCGGCTATGTATCCCAAAAAGCCAACAGTTTTAACAGCGGCTTCCCAGCTACTGTATTTGAAGTCGTAGCCATGGGCCTGTATGGAAAAATCGGTTTGTTTCGTTTTTTGGGAAAAGCGCATAAAGAAAAAATCAAACAGACGCTTTCGAGTGTCGGCATGCTTGAATTTAAAGATAGAAATATTGGAGAGCTTTCCGGCGGCCAGCAGCAGCGGGTTTTTATCGCAAGAGCGCTGGTCAGTGATCCGGAGATACTAATTCTCGATGAGCCGACAGTCGGGGTCGATACAGCTTCGGTGCAGGCTTTTTATGAGCTGCTCAGCCATCTGAATAAAAAAAGAGGAATTACGCTTCTGCTTATCACGCATGATGTAGGAGCTATGACAAGCTATGTCACAAAGGTAGCCTGCTTAAATAAAAGCCTTCATTTTCACGGCAGCACAAAAGATTTTGAAGAAAGCGATATGTCTTCTTTGTACGGCCATGATGTACATCTGCTGACTCATGAGCATGGGGGAGGCGGGCACTAAATGTTTGATCTGTTTTTTCAGTATGAATTTTTACGCAATGCATTTCTAGCCGGCATTATTATTGGATTTCTTGCACCGGTACTGGGCGTGTTTATCGTTGTCCGCCGGATGGCGCTCGTAACGGACGCTCTCTCTCATATTACGTTAACCGGTATTGCGTTTCATTTACTGCTTAGCCAGAGCGCTGTATTCCTGCAGGCCATAAATCCTTTATATATGGGTATGGCTTTTTCTGTAGGCGGTTCAATTTTAATGGAGAAGCTGCGGCACGTATATAAACATTATCAGGAAATAGCGGTGCCGATTATAATGTCTTCGGGTATCGGGCTGGGCGTCGTATTTATTTCTCTGGCCGACGGTTTTAACAATGATTTGTTTAATTATTTGTTCGGCAGTGTTCTTGCAGTGACGCCGACTGATTTAACAGCTATTACCGCTGTGCTTGTTGTAGTGGTAATCCTGCTTGTTTTATTCTATAAAGAACTGCTGTTTTTGGCATTTGATGAAGAACAGGCGAAAGTCAGCGGAATACCAAATAAATGGCTGAATTTCCTATTTATTGTCATGACGGCTCTCGTGATCGCGTCCTCGATGAGAATTGTCGGTATTTTACTAGTCTCTGCTTTAGTGACACTGCCGGTCGCAGCTGCTATTCAATTATCTAAGAGCTTTAAGCAGATGTTTATATATTCCATTATTATTGGTGAGATATCCGTTATAAGCGGTCTGGTTTCCGCTTTTTATTTAAATGTGGCTCCGGGCGGAATGATCGTACTTATCGCTCTCGGCATTCTTCTCCTCGTAATAGGAGGGCGGAAAGCCGGAGGGATGGGAGTACGGAAGCTGCGCGGCAGAAAAACACTGGAATGGCGAAAGGCATAGGCTTTCAATTGTCGCTTCGGTTTATTTCCTGTAAAATATACGTATAGAAGAGTTGATGTCATGTTAGAGTTATCATTTATAGAACGCGGAATCGTTGCTGCCCTGCTTGTAGGTGCCATCGCCCCCATGGTCGGTGTGTTTCTTGCCGTCAGGCGCTCTACGATTATTTCAGAGTCGCTTTCCCATGTGACGCTCACAGGAATCTCGGCAGGGGTTTTGATGGGGCAGGTATGGACGGTTACCGACATAAGTCCGATGTATACGGGATTTTTATTTGCCCTGCTTGGTTCCCTGCTGATTGAAAAACTCCGCCAAATATACGATCGCTTTCAGGAGCTTGCTGCTCCGATTATTTTATCTGCCGGGGTGGGACTGAGTGCAGTGATAATGAGCGCCTCCGGCAGCGGCTATACAGAATGGTACGAATATCTTTTCGGAAGTATCGTATCTGTCCGGATGGAGGATCTTTGGTTTATTATTGCTACAGCCGGACTTGTCATTCTGATTTTAGCTTTATTTTTTAAAGAATTTGTTTCTGTCTCATTTGATCAGGAGTTTGCAAAAGTTTCCGGCATTCCTTTGAAAAAAGTAAATTTTTTGTTTTCGTTATTAATAGCGCTTGTGATCTCCATGTCTATGAAGGTGGTAGGTATTTTACTAGTTGGAGCGCTGATTGCTCTTCCCGTAGCCGCCGCGCTGAACGTAGCCAAAAGCTTTAAAAAGCTTCTTCTGCTCAGCGTCCTGTTTGGGGAGGCGGCCGTTCTGGCAGGGGTTTATTTTTCATATCAGTTTAATATTGCTACCGGAGGTATGATTGTTGTGCTTTCCGCTGTTCTTCTGCTTGCGGTATTGGCAGGAAAACGGCTGAAGTCTATGAGAAAAAGGGAGAGATTTGCATGAACGTAGAACAGGCGTTGAACCAGTTAAAAAAAGATGGATTTAAATATACAGGCAAACGCGAACAAATGCTGGAACTGTTTTCCAAGGAAAAGCGGTATCTATCCGCGAAGGATGTACTCGTGGAACTTCAGAAAAATTACCCCGGCGTGAGTTTTGACACCGTGTACCGTAATCTATCATTGTTTGCAGAAAAAGAAATATTGGAAATGACGGAGCTGGACGGTGAGAAAAAATTTCGTTTCAGCTGTGCGACGACGCAGCATCACCATCATTTGATCTGTTTAGACTGCGGCAAAACAAAGCATATTCATTCCTGCCCGATGGACTGGCTTGAAGAAAACGTAGAATCTGATTTTGCCGTTACCTCTCACAAGTTCGAGATATACGGCTACTGCGAGGAATGCCAGGCAAAGTCAAAAGTGACCGCATAAAAAACAGCGCACCCATCAGCCGGGTGCGCTGTTTTTCTATAAATAAAATGCCCTGCCGGGTCCATCCCGGCGGGGCATTTTATTATTTAGTAAGGGAAGCTGCTTTTTCTGCTTCTTTTTTATAATGTTCTTCTGCAATTTTGTCGACTTCTTTTTTCAGTTCATCGACCATTATTTCTTCCGGCACTTTACGGATGATTTCTCCGTGACGGAAGAGAAGACCTTCACCGCGGGCACCGGCAATACCGATATCGGCTTCGCGGGCTTCACCCGGACCGTTTACGGCGCAGCCGAGCACGGCTACTTTGATCGGTGCTTTAATCGTGGAAATATATTCTTCTATATCATTGGCAATGCTGATTAAGTCAATTTCAATGCGTCCGCAGGTAGGGCAGGAAATAAGAGTGGCTGCATTCGCCGCAAGGCCGTAGGTTTTTAAAAGCTCCCGGCCTACTTTAATTTCCTCTACAGGGTCTGCACTTAAAGAAATACGCATTGTATTTCCGATACCCATATTCACAATAGCACCAAGGCCTGCTGCACTCTTTACCGTACCGGCAAAAAGGGTGCCTGACTCGGTAATACCAAGGTGAAGCGGATAATCAAAAGCTTTAGAAGCCTTTTCGTAGGCTTCAATAGCCAAATGAACATCAGACGCTTTCATCGATACGATAATATCATGAAAGTCCAGTTCTTCCAGAATACTGATATGATAAAGGGCACTTTCTACCATGCCATCCGCAGTAGGGTAGCCGTATTTATCGAGAATTTTCTTTTCCAGTGAACCGGCGTTTACACCGATACGAATAGGAATGCCTTTTGCTTTAGCCGCTTTTACGACTGCTTCCACTTTTTCGCGTTTTCCGATGTTACCTGGATTGATGCGTATTTTATCTGCGCCGCCTTCGATAGCTTTAAGCGCAAGGCGGTAATCGAAATGAATGTCTACTACTAACGGAATAGTAATACGCTTTTTTATTTCAGGAATAGCCTCAGCTGCACGCATGTCTGGACATGCTACGCGGACGATTTGGCAGCCTGCTTCTACTAATCGGTCAATTTCTTTGACAGTTGCTTCTACGTCATGTGTTTTAGTCGTTGTCATGCTTTGAATGATGATCTCATCATTGCCGCCAATAACCAGATTTCCTACATTTACTGGTCTTGTTTTGGAACGATGCGTTACTTGGCTCATGTATCCATTCGCCCCTTCAGATTAATAAATTTTTCGGTCCAGTCTAAAGTATGCATTGTACAATACACACCAATCGTAACCAAATCTTATGCATTGCCATTGTATCAGCGTTTGAATCTGTTTGGCAAGCATATCTGTTTAAAGGTTGTTTTGAGCTTCTTTTTCATATCAGAAGTGTAACCAAATAAAAAAAGCATCGACTAATGGTATGGAACACAAATGTTCCTGTACACATAAAAGGCAGCAGGGAACTGCCTGCACCGTAAAAAGCAGAAAACAAGCACGATCATAAAAGGAGAGAACAACATGAACAGAAAAAAAACATTCACAGCGGCGGGAGTTGCTGCGGCGATTATGCTGACGTTTCCAGCGGCGGGGGCTCTTGCTGATTCAGCAGAGGGAGATGAAATTATCACTCTCGGCGAAGATTTAACATCAGAACAACGGGATCAGCTGTTAAACGAAATGGATGCTGGTTCTGAAGTGGAAACGATTACGGTATCCAATGAAGAGGAGCATGAATACCTGGGCGATTACATGAGCGCCGCCGATATAGGCACAAGAGCCCTTTCTTCCGCTAAGATTACAACTGCGGGATCCGGTGACGGAATTGATGTGGAAACGACCAACATAACTAAAATATCAGAAGCTATGTACGCCAATGCCATGATTACTGCAGGGGTGGAAGATGCAGAAGTATATGTAACAGCACCGATGGATGTATCAGGAACCGGGGCCCTGACTGGTATTTTAAAAGCGTACGAAGTGCAGAACGATGTAACCATTCCGGAAGAGCAGAAGCAGGTAGCCAATGAAGAAGTGGTTAAAACTGCGGAGCTTGGAGAAAGCATCGGTACTGAAGAAGCAACAGAATTAATTACGAGAGTTAAACAGGAGATCAGCGAACAGAATATCGAAAGCTCTGAAGATATCCGTGTTCTGATTCAAAATATTGCGGTGGACATGAACATCGAATTAACCCAGGAGCAGACAGACGGCCTGGTGTCTCTGTTCGACCGGATGAAGGACTTGAATGTTGACTGGAATCAGGTACAGGATGAAATCAGCAAAGTTCAGGATAATATCGGCGGATTTGTAAATAGCGAAGAAACACAGTCTTTCTTTGCAGGTTTTCTGGAATTTATTAATGGCATTATTGATTCTCTGTTCGGTGGTTCCGAGGAATCGGAATCCAACAGCTGAATAAACTAAATATAATAGTAAACATGTGGGAGAGTCTTTTAAAAGACTCTCTCTTTTTTCAATGAAAAGAGCGCTCTATTTTAAAAATATTTCCAATATAAAAAAGAGATAAATTGAATCTGAAACCTAACAACGGTAAAATCGTAGTATATAGACAACCAGATGAAAACGAAGGAGCTGAAAGGAATGGAATGGCTCGATCAGGCAAGCGTCGGTTTTATCGTCGTCTTTCTCGCGACATTGTTTCTTATAGGTGAACTGCTCGTAAAAACAAAGGGTTTATTCGGTATTTTGGGACTGGCCTTTATTACATTATATTTTGCCCATCATATTGAAGGGGCAGCCAGCATATGGATTTTAGCTTTATATGCCGGCGGATTGATGCTCATTATTTTCGACGGCAAAGTGACAGGGGACGGCACGTTCGGAGTGATTGGTATTATACTGATGAGTTTGAGTGTAGCGGTTCCTACTCCGGGTATTTTGTACGGAGTGCTGGCAGTATTCGGATTTCTGCTCGGTATTGTCGGAGCGCTCGTGTTTTTAAAAGTCTTCCCAAGAAGAGGACTTTGGGACAAGCTTACGCTTAAGGATAAGCTCAGCAGCGATTCCGGTTACAACTCCATGAACGAGTCCTACAAGGAACTGATCGGTAAAAAAGGAAAGGCACTGACTGCTTTCAGACCGACAGGGACAATTGAAGTAGAAGGAGAGCGTTACAGTGCCACCAGCGGCGGCCAGTGGATAGAAGCCGGAGTCGACATCGAAGTGGTGTCTGCCGACGGGACGAGAATTTTAATTAAAAAGATGGAGCAGGCTTCACAGACTTCTTCTTAAAAGAAAAGCAGCAGAACGGCATCTAAGCCGGACTGCTGCTTTTTTTTGGGCGGGGAAGGGAACGGAAGGCGCGGTACAGCATAAAGAATGCTATAACCCAGTAAATCGTGAACCCTGCCGGTATTTGAAACGGAAACAGGTCCAAAAGCGCAATAATCATAGTCGGCAGCGTGACCGCAAAAGCACTCATGATCCAGATAAATCGATAACTTAACGGAATAGGTGAAGCTTTTCGAATCATCAGCCCAAACACGGAAAGCGCAAATATACCAATAAATTTAAGTGTTGTATTTAATAAGTATAATCCAACAACAGCCACAGGGATCAAAATATAAAATACATCCTGCAGGGACGCGGCCAAATTAGAAAGCTCCTGCTTTGTAAAAGAAATACTGCCTGCCTGGCTGTAGGAATAGACCTGGCTGTTATCACCCGAACCAATTACTACTTCTTCCTGAAGAAGCGCCGACTGGCCGGACGCGGCCATTTCTTCAGCCGTGACTTCGCCGCTGGGGTCAAATATCAGCTCCCGGCCGCCTTCGCCGATAGTCTGCGGACCTTCCGCTTCGCTTATAAGCTCTCCGTTTTCAATACTAAAATCGGGAACATCTTCCTGCAGAAGGGTATCAAGTTCATCCGATACATGTGAAAGTGACTGGGACAAAGCGATACCGGCTGGTATACTGGCCAGAGCCATCAGGAAGAAAATATAAAGAATAGTTCTGGTTATTTTTTGAAAACGAAATCGTGCAATGTGAAGGGGGGAATATAAACTTTTAATAAATAGTTGAATCATAGACATCTGCCGCCTCCTTTGTAGCCTGCGAGGCTTATTCTAACGCAAATGGAAACAAGCCACAATATGGCCTGGATAAACGGCAGAAATAAACGAAAAAATAAAATGTAATATAATCTTTACAAAAGCTCAATCTTTACTCAATATTAAACAAGTACGCTGATTAAGGTTTGCCTTAGGGGAATTTTTAAAACGAAGGGATGAGGGTGTTGGATCTTCAAACGATTTTATTTACTTTTTTCGGGGGATTAGGTGTTTTCCTATTTGGTATTAAATATTTAGGGGACGGCCTGCAGAAAATCGCAGGGGATAAATTAAGGGATATTCTCGATAAATTTACGAGTAACCCGGTAATGGGGGTTTTAGCCGGAATAGTTGTCACCATACTTATACAGACGAGTACGGGAACAACAGTTTTAACCATCGGGTTAGTAAACGCCGGTTTCATGACGCTTTCCCAGGCCATCGGTGTTATTATGGGTGCCAACATTGGTACGACCGTTACAGCCTTTATTATCGGTATCAAAATTGAAGACTATGCACTTCCTATTATATTCATAGGAACCGTATTAATTTTCTTCTTCAAAAATAAAAAGATAAACAATATCGGCCAGGCCATTTTTGGCTTCGGGGCATTATTTTTTGGTCTTTCTCTTATGGGAGACGGCGTTGAGCCGCTTGAAGGTCTGCCGGCTTTCCGTGACTTGACTATCAGCGTAAGTGAAAACCCAATTTTGGGTGTGTTAATTGGAACCGTATTTACCGTATTAGTACAAAGCTCGTCTGCTTCCATTGGACTGCTTCAGGAGCTTTACGATCAGGGAGCTATAGAACTTGCGGCAGCACTGCCTGTACTGTTTGGTGATAATATTGGGACAACCATTACCGCAGTACTGGCTTCTCTTGGTGCATCTCTTGCGGCAAAACGTGCTGCACTGACTCACGTTATATTCAACGTAATCGGGGCAACGATTGTTATTATATTAATTGTGCCTTATACAGCAATGATAGGAAGCATTCAGGAATCCCTAAACTTAAATGCACCAATGACGATTGCTTTCGCACACGGTATTTTTAACGTGTCGAATACGATCATTCAGCTTCCTTTTGTCGCCGTACTTGCAATTATCGTGACAAAGCTGATTCCGGGACAGGACACAGAAATTGAATACAAAGCACAGCATTTGGATCCTTCTTTCATTCAGCGCTCCCCTGGTGTAGCACTGGGCCAGGCTAAAGCAGAGACGCTTCGAATGGCGGAATTTGCCGAAAAGGGATTAATTGAATCCCATAAATATTTAAAGACAAATCATAAGCGTCATGCAGAGCTTACCGTGCAGTTTGAAGAAGCAATTAATAATCTGGACCGCAAAATTACGGATTATCTGATTTTGATTTCCCAGCGGTCGCTTTCCGATGAGAATTCCAAGCTCCATTCCATGCTCATGGATACGGTAAGGGATATCGAACGGGTCGGAGACCACATGGAAAACGTAATGGAACTTGTGGATTATCAAATGACAAACAAAGTATCCATGTCTGAGGATGCCTATACTGATATGGAAGAAATGTTTGATTTAACTATTAAAACACTGCACAATGCGGTCAGCGCATTGGAAAATGACAACCAGGAAGAAGCTCAGGAAGCTGCCAGAGAGGTAGTTAAGCAGGAAGAACAAATCGATAAAATGGAGCGTAAACTCCGTAAAAAGCATATTTTGCGTGTGAACGAAGGCCGCTGCTCCGGCTCAGCTGGTATTGTCTTTGTAGATATTATCAGTAATCTGGAACGAATCGGCGATCACAGTGTGAATATTGCAGAAGCTGTTTTACAGGAACGCGAATAATACGTATAATTTAAATAATTGACTTCGTCCACTGCCTTTTTATTAACAAAAAGGGCAGTGGACGTTTTTAAAAGGGAGGAAAAAATGGATTATATCTTTTATACACTGGCATTTATTGCCTACGCGCTTGCTTTGGCGGCTTTAATTTACCCGATTGTGCCGGGAGGCATATTCTATATTGCAGCCATTATATTAATTGCTGCGGCGCAGGGGTTTGGTACCTTGTCAGCCTGGTTCTGGATAAGCCAGATTATTATTGCCGCGCTGTTGTTTATCATTGATTATGCCGTACAGTATTATGGAATAGAACGAACCGGCGGGTCGAAAGCGGCCACCTGGGGAAGCGTTATCGGCTTAATTGTCGGCCCATTTATTATCCCCATTGTCGGCGTTCTAATCGGAGCTATTGCAGGAGCCATTATTGGTGAAATGATATCCGGCGAAAAGTCATGGCAGAAGCTGGGACGGGTAGGAGCCGGTTCTCTGGCGGGGTTTCTCGTAAGCGTTGTACTAAAAGGCGTGCTTCTTGCAGGAAATGGCATTTATCTTTTGTACCTTATTTTTTCCTGATCGTTTGATTAAAAATAAGCATTGACGTTCCAATATTATCGTGATATTATGATAAATGTCGCTGTTAGAAGACATTCTTACATAATAACAGGATATTCCACAGTAGCTCAGTGGTAGAGCTATCGGCTGTTAACCGATCGGTCGCAGGTTCGAATCCTGCCTGTGGAGCCATATGGCGGTGTAGCTCAGCTGGCTAGAGCGTACGGTTCATACCCGTGAGGTCGGGGGTTCGATCCCCTCCGCCGCTACCATATTTAAAAAAGAATACTTACATGGCGGTTGTGGCGAAGTGGTTAACGCACCGGATTGTGGTTCCGGCATTCGTGGGTTCGATTCCCATCAGCCGCCCCATGTGAAGGACCCTTAGCTCAGTTGGTTAGAGCAGACGGCTCATAACCGTCCGGTCGTAGGTTCGAGTCCTACAGGGTCCACCATTATGAATGTTCAAAAGCACACAGCCGTGTGCTTTTTTTGTGTTTTCTTTAGTTTAAAAATTTTTGGTGCTGGGTATAGGAGTTAATGTGTACAATAGAAATAAATGGCAGCAGATCGTTATGATTGTAATATTGTGACTGATTTGTTACATTTATTTATGTTATATATAGCTTAACGGTTATATCATTCTAGTTTCATTACACGTTTACATTCCAAGGAGGAGATTTAATTGGCAAATTATGAACTACCAAAACTACCTTACGCAGAAAACGCACTAGAGCCTCATGTAGACGCAACAACGATGCAGATTCACCACGATAAGCACCACAATACGTATGTTACTAAGCTTAACGCAGCATTGGAAGGTCACGACGATCTTGCAGGTAAAGATGTAGAAGACCTTATTAGAGATCTTAATGCTATTCCTGAAGATATCCGCACGGCAGTTAGAAATAACGGCGGCGGCCACGCTAACCACACATTCTTCTGGCAGATCCTCAGCCCGGACGGCGGCGGAAAGCCAAGCGGAGAGCTTGCAAGTGCGATTGAAAGCAAGTTCGGAAGCTTCGAGAAGTTCCAGGAAGAATTTGCAGCAGCAGCAACTGGTCGATTCGGATCCGGCTGGGCATGGCTTGTAGTATCCGGCGGAGAGCTTGAAATTATGAGCACTGCTAACCAAGATTCACCAATCATGGAAGGCAAAACTCCAATTTTAGGACTGGATGTATGGGAGCATGCATACTATCTTAAATACCAGAACCGTCGTCCTGAATATATTGACGCATTCTGGAACATTATTAACTGGAACGAAGTAGAAAAGCGTTATTCTGAAGCAAAATAAGTAATAATATACACCCGGCTGAAGCAATAAAGCTTTGCTGAATAAAAAAGGTACCGGCTATCTAACCAAGATAACCGGTATCTTTTTTTGTTTTCAGTCTTCATTGTAGAAAGATGAACCGCCTGCTTTCTTTTTATCGTACATAGAGTATGGTAAAATCAGGGTACGTGCCAGGACGGCAGTAAGTCTGAATAACAGCAGCTTGTATGAAAGAAAGAGGGATTGCAGTGGCGTCAAGAAAAAATAGAAAAAGTCATCTTCCTAAAAGACTAAATGTGCTCTTTTTTGCAGTGTTTATACTTTTTTCCGCATTAATACTAAGATTGGGGTTTATACAAATTGTTCAGGGGGATACGTATGAGCGTGACCTCGAAGAGGCGAGCGAGCCGGTAACAAGAATCGATGCTCCGCGCGGCGTTATGTACGATAGAAATGGTGAAATTGCCGTAGATAATCAGCTTATTCTTTCTCTTACATATACCAATTCCTCAAGCGTTTCTGATGAAGAAAGACTGGATATTGCTGAAAAGCTGAGCGGATATCTGGAAATGGACACAGAGGGAATTACGGATAGAGATTTAAAAGACTACTGGCTTCTTACAAGAGAAGAAGAAGCAGAGTCTCTTCTTTCTGAAGAAGAAATGGCGTCAGCATCAGAAGACGGTGTAGATCCATATGATCTGCAGCTTGAAAAGATTACCGATGAACAGCTGAGCGATATTCAGGGTACGGAGCTTGAAGTCGTAGCCGTTTGGCGGGAAATGATCTCAGGCTATAATGATTCACCGCAGCGGGTAAAAGAGAATTTAACAAGAGAAGAAGCGCATGAAATAAGCGTACGCCTCGAGGAACTGCCGGGAGTCGATTTACTAAGAGATTCAAACAGACAGTATGTGTTTGATGAATCTTTCCCGGGCTTCTTTGGTTCTGTAGGCTCTATTCCACGCGAAACAATCGATGAATACCTGGCGCTTGGCTATGACCGCTCTGATTTAGTAGGTACGAGCTTTCTGGAAGAGGAATACGAAAGTGCGCTCCGCGGTGTCAAAGGAGAATTGCTTGATTCAGAAGAAGCGGCAGGTAATGGGGCGGAAACGACCGGAAGCCGTGGGAACGACCTGGTTCTTTCAGTAGATATGGCACTGCAGCAGGATCTGGAAACCATTGTAGATGAACAGGTAGGCGGCCAGTCCGGCAACTTCGTAAATGATGAAGATGCCTATGCGGTTATGATTGAACCGAGCACAGGGGAAATTCTTGCGGCATCCGGCTATCAGAACCAGGTGGGTACAGTCAGCAGCTCATTTGAAATGGGTTCAACTGTTAAAATGGCAACCGTGATGGCGGGTCTGCAGGAAGGAGTCGTAACGGCGGATACGTACATTAACGATACGCCGATCAGCCTTCCAGGGAGTTCTGATATCAGCTCAGCCTCTGACACTATTGGAAGTGTTAACTACCTCGGCGCCTTAGAGAAGTCTTCCAATATTTATATGTCGGAAATTGCGATGAGGCTGGCTGATTACGAACGTGGAGGTACGTTTAACTCTGATAAGGTGCAGGAAGCCTACGATACGATGCGGTATTACTATAATCAATTCGGCCTTGGCACAGAAACAGGCATTGATCTTCCGTCAGAATCTGCCGGAATTTCAGGTGGATACGGAAATCCGGGAAATCTTCTCTACTTGAGCTTCGGCCAGTTTGATACGTATACGCCGATGCAGCTGGCGCAGTATGTAGCGACGATTGCCAACGACGGCTACCGGATTGAGCCTCATTTTGTTAAAGAAGTGCGCCAGTCCAATCCCGATAAAAGTAATATGGGCTCGATTTCCCAGCAGATCCAGCCCTCCATTATGAACAAATTAAGTGTTGATGATGAATATATAGATATGGCTCAGGAAGGAATGCTTGAAGTCGTGGAAGGTTCCAGCGGTACGGCACGGAGCTACTTCGGTGATGCTCCTTACGAAGTAGCGGGAAAAACAGGAACAGCCCAGGTAACGGTTAGAAGCGAAGGCTCAGGAGAACTGGTAAACAATGCCGTAAACCAGGCATTTGTCGGGTATGCCCCCTATGACAATCCTGAAGTAGCTATAGCGGTAATTGTGCCCTATACCTATCTCGAAGAAAACGGCGGCCGGAACGGGGTAGCGAATACGATCGCACGCCAGGCCATGGATGCCTACTTTGAACTTAAAGAAGAACGGCCGGAAGTTGATGCAGAAAATGAAGAAGTAATTGAGCAGCAGGAAGAAGAAACAGGAGAAGAAACGGAAGAATAAGGATTCTGTTTTTCTCCAGCTTCCCTAACTGAAAAGCTGAAAAGAAAAAACACTTGATAGACGAGAAGGTATTTGCTATCATTGTTAAGTATGATTGAAGATAAAGAAAGGGGAGGGATATTGTTATGAGAGTACAAGTTACCCTGGCCTGCACGGAAACAGGAGATCGTAATTACATGACTTCTAAAAACAAGCGCACAAACCCAGAGCGTATTGAAATGAAAAAATACAGCCCGCGTTTAAGAAAGCATACGATCCACCGCGAAACAAAATAAGCAGAAGGAGATTATCTCCTCTGCTTATTTTTTTTGGAAAAAATAAGCTGTTTTTGAATGGATTAGCGATATAATGATAGTTTAAGCAGTTACGTCAAGGAGGAAACAATGAACGATAAAAGAAAACTCAGAGAGCAGATCTATCAGCATTCTAAATCATTAACACCAGTACTGCACCATACAATGCAGAGTTATGTATATGAACATTTATTTGCTTCTGATATGTGGAAGAAATCGGACCGGGTGGCGGTTACATTATCAACAGGCAGGGAAATTGATACAATGCCTCTAATTGAAAAAGCATGGGAGGAACAAAAGCAGATTGCGGTCCCGAAGGTCGATCCTATGCAACGCTCGCTTCATTTTTATAGTATGGACTCGATGCATGAATTAGAAGAAGGATTTGCGGGAATTATGGAACCGCAGACTCATAATAAGCAGGAATGGGATAAAAACAAATTTGACATGGTTATCGTACCGGGAATGGTATTTGATAGAGAGGGTTATCGAATTGGATTCGGAGGCGGTTATTATGACCGTTTTCTGGAAGACTGTCGTGCCTGCACCTGTTCTCTTGCTTTCAGCTATCAGCTTATTGAACGTGTTCCGAGAGAGGCGCATGATATACCTGTACAGGCTGTAGTTACTGAAGAGGGAGTTATTTATATATGATCCCGGTTTATATTTTAATTTTCGGGGCAGCTGCAGCTGCCTATAAAGCGGCAGCCTTAACATTTGGAGGAGCTCTTGCAGCGGCTTTACTAGGAAGTGTTATCTGGTTTGGCTTAGGCTGGCAGGGGTTTTCTCTGCTGCTGCTTTTTTTTGTGACTGCTTCGATGTTTTCGCTTCTTCCGGATAATAAGAAAGCGGAAGAAATTAATGCGGGCGGAGGGGCTAGAAGAGCTTCCCAGGTTTTTGCAAATGGAGGGGCAGCGGCTGTTAGTGCTCTGTTCTATTCCATTACCGGGAACGAGCTTTGGATAGCAGCCTTTGCTGGAGCACTTGCAGCAGCAGCTTCAGATACCTGGGCCTCTGAATGGGGCAGTCGTGCAAAGAGCCGCGCGTATCTTCTTCCCCGAGGCCGCAGGGTGCCTGCTGGAACTTCAGGCGCTGTTACAGCGGCGGGAACAGGAGCTGCATTTTTAGGAGCTTCTTTAATAGGAGGAGCCGCGGCGTTTTTATTTTCCTCCTATCTCCCTTCCATTTATACCGTGGCTTTGATTATTACAGCGGCAGGATTTGCCGGTAATGTAATGGACACCGCAGCGGGAGCTTTTTTTCAGGTAACTTATCGCTGCCGGCGGTGCGGGCTGATAACCGAAAAGCAATCACACTGCGGCGCTGACACTATACAGGCAGGAGGCTGGAAATGGGCGGATAATGAAGCGGTTAATATGATCTGTACATTAACCGGGGGAGGAATTTGTCTTGCTGTCATGTGGCTTATACGTTGAATGACAAAAGTCGAAAATAGCGGAAACCCCTGCTATAATAAAGAAGCAAAGAGGGGGACATTATGAGGTGGCAAAGTATTTTTTTCGATTTGGATAACACATTATACAGCCATGAGCTGGCTTTTGAAAAATCAATTATTTACACGTTTCAACAAAGATACCGCACGGATAAAAAACTGCAGCATATAGATGAAAAAGAATGGTTTTCTACGTTTAAACATTACTGCGATGAACTATGGAAAGAAATGGAGAAGGATACATTAACGTATTCTGAGTATCGTATGAAACGATTTATCGAAACGATGAATCACTATAATATCGAAATGAATGAAAAAGAAGCAAAGCTTTTTCACGATCAGTACGAAAAAGAAGTATCTAAATTCGTAGAACCTTACACCGGTATGAAAGAGCTGTTTGAAGAACTATATCAAACGGGGGTTTATCTGGGGATTATTACGAATGGAAATAGAATAACACAGCTGGATAAATGGAAAGCGCTTCACGTGGAAAAGTATATACCGAAAGAGCGGGTGTATATTTCAGAAGAAATGGGCGTGGGAAAACCGGACCGGGAAATATTCACCTCTGTACTTAGTAAAACAGGCAGCATTCCCTCCCGTACCCTCTATGTCGGAGATTCCTGGGCGCTGGATGTTCAGGCATCCATGGATGCAGGCATGGAAAGTATTTACTTGAACACAAGAAAAGAACCAAGGCAGGAAGGGAGATCCCCGCTTGCTGAATATGAGCATTTTAAGGATGCGGCCCGTTTGATTAGTAACCGGATAAAACCAGGAGGATAACTATCATGAATATTGCCCTGCAAACCCACCTATACTGGAAATTTATTCATCGGTTAGTCGTCCATGAACGCTTCAGGGTTTTTGAAAGAAGTAAAGATAAGAAACAAATATGGCTGGAGAAAGAAACAGAAAAAGGAACGGTAATGGTGCGCATTGCCCGGGTTGAGTATGACTGGTTCAACCTGCTTGAAAAAGACCAGCTGGAAGCGGAAAAAGCAGCACCGGCAATAAAAAAAGCACTGGGAACAAGGAAGGTCCATTTTTATAACGTATATATAACTTCCTATCCCCCCGTGGATATGGATGCTCCATTCAAAGCAGTACTGCAGTCCAAAGTTTTCGAGCAGTCCTTTCTGCTGTCAAACGACGGCCAGAGAGGAATAGCGGATTCGCCTGATGGCGTGCTGGAAGCTGTATTAAATAAAAAAGCAGACTGGATTGAAGAACCGTCTCCCTGGAATGCCGGGGAACCGGAGGAGGAGCTTAAAGCCCGGACACGTATATACAGAGAAGAAGTGGAAAGGCAGCAGGAGGAAATTGACAACAAAGAGCGGAGCCTTTTCTTTTATGGAAAGCCGCTGCTGACTTATGCGCTGCTTGCTTCTATTTTTGTGATGTTTTTTCTGCTGGAGCAGTCCGGCGGCAGTATGAATATGGCTGTATTAATTGAATACGGGGCAAAATATAATCCAGCTATTATGGACGGAGAATGGTGGAGACTTCTGACAGCTGCTTTTCTTCATATTGGTTTTCTGCATCTTTTTATGAACTCGCTGGCGTTATTTTATCTCGGAGGAGCTGTAGAACGGATTTTTGGAACGACCCGTTTTTTGTTTATATACGCTGCAGCCGCTGTAGTAGGTTCATTGGCCAGCTTTTCTTTTAACGAACAAGTGTCAGCCGGGGCATCAGGTGCTATTTTCGGATGTTTTGGGGCACTTCTGTATTTTGGCTGGATGCACAAGAAATTGTTTTTTCGGACGATGGGATTTAACGTGCTTGTTATCCTGGCTATTAACCTTGTTTTTGGATTCGTTGTGCCGGCTATTGATAATGGAGCCCATATTGGCGGGCTGATAGGCGGATTTCTGGCAGCCGGGGCAGTCCACCTTCCAAAAAGCGGCCGCAGAAAAACACAGCTTCCCCTGTTAATAGGAACGGCAGCTTTAACGTTCGGTCTCTACTGGTTTGGGATGAACAACGAAAATAAAGCAGGATCGGCTGCAATGGACCAGCAGATGGCAAGAGACCTTGCTGAAGAGGGCGAATATGAAGAAGCAAGAGATCTTCTCCTGAATACTTTAGAAAACAGCGAAACAGAAGATGCGCAGACTTTATTTTTGCTTGGATATACAGAATCGTATTTAGAAAATTACGAAGAAGCGGGCAGGTACTTTGAGCAGACCATCGAAATGGAACCTGAATTTGCGGAAGCGTATTATAATCTTGCATTAACTTATATTGAGCTTGCCATGCCGGACGAAGCGGAAGAGGCTCTTAGTGAAGCAAAGAGAACTGCCGGGGACCGGCCATCGGGAGAGGAACTGGATTTTGGCCTGGTTGAAGAAAGGCTGAAGGAGATTTCCTGAGAAAGAAGGGATCAAGCTTGTTCAACGAGAATATGAAAACAATAGCAGATGTACGAAAATGGCTCGTTCATAGAGGAACTGTCATTTATACTAGAGATCGTATGATAGATCTTGAAATGATGGACCAGGAGTTTACCGAATTTTATCAGCAGGGCATGATTGATAAATTACTTTACCTGCAGGCAAAACGAATTATTTCGGGCGAAAAACAAATAGAACAGCAGAAAAGGGGCACAAAAGGATGAAAGAAACATATCTGATAGGCATCGATGTTGGCGGGACAACCGTAAAAATGGCTGTATTTACAATCGAAGGACAGATGGTGGACAAATGGTCAATTCCGACAAATAAAGCGGAGGCAGGCAATCATATCGTACAGGATATAGCCGTATCGGCAGATGAGCATCTGAAAAAAGCAGGCATCGATAAAAAAGACTGTATAGCAGCGGGTATCGGAGTGCCCGGTTTTATTGATATGGAGCATGGAATTATTGATTTGGCAGTAAATGTCGGCTGGAAAAAATATCCTATCGCAGACAAACTATCGGAAGCATTAGGCGTTCCGGCCGTAGTAGACAATGATGCCAATCTGGCAGCAGCTGGAGAATACTGGCAGGGAGCTGGAAGCGGAGCAGATGATGTCATTTTTCTAACGCTTGGAACAGGTGTAGGCGGAGGCATCATTATTAACGGTGAAATTATACATGGAACCAAGGGAATGGCTGGGGAAATAGGCCATGTAACCGTTATTGCCGAAGGCGGAGCACCGTGCAACTGCGGCAAGACCGGCTGTCTTGAAACGGTTTCTTCCGCTACAGGAATGGTGCGGCTGGCAAAAGATGCTGCCGGAAAAAATCCCGATTCTGCTCTTACAGAATATCTGAATCAAGGGAAAGAACTTACAACGAAAGAGCTGTTTGAATTTGCGGCCGCCGGCGATGCTACCGCCCAGGCTTCTATTCATGAATCGCTGCATTATCTAGGACTTGCTGCTGCAAATATCGGAAACGTACTAAATCCTGAAAAATTCATTATAGGCGGCGGTGTTTCCGCAGCTGGAGACAGCCTGCTGCAGGCGCTGCGTTCTCACTTTGACACATATGCCCTCGAGAGAGTCAGGGACAGCGTGGAGTTTTCAACGGCTTCTCTTGGAAATGATGCAGGAGTAATTGGAGCAGCCTGGCTGGCGAAAAAAACGTTCAGTGGCAGGTGAACGCATTATTTCAAATAGAGATGAGGGAATACATATGAAGCAGAAGATTACCATGCTCGGCGTTCCGATGGATTTGGGACAGAGCCGTCGGGGTGTGGATATGGGACCCAGCGCTATACGATATGCTGGAATTGTCGAAAGGCTTAGAAAAAGCGGATATGAAATCGAAGATGCGGGTAATATAGAAGTATCCAAAAGTCCCGGGGTGAAAACGCCGGAAGAAGAAAATCTTACAAATTTTGCTGAAGTACGGGATACGAGCGAAAAATTAGCCGGGCGCGTTTCCAATATATTGTCAAATGCACACTTTCCATTAATTTTAGGGGGCGATCACAGTATTGCCATCGGCAGTATAGCAGGCGCTTCTGCTCATTTCGAGAAGATGGGGGTCATTTGGTACGATGCCCATGGAGATTTGAACACTGCAGAAACATCCCCTTCCGGAAATATTCACGGCATGCCGCTTGCGGTATCTCTTGGCAGGGGCCATGAAAGTCTGGTAAATACGTATAAGGCCGGCGCAAAAATACAGCCGGATCAGGTTGTTATCATCGGGGCAAGGGATCTGGACGCCGGCGAAAAAAGTTATATTTCTGAAACTGGAATGCTTGTCTTTACGATGCATGAAGTGGACCGTCTGGGACTGGCAGAGGTGATGAATAGAACGATTCAGCACTTAAAGCACTGTGACGGGGTGCACCTCAGCCTGGATCTGGACGGCCTTGATCCGCATGATGCGCCGGGAGTCGGGACACCGGTTCCAGGGGGTATGAGTTACCGGGAAAGTCATTTAGCGATGGAAATTCTGGCAGAAGCTGATATCATTACAAGTGCAGAGTTTGTTGAGGTAAACCCGATCCTGGACGAAAGAAACAAAACGGCCGAAGCAGCTGTAGCGCTCATGGGATCATTATTTGGAGAAAAACTTAAATAAAGGGAGTAAAAAAATGACTGAATTCAGGACGGAAAGAGATTTTTTAGGTGAGAAGCAGGTACCGGCAGAAGCATATTACGGCATCCAAACGATTCGCGCTAAAGAAAATTTCCCTATTACCGGCTATCCGCCGCATCCGGAACTAATCAAAGCATTTGGATATGTAAAAAAAGCAGCCGCTCTTGCAAACACCGAAGTCGGTGTCCTGCGTGAGAACATATCTGAAGCAATTGTACAGGCAGCGGACGAAGTAATAGAGGGAAGATTCAATGACCAATTTATTGTGGACGCCATTCAGGGCGGAGCCGGCACGTCATTTAACATGAATGCCAATGAAGTTATTGCAAATCGTGCTATCGAAATTCTGGGCGGGGAAAAAGGGCAGTACCTTATGGTGAGTCCCAACACGCATGTGAACATGGCCCAGTCTACCAATGATGCTTTTCCTACAGCTATTCATATTGCCTCCCTGCATTTATCCAAAGGCCTGGAGGAATCGTTAGCTGAGTTAATTTCAGCGCTGGAAACGAAAGAAAAAGAATTTGATGACGTAATAAAAATGGGCCGGACACACCTTCAGGATGCTGTTCCTATTAGACTTGGCCAGGAATTTGGCGCTTATAAAAGAGTGCTCGGCCGTGACCTGGGACGGATTAAGCGGGCGGTAGAACACCTGTATGAAATAAATCTGGGAGCTACCGCAGTAGGTACGGGCCTCAATGCAAAACCTGAATATATTGTCAGAGCGGCAAAGCATCTCGTAAACCTTACCGATATGCCGTTCGTGAGCGCAGAAAATCTCGTTGATGCGACTCAGAATACGGATGCTTATACAGAGCTTTCCGCTGCGCTGAAAGTGCATGCGATAAATCTATCCAAAATCGCCAACGACCTTCGATTGATGAGTTCCGGCCCGAGGACCGGTTTTAATGAAATTAACCTGCCGTCGCGGCAGCCGGGTTCTTCCATTATGCCGGGAAAAGTGAATCCGGTCATGTGCGAAGTCATTAATCAGATTTCCTTCCAGGTTATCGGCAACGATCACACGATCAGCCTTGCCTCAGAGGCCGGCCAGCTGGAATTGAACGTAATGGAACCTGTGCTTGTTTTTAACCTTCTTCAGTCATTATCGATTCTGCAGAATGGACTGGAAGTATTTAAGGAATATGCTATTGATGGAATTACAGCAAACGCCGAACACAATAAAGACCTGGTAGAGAGAAGTGTAGGGATTATTACAGCCATTAATCCTCACGTCGGCTATGAAGCTGCCTCAAGAATTGCCAAAGAAGCTATTGAAACCGGACGAAGTGTCCGCGAAATCTGTCTGGAAAGAGGAATTCTTTCCGCAGAAGAGCTCGATGAAATCCTCAATGCCAAAGAAATGACAAATCCGGGCATCGCCGGAGCTAAATTTATGTACCAGGATTAAGAGTGAGGCTCCAGTTTTGCCGGAGCCTTTTTCTTTATTTCTGCAGGAAGGAGCCGGTTATGTTTAAAAGCAATAAGCTGGTTGTTATACTCCCGCTTATTCTTACGGTATTTATGTTTGCAAGCGGGATATATTATCTTAATCAGACAGAAACGATCACCAATGAAGAACTGAGTGAAAGCATCAGCTGGACGCAGCAGCTGACAGAAGAAGACAGCAGCTCTGTGCTGGAGGCAGAATGGGCGTGGCAGTCATCGCCGGATGACGGTATTACAGGAACCGATTACATAGGCGTTACTTTTCTGGATCAGAATGGGGAGCCGCTGGCAGAAAATGAATTTAAAGAAGCGACTGTTTCGCTGCAGCATAACGGGGAAGTAATTTGGGAAGAGCCGGGAGAAATAAAAGAAAGCGGAGTATTTTTTACATTTCCCAATCGGGCAGATGATCATGAAACATACGGGAATGACGGCAGCATCGAGGTTATTTTGACTGGCACAGAAGCAGAGGAAGCTGTTATTACTTATCTGCATACCTGGAAAGAGCACGAAAAAATGACTACGGATGACCTTCGTTTTTTTGATCCTTCATTTAGGGAATCAGATAACATGGACAACTCTTACTGGGTGACGGAACAATTTGTACAAGTGGAGGAAGCATCATAATGAAGGGTCTTTCTTTTCAAAAAGGTGTCATGTTTTTTGGAAAGCACTATATCAGCATTTGTATTTGCCATTCCGATCTCCAGCGCGTTTATGTGCTGGATAATACGAAAATAAATCTGGGTAAAATAACCTGGATCTTACTCCGTTCCCTGCCCGCTGGATATCAAGCGGGTTTATTTTTACTGATTCTGCTTCTGGCTGTAAGAGCAGCCGGAGGAATAAGCCTCGGCGCCTGGGAGACAGCCGGTCTTCCTTTTTATACAGTTCTGCTTATCTTTTTTGGCTCTCATTTTATGTTCCCCGGCGAATGGAGAAAATTCCACGGGGCGGAGCATAAGGTTTTTTCGTATAAAGGTTTAAAAACAGTCCAAAACGTTAATGAAATAAAAAAGGCTTCTATAACAAATCGTTACTGCTCCACTAATATAGTTGTTCTCTATTTTGCCGGATTTATAATTTTTACGGGACTTCTATGGATCCCGGCAGGACTTTCTTCAGCAGCGGCAGTAAGTGCCTGGCTTAATAGTATACTGGCTTTCGCAGGCGGAGTCTGGCTGCGTGGGAACAGCAGAAAACCATTGCGCAGATGGGTTCTTCGGATATCATACTGGACTCAGAAGCATATCGCATGTGCGGAGCCGTCAGAAAAACACCTTACAGCCGCCGTGCAGGCGTATCAATTACTACAGAAAAAAGAGAGGGGATACTATGGCAATTATTGATATTACTATTGTACCGATCGGAAAAGATACAGGAATGAGCGAAGAAGTAGCGGAGATTGAAAAAGTGTTAAATAAATATACAGATAAAATTGATGTCCAGCTCACCCCGATGAGCACATTAATTGAAGGGGATATCAAAGATCTGCTGGCCGTGATAGAAGAAATTCATGAAGTTCCTTTTACACGGGGAGCCCAGCGGGTATCTACGAATATTCGAATAGATGATCGTCGTGATAAAGAAGGAAAGCAGATGAAAAGAAAAATAGAATCAGTCCAAAATAAAATGTAAAAAAGTAACGGCCGCTCTGCAGCTTGGTGCAGAAGCGGCCATTATTTTATAAAACCAAAATTTTGATAGGTATAAAGAATTATATAAAAGTAAAAAAATTGAATTTATTTCGTTCGAAAGCTTTTCAAATTTTAACAGATAGAGTACACTAAGATTATTCTAACGGAAAGCAGGTGACTCATTGATTGCAGGATATTGAAAAACAGAGCAGGCTGCTGATAAACAAAGCACTGGCGCTGCATGCTTCAGATATTCACTTTCACCCGAAAAATAAAGAAACGGCAGTTCTATTCCGGGTAAAAGGCAAGCTGCATTTCAGCCACGCCATATCAACCAATCAGTCTGACAGATTAACCGCTCATTTCAAGTTTAGAGCAGGCATGGATATAGGCGAACAGAGGCGTCCCCAAAACGGCTCGATATTTATCCGCCACACTTCTCCAGCCGTTCATCTACGTTTTTCTACGATTCCTTCCCAGTTTAAAGAAAGCCTTTCTATTCGTATTCTTCCCCAGAATGCCGGTCAAACGATGAAATCTTTATCTTTTGACGCAAGTATTAGACAGCAGTTTACCTCCCTTATGAACAAACCCAACGGTATGATTGTATTAACAGGCTCTACAGGGTCAGGAAAGACGACGACTCTTTACACATTAATGAATGAAGTAAAGAAACAGGTGCGTGTTATCAGCATTGAAGATCCCGTGGAAATCAAAAACGATGCTTACATACAAATGAGCGTCAATACGAAAGCAGGGCTGACCTATGCAGAATTGTTAAAAGCTTCTCTGCGTCAGGATCCGGACGTTATTATGGTAGGCGAAATCCGCGATGCGGAAACTGCACGTCTCGCTGTCCGGGCGGCTTTGACAGGCCACTTGGTGTTAACGACGATGCATGCTAAATCACCGGTGAGTGCACTGCAGCGGTTTTATGATTTTGGGTGCACCGATCTCGATTTAAAAGAAACACTTCTTGCGGTCTCCACGCAAAAGCTGGTACTTCGTTACTGCAGCTGGTGCGCTCCCTCCCCATGCTCTCCTCATTGTTCCCATCATCAGCATTCTTCCAGATTTCCTATTTATGATGTGTTATCCGGCTCCAGCCTGAAAGCGGCTCTTGAGCATCCCACACGGGCTTCCCAGCAGCGTAGTCCGTCATACCGTCATCAGTTAACGAAAGCGGCGGCTGTTCAACTGCTTCCGTCTCATTACTTCGTAAACGAGGAGGAGCGCAGTGAAGGATAAGTGGAAAAAGAAAGAAAAAGCAGTGTTTCTGGAAAAATGCGGAGAACTGCTCACAAACGGTTATACCCTCGATCAGGCTCTTCATCTGCTTACATGGGAGCAGCCTCTTCACATTAAAGAAAATGTCGATTGGATGATAAACGAGTTAAAAAGAGGCAGTTCTTTTCATGACCTTCTGGGTCCGCTCCATTTTCCGGCTGATGTCACCGCATTTGTTTATTTTTCAGAACAGTCAGGAACGCTCAGCCGGGGGTTGGAAGACGCCGGCAGGCATTATGCAAGAAGACTTGACGTTTTGCATGAACTAAAGAAAATGTCGATGTATCCTCTGCTTTTAATTTGGATTCTTTTTATGATTGGATTTGTAATGCTTCAGTATTTATTCCCTCAGTTTGAACAGTTATTCACCTCGCTGCATGTAGAGCTTCCTTTTTTTACAAATGCCGTATTTATAGGTGTGCGCTCCGCTCCTTATTTTCTCATCCCTCCACTGGCAGGTGGCATTCTTCTAATATTTTGGTGGATGGTCTTCTACAGGCGCATGTCCCCGACTAAAAAATGGAGATTCTTCTGCGGATACCCTTTCTTTCCTCTTATATAAAATTATTTCTTACCCAGTATTTTTCATTTCAAATGAGCAGCCTGCTGAAAGGAGGACTGTCTATACATAATGCCTGCCTCGTATTTGAAAAACAGGATCATTTTTTATTTTTTCAGGAACAGGGCCATGCATTAAAAGAACGTTTGAGGGAAGGCCAGCCTTTAGCCGAGGCGCTGGAAGCTCTAAAAGTTTTTCAGGAAGAGATGAAGTTCGTCATCTCCTACGGCCAGGCTTCCGGAAAGCTGGGAAATCATTTATCGTTTTACAGCGAAAGGCTTCTGCAGATTCTCGAGGAGCGGGTAAAAAAAGCTGTAATGATTTTTCAGCCTGTATTATTTTCGATTGTCGGCTTTATCGTTCTCAGCTTATTTCTCGCTGTGTTTTTACCAATGTTTGAACTAATGAATGCTATTTAAAGGAGAGATCAATACATGCCGGTTATAACAGAAAAAGTACCCTTTGCAGAAGAAGAATTCATTCAGCTGCAGGAAAAAGTAACAAAGCTCGAGCAGATTCAGGAAGAAAATATTCAGGCCCTGCTGAAAATTATCATTCAAAGGAGAAGTGGAGTATGAAAAAAAGGTATGAGAAAGAAGCAGGCTTTACGATGGTGGAAATGTTGATTGTGCTGCTGATTATTACCGTTCTTTTATTAATTGCTATTCCAAATGTAGTCACAAACAATGGAGTAGCACAAAACAAAGGATGCGATGCTACGATTAAGCTTCTTGAATCCCAGGCAGCGGCGTACGCAGTAGAATTTAATAAAGCACCTGCTTCGCTGAGTGAACTTCAGGAGGCGGAATATGTTGATAGAATCACATGCCCGGATGAATCTACTCTTGTATTGGAAAACGGGAAGGTACGTAAGGGGTCTTAATGGCAGCCGTTTTAAATGAGAAGGGGCATACGATGGTAGAAATGCTTATCGTTCTGGGTATGCTGGTTATATTTACCGCCTGGCCAATTCACAGTCTTTATACGTTTTATCAAGAAAAAGAAATCCAGCGGTTTTTGTACACCCTTGAAGAAGATTTGTTATTCGCCCAGCAGTATGCATATTCTCATGAAGAAGTGACTCATTTTCTATTTGATTCAAACTCTCAGTCCTATCACATTAAGCCGTTTCATTCACCGGCAGCCGCATCGAAAAAAATGCCTCCCGGTGTGTATATAGAAAGTGCAAGTTTAAAAGAGTCGGACATTGTCTTTACGGCAGCCGGAAATATCCGCCGGCCTGGAACGTTAACGATAGATACGCCGAACCGGCGGTACAAACTTGTTTTTCTTCTCGGCAGCGGGAGGTTTTATATTGAACCAATCTAATAGAGGTTTTACGCTTCTCGAATCTACGGGTGCCCTTGCTTTAATTCTTCTTGCCGGCTTATTTGTCCTTCCTTTATATACTACTGCGGCTGTAGAAATTCGTTCCGTACAGGAAGAACAGAAAGCACTGGCTGTGCTGGAAGAAGAGGCATGGCTTGTTAATACAGCAGAGGTTACAAAACAGCCCTACCAGACCCAAAGTCCAAAAGGCATATACAGATTGCGAACTTATGAAGAAAAGGGCGGCACGACGGTCTGTGTAGAATGGGAGGCGCAAAATAAACGAAACACGGAAAAATGTCTGCATGTATACGGATAAAAACTCAGGGTTTACCCTTATTGAAACAGTACTTTCCCTCTCCATAACGCTCATTGTTATCGTTTTAATTATTCCATTAATAGGTGTATTCTCAAGTGATGTAGTAAAAGGAAGGCAGGATATACCTGTGTTTTTTCAACAGCTTAAAACGGATTTTGACTACGCGCATCAATTAGAAGTAGGAAACGGCAGGCTGGTGATAAAAGAGCCTGTGGATACGCGTCTCTATGAACAGCGGGGCGACCGGATTGTAAGAAGGAAAAATAACGAAGGGTTTGAAATTGTTCTTCAGAATGTGGAAAATTTTCACGCAGAACCAAGAGAGTACGGGGCATATATTACCGTAACAGAGAAAAATGGACGCACGTGGGAAACAGCAGCAGGATTCCGGCTGTCTGTTATCGGGAGGGATGACGGTTGGATCAAAAGGGTGGAATGATGCCGATAGCAGCTGCTGTATGTGCTCTCTGTGCGGGACTGGTGCTGCTTATGGTTGGGAGCTATGCGGTTCATAAACAAAACGCTGCTCTTCATGAACAAAGCATTCAACTGGAATGGACGCTTCAAAATGCAGAAAAGAAATGGTATCAGGAAGGAAAACAGCCTGGAGAACAAGAGTATGTGTTTCCAACGGGAGAGGCGGTCGTGGTCTCAACCATTACCGGACCCGGGACGTCCCGCGTGATGATTTCAGCAGAGCTTGAGGGCGGAGAACGGAGAAGTCATTCCTTTTCTTACGAATCCGTACAGGAAAGCTTTGAAAGCATTTACAAATAGAAGTTTTCTGCTATATACTATATACAACTACTCTTATTTACAGGGCATACATAATAGCGCTAAAGATAAGAAAAGGGGGTATGTTGAATGGATCGCATGTTTCGGGTGATTTCTTTTTGGACGACTGTATTTGCAGTGCTTTTCTTTGTAGGGGACATGTTTCAAATGGCTCTACTCTTTTTCGCCCAGACCGCCGTTTTTCTTGGATTAGGTTTTATGAATTTATCTGAAAGAATGTATGTTTATATTTTCGGCATTTACTTAACTGTCTTTTTTGTAGGGTTTACCTATTACACGACTTTTATGATGGAAACTGGATTTCATTAAAAGGCAGATAAACTCTTTTCAAGCAGAAAGGCTCTCCTTAGGAGAGCCTTTTTTGCATAACGTACATTATTTTTTAAGAAAATCCATGAAGAAAAGGATTGGACGTCATTTCATTTCCGATGGTTGTCACATTTCCATGGCCGCAGGCAACTGCGGTATCTTCAGGTAGAGGCATAAGGAAATCATTAATGCTTTTAATCAGTGTTTCGTAATCTCCTCCAGGGAGATCTGTTCTGCCAATTCCATTTTCAAAGAGCACGTCTCCTGAAAATACCGTTTCGGTCTCTTTATGATAAAAAGAGACGCTGCCGGGGGAATGGCCGGGAGTATGAAATAGTCTAAAGTGAAAAGAACCTACTTGAAGTTCGGATTCTTTAGTAATAAACACATCGGCAGGCTCCGCTTTTATGGTGGCCCCGCCAAGAAAACGGGAGGATCCATTTTTTTCGGGATCCATAAGCCAGTCATTTTCTGTTTCGTGCAGATACACCGGGATGTTCCATTTTTGACGAACATCTTCAACCGCACCAATATGGTCAAAGTGGGCATGGGTTAATAAAACAGCCTGTGGGCTAAGGCTGTTATCAATCAGCCAGGTATTTAAAATATCGCCGTGGCCGCCGGGATCAAAAATAACAGCCTCTTTATTTTCATTAAATAAAACATAACAATTTGTCTGTAGAGGGCCTAACGGTATTTGTTTCCAATCCATAGCAGGAATGGCTCCTTTCGTTTCGCAGTCTATTAGTCATTGTACGCCAAAAAAAATATAGGTGCAAAATAAGAAAACAAACGGTATAATTAAAGCAATATCATAATTGTTTGAAAAATGTAAATAGACTACTGTACATATTAAAGGGGGTAGGCTGCATGGCTATAGGTATAACACTTTTAATAGTGGCAATCCTGTGTGCTCTCGCTGTAGTAAGGGAAATAAAGCGCCGTAATTTTTTTGCTGTCGGTTTTGCAGGAGTTGCTTTTTTAGTTTTTGGATGGTTTTCCGTTATGACGATAATCAGCGGAGCACCGAGTATATAAAGTAAATAATGACGGATGACGATAAAGGGAGAGCCCGCATATAAAGAAGCGGCGCCGAAGGAGCAAACTGCAGCAGCGGTGAATCTCTCAGGCAAACAGACTTTTATCCGACGAATCTCTGGAGAGCGCCCGTTCAAACGGGCCACCCACGAAGACAGTCTCGCATAGAGATGAAACTTTCTGGTTTTAGGACAGAGAAACCCCATGTCAGGGGTTTCTCTGTCTTTTTGTTTTACAAACGAAGGAGGATGTATATGCCATTACGGACACCGCTTTACCCACTTTATGAAAAGTACGGCGCAAAGATAACGGATTTTGGCGGCTGGGAGCTGCCGGTCCGCTTCAACAGCATTAAAGAAGAACATGAAGCTGTAAGAACGAAGGCGGGACTGTTTGATGTGTCCCATATGGGAGAAGCAATCGTAGAGGGGCAGGGAGCAGCAGCTTTTCTACAAAAGATGCTCACAAATAATCCTCAAGCGTTGGAAAATGGCAAAGCGATGTACACTTTTTTATGCAATGAAGACGGAGGTACAGTAGATGATCTTCTGGTTTATCAGCTGAATGAGGAAAAGTATTTTCTTGTCCTAAATGCAGCCAATACATCAAAGGACATAAACTGGCTTACCACCCATGCCGGCCCGGATGTTCAAATCAAAGATATATCATCAGAAACGGCCCTTCTTGCTCTCCAGGGACCAAAGGCGAAAGAAATACTGCAGACTTTAACACAAGCAGATTTAGAAGAAGTCAGACCATTCCGCTTTCTGGAAAAGGCGGATATCGCGGGATACCGGGTACTTGCCAGCCGTACCGGCTATACCGGAGAAGATGGATTTGAGCTTTACTGCAGTGCCGAAGATGCTGCAGGGCTGTGGGAGACGCTGATGAGCGCCGGCAGTACCCACGGTCTTGTGCCGGCTGGTCTCGGTGCCAGGGACACGCTTCGATTTGAAGCAAAGCTTCCCTTGTACGGGCAGGAATTATCTGACACTATTTCTCCACTGGAAGCGGGAATGGGTTTTGCAGTAAAGCTGAAGGATTCCCGTGAATTTATCGGAAAAACAGCACTTCAAAAGCAGAAAGACACCGGAATTCCGCGAAAACTGGCCGGGATTGAAATGATTGATAAAGGCATTCCCCGTACCGGCTACATTGTATTTTCCACTGATGATAAAGAGGTGGGATTTGTGACTTCCGGGACACAGTCGCCGACTCTTGGCAAAAATGTCGGTCTCGTTTTAATAGAAACCGAAGCTGCGGAGATAGGCAGTGAAGTTATTGTAGATGTTAGAGGCAAGAACAAAAAAGCAAAAGTCGTACCGGTCCCGTTTTATAAAAAAGGATAAGAAAGAGGAGGAATAGGAATGGATTTTCGCTATCTGCCTATGACAGAAACCGATAAACAGGAGATGCTCAAAACCATAGGGGTTGCCACTACAGAAGAACTCTTTGCTGATATTCCGGAAAAGATACGCTATAAAGGGGAAATGAACCTGCGTGCCCCATTAAATGAAACAGCATTAATGAAAGAGCTTCAGCAGTTGAGCGATAAAAACGCTGATCTTCAGTCGTACCCTTCCTTTTTAGGCGCGGGGGTTTATGATCACTATATTCCTTCCATTGTTGATCATGTGATCCGGCGTTCAGAGTTTTACACAGCCTACACGCCTTACCAGCCGGAAATTTCCCAGGGAGAACTGCAGGCAATTTTTGAATTTCAAACGATGATATGTGAATTGACAGGGATGGATATTGCCAATTCGTCTATGTATGACGGCCATACCGCACTGGCGGAGGCGGCACTGGTTGCAGGAAGCCAGCACAAAAGCCCATCGCGGAAAATTTTAGTATCAGAGGGCGTACATCCGGAATCGCTGCATGTAATAGAAACGTATGCCTCCGGACCTGGGATCGTTGTAGAGACTATCCCGCTTACGGATGGAAAAACAGACATGGATGCACTGGAAAAACAAATTGATGAACATACGGCCGGGGTTATCCTGCAGTATCCTAACTTCTATGGTTCCATTGAAGATCTGAAGGCCGCAGAAAAACTGATCCATCAGTATAAATCACTATTTATCGTATCCAGTAATCCTCTGGCACTCGGCGTACTGAAATCACCCGGCTCGTTTGGCGCAGACATCGTAACCGGTGATGCACAGCCATTTGGCATTCCGACTCAGTTTGGGGGCCCGCACTGCGGTTATTTTACAACAACGAAAAAATTAATGCGGAAAGTACCGGGCAGGCTCGTCGGCCAGACGGAGGATGAGGATGGCATCCGTGGATTTGTATTGACGCTTCAGACGAGAGAACAGCACATACGCCGCGATAAAGCGACATCCAACATCTGTTCCAACCAGGCACTCAATGCCCTGGCTGCATCTGTAGCCATGACGGCGCTCGGCAGACAGGGAGTCAAAGAGATGGCTGCCCAAAACGTTAAAAAAACACACTATATGAAAAAACAGCTGCAGCAGGCAGGAATCCAAATAACAGCAGAGCAGCCCGTTTTTAATGAATTTGTTATTCAACTCCCGGACTCGGCCGATAAAATAAACCGTGCCCTATTCGAACGCGGCATCATTGGCGGATACGACCTGGAACAGACGAAGGCAGGCAAAAAAGGACAGATGCTGCTTTGTGTAACAGATAAACGCAGCAAAGCAGAGATTGATCTCTTTGTGGAAGAACTGAAGGGGGTGCTGGCATGAATAAAGAACAAAAGCTGATTTTTGAGTACAGCAAAGCTGGTCGTACAGGCTATTCGCTGCCGGAACTGGAAGTACCTGATGTGGATATGGATGCCATTCTGCCTGCAGAAATGCAGCGGACAGACAGCCCGGAACTTCCGGAGGTATCAGAGCTGCAGATTATGAGGCACTATACAGCACTATCGACCAGAAATCACGGAGTGGATTCCGGCTTTTATCCGCTCGGTTCATGTACGATGAAATACAACCCTAAAATGAACGAAGACTCCGCCAGGCTGAAAGGATTTGCCCATCTTCATCCGTATCAGCCGGACTATCAGGTGCAGGGAGCGATGCAGCTGATGTATGAGCTGCAGGAAGAGCTCAAAGAGATAGCTGGAATGGATGAAGTGACGCTTCAGCCGGCCGCAGGAGCGCAGGGGGAATGGACCGGCCTGATGATGATTAGAGCGTTCCACGAAGCTAATGGAGACCTTATACGAACCAAGGTTATTGTTCCGGATTCGGCCCATGGCACAAATCCAGCATCCGCTACGGTAGCCGGGTTTGATTCAGTGACGGTGAAAACCGATGAACGTGGTCTGGTGGATCTTGATCATTTAAAAGAAGTCGTTGGGGAAGACACGGCAGCCCTGATGCTTACAAACCCAAATACACTTGGTTTGTTTGAAGAGGACATTCAGGAAATGGCGGCGATTATTCATCAGGCTGGAGGCAAGCTGTATTATGACGGGGCGAACTCCAATGCCATATTAGGAATAGCGCGTCCGGGTGATATGGGATTTGATGTGGTGCACCTGAATCTGCATAAAACATTCACCGGCCCGCACGGAGGCGGTGGTCCGGGAAGCGGACCTGTAGGTGTAAAAAAGGATTTAATCGCTTATCTTCCGAAGCCGCTGCTTGTAAAAGAAAATGAAGCCTACAAATGGGACTATGACCGTCCGGAATCTATTGGACGTGTAAAACCTTTTTACGGAAACTTTGGCATTAACGTACGTGCGCATACGTACATCCGCACGATGGGGGCCGAGGGTCTCCGTAAAGTGTCTGAATATGCGGTTCTGAATGCAAACTACCTGATGAGGCTTCTCGAGCCCTATTATGATCTGCCGTACAATAAACACTGCAAGCATGAATTTGTTCTCTCTGGAAAAAGACAGAAACAGCTCGGGGTCAGAACGCTGGATATTGCGAAACGGCTGCTTGATTTCGGCTATCATCCTCCTACCATTTATTTTCCTACCAATGTAGAGGAGTGTATGATGTTTGAACCGACAGAAACCGAGGCAAAAGAAACGCTGGATGAATTTGCAGACGCGATGATACGGATCGCCAAAGAGGCGGAAGAAAGTCCGGAAACGGTTCAGGAAGCCCCTCATACAACCGTAATCAAAAGACTTGATGAGACGCTGGCTGCAAGGAAACCTGTGCTCCGGCATGAATTTTCTAAAAAAGAAGAAGTCTATCAATCATAGAACAAAAAAAGCTGTCTCCGCGGGGAGACAGCTTTTTATTTTCTGATTTTGCCGGTCCATTTTTTGAAGCCGGTTTTTAATTGATAAATGTCCTCATTGCCGGTTTTCTTTTGGATAACACGGGCCGCCTGCTTGCTGCGGGACCCGGACTGGCAATATAAATAGACCGCCTGATCCTTCCGGATTTCCGTAATGCGCTGTTTTAACTGGGAAAGCGGAATGTTTCTGGCGCCGAGTATATGGCCGCCATCATATTCACGGGGTTCTCTTACGTCAATCAGCTGTGCTTTTCTGTACCCCTGTTTGAATTCTTCTTCTGTCAATTCTGTTAGAAACTTGGGCTTTACAAGCCTTCTGTATAGTAGAAATGACAACAAAACGATGATAATACCCCATAGGATCCAAGCCATATTTGTTCCTCTCCTTTAAAAAAAGCTCACAAGGAATATTATAATAATTTTTGCTTCAAGAAGCAAAACAAATCTATTATACAAAGCAAATTGCCGGGAAAAATCTTAACTTCTTTAGAAATGGAAAAAGCTTTGGTACACTAAAAGATGAAAAGAAAGGTGTGCTGAAATGGAAAAAGAAAAGTGGTACTTTATAGACTCAGGGAAACAATCTCCTGCGTATAATATGGCAATGGATGAAATGCTCCTGCGCTGGCACAGTGAGGGAAAAATTCCTCCAGTGGTCCGCTTTTACGGCTGGAATCCGTCTACACTGTCGATCGGTTACTTTCAGAAAGTACATAAAGATATCGATTTAGATGCTGTAGACAGGCATAAACTAGGTTTTGTCCGCCGGCCGACCGGAGGAAGAGCAGTGCTGCATGATCAGGAATTGACGTACAGCGTCATTGTATCGGAGGAACATCCGCTCATGCCCGCTACTGTAACAGAAGCGTATCGTGTGATCTCGGAGGGGCTGCTTCAGGGATTTTTGAATCTGGGGCTGGACGCTTATTTTTCAGTACCTAAAAGCAAAGAAGAAGAACAGGGATTGAAAAATCCCCAGTCTGCGGTCTGCTTTGATGCCCCGAGCTGGTATGAGCTGGTAGTGGAAGGACGTAAAATTGCAGGCAGCGCCCAAACGAGACAGAAGGGCGTTATCCTCCAGCACGGATCGATTATTATCGACCTTGATGAAGATATGCTGTTCGATGTATTTACGTACTCCAATGACCGGGTGCGGGAAAGAATGCAGCGCGCCTTCCACAAAAAAGCCGTAGCTATTAATGCATTAAAAACGACACCTGTAACGCATGAGCAGGTAGTGCAGGCTTTTCATAAAGGTTTTGCTGACGGACTGAATGTAGACTGGGTGGACTATAAGCTCACCGAGGAACAGGAAAACGAAATACAGGCACTGGCAGCAGAACGTTACGAATCAGATGAATGGAATTACCGCAGGTAAAAAAAACCCGCTGAAAGGCGGGTTTTTTTGTTTGTTATTTTAGGTGGGATGATTTCTGGTGCGGTCTGACAGCTTCGGAGAAAGCTTCCTGAAGCTGTTTGGTAACCGGACCGATGGAATAGTCTGCTTGAAAAGAGCCCTCAATACGGACAACCGGCGTAATTTCCATTGTTGTACTGGAAATAAACATTTCATCTGCATTGGATGCTTCTTCTACAGAAAAGGTTTTTTCAAGAAAAGGAACCTGGTGCTTTTCCGCAAGCTCTTGAATAAACAACCGGGTAATACCGTTTAATATAAGCTCGTTGGCAGGATGGGTAATCACAGCACCGTCTTTAACAATAAAAATATTGGTCGAAGACCCTTCCGTTACGGTTGTTCCCCGATGTTGAAGGGCTTCATCGCATGCATTGTCTTCGGCTTTGCGTTTAGCCATGACATTTCCCAGCAGATTAATGGTTTTTATATCGCAGCGGAGCCATCTAATATCTTCGAGCGCGTAAAGGGCAACCCCATTTTTCTGCTTCTCAAAAGGGATAGGGGCTTCTTTTGCAAAAGCAGTTACTACGGGGTCGAGCCCGCGTTCATATAAATGATTGCGCTCCTGCTCCCCGCGCGTAATTTGAATATAAATGTAGCCGTCGGAAACGTTATTTTTCTCTGAAAGTGAATTAATCATGTCTTCGAATTGAAGCAGGTCGAATGGAATAGGAATATCAATTTCCTCTGTGCTGCGTACGAATCGTTTATAGTGCTCCTCGAGCTGAAAGCAGATGCCGTTATAAAGGCGTACTACTTCATATACACCGTCGCCGAAATAATATCCGCGGTCTTCTAACGAAACTTCAGCGTTACTGCGTTCTATAAGATTGCCTTTTCTCCATACATAGTTCATTATATTACCTCCGGCTTTTTTTCTAAGATACCATGAAAAAGAGTAAAAACCTACATACAAATTTCGTTCTTCTGTGCAAGAAATGAAATTAATGAAATAACGGGTTTTTTAACGGGATATGACAGTTTAGGAGCAGATAGCTTCTTATTTTGTCCTTTTATGAAATTGACAAATTTATAAAAAGAGGTTTGAAAACTATATATAGTGTCAATATATAAATTATAAATACTATATATTGATTTAACCGAAGATCGTATGGTATCATTCAGAAAGAGCTTCAAATCAGCTGCATGCCAAACTAATCTGGTGTTTATTTCTTGTTCTACAGAAAAAACAGCCTGGTCTGCCGGTTCGATTCCGAAAAATTGAGAAGTGAAACAGGAGGAATTTACATGAGTACAGCAACAAAACAAATGCCTAAAGTAAATACGGTTCAACTAAATGAAGATATATCCCTTTTCCCGCAGGTCCACCCCGTAACAGAAGACATGCAGATGACAAAATCAGGTGTTTCCCGTCTGGTCATGCTTGACCGTTATACGTTTAAAGATACGGAAAAGAAGACACTTAAAGAAAATGATTTTGTTATTTTAACTGTAAAAGAGGATCCTAAATTCCCTGCCAGAGGATTTGGATTTGTCACCGTTATTGACCGGGAAAACAATACAGCAGAAGTAAGAGTTGATAATGAATTCCTCCCGCTTCTTAATGAGCAAGAGGCTGAAACAGGAACGGTTGTCCGTTCTCTTGATGTTATCGAAAAACCTCTGGAAATATATTATGAGCAGATTGCCAAGCGTAATGCTACAGGGCTTGCCAGTGTAGAAACAACAGAAGAAAGACGCCGTCAGTCTTTCGAGGAATTTTACGAAGAATTGGTAAATATGAACTTTATTCCGGCCGGACGCGTGCTGTACGGAGCCGGAGCAGAAACCGACGTTACTTATTTTAACTGTTACGTTATGCCTTATATTGCAGATTCCAGAGAAGGGATTTCCGAGCACCGCAAACAGGTAATGGAAATTATGAGCCGCGGCGGCGGTGTTGGAACGAACGGTTCTACTCTTAGACCTAGAAATACGCTTGCAAAAGGAGTAAACGGTAAATCTTCCGGTTCTGTATCCTGGCTTGACGATATCGCAAAGCTTACCCACCTGGTAGAGCAGGGTGGTTCAAGAAGAGGCGCCCAGATGATTATGCTCGCAGACTGGCACCCCGATATTCTTGAATTTATCGTATCCAAAATGCAGAATCCGCGCATTCTGCGCTTTCTGCTTGAAAATACAGAAGATGATCAGATAAAGAAACTTATCGAGGAAAAACTAAAGTTTACTCCGCTGTCGCCAACTGAAGAAGCTATGTACCAGGGGATTCTTAACTACCAGTCTATCCCGGGCCAAGGTGGATTTGACAGTAAAGTCCTTCAGGAAGCAGAAGATAAACTTAATGCCGGCGGTACGTATACTGTTAATTCACCGGAGTTTTTAACCGGTGCAAACATTTCCGTCTGTATTACAGATGACTTTATGAAAGCTGTAGAAAATGATGCAGACTATTCGCTGCGTTTTCCGGATGTGGAAAAGTACTCTAAAGAAGAAATGGCAGAATACAACAAAGACTGGCAGGAAAGCGGAGATGTCCGGGAGTGGGAACAAAAAGGGCATGCTGTTCGTACCTACCGTACCATCAAAGCACGTGAGCTGTGGAAGCTGATCAACGTATGCGCCACTTATTCAGCAGAGCCCGGCATCTTCTTTATCGATAATGCAAACGAGCAGACAAACGCACAGAGCTATGGACAAAAGGTAGTAGCAACCAACCCATGCGGAGAGCAGCCGCTGGCTCCTTACTCCGTTTGTAATCTGGCTGCGGTAAACTTAGCTGAAATGGCAGATAAAGATGAAAAAGTAGTAGATTTTGATAAGCTTCGCAAAACCGTGGCAACCGGTGTAAGAATGCAGGACAACGTTATTGATGCTACTCCATATTTCCTGGAGGATAATACAAAGCAGGCAAAAGGAGAGCGCCGTGTTGGTCTGGGCGTTATGGGAATGCATGACCTGCTTATTTACACGGAAACAACGTATGGCTCAGAAGAGGGCAACGTCCTGATTGATCAAATATTTGAAACGATTGCAACAACTGCGTATCGTACAAGTATTGAAATTGCTAAAGAAAAAGGAAGCTTCCCTTATCTTGAGGCATCTTCGGAAGAAGAAACAAACCGTCTCCGCAGAGCTTTCACGGAAACCGGCTATATGAAGAAAATGCCGCAGGATATTTTAGATGGAGTGAAGGAATACGGTATCCGTAATTCTCATCTTCTTACGGTAGCACCAACCGGCAGTACTGGAACAATGGTCGGTGTCAGTACCGGCCTGGAACCATACTTCTCATTTAAATACTATCGCAGCGGCCGTCTTGGCAAATTCATTGAAGTGAATGCGGCGATTGTCCAGGAATACCTGGACAGAAACCCAGGAGCAGATAAAGATAACCTTCCGGAATTCTTTATTTCTGCAATGGAACTGCTTCCTGAAAACCATGCAGACGTGCAGTGCGTTATCCAAAAATGGGTAGACAGCTCATTATCTAAAACGGTTAACGCTCCTAAAGGCTATACGGTCGAGCAGGTACAGGGAGTATACGAGCGTCTCTATAAAGGCGGCGCTAAGGGCGGCACAGTTTATGTAGATGGAAGCCGTGATGCGCAGGTGCTGACTTTAAAAGCAGAAGACAATACCTTTGAAGCAAAAGAAGAATCTGAAGCATCTCCCGAAAAGAAAGTAGTACTGGTAGATACGATTAAAGACGTCCGCTCTACTACTGTTAATTTCGGTAATGAAATTGGAGATACGTGCCCGGTCTGCCGGGAAGGCTCTATTGAAGATATTGGCGGCTGCAACACATGCACAAACTGCAGTGCCCAATTAAAGTGTGGATTATAAAATAAGAAAAGAAGAAGCCGGGGAGAAATCCGGCTTCTTTTTTTAGTTTACAGTTTGCGGAAGGGAAAAATAATTTCTATTGAAATCAATATAGTGAATTAAATTGTGAACGTTCTTTTATTCATGTACAATAAAGAAGCGCAACAATTTGTCATAAACTATGAAGTATATGGAGGATCCTATATGCCTACTCCAAGCATGGAAGATTATTTAGAGCGGATTTACCAGCTTATTGAATCCAAAGGATATGCCAGAGTATCAGATATTGCAGAAACGCTGGAGGTTCATCCTTCTTCTGTTACAAAAATGGTTCAGAAACTGGATAAGCAGGAATACTTAGTCTATGAAAAATACAGAGGATTGATCTTAACGGCAAAAGGAAAAAAAATTGGAAAGCGTCTAGTCTACAGACATGAGCTGCTTGAAAACTTTATGCGGATCATTGGGGTGGAGCACGAGCATATTTATACGGACGTAGAAGGAATTGAACATCATCTAAGCTGGGATGCTATAGATCGTATAGGAGATATTGTTCAGTATTTCGAAGAGGACCCGAAAAGAGTAGAAAATCTCCGTGAGGTACAAAGTAAAAACGAGCAGGAAAAGCTGGAAGATTAGCTTTTTCTGCTCGATAGAATGCCGCCTTCTCTTTTAGAGAAGGCCATTTTTATGAAAAGAACCGGGGCAAATAGGGTAATCCACAGGCCAAGAATAATGCCTGATAAAAAGACCGCTGCCGATGAAACGGCAAATTCAAATACTAAAAGAAGAAGAAGAGCTCCAGCTAGTCCGACCAGGGAGGCCTTTATTTTTGGAACAAAAGAGGACGGATACGCCATTCGGTTCTTAATGGTCTCAATATCAAAACCTGCACTGAAGCCCAGCAGCAGACCGGCGTAAAAGGCTGCCTGCGGTTCCAGGAGAAACAGGCAGATTCCCAGAAGAACAGCAACACCCAGCAGGAGAAAATCAGGAGCCCCGCCTATCCAATCGAGCGACCGGTATAATGTAAAAATCAAAAAGAAACCAATCAGGCCGGCATAAAAAATATCGGCAATTGTATAAGAAGGATCCAAAAAAGCCAAAAACCCTGCTAAAGCAATAATAACGGCTGCGAATATAGTATAACGGCGGTCTGATATTTCAGGGATTAAAAATCCCCAAAAGACTATGGCGCTTTGAAAGGCGATAGGCATACCGGAAAATTGCTGATCAAGCAGAACCGGTGTACCAAAAGGATAAATGGAAGAAATTAGAATATTTACGTAAATGGAAAAAGCCATAATAAACAAAAGCCTGAAGCCGAGCTGCTTATGGAAGCACCAATAAATAACGGGTATGATGATGAAATATATAGATGGGTGAAAAAAAACATTCAATAACGATAAGGGCAGGCCGGATAGAAAACTGATCATCAGAATTGGCATCATGCAGGAAATTCCTCCTTCTGTCTTTCAAAAAGAGAAGATCGTAAACAATTATGTATAAAAAGAGCCGGGCTTTAAAAAAGAGCCCGGTTCTTTTTGCGGTTTTTTTTGCCTTCGATAACAGTCAAATGCGTATCGCTTCTTTTGCGGGCAATAGCTTTTGTAGAACGTTTCTTTACAGGTTTTGCCTGGGAGCCTGCTGCTTTATAATGACTTTTAGCAGGAGCTGCAGACCCTCCACGACGGGCATTGGCTGCCTTTGATCTCGGAGGAGTATGAGGCTGGTATTGTCTTTGTGTCATCTTTTTCATAATAACTTTCGTAAAAAGAAAATACAGGCCTACTGCGATAGCAAGACCGATTACTAAAGATATCAAAAAAGATATTGGGTTTGTTAGAAGCTGGTTACCAAGACCAAAGGCGGCAAGTCCGAACAACAGCAGCAGGAAAGGCCGGCGAAGCAAGCTCGACATATGATCACCTCCATTAAGAGTAACCTGGGAAGCCAGGTTTTCAAAACACTACCTTGTTATTATTCATTATACAGCATTATGGTCAATTGGCTCGGCTGAGTGCTTTTCTTCGGCAAGAAGTTTTTCAAAAGATAGGATAGCTACTTCCACCTGGTCATTTTTAGGAGGCTTAGTTGTAAGCAGCTGAAGACCTAATCCCGGAAGTCCAAGCCACTTTAGTACAGGAATGTTCCGTACTTTATTCGTTCCCTGGAGGACTTCATAAGATACGCCCAGAACGACTGGTATAAGGGCCAGCCGGTGAACGATACGTTCAGCCAGCGAATCAAACGGCACCATTAAATAAATAAGCACCCCGACAATAACAGTGAATAAAATAAAACTACTGCCGCAGCGATAATGGAGCCTGGAGTGGCGCTGCACATTCTGAACAGTGAGCGGGACTCCTGCTTCATACGTGTTAATTACTTTATGCTCCGCTCCGTGATACTGGAAAAGCCTTTTAACCATTGGAGTCAGGGAGATAAGATAAATATAGAGGAAAAGCAGAATGAGTTTAAAAAATCCTTCCAGAAGGTTTTGGGCAACGTGGCCGGGAAATATAGGGGTGAATCCTCCTGCTGCAACGGCTGGAAGAACGGTGAAAATAAAATTACCGAATAAGAACGAAGTGACCCCCACTACTGCAGTTCCCAATATCATTCCCCACTTAGAGGAAGAAGCTTTTTCCACCGGAGCTGTTTCATCATCTTCGGGGTTAACGTCATAGCGGTCAGAGGCGTAATTTAAATGCTTCATCCCTACTGAACTTGCTTCAATTAATCCTGCAATACCGCGGATAATAAATATTTTTTTTAAAGAACGCAGGATAGGAATACTTTTTTTCTTTACTTCGTAATATTCAATTTCCCCGTTATTGCGGCGGATAGCGCTGACAGTCGTTGTTTTTCCGGCAAACATGACGCCTTCTACAATAGCCTGGCCTCCGTAAGCCATTTTTTTTGATTCAGTCATAGTATCATCCCATCCATGCCGAAAATATGGCATTGGTGTGTTACCTTCAATTTTACACCATTTCACGGGCATTCACTACAATAATATCAATTCTATACGTAATAGAAGTTATACAGCTATTTTCCCTTTTCTGAAGATTTTACACTCGAAATTTAAATACCGGAACAAGCATCCCGAAGCGCCCGTCCTTTCTCAATATATGATAAAATAAAGCCGTGATAAATAATGGATGACTGTAGGAGGCAAATATGCAGAAACTGATTCAACAAATAAGAGCACAGCTGGAAAACAAAGAAATAGAAGCCATATTTATAGAAAGTCCGACAAACCGCAGGTATTTATCAGGATTCACCGGAACCGCCGGAGCTTTATTCATTACAAAAGAACAGGCCTATTTTATTACAGATTTCCGTTACATAGAGCAGGCGGCCGAGGAGTGTCCGGAATTTGAAATAGTGAAGCATGAAAAAGGCATTATTTCGGAAGCCACACGCCTCACAGAGCTTTTATCACTAAAAGCTGTTGGATTCGAGGAAGAATATGTAACGTATCAGCAGTACACCCAGATGAAAAAACAAATTCACGCGGAGCTGGTTCCCACTTCGTCGATTGTCGAACAAGTACGCCTTTATAAGACACCCGAAGAGATAGCTGTTTTAAAAGAAGCGGCTGCAATTGCAGACAGAGCGTTTGATCACATCACAACATTTATTAAACCCGGAATGAAAGAAACAGAAGTAAGCAATGAACTCGAATTTTTCATGAGAAGAGAAGGAGCGGTTTCTTCCTCCTTTGATATAATCGTTGCATCCGGCTGGAGAAGCGCGCTTCCCCACGGTGTCGCCAGCAGTAAAATTATTGAAGGCGGAGAGCTGGTTACGCTTGATTATGGCGCTTATTACAAAGGCTACTGCTCTGACATTACGCGTACCATTGCCGTAGGAGAGCCGACCAGCGAATTAAAAAAGATTTACCAGACTGTACTGGAAGCGCAGCTGCTGGCTGTTGAACAAATTAAACCCGGCATGACCGGCATAGAAGCAGACCAGATTGCACGAGCCCACATTGAGCAGGCCGGGTACGGAAAATACTTTGGCCACGGTCTCGGTCATGGACTCGGCATGGAGGTACATGAAGGACCGAGGCTTTCTCCAAAAGGCAGCCAAGTGCTCGAGCCTGGAATGGTAGTAACGGTCGAGCCGGGTATTTATGTTCCAAAAGCAGGCGGCACAAGAATTGAAGACGATATTGTGATTACAGAAGAAGGTAATGAAGTGCTGACCTACGCGCCAAAGGAATTAGTAATAGTAGGAGAATGATTAGTGTGATATAGTAAGTACCGAATTGATAAAAAATGGAGGCACGGCAATGATTTCAGTAAACGATTTTAAAACAGGACTTACCATTGAAGTAGATAATGATATTTGGACGGTAGTAGACTTTCAGCATGTAAAACCTGGAAAGGGAGCAGCTTTCGTACGTTCCAAATTAAGAAGTCTCCGGTCAGGAAATATTCAGGAAAAAACATTCCGCGCCGGTGAAAAGGTAGGACGCGCCCATATTGAACGCCGCCGCATGCAGTATTTATATGCCAACGGGGACATGCACACGTTCATGGATAATGAATCGTATGAACAGCTTGAACTTGCGAGCGATCAGCTGAAAAACGAATTAAATTATTTAAAGGACAACATGGAAGTACAGGTTAACACGTATGGTACAGAAACACTTGGTGTGGAAGTGCCAAATACAGTGGAGCTGGAAGTTACTGCTACAGAGCCCGGTGTTAAAGGAGATACTTCCTCCGGCGGTACAAAGCCGGCTACCCTTGAAACAGGATTAACAGTTCAGGTTCCATTTTTTGTGAATCAAGGCGACCGCCTGGTGATTGATACTAGAAGCGGTAACTACGTTTCTAGAGCGTAGAAAAAAAGGCCTAAAAGTGGAAGACACTTTGCGGCCTTTTTTCTTTGCAGAAATATAACGAAGGTATTTCATCACCCACTATAAGCAGGAAAGGAGAAGGGCATATGAACGAGCAGTCCCCGGTAAAAAAGCGCTGGAGCATTACGGCAAAAGAAGCACTGATTGGAACAGCGATTGTGATTCTTCATTTTTGTTTATGGTTTGGCTTTGCTTATGGTCTTGGTTCTGGTCCTCCGGAAGAGTATCGATATATAGCCGGCATGCCGGCCTGGTTCTTTTTTAGCTGTGTGATCGTCCCCATTTTTATTATAATTTTGGTGGCCTTGGCCGTTCGGTTCTTTTTTACTGATATATCTTTGGAAGAAGAGGAAGAAAAGAAATGAATACAGCTGTAATAGTTCCTTTACTTTTGTTTTTAGCCGTCGTATTTCTGGTCGGTTTTTTGTCAGCGAAACGAATTTCAAAAAAAAATGATTTTCTGCAGGAATACTTTTTGGGCAGCCGGGAAATGGGTGGACTGATCCTGGCTATGACGATGGTTGCTACATACGGCAGTGCCAGCAGCTTTGTCGGTGGTCCGGGTGCAGCTTATACGCAGGGGCTGGGCTGGGTTCTTCTCGCGATGGCTCAGGTAGTGACGGGTTATTTTACGTTAATGATTCTCGGAAAACGATTTGCTATTAAGTCTCGTCAATATAAAGCAATAACGCTGGTTGATTATTTAAAAAGCCGTTATGAAAGCAAAGCGGTTGTTATACTGAGTGCAGCAAGTATCGTATTGTTCCTTTTTTCTGCTATGGCAGCCCAGTGGATAGGCGGTGCGAGGCTGGTGGAGACCATCACCGGCCTCTCATATACTACCGCTTTATTTATTTTTGCCGTGACCATTTTGATATATGTGACCATTGGCGGGTTCAGAGCCGTCGTAGTGACTGATACGATTCAGGGAATTATTATGTTTTTTGGAACACTGATTATTTTAGCAGGAACGATAATTGCCGGGGGCGGGCTTCCGGCAATTATGGCTGATCTCACGGCTGAAAACCCGGCTCTCGTTTCTCCATTTGGAGCGGAAGGGGAGCTGACGCCGCTTTATGTATCTTCTTTCTGGATTCTTGTCGGGGTTGGGGTTGTCGGGCTTCCTCAGGTTGCCGTAAGAGCGATGTCTTATAAAAATTCTGTTTCCATGCATCGGGCGCTTATTATTGGAACATTTGTCGTGGCTTTTATGATGTTTGGAATTCACCTTACCGGGGTGCTGGCCAGACCGATTCTGCCGGGCATAGACGCACCGGATACTGTTATGCCTCTGATCGTGCTCGAAGTACTGCCCGCCTGGCTGGCAGGGATTGTGCTGGCTGCGCCTCTGGCTGCTATTATGTCAACAGTTGACTCGCTTCTGCTGCTGGTCAGCTCTACGGTGGTAAAGGATGTATATTTGAATTATATACAGCCGGAGGCGGACAACCGGCGTATTAAAAAAGTGACGTACTCTGTAACGGTTCTGCTTGGTGCCGCTGTTTTTATACTCGCCCTTAATCCTCCGGATCTTTTAATTTGGCTGAATTTATTTGCATTCGGCGGTCTGGAAGCAGCGTTCATCTGGCCGATTGTTCTTGGCCTGTACTGGGAAAAAGGAAATAAACACGGTGCTCTTGCTTCAATTATCAGCGGTGTTGGTTCCTACGTGCTTATTTATCAGTTCACGCCCGATGTTCTAGGGGTGCATTCGGTTACTATTCCCGTTATTTTGTCTTTATTCTGCTATATCGGCGTGAGCCTGCTGACGCAGAAAAAGATACCGGCCGTTGTGTAAAAGAGCGGAGATGAGTAGATGAAAAAAACATACCTGCGTGGTATAATCAACACGTGAAAAAACGTACTGTTTACAATATAAATAAGAAGTGAGGAATTATAATGGATTGGAACGACTTAACAGAAGGTGCAAAAGCAGTATTAGAACAGACGAGGAATATGAAGAATGACCAAATTCAAATTGTGGAATTTGAAGTCGGCTTCAGTCATGAATACGGCGAAGGCAGCGGATCATACACTGTTTCCATCCAGGAAGAAGATTATGACAACCTGAAGAAATTTGTCAGGGAAAATGAATATGAAGAAAAGTATCACATGGCCAGAAACAAAAATCTGGTAAAGATTATTCTTCTTGAAAATGATAAAATCCCTGATAATCTATCTGAATTTCCTGTGTTCAGACAGTATAAAGAGGAATTTGTAAGAAAGCAGGAAGAACAGGCTGAAAAAGAAGCGCTGGAAGCTCAGGAGAAAGAGCGGGCGGAAGCAGAGAAGCCGGAATAAAATAGATCTATTTTTAAAGGAGGCCCTGCAGTGAGTGACGCAAAAGTACTGGATATTAAAGAAGAGTGGAATGAACTCGGACGGATTGAAATAGCTCCGGATGTAATAGAAGTAATAACCGCGCTTGCTGTATCCGAGGTCAGCGGAGTTCACTCATTAAGAGGGAATTTCGCATTGGACGTAGCAGAGAAACTAGGCAGGAAAAATGTAAGCAAAGGGGTCAAGGTGGATCTTGGCGAAATGGGTGTGAAAATTGACGTGTCGGTTACGATGCAGTACGGAGTGGCGGTGCCTCAAGTAGCTAAAGAGCTTCAAAAAGCAATTTATCAGGCTTTGAGAACAATGACTTCCGTAGCGATCGATTCGATTAACATTCATGTAGCTGCTATTCAGCTTGATCATGCAGAAACTAAAGAAGCAGATAAACAAAATTAAGTAAAGTTAGGCTGTTATAACAGCTCACCCTGTTATAGCAGTTTTTTATTCTCTTAGGATGAACAAAAGAAAAAAGCAGGGTGAGCGGACGCTTTTGCAGACAAAGCCTGGTACGGACCAGGTTTTATTTATCGTAAAAACAGCAGGCTGGCAGTTAAAAGCCTGTGACAAGCAGGAAGAGGGAATGGGTAATGAATCGAAGGCTAGCACGATTAAGAGCGGTACAGGTGTTATATCAGGTGGATTTGACAGGAGTAGAATGGCAGCGTGCTTTGGAAAATACATTAGAAGAAGATGAAACAGCGGATGAGTTTCTGACTACTGTTATTGAAGGGACGCTGGAAGAAAAAGAAGGCATCGATGCTCAGCTGACGGAACATCTTGATAACTGGACCATCACAAGAGTCGGCAATATCGACCGGAATATTCTGCGGGAATCTGTGTATGAAATGCTGTTTGTTGAAGATATTCCCCTGCATGTAAGTGTTAACGAAGCGATTGAGCTTGGAAAAGCTTTCGGGGGAAAAGAGTCAGGAAGCTTTATTAACGGCGTTTTGTCAAACGTGTTAAAAGAATGCGAACTAAAAAAGGAGGAGGAGTCATGACAGCTGAACTTATCAGCGGTAAGGAAGTAGCCGCTTCTACAAGAAGCTACATTAAAGAACAGGTAGCCGAATGGAAAGAAAAAGGAGTAGAGCCGGGACTTGCCGTAATTATAGTCGGAGAAAATCCAGCCTCCATGTCTTATGTTAAAGGAAAAGATAAGGCGTCAAAAGAAGCGGGGATTCATTCGGTTCTGCATGAACTGCCTGATACCATTTCAGAAAACGACCTTCTGAACGTAATAGAGCAATATAATCAGGATACAGCCATCCACGGCATCCTCGTTCAGCTTCCGCTTCCAAAGCAGATCGATGAAAAGAAAGTTATTGAAGCCATTCATCCGGATAAAGATGTAGATGGCTTTCATCCCATCAGTATTGGACGGATGATGACCGGCCAGGAAGCGTTCCTTCCCTGCACGCCGTACGGTATCATTAAAATGCTTGAGTACAAAGGTATTCCTATCGAGGGAAAACACGCAGTCGTAATAGGAAGAAGCAACATTGTCGGAAAGCCGATGGGACAGATGCTGTTGAATAAAAATGCTACTGTCACATACTGCCACTCCAGAACGGTAGACCTGAAAAGCTATACCAGACAGGCAGATATTGTCATCGCAGCGATTGGCATTCCAGAATTTGTAACCGAAGATTTCATAAAAGACGGGGCGGTCGTAATCGATGTCGGAATGAATCGAAAAGAGAACGGCAAATTATGCGGAGACGTTCTGTTTGACGACGTAAAAGAAAAAGCTTCCTATATTACGCCCGTTCCCGGCGGAGTCGGACCGATGACTATTACGATGCTTTTATACAATACGCTTGAATCAGCGGTCCGTGAATACAACAGGCAGGCACGGTAAAGATGACTGCTATGGAGGACCGCTGGATATCTATTTCTCAGCTGACATCCCGCATTAAGCAGACTATTGAACAGAACGTTGATCTGCAGGCTGTCTGGTTGAGAGGGGAAATATCCAACTTCAAAAAACACAGCCGGGGCCATATGTATTTCACTATAAAAGATGAACGGTCAAAAATATCAGCCGTTATGTTTGCCGGAAACAACAAATCGCTTGCTTTTGAGCCTGAAAATGGAATGAAAGTATTGATCAGGGGACGCGTTTCTGTCTACGAGCCTTTCGGCCAGTACCAGCTTTATGTTAATGATATGGAACCCGATGGTATCGGCCAGCTGTTCATTAAATACGAACAGCTGAAAAACAAACTGGAGCTGGAAGGGCTTTTTCGTGAAGGTATGAAAAAAAAGCTTCCCGCCTATCCTAAAAAAATAGCCGTGATCACTTCTCCAACAGGTGCTGCGATACGGGATGTGATTTCAACAATAAAACGGAGATACCCTCCAGCCGGTATCACTCTCTATCCCGTGCTGGTTCAGGGAAGAGATGCGGCGCCGTCGATTGTACGTGCATTGAAACAAGCGGAAACAGATCCGGAAGTAGATGTAATCATAGCAGGAAGAGGGGGAGGATCAATTGAAGAACTCTGGGCTTTTAATGAAGAAATCGTAGCCCGGGCCATTCACGCGGCCTCCATTCCAATTATTTCTGCAGTAGGGCACGAAACAGACTTTACCATTGCAGATTTTGCGGCTGATGTGAGAGCAGCCACCCCGACAGCAGCGGCAGAGATAGCTGTGCCTTCATTAATTGATGTTGTTCAGCAGATTACTTCCTATGAACAGCGTCTGCATCTGGCCATGGATAATCATAGAAAGCGCGGTGCTGAACGCCTGAAAAGGCTTCAGGGGGCATATGCCTTTCGTTACCCGATGCAGCTTCTCCAGCAGAAAGAACAAGAACTTGACAGGCTGATGGACAGACTGGAAAAAAGACGCCTTCTCCTGCTGGAAGGCAGTTTATCGTCGTTTCAGGTACTTAAAAAAAGACTGGAGCTCCAGCATCCACAGAGAAAGCTGGAATCCAGCCGAAAAGATTATTACCAGACCGCAGAACGTCTTGAAAAAGTAAAAAACAGGTATCTACAGAATAAACAAAATGATTTCTATCATGTTCTCCAAAAACTGAACCTGCTTAATCCCCTGCAGATTTTAGAAAGAGGCTACCAGGTTTCATTTGATGAAAAGGGGGAGCTGATTTCCTCTGTGAAGCAGGCGGTTCCGGGCAGCAGGCTGGATGTGCAGATGAAAGACGGCACCGTTCAGACAAAAGTAATAGAAACAGTTTCCAAGCGTAAGTGGGATTTTGAAAAAAAGGAAGGTGAAAATGATGAGTGAAAATAAAGAACTTTCTTTTGAAGAAGCTCTTAAACAGCTTGAATCTACGGTAAACAAGCTGGAAGAGGGGGATGTGCCGCTTGAAAAAGCCCTTCACATGTATCAGGAAGGAATGCAGCTTTCCTCCCTCTGTCACGACAAGCTTAAAAAAGTAGAAAAACAGATGGACGTTATTATAGAAGAAAACGGAGAAATCAAACCATTAACAGTAGATGGAGAGGATGCAGGTGAATAAGCAGCTTGAATCATTCATATCTGCAAACAAGAGGCGTATTGATGAGGTTCTGCCGCAGACGGTACAGAATTTGTCCATGCCTGCAGCTCTAAAGGAATCCATGCTTTATTCCATCGAAGCAGGTGGAAAGAGAGTGCGTCCGCTTTTACTGCTTGCGGCTTTTCAATCCTACCAGGAGAGCAGGGACAATGTGGTACAGGCAGCCTGTGCTGTAGAACTAATTCATACATATTCCCTGATTCACGATGATCTTCCGGCAATGGATGATGATGATTACCGGCGTGGGAAATTGACCAACCATAAAGTTTATGGAGAAGCACACGCTATTCTGGCAGGAGATGCTATGCTGACAAGGGCATTTGAACTGCTGGCTGAACTCCCCGATACGTCAGATCATAGTAAAGTTATGCTCATTCTTGAACTGTCCAGAGCGGCAGGAGCAGAAGGTATGGTAGGCGGACAGGTAGCAGACATGGAGGGGGAAAAATCCACTCTCAACCTTCAGGAGCTTGAATCGATACATCATCGCAAGACCGGCGATCTGCTCGGTTTTTCCATTATAGCCGGCGGCATTCTGGCAGGGGCGCCTGAAGAAGATCTTTCCAAACTTCGTGCTTTCGGCAGGGAACTCGGTCTCGTCTTTCAAATTAAAGATGATATTCTCGACGTGGAAGGCGATTCAATAGAAATGGGTAAGCCGGCAGGAAGCGATGAAAATAAAGATAAAAGCACGTATCCAAAACTTTTGTCTCTTGAAGGAGCAAAAGAGAAGCTGAGCTGGCATGCTGAAAAAGCGAAAGAATATGCCGGCCAGCTGAACGGAAAGAGCGAAATTCTTACCGAATTCGTAGAGTATATTCAGCATCGTACAAAATAGGTCCGGAGCTTTGTACAATAATTTTTATTCATGATATACTATTTCTACATCAAAATCGGATGGCGCAGTATTCTAGTCGATTCTCCATTTTCGAGGGCGGGCCTAAAAATCCGCTGAAGGGCACATCGATGAAGTTCTTCGCTTTGGCTCGAGGCGCCCAGCCTTGGGTCATTGCTGGGAGTAAAGGTGCTAAGGGCGATCCACAACGGCATGTGGGCGTGAACCCTTTTCACCGCGGAGGCCTTTTCCAAGCAGTCATATAATAGATTATATGACCTTGGTAAAGGTAAGACCTGACGAGAGGCAAGGGAAGCCAATCTCGCAGCGTAGCCTGCCTTGAGTGGAGCAGCGGGAATGATGTTCTTTTGAAAGTAAGGTTTGTCGGCCAACGACCTGCTTTTTAACATCTGAAACCTGCTCTGCAAAAGAGGCTAAGAAAGTGGCACGGAATTGCTGAGGAAAACTCCTAGACTGTTTGAAAAACATTCAGGGTGGATTGCAGTGTGGTCTGAGTGGCAATCCAGTCTGATGTCCGGAGACGGCATCAAGCGGGCTTTAAAGGGAAACCGCCGGAACGGCGACGTTCGGGCAGCCGGTTGGGAAAACCTACTGGACCTAAGCCATAATGTTTACGCCCTGAATGGCCTCCGATTTTGTTACATAAGGTTTACGAATTAAAAATAAAGTGAATATACTGTCTAGGTGATATAAATAATATTATGAAAACTGTATGGAAAAAATCGATAAACTGGAGTCTTTTTATTGCCGTTATCACGTTGGTGTTAGCGGCTATTTTTTCAATTGTATCCACTGCTGTGCTTTCGGGAGTAGGATGGGCCATTGGTATGCTGATTGTATTATTTATTGTACTTATCGGTGTTGTATTTGATATGGTCGGCGTGGCGGCAACCGCTGCGGAAGAAAAACCTTTTCACGCGATGGCTGCCAAGAAGGTGCCCGGCGCCTACCAAAGTATGGTTATAACGAGAAATGCAGATAAAGTGGCTAACTTCTGCGCTGATGTGATAGGTGATATCTCAGGTGTTGTCAGCGGTGCTGCAACATCAGCAGTCGTTATTCAACTTGCTGTAGTGCTGGGATCCCAGGACGGCAGCACCCTGCAGGCGGTGTTAAATGTCGTATTTACGGCTATTGTTGCTTCACTTACTGTAGGAGGAAAAGCTCTCGGAAAAACGTTTGCAATTCAATTTTCAACAAATATTATTTTTCAGGTTGGTAAATTTTTCTATGTCATGGAAACAAAGTTCAAGCTCAGGATTTTCAGTAAAAAGCAAAAGAAAAAGAAAGCTTAATTGATGGAAAGTGAGGGTTCAGCAATGAATCTTGAAACGATCAAGAACCCAGAATTTGTAAAAGACTGTACTCAGCAGGAACTAAAAGAACTTGCTATTGATATCAGGGAATTTCTTGTCCGCAAGCTGTCCGTAACAGGAGGACACCTTGGACCTAACCTTGGAGTAGTGGAATTAACCCTTATCCTGCATTCGCTGTACGATTCCCCTAAAGATAAACTTATCTGGGATGTCGGCCACCAGTCCTACGTACACAAGATCTTAACAGGACGTGCCGGTGATTTTGATTCATTGAGAAAATATAAAGGCCTCTGCGGTTTTCCTAAACGCAACGAAAGCGATCATGATGTATGGGAAACAGGACATAGCTCCACTTCCTTATCCGCCGCTATGGGAATGGCTCTTTCCAGCCAGATCAAGGGCAATGACAGCAAAGTAGCAGCTATAATCGGAGACGGAGCGCTCACCGGCGGCATGGCTTTGGAAGCGCTAAATCATATCGGCCATGAGCAGACGGACCTGACAATCATCCTAAATGATAATGAGATGTCCATTGCACCCAATGTAGGAGCTCTGCACGGTATATTGGGACGCATGAGAAAAGCAAATACTTATCAAAAAACAAAAGACGATGTAGAAGATATTCTAAAAAGAATTCCTGCTTTTGGCGGAAAGATTGCGGCTACTGCCGAACGCCTGAAGGACAGTCTTAAATTTATGGTAACAACAGGAATGTTTTTTGAAGAAATGGGATTCACCTATTTAGGGCCGGTAGATGGACATGATCTTGATGACCTGCGCTCCAATATAGCCTTTGCGAAACAGACAAAAGGCCCTGTAATCGTTCATACGATTACGAAAAAAGGAAAAGGCTACGCTCCGGCGGAAAATGATGCAAAAGGCACGTGGCATGGTCTCGGACCGTATAAAATTGATTCCGGAGAAGTCGTTAAAAAGCCTGGACCACCCGCTTACAGCGGGGTCTTCAGCTCCACGCTCCAGAAAATGGCTGCTGCAGATCCTGATATTGTAGCAATTACGGCAGCAATGCCGGGCGGAACAAAGCTGGATTCATTCGCGGAGAAATTTCCTGATAGAATGTTTGATGTGGGGATTGCCGAGCAGCACGCTACTACTATGGCAGCAGGCATGGCAACTCAGGGCATGAAGCCGGTATTTGCCGTATACTCAACGTTCCTTCAAAGAGGATATGACCAGCTTGTCCACGATGTGTGCCGTCAAAATCTTCATGTTGTCTTTGCGATTGATAGAGCGGGACTTGTAGGAGCTGACGGAGAAACACACCAGGGGGTTTTTGATATTGCCTACCTCCGCCACCTGCCTAATATGACTATATTAATGCCTAAAGACGAGAACGAGCTTCAGCATATGCTGTATACAGCTGTTTATCATGACGGCCCTATCGCTGTCCGCTATCCACGCGGCAACGGGTACGGTATTGAAATGGACAATGAATTAAAGAAGATCGATATTGGAAAATGGGAAGTTGTAAGAGACGGTAAAGAATTAACGATACTATCCTTTGGCACGATGCTTCCTATCGCGGAAGAAGCCGCTGCGATTCTTGCGGAAGAAAACATTGATGTGCGTATCGTCAATGCACGTTCTGCCAAACCGCTGGATGCCGATATTCTACAGGAGCTGTATGAAGAAAAAGGAGCGGTTCTAACGCTGGAAGAAGCTGCGCTCCAGGGCAGCTTTGGCAGTGCAGTGCTTGAGCATTATCATGATTTAAACCAGCATGATATGGTCATTAACCGGATGGGCATTCCGGACCGCTACATTGAACACGGCAGCGTACCGGAACTGTATGAGGAAATCGGTCTTACTCCGGAGAACGTAGCGGGAACACTTAGAGACATGGTGCCGGCAAAGCGGCAGAGGGCCTGAACATGAAAAAAGAACGAATTGATGTACTTTTAGTCAACAAAGGCTTTTTTGAAACAAGAGAAAAAGCTAAAAGATCAATAATGGCCGGACTCGTTTTTGTGAAAGACGAACGGGTGGATAAACCAGGTGCCAGAGTTGACGTGGAGGCTCCTTTACGAGTTAAAGGAGACACCATGCCATATGTAAGCCGGGGAGGACTTAAGCTTGAAAAAGCCATTAAGTCCTTTCATCTTGACTTTAAAGAAAAAAAAGTCCTTGATATTGGTGCTTCAACAGGCGGATTTACGGACTGTGCAATTCAGCACGGAGCTGATTTTGTATATTCCTGTGATGTCGGCTATAACCAGCTGGCGTGGAGCCTGCGCAATCATGAAAAAGTAGAAGTAATGGAACGGATGAATTTTCGTTATGCAGTAAAAGATGATTTCAAAAAAGGCACGCCTGATATTGCCGTGGCGGATGTGTCTTTTATTTCTTTGAAGTGGATTGTTCCGCCTTTATATTCCATTCTCGCAGAGAACGGAGAAGCGATGCTTCTTGTTAAGCCCCAGTTTGAAGCCGGACGCACAAAAGTGGGTAAAAAAGGTATCGTCCGTGATCCTGCCGTTCATCTTGAAGTACTCGAGAATACAACATCGATGGCAGCTGCAGCCGGATTTACCTGCAGGAATGTCAGCTACTCTCCTATTACAGGAGGAGAAGGAAACATTGAATTTCTTCTTTATCTTCAAAAGGGAAGTCATCCGGAAAGTGAATTGTCAAAAGATGCATTACCTCAAATAGTGGATGAAGCCCATGCCAGCTTCTCTTCCTGATTTATTCTCCGGCGCGTATGCATGAATAAAACATCATATTGTATAAATATAAATTTTTAGGTATGATAGATGTAATGTATACTGCTCAGGGAGGAACGAGAATGAATAAAGGACAAAGACATATAAAAATTAGAGAGTTAATTACGAACGTAGATATTGAAACACAGGATGAACTGGTCGAAAGATTAAAGAATGCCGGGTATAATATTACACAGGCAACTATCTCCAGAGACATTAAAGAACTTCATTTAGTAAAAGTGCCTATGATGGACGGACGTTATAAATACAGCCTCCCGGCTGATCAGCGTTTTAATCCGCTTCAAAAGCTGAAAAGAGCTCTTATCGACTGCTTTGTAGGAATTGATCAATCAGAGAATTTAATTGTAATGAAAACGCTGCCCGGAAATGCTAACGCTGTTGGAGCTCTCATTGACAACCTGGACTGGGAAGAAATTATGGGAACCATCTGCGGAGATGACACTATTCTAATTATCTGCAAAGAGCGTAAACATACTACTTTTATTTCCAATCGTTTTTTAGATATGCTTTAAATTCTATAGGTGCTGACTGAGGTGCGTACGAAATGCTGGAAGAATTATCCATTAAGAATTTTGCCATTATTGAGTCATTAACTGTTCCATTTTCGGAAGGACTTACTGTACTGACAGGAGAGACCGGGGCCGGGAAATCAATTATTATTGATGCAATAGGACTGCTTATTGGCGGCCGCGGTTCCGTAGAATATGTAAGACATGGAGAGAAACGTGCTGAAATTGAAGGCTTGTTCTATGTCAGCAGTGATCATCCTGCTAAAGACAAGTTGATTGAGGCAGGAATTGAATTAGAAGAAGGTATGCTCGTTTTAAGACGGGATATTACCGACCAGGGGAAGAGTATATGCCGGATAAACGGCAAACTTGTTACGCTGGCTATTCTTCGTGAAATGGGACAAAGCCTGGTCGACATTCACGGCCAGCATGAGCATCAGGAACTGATGCAGACCGAAAAACATTTATTCATGCTGGACAGCTATGCAGGAAGTGATCTGCGGGAAGCGCGGCAGGACTATAAAGAGCGGTATAAAACGTTTGTTTCCTGGAAGAAAAAATGGAGCCAGCTGAAAGAAAGTGATCAGGACACCGCAAACAGGCTCGATTTCATTAAATATCAATTAAATGAAATTGAACAGGCGGAACTCCGCCCGGGAGAAGACGAGGAGCTTGAAAAAGAAAGCTACGTTCTTGCCAACAGTGAGAAACTTTACCGTTCTCTTCATGAAGCATATGAAAGCCTGTATGGAGAAGGACGTTCCCTGGACTGGGCCGGTATGGCAGTATCCAATATTGAAGACGCGGCTTCCATCGATGAATCCCTTCAAAAGCTCCTTGAATCCGTCAATTCGGCTTATTTTGCCCTCGAAGAAGCCACTTATTCGTTAAGGGAGCACGCCGACTCACTTGCTTTTGATCCGGAACGCCTGAACGATATCGAAAAAAGGCTTGATGAGATCCGCCAGCTCAAACGCAAGTACGGCAGTTCAGTGGATGAAGTGCTTGAATATGCGGCTAAGATTGAAGAAGAAATAGAATCATTGGATAATAAAGACGAGCGTCTGGAAATGTATGAAAAGAAAATGCACCAGTCTTTTCTGGATCTGTCCGCTGATGCCCAGACCCTGACAGATATACGGGTGCAGGCAGGGCTGGCGCTCGCTGAAGAAGTGCAGCGAGAGCTTCAGTCCCTGTTTATGAAAAGCGCCCAGCTGAAAGTCGAAATGACGGATTTGTCACGTGGGCAGGAATATCAGGACAAGCATAAGTCAGTATTCTTTAATGAAAACGGCAGGGATAAAGTGGAGTTTCTGCTATCAACTAATTCCGGTGAACCGCTGAAGCCTCTGGCAAAGGTTGCTTCCGGCGGAGAAATATCCAGAATTATGCTCGCAATGAAAACTATTTTATCTGGTTTTCAAAGTGTAACTTCTCTTATTTTTGATGAAGTAGATACCGGAGTGAGCGGAAGAGTAGCCCAGGCGATAGCGGAGAAAATTTACCGCGTCTCAAGAGGCTCGCAGGTTCTCTGTATTTCCCATCTGCCGCAGGTGGCAGCTATGGCCGATAACCATTTGTATATTGAAAAGAAAGAAAACGACAATAGAGTGATCACAACCGTAACACCGCTGCCGGAACAGGAAAAAATAGATGAAATCGCCCGGATGATTTCAGGTGTGGAAGTAACAGAGCTCACAAAAGAGAATGCAAATGAAATCCTGTCAATGGCTGAAAAAATGAAAGTTCTAAACAAATAGAGGTCAGAAGACGTACCGGCCTGGAGAAGATAGCTGGAAAGGATAATAGACTATGAGCAGGATCAGAGTAGGGCTTGCAGATGACAATAGAGAATTAATCGAACTGCTGAAAGAATATGTAGACAATCAGGCAGATATGGAAGTAGCAGGCTGGGCTTACAACGGTCAGGAGTGCATTAATATGGTGGTTGAAAAATCGATTGATGTGCTCGTACTCGATATCATTATGCCGCATATCGATGGACTGGCTGTTCTGCAGAAGATAAAAGACCTCCGGCACACTCAGCCCCCTAAGGTCATAATGCTTACGGCATTCGGGCAGGAAGATATTACTAAAAGATCAGTAGAACTTGGCGCCTCCTACTATATTTTGAAGCCTTTTGATATGGAGTCTCTTGTTTCACATATTAGAGGAGTGCACGAGCCATCAGCGGCTGCCGCTGTGTCTTCAGCAGAAGAAGTAACGTACAGCCCTTTAATTGAAGAGCAGGCAGGAGCCTTCTTAAAAGAAATGGGCATTCCACTTCATATCAGAGGGTATATGTATTTAAAAGATGCCATTGTTTTAGTGAAAAAAGATCCGGATTATTTAAAGGCAATCACGAAATCGCTCTATCCGCAGATCGCCTTTCTGCACAATACTACAGCCAGCAGGGTGGAACGCTCCATCCGGCATGCTATTGAAGTGTGCTGGGCAAAAGAGGAGAAAGAAAAATTGGATACAATGTTTGCCGGCCGGAAAGATGCTGCCGCCAAACCATCCAATTCCGTATTTATAGCAGTGGCAGCCGATCAGCTGTCTTCTGCAAGATAGTTGTCCTGAAAAAAAGCAGGAGTGAAAGTAGTCCCCTTTTCCGGGCTGATTACTTTACTCCTGCTTTTTTGTTTTTCCGGTCCCGATAGAGAACAAATCCAGCTATGAACCAAACACCTCCGATCAATAAAAGAAGTCCTGTGATAAACTGAAGCCATAAAAAGGGAAAAGGAGGCTGCAGAATCTGAAAAAGCATGTCCCGCATCAGCTTGATGCCCCAGGCAGCCAAAAATCCAGGTATAACGAGTATTAATAAAGCGATAAAGCGCATACAAACCTCTCCCGGCACTATGTATATTTTTCTGTACAATGTTATTGTAGCGTAAGAGTCGGGTTACAGACAACCTTTATCCAGGGAGGTACAGATGAATAAAAAATCAAATAAAATAATTAATGATCTGGTCATAGAAGCAGCTAATGATGGTATTATAGCAGTAGACCAAAACGGAAAAATTGTGCTGTTCAATAAGGCTGCGTCGTTAATGACTGGTATCAGCCAAAAAAAAGCGATGAAAGCACACGTAAAAGAAGTGCTTCCGGAAACTGGTCTTATGGACGTTATAGCATCTAAAAAACGACAGGTGAACCAGGCCATGAAATTTCCCAACGGCATCTCTATTCTCACAACCAGAATGCCTTTGTACTATGAGGATCAATGCATAGGGGCCTTTTCTATATTTAAAGATACAACCCAGATCGAAAAAATGGCTGCTAAAATGACAGATCTGCAGCGCATGAAGGAAATGCTTGAATCTATCATTCAATCATCAGATGAAGCTATTTCCGTCGTGGACGAAAAAGGGAACGGCATGGTTATTAATCCTGCTTATTCCAGGCTGACCGGCCTTCAGGAAAAAGATATAATCGGCAAACCTGCCCACACTGACATTGCGGAGGGCAGCAGTATGCACATGAAAGTACTTGAGACAGGAAAATCGTTTCGCCGTGTGCCGATGAGAGTGGGACCGTCGCATAAAGAAGTGCTGGTCAATGTCTCACCAATTATTGCCGGGGGCATGCTTAAGGGAAGCGTAGGGATTCTGCAGGATGTATCGGAACTAAGAGAGCTTACAAAAGAGCTCGAACGTACCAGACAGCGTCTGCGCACGCTCGAAGCTAAATATACGTTTGAAGATATCGTCGGAAAGTCAGAAGCCCTGCGCGTTTCTATCGAACAGGCAAAGCTGAGTGCCGATCTTCCCGTAACTATATTGCTAAGAGGAGATTCCGGAACAGGGAAGGAGCTGTTTGCCCATGCTATACATAATGCAAGTGCAAGAAGATATGATAAATTTGTACGGGTCAACTGTGCTGCTATACCGGAAACCTTAATAGAGAGTGAACTGTTCGGCTATGAAAAAGGTGCTTTTTCCGGTGCAGATCCAAGAGGGAAGAAAGGCCTGTTTGAAGAAGCGGCCCAGGGCACCATTTTTCTGGACGAAATCGGAGAGCTGAGCTTTTCAGCACAATCCAAACTGCTCCGGGTCCTTCAGGAAAAAGAAGTAGTTCGGGTTGGCGGAGTGAAAAGCATAGCAGTGGAAGCCAGGGTTATTGCAGCTACAAATCAGCCGCTGGAAAAAGCAGTGAAAGAGGGAACCTTTCGAGAGGACTTATACTACAGGCTGCAGCGTATGCCTATAACTGTTCCTTCCTTATCCGAAAGAAAAGAAGATATTTACGAGCTCTCCTATTATTTTTTAGAACGCATTAACCAGGAATATGGACGTTCCGTTACAACGATCTCGCCGCCGGCGGTTTCCTATTTATCCGGGTATTATTGGCCCGGTAATGTAAGAGAATTGGAAAATATACTTGGACGTGCCGTTATCACTATGGGCCCCCAGGAAAAAATAATGGAAAAGCATCACCTGCCGGTATTGGAGGCAGACAAACCGGCCCCTCTTCAAATGTCTGCATTTAATCTGCAGACTGAGGGGCTCGAGGAGCAGGTAAATAAGATAGAAGCCGAAGCAGTCCTTCATGCATTAAAAATCTGCGGAGGCAATAAAACCCAAGCAGCCAGGCATCTGAAAATTTCCCTGAGGACGTTATATAATAAAATGCAAAAACATAAAATTGAATGATATTGCATGCAATTTTATGCATGGTATGAAAAAATGTGCATAGTTAACTGACTAAAATGACCGTATAGAGCGGCGGATAAATGGCACGGAGATTGCATTAACAGTGTTTGAATACATATAAAAGGAGAGGCTCATGAATCTAGACGATGTAATGCAGCAGGTACACGCCCATCCTCAGAAAACCATCGCGGTGGCAGCCGCTGATAATGCGAAGGTAATTGAAGGAGTGAAAGAAGCTCTGGACTGCAGGTTAGGTTCATTTCGTCTGTATGGAGAAGAAGAGAAAATCCGCAGGCTTCTGCACGATGCCGGGTTAAATGAATATAACCATATCAAAGTAATACCGACGAGGGATATGGAAGAATCGGCAAGGCTTGCAGTCACGGCTGTGCGAACGGGAAAAGCCGATATTTTAATGAAAGGCATGCTTCCTACAAGTGATCTTCTTAAATCCGTATTAAATAAAGAATACGGGCTGAGAACAAACAAAACACTTTCACATGTAGCTATGTTTGAAATTCCTGAATATGAACGATTTATTTTTCTGACAGATTCTGCCATGAATATAGCGCCGGACTTAACTAAAAAGGCCGATATTATCGCAAATGCTGTCCATGCAGCCAGATCGATGGGATTTGAACATCCTAAAGTAGCGGCTCTGGCAGCCGTAGAGGTAGTTAATCCGGATATGCAGTCGACGCTTGATGCGGCGGTTCTTACCGCCATGAATAATAGAGGACAGATCAAACATTGTACGGTAGACGGCCCGCTTGCACTCGATAATGCTATCTCCACAGAGGCGGCCGCCTATAAAGGAATACAAGGGGAAGTGGCGGGACGCGCGGATATTCTGCTTGTTCCGACCGTAGAAATAGGAAACACGCTTTATAAATCGCTGGTTTATTTTTCCAAGGCAAAAGTAGGCGGTATTATAGCAGGAGCAAAAGCCCCAATTGTGCTCACATCAAGAGCAGATTCCAACAAAAGTAAGCTGTATTCCATTGCTATGGCCTGTCATATGATCGAATTCGAACAAAATATTGCAGCAGGGGGTCGTTAAAATGAAATTATTCGAAAAGCTCGAGCAGTATGATTACGAACAGATCGTTTACTGCCAGGATAGAACGTCCGGACTAAAAGCTATCATCTCCATTCATGACACAACATTAGGACCGGCATTAGGCGGAACACGCATGTGGAATTATACGAGTGAAGAAGCAGCGCTTGAAGATGTGCTTCGTCTTTCTAAAGGAATGACCTATAAAAACGCGGCAGCGGGATTAAATCTTGGCGGCGGAAAAGCCGTTATTATCGGGGACCCCAGGAAAGATAAAAATGAATTTATGTTCAGGGCATTCGGCCGCTATATTCAGGGACTTGCAGGCCGCTATATAACGGCAGAGGATGTTGGAACCACTGTTGAGGATATGGATATGATTTATGCCGAAACAAACTACGTAACAGGCATTTCCCCGGCATTCGGCTCCAGCGGAAATCCATCCCCTGTTACAGCGTATGGCGTGTATGTAGGCATGAAGGCTGCGGTAAATGAAGCATTCGGAAGCGATGACCTTGCCGGTAAAACGGTGGCGGTGCAGGGAGTAGGGAACGTTTCTTATCAGCTTTGTAAATATCTGCATGAAGAAGGAGCCACTATTATCGTAACGGATATTCATAAAGATTCCGTTATGAGAGCCGTTCAGGATTTTAATGCAAAAGCGGTTGATCCAAAAGATATTTACGATACAGCCTGTGATGTTTTCAGCCCGTGTGCACTCGGAGCCGTCATTAATGATGACACGATAGACAGACTGAAAGCGAAAGTTATAGCAGGAGCTGCAAACAATCAGCTGCAGGACAATAAACACGGCGATCTGCTGCATGAAAGAGGAATCGTTTATGCTCCTGATTATGTAATCAATGCCGGCGGAGTGATCAACGTGGCAGACGAACTGTACGGATACAATCAAGAGCGCGCGTTTAAACGAGTGGAAGGCGTTTATGATAACATAAAAAAAGTAATGGAAATTTCCAAAAGAGACCATATCCCAACCTATGCAGCAGCGGATAGAATGGCCGAGGAGCGGATCGAATTCATGAAACGGTCCACGTCCCAGTTTCTTACAAAGCAGCAGCATACATTAAGCAGGCGGGATAGGTAATGAACGAACAAAACGCAGCCGGTGATAACCTGTACACATTGATTATAAATCCGGGATCCACCTCTACTAAAATTGCAGTTTACCAGGGTGAATCGGAATTATATAGAGAAACAATTTCTCATATGCAGGAAAAAGAGATGCTCGACAAGCGGATACAAGAGCAAAAGCAGGACCGGAAAGAGGCCATACTGCAATCTCTGAAATCCCATCAGATACATCTGTCTGACATCGGGCTGATCACAGCCCGGGGCGGCCTGATGAGACCTGTAGAGAGCGGAACCTATGAAGTTAATGATAAAATGATTTCGGATTTGTCGACAAATAAATACGGGGAACATGCTTCCAATTTAGGAGCGGTAATCGGAGTGGAGCTGAGCCGGGAAACAAACGAGGCTCCGGTATATATTACAGACCCGGTGGTTGTAGATGAGCTCGAGGATCTTGCCAGATTTACCGGCATAAAGTCGATGGAGCGGAAAAGCATTTTCCACGCCCTTAACCAAAAAGCTGCTGCTAAGAAAGCGGCCGCAGCACTTAATAAAGAATACGAAGAACTCCAGTTGATTGTTATTCATCTGGGAGGGGGAATTTCAGTCGGTGCCCATGCTTTCGGAAAAGTGATAGATGTAAACAACGGGCTGGACGGAGAAGGACCTTTTTCACCGGAACGTGCGGGAACTCTTCCTGTAGGAGATGTTATAAAAGAAGCTTATTCAGGAAATTATACAGAAAGTCAGCTGAAAAAAAGGTATGTAGGCAACGGCGGGCTGAAAAGTTATTTTGAAACCAGCGATACGGCTGCGCTGGAGAAACGAAAGGATGCAGGCGATACAGAAATTGACTCCGTACTGCGTGCCATGGTATATCAAACGGCCAAAGAAGCAGGTGCTATGGCTTCTGTTCTAAAAGGACGGGTCGATGCGTTAATCGTTACCGGAGGAATAGCCAACAGCAGCTGGATATGCCGGGAGCTTGAGAATTATATCAGCTGGATAGCTCCTGTTCTGCATTATCCCGGAGAAGATGAAATAGCTGCTTTATTCACAGGTGCATATAACACATGGAACACAGGAACTAAAGCAAAAAAATATTAATACAGGGGGAATTCAGCGATGGCCGAAGAGTATGACCTGGTTATATTAGGAGCCGGCACCGGTGGATATGTAGCTGCCATTAAAGCCGCTCAGGCAGGATTAAAAACAGCAATTGTAGAAAAAGATAAAGTAGGCGGTACCTGCCTTCATAAAGGATGCATTCCAAGCAAATCCTTATTAAAAAGCGCGGAAATGTTTCAGGCCATACAGCATAGTGAATCTTACGGCATTACGGCTGATAATGTGACGCTTGCTTTTGATAAAGTACAAAAAAGAAAAAACGACATTGTGGATAAGCTTCACCGCGGCGTGCAGCATTTGATGCAAAAAGGAAAAATAGACGTATTCGATGGATATGGGCGGATTCTGGGACCGTCTATTTTTTCCCCAAGTGCCGGAACCATTTCAGTAGAGCGCACCGATAAAGAAGAGAATACTATGCTTATTCCAAAACAGGTAATAATAGCGACAGGATCAAGACCTGCTGAACTAGAAGGTCTGCCAACAGACGGAAACCGGATTCTTCATTCTGAACATGTACTGGAACTAAAAAAACTGCCGGCCTCGATTGTTATTATAGGCGGTGGAGTAATCGGGGTGGAATGGGCCTCAATGTTTAATGATTTCGGAACAGAGGTTACGTTAATTGAATATGCGGAGAGAATACTGCCGGGAGAAGACGGAGCCGTATCCAAAGCAATGCAGAAAGCGCTCGAGAATAAAGGCGTGAAGATACTTACAGGCACGAAAGTAAAAGCTGGTGAAACAGAAATGCTGGAAGAACAAGTTACCATTCATGCCGTAGACAACAGCGGAAATGATCAGGCGTTCGAAGCAGAGCAGGTCCTTGTTTCCATTGGGAGAAAAGCCAACGTGGAAGATATCGGCCTCAGTAATACCGATATCGAAATAAAGAATGGCGTTATCGAAGTAAACGGCATGTACCAGACAAAAGAGTCGCATATTTATGCCATTGGCGACGTCATCGGCGGCCTGCAGCTGGCTCATGTGGCTTCAAAAGAGGGAGCGATTGCTGTAGACCACATACTGGGCAGGGATCCTCTGCCTCTTGATAATCAAACAGTGCCGCGCTGCATTTACAGCAGTCCGGAAGCGTCAAGTATTGGTATGAGTCAGGAAGAAGCAGACAAAAAAGGCCTGCGTGTGAAAACAAGTTCGTTTCCATTCCAGGCAATAGGAAAAGCTCTTGTTAATGGAAACACAGAGGGATTTGTGAAAATAATCATTGATGAAGATACGGATGATTTAGTAGGCGTCCATATGATTGGCAGCGGCGTAACGGAGCTGATAAGTGAAGCCGCGATGGCTAAAATACTAGATGCATCCCATTTGGAAATAAAGGAAACCATTCATCCGCACCCATCGCTGTCCGAGTCATTTGGAGAAGCGGTGCTGGCCGTGGACGGATTAGCAGTTCATTCATAAAGGAGGCGGAAACGATGGAAGCACTAACCCACCGGAACCTTGGTCTGACAGACGAACAGGTTCTTGAAATGTACGAAAAAATGCTGCTCGCACGAAAAATTGATGAACGTATGTGGCTTCTAAACCGTGCCGGTAAAATCCCGTTTGTTATTTCCTGCCAGGGCCAGGAGGCCGCACAGGTTGGCGCTGCAATGGCGCTGAATACAGAAGAAGACTATATTCTGCCTTATTACAGAGACATCGGGGTCGTACTTACATTTGGTATGACCGCAAAAGATTTAATGATGTCCGGTTTTGCGAAAGCAGATGATCCCAATTCAGCCGGCAGGCAGATGCCGGGTCACTTTGGCCAGAAAAAAAACCGGATTGTTACGGGGTCTTCGCCGGTTACCACCCAAGTGCCGCATGCGGTTGGATTTGCACTTGCCAGTAAGATGAAAAAGAAAGGTTTTGTTGCCTTTACTACGTTTGGAGAAGGATCTTCCAATCAAGGGGACTTTCACGAAGGGGCGAACTTCGCAGGAGTTCATAAGCTCCCAGTCATCTTACTGTGTGAGAACAACAAATATGCGATAAGTGTTCCAATCGAAAAACAGCTGGCCTGCGAAAAAGTATCGGACCGGGCGTCAGGGTATGGAATGCCGGGGTACACCGTAGATGGCAATGACCCGCTTGCTGTATATGACGTTGTGAAAAAAGCAGCCGACCGGGCAAGAAACGGTGAAGGACCTACATTAATTGAAACGGTCTCCTACCGGCTTACACCACATTCAAGTGATGATGATGATCGTTCTTACCGCACGAAAGAAGAAGTGGCGGAAGCAAAAACAAAAGACGCGGTTTATACGTTTGCCGTTCGTTTAAGAGATGCCGGCATTCTTACGGATGAAGTAGAAGAGAAAATGATCGAACGTATTACGATAGATATCGACGCTGCGACAGAGGCAGCCGAAAAAGCAGAGTATGCGAGAGCCGAAGATACGCTCAAACATGTATATAAAGAAGGAGGGGATGCATAATGGCGGTTATGACTTACATTCAGGCAGTTACAAAAGCACTTGAAGAAGAAATGCACCGGGATGAAGATGTATTTGTGCTGGGTGAAGATGTCGGCGCCCGCGGCGGTGTATTCCGGGCCACGGACGGTCTGCATGCCACCTTCGGTGATGAACGCGTAATGGACACGCCGCTGGCTGAATCGGCTATAGCGGGTGTTGCTATTGGAGCTGCCATGTATGGAATGAGACCGGTGGCAGAAATGCAGTTTGCTGATTTTATTATGCCGGCATTTAACCAGATCGTATCGGAAGCCGCCAAGATCCGCTACCGGTCAAACAACGACTGGGACTGCCCGATCACGATCCGTGCCCCATATGGAGGCGGCGTGCACGGGGCATTGTATCACTCCCAGTCTATAGAAGCATTGTTTTCGTCGGTGCCGGGACTTAAAGTCGTCATGCCGTCGACGCCTTATGACGTGAAGGGCCTTTTAAAAGCCGCGATCCGTGACGATGATCCCGTTTTATTTCTAGAACATAAACGGGCGTATCGTTTAATAAAAGGAGACGTTCCTGATGAAGATTATACGCTCCCTATCGGTAAGGCGGACATTAAAAGAGAAGGGGAAGACATAACGGTTATTACGTACGGACTTTGTGTTCACTTTGCCCTGCAGGCCGCTGAAAAGCTGGAAAAAGAAGGACATTCGGCCCACATTCTCGACCTGCGTACCGTCTATCCGCTCGATCAGGAAGCGATTATTGAAGCCGCAAAAAAAACAGGGAAAGTGCTGCTGATTACCGAGGACAATAAAGAAGGCAGCATTATCGGCGAAGTGGCTGCCATTATTGCAGAACACTGCCTGTTTGATCTGGATGCCCCTATTCAACGCCTGGCAGGACCTGACGTGCCGGCAATGCCATACGCTCCGCCTATGGAAAAGTATTTTATGATGAATCCGGATAAAGTAGAAACGGCCATGAGAGATCTGGCAGAATATTAAGGGGGATGAAAGTATGGCTGAAAAAATCTCAATGCCCCAGCTTGGTGAAAGCGTTACGGAAGGAACAATAACCAAGTGGCTCGTGCAGCCGGGGGATAAAGTGAAAAAATATGATCCGCTGGCAGAAGTCATGACCGATAAAGTCAATGCGGAAGTGCCATCTATGTTTGATGGAACGATTCAGGAACTTGTAGCTAAAGAGGATGAAACGGTGGCAGTAGGTGAATTGATCTGCTATATAGAAGCAGAAGGAGCAGTTTCCGAAGAACAGGATACAAAGCCGGATGCTCCCGTCGAAGCCGGTGCTGTTGCTGAAAAAACTACAGATAAGGCAGCGGGCGGGAATAGATACTCTCCTGTTGTGCTGAAGCTTGCCCAGCAGTATCAAATAGATCTTTCTTCGCTTCAGGGAAGTGGCCGAAACGGACGCGTCACAAAAAAAGACGTGGAGGCAGCTCAGCAGAATCCGTCTCCTAAAACAACTGAGCAGAAACTGGAAAATAAAGAGCAGAGCGCTCCAGCTGTGAAAGCAGCCCCTGAAAAAACGGCGGCAGGAGATATAGAAATTCCGATTGCTGGTGTAAGAAAAGCGATTGCAGCAAATATGAGCAAAAGCAAATCGGAAATTCCGCATGCGTGGACAATGATAGAAGTGGATGTTACCAACCTGGTAAATTACCGCAACAGTATGAAAGATGCCTTTAAGCAGGCTGAAGGGTATCCAATTACGTTTCTGCCATTTTTTATCCAGGCTGCAGCAGAATCTTTAAAAGAATTTCCGGCTTTAAATGCCTATTGGCAGGGAGATAAAATTATTCAGAAAAAGGATATTAACATATCGATAGCCGCTGCTACGGAGGAGGCTCTTTATGTGCCGGTAATCCAGCATGCCGATGAAAAAAATATTAAAGGCCTTGCCAAAGATGTGGCCTCTATTTCCGATAAAGTAAAAAAAGGAACGCTTTCGGGAGAGGACATGCGCGGCGGCACTTTCACCGTTAACAATACCGGTTCCTTCGGTTCCATCCAATCTGCGCCGATTATTAATCAGCCGCAGGTAGCCATTTTGTCTGTAGAATCAATTGTCAAACGTCCGGTTGTTATGCCGGGAGACATGATTGCGATCCGCCACATGGTAAACCTGTGCCTGTCACTTGATCACCGGGCATTGGACGGTCTCGTCTGCGGACGGTTCCTGCAGAGTATGAAAAATAAATTAGAGCAGATTTCCGGATAATACAGTAAGTCGAAAACCTTCTTAAAAAAGAAGGTTTTTTTCTGTTTTAAAAAAGAACCATTCCTGTTTACAAATCGTAACTTTTACGATATGCTGTTTTCAATATAAAAGAAAAGACCAAAAAAGGAGTACTAAGCATGAAAAAAACACTATTATACTCTTTGATTACCGGTGCATCGCTTGCAATGGCAGCATGCGGAGGAAGCAGTGAGGAAGATTCAGAAGCGTCCGGAGATCAAGATGAAGCACTGCAGGTATATACAACGCTTTACGCCTGGGAATACGTAACAGAACGTATAGGCGGAGAACATGTAGAGGTGAACAATATTGTGCCTGCCGGTACCGATGTACATAACTTCGAACCAACGGCTCAGACGATGGTGGATATTGCGGAATCCGATATGTTTGTGTATACAGGAGCGGGAATGGAAGGTTTTGCAGGTGCCATTAATGACTCCATTGAAAATGAAGACGTAACAAGCCTGGAAGTAACGAACGGAATGGAGCTTGCCTCCTACGAGCATGACCACAGCCATGCTGAAGAAGACGGCCACAGCGATGAGGAGCATGGTCACGATGAAGAACATGCCCATGAGGAGGAAGAAGACCACAGCGAAGAGGAGCACGCTGAAGAAGAAGAGAGCCATGGAGATCAGGATCCACACGTATGGCTTGACCCCGCTCTTACAAAAGAAGCAGCAGAAACTATAAAAAATGAGCTGGCTTCCAAAAATCCGGAGCAGGAAGCTGTCTTCCAGGAAAATTATGATGCATTATCTGAGGAACTGGACAGCCTGGACAGTGACTTTTCCGAAATGGCATCCGGCTCAGAAAAAGACTCCTTTTTAGTTTCCCACGCAGGGTATGGATACTGGGAAGAAAGATATGATATCCACCAGATTGGCATCAGCGGCCTTTCGCCTTCAAATGAACCATCCCAGCGTCAGATTCAGGAAATTATAGCTCTTGCTGAGGAAAACAATTTAAACTACGTGATGGTGGAGCAGAATATTCCATCGAATACAGCAGATGTCGTTCAGGATGAAACAGGAGCCGAGGCGCTCGAACTTCATAATCTGGAGTCGCTTTCGGAAGAAGAAATAAACAGCGGGGAAGACTACTTTAGTTTAATGGAGCAGAATGTAAGCAACCTGGATCAGGCTTTAAACAATTAAACGATAAATGCAGATCCTTGTTACTTTTTTCTTTATTTATGTACAATAGAAATGTACACTAGTCATAAAGAAGAAAGGGTGCTTACAGATGGATTTTAATTATTTTATAAATGATGTCGTACAAACGGCAAGAAAAGAAATGGAAGAAGCAGGGTACGAGCCTTTAACAACAACTGATGATGTAGATACTACATTAACTGATAAAGGAACAACGCTTGTTATGGTTAACTCTGTATGTGGATGTGCAGGAGGAATTGCCCGTCCGGCAGCAGCCTACATGAGAAACTACGAAAAGCAGCCGGATCGTTTCGTTACGGTATTCGCCGGACAGGATAAAGAAGCGACAGAAAAAGCAAGATCTTACTTTACGGGGTATGCGCCTTCTTCCCCGTCGTTTGCACTGTTAAAAGATGGAGAAATTGTCCGTATGGTGGAACGCCACGAAATTGAAGGCCATGAACCAATTGAAGTAGTACAGCAGCTTGAAAAAGCATTTGACGAATACTGCTGATGAACAAACCGAAGAGATTTTTATCTCTTCGGTTTTTTATTGACTATCACAGGCTCAGATATGGTATAATTTCATCTGGTATTCATACATAAAAGGCGGCGGATAAACATGGAAGAAATGTACAATCAGGTGCAGGAATATTTAAATATGGATGATGAAATCCCTTTTAAAGAATTCCGGGCCTATTACCAAAACGTTATTTCTCATTTTGATGAAAACGCAGAGCAGTTTTCCGAAGATGAACTATGGAAAGGGCTTTTTGTAGCAGAGAGTATTATGTCCAATGCAGAAAACCGGGCCAAAGAGGAAAGAAACAGCTCCCAGGCGAAGAAATACCGTAAAATGGCTGACCGTACCACTATGTACGCCCAGCATTTCACAAAACGAATCAATCAGCTTGGATACGGAGAAGAAGCAATTCGTGAGCGGTTCGAAGCTATGCTCGAAGAAGGTTCCAAAAAAGAAGACAGCTAATTATTGAAAAGGCGTTGACATCAGCTGTTTATTTTATTAAAATAATAAACGCTGCTTCTTATTGCGCCTATGGTGAAAGGGATATCACGCGAGATTCCGGTTCTCGTATTCCAGGTTCGAATCCTGGTAGGCGCGCCATACATATGAATGATCGAGTTCCTTTATATAAAGGAACTCGTTTTTTATTTCTGCACGGAAAAGAATAGAAATGTACTGAACGCAGGAAAGTATTTACGTTATAATAAAAACGAGCGGTATAAATGAAGCTTGAAAGGAACTGCATATGGCCAGATTCACGATAGGATACAGAACCGTTAAGACAGCTCTCGGTGCAGCAGTGTCCATTTTTCTGGCACAGCTGCTGCAACTGGATTTTTTCGTTTCTGCCGGAATTATTACTATTTTATGTATATCGATAACGAAACGGGATTCCCTGAAAATTTCCGGAGAGCGGATAGTAGCGTGCCTGATCGGGCTGCTTTATGCTACATTAATTTTTGAATTATTAGGCTATCACGCTGTGTCCATTGCCATTCTGTTTTTATTATTCATTCCTTCGGCGGTCAGCGTAGGGGCCAAAAAAGGAATAGTAACATCAGCAGTGCTGATTCTCCATGTCTATACTGTAGGAGAGGCCAGTGCGGCGTTGTGGATAAATGAACTGGCGCTGCTTGGAATCGGGATAGGCGTGGCTCTGATTATGAACTTATACATGCCAAACGCAGAACGCGATCTTCTTTGGGATCAGGTTAAAGTAGAAGACTGTTTCCGTACAATCTGGAAAGAATATGCGAAGTATTTAAAAGAAGGCGATTCCTCCTGGGATGGAAAAGAAATTACTACCGCCTCGACATTATTAAGCGATGGAAAAAGCAAAGCACTCCGCAATATCGATAATCACTATCTTCGATACGATGATTACTTTTATCATTATTTTGCAATGAGGGAAAAACAGTTCGATGTGCTTGAAAGCATTCTTCCTTTTATCTCTACCTTTGGGGATACGGTCATTCAGGGAGAAAAAATGGCTGAATTTATGGAGGAATTAAGCGAAGCGGTCAGTCCGGGAAACACGGCTGGGTATTTTCTGATACGTCTCGATGAATTAAGAGAGGAAATTAAAGAAATGCCGCTGCCGCAGACCAGAGAAGAATTTGAAGTGCGCTCCGGCCTTTTTTATATTCTTCATGAACTAGAAGAGTATTTGACGATTAAAAAAATGTTTAAACCGGATCCGAAGCGGACGCATAACGTATCAGGAAAACGTCTGACGAGAGATTTAAATAAGAAAGGCTCAAAAAAATAAAAACCCGGAAACCCGGGTTTTTATCTTGTGTATACTATTTAGAAAAATGCTGCAGCGCCTGTAAACAGGCTGCCGACGACTAATGTTATAATCATGATGTAAATGATTATTTTCTGGAAATTTTTTGGCACGATTCATCCTCCTGACTCCTATATGTTTTCCCGATTCCAGGCGTCACTCATATGTGCCATCATACCACAGGAAAGAGGACGAATTCCAGCCCTCTTCAATATGGAAAGGAGACTGATTATGCTGAAGCAGCCGCCTCATAAATTAGATCATATTGGTATTGCTGTCCGGTCTATTGAACAGAGCCTGCCATTTTATACAGAGGTTCTGGGACTGGAGCTGCTTGGCACGGAAACGGTAGAAGCGCAGCACGTAAAAGTAGCCTTTCTGGCCCTTGGTGAATCAAAAATTGAGCTTTTGGAACCAACCGGAAGTGAAGGGGCTGTCTTTACGTTTCTTGAAAAAAAAGGAGAGGGCATTCATCATGTAGCCCTCGGCGTAACAAGTGTGGAAGAACGTCTCAAAGAAATAAGAAACGAGGGTATCCGTACTCTGCAGGAACATGCATCTCCCGGAGCAGGCGGGGCGCTTGTAGCTTTTCTGCATCCAGGAGACAGTGGACGGGTGCTGGTGGAACTATGCGACAAATCAAACAAAGAGGACTGATAACAGCTATGGTAAATGAACAGCGGATCGTAGACGAATTTATAGAATTGGTGAAAGTAGACTCTGAAACGAAAAATGAAAAAGAAATTTCCCTCGTGCTGAAAGAAAAATTCACAGCGCTTGGCTGCGATGTTCAAGAAGATAATGCTGCATCCACTACGGAACATGAGGCCGGCAATCTGGTAATCACGCTGCAGGGTACAAAAAAAGACGGCCCCGTTTTATACTTTACCTCCCATATGGATACGGTCGTACCAGGCAGAGGCATTACACCATTTATCGAAGAAGGCTACATTAAAACCGACGGAACGACTATTCTTGGAGCAGACGATAAAGCAGGGATTGCAGCTATGCTGGAAACGATCCGGCAGTTAAAAGAGCAGAATATTGCCCACGCAGATATTCAGTTTATTATTACAGTGGGAGAAGAGTCCGGGCTCGTAGGAGCGAAGGCACTGGATACGAGCCTGTTAAAAGCTGATTACGGCTATGCGCTCGACAGCGACGGCGACGTAGGAAACATTATCGTTGCCGCACCGACACAGGCAAAGATAAAAGCTGTCATTAAAGGAAAAACCGCGCATGCCGGAGTAGCTCCTGAGAAAGGTATTTCCGCTATTACCGTCGCATCCAAAGCGGTGTCCAAAATGCCGCTCGGACGGATTGACGAAGAAACGACCGCAAACATCGGCCGGTTTGAAGGCGGCTCCCAGACTAATATCGTATGCGATGAAGTTTATATTTTAGCGGAAGCTCGTTCACTTGTCAGGGAAAAGCTTGATAAGCAGGCGGCGGAAATGAAAAAGGCCTTTGAGGAAGCAGCGGAAGAAATGGGAGCTGAGGCAGAGGTCGAAATTGATATTATGTACCCAGGCTACAAGCTTTCCGAAGCAGACACCGTTGTCCAAACGGCCCAGCACGGCATCAAAAAGGCCGGCAGAACGCCTGAGCTCTTAACGAGCGGTGGAGGAAGCGATGGCAATATTATAAGCGGCTACGGTATTCCTACAGTTAATTTGGCAGTCGGCTACGAAGAAATTCATACAACAAATGAAAAAATGCCGATAAGCGAACTAGTAAAGATTACGGAAGTAGTACTCTCAATTATTTCACACAGCGTTTCAGAATAATGGAATCTATCAATCATCCGATGTTAATTTTATAGAAATTCAGCCGATATCATAAGTACAACGAGCAAGGGAATGATGGATATGGATATAACCGGACTGCAAAAGCCTGGAAAGTGGGGAGCTGAAGGGATCAGGCCTGCCGCTGATCCATCGGCAAAACCTGCCAAAGCCTTTTCTGACATGCTGCAGAGCTCAGCTAGAGGCCACCACACAGAAAAGCTGGAAAATGTTAAACAGGCTCTTCAAAAGCAGGGGGAATATCTGGCAGAGCACCGCACGCTCGGTGCCCTGCAGAAGTATAAGGATCTGGTCAGGCAGTTCTTAAAAGAAACAGTTGAAACCGGTTTTGAATTCACGGAAGAACATGAATTCTCCAATAGGCGCTCTTTAAAACTCTGGAAGCCGGCGGGGGAGCTCGAAGAAAGTCTGCTTGATCTGTCAAAAGCAGTGTTTGACAAAGAAAAAACCCGGATTGATGTACTGGAACAGGCTGGAATCGTTAAAGGCCTGCTAGTTCATCTTTATGCCTGAGCCAGAGCGCCCTTCAAAAAATAACAGATACGCATATATCTTTACATTTTCCAGGCCGGTTGCTTATTGAAGCAGCCGGCCATTTTTATATTAGAAGGAAATCGTGTTAAAATACTGACAAGGAGGGGTTTTCATGAAAACCCATGTGCTTTTTGTCTGTCTTGGCAATATCTGCCGGTCTCCAATCGCTGAAGCGGTATTTCGTAGCTGTGCAGCTGCAGAAAACCTGGAGAACGCTGTGAAAATCGAGTCCTGCGGGCTGGGAGACTGGCATATCGGGCGCCCGCCCCATGAAAAAACACTGGAAGTATTAAACGAACACCAGATAAATACTTCGGAGCTCAAGGCTTCCTTGTTTGATAAAACGAAGGTATCGAAAGATACGTATATTATCGTGATGGATGATGAGAATGAACAAACGGTACGTTCTCTCATTTCTCCGGACTCTGTAAAAGCAGTACATAAGCTGCTCGACTTCCATCCGGAGATACAAACAGGCACAGATGTACCTGATCCTTATTTCTCGGGTGATTTCTCAGGGGTCTATGATATGATAGAACAAAGCTGTAAGCCATTGCTAAACTGGGTGAGAAAGAGAGAGGGTCTATGAAATCAAAAATAGAACAGGCTGTCCGGACAATAGATAGCGGTCTTTCCATCACAGGTATAGAACCTGTAAGCGGAGGAAGTATCAGTACTGCTTATCGGGCACGGACATCTGAAGGAGATTTTTTTGTAAAGTGGCATGAAGAAGCACCGCAGGATTTTTTCAGGCAGGAAGCAGCCGGACTGGATTTTATAAGAGGAACGGCGGGCTTGTACGTTCCAAAAGTATACACATGGAGCAAGAAGTATATTGTGATGGAATTTGTCTCAGGTGAAAAAAGCAGGCAGGCAGAAGAACGTCTTGGCAGCGGCATTGCAGAACTTCATTCACAAACCGGCAGTTTTTACGGTCTCGAAGAAGACAATTTCATCGGGGAACTGCCTCAGGTGAACGGCTGGGAAGAGGACTGGCTCCTTTTTTTCAGGGAAAAACGTTTGAAACCACAGCTTGATCTGGCTAGATCGATGGGACGATTGACGCTTCAAAGAGAGCGGAATGCATACGATATTATGAGCCGGCTTTCAGAATGGGTTCCTTCCAAAGGTGCCCCTGTAAAAGTACATGGTGATTTATGGGGCGGCAATTGGATCGGAGGTCCCGGCGGGCTGCCGTGCGTGATGGATCCAGCCGTTTTTTATGGTGACAGGGAATTCGATATAGCCTTTACATATCTATTTGGAGGATTCTCAGAGGCATTTTATTCTTCCTATGAATCGGTCTATCCTTTGTCCAAAGAGTTTGAAGATCGCAGACCGTTGTATCAGCTGTATTACCTGCTTGTTCATTTAAATATTTTTGGTGAAACCTACGGTGCTTCTGTCGACCAGGTGCTGCAGCGCTATGCCAGAGTGAATAAATAGTCGGGCATAACCTGTCGTGAAAACAGCTGCTTTTGTATATAGATAAAAATCTCTGCAGGAAGTAAGGATGCAGATACCGACAGCCCCGGAAAACGGGGCTGCTTTTTTATAATCAGGTGCCTCCTGAAAAAGCCTGTGTCAGGTTTATTCCCTTTAAGGGGAGGGAAGATTCAGTACTAGAGGCAATTTGTATTCAAATGAATGGTCCGGGCCTACAACAGTAAAGAGGTGAAGTCATGCTCAATGAATGGAAAAGACTATGGCAGGCAAAGAAGTGGATGCAGAAAAATGAGACTTTTCTGGAAACGTGGCATGCCCACATCGGGCACGCTCTGCATCTATTTGATTACTTTAAAAAGGCCTCGAAGCCGGAAGACGTGGCGGAGGCACATCATCTGGACAACATACTGCTGTCCAGATGGATTGAAGTTGGTCTTTCCCTGGGACATCTGGAGAAAAAGCGAGGGGGCAAAGTTCAGACAGAGAAATCTATTTACAAATACTTATCAAATGAAAGCCCGGATTCTGTCGGGGTTATTTTAAAAGAAATGATGGAGCTGCATGTCCCAACGCTTCTTGCTTATAAAGACTTAATGCGCGGCTATGACAAAGTAACCTATCTTGAAAAAGATTACGGCAAGACAGTAGCAGAAACCTCCGCTTTATTGGAAACGCTGGCATTTCCTAAAGTTATGAGAATAATAAAAAAGAGAAAAGTGAAGTCGATTATTGATATCGGCTGCGGGTATGCCGGTTATTTATACAGGATACACAAACAGAAACCGGACATACAGCTGACAGGTGTTGAAATGCACGGGGAGCTCTATGAAACCGCCAGGCAGAGGTGTAAAGACACCCCGATTACGCTTCACCATGAAGATTTTGGCCAGTATGTGCATATGAAGGCGCGACAGGACATGGTTATGATGAACAACCTGCTTTATTATTTTTCTCCGGGGAAACGGCAGGATGTTTTTGATCATGCTGCAAGAATATTAGCAAAAAAAGGCACGCTTCTTATTATGTCGCCGCTCCATGATTCTAAACACGGAAAGGCATTTTCAACCGCTTTTAACAGCTTCATGTCGGCCCATGAAAACCTGCATCCCCTTCCAAGTGAAAAGGAAATACGTGATATTGGCAGAACAAGCGGCCTGAAGCTTGTATCAGTAGATCCTGTTTTGAAAGAGGGCGGCTGGTACCTGCTCGAGCTTCAAAAAAAATAACAACGCCTGATGTTCCTGTTTCCTTCAGCAGGGACATTCTTTTTATACATATATGATACAGACGCGGCATCCAACAATCGTTTCTGCTTGTATAAAAAAGGGGAACTAAGGTATATTTAGTTGTACAAATGTTGGACAAGACATAAGCCTCATTCATCATACTATTCATCAAAATTCATAAATCAATCAGGATAGTCAAGCAGAGAGGGGCAACGCATTATGGCGGCCAAACACATTATTGTTATAGGAGGAGGCCCCGGAGGTCTTGCAGCAGGAATGCTTCTTCAATCCAAAGGATTTCAGGTAACTGTTCTCGAAAAACAGCCTTATGTAGGAGGCAGGACATCCAGAATTGTACGGGACGGATATGTCTTTGACCGTGGACCGACTTTTCTTAATATGCCGCACATTCTCGAAGAAGCTTTTCAGGAGAGCCGGAAAAACCTTCACGATTATGTCACATTAAAGAAAATCGAGCCGATGTATGAGCTGGTCTTTAATAACATGTCGTTTTTTCCGACTACTGATAAGCAGGAAATGTATAATCGCATCAAACAGCAGTTTCCAGGTGATGAAGAAGGATATTATGCATTTATGGAAGGAACGAAAAAAAGATTCGATAAGCTTATGCCGATTCTTCAGAATACGCACGGCCAGTGGAGGGATTATCTCCGCCTCCGGACATTGAAGGCTGTTCCGCAGCTTGCTTTAGGCAAATCCCTGTATGACGTGCTTTCCGATTATTTCACGGATGAAAGGCTTAAGCTTACGTTTACATTTCAATCCAAATACTTAGGTATGTCTCCGTGGAACTGTCCGGGTGCTTTTAGTATTTTGTCGTATATGGAATACGAATACGGCGTGTTTCATCCGCTGGGAGGGATGAATCAGCTCTCTGAAGCGATGGCACGGGCTATCCGCGAGGACGGTGGTACAATACACACCGGGACCGGAGTGAAGCGTGTAATAGTGGAGAACGGCAGGGCATCGGGAGTTGAGCTGGAGTCCGGAGAAGAGATGCAGGCAGATGAGGTAATTATTAATGCTGACTTCGCGCATGCGGCCTCTACTCTTTTTGAGCAGAAGGACTTAAAAAAATGGAACCAGAAAAAACTGGACAGTATGGAATATTCCTGTTCGACATTTATGCTTTATCTTGGTCTCGATACGACGTATGACGCTCCGCATCATACCATTGTATTTGCCGATGACTATAAGCAGAATGTAGAAGAGATTACAGGCACCAAGCTGCTTTCCAAAGATCCCTCGATTTACGTCCAGAACGGATCGGTAACGGATGAATCTCTTGCTCCGGAAGGGCACTCGGCCCTTTATATTCTTGTACCAGTGCCGAACAACCTGAGCGGAATCAACTGGGAAGACGAAAAAGAACGCTTCCGTGATCTTGCGCTGGATATTCTGGAAAAAAGAACAGCATTCAAAGGAATTAGAGAGCATATTGTTACAGAAATGATCACTACCCCAAAAGACTGGGAGGAGAGTTATTTTGTTTACAACGGTGCCACGTTTAACCTGGCTCATTCGCTTGATCAGATGATGTATTTCCGTCCGCACAATAAGTTCGAAGATATAGAGAACTGCTGGCTGGTCGGTGGAGGCACCCATCCAGGCAGCGGCCTGCCGACCATTATTCAGTCCGCCCGTATTACAGCCGGAGAAATTAAACGCGGGGAAAGACAGGGGAGAAAAGCAGAATGAAAACGATCATTGCCGGAGGAGGCATCGGGGGGCTGGTAACAGCTTTATATCTGTCCCATAATCAGGAAGACGTGTTATTATTAGAGAAAAAGCCATCACTTGGCGGCCGGATAAAATTTGTAGAAGAAGCCGGGTTTAAAATTGACGAAGGCCCGACGATAGTTCTGCTGCCGGAAGTCATTTTGTCGATTCTGGAAGAGGCAGGGGTGGATAGAGACAAAATTCCGATGAAACGTCTCGATCCTTTGTACACGATGCATTTTCGAAACGGCCCCTCCTTTACAAAATGGAGCGACACGCAAAAACAGCTGGAAGAAATCACCCGCTGCTTTCCAGGAGAAGAAGAACATTACCTGCAGTTTATGCATGATATGAAAGGCCGCTTTGAATCAGGAAAAGCCGCTTTTCTGGAAAATAGCTTTTACAGGAAGCGGACGTTTTTTACAAAGGAAAACATGAGCTCATTAGTAAAAATGAAGGCTTATCAAAATGTAAAAAAACAATCAGAGCAGTATTTCAGCCATCCTATGCTGCAGCAGGCCTTTCAATTTCAAACGCTGTACATCGGAGGACACCCTTCCCATTCTCCCGCTCTTTATTCACTTGTCACCTTCAGCGAGCATTTTCACGGGGTCTGGTATATCGAAGGAGGGTACGCCAGCTTAATTACCGTACTGGAGAAAGAGCTTAGGGAACGAGGCGTGGAGATCAGGCTTAATGAAGAAGTGCTGCAGGTGGACTATACAGAAGACCGCCAGTTCGAGTCGGTGCTTACGCCATCCGGCCGTATGAAAGCGGACCAGCTGGTATTAAACGGTGACTTTCCTAAAGCCAAACAGCTGATCAGCAAACAAAAAGAAACTTCGTATAAAGCGTCATCAGGCTGCCTGCTTATTTATCTGGGAGTCGATAAAATATATAAAGAAGAAGGGGTTCATCAATTCTTTATGGGAGGAAATCTGGATGAACATATGGAAGATGTATTCAGACGAAAACAGCTCCATGACGATCCTTCTATTTATGTATTTAATCCTACCATTATGGATGATTCCCTGGCCCCCTCCGGACAGAGCGTTCTGTACATGCTGATTCCCGTTCCTTCGGGAACAGACAGTACCTTTTGGGAAAATAAAGAGGAATACGCAGATAAAATGATAGAATTAGTGGAAGCCCGCGGCTATGAAGGGCTGAGCAGCCATATTGTCTGGAAAAAAGTCCGCACGCCTGATCAGGCAGAAGCGGATGGTTTGTATAAAGGCGGGAGTTTCGGCATTCAGCCTACCCTGGGGCAGTCAGCCGTATTCCGCCCCCAGCTGAAGCCCTTTAAGGCGGACAACATTTATGCAGTAGGTGCGTCCGTACATCCTGGCGGAGGCGTGCCGATTGTAATGCAGGGAGCCCGGCTGCTGGCCCAGCATTTGAGACATTCATAAAATTAATTATTGGAAAAGCTAAAGGAGGAACAGTGATGATACCTCTGGAGAAAGCATACTCTGACTGCCACCAGATTATCTTAAAAAACAGCAAAACTTTTGCAAAAGCATTTGATTTACTGCCGGAGAAAAAACGGCGGGCGGTGTGGGCGGTCTATGCTTTCTGCCGTACGGCGGATGACATAGTAGACGAAGGAACAAATAAAGAAAAAGAATGGAAGATTTTCCGGGACGAGCTTATCCAATTTTTTGAAGGGAACTGGGATCGTAGTTCTTCATTATGGACAGCGCTGAACGACGTTTTTACCCAGTTTCCGATGGAAAGGTACCCATTTTTGGACATGCTGGAAGGCCAGCACTGGGACCTGGTGAAAACGAGGTATAAAACGCTGGAAGAAGTAGAAACATACGGTTATTATGTAGCCGGAACGGTAGGGTTGATGCTTCTCCCTATTCTATCGCCGCAGGGATTTGATCATTTAAAGCAGGGAGCCGTATCACTCGGCACAGCTATGCAGTTAACGAATATTCTTCGGGACATCGGAGAGGATCTTTATTTAAACCGCATATATTTTCCTGAAGATATTATGAAAAAGCATCATTATTCATCGGAGCAGCTGCAAAACAAAGAAAAAACACCTTCTTTTATTCAGGCATGGGAAGAAGTGGCTGTCCGGGCAGAAGATTTGTATAAAGAAGGACTTATCTCTATAGAGGAGTATCCGGAAGATGCCCGCTTTCCTGTCAAAGCTTCAGCATACATGTACTGGGCTATTCTTCATGCGGCACGAAAAAACGAATACAACGTATTTCAACAGCGGATGGTCGTTTCAAATGACGACAAGAAAAATATACTAAAAACGATCTCCGGCTGACTGCCCTGGAGATCGTTTTTATTTTTAAGAATAATCAAGCAGAATGCCGTCTTTTTTTAAAATGGTTCTGGCTGTTTCTCTGCCGCTTAGTACGACCATCGGCGAGCCGCCTCCGGGATGGGTGGAGCCGCCTGTGAAGGATAGATTGGAAATATCAGCGGGTTCGTTATACGCCCTTAAAAAAGCATCGCGTCTTTTGTTGGAGGCTGCACCGTAGATAGACCCCCGAAAAGCGTAATATTCATCGGCCATGTCAGCTGGAGTGACTATTTTTTCATGCACGAGATGCGGACGGATAAAAAGACCCTTTTCTTCGAGGAGATCATAAATAGTGTCTCTATAAGCGGCCTGTTCTGAAATGGTCAGCTCTCCTCCCGGAAGTGATGGAGCATTGACCAGGATAAATAAATTGTCTCCTTCAGGAGAAACAGAAGGATCTGTGTAGGAAGAATTGCTGATATAAATTGTCGGTTCCCCCGCGTAGCGGTTAAGCGTAAACAGCTCATGAAACTCTTTTTTGTAATCGGAACTGAAAAATACCTGATGATGCTTCAGCAGAGGCAGCCTTGTATCCAGACCAGCCATAATAACAAAAGCGGAGATGGAGGCTTCTGTACGTTCAGCTTTCCGGTTCGTAAAGCGTGGACGTAAGCTTTCATCTACTAAAGATGGGAACTGCGTAAGCAGATCACCGTTCAATACAATATGGTCAGCCGCTGTGATTCCGTCATTTGTACGGATACCTGCAGCCCGCTGCTGTTCCACTATAATTTCTGTCACCTCTGTATTTTTATAAAAGCGCACACCCAGGTCTTTGGCAGCTTTTTCGAGACCGGATGCAATAGCGGTATTTCCGCCTGTCGTATAGTACACTCCATCCGCCCACTCCAGGTAGCTGATTAAGGAAAATGTAGCGGGAGCCTGGTAGGGCGAAGATCCGATGTAGGTAGCATAGCGGTCAAACAGCTGCTGCAGACGAGGGTCGTCAAATGCCGCAGCATGAAAATGATGCATCGTTTGCAGAGGCTTTACTTTTAAAAGGGCACGAAACAAGCCGGGCGACAAATAATCAGCGGGGGACCGGAATGTTCTCGGGAAAAAAGTAGACGACGCTGTATGATATAAGGCGGCGGTCCGCTGCATGTACTTTTTGAACTGTTCAGCATCTTTCTGCCCGGCAAAACGACTAATCGCCTGGGCGGATTCCTCTACGCTGTCCTCCGAATCAAGCAGGCTTCCATTTGAAAAATGATGACGTGTATGTTTGGATAACCGTTTAAACTGAAAATAGTCGGATGGGGTCAGGCCGGCGAGCTCGAGCACATGATTAAACACCCAGGGCATCGTAATAGTGTTCGGCCCGAAATCAAACGTGTGGGTTCCAAGCTTATAAGAGCGCAGTTTGCCGCCGGCCGTGCTGTTTTTTTCATAAACCGATACGTCGTGTCCATGCGCTGCAAGCAGAACCGCACAGGAGAGTCCGCCCAGCCCGGCACCGATAATAATAGATTTTGTCATTGGTAGGTTCTTCCTTTCCACGTATAGCCTTTTTGTCTTACGGTAAGATAGATAGAATAGAAGAGAACAGCAATAAGAGAAATGGCAGAAAAAGGCATAAACAGACAGAGCCATTTTTTCTGGCGGAACCTAATATCTACATACCATTTTATAAAAATGATGAATAGAAAAGGCAGGCAGAATATCCAGCTGGAAGTGACAGCTCCGTAAATGAAAAGCGGAAGCGGAAAAATAAAAAATATCGTATAAAAAATAGTAAGCATAGCGGCTAGAAAATAGGACCTGCCGATCCCGGGGAATATATTTTTGCCAAATCCCTCCCATACGTCCCGGCTCGTTTCGTACATATAGCAGGTAACGTATTCGGTAATATTCATGAGAAGGCTCCGATGTCCATGTGATTTAAACTGCCGGGCCAGTGCTACATCGTCTACAATCGCCCCTTTAACCGAGGCGTGGCCGCCTATTTGTTTATAAGCCGCATGTTCGGCAAATATAAACGCGCCGTGGGCTGCGGTGAAAATAGGACGTGTCGTACAATTTGCCGGCAGAAGCGGGAGGTGGAGGGCGATTACAAAATGCTGCATCGGCACAAGCAGGGAGGCAAGAATGCCGGAAACCGGGAATTTCGGAAAGCCGGTCAACAGCTTGGCCCGGCGCGCTCGTGCTGTTTCCTGAAAAACAGCAATGGCTTCAGGCGCGAGGCGCACGTCCGCATCAATAAAACATAAATAATCCGTTTCTGCTTTTTCGGCAAGCTGGTGGCAGGCAAAGTTTTTACCGGTCCACCCGGGCGGCAGGGGCCTGCCGTTTAACACGTCAGCCTCTTTCCAATCAGCCGTATGAGTGCGGAGCAGCGATAACGTGGCGTCTTCTGAGCTGTCATCCAAAAAAAGAAAGCGGACGCGGTCAGATTCCAGCTTCTTTAAGTTTCGGATAAGTGCCTCCGCATTTTTTTCCTCATTTCTTAAAGGTACAAGCACAGTAACGGTTTCCCAGGCCGCAGTTTCCGGTCTGAAGGAAGGCCGCGGCATAAATAATAAATTCAAAATAAGCCACAGCGAAAATAAAACGAGCAGGGCAGTGTAAAGCATAATCATAAATGTCATCTCCTCACTGACGGGAGCGGCCGAATATTTTCTGAAAGGATTCGCTTACTGTCGATTTTCCTTTTAACAAAGAAACAAACGATTCCAGCTGCTTTTCTTCCACTACATCTGCTGCCAGCCGGTCCAGCTGACTGGTCAGCCGGTGTTCCAGATGTGCCGTAATTTCCGGATAGGACGAGCCGCTGGTTCCGCTGTCCAGGTAGAACGGCTTTCCGGTTTCAATGAACAAATACGGTGTTTGTTTATGAAAGTAGCTGTAATAAAGCGAAACAGGTATAATAGGGATTTGCTCGTTGCCTGAAATAATTCTGGCGATGCCGGAAGAAAAGGCAAGCGGCCTTTTTTCAAGATGTTCTTCTTTCCCCTGAGGGAAAATCCAGACGGCGTTATTGCCCTGCAGTTTGTCTTTGGCATATTGAAGAGAGCGGAGCATATGTCTTCCGCTCGACCGGTCTATGGAAAAAGCACCGAGCCGCCGGAAAAACGGAAACTGCCTGAGTCCTTCCTCATCGATCATAGCGAAAGCATTTTTTTTGAAGTGAGCCCGGTTTATGTAGTGCAGCACGAGCCCGTCCCACCAGTTGCTGTGATTGGCGTAAAATAAAACGGGACCGGATGGTACTGTCTCGGCTTCTCTGTATAATAATTGGTAAAAATGTTTTTTTAACAGCCGTCTGTTATAGTAATAAAATAAAAAATCCAGAACGCTGCTTTTGGAAGCTTCCTGCATAGTGTTAGCGCTCCTTTTCTTCAGCTGGCCTATGCCCATTAAAATTAGAGGACGCTGATAAAATGATAGAAAAAAAATGGATTGTGTTTATCTGTCTAAGCGGCATAGCTGCTTTTATTATTTTAGCACAGGATGTGGCTGGAGGAACATCGACAGCCTGGGAACAATCAATAATAGATGCAGTGAGGATCTGGACGAATCCCTTTATGATAGAAGTGTTTAAATTCATTACGTCGCTCGCCAGCGTTATTTTTACAACAGCGCTGACTACTTTTTTAACGATCCTGTTCTGGGTCCGTAAAAAATGGAAAAAAGGCTGGATTGTCGCAATTGCGGTCGGCGGAAGCGGCGCCATTAATTTTGCCCTGAAAAGTTATTTTTACAGAGACAGGCCGTCTGTTAATCAGCTCATTGAGGCAGATGGATACAGCTTTCCGAGCGGACACGCGATGAATGCCCTTGTAATGTATGGAATGATCGCTTTAATCCTGGTACTCGCTGTTGAAAATGCGGGGGTCAAAGCGGCCGTTATCGCAGCTTCGGCTTTACTTATTGTACTGATTGGGCTGAGCCGCATTTATTTAGGGGTGCATTACCCGGGTGATGTGATGGGTGGCTTTATAGTCGCTTCCATGTGGCTGCTGATTACAGGCTCATGGTACATAAAAACACACCTGGGAGAACCCCTGCCGGAATCCAGATTAAGAACAAATAATTAAGGGTATAGCGAATTAAGAGTATTCACACTATGAAGATGAGGTGGAAATATGTTCAAAAAATTATTTGGAAGTAAAAGTGAACCGAAAGAAGTTATGATTAAGGCACCTGCTACAGGACGGTTTGTAGATTTAAAAGATGTGCCTGATCCAACGTTTTCAGAAAAAATGATGGGTGAAGGATTTGCCGTAGAACCATCCGAGGGAAGAATAGTATCCCCTGTCAAAGGAAAGATCGTGCAGGTGTTTCCTACAAAACACGCAGTAGGGATTAAGTCCGATGAAGGCCTTGATGTCCTGATTCATATTGGACTGGAGACGGTTGCCTTGAATGGGGAGGGGTTCACAACGCATGTTTCAGAAGGCGACAAAGTAAATCCGGGAGATCTTCTCGTAGAATTTACGCTTGCTGATATTAAAGAGAAAGCCAAAAGCCTGATCACTCCTGTCGTATTTACTGAAGGGGACCAGATACAGGATATTAAATCACATGAACAAACCGACGTAACAGCCGGTGAGACCGATATGGCCACCGTTACAGTAAAAGGTTAACAAAACGAATAAACAATATAGATCAAAAAGAGACAGATCCATATAAATGGACTGTTTCTTTTTTTTAGATGTGCAGGTGTATTCTTTTTTATACGGAATTTTAGTTAACGGACAGGGATAAAAAAACAAAGCTTTAGTCTTCAGCCTGGTTAAAATAAAAAATGATAAATACAAATACCGTCAAACTATGTATGATAGAGAAAGAACGAGCAGGCAGGTGAGGGAATGAATAAAAAGAATATCACCCTTATAATCATCGGATTGGCGGCAGCTGCGGTTTTGTATATTATTATCAGCGGCAGCGCAAAACAGGTAGGATCGGAGCCTGGGGACCGGGCACCGGATTTTTCTCTTCCTTCCTATGGAAGTGACGAAGAGACGGCGCTTAGCGATTACGGGGACAGCCTGGTAGTGCTGAATATGTGGGCCTCCTGGTGCGAACCATGCGTGCGGGAACTTCCCGCCCTTCTGGAAATTCATGAGAATTATAATGAAGAAGGGGTCGAGGTTATTACTATGAACATGAATTCCTATGAGCGTACGCAGGAGGAAGCTGAAGCGTTCGCAGCGGAATTCAATCTTACCCGTACTCCTTCGGCTATTGATATGGAGGGGGATGTGGCAGATGCCTATCAGCTTCAATATCTTCCTACTACAGTGATTATCGATAGAGACGGTATTATTATTGAAAAAATAGCTGGAGAAATTACATACGAGCGTATGGAACAAATTATTGAGGAAAACATTTAAGGAGGCACCACATGGATTTTACAGAAAAGACTATTTCAGGAGAAAGAATATACAGCGGCAAGGTTATTAACGTAGATGTAGAAGAAGTAGGCCTTCCCAACGGAAAAACGAGCAAAAGAGAGCTTGTACGCCACCCCGGAGCGGTGGCCGTAATTGCTGTTACAAAGGAAAATAATATTGTTATGGTGCGCCAGTACCGTAAAGCACTTGAAAAAGAAATTCTGGAGATCCCGGCAGGTAAAATGGAAGCAGGGGAAGAACCACACGTTACGGCAGGGCGTGAGCTCGAAGAGGAAACCGGGTATAAGCCGCTGGCCCTGAAAAAAATTGCCTCTTTTTATACGGCGCCCGGCTTCTGTGATGAACTGGTTCATCTTTACGAAGCAGACATTGATAAACCGGGACGTCCATTTACCGACGAAGATGAATTTGTTCAGGTTGAAGAAATTTCCTTACAAGAAGCGGAAGAGGCTGTGCAGCAGAATCTAATACATGATGCGAAAACAATGTATGCTGTGCAGTATTTGAGATTGAGAATCAATGAACAATAACAGCTTTTTCAGTTAATAATTATTATAAAGTGGTATTAATTATCATTATTAATTGACACTCCTCTTTAGCATTATTATAATGTGAATATAGATTGATTGAGAAGGAGGAGGATAAAATGGAACAGCGTATTGACCGGATCAAAAATCAGCTCCATTCCAAAAGCTATAAATTAACTCCTCAACGGGAAGCGACGGTTCGTGTGCTGCTTGAAAATGAGGAAGATCACCTCAGTGCAGAAGATGTATACTTACTCGTAAAAGAAAAAGCTCCGGAAATCGGTCTTGCTACCGTGTACCGCACGCTTGAGCTGTTAAACGAACTTGAAATTGTAGATAAAATAAATTTTGGGGACGGCGTTTCCCGATATGACCTTCGAAAAGAGGGAGCTGCACATTTTCATCACCATCTCGTCTGTATTGAATGCGGAACGGTAGATGAAATTCAGGATGATCTGCTTGGAGAAGTAGAAAAAGTGGTCGAAAAAGACTGGAACTTCAAAATTAAAGACCACCGCCTGACCTTTCACGGCGTGTGCCACCGCTGCCAGAACGCTGGAGAGGAATCAGAGGCAGAGAAAAAACCTAAAAAGAGAAATCAAGTAAAAGTACGTTAAACCTTTTCAGAAATGAGAAGGTTTTTTATTTTGCAGTATTGTTAGAAAAATAGAACTTTTTAGAAGTTGAAATTCATGAAGGGATAAGGATGATGACGCTTTATTGCTTGTGTTATGATATGCCTGTACGATTCGTAAATGGAAGGAAGGCGGACCTGAGGTGAAGATGGATATCATGGATTTTCTGCATTACTGCCAGGTGGAAAAGGGACTGTCACAAAATACGGTTCAATCCTATCAAAGGGATTTAAAGCATTACATAGTAAGCCTGGAAAAAGCGGGTGTCTCTAAAACCGCCGATGTGGAAAGGCGGCATATACTGGACTATCTTCATGCAAAAAAAGAAGAAGGGCGCACCACCGCAACATTATCAAGATATTTATCAACGATCCGCGCCTATCATCAATTTGCTCTAAGAGACGGAAAAACAACAAAAGACCCTTCAGAGCTTATTGAAACGCCGAAAAAAAGCAGAAAGCTTCCTTCTGTCCTTACCTCTCAGGAAGTAGACCGCCTTCTGGAAGCTTCGAAGGGGACGACGGCTTTTTCACGAAGAAATCACGCGATGCTGGAGCTGATGTATGCGACCGGCCTCCGCGTAACGGAGCTGTGTGAACTTAAAAGCGGAGATGTTCATCTGGAAATGGGCTTCGTGCAGTGCCTGGGGAAAGGGAACAAGGAGCGGATTGTACCACTTGGAAAAGTGGCAGCGGAAGCCGTAGAAACCTACGCAGGAAACGGCCGTTTCGAACTGATGAAGCAAAAGCGGCACGATACTCTTTTTGTTAATCATCACGGAAATCCACTATCGAGACAGGGGTTCTGGAAAATATTAAAAGGCGCAGCGGAAAAGGCCGGAATTGAAAAGCCGCTTACTCCCCATACGCTCAGGCATTCCTTTGCTACTCATCTCCTTGAAAACGGGGCTGATTTAAGAGCGGTACAGGAAATGCTTGGGCACACAGATATTTCCACTACACAAATATATACCCACGTATCAACCCATAAACTCAAGGATGTATATTTACATTATCATCCAAGAGCATAAAAAGGAGACTTAACATGAGTAACTACCCGTTTAAGCGAATGTTTGTTGTCGTAATGGACTCAGTAGGAATAGGTGAAGCACCTGATGCTGAACAGTTTGGCGATAAGGGGGCCGATACGCTTGGCCATATTGCTGAAAAGATGGAAGGGCTGAAGGTGCCAAACCTGGAAAAACTGGGATTGGGTATGATCAAAAAAGCACCCGGTATTTCAGCAGTGTCTTCTCCTGAAGCTTCTTATGGCATCATGGAGGAAGCATCGCAGAGTAAAGATACAATGACAGGCCACTGGGAAATGATGGGGCTTTATATCGGTGAGCCGTTTCAAACATTTCCGGACGGATTTCCGCCTGATTTAATAGGAAAGCTGGAAGAAGCGACAGGGAGAAAAGTGATCGGCAATAAAGTTGCTTCCGGTACGGAAATTATCGAAGAGCTCGGAGAAGCCCATGTGAAAAGCGGAGACTTAATTGTTTACACTTCTGCAGATTCCGTGCTGCAGATTGCAGCCCATGAAGATATCGTTCCCATTGAAGAACTTTATGATATTTGTGAAAAAGCGCGGAAAATGACGTATGATCCGCCTTATATGCTGGGCAGAATTATCGCAAGGCCATTTGTGGGAGATGCCGGCTCATTTGAACGTACTTCCAACCGTCATGATTATGCATTAAAGCCATTCGGACAGACCGTGCTGAACTATTTAGAGGACAGCAGCCTGGACAGCCTGGCTGTTGGAAAAATCAGCGATATTTTCGACAATGAGGGAATTACTGATTCACTTCGTACGACATCGAATATGGACGGAATGGATAAGCTGATGCAGACGATCCGCCGGGACTTTACCGGACTCAGCTTTTTAAATCTTGTCGATTTTGATGCGAAATTCGGCCACCGCCGGGATCCGATCGGATATGGAAAAGCAATAGAAGAGTTCGATCAGAGACTGCCGGAAGTGATGGAGAGTTTAAACGAGGATGATATTCTTATTATTACCGCAGATCACGGCAATGACCCGGTCCACCCGGGAACCGATCATACCAGGGAAGTAGTGCCGCTGCTTGCCTACTCCCCGTCCGTTACTCCCGGGCGTGATCTCGGCACACGAAAGACGTTCGCTGATGTAGGCGCAACGATTGCAGAAAACTTCAATGTACCGATGCCGGAATATGGCAGCAGCTTTTTATCAATTCTAAACAAGAATGGAGACAAATAATGAACATTATCGAGAACGTCCAAAAAGCATCCAGTACGATTCAGTCATACACCAGCATTCAGCCTAAGATTGGTCTGATTTTAGGGTCAGGTCTTGGTATTCTTGCTGATGAAATAGAAGAAGCAGTAGTGATTCCTTATGAAAAAATCCCTGGCTTCCCGGTTTCCACCGTAGAAGGACATGCCGGCGAGCTTGTTGTTGGTAAGCTCGAAGGAGTCGCGGTTGCGGCAATGAAAGGCCGTTTTCATTACTATGAGGGCTATTCCATGCAGGAGGTTACTTTTCCAGTGCGCGTCATGCATATGCTGGGTATTGAAGCGCTTTTTGTTACGAATGCTGCCGGAGGTATTAACGAATCGTTTAAAGCGGGCAACTTAATGCGAATTAAAGACCATATCAACCAGATGGGGGCAAATCCTTTAATCGGCAAAAACGAAGAGTCTTTCGGCACCCGCTTTCCGGATATGTCGAATGCCTATTCTGAAAGACTTGCCCATATTGCCAATAAAGCTGCCAAAGAGCTTGAAATTGACTTAAAAGAAGGCGTTTATGCAGCGAATACGGGTCCATGCTATGAAACACCGACTGAAATTAACATGCTGCGTGTACTTGGGGCGGATGCTGTAGGGATGTCGACGGTTCCCGAAGTAATCGCAGCAGCACACTCTTCTATTCAGGTTCTGGGAATTTCCTGCATTTCCAACATGGCTGCCGGCATACTTGACCAGCCGCTCAGCCACGATGAAGTAATGGAGACTACCACGGCTGTCCGGGCAGAATTTTTATCACTAATGAAAAATATTGTTAAACGGACGGGGGAAGAGTTGTAAATGAGCATCTCGGCCACTGAAATAAACGAAGCAGCTGATTTTATTCAGTCCAAAATAGACAAAGCACCTGCTGTCGCCATGATTTTAGGATCCGGTCTCGGGGATCTGGCAGAAGAGATAGAAGAGCCGGTATACATTCCATACAATGAGATTCCACATTTTCCCGTATCTACAGTGGAAGGACATGCAGGACGCCTTGTTATTGGCAGGCTTCAGGGAAAAGAGGTCATTGCCATGCAGGGACGCTTTCATTACTATGAAGGCTATTCGATGCAGGAAGTCACCTTCCCGGTCCGGGTAATGAAAAGCCTTGGAGCAGAGAATCTGATTGTAACCAATGCATGCGGGGGAATGAATAAAAACTATCAGCCCGGCGATTTAATGGTGATAGAAGACCATTTAAATATGACAAACGATAATCCGCTTATTGGAGAGAATTTGGAGGCATTCGGCCCCCGGTTTCCTGATATGAGTACAGCCTATAATAAAGAATTTCAGAAACTTGCCCATCGCTGCGCCGAAAAAGAAGGCTTAACGCTGCAGCAGGGAGTGTACGCCGGCATTACCGGACCTTATTTTATGTCTGCAGCAGAATTAATTATGCTCCGTCGTCTCGGAGGGGATGTCGTAGGTATGTCCACGGTCCCGGAAGTTATCGTCGCGCAGCACAGTGGAATGAATATTCTGGGCATTTCCTGCGTCACAGACATGGCAGTCGGCGAAGATCTGCAGGGTGTGACTCATCAGGAAGTAATGGAAACAGCTGCCAGAACAAAGCCTAAATTTATTTCGCTGGTAAAAGAAATCATAAAAAGCATGCCGGCATCATAACATTCTAAATGAAAAGAGGCGCATACAATGAGAATGGTAGACATTATTACAGATAAACGGGATGGAAAAGAATTACCGCAGGAAGCAATTGAATGGTTTATTAACGAGTATACAAAGGGCGGGGTTCCTGATTATCAGGCAGCAGCCTTTGCCATGGCCGTTTATTTTAAAGGGATGACGCAGTCTGAAGCAGCTGCGCTGACTTTTGCAATGGCGGCTTCCGGCGATCAGCTTGATCTGTCTGAGGTGGAAGGAGTCAAAGTGGACAAACATTCCACCGGTGGAGTGGGAGACAAAACAACGCTTATTCTAGGTCCCATTGTAGCGGCACTTGGCATACCGGTAGCAAAAATGTCCGGGCGCGGCCTCGGTCATACTGGCGGAACGATAGATAAGCTGGAAGCATTTACAGGCTTCCAGACGGAAATCAGCCAGGATGAATTTATTAAGCTCGTAAACCAGAACAAGATTGCCCTTGCCGGGCAGAGCGGAAATTTGACGCCCGCTGATAAGAAGCTGTACTCGCTTCGTGACGTAACAGGCACAGTTAATTCCATTCCATTGATTGCCAGCTCTGTGATGAGCAAAAAAATTGCTGCCGGAGCAGACGCCATTGTTCTCGATGTAAAGACAGGCAGCGGGGCCTTTATGGAAAGCGTGGAAGAGGCGAGAGAACTTGCAGGCGCGATGGTGGATATTGGGAAATCACTGGATCGGAAAACGATGGCAGTTATATCCGATATGAATCAGCCGCTCGGCCGTTTTGTCGGAAACGCGCTGGAAGTCAAAGAAGCCATTGATACGTTAAACGGAAAAGGACCAAAAGATCTTCACGATCTAAGCGTGACGCTTGCCGCTCACATGGTTGTCCTTGCGGATAAAGCAGCTAATTTGGAAGAAGCAGTGAAATTGGTGGAGCAGGTTATTAATAATGGGGAAGCGCTGAAAAAAATGAAGCAGTTTATTGAAGCGCAGGGAGGCGACGCCTCGTCGGTGGATGATTCCAGTCTTCTGCTCAACGCTTCTCATCTAATAGAAGTAACATCTGAAAAAGATGGATTTGTCAGCGGAATGAAAGCTTCTGAAATAGGACGTGCGGCCATGACGCTTGGTGCAGGACGGGCAACAAAAGACGATGAAATTGATTATGCGGTAGGAATCGAACTTCAGAAAAAAATTGGGGACCGCGTTCAGGCAGGCGATGTGCTTGCTGTTCTTCACGCTAATCAGACAGATGTTTCGGAAGCATCTGCTATTGTCAGGGAAGCCTATGAATATTCTGATTCCGAAGTTGTGCCGGAGCCTCTTATTCATGACACGATCGTATAAAAGTCCCTGATAACGACTGCGAGAGTTTTTCTTTGTACTCCTGCCAATAGATGCTACAATATAAATCACTGAATGGGAGTAGGGGGAAAAACTATGTATCTACACGGCACCAGCCAAATAAACAGTAAAGGCCACCTGGAAATAGGCGGCGTTGATACAATGGATATAACGAAAGAATACGGAACACCGGTTTTTGTATATGATGTAGAGCTGATACGGCGCCGGGCGAGAGGCTTTAAAAAAGCATTCGAAACAGAAGGCATGCAGTATCAGGTGGCATATGCGAGCAAGGCGTTCAGCTGTATTGCTATGGTTCAGCTTGCTGACGAACTGGGATTAAGCCTCGATGTTGTTTCAGGTGGAGAAATGCTGACGGCCAAGCGTGCCGGATTTCCAATGGAACGTGTTCACCTTCATGGGAATAACAAATCCCTTGAGGAAATCCAGATGGCTCTTGATCTTGATGTCGGGTGTTTTGTAGTGGATAATTTTCATGAATTGGATATGCTCAAGGAGCAGACTGAAAAAACGAAAAAATCCCCGCATGTGCTGATTCGCACAACCCCTGGAATTGAAGCTCATACGCATGAGTATATTTCCACAGGCCAGGAAGACTCGAAGTTTGGTTTTGATTTAACGAGCGGACAGGCAGATGAAGCAATTAAGCGTCTGAAAGATCATCCTTATCTGCAGCTAAAAGGGATCCACTGCCATATAGGTTCACAGATTTTTGATACGAATGGTTTTTCCATGGCTATTGAAAAATTATTCAGCCAGATTATCCGCTGGAAAGAAGAATTGGATTTCGAGCCGGAAGTGCTCAATGCAGGGGGCGGTTTCGGGATCCGCTATGTAGAGGGTGACGAGCCGCTGCTGCCGGAGGAGTATGTTACCTCTTTAATTCATACGGTGAAAGAACAGTCTGCCATGCACGGACTAAAGATTCCTGAAATCTGGATTGAGCCCGGCCGTGCAATGACCGGGGATGCCGGGACTACGCTTTATAAAATTGGCTCCCAGAAAAACATTCCTGGTGTCCGCAGGTATGCTGCAGTTGATGGAGGTATGACCGATAATATCCGTCCTGCGCTGTACCATGCTGAATATGAAGGGGTGCTGGCAAACCGCGCCAACGATAAAGCAGAAGATACGTTTGCTATTGCAGGGAAATGCTGCGAGTCCGGCGATATGCTGATCTGGGACCTGCCTCTTCCGGAAATTGCCGAAGATGATGTGCTGGCAGTTTTCTGCACGGGTGCCTATGGATATGCCATGGCTAATAACTATAACCGATTTTCCAGACCTCCGGTCGTTTTTGCAGAAAACGGTTCGGTCCAGCTCGTCATAAAAAAAGAATCCTATGAAGATTTATTAAGAAATGATTTGCCTCTTCGCTCAGCAGAGAGGGTATAATAGAACAGCCGGTTTTATTGAACCGGGTTTTACATTTTAAAGAAGGTGGTTGATTGTGATGAAAAAAGGAAGCATTAAGTTTGAAAATGGAGAAGAAATTCAAATTGAATTCTTTGACCAGGATGCACCAGGAACGGTAGAAAACTTCGAAACACTTGCCAACAAAGGCTTTTATAATGGATTGAATTTCCACCGCGTTATTCCTGGATTCGTAGCCCAGGGCGGAGACCCAAGCGGCAACGGCACAGGTGGACCGGGATATACCATTAAATGTGAAACAGAAGGAAATCCTAATAAGCACGGTAAAGGCTATTTATCAATGGCGCATGCCGGCAAAGATACGGGCGGAAGCCAGTTCTTTATTCTCTTTGAACCACAGCCTCACTTAGACGGTGTTCACACGGTCTTTGGTAAAGTAACAGAAGGCCTGGATACGGTAGACAGAATCAAGCAGGGCGACGTTATGCAGGAAGTAAAAGTCTGGAGCGAATAAAGCAAAAAAACCGGCTTCGTGCCGGTTTTTTTACATAACAGAACTGTCAGGCATTTTAGTTGACGATTCTCATTGGGTTATCATATGATTAAGTATATACTTTTAGAAAATAACATTGGTACCTGCCGTACGGCAGTTCCTTCGGGGTCGGGTGAAAGTCCCAACCGGCGGTGATAAAGAGCATTCTCTTTTTAGTCCGTGACCCGTAATGCTTAGGCAGAGCGGTGGATTCGGTGAAATTCCGAAGCCGACAGTAAAGTCTGGATGGGAGAAGGAAACCATGTTTAAATAGGCTGCGTGATACTATGTGTTTAACATAGAGAAGCGGCCTTTGATCCCTTTTTACAGGGCTTATTTAAACGTGATTAATTACTCCCCCGAAGGAAACAGTCCTTCGGGGGTTTTTATATGCTCCGAAGCTGGTTGGACGGGGCAGCGGGAAAGGCTGTAATAAATATGAACGATGAAACATATATGAATTTCGCACTGGATCTGGCAGTTTCCGCTTCAGGCCAGACCTCCCCCAACCCATTAGTGGGAGCTGTAATAGTGAAAAACAATCAAATTGTCGGCATGGGGGCCCACCTGAAAGCGGGGACACCCCACGCAGAAGTGCATGCTGTGCGCATGGCAGGGGACCAGGCGCAGGGCGCCACGGCCTATGTGACGCTGGAACCGTGCAGCCATTATGGGAGGACGCCTCCCTGCGCTGATCTATTGATCGAAAGCCGCGTTGATAGAGTAGTGGTGGCTTCTGTCGATCCCAACCCCGAAGTGAAAGGAAGAGGGATCGAAAAATTAAAGGCAGCCGGAATAACCGTGGAAGTCGGAGTACTAAAAGAAAAAGCGGATAAGATAAACAGCTTTTTCTTTCACTATATGAAAACAGCGACCCCCTACGTGACGCTTAAAGCAGCAGCTACACTGGACGGGAAAACGGCTTCCTACACAGGCAGCAGCAAATGGATTACGGGGGAAAGAGCAAGAGAAGATGTCCATTTAAACCGAATGAAGCACGATGCGATACTAATCGGTGCGGGAACAGCCGCTGCTGACGATCCGTCTCTTAATGTCAGGCTGGATCATGCGTTCAGGCAGCCGGTACGAATTATCCTGGATACTTCCCTGCGAACGAGTCCGACTGCAAAAATGCTGCATGATAAAGGAGCTCCCGTTTGGATAATCTGCGGCAGCGGAGCCGATGAGAAAAGAAAACAGGCTTTGGAAGCCGCCGGAGCCGATATTATAAAGCTGCAGGAGGAAACAATAACGATCCCTGTTCTTCTCGGAAAGCTGGGAGAAAAAAATATACAGTCTTTGTATGTAGAAGGCGGGGCAGCTGTACATGGCAGCTTTTTAGATGCAGCCGCTTTTCAGGAACTGCACTATTATATAGCCCCAAAGCTGATTGGCGGAAAAACGGCATTTCCTGTTTTTGGAGGACGTGGCATCGCTCTTATGGAAGAGGCCGCAGAACTGGTAGTGGAATCAACTGAAACATTAGGAGAAGATATGAAGATAACGGCTTTTCCAAAGAAAGGATGAATGCTGTGTTCACAGGAATTATAGAAGAAAAAGCAACAATTGCCCAGATGAATGACCATGAAACGCATATGGAGCTGAAAATAAAAGCGGAAAAAATTATGCAGGACATGAAAGAAGGAGACAGTATTTCCATTAACGGCGTCTGCCTGACAGTTACAGATTTCGATGAAAACATGTTTCAGGTCGATGTCATGCCTGAAACAATGAAAAGCACCAGTCTTCAGGCTCTTCAAGAGAACAGCCGCGTAAATGTGGAAAGGGCTATGGCTGCCAATAACCGGTTCGGCGGACATTTTGTAAGCGGCCATGTGGATGCAGCTGGAAGAATTGCTTCCATTGAGCCGCTGGCAAACGCGGTGTACATTCATATTGAAGTACCGGAGCAGCTGATGCCTTATATGATGCTCAAAGGATCCGTAACGCTCGACGGCATAAGTCTTACGCTATTTGGAGTGGACGATGCAGCATCTACTATTACCGTTTCGATTATTCCGCATACGTGGGAAGAAACAAATTTATCTACGAAGCAGCTAAATGATCCAATCAACGTAGAATGCGATGTGTTAATGAAATACACAGAGCGTCTGCTTGAAACCAAATACAAAAAAGCGTAAAACTCCAACAGAAAGAAGGCAGATGCATCATGGAAAATGAATCCATGTTTCATACAATTGAAGAAGCCATCTATGAATTAATGCAGGGAAAAGCAGTTATCGTAGTCGATGATGAGGATAGGGAAAATGAAGGTGACTTTGTCGCTTTATCCGATAGAATAACACCGGACACGATTAACTTTATGATCACGCACGGACGTGGTCTCGTATGTACGCCCATTACCGAAAAAAGGGCCAGTGAGCTGGAGCTGGTGCCGATGGTCGACCACAATACCGATCCCCACGGCACAGCGTTCACAGTCAGCGTCGATCACAAAAGTGCGTCTACCGGCATTTCAGCCAAAGAACGAGCAGATACAATCCTTTCTCTTGTTAATAATAAAACCCGGCCGCTCGATCTAAAGCGTCCCGGCCATGTTTTCCCATTGATCGCTAAAGAGGGAGGCGTTCTCCGCAGAGCCGGACATACCGAAGCGGCTGTTGACCTGGCACGTCTTTCCGGTGCTGAGCCGTCAGGCGTTATCTGTGAAATTATTAAAGAGGATGGGGAAATGGCCCGTGTCCCTGAGCTTCTTGAAATCGCTGAAAAACATGAAATTAAGATGATTACAATTAAAGATCTTATTAAATACCGTCATAAAAAAGACAAGCTGATCGTAAGAGAAACAGAAGTGAAGCTGCCAACAGAATTCGGCGAATTTACAGCGTACGGCTACACTTCTATTATTGATCAAAAAGAAAGTATCGCGCTCGTAAAGGGTAATATTCTGCCGGATGAACCCGTACTAGTACGTGTGCACTCAGAGTGTTTAACAGGAGATGTTTTTGGTTCCCACCGCTGCGACTGCGGCCCTCAGCTTCATGCAGCCCTGCATCAGATTGAGCAGGAAGGCAGCGGTATTCTGCTGTACATGCGCCAGGAGGGAAGAGGTATTGGCCTGATCAATAAGCTGAAAGCCTATGAACTTCAGGAGCAGGGATATGATACAGTAGAAGCTAATGAAAAGCTTGGTTTTGCACCTGATCTCCGCGATTATGGAATTGGCGCCCAGATTCTTAAAGATCTTGGAGTAAAAAAAATGAACCTGCTTACCAATAATCCCAGAAAAATTACCGGGCTCAAGGGTTATGATCTCGAAGTGATCGACCGTGTACCTATTCAGCTTCCACTTAACAAGGATAACGAAAGGTATATGCGGACCAAACAGGGAAAAATGGGGCACATGCTCCACTTCTAAATATATGCAGCATAACATTAGAGAATAAGGGAGTTTTCAGACATGGGACAGAATTTTGAAGGATCTATGACAGGACAGGATTTAAAAATAGCAGTAGTTACCGGACGCTTTAACGATTTTATTACTGGGAGACTGCTTGAAGGAGCAGTCGGTACATTAAAACGCCACGGTGTAACAGAAGAAAATATCGATACCGTCTGGGTACCGGGTGCATTTGAAATTCCTTATGCTTCCAAAAAACTGGCGCAGACAAAAAAATATGATGCAATTATTACACTTGGCACCGTTATCCGCGGAGCGACGCCTCACTTTGATTATGTCTGCTCAGAAGCAGCCAAAGGAGTATCACAGGTAGCAATGAATTACGATCTTCCCGTTATATTCGGCGTATTAACAACAAATACGATCGAAGAAGCGGTGGAAAGAGCCGGCACAAAAGCTGGCAATAAAGGCGCAGACGCAGCGCTTGCAGCAATTGAAATGGCTAATCTTGATAAACTTTTTTAAATCATGTACAATATCGATAAATCATGAAACATGGCGGTTCCAACTGCCATGTTTTCGTGCTGTTTGAGGACATGATTCTGTAAGCAGCACATATCTTCTATTTTTCGAAAGTGATGAGGGATATATTTATATGTTCATGAAATTTAAGCCTGCACAACGAAAAATTGCAATGGGGCTGCTGTCATACACGCCGGAAGAAAAGAGTATTAAATTATTGCTTGAAACCGTGCAGAAGTATGAAACAGAAAGCAGCTGGGAGCTTTTTTTATGGAAGGAAAAAGAAGATATTGTAGGGGTTATTGGTATTGTGAATGAAACAGAGAATACGGTCAGGCTGCAGCACTTATGTATTAACCCATCCTACCGGGGAGAAGGTCTGGGCAGGAAAATGGTGGAAGTAATGCAGCAGCGCCTTCAAAAAAATATGGTTCCTTCCGACGCGGTAAAAAGCTTTCTTGAATCATGCCAGCAGGAAGAAACCCAGAGTACGTAAAAAAAGCGTCCGCTTCGTAACAGGCGGACGCTTTCTTATGGGAATTTCTTTAGTAAGGGGAATAACGGCCGGCCGCAGCCTGCTTTCGCTTCTTTTGTTCTTCGCGCTCCTGAATCACATCGGATCGGTCCCGGCGTGTATGGCGGTCAATTAATTCCTTATCGGCCATATCGCTTTTATTCTGCCAGACAATCCGGAGTCGTGCACATTCTTCCTGACAGTGCTTAACGAGTCCTTCATCTGTCAGGGGGATATTTAAATCCGAATAAGGATCGTCGGATAAAAGCTGATCGAGCTGTAAATAGATGCGGTTTAACAATTCATCTGTATCGATAGAAAGCTGCTGCAGGGAATACGAATGCTCAGCAATAATTCCTGAAGAACGAAGGAGCACTTTCTCTGCGCCTGCATAATTGCCGCGGCGCTGATGATATAACCCGACGGCAAGCTGAATGAGTCCTACCCAGTGTTTGTCGCGTCTGCCGGCTTCTTTTTCCTTCCAGTGTTCTTCTAACAATTCATGGCATTCAAAGTAATCACGATGCCCGTGAAACTGAATAAGGAATTGAATATAGCTGTCAGAGTAAATAGGAGGCATAGCATGCACTCGCTTTCGTTGAATATTTTCTTTGACAATGTTCTAAAGGCCGTTGGAGTACATATTCTAAACTTTACCACAGGTGCTTTTCATTAATCTACTCCAAGACGTTAAACGTCATAAATTCGCCTATCGTTAAGCAGCAGATGGATATGATATAATTCAAGTGTGTGAAAGGGAACAGAGGGGTAGAAAAATGGAGAAATACAGCGTAAAAATTGATACATTCGAGGGACCGCTCGATCTGCTGCTGCATTTAATCCAACAATCAGAAGTAGATATTTATCATATTTCTGTTTCAACGATTACAGCCCAATATTTGGACTATGTGCGGACGATGCAGGAGCTTCAGCTCGATGTAGCAAGTGAATATTTAGTGATGGCAGCATCTCTTCTGGAGATCAAAAGCAGCATGCTTCTGCCTGCACCGATTTTTGAGGAAGAAGAAGAGGACTACGAGTACGACCCCAGGGAAGAACTCATTTATCGTTTATCCGAATATAAAAAGTATAAAGCCGCTGCAGACTATCTGAAAAAGCAGGAAGCCGAAGCGGGTACTTATTATACAAAACCATTTTCAAGATCGTGGCAGGAACTTAAAGATAAAAAAGAAGATACGGCGCTGCCAGATAACGTATCCATATACGATATGATTGACGCCCTGCAGAGGCTGAAGACCCGCGCTGCGTTTAACAAACCTTCCTCTGCAGTCATCAAACAGGAAACGTATTCCGTTGAAGAGATGATCGGTTCTATTGAAAACATGTTAGCCTCCCGGCACGGCAGCTGCTTATTCGCAGACTTTTTTATGGAGGCGGATAAGCCGAAAGTGGTGGTTACATTTCTGGCGATGCTGGAAATGATGAAGCAGCAAAAAATCATCTGTACACAGGATGGAAATTTCTCTGATATTGAAGTACATACCGCTGGAGGAACAACGTATGGTAAATAAGGAAAAACAAAAAGCAGTATTGGAATCTCTTCTTTATGTAAGTGGAGAAGAAGGAGTGGAAATGGAAGATGCTGCGGGTCTGCTGCAGATCAGCATGGAGGAATGTTCTTTTCTGCTGGAAGAAATGAAGCAGCAGATGCAGAAAAAGGAAGGCGGTTTGTGTTTGAAACAGACCGGTACCTCCTATCAGATGGCAGCAAAAGATGAGTACGCTTCGTATATAGAGCAGTACGTCATCACTCCTGATCGACCGAAGCTCTCTCAGGCTGCCCTGGAGACACTTGCGATCATAGCTTATAATGAGCCGATTACTAAAACAGAAATTGATGACATACGAAGTGTGAGTTCGGGCAGTTCCATTCAGACTCTGGTTGCCAAAGCCCTGATAGCAGAAGCAGGCCGGGCTGACAAAATTGGGCGGCCTATTCTATACCGCACGTCCAAACGCTTTTTGGAATATTTTGAGCTCACATCGCTGCAGGAACTTCCGGATATCCAGCAGTTCAGTGAAGAAAAAACAGATGATCCGGATCAGTTTTTCAGCCGGATTGATGCATGGGACGAAAACGAAAGATAGGCACCGTGCTGAACGGAAAAAAGGTTGTGGTTCCACAGCATGATGCGTATGATATAGAAGATGAGGTGAAGCAGATGGAAAGATTGCAGAAAGTAATAGCAGGAGCAGGAATTACGTCCAGACGAAAAGCAGAAAAGCTGATCGAAGAAGGACGCGTTACTGTAAATGGTGATGTAGTAACAGAATTAGGAACAAAAGTAACAGTTGGAAATGACGTAGTGGAAGTAGATGGAGTGCCTTTGGATAAAGAGCAGCCGGTCTATTTTCTTCTATATAAGCCTAAATCAATCATTTCAGCTGTAAGTGATGATAAAGGCCGTAAGGTGGTAAATGATTTTCTGCCGGATATTGAACAGCGTATTTTTCCGGTAGGCAGGCTGGATTATGAAACGTCCGGGCTTCTTCTTTTAACAAATGATGGTGATTTTGCTCATTTGATGATGCATCCCCGCAATAAAATTGTTAAAACGTACATTGCAAAAGTAGAAGGAAGACCTTCAAAAGAAAACCTGAAAAAGCTGGAGCGGGGCATTTATCTGGAAGATGGTAAAACGGCGCCTGCAAAAGTAAACGTCAAAAGCTCCAATAAGTCGGGAAATTCTTCTATTATCGAGATCTCCATTCATGAAGGAAAAAACCAGCAGGTTCGACGGATGTTTGAACATATCGGACACAAGGTGATTAAGCTGAAGCGGGAAAGTTATGCGTTTCTAACCCTGCAGGGGCTGGAGCCGGGCGATTCAAGAGAATTAAAGCCGATTGAAGTGAAGAAACTGCGTGATCTGGCAGAGCAGGAATAAAATAAGGCTTTCTGTTCCGGTACATAATTCGGACAGAAAGCCTGCTTCATCAAATAAATAGAGAAACAGATGCCCGGCAGGGTAAGCTAATGGGGTGTTTCTATGGCTAAAGTGATTTGTGAATGCGGTTACTCAAATCCGGAAGGGACCGATCTTTGTGAGGCATGCGGGAAACCGCTGAATGAAAAAGCGAAGCAGCAGACGCTCGTAGATATGAGATATGAAGGGGTGGCAAGGCGCTCCCAGACATATAATAAATCTATTGTCGATAAAGTCTGGAACTTTTTTTCTTCGGTAAAAGTAGGGATATGGATCATTATCCTGACGCTTCTTGCATCGTCTCTTGGCACCATTTTTCCACAGGAAATGTATATTCCAAATAACGTATCAGCAGCGGAGCACTATCAGGAAGAGTACGGCGTGCTCGGCCAGATCTATTACACGCTTGGATTACATAATATGTACAGTTCCTGGTGGTATATGGCGCTGATTGCTTCTTTGGGAATTTCGTTGATTATTGCAAGTCTCGACCGGGTAGTGCCGCTGTACCGGGTATTAAAGCATCAAAAAGTATCCAGAAATGAAGGGTTTCTCCGCAGACAGCGGATGTTTGGGGAAATGACTGTGCCGGCAGGAGAAAATCAGCTGGAAGCGGCAAAACATATATTGAAGAAAAGAAAATTTAAAATCCGTGAAGAAGGAGATAACCTGGTTGCCGAAAAGGGGCGCTTCTCGAGGTGGGGCCCTTATGTAAACCATGTAGGCCTGATTATCTTTTTGACAGGAGCGATGCTGCGCTTTTTTCCGGGCATGTATGTAGATGAAGTAGTCTGGGTGCGTGAAGGAGAAACCGAAGTTGTTCCTGGAACGGATGGAGAGTATTTTGTTGAAAACGAACAGTTCTTCCTGGAGATGTATGATGAAAATGACGAGACGTTTGCTACTGCTCTTGAAAGAGCCGGAGGAAACATCGTCGAGACGTTCCAGACGGATGCAATTGTATATGAGCGGGAAGAAGGCGGAACGATTGGAGAAGAACCCGATCTGCAGGAACTGAAGCGGGATGAAATCCGCGTAAATGAACCACTTACTTTTGATGGCTTCAGCCTTTACCAGGTGGACTATAAGCTGAATGAATTAAACGTGATGAGTCTGGAAATGGTAAACCGGGAAACCGGGGAAAGCGTAGGGGAGCTGCAGATCGATTTGTTTAATCCGGAAAGCGAATATGACTTAGGAGACGGCTACCGCGTAGTGATCGACTCTTATTTTCCCAACTTTGAATTCAACGAAGAGGGAGAACCTTCTACTATATCAAGCATTCCCGATAATCCTGCATTTATTTTTCAAATGTTCTCACCAGAGCATGAGGAAGAAGGGGAATACAGCTTTGTAGGTATTCAGAGAAACGAGGATGTTTTTGGGGAAAATGACTATGAGATGAGCTTTCAAAACGTGGAAACAAAAAATGTGACCGGGCTGACGGTTCGTAAAGACAATACGCTTCCATTTATTGCAGCGGGTGGAATTATCTTTATGATCGGCCTTATTCAGGGGTCCTACTGGTCCCACCGAAGAGTGTGGCTGAAAAAAGAAAACGGAAAACTTCTTTATGCGGGACACGCAAACAAACACTGGCAGACGTTAAAACGCGATTTTGAGGCGCTTTATGAAGAAGCCGGCATTTCTCCTCCTGTAGACCAGGTAGCTGAGAAGGAACAAGCGGAAGAAAAGAAAAAACAACAAGAAGGAGGAAGCTAACGATGGAGCAGCTCAGCGGAAATCTATTATTGACGGCTTTTTTCCTTTATTTACTTGCTACTATTCTTTTTGCGGTTTCTGTAACCGGCAGAAAGTGGCGCGATAAATCCGGGGATATGACAGGAAATAAATGGGGGACGCTAGGATTTTTGGCAGCTTTGGGAGGCTTTTTGTTTGCGGCCGGCTATTTTGTTACGCGCTGGATGGCTTCCGGCCATGCACCGGTCAGCAATATGTTTGAATATACAACCTTTCTTGGCATAGCAATTGGATTTGCCTTTCTGATTTTGTACTCCATTTATAAATCCAATGTCCTTGGCATGTTTGCTATGCCTATTATTATGCTGATTATAGCTTATGCTTCCATTTTTCCAACGGAAGTAGAGCCGTTGATACCTGCTCTGCAGAGCTACTGGCTGCAGATTCATGTAACGACAACAGCTCTTGGGCAGGGGATACTAGCAATCGGCTTTGTGGCCGGCCTGATTTATTTAATCCGGACGGTCGACTTTTCCAAAGGTGGAAAAAAAGTGTTCTGGCTGGAATTTATTATGTTCAGTATGCTTACGGTCGCAGCTTTTGTAATTATCCGATATGCCTTTAATATATTCGGCTATCAGACGGTGTTTCAATATACGGATGAAAACGGAGCGCAGGCTGAAATGATTTATGAACTGCCTCCTATCCTGGGTCCAAACAACGGCCAGCTTATTCAACAGGGAAGCTGGGAACCGCTGTTTCTCCTGCCTGAATGGATACGAAGCGATGATGCGAATACGCTGGTCTGGACATTTGCTGCAGCCATAGTGCTGTATGCGGTCATCCGCCTGCTGCTGCGCAAACCGCTGAGTCAATTTCTGCAGCCGCTTATCCGCGGAGTAAGCCCGGACAAAGTGGATGAGCTCAGCTATAGAGCTATTGCGATAGGTTTTCCTGTATTTACGCTTGGCGGACTTATTTTTGCCATGATCTGGGCGCAGATTGCCTGGACCCGTTTTTGGGGATGGGACCCTAAAGAAGTATGGGCATTAATTACTTTTTTATTTTATGCCGCCTATCTTCACCTCCGCTTAACCCGCGGATGGCACGGAGAGCGCTCGGCCTGGCTGTGCGTTATCGGCTTCGCTATTATTATGTTCAATCTCGTTTTTGTTAATTTAGTTATTGCAGGTCTGCATTCCTATGCGTGATCTGTAAATAAAAGACTGAACCTTCACGGGGGAAGTCTTTTTTTACAATAAAAGGAGATAAAGGCCGCAATAAGTGGCGGGAGATGAGAGAATAGAGCAAATCATGCTAAAATAGGCAGGAGAGAATCAGCAAAAGGCAATGAGGAGGCAGCTGAATATGACACAGGAAACCAGAGTACTTGTAGTAGATGATGAAGACCGCATCCGCCGTCTTCTGAAAATGTATTTAGAAAAAGAGGACTTTATCGTAGTGGAAGCTGAAAATGGGGAAGAGGCACTGGAAACAGCGTTAAAAGAAGAATTTGACGTTATTCTTCTGGATCTGATGCTTCCCGGCATGGATGGAGAGGAAGTCTGTCAGGAGCTCCGGAAAACGAAAGCGACACCTGTTATCATGCTTACCGCAAAAGGAGAAGAAGCCAATCGTGTACAGGGCTTTGAAATCGGCGCAGATGACTATATTGTAAAACCGTTCAGTCCAAGAGAGGTTATTCTCCGGATTAAGGCACTTCTGCGCAGATCCTCAGCGACTAAATTTCTACAGACGGAAACAGAAGCGAAAAACGTACTGGTGTTTCCTCATTTAACCATCGATAATGATGCACACCGGGTAACGGTAAATGAAAAAGCGGTAGGGCTGACACCTAAAGAATATGAACTGCTGTTATATCTTGCTCAGTCGCCGGACAAAGTCTTTTCCCGGGAGCAGCTGTTAAAAGATGTATGGAACTATGACTTTTTCGGCGACCTTAGAACAGTAGACACACACGTAAAACGCCTGCGCGAAAAATTAAGCCGGATTTCAGAAGAAGCGGCGAATATGATCTCGACAGTATGGGGGGTCGGCTATAAATTTGAGGCAGCGAAAGACTAATGCTTTGGCGGAGCGTAGTTGGAAAGCTGTGGCTGACTATTCTTTTATTAGTGCTTGTTGTTCTTCTTATCCTGACGTTTCTGCTGCTTCAGTTTTTTGAGCAGTATCATATTTCCGAAGCGGAAGAACAGCTCACTAATCACGCGAATGTGATGGTGAGCATTCTCGAAGAACAGGAAGAGGAAACTACAAGGCCTTTGATCGAACGAATGGCGGCTTCATATAATACGCAGGTGCTCGTTATTACAGAAGACGAACCATGGTATCCGGCCATTGATCATGCCAATAACATATTTCTGCCGGTGGAACGTTTTTATGAAGATAACCGTTTATCCGGTGTCATTAATGAGCGCGAAGATGTAACGATGCATGGGGATTTTTCGGGAAGCGGCGAAGAAAATGATGAAATTTTCGTTGTTGGTGTGCCCTTTGTCTCCACTGATGGAGAAGAAAGCTCCTTATTTTTATACCAGTCGCTTAATGTAATTGAAGATACGACCGGAGAAACCCAGCAGATTATTCTGTTATCTGCCGGTATTGCAATCATTCTTACGACCGTGTTTACCTTCTTTCTATCTACCAGAATTACCGCACCGCTTCGGAAAATGAGACAGCTGGCCCTTGATGTCGTCAAAGGGGATTTCGAAACAAAAGTGCCGGTCATATCCAATGATGAAATCGGTCAGCTGGGAAATGCATTTAACCGGATGCGGCGGAAATTAAACCAAAACATTACAGAGCTGAATCAGGAAAAAGAACAGCTCAGCCGGATACTTCTCAGCATGGCAGACGGCGTGATCACCATAGACCGGAAAGGGGCGGTCGTATTGACCAATCCACCTGCAGACCGGTTTCTGCTGGCGCTGGAATACCAGAATGAACAGGAAGGCCGGACAACGCCGCTTCCAAAAGAAATGAAAAAAATCTTCCAGCAGGTAGTAGGCATGGAGCAGGAGCAGCTGGCAGAGGTGGACGTGCAGGGACGAAGCTATGCGGTTCTGATGACGCCGTTATACGATGAAACGTTTGTCAGAGGAGCGGTGGCGGTTATCCGTGACATGACAGAGGAACGGCAGCATGACAAGCTTCGGAAAGACTTTATCGCAAACGTCTCCCATGAACTCCGGACACCGATATCCATGCTTCAGGGGTACAGCGAAGCTATTGTAGACGGCATTGCTTCGACCGAAGAAGAGAAAAAAGAAATCGGTCAGATTATTTACGAAGAGTCACTTCGTATGGGGCGCCTCGTAAATGAGCTGCTTGATCTCGCCCGTATGGAGGCAGGCTATCTTCATCTGGAAAAAGAGTGGATGGATGTTAAAACATTAACGGATAAAATGGAAAAGAAATTTCAGGGGCTCTCTTCGGAAGCAGGGCTGACGCTGGAGTCTTCCGTAAAAGGAGACGAAGCTTTTATTTTTGCTGATGCTGACCGGATAGAGCAGGTGTTAACAAACCTGGTGCACAATGCGATCCGCCATACAGAATCTGGAGGCAGTGTACTGCTCGAAATGACAAATAATCAGGACGGTTTAACTGCAGCTGTCATTGATAACGGTACTGGAATACCGGAGGAAGATCTGCCATTTATTTTCGAACGTTTTTATAAAGCAGATAAAGCGCGGACACGCAGCAAAGGCGGCACCGGACTTGGCCTGGCCATCGCCAAAAATATCGTGGAAGCCCATGGCGGTTATATAGCCGCCCAGAGCAGAATGAATGAGGGAACCACGTTTCGTTTTTACATCCCTTCTGATTATGAAAAAAATGAAGAACAATAGGAGGGAAAGAAATGAAAGCCTGGTTTGAGGAACACTTTCAGGAGGATTATCTAAAAGTCTACGATCACCGCGATGAAGCGAAAGCGGCTGGAGAACTGCAGTCGCTGATGTCCTATATGCCGATGAGAAAAGGAATGAAAGCAGTTGATTTGTGCTGCGGCAACGGCAGGCACGCCAGATGGCTGGGCAGAAAAGGCATTGATGTAACAGGAATTGATCTATCCCCGGCGCTTTTGAAAAAAGCCATCGATCTCACAAATGACCTTCCGGTACAGTACAGACGCGCCGATATTCGTACAGTTGAGCTCAAACAGGAATTTGAAGCAGCGTTTAACGTATTTACAAGCTTCGGCTACTTTCTTGAAGATGAAGAAAATGAGCTGGTCTTTCAAAAAGCCGCCGATGCGTTAATACCGGGCGGGTGGTTTTTGTTTGATTATTTAAATCCCGCTTATGTCCGTGAAAACCTTGTCCCTTTTGATGAATCGGAACGGGACGGCATGACGGTACTGCAGGAACGGCGTGCCGGCCAGGACTATGTGGAGAAAAAAATTACGATTAGGGAAAACGGAACGGAAAGAAGATATGTAGAACGGGTCAAACTTTATGAACAGCATCAGCTCAGGCAGATGCTGCAGAGATATGATCTCGAACCGGTGTATTTCTTCGGGGATTACAGCGCCGCGGAATACGATAACAGCAGGTCACCGCGGCAGATTTTTATCTGTCGGAAAAAAGGGGAGGAATCCTTCCAATAATTGCTGTGTATCGCAGGCTGATGATGTATACTATAGAAGATTGTCCTTATAAATGAATAGAATATCATGTATATGGTCGGAAAGAGTGCTCTTTCCGTTAAAAGGGAAACCGGTGAGATGCCGGTACGGTCCCGCCACTGTAAGTGCAGCTTTCAAAGAAGCAGTCCACTGTTCTGTATGAACGGGAAGGATCTTTGAATTGGGCATAAGTCAGGATACCTGCCATATATGTAATCGGTGCTGCACTCTCGGGGATAAGAGGATGCCGGATATAATATGGTTCAGCTGATTAAAGCTGGAACGCTTATCCGCTCTTCCCATTTCAGGGAAGAGCTTTTCTTATTATCTTACATAGAGCTTAACGACAGGCTCCTGATTTTCTGGATTTTTAGGACATATTACAAAAGGGGGAAACCAATATGAAAAAAGCACTTTTACTAACGATGACCGCTGGAATGGCAGCTGCACTTGCTGCCTGCGGCGGAGAAACGGAAGAGGAACAAGGCCAGGAGAGTTCAGAACAGGAAAGTTCAGAGCAGGCAGAAGGTTATCCCGTAACAATAACAGACGGAATGGGAGAAGAAATCACGATCGAAGAAGAGCCGGAGAATATTGTCAGCCTGCTGCCAAGTAATACAGAAATTGCTTTTGCGCTGGGACTCGGAGATCAGATAGTAGGAGTAACGGATTTTGATACGTATCCGGAAGAAGCTCAGGAAAAACAAAGTGTAGGCGGTCTTGATTTTGACGTCGAAACAGTTCTTTCTCTTGAACCCGATCTTATTTTAACTGATTCATCTGCTGTTCAGAATTCAGAAGAAGGATTAAACCAGCTTGAAGAAGCGGGAGCAGAAATTCTTGTAGTAAACGATGCCACCTCATTTGAAGAAACGTACAATACAATCAATATGATAGGCCAGGCTACAGGGACAGAGGAGGAAGCTTCTTCTATAGTAGATACAATGGAAGAGGATGTGGCTTCCATCGAAGAGACAGCCTCTGCTATTTCTGAGGAAGACCGTAAAACCGTCTGGGTGGAAGTAGACGCGCCGCCGAATATCTTTACTACCGGACAGAATACATTCATGGATGAAATGCTTGATATTATTCAGGCTGATAACGCAGCCGCTGAAGAAGAAGGCTGGGTTCCTTACACAGAAGAGGATGTTGTTGCACTGAATCCGGATATTATCGTTACCACGTACGGCTTCAGGGTGGAGAATTCCACAGAAAATATTTTAAATCGCGACGGGTGGTCGGATGTTCCTGCTGTTGAAAATGAAGAAGTACATGATTTAGACAGCGATCTTGTAAGCCGGCCGGGACCAAGATTGACAGACGGTCTGCAGCAGATGGCAGAAGTGGTGTATCCGGATGTCTTTACTGAAGAACAGTAAGCCGGCAGCCTACATTGCAGCCTTTGTATTTCTAGTCGCAAGTATTGTAGTCGGGGTTTCGGTGGGAAGTGTTCAGGTACCGTTTTTCGTAAGTGCAGAAATTATAGGGCGTACAGCTCTCGGACTTGATTTTCCCTCTCACCTTGATACTACATTCGTAAATATTATTAAAGAAATAAGGCTGCCTAGGGTTTTGTTAGCGGTTCTTGTAGGGGCAGGGCTTGCAATTGCAGGCGCTGCCTTTCAAGGATTATTGAAAAATCCGCTTGCCGACCCCTATACGCTCGGCGTTTCGTCAGGTTCTTCCCTGGGAGCGGTCACCGTGTTGTTTTTAGGGCTTTCCATACCGGGACTTGGCCGTTTTACTCTTCCGGCAGTGAGCGTTCTGTTTGGCATGATCACGCTGCTGCTGCTGCTCGGTTTTGTAAAAGCAATTGAACGAAGCCTTTCCACGGAGACGATTATTCTCGCAGGTATTATCTTCAGCTCGTTCTTAGGCTCGTTAATATCGTTAATGATTGCCCTGACAGGCGATGAGCTTCGTCAGATTATCAGCTGGATCATGGGCAGCGTGGCGATGAGAGGATGGGAATATGTAGGGTTGATTCTGCCGTTTTTTATCGTAGGCTGTCTTATCTTATTGTGGAATGCCAAAGAGCTGAACGCTCTCGTTTTTGGAGAAGAAACGGCGAAAACGCTCGGAGTGAATACAAAAGTCCGGCGGATGGCAATATTAGCCGCGGCTTCGATTATTACCGGCTCTGCCGTAGCAGTATCCGGAACCATCGGATTTGTCGGACTTGTTATACCGCATCTGACCCGTCTCATCTGGGGACCGGATCACCGCCACCTGCTGCCGCTCTCTATGCTGATCGGCGGAGGATTTCTGGCACTTACGGATCTGCTGGCCCGTACGATTATCGCGCCGACAGAACTGCCGATTGGAGTCATAACGGCGGTAGCCGGTGCGCCGGTATTTGGGCTTCTGCTTTTCCAGCAGAGACGACTGACAAGACAAATTGGAAAAAGGAGGTAGACAGATGCTGCTTAACGTTCATCAGCTTACGGCAGGATATGGTGGAGAAGCTGTCATTAAAGATATTTCCCTGGCTGTAAAAGAACATGAAATTTTCGGCATTATTGGTCCGAACGGCAGCGGAAAGTCAACTCTTCTTAAGTGTATGTACCGTGGACTACCGGCTGAATCCGGAGCTATTGAAGTGGAAGGCCGGCCCCTTTCGGCCTTTTCCAATAAAGAACTTGCCAAAAGAATTGCCGTCCTGCCCCAGCATACTGAAACAACGTTTTCCTATACAGCAAGGCAGGTGGTAGAACTGGGACGCTACCCTCACCAGGGCGGCTGGTTTAACAATGCTAAAGCGGAAGATAAAAGAATTGTCGATGAGGCAATGCAGGAAACAAAGGTAGAAGCATTTGCAGATCTGCCTATGGAAACTCTGAGCGGAGGAGAAAAACAGCGGGTACTGTTAGCCAGGGCCCTTGCCCAGGAGCCGCAGATTCTGCTTTTGGATGAGCCGACCAATCATCTGGATATTTCCCATCAGATGAACCTGCTCAACACACTCCGGGAATGGACCAGTTCCAAAAAGATAACGGTAGTGGCCATTCTGCACGATTTGAATATGGCTGCCATGTTCTGTGACCGCCTCATGCTGCTTCACGAAGGACAGGACACGGGTACCGGCAAACCGGGAGCTGTCCTGAAAAAGGATAAAATCGAACAGGTTTATTCGGCATCGGTACAGCGGAAATCTCATCCGGCTGTTCCGAGTCCCCTTATTACATTAACCCCAGAACCCGGTCCGGGCATGGACGAAGCAGCAATCGACCGGATGGAGGTGGAGCGGAGCGCGGACCTTGTAAAAATAACGTCCGGGGATTATTGGAAAACGTTCTCTTCCTCTATTATTGGAGAAGGATTCGGCTGGCACAAAGTGTTTGTAAACCGCCACGTAGCTCTTGATTACAATATAGATGATGCCAGGCAGGAATATATTGATTATATGAAACAAAAAAAGATTGACCCGGACGAAGCAGTGGGAATGATGACAGCGGCCAGACTGGAAAATGGCAGGGACACAAGAAGAACGATAGAAGGAGCCGATGTCTGGGTCATGGCAACTGCCGGCGTTTCCAACGCCCTTGATGCCTCCCGGGCATACGAGCAGCATGTTCCTATGGAAATAGGAACAATCAATATTTGGATATTTATAGATGGCCGGCTTCCGGAGGCGGCATTTGCCCAGGTTATGATGACAGCGACGGAAGCAAAAACGAGAGCGCTTCTGGACCGGGATATTAAGGATGTGGTGTCAGGAACAATGGCAACGGGAACGTCCACAGACAGCCTGATGGTGGCGGCTACGCAGAAAGGTATGCATCATCCTTACGGCGGCACGGCTACTGTTCTGGGAAGACACGTGGCTAAAGCAGTTTACGACAGTGTGTATAATGCATTGGAAAAATAGAAACCTGTAGAAAGAGGCTTTTAACGTTATGATAGTAGTATTCCATTTAACGGCGGTGACCGCTGCCTATTTGCTTGACCAGCTTTTTGGTGACCCGCATAAAGGCTGGCATCCCGTTATTATAATGGGAAAAGTCCTTTCTTTACTGGATAAGCATGGAAACAGGGGATCTGAGCAGACGAAAAAAATAAAAGGAATCGTATTTATTTATATCGCAGCTTTAAGTTTAACCGCGGGAGCTTTTGCGATGACCAGTCTATCATATGCTCTTGCCCCGGCAGCAGGCGTTGCATTGGAAGCTGTTATTATATGGCTGATGATCGGCGGCAGAAGCATGAAGCGTTCGGCAGCAGACATCCATCAGGAACTGGCCAAAGGCAACCTGGAAAAAGCAAGGCTGTTAACATCTTACATTGTGTCCAGAGATACATCGGCTATGACGGAAAAAGAGATGTCCCGTTCTGTCGTAGAGAGTACAGGGGAAAATGCTTCCGACAGCGTAACGGCCCCGCTTTTTTATGCACTGTTGGGCGGCGCTCCTCTTGCTGTTTTTTATCGCTTTTTTAATACAGCAGATGCGATGATTGGCTATAAAACAGAGAAACATGCTTCTTTTGGCTTTGGTGCTGCGAAAACAGATGATCTCCTGAATTTACTGCCTGCCCGGCTGACCGCTGTTCTTATGGGATTCAGCTCATTGTGGCTGCAGAGGCAGACGCTTCTGAAAACATGGAAAGATACGATCCAGCACGCGCGTCTGCACGAAAGTCCAAATGCAGGTTTTGGAGAATCAGCAATGTCTGCGGTATTGTTTACACAGCTGGGCGGCCCTGCTGTATATCACGGCAGAGTGAAGGAACGCCCTTATCTGGGAATAGGAACGCTGCCGTTGAACAAAGAAAGAATCAAAGAGAGTATTTTTGTGTGGGACATAACCATTCTGCTTTTTCTTACAGCAGCCTGGATAGGGGGAGGAATTTACCTTGGATTGGCCTGAACATGGTGCGATGCCTGACGCCTTTATGAAAAAAATAAATCAGCCGGTTCCTGAAAACATGACAGATTTCAGCGTGAATACGAATCCGCTGGGTGCGCCGGCAGCTCTTCTGGCAGAACTGCCCGGGTGGGCTGCCGATGTGGAACACTACCCCGATTACCGCTATAAAGAACTGATAAAAGATCTGGCTGCCTGGAACAATGTGGAAGAATCCTGTATTCATCCGGGTAATGGAGCTTCTGAGCTCATTTATATTACTGCGTCTTTATTTTCAGAAAAAAAAGCTTTAATTATTGAACCGGCCTTTTCCGAATACCGGAAAGCGCTGGAAGCTTACAGGTGCGAGGTGCAGAGCTTTTTAACGACAGAGGAGGACAGCTGGGAGGTCGATCTTTCTGCTTTTTACCAGGCTCTGGATGAGGTAGAGTCTGTCTGGATCTGTAATCCGAATAACCCAACCGGCACCGCCCAAAGCAGGCAGACGATGACTGCAATGATAAATGCATGTGAAAAACGCGGCATCTATGTGATTATTGATGAAGCCTTTTTTGATTTTCAGGCTGATCCGGTAACATACGGCACGGAGGCTGCCAGGTTGAACGGTCATGTAATTGTTATCCGCTCATTAACCAAGATGTATGCTATACCGGGGATCCGCGCCGGGTATGCGTTAGCGCCTCCGTCGTTTATAGAGAAAATGCAGGAGAGAACACCATCCTGGAATATTGGTTCCACTGCAGAAAAAGCAATGCGCTTCGCTGCTTCGCTTGAGCCTTTCAGGCAGAAGACAGCTCAATTTATTCAAACAGAACGCTCCAGGCTGCTGCCTTTATTAAAAGAGGCCGGCTTCACCGTAAGTCCAAGTAATGTAAATTATTATCTCATCCGCCGTTCCGATGAGGGACCGATGCTTCCAGTACTGAAAAAGGCAGCGGAGTATGGGTTTATGCTTCGTCATACGTATTCGTTTCAAGGACTGGAAGGAAACTATATACGTATCGCTGTGAAACAAAAAACAGACAATGACCGGCTGGTACATATGCTTAGGGAGGTTATGCCCCTATGTTGATTTTTATCGAAGGCGGAGCGAAAAGCGGAAAAACGTCGTTCGCTGAACATTTTATTCAACAAAGACAGGGAGGCAGAAAAGTATACCTGGCTGCGGCTGACCCGCAGGATGCAGAAATGAGCCGTCGTATAAACAGTCATCAATGCAAAAGGCAAAACGCACGGGAGCAGTGGGTAACAATCGAGCAGCCATATGATTTAATGCGGTGTATAGAGCAGGTACAGGCGGGAGATCATGTTCTGCTCGACTGCCTGACCACCTGGCTCAGCAATGAAATGTTTTCATCAGGCAGCTGGCATGTGCAGATGGGGCCGGCTTTAATGCTGGAGGCTTTGTCAAATCTTCAGAAAAAAACTGCCACCCTTTTAGTAGTCAGCAGTGATATAAGTCATCAATCGGCAGGACACCCGGATATGATACAGTTTTTGAAAGTACAGGGACGGCTGTCCAGCCAAATTGTAAAAAGAGCGGATCTGGCCGGAATGGTCAATTATGGCTGCCTGCGTTCGATGAAAGGAGAATGGCAATGAAAGGATTAATCGTGTGGGGAACTACATCTGATGCCGGAAAAAGCTATATCGTTACGGCACTATGCAGGGCGCTGGCCAACCGGGGATACTCCGTGGCTCCTTTCAAAGGACAGAACATGTCCAATAATTCCTATATTACTAAAGAAAGCCGTGAAATTGGCCGCTCGCAGGGACTTCAGGCAGAGGCATGCCGGACGGAAGCAACGGTGGACATGAATCCTGTGCTGCTCAAGCCAAGAAGTGATCGAAAAGCAGAAGTAATTATTCAGGGAATCTCTTCAGGCAGCCCGGAAGCCGGGGATTACCGGGGAAAATATATGAGCCTGGCGAAAGAGGCTATCCAATTATCGCTGAAACGTCTGGAAAAAGAATACGACTTTATTATTATGGAAGGTGCCGGAAGTCCGGTGGAAATTAATTTGATGGATACAGATCTGGCTAATTTGTATACGGCTGAAACGGCCGGTGTCCCTGCTTTATTGGTTGCGGATATCGAAAGAGGAGGCGTGTTTGCCCAGTTGTACGGCACGGAAAAGCTTCTGCCCTCCGATCATCGGGAAAGGCTGGCGGGTATTATTGTTAACCGCTTCCGGGGGGACCCTGCCCTTTTTACTGACGGAGTAAAATGGATAGAAGAAAACGTGTCGCCGGTACTCGGAGTGCTTCCTAAACTTGATATTGCCATGGAACGGGAAGATTCGCTTTCTTTAAATCGATTAACCGAAAATAATACGTCAGCGTCTGTCATTGATCTGGCATTTATTGCGCTTCCTTATATTTCAAATTATACCGACGTCGAACCCTTTACAGCAGAACCTGATGTATCGATTCGATTTATACACGCAGCAGAGGACTTTGGGGACCCTGACGCGGTTATCATTCCCGGTACCAGAAGTACGATCCTCGATCTTCATCATCTAGAACGAAGTGGTACAGCAGCCCTTTTAAAAAGTTATATTAATAGCGGAGGTACAGTTGCAGGTATCTGTGGAGGGCTGCAGATGCTGGGTGAGGAATTGATAGACGAAGAAGGAAATGACAGTGGGACGGCAGGTACGAGGGCAGCAGGTCTCGGTATTCTTCCATTGGTGACCTCATTTGAAGCGGAGAAGACGACCAGACGCTGGAGTGGAAGGCAGGAAGAGAACGAGCCGATTCACGGATATGAAATTCATACCGGGCGTTCCAGCATTACATACTCAGCAGAAGTCGTACCGCTGTTTTATTCCAACAGTGGAGGAGAGCCGGAGGGGATTGTGAGTCATAATGGCAGAATCACGGGTACCTATCTTCATCATGTGTTTCATAACGACGAATGGCGCAGCCGCTGGCTGAACCAGGTGCGAAAGCACAAAAACCTTCCCGGACTTGATGTCGTATACTATGAGAAAGAAAAAGATCAGCGCCTGGATGAGCTCGCCGCAGCGTTTGAGCGGCACGTTAATGTAGATGATTTAATTGATTTAATGGAAAGCACAGCCGATGATAAATAATATAAAGAATGCTTATAAAGGACTGCTTCTCGCTTTCGGATTCTTAACGGTTTTTCCGGTTTCGAAAACTGTTGACTGGACGCCTGATACGATGCGTCGGGCACTGCATCATTTTCCGCTGTGCGGCACTCTGGCTGCTTCGCTGGCCGCAGTTATCGCAATGGTGTCATTAAGCTTAGAGCTTCCGGTTTACGCGGTAGGTTTTCTGGTCCTGATGGCTTTTGTAGTTGTATCGGGCGGTCTTCATCTGGACGGCTGGATGGATGTGAGCGATGCTGTGCTTTCCTGGAAACCGAGGGAAGAAAAACTGGCAGTAATGAAAGATCCCCTGGTAGGATCCGGTGCCGTATGGACGACAATCCTGCTGCTGGGGGGTAAATACACGGCGATTGTAACAATGCTTGATACCTCCTTGGTTTTTTTCTTTACCGCCTTGTTTGCGGTTCCGGTGCTTTCAAGAGCAGGAATGGGGGCCGTTGTCAGCAGAGGGAGACTGCTGTCGAGTACCGGGCTGGCAGCTTCTTTTCAACAAAGTGGAAGGCCATCTGATGTACGTTGGCTGGCGGGTATAACTATTTTATCCCTGCTGCCTGCTTTATATTTTTCCTTATTCCTTACGATAAGTCTGGCAGTCATTTCCATGATCTGCACCTTGGCATTGTACCGTTTCTTCGTGCGTAAGCTTGGAGGCGTAAACGGGGACACGGCAGGGGCTTCTTTAGAAGGGACAGAAGCTGTACTTTGGTGGTCTGCTGCAGTGTTGGCAGTGATACTATAGTAAAGGGGGAAAGACAGAAGTGGATTTTATAGTAGGCGGCACAGCCAATGGGAAAAAAGAGTGGGCGATGCGTCATTATCAAGAGAAGCCGATTTTGTTATGGCATTCTTTTTTTAAAGCAGATATATCAGAGTGTGTTCTTCCAACCGGTCAAAATGGGGTATTGGTTATAGAAGCATTTGATGAAGCGGTAAAAAAACATCTGGATCAGCCGGAAAAACTTCAACAATGGTATAAAACGATACGGAATTGGGAAAATGAGTATCAGGACAGGAAGCTCGCCATTATCGGAGCGGATATTAACAAAGGAATCGTCCCGATCGAAAAAAAAGACAGACAGCTGCGCGATGAGGTAGGCTTATGGTATCAACAGTTTATGAAAGAAGCGGGGCAGGTGTATGAAGTCTGGTACGGCCTGGCCGTAAAATGGAAAGGATGAGATAAAATGAAACTTTATACGAGAAGCGGAGATAAAGGAACGACGGGAATTATCGGGGGACGACGGGATAAGGACCATATTCGTGTAGAAGCCTATGGCACCTGCGATGAGCTTAATTCATTTGTAGGCCGTGCGGTGGCACTGCTTGATGATGAGATGTTCCCGGATATGAAAAGTGAACTGATCCGTATTCAGCACGAATTGTTCGACTGTGGAAGCGATCTTGCCAACGTGAAAGAGGACGCAGAATTTAAAGTGACTCCGGAAATGGTGACGGCACTTGAAGAGCACATAGATGAGTATATTCCACAGGCTCCGGAACTGCAGCGTTTTATCCTGCCGGGTGGTTCGATTGCAGCAGCGGAAATGCACATTCTCCGCACGGTAACGCGGAGAACAGAACGGCTTACAGCAGCGCTTATGAAAGAAGAACCTATTAATGAGCATGTATTTAAATATTTGAACAGGCTCTCTGACTATTTCTTTGCAGCCGCACGTGTAGTCAATGCCAGAGAAAAAGTAGCAGATATTGAATACGAAAGAAGTGCAATTGTATTCAAAGGCTCACGCAAGAAAAAGCAGTAGTCGAACAGTCTTTTAAAAAAAGAAGTATATTCAACGTACGATAAAAAAAAGCAGAGGCGGCGGCCTCTGCTTTTTGTTTATACTTCTATTTTGTCTGCCATAATAATCTCTTCAATGGAGGTTAAATCGTCCAGAACATTCTGGTTAGGCTCTTTATCAACAGCGAGCATCATAATAGCTTCTCCGCCCTCCTGGCGGCGGCCTACCTGCATAGTAGCAATGTTTACATTATGCTTTCCGAGCAGCTGTCCCATTTTACCAATTACACCGGGACGGTCGGTATGCTGAATGTATATTAAGTGGCCGGTTGGATAAAAGTCGACGTTAAAGTCATTAATACGGACAATACGAGGGCCGTAGGCTTTCACGTATGTTCCATAAATAGCGAATTTTTTTCCTTCCCCTTTTACCGTAGCTTTAATGAGGTTGGAATATCCGGAATCGTCGGAACGGTGTTTTTCCCCGTAAGTAATGCCGCGCTCTTTGGCGATAATTGTAGCATTCACGTCATTGACAGGCGCATCTACGCGGGAGCTTAGGAATCCGGCAATCAGTGATCTTGTAAGAACACTCGTTTCAAGATCGGTTACATCGCCGCTGTAGTGAACATCAATATCCTGTACAGGTGTTTTCATGCTCTGGGAAAGAATATTACCCATTTTTCTGGACAGCTCATAGTAAGGCTGAAGCGTGTCGAAGATTTCCTTGGACATCGTCGGCAGGTTAATGGAATTTAGTGCCGGCATGCCGTTTAAAAACTGCAGGACTTCTTCTGATACCTGGGAGGCTACATTAAGCTGGGCTTCTTTTGTGCTTGCAGCAATGTGAGGTGTAGCAACTACCTGTTCAAAAGCAAGAAGTGGATTTTCATTAGCTGGTTCTTCTTCGAATACGTCCAGCGCTGCTCCTGCTACGTGGCCGCTTTCCAGATTATTATAAAGTGCTTTTTCATCAATAATGCCGCCGCGTGCGCAGTTGATAAGAAATACGCCGGGTTTTGTTTTTTTAATATTTTCTTCTCCAAGAAGCCCTTTTGTATCTTTCGTCAGGGGAGTGTGGACCGTTAGAATATCCGACGCACCGAGAATGGCGTCCAGGTCAGCAAGCTCTACACCCATTTTCTCCGCACGTTCTTTTGTGAGAAACGGGTCGTATACAAGCACGTTGATATCAAAGCTGTGAGCACGCTTTGACAATTCAGAACCAATACGTCCAAAACCAATAATACCAAGCGTTTTTCCTCTTAGTTCAGAACCTTGAAAAGCTTTTCTGTCCCATTTTTTATTTTTTATAGAAGCATTTGCCTGCGGAATCTTCCGGGCAAGGGAAATAATCATCGCAAAAGTATGTTCAGCTGTAGAAATCGTATTACCGTCAGGGGCATTTACGACAACGATGCCGCGCTTTGTTGCTTCTTCAATTTCAATGTTGTCGACGCCGACACCGGCACGCGCTACAATCTTTAAATTAGTCATCTGGTCCATTAATTCTGCTGTTACGGTTGTGCTGCTGCGAACCAGCAGGGCATCATAGCTGTGCAGGTCAGACGTTTCTTCAATCGTCTGCTGTACACATTCCACCTGGCTGTTGTCCAGTAAAGGAGCAAGTCCTTCGCTGCTCATTGCATCAGAAACCAGAATGCGGTAATGTCCTTTAGCAGATGCTGTCTGCTGATCTTCAGTTGTAGATTGTTGTATCATAGTGCTCTCCACTCTCCCTCAATCTATTTTCTCTAAATATATATAGAAAGCTTCCGCCCGCACGAATTCATCGTGAGAGGCAGAAGCTTTCGTGATACTACCCTCATTACAGGAATCAGGTGACCTTATACATAAAAATGGAAATAGTATATCAGCACCAGACCCTGCCGGAAAGAATACGGGCAACCAGGTGTTCTCTTCAAAAGGACATTTGTCTTTCAGTTGATTGCAATGTATCACACCTTCACATAGGTGTCAATTTGGCATGTATAGAATAAAGCCGTTATAAATGAAAAATCCCTGTTTCTTCACAGGGATTCAACAAATTAATCGAATTTAAGCGCGTCGCCGTCGAAGGTTTCATCCGCGATCTTAATAGAATCGGTCGGACAGCCTTCAAATGCGTCCATCATATCTTCTTCAAGATCTTCAGGAACTGCTGTAATACCTTTGTTGTCGTCAAGGATTACTTCCGCCAGACCTTCATCATCGTAGTCATAAATATCAGGAGCGGCAGCACCACAGGCGCCGCAGGCGATGCATGTATCTTTATCAACGATTGTAAACTTAGCCATTTTCGATAACCTCCTACTTCTTTAATCAAGTAAACATATTTATAGAGCTCTTCATAAGAACCCAAACGTCTATTTCATATTGTATTCTTTCATGGTAAACTTTTCAACAGTTAAAGACGTTAATTTTCTAAAATTACGCAGGACAATCACGCGATAACAAGGGGGAAACCCGCGCATGGAATGGAATTTCAGGCGACATCTTATTCTTCATGTGTTAGTGAAACTTGAGGGAGACAGAACGCCGGGTGCGGTTTATCATATACTTACAGGCAAAAAAAGTTCCCAGTCCATCCAGGATATGAAGTGGTACGGGCTGACGGAATGGTATGGAGCTTTTCCTAAGCTTACTATGGAAATATTTCAAAATGATCTGACTCTTTTTCGTCAGAATGGGCTCCTGCTGCCATCTGCTGATTTTATCAAAATACCGGATACAGCAAAAGAAATGGATAAAGATTTTTGGTCGGTGTATGTACGGCCTGTTTTGTATAATCAATGGAAGTATGGAGCAGCGGCAGGCGTTTTCTGGGAAAGACTCGCTCTGCTGGTGCAGTGTTTATCGTTTTCCCTTGCCGGCTCCGGCCATTTTATTCCCGTAACGAAAGAAAAAGCGGTACTGCACTGGCTTAAAACGATATGGCCTTCGGGCAGAGAAGCTAAAATCCAGCTGGCAGATACTCTGCACGTTGAACTGAACAGCCTGCTGGATAGTTTCAAAACAGAAGATGCTGCTATTTTAGTAAATAAACTGGGCGGATCTGCCAAAACCGGACTCACCTATTCACAGATAGCCGGAGCGCTCGGACGGGAAGAAGAAGAAATCATCTATAGGTTTAACGGAATTCTACACTATATAATAGAAGTACTGCAGCAGAATTCATCTTCCTTTCCACTTCTGGCCGGACTGCTGCCGGCTGTTGAGTCTTCCATCCGTCTGACGAAAACGGCTGCAGAAACAAAACGGCTTCTCGATAAAGGCTGGTCTTTTGAAAAGATCAGCCGGTTTCGGCGTTTAAAACAGAGTACCATCGAAGACCATATCATTGAAATTGCTTCGGAAAGCAGTTCTTTTCCACTTTTTGACTACGTTCCGGCTGCATATTCGGAAAAAATAAGAGCGGTTTCAAACACTCTGCAGACGAGAAAGATGAAAGAGCTGAAAGATCAATTTCCCGATGAAATCACTTATTTTCATATACGATTAACGCTTGCTTATTATGGAGGGAAAACAGATGAATCTTCAATATGAGCTGAAGAAGTATTTTGGTTATGATTCTTTTCGAAACAGCCAGGAAACGATTATTCGTTCTCTTCTTCAAAAAGAAGATGTACTTGCCATTATGGCTACCGGCTCGGGAAAGTCAATCTGCTATCAGCTTCCGGCCTATCTGCAGCCCGGTCTTACCGTAGTTGTTTCGCCGCTGCTGTCGTTAATGGAAAACCAGATGCAGGAAATGCAGCAAAAACAAATGAAACAGGTGGACATGTATAATAGCTTTTTAAGCTTTTCTGAAAAAGAAAACGTGTTAAGAAACCTGTCTGCATTAAAAATACTGTTTATTTCTCCGGAAAGCCTGCAGCTTGATAAAGTGAAGCGGGCGCTCGGCTCTGTGACTGTTTCCCTTCTTGCTGTAGATGAAGCGCACTGTATTTCACAGTGGGGCCATGAATTTAGAACGGATTACCTGAAAATAAAAGAAATACGTAAAGATATCGGCAGTCCGACTGTACTGGCAGTCACAGCCACAGCTGCTCCGAGCGTACAGGAAGACATAGTAAATCAGCTGGAAATGAAAAAACCGCTTATTGTAAAAGAATCTACGAATCGTCCCAACATATCCATCCATGTAAAAAAAACAAATTCAGATGAAGAAAAAAATAATGAGCTGCTGCGTACTATTAATCATTCACCTGACCCCGGGATGGTTTATTTTTCGAGCCGGGCAGCAGCAGAACAAATGAGTGCCTTTCTGGAAATTCACACGAATAAACGCGTATCCGCCTATCACGGAGGGATGCTGCAGGAAGATAGAATTCTCGTCCAGCAGCAGTTTCTACAGGATGAACTTGACGTAGTGTGCTGTACCAATGCTTTTGGAATGGGAATAAATAAACCAGACGTTAGATACGTTATTCATTACCATTACCCTAAAGACCTTGAATCGTACGTTCAGGAAATCGGAAGAGCAGGAAGAGATGGAAAAAGAAGCAGCGCTCTTTTATTATATAAAGAGGATGACATTTATCTGCCCCGGTTTTTTATTGAAATGGAATTTCCTGCAGAAGAAGAAATTGATTGGCTGGTCTCCCATATAACTAAAGGCCCGGAGATTTCTGAGGCAAGCCTGGAAGAGTCTGCCGTAAACAGGGGCTGGGAGGAAAATCATATTCGTTTTTTTCTTCACTATTACCGGGAGTGGAAGAAGGGTCCGGGGGGTCCGCTGGCGGACAAAATAAAAGAAGTAAAAGAAAGACGGACAATCTGGAAGCAGCAAAAGCTTAAAAGTATGGAAGAGTGGCTGCAGGTATCAACCTGCCGGCGTGAAGCGCTGCTTCACTATTTTGGAGAAACGCTCCAGGAAAAGCCGGAACACTGCTGCGATTTATGCGAGGCGCACTGGGTGGCAGCCGCCACTGCGCAGAAAAGGGAAAAACGAAAGGTATTTGAACTCTCCTGGAAAAAAAGGCTGGAAGATTTACTGCTGACCAAGGAGTCCGGGAGTGCAAAAGGAGAGAAAGGCTAATGATGGAAGAGAAGCCTGGTAAACGTACGGAGAAAAAAAGACTGGAAAGAAAGGAAGAGGAAAGAAAAAAGCAGGAGCAGAAAAAGCAGGCGGAAAAAGCAAAGCTGGAAAGAAAAAATCAAAAGAAACAAGAAAAAGAACGTTTAAAACAGGAGTGGAAACAACAGGAAGAAACGAACCAAAATAATGAAATGCAGCCGGAAAAGGCTCCGATTCGGAGAATGGCTGCACGTAAACAGGAAAAAGAAGAAAACGCACCGGTGACGATGACGAACCTGTTATTTATTATTTTTCTGGGAATCGTTTTTCTTATTGTGATCAGCGCAGCTCTTATAATTAATATTTAAAATTGACGGGCTGCAGATTCTCCCTGATATTGTGGTGATAAGGCGCTTCGGTCCTGATCTGTTAGAGGCGAGGATAAAATCAGGCCGATAAAACAGATAACAACTCCTGCTGCCATCAAAATAAATGGAATAAGCAGAGAGATTTTTCTGGCCAGAAAAAAGAGAAGCAGCACAAAACCAACAGCGAACATAAGTGTTCCTATAAGAAATACAGCAAAATCCATGAGAGGTCTCCTTTCTATCATTCATTGTTGCGTTATTTACAGTATAACAAAATCGGACCGGTACAGGGATTCTAAAAGAAATGGTCACAATCCGTTCATGAGTTAAAAGTACAGGAGATGGTTTATAATCACCGTTTAGAGGGAATAATAGGTAAAACAAATATGCTCTTATAAAAAGGACGATATTATGAAGTGGATAACCGTGGTCTTTTCAGCCGCGTCAGGCCTGCTGCTCTATATGAATTATGCTGCCCACCGGGCTGTAGTCAAGCAGGAACAGATTTTAATACATGAACTCCCTGAGAGCTTTACAGGGAAGACCATCTTTTTTATTTCTGATATACATAGAAGAAAAATATCCAAGTCTTTAAGCAGGCAGATTGCCGAAAAAGCGGATATTATTATAATAGGCGGGGATTTAAGAGAGAAAGGCGTGCCTTTTTCCAGAACTGATTACAATCTGCGCCTGCTGAAAAAAGAAGTACCTATGTTATTTGTATGGGGAAATCATGATATGCAGGAGCGTTCCCTTGAATTGAAAAGTCTGCTGACAGTTCATCAAATAGAAATTCTGGATGGAGATATATTTACCTGGAAGGTACACAACAGTAAACTCTGCATTGCCGGACTTAATGAAACGACCGGGGGAGCTGACAGCAGATGGATGAACGCTGAAATATTAGTTTCCCACTATCCGAGTACGGCCGTTGAGGCAGCAGAGCATGCGGAAGCTTATTTTATGCTTACAGGTCATTCCCATGGAGGGCAGATTCGTTTTGGTCCCTGGGGCATACGTCCGCCCGGAGGCTGGAAACAGGCTGGCCGTTTAACCTATCTGGTCAGCTGCGGATACGGAACAACGCTTCTGCCGCTCCGCTTTGGAGCAAGAGCAGAAGCTCATTTTATTACGTTAGTATCTGCGGAGAAGTGAAATAAACAGGCGCGGGGGGAAAAGAAATGGAACCTATGGAAGGCAAATACAATATAAAGGCTATTTCCAACATGTTAGGTATCCAGCCGGGCACGCTTCGTGCCTGGGAAAGAAGATATAATATTGTGCATCCGGAAAGAAACTCGGCCGGCCACCGTCTTTATACAGAAAAAGATGCAGCGGTTCTTAAATGGATTCTGGACAAAACGAGCAGCGGCTTTACTGTAAGCCAGGCGGTAGGACTTCTTGATAAGTTTGAAGAAATAGACAGCATGGCAGCCCACCCTATGGAAGTAGACCACACCTTTGCTTTAGCAGAAGAGATTCTGGGGCACCTGCTCCGCTTCAGAGAGGCAGAGGCGCAGGAGGCACTCAACAGAGCTTTTTCTATGTTTACGCTGGAAAAGGTAACGACAGATATATTGGGAACTCTTTTAGTGAAAGTGGGAACTCTTTGGGAAATGGACCAGATTACTATTGCCCATGAGCACTATATTACTTCCTTTCTGCGCACAAAAATAGGAAGTATCATGCACTCCTACAACGTGAAAGGATTTTTACCTAAAATCGTAACCGCCGCAGGTCCGAATGAAAACCACGAACTGGGGCTGCTCTTTTTCACACTGTATCTAAAACGAAAAGGCTTTGAAGTCATTTATCTGGGTGTAGGCATTCCTGAAGAAGACCTGATCCAGGTAATGGGGGAAATAGACAGCAGCATTTTCTTTACCTCCTGTACGCTGCTCGAAAACCTGGAGCCTTCCCTGGAATTTATTACAGAACTGGAGACGCTGCATCCTCATTTGAGCATTGGCATGGGAGGACATGCCGTTCAATACATGGATGTTGACAAAACCAAGGAATACAGCCGTTTTCTGGTCGGCTCTGATGCTTCAGAATGGGATGAATGGATAAGTAACGTATTGTACAAAAAAACGGAAAACAGAAAGAATTAAAAGGGTGCAGATTATGAACAGAAAGACAGTAGTTATTGTAGGAGCAGGGCCGTGCGGAATAGCGGCGGCCATCGAATTAAAACGCAGAGGAATGGATGCTGTTTTAATTGAAAAACGAAATATTGTGGATGCTATATACCAGTATCCCATTCACCAGGTTTTCTTTAGTACCAGCGAAAGGCTGGAGGTGGGAAATCTTCCATTCACATCAATAAATCGAAAACCGACCCGCCAGGAAGCGCTCGTGTACTATAAACGAGTGGTCGACCAGGAAAATCTCCGCATTCATTCATATGAAACGGTAGATTCTATCGAAAAGACGCAGGATGGATTTCTTGTGTCTTCTCATACGATGAACGGCGTGAAAAAGCAGTATGAGCCGGCATATGTCATCATTGCGACCGGTTATTACGGACAGCCCAATAAGCTGGAAATCGAGGGGGGAAACCTGCCCCACGTTTCTCATTATTTTAAAGAGGCGCATCCTTATTTCCGCAGGGATGTCGCGGTGATCGGCGGAAAAAATTCCGCAGTGGACGCGGCTCTGGCTCTGGAAAAAGCAGGGGCGTTTGTAACGGTTCTTTACAGGGGAAGTTCCTTTTCAGAGCATGTAAAACCCTGGATACTCCCGGATTTTAATGCGCTTGTAAGGCAGGATAAAATCAGGCTTTTATCCGAAGCGGTCGTTACCTCTATTTCAGAACAATCCGTAGAATATACGCAGTACGGCCAAAAACAAAGCCTTCCTGCAGATTTTGTTTTTGCAATGACCGGCTATCATCCTGATCATTCTTTTCTTGAACAGGCAGGAGTTTTAAAAGGGGAAGAAGGACGGCCTTATTTTGATCAGGATACGATGGAAACAAACGTACCTGGACTTTATATTGCCGGAGTAATAGCGGCCGGGGACAATGCCAATGAAATTTTTATAGAAAACGGCAGGTGGCACGGAGAACAAATTGCCTCCCATATAAAAGAAAAAGAAAGCTGGCCTTCGTCATTATGACGGCCAGCTTTCAAATGTATTGGTAAGATCTATTCCGGTAATTCCTGCCTCAAGAGCGATCATTAATTTCAGCCGCGCCTTCTGGCCGTTCAGCCCGTTCGAGAAAATAACGCCTTTCTTTTTAAGCTGCATGCCTCCGCCTTCATATTCGTAAGTGGCCTGTACGATACCGCTGTAACATCTTGATACAAGAACGACCGGGATATTGCGGGCAATAAGCGCTTCTACTGCCGGAACAATAGCCGGGGGCACATTGCCCTGGCCGAATGCTTCGATGACGAGTCCGGAAGGAGAAGCTGATTCAAACAATTCAATTGTTTCTCTTTCCATTCCGGCGTACGCCTTAAGCAGAAATACCTTTTTAGTCAGAGAAGAGATGGAAAACTGCTCTCTGGCTGAGGGAGTATGGTGAAAAAGGATGCCGCGCCGTGTTACGAGGCCTATTGGTCCAAATTGAGGGCTTTGGAATGTGGCCACATTGGAGGAGTGCGTTTTTGTAACGTTGACTGCTGAATGCACCTCATCGTTCATTACGACGAGCACTCCTTTTTCCCTCGCTTGTTCTGATGAGGCCGTTCTTATAGCAGCAAGGAAATTGTAGGGACCGTCTGCTCCTAATTCATTGCTTGACCTCATAGCGCCCGTTAAAATAACAGGGATGGGGGAATGATGAAGAAGGTCCAGAAAATAGGCCGTTTCCTCCAGAGTGTCCGTGCCATGCGTAACTACGATACCATCATAGAGGTTTTCAGCTATTTTTTCGTTAATAAAAGACGATAGTTCAAACATATTTTCAGGCGTTATGTGCGGCGAGGGAAGATGAAAGAACGGAACAACCGTAATATCAGCAACCTGTTTTGCTTCTTCATGCCACTGATCAAGCGGGTTTTTCTCTCCTGGAGCTACACTGCCAGTCTGTTTGTCTTCTTTCATGGAGATCGTGCCTCCGGTATGTATCGTTAAAATCCGCTTCATTGAGGTGGCCTCTTTTCTATTTATAGTTAGTTGATCAAGTACAAAGCTGGAAAGGACGGATGCGTGAGTGTTTGCTATTATAACTGCGGCCCTGGCGCCTTCGGTCGCATTTTTAAGCTATTATTACTTAAAGCAGGAGACTCATTCGCGGTCTTTTCGTAAAACAGCCCGGTCCTTTTTAATCGGTATGCTGCTTGTTTTTCCTATTGTTACTGTGCAGTATGCACTGACACAAGAAACCGGGACGGAGGCGTCTGTTTTTGTACAGTCTTTTGTGTATGCCGGGCTGCTTGAAGAATTCTTTAAATGGTTTATTCTCTGTGCTGCGGTTATTCCGTTTATCCGGGTACGCTCCGTTTACGATACGACTCTTTACGCGCTGGCTGTCGGGCTCGGATTTGCGGCAGCGGAAAACATATTGTACCTGACAGCATATGGCGTGGATATAGCGCTTGGAAGAGCGTTTCTGCCGGTAGCAAGCCATGCTTTGTTTGCCTGTACTATGGGATATTATATAGGGAAAGCCTCTTTTTTAAAAGGTACTGCACGGAAATTATTTTTGTTTTTGGCTCTGGCAGTCCCGTTCGTTTTACACGGCACGTACGATTTGCTATTATTAATCGACCGGCAGTACATAGTCTACTTCATTCTCCCATTAGGATTTCTTCTATGGTGGACAGCTGCTGAAAGGCTCAAAGCAGCAAATAGGTTTGAGCAGATGGAAGGAGAATAGACGGCTTATGATAGAGGAAAAGCGATATCGTGTCGTCATACGATGCCCGCAGTGCGGGGAAAAATTCGTTTTAAAAGGAAGCAGAAAAGAAGATGGAACCATTCAGACAGGTTTTGTCCGCTGTATCTGCGGAAACAGCAGCCACTTGTATGTAGATACGGCTCCTGAATAAATTCAACGAATTCGCACAATTTGATTGCAATTCGTACGGTAATCTTGTAAGGTTTTACTACACAACTATATAAATAAAGCTTTCTTATCCAGAGAGACGGAGGGATCAGGCCCTATGAAGTCTCAGCAACCAGCCTAAACAGGTCAGGTGCTAAATCCGCCGGGCAGCAGATGCCCGAGAGATAAGAAGAGGTGCTCTTATAAAACGCAGACCTTCTTCTTACTTTTAGAGGAAGGTCTTTTAGCGGAATGATAAATCAGGATACGCCGGCCACTATATAGTAATCAGCCACAAAAAGGGTGACAATCATGGATAAGAAATTTCACATTGAAACGAATCTAGTACAAATCGGAAACAAAGAAGATCCACGGACAGGGGCGGTCAGCGCTCCTATTCATATGTCTACAGCCTTCCGCCACGAAGGACTGGGCGAGTCTACAGGATTCGACTATTCCCGTACCGGCAATCCTACAAGGGACATATTGGAACGTGCTATTGCAGGCCTTGAGAACGGGGCAAAAGGTTACGCACTAAGTTCGGGAATGGCTGCGATTCAAACTTTGTTTGCTATTTTTGATAAAGACGATGAGATCCTCGCTTCCCAGGATTTGTACGGCGGGACCTACCGTTTATTTGAAGAAGGATGGAAAAACTGGGGCATTACCATCGCATACGGCGACCCAAGAAATCTGGGAGCATTTGAACAAAAAATCACCGACCGTACGAAAGCATTGTTTATTGAAACACCGACTAACCCATTAATGCAGGAAGCAGATATTACCGAAATGTCAAAACTGGCCAAAAAACACGGCCTCTGGCTGATAGTAGATAATACTTTTTATACACCGATCCTGCAGCGCCCGCTTGATATGGGAGCTGATATTGTTATTCACAGCGCTTCGAAATACCTCGGCGGCCATAACGATATTATTGCCGGATTAATTGTTACAAAAGACGAGCAGTTAAGCAGTCGGATAACGGCATTTCATAACGGAATGGGAACCATACTATCGCCGATGGATTCCTGGCTTTTGATGAGAGGGATGAAAACACTCTCCCTGCGTATGGAGAAGCATACAGAAAATGCCCGGGCAGTGGCGGCGTTTCTGGAAAAACATCCGAAAGTAACGGACGTGCTGTATACAGGAAAAGGCGGCATGCTTTCCTTTCGGATCGAAAACGAGAAGTGGGTCGATTCCCTGCTGCGCGGGCTGGAGCTTGTGACGTTTGCAGAAAGCCTGGGTGGTGTAGAAAGCTTTATGACCTATCCGGCCACGCAGACACACGCTGATGTACCGGAAGAAGTCCGTATTGCCAACGGCGTCTGTAACAGGCTGCTTCGTTTTTCTGTAGGTATTGAAAATAAAGAAGATATTATCGCAGATTTAGAGCAGGCGCTCGACCGTCTGTAAAAAGAAAATCACGAATCAGGGGAGTGGCTCGCAGTGAATTTGGCAGAAGAATACGCAAAACGGATGTTAATTGGCGACGGGGCGATGGGAACGTATCTATACGAAAAAGGATACAGCGGCTCCTACGAATCACTAAATCTATCAGACCCCGATCTGATTAAAACCATTCATAGAGAATACGTAGAAGCAGGATCGGATATTATTCAGACCAATACGTATGCGGCAAATCGCATCAAGCTTGCAAAATACCAGCTGGAAGAAGAAACAGCTGATATTAACAGACGAGGTGTAGAAGCAGCCCGGGAAGCTTCTGAAGGCAGGACATTTGTATTTGCAACGATAGGCGGCATTCAAGGACTGCAGAAAATGGAAGAAAGCGAAGCTGAAATAATTAAAGCTTTTTCCGAACAGATGGATGCTCTTATAAAAGCGGAGCCCGATGGAATTATTCTGGAAACGTTCTATGATCTTCAGGAGATTACTGCGGTCATCAAGCTTGCCAAAAGTAAAACAAACCTGCCGATAATTGCCCAGGTGGCACTGGGGGAAGTAGGAGTTATGCATGGCGGACTGCCTCTTGGAGAAGCATTTAAGCAGATGACGGCAGCCGGCGCGGATGCCGTAGGAGTCAACTGCAGAATGGGACCATATCACATCTTAAGATCGCTGGAGATGACACCGCTCGATGAAAATACGCTGTACGCGGTACACCCTAACGCCAGTCTTCCGGATATTGATGACGGCCGGTTCGTCTACCAGTCCAATCCGGACTACTTTTATGAAAAGGCGCTTGATTTTCAAAATCAGGGTATCGGCATTATTGGCGGATGCTGCGGCACAACGCCGGAGCACATCGCTCAAATAGCCGCGGCTGTTAAAAACACTGTTCCAAAGAAGCGGGCCGCCCAGGCAGTTGCCCAGAAAACAGGGCAGTTTTCCATCGTTGAACCTCCTTCTACAGAACCAAGTCTGCGGGAAAAGGCAAAGCAGTCCACTACCGTTATTGTGGAACTCGACCCACCTAAAAAACTTGCTACGTCAAAATTTGTAGAAGGCGCCCAGGCTTTATACCAGTCCGGGGCGGATGCTGTTACGATGGCGGACAATTCGCTGGCAAGTCCCCGCGTGGATAATCTGGCAATGGGTGCACTCGTTAAAAGCATGACCCAGGCACGGCCGCTGCTTCACGTCGCCTGCCGTGATAGAAACCTTATCGGCCTTCAGTCTCATTTAATGGGCATCAATGCTCTTGGTATTCATGACATACTGGCTGTAACCGGGGATCCTACCAAGGTAGGAGACTTCCCGGGAGCAACCTCTGTATATGATGCGAATTCCTTTGACTTAATTCATTTAATGAAAGAGATGAATAAAGGACTGTCTTTTTCCGGAAAGTCACTCGGCCAGAACACGACGTTTACCGTCGGAGCTGCGTTTAACCCTAACGTACGTAACGTAGACCGGGCCGTGCAGCGTCTGGAAAAGAAGATTACGGCTGGAGCCGATTATTTCATGACACAGCCGGTCTTCGGGGAAGGCCAGTTTAAAGAAATTTATGAAGCGACAAAACATATGGACGTTCCGGTGTATATCGGTATCATGCCTCTAGTGAGCAGCCGGAATGCCGAATTTCTGCATAATGAAGTGCCCGGCATTAAGCTGACGGATACGATCCGCCAGAGTATGGCGGCCTGCGGGGAAGACCGTGCGCTTGCAGCGGAAGAAGGAATTGCGATAGCGAAAACGCTGATCGACGAAGCGATGGAATATTTTAACGGCATTTATTTAATCACCCCATTTCTTCGTTATGATATTACATGCCGCTTAACCGAATATATAAGAGAAAAAGCAGCGGTTCGCACAGAAGAAAAAAGCAAGTGAACAGAGTGGAGGGAAACATATGCCTAAAACAGCAATCCAGGACAGACTGAAAACGTCGATTCTCATTTTAGATGGAGCAATGGGAACAATGCTTCAGAACGCCGATTTAACCGCAGAGGATTTCGGCGGGGAAGAGTATGAGGGCTGCAATGAGTATTTGAACGTAACCGCTCCTCACGTGCTTGAAAAAATCCACCGCGATTACCTGGAAGCAGGAGCGGATATTATTGAGACCAACACGTTTGGAGCAACGAGCATTGTACTCGCAGATTATGATCTGCAGCATATGGCTGAAGAGTTAAATATTGCTGCAGCCAGGCTTGCAAAGGACGCTGTCAAAGAAATAGAAACAGAAGAATTTCCACGCTATGTTGCCGGTGCTATGGGACCAACAACTAAATCCCTGTCCGTAACCGGAGGAACGACATTTGAAGAATTGACCGAAACCTACCGTGAGCAGGCCTCCGGGCTGATTAAAGGTGAGGTGGATTTATTTCTGCTGGAAACAAGCCAGGACGTAAGAAATGTAAAGGCGGCCTACCTGGGCATTCAGCAGGCGCAGCAGGAGCTCGGCATCGAACTGCCGTTAATGATTTCAGGAACAATCGAGCCGATGGGTACAACGCTTGCCGGACAGACGATGGAAAGTTTTTATATCTCGATAGAGCATATGAACCCGATTGTTGTCGGACTGAACTGCGCTACGGGTCCCGAATTTATGAGAGATCACCTGCGCTCTCTATCTGAACTTTCCACCACGTATGTCCACTGTTATCCGAATGCAGGACTGCCGGATGAAGAGGGGCATTACCATGAATCACCGGAATCCCTGACGACAAAGCTGGAAGGCTTTGCTGAAAAAGGCTGGCTGAACGTAGTCGGAGGATGCTGCGGCACAACACCCGAGCATATTAGAGTTATGCGTGAAGCATTAACCAAATTCGAACCCCGGACTCCTTCAGAGGGGCATCCTCATGTGGTGTCCGGTATTGAGCCGCTCGTATATGAAGAAGATATGCGTCCGCTTTTTGTAGGGGAACGGACAAACGTTATTGGTTCCAAGAAATTTAAAAGGCTGATTAATGAAGGCAAGTTTGAAGAGGCGTCGGAAATAGCCCGAGCGCAGGTGAAAAAAGGCGCTCACGTAATAGATGTCTGCCTGGCTGATCCGGACCGTGAAGAAATAGATGATATTGAGGTCTTTTTAAGCCATGTCATTAATAAAGTGAAAGTTCCGCTTATGATTGATTCAACCGATGCAGCGGTTATTGAAAAAGCACTGACGTATTCACAGGGAAAAGCGATTATTAACTCTATTAACCTCGAAGACGGGGAAGAACGCTTTGAAGATATCGTGCCGATCTTAAAGAAGTTTGGTGCAGCAGTAGTAGTAGGAACCATTGATGAAGAAGGAATGGCGGTTTCTACGGAAAGAAAAGTAGAAGTAGCAGTCCGCTCGCATGACATTCTCGTCAATCAATATGGGATGAATCCAAAAGATATTATATTTGATCCGCTTGTCTTTCCGGTCGGCACCGGAGATGCCCAGTATATCGGCTCCGCTGAAGCGACAATCAACGGTATTAAAGAAATTAAAAAAGCGCTACCGGACTGCCTGACGATACTTGGTATAAGCAACGTCTCCTTCGGTCTGCCCCCTGTAGGAAGAGAAGTTCTTAACGCATCATTTATGTACTACTGTACAAACGCAGGGCTTGATTATGCGATCGTCAACACGGAAAAGCTGGAACGTTTTGCAAGCATTCCGGAAAAAGAGAAACAGATGGCAAAAGAGCTGCTGTTTGAAACGTCAGATCAGACACTGGCAGATTTCACCGCTCATTACCGGGGCAAAAAGGCAGAAAAGAAAACGGTGGAGCAGAATCTTTCGCTCGAAGACAGGCTTGCAGAGTATATTGTAGAAGGCACCAAAGAAGGCCTCTACAAAGACCTTGATGAAGCCCTTACTAAATATGACGAGCCTCTGAGCATTATTAATGGTCCGCTTATGGTCGGCATGGACAAAGTCGGAAAACTGTTTAATAACAATGAGCTGATTGTAGCGGAAGTACTGCAGAGTGCCGAAGCGATGAAAGCAGCTGTATCACACCTGGAACCGTACATGGAGACAAAAGCGGCGGATGATACGGGCAAAGGAAAAATTCTCCTTGCTACCGTTAAAGGTGATGTGCATGATATCGGTAAAAACCTGGTAGACATTATTTTGTCCAACAACGGTTTTAAAATTGTGAATTTAGGTATTAAAGTGACGTCCAACGAACTCATTGAAGCGGTCGCTAAAGAAAATCCGGATGCGATCGGTTTGAGCGGCCTTCTCGTTAAATCGGCCCAGCAGATGGTGCTGACTGCCCAGGACCTGAAAAACCAGCAGATTTCCATTCCGGTTATGGTCGGCGGAGCGGCCTTAACGAGAAAGTTCACCGAAGAAAAAATCAGTGCGGAATACGACGGCATGGTGCTGTATGCAAAAGATGCCATGAATGGACTTGATCTGGCCAACCGGCTGGCCCGTCCCGATGATATGAAGCAGCTTCAGGTGGAATGGGCGGAAAAACGGGAAAAGCGGCTTAATAAAACAGCTGAAAAACCAAGAGCGTCAACAGCAGTAGCTGAAGCGCCGGCCCGTTCGGAAGTATCGACAAAAACACCGCTGCTCGTACCGCCTGATCTTAAACCGCATCTGATGAAGGATTACAGCATCAGTCATATACAGCCGTATGTGAATATGCAGATGCTTCTTGGAAGACACCTTGGTGTACAGGGTAAAGTCAGCCGCCTGCTTGCTGAAAAGGATAAAAAGACAGTAGAGCTGAAAGAAAAAGCTGATGATTTAATGGAGCGTGCGAAAAAAGAGCAGATTCTGCGTGCCCACGGCATGTATCAATTTTTCCCGGCCCAGGCAGACGGCAATACGATTATTATTTATGCAGATACAGAGGGCACAACAGAACTGGAGCGGTTTACGTTTCCACGCCAGAACAAGCCGCCGTTTTTATGTCTTGCCGATTTTGTAAAGCCTAAGGAAGAAGGCGTCATGGATTATATAGGATTCCTGACGGTTACTGCAGGAGAAGGCGTGCGTGCCAGAGCCAATAAAGCGAAAGAAGAAGGCGATTATTTATTCAGCCATCTTATTCAGGCGGCAGCGCTTGAATTAGCAGAAGGATTTGCAGAGCGCGTACACCAGATTATGCGTGATCAGTGGGGCATTCCTGATCCTACAGATTTCACGATGGAAGACAGGTTTTCTGCGAAGTACCACGGCATTCGTGTTTCTTTCGGTTATCCGGCCTGCCCGGATCTGGAAGATCAGGCCAAGCTCTTCCGGCTGCTTCAGCCGGAAAAGATCGGTGTGGAACTGACCGATGAATATATGATGGAACCGGAAGCCTCAGTGTCGGCAATGGTATTTTCCCATCCGGAAGGCAGATATTTCAGCGTGTTATCTTCCGGCAGATAGTATAAGGACAAAACGAAAAAGCAGGCAGCTGCTTTTTCGTTTTTCTTATATCCGTTAAAACAGCCCGGGGTATAGTATGTTAAAATTTAAGAGTGATGACGCGAATAAAGAGTAGAAGAGGAGCATGAAAATGACAGTTAGTATTGCAATAGACGGCCCTGCAGGAGCGGGAAAGAGCACCGTAGCAAAGAAAGCAGCCTACCTGCTTGGTTATACATATATTGATACTGGTTCCATGTACCGGGCTATTACGTATCTGGCGCTTGAGCAGCAGGCAGATCCGGAAAAAGAAGAAGAGATACTGCCGCTTCTTCAGAATCTTGAGATCGAGTGGAAGCAGGAAAATGGAGAAAACATTATTTATATTAACCGGAAAAATGCAGCGGACGCGATCCGCACACCGGAAGTAACAGCCAGCGTGTCGGCAGTATCCGCCCATCCGCTTATCCGTGAACGCATGGTGGAAAAGCAGCGGGAGCTGGCGGCATCCGGAAGCGCCGTACTGGACGGCAGAGATATTGGGACTACTGTTCTTCCCAATGCAGAAGTGAAGATCTACATGACGGCCAGCGTAGAGGAAAGAGCACGCAGGCGCCATGAAGAAAATAAAGCCAAGGGAATGGAGTCCAATCTGGAAACGATACAGCAGGAAATTGCTGAGCGTGACTTAAAAGATTCCACAAGGGAAGTGTCCCCGCTCATAAAAGCAGACGATGCCGTAGAGCTCGATACCACTAAGCTTTCTATTGACGAAGCCGTCGAGAAAATTTTGGAAATGGTGAAGGAAAGGACGTTCAAAGCATGAGATTATATACGATTGGCAAAGCACTCTGCGGAATATTTTTCCGGGCTGCGCTCAGGGTGGAGATAGAAGGAAAAGAAAATCTGCCCGCTGAAGGGCCGGTATTAATCTGTTCGAACCACGTAAGCAATTTTGACCCGCCGCTTGTAGGAACATTTATTAAGCGTGACGTCGTTTTTATGGCAAAAGAGGAGCTGGTGACAAATCGTTTTGCGGGACCGATTATTTCCAGACTGGAAGTGATGCCGGTTAAACGGGGAATGGCGGACAGGCAGGCTTTGAAGCAGGGACTGCAAATACTTAAAGACGGAAAGGTTTTGTGTTTGTTTCCAGAGGGTACAAGGAGTAAGACCGGTGCAATAGGTGAAGGTTTGTCGGGGGCTGGTTTTTTCGCTCTTCGTTCCTCCGCTGTTGTCGTTCCGGTTGCCATAACAGGAGAATTTAAGCCTTTTGGGAAAGTGAAGCTTTCCTACGGAGCTCCGGTTAATATGTCGAAGCTCCGCATAGAAAAAGCAAATGCTGAAACAGCCACAAAGGTTATTATGAAAAGTATTAGAGAGCTTAAGGAGTCCCAGGTTCTATTGAAGTAAGAAAGAAATAGGTATTTTCTTTTGCTTATGGCCTATTTTTTATTATAATAGATATAGTAGCGAGGAAAAGTAGAAGGAGGCAATGGACAATGGTCGATGAAATGAACAACGAGTTAGCTGGTATGAGTGATATTAAAGAAGGAGATATCGTCAAAGGCAAGGTAACAAAGGTTGAAGAAAAGCAGGCCTTTGCTGATGTTGGATACAAGGTGGATGCTGTTATCCCAATAAGTGAACTGTCCGGTCTTCACGTGGAAAAAGTAGAAGATGTCCTGAAAGAAGGGGACGAAATCGAATGCAAGGTAACGAAACTTGAAGACGATGAACTGGTTATTTCAAGAAAAGCTGCCCTTGCAGATAAAGCCTGGGGCGAACTGGAATCCAAGTTTGAAAACGGCGATATTATTGAGGCAGAAGTAGCAGAAGTAGTAAAAGGCGGCCTCGTAGTGGATCTTGGAGTGCGCGGATTTATTCCGGCTTCATTGGTGGAAAGACATTTTGTTGAAGATTTTTCCGACTATAAGGGACGTACTCTTTCCCTTAAAATTATTGAAATCGATTCAGCTGATAATAAGTTAATACTCTCCCAGAGAGCAGTATTGGATGAACAGGCAAACCGTCAGAAAAAAGACGTACTGGAACAGCTTCAGGTAGGCGATACCGTAAAAGGTACCGTGCAGCGTTTAACTGACTTTGGTGCATTTGTTGATGTAGGCGGAGTAGACGGACTTGTACACATCTCGCAGATGGCTCATCACCGTGTAGAATCCCCCGGCGAAATCGTCAAAGAAGGCGAAGAAGTTCAGGTGAAGATTCTTGCAGTGGATACCGACAGCGAGAGAGTATCTCTTTCCATTAAAGATACGCTTCCAGGACCGTGGACCACGATTGAAGGCCAGATGGAGCCTGGAGATATTATTGAAGGACAGGTAAAGCGCCTTGTTTCTTTCGGAGCATTTGTTGAAGTGGCTCCCGGAGTAGAAGGACTGGTCCATATTTCGCAGATAGCTGACCGTCACATCGGTACGCCGGGTGAAGTACTTGAAGAAGGCCAGGCAGTAAAAGTGAAAATCCTGGATATAACTCCTTCCGAGCAGCGTATCAGTTTGAGCATTCGTGAACTGGAAAAAGCAGAGAAGCCAGACCAGAAAGTGCAGCAGGAATATGATGCACCGGAAGACGATCACTCCGGATTTTCTCTTGGAGATATGATCGGCGACCAGCTGAAAAAATATAAAAAATAAGGGGTTCGATGTGTCGTGTCAAGAGCACAGCGTAAACAAGACCATATTACTCATGCACTAGCGACAGGATTTGCTGGGGCATCGAGTTATGATGATCTTCGTTTTGTACACAACAGTCTCCCCGGTTCTTCAGTGGACAATATAAGCTATACTACTAATGTCGGCGGACTTTCCTTAAGTTCGCCGATTATTATTAATGCAATGACCGGAGGCGGCGGGGAAACAACAGAATCAATTAACCAAATGCTTGCCCAGTCGGCAAAAGCTACAAATACGGCTATGGCAGTAGGTTCGCAGATGTCTGCAATTAAAGATCCGGCAGAAGCTGCATCCTACCAGATCGTGCGCCGTGAAAATCCCGAGGGTGTTATTTTTGCCAATCTGGGGAGTGAGGCAACACCGCAGCAGGCGGTGCAGGCTGTGGATATGATAGAAGCAGATGCTCTGCAGATTCATCTGAATGTTATTCAGGAACTGGTTATGCCTGAAGGGGACAGAAACTTCGCAGGAGCGCTTGATCGTATTAAAGCGGTCCGCCAGAGCCTGGATATACCTATTATCGTAAAAGAAGTAGGGTTTGGTATGTCGGCCGAAGCATTTCAAACGCTTGAAGAAGCAGGTATTACGGTTATAGATACGGGTGGAAGCGGAGGCACCAATTTCTCAGCTGTTGAAAACAGCAGGCGGGAAGCGAAATGGTCTTTCTTTGATCAATGGGGTATCAGCAGTGCGGCTGCTGTGGCGGAATCTTCATTTGTACATAAGAAGGCTGACATTATTGGTTCCGGCGGCATCAGACATGCTCTGGATGCAGCGAAAGCTATAGCACTGGGAGCTTCCGCTGTCGGCATAGCCGGCAAAGTACTGGAAGCTGTTCATGAAAATGGCAGTGAAGGGGGCGCCGCTTACCTGAATGCTGTCCTGGAACAGCTGACGTTCATTATGGCAGCCGTCGGTGCAGAAGATGTATCCGCCCTGCAGCGTGCTCCTCTTGTTCTTTCGGGAGAAACTGCACACTGGTTAAAAGAAAGAGGATTTGATACAAAAAGCTATGCAGCAAGAGTAAAATAGCGGCAGGCGGAAGCCGGTTCTATGAAAAAACATAGAACCGGCTCTTTCTATGGTTATGTAGAGGCTTAAAATCTAGTATAATAAATGAGGAACAAATAAATGACAGAGTTTTTGTTAAGGGATAGGAATGAGGGAGTAAGATGGCAAAGCCAACAATAGCAATAGTAGGAAGACCGAACGTAGGTAAATCAACCGTTTTTAACCGGATTATAGGAGAGCGGGTGGCTATCGTCCAGGACGAGCCGGGCATTACCCGTGATCGTTTATATAATAACGCGGAATGGCTGAACAGAGAATTTTTTGTTATAGATACCGGTGGAATCGATCTGGGAGATGAGCCTTTTCTTGATCAAATGAGGGCTCAGGCTGAAATCGCAATCGATGAAGCGGATGTTGTATTGTTTGTCGTAAACGGCCGTGATGGGATTACGACCGCAGATCAGGAAGCAGCAAATCTTCTGCTCCGGTCCAAAAAGCCGGTTGTAGTAGCAGTGAACAAGATCGACAGTCCTGCTATGCAGACACAGATGTATGAATTTTATTCGCTTGGATTTGGAGATGTCTATCCGGTTTCCGGTTCGCACGGTATCGGCCTTGGCGATCTGCTCGACCGTGCTCTTGAACATTTTCCGGATCAATCAGAGAAAGAATATGACGAAGATACGATTCAAATGGCAGTAATTGGACGTCCAAACGTAGGGAAATCTTCCCTCGTCAACGCGCTTCTCGGCGAGGAACGTGTTATCGTAAGTGAGATTGCAGGAACCACCCGTGACGCCATTGACACCCCTTTTGAAAAAGATGGACAGGAATACGTCATTGTTGATACTGCCGGTATGAGACGCCGGGGAAAAGTATATGAAGCAACAGAGAAGTACAGCGTACTGCGCGCGATGAAAGCCCTTGAGCGGGCTGATGTTGTTCTTACATTAATTGATGGAGAACAAGGAATAAAAGAGCAGGACAAAAAAATTGCCGGCTATGCCCATGAAGCCGGACGTGCGATTGTTATCGTCGTGAATAAATGGGATGCTATGGAAAAAGACGAAAAAACGATGCAGGAATTCACGCAGAAGATTCGTGAAGAGTTTCAGTTTCTTGCGTATGCCCCTATCGTATTTTTGTCTGCTAAAACGAAAAAAAGAATGAAAAACCTGCTTCCTATAGTTAAAACAGTAGCAGAAAACCACAGCCTTCGTGTGCCGACAAACGTCTTAAACGACGTTATTTCCGATGCAGTTGCGATGAATCCAACGCCTACTGAACACAACAAGCGCCTTCGGATTAACTACGCTACCCAGGTAGCGATCGCTCCGCCGGTTGTGGTGCTGTTTGTAAATGAACCAGAGCTAATGCACTTCTCCTATAGACGCTATATCGAAAATAAACTGCGGGAAGCCTTTCATTTTGAAGGAACACCGCTCAAGATATATGCAAGGAAAAAGAACGACTAGTCTATTGTAAGGGAGCAGAAGAGAATGGGAGTCATTCTGTCAATCATCATAGCCTATTTGATCGGTTCGATCAGCTTCAGCTATGTGATCGCTAAAAAAATAAAGAAAATTGACATTAGAAAACACGGAAGCGGCAATGCCGGCGCAACGAATACGCTGCGTGTACTGGGAAAGGGCCCGGCTGTTATAGTGCTGCTGCTGGATATTGCCAAGGGAATGGCGGCTGTCTGGATTGCAGCCGGTCTGGAAGCTGTTCCTTTTCTGTCATCGGGCGCTGAAGGGCTTGCACCTGCAGCCGCCGGACTGGCTGTAATTCTTGGCCATAACTGGCCGGTATATTTTGGGTTCAAAGGCGGTAAAGGCGTAGCTACAACGATTGGAGTAATCAGCACGCTGTTTTTCTTTCCGGCAGTTTACGCAGGGATCGTAGCTATTATTGTGATTATCATAACGCGTTATGTATCTCTTGGTTCTCTGCTGTTTATTATCGGTACCTCCCTGCTGTTAATTATTACAGCAGGGTCGGGGACCCACCCGGTTTCCTATATTTTACTCAGCATCATCTTGTCCGTGCTTGCTGTATGGACGCACCGATCCAATATAGAACGGCTTGTTAAAGGACAGGAAAACAAACTGGGAGCAAAATAAAGGAGGATCTTCATGGCAAAAAAGAAAGCAGCTGTAATCGGGGCCGGAAGCTGGGGAACGGCTCTTGCCCAGGTGCTGGCTGATAATGGGCACAGCGTTCAGCTCTGGGGCAGAAGAAGTGAGCAGTCTGAAGAAATCAATCAGACGCATATTAATTCGCGTTATCTGCCGGATGTGGTGCTGAATTCGACGATTAAAGCCTACAGCGATTTGTCGGCTACAGATGCAGATAACGATTATATTATCTGTGCTGTTCCTACAAAAGCTATCAGAGAAACGATAAAACAGCTTCGTCCCCTTCTGCACGAACATAGTATTCTTGTTCATGCCTCCAAAGGCATTGAGCCCGGTACATTTAAACGGATTTCCGAGATGATGGAAGAAGAGCTGGAGGGCGCCTCCTACAAAGCAGTAGCAGTACTGTCAGGTCCGAGTCATGCTGAAGAAGTGGGTATTAAACAGCCGACTACGGTCACTGTCTCATCAAAACATTTAGAAGCAGCAGCCGCTGTTCAGGATTTATTTATGAACAATTATTTCCGGGTCTATACTAATGAAGATATGATTGGCGTGGAAATCGGCGGTGCTTTAAAAAATATCATTGCTTTGGGCATCGGGATGACTGATGGCCTTGGCTACGGTGATAATACTAAAGCCGCGTTAATGACAAGAGGGCTTGCCGAGATTACCCGGCTGGGCGTAGCCCTTGGTGCAAATCCAATGACGTTTATCGGACTCTCCGGCCTCGGTGACTTAATCGTGACCTGCACGAGCGAGCACAGCAGAAACTGGAGGGCCGGTCATCTTCTCGGCAAAGGGAAAAAGCTTGATGATGTGCTTGATGAAATGGGAATGGTCGTAGAAGGTGTACGCACCACAAAAGCTGTTTTTGCGCTGGCACAGGCAGAGAACGTAGAAATGCCGATCACTTCTGCTTTATACAGCGTGCTGTTTGAAGAAGAACCACCTTTACAGGCGGCGGACCGGCTGATGGGCCGGATGAAGAAAAACGAAGAAGAAAGCTCTTTTATGGGAAGAAACGAAGGCGGCCGGGAAAGTTAGGCTGCTTCTTTTCCTTTACAGAAAAAGGAGGATACATTATGACAGCGCTTCAAAATATGTGGGTGTCGTTTATCGGCCTGTTCCTGATGTTTGTTTCTACCGCAGCAGCCGTGCTGGGTAAAGAAAAGCTGACAGGAGTACTTCGGTTTCTTGTTATGACTTTTTCATTTATCTGCCTGGTGATTGCAGGTCTTATTGTTTTTGTGGTGGTGTTTAGAGGGCCTCTGGCAGAATGATATCAGAAAGGGGAAAGCCCGAATGAACAATCGAAAAAAAGCCGGCTTTTTGTGCTTTATTCCTCTTTTGCTGCTTGGAGGCTGCTTTTATCCGAACAGTGGAGCTGAAGAGAGACAGGGGCCGGATGAGAGCCAGATTGCTGCCGTACAGCAGGCGGTTGATCAATATAGAGAAGATGAAATTAACCTTCTTCCCATCCGAACGCCGGAAAACAACCCGCCTTTATACGAGCGGTACGTTATTGATTTCAGGCAGTTGATGCCCCGGTATATGCAGGAGCCGCCTGCTAATTCTTTTGAAAGCGGAGGGAGCTATCAATATATGATTATAGATCCCGAAGAAGAGGCGGAAGTGAAAGTCATCGATCTCCGAATGACCCGGGAAATCAGGGAGTTCGAACAAAGGGTGAGCGCCTACATAGCTGAAAATGAATTTGCCCCTATTAAAGAATCAGTAGCTCCCGGTATATTCGAGGCTGATCTTGAAAAACTGGAGTACGAAGAGCGGCCCACTGTAGCAAGTCCATACTTTAACACCAGCCTGCCGCTTCTTATAAACGCAGATGGGGAAGCCCTCGTGGATTATTCGATTGATATTAACCGTGCGCTTCAAGTACATGATGCCTCCGTAGACGAAGGAGAAGATGCCAGAACGGTGCTTGTCGAGCATTATCCGGTTGTTCCTGCCTTTTCCGGAACATATGAACTCGATGAAAATGGTGAGCCTGTGTTAACTGGTGAAGAAGAGCCCGGCCAGCTGTAATGGCCGGGTATTGTTTACATAATATAAATATTGGTTATAAGATTCCCGTTGATCCCCTGAAGTGATAGCTTTGCTTTATAAATTACGGTATGCTAAAATTTTCAAAGACAAAGATAAAATAAGGGTAGGGGGAAGAGTAGTGGCTCCTTTTGATCATAAAAAAATAGAACAAGCCGTTACATTAATATTAGAAGCAGTTGGGGAGGACCCGAACCGGGAAGGCCTGGAAGATACACCGAAAAGAGTAGCACGGATGTATCAGGAAGTATTCAAAGGCATTCATGAAGATCCATCCACTCATTTAAAAACGGTATTTGGAGAACAGCACGAAGAGCTGGTATTAGTAAAAGACATTACTTTCTATTCCATGTGCGAACATCATCTCGTACCATTTTACGGTAAAGCCCATGTAGGCTACATACCTAAAGGCGGTAAAGTAACAGGACTCAGCAAGCTGGCGAGGACGGTAGAATCCGTTGCAAGCAAACCCCAGCTTCAAGAGCGGATTACTTCTACGATTGCCAATACTATAGTAGAGACACTTCAGCCGCATGGAGCGATAGTCGTCATAGAAGCAGAGCACATGTGCATGGCTATGCGCGGAGTTAAAAAACCGGGGTCAATGACGGTGACGTCAGCTGTAAGAGGAAGTTTACAAAAAGACGCAGCTGCCAGAGCGGAAGTTTTTTCTTTAATAAATACTCGTTAAAACAAAAAAGGCAGGGGAACGCAATATGAGCGGAGCGCAGGATTTTTTTGTAGTAAAAGCAGAGGAAGACGGAGTGAACGTGATCGGTCTGACAAGAGGAACAGATACACGGTTCCATCATTCAGAGAAGCTCGATAAAGGGGAAGTAATGGTAGCACAGTTTACTGAACATACTTCCGCTATCAAAATCAGGGGCAGGGCTCTCATTCAGACGAGCCATGGGGAAGTCCATACCGATTCCCAGTCATAAATAAAAGGCGCATTGCAAGGATAAATTAACGCAGCAGGCGCCTTTTTCCTGCTTTATTGAAGATTACAGCGTATTTCGAAAACATGTCTATGGGGGACAATGCAATGACAGATCAAATTTTCAGGGAAGCTGATATCGAGCGGATTGAAATGCTCTTTAGATCCAAAGCCTCTCATCAATATGTTTCAACGATTACAGGTGAAATGGCCGTCAATAAAAGCATGATATATTTTCTGCTCGATATTATGCAGCAGGTGGAGCTTGATTCTCTGCGTAAAGAAGAACAAATCGTAGCAGCTTTGATGGTAAACGGTGCTTTTGATACACACGAACATGTTCAGATTGCGCCGGTGCAGTCTGCACTTCATAAGAAAAAGCGCCAGTTAACTATTCTGGCAGGAGATTATCATTGGAGCCTTTATTACTCGATGCTTGCTCATCAGATCCATGCTCCCATTCTCAAAGTATTCAGCTCCTCTATTCAGCAGATTAATGAAGAGAAAATGCGTCTTCATCTCGCGGAAAGCACGGATAGAAATGATTTTATTAAGCGTCTGGAAACGGTGGAATCTGGCTTTCTGCAGAATATTGCCTCTTATTACGGACAAAAAAAGACAGCAGAAGCGGCTAATACTTTTTTTATGTTCAAACGTCTGAATGATGAGCTGCAGGTTCAGGAACAGCAGCCATTATCTGCTTTTATGGCAGCCGTTCATGCATACTGGACAAATGATGTTGAGGCCTCCCTCCAGGAAGATGCTGTACTGGGACTCGAAGAGCTGCACTGGCTTCAGGAGCTCAGGGAAAATTATTTTCTTGAACTTCAGCGGCATGCAGCGGAGTTACCGGAAACTTCACTATTTTTCAGCCATATAAAAGATACCATTTCCCAGCATGAAAATAAATTTATCCAGTAAGGAGGGCATACGTTGGGACAGTCTAAAGAAGAACGCGTGCATGACGTATTTGAAACGATTTATGAGAAATACGATACAATGAACTCGATTATCAGTTTTAATCTGCATAAATCCTGGAGAAAAGAAACGATGCGCCAGATGAATGTTCCAAAAGGGGCTTCCGCACTGGATTTATGCTGCGGAACAGCAGACTGGACCCTCAGCCTTGCAGAAGCAGCTGGCTCTGAAGGACATGTAAAAGGGCTTGATTTCAGCGCCAATATGCTGAAAATAGGCCGGCAGAAAGTAAATCAATCGGGATGGAAAACAATTGAACTGGTAGAAGGTAACGCCATGGAGCTGCCTTTTGATTCCAACAGTTTTGATTTTGTTACGATAGGATTCGGTCTGCGTAATGTACCTGATTATCAACAGACAATGCAGGAGATGCACCGGGTATTAAAGCCGGGCGGAATGGCCGTGTGCCTGGAAACGTCTCAGCCGGAAAGAAAGGCTGTAGAAGGAGTATATTCTCTCTATTTTAAATATATTATGCCAAGACTTGGAAAATATCTGGCCGGACGGTTTGATGAATATTCCTGGCTGCAGGAATCCACAATGAATTTCCCGAACAAATCGGCTCTTGCCGTTATGTTTAAGCAGGCTGGTTTTAAAACCGTAAACGTACATTCTTTTTCAATGGGGGCGGCTGCGGCTCATTTTGCACGTAAACAATTGGATTAATAGATAGGATGCTTATAATGAAAAAAATTAAAGTGATACTTGAAATGATAAAATTTGAACATACTGTATTTGCCCTGCCATTTGCTTTTCTAGGTGCTGTGCTGGGCAGTATGTCTGTACAAGGCACCTGGCCGACCATCATGGAATGGATATTTATTACCCTGGCCATGGTCGGAGCACGAAGTGCGGCCATGACGCTCAACCGCGTGATTGATGCAAATATTGATAAAAAAAACCCGCGTACAGCAGATAGGGCGATACCGGCAGGAGAAGTTTCCATTGCCCAGAGTCTTCTGTTTATTGGAGGATCTTTTGCGCTTCTCTTTATCGCAGCCTTTTCCCTTAATACATTGACGGTGCTCATGCTGCCCCTGTTCGTGTTTCTGCTTACTTTTTATTCCTATACGAAACGATTTACGTGGCTTTGTCACGTATTTCTTGGTGTTACTATAGCAATGGCGCCTGTCGGAGGCTGGATAGGGGCGACCGGCCAGTTTTCAGTGGAGCTGCTTTTTCTCTTTTTAACCGTAGCTTTCTGGACGGCTGGATTTGATGTAATCTATGCTACTCAGGATGCTGAATATGACCGCCGGGTAAAGCTTCATTCGATCCCGGCCCGGTTTGGTATTGAAAAAGCCCTTCGTATTTCCAAAGGTTTTCATTTAATCAGCTTTGCTTCGCTGCTGCTGCTCAGCCTGCTTTCACCGCTGGGCTGGCTGTTTTTTATCGGCGTGATGATAGTAGGTGCGATCATGGTTTATGAACACTCCTTAGTCAAACCTAATGATCTCACGAAAGTCGGCGTTGCTTTTTTCCAGATGAACGGCATCATCAGTATTACTATGCTGGTTTTTGCTATTGGGGATCTGCTGCTATGAATAATACGAAGCGAATATTCACCGTAGCTATTACAGGAGCAAGCGGTGCCGTATACGGCATTAGAGTAGTACAGCAGCTTCTGAAAGCAGACTGCAGAGTGCATCTGCTGATCAGCGAAGCGGGCTGGGAGGTTTTCAGGCTGGAGATGGAGCTTGATACATCAGACAGACAGGCATGCCTGAATGGACTGTTTGGCGACTATGATGAAAAAGATCTTCTTATACACGGACTTAGAGACTTTACGGCTCCTATTGCGAGCGGCTCTTATAAAACAGAAGCAATGATTATTGTGCCCTGCTCCATGGGGACACTTTCCAAAATTTCCAACGGAAATTCAGGCAGCCTGCTTGAACGCGCCGCGGATGTAATATTAAAAGAAAGACGCCGGCTTGTCATTGTACCAAGAGAAACGCCGTTGAACGGAATTCATCTTGAAAACCTCGTTCGCGCTGAACGGGCGGGAGCGCATATCGTTCCGGCAATGCCTGGTTTTTACCATCTGCCTAAAAGCATGGATGATTTGATCAATTTTGTAGCAGGGAAAGTGCTGGACAGCGTTCATGTAGAGCACACGTTGTTTGCAAGATGGGGGGAGAAACGATGAGCCTGCATCTTGGTGAAATTTCCTATACAAATATCCTTCCCTTTTTTCATTACCTGGACCGGCAAGAGCTGCGGAACAGGGGCGTTCAGTTTTATTACGAAGTGCCGTCATCGCTTAATCATTCTCTGGCAGAAGGTACGATTGATATTGCAGCGGTTTCATCATTTGCTTACGCAAAAAATTACGACAGGCTCTGTCTGCTTCCGGATTTATGTGTGTCTTCTAAAGGAAAAGTGCGCTCGATATTTTTGATTTCCAAAAAACCTATCACAGAGCTGGAAGAAGCTCGTATAGCACTGACTTCAGCAAGTGCTACATCGATTCATCTGGTGCAGATTCTGCTCAAAGAGTTCTATCATTATGATACGATTCATTTTGAAACGGTTTCTCCAAACCTGCTGGAAATGATGAAAACGTACGACGCCTGTGTGCTTATTGGAGACGATGCTATAAAGGCAAGGCGGGAACACACCCAATACTATTATTATGATTTGGGGGAACAGTGGTTTACCCATACCGGACTTCCGATGACGTATGCTGTATTTGCAGTGCAGAAGGACGCACTACAGTCGCATCCGGAGCTTTTGTCTTACTTAAGTGAAGAGTTTGCACACAGCCGGGATAAAGCCCGAAACGATAAATATAAAAAGCTGGCAGAAGATGTATCGGCAGATATGGGGGGCGCTCCTTCTTTCTGGGAAAGTTATTACAAAGGTATCCACTACGTATTTGGAGAAGAGGAAAAGCGTGGACTCCTTTACTATTATTCGTTAGCATATAAGTATGGATTTATTGATAAACCCATACCTGCATTAAACATATGGGGAAGCGGAAGAGAGGTGCAGTCTTCAAAGTGAAAGTGAATGCGGTGAAATTAGCAGATTTGTATATGTATTTAAACGCAGATATAAAGAAAATTGAGGAAGAGCTGGAGCAGTCTGTTCTGTCCGAGCACCCTGCCCTTAAAAGCGCTTCTCTTGACCTCCTGCAGGCGGGGGGTAAACGTATCAGACCGGTTTTTGTTCTTCTCGGTGCAAAATACGGCAATTATGATATTGACCGGGTTAAACATATTGCCGTTTCGCTGGAATTGATTCACATGGCATCCCTTGTGCATGATGATGTAATTGATAATGCAGAACTGCGCAGAGGATCCCAGACGATAAAAGCCAAATGGGATAATAGGGTTGCTATGTACACCGGCGATTATATTTTTGCAAAAGCCGTGGAAAAAACAACTTTTTTTAATGATGGAAATATTAATACCATTCTATCCCATGCGATGATTCAAATGTGTCTCGGTGAAATTGAACAGATTCGTGATCAGTACAATTGGGAGCAGAATATGAGGATTTATCTGCGCAGAATCCGCAGAAAAACAGCACTGCTCATTGCCGTAAGCTGTCAGCTTGGAGCAATAAGCGCAGGGGCATCCAAGCAGGAACAGATCAGGCTGTATCAATACGGTTATAATGTAGGAATGTCGTATCAGATTATAGATGATATTCTTGATTTTACCGGTACGGAAAAACAGCTGGGCAAACCGGCCGGCGGCGATTTAAGGCAGGGAAACGTGACCCTGCCCGCTCTTTACGCTATGGACCGGGATCCGTCCCTTAAGAGGGACATAGTCCAGCTGATTGAAGACGAGGCATCAAGCTCGCAGGATATTACTCCGATTATAGAAGCAATTAAGCAGTCGGGCGGCATTGAGTATTCGAAAGAACTCAGCCGCAAGTATTTAAACAAGGCATACAGTGCCCTGGACAGCCTTCCGGATATTAAGGCAACTAAATCCCTCAGGGAAGTGGCTACTTATATAGGCGGCCGCAAGCATTAAAACAGGAACTTTGTCCGTCCGGCGGATAAAGTTCCTGTTTTTTTATGTCCATTGCGAACGCTTACATGTTTTGATATAATCATAAAGGTTGAAAGCTTTCATTTACATAAGGAGGAACAGTCATGGAGCAGACATTTGTTATGGTGAAACCGGATGGGGTACAGAGAAACTTAATCGGTGAAATTGTTCAGCGCTTTGAAAAGAAGGGCTACACATTAAAGGGTGCGAAGTTAATGAGTATTTCCAGAGAGCTTGCCGAAAAGCATTATGGTGAACATAAAGAAAAACCATTTTTCGAAGAACTCGTAGGATTTATTACCTCATCACCGGTATTTGCAATGGTGCTTGAAGGAGATAAAGTTGTTTCCTCCGCAAGAAAACTAATGGGAGCCACAAACCCGCAGGAAGCGGCTCCGGGAACAATCAGAGGAGACTACGGTGTTCGTATAAGCATGAATGTTATTCATGGATCGGATTCAGTAGAAAGCGCAGAAAGAGAAATTGCTCTCTTTTTTGACCGCGGCGAATTAACGAGTTACGAAAAGCAGGTATCAGTGTGGGTCTAATACAATAAATGAAAGCCGGCAGTCGTGGAATATTCCACAGCTGCCGGTTTTAAATTTTTATGAATAAACAATAATAAGCAGGATGTGCTCTTCTCCGCAGGCTTTTACTCATGATATGATAGACAATGCGTAATAAACCGCGAATGAGACGAAAAGGATGTATAAAACCAATGAAGAGCAGAGAATCCAGTGCGTTCGCTTCCCAAAAAGGATCCGGTCTTCCGGCCGGTGATTATATTGTTTTTACTGAGAAAGTCAAAACAAAAACGGGTATTGATTTATCTTTGTACAAAGAAGATCAGATGAAGCGCAGATTGAAAACCTTTTACGAGAAGAAAGGTTTTTCCAGCTTTGTCTCTTTTTTTGATGATGGTTTAATGAAAAAAGATGAGCTGTTTCATCAATTTTTAGAACGAATGACAATAAATGTGTCGGAGTTTTATAGAAATCCGTCCAGATGGGAACAGCTCGAAGAGACAATTTTTCCATTATTGTGTAAAGGATCTTCGGTTTTTAAAGTATGGTCGGCTGCCTGTTCGACCGGGGAAGAACCATACACTATTTCCCATATGTTAAATGAAGCACCCTACTGCAGCCATTACAGCATACTCGCCACCGATATTGATACCAATGCCCTGCTCACTGCAGAAAAAGGAATCTACACGTCCCATACGCTCAGCGCCATTCATATGGCCAGGCCGGGACTGCTGAAAAAAACGGAAGACGGATATGAAGTATCCGCCCATTTGCGAAGTAAAGTAACGTTTAAACAGCTTAACCTTTTAGGAGATGCGTTTGACCGCCAGTTTGATTTTATATCATGCCGGAATGTACTAATCTATTTTACCGAATCAGCTAAAGCCGATTTATACAGGAAATTTTATCACTCCCTGAAGGACGGTGGAATTCTGTTCGTAGGAAGCACGGAACAGATTTTTCAGCCGCAGCAGTTTGGTTTTGAAACAGCTGGGCCGTTTCTTTATAGAAAAAACACCCGGCTGCTGTAGACAGAATAGAATAAATCTTCAAACGCAAAATACGCATAATACAGAAAATTATGTTACAATTTAATGCATAAAAGCACTAAAGAGCTCATGGAGCGTATGGAATAGGAGAGAATAAAACGATGAGATATTTAACAGCGGGAGAATCACACGGCCCACAGCAGACGACAATTATTGAGGGAGTTCCATCCCAGCTTGAACTGCTGCAGGAAGATATTAACACGGAATTAAAGAGAAGACAGGGCGGACACGGCAGAGGCCGCCGCATGCAGATAGAAAAAGATACTGTGGCTATTGCAGGCGGAGTAAGGCACGGAAAAACGACAGGTGCCCCTTTAGCTTTAATAGTTGAAAATGATGATTTTAAACATTGGACAAAAATTATGGGAGCCGATCCGCTTACCGAAGAAGAAGAAAAAGAAATGAAGCGTGTCATCAGCAGGCCGCGTCCAGGCCATGCCGACTTGAACGGTGCTATTAAATACGGCCACCGGGACATGCGTAATGTACTGGAGCGCTCCTCTGCAAGAGAAACGACAGCCAGAGTAAGCGCCGGAGCGGTAGCTAAGAAGTTACTTAAAACGCTGGGTATTGAAGTAGGCGGGCAGGTTCTGGAAATTGGCGGGATTGAATCAAAGGACCGTGATTATACAGATATCCACGATTTAAAAGAGCGCACCGAAGCTTCACCCGTTAGATGCCTGGACAAAAATGCAGAAAAAGAAATGATGCAGGCAATTGATGACGCGAAAAAAGACGGCGACTCCATCGGAGGTATCGTTCAGACCGTCATTACAGGAATGCCGGCAGGGGTAGGAAGCTACGTTCACTACGACCGCAAGCTTGATGCCAAAATAGCCGGAGCGGTTATGAGCATTAATGCCTTTAAAGGTGTAGAAGTAGGGCTTGGCTTTGAAGCAGGCCGTATGAACGGAAGTAAAGTACATGATGAAATATTGTGGGAAGAAGGCCGCGGCTACTACAGAAGCCGCAACAACCTGGGCGGTTTTGAAGGCGGAATGACAACAGGTATGCCTATTACCATCCAGGGCGTAATGAAGCCGATACCAACCTTGTATAAACCATTAAGAAGTGTAGATATTGAAACAAAAGAACCTTTTGAAGCAAGTATTGAACGCTCAGACAGCTGTGCTGTTCCGGCAGCATCTGTTGTAATGGAAAATGTCATTGCATTTGAAGTCGCCAATGCCATTCTTGAAATGTTTGGATCTGATCGTATCGATGCGATTCAGGAAAATATAAAAAAACACAATGAATGGGCGCGTGATTTTTAATGGAACAGCTCTTCGTTAATGCTTCACTCTCCTCCTATCCGGTTTATATTGGAGAGGGGATTCGAAGCAGAACGGGGGAGTTACTCCTCTCTGAAGCAAAAGGCGCGGACAAAGTATTTGTCATTACAGATAGTGCTGTCGGCCCGCTGTATCTTGAAGATGTAGTCCAGTCTTTTCCGGATCATGTAGAAATATTTACATTTACAGTGGAGAGCGGAGAAGCCTCCAAATCTTTCGCGGAGTATGAACGCATTTTAACAGCTATGCTTGAAAGCGGACTGGACCGCAAGTCTGTTGTTACGGCTTTGGGCGGTGGTGTAGTAGGTGATCTGGCAGGCTTTGCGGCGGCAACGTATATGCGCGGCATTCCATTTGTACAGATGCCGACCACGCTTTTAGCCCACGACAGCAGTGTAGGCGGCAAAACCGGGATTAATCATCCGCTTGGCAAAAATATGATTGGGGCATTTCATCAGCCTTCTGCCGTTATTTATGACGTAGAAATGCTGCAGACCCTCCCGGATAAAGAATGGCGCTCTGGTTTTGCAGAAATGATGAAGCATGCCTATATTAAAGACGCCTCATTTCTCGAATGGCTGCAGCGTCATATAACGACGATAGAAGACGTGAAAACATCAGCTGTTTCCATGCTGAAGCGTTCTATTCAGGTTAAGGCAGACGTTGTAGCTCTTGATGAAAGAGAGACAGGTGTGAGGGCTCACCTGAATTTTGGTCATACGCTCGGCCATGCTGTTGAAAACACAGCCGGCTATGGAAAGTGGGCTCACGGCGAAGCGGTTGCGGCAGGAATGCTTTTTGCGATGCAGCTAAGCAACGAAGAAGGTTTATCAGCCTGGGATACGAAAAAAGAGAAAGAATGGCTGCTGTCTTTAGGTTATCCGCTTGTGATGACAGAGCTTTCAGCAGACAGCCTGCTGAGAGCTATGAAAAAAGATAAAAAAACCTCGGCGGGTGTGTTTACTTTTGTTCTTGTAACAGAGCCCGGCGAAACGATTACAAAGCAGATACCGGACGAAACCGTGCACAGGCTGCTGGAGTCATTTATTGAAAGGGGGAGATCGGATGATTAGAGGACTGAGAGGAGCTACGACAGTAGAACAAAACGATGCGGAAGCCATTGCGCAGGAAACAGAAGCGCTTCTCGGACAGATGATTGAAAAAAATGATATTTCCCCTGAACAGGTTGCGCATGTCTGGTTTACTGTAACTGAGGATATTGATGCGGCTTTTCCTGCGAAAGCAGCGAGACAGTTTAAAGGATGGGAGTATGTACCGGTCATGTGTGCCCGTGAGATTCCCGTACCCGGGAGCCTTGAAAAATGCATTCGGATTATGCTTACTGCAGATACAAAGAAAGCGCAGAATGAAATGCATCATATTTATTTAAATAAAGCAGTAGTCCTGCGGCCTGACCTTGAGTTGACAGATACAAAAGAATAGAGGTAGGATTACTGATAAGATTAGAAGAGCATTTAGAATAGGCAAAGAGCAGAGTAAAGCAGAGCAGCAGCAGAGATGAGTGGAGCTTAGACAGAGATTATTAACCGCATATTAAAGCATAACCTATAAGCAGCAGGACGTGCGGGCATACCCGCCCGCTTTTTGCTGTTCCTACCCTCATTCTCCTTTTCTGCCATACTCCTGTTCTTGAGAGGAGCGTTATGATGACAGAAACATCAATGGAGTCCTTCCAAAAGCAGGCGGAAAGTCATCCGCTCGTACCCTACGTACGTACTTTTTTCACAGATTTATTAACCCCTATTGAATTATTTAAAAATATTGAAGAACAGGCAGTGTTCATTTTAGAGAGTAAAGACCCGGCTTCTTCCTGGTCACGGTATTCGTTTATAGGTCTGAATCCATCTTATCGGATCCGGGAGAAAAACGGTTTGTTTCAATTTGTAGAGGAAACATCCCAGCAGGTGAAAGCAGAGAACGACAGCCTGGCTGTTTTATTTGAAGAAAGCCTCTCCATTATTAATCCGGGTATTCCTTCTATTTCCCTTCCTTTTAAAGGTGGTGCAGTGGGGGTAGTAGCCTACGATACGATTGAACAGTTTGAGGATGGAATAGCTGCAGCAGACAAAACGGATGATGAAAGCAATGTTTTATTGTTATTCTGTGAGACGATTATTGCGCTCGATCATGATACGAAAGAGCTTTCCTTTGTTCATTACGAAAACAATGAACAGGAAGAAGTGCCGGTGCGCTATCAAAAAGCACAGGAAACCGTAGAGAAATTAATGTCCATGATGCAGGATCATAAAAAAACAGACGCTTTTTTATCTCCATATAATACCCAGCAGGATGTGGATTTTTCTAAAGTCGTATCGAATTATAAAAAAGAAAAGTTTCTGGAGGATGTCCGGACTATTAAAGAATATATAAAAGCCGGTGATATCTTTCAGGCCGTTCTTTCCCAGCGCTTTGAGCGGGATATACACGTTACCGGATTTCAACTGTACCGGATTCTGCGGATGGTTAACCCGTCCCCTTACCTGTTTTACTTGAAGCTGGACGGACGCGAGGTGATCGGAAGCTCACCGGAGCGGCTTATTCAGGTGGAAAATACCCACGTAGAGATTCATCCGATTGCCGGTACAAGAAAACGCGGAAAAAGCGAAGAAGAAGATCTGGCACTCGAGAAGGATCTGCTGGCTGATGAAAAAGAACGGGCCGAGCATTATATGCTGGTGGATCTGGCAAGAAATGACGTAGGAAGAGTGGCTGATTACGGCTCTGTACAGACACCGGTTCTACTTGAAGTAGGCAGGTTTTCCCACGTGATGCACATCATTTCCAAGGTGACAGGCAGACTGGCAGACGGTACGCTTCCTATTGAAGCCCTGCAGGCTTCTTTTCCGGCCGGAACCGTTTCCGGTGCACCTAAAATCAGGGCGATGCAGATTTTAAAAGAGCTCGAGCCGACGCGGCGCGGCATCTACGCAGGCGCTGTCTGCTATTTAGGATACGACGGCAATATTGATTCCTGTATCTCTATTAGAACGATGATAGTAGAAAAGGGCAAAGCCCGTATTCAAGCAGGAGCAGGTATTGTAGCAGACTCGGTACCGGAATTGGAATATGAGGAAACGCAAAATAAAGCAGCGGCTCTGCTTCGCGCGATTGAAGTAGCCGAAGAAATGTTTTATGAGGAAGGGGAAGCGGTAAAAGATGCTTAAAAAACTGCTGGCGTCATGTATAGAAGGTAACAGGCTGACAGAGGAAGAAGCTTACCAGGCGATGGACATTATTATGAAAGGTGAAGCTACAGAAAGCCAAATTGCAAGCCTGCTTTCCATTTTACGATACCGCGGGGAAACGGTAGATGAAATGACAGGGTTTGCCCGTGCCATGAAAGAGCATGTGATCCAGATCAATCATATGGAATCTTTTGTAGTAGACACCTGCGGCACCGGTGGAGATTTGAGCTCCACTTTTAATATCTCCACCGCAGCGGCAATCGGCCTGTCCGCCATGGGCGTAAAAGTAGCAAAGCATGGCAATCGTTCAGTTTCTTCTAAAAGCGGGAGTGCGGATGTATTGGAAAAGTTAAACATTTCCGTTCAGTCCACCCCGGAAGAAGCGGCCCGGTCGCTTAAAGAAAAGCAGATGGCATTTTTATTTGCTCCCCTGTACCATGTGTCGATGAAACATGCTGTAACTCCCCGTAAAGAAATAGGGTTCCGCACTATTTTTAACCTGCTTGGACCGTTAACCAACCCGGCAAATGCGGATGCCCAGGTGATCGGTGTTTTTAAAAAGGAAGCCGGTCTTCAGATGGCAGAGACCCTGCAGCGGCTCGGAGCAAAGCGGGCACTGCTTGTAACCGGAGCCGACGGACTCGACGAGATTACCATTACCGGAAAAACGTATGTAGCCGAGCTCAAAGACGGCAAAATATCAGAATATACAATAACGCCGGAGGAAATCGGTGCTGTCTCCGCCTCCATAGAAGAAGTACAGGTGGAGACCTCCGAAGAAAGCGCGGCATTAATAGAAAAGATTTTCGCGAACGAGGCCGGGCAGGCTGCAACAGATATTCTTTTATTAAATACAGCAGCAGCTTTATATGTAGCAGACAAAGTGCCTTCCATAAAAGAGGGCTATCAGCAGGCAAAAGCAGCGCTTGAGTCCGGTCTCTTCTTAAAACAGCTGTACCGTCTACAGGAAAGCGGGGTCGAAGAAAGCCATGCTTGATAAAATACTTGCAACGAAAGCAGAGGAAATAAAAGATATAAAACTTGAAAAACAAGTACACGTACCGTTTTACTCATTAAAAGAAGCACTGGAAAAACAGCAGGGAATCATACGGGTTATTGCCGAAGTGAAAAAGGCATCTCCTTCTAAAGGAGTAATCCGGGAGGACTTTGACCCGGTATCGATTGCAAAAAGCTATGAAGCTGGAGGCGCCGCGGCTCTCTCCGTGTTAACGGACGTCACCTATTTTCAAGGGGCCCGGGAATATGTAACGGCTGTAAAGCAGGCTGTCAATCTGCCGGTACTGCGGAAGGATTTTATTATTGATGAAAAGCAGATTGAAGAAAGCAGGCGTATCGGCGCTGATGCTATTCTGCTGATTGCAGAAGCAATGAAACCGTCTCGTCTTCACGAGCTTTATAAAGAAGCAAAAGCAACGGGTCTGGATGTTCTGGTAGAGTGCCATTCCAAAGACGAATTAACGGCGCTTCTCGACGAATTCGAGCCGGAAATTATCGGTATCAATAATCGCGATTTAAAAACGTTTTATACTTCGCTTGACACGACAAGAGATCTTTCTGCTCTTCTGCCGGAAGAAAGTCTATTAGTGAGCGAAAGCGGCATTGCGACTTATGAAGACGTGCTGGAAGTTAAAAAAGCAGGGGCACGCGGTGTTCTCGTAGGGGAATCGCTTATGCGCCAGCCGGACGTGGAACAGGCACTGCGAAAGCTGCTGGGTGAAACCAATGTTTCAACCGATATATAAATTCTGCGGGGTTCATTCAGCCGCGGGACTGCAGACAGCGGTCGCCTCCCAGGCAGCCTACATCGGTTTTGTGATGGCTGAGAGCAGACGGTATGTGTCTGCGGACATAGTTAAAGAGTGGCTGGAGCATTATCCGGACCTGGACAAAAAAGTAGTGTTTCTTTTCGTGAACGAAACACTGGATACGATAAAAAAAGCAGTAGAAACTGTCCGTCCGGACGTTATTCAGCTGCACGGTTCCGAAACGCCGGAACAGGCTGCAGCTGTAAAAAAAGCTTTTCCGGATATTGAAATATGGAAAGCCGTACACCACGATCCCAATTCACTGTTGTTACTGGAGAAGTTTTTAAACAATGCAGACGGGTTTGTTATTGATGCCAAAGCACAGCATGCATGGGGCGGCAGTGGAGAATCATTTGACTGGTCGCACGCCGGCCGTTATATAGAGTATGGCAGACGCATGGGTGTACCTCTGTTTATTGCCGGGGGCATAACACCTGATAACGTGCAGGAGCTTTTGAACCATAATCCATGGGGCATTGACCTTTCCAGCGGGCTGGAAAGCTATGGAGAAAAAGACCCGGAAAAAGTAAGACAACTGGAAAAGAGGTTATGTGAAAATGAGTAAAGTATATCCAGACGATAAAGGGCGCTACGGCGCTTTTGGAGGGAAATTTGTACCGGAGACGCTGATGTTTGCTCTTGAAGAACTCGAACAGGCTTTTGAACAAGCATGGAATGATGAGGCGTTTATGAATGATTATCATCACACGCTCGAAGAGTTTGCCGGCCGTCCAACTCCTTTAACCTATGCAGAGCGGCTTACCGAAAAACTTGGTGGTGCTAAAATCTATCTGAAGCGTGAAGACCTGCTTCATACCGGGGCCCATAAACTTAATAATGCTGTTGGCCAGGCTCTTTTGGCAAAACGAATGGGGAAAAAGAAAATAGTTGCCGAAACCGGAGCAGGCCAGCACGGTGTAGCTACGGCGACAGTATGTGCCCGTATGGGACTGGAATGTAAAGTGTTTATGGGAGAAGAAGACATGAGACGGCAGTCCCTGAATGTTTTTCGAATGGAACTGCTTGGGGCAGAGGTTGTACCTGCGCTTTCCGGAAGCAAAACGCTGAAAGACGCTACAAACGAAGCGATCCGCTACTGGGTTTCCAATGTAGAAGACACCTTTTATTTGATTGGTTCCGTTGTAGGGCCTCATCCATATCCAAAAGTAGTCCGCAATTTTCAGCGCATTATTGGAGACGAGACAAAGCAGCAGCTTCAGGACATTGAACAGTCCCTGCCTGATGCAGCAGTTGCCTGCGTAGGCGGAGGCAGTAATGCCATCGGAATGTTTTATCCTTTCCTTGAAGATGACGTAGAGTTATACGGTGCTGAAGCTGCCGGAATGGGAGTGGAAACAAGCCATCACGCCGCTACAATCAGCAAAGGCACAAAAGGCGTCATTCACGGATCCCTTACCTATTTAATTCAGGATGAAAACGGCCAGATTATTGAACCGTATTCGATATCAGCCGGTCTCGATTATCCGGGCATTGGTCCTGAGCATTCCCATCTTGCCGAAAGCGGCAGAGTGCAGTATGAAGCAGTAACAGATGATGAAGCAATGGAAGCTCTTAAAGAATTAACCCGTACAGAAGGCATTTTTCCGGCGATTGAAACGGCGCATGCACTTCATCTGGCTTTTGCACAGGCCAAAAAGATGTCCAAAGATCAGATATTGGTCATCTGCGCTTCAGGCCGTGGGGACAAAGACGTAAATACTATTAAAGAGTCATTGGAACGGGAGGTGCAGTCATGACGAGACAAACCGTCCGCGAGGCTGCGGAAAGCGCCTCCTATCCACTGTTTATTCCCTTTATTATGGCAGGAGATCCGAATAAGGAAACGACCATTGAGCTGGCATTAACGATGCAGGAAGCCGGAGCCCATATTCTGGAGCTGGGCATCCCTTATTCCGATCCTCTCGCCGATGGTCCCGTCCTGCAGCGTTCCGCCCTTCGTGCCTTAAAGCACGGCATGTCGCTCACAGAGGCTATAGAATTAATTCCTGAGATGAGAAAAAAAGGATTAACGATTCCTGTTATTATTTTTTCCTATTACAATCCGGTGCTGCGGATGGGAATTGAAACATTTATAGAGAAGCTGACAGAAAATGAAGCAGACGGTGTACTCATTCCAGATCTTCCATTAGAGGAAAGTGAAGAATTAAGCACCCTTACTAAAAAAGTAAATCTCGCTAATATTTCTCTTGTAGCTCCGACTTCAAGCACAAGACTGGAAAAAATTGCTGCGCAGGCGGAAGGGTTTTTATACTGTGTATCAAGCCTGGGGGTTACGGGCACAAGAGAAGAATTTCCTCCGGAAGCCTATGCCTTTATCGAAGAGGTGAAAGCCAGCAGTGAAGTGCCGGTCGCCGTAGGATTTGGCATCTCCACCCCTGAACAGGTGAAGAGGTTGCAAGGCTCAGCCGATGGGGTTATTATTGGTAGTGCAATTATGAAAAAAGTGGAAGGCCTTCAGGCTGAATTAGAGCATGAAGCGAAACGCCGGGACGCGCTCCAGTCTATCCAGCAGTACGTAGAAGGTTTATTAGCCGTCCCATCCTCCCACCAACAATAAATGGAGGAATCGTAATGAAAGCTAAAAAGCAGATATACGGCATGACACCATACCAGCCGGGAAAACCGATAGAAGAAGTAAAAAAAGAGCTGGGTCTTTCAGAAGTAATCAAACTTGCTTCCAACGAAAACCCATACGGCGCATCCGATCGTGTGAAGCACACGCTTGAAGATACGGCCGGCCATCTGGAAGTTTATCCGGACGGCTATGCTGCGGCGCTCCGTAAAAAGACAGCTGACTTTCTTGGAGTGAAAGGAGAACAGCTTGTATTTGGAGCCGGGTCTGATGAAGTTATTCTTATGCTGTGCCGTACGTTTTTGGATCATACGACAAATACGGTCATGGCAACGCCTTCCTTCTCCCAGTATAAACATAATGCATTAATTGAAGGGGCGGAAATCCGGGAAGTCCCTTTGAAGGATGGAGTGCATGATCTGAATGCAATGCTTGAAGCAATTGACGAACAGACCCGGATTGTATGGGTGTGCAATCCAAACAATCCAAGCGGAACGTATGTAAATAACACTGCTTTCCGGGAATTTGTTCAGCAGGTTCCTGACGATGTGCTTATCGTATCGGACGAAGCTTATATTGAATATGTAACCGCGGATGATTATCCTCAGACTATGTCCATGCTTGCAGACACACCAAACTTAATGCTTCTGCGCACATTTTCCAAAGCTTATGGCATGGCTTCGCTGCGGGTAGGGTTTGGCATTGCTTCACCGGAGCTGATTTCTCTTGTAGATAGAGTACGCCCGCCGTTTAATTTAACAACGGCAAGCCAGGTGGCAGCAATTGAAGCAATAGAAGATCAGGAACATATTAAGCAGTGTGTGGCAGATAATGCGGAAGGACTTAAGGAACTGCAGAATTTCTGCAGTAAGCATAAGCTTACGTACCTGCCGACCCAGGCAAATTTCCTGCTTATTTATGTAAAAGTGCCGGGAGATGTAATGTTTCAGGCTCTATTGAAAAAAGGGTTTATCGTCCGGTCGGGACAGGCGCTTGGATTTCCGGAAGCAATTCGGGTGACCGTTGGTACGAAAGAACAAAATAAAGCATTTATGACAGCATTTGCTGCCTGCTTGGAAGAAGTCAACGTATCTTCCAAGTAACAAAGGATACGCTTAAAGGAGTACAAACGTGGCAAATAAAAAAGTATGTGTCATTGGAATGGGCCTGATAGGCGGTTCTATTGCTTTGGCAATCAAAAAAGAGCATCATGCAGAAATAACGGGTGTAGACGTTGATAAAAATCAGCTCCGCCTGGCCAAGTCGCTGGGTGTTATCGACGTCTGTGCCGAATCACTGGAAGCAGGAGCAAAAGAAGCAGACCTGGTGGTCGTAGCAGTCCCTGTAACAAAAACCGTCAATATTCTTGAAAAGCTTCAGCAGGCTGAATTAAAGCAGGGTGCTATTGTAACTGATGTAGGCAGCACCAAACAGCAGATCTGCGCCTCTGCCGACTTTTCGGAGCAGGGCGTCACTTTCATTGGCGGCCATCCGATGGCGGGATCTCATAAAAGCGGGGTGCAGGCAGCCAAACCCCACTTATTCGAAAACGCTTATTATGTTCTCACGCCTACGAACGGAACCGGCATGAACCGGGTCATTCAGCTCCAGAACTGGCTGAAGGGTACGTCGGCGAGATTTATTGAGATGGCTCCGCAGAGACATGATCAGGTGGCCGGCCTTATCAGCCATTTTCCTCATATTATAGCCGCAGGGCTTGTGCATCAGGTCCGGGATGCTGGGGAAAAGGATGGAATGGCAAGCCAGCTGGCAGCTGGAGGATTCAGGGATATTACAAGAATTGCATCCGCCAATCCGATTATGTGGCGGGATATACTTCTTCAAAATAAAGAAATGCTTCTGCAGCTTCTGGAAGACTGGAAAATACAAATGAATAAAATGGAGCTGCTTATAGAGGAAGAGGACAGCGAAAACATTCTGCATTATTTTTCAGAAGCAAAAAGTTTCCGCGATACGCTTCCCGTTCGGGAAAAAGGAGCACTGCAGTCTTTTTATGATCTATTTGTGGATGTACCGGACCACCCCGGGGTCATTTCGGATGTAACCGGTATTCTTGCAAAAAATAACATCAGCATTATAAATATTCGTATTATGGAAACGAGAGAAGATATCACAGGTGTTCTTCAGCTGACGTTCCGTTCGGAAACAGACAGGGAAGAAGGAAGCCGTTTTCTGCAGCAGTCCTTATATGACACCTATTTAGCTGAATAATCAGCAGTCGGCCGCCTGTTTTTTAACAGGTGGTTTTTCTTTTAAAAAGAGTTGACAATATGGAAATTCTTGATAGAATATAGTTAGCGTATGGTTTCTCTCCACTCCTATCCATACTCATTCATTTGAATAGCTTTTTGGCTAACCTGATTTGTAAGCGTTTACGAATCAGGTCTTTTTTTATGTTCTCCTATAATAGATGCCGGTCGAACTCCACTGTATAGTTTGGTATACTGATACGAGTCAAAGAGGAATAAAGAAAGACGATGGAGGGTTTTAAACAAGTGGATTTAATAAAAATTTACGATATGATAAATAACGGCAGGGTCGAAGAAGGACTCGAAAAACTGGCAGCTCTTGAAAAGACTGCCTCTCATCAGGAAAAATACGATATTCTGCAGGTGTACGAAGAGCTGGGTCTTGCAGATAAATCCAAACCTATAATTGACGAGCTTATCCAGCATTATCCGGATGAAACAGAGCTTTATTTAATTGCAGCGGAAAATGCTATTGATCTGGATCAGGAAGAAGACGCCATTGAATGGCTGCTGGAAATAAAAGAAAAAGACGATAATTTCCTTCAGGCACAGATGCTTCTGGCTGACTTATATCAACTGCAGGGACTCGATGAAGTGGCGGAAACGAGGCTGCTTCAGGCTCTTCAGAAAGCACCGGAAGAGCCGGTGCTTCTGGCCGGCCTGGGTGAATACTATCTGGAAAGAGGAGATTTTGCCAAATCTATTCCTTATTTGAAACAAGCGGAACAGCACGGCTTTCAATATCCGGAAGGCAGCCTTTCCCTGCGGCTTGCTGAAGCATACAGCGCCACGGGTCAGTTTGAAGACGCTATGAAATATTACAAAACCGGACTTGAAGAAAAGCGGGAAATGAACGCGCTGTTCGGTTATGCTTATACAGCGCTTCAGGTAAAAGACTATGAGCTTGCCGCACAGAAATTTGAAGAATTAAAAGCAATGGATTATGAATATGCTTCATTGTACCCTTATTTAATTCAGGCATATAAGCATCAGAAAAAATGGGAAGCTGCTTTTGAAGCCGTTCAGGAAGGTCTGAAAGTAGATAATTTTAATGATCAGCTCTATGTAGAAGCCGGTATTGTTCAGTGGTCCCTTGAGAATAAGGAATTGGCGGAAGGATATTTGAAAGAAGCACTTGCCCTGAATCCCGCCAATGCCGAAGCAGCTTCCGTGCTGTTTTCCATGTGGCACCGTTATGAAGACTACGACGATATGATCGATCTGGCGGATCACCTTCAGGCTTTAGGAGAAACGGACGTATTGTTTGAATGGAATAAAGCCAGGGCTTATGCAGGCAGGGATGACCTGGAGGAGGCACTGCCATTGTTTGACAAAATCTATCCCGAACTAAAAGAAAACACGGTATTTCTCGATGAATACGGCGAAGTGCTTTTAGAAATGGGTTATAAAGAAAAAGCGGTGCTGATCTGGAATCAGCTTCTAATCGAAGAACCGGACAATCAAGCTGCAGCGCTGCGGATTGAGGAACTGGAACAGGAATAAAGGAGGATTTGCATTGAAATGGACCGCAGATGACATGACCGTATTTCTCCGGGAAAAACAGTATATTGATACGCTGCTGCTGCCGCTCCAGCCCGTGTCTTTTACAAATGAGATGAAACAAAGTGCCTCCATGCAGGAATTTGTGGAAGCATTAACCCGGGAGATGGAAAAGCAGTTTAAAGGCAGGGTTATGCTGTCGCCGGCTTTTCCTTATTTAAAACAAGAACCGGTGGAGGAGCAGCTGCCAAAAATCCAGAAGTGGATACAAGAGGCCAAAGAAGGCGGCTTTTCCCATATTATCCTGATCACTTCGGATGCCGGCTGGAAACAGGTGGAAAAAAGCATTGACGGAATGCTCGTATGGATGCCATTTGTTCCTTTTGAAAACCTGGAGAACTCCTATAAAAAACAAATCATTTCAGAGCAGATGAAACAACTGCTGCCGCTGCTTACAATGAAATGGAATGAATAGCAGCAGGTTTTGCCGCAGTTTACAGGCAACGTTGACATATCGTTAAAAGCTGGGATATTATTAAGATATTCCAGCTTTCTTTTTATCCAGAAAGGCAGGAAAGAGGGCTTGTTTTCTGTTATACTATAGTTAACAAACCAGTTTGCGAAAATGGTGTAGTTCTGCCTTTAACGGCATGTCTTTGCAATAATAAAATAGAAAAGCAGAGCCACGCTTCTTTTTTTCGTTTGTTTTGTAAGGGCTTTATTTCTTTTTAATGGGGGAGGGAAATAGATTGAGTGAAAAAAAGCATAATGTATCCAGGCGTCAGTTTCTTACATATACGCTTACTGGAGTTGGCGGCTTTATGGCAGCAGGAGTAATACTTCCTATGGCAAGATTTGCAGTAGACCCGGTTCTTAAAGCGGGTGCAGAAAGCGACATGTATGCGGTTGCAGAAGTAGCGGATTTAACGGAAGAGCCGCAGCGGTTTGATTTCTCGTATGAACAGGTTGATGCCTGGTATCAGTCAGAAGTGACGGAAACAGCATGGATTTACAGAGAAGGAGATAATATCGTGGCTTTGTCACCTACCTGTACGCACCTGGGATGTACGGTGAACTGGGATGCCAACGAAGATTATCCGGATCAGTTCTTCTGTCCCTGCCATTTCGGCCGTTTCGAAAAAGACGGAACGAATATTGCGGGTACACCGCCTACGGAGCCGCTTCATAAGTATGTAACGGAAGTAAGAGATGGAACGGTTTACTTAGGTACAGCAGAACCACAAATATAGGGGGTGTATTACATATGTTACAGCGCGTGTACGATTGGGTGGACGACCGTCTCGATATCACTCCTATGTGGAGGGATATAGCGGACCATGAAGTGCCGGAGCACGTAAACCCGGCTCACCATTTTTCCGCATTTGTTTACTGTTTCGGCGGTCTTACCTTTTTTATTACCGTTATTCAAATTTTATCCGGTATGTTTTTAACAATGTATTATGTTCCCGATATTGTAAATGCGTACGAATCGGTTCGTTATCTTCAAGGGGAAGTGGCATTTGGAGTAATTGTCCGTGGTATGCACCATTGGGGGGCAAGTCTTGTTATTGTTATGATGTTTCTTCATACCCTTCGGGTGTTTTTCACAGGATCTTATAAAAAGCCCCGTGAATTAAACTGGGTAGTCGGTGTACTCATATTTTTCGTAATGCTTGGACTTGGATTTACAGGGTATCTTCTTCCCTGGGACATGAAGGCTTACTTTGCCACAGTGGTTGGACTTGAAATCGCAGAAAGTGTGCCTGTTGTCGGGGAATTAACGAAGACGCTGCTGGCGGGGGATCCTGAGATTATTGGCGCACAGACGTTAACCAGATTCTTTGCCATTCATGTATTCTTCCTGCCGGGTGCACTGCTTGGATTACTTGCTGCCCACTTTATTATGATTAGAAAACAAGGTATTTCTGGTCCATTGTAAAGGACAGTGAAGAATATACTGATTGGGGGGATATAAACGATGCATAGAGGAAAAGGCATGAAATTTGTCGGAGACTCCCGTGTGCCTGACAATAAAAAACCGAATATCCCAAAAGACTATTCGGAGTTTCCGGGAAATACGGAAGCTTTCTGGCCTAACTTCCTGCTGAAGGAATGGCTCGTAGGTGCCGTATTTCTAATAGGATTCTTATGTTTGACGATTGCCCACCCGGCGCCGCTGGAAAGGCTGGCTGATCCGACGGATTCAGGATACATACCGCTTCCAGACTGGTATTTCCTGTTTTTGTACCAGCTGCTGAAATACGAATACGCATCCGGACAGCTTACGGTTATTGGAGCGGTTATCATTCCAGGTCTTGCATTTGGAGCGCTTCTTTTAGCACCATGGCTTGATACAGGACCAGAGCGTAGAGCCTCGAAACGTCCGATTGCTACTTCCTTAATGGTTCTTGGTGTGCTCGCTACTGTTTACCTGACGTGGGAATCGGTGGAAAGCCATAACTGGGAAGAAGCGGAAGCCCAGGGGGAAATGCTTGACGAAGAGGAAATGGAAGCCGCGGAAAGTGTCGATATGGAAGCCGCCGGTTACGAAATTTATTCTGAGCAGGGCTGTATTGGCTGCCACGGCGACCAGCTTCAGGGTTCAGGTGCCGCCGGGCCTCCTATCTTTGACGTACCGTATGAGCCGGATGATGTAGCTGATATCGCAGTAAATGGTATTGGTGAAATGCCGGCCGGACAGTTTGAAGGAAGCGACGAAGATCTTCAGACACTCGCTGAATTTATCTCTTCCGGTGGAAATCCGGAAGAAGGCGGCGGAGAAGAAGAGGAATCAGAAGAATAAGGCATTGACATTTTCGTCCTGTAAACGATATCGTTTATAGGACGATTTTGTGTGGAAATTTGTGAAGAAAAGAGGGGCTCTATGATTGTTCTTCGGTGGATGACCTATTCTCCAGTATTATGGATACTGCTTACGATTAATGTGTTTGGTACGCTTTATGGGTATTACTGGTATGCGTACCAGCTGGCATCAACCCCGCCTGTTTTTCTTCTGTTTGTTCCCGACAGCCCGACGGCAAGTCTGTTTTTTTGTCTGGTTTTGTTTTCTTTTATTATAAAAAAACAGAACGGGCTGATCGAAGCGCTTGCAGCAGTAACCCTTATCAAATACGGCATCTGGGCCGTAGTGATGAACACAGCAGCAGGGTTGGCCGGCGGAGCGCTGGAATGGCAGCACTACATGCTGATTGCTTCTCATGCCGGGATGGCCATCCAGGCTTTTCTTTATATGCCTTTTTACCGGATCAAAGCCTGGCATCTTGCAGCGGCAGCGGTATGGACAGTTCATAATGACATTATCGATTATGTATACGAAATGTATCCGTGGCTGTCACCGGCCTTAAGCAGCTATGTTTCCCACATTGGGTATTTTACGTTTTGGCTGGGAATTATTTCTGTAGGAGCTGTATATCTCCTCGGCGTACGCCGAAAGAGAAAAACGCTGAGTCTTATGTAATTTTTGAAACGGCTGTCATACAATCGTCAAAACCTGTCGAGCGTAGTGATTGACTTTCTTTGACGTTTTACATAAAATTAGAATATACATTAAAAATGGAGGGGTCAAAGACACTATGGGAATAGGAGCATTTATTATTTACTTCCTGCTGCTTATGGGAATACCTTTATGGGCACAGGCAAAAGTGAAAAAAGCTTACAAAAAATATTCTAAAGTTCCTAACTCATCCGGTATGACCGGTGCGGAAGTAGCACAACGAATTTTACACGATAATGGTATATATGATGTAGCGGTAGAGCCTGTAAGAGGCCAGTTGACCGACCACTATGATCCAAGTAAAAAAGTAGTGCGCCTGTCTGAAGGAAATTACAGTCAGCGCACCGTAGCAGCCCAGGCAATAGCCGCTCATGAAGTCGGCCATGCGATGCAGGATGCAGAAGATTATGCATTTCTTCGTTTCCGCAGCAAGCTTGTACCGGCAGCTACAAAAGGATCAAACTTTGCTTTTCTATTTATTATTGCAGGTATGCTGCTTCAGTCGCAGGGAATGCTGTTAGCCGGTATCGTATTTATGAGTGCCGCCGTCCTGTTTCAGGTCGTTACGCTTCCGGTCGAATTTAATGCCAGCAGCCGGGCGATGACTCAGGTAGTCAGCACCGGAATAATTAAGAACAATGAAGAGAAAGAAACAAAGAAAGTACTCGATGCTGCAGCGTTAACTTATGTAGCTGCTGCACTGGTTGCCGTTCTCGAACTTGTGCGATTCATTGCTATGTACTTTATGATGGACGAATAAAAGAATATGAAAAAAAGCCGAGAAGAGAGATCTTCTCGGCTTTCCTTCTGTTTAGGGCTATGAAACATGAAGCGGTTTTTTGTTTTCATCCAGCGTAAATCCTTCCCCCATAACGTCCTGAACGTCATTAACAGTAACAAATGCATGGGGATCAATATTCTCCACCAGGTTTTTGAGCCGGACCAGTTCGTTGCGTCCGATAACGCAGTACAGTACTTGTTTATCAGATCCCGTGAAGGAACCGGTACCTTTAAGTATCGTACCGCCGCGGTCCATCTCGTTGGTAATTGCTGCAGAGATTTCTTCTGTATAGTCCGATATAATAAATGAAGCTTTAGCAGAGTAAGCACCCTGCTGAATAAAGTCAATTACTTTTGCAGCGACAAATACGGCAACAAGCGTATACATCGCTTCCCGGTAGTTTAAATAGACAAGAGAGCTCGTAATAACCGCTGCATCAAATAAGAACAGCGTCCGGCCCATGCTCCAGCCGAAATAACGAAAACCGACCTTGGCGATTATATCGGCTCCTCCCGTGGTCCCGCCGAACCGGAAAACAATACCGAGTCCGGAACCGACCAGGACTCCGGAAAACAGGGCCGCAAGCGTTAAGTCCTCCTGGAGTGGAAGATAAACGAGGGGAAACTGCTGAAACAGCCACAAAAATAAGGAAATACTGAACGTACCAATAAGGGTATAAATAAAAACGACCCGCCCTAGCACTTTCCAGCCTACGAGCAGAAGCGGGATATTTAATACAAGGTTTGACCAGGCAGGGTCCACGTCAAATATAAAATATAAAATTAATGCAATACCGGTCAGTCCGCCATCAGCGAGATTGTTTTCCATGTTAAAATAGACGAGTCCAAACGACATTATAGCAGAACCAAGAATAACAAACGCTATGTTAGTAAGGTGCGTGCTCGTTTTCATATAGTATTCCTCCTTTAATCAATCAGCCTTTATTAGTATAAGCGAAGAGAAGGCAGGAGACAATTTGTTACGGATTGTCAATAAGAAAGGAATCAGATACGATATCAGCAGGAGGCGGATAACCAAATGGATAAAAAAACAATGCAGGAGATGCAGCAGGAAGTAGACCGCTATATCGGCCAGTTTGAAGAGGGGTATTTCAGTCCGCTTGCCATGATGGCCCGGTTAAGTGAAGAAACCGGGGAACTGGCACGGGAGGTCAATCATTCCTACGGAGAAAAACCGAAAAAGAAAGAAGAACAGGAAAATTCGATGGAACAGGAAATGGGAGATATCCTATTTGTACTAATATGCTTTGCGAACTCTTTACATATTAACCTGGATGAGGCATTTGATCTGGTTATGGAGAAGTTCCGATCAAGAGATGCAGACCGGTGGACAAAAAAAGAATAGGGAGAGAGTTAATCATGACAAAACATATACGCATTGCTATAGCAGGGCCGCGCGGCAATATGGGAACAGAAGCCGTTAAATTGACAGATCGTACAGAACACTTTGAATTATGCGCCGTCATTGATTCCAAAAACAATGGCAGCCGTTTAAAAGACATTGCCGGTATGCCGGCGGTCGATGTGCCTGTGTATACCGATATTAATCAGTGCTTTCAGGAAAATACGATAGATGTGCTGATTGATTTAACCAATCCGGAAACAGGCAGGAAGCACCTTGAAGCCTCCCTGGCTCACGGTGTATCACCTGTTGTAGGAACAACAGGTTTTACGGAAGCAGACATTGAAAAACTGAGCAGAGAAGCTGAACAAAAACAGATTGGCGTAGTCATTGCTCCTAATTTTGCAATTGGTGCCGTCCTAATGATGAAATTTGCCAAAATGGCAGCAGCTTATATGCCGGATGTAGAAATTATGGAGATGCATCATGACCGCAAGCTTGATGCGCCATCAGGCACAGCCATAAAAACGGCTGAGCTGATTAAAGAAAACCGTGCTTCCCGCAGACAGGGGCATGAAAACGAAACGGAATCTCTTGCCGGTGCGAGAGGTGCAGATATAGATGGAATGAAAATTCACAGCGTCAGGCTTCCAGGTCTTGTAGCCCACCAGCAGGTTATGTTTGGGGGAGCCGGGCAGACACTGACTATTAAGCATGATTCGATTAACCGGGAGTCCTTTATGCCTGGAGTGCAGCTCGCGGTAGAACACGTAGTGGAACACAAGGAGCTTGTTTACGGTTTAGAAAACATAATGTAGGAGGGTCAACATGAAAATTGCCTTGATAGCCCACGATAAGAAAAAAGAAGACATGGTCAGCTTCGCTCAGGAATATAGACACATTCTGCAGGGGCATCAATTGTATGCAACAGGCACTACAGGGAAAAGAATCCAGACGGAAGCAGATCTTGATGTACATTGTTTTCAATCCGGGCCTATAGGAGGCGACCAGCAGATTGGTGCTCTAGTGGCAACAGACCAGATGAACTGCATCTTATTTTTCCGGGATCCATTAACTGCCCAGCCCCACGAGCCGGATGTGTCAGCACTTCTCAGACTTTGTGATGTCCATGGGGTGCCATTAGCTACAAATATAGCTACAGCTGAAATTCTAATTAAAGCAATAGAGGAAGGCATTATTGATTTCCGCGGTTCCTCAGAGAAAGAAGGATCTTAATGACTGCTGCATTGACATTACTGGCGTTCGGCGCCCATCCGGACGATATTGAAATTGGAATGGGTGGGACGGCCGCACTCCATGCCCAAAAAGGGGATAAGGTAGCATTTTGTTCACTGACAAGGGCGGAACTTTCCAGCAATGGAGATATTAAAACTAGACAGAAGGAAGCCGCCCATGCGGCCGAAACGCTTGGTGCCCAGGCGCGCTATCAGCTGAATTTTCCAGACCGGAATTTAACAAAGGAAAGCCCGGAATATGCAGAAATCGTGACGCTGATCCGTTACCTGCGTCCGGATATTGTTTTTTTTCCATGGCACGAAGACCGTCATCCGGATCATATAAAGTGCGGGGCGATCATAAAAGAGGCGCTTTTTGATGCCGGCATCCGCAGATATACAGAAGCGGGCGGCGACGCATGGCGCGTCCCCTACTCGTATCAGTACAGCATAAACGGCATGATAAGCGGTGCCGCCTTTTATATAGATATTTCGAGTGTCCAATCATTGAAGGAGGAGTCGCTGCTCTGCTATGAAAGCCAGTTTATTTTAGCAGAAGAAAGTGTGCACACTCCTCTTACAAGTATGTATATTGAATCGGTACGGGCAAGGGATCTTCTGATGGGCAAACAGGCTTCTGTTTCCTATGCAGAAGCATTCACCCCCTATTCTCCGGTATTACTAAACGAACTGCCAGGAAGGAAAAATGAATGAAACTCAATATTGGAATTTCCTGTTATCCGACCGTAGGCGGATCAGGAATCGTCGCAGCAGAATTAGGAAAACAACTGGCAGAAAGAGGACATACAGTTCATTTTATTTCAACTAGTATGCCGTTCCGCCTGAATAAAACATATCCGAATATTTATTATCACGAGGTCGAAGTGAATCAATACGAAGTATTTCAATACCCTCCTTATACGTTAACGCTGGCAAGCAAAATGTCAGAGGTCGCTAAACGGGAGAAGCTGGATATTCTGCATGTCCATTACGCGGTCCCTCACGCCATCTGTGCCCTTCTCGCTAAAGATATGGCGCAGACGGGATTGAAAGTTGTGACGACGCTGCATGGAACGGATATTACCGTTCTGGCAAACGATGCCTCGCTGAAAGAATCGATTTATTATGCAATAGAAAAATCAGATGCGGTTACAGCGGTTTCGCAATCGCTCGCCCAGCAGACTAAAGATATGCTCGGTATTAAAGCTCCGATTGACTGCATCTACAATTTTATTGAGCAGGCAGATGCCGTTCAGGAGCACAGCAGGGAATGGTGGAAAAAAGAATATAATATCCCCGCTGAACACAAAGTAATGATTCATATATCCAACTTCCGCCCGGTTAAACGGGTGGAGGACGTTATTGAAGCATTTTACACGGTCCAGCTGGAACAAAAGGCGACGCTTCTGATGATAGGGGACGGCCCGGACCTGAATAAAGCGTGGCAGCTGGCTGAGAAGCTGGGTATTGCGGAATCAGTGCTTTTCTTAGGGAACCAGAAAAACATTTCCGATTTTCTTAACATGTCAGACGTGATGTTTCTGCTGTCGGAAAAGGAAAGCTTCGGGCTTGCCGCATTAGAGGCGATGGCATGCGGCGTTCCCGTAGTAGGGACCGATGTCGGCGGTATACCTGAAGTAATAGAAGACGGCAGGTCGGGCCTGATCGTTCCGGCTGGAGATGCAGAAGCCGCAGGTAAGGCGGCGCTGCATATAATAGCAGAAAGCAGTGTTTTTCAGTCTTTTTCCAGCGAAGCGAAAAAACGCGCAAAGGAAGAGTTTTCTGCATTAAAAATCGTGCAGCAATACGAAGACGTGTATAAAAGGGTGCTTGCTGATGGGGAAAGCCTATAACGAAGCGGTGACTTTTCTTTCGTTGTTAAAAAAGCACGATATTACGGGCTGGCTGGTCGGAGGATGCGTGCGGGACTGGATAAAAAACGGCCGGGACTACATGCCGCGTGATCTAGATATAACAGTAAACGCCTCTGCAGAGGAGATTAAGCTGATTTTCAATAGAGCCCATCGGATGTCAAACCGGCACGAAACGGCGGTTCTCCACCACAGGGGGCACGTTTATGAACTGACGGCATTAAAAGGGGCCGGCATTAGCGAGGATCTTGCAGCAAGGGATTTTACATGCAATGCAATGGCTGTTGATGTGAATGGAAACCTGCTGGATCCGTATGATGGCGCAGAAGCAGTTCACTCCGGATTCATTAAAGCGGTTGATCCTTCGCGCTGTTTTCGGGAAGATCCGCTTCGTATTCTGCGGGCTCTCCGGTTTGTGTCTCAGTTTGGCTGGAGTATGGATTCCCGGACAGAAGCCGCCTGTATAAAGGAAATAAAAGAACTGCGGGGCACGGCGGTGGAACGCATAAAAGATGAATGCTCGCTTCTCCTGCAGGGCAGCTTCGCAGAAAGGGCGCTTCGAATGGCCGATACATTCCGGTTGTTTGAGCATTTACCTGAGCCGGTTCAGGCAGGGCCGCTTTGTTTATGGCGGTATCAGATAAACAAATTGGATGATGGGCTTATGCGCTGGGCAGGCCTGTTTCTCATACTGTACGGAGGGAAAGGGTCTGCCGTTTTAGGAAGCTGGTCCTTCTCCAATAAGTGGAAAAAGGAACTCAGGCACCTGCTGGAGGCCGTGAAGAATCATGATTATAAGCAGGATTCGTATACTCTTTTTAGAGCAGGGCGGGAGCAGGCCGTACGCGGCTATCTCCTTCATCAATGGAAGTATGACTACACGCCGTCTGAAAAGGAATTGGAGTCTTTTTATGCACGCCTGGACGCTCTTCCTATTAAAACGAAAAAAGATTTAGCTTTAGATGGAAAAGATATCCTCAGGCATTTTCCGGATTTATCATCAGCTCATTATGGACGCCTGCTTTATGTGCTTGAAAAAAAAGTAGTCATAGGAGAAATCGCCAATAAAAAAGAGCAGCTGCTCGAAGAGGCGGCCATTTTTGTAAAAGAAAGGGGGAAGGAAAGCGATGCGTGATAAGCTGTTGGCAATATTACATGATTCAGGCAGCTCCTATATTTCCGGACAGGAGATAAGCGATAAGCTGGGTATTTCAAGGACAGCCGTGTGGAAGCACATCGAAGAACTCCGCAAAAAAGGCTACAAAATAAACGCGGTAACAAAGAAAGGCTATAAAATGGAATATACGCCAAATTCCATAACCGCCGACGAAATAAATGCCTATTTGGACACGAAGACGTTTGGGCGGGTCGTCCACTCTTTTGACCAGGTAAACTCCACCCAGATTCCCGCCCATGAGGCAGCGAGAGAAGATGCGCCGGAAGGAACGATTGTAGTAGCAGAGGAGCAGCTCAAAGGCAAAGGACGTATGGGCAGGCCCTTTCACTCACCGAAAGGCACCGGTCTCTGGTGCAGCCTGATCCTGCGGCCTTCCTTTCCTCCCCAGCAGGCGCCTCAGCTTACGCTGCTTACCGCCGTTGCTATCGCAGAAGGAGTCAGGAAAGTAACAGATCTGCCCGTAGATATTAAATGGCCGAATGACCTATTGATAGCCGATAAAAAAATTGCGGGGATTCTTATTGAGATGCAGTCAGACCCTGATGAGATCCACGCTGTCATTGTGGGTTTCGGATTAAATATTAATCAAAAGCAGGAGGATTTTCCTGAAGATATCCAGAGCCGTGCCACGTCGCTTGCTATAGCAGGAGCCGGCCAGTATAACCGGGCACAGCTGCTTGCCGAAATATTAAAACAATACGAATACTGGTATTTCCGGATGCTTGAGGAAGGATTCGGCCCGGTGCGTGAAAAGTGGGAAGCACTCGCTGTTACGATTGGAAAGTATATTACGGCCGTTACTACCAGAAAAACACTATGCGGACTGGCCAGGGGTATTACTAAGGATGGTGTTCTTCTACTTGAAACAGAAGATGGGAAAATAGAATATATTTACAGTGCGGACATCCACGAACAGCGCAGTACATGATGAAATTTGATATACTAAATGCAACTTCAACGTGTCAGGACAGTATCGAATATTTTCGAACTGTACCTCCCGTAATGGAAGCTTAGTAATGATTGATCTGCCTTGATCCGTAAATGGACAGGGACGGAGAAAGATGAAAGCAACATCGTTTCATAAAGCTTGTATTTCATCCTTCTCCCTATAAATTAGGAGGAGAGATTAGCATGCATACAACATTAACGCTTCGAAAATTAAAACAGGAGCGGATTCCGATTGCGATGATGACCGCATATGACGCTCCTTCTGCCGCCGCCTGCGCACAGGCAGAGATGGACCTTCTGCTGGTTGGGGATTCTGCGGGTATGGTCATTCATGGATATACGTCAACCGTGCCGGTGACCGTAGAAGATATGATTTTGCATACACGGGCTGTAAAGCGCGGCGCTCCCGGGGTTTTTACAGTTACCGATATGCCGTTTCTAAGCTGCAGCGGAAGCCGGAATGAAGCCGTTTCTGCGGTACGGCGGACTATTCAGGACGGCGGGGCCGATGCTGTAAAGATCGAGGGGGCCGGAGAATTTGTCCCGTTGATTACGGCACTGACAGAAGGCGGCGTAGCAGTAATGTCGCATCTGGGGCTAACACCACAGTCTTTTGCCGTGCTTGGAGGGTATAAAGTTCAGGGGAAAAGCGAGAAGTCAGCCGGCCGTTTAATTGAAGATGCGAAACAGGTGGAAGAGGCGGGGGCTTTTGCACTCGTACTGGAGTGTGTACCCGGGGAACTGGCAGCTTATATTGCCTCTATCCTCTCCATTCCGGTTATCGGTATAGGAGCCGGCAGCCGCACGGACGGACAGGTGCTCGTTTATCATGACGCACTTGGAATAGGAAACGGCCATGTGCCTTCCTTTGTCAAAGCGTTTGCGCATCTGGAGCCGTCTATTCATACAGGCCTTTCGGAATACGTAAAGGAAGTAAAGGACCGGTCTTTTCCTGATGCTTCCCATACGTTCACGATGCCTGCTTCCATTTTGGAAAAAGTAATAACAGGTGCCGGGATATGAAAATAATCCGTACCGTTCAAGAGATGAAAGCAGAAATCCGAAAACTGAAAAAGCAGGAAGGCTCACTCGGTTTTGTTCCAACCATGGGGGCACTTCATGAAGGCCATACTTCCCTTTTCCAGCGTTCGGCAGAAGAAAATGACTGGACCGCTGCAAGTATATTCGTTAATCCGCTTCAGTTCGGTCCTGGTGAAGACCTGGCGTCGTATCCAAGATCAGAAGCAGAAGATATGGAGGCTGCGGAGAAGCATGGAGTGGACCTGTTGTTTCTGCCGTCCGTTCAGGAAATGTACCCCCGCCCGATGACGACCGTAATTCATGTGAAAAAGGGAGCCGGCGTGCTCTGCGGTAAAAGCCGGCCGGGTCATTTTGACGGAGTGGCGACAGTGGTTCATAAGTTACTGCAGATTATACCTGCTGACCGGGCTTACTTTGGACGAAAAGATATTCAGCAGACAGCGGTGCTTATGAATATGATCGATGATTATCATCTGGATACAAAATTAGTCATTTGTGATACCGTAAGAGAAGCATCCGGACTCGCTAAGAGCTCCAGAAACTTATATTTAAGCAGCACAGAAAAGCAGGAAGCGGCTCAAATATATGAATCTCTCAAACTGGCAGAAATGCTGTGGGAAAAAGGAAAGCAGCCCGACGAAATCACAGAGGTGGTAAAGCAGTATATTACGGAGCATACGAGCGGGCGCATTGATTACGTTCAGGCCCTGCCGTTTCCCTCTCTTGATCCATTGGATACAGCCAGTAAAATGTGGGTGATAGCCTGTGCCGTTTATTTTAATAAAGCCCGCCTCATCGACAATATCACGGTGAAAGCAGGAACGCTGCATAAACCGGCAGGAGAACAGGAGAAGAGCCATGTTTAGAACAATGATGAAATCAAAACTGCACCGGGCCACAGTAACAGAAGCCAATCTTCATTATGTAGGGAGCGTCACGATTGACGAAGATTTAATGGAAAGCGTCGATCTGCTGGAAAATGAAAAAGTACAGATCGTAAACAATAATAACGGCGAGCGCCTGGAAACATACGTTATCACAGGACCTCGAGGTTCAGGCACCATTTGTCTGAACGGGGCAGCAGCCCGTCTCGTTCAGCCCGGGGATACAGTTATTATTATTGCCTACACGATGATAGAAGAAGAACGGGCAGCAGCGTGGCAGCCCAAAATAGCTGTTCTGGATGCCGATAATAAAATAGAGCAATATATAAATAAAGAAATACACGCAGCGACGCTGGAAACAGAACGTTAACGTGCAACGATAATAACGGGGTGAATGAGCTTGCCAAAATATGTAGTAATTGATACGGAAACCACAGGAAATGCGCCGCAGGACGGAGATAATATTATTCAAATAGGTGCGGTGTTGATGGAGGATGATGAAATCATCGACACGTTTTCCGCCTATATCCGCCCGGCTCATTCGATCCCCCCGTTTATTATGGAATTAACAGGTATTACAAACGAAGATGTAGAAAAAGCAGATTCGTTTGCCGGGGCAGCAAAACCAATGCTTGCCTGGCTCGAAGATGCAGTTCTGGTCGCTCACAATGTACCATTTGATTTGAGCGTACTGAATGCGGAGCTTTCCAATGCAGGTTTACCTGTATTTGAAGGGGCTACACTCGATACGGTGGAGTGTGCACGGTTTATGTTTCCGACTGCGCCGGGCTATCAGCTGACCCAGCTTGCGGACTGGCTGAATATTTCTCATGACAGGCCCCACCAGGCAGACAGCGACGCCATCGTTACCGCAGAAATCTGGCTTGCTATAAAAAGAAAAATAGAAACCATGCCGGTCCCTGCCCTCCAAAAGCTGATGACGGCTTCCAAATATATGCAGAGTCACCTGGAGCCGGTATTCATGCAGGCAAAAAATAACCTCAGGCTCAAAGAGTCCGAAGGCATCCGGGTGGTACACAATATAGCTTTAAAATCTCCACAAGAAGCGCCTGCACAGGAAGCGGCTCCAGATGTTTCCCTGCCGCCGCTTTTCAGCAGAGACGGTTACTTTTCAGAAAAGTGGAGTGCATTTGAATTCCGGAAAGGCCAGCAGGAAATGGCGGATACGATAACCTCCTGCTTTACAGAGCGGTCTCACGCCTTAATAGAAGCAGGCCCGGGAACCGGTAAATCGTTAGCCTACTTAGCACCTGCAGTGCTTCACAGCCTTGCACAGCAGGAGCAGATTGTAATCTCTACTTATACAAATGCGCTTCAGGAACAGCTGTATGACAGGGACATTCCTTTTTTAAAAGCTATGCTGCCATATTCGTTTAACGTATCGATTCTCAAAGGAAGACAGCATTATCTATGTCTGCGCCGCTTTTCCATGCAGTGGCAGGAACCGGTGGCAACCCATGATGAAGCTCTGGCTTTGGCTCAGGTAACGGTCTGGCTGCTTGAAACCCAAACCGGTGACTTAAATGAGTTAAACCGGGCCGGCGGGGATAATCATGCAATCTGGCAGAAAATAAGCAGCCGGAGAGCTACAGCGCCCGGGCCCGGATCCTCATGGTTTCCCTACTGTTTTTACGAACGTGCTAAAAAACAGGCAGCGGAAAGCCAAATTGTGATCGTAAATCATGCCCTGCTTTTTTCAGACGTTAAACGCAAAAATAGTATACTGCCTTCGTATGAAAGACTTATTATAGATGAAGCGCATCAAATTGAAGAAGCGGCGTCTAAACATCTGGGAGCAGACGTGGATTATTATTCATTCCAGTATTTATTAAACAAAATCGATGCCGGTACCGGCAAAGGCAGCTTTTTTAAACTGCAGTTAATAGAAGAAGAAACGGTGCATGCCCTTACGGATACATGGTACCAAAGACGACGGGATCATATTGCGCTTCTGAAATATGAGTGCAGCGAGTTATTTCGTCTGCTGCGTCAAATTTGTATGAAAAACAGCCATTCCGAACGGACGGACGTCGGGCGGATGCTTTACCGCTATGAGCCCGGCGGTCAAAATGGCCCGGCCTGGAAGGCAGCCAGAGAAGCAGTCAACCGGCTGGACATGATCTTTCGGGAAGAGAAAAAAGAATGGGGCGTATTCCAGCAGATTCTGCAGAAAAATACGGTCCATTCTGATTACAATGAAGCGCTGCTTACGGACTTTCAGCAGACAGCGGATGATCTAAGTGAGGCATTTGACGAACTCGCACAGGTCACCCTGGAGCAGACAGACGACCATGTTTACTGGATGGAAGCTGATCATAAAGGAGCTGCAAACGGAGTGTCTATTTACAAACGGCCTCTGGATGTTTCAAATGATCTGGCAGATAAACTGTTTGGAGCCAAGAGCAGCGTGATTATGACGTCTGCGACCTTAATGGTGGAACAATCGTTTTCCTATGCTGTATCGAAATGGGGGCTGGACGACTTTACGCCGGAGACGCTGTATATCCCGTCCCCGTATTCCTATGAAAACCGCTCTGCTCTTTTGATTCCAAGTGATTTCCCAGGGGTCAGGGACAGCACCTATGTAGAGGCAATGGCTGATTTTATCTACCACACGGCTTCTGTTACAGATGGCAGAGTGCTTATTTTGTTTACTTCCTTTGATATGCTGGCCGACACGTACCATATGCTCCGTGAATGGGACGAGATGAACAGCTTTACGATTATAGCCCAGGGCATCCACAGCGGAAGCAAAAGCAAATTGTTAAAAACGTTCCAGCAGAACAAGCGGACCATCCTGCTGGGGACGAACGCTTTTTGGGAAGGAATTGATCTTCCCGGTGACCAGCTGCGCTGTTTAATTATAGCCCGGCTGCCGTTTTCTCCTCCTGGAGACCCGCTTATTCATTCCCAAATGCAGCGAATTGAAAAGCAGGGAGGAAATGCGTTCCAGGAAATGTCACTGCCTCAGGCGATTCTGCGATTCAGGCAGGGCTTTGGACGAATGATCCGGGGCCATTCGGACCGGGGAACGGTTGTGGTGCTGGATAAACGGATTATGAAAGCTTCCTACGGCCCGGCGTTTCTACATTCGCTGCCGGATATGCCTGTTGTGCATAAGCAGTCAGATGCGTTGTTAAACTATATTCATGATTTTTATAACGAGACTAATTAATAAAGGAGAACAATCCATGCGTTATACGATAAAAAATGTTCATATTGTCCGGGGAAACCAGAATAATGCGGTTTCTTACGATCAGTGGCTTCGAGTAGAAGACGAAAAAATTGCAGCGATAGGAAGCGGAGAGCCTGAACTACAGGCCGGGGAAGAAGTGATTGACGGTAAGGGGCGTTGGCTGACTCCGGGAATGTACAATACGCACGGTCATACACCAATGGCCCTTCTGCGCGGAGTATCAGATGATGTGGTGCTGCAGGAGTGGCTTGGCAATAACATCTGGCCAAGAGAGGCTCTGTTTGATAAAGAGGTATCAGAAGCAGGCACCATGCTGGCTCAGGCAGAAATGATCCGTTCGGGAACGGTAGCGTTTCAGGATATGTACCATATTGATATGGACGCAGTATTCCGGACGGCGCAGGATTCAGGCTTAAAGGCCGTACTGGCACGCGCCATGATCGGCCTTGTCGATCAGCCGGAGCAGAAGAGACGACTGGATGAAGCCGTCTATCTTGGAGAGAAATGGGATACAGAAGGTGGTTCACGCATCAAAGGAATGATGTTTCCACATGCCCCCTACACATGTCCACCGGGTTTTATGAAAGAAATAGTAAAAGCAGCCCATGATAAAAAATGGACGCTCGGTGTTCATTTAATGGAAACGCGCCGTGAAAAAGCAGACTATGAAAAAGAAAACGGCGTCGATTTATTCGATGACTTGATGAATATGGGATTTTTCGAGGAGAAAACCATACTCACCCATACGGTCCACATGAGCGAAAAAGAAATGCAGCAGCTTAAAGGAAAACCTGCCTATATTTCACACAATCCAATGAGCAATGCTAAGCTCGGCTCTGGTATTATGCCTATGATGCAGATGAGAGAGAATGGGCTGTCGATTTCCATCGGTACAGACAGCACTGTTTCAAACAACAATCTGGATATGTTTGAGGAAATGCGGATGGCGGCCTTCATGCAGAAAGCATCTCATGAAAACCCGGCAGTGATTTCTTCTGAAGAAATATATAAGATGGCTACACAAATCGGAGCAGAGACGCTGGGATTTGCAAATGCCGGCGTAGTAGAAATCGGAGCGGATGCAGACTTTCTGTTAATTAATGCAGAAGAACTTCATCTTCAGCCGAAGCAGAATATTTCGTCTCATCTCGTCTATGCTGCTTCCGGAAGAGACGTAACGGATGTATTTGTAAATGGCCGCCGGTTAATGAAAGATCGGGAACTGCTTACGATGGACGAAGAAAAAATCATCTATAACGTGAACCGTCAGTTTGATAAACTGGAGAAAGTATACCAAAGCAAAAATTAGGAGGGGCAGTATGAGTGATCAATTGGAAGTAATGTCAACTACCCGTTTCAAAGCCGCAGACGATGTGTACAAAATAGTAGACACATTAAATAGAACGTTAAAAGACGATGATCTGATGTTCGGGCTTGCGCTTGACGAAAAAGATTCGGATTATATGGTGTTTACGATCTACCGCACATAAAGGAGGCAGATCTATGCTGAAAAAATGGTATGTCATTCTGCCTGCAGCAGCCGTTCTGTTTTTAGCTGCAGTGTTTATTCTGCTGCTGGTCGCAAGAGGCCCGCTTCTGGAAGAAAGGGCTCTGGGAGAAGAGCTTGCGCTCGAAGAACAGAATGTAGAAAGTGTGGACGATGTTTTTTTATATAATGGGAGCACTTTTTTATACAGCACCCTGGTAACAAATGAAGATGAAAGCCGCGACTGGGTGTTTTTGAATGAGGAAGAAGCGGTGGAGCGGATAAACGCCGCAGATACCATTACGCTCGAAGAAGCCGAAACCCGGATTATGGAAGACAATAACGTAGAACGGTTAAAAAAAGTTACCCCGGGGATCGAAGAAGGCATTCCAGTATATGAAGGGGTATACGAAGCAGAAGGCAGGCTTCAGTATTACTATATCCGCATGGCGGATGGAGAATTTATTAAGCGGTACAGTTTTAGAAAAGATTAGCTATTAACAGGAGGCCCGGAAAATGAAACCAACGATAGAACAGATCAGCCGGCACGTAGATCAGACAATTACACTTGGCTGCTGGCTTGCTAATAAACGCTCAAGCGGAAAAATTGCTTTTCTGCAACTGCGGGACGGAACAGGCTTTATTCAGGGAATTGTCGTAAAAAGTGATGTAGGAGAAGAACTGTTTCAAAAGGCAAAAGGGTTAACGCAGGAGAGCTCCATGTATGTAGAAGGGGTAGTGAAAACCGATGAGCGTTCCCCATCCGGCTTTGAACTGCAGGTAACCGGGCTTGAAATCATTCATGAAGCGGTTGATTATCCAATCACGCCAAAGGAACACGGCACGGAATTTTTAATGGATCACCGCCATTTGTGGATGCGTTCCAAAAAACAGCACGCCATTCTGCGCATACGAAACGAAATTATCCGGGCAACGTATGCTTTTTTTGACAAAGAAGGTTTTGTTAAAATCGATCCGCCTATTTTGACGGGTAATTCAGCAGAAGGCACTACGAACTTATTTCATACGAAATATTTTGATGAAAATGCCTATCTCTCCCAGTCCGGACAGCTCTATCTCGAAGCGGCCGCCATGGCATTCAACCGCGTTTTTTCATTTGGTCCTACATTCCGGGCCGAGAAATCAAAAACGCGCCGCCACTTAATTGAATTCTGGATGATAGAACCGGAAATGGCATTTACCGACCATGAAGAAAGTCTTCAGATTCAGGAGCAGTATGTATCTCATATAGCAAAAAGCGTCATTGATCACTGTCCGCTTGAATTGGAAGCATTAGATCGCGATATTACGAAGCTTCAGCAGATTCAGGCACCGTTTCCGCGCCTCACGTATGATGAAGCAATCGTCTTTCTAAGAGGGCAGGGATTTGATATTGCCTGGGGAGAAGATCTTGGAGCGCCTCACGAGACAGCTATTGCAGAATCCTATGACAAGCCGGTATTCATTACGCATTATCCGCTTGGCATTAAGTCGTTCTACATGAAGCCGGACCCGGAAAATCCGGAAGTCGCCCTTTGTGCAGATTTAATTGCGCCGGAGGGATACGGTGAAATTATCGGAGGAAGCCAGCGTATTGATGATTTTGAGCTGCTGGAACAGCGGTTTGAGGAACATGGGCTTTCTGAAGATGCCTACCGCTGGTATCTGGAGCTCCGCCAGTATGGATCAGTACCCCATTCTGGTTTTGGACTGGGACTGGAACGGACAGTTGCCTGGATGTCCGGTATTGAACATGTAAGGGAAACCATTCCATTTCCGCGTCTATTAAACAGGCTTTACCCATAATAAATAAATAGCCGCAGCCCTTAAAGCAAAGCCCTCTACTGTGAGGGTTTTGCTTTTAAGTCCTATAGGTAAATGATAAAATGAAACATGGCAGAAGGAGAGATCGGCTCATGGAACAATCGGATATTATTGACATAATGCACAGCGGATATTTAAGCGTCCCTAAGTTTTTGTTTGACCACTACAACGAGATGGACATTTCTGATTCTGAAATGATGATCCTGCTTCACCTGCACCGCTTTATGGAAGAGGGAGAATTTTTTCCGACACCGGATGCCATTGCAGCGAAAATGACGATCACAGCCGAGCAGTGTGCCAAAGCGCTCCGCCATCTTGTAGCTCACGGCTTCATCACAATAGAAGAGCGGGAAAACAATGAACGGGTCCGATTTGAAACGTACTCGCTGCGTCCGCTGTATGAACGAATCGTGGAGTCGATTACATCAGAGCGGCAGCAGCAGAAAGCCCACAAAAATGTAACCGAAGAAGGGGAAATCTATGCGATGTTCGAAAAAGAACTGTCCCGTCCGCTTTCCCCGATGGAGTCAGAAACGATCAGCGTATGGTTTGACCAGGATCATTACACGCCGGATATGATTAAAGCAGCCCTCAAAGAGGCCGTGATGTCCCAGACGCTGAGCCTGCGCTACATTGACCGTATTCTGCTGGAATGGCATCGGCGCGGTATTAAAACCGAAGAGCAGGCAAAGGCTTATAATGATACGCATCGAAGAAACCAGGTACAGCCGCCCCGTCAGAAAGAAAAAACCAAACCGGCCTCATATCCGAATATAAATTGGCTTGATGAATAATGGAGGAAAGAGAGCATGCTGACGAATAAAAAAACAACACAGGCGATGGATATCATTGAAGAGATGTTTCCGGAAGCTGAATGTGAACTGGTTCATGCCAATCCTTTTGAACTGTTAATTGCAGTAGTGCTTTCTGCGCAATGTACGGATGCTTTAGTTAATAAAGTAACGCCCGCTTTGTTTGCCAAATATAAAAAACCGCTCGATTATACACAAGTAGAGCAGGAAGAACTGGAACAGGATATCCGCTCGATCGGTCTGTTCCGCAGCAAAGCAAAAAACATCCAGAAGCTTTGTACCTCCTTAATAGAACAGCATAACGGAGAAGTTCCTAAAACGCGGGAAGAGTTAATGAAGCTTGCCGGGGTTGGAAGAAAAACAGCGAATGTAGTAGCTTCCGTTGCTTTTGGGATGCCTGCAATAGCTGTGGATACACACGTAGAGCGCGTATCCAAACGGCTCGGCATCTGCAGATGGAAAGACTCTGTCACCGAAGTGGAGCAGACGCTGATGAAGAAAATACCTGAAGAAAAATGGTCTGACTCCCACCACCGCCTTATTTTCTTCGGGCGCTATCACTGCAGGGCCCAGCGTCCAAAATGCGGAGACTGTCCGCTTCTTCTTCTCTGCCGGGAAGGCACAAAGCGGATGAAACAGGGAAAAGTCCATGCCTGATTTAATCATTGAACCGCAGTGGAAAAATCCGCCCTTTTATGATAAAGATACGGACATTATACAGGCGGCATCCGCCAGCTGGAAAGAGGAGATGGGTATGTATCCTTTTTTAGCTGAGATTGCTTTTCAAAACGGGCAGGCGGGTTACGAGTTTTGGGAAGACCCATTTCCAGTATTGGAGCACTGGCAGGCATACTGGCAGCAGAATAAAATAGAAATAAAACATCACATTGCAGTGCGGGAGGCGAAAAAAGCTCTTCCGCTGATCATCCCCGCCATTTCCGGAATCATTGAAAGTTATTTTTGGATGAACGGTCAGCCTGCAAGCATGGATGCCGGCCGCTGGGATGGCCTCGACATCGTTCCTGTAAATGGAAGGGAACGAATCGATTTCATCTGCAGCCGGCCGGTACACCATCACAGTTACGCGCAGCTTAATGAACTTTACGAAGAAAGCCGACGTAAGGCTGCAGTACTTAAACGAACACGGACGTAAACAGGAAAGATGAAGAAAGCGGGGTCATGCAAGGTGGAAAACACAGCGGTATCCAAATGGGAAGAATTATTTGAACAAAGAAGCCGCCGGAGGAGAGAAGCCCTTCAGGCTAAATCCGAAAAAAACTCTTTTGAGCTGGCGTTCTGCGGCCATTTTTCAGCCGGGAAATCAAGCGTTATTAATGATCTGCTCGGCCATGATATTCTCCCGACAAGCCCTATACCAACCAGTGCCAATATTATTTCCATAAAAAAAGGAGACGTTGCGCTTGAACTGGTCGATCAGGATGGGGGCAGACAGAAGTGGGAGCAGGAGATCCCATGGGATAAAGCGAGAAAATGGGGAATGGACGGAAATGCGATAAAAGAAATGACCATTTTTGGCCCCTTTCCTTTTCTGCACGAACATGCTGCAATTATTGATACACCTGGAGTGGATTCCACGGATCCGGATCACCAGAAAATAACAGCGTCCCAGCTGTTTACGACGGATATGATTGTGTATGTGACCGACTACAATCATGTGCAGTCCGAAACAAATATTGAATTCCTGCAGCAGCTGTCCAGAGAAAAAAAGCCTATCGTTCTGGTAATTAACCAAATTGATAAACATAATAATAATGAATTGAGTATTCAATCGTTTGAAAATGCGGTCCGAAATATGCTGGCAAAATCCAACATTCGAATATTATCGCTGTTTTTTACTTCGATGAAAGAAGAAAATCATCCTCTAAATCAAAAGCAGGATTTTACCCGGTTCGTAAAATCCGTTCTTTATTACAGCGAGTCGTTAATAGCGCCAAGCGTGAAGGCTCTGGAAACAGCAGCCGTATACGATCTTCTGGAGCAGCTTGAAGATGAAGAGGAAGAGGCCTGGGAGAAGTGGGAAGAAGAAATACGCGCTGAAGGAATCGATCCAGCGGCTCTGCAGAAAATAGACAGTGCCGAAGACGATCGTTCAAAAGAAGAAGCGGAGAAAAAAGAAAAACTTTCCCATACAGCAAAAGAAAGAAAACAAATACTGGAAAATGCTATCCTTTTTCCGCATACGACGACCGAAAAAGCAAAAGCCTGGCTGGAAAGCATGGATCCCGGCTTTAAAACAGGGGGGCTTATTAAGTCAAAGAAAAAAATAGAAGCGGAAAGAGAGAAACGAGAAGCAGAGCTGTGCGCCGACCTGAACGAAAAAATAAAAAAGCAGATGGTCTTTCATCTCCGTGATCTGCTGAATCAAATGGAAACATATGATGAAAAACGATTTGATGAAAATAAAGAAGCGATCCAGCAGCTCTCTTTTGAAGCGGACTCGGCGTTTCTTCGTTCCTTTATTTCCTCCCAGACAACTGACCGCCGGTTTCTGTATACATTCATGGAACAGGTCTCACAATCTACGGCCAGGCATTTAAAAACACAGTCTTCCGACCTTTTTGACATGCTGCAGGATGCAGTGAAGGATTATTACGAAACATGTGCAGACCGACAGAAACAGGAAGCAGAACAATCCGCATCGTATGAACAGCGGTGGGGGCAGTGGAAAGAAACAAAACAGCAGTTTGAGAATAAAAAGCAGGCGGCAAAAAACTGGCTGCATCAGAACGAGTCAAAAGAACTGCAGGAACAGATTGAGCAGGTTTCCGTTCAGGAGGCACCCCGGGACATACCGGAAATGCAAATCGTTCAGGAAACAGAGAGTCTAATCAGCACAGAAGAATACACGGAGGAAACAGCTGCAGTCAAACAAATGGATGAATCCATAATCCCGGCAGTAGAATCTTATCTGGAGAAGTTTATGGAAAAGCCGCTTTTTCAAAACGAAAAACAGGCTCTGAGCCGGGAAGTACATCAGTTTAAAAATCATCATATAAAAATATCTTTATTCGGCGCATTCAGTGCAGGGAAATCCAGCTTTATTAATGCGATGCTCGGCAGTAATGTTCTGCCGGTGTCTCCGCATCCAACGACCGCTGCCATAAATCGTGTACTGCAAAGTGATGATACACACGACCATGGCACTGTAGATCTTCATTTAAAAGAAGAATCGTTTTTGGATAAGGAAATTCAGGCTGTATCAAAAGAAATCGGTGAAAACTGGACTTTCCATACGTTAAAAAACTGGAAGCGCCCATCCGGCCAGCAGGCAAACGCGCGGCTGAGAACGTATTATCAGCACTTATATACCCTGCAGCAGAGTATCAACCGTTACAAACAGGACCTGGGAACAAAAAAAACGATTCTGCTTGATGAGCTTCAGGAATGGGTAGCCCAGGAAGAGAAAGCATCCATGATTAAAGAAGTGATTGTATATTATGACTGTGAGTGGACACGTAAAGGCCTTGAGCTTATCGATACACCAGGAGTGAATTCGATTCATGGAAGGCATACGAATGTCGCATTTGAGCAGATCAGACAGTCCGATGCTATTTTTTACGTAACGTATTATAACCATGCCTTTTCAAAAGCCGATCAGATCTTTTTGCAGCAGCTGAACCGGGCAAATGAAAGCTTCTCGCAGGATAAACTGTTTTTCCTTATTAATGCATCGGATCTGGCAGACAGTCCTGCCGAACTGAATGGAGTGAAAAGCCATGTGAGGGATCAGTTAAAACGCAATGGCTTTCAGTCCCCGCGTCTTTCCGCCGTTTCAAGCAAGCAGGCTTTAGCGGATAAGGAGGGAGGCAGAACGGCTGTTTCCAGTGGGTTCCAGGAGTTTGAAACGCAATTTACTAATTCCGTATGGCATGATCTTCGTTCCAGCCATCTGGCATCTATTCAAGATAGGATGCGGAGCATAGCAGATGAACTGCAGCGGACGCTGAAAACGATGAATACGAATCAAGCCGGGCTGGAAGAAAAAAAGCGGAAGCAGGAAGCGGTAGTTCGGGAAAAAAAGGACGAACTGACGGAACTTTCTCTGCGCCCGCATCTTCCGGCATTTCTTCAGGAAATTGATGAACAATGTGCCTACTTGATTGACCGGGTGACGTTTGGAATGAATGATTACTTCACAATGGCGGTGAATCCTGCCGTTATTTCCGCCTCCTCCAAAAAACAGCAGAAAGAGCAGCTGAGAAACGGTATTAGAGAGATAGATGGATTTGTACGCCAGTTTGTTATGCAGGAAAAAGAAACGCTTCATATACGCATCGAATCCTTCGTAAAACAAAAAACCCTTCAGGTAATGAAGCAGAAAGTAGATAAATGGAGAGAAGATCTCCCGCTTCTTGATCTACCTGAAATAGAATGGAAAGAGTGGACCTCATCCATTGCTTTTCCATCCCTCGAAGAAGAAACGTATGCAGCGATGTTTCGATCGAGCCGGGATTTCTTTGAAAATAAAGTAAATATGGAAATGAAACAGCAGGCCTCCGATGATATACGTTCCCAGATGAACGCTATCGTTAAAAAATATCAGCAGGAGCTGGAAAAGGAAACAACAGAGATGACAGACGACCTGGACAAAAGAACGTCTGAAGGCTTTGAACAGCAGCTCAATGATGAATTGGAGCGGCTGGAGTGGCTTTATGACATTAATAAAAAGCCTTATATTGAAGAAGAGACGAAATGGCTTGAAGCTGAATTTGAAAAGCAGTAAGTATCGTTTGGAAACTTAGATAATGCTCATTTAAATGGAATGGCAGCTGGAAACAGTTTTCAAACAATCTAAAAGGAGAGCAGCCTGCACAGGCCGCTCTCCTTTTTGCTTATATTTTATTGCTCCGTTGTGGTTTCGTCCTCAGAGGAGCCGGAAGTGCTGTTCGAAGAAGCAGATCCTTCATCTTCCGGAGTACTGTTGGATTCCGATTCCTCAGCAGGAGGCGTTTCTTCATTTGAAGATCCGCTGTCATCCTGCTCGGTTTCGCCGGAATTATCGTTATCGCTACTGCCGTTATCCTGGCCGCCGTTGTTTTCGGAAGGCTCAGATTCTGTACCGTCGGATTCATCTTCTGAATCTGTGTTTTCTTCGTCGGTAGTACCTTCTGTATCATCGGAAGATTCTTCGTCTGAAGGTTCTTCTTCCGGCGTTACTTCTTCCTCTTCGGTTGCTTCCTCTTCCGGAGGTGCTTCTTCTTCAGGAGCCTCTTCTGTATCCGGTACTGTTTCTTCGACCGGAACTTCTTCAACCGGCGCATTATTGGTATCACCGGCATCATTACCAGATCCCAGATCGGGCTCTGTAGGAGGAGCGGTTAAATCCTGGTCGTTGCCTTTTACAATCAGCTCCGTCGTAATATCTGAAGAAGAGGTGGATCCTGACGCACGTTCGCCGGTGCTTTTAACTAAATCAACCTCTTCTACGGAATCCGGCATCTCAAAATCAGGTGTATCGATGCCGTTTGACGCATTGTCCATAGTCAGACGGAATATTTCTTTGGCGATTTCCCGTTCGGATTCATTCATATAGTTGGCTCCCCGATCCCCGCTGAAACCGGTCCAGACAGAAGCCGTATACCGGCTCGTATAGCCGGTAAACCAGACATCCGGTACCCCGCCTTCCGGAATGCCATTGGCATCGAGTTCATCCTGAGTAAAGTTAGTCGTGCCGGTTTTTCCGGCGAGAGGAAGGCCTGGTATGTTTGCAGCCCGGCCTGTGCCGGATGATTCTGTAACTACATCTTTTAACATATCCGTTATCATGTAGGCAGTGTAGTCATTCATTGCTTCAGTAGATTCAGGCTCCATCTCTATTTCACGCCCGTCCGGAAACTCAATTCGCGTAATCGCATGGGGTTCGTTGTACGTACCGCCGTTACCGAAAGCGGCATAGGCTCCGGCCATATCAAGACTCGAAACACCTGGTTCAAACGATCCCAGCGCGGCAGATTCGTAAAATTCATCGAATTCAATCCCGAGACCTTCAGCAAATTCTTCTGCTTCCGGAAGACCGGTTTCCTGCAGCGTTTTCAGCGCAGGGATGTTTAAAGACTGAGTCAGTGCTTCACGCATGCTTACTTCTCCGGCATAATTCCGGGAGGAGTTCCGGATAGGGGTTCCATCTGAATAGGCATGCTCTTCATCGGTAAGCTGGTGGTAGGTGGACCATTGGTTATTTTCTATAGCCGGACCATAGTCAACGATAGGCTTAATCGTTGAACCGGCATCGGCATTTGCACCGGTAGCGTAATTGTAGCCTCTGGCTACATCTGCGCCCTGTCGGTTACCGACCATCGCTTTTATGGCACCGGTCTGGGTATCAATTAGGGAATAACCGACCTGAAATTCATCACTGTCAGGATAGCCTGCGATCTGTTCGTTTGTCTGGACCACTTCTTCACCATAATCCTGGGCATCACGGTCAAGCGTAGTGTAGACCCGCATTCCGGCGGAATATAAATCGGCAGAAGTGATTCCTTCTATGTTTTCAAGTTCATTCTGCACGTGGCTGATAAAGGAGTCATAAACAGCTCCTTCTTCAGAAGGAGTATGATCCAGCTGATCTTCCAAAGAGACGCTTGACGCCTGCTCTGCTTCATCTGCTGTAATAAAACCCTGCTCCTCCATCAAATGAATAATAAGGTTGCGGCGGTCCAGCGAATTCTCCGGATTCTGAAGAGGGTCATAATAGCTGGGACGTCTTGGGATAGCCGCGAGCAGAGCCGCGTCTTCAATTTCAAGCTCGGATACTTCCTTATTGAAATAAATGCTGGATGCTTCGCCGATGCCATAGGCTCCCTGGTTAAAATAGATTAGGTTTAAGTACATTTCAAGAATCTGGTCTTTGCTGTACTGCTGTTCAAGCTGAACAGCCAGATACTGCTCCTGTACTTTCCGGGCAATAGTTTTATCCGGGGATAAAAAGGCATTTTTTACGACCTGCTGGGTAATTGTGCTCGCTCCTTCAGCGCCGAATCCATCAGAAACGTTAGCAAGCACGGCACCGCCGAGACGACGGAAATCTATGCCGAAATGGTCATAAAAACGGGAATCCTCTACGGCAATAAACGCTGATTTTGCATTGTCGGGCACTTCATCAATATCAATAAGTGTCCGATTTTCGCCGGATTGCAGCCGTGTAATCTGCTCGCCGTTCTGGTCATATATTTCTGCCGCTTCAGAAAGAACAAGCTGTTCCGGATCCAGATCCGGTGCCCCGCTGATCATCGCTACGGCAGTTATGGCGCCGATGGTCATAATGATAAGAACGGCAGCTACTAAAGCCATAAATAGTTTCTTCCACAGCGGAAGGCCTCTTTTTTTCTTGGAAGGCCTTTTTTCAGTCTCCCTGCTTTTTGAAGATTTACGCCTATCCTGGCGGGAACGATATTCATTACTCATCTAGTCATTCTTCCTTTCTTTCTTCAATCCAGCTGTAAAAAGATCAGCAGCTAATTAGTCGCTGAACTTCTAAAAAAGTTACATTATTAGGAGTAATGGGAGTCGATAATCTGCAGGTAATCAACTCTGGCCTGATAACTCTGGGGAACGAGGTAGCCGTTTTCTTCAAATGCCGATTTAGGGATGGATTTGCGTGCTTCGCTGTTATCATACCAGTCCAGGAAATGCCGGGCTTCAAAGAAATATACTTCTTCGAGCAGAGTAAACCGCACGAGCAGAAAAGCAACCCCTCCCTGAGCGATAATCCGTTTCATATGAAGGGCCTGGTGATCGTGGATATTCCGCATAGGAAATGAAGTTTTGTTTCTGGTTTCTTTGGCTTCAAAATCAATATAGCGTCCCTGATAGAGGCCGTTGTAGTCGGTAGTGGAAGCCTGCTTAAAATAAGCCTCGGTAATTTTAGCTGCACTTCTGGAAGGGTAATCAACATGAACGATCTGCACCGGGGTCGGCTTTTTATGAATAACCGCTATATTCATTTCCAAATAATATTCATTGGTGGCATTAATATCTTCTTCAAGCGACATGCCGCGGTTGGCATAATCCTTGGCAGAAACAGGCAGCGGCTTTTTTTTCTTGTCTTTAGCAAGCGGTGAATATTTTTTCCCATTGGGATAACGGAATGCCATTAATGATCCGCTCCTTTCCGTCCTGTATGAATGGCATGACATCTTTACTATAATAGCACAAACCACCAGGTGTGAGAATCAGAAGAATGTGCTCCCGGGTGGACAGAAGAAGGAAATTTCATGTTACGATTATAGACGAAACAAAAAGGGGGATATCATGTCAGAAAAAGCAATTAATATAGGATTTGGAAACATGGTTATTTCTGAACGGATTGTATCTATTGTGAGTTCAGATTCAGCACCAACGAAGCGGATGATTCAGGAAGCAAGAGATAGAAAAATGCTGATTGATGTGACAAATGGCAGAAAAACAAGAAGCATTATTTTGTCAGACAGTGACCACGTAATGCTATCGGCCATTCAGCCGGAAACGGTAGCCCAGAGACTTCATGAAAATGAGTAAGGGGACATTGGTATGAACAGGCTTATGGAAGTAACAGAAGAGCTGCTGCAGCAGAATGAAATGATGCTCGATTTTTATGAAGAGCGCATGGAGCATACGAAAAACAGGGATTATTTTTTTGATACGGTTAAACCTTTCGCTGATAAGGTAAAGGCACTAGCCGATGAGTGGTTTTCACTTGCCTCAGAATGGGTAAAAAAAGAACAGCCGGTTTATCTGCATCTAAAGCAGCTCGAAGACACGCACGAGAATATGACGATCGCTTCCGTGACGTGTTTTCAGCCGGACACGAAAGAAAAAAGATTTAAAGAGATGAACCAGTCCATTCATTATGTACTCCGGAGCCTGGAGAGCGCCTGGAAAGAGAAGGAAAGCAGGGGATAAAGGTGAAGCATCTTATCACAGCGGACGAACTGGAACAAAAAATTGGAACAGAAACGGTCATAGCAGACTGCCGCTTTACGCTCGGCGACCCGGAACAGGGGCGCCGTGAGTACGAAAAGAGACACATACCCGGAGCAGTACACGCCGATCTGGAGGAAGATTTATCCGACATTACCGAAGAACACGGCGGCAGGCATCCGCTGCCGGACATGGATCGGTTTGCTCAAAAAGCCGGAGAGTGGGGAATCGACCTCACGACAGAAGTAGTCGTTTACGATGATCAGAATGGAGCGATGGCAGCCCGTCTCTGGTGGATGCTTCGTTACCTTGGACATGAACATGTTTACGTATTGAACAGTCCTTATTCTTCCTGGGTAAACGAGGACCGGCCGGTCGATACGAAAGTACCGGAGCCGGAGAAAAAAATATTTACAACCGATTTGAAACCGAACATGCTTGTGCATATTGAAGAAGTAAAAGTGGCACTTCATGATGACAAAACCAAACTGATTGATGCCAGGGACTATGAACGTTATTCCGGGCAGAAAGATGAAGTGGATCCGCAGGCAGGCCATATACCAGGAGCGGATCATTACTTCTGGGGGGACGTCGTGAGCAGAGATGCCGCGTGGAAAACTCCCGATCAGCTGAAAGAACACTTTCAGGATCTCGATAAGTACGATCAGGTGATCTCCTACTGCGGATCAGGCGTTACGGCTGCCGTAAACGTTCTGGCAATGGAAGAAGCCGGATTCGATCATGTGCGGCTTTATGCCGGCAGCTGGAGCGACTGGGCTTCCTATCCGGATCTGCCGATTGAAAAAAGCTGAATATAAATAAAAGCAGCCCGGTGCTTATTGCACCGGGCTTTCTTTATGAGCTTGGAAGCTGTCTGCGCGGCAGCTGCCAGTTATAATAAACGCTCAGCATGCGAAGCGAAACAATACCTCCTAAAATCAAAACATAGCCGAAAAACTGGTCAACCAGACCGCTGCCGATCAACAATCCGGCCGGTACTGTCCAGGCCACGTAAATATCCCGGCTTAATACGAGGGGGCGACGCCCCGCCAGAAGATCCCGTATGATGCCGCCCCCGGCTCCCGTTAAGGCAGCAGCGGCAATGGCAGCGCTCAGCGGGAGATCCATCTGGGCTGCAAATATGGCCCCCTGCACAGCAAAAGCTGCAAGTCCGACAGCATCAAAAAGGACGCCCCATCTTGTCCAATGGCGAAACCAGACCTGCGGGAGAAAAAAGGCGCCCGTCATTAATAAAAACGCAATAGTAAAAAGCAGCTCCTGATCCCAGAGAGCCGATACAGGAACGCCGATCAGCAGATTACGAACCGCGCCGCCTCCAAAAGCTGTAACAAAACCTAAAATATAAACCCCTATGATATCGTATCGTTCTTCCATTGCTACAATGACGCCGCTTAAAGCAAAAGCAATGGTTCCGATAATATTTAATAGTTCCCATGAAATCATCGTACCAACCCTCTTCTAGTAGTTCGTTCAGCCACAAAAAAGAGACCCGGCTGAAAGCCAAATCTCTGAATAGTCTATAACACAAAGCTTCATCATAATAAATGATTTGCCGTTTGTTGGCAAGTCCGCTAAAAACGACCAGACCGGAAAATCGCAAATAACAGCCAGATAAACATAAAAAAGGAAATAATAAAGCCAATCTCAATAACCGGAATCTGGACAAGTGGAGAAGAGGATGCACCGAAAGTAGAACCAATGATAAGGCCTACCATAATGATACTAAAGGCAAGCAGAATAACGCTGAAGGAAAGCCGGTTGCTGATACGATCCATTTTATTAAGAATGATCTGTATTTCCGGAATGTCCATATCCACGCCGATCTTGCCTTTAGCGACCCTTTCGAGTGAATCTCTCATATGTTTGGGCATATCCCATAAATACTCAGATTGTTTTTTTGCCTCATCCACTGCTTCATCCATATATCGTTTTGGATGAATTTTTTCTTTGAAAAGTCGTTTTCCATATGGTTCGGAAAGCTCCATAATACTAAGATCCGGATCAAGTTCTTCGACAACACTCTCGATTGTGATCACGGCTTTTGCCAGCATAACGTATTCTTTATGAATTTTAATTTCATAACGGTGGGCGGTGGCGAATATATCATTGATGGCTTTGCCGATGCTCATGTCATGAAAGGAAGTCTCATAGTATTTGGACAAAAGGTATTCAATGTCTTCTGTAAACAACTCTGTATCCAGATCCTCCGGGAAATCTGCCATTTCGTATATCGCTTTTGTTACTTCATCCGGCTTTTTTTTAGTCATCGCAATCACATAGTTAACAAATTCCCAGCGCATCGACCGGCTTAAGCGGGCAACCTGGCCGAAATCAATATAAGCAGCTGTATCTTTTCCCGTAAAAATAATATTACCGGGATGAGGGTCGCTGTGAAAAAAACCATTAATCATCATTTGATGCAGAAAAGAATCGGCAAGCTGCCGGGCCAGTTTTTTCTTATCGTATTGGATCGGGGACTCTTCGAGATGATGCAGCTTCTCTCCGTGTATAAATTCCATCGTCAGTACGCGGCGGCTGCAGTATTCTTCGTAAATATAAGGAATATATACAGCGGGAAACGGCTCCATGTTTTTCGCCATTTTCTGCGTATTGCGTGCTTCCGTATAATAATCGGCTTCATCGCGTATAGCTTCTACATATTCTTCAACGATCGTATCAAGCCTGTAATACCGGGCCCATTGAAAACGCTGGCATAAGAGTCTCGCCAGGTCGCGAAGAACATCAATGTCCTTTTCGATCATCTCTTTAATCTGCGGCCTCGATATTTTTACAGCTACTTCTTCACCCGTATGTAATACAGCGTAGTGTACCTGGCCGATAGAGGCAGCAGCAAGAGGTTCTTCTGTAAAAGACTGAAAAATTTCATCTACCGGAGCGTGAAGATCGTGCTCAATCATGCGTTTTCCGAGTTCTACCGAAAAAGGAGGAACTTCATCTTGAAGTTTCTCCAGTTCCTCTACAATAGAAGGGGGGAAAATATCTTTACGCATGCTCACAAGCTGGCCGAGTTTGATAAAAGTAGGTCCGAGTTCCTCGATAACAAGCCGGAGCCTCGTACCAATCGACTGCGCGTTGAAATCATCCGATTCCGCAGATAGACGTTTGGGAAGGGAGAGTATATGAAAAAGCCCTACCTCGCGAAGTATATAACCAAAGCCGTGTTTGGCAAGGGTAGTTGCAATCTGCCTGTATCGGTTCGCATGCTTTAGTCCTTTCGTAATGGCCATGATTCCTGCTTCCTTTCCTCAGCCTGTATCACTCAGCCGGGTTGTTCCATCCGTCGTTGTTCGGCCTCTCAGCAAGTTTTTTTTCAATATCATGCAGCTTTTCTTCCAGACGGAGAATGTCAGCCTCGGTGGCAAGCCCCATATCCCTGAAAGACTGCTGGGTTTTATCTTTGCGCTTTTCGCTCCACTTCGTTTCTTTATCCCGCCCCCGCTGGATTAATTCTTCTTTCCATTCCTGTGCCTCGCGGGGCGTGATTTTTCCTTTGTATACAAGGTCATCAAGATAATTCTGCATTTTTTCCCGGCTGTATGCCGCTGCTCCCAGTCCCAGAAAAAAACCTCTTTTCAGCATATCATTCATTATTGTCAGTCCTTCCCGTTTGTTTGTATTTATATTCCCTGTTTTCATCATTTTAATCGGAGAGTAAGTGAAAGCTGTGAAAAGAAAAAAGCCTCCCGGAACAGAATCACTTCGTTCCTGCAGGAAGCTTATCGTTGTGTTCTCAACCGTTATCCCGCACCATGAAAAAAATAAATGCCATAATGCTTACGATAGAAAAAATAGTCAAGACGACGAGTAATAAAGGTTCTGCATCATTCCACGCGTTTACTGAAGCGTGGGCTGTAGCAGGCCAGACGGCCAGTACTGCCGCTGTCATTAATGCAGCCATCCACTTGTTCATCCGCTTACCCCCTGTAAAATGCTTAATTTATGTAAAACATAACACAAAACAGTTTACCTATTACATAGTATAGTGAATTTTTTGTATTTAATCAATTACGCGCTGTATTTCCTTTTCCTTTTATTTTCAAAGGTTCGCAGATGTAGTACAATGTACAGCAGTTGAACACAGAAGACAGCAGGCGCATAATGAAAATGTGCAGGATAGTTTTGTGAGGCAGAAAGGATAATGACAAATGAGCAGGATTCATATAGAAGACATCATCATCGCAAACCAGACGCTGAAGGACGTTGTTAATCATACGCCTCTGCAGAAAAACCAGGTATTATCTGAACGTTATCAGGCAAATGTTTACTTAAAAAGGGAGGACCAGCAGGTCGTTCGTTCCTTTAAAATCAGAGGAGCTTATCACTTGATGCACAGCCTGTCCGAAGAAACAATGAAAAATGGTGTAGTATGTGCCAGTGCAGGAAATCACGCGCAGGGTGTAGCTTATTCCTGCAGTGCTTTAAAAGTAAAGGGCCGTATTTTTATGCCGACGACAACGCCGCGCCAGAAAGTGGGACAGGTTAAGCTGTTTGGCAGGGAGTATGTGGATGTTGTTTTAACAGGAGACACATTTGATGATTCATATAAAGAAGCGATGGCTTACTGTGATGAGCATCAAATGGCCTTTATCCACCCATTTAATAATGAGAAAATCATCGCCGGCCAGGGAACGGCAGGCCTTGAGATTATGAACGATATTGAAGAGCCGCTGGACTATTTGTTCTGCTCTATCGGAGGCGGGGGTCTTGCTTCCGGCGTCGGAACCTATATCAAGTCTATTTCCCCGAATACGAAAATTATCGGTACGGAGCCTGCGGGCGCTGCCGGAATGAAGGCTTCGTTTGACAACGGCGGCGTTACCGAACTCCAGAAAATCGATAAATTTGTAGACGGAGCAGCTGTTAAGCGGGTTGGGGATATTACGTACGATGTATGCAAGGATATTCTCGACGAAATTAAACTTGTTCCCGAAGGTAAAATCTGCACGACGATTCTGGAGCTGTATAATGAAAATGCGATTGTTGCTGAACCAGCAGGAGCTATGCCCATTTCGGCACTTGATTTTTATAAAGAAGAAATTAAAGGAAAAACTGTCGTCTGCATTTTAAGCGGAGGAAACAATGATATTGGGCGTATGGAGGAAATGAGGGAAAAGTCTTTGATTTATGAAGGACTGCAGCATTACTTTATTGTTGTGTTTCCTCAGCGTGCCGGAGCCCTGCGTGAATTTCTGGATGAAGTTCTCGGGCCGGATGATGATATTACCCGGTTTGAATACAATAAAAAGAACAACAAAGCGAACGGACCGGCATTGGTTGGTATTGAATTAAAAAATCAGGAAGACTACAAGCCCCTGATTGAACGAATTAATAAAAAAGGCTTCTCCTACAAAGAAATTGATAAAGAAGAAAGTTTATTTAATTTCCTTATTTAAAAGGAGGAGGTAAGCATGATTGTACAGGAATTTTCCTCTTATTACTTTCTAATAGAACAGCATGAACATGCCCGTCTCAGTGCTGCAGCGGCAGCGCACGTCAACAATCCGCGCTGGAAAGACGAAAATAAATGGAATTCGCTTTTATATGCCATCCGCCTGCACGATAATGCCTGGATCCCTCTGGATCAAGTCGTTTCCGGACCTGCTGGAGGCCAGCCTTATTCTTTTGTGGATTATCCGCTGGAGGAGAAGCTGGAGGCGTATAAAAAAGGCATTGAAGCGGCAGGCAAAGAGGATCTGTACAGCGGAACTCTTCTAAGCATGCACTATGCGTCCTTTTTAAAAAATGATACGTCGGCAGCGGGCGTGTCTTTTTTTGAAGGAGAACAAAAAAGACAGAAAGACTGGAAAAAAAGAGTAACCGGAGCCAATCGTCTCGATCAGCACCTGGATATTCTTCAGTTTTTTGACGATGTATCGTTATATGCCTGCATGAATAAAGCAGGTACGCCGAAATCAGAAGAAGTTAGCTGGTTTCAAAACGGGTTTCGGCACCGCTTTTCTTTTCTTGGAAAGAAAAAGGTTTATCCGCTCTGGCAGGATAGTTCCGCCGTAAAGATGAAGCCTTCGCCTTTTTCAGAAGCCTTTGATTTTACGATCCAGGGCTGGAAGCTGCCAAAGGATGTATGGCAGAATGGACAGAAGACAATTCATACAGCTGAACTGCAGACATTGACGCAGGAAATTCGTTTCGTATGAGGAGAAGTAGGGGAAACTAGTAACAGCACAGCAAGAGAAAGGGGAAACGGAATATGAGTTTGGAAAAAACGCGCATTATTGCATTAGTAGAAGACGATTTTGAGGATCTGGAGCTTTGGGTGCCGGTAATGAGGCTTCGGGAAGAAGGAGCTGAAGTCGTGCTTGCAGGTAAAGAGAAGGGACGCACGTATAAAGGTAAATACGGTGTTCCCGCTGAGGCAGAGGCTGCTTTCAGCGAACTTGACGCAGCACAATTTGACGGCATTCTCGTTCCGGGAGGATGGGCACCGGATAAATTGCGGCGCTATGAAGAAGTTCTGAACTTTGTCAAGCATATGGATGAGCACAAAAAAGTGATCGGCCAGATCTGCCATGCCGGCTGGGTGCTTTCCAGCGCAGGCATCCTGCAGGGTGTTACGGTAACGAGCACGCCGGGCATTAAAGATGACATGACCAATGCAGGAGCCATATGGAAAGACGAAGCCGTCGTAACGGATGGACATATTATTTCCAGCCGCCGTCCCCCTGATATCCCTCTTTATGGAAAAGCATTAGTTAAAGCGTTTCAAAACCTTTAAAGAAAAGAGGCAGAATTCATGAGCGAATTAAAAAGAGAACTTCAGGAGTTTTCCAGAGCGGCCAATGAGTTAAAAGCAGTCTGGAATAAGATGAGTGAACTCGATCGCAAAGAGAGTTTAAAAGATTATCCATTTGCCGAGGATTTTCCAAAAGTCGCCAATGATATTAAGAAGTGGAATGACGCCGTCCACGACTTGTAGAAAGAGGATAAGATGGAGCAGATTAATAAAGAACAGCTTAAGCAGCTGAAAGAAACATCGTCCGGCGCAGTGTTTTATGCTTCTCCCTTCTGCAGGACGTGTCAAATTGCCGAGCGTGTAATAGAACCTATGAGAAAATTGTACGACGTTCCTTTTTACAAAGTAAATATTAACGAAATTCCTCAGGAAGCTGTAACGGAAAAAATACAGAGCGTTCCCTGCCTGATTGTTTTTAAAGACGGGGAGCCGGTTAAAAAAATGTATACGTTCGATAATCCGCCTTATGTGCTCGAACAGCTTCACGGTGAACTTCAAAGTACGCTGAAATAAGGAGTTATGAAGAATGAATGCACCAGATTTTCAACTGCAGGATATATATAGTGAAACGACTCATCAGCTGGAAGAATGGAAAGGTACGCCGCTGATTCTTACGTTTTGGGCTTCCTGGTGCCCGGATTCCATGAAGGATCTTCATTACAAACATTTGTTTTACGAGCAGATGGACAAAGAAGTAATGGGTTTCTTAACGATTAACGTTACGGGACGAGAAGGAAAAGAAGAAGACGCTGTTCAATTTCTTGAAAAAACGGGCTACAGCTTTCCCGTTTTAAAAGATAAAGGCACACAGGTCTACGACGCCTATCAGTGCATGGGCGTGCCGACCACTTTTCTGCTGGACGAAAACCTGGAGATTCGGCAAAGCTATTCGGATAAAGCTTCGTTTCCGGAAATTGTCCAGGGCATTCATCAGTTAATGAACAAATAAAAACAGACTGAAAAGACCCCCACCATTGGTGGGGGTCTTTTTTGATACCAGCAGAAAACATCTCCCGCCAAGTATAAGTTATTTAGGCTTCTTTCCCGTTTTTATAATATTTTTCATCTGATCTTTGTTCGGATAATCTCCGGCGTCATACTGTTCCATCACCCAGGTTTTGTCGTATTCAACCCGTTCGATAGTAGCGTCTACCTGGCCGTTTTCTATGCGGATAAGTGCAAATGAAGGGCGGGGGTCCTCGTCAAACGGCAGGCCGATGCTGCCTGTATTGATAATGGTTTTAGCACCTATTTTACGGACAAAAGGTGTGTGAATATGGCCGTAAATGTATATGTCGGCCTCTTCAGCCGAAGCAAGCTTCTCCAGCATTTCTTCGTCATCCGCATCTGCGGGCACTACCTCGAAGAGACTCGATGGAACTGCATGGAAAGCGTGCATGACAATGCCGTCTTCCAACTCGTCGAGAAAATAGGTAGGAAGCTTTTCCAGGTAAGCCAGATCTTCTTCCGTGAGGCGTTCAAGCGCCCAATCTCTTTCCTGGTTCATCAGGCCGAGCGCTTTGTCCGGCACTTCTCCTTTTTTGATTCCTCTGGTAATCCATTCGTCCGCGTTGCCTTTTAATACTTTGGCAGGAGTAGATCGTATGGTTTCAAGGGCGTTCTTAGGTTCAGGCCCTCTAAAGCTTAAATCCCCGATAATATACATCTTGTCAATTTTTTGTTCTGCGAGTACCCGGAGTACCGATTTTAGTGCTCTTGCATTTCCGTGAACATCTGATAAAACTGCTATCTTCATAATAATGACCTCCTTGAACTTCTGCCTCTAACAGCTTTACAGCTGATTTCCTTACTAGTATACCCTATCCCGGCTTTTTCATACATGCAGACCTGGATATTCCTTTGAAAGCGAATCGTGTAAATTGGCTGAGCGAAACGAGGGTATGTTACAATTTAAAAGAAATAAAACCCGATAAGACAGGAAAGGCAGGATGATAAAATGAGAATTACTTCGATAGAACCAACACCAAGTCCTAATACGATGAAGTTGACCCTCGATGAGTCGTTGGAGGCCGGCAAAAGCCACAACTTCACGTTAAAAAATAAAGATGAAGCCCCGGAGGCAATCCAGAAAATTTTTACCGTGGAAGGAATCAAAGGCGTATACCATGTAGCCGATTTCATGGCCATTGAACGGCACCCGAAAGCTGACTGGAAAGAGCTGCTTCCTCAGGTTAGGAATTTATTCGGAGAAAAAATGGAAGTTTCCGCCGATGGAGGAGAAGAAGGAACCGAGGCATTTGGTGAAGTAATGATTCAAAAGCAGATGTTTAAAGGAATTCCGATGCAGCTGAAAATTATGGCAGGCGAAGAGGAAAAGCGTCAGGGTCTCCCTGAACGGTTTCAGGAAGCTGCTTTTAAAGCTCAAAAAGAAGACGACAACATTGTGCTGCAAAGAAAATGGGAAGAGCACGGCATCCGTTATGGAAATGACCTTGATGCTATCGGCGCAGAAGTAGCGGAAGAAATTTCTGCTGTCTACAATCAGGAACGGCTGGATCGTCTCGTGAAAATGGCGTTATCCGAGGATGAAAATAGTGAGCAGTACGCGCAGCGTTTCAAAAAAGTAACGCTCGATATGCTGGATGTTCCGGATTGGAAAGAGCGGTATGCGCTGCTTGAGCAGATGGATCCAAAAGAGGAAGATATTCCAGTTCTGGAAAAAGCGCTCAGTGATGAGAAATCATCTATCAGAAGACTTGCTGTCATGTATCTGGGAATGATTGAAGATCCAGTTATTCTGCCGTATCTGACAATGGGATTAAACGACAAGTCGGTAACCGTAAGACGTACGGCTGGAGACTGCTTTTCCGATTTAGGCGACACGGGCGGCATTCCGGCAATGATCGAAGCGCTCGAAGACAAAAATAAACTGGTACGCTGGCGCGCAGCTATGTTTCTTTATGAAGTAGGAGATCATTCCGCTGTGCCTGCACTTCGGAAAACTGCAGAAGATCAGGAGTTTGAAGTGGCCCTTCAGGCGCAGATGGCACTCGAGCGTATTGAAGGCGGAGAAGAAGCAAAGGGATCTGTTTGGAAACAGATGACAGAACGGATGTCAGAAGGTAAATAATACACGGGCGGGAGGTTATTTTAATGACTAAAGACGAAGTGAAACACAAGCTGAAAGAAAAGCAGCTCAGCGAAGCACTGGAGCTGGTAGAGGATGCTGAAAAAGGCCACCTGGATGAACTGGAGCTGGTTCGTTCGCTCGGTCTGCTTGCTGATGAAGAACTAAACAGGGAAACGCTGGCCGTTTTGGAAAACGAAGGCGTTACGATCATTTATGTTGAAGAGGATGACGAATGACTTCCCGTCCTCTCCCTTCCCAGAAAATATCTAAAAAAGCATTATCAGTATGGAGAATTAAAGGAGCAATCGAAGCGCTGGTTTATTTAGCGCTTCCGGCTGCTCTGCTTATTTTTACCATCCGGCAGGACTGGCCGGTATGGATTGTAAGCATTGTTCTTCCTGTAATCGCTGTCTTTGCCATTTGGAAAGCCTGGTTTTTTCCCGCCATGACATGGAAACGCTGGCGGTATGAAGTGTATGAAAAAGAAGTGGAGCTGAGGCGCGGCGTAGTAATTACGAAGCATACGCTTATTCCAATGTCCCGTATCCAGCATGTAGATACAGCTCAGGGGCCTCTCTATAAAAAATATGGACTTTCGGCCCTTACCATTTCCACCGCTGCCGGTATTCATGAAATTCCAGCACTAGCCGAGGAAGTGGGGCAGGATCTGAGAGACCACATTTCGAGACTTGCAGAAGCGGAAGATAGTTTATACAGCAGGAAAGAAGCTGATGCGGATGACGAATAGCTGGAAACGGATGCACGGCGCGGCGGTAGTAGTTCTCTTCGTATCTCGTATAAAAGACTTTATTTTCCCGCTGCTTTTAACCTTTTTTGCAGGCGGAACAGGCACTTTATTCGGCCAGGAGTGGATATTTCCTGCTCTGCTGCTTGTTTTATTTCTGCATAGTTTGTTTTCCTGGCTGTTTTTCCGGTTCCGGCTGGAAGAGCAGGAGCTTCGTATTAAACAAGGTATATTTGTAAAAAAAAGACGGTACATACAGCGGAAAAAAGTGCAGTCTGTCGATATTTCGGCCGGCATTATCCAAAGAACGTTCGGCCTCGTAAAAATTAAAATAGAAACAGCCGGAGGCGGCATGGTTCCGGAAGTAAGCATCATTGCGCTGTCAAAAGATGATGCAGAAGAAATCCGTGAGTCTCTTCTTTACGGAGCAGCTGAATCTGTATCCCTGGAAGAAACCGATGCAGTAGATGAGGATACTGCAGTTGAAAAGACGCGGGAGGAAGTTACGTATCAAAAAAAAATACCGGCCCGCTATATTTTTTACGCAGGGATCACTTCGGGAAAGGTGGGCCTGTTCTTTTCCGCTGCAGCCGCTATATTTTCGCAGTTTGATCAATTCATCCCGGAATCTTTTTATGAAAGCACTGTAGGATATATTCTGGATTTAAGCCTTTGGTTTCTCGTATTGTTTTTCTTTTTAATTGCGATTATCGCATGGGTCGGCTCTACAGTGGTTACGATGCTTCAGTACGGGCAGTTTGAGATCAAGCTGATTAATAAAGAAATGATTATCAAGCGGGGCCTGTTGGAAAAAAAGCAGCTTACGCTTCGGCCTGAACGGATTACAAGCGTCCGCTACACGTGCAATCCGCTTCAGCAGATGCTCGGTTTTTGGAGAATTTACATCGACAGTGCGGGTGGCGGCTCAGAAAAAGAATCGTTTTCCACCGTCCTGCTGCCGCTTGGTTCAAAAACTATGGCAGAAGAAATCATACATCACATCCGTCCGGATCTGCAGATGGAGCCGGGTCTCGCGCGCGTGCCAAAGCGTGCAGCAAGGCGCTATATATTCCGGGCCTCCTGGATGGGATGGCTGCTGGCAGTGGCTGCAGCTATCTGGGTGCCGTATGGAAGCATGTTATTTGTTCTGCCGCTGCTGCTGACCTGGCTCGGCTGGACACAGTACCGCTCCGCCGGATTGGCTGAAGATCACAATAAGCTTGTTCTGCAGAACCGGCTTATCAGCAAGCAGCATGCTGTTCTTCCGAAAACGGCAATACAGTCCTACACAAAGCAGTATCATTATTTACAGGAAAGAAATCAGTTATGTTCTATTACGGTCGACATTTTGTCGTCAAGCGGCGGAAGGGAGTTCAGCCTCCGCGATCTGGATACTGAAAAAGGAAAAGATCTTCTCCAGTGGTTTTCAGAACCCGCAGAACAAAAAGAGGTGCCCGCAGACTAGCTGCCGGCACCTCTTTTTTTGAATGAATTATTGATCTGTTTTTTCATTTTTTGTGTAGGCGTTATTGGTATACACATATATTTTGCGCTCTCCATTATCCGCGGTACATTCAAATCGATCATATACATAGTCGGTTTCTTTGTTATGAATGTGCCGCACATAATGATGCTGAATCATTACCGTCAACCCGTTCCGCTGATAGGAAAGAAAGTTAACGCCTTTCAGCGTAGTTTCCGGGCTGCTCTGCAGCAGCTCATATAAAAGGCGGTTATGGCACTCAAGCAGATCGCTGTCTGTCAAAGAGAAGTGCATAAGAGCCTGCTTTAATCCCTGACGGGACGTTTTATCCAGTTCATTTAATAAAATCGTATAAGGCTCAAACTGTTCGGGATGAATGCGGACCCAGTCGTGGTTACGCAGAGTAAGAATATCACCGGACTCATCGGCAAAGCGGAACCCTTTAACATGCGTAACGTTTACCCAGCCCTGCCTGGGATCGGCTGCTTCCAGTTGAAATGGACAGTTAGCCAGTTCCAGCACATCTCCCATTTTAGGCTCGGTTAAATAAATAACGTCTTTGGATTTTTCGATTTTGTAATAAATGTAGTGCACATCATCCAAAGGAGGGTGCAATGCTGTATCCTTCGGTGACAGCTGACGGAGAATATCATTATACTGCTTCATTTCCAGGGAGTTCTGCCTGCTGCGCTCTGTAATCTGAGCTTTTTTATCTTCAATCGCTTCCGATAATGTAACCGAAAATGAAACCTGCTGCCGGTCCGGAGACACGGGCAGAATTTTCTGTCCACTGACATGCATTGTTTTACCAGGCTTGTCCAGCAGAGTATCAATTTTGGAGAAGACAGGCAGCGTAAATATGCCGGTCACTGTTACTTCGCCATTCCACACCTGTTGAGGCGGTGTAATTATCGAATGTAATGTAGCAAAAAATGTTCCTTCATTTCCAAGGTCGATCAAAACGGTCCGGCCCTGCTGTTGCTTTGCATCTGCTCGATTCACAAAAAAACCTCCAATTGCATATATATAACTATTTATCGTTCGTGGAAATGTATTCATTATAAGCAATTCCTGTTCCTTTTCGCAAGAATTAGTTATTCTGCTGCTTCTTTTTAACGTAATCAAGAAGACCCATTGCGCAGACATACAAATCCAGCTGCAAAAGGTATTTGAATGGATCCCCGTCAGGCAGAGGGGGAAGTTTGTAAAAACCAAGAATGTCTTTATACAATTCTGCCCGGAGGTGTTCCAGCTCATTTTCTTTACCGGCCGATTCTTCTGCTGTCTGCACAAAAACAGGAAGCCAATAACGAATCTGACTGCTGACTTCTTCTAGATCCTCCGTTTTACCGAAATGGCCAAAATAAATAGCAGCAGGCTTCATAGCAGTTAGGTGATCGAGGGAGGCAAGCATCTGCTCCGGTCTGAACTGGTTCGGCGAAGTAGACGGAAGAAAAATCTGCCTGTCGTACTGTAGCGCGTCTACATATTGGATACCTGCTGTATCCCCTGTAAAGACCCCATTAGTCAAGCTGTCATGAATACTAATATGGTGATCAGCATGTCCCGGTGTATGGTAGAACGTCAGCGTTCTACCGGCCGCAAGAGAGAGCGTCTCTCCATCTGCTGCAGACAAAATGCGTGCTTCCGGTACAGGGAGCACTGGATTAAACAGCTCATCAAAATCGTCGCCATATACCGCTTTGGCTCCTTTAATAAGCTTGGAAGGGTCTGCTAAATGGCGGGCTCCTTTAGGATGTACGATCAGTTCGGCATCCGGGCATTCCTGAATAAGCAGGCCTGCTCCCCCCGCATGGTCAAGATGAATATGTGTCACAATTATATACCGGATGTCTTTAATCGAAAAGCCGATTTTCTGCAGGTTTTCTTTTAAGCGGGGAATAGAAGGACTGGGGCCTGTTTCAATTACTGCGAGTGTTCCGCCGGTTAAAATGTAAGTGCCGGTACGTCCAGGTACCGATAAATCCATTCCATCGGATATCCACAACTCATCGTCTAATTTCATTATTTTCTCTGACTGGTTCATAACACCACTCCTTTATGTAAAGGCTTACAAAAAATAAAACCAAAAAGCGGCGGCAGGCTACCGCTGGTCTTTGGGCGGGTATCTTTTTTCATGAAGCTTGAACAAATAATCAACGCGCTCTGCCTTTAATGCATCTACTTTTCGGTGCAGGCCTTCGAGAGTGGAGCGCATCTGCCGTAAAGTAGACGTGAGCTCTTCCTGGCGTATGAGCTGATTGTCAGGCGAAAGGAGGCGGTAGGCTTCGAGCAGGGAGGGAATGTCTTTTTGAAGCATGCGTTTGACAGTATATCTCTCCTCGAGGTCGAGAAGGTCATAATGCTGCGTAATCTCCCTGGCCTCCTGAACAATTTCCATAAGGCAGCGTTCCGATGCGCGTGATAAACCGGAGCGTGCCAGCTTTATATGGCTTTCCGTTTTATAAATAAATTGAAACGGCTCCTCGGAGGAGTCGACAAAATGTTTGTCTTCTGTAGTCAGCGTTGAAGAAGCTGCCGGCTCCAGTGCAGGCAGGCGGCCGAGCAGCTGGTCATCGAGCTGCTCGAGCTTATAAAATACGCCTTGAAAAAAACGGGACTTTCGGATGCTTCGTAAATACGTTTCCCCGTTTTTCCGGTATTGAATATAGGCCTCTTTAAAACGATTCTGTTTGGAGCCGGGGTTATATGCTTTTCGGACATATTCAATCGTGACGCGCTTTTTAATGGCAGCTTCCGATTTATACGTTTCATAGCTCAGCAGCCGCATCCGTTTCTGATTAACACGGAGTCTGAAGTAAAATGTCTTTCCGGATTTTTTAAAGGTCTGGGTTGTTTTTACCTGTTTTCCAAACTCGATCAGCCGGTCCAGTGCAGCTTCTATATCCTGAATCATTACCAGACCGTGCGCATCAGAAAATATCTGGTCTTCTACCTGCCGACGGTGGTCTGGAATAAAACGGTCCACCCACGGATGGGCCATCCAATTCTTCGCCATGTCTACCACCTCTTTGCTTTCACTTAATCGAGCAGCTTTGTTTTCATCTGTTTATTTAATTCATCCAGTTCGGAAATAAATTGTTTTCCGGAATGGACAATGCGCTCGTTGGATTGTTCGGTCAACTCAATAGCTGTTTGTACATCTGCGTATGCTTTTTTGAAGGTTTCCATTGCTACTGCAGGTTCTTCAAGCGTACGAAGTGTATCTTCCGTATTGGTTTTCAGCATCTGTGCGTTAGTCAGTATCATATTTTCCGTCGCCTCATTGACGCTGTTTACAGCGTTTATGACGTTTCGCTGGTTGCCAAGCGCCAGTTGTATCGAAGCGGTTACCGTAATAATATTTTTGGTCATCGTGATAGCATTAAATACGGCTTCTTCAAGTTTTTCATTGTTTTCTTTAATAAGATCGACACTTGCCAGCGATTGTTGAAGAACCATCACAGCCTGGCTCATGTTTTTCACGCGGGAGATAACCTTAACCTGGCCTTTTTGAAGTTCAGCCGGATTGTCTTTCCATTCTTCTGTCGTCATTTCCTGTTCAAGCATGTCATTAAGCTGCCGTCCGGTCTCAATTTGTTTTTCCAGATCTTCAATCCGCTCCCGGGCTGTTATTTTAAGCTGATCGAGCATCAGGTTATCTTCCTGCAGCTTATCCCGGCCGATAAGGAGGGCTTCCACAATATTTTCCACCTGTGCTTCCACGGTTTCGTATTTTTTGGAATATTGTTCTACCGGATTCCGCCGGAGCAGTTTGTTCCAGGTTTTCTGCAGTTTTGTTTCCTTAAGGTATTCAGGTTCCAGTTCGCTGACCATACTTTTAAGTTCATACAGCCTGTCCGGAAGGTCGTTTCCTTCCTGGTTCATCATTTCTTTTACAGGCCTTTTTAAAGAGTCAAGCGAATCCCCGGCATTTTTCTGTTCGGACTGGCCCAGGCCGCCGAGAGAAGTCAGCAGGGCATCTGTATCTTTCGATTCGCGGAACCGCTGTATAAACTGTTCCGCTTCTTTCGTTGTATTTTTTTCTTTCGTTTCATTGAGGTGTTCATTTGTATCCATTCTGTATCCTCCTTTGGATTCGGTCGAAAGCATACTGGTCTATATTGAAAATATTATATCATTTTGCCGGAAACTGTGTGCAAATGACTTCCTATTTTACTCATTATTAGATACGATTAACCTCATCACTCGTTTCATTTGGAATACCATTGAGAAACAGAGAGAAAGCGGTTTGTTAAAAAAAAGGAGCGTTTAACGTGTTTTCCTATTATTTTACCCTTGAAGAGGCAAATAAAACCCTGGAAGGCCTGACTGAGGAGATGGCTGGTCTCCAGGAGCTGCAGCTGGAGTATCGTGAGCTTCTTGCCTCACGCCTGCGTTTCAAGCAGGAAAGTTTCATCAGCGCTGCAGCAAAAGAAGAAGAACTGTTTGTACTGGAAGCAGGAATTGATTTTCTGGAGTTTCAGTCCCGAATGCTTATAAAACAGCTGGAAAAACAGAGTATTTTTGTAAAAAGCATCGATCAGGGCCTGGTTGATTTTCCGGCCAGAATGGACGGCGCTCCGGTTCTTTTATGCTGGAAGCAGGGAGAGACCGAGATAGCACACTATCACGGGGTTTTTGAAACGTACCGGAAAAGAAAAAAAGTAAATTATATAGATGACTGAGCAGGGGAGAAGCACATGTGTTTATTAACAATGAGCTATAATATGAGGTCGGACTATCCATTAATTATTGCTGCCAACCGCGATGAATTTTTTGAAAGACCGACAGAGCCTCTTCATATCTGGGAGAACTCGCCGATTATCGCAGGAAAAGATGTAAAGCTCGGCGGCACCTGGATGGGAGTGACAAAAGCCGGTCGGTTTGCTCTTGTTACGAATGTAAGAAACCCGTTTGAAAAACCAGGCGATCTGTCCAGAGGTTTCATCGTGAAAGAAGCGCTGGAGGCGGATGATTTAGAAACATATTTAGAAAAGCTTCATCAGAGCAGCAGCCGCTACTCCGGTTATAACCTGCTGGCAGGCAGTCTTGAGGGGGTTTATTATCACTCCAATCAAAGCAGCCGGAAACCAGAGCGTCTTGAGCAGGGCCTTTACGGGCTAAGCAATGCAGCGCTTAACACTCCGTGGCCTAAAGTGGAAGAGCTGAAATCAGGAGTAGGTGAGGCTGCTGCCCGCAGTGAGATCAGTAAAGAAGAGTTGTTTACCTGTCTATCAAGCGAACGGAAATACAAACAGTCAGACCTTCCGGATACAGGAGTCGGGAAAGAACTTGAACAGAATCTTTCTTCGGTTTTTATAAAAATGAAAGAATACGGCACAAGATCTCAAACTATTTTGTTAATGGATAATAAGGGCGGAGTGGAAATAACCGAACGTCTTGTAAACAACGATGCAAATGGGGCAGAAGATCGGACGATTTCGTTTACGTCAGAAAATATCCATCAAAACTGACTGTATAATTATGTAACTACCTTTATCACTATACACTCATTGAATAAATGAAAGATTCTGTTAAACGCTGAAAGAAAGCGTTTTCAATACTTTTTATCGATGTGAAATAATTTGCCGAAATGTCAGAAAAATGATATGCTTTTGTATATTAAATATGAAGTAATTGAATTATATATAGTAGCAGAGGGGTGGAGAGGGCAATGACAAAGCCTGTATATTCACGGAGGGAGGGTCTTTACGACTCTCAATTTGAGCATGATAACTGTGGTATTGGTTTTCTTGCAAATATTAAAGGAAAAAGGTCGCACGATATAATAGAAAAAGCGATGCAGATCTTAAGAAATCTTGAACATAGAGGCGGCCAGGGGGATGAGCCGAATACAGGGGACGGAGCAGGTGTCCTGCTGCAGGTGCCGCACCGTTTCTTTAAAGAAGAGGCGGAATTAGGGTTTACTCTTCCGGAAGAAGGTTTTTACGGAGTAGGCATGGCCTTTTTATCCAATGATTCCTCGAGACGCCGTCAGTGTGAGCAGCAGGTGGAAGATATAATCAGCCAGGAGGGTGCAGAGCTTCTGGGATGGAGAGACGTTCCATTTGATGACAGCACCCTCGGAAAAGCTGCTTTAAAAGCAATGCCGGCGATCCGTCAGGTATTTGTTAAACGGCCTGACCACATTAAAAGCAGAAAAGCCTTTGAACGGGCGCTGTATATTATACGCAAACGCAGCGAAGACGAAGCTCATAATGGACTTCAGGAAAACGACGCTTTCTATTTCGCGAGCTTTTCCTCCCAGACCATTGTATATAAAGGGATGCTTACAACAGCGCAGGTAAAAGAATTTTATCTGGATATTTCCAATCCGGCGTTTGATACAGCGGTAGCTCTTGTACACTCGCGTTTTTCAACGAATACATTTCCGAGCTGGGAAAGAGCCCACCCGAACCGTTATTTAATTCATAACGGCGAAATTAACACGATTAAAGGAAACGTAAACTGGATGCACGCGAGAGAAGCCATTTTCCGTTCAGAAGTATTTGAAAAGGATATTAATAAAATACCTGTTATTGATCAAAGCGGAAGCGACTCGGCGATGTTTGACAATGCGTTTGAATTTTTAACGCTTGCCGGCCGCAGAATGCCTCATGCAGCAATGATGATGATTCCGGAGCCTTGGCAGAATGATGCTTCAATCAGCGAAGAGAAAAAAGCGTTTTACCAGTTTCACAGCACGCTGATGGAGCCGTGGGACGGCCCAACTGCCATAGCATATACCGACGGCAGGCAGGTTGGGGCCTGTCTGGACCGGAATGGACTCCGTCCTGCCCGGTATTATGTAACAAAAGATGACCACATTTTAATGTCTTCCGAAGTTGGTGTGCTCGATATCGAGCCTGAGGATGTACTGTATAAAGAAAGGCTTCATCCAGGCCAGATGCTTCTTGTTGATATGCAGGAAGGCAGAATCATTCCGGATGAGGAGATCAAGCACGAAATCGCTTCAGAAAAGCCTTATAAGCAGTGGGTCGAAGAACACATGGTCGACCTGGAAGATGTACTGGAAAGCCGTGAGGTCTACAATACAGACTTTGAACAGCTTGAAACAAAACAGCTGGCTTTCGGCTATACGTATGAAGAAATGGAAAAAATGATCAAGCCGATGGCGCTGGAGGGTGCAGATCCTGTAGGTTCTATGGGTTACGATTCCCCGCTGGCGGTACTTTCTAAACGTCCGCAGCTTTTATACAATTATTTCAAACAGCTGTTCGCCCAGGTGACGAACCCGCCTATTGATGCGATACGTGAAGAACTGGTAACGGCAGTAGGCACTTCGATTGGACGCCAGGGAAATCTGCTTCATCCAGAACCGGAAAGTGCAAGACATCTTTATTTGAAGACGCCTTTCATTAATAACGAAGATTTGGCGAAGCTGCGCTCTAATAAGAGAGAAGGCTTAAAATCGGTCACGCTTTCTATGGTCTTTAAAAGCAAAAAAGGAGCCAGAGGCCTGAAACCGGCTTTAGACAGATTGTTCCATGCCGCAGACCGTGCGGTTGAGCAGGGAGCTACCGTGCTTATATTGAGTGACAGGGATGTTAACAAAAATTATGCGCCGATTCCGGCTCTGCTTGCCTTGTCCAGCCTGCATCATCATTTGATCCGAAACGGCCTGCGCACACAGGTCAGCCTTGTGGTGGAATCAGCAGAACCGAGAGAAGTCCATCATTTTGCCGTGCTTCTTGGTTACGGAGCAGAAGCAATTAATCCTTATTTAGTTTTTGATTCACTTGACGCTATGGTTAGAGATGGTCTGATGGAAGATACATCTTACGTAGAGTCGGTGCAGACATATATTAAAGCAGTAACAAAAGGTGTAATGAAAGTATTGTCCAAAATGGGCATATCCACCATCCAAAGCTACCGCGGCGCCCAGATATTTGAAGCTGTTGGTATTGATACACAGGTAATAGATGACTACTTCACCTGGACGCCTTCCCGAATCGGCGGCGTCACGCTTGATATGATTGGTGAAGAAGTAATGATGCGCCACCGCCGTGCCTACACAGACCTTGCAGGGCAGGATAAAACGCTTGATCCCGGGGATGATCTGCAGTGGAGAAGAAACGGCGAGCCGCACCAGTACAATCCGCATACGATTCATATGCTGCAGCATGCTACGAAGCGAAAAGACTATAAATTATTCAAAAAGTATTCAGATGCTATTGATAAGCAGGAAAAAGAACAAACGACCCTGCGCGGGCTGCTTGCTTTCAAAAAGAACGGTCTTGATCCCATTTCTATTGATGAGGTAGAGCCGGTATCCAATATCGTAAAACGATTTAAAACAGGCGCCATGTCTTTTGGATCAATATCTGAAGAAGCCCATGAAGCGCTTGCTATTGCAATGAACCGAATTGGAGGGAAATCCAACACAGGTGAAGGCGGGGAAAACCCGAAGCGCTTTACGGCGGAAGAAAATGGAGACTTAAAACGAAGCGCGATCAAGCAGGTTGCCTCCGGAAGATTTGGTGTTACGAGTCATTATCTTGTTAATGCTGATGAAATCCAGATCAAGATTGCCCAGGGCGCTAAACCTGGTGAAGGCGGTCAGCTTCCTGGTAATAAAGTGTATCCATGGGTCGCAGAGGTACGTGGAACGACGGCCGGAGTAGGTCTGATTTCTCCACCTCCGCACCATGATATATATTCGATTGAAGATCTGGCGGAGCTGATACATGATTTAAAAAATGCCAATCCTGAAGCGCGTGTGAGCGTAAAGCTTGTGTCGGGAACGGGAGTCGGAACGATTGCTGCAGGTGTTGCAAAGGGACGCGCCGACCACCTCGTAATCAGCGGCTATGATGGAGGAACGGGTGCGGCAGCGAGAACGAGCCTCAAGCACACCGGGCTTCCATGGGAAATCGGACTGGCTGAAACACATCAGACGCTTGTTCTTAATAACCTCCGCGACCGCATAACCGTAGAAACTGATGGAAAGCTTATGACAGGAAGAGATGTAGCGATCGCGACTCTTCTCGGTGCAGAAGAGTATGCATTTTCAACCGCTCCGCTTGTCGTACTTGGATGTATTATTATGAGAGTCTGTCACCTTGATACATGTCCGGTCGGTGTAGCTACGCAGAACCCGGAGCTTCGCAAGAAGTTTATGGGTACTCCGGATGATGTAGTGAACTTTATGGAATTTGTAGCGGAAGAAATGCGTGAAATCATGGCAGAGCTTGGTTTTAAAACCATCGATGAAATGGTAGGGCGCACGGATCTTCTGGAACAAAAACAGGAAGTAGACAACTGGAAGGCAAAAACGGTTGATTTAACCAATCTGCTGTACCGTCCAAGAAAGCTGGATCAGTCCAAGCATTTTGGAACCATTAAGCAGGATCATTCCCTTGATGTATCGCTTGACCGCACAACGCTCATGAAAGCGGCAGAACCCGCTCTTGAAAGCGGTGAGCCGGTATTTGGAGAGTTTGCTATTCAGAATACGGACCGGGTGGCCGGAACGATTGTCGGCAGTGAATTGACGAAGCGGTACGGAAGCGCAGGCCTGCCGGATGACACGATCCGCTTTACCTTTAAAGGCTCCGCAGGTCAGAGCTTTGGTGCTTTTGTGCCAAAAGGAATGACGCTGAATCTAATTGGGGATGCCAATGACTATATCGGCAAAGGTTTGTCCGGTGGAAAGATAACGGTAGTACCACCTGATGAGGCAACGTTTGCTGCTGAAGAAAACATTATTATTGGAAATACGACCTTTTACGGAGCTACTTCAGGAGAAGCATATGTCCGCGGTATGGCGGGCGAACGATTTGCTGTTAGAAACAGCGGTATAAAAGTAGTCGTTGAAGGTGTGGGAGACCACGGCTGTGAGTACATGACCGGAGGAGTGGTCGTAAACCTCGGCACGTGCGGCAGAAACTTTGCAGCGGGTATGTCCGGAGGAGTGGCGTACGCCCTTGATACGGACGGCCATTTTGAAACGCACTGCAATACAGAAATGGTTCACCTCGAGAAGGTCGAAAGCGATGAAGATAAAAACGAATTAAAGCAGCTGGTGGAAAATCACCTTAAGTATACAGACAGTGCCCTTGCTGATAGCATTCTTCAGGACTGGGACAATAAAGTAAATGCATTTGTCAAAGTGATTCCTCATGATTTCAAACAGATGCTGTCCTTTATCGCAAAAGCTAAAAACAGTGGTCTTGATGAACAGGAAGCAATCATGCAGGCTTTTGATGAAAGCAAACTCAGCAAGGCGGAAGCAGGAAAAAACTAATAAGACAGCTGAAGGGGAAGATGGTTTTTCTTCCCTTGTCTTAACACATAGGTTTAATAGAAAAGAATGTCTGGAGTGAAGGAAATGGGGAAACCTACTGGATTTATGGAGTATAAGAGAGAGACTCCATCAAAGAGAGATCCGCTTGCCAGAGTGAAAAACTGGCAGGAGTTTACGATTATCATGCCTGAAGAAAAAGTGGAAAAGCAGGCAGCCCGTTGTATGGACTGTGCAGTTCCTTTTTGCCAGACAGGTACGTCTATGCCCGGTTCCGGTGATATAGGCTGCCCGGTATACAATCTTATTCCGGAGTGGAACGACCTGGTCTACCGCGGAAAATGGAAAGAAGCCCTGATTAGACTTCATAAAACAAACAATTTTCCCGAATTCACCGGAAGAGTCTGTCCGGCCCCGTGCGAAGGTTCCTGTACGGTGGCAATCAGCGATGATCCTGTTTCCATTAAATCTATAGAGTTTCAAATTGTAGAAAAAGGTTTTAAAGAAGGCTGGATAAAACCACAGCTTCCCGAGAAAAGAACCGGAAAAAAAGTAGCCGTTATTGGATCGGGTCCGGCAGGACTTTCTGCTGCAGCCCAGCTTAATAAAGCCGGTCACTCAGTGACTGTCTTTGAAAAAGACGATCGGATCGGTGGTTTGCTCACATATGGTATCCCTGATGTGAAGCTTCCTTTTCATGTCGTCAACCGCAGGTTAAATATTATGCGGGAAGAAGGCATTGAATTCCGGACAAGCGTAGAAATTGGTAAAGATATTTCTTCGGATCAATTAAACAATGACTATGATTCCGTGATTTTGTGCACAGGCGCTCAAGTACACCGTGATGTACCGGCTGAAGGGAATGACCTGAAAGGAATTCATTATGCTATGGATTTTCTCCGCCAGAACACGAAATCACTGCTTGATTCCGAGTATTCAGACGAAAATTACATTAATGCAGAAAATAAGAATGTAATCGTAATCGGAGGCGGTGACACTGGAGCGGACTGTATAACTACATCGCTGCGTCACGGCTGTGCTTCTCTTACCCAATTTGACATTAATGTGCAAAAAGATGAGGAAAGAAAAGAAGATAATCCGTGGCCTCTTTATCCAATTGTGCATAGTAAAGAAGATGCACATAAAGAAGCAGAAGCTGTATTTGGAGACGATCCGCGTGCGTATAAAGTTATGACAAAGAAATTTGTCGGCGATGAAAATGGAAATGTGAAAGAGCTTCATACCATTGACGTAAAAACGGAATGGAAAGACGGAGAAAAAATCCGTACAGAAATTCCCAACACTGAACGTGTCTGGAAAGCTGAACTTATACTTCTTGCCGTGGGCTTTACCGGTCCCGAGCAGGAGATCTTAAAAGACATGAAAGTAGAAACCGACAGCCGCAGCAATATTAAAGCGGAATACGGTAAATATGCAACAAGCCGTGAAGGCGTGTTCGCAGCCGGCGACAGCAGACGGGGCCAGAGCCTTGTCGTCTGGGCTATTAACGAAGGCCGTGAAGCAGCAAGAGAATGCGATAGATATTTGATGGGTGCTACTAATTTGGTATAAAAGAAATCCCCGGTCAGCCCGGGGGTTTTCTTTTATACCTTTTTATAATTTCACAAACCATATTAAAAGTGATTTTTCGGCTGGACTTTGTTAAGATGGATGAAACACATCAATAAAAGAGGGAAAAGATGAAAAAAGCATGGAAAATCCTACTTAGAATACTGGCCGTTTATGCTGCGGTGATTGTATTAATTCTTACGGCAACCATTATTACCGTTATGCTTTCGTTTGCCATTATAGTCGCAGATGACCTATTTGGATTAAGCAGTCTGCGCCCAATAGCCGACGACACGTTAACCCCATGGTCTGAGAGGCTCTGGCATTGGTTTGTGCTGATCACCCCCGGGGGCTGAAACATATAATACATTGGAGGAATAACTATTATGGAAACAGCAGTTGTCCGAGTGCCATATAAAACAGGTGTATACATCGGAGAGAAAATAGAAGAAAAGAACGATAAATCATTAATTAAAGTACGGGAAGTGCTTAAGCACCCGAAACAGGGGGATCTGCATAATCCAAATCAAGTGGACGTAGCGATGTTTCATGAGCGTAAGGCACTGGCAGAATTTGAAAAAGTCTGGATTCCCACCGCAATGGTTAAAGAGGCGGAACTGAGCGGCCGGAGCTATAATGAAACGTTAAAGCAGGCATATAATACCTACTTTCAGGAATTGGAAAACAAAGAGACCTCTTTTGATAAGAAGTCTCTGGAAACACTGCAGAAAGCAGCCGAAGATTATAAGTTTTAGTGAAATGAGGAATAGCCGTAGGGTGTACCGGATCGGAGCATGTGGAGCCTTACGGATAGATCAATTAGAAATAGTTCATCAGAGTCATCCAGACTGCAGCCGGTAAGGTTTTCAATTTTTTTTAACCGGTACAAAAGAGACTGGCGGTGAAGGTTCAACGCCCGGGCTGTCTGGCTGACATTTCCTTTGTGCTGGTTGTAGACGACAAAGGTGTGAACGAGGTCGATTCCTCTTTCTTTGGAATATTTACGTAAAGGGGCAATCGTAATTTCGGTAATCTCTTCGAGTTCCTCATTTTCCGTCATGGCAAACAAGGCCCGGTCAAAACGGGTATCAGCGAATGTACTGATAAACCCTTTCTCTTTATGGGCATGTCCAATATCAAGCGCAGCCTTTGCTTCCTGGAAGCTGACATTAAAGCAGTAGCGCCCATATGTTTTTGCCACCCCCCAGGATACTATGGCCTGGGGGTTTTTTTGTTCAAGCCGGTACTGCAGCAGGTCAATAAAAGGGTAAGCCGTTTCAATGCTTTTCTCGGTAAATAGTTCCACAAAAATGATCAACTCTTCTTTTTGAAACGTGCTCATCGTTTTTATATTCATCGTTCGTCCGGCGTGATACGTTTCTTCTTCGAGAATATCCCCAATGGTGCGCAGCCAGTTGGAATAAGAGTGGGAAGCGTGATTGTCGTGCGGGTAAGGCTGGCTGTTTTCCGGCTTGGCAATCAGACATAAATAATCTGTATCCAGATCATAATGAAGAGACTTTGCCCGGGATAGCGTATCGTCCAGGGATTCAAAAGTACCTTTTGCCAGACTCCAGACAAAGTCATCCTTTAAGCGAAGCTCGGTTTCCAATGCTGTCTGGTCATGAAGAAAACAAAGCGCAGATGTTGTTGCTGCATGTTCTAAAAGAATAAGGTGGTCAAGAAGTTCTTTTTCTGCTTTTATTCCTTTACTCGGCCATTGAATTAAAATAAATCCCTGAATTTCCCGTGCGGTCTGCACCGTCAGCTGCAGAATACTGGATTGGGGTGTACTGATCCAGTGCATGTTGCTTGGAAGCGACCTTGTTTCCACCCCATCTTCATATGAATAAGAAAGAGGGTCTCCCTGGTTAAGAAGGTAATCATTCCAAAGAGATTTAAGTCTTTCTGCATTTCGTGTCTGGTGTTTAAAACGCCCCCGGCGGTCGGTAACAATTACCGGCATGTCCAACTGCTTCTGGAGATAAGACGTGATTTCTCCGAGGCCTTCCCCGCGCAGCACAATTTCAAGCAGTTCTTTGCGGATGCTGTCAGACCGTTTAACGGCATCGCGTTCTTCCTGGTTAAGAGCAGAAGAGATCTGCTGGGTTACTTCACTGAAACGAACATCCCAAGGCAGCTGAACGAGAGGGAATTTCTGTTCGCTGCAGTAGGATATGACAGGTTCGGGCAGCTGTGGTATGTAATGTCCGATAGAGACAATCAGCGCAGCGGCACCGGCTTCTTTTACTTCCTTTACAAATGTAAGCAGTTGACTTATTTGGTCTTTGTAGCCAATGCCGGTCGTCAGCACAACTTCATTTTTCCGGACAAAATCCTCCACAGGGGCTTCAATAATAGATACCCATTCCACCTGATTTTGTTTACTTGCTTCATAAGCTGTCAGCAGGAGAGATTGATCCATTACAGGAAGAGCCATTACATCTTTTACGGTAAACATAGGCGTCACCCCCGGTCTTTTTCTACAGTACATTCTATTGTTATTATTGTAGCATATGTTTATGTGAGATAATCTATTATCCAACTTGTCCAGTGCTTATTCAAAACTTTCATACAATTTGATGAATGGAATTAATGGAATGTTTCTATACAATAGAGGTAGACAAGAAATTGTATACGAAATAAGGAGTGGTTTAAAATGACAGAATTTAAAGATAACAACGTAAAAGCCTCCACAAAATCAGTATGGGCAGGAGAAAAAGAATACCGTGCTTTTGGAGCTTCACAGGTTCCGGTTGTACACAGCGTGGCGTACACGTATGACGACCTGGATCACTGGTATGACGTAGCAATCGGTAAAACGAAAGGCCACATTTACGGACGTAATACTAACCCGACAGTAGAATCCTTTGAAAAAAAGGTTCAGGAGCTTGAAGGAGCAGAGGCGGCTACCAGCTTTTCTACAGGGATGGCTGCTATCAGCAACTCGCTTGCTACGTTTCTGCGCCCGGGTGACCGCGTTGTTTCTGTTAAAGACACGTACGGCGGGACGAACAAAATTTTCAGCGAATTCCTGCCGCAGATGAATATAGACGTAATGCTCTGCGAAACGGGCAACGAGGCCCAGATTGAAGAAGAAGTAAACAAAGGCTGTGAAATTCTTTATTTAGAAACACCGACTAATCCAACAGTGAAAATTACGGACATCGAAAAAATGGTAAAAATCGGCCATGATGCCGGAGCCCTTGTGTTTGTAGATAATACGTTTGCTACACCGATTAACCAAAATCCTTTAGAGTACGGAGTAGATCTTGTTCTTCACAGCGCTACGAAGTTTCTCGGGGGACACGCCGATGCACTTGGAGGCGTAATCTGTGGAAGCAAAGAGCTTGTAGAGCAGGTTTATCATTATCGTGAAATCAATGGAGCGACGATGGATCCGATGGCCGCCTATCTGATGATCCGCGGGATGAAAACTCTTCACCTCCGGGTAAGACAGCAGTGCGAGTCTGCTATGAAAATTGCAACGTTTCTTAAAAACCATGAGCAGATTGATCAGGTATTTTATCCTGGATTGGAAGATCACCCGGGACATGATATTGCTAAAAGGCAGATGAAAGATTTTGGAGGCATGTTCAGCTTTTCCATGAAAGGCGGACTGGAAGCTGTTAAGCTGTTTCTTCCTAAATTGGAACTTGCAAATAGAGCAGCAAACCTGGGTTCAGTAGAAACAACGGTAGGACCGGCTAGAACGACAAGCCACGTGGAAAACACGCCGGAAGAAAGAGCGGCGCTTGGTATTCCGGAAAGTCTTGTACGTTACTCAGCAGGTATTGAGGACACAGATGACCTGATCAGAGATTTAACACAGGCTCTTGCTTATCTTCCGGAGCCGGTTGCAGCAAAAAGCTACTAATAGAAAGGTTGACTAGATGCATGGACTCCAGCCACCATATTTATAATCAGGCAGAAGCTTTAACAGAAAAGCTTATTTCCTGGAGAAGAGAGCTTCATCAGCATCCGGAGCTCAGCTTTCAGGAAAAACACACATCCGCTTTTATTGCTGAAAAGCTGGAGGAAATAAAAGGAATGACGGTACTAAAAGGAAAAGAAAATACCGGAGTGGAAACCGGTGTAGTCGGTATTCTGAAGCGGGGGGACGGTTCAGTAACCGCCCTGCGTGCAGATATTGATGCCCTGCCAATTACAGAAGAGAATGACCATCAATACGTTTCCGAAAATGAGGGAGTTATGCACGCCTGCGGCCATGATGCCCATGCAGCTATGCTTCTGGGTGCGGCACATCTCGCTGCAGAAAATATAGAAAACATTAATGGAACCATTAAATTTATTTTTCAGCCTGCCGAAGAAGATACGGACCGTACAGGAACGACCGGTGCTTCCTATATGCTCGAGAATGGCATCTATGAAGACGTCGAACATGCCTATGCGCTCCATATTGACCCCGAGCATCCTCTGGGCAGCGTCCGGCTTCATGAAGGTGCCAGCATGGCAAGTGTCGATACCTTTGAAGCAGTGATTGAAGGAACAGGGGGACACGGCGCTTATCCGCATCTGGGAACGGATCCGACATGGATGCTTTCTTTTCTTCTGCAGGCCGTGCAGGGGGTAAGTTCCCGGCGGATATCCCCGCTGGAACCTGCTGTTATAAGTATTGGTGAAATTAAATCCGGATCAAGCTACAACGTGATTCCGGATAAGGTATATATAAGAGGCACGATGCGAAGCTATTACGAAGATACACGCAGCCGGATAGAAGAGGAATTAAAACGGGCATTTGCCATTATTGATTCGCTTGGAGGAACGTACACTCTTTCCATTCACCGCGGGGAACCGGCTCTTATGAACGACCGGAAAGTGGTGGACCTTTTAACCGAAACCGTAACGGAAATGTTCCCCCGGATGACTATTCTCAAGGAACCTTACGGGCTGGGCGGAGAAGATTTTGCGCATGTGGCAAAAGTAGTACCGGCGGCTATGATGTTTATTGGAGCCGGGATACCGGGACGCAGCAACAGCGGGCTGCACATGCCGCTGTTTGATTTCGAAGAGGCAGTGCTTCCAGTCGGTGCAGCTATACTAGCAAATGCAGCCCTTCGTCACAGCAGAGAAACAAATACGTAAACCGAAAAGGAGAGAGCGTATGGCACATAAGCTCGCATTTATTGGATTTGGAGGAGTGGGGCAGGGACTTGCCTCTATTCTTATCGATAAAAAAGAAAAACTTAATGAGCAGTACGGTACCGATTTTCAGGTGGTTTCTATTTCTGATTTGTATAAAGGTTCAATCCATGATCCGGAAGGACTCAACCTGGAACAGGTACTCGATTCTCTAAAACAGCATAAAACACTGGAAGGCTATCCGGAAAACAGTCGATTAATACGGGGCTGGGACAGTATGGAAACGATAGAAAAATCAAATGCCGACACGATGATTGAGATCACCTTCACGGACGTAAATACCGGACAGCCGGCTATCGATCACTGCAAAAAGGCATTTGAATCCGGTAAAAATGCTGTCCTTACAAATAAAGGCCCGGTAGCGCTTGCTGTGAAGGAACTGCAGAAGCTTGCCTCTGAGAAAGGCGTGGAGTTTTTATTTGAAGGCACGGTCATGAGCGGTACACCGGCTATACGGATGCCGCTGACCTCCCTGGCAGGTAATGATATAAAGGAAATCAAAGGCATCTTCAACGGCACGACAAACTATATGCTGATGAGGATGGACCAGGGACTTGAATTCGAAGATGCATTAAAAGAAGCCCAGGATAAAGGCTTTGCAGAGGCAGATCCGACGAATGACATCGAAGGATACGACGTTATGTATAAAATGGTTATTATGGCTAACGTCGTAATGGGAGCTTCCATTACTAAAGAAGAAGTGGCCAGAACCGGTATAACAAACCTCACGCCCGCTGACATGAAAGAAGCAAAAGATAATGGGGAAACCTGGAAACTAATAGGAAAAGTAGTCCAGGAAAACGGCAGTGTCACAGCATCTGTCGGACCGGAGCGTTTAAAACTTGATGATCCGCTTGCCGGAATTAATGGTGCTCTGAACGCAGTAACATATGAATGTGACCTATCCGGACCTGTAACGCTTATAGGTGCCGGGGCAGGTATTCCGGAAACCGGTTTTGCCCTGCTGATAGACCTGCTGAACATGAAAAAATAATCTATTCAACAGTACGAGAAAGGTGGAGAAGCAATATGGCGACAAAAACAGCTGGAAGAAAAATGCTTTTAGGCGGAGAATGGGTGGATCGTGAAGATCGTATTCCCGTATATGATCCTGAAAATGGAGAGCAGATTGATTCCGTACCGGCTGCTGCAAAGGAAGACATGGAATATGCCATCCAGGTGGCCGAAGAAGGAGCCGCTATTGCAGAATCCCTTACTGTACGGGAAAGAATGGATATTTTAAATAAAGCAGCGGCTTATATTGACGAGCGCAGGGAAGAATTCGCGGAGACGATTGCCAAAGAGGGAAGCAAAACAATCAATGAAGCACGCGGAGAAGCAAAACGGGCGGCTGAAACGTTGAGACTCGGCGCGGAAGAAGCAAGGCGGCTGACAGGGGAATCCATTAATTTTGATCAAATGCCGGGCAACGAAAACCGGATGGGTTATTATTATCATTTTCCGGTTGGTGTTATTGCTGCAATTACGCCCTTTAACGACCCGCTCAACCTTGTAGCCCACAAAGTAAGCCCGGGCATTGCAGCAGGAAACGCTATGATCGTTAAGCCGGCTACAGAGACCCCGCTGAGCGCTTTAAAACTCGCAGAAGCTCTTGTACATGCAGGGCTGCCTAAAAAGGTTCTTACAGTTATTACAGGTAGAGGCAGGGACATTGGCGATACGCTTGTAGAGAGCAGTAAAGTAAATATGATCAGCTTTACCGGTGGATTGGAAACAGGAGAAGCAATTGCTAAAAAGGCCGGTCTTAAAAAGCTCTCCATGGAACTTGGTTCGAACTCGCCGGCAATCGTTATGGCCGATACAGACTTGAAAAAAGCAGCTGACTCGCTTACATCCGGAGCATTTGCCGCTTCCGGACAGAACTGCCTCGGCGTACAGCGGATCTTTATAGAATCCAGCGTATATGATGAATTTAAAAAGCATATGACAAAAGCAGTAAGCTCGGTTAAATTAGGCAGAAAGCTTTCGGAAGATACGGACATGGGCCCGCTGATTAATGAAAAAGAAGCCAAGCGTGTGCAGGAGTGGGTAGAGGAAGCTCTGGATGCCGGAGGAAATATACTAGCCGGCGGAAAGCGCGAAGGAGCGCTTTATCATCCTACTCTGCTGGAAAACGTGCCGGAAGATGCTACCATTGTAAAAGAAGAAGTATTCGGTCCGGTTGTTATGATTTTTCCGGTTGATTCGCTTGATGAAGCAATCACACGATCCAATCAGGTCAACTACGGCCTGCAGGCAGGTATTTTCACGAAAAATATTGATGCGGCCATGAAGGCTGCACGCAGGCTCCATGTCGGCGGCGTTATGATAAATGACAGCAGTGATTTCCGTATTGATGCCATGCCTTTCGGCGGCGTGAAAGGCTCAGGCCTGGGTCGTGAAGGAGTAGCTTTTGCGATTGAAGAAATGTCGGAAAAGCGGATTATTTGTTTTAAGTTGGAGGATTTCTAAAAAATCGGCTGTGAAGGAGTGGAGAAATGTTTCCTCTTGATGAATATAAAGTTCGGATGAACCATACAAAGCAAAAAATGATGGAATATGGGATAGAAGTACTGCTGGTGTCCAACCCGTCTAACATGTACTATTTAACCGGTTATAATGCCTGGTCGTTTTATGTGCACCAAATACTGGTCGTTATGATAGACGAAGAGCAGCCTATCTGGATAGGAAGGGAAATGGATGCGCACAGCGCAAAGGTAACCACATGGCTTGATGAAAATCACATCATTCCTTATCCGGATGAGTTTGTGCAGTCTTCTATTAAGCATCCGATGGATTTTGTGGCGAATATTCTTATAGAAATTGGCCAGGGATCCAGAAAAATCGGTCTGGAAATGGATTCGTTCTACTTCACTGCCATGTGCTATGAACGTATTACGACCCAGCTCCCCGATGCTGAATTCAGAAACTACAACACACTTGTAAACTGGGTGCGTTTAATTAAATCAGATCTGGAAGTAGAATATATGAGACGTGCCGCCAGAATTCTGGAAAATGCGATGACGGCTGCCTACGAAACCGCAGATGTCGGAGTCAGGGAAAACGATGTAGCTGCAGCCATTACCGCAGCACAGATACGCGGTACTGCGGAATATGGCGGCGACTATACGTCAATTGTTCCTATGATTCCAACGAGCGAAAACACAGCGAGCCCTCATTTAACGTGGACCGACCGTCGATACGTGGAGGGAGACTATTTAACGATAGAAATAGCAGGTGCATACAAGCGATACCACACGCCGATGTCAAGAACGATGGCAATCGGCCATGCACCGGATAAAGTAACAGAGCTCTCCAAAGTCGTTCAGGAAGGCATAGAAACAACGCTTGATGCCATCCAGCCCGGAATGACCGCAGAAGAAGTAGAGGCGATCTGGAGCCGTACCATTGCCAAGAGGGGCTATTATAAAGAATCGAGGCTCGGTTACTCTATTGGTTTAAGCTACCCGCCGGACTGGGGCGAGCATACCGTCAGTTTTCGAAAAGGCGACAAGACGATTCTTCAGCCGAACATGACGTTTCATTTAATGCCCGGCATCTGGCTTGATAATTACGGTGTCGAAATTACTGAATCGATTCTTATTACAGAAAATGGATGCGAAACGTTTGCGGACTTTCCAAAGCCGCTTTATGTAAAAGAAGCAAATTCCAGTAAAACCAAACAGCCTTTTTAACAGCATATCCATGCACAGCAGGCCTCCGGATTAATATATCCGGAGGCCTGAGCTGTGTGATGGAGCGCTTTTCAAACACTGATCCAGGTGATACGATAAAAATACTGTTAAAGGAGAACATAACAACGGGTATCAGGCGGGATGGGGAAAGTCATGCAGAAAATATCGATTATAGAGCGTTTGTTGGGTTATATTACATTTCTTGCGGTTTTATTTTATTTAGCTGATGTGATATTTGCCATGCCGGGCTCTGTTTATATATACAGCACGGCAGCGGCCGTTCTGCTGCTGTTTTCGCTCTTAAAAATGAATCGTTTTACTAAAAGTATTATTCTGCTGCTGCTTGGGGCAGGACTCTGGATGTTTATGTACTATCAGGAAGCCTTTTCTATCATGCTGTTTAGTTTAGGTGAAAATATGAATCTGCTTGCTTTATTTATTCTCGTTCCTCTTTTCGGAGTGTTTATGAGCGGTGCCGGGTTTTTAAAAGCACTGCAGCACGCCCTCCAGAAAAGAGAACAGAAACACCGGTCGAGGCCGTATTTATTTGGGTATGTATTAACGGCCGGAATGGGTTCTCTATTAAACCTGGGCTCCATGCCGCTCGTACATAAAATTGGTTCGGAGAGCTTTACTTCCTTTGAAAATAAACGCTTTGGCCTGCTGATTATTAGAGGATTTGGGTTTTGTATGCTCTGGTCCCCTTATTTTGTTAATGTAGCGCTGATTCTGGTATTATACGATTTATCCTGGACGGATATTGGAGGCTATGGGTTAATTATGGCTGCCTGTTACAGCGTAATTGTAGCCCTGTTTTTCCGATCTTCTGTATTTTCCATTCCCGATGAAAGGGTGAACCGCTCAGAAAACAAGGCACCGGCGGCTCTGCAGAAGCAGCTCAGGCTTTTTTTGTTATTTGTTGTAATTCTGCTTTCGCTTTCATTTCTGCTGGAGATGATGCTGCCGTTCGGAATGTTGACAGTGGTTGTTTTATTAGGGCTGCTCTATCCATTAATATGGGCAGCTGTATTAAATATGTTCCGCAGCTACGTGGAAGAAGCCCATGAAGAGATAAGCTGGAGCTTTAAAAGGTTGTATAATGAACTCGGTATTTTTATTACTGCTGGTTTTTTTGGGGAAGCATTGTCCCTGAGTCCTGCTGGAGAAATGCTGACCCGGCTTTTAATGGACTGGTCGGGAGGACTCGTGCCTGCTCTTTCTGCACTTTTAATAGCAGTGGCGATGCTTCTGGCCTTTATAGGAATTCATCCCGTTATTATAGTAATTGGAATAGGGGGCTCACTTGACCCGGCTTTGTTTGGGGTGACGCCCTCTTTTATGGGAATGCTTATGCTGGCAGCGTGGACGCTGGCTACCCAGTTTTCTCCTTTTTCCGGCTCGGTTCTTATGGCTTCTCATCTTATGAATGTGCCTGCCTGGAAACTGGTTAAAAAAAATACTCCATTTTTACTGACGGTGTATGTTGTTTTTATCTTTTTATTAAGCGCGCTTCACTGGTTTCAAAGCACAGGAGTATAAAGGGGTCTTTTTATGAACGGTTCAGCGCAGTGGATAAATTATATGCTTTTATTCGGCGTAATGATTATGTGGGGGATGAACGTTACGGCTATTAAAGTGCTTGTAGAATACGTTCCCCCTGCTGCCATGCAATCATGGAGAATTTTATTAGCGGGACTTGTACTTGCTGCTATCATTTCCATAAAAGGAGAATGGCGGCGCATTACAAAAAAACAGGTTGTTTATATTATTTTTGCTTCTTTAACCGGGGTAACGGCTCATCATCTATTTCTGGCCTTTGGACTTGCCAATACAACAGCAGTAAACGGGTCGTTAATAGTAGCACTTGTACCTGTGTTTACTTCTATTTTAGCGTTGCTTATTTTAGGAGATCCCTTTACAAGGATTAAATTTATAGGAATTGTGTCCGCGTTTACCGGAGTTTGTTTTGTTATTATCGCAGGCTCTGACAGCGGGGCAGAAAGCATAGCCTCTGGTGATATACTTATGCTGGCAGCTGTTTTTGCACAGGCATTGAGTTTTATTTTTATACGGAAAGCAACCAGTGATCTGTCTCCTCGTCTGGTAACGGGAATAATGTTTATAGTTGGCTCTATGGGCTTATTTTTGTTTAGTGCACTTCTTGAGCCGGAAGGACTGCCGCCGCTTGGAGAGATCCCGGCAGGGGTGTGGATGATATTTTTAGGATCGTCTGTACTGGCTACAGCTTTAGGACATCAGGTGTTTAACTTATCTATTCAGAAGATAGGAGCGGGGGAAACAGCCGTTTTTAATAATTTTGTTCCTTTTTTTGGAATGGTAGGCTCTGTTTTGTTTTTGGGAGAATCTATCTATATGCTGCAGGGTATCGGTTTTCTATTAATTGTAGCCGGTGTGCTGATGGGAACAGGCTATCTGGAACAAAAATGGATGCAGAAAAGAAAAGCTTATTAGAGCTTTTCTTTCTTTTCCGGTACATGATCGATGCCGCCCGGATGAAAAGGGTGGCATTTGCTTATTCGGACAATGGTCAGCCAGGCTCCTTTAAATGCTCCAAAACGTGAAAAAGATTCGTAGCCGTATTGGGAGCAGGTCGGATAAAAACGGCAGGTGGGCGGGGTATACGGCGAAATAAACCGCTGGTATCCCCGGATGATCCAAAGAAAAAGGTGTTTCACAGCTGTATACCTCTTTTCGAAAAAAAGCAGCCTCCGCTGATAGCGGGGCTGTTTTTTTATAATGAGTATAACGCGTTATCCAACATAAAGCGATTTTTTTGGTTCAACGGCGGTAAAAACTAAAGCAGCTTCCTCTTCAGTCAGACGCACCATCGGGAGTCTGACATCGCCGGAAATAACACCCTGCATTTCAAGAGCGGCTTTGACCGGAACTGGATTTGGCGCAGAGAACATAGACTTCATTACCGGCAGCAGTTCGCGGTGCAGCTTAGAAGCATAGGCTGGATTTCCGTTTAAAAAGCTTTGTACCATGTCCTGCATTTCGTTTCCAATAATATGAGAGGAAACCGAGACAACGCCGGTGCCGCCAACAGAAAGCATAGGAAGCGTTAAGCTGTCATCCCCGCTGTAGACAAGAAAAGAATCCGGCGTGCTGGAAATAATCTGTGAAGCCCAGTCCAGGTTGCCTGTTGCTTCCTTAACACTCATAATATTTTCAACTTCTGCAAGACGGATAATCGTTTCCGGTATCATCCCTGCGGCACTGCGTCCCGGGATATTATAAAGCATAACCGGAAGTCTGGTAGCTTCGGCTACAGCTTTGAAATGCTGATACATTCCTTCCTGGGAAGGCTTGTTGTAGTAAGGAGTAACGAGCATTACCGCATCGACACCTGTTTTTTCGGCAAGCTTTGTTAATTCAATGGAGGCACGTGTGTTGTTGCAGCCTGTACCCGCGATCACCGGCACACGGCCGTTGGCTACATAGACTACATGTTCAAAAAGCATTAGCTTCTCTTCGCGGCTGAGCGTTGGAGATTCACCAGTAGTGCCTGCTACGACAAGACTTTCGCTGCCGCTGCTGATGAGGTGGTTTACGAGTCTGGTAAGAGAGCGGAAATCAATCTCTCCATCTTTATCAAATGGCGTGGCCATTGCTGTACTTATTCGTCCAAAATTAATCATTACATTCACCCTTTTCTTGAGATTTATGTTTCAAAATCACAAAACGAATAGAGTGAGGGCAAGGTACTTTCCCGGAGCGTTTTTCCATACAAAAAAACAGCAACAGGAGAGACCTCATTGCTGTTTAACGTTTCCGGGATTATAAGAACCGTTAAAGCGTGAGATAGCCCTCCATGCAGCCAGACGGCTGCATGACAGTTCCGCATCTATTAAATACGAAACCAGCTTCTAATTCTTGAGCATAATAGAAGCTTCGGCAAATACTCCTTTCGTCAGCTTTCCCGGAAACTCAAGTTTCTCCAGCGGATTAATGATAGCATTTGCACCTCTAACCTCACTTCTTCTAAAAGAAGTAGGATATTACATTTTGTTGTAAATTCACCATATCAAACATTATAGTATAATGCAATAGTTTTTATTTACGTATTTTTTATGAAAAAAAGACACTAGCTTTATCCTATATTTATCGATAAAAAGGCTTTATTATAGGAAAATATAAAAAAAAGAAAAATATTATTTTCAATACAGGCATATTTGCTTTATACTGTGGGTAAGGAATAAAAATGCAGGGGGTCATTTTATTATGTCACCATTTCACCAGGTAGCGTTTGAACTGAGAGAGGATCTATATTCTGAGATCAAACATTTAACGGATCAGGAAAAAGATTCATTTTTTCACGATGTACTGCTTGACCAGATTAAGAAAAGAAAATCTAGAGACATGCAGGAAAAAATGAAGCAAGGCTATTTGGAAATGGCCCAGCTTAATGCACAGGTTTGCCGTGAGTTTGAAGAAGCGGAATCTGAAGCCCTAACTGTCGGAGAATTGGTTTTAGCTGCGAAATAGGCAGCTGAAACCGCCTTCTTTGGCGTTTCTTATTTCCTGAAATAAGACCAAGGAGGTGAACAGATGAGTTGAGTGAACGTAGTCATGATCACTATCCATCAAAAAAAATAGTAAAACGAGGCGACGTTTTTTTTGCTGATTTGTCTCCAGTTGTAGGTTCAGAACAGGGAGGGGTAAGACCCGTTCTTATCATTCAAAATGACATTGGGAATAGATTCAGTCCCACCGTTATTGTAGCCGCAATTACGGCCCAGATTAAGAAAGCCAAGCTGCCAACCCACGTAGAGATTGATGCCGAAAAGCATCGTTTTGACAGGGACAGCGTAATTTTACTGGAGCAATTGCGTACAATTGATAAGCAGCGCCTTACAGATAAGATTACTCATCTGGATGATGAAACAATGGAGCGTGTCAAAGAAGGCCTGGAGATCAGCCTTGGCACTAAAGAAGTCTAACTTAAACGAAACCTTACATAATTTTAGCGGAAAAAAGACGTGCAGTGCCTGCAGTCTGTATTTCTTTTTTTTGCTGCCCACAATTCAAACAAAGTAAAACACGCTGATGCAGCGTGTTTTTTTTAGAATAACTTTTAAAAAGGAGATAAGATGATGAACCATACGATAGAAACGATCCTCGACCACCGCTCCGTCAGAAAGTTTAAAGATATTCCCCTTGAGGAAGAAACCGTAGAAATGCTCGTCCGGGCTGCCCAGGCAGCTTCCACCTCAAGTTTTGTCCAGGCCTATACGATTATCGGCATAGAGGACCCGGTTAAAAAAAGAAAATTGGCTGACCTGGCCGGCGGCCAGCCGTACGTCGAGAAAAATGGCTACTTTTTTCTATTCTGCGCTGATTATCACAGGCATGAAGAATTGTTGCGAACTAGAGATACAGATATAAATGTTTCAACGGAAAGTACGGAAGGATTTATGGTGGCCGTTATTGATGCTGCTCTGGCAGCACAGAACATGGCCGTAGCGGCAGAATCTTCAGGGCTTGGCATATGTTATATAGGAGGAATACGCAATAAATTACCGGAAGTAGATGCCTTAATAGAAACCCCGGATTACGTTCTGCCTTTATTTGGAATGGCAGTGGGCTATCCTGAAAAAAGAGAAGGTATTAAACCGAGGCTTCCGCTGGAAGCAGTGTTTCATAAAAATCAATACAGCAAAGATAAGGCAGCGTTAAGCGAAGCGTATCAGGCATATGATGAGATCATTAAGGCTTATTATCAAAACAGGTCCTCGGCAAGTAAATCCATGACATGGACAGATCAAATGCAGGCCCTGCTGGAGCGTTCCAAAAGACAATATATGAAAACGTTTGTTCAATCTAAACAATTGGACCGTCATTGATGATCATGTAATAAACATAATTATAAGCCATATATGTCAATAAAACGTAATATATAATGATTTAGCTTGTTCAGAAGCCCTCACCGCTTATTTGTGTTCATAAACTTGCATATACTCTATTTTATTTTTCATTGTTGTGTGATACACTACTCAATGGTCAATCAGACAATCACACAATGGGACACTAAATAGAGAATGAGTCCGAACACGAAGGGGGGCTTTCACATGTTGAAAGCATTGAGAGAGAAATACAGCCATAAAAAAACGGGCTGGTCCAACGAAACCGCGGAAAGAATAGAAGCATACGCTGCATCAGAACAATCTGTTTATGAAGAACAAAAGCTGGTCGAAGAACAGCAGAACCATCTTCTTTATTCGGAAATGGAGAAATATTTATATACGATTCATCCATCCTTTTTATTGAATGCAGGAGTAGCGAGAGCGCTTCATAACCGGCTGCTTGCACGTTCACAGGGCAAATTTTCTATTTCTTTGCATGTGACAAGTGAAATGCGCCTTGCACTGGACTTTTATAATACGGATCTTTCCATTTTTATTCGACTGCTGGAGAAAAAAGGCTACAGCATTAAAAACAGGGAAGAACAATTCATGGCAGTACTTTTAAACATGCTGAGTGAAAATAATTACCGGATGTTTCTGGACCGTTATGATGATTTTGCGGATGCCGAAGATTCACTGGAAGCTGCTATTTACGCTTATTTAGAACTGGTGGATAACCGTAATAAATTTGAAAGCGGCCGAATGGATTTCCTCAACAAGTACCTTATTAACAAAGGGCTGCTGAGCAGTTCCTATACGAAGAGAAAGCTGATTAAACTGATTAAAAGCTTTGAAAAAGAATTCAAGGAAGATTTTAAAATGAATAAGCTGGAAAAGCGTATGCGCGGTATCAGCTGATTAAATGTGCAGGTTTAAAACTCTCCGAATGGAGAGTTTTTTTATTGTTTTAGAGGCTGCAGAGCCGGTCAAATGGAAGTTTCCTATCCGGTTCTGTTTACTTATCGAAACCATTTGTTATAAAATGGGGTAAAGGCTAGGGATAGGGAGTGAATAGATCGTGTCAAAAGATACAGGGAAGTATTTTATTCATAAGCTCGAAGAATCCAAGGAACAATTTGAAAGAACGATCGATTGTAAGCACACCGCATTTGACGATTTATATCCTTATATGAATGAGCAGCCTCAGTTTTTCTGGTATAAACGCTACGTTGCCTGGCAGGAACTTTTAACCACGGTAAAGCATGCAGAGGATCTGGATGTAAACTGGAAAGATGTATTTAACGATTCCCAGCAGTCATTTATCGACAAACAGGTATTAGATGCCAAAGTGCTGGATGAATGGTACGGAAAAGAAAGAAAAGAAGCATAAAAAAAAGCATCCGGCCGGTAGTGCACCCCAAAAGTTAGAGTAAAATCTAACGTTTGGGGTGTTTTCTTTGGCTAAATATAGTGATGCGTTTAAAGAACAACTGGTTCAGGAATACCTTCGCGGTCCTAAAGGATATAAACGGTTGGCTAAAAAGTATGGGCTACCGTCCATGAGTCCGATAAAAGAATGGGTCGATGCTTATCGACTCTTGGGCCGAGAGGGATTAAAAAGAAAAACGAAAAAAAGCACCTACACTGGTTCCTTTAAATGGGATGTTTTATACTGGAGAAAACAAAGAGGAGCTTCCCTTCAGGAGACGGCGGAGGCCTTCGGCCTC
>NZ_RAPK01000008.1 GCF_003610495.1 Sinobaca qinghaiensis | reverse complement strand
CTGAAAGCATCTAAGCATGAAGCCCCCCTCGAGATGAGATTTCCCATCACGCAAGTGAGTAAGATCCCTTGGAGATGACAAGGTAGATAGGTCTGAGGTGGACGTGCGGCGACGCATGCAGCTGACAGATACTAATCGATCGAGGACTTATCCAAATACTTTTTCCATTCGGATGTCGCTATCCAGTTTTGAAGGAACCACCGGTTCCCGATGTTGTCCGGTGACAACGGCCAAGAGGTCCCACCCGTTCCCATGCCGAACACGGAAGTTAAGCTCTTGTGCGCCGATGATAATTGGGGGGCGACCCCCTGTGAAAGTAGGACGTTGCCGGGCTACTTATTTATAAGATTTGTAGAAAATTTGGTCTCCCAGAGATCAGATTTTCTTCTATATAATATACAGGCTTCCTTAGCTCAGCTGGTAGAGCGCATCCATGGTAAGGATGAGGTCACCGGTTCAAATCCGGTAGGAAGCTCCATTACACAAACGTTCAAAGCCTTCGTATAGAAGGCTTTTTCTTATGTCTGAAAATGGTACAGTTTACCTTCGTTTGGACTGATACAGGGGGTTTGGGTACGGATTGGGTACGGATTTTTAAATTGTATTTATATCACTGTTTATAATAAGATAAATAAAAGGGAGGTAGGCAATGGAAAATATACTTGAGATATATAGATCCGAGCTTGATCTAACGGATACTAGATACTTTATATTAGACACTAAAGGTATTGCTCAAAATTATGACGACAAAGAATTTAGCTCTTATGATTGGTTGCCAAGTCGATATAATAGAGTAAGAGAAGGGGATCTTTTTATTTATAGAAGGCCTGCTTCTTCTTCAGAAGTCAGAGGTTTGTTTTATTTTTTTGGAGCTGGGCGTATTCATTCAATAACTGATATTGGCGCAGGTAGAATAAGAGGTTACATAGATAAACCAATTAAATTTGATCCTTTCCTTTTGCAAACAGATCTAGAAGAATTTCCTTGGGAATTCAAAGACAAGGGGCCCACTTGGGAACATTTCTTCAATCAATATGGCATGAATGAAATCAAAAAAAGAGATTTTACAGGGCTTTTAAAATTAGGGTCTAGTGATAAATCAGATATTCACTTTGAAGAAAAAGAAGAATCAGAAGAAGTGAAAATGTATCAAGATCAACAGCAGGGAAATTATTTTGTGGAGGATTTAGCAAGCACACAAAAAGTTAGAAAAGGCCAAAGTGTATTCTCTACACAAGTTAAGAGAAACTACGGTTTCAAATGCGCTTTATCAGGTATTGAAAATCAATCGTTCTTAATTGGATCGCATATTATACCTTGGGCTGCAAATAAAAGCGTGCGCTTAGATCCTTCAAATGGAATATGTCTTTCAGTTGAGTTAGATAAGGCGTTTGATAAAGGGTTTATAACAATAGATGAGTCTTATAAAGTCTTAATATCTACTGAGGTAAATAACTATCCTAATTTAAAAGCTAAATTAGATGTATATAAAGATAGAAAAATTAAATTGCCTACAAAAAATCCACCAAGACAAGACTACTTGCAATGGCATAGAGAGAATATTTTTAGAAATTAAAAGAGAGCAGCTGCTAGTTTTTAGCAGTGCTCTCTTTTTTTATATTAGATGACTGTTTTTTAAACACTCCATCAAACTCTTTTGCTGTCTGCTTATCAGCCTGCTGCAGCACATGGCCATATATATTCATGGTGGTCATAATATCGGCATGTCCCAAACGATCCGCTATAACTTTAGGATGCACGCCACGATTGATTAAGAAGGTAGCAGAGGTATGGCGAAGATCATGGAAGCGAATGTGTTTCAAGCCGTGACGTTTCGTGAATCGGCTCCACCATTGCCCAACACTAGTAGCATGCATTGGCTTTCCATCCCAGGAAGAGAATACAAAGAAATGATTGTGATCGGCCCACAATTCTCCGGCCTGCAGCTTGTCCTTGCTCTTCTGGTGCTTATACTCTTTTAGCATATGAACCACGTCCGCAGGGAGTGACATCTTCCTGGTACGGCCTGTTTTCGGCGGGCGTATTAAGCTACCCTGTCCGGCCACGTATTGCACCGTTTGAACCACTTCTAATGTTCCCTCCTGCAAGTCTACTTTATCCCACTCTAAGCCTAATACTTCACCTCTGCGTAATCCTGTAGAAAAGACCAGAGTCATCATAACTTTCCATTGTTCCGGCTCATTTTTCAGGGCTTCAAATAGCAATTCAATCTCCTGGTTGTCATAAGCATCAGCCCGGCTTTTTGTTGCTTTAGGCTTGCTTACATTAGCCACAGGATTTGTTTTAATGATTTCCCAGTCTACAGCTCGAGAGAAGATGTTCTTCAGGATCCGGTGATTAAACTGCAGCACAGAAGCGGAAAGGGTAGCTCCTTCTTTTTGCGTATGCTGGCCGGGCTTCTGCAGCTCATTCATGTAATCGACTATATGAAATGGTTTTATGTCAGAAAGCTTCATATCTCCAAAAACAGGCAGCATCCGGCGTTCAATCGTTTTTACATAGCTATAGTAAGTCGTGGGGGCCAGTTCCTTTGCGGCATATTTGTTTTTCCATTCCTCTACAAAAGCGGAGAAATGCATTTTCTCTGGAGCAATATATTCCCCGGATTCTATTTCTGTAATAAATTGTGCCAGATATCTATTAGCTTCTGTTTTATTTTTAGCAGTTACAGTTCGATAACGTCGGATGGGTCTCCCATCCGCTTTGTATCCTATATTTATTCTAAGCCGCCAGCGGTTCTTGCCTCTTTTCTCTAAGCTTCCTTTCCCTTCTATCACTTAAATCCCTCCCTGTAATCTTTTCTGTTTTAAAATATTGTTATGTTTCATTTCACAGCTAGACCTTTTACGTCCTGGCATAGGCGGACAAAATCTTTGTCTTTGATGAGTGACTTCGAATATTTTATTGCAAGATTCGCAACGACGTAATTTAACACGATTATTAAATGCTTCTATAAGAAAGAAATAGCCAATTTCAAATAAATCATAAAATACGGCATTATATATAGTCCCATCTAACTCAGTAAAATGGGGTTTATAAGAAAAAGGTTTCAAACTATTGAATTTTGTTATTAAGAAAGCTTTTGTTTCTTCATGGGTCATATGCGAATCGGTGGAATTTTTAATTGCTGGGTGAACAATATTATCTCCTAAATATGCTGCTAAATTTAAAAATATAGACTTATATTTTTCCAATTCCTTATAAAAATATTCTAAATCCATAATAATATGGTTAATCATATTAGAGTTAGTTAGATTATCATCAAATTCAACTCCAGTAGGCAATCCCCATGTGTTAATGAATTTCATTAAATCATTTTCTTTATCAAAGTCTGTTTGGGCTAACAGCGGGTAAAGCGTTTTTCCATATGTGGTAATGGAGAAGGTTTTGTATGCCTGCATTATAGTTAAGTGTGGAGTAGGGGCAGCTGAGGTAGCAAAGATATCAGTAGCCAAAACATATTTTTTTGAAGAGCTAGAGTTTTTATTATTACTTTTAGCAGAAAGAATCTTTAATAATTTTTTGATTTCTATATTATGCATACTCTCATTTGAAGGATAGAAAATCCTGTCGTGAAGTAATTTCGGAGGAAATATATTGTCGGAGCCGTTACATAAGCTATAACTGTCATATACAAGTAAGTGACTTTCTGTTTTTATATTTCTTTCAAAAAAATTTTTCATGTCGTATTTCTCCTTTAGATAGCAGATAATAGTTGCTTTATTTAGATTACGGGGGCGAATTTCAAAAGATTTATATCAGTTTTCTCCTTTTTTAACTAAAAAACAACATAAAATATAACATAAAATATTTTTTTAAGTGTTGATTTTTTGTCAGAACTGTATATAATTAAACTTAGCTTAACACAATAACTACAAATAAAACAACAATATTAGATAATTTATGTAGTTTAAGGAGGTGAGATAATGTTCGATAGAAATAAAGAAATTAGGAAAGCTAAACAAAATGTTCCTTACTGGCTGATAGCTGAGCGGCTGGCCGTCCACGAGAACACACTTAAAAACTGGATGAGAAAAGAATTACCCGATAAACAAAAAACACGAATTTTAAGAATAATTGAAGAACTAAAATTTGAAATTGAAAAGGAGAGGGATCAAATTGGCAGAGAGGATGACATACACAGTAGCTGAAGCCTCAGAAATAGTTGGAATAAGCAGACATCTCCTTTACAAAATGATAAAAAATGGCGAAGCCCCGGCTTGTAAAGTTGGTAGAAGAATTTTAATAAAAAAAGACAGCCTAGATAAGTGGCTTAATAATTTAGAAAGAACTTGACTGTAAATAAGGAAAGGAGAGTTTTATGTGGCATATGAAGGGTGGATTAAACTCCATCGAAAATTAATGGAAGGAGAAACCTTTCAAAAGCTCACTGCGGTTCAAAAACTAATCGCAATCTATATAATCTTAAATGCTAATCACGGGCCGAGTATTTGGCATGACAAATACAAAAACATTGACGTTAAGGTTGATACAGGGGAGTTAGTAACGTCACGAAGTAAAATAATGAAGGATTGGTTTGGAGGGGACAAGGAGATAACTGAACAAAAAATAAGGACAGCTTTAAAAAAATTAGAAAGAGAAGGTTTTCTAACCATAGAAGCAACCAAGTACTACACTAAGTTAAAGGTAGTAAACTACAGTATTTTTCAACATGCAGAAAGTAAAAATAACTTATCAAATAACCATAGCTTAACCAACTATCAACCAAAGGATAACCAATTGGTAACCACAAACAATAATTATAAAAATGTAAAGAATGATATTAAATTAAAAGAGGAAGAAACGAGAGTCTCACCGGCACTACAAGCATGGGAAGCTAATTATGGAAAAGTGAAGCCCTTAATTAAAGAAAGTATTATTGGGTGGGCGGGAGCGTTCTCAGATGAGCTTGTGATAGAGGCTATTAAGCTGGCCGTTAAGAGAGGTGGACACACTTTTATTTTCACAGAAAACATCTTAATTGAATGGAAGAAAAATAATATAACTACTCTAGAAGAAGCAGAGAAATATGAAAATTCTAAACAGAAAAAGGAGCAATATCATGGAAAAAATAGAAGAAATGATGAAAAAGTTAGAAGCACATACGAAGAAAGAAAATCAAAATATAACTTCCAATCAATTGGACACTAGAAATTATCATTGCAGTAATTGCCAAGATAGGGGAGGTACAGTTGAAAAAACAGAAGAAGGATACGAGGTGTATGTTCCCTGCCCGTGCCAGGAACAAAGACGAATAGATAGGTTATTTAAATCTAGTGGCATTTCTAAGGAATTTCAAAACGCCTCTTTTCAACACTTTAGCTTAAAAGACAAACACTCTCTTGTTCTGGAAGCTTATAACACTTCAATAAAATATTTTAAAGATTTTGAAATCATTCGAAATGAACGAAGTAATAGTTTGATGCTTTTAGGCCAGCCCGGCTCGGGGAAAACACATTTGCTTACGGCGCTATCTAATAATCTCATTAAAAGAAGGAAAGTTTCGTTGCATTATTTTCGTTATGTAGAAGGGTTTAATGATCTTAAAGATGATTTTGGAAAGTTAGAAGAAAAAATGAATCTAATGAAGAAAGTAGATGTGCTATTTATCGATGATTTATTCAAACCGGCACGAGGTAATCCTAGAGCTACCGAATGGCAGATAGAACAAATGTATGCAGTGATAAACTATAGGTATTTCGCCCATAAACCAATTCTTATTTCAAGTGAACTTACGTTGGATGAATTAGTAAATGTGGATGAAGCATTAGGTACGAGATTGGTACAAATGGCCACAGATAAGATAGTTACAATAAAAGGAGATCCTCGCCAATTAAATCACAGGGTCAAGGGATTACTGTAAAGTAAAGAAACGTTATTTGAAAAATTGTTGTAATTTTACTTCCCTTCTCATTGCCCCTTCTCTTTTTTTAAAGTATTTTTAAGGGTGTGAATAAAATGGTGCTATCAGAAAAGCAAAAGAAATTCATTGATCACTATATGAAAACGGGTAATGCTGAGAAATCTTATGAAGCAGCTGGATACAAAAGCGCAAGAGGAAACGCACATAAACTACTGCAAAATACTGCAATTCAAAACGCTATCAGTATAAGGAATAAAAATGTAGAAAAGATCAGGTTAGCAGATCTTAAAGAAGTTCAGGAATTTTGGACTAATACTATGAGAAATACAGAATTAGAAACCAAGGAGCGGCTGAAGGCTTCTGAGCTACTTGCTAAATGCAACGGAGCTTTTCTAAATAGGATAGAACACACAAATAGTTTTCCTATTAATATAAACATGGAAAACTTTACAGAGGAAGAACTAAGGCGATTATCTAAAATGACAAAATTATAACTGAATTTATAGACCTTTATGGTAATTGAAATGCAATTAATAACTATTAAATATTTGAATGCTTAATTATTATTTAGTAAATTCATTTAAAATATTATTAGTTCATATAAATTTAATCGAAAAAGAATACATAAGTATTAATTTTTATTCTTCTATTTAGTTGACTACTTGACCTACAAGTAATAAGATGGTAAGGATACAAATAAAAAGTTATTTTGCTTGTGAGATTTAATACATAGATTATAGTTAAAGAAGAGGTGTGAAATATGGCTACAAACGAGGCGATTTCTTATGCTCTTGTTTATAAGCATTTATTAGGTGTAACTCCTAGTGCCAAAACTTATAATGAGAGAATTACAGCTCAAAAAATTGCTTATCTAGCACAAGCATATGGAACATATATCGGGGAAGTCAATTTCTTTTGGCATAAAAGAGGTCCGTATTCTCGTGCTATGACCTCTATACTTTTTGAAATTGAAAATAATAAAGTTGAAATTAATAACCTGATTTCTCAGTTGCAAATAAAAGAAGCTATAAAGCCAAGTTTAGAGAAAGTTAAAAAAATAATAAACAATAATCCTATTTCTTGTCCTATAGTTGTGTGGTTAGAAATATGTGCATCAATTCTTTTTCTGAGTAAAGAATTGAGAACAGATAAACCGGAAGTATTGGTAAAAGAATTGCTTAAGAAAAAACCATTTTTAAAAGAGCATGAAGAAAGTATTTGGAGAAGTATTAATTTAATGTTAAATAACAATAGCACTTTAATTCAAAATTGTTATTAATTCGAGATATTAATGTATAATCACATTAATATCTTTTTTTGGTGGTGAAATGGTAATGGAGAAAAAAAACTATCTTTTTCAAAATTGTTCAAATGAATTTAATAGTTGGAAAGAAAGTATTTTGAGTTACAGTATTGAAGAAAATAGTGAAGCGGATACCAGAAGTAAATATATCGATTCTTTATTTAAAGAAGTATTCGGGTGGGAAGAAACACAAATCAAAAGAGAAAAGTATGCGAGTAAGATAGGTTATTATGATTACTTGTTTGACTCTGGAAAAAATAAATTCATTGTTGAAGCAAAAAAAGACACAATTGAATTTAAAATGCCTCGTAAAAATAAAAGTGTTAAATTATTTGCTTTAGAAAAGAGTAGTCCGGAGCTCGTCAGTGCTATAAAGCAGGGAATAGACTATGCAGCTACAAAAAGAGTACAGGTAGTTTTAGTTAGTAATGGAACACAAATGGCAATTACATACTTACCAAATATAAATAAAATAAAATCTAATGACACGCTATTATTTTCTAGTATAGAAGATATGGAAGAACAATTAATAGTACTATATAATTTACTATCACCCAATTTAGAAGGAGAAAAACACTTAGCCGATACTATTACTAATGGTGAAGATGCACCTATAATAAGAGGGAAACCTACCTATAATTCCAAAGTGAATTCATTGCAAGACAGCAAAGACAGTATTATAACTGGAAATCAAATAACCACTTATTTTGAACAAATTCATAATATTTACTTTTCAAATATAACTGATGACGAAGAATTACTAAGAAAATGTTATTGTGATAACGAAAGTAATACTAAATATGAAAAGGAAATTGAAGCTGTTTTAAGAGATAGAGCCCCTTTAATGAGTTATCCTGTTGAAAAGCCGGCTCAAGATATAGAAACCACAAAAAAATCTGCTGGAACTTTTGAGAAACTCTTCTTTACTCCTAAAAATACAAAAATGTTTTTGTTATTGGGAGGATCGGGTGTAGGGAAAACTACATTTATATTTCGTTTCTTTAATTATATTATTAAAGAAGAGCAGAGGCAGCATTTAGTTTGGCTTTACCTAGATTTTAAGAAACTGAACGAAGAAGCTATAGAGATAGATGAGTTTATCTTATCAGAAATAGAGGATCAACTTTTTGAGAAGTACAATAACTTAGAATTATTCACTAATCCTAAAGTTTTAGAAGCTATTTATAGTGAAGATTTAAAAAAATCAAGTGGATTTATATCTTTTTATCCTACAGAAGGAGAAAAGCAAAGCGCTAAAGCCGATTTAATTAGAAAATGGAGTCAAGATAAAAAACATACGGTAAAAAGAATATATGAATATTTAAAATCATTAGGTATGTCCACTAGTTTAGTGTATGATAATGTGGATCAATTAGAAAATGAAGTACAAACAAGAGTATTTAAAAGCGCTAATGCGTACAGAGAAAATTTACATACCACCATACTTTTTTCAATGAGAGAAGAAGTATTTTATGAGAATAAAGATAACAAAAAGTTTAATTTTTCAGATATAGAAATCTTTCATGTGCCAGCTCCTAGGTTTACTAATGTTTTAGCAAAAAGGCTTAAGTATCTTAAAAGTAAGACACCTGAAGGCGAAACTTTTAAAATCGAAAATCAAAAAGGTAGTTTTGTAAATGTGAAAAAGCAAGATATTCTAGAAGTGCTTAAACAAACATTTCTAGGAGATGAAGAAAATATACTATTAATAGAAATGTTATCAAATAAAGATTTAAGAGATTGCTTGCAGTTATTCAAAGCTGTTATTTCTTCTAGTAGCATAAATTTTGATAATTTATTAATTTCAGCAGGTATGTATGCACAAAAACATAAAAGTTTTTTAAAGCTCGATAAAAACGAAATACTTTTAGGGATGGCTCTTAGAAATAGAACTCATTATGAGAGTCAAAAGTCTGAAATAAAAAATATTTTTGAAGTAGAAGATGATGGTTTTTATTCTCATTTTACGAAATTAAGAATATTAAAATATGCTCAATCAAAACTCCATAATAAAATAAGCACTAATCCAGCAGGTTATTTTAATGTTAAAGTTATGTATGATGAAATCTTTAGTAATCTAGTTAAAGATTTACCAACATTTATGGAAATATGTAAATCACTGCAAACATTTGGTGCATTAAATAACTCAAAAGGCTTAATAAATAGCATATCAAAAGATGATTTTTTAATGTTGGGCCCAGCGGGTCAATATTATTTAAAGAATTTAAAAAGTCATCCCTACTATTTGTTTTTAGCTGCAACTGATACACAAATAGCTTCTTTAGAAACTCATAATGCGATAATGGAAGAGTATAGTAAATATTTAAACTCTAGTGTCCCTATGGTACCTAAAAGAATCGAATATATTGCATTAAAAATGGCTGAGTATTTGAAAGAAGAAGAAGAAAAAGAAAAAAAGTTTTTAGAAAGTTTAAATGTTCATATACCGAGTGAACTTATGTGTCTTTCAGAAGATATTCATAGCGAGTTGAAAGAGACAATTGGTTAATGATTTTGCACAAATATTCAATATTGAAAGCTGTCTCGCTTAGTTATCAAATAAGAGTGTATCTTAAGCGACTTTAGTCATCGAGCAGTATGAGGATGCTTGAATAATGAATTTACTGAAATAATAACGATAAGTTAAGAAATCAGCAGCTGGTGAGCTGCTGATTTTTTGAGTGAGAAATTGTTACTCTAACGTTAAATCCCGAAGTGTTTTTTCATTTCTATTTTAAGATATTCTGTTAGCACGTCTATAGGCACGTTCCCTAACTCTTATAGACTCTTTAGCTTTATTCTAAACAGTATCGCTTTCTGCTGCTTCTAGAAAGTCATGGCCTATTGAGGTAATCATTAAATTGGTGTAGATGGGTAAGCTGAATTTAGTTTTTTTAATTTTGGACTCTATAAAGCCACTGTCCGCTAATAAATACATATGATAATCTTCTTTTTGTGTAGTTGGAGTTATATTAGTTCTTGGTCGGTAGTAATTTTTAAAGCCTATTAAAAGGTTACGAATCATTTCAGTACCTCTTTCCATGCTTATTAATTTGCCTCCATTTAAAATTAAGATTGTCTTTCACATAATTTATAAAGCACTTTTTTAGCTTCTTCAAGATCAGCTGTTTTTAAATTCCTCCAATTTACTTTCGAATGATTTTTTGAAGTAGTGGCTGCACCGTGATATTCGTCTTTCCAATAAGCAAGCTTCATTTCCCAATCTGTTGAAACAGTCATTACGCCCTGCTGAGTTTCTATATAAGTAAAATAGTGTTCTATTTCGACAAAATGCATGAGATCGTCCTCCTAATTATTAGGTGATTTTAAGTAATATTTCTATAAAGATAAAGATAACTTTGAGGTATTTCAAATAAGAATTTAACAGTTTGGTTGATTTCTGTTTTCAATATTTTATGGTTAATAAAATAAAACCTCTTTATTGGATTGTACAGTGTCCAGTAAAGAGATCAAAAGGTGTTTCAAATATAGTTTTAATTTTTGTTACAGATTTTATTAACAAATTAAAGCTAGCTTTTATCGCTTCTGTTGTATTAAAACGTAGTGAAATGGGGTAAAATATAAATAAGAAGTATTACATTTCTTCGATTTTATATAAAATCTACGTAACCTAAACAAAAAAACATGCAAAAAATTGAATTTTAAATAAGGAGGATTTAGTATGACAAACGCTCTTAGTGTTGCGAATTACTTTTTGTCTAAAGGTGCAAATGGCGGAAAGCGTGATACTCAAGTGTCTCCTCTTAAATTACAAAAATTGCTATACTATGCTCAAGCTTGGAATAGTGCTATAAAAGGTGACTCTATGTTTAATGAAGAGATTGAAGCTTGGGTGCACGGGCCTGTAGTTTCGGACGTGTACAAACATTTCAGGGACTATGGATACCAACCGATTAATGAATTCAATCCAAAAGAAATAAAAAAAATAAAATCTGAACATCGAGAGCTATTAGATGCAGTTTGGAATGCTTATGGACATTATGATGCAAAAGAATTAGAGGAAATGACTCATCAGGAGCCTCCTTGGAAAGAAGCTAGAGAAGGATTATCTCCCACTCAAAACTCTAACAATAAAATCGAGATTGATAGTATGATCAGGTACTTTAGAGGTTTTGCTTCATCTTAAAGAGGACTTTATAAGTCCTCTTTTTATTTTATAAAATAGAGGAAATGATTTCATGGAAAAAATATTTAAATGGATATTTATATTTTGGTATTCATTAAGAGCATGCTTAATGAATTTGAAAAAAGAGATTACTAATTATTATGCTTATTACTTTATTTTAATTATATTGAGCTTTATAGCAATTTTAACAATAATAATTGATGGATGTTTTGAATTGAATTACCCAATTAACAATGAATATTTGATAGAAAACAATACAAGATTTTCTTTTTTTAAAGAAATAAACGAATTTATAAACAGAGCTTTTATATTTTCAATTCCAATAGTTGCAGCATTTTTTTACTTTACATATAGAGAGCAAATAAGTTTATCTGCTAGAAGAGAAAATAGTTTTCACCTCACTATGTTTATGACTTGCACACCAACTGTATTAATTTATGGAAATATAATTTCTTTTTTGTTAAATCAATATGCTAACACTCAAGGAGAATTACACACAGCGACATCCACTGTTATTAATATTTGGATTATATTAATATTTTGTACCCTGTATTACTTTTATAAAATAGTGAGTAATTCTCTAAATAGCATTCACGAAAAAAAAGCTTTCGATAAATACATGAAGCAAATATCTAAAGATAAAAAAAGTTTGTATTATTGTGCCAATAAGTTAAAATCTATTTTTTTTGAATCTATGAATAGTAACTTAGAGTCAGCTTTTCAAAATATTAACTTCTCACTAGAAAATCATTTAAATGATCTATTATTAGAACAAAGGCAAGAATGGGAGAAACATATAAATTCAATAATGGGGGAAGAGCCAGAACATTTACTAGAAACTTTATTTATACGAGGTAAAAAGAAAAAGGTGGATGAAAAAAATATATACTTAAGCCAATATTATAAAGAAAATCCGGAGAATACTAGAATTTTATATTCCGCTATACTAAGGTTTCACTTAAAAATATCTTATAATGTATTACGTTTGGAAAATCATTTTTCTAGTAAAAACCCTCTAAACGCAGTAAATTTATTAAAACCAACAATAGTTCCAAATTTATATAAAACCTATTTTAAAAATTTAGAAGAGCTTTGTATAAATGCTTACAATAACAAAGAGTTTCCTTTTGAATTAATGCTATATACCATTAATGATATATCGAAAGAAAATATAAATGAGATAAATGGTAGAGTAGCAATGAGTTATACAGGACCTATATTACTTCATCAAACCTTATTAAAAGAAGCTGTAGAGGATGGGAATGTGAACAAGGTAACTGTTATCACTTATTCGCTAACAAAGCCAATTTTAAATGATGAAAATATACAAGTTAAAGAGAATACATTTAATAAAGAAATTGAACTATTCATGAGTAGGGCTATACGAAAAAGCCAAAAAGATACTTTCAAAGAAATCCCTATGGAAATAAAAAATCTTATTTTGTTTGTTTTATTACAATCATTAATGAAATCAATTGAAATAGGACAATATGGTGTATCAGGACAAATAGTAAAGAGGATAACAACAGATTTTACTGGAAGTAGTATTAATAGCCAGCTTATAAATTTTAAAAAAAATAAAGGATTATTTAACAGCTCCTTTACAAATGAAATACAATCTAGCGATATAGAAGATCTAGATACAATTTTTAATTTTAGTGAGCAATCTTTTGATTACTGTTTTAAAAAACTTAATTTTTTAATTTATGCCCAAGAATTATACATTAAAGAAATGAATATAGAATTTACTGAATTTAATAATGATCTCACATTTGTAGAAATTGACCTAATAGATAAAGATCAATTAAATTATATATATAATAAAATAATATCTGTAGGACCAAAATATGGAATGTTGAGTTTAAAAGAAGATTTTTTAAAAAAATATTTTGGATACAAAAGAGATAAAAAAAGTTTTATTTCAACATTAGCTAACTATTTTCTCGATAAGGAATCTCATTAAACAATTTTGCAGCAAGCAGAAAAATCTGCGCCTTTTTATAAGAGGATAGCGTTAATGTGCAAGTCATTCTAAACTAAGCTACAATAAAGCTATCTTAAAAGTATTGATATGAAGAAGCCCTCCGTTTAATGGAGGGGTTTCTTATGAATAAGAAGCTTTGGTTTGGGTACGGATTGGGTACGGATTGGGTACGGATTCAGACAATCTACATATAAACAAGCTAACTGGATAAACCAGGGAACACGGGGAGCCCTATTCTATCAACGTTAGATCATTTAAACTGTATCAGTGCTAAGAGGTTGCTGAAAATGGTAAGGATGAGGTCACCGGTTCAAATCCGGTAGGAAGCTCCATTACACAAACATTTAACCTCTTGGGATGGTATAATCATTCAAGAGGTTTTTATTGTATATGGAGTTATCCAAGCTGGTTTAAGATTATTCAGCAGGGAAGCCAAATGAAAGCTCTTATAGGAGTCATCATCTTCTTATGAGGAATCGAAACTATGAATCAACAGAAGGAGAAGATAGCTATGGAAGCAAAAACGTATGAACGAGACGAATTAGTAGGATATCCAACGGCACCGACTTTATCTCAAACGAGAGTACTGCGTATTGATAAAGAGGAGGAGCTGGTGATGTTGGTCGAAATCACGCTCGCCGCCTGCTTTGATATGGGATTTGACCCCGTCGATGGCGAAGAGCATATCCATGATTTCCTTTGGGACCAGGGTCTTGCATTTATAGACAATGAAAAGCCGAAAGAGCAGAAGCGGCTTGTTATTGCTTCGATTGATATCAAAAAAGGCCGTGTGAATAGTAAATATTCTGATATGCTGAAATCATTTGATATCGTTTAACGGTCCAGTAAAGAGCAAAGGCATCCTCCAACTAGAGAGGATGCCTTTTATTTGCTGGTAAACTCAATACGGCTCATCAGCTTCCGAATGCCGCGCGGCAGAAAATAAGCGAGTGGGAATGCCACGATAAATGCAAGCAGCCAGGAGCGGAGCCATAAAGGAAACCATGCCTGAAAGCCGTTGTTAACCAAAAGCATAATAAGCGAAATGAGACCGGACATCCCAAAAGCCATTAAAAACGTGAAGATCAGGTGTTCATATCGTTTATTGATTTTCATGTGGTTTCTCCTTTTACTGAAGTCTCGTGACACAGTATACTATAGAAATAAAAAAAGATATAAAAGAATGTTTTGAATAACCGCCTCGTTTTCAGGAAAACATCTGCTGCACTTTCTGGAAGTAGGCCTCCGCCCCTTCCCGCTCTTTCAAAGCAATAAACTCCTCGGCGTCTTCTCCAATAACGTAACGAAGCTGATTGCTTTCGTCTATCGCTGCCTGATAAATTTCCTGCGCTGCAATTTCAGGGGGGAACCCTCCGCTCGACAGCTGTTTCATTTTCTGCAGCAGATCGCGGCTGTAGGTTTTATAATCTTCCAGGCTGTCGTCTTCAAAAAAAGCCATAGATCTGCCACTGAAGTCGGTCAGCACGACGCCCGGCTCGATTAGTTTCACCCGGATGCCCTGGGAATTTAACTCAAATGCCAGCGATTCTGTAAATCCTTCGACGGCAAATTTCGTGGCATGGTAAAGAGAGGTAATCGGAAGCACAACACGGCCCCCTGCCGATGTTACATTCATAATCAGGCCGTCCTGCTGCGAACGGAAATGGGGCAGGAGCGCTTTAGTGACATCCATTAACCCAAATACATTCACGTCAAACTGACGACGGATCTCGCGGTCGTCAGCCGCCTCAAATATGCCGGTCGATCCATAGCCTGCATTATTTAAAAGAACATCTATTGTACCGAATTTTAGCAGGGCATCTTGTACGGCCTGCGTTATCGTTTCCTTTTTCTCAACATCAAGACAGAACAGCTTGATAGAAGGATACTTCTGCAGCTCCTCTTCCTTTTCCGGAGAACGCATTGTCGCAGCTACGTTCCAGCCTTTTTCCGCAAAGTAAACGGCCGTTGCTTTTCCAATCCCTGATGATGCTCCTGTTATAAAAATCGTCTTCATTATTTTTTCTCTCCTTTGGGAATAAAACGTGTCTCCACTATAATTCCCTTTTCATGTAAAAACTCCTTTTCCAATTCAGCTGATAATTGTTATAAGCCTTCTAAAAAAGGGTAAGAAGGTTAGTTAGGTATACTGTAATAAAGGGGGGATTATGTGTCACAGGAAGAGAAAAAGAAACCATCTTCATCGGGGATTGAATTGAAGGATCCGCAGAATATATTAACAATAATCGGACTCGCTGCGGCACTTGTACTTACATACTTTGCTTATTTTTATTCCGGCTGGTCGCTTGTATTGTTGTTTTGGATCGGAACAGGGATAGGATTTACATTGTTTCATGCTCGGTTTGGATTTTCTGCGGTCTACCGGGAAATTGTCGAGAGCGGCAATACACAGATGCTGCGCGCCCATATGCTTATGCTGGCGATCGCAGCTACGCTGTTCATGCCCATTTTTATGTTTGATCTTGGATGGTTTAATGCTACTCCTCAGGGAGCGGTATCTGCTCTTAGTGTTGGGCTTGTGGTCGGATCGTTTATATTTGGGTTCGGCATGGAGATGGGAAGCGGGATGGCACCTTCTTCTTTATACAAAGCAGAAGGCGGCCGGTCCGCTATGATGTGCACCCTCCTTGGATTTCTAACGGGGGCTGTACTCAGCGCTTCCCATTTTGGATTTTGGAATGACACCCTTCCTTCCGGGCCGGATATCTCGCTTGCCGCTGATACTGGACTCGGGTATGTGGGTGCCTGGCTGCTATCGCTGGCTGTCTTTGCAGTGGTAGCGGCTGGATCCTACATGTACAAGAAAAGAAAAAGGCCGCCCGTGCTCCCTGCTCTTCCGGCCGCGGTCGGGTGGAGAAAAATATTTTTCGGCTCGTGGCCTTTGTGGGTCGGAGCGCTTTTGCTGGCCGTATTAAATGCGGCGGCCCTGATGGTTCAGGGGGAGCCATGGAAGCTGACGGCTGCTTTTATTTTATGGGGATCCCAATTGGTGGAATTAACGGGCATAAATGTAGAGCAGTGGTCGTACTGGGTCGCTCAGGACCGTCTGGCTGCACTGCGGCAGACGATATTTATGGATGGCACCAGTGTGCTGAATCTGGGAGTTATTACGGGCACGTTTCTAACGATGACGATCGGAGGACTTGTGCGTTTTGAGCGGATTCCTCTGCGGATTGTGCTCGTCGCTCTAGGAGGCGGCCTGCTGATGGGATATGGAGCCGGCATTTCCTTTGGAGCAAACGTTGGATCTTATTTCAGCGGTATTGCTTCTTTCAGTCTGCACGCCTGGATATGGACATGTTTCGCGGTGCTGGGCGTTTACAGTGCCTACTTTTTGGAAAAGAAACTGCAGCTCACGCAGTCGAATAAAAAATAATAAAAGAAGTGTAAACAGGAGGAGACCCGGTGGTTTTCTCCTGTTTTTTCTATACAGCCGCTGTTGACACACAAATTTTCTTCTATTAGTATATAAGCAAATAGTTATATACTGATGGAGTGATATTAGTGGAACGATTACAGGCAGAAAGTCTAGGCAGCACCCGCTATTTATTTTTTACCGGCAAAGGCGGCGTAGGCAAAACAACGACAGCCTGCGCTATCGGTACCTCTTTAGCGGACAGCGGGAAAAATGTGCTGCTCGTAAGTACCGATCCTGCTTCGAATCTGCAGGATGTGTTTGAGCAGGAAATCGGTCAGACAGCTACAGCCATTGCTTCTGTATCAGGACTGCATGCGATCAATCTCGATCCGGAAGAGGCCGCTGAAACATACCGGAATTCAGTAGTCGGTCCGTACCGGGGGCTTCTCCCGGAAGATGCTATTGCCAATATGGAAGAGCAGCTTTCCGGAGCCTGCACAACAGAAATTGCTGCGTTTGACGAATTCTCGCACCTGCTTACCGATAAGCCGGTTGCAGAAACCTATGACTTTGTTTTGTTTGATACCGCACCAACCGGCCATACGCTGCGTCTCCTGCAGCTGCCGCTCGCCTGGTCTTCTTTCCTGGAAACAAGCGATCACGGTGCTTCCTGCCTTGGGCCGCTTTCGGGACTCGAGGCGAAGAAAGAACTGTACCAGGAAGCTCTTCATACATTATCGGATCGGGAACAAACGTCACTCATTCTGGTGGCCAGACCGGACACCTCCTCCTTAAAAGAAGCGGAAAGGGCAGGACACGAGCTTCAGGAGATTGGAATTGTGAACCAGACGCTTATCGTGAACGGATTGTTTGAGCGCAGCACAGAAGACGAAACGGCCGTGCAGCTCGAACAGGGCCAGCAGAAAGCTCTAGAGGCAATGCCGGCATTTTTCACAGATAAACAGCGTTATTACCTTCCGCTCTTTGGGTTTCATTTAACCGGGATGGACTCTTTGCGTCGTCTTTGGGAAGAGGAAACCATACCGCCGGCAGACGCTGAAAAAGAACGGCCGCCTCTTGAGCTCCCTTCCCTGTCTACCATTGTGGAAAAACTGGCACCGCTTGAAAAGGGTGTTTTTATGACGATGGGAAAAGGCGGGGTCGGCAAAACAACCGTAGCCGCTTCCGTAGCGATGGGGCTGGTGAAAAAAGGACTGCGTGTCCATTTAACAACGACGGATCCGGCCAATCATTTATCCTATGCCGGGCTTACGCCAGAGATGAAAGACAAATTAAAAATCAGCAGTATTGATCCAAAACAGGTGGTGGCTGATTATAAAAACAAAGTGCTGGCTGATGTAAAACAAGAGTTGTCAGAAGAAGAATTAGCCTATATTAAAGAAGATCTGGAATCGCCGTGTACCGAAGAAATAGCTGTCTTTCAGGCATTTGCCGAAGTAGTAGAGCAGGCGGATGATGAATTTGTCATTATTGATACAGCGCCGACCGGCCATACGCTTTTGCTGCTTGACTCCGCAGGCTCTTATGAAAAAGAGGTGGAAAGAAGCAGCGGCTCTGTTAATAAAGCAGTCAGCCATCTTCTGCCGAGGCTTCGGAATCCGCTGGAAACCTTTGTAGCCGTCGTGACGCTTCCGGAAGCAACACCTGTGCTCGAAGCAGAAAGGCTTCAGGAAGACCTCAAGCGGGCTTCCATTCAGCCGCAATGGTGGGTTATTAATCAAAGCCTGTATGGCTCCGGTACAAAAGATCCCGTGCTGCAGGGACGCAGCGCGTCGGAATACAAGTGGATTCATAAAGTGAACACCGAACTCGCAGAACGAGCCGTCCTGATTCCCTGGAAACCAGCCGGTGCCGCAGCAGCTTCTATACAGAGTGTTTAGAAAGGGGAAGAATTTATGGAAACAAAAAACCTGTTGGAAATAGAACGAACCGCCGTTATTTTGAAACTCATGGGCGATAAGACAAGACTGACGATGCTTCGTCTTCTTGCCGACCATGACTGCTGTGTGTGTGAATTTGTAGAAATTTTTGAGATGAGCCAGCCTTCTGTGAGCCAGCATGTCCGCAAAATGAAAGACGTCGGCATGGTAAAAGAACACCGCAGAGGCCAGTGGATTGTATATTCGTTAAATTCTTCATTTGAAGGATATGATTTAGTGAAGGATATGCTTGAATACGTTCCTGATCAAAATCACCATTTAGAAGAACTCATTGCAGCAGGCAAACGCATCAGCTGCTGCGAATAATATCAGGGAGTGTTTGAGACGATGGAAGTATGGCTTGCGAGTATTATCTTTCTTGTTACGCTGACGCTGGTTATCTGGCAGCCGAAAGGATTGGGAATTGGCTGGTCGGCGTGCGGGGGAGCTATTATTGCTTTATTGATCGGGATTGTTTCTTTTCAGGATGTACAGGATGTCACCGGCATCGTATGGAACGCCACATTAACGTTTGTTGCTCTTATTATCATTTCACTTATTTTAGACGAAATAGGATTTTTCGAATGGTCCGCGCTTCATATGGCACGGCTTGCTAAAGGCAGCGGGCTGCGCATGTTTATTTACATTATGCTTCTCGGTTCTGTAGTGGCTGCTTTATTTGCCAATGACGGAGCTGCCTTGATTCTAACGCCAATTGTACTGGCAATGGTTCGTAATCTTCACTTTAAAGAAAAAATGATTATGCCTTTTATTATGGCAAGCGGATTTATTGCAGATGCCACATCCCTGCCGCTGATCGTAAGTAACCTGGTGAATATTGTATCGGCGGACGTATTTGGTATCGGGTTTGTAGAGTACGCGACCCGGATGATCGTTCCAAACTTCTTCAGTCTGGGAGCCAGTATTCTTGTTCTCTGGATTTATTTTAGAAAAGATCTGCCGGAGCGTTATGAAGTAGCTGATTTGAAGCGGCCGGCAGATGCAGTAAAAGACGCAAAAATGTTTCGGCTTTCCTGGCTGATTCTCGGCCTGCTGCTGATTGGTTATTTTGGAAGTGAGTTTCTGGAAATTCCGGTATCTCTTATTGCCGGCGTGATTGCGATTGTATTTCTTCTCGTGGCAAGAAAAAGCGAAGCTGTTAATACAGTAACCGTCGTAAAGGGAGCCCCGTGGGCGATTGTATTCTTTTCGATTGGTATGTATGTGGTCGTTTACGGCCTTCGTAATGCCGGTCTGACCGGTGTTCTTGCCGAGGGAATTCAGTGGACAGCAGAACACGGCATGTTTGCGGCGACGATTAGCATGGGCTTTATCGCAGCCATATTGTCATCGGTCATGAACAACATGCCGACAGTACTTATTAATGCGCTTGCGATACAGGAGACGGCCACCTCAGCGAATATTCGGGAAGCGCTGATTTATGCCAATGTTATTGGGTCGGATTTAGGTCCGAAAATCACGCCGATCGGTTCTTTAGCTACGCTCTTGTGGCTTCATGTATTAAAGCAGAAAGGCTTTAAAATCAGCTGGGGCTACTACTTCAAAGTTGGAATTATACTAACCATTCCGACCTTGCTTATTACGTTGATCGGCCTTTATTTATGGCTGGCCCTTATTTTATAATTGAAGGAGAGAAAAAAAGTGGAAAAAAAGACATTATATTTTCTATGTACAGGTAATTCATGCCGGAGCCAGATGGCAGAAGGCTGGGGAAAAGAACTGCTCGGCAGTGAATGGGAGGTAAAAAGTGCAGGAATTGAAGCGCACGGCCTAAATCCCAATGCGGTAAAAGCTATGAACGAAGTGAACATTGATATTTCCGGACAGACGTCTGATATGATTGATACGACCGTGTTAAACAACGCAGATCTTGTTGTAACCTTATGCGGGGACGCAGCGGACCGCTGTCCGATGACACCACCTCATGTGAAGCGCGAACACTGGGGATTTGATGATCCGGCCAAAGCGACGGGAACAGAAGAAGAAAAATGGCAGTTTTTCCAGCGGGTACGCGATGAAATTGGCGGCCGTCTGCAGACATTTGCTGATACTGGAAAATAAAAGAGAGGAGATGGTATCATGACATCGATAAAAATGTATGATCCTTCTATGTGCTGCTCTACAGGAGTGTGCGGGCCGACAACCGATCCGGAGCTGACAAGAGTTGCCACAGCTCTTTATATGCTGCAGGATAAAGCGGAGATTGAGCGGTACAACTTGAGCGCGGAGCCGCAGGCTTTTATCGAAAACAAGGACGTGCAGCAGATTCTTCAAAAAGAAGGCGTAGATGCTCTGCCTCTTACATTTGTTGGCAATGAGTGCCGCCTTAAAGGCAGGTATCCGTCCAACGCCGAACTGGCGGAGTGGACAGATACAGTGCCGGAAGCATTAAAAGAAAAGAAGTCAGGCTTTACCATTGACCTCATGCAAAAATAAAAAAGAAAGGTGCCGGAGAAAATCCGGCATCTTTCTTTATGTCTGAAGCATACGTTTCACCGTTCGATAGTATAATTCGGTGCCGGCGGCAATGTCCTCATCCGTACTGAATTCCGCCGGATTGTGGCTGATGCCGTTTTCGGAGCGTACAAAGATCATTCCGTAGTCACATACCTGGGAAATGGGGAGAGCGTCATGAAAGGGGCCGCTCATGAGGTGTGGAATGCCCGCCGCTCCCATATTAGAAGCTTCCTCTTTCATATAATCCATGATCCAGTCCGCGCAGTAACGGGGATCGCTTCTCGTATCCTCCTGCAGGTCAAGCTCAAGGCCCCGCCGTGTGCATATTGCCTGAAGTTCTTCCATCAGTTTTTTTTCACAGGCATTGCGGCGGTCCAGGTCGATGTCGCGCAGATCAATAGTGAAGGAGACGGATTCTGGAATAATATTGCGTGAATTTGGAAAAATGGTCATGTTTCCAACGGTTCCAACCGTTGGCGCTGGAGAATGTTCGGATACAATGGCATGCAGAGCCGTCACAGCTTCCGAGGCGCCAAGAAGGGCATCTTTTCGCAGGTGCATGGGCACAGAGCCTGCGTGTCCGGCGAATCCGGTAAGCGTAGCCGTGAGCCAGAGAGGGCCGGAAATGCCGGTGACAATGCCAATTGGTTCGTTTTTTTCTTCCAAAACAGGTCCCTGTTCGATGTGCATCTCAAGATAAGCGCGAATAGAACCCGGTGGATAAACAGAAGAGCTGAACTGAGACGGATCACAGTCCATGCGGAGCAGAGCCTCCCGGCGTGATATTCCATTTTCATCGGTGCGCTCCAGTTCTTCTTCGGTTACTTCACCTAAAATACCGCGGGAGCCAAACAATCCTTTATTAAAACGGGCACCCTCCTCATCAGCGAACGCGATGACTTCCACAGGATGGGAAGGTGTCATGCCATCTTCCATCAATGTCTGCACACTTTCCAACGCCCCAAGCACGCCGATTGGCCCGTCAAACCGGCCGCCGTAGGGCTGGCTGTCAATATGGGAGCCCAGCAGAAGCACGGGAGCCTGGGGATCTGTTCCTTCCCAGCGTCCAATCAGATTGCCGAAATGATCTATTCTTGCTTCAAGACCGGCATCTTCCATCCACGATTTTACCAGTTCCATGCCCTCCACATCTTCTGGAGAATGAGCCAGACGGCGTACGCCGGTTTCCTGAATTTTTCCAATTTGTGAAAGGGTATGAATACGGTTTGTTAATCGTTTATTGTTAGTATGATACGAACTGTTCACTGTCATGTGATCCCTCATTTCTATAGGCTGAAAAAGGATATAGCGTAAATTTTACAGAATAAAGCCAGCAGAGACATTAGACATAATGTAACGAAATGTTTTGAATTGTTTAACATATTGGAAAGGAATAAAAATATACAGGGTTTTACTCAGGGGAAGTGGAGAATTTATGATGATATAAGGTTCTTTACGCCATGCAGTTATTGCCGGAAGGATCTTTTTTTCTGAATCCGTTCTGCCATCCCTGATGGCTGCTAATCTGAAAAGAAAATAGTAAAAGGAGAAAATTTCTTCTATCTATGTTTCTGCTATAATGTAACGAGCGATGAATACTATGAAGTAAAGGAGTCAGCACCTATGATTGATCTGCATACCCACATTTTACATGGTATAGATGACGGACCGAAAACAATGGAGGATTCTGTTGCGCTGGCCCGCTCGGCGGTAGAGGCAGGCGTGGAATCTATAGTAGCCACCCCTCACCACCGGAACGGCATGTTTACGAACAGTGGAGATATGATCCGCAGCAAAGTCCAGGAACTAAATGACCTGCTCGAATACGAAGAAGTGCCGCTTGAAGTAAAGCCGGGACAGGAAATCCGTATTAATGGCGATATTCTGGATGAATTGAAAAAAGGAACTGCGCTTACCTTAAACGACAGCCGTTATTTATTAATTGAACTATCTTCGGTGGAAGTTCCTTCTTATTTGAAGCGTCTTTTTTATGATCTGCAGGTAGCAGGTTACATTCCGTTAATTGCCCATCCGGAACGGAACAAGACGTTTGTGTCGGAGCCTGGAAAGCTGTTTGATATCGTAACAAATGGAGCCATTACCCAGATTACCGCGGAGGCTCTTTCCGGAAAAGGGGGTAAAGCGTCCCAGCAGTTCTGTGAAACGCTGATTGAGCATAATCTGGCCCATATTATTTCTTCCGATGCGCACGGCGTGGACCACCGCCCGTTTGCTTTAGCAGAAGCCTATGCTCACATAGATGACGTATTCGGCCCGGAAGTAAGCAATATGTTTAAGGAAAACGCGGCCGCTATTTTTGATGACCAGCCGGTAGGACTTGATCAGCCGGAGCCATTTGAAAAAAAGAAAAAGAAAAAACGATTCGGCATATTTTAAAAAGAGACTCCGCCTGGACTGCAGGTCGGAGTCTTTTTTTGCATTTATTTAGCAGAGGTACGCGGCTGTTGAACACTGCGGTCCGTTAAAGGAGCCGGTTTTGTAATCAGTCTTTTTTTCAAATAGCTTGTCAGAGGACGTTCCATATAGGAGTAAACGAGACATCCTCCTGCTGAGGAGAGCAGGATAAAAAGAAGAGTAGTCACCCATCCTCCTAAAAGGTCGAACAAGGAAAAGGCAGCAAACAGTTCAGAAAATACATCCAGCAGGACAAGATGGGACAGGTAGATAGAAAACGCCGCTCTTCCCAGGTAATCCAGAGCCCGGGGAAGATAAATGTCTTTTCGAAGATCAATGGAACCCAGACCAAGGAGAAGCAGCACAGAAGCGGCTCCTGTTGTTAAGTCAAAAGCCAAAGGCAGCCATTCGTAATGATAGTTCGCCCAGGTGAGCGGAAACCCAGCCAGCCCGGCAGCCGTAAGCAGCCATCCAACCCCGGCTGGAAAAGGGGCACGGAGCAAAAGCCAGGCGCTGGCTATTCCAGCGGCAAACATGAGGTTATACTGGCTGAATGCAAAGTAAACAAGTTCCTGTTCACCTGGAACAAACCCGAGTGCATACAATAAAGACCCGGCCATCCAAATCACAAAGAACCCCTTGATGAGTCGCTGCTTTTTTAAAAACAGAAGGGCAAACACCGCATAAAACAACACCGTATGAATAAGAGACCACGCGACTAGAAGAATAGGATCCAGCGCCTGGCTGCTTGGCAGCAGAAGCAGCGAATACCATAATGTGGCGGCTTCCGTTTCATGTCCCACGCCAAAATGCGCAGGCAGAAGAATAACGACCATCAGCCATAAAAAAGATAAAATCCAGTACAACGGATAAATACGGATGAACCGCTGCAGTAAATAGGGACGAAGTTCTTCAGGATGGGCCAGTTTTTTATAATAAATATAAAACACCATAAACCCGGTTAATGTAAAAAAGTAGTTCACTCCGCCGGACAGCGGATAAACGGAAAGCCCCAGAAAATCAAAATCAAAGTAATACATAACGCTGGCGGCAGCATGAAACGTTACGACCATCAACGGGACTAAAGCGCGTGAAAATTGAATAAGAGCCAGTTTTTTTCGCGGCACCGGGTTCTCCTCCTGTATGAGTAAATGTATGTAAAAAACTGTACCACGATTTCCATTCTTAATAAAGAACAAAAATAAAAGCAGGAAGACTGATCGTAAAAAAAGAAAACAATACCATAAAGAAGGAGGGGAACAAAATGAACAGTATTCACTTAATTTGTCTGGGAGTGAGAAATATCGAAACCTCCCTGGCTTTTTACCGGGACGGTCTGGGTTTTGAAACAACAGCAGAAGGGCAGAAACCGGCTATAGTATTTTTTAATAATGGGGGATCCAGGCTGGAGCTTTTTCCATTGGAAAATCTACAAAAAGAAATCGGAGAAGCGGCGGACGTTACTTCAGAAGGATTTCCCCGTTTTACACTTGCTCATAATACAACTTCTAAAGAAGAGGTCGATGCTATGCTCAGCCGGGCGGAAGAGGCAGGAGCCATTGTTGTAAAAAAGGCAGTAGTACAGACTTGGGGAGGGTACAGCGGCTATTTTAAAGACCCGGATGGATTTATATGGGAAGTGGCCTACGGGGAAGACTGGGATTTTAATGAGCAGGGGATGCTGGTTATTCCTTAAAGCAGTAGAAGTTTAACAATTGACAAACGATGATGCGTACGATTTAATCAACACGACCCGCCGTTTTCTTTTGGTATGAAATGGTGTGTTCACAAAAGAAAATGGGAGAAGACCAATCAATGAAAAAAAGAACATACCAGGAAGGGACACACAGGCATTTTCTAGCGCTCGCCCTTCCTTTAACTCTGGCAACGATTACGACCCCGGTTCTTGGAGCGGTGGATACCGCAGTAGTAGGTTATCTGGATTCGCCCCATTATCTTGGCGGCGTAGCGGTTGCCGCTCTGATTTTTAATACGCTGTACTGGCTTTTTGGATTCCTGCGGGTCAGCACTTCGGGATTTACTGCCCAGGCGGCAGGGAGAAGCTCTGCTTTGGACATGAATATACTGTTTGCCCGTCCGCTGCTTCTGGCAGCTTTGATTGGTTCTCTGTTTATTCTATTTCAAATTCCTATCAAAGAGGCGGCTTTTGCGTTCATACAGCCTCCGGCCCAGGTGGCGGAGCAGGCAGAGGCCTACTTCAGCTTTCGTATATGGGGAGCGCCGTTTGCACTGATGCAGTATGTGGTTATCGGCTGGCTCGTAGGAAGTTCAAAAGTGAATATTGCGCTTCTGCTGCAGCTCGGAGCCAATATACTTAATATGGGGCTGGACATTTTGTTTGTGTTCTATATAGATATGGGAGCTGCAGGCGTCGGCCTTGCGACGCTGATTGCTGAAGTGACGGCTGCTGCAGTTGGTCTGAGCTATGTTTTATGGAAAATCCGTATGCCTTTTTCTTTCTTTCGCTCCGGCATCTTATGGAAAAAAGAACCACTGCTGCACATGCTGCGCGTGAACCGCGATTTATTTATTCGAACAATATGCCTGCTGGGTGTATTTGCCTGGTTTACTTCCTCTGGAGCTGCATTTGGGGAAGTTATCCTTGCAGCAAATGCGATTTTATTTCAAATCCATTTTATTATGACCTACTTTTTTGACGGTCTTTCAAATGCCGGCAGTATTACTTCCGGCCGGGCCATAGGGCGTCAGGATAAATTACTGCTGCACCGGGCTGTGAAAATAGGAATGGGATGGTCTGCTGCAATTGCCGTTGTTATAACTATGGTGATGCTGGCTGCCGGACCTTTCATAGTTGGGTGGTTTACCTCTATCGATGAAGTTCAGGCAGCGGCGGTGGAATACAGCAGCTGGATCATATGGTTCCCAGCCGCCGGATTTGCCGGCCTGCAGCTGTACGGCATTTTTATTGGAGCGACGCAGACGGCTCCAGTCCGAAATTCACTTATTTATTCGATGATAGTCTTTTTTGTAGTACTCGGGATAGCGAAGCCTATTTTAGGAAATGATGGACTGTGGCTGGCTTTTATTTTATTTTCCCTGTCGCGTTCCCTCGTATTAACAGCATATGTACCAAGACTTTTGAGATTTTCTATTAAAAAAGCATAAAAAAGAACCTTTCCCTTTTAAGAGGGGGAAGGTTCCTGGTTGTCTGATTTTCTATCTCTAACGAGCAGTAAATAAGCAAGCAGAGCTAATCCGTCAGCGGTAAAGATAACAACTCCCATAGGGACAGCCGTATCTTCGCCGGCAATTCCTACCAAAGGAGCGGCTGCTGCCCCGAGAATAAAGGGAAGAAGGCCCAGCAGAGCCGAAGCGCTTCCGGCACGGTGTCCCTGCGTTTCCATTGCAAGCGAAAACGAGGTGGTAGCAATAATGCCGACACAGAATACAATAATAAAAATAGGAATAACAATTCCGATTAACGGAGCTTCTATTAATGTCATTACCAACAAAACGGTACTGGCTGCAAAAGTAAGGACAAGGCCTATGGAAAGCAGCTTTTTTTCGGGCACAATACCGGCAAGGCGGCCAACGACCTGCGTTCCAATAATTAAGCCGATACCGTTCATCCCGAACAGTAAGCTGAAGGTGGTAGGGGAGACTCCGTAAATTCCCTGATAAATAAACGGAGTACCCGACACATAGGCAAATATGCCGGCCATCTTAAATCCCTGCGCAAGAGAATATCCAGTAAAGGCCCGGTCTTTCATGAGCGATCCGAACGTCCGGATTGTCTGGCCGATGTTGCTCTTAGACCGGCTTTCGACAGGAAGCGTTTCCGGCAGGCCCCAGACGACTGTTGCAAACATGATTATTGATACGGCACTTAATACGATAAAAATACCATTCCATATTGTAAATTCCAGAATGATGCCTCCGAAGACGGGAGCTAAAATAGGAGCCAGTCCGTTCACAAGCATCAAGAGAGCAAAAAACTTTGTTAATTCTTTTCCCTGGAATAAATCGCGTACGATGGCCCGGGAGATAACAATTCCTGCTGAAGCGGCAAAGCCCTGGATAAACCGGCAGATGATAAGCACCCAAATAGTAGGGGCGACAGCACAGAGGATGGAAGCCACAAAAAAAGCAGCTAAAGCTCCCAAAAGAGGTCCTTTTCTGCCGCGTACATCGCTCATAGGTCCCATCACGAGCTGTCCTACAGCCAGGCCGAGAAGACAGGCCGTCAGGCTAAGCTGTACGAGGGAGGCGCTTGTCTGCAGATCATCAGATATAGATGGAAAGCTTGGAAGATACATATCAATCGTCAGCGGACCAAAAGCCGCAAGGGAACCTAGAACGGCAGCCATCCACAGACGACGTTTAGGAGACAAAACATCAGCCATAAAAACGCCTTCTTTCTTTCAATATAAGTTTCCATTAAATGTATACAGCAATCCTTTTATTGTAACGTAAAAATGAAAAAAGAAAAGAGTTTGCTATTCCTTCTGAAACCGCCGGCAATTCTTGTTATAATGTAGAAAGATAGAGAGAGTCAAAGGAGGTTATTTCTTGTTGATGTGGGAAGGAATGATATTAGCAGGAATAATACCTCTTCTACTAATTGTCCTGCTGCTGGTCCTGCTGGCAAAACAATTTGGAGGGACCATTACGACCTATGTAACGGATACACATTTTGATTACACAAACTTAGAGAGCGGCCGGCTCGTTCCGGCGGAGCCGGAAACAGCTACAAGGCTGACCGTTACTTTAATTGTTCAGGCTTATAACAGTGCCTCTTCTACCAGGGCTGTTCATAACAGGCATATTGCCGTAAAGGATAAAGCCGGCTCCTTAGTCCGCATTGAACTGCTTGAGCAAAAGCAGATTGAGCGGAATGGGGAAAAACAGGAAGTAAAAGAGCCGGTAGACATTATTAATATGCCGCCCGGGCATATGCAGGAGTGGCGGCTTGAAGGGGTTATGCTGTCCAATCAGCCGAATTTAAAAACACCTGTAGCTGCGTTTACTGACGTAACAAGCTTTGTGTTTGCTTATGATGTCCAGAAAAAGAAAGCAGGGCAGACAAAAAAAGTAACAAAGTCTCTGCAGCATGAATCATGAAAAAATGTGTAAAATGTAACAGGTGGAAGGAATTAGCGTCTTAATAGAGAAATCTTTTTTAAAGCAGAAAGAGGAGGAATAGTGATGAGTTACGTAAAAAATGATCCAGAAACCGAGCAGTTTATTCAATCACTTGAGGAACCGCAGAGAGAAATCTATTTATTCATGCGTAAGGAATACGATATTCTGACAGAACAGGGTGAACATTTCGACGAAGCTAAAAATGATGAATATGTAGAACAAAAAGCAAGCGAACATTTTGATATCTCTTCAGAAGAAGCAGGAAATGTTTTTGCCAAGACTGAATCACAGATCCGTTCCTTCCAAAATTATAAAATTTAGCCTGGTCTTTTTGGTCTTATCCTTATATGTATATAATACAGTCCTCCGTTTCCGGGGGACCTTTTTGTATGCCCGGTACCTTGATACATACTAACTCTTGAGTTTTAACATGAATTGGTTATTATATGGAAAATAAGGGGAATGTAAAAGTATACCGGAAAGGAGCAGAGGAATGCCTATACTGGAAAAATCAGTCGTTCTGGATTACACCTACAAAAATAGACAGCAGGACCCTTTGTCCCTCTGGCTGGCTGTACCGCCGCAGATGGCCTGCCAGCGGGTCAAAAAAGTAATTTATTCCACAGAACCACAGGAACTTTCGGAGTATTTGGGACAGGAACTCGCCTACTATCAGCTGGAACCGGGAGAGACTATTAACGTAAGTGCGGAAATGGATTTATATTCCTCCTCTCTTGAAGAAGACGAAGCTCCTGAAACCCTGTCACCGGCAGAAAAACAGTTTTATTTACGAAATACTTACTTAAGCCCGGTTAATGAAGCGATGCGGGAAAAAGCGGAAGAAATATCGAAGAACGCAGAAAATCCTATAGATAAACTGCAGTGTCTGTTTGAACATATATACAATACGTATACATATCATTTTCCGCCGGAAAAGCGGGGTGCTTCTTTCTTTTTAAAAGAAGGAAAAGGAGACTGCGGGGAGTTTTCATTTCTTTTCTGCTCTTATGCCCGGGCGCTTGGAATTCCCTGTCGTTCAGTAATCGGGGCATTTATGAAAAAATTCCAGCCTCATGTCTGGAACGAATGCTATATAGAAGAATATGGCTGGGTTCCTATAGATACGAGCGTGGCTGCTTCTTTAAAAAAGAACGACAGCTTATTAAGACATCCACTTCAGCGGGGAGAAAGTACCGGAGTGTTAAATTATTTTGGAGAATTTTCCGGGCGCCGCGTTGTTTTCTGTCTGGATGCAGAATGGCCGCTTTCTCCAGAGTATAACGATACCAAAGCCCCGGCAGGCTATCCGCTCAGTACGTTTGGAAAAGAGAATTTTGCCTATGGCTTTCAGAGTCTTTCAGGATCGGCTCCTTATCTCCAGCCTATTTATACAAAATTCAAAGACATGCCTTCCCCGGGAAAAATTACTGACGTCCTGGGTACTTGGAACGTCCGTGATGACAGCCTGTATCTGCAGAGCCTGTTATTTATTAAACAAACTTCTTATTACTTGTTTATTGCGGCCATGCTTGCCAATATCGCAGCTGTTTTCTTTATGGATGCTTCTTATTTTCTAACGGCGGGATATATACTGGCCGCCTCAGGACTGGGTGCTTCCATATTAAGAAAAGAGTATAACGGCGTGATTGTACTGGGGTTTATTGTTTCCTTAGTCCTTGTTGTCTTGTATTTAATTATATAAGTGCCGTTGACAAAAACAGGGCGCCCGCCTTATGCTGAAACTAGAATTTATTCAACGGAAAGAGAGGTACCCTGCCAATGAAGCAGTAATCCTGATCAAAAGACGTGCCTATCATAATTAATGAAAAGCAGTTAACGTCTAGACAGGATTAGTTTGTCTTCATAGAGGTGCCTCCATGCAACACATATCTTCCTTATGGGAAACGTGTGCCTTTTTGACAACGGCTGATCCTCTCTAGATTATCTAGGGAGGTTTTTTTATGTTAACAGCAGAAATAATAAATGTGGAAAAAAGTTATGGTGCCAGAAAAATGGTACGAACAGCAAATCTCAAAATATATGATAACAGCCGAATCGGCATTGTTGGAAAGAATGGAAGCGGGAAATCAACATTTCTTCACTTAATCGCGGGCTGGGAAAAGCCGGATAAGGGTACGGTGAATCTGTGGGAGGAGCCGACTGTTATCCCGCAGATGGAGCATTCAGAATCAGTTTTCCTGCCAAAGAAAGACAGAAGTATCTGGGGAGTCCCTGGTCCGGAACAAATGAAAGGAAGTGGAGGAGAGGAAACAAGAAAAAAAATTGCGCAGGCTTTTTCGACAGATACCCGTTTTTTATTAGCAGATGAACCGACGAGCCATTTAGATATTAGTGGAATAAAGCAGCTTGAAAAAAATCTGCAGAGTTTTAAGGGAGGTATCGTATTAATTTCCCATGATGAAATGCTTCTGAATGCCGTCTGCACGGTGATATGGGAAATGGAAAACGGAATTATTAAAGAATATACGGGAAATTATAGTGCCTATCAAAAGCAGAAACAAAAAGAAAAAGAGCTGCAGGAAAAAGAATACGAAAGCTACAAAAAAGAAAAAAAGAGACTTGAAACAGCAGCCGAAGCGAAAGAAAAGCTGTCCCGCCAGCTGAAAAAAGCACCCAGCCGGATGGGTAACTCAGAAGCCCGCCTGCATAAACGAAGTGTCGGCCGCCAAAAAGCGAAATTAAGCCGGGCAGGAAAATCAGTGGAAAAGCGGATTACTCAGCTGGATAAGAAAGAAAAGCCGTTTAAACACGGCACTTTGAGCTTTGAGCAGCAGCCTTTTACACCATTGTATGGAAAATCTGCTGTCTTTTTAGAAGAGGGCCGCGTTTTTCGGAAAGGGCGTCTGCTGTTTCATATACAACCTGCAAATATAACACCGGGTACCAAACTTGCTGTTATCGGCCCGAACGGGTGCGGGAAGACCACATTTCTTCAGAAAATATATCAAGGAGAAAAAGGAATACAAACGGCAAAGCCGGCTGTAATTGGTTACTTTGATCAGCAGATTTCCCACCTTGATCTTAAAAAGACAGTTCTGGCTAACATGCAGGAGTTCAGCCCTTATACAGAAATATTTATTCGAACAGTACTGGCGGGTCTTCAATTCAAAGAAGAAAAAGTGCATCAGCCTGTATCCTCTTTGAGCGGAGGAGAGCAGGTGAAGGTGGCGTTAATAAAAGTTATGCTGGAGCCTGCCAATATACTGCTTCTTGACGAACCGACCAACTATTTGGATATAGAAGCAAAAGAAGCGTTAAAGAAGTTAATTCAAACGTATCCGGGGACAATTATATTTGTTACACATGATAGAGAGTTTATAGAAAGTACGGCAACCCATATAATGCAGATTAAAGCAGGTGAAGCCGAAATCAATAAACGCTTAAGGGAGGAAACGGCTCCCGCCATAGAGAAAGATGAAAGACTCTTGGCTGTACTTGAAATGAAGATAACGGAAATACTAAGCCGTCTGGGAAGTGCAGAAGGAGAGGAAAAAATAAAACTGGACCGGGAATTTCAGGATTTAATAAATCAGAGAAACGAACGTAAAGAGCAGCCCTGAGCTGCTCTTTTTTCTAGTACGATAACTCTCTCCTCCTTATTAAAAAAATAACAATATATAAATAGTGGTTGTAAAAAAATTCCCAGGCTCCCTTTAGAGATGGTAAGCCTAAAAAACTCAGGAGGCGATGAGGTTGTACAGAAATTTAACTCAGCTTGTAGATGTAAGAGGACAGGTCAAAAGAAATGGATCGTTTGCTTCCAGATCGTGGACCCAAATTACAGGAATTGCCCGTCATCATTCCGCTACGACGTCAGGCGATGCTTTTTCTTTTGCCAATTACCACGTGAATACATTGGGCTGGCCGGGTATCGGGTATCACTTTGTGATTACAAAAGACGGCACGATTCAATGGGCAAACAGCATAGATCGTGTATCTTATCATGTCGGAAATAACAACACGCCTTTAATCGGTATCTGTCTGGTAGGAAACGGGTCTTTTACGGCCGCTCAGGAGCAGTCCTATTTTGATCTGGTTACGGCCCTTCGCAGCACCAGTGGCATTAATGTGGCTGTTTCGAACCTGCGCGGCCACAATGAATATCCAGGGCATGCTTCCAATGTCTGTCCGGGCATCAATATGGATGTAGTGCGCACTGCGATCGTAAAAGGGCATCCGGTAGGAAACCACGGCCATCCCGTTCTGCGCAGAGGAGACAGCGGGCCGGATGTTCTTGTACTGCAGAACGACCTGCTGGCTGCAGGAGAAAGTCTGCCTCAATTTGGGGCAGATGGTGGATTTGGGGCAGAAACCGAAGAAGCGGTGCGTTCGTTTCAACGAAGAATGGATCTTACTGTGGATGGGGTAGCAGGTTCGCAGACCTGGGAAGCACTCGACCGGGCCAAAGTGGAAGGGCGGCTTGTCGTTGTTACAGCGGCCTCGGTGAATGTCCGCTCCCGTCCTTCCTTTGCCGCAGATGCGGTAGCGGGGCAGGTCGTTCAAGGGGAAGCTTTTACCGTAGTGGAGATCGTATCTGTATCCGGCAGCTCTTCGGCGTTATACCGTCTGGTTTCCGGCCTGTATATCACGACAAATGAAAACTATGTAACACTGCGTTGAAAGGAGGGAAATTAGTGCCACAAAAAAACATCAAAAAAATTGTGTTATATAATGTTCCGCTTCTTGTTCTGGCTCTCGGTGCTTTTTTTGGTCTGGACAATCTTACAGAAATTGAAACGGCTTTATCTGCACTGGTTTCCTCGATCTTTGCTGTCCTGGCTTCGTTTGGTATTTATTCAAATAATGAGCAGCTGTCGCAGAATAAATAAAAGTACCAAAAGTCCTGGTTTACGCTGATGCTGGACGCAGAGAAAACTCTCTGCGTCCGGTTTTTTATGTTTTTAACCCCACTAAAACGTTCTCTGAAGCGTAAGGCTGAAGAGTGTTTCCACTATATAACCCATCAACTAACAGTGAAACAAATTCTCTCTTGTATCCATTCAAACGAAAGAAAAAGATTTTTGTTTCACAGCAGAGGATTTATTCTTTTGGTTATTTTTAGAAAAGAATGAAATTTGAAGTAAATCAAAGGATGAGCTATTTAGTTCGTTTTAAAGAACTCATAATGCTTTATATAGTTCGACATCGGCTTTGTATTCTTTTTAAAGAACATATAAATTCTTTATTAAGAATACATTTAGAGATTTAGGGGGATGGCCGATGAAAAGAAATGGGAAACTGGTGTGGGGAGTCGTATTATTGGTACTTATGAGTGTGTTTCCGGTGAACCTGGCAGAAGCAGACGCTGGCGGAGGAAAAAAAGCAGTCATAATGTATTCTTCAGAGAACGGAAAAGTAGAGGAAAATCAAAAGGTATTGGACGGCATGATCAGCCGGTACACGACGGATATTTCCTACGTAGAAGCCAACAGTGTAGAAGCTGAAGACCTGGAAGAAGCCACGCACCTTTTTTACTACGGAAAGGTGGAGGAGCGGTTACATGAAGAAACAGTAGAGCTGTTTGCTGATTTTGATGGTGTAAAAACAATTATTGGTTATAATGCGGACCAATTAAGCTCTCAGCTTGACCATGTGGACACTTCATTACAGGAAGCAGTGGAAGGCGCCTATGAAGCTGATAATGAAGACAATGCAGTGGAATTTGAATCTCAGGCTATGTTTCCTACCGATCCCTCTGAGTCGGCAGAAATACTACTGTACGGAACCAACGAAAGTCAGGAAAACCCTCTGTTTTTTATAGAGGATGATATATATTATTACGCTGCTCCCAACTTAGATTCTATGCATGCTGTTATGTTTGCAAAGGAAATGTCTGGAATATTCAATGTAGAAAAGGAAGAGGGACATCCGGGCTATTTGAGGCTGGAAGATGTTCATCCATTAGCGGATGCAGAGCAGGTACAAGAAATAGCTGATTACCTCAAAAGCGAGAATATTCCGTACATGATAGCGGTTATTCCCATTTATACTGATCCTGAAACAGGACGGGAATATCGTTTTTCTGATAATAAAAAGCTTACCTCAGTATTACAGGAAATGCAGGACGATGGAGCCAGTATTGTTCTGCATGGATATACCCATCAGTTCAGATCAAGTGAAACAGGAGAAGGATTTGAGTTCTGGGATGTGGAAAATAATATGCCCATCTACCATGGAGAAAATGAAGAAGTGAATCCGAAAACCGAAGAAGATTTCGAAAGTCCTGAAGAGTTTGAAGCATACAATCAGGAGAATCTTGATTATGAAAGAGCTTATATAGAAGACAGAATTGAGAGCGGTATTGATGAGCTGGCGAAGTACGAGCTGTATCCACTTGCTTTTGAAGCGCCGCACTATACAATGTCCCAAAACGGATACGAAGTTTTATCAGACTATTTTTCCACCTATGTAGGACAGGTGCAGATGAGTGATGAAAACTGGGAAATTATGCGGCCGATCCCGACGGTAGGGCAGCCAACGTACCTCCATGGAATGACTTTATACCCGGAAACGATGGGATACGTACAGCCGGATGAACCAGACGCTGTTGATATGATGATGAAAAACGCTGAAGAGTATCAATTTACCGACGGAGGCGTTACTTCTGCTTTTTACCACCCTTATCTAGGCCTGGACGGGCTCATTGAAGTAGTGGAAGGCATGAAACAAATTGAAGGTATTGAATGGATTGATTTAAAAGAGACAGACAGTCAAGTAGTAACAGATAAAGTAGAAATAAGGGCAGACGGCGGTGAGATTGACGTTAATAAAGACCGTATCGCTCTTTACACGTCGGGCTTTTCTTATCCGCTCTACTTTTTAAACAATACCGTAGAAGCTATGGTTCGGCTTATTGCGATCATCGGCGGACTTGCGGTTATTATATTTTTCTTTTACATCTTCAGAAACCGTTCGCAGGCAAATAAGAGCTAAAGGGGAGGAAACCGTATGGCAGATGTATTGTTATATACTTCATTATTTATTATCTGGCTGATGTTGTTTTATCACATGTTTCTTATGCATGGGGGGTACTTGTATTCGCTGAAGCATAAGAAACTGGAAAAGGAATGGACAGATGAGCCGGTTGAGCTTCCAACAGTCAGTATACTCATTCCGGCGCATAATGAAGACGTAGTTATCGAGCAGACCATTCAGTCGATGATCGCTCTTCGGTACGATAAAACAAAGCTCGAGGTCATCGTCATTAATGACAATTCCAGTGATAACACCGGCCATATAGCAGATTTGTACGCAGCCAAGCACCCGTTCGTTAAAGTAGTTCATACGAAGCCCCCTAATATAGGAAAGGGTAAATCCGGCGCTTTAAATCAAGGATTAAAACATGCTACAGGTGAAGTGGTAGTAGTGTATGACGCAGACAACACCCCCGAACCGGACGCTGTTTATTACCTGGCTCTCGGCATCGCAAAAGATAAAAAAGCAGGCGCAGTGGTGGGTAAATTCAGGGTAACAAACGCTAAGCAGAACCTGCTGACCAGATTAATAAATGTGGAAACATTAACGTTTCAGTGGCTGGCTCAGGCAGGACGCTGGTACTGGTTTAAAATGACTACCATACCAGGCACAAACTTTGCTATCCGGCGTTCTATATTGCAGCAGCTTGGCGGATGGGACGAAAAAGCCCTGTCTGAAGATACAGAATTAAGCTTTCGCGTTTACAATCTTGGCTACTACATCCGTTTTTTCCCTTCGGCCGTCACATGGGAGCAGGAGCCGGAAACGCTCAAGGTATGGTGGAAACAGCGTACCCGCTGGGCACGGGGCAACGAATATGTAATTTTTAAATATTTGTTCTCCCCAATGAAAAATAGAACGGTTACGTTTGATCTTTTCTACTTTTTATTCACCTACATTCTTTTCTTTTCCGGGATCATTTTATCGCATGGCATTTTTGTATCGAACCTGATTTTTGATTTAGAGCTGAGTATCGGTCCTATCTCTATCGCACTGCTTATTACCGGTTTCCTGCTCTTTGTAACGGAAGCATTAATAGCATTGAGTATGGAAAAGGGACAGCTTACATTTAAGAATACTCTGGTCGTTGTGTTTATGTACTTCACTTATTCACAGCTCTGGGTAGCGCTGGTTGCCTATGCGACAGTGCTGGAAATCCGCAGGGTGGTTTTCAAGCAGGAAGTAAAATGGTACAAAACCCAGCGTTTCAAGCAGAATACGTAAACCATCCATCTAATTAAAGGAGCGGATAACATGCTGAAAGTAATGACGGTTCTGGGTACAAGGCCGGAAGGAATCAAAATGGCCCCGGTTATTCAGGCATTAAATCAGAGTACTCAATTTGAAAGTGTGTTTGTTAATACAGCCCAGCACAGAGAGATGCTCGACCAGGTGCTGGAGCTGTTTCACATTGTACCGGACTATGATTTAAATATTATGCAGAACGGGCAGTCTTTGGAGCAGCTGACAAGCCGGATCTTTTTAGGGTTATCGCCTATTATCGAACAGGAAAAACCGGATTTGGTGCTGGTTCACGGGGATACGACGACAACGTTTATAGGAGCCTACGCTTCTTTTCTAAAGCAGGTGCCGGTCGCTCACGTAGAGGCCGGGCTGCGTACAAATAATATGAAATCACCGTTTCCGGAAGAGGGAAACCGGCAGCTGGTGGGTCGAATTGCAGATTATCATTTCTCTGCCACGGCTGCCAACAGAGAAAATCTGCTTCAGGAAAATGTGCAGAATGAAAAAATCGCTGTAGTCGGCAATACAGTAATTGATGCGCTGCTGACGGTAGCTAATAAGCCATATACTTTTCCGGAACATCTGGAACCTATTTTCCAATCAGGGAAAAAGACCATTCTATTAACGACACACCGCCGGGAAAACCTTGAAGAGCTACAGCATGTCTACAAAGCAATAAATCGTCTGGTAACGGAAAACGACGATATTCAAATCGTTTTTCCGGTACACAAAAATCCGGTCATCCGAAAAAAAGTAACAGAAACAATAGAAGATACTTCCAGGGTACACCTTATTGAGCCGTTGGATTATGAAAACTTTGTTCACGTTATGAAGCATTCCTATCTGGTTATTACAGATTCAGGAGGGATTCAGGAAGAGGCACCCGCATTAGGAAAACCCGTTCTCGTAGCCCGTAATACGACAGAGCGGCCGGAAGGGGTGGAAGCCGGCACGCTGAAGCTGGTAGGGACATCGGAGGACATGATTTATAAGGAGGCTTCTCAGCTTCTTAATGATCCGCAGGCGTATCATGAAATGAGTCAAATTAAAAACCCATTCGGAAATGGAGAGAGTGCTCAGGCGATTCTACAGCAGATTCAAGAATGGAAGGCGCCCGCCCTCAACTCCAAGCAGAAATCAGAGTCTATCACCTAAAGGAGTGGGGAGTGGTTGAAAATGCTGGTAGTTATTCTAATCATTGCGGCTTTAGTGGGAACAGGCATTTATTTTTATTATTCCTCTTCTTCCCCGCCCCCGCCTCCCTCAGAAGAGGTAGTGGATAGTAAATATCCCGTATCCGGATTCATTCAGACCTGGATGCTGAACGACAACGGTACCGTGGCTACCTATATTCAGGACGGCGATGTAGAAGATTCGGATGAGGTAAAGGGAAGAGAATCGTTGTCGGAAACGTTGGGGCTGTGGATGGATTTTGCTCTCAAAGAAAATGATGAAGAGCTTTTTCATAAAGGATTCGAACAGCTGCAGACTTATTTTTTAGAAGAGGATGGATTTGTTCACTGGAAAATACAGGAGAATGGGAACAAGATGGAAACAACAAATGCGCTGGTAGATGATATTAGACTGGTGGAGGTTCTTTACAAAGGATTTGATAGATGGGACAAAGCGGAATACCAGGAGACTGCCCAGCGTATTGCTTCATATACGACCGAATATAATTTAAATGAAAACGTATTGACCGATTTTTATGAAACGAATGACGAATATGCAAGCGATGTGATTACGCTGTCCTATATTGATATGCAGGCTCTCCGCCGCATGCGGGATGAAAGGGTACTGGATCAGCAGATCTATGACAACATGGAGCGGATATTAGAAGAGGCACCTTTACGAAATGGGTTTTTTCCGAAAGGCTATAATGTGGAAGAAACAGAGTACGAATATGATGAAAGTGTCAACATCGTTGACCAGTCGCTGGTAGCGTTATACAGAGCTCAGAGTGGTGGGCAGACTAGTGATTTTCTTGCCTTTATTCGTAAAGAAATGGACGATCATGGGCAGGTGTTCGGACAGTATGATATAGAAACCAAAGAAGAAAACGTAGAATACGAGTCTCCGGCTATTTACGGCCTGCTTGTCATGTACTGCTTAGCTGAAGGCGAAGAAGAATTGGCAATGGATATATTTGATCGTCTAAAAGTACACCAGAACAGTGGAAACAATGATCAATATGCAGGAGGCTATTCGGTGTACGATGATGATACCCATGTTTTTGACAACCTGCTGCCACTGCTGGCAGAACAGCAGCTTCGTCAAAAAAAGCTGATCTAACATAATGCGTATAATTGTCTTTACATTACTAAGTCTTCAGAAGATATTGCTGCAGCCGATATATGTAAAAGCAGGTTAAAACAAACATATTGTTTTAACCTGCTTTTTTACATGCGCTCTATCATTTTCGATAAAAAAGAGTCCCGTATTTTAGGAGGGACGATGGGTTTTAAAGAAGGAAGAGGGATAAAAACCGCGGTGCAGTTCTGATGCTATAATATTCCAGGCTGCAGCGGCCTCTTTTTCAGGACCGGTATTCATGAACGTATGGGTGCAGTCTTTGAATAGTTCATAGCGTACCTGCACTTTGGCTCTTTTCAGCTTGTCAGAATAGCGTTCTATTTCAGGGCGGAAAGCATCATTTTCACCCGAAACGATTAGTGCAGGAGCCAGTCCGCTTACATCAGCTGCCAGAACCGGGGAGGCAAGCGGATTGGATGCCTGCTCTATTGTTGGTACATAGCAGGCATTTAAAAAGCCGGCTGCCTGTGGGTATTTTGCCCGCAGCGGATCCGGTTCGGGTTTGTCAGCATGAGGAGTAACAAAATCCAGCATTGGTACAGACAACACTTGAAGCAGAGGTTGTTTCTCCCGACGTTTTTTGAGCAGCAGGCATAATGCCGCAGCAAGATTGCCGCCGGAGCTTTGGCCTCCCACCGCTATTTTGCGGGTATCTATGCCCAAAGCAGAGCCATTGCGGCGAAGCCATTGAATAACCTGATAACATTCTTCGAGTGCACCAGGGAACGGGGTTTCGGGTGCCTTGCTGTAATTGACGTTTACCACGACAGTCCGGGCGTGGTTTGCCAGATACCGGCAGTATGGGTCATCCATGTCTTTGTTATTCATAATAAAGGCTCCGCCGTGCAGGTTAATGTATGCAGGCAGCGGTTCATTGATCGATAACAAAGGATAATAAAAGGAAAGGTGAATGGTTCGCTCTTCTACCTCCAATAATACTTCCTTCACTTCACGGACGGTTTCAAAGTCTATCATTGACCTGCCTGAAGCTTTGTCAGGAATAGCGCGGATTATGTTTGCAGCAATTAATTTCAGCATAGAAAGGCCTCATTTCTTTTTTTACTTATACCCTTCCTTTTTGAAATATAATCGAAACAAGGGATATAGAGAGTAATTTCCAGTTGAAAAGGGTATATTAGAGGGAGTAAAATGTTCTGTTACCGCTTCCTTTTTATAAAGGAAATAATCCAATTTACCATAAAGGAGCCTGTCATTATGCCCGAAAATGTAACTGTTATCGGCGGAGGACTTGCAGGTATGGCATCTGCGATTCGTTTAGCCGGAGAAGATTATAACGTAACGATTATCGAAAAAGGAGAACGTCTCGGTGGAAAACTCAATCAGCGGACGGGAAAGGGGTATATTTTTGATACCGGTCCATCTATTTTGACTCTCCCCTGGGTGCTCGAAGAACTGTTTGAAGCAGTCGGCAAGGACGTTCATGATTATTTGGATATCCAGCGCATTGAACCGGGCTGGAGGACGTTTTTTGAAGATGGAACCACAATTGATTTAACGAGTGACCTCCCTAAAATGCTGGAAGAATTGAAAAAAGTGTCGGAAGATGATGCCTCCCGCTTTTTTGAATATCTGGATTACTGCCATAAAATGTATGACTTAAGCATGAAGTCTTTCTACCGTGACAGCATTTCAGGTGTATCAGATCTGCGAGCCAATCACTCTCTTAAGGAAATGTGGGCCATGGATCCATTCCACTCCTTGAATCAGACCACAGAGCGGTTCTTTAAGGATAAACACCTGCAGCAGATGTTTAATTTTCTAATTATGTATATCGGTTCTTCGCCTTATGACGCTCCTGCCATGTTGTCACAGATGACGCATGTCCAGCTGGGCGTTGGAGTTTTCTATGTGCAGGGCGGCATGTACAAAATTGCAGAAGCTATGGAAAGCGTGCTTGAGGAACTGGGCGTAGAGATACGTCTGGAGACAGAAGTGGAAAAAGTAGTAACGAAAAAGAAACAGGTGAAAGAAGTACATTTAGCCGGCGGCGATGTTCTGACTCCAGATCTTGTTGTGTCCAACCTGGAGGTTATTCCATTTTATGAACATCTGCTGGAAAGCAAAAAGCTCCGCAAAAAAGCATTGGCTGACCGCAAAAAGTTTGAGCCTACAGTATCCGGGCTTGTACTGCTGCTCGGCGTAGACAGCAACTATGATAAGCTAGGTCATCATAATTTCTTCTTTTCCGAGGATCAGGAAAAAGAATTTCAACAGGTCTTTAAAGAAAAGAAACCGGCTGACGATCCTACAGTATACGTAGGTATTTCGTCGAAAAGCGATTCGTCCCAGGCTCCTCCAGGCAAAGAAAACATGTTTGTCCTGACGCACGTACCCGCGCTGCAAAAAGGTGAAGACTGGAATAAAAACTTTTCCGGCTATCGTGACGTAGTACTTTCCAAGCTCGAACGTATGGGAATGACAGGTTTGCGTGATCGGATTGAGTATGAATACACATTCACGCCGAATGACATTGAATCTCTCTACGGCTCCAACGGCGGCTCTATTTACGGAGTAGTGACAGACCGCAAGCTGAACGGCGGCTTTAAAATGGATACAAAGAGCAGCGTAGTAGATAACCTGTACTTTGTAGGAGGTGCTACTCATCCAGGAGGCGGTGTGCCAATGGTAACGCTGTCCGGACACATGGCAGCCAACGCTATTCTGGAAAAGCACGGAAGCCCCAAAAAAGCTGTAAAATCCTGAGGTGAGTAATGATGTGGTTTCTTGTAACAGCAGTACTGGCGACCCTTCTGCTTTTTTGGCAGAGGGTCTCTTTTCCTATCGTGCCGGTCAAAGAAACCGGCACCTATTCTATTATTATTCCAGCACGTGATGAAGAAAAAAATCTGAAACGGCTGCTGCCTTCTCTATTGGCGGTTCCCAATGACAAGCGGGAAGTAATCGTCGTCGATGATGATTCCAGTGATGGAACAAAAGAGACGGCTGCCTCATTCGGGGTAAAAGTCATCAGTACTCCGCCCCTTCCTAAAGGATGGATGGGGAAATCCTGGGCTTGTTTTCAGGGAGCCCGTCAGGCAGGCGGAGATACACTTTGTTTTTTAGATGCGGACACCTGGTTCTCAGAGGACGGTCCGGACCGTATGATTCGATACTTAGAACAACCGGAAGCAGCCTCCTTTGTGACAGTACATCCTTTTCATTTTATGTATTCTTTTTGGGAAAAACTGTCGGCAGTCTTTCATCTGGTCGTGTTTGCCTCCTCTGGAATTACCCACATTTTCGCAAAGCAGAGCTGGGCTCAGGGAGGCTTTGGACCCTGTCTTCTAATAAAACGGGAGATGTATTGGGAAATGGGCGGCCACGAATGTATTAAAAGCGAGATCGTAGAACATTTGGCTTTTGCCCGGAAAGCACAGCATCAGGGAATAGAGACCCGTGCTTTCAGCGGCAGAGGGGTACTGAATATGAGAATGTATGAAGCAAGGCTTATAGATGTAGTGCAGGGGTGGTCTAAAAGCTTCGCCTCTGGAGCAAAAACTGCTTCTTTATGGCTGACTGCAGCAAACGTGATATGGATTACTGCGGTAGTTTCTTTTTTCGTAAACAGTCCTGAAGCCGGATGGTGGAGCCTGGCCGGCTATTTGGCCATAGCGTTATGGCTTTATAAAACGCTTCGGGATATTGGGAATTTCCGGTGGTTTGATGCGCTTTTATTTCCGGTATATTTTGTCTTTTTTGTTTGTATATTCATGTATTCGCTGCTTAAAACATTTTTCTTTAAAAAAGCGACATGGAAAGGCCGTAACATTGCAGGGAAGTAGAGAGGGGGCATCTGAATGATTTGGATAAATGCAGCCGCGTGGCTGTTTATCCATGTGAGCATCAGCACCATTGTTTATTTGCTGCCCCCGTCTTTTATCGCTTCTTTTTCCTGTCTGTATACCATTCGGAATTGGGAAAATGACGGAAAAATATACGATATATTTAAAATCAAAAAATGGAAGCATCGTCTGCCGGAAGCGGGTTCCTGGACCAAAATGGGAATTGCGAAAAGCACCCTGCGGCTGCGGAATGCTGATGACTTAGCGGTATTTAAACGGGAGGCAAGCCGCTCGGAGCTTTCGCACTGGCTGCAGATTCTTCCGGCACCCTTGTTTTTTCTATTCAATGATCCGTTGTCCGGCTGGTTTATCATGCTCTATGCCTTCAGCTTTAACATGCCCTTTATTATGATTCAACGCTATAATCGGGGACGACTGCAGCGCTGGGAGAAAAAATATTCATAAATCGCACACATACAGCACGAACAAAACCGGGAGCAGGTCCGCTCCCGGTTTTATTGTGCGTTATTTTTCTTTTTTGGAAATAGTAAATGCCTGCTTCATGCCATTTTTAATAGAGAACTTACCGTACATCAGCACGCCGCCCTTATACACTCTGGCTGCGAGCATATTAATAAGCACTGCGCTGATAGTAAGAATAACAATAATTAAAATGATCTCCCATGTCGGCACTGAGGTCATACCGATTCTTAGGAAAAGCAGCTGCGGCGTGAAAAATGGAATATACGATAAGATGTGAATGATTGTCGCATCCGGGGCGTTCAGGCCGAAGATAGCTATAAAAAATGCAATCATAGCTACATAAATGAGCGGCTGAATCGCCTGGTTCACCTCTTCTGCGCGACTGACGAGTGCTCCAAGCATGGCAGCAATGCCCCCATACAGAAAATAGCCGAGCACAATAAAAAGCAGGGCATATAAAAGCAGGGACACTTCAATCGCTTCACTAAACAACCCTTCAAGTATATTATCACCGCTGATGGCATCACCAATAAAGGCGGCGGCTGCCAGAACGGCTACATTTAAAAGGCCTACAATACCGATGCCGACAAGCTTTCCAAACATCTGTGTAATGGGATTAACGCTGGAAACAATCAGTTCCATCACCCTGGAGGATTTTTCGGTAGCTACTTCCGTTGCAATCATCGAACCAAACATTATCACCAGCAGATAAATGGCAAAAACAAGGGCGTATACCATCCAATAGGCTTGATTGTGTGCCTCTTCCGTCTGAACTTCGGCGCCTTCCGTAAGAGGCTGTTCAGAAAAAGATACCGGTGCATATATAGTGGCGAGCTGCTGCTCATCGAGATTCAGTTCGTTGGTCACAAATCCCTCTTTAATACGCTGTACGTCCTGGTTGATTTCCTGTCCATCCTGAAAATCACTTTCGCTGCCATATAGGACAGCGTCCAGTTCAGCAGGTTCTCCGGCGAGAGTCAGTACAAAAGCATATTCCTCTTCTTCTGCTGAGGCGAGCGCTTCTTCTTCTGTACCGGAATAATTTTCATAGGCAAAAGAACTTTCTTCGTAGGAAGCAAGCGCTTCTCCCATACTTTCTTCTTCTGATGTATTATCAAGAACCGCTACATTCTGCTGCTCCCGGTCCTCTTCTCCGGAAAAAGAAGATAATACGCCGGCAGCATTCATTAACCCTATAACGAGAATAAGTGTAACAAGGCTGGACCAGAAAAAAGACTTGGAACGGACACGTTTAGTCATTGTATGAGCAACAGTAATCCAAAAATTATTCATCGTGTTCTACACCTGCCTTATCAATAAATATGTCGTGCAGGCTGGGCTGTTCTACTTCGAATTTACGAACAAATCCTTTTTCGGCAATTCGCTGAAAGACAGGTTCTGCGATTGTCTCATCCTTTACCCGAAGTACGGCTCCGTCTTTATTCTGCTGCAGATCCAGGACTCCGGACACTTCCTGGAGAAAATTCAAGTTATAGTCTGCCTGGACCGTTATGTTTTTTACGCCGTACGATCTTTTTATGTCCCGCAGGTTGCCCTGCAGAACAGCGCTGCCGCGTTTGAGCATAATTAAATCTTCACACATCTCTTCTACGTTTTTCATCTGGTGGCTTGAAAAAACAATAGTTGTACCCTGTTTTTGTATGTGCTCCACGGCCTGCTTCAGCATGTCGGTGTTCACGGGATCAAGTCCGCTGAAGGGCTCATCTAAAATTAAAAGCTCAGGTTTATGTAAAACTGCTGCAATAAACTGGATTTTCTGCTGATTTCCTTTGGAAAGCTCTTCAATTTTTTTGTTTTCATATTCCGGTACCTGGAACGTTTCAAGCCACTCCTGCAGAGCTGGAACGATACTGGTTTTTTTCATTCCTTTCAGCCGCATTAAGTAAATGATCTGTTCCTTCACTGTCAGCTTAGGGTATAGACCTCTCTCTTCCGGCAGGTACCCAATTAAACTGGTACGTTTGTAGGAAAGAGGGCGCCCGTCCCAGGTTACAGAGCCTGAAGTAGGGTCAAGCAGCCCAAGAATCATGCGGAATGTGGTCGTTTTACCGGCTCCATTTGCACCAAGCATGCCAAACATGCTTCCTTTTTCTACAGTTAATGATACTCCGTCTACTGCCTGGTGAGAACCGAATCGTTTGGTTACATTGTCAATAACGAGCGTCAATGGACATACCTCCTGATAGTAGTAATGGGAACTTTTTAAAACATTCCGATCTTCTTTTACTATGATGGAAAGCGGAAACAATATCAATTCTTTTAGTATATTATTATATACAGTAGAAAATTTTATACTTCTTTAGCAAGTCTGATCATATCCCTGCACTGCACGCCATTCTCGTAAATCGGTTCCTCGTAATGTTCAACAAAGAAATTGGAAATACGGCCGGTAATATGAAATCCCATCGCCTGGTAAAAAGTGAGCTGATGAATACTGGCATCGGCTGTACCAATAAGAAGACGCGAAACCGGGAGATTTTCCGCCCGGGAAAAAGCATCCAGCAAAAGAGCTTTCCCCAGGCCCTGCCGCTGATATTTTTCTAAAACGGCAATGTTTGCAATTTCGGAGGCATCTGCTTCTACAGGGACGAGTATATACGCTCCAACAATTTGATCGTGTTTTTCCATTACGAAGCAAACGCCCTTGTCCAAATAGGACTGCACCATTTTATCAGAAGGATCGGCCGAAAGCAGCAGGGACATAGGAGGGTCTTCCATAGAGGTTAATGGTCTAATCATGGTTAGTATCTCCTTTTCTTTTTACCCAGGTACCGTCTTCAAGCTCGTAGCCTTTGTCTTTCATTCGGATAATATAATAAATAAACGAAGAAAGAGCACTGCCGGCCAACAGGGAACCCTGCACTATTATGTCTCTTAAAGGAAAATTAAAAGAATAGTAAACAAAGAGAAAAGCTCCTGTATAAGCTAAAATTGAAACCAGTATATCTGGTTTAAGGTTAAAGTCTTTGTCTGCCTGGGATAAAGATTCTTCAGTAGTTTTCTTCAGGCGGGTTTCTGCATAAATAATGATCCCTATAAAGGGAAACAGTCCGCCCATATATCCGTAGATCAGTCCCTGCACAGGGTCGTCGATAATATACTCGACAAAAGAAGCGGCTCCCAGATACAGTACCACAAGAAAGAGAAACCCAAATCTCAGCTGCCATTTAGATGGATCAAACCTTTTTCTCATAAAGACACCTCGCTACAGTGAAAAATGCCGGAGCACATCCGCGTCTATACCGGCACCCCGGATGTTTGAGCCTTGTTATAATAAAAATATTTTCCTATTTATAGAATAAATTGTAAATTAATCTTATCATAAACATATAGGGAAGCTAAAGGTTTCCCCGGCAGGGATATAGATAGAAAAGGCGAAATCTGTATAGAGAAGAATGGTAACGGAGAGGAGAAAGCCGGATATGAATGTGGCTGTTGTATTGATTATTCTTATAGGAATTGCTGCCACGGGAATCACGCTGGGCTTAACAAAAGTAACGGATGAAGAAGATAAAAAGTACGATGCCGGCCAAAGTACTTCTAATATGCTGGTGCTGTATATTATTATTCTGCCTGTACTGGTTATCCTTGTAGGTATTGCCGCCAGCCTGGCAGTTTTTTCCTAATAAGGATCTACTGCCAACGTTTTACAGCGTAGTAGTAAAACAAGTACATCAGAATGAAAAGTCCAACTGCCAGAGGCTGCAGAGCAATAAGATAATAAGGCCATTCCCCGAGCAGATCAAAAGGCGTCGGTGACGGCGGTTTTTCCATTAAATACATATAGTTTCCGCCTGTGAGCGAATTGACGAGAAAGACAAATGCCGCAAGCACATTCATTACGAGCCATACAGCAAAAAGAGAACGAAATGTTACCGGTGCTCTTTCAATAATGAGCTTGTAGAATACCGCTATAATCAAAAGTCCATGGGTCATAAAGAAATGCAGAAAGCGGAGGTGGGGGAAGCCATAATCATCTACATCCGGAAAAATTAATGTTAGAAAAGCACTCGTCATGCCGGCGTAAAAAGCAAAAGCAGTCCAAAAGGAAGGTCGTTTTATAAGAAGCATAGCGACAACAGCCATCCAGGCAAAGCTGCTTAACTTTAATGGAAGGGCAAACCGAATGTTCCAAACGCCCTCTAAAACATACCAGGTATGAAGCCATACTTCGGCCAGCAAAAGAAAAGCGGCAGCTGTCCAGCAAAACGTTTTCTGAAATGCCTGCGAACGCCGCAGCGGCCGTCGCCAAATAAGAAGGCACGCGCAGCTTAAAATAACGACTGCAAACACGAGCAGATGCGCAGGACCAAATGGAACAAATCCCGGTCCATCATGATTAAATTCAGCCCACCACATGAAAAGCCCCCCTTGTATAAGACTCTTTCTTTTCCATAACCTTTTTTGAAAGGCTTTAACCGCTGAACGGTGGATATGCTTTTGAAAAAAAGGGTATAGAAGCAGAAAAAGAGGTGATAGCATTGTGCGGCAGATTTACGTTATATTCTTCAGCCACAGCCATTGAACAGGAAACAGGGGTGGAGATTCCTGACATATCTCCAAATTATAATGTAGCTCCCACCCAGTTTGTGCTGACGATTGCTTCGAATCAGGAGCAGACGAAAGCAGGCTTTTTGAAGTGGGGACTTGTCCCATCCTGGTCCAAAGACCCTTCGGTGGGCCATAAAATGATTAATGCCAGAGCAGAAACAGTAGATGAAAAGCCTTCTTTTAAAAAGCTGCTGGAGAGGAGACGCTGCCTTGTAGTAGCTGACAGCTTTTATGAATGGAAAAAAGAAGGCAAAGAAAAACAGCCGTACCGGATTATGCTGAATGAAGAACAGATTTTTACATTTGCCGGCCTTTGGGACAGATGGGAAGGGGAGGAAGAGACCATTACTTCCTGTACGATTATTACTACAGAAGCAAATGAATTAATGCAGGATCTTCATCACCGCATGCCGGTTATTATTCCAAAAAACCGGAGGGAGGCCTGGCTGCATCCCAACACTTCCAAAACAGAAGTAAAAGCCATGCTGGAGCCTTTTGAGAGTGGGCAGATGACAGCTTATCCCGTCAGCCGGGACGTTAACAGCCCTAAAAATAACACCCCTGAACTATTAGAAAAACATTAAGGAGGCTCCCTATGTCCCAGACGAAAAAATATGCGGCAGAAGAATGGGATCACCAATATGCAGAAGTAAATGGAATTACGGTTCATTATGTACAGGCTGGTACCAATACAGCAAAGCCTGTACTGCTGCTTCATGGATTTCCACAGAGCTGGCTGATTTGGAGAGACCTCATTCCAAAACTTGCCGAAGATCATTATGTGCTGGCTCTGGATCTTCGCGGCTACGGTGATTCGAGCAGGCCGGAAGGAATCGGTGCGTATGATAACGAGCAGATGGCTGCGGACGTCCATGGGCTGGTGCAGCTGCTGGAGCTTGAACATATAGCGATGATCGGCCATGACCGGGGAGCGAGAATCGCAAGAAGGTATGCTTTGGACTATCCGGAAAAACTTGCAGGGGTTGGCCTGATAGACATTCTGCCTCTGGAATATATTTATGATCACCTTACCGCCGGCGAAGCCGCTGAAAAATACTGGCACTGGATATTTCAAGTAGTACCGGACGTGCCGGAAGCTTTAATTGAAGGCAAAGAAGAGGTATATCTGGAATTTTTCTTTAAGCGCTCTCCTCATCTAATGGAGGCTTTTAAAGCGGACGGGGCCTGGGAGGAATACCTTCGAACCTGGCAGAAAAAAGGATCCGTGCAGGCCGCTCTAAACGACTACCGGGCCTCCTATCGGGTGGATCTGCCTAAGTATAGAGATAAACAGCAGAACAAAGAAAGGGTAGAAGTGCCGGTAATGCTGCTCTGGGGCGATTCAGGAAATCTAGCCGGACAGCCGGTAGTGGACATTTGGAAACAAAAAGCAAACTCTATCGTAATGGCTGAAGAAGTAAAAGACTGCGGCCATTACGTGCCGGAAGAACAGCCGGATGTGACGCATAAGCATATTCAGGCATTTACTGCTGATTTGTTTTCAACATAATAAAGCCGGGGCAGCTGCCCCGGCTTTATTTGTGTTCAGAAAGAGTAAACCCTATATACTTTAGAGCGGTTTCCAGACTGTGCACAATCTTGATATTTAACTGCAGCAGCGACACGGCTCCTGCCTGGTTTTGGGCGAAGTCGGGTGAAATACCGGTAAGAATGGCTTCGATCCCCATCAATTTAAGTGATTTAACAAGGTCAATCAAGACTTGGGGGAAAATACCATCCAGTATGATCAAACCGGATAAATCAATAATAAAATAGTTAATGTTATGAGAGGCGCCGTAGTGTAAAACGGACTGGGTGATTTTGTCTGCACGATGCTCATCTACAATACCTTGAATACTAAGGATGGAAATGCCCTTCGTAATAGGGATAATAGGCACGTTTAGAAACCCCATATTAAATTTAGTACGATCGAGTTCAATAATATGTGAAAGAACCTCTGCCATGGCTTCTAAATACTGCACATCTTCCTCGGTAAAATTTTCTTTTTCTTTGTCCATTACACAAAGGGTGCCGAATACATTTCCTTCCAGATCAAAAAGAGTAACTCCCAGAAAGCCTTTCACCTTAAAATCATCCGTAATATTTAGATGTCTCATGACGCTTTCCTCATTCACATTGTTTGTGTAAAAAGAATGAGTATTCTCAGATAAAACCATCTGGCAGTATGAATCAGAATGATCCAATGAGTATCCTTCGGGTACGATAAGGTCTTTTGCGTTATAGGAACTAAGAGCGGTCATTTCTTTATCTCCGCGCAGAGCCACGTAAGCTGTATTTACATTTAACCGTTTACTTATAATGCGAAATATTTTCTGCGAGACAGACTTCAGTGAAGTGAAATCAGAAGAATGCAGATTATATTCATTAGGCATGTGCGGCAACTCCCTTCACTGCTTGTGCCTGATTATAAATTTATCTACCGTCATACGGAGTTGAATATATCACTTTTCAGCTTTTTTTACTATTAAAAAGATTTATGTAAAAAAAAGTTATGTTTGCATTTTTTGTGGACAATTTATATCCATTATGGATATAATACATCTATAATAAAAGGGGATGAATGCCGTGAAAATGAAAATGGGAGTAGAACAAGCCGCCTGCATTCTGGCTATGATTTCTACACAGGAAGAGCATAAATTAGTCAGCAGTGATGTAATCAGTGCCAAGCTGCAGGTGTCGCCTTCCTATTTGAAAAAAATGTTAAGAAAACTGGTAGTGCATCAACTTATTGTTTCTGTACCGGGAAACCAGGGAGGAATAAAATTGACGCGGCCGCCGAATGAAATAACGATATATGATGTGTTCGTAGCAATTGAAGAAAGTGGTCCTTTTATAGAGCTGAACGGGTTGATCCCCCAGGCTTTTCCGGAATCGGAAGTAGCTCCCCAAGGGGAAGCAATGCTTAAAGACATCTTTGCTGAAGCACAGGAAAATTATTTTTCCACCTTAAGGAAAGTAACTGTAGCAGATGTACTTAAAGAAATTATCGGAACGGCTCAGTTTAGAGTGGTTGATTGGAACCAAAAACCGGAAAGACAGGAAATTCAGGCACTGCGCCGGAAGATGCAATTAGGAGACGAGATAGAGTGAACATGATAAAAGCGGAATGGAAACATTTAATGCATAACCGAAAAATGAGGATAGTAGTGTTTGCTGTTATTCTTATACCTCTTATTTATGCCGGCATCTTCTTGAGGGGGGCATGGGACCCATATGGAAATGCAGACCAGCTGCCAGTCGCTGTCGCCAACGAAGACAAGCCGGCCGATTATGAAGGGGAAACCTTGAACATTGGGGACGAAACGATCGCCAACTTAAAAAAAAACGATGAACTGAACTGGACATTTACGAGCGAAAAACAAGCCAGGCAGGGAGTGAAAGACGGTGATTATTACATGGCCGTCGTCATTCCCGGGAACTTCTCGGAACATGCGGCCACCGTTTTTGATGAGCATCCTGAAAAGATGGAACTTGATTACTATACGAACCCCGGTATGAATTATACAGCCGGGCAGATAAGTGAACAGGCTGCCGAAGGGCTGTATGAAGAAATCGCAGACAGCGTAACAGGGGAATATGCACAGGCTATGCTGACCCAGCTCGGTGATATTGAAGAAGGTCTTCAGGATGGTTCCGATGGTGCAGGGGAATTAAAAAAAGGAAATGAAGAGCTGGAAAGTAATTTAGCTGTTTTGTCTGACAGCACTTTGACATTTCGTGATGGACTAGAAGAAGCGGCGGACGGAAGCGGCAATATTGAACGAAACATGAGTAGTGCAGCAGACGGTGCTGAAGAATTAAATGAAGGTGTGCATGCGTATACGAGCAGCGCCGGCGATTTGAATGAGGGTATTCAACAATATGTGCAAGGTGCCGGCAGCCTGGATACCGGAGTACAAAAGTACACAGGAGCAGCCGGAAATTTAAACAGTGGGGTGCAGCAGTACACTGCCGGAGTAAATGAGCTGGACAGAGGAATTCAATCTTTTTCTTCTGGTACACAGGAGCTGGGAAATGGTCTGGAGCAGTACACAAGTGGTACGGAAGAGCTGGAAGCCGGGCTGATTCAGCAGCGGGAAGGAACGCAGGAACTAGCAGCTTATAATGACGAGCTGACTAGCGGAAGCCGGGCGCTGGCGGACGGACTGCAGGAAGCAGCACCCGGAATGCGTGCCTTAAATGAAGAGGTGCAGGCTGCTGCCTCAGAAGCAGAAGCTTTATCAAATATAGATTCTTCTTCTGTAGAAGCAGCTGTAGATGATGTTATGAAAGATATTAGACAGGAAGCCGGGTCCTCCTCCAAAGAAGCAGACCAGCTGACGGAAACGCTGCGTTCAATAGCAGATCAAAAAAACAGCAGCACAGATATAGAAGGAAAAGCAGAAGCGGAAGAAGCGCTTCTGGTGCTTTCCGATGCTGTGGATCGTCTGGAAGCGTCCGATTCATCCTCTTCCGCTCCGGAACAGGTGGCAAGCCTGATAAACAATACATCGGCTGATTTGACTGAAGAACAGGAACAGATACTGCTTCAGGAAGCGGAGAATACAGAAACAAGCCAGTCGTCTCTAAATAAAGATGAAGTAACCGAAGCGGTGCAGCAAATGGCGGCAGCATTGGACGCATTGTCTGCTCCTGAAACATCTGGTGCCGCCGAAGCAGCAGCATCAGGGCTGGAAGCCGCAGAGGCTTTAGAAAGAAGTCAAAATCAAATACTTTCTATGACAGAAAACAGTTCTTTGGTTTCGCAGATTACAACGATTCTGCCGGATATTTCCGGGGACGCCTCTTTTGACAAGGTCACTGCATTAGCTTCCAGTACAGAAGAATTAAGTGAAGGGCTGGATGAATTGTCGGATGGTGCCTCTGTGCTTCAGGGAAGTCTGGAAGATTACACGCAGGGAGTAGAGAAGCTGGACGAGGGGGCGCAGACGCTTGCGGAGGGAGCTGGCAGCCTGACAAGTCAGTCAAATGCTCTTTTAACCGGTGCAGATCAAATAACAGAAGCGTCAGCAGAGCTTGCGGAAGGATCCCGACAGCTTGCCGGCCAATCCGCCGGTTTATCAGAAGGTGCACAGGCGTTTGAAGATAACGGAGAAGGTCTCGCGGAAGGATCAGCGGAGCTTGCAGGAAGCGGAGGAGAGCTTACAGAAGGAGGCCGTGCACTTGCTTCCAGCGGCAGCGATCTAAATAAAGGTGCGGGATCATTAACAGAAGGCCTGCCGCAGCTCCAACAAGCCCTTCAATCGTTAAATACAGGACTTGTTGATTTACAGGACGGATCCGTTGATCTTGCATCCGGCACAGATGAGCTGCAGGAAGGAGCCGGCTCGTTGGTTAATGGAGCAGGGGATCTGTCCGGAGAGCTTGCAGACGGAGCCGGTGATATAAGGGCAGTCGGCACCGGAAATGAAAACAGCGATATGTTTTCCAGTCCGCTTCTTTTAGGAGAGCATGAGTTATCATCTGTGCCAAACTATGGCCATGCGATGGCGCCGTATATGATGGCGGTGGCTTTGTTTCTCGGAAGTGTCATTTTCTGCTTATTGTACCCGGTGAAACAGCCCGAAACATTACCGAGCTCAGGTATTGCATGGTGGTTAAGTAAATTTTCCATCCTGCTGCCGGTATCCATTTTACAGGCAGTAGTAATGGCAGGTGTTGTCTTATGGATGGGAGTTGATGTTCAAAGCACGGGTCTGGTCTTTTTAACTGCGGTAGTATCGGCACTTGCTTTTATGGCAATTGTGCAGTTTTTTGCCGTCGTTTTTGGAAATCCCGGTCGATTTATTGTGTTGATTCTAATGATTCTGCAGCTCGTAGCCGCAGGAGGAACTATGCCGGTAGAACTGCTGAACCATTTCTTCCAGCAGATTAATCCGTTTCTTCCAATGACTTATACAGTTTCTGCATATCGTGAAGCTATATTTCTTGGCGGGTCCATTACAACAGAGCTGCTTATCCTAACAGGAATATTTGTCATTTTTCATACTGCCTCGATTTTCTATTTCACATGGAAAGCAAAGAGATATGAGCCGGAGCCGGTTTCTTCTTCCTCATAGAAAGAGCCTCCTTTTATAGGAGGCTTTTTTGTATGGGTGATTTTAATCGAACAGAATAGAAAACCAGAACCGGTGGTATACTACATATAAAAGCGCATTCATAAAAGCGGATGAGGTGAACCAATGATTACAAAATTCATGGCACCGGAAATCATATTTGGAGATCATGCGATTCATCAAATTGGAGAAAGTTTTCTCCGGCTGGGGGCTCAGCGCATTCTCGTAGTCAGTGATCCGGGCGTAAAGGCTGCCGGGTGGACGGAACAGGCTGTTAACAACTTAAAAGAAACGGGACTTGCTCATACCTTGTATGAAAAAGTGACTACAAATCCAGGTACGGACCAGGTAATAAATGGGGCTGCTTTATACAGAGAAGAAAAATGCGATGCCGTGCTCGGAGTTGGAGGCGGAAGCGCGCTCGATGTAGCAAAAGCAGTGGCCATTATCGTAAGCAACGGAGGGGCCATCGAAGACTATGAAGGAGTGGATCGTATTCACAGCCCTCTGCCGCCGACGATAATGGTACCGACCACTGCCGGATCGGGATCTGAAGTCTCCCAGTTTTCGATTATTATTGATCCTAAACGCAAAAAGAAAATGACGATCGTCTCCAAATCCCTTGTTCCGGATATTGCGATTGTGGATCCTTTTGTATTGATGACGAAGGATCATCTGCTGACAGCAGCTACCGGACTGGATGCGATTTCCCATGCGATTGAAGCATATGTCAGCGTAGCAGCCACACCGCTCACGGATGTACATGCACTGAACGCTCTCAAGCTGGCCGCAGCTAATTTACGGCCTTCTACTGCATCCCACACCAATCTGGAAGCCAAGCGCTCCATGGCTATGGCCAGTATGCAGGCTGGCCTTGCCTTCTCCAATGCGATACTCGGAGCGGTTCACGCCATGTCCCATGCGATAGGGGGACGCTATGAGCTCCCTCATGGAGAAATTAATAGCATTCTGCTTCCCCATGTGATGGAATTTAACCTGATCGCCTCTCCTTCGCGCTTTGCAGAGATAGGGGATATCCTGGGAGCTGCCGGCTCTACAGAAAATGAGATGGAAAAAGGGAGGTTTGGCATTCGGGCCCTGCGTTCACTTGCGGGTGACATCGGTGCTCCCAAAACGTTAAAAGAAGTCGGACTGAACAACCCTGATTTTCACAAAATGGCTGAAACTGCCCTTGAAGATGCGTGCATGGTAACCAATCCGCGGGACGTAACGCTGCAGGATGTAGAAGCCTTGTTTTTAAAAGCCTATGAATGAAGGGGGAGCGCTATGTTTACAGAAAAGGAGATTTTAATCGAAAAGCTGACAGGGGTTAAAGCATCTAAAAAAAGCTACTATACCGATTTGAAAAAAACGATCGGCGAGCTGGAAAAGAAAAATCAAAAGCTGGAAATACTAAATGAGGTCGCAAAAGGATTTCAGCTGACAGGGACGATGGAAAGATCCCTGCAGCATATTTTAGAAACCATCTATGAGCTTTATCCGATTGATCGGGTCAGTATCTCACTAATTGAAGATGAGGTCATGACTCTTCAAAGTATCTATCCGGTCTCCAGCGAGGATAAAGAAGTAGGGATGCATCTGCCGCGCGGACAGTCGATTTACTGGAAAGCAATCAATCAGAGCCTTATTGTTATTCATGAATGGGAACCAGGAGCCTCCTACCGCTTCGTAGAAGAGCAGACCCTTGCCGCCAATAATTTGCATCACGCCTGTGTGATCCCGCTGCGGATGAAAACAGCCGTTATCGGCGTGTTGACTTTTGCTACAGCAGAGCGCATGCCCTATGAGTATTCGGATATCACGTTTTTCCGCCAGCTTTCGGATCATATTGCTGTAATGGTGGAAAATTCCAGGCTGTACGGGGAAGTGTCCGCAGGCAAAAAAGAATGGGAAGAAACGTTTCAGGCAGTGGCAGATCTGCTTTTGCTTGCCGATACCGATCATCGTATTATCCGCTGCAACCAGGCCTCCCACCATTTTTTCGGGCAGCCGCCTGCTAATATAGTTGGTCTTCGCTGTCATGATGTGCTTTTTCCAGAAGATCATTCATTCTGTCCAATAGAAGAAAGTTATCATACGCAGTCGATGAAAAATTATCAAATGAGCCTGAAAAATGGCAGTATGTGCGATATTCAGACGTATCCGGTACGCGGGGAAGCTGGTGAAATGAAAGGCCTGCTTATCTATATTAAAGATATTACAGAAAAAATCAGAACGCAGGCGCAGCTTCAGCATTCCGGGCAGCTGGCGGCGATTGGTGAAATGGCAGCCGGGGTGGCACATGAGTTGAACAGTCCCCTCACCGCCGTAATTGGAAACACCCAGATTTTGAAACGCCAGTTATCGGCGGATGGCAGGCCTCGTGAATTGGCAGAGGCAATTGAAAGAGGCGGGAAAAGGTGTCAGGATATTATCCGGAATTTACTTTCTTTTTCCCGTCCGGAAAAGGAAGAAAGCACGGAATGCTGCCTGAATGAATCTGTAGAAGATGTATTGAGTTTAATCGGTTTTCAGATTGAACGGGAAAATATTCAAATTGAACGGTCTTTTGCTGAGGATCTTCCGTTAGTGGAAGCCAGCCCTCATCAAATCGGCCAGATTATTATCAATGTGCTTCTTAATGCTAAAGATGCCTTATCAGAAAAAGAGGAGCCCAGATATATTACACTGTCGACACATCATACTCCGGACTGCATCAAACTAGTTGTTGAAGATAATGGATGTGGTGTTCCGGCAGATAAAAAAGATTTGATTTTTGATCCGTTTTTTACAACGAAAGAAAAACAAAGCGGAACCGGGCTCGGGCTTTCCGTGAGCAGGGATCTCGCAGAGCGAAATGGAGGCAGTCTGGTTATTGTGGGCAAAAGCGGGATTGGAAGTACGTTCGAGCTCCGGCTTCCAGCAGCGCCAAAGAAGGAGGTCCCGGAGTGAATATCTTAGTAGTGGATGATGACAAAGACATAGGAGATTTCTTTATATACCTGCTTGGCACCCAGCACCACACCATTCATATAGCCCGGAACGGAAAAGAGTTTCATCAGCTTATGCTTTCCTGGGAAAAATTCGATATTGCTTTTATAGATATAAAGCTTCCCGATACAAACGGCCTCCGGCTGCTCAAAGAAATAAGGCTTCAACAGCCGGGATGCCGGTGTATTGTAATGACGGGATACAGCACTATTGAGTCGGCAGTGGAAGCCATTAAGCTGGGCGCGGAGGATTATATCGAAAAGCCATTTGAAAATATAGCGCTTCTTGAAGAAAAAGTAAACCGGAAAGATAACGTTGAATATACAAATGCAGTCGAGCAGGCGGCAAAGAAAAGCGGCATGGTTATCGGGGAAAGTAAAGCAATGCAGGAGCTTCTCCGCCTGGCTTCCCGATTTGCCCCCAAACCGCTGACTATTTTAATTGATGGAGAAACCGGAAGCGGAAAAGAAGTCGTTGCCCGCTTTATTCATGAAGCAGCAGGAGAAAAAGAGAGGCCGTTTCTTGGAGTGAACTTTGGAGCGCTGCCGGAAAATGTTATTGAAAGTGAGCTGTTCGGCCATGAAGCGGGAGCCTTTACAGGGGCACAGAAAATCCGGAAGGGCTTTTTTGAAATGGCCAAAGGCGGTACCCTGCTGCTTGATGAAATAGGTGAAGCCTCTTTGGCGACGCAGGTCAAACTACTGCGGGTGCTGGAATCAAAAGAATTTTTCCGGGTCGGGGGAGAACGTTCTGTTCAAAGCAGTGCCAGAATTATAGCTGCTACTAATCGATCTCTGCATGAATCCGTTGAAACGGGAAAATTCCGTGAAGATCTGCTTTATCGATTGGAAGTTGTCCGTCTGACGGTCCCTCCTTTAAGAGAAAGAAAAGAGGATATCCCTCAATTGGTAGAAGCTATGCTTCAAAAAGAAGAGAATGATATGAAACGGATAAGCAATGAGGCATTGGAAAAGCTGCAAAACTATCTCTGGCCGGGCAATATCCGGGAGCTTGCTAATGTGCTTGCAAGAGCCTGCGCTCATGCAGAAGATCTAATTGGGGCGGAACACATACTGTTTCATGGAAATGGTAAAATCCTGGCTGATGGAGCAGAGGAAAGCGGGCCAATTTCCAATAAGTGGGTAACTGGGCAGAAAAATCAGCTGGAAGAAGAGGACTATTTTTCGCTTGATAAGATGGTAGATGATCTGAGGAGTGCCGAAAAGATAGCTGTGCAGCAGGTAATAGACCACGCCTTAATGATTACTAGAGGAAACAGGCAGAAAGCGGCAGAACGACTTGGGGTCAATACAAGAAAGCTGCGCTACTGGCTTAATGAATAAAAACCTTCAGGATATCCTGAAGGTTTTTATGCATAACGAAGAAATTATTCGTGTATTTTCAAAACAATTCGTCCATTAATATCTCCGTGCTCCATAGAGTCAAATACTTCATTGATGTCGTCGAGGGATCTGGTTTCAATAATCGGCCGGATTTTTCCTTCGGAAGCAAGCGTCAGGCATTCCTGAAGATCTTTTCTCGTTCCTACAATAGAACCGCGAACGTTTACGGCATTTAATACGGTTTCAAAGATAGGGATAGGAAGCTCTCCGACAGGCAGTCCTACAACAACAAGGGTTCCGCCTCTTTTAACAGAGCGGTAGGCTTGTTCAAATGCTTTTGGATTTACGGCGACGCTGATAGCAGCCTGAACTCCGTTGAAACGCTCCATAATAGCTTCCCCCGGATCTTCGTTCATCCCATTGATTACTTCATCAGCGCCAAGCTGTTTGGCAAGTTCTAATTTATCATCGCGTATATCAACAGCGACTACTTTAAGACTCATGGCTTTGGCGTATTGTACGGCTACGTGGCCAAGTCCCCCGATGCCGAAGATAGCCACCCAATCCCCTGGTTTAGCTTCAGATACTTTAAGGGCCTTGTACGTCGTTACGCCGGCGCAGAAAAGAGGAGCTACTTCATCAAAACCCAAATTATCAGGTATTTTTGATACATAGGCAGAAGGTGCTTTGCAGTATTCCGCGTACGCTCCATCAATGGAATAGCCTGCGTTTAACTGATTGTGGCAGAGCGTTTCCCTGCCGGAAAGGCAGAATTCGCATTCTCCGCAGGCTGAATAGAGCCAGGGGATGCCGACGCGATCGCCTACTTTCAATGATTTGACGCCCTCCGCCACTTTTTCAATCGTTCCTACCCCTTCATGACCTGGAATAAGAGGGAGCTTAGGTTTAACGGGCCAGTCACCGTGAGCGGCATGAAGGTCTGTGTGACACACACCGCAGGAGTGTATTTTTACCAGAATATCCCCATAGTCCAGCTCCGGCATTGGAACATCTTTGATCTCAAGCTTTTGGTGAAACTCGTTTACTACTGCTGCTTTCATAAGTGAAACCCTCCTTAAAGAATAGTAGATCTGCCTATAATTATTGCAAGAGCCGTGCCAACGTATAAGCGTGTGAAAATAAGGAGGCTGCACGGGTTTATTAAGAAAAGAGAAATTTATGCATAAAAAAACAGCCGAAATATCGGCTGGAAATACTAAATATTGGTCACCCGCCTGTTGATATCTGCCCTGAATGCAGAGTACGTGGTCTCGCTGCATGATACCAGTGCCGGCAGAGGATAATGATAATGACTAAATCTACAGCATCGCCCCCGTAGTACATCAGCATGCTCCCGGATTGTGCCTGTTCAGCCGGAACGCCGGCCGGGGGATGAGCATAAAGGTATTTGGATAGAATGCCGTGGCCGGCAAGAGCCCCCGTCAGCACCAGAGCCCGGGTGAGATAGCTGACCCGGTGGGGAATAGGGTCTATATAAATAATAGAAGCTGTAAACAAATATCCTGCAAAAAATACATGCAGATGAATAAGTATATGAAGCAGCATATACTCATGCATCAACTGGTAGAGACTGGTTGTGTAGAGAAGCCAGAGTCCTCCTACATTTAAGAGAGCAGGCAGAATAGGATAGGTCAGCACACGTAATAATGGTTTTCTTAAAAAAGCCGATACTTTTCTTGCCCGGGATACAGAAAGAGTACGAAGCAGCAGTGTAATAGGCGCCCCGAGAACGAGCAGCAGCGGTCCGGCCATTCCAAGGAAAAGATGCCCGGTCATATGGGCAGTGAAATCAAAATGAGCCTGCCGGGCAAGCGGACCGATAACAGAAATCAGGCAAAGCGCAAGTCCGGTATTCCATAATAAAAGCCGATGAATAGGCCATGGCTTTCTTTTATGAAAGGAAAGAAAATAAAGGATCCCATATAAAATAAAAAGAAATAAAAAAGGTGCGGCCAACAGCAGCTGCGGCCACCATTCCAGTGCAGCATGATGATTATGCATCAGGACGTTCCTTTCTGCCTGATCGTTTTATTCGTCTGGAAAATAATAATAAGTCCTGCTATAAGAAGAACGACAGCTCCAATGTTCCACGTGAGATCATAAACCAGCAGGTCCACGCCGTAACGGATTTGGTGAAGTCCCATCACTTTGTGCTGTACGAGTCCATCGTAAAGGTTAAAAAGACCGCCGCCTGCAAGAAGACCGCCGATCCAGCGTTTTATCCACCAGGCCCCGCGTCTGCGCAGGTCAGCGACCATGAAAAGAGATCCAACTGTAGCCAGCCAGCTGAAAGCGTGAAAGATACCATCAGAAACCAATCCAGCGTCCGAAGTGGAAAGGTCATAAAAATGGTGCCAGTGAAGAAGCTGGTGAAAAACCATCTCATCTATAAAAGCTACCAGACCAAGCCCAAAAAGAAATCCAGACAGCAGATTTCTTCCAGCATACTCTACTGTTCTGTCTTTTATGGATGAAGAAATCGACATTTTTGTATCCACGGGTAAGTTCCTCCTTTTCGCTTGTAAGTAAATAATAAACCCTTTCCTTTAATGAATACTCCTAAACAATAAAGTGAAAAGAAAGCTGTTTTCTTTTTAATAATGTTTCAAAGTCGAAATAGGGGGAAAACAGGATAACAGAGGACAAGTACACAACACTCATCCTTATTGCATGTCATTATAGAATACCAACATAAAAAAATATGAGGCATATAAATCACCGGACAATAGAGCCGCGTGTAAAGCCGGAAAGAAGACGACTTACCTTCTTTCCGGCTTTTTTTACCCTCCGTTTTTCACAAAGCAGTGTACATACAGGAGGTGATAAAAAAAGAACAGCCGAAACAAAGCGTACAAGAGCTCATAGACACTGAATACTATATATTTATCATTTTAGAGGAGGAATTTTATTATGACAGATCCAAAACAGCACGCAGACGATCAGCTTGAGAAAACATCAGAAGAAAAAAAGCAGGATATTCTGGAAAGCTATCAGGGATTTCAGGATTACTTGAAAAAGCAGATCCACAAAGGAGAAAAAGTCGGCCTGAACGAAGAGCAGCTGGCTAAAGGCGCAGAACGTGTCGCAGAACACCTTAACAAAAAAGATGATCCTAAAAACCCTGAAGAAAAGCTTCTTCATGAAATGTGGAACGTAGCGGATGATGAAGAGAAGCGTCCTCTTGCCCGTGTGCTGGTAAGACTTGCTAAAGAAGAAGGAAACGCGTAATCAAATGATGATGCATTGGCCATGCATTAAAAAATAGAGCCTTTTCTTCTGCAGAGGGAGAGGAAAGGGACTATTTATACATACTATCTTTCAGCAGAAAAAAAGCACCAGCCGTCTAGTATGCGGTTGTATAAAAAACCAAAAGGAGAGATTCGATGAAAGCTGTAACGATACAAGGAAAAGAGCATATGGAAGTAAAAGAAGTAGAAGCTCCAAAAATTCAAAAAAATGATGATATGATTGTAAAAATTACGGCATCCGGCATCTGTGGATCAGACCTCCATCTATATAAAGGCGGTATTCCAGCACCCAAAGACTATATTATCGGCCACGAGCCGATGGGTATTGTAGAAGAGGTCGGACCGGACGTGAAAACCCTGAAAAAAGGAGATCGGGTCGTTATCCCTTTTAATATAGGGTGCGGTGAATGTCATTATTGTACACATGATATGGAAAGCCAGTGTGATAATTCGAATCCTCACCAGGAAATGGGCGGGCTGTTCGGCTTCTCCGAAGATTTCGGCAGTTTCCCCGGCGGCCAGGCAGAGTATCTAAGGGTGCCCTATGCGGATTTCACCTCATTCAAAGTGCCGGAAAACAGCGAATTGAGTGATGAAAGTGTATTGTTTTTGTCTGACGTCATTCCTACTGCCTTTTGGAGTGTGGAAAACAGCGGCGTAAAATACGGTGATACGGTCATCGTTCTCGGCTGCGGTCCAATCGGCTTGATGACACAGAAATTTGCCTGGTTAAAAGGTGCCGCAAGAGTCATCGCTGTCGACCAGGTACCGCACCGTCTGGAGCATGCTAAGCGTACAAACCATGTTGAAACGTATAATTTCAGCGAAATGGATAATATCGGACAGCTTCTTCATGAAGATACAAAAGGCGGCGCTGATGTCGTGATCGACTGTGTCGGCATGGATGGCACCGTTCAGCCTAATGAAACGTTCGGCTCAGAAGGGGACAATCAATTTGGTACCATCAGTCCAATCATTACAGCATCGCAGGCTGTAAAGAAATTCGGTGTTGTACAATTAACCGGTGTGTATGGTACAGAAGCAAATAACTTTCCAATCGGTGACTTTTTTACCCGCAACGTCGCACTGACGATGGGACAGGCACCTGTTATCCATATGATGCCAAGTCTCTATAAAATGGTGGAAAATAAGCTGATTGACCCAACCGACATCATTACACATCCAATGCCTCTCTCGGAAGCAGTGGAAGCCTACCGGATTTTTGATAAAAAAGAAGATGGCAATATCAAAGTTATTCTAAAACCATAAAACAACAGCAAAAAAGCTCCGGATAAAAGGCAGAAGCCTTTTATCCGGAGCTTTTTAACGTTAATCAAAGTATTTCGAAAGAAATTCCTCTGCGTCTTCAGGTGATTTTAAATCTGCACTGTGCAGGTGGGCCGTTTTTTTGCCATCCTTGAATACGAGAAGACTTGGAATGCCCCGCACCTCATATTCCTCGCCAATGTCAGAAAGCTTATCGCGATCGACCTCATAAATAGGCAGGTTTGAAAATTTTTCTTCCACTACAGGGAAGAATGCTTCAAAACGTCTGCAGTCCGGACACCAGTCTGTAGAAAAATGAATCACTACCGGTTCGCTGGCCGAAATTGTTTCCTGAAAGGATTGTTTGTCTGTAATAGCTTCGTGCATGATAACGCCCCCTCTTAAAGAAGTTTCTCCCAGTTTAGCATAAACAGTGGTGTTTTTCTCTTAAATAAAACCTTTCTTTCAAACAGGATACAAAACGATACTTCCGGCATGGAATGAAGTGCCCCGGAAAAAAAGATTTACAAAGAAAGTGATCCAAATGAAATCTGCCTGCGTTAACCCTGATAAGAAAACAGCATAAAAAAAATTAACCAGGAGATGATTGAAGATGAAATTGAAAAGAACTCTAGCAGGCGCAATGAGCGTAACTTTTTTACTACCTACCGCAGCAATGGCGGCTGACCATGAAGAAACGGAAATGGAGCCGGCAATGGAAACCTCCCCGGCATCTGATTTAAGATCCGACCTGGATTACTTGCTGTCGGAGCATTTCGTACTTGCTGTTGAAACCATGCAGAAGACATATGACGAAGCGCCGGATGCACAGGAGACAGAAGACGCTTTATACCAAAATTCAAAAGATATGCTGCCGGCAATTGAATCCGTTTATGGAGAAGAAGGAGCGGCAGAATTTGACCGCATTTTCACGGAGCATAATGACTATACCGATGACATTGTAGAGGCAGCTAAATCGGGAGATGAAGAAGCTCGTGCCGATGCAGAGGAAGAAGTAGAAGAATTTGTTGTAGAGTTCTCTACATTCCTGGCAGGTGCAACAGAAGATAACCTTCCGCAGGAAGCAGCTGAAGAAGCTATTCGTGCCCATGAAATGGACGTTCTAAGCACATTTGACAGCTACGTAGAAGGCGACTATGAAGCAGCCTACACAAGCTACAGAGAAGGATTCTCCAGAATGTTTGATATCAGCAAAGCGTTGTCAGGCGCGATTGTAACGCAGATGCCGGAAGAGTTTAACAACACTTCTGTCGATACGCCAGCCGCAGACCTTCGTTCCGATTTAAATAAATTAACGGCTGAACACTTTGCTCTTGCCACCTACGGTATGGAAAAAGGAGTAAACCAGGCAGATGATTATGACTTTGTAACATGGGCAGAAGACCAGAATACCGCAGATTTCACCGCAGCTATATCCTCTATTTACGGTGAAGAAGCAGGCGGCCAGTTTGCAGAACTATGGCAGCCCGATCACATTGACGCGCAGGGACAGCTCGTAGCAGCTGAACTGGAAGGCGACGAAGAAGCCCGCACAATGGCGCTTGATCACATTGATATGTTCACTCAGGACTTTGGGGCTTTCCTTGGCGCAGCAACAGAGGGAAATCTTCCAACAGAAGCTGCACAGGAAGCACTTCGTACACATGAAGCGCAGGTACTGAGCACGTTTGACAATTACAATGCAGAAGACTATGAAGCGTCTACGGCTGATTTCCGTGAAGGCTACCAGTTCATGTTCGGCGTAGGGGAAGCACTTGGCGGTGCCATCTCTGCTCAGAACCCGGACCAGTTCGGCGGCGATGAGAACATGATGCCGGAAGAAATGCCGCAGACAGGCATGGGCGGAACAAGCAATGATGGCTGGATGACAGCACTATGGGCAAGTGTAACGGCCCTTGTGGGTGGCGCAGCTGCACTATTCATCCGTAAAAAGAAAAACGCATAATAAAAAAAGGAAGCAGAGGCCATCTCTTCTTCCTTTTCTTTACAATAAGACAAGCGGGAGGCAGCATATCATGAAAATGTATTCAGAGCAGACACTGGCCGCGTACTACTATATTTTAGATGAAGAACTGACAAAAAAGGCGAAACGCACACTTGGAGCCGCACCTGATTTTTTCGTATATACGCAGTGGGATCACCAGGGAAGGGTATCATCGATTGGTGTAGACAGCCGGAGTACAAATGAAGTGATCGTGCAGAAGATAAAAGAGCAGCAGGCCTCCCTGCGTCAACAAAAAAGAGAAAGGAGCATACCTTCATGATTCGTTTTCATTTTAATGATGGAAAAATATACGAAACAGCACAGGTGAATGGAACATACGATGAGCTGTTTGCTTTACTGAGTAAAGGAAAAAAACTGAATGCTCCCTTTGAAGAGATAGATATAGAGGGCCGCAGGCTGGATAAGACAGTCAATGATATTGAAAAAGTAGAAATTACGTTAGCGTAATAAAGAAAAACCGGAGAGCATGAGCTCTCCGGTTTTTTTTAGTTGGACTGGGATGCTGAAATTGGATGGTTTTTGGCTTCGGCAATGAGTTCAAATGAACGGAGCCTGTCTTCATGATGATAGGCTTCGCTGTTAATCATCAGCTCCTGGACGCCGGTTCGTTTCACAAACTCGTCCATTTTAGCAGCCACGGTTTCTTTGTCGCCAACGAATGTATTTTTCAGCATATCGTTAACAGCCATTTTTTCCCGTTCGCTCCATACCTCATTTATATCATCTACAGGCGGCTGAGTGCGTCCGGGGGTGTTACGGATCAGGCTGAGAAATTTTAAATAAAGAGAAGAAGCTACGTGCTCCGCTTTTTCATTTGTATCTGCAGCAATAACATTGACGCCGACCATTGCGTAAGGCTTATCCAGTACTTTGGATGGTGTGAAAACCCGATGGTAAACAGATAGGGCATCCATCATGCTGGCCGGTGCGAAATGTCCGGCAAAAGCAAATGGGAGACCCAGCTGACCGGCAAGTTGTGCGCTGAATGTGCTTGATCCAAGCAGCCAGACGGGGATATCAAGCCCCTCTCCGGGAATGGCTCGGACGCGGCGGGAAAATTCATCATACGGCTCAAAATAGCTGCGCAGTTCTTCAAGAAGCGCCGGAAAGTTATCGCTGCTGTTCACGTTACGGCGGAGCGCCATCGCTGTCAGCTGGTCTGAGCCCGGGGCGCGGCCAAGGCCGAGGTCAATGCGGTCCGGGTAAAGAGTTTCCAATGTACCAAACTGCTCGGCAATAGCAAGCGGCGCGTGGTTTGGAAGCATAATGCCTCCGGATCCGACGCGGAGAGTGCTTGTGCCTCCGGCAATATAGCCCATAAGAACGGAAGTTGCTGAGCTCGCAATGCCGTCGATGTTATGGTGTTCTGCCAGCCACATCCGGTTATATCCCCACTTTTCGGCGTGCTGAGCGAGGTCAAGGCTGTTGTGCATTGACTCTGCTATCGTTTGATTCTGGTTTACTGGAGATAAATTTAATATAGAAAATGGTATGTCTTTCAATGGAGTATGATCCATGCTAATCGTCCTTTCTTTTTAAGGAATTGTTTCAGAAACATCTCTGTCATCTGTTCATTTTTCTATTGTATGGGATTCGGCAGACAGAAACAAATTTCTGAACTCGAAATACTTTCAGGCCTTGTCAAAGCAGCAATGATGCAGAAGAGACACAGCGGAGGCTATGTCCTGCGAACGGAGCCGGGCAAATCCGATAATAATAACGGGCCGGCCTTCTGCAGGCGTCGTTTCTTTCAGCCAAAACCGGTCCATACCGTACAGCTCAAGGCGGTGCTCTTTCGCTTTTTCTAAAATAGCACCGGTCGGACGGGGTGTATTGATCTCCATTAAAAAATGCAGGCCGGCTTTTTCTCCGGTAATCGATATAGACGAGCCGAATTTGTCATGGAGCGCTTCAATTAGTTCGGCCCGTATCGTTTTATAGTGTTTGCTCATACGCTTAATGTGTTTCTGGTACTCGCCGCTTTTAATAAAAACGTAAAGAGCCAGCTGAATCAGCGAGGAAGACGTCTGCATTAAATGAGAAGCGTGATGTTTATATACGGCGAGCAGAGCAGGAGGAAGTACCATATAGCTGAGCCGAAGGCCGGGGAGCAGCGATTTGGAAAAGGTACCGACATAAATGACCCGTTTCAAATCATCCAGACTGTGAAGGGCTGGTATCGGATCGCCTTCGTATTTGAATTCCGCATCATAATCATCCTCCACGATATAACGGCCTTCCTCTTTGTAGCTCCAGTTTAAAAGCTGAATGCGCCTGGAAACCGGCATAATGAGGCCCGTGGGCATTTGGTGGGACGGAGTAACGACAGCGATGGAAGCGCCGGATTCTTCCAGCTCCTGCGGACTCATTCCTTTATAGTCAACGGTAATAGGCAGCACCGGTCGGCCGGATGCGTGGAGCTGCTGGTAAATCCGCTGATAGCCGGGATGTTCTACGGCAAATAAAGCATGTTTATCACAGATCATCGCAAGAAGATCGAACAGCCACTGCGTGCTTGCACCGAGTACAATCTGCTCAGGTCGGCAGCGTACGCCCCTGGTGCGTCCGATAGTTCTTGCAATTTCTTCGCGCAGCAGCCACTGGCCCTGTGGATGTTCCAGGTTATCCAGACTGGCTGCGTAGTGGCGGAGTGCCTGCTGTTCACAGTGCTGCCAGGCACGGAATGGAAATAATGAAGCATCTGCATTCATATGCGAAAAGGAAAATAGATAAGCGGGACTTCTTTTTTCGATTAATTCTTCCGGGAAAATCTCCTCTTCCGGAACGGCAATAAACGCATCCAGCGCCTCTACAAAATACCCGCGTCTCTCTTTCGTATAAACATATCCTTCGGCAATCAGCTGCTGATAGGCTGATATGACACTGTTCATGCTGACGTGCAGATAGTCAGCGAGCTCTCTTTTGGAAGGCAGCTGATCGTGTTCGGCCAGTATACCTTCCAAAATCTGCTGTTTAAGGGCCTGGTAAATCTGTTTATATAAAGGTCCGCTGTTTACAGAGCGTGTGAGCTGAATGGATAACATAAGAAATTCCCCTTTAACTGGTACCATTATTATTTTAAAACTGGTTCTATTAAGCATACCAAATAAATCATACAATTGTGAAAATACTTAATACAGGGAGTGAAAAGAATGACAAACGTACAATCAGAAACATGGCAGGAAAAAAGAGATCGATATGTTCCAAAAGGCGTTGGAAATGGGAACAGAGCAATGGCTGTATCCGGAAGAGGTGCCATTCTCACAGATGCAAATGGAACCGACTATATCGATTTCGCCGGAGCTATAGGTACAATGAACGTCGGCCATTCGCATCCGAAAGTAGTCGAAGCTGCCGTAGCCCAGGTGGAAAAGGTAACGCATCCTGGATTTAACGTGATGATGTATGGCAGCTATATTGAAGTGGCTGAAGCGCTTTGCCACATTACTCCGGGGGATTTCGATAAAAAAGCGATTTTATTAAACAGCGGAGCGGAAGCGGTAGAAAACGCGGTTAAAATTGCCCGCAAAGCAACTGGACGACAGGCTGTTGTTACATTTACAAGAGGTTTCCACGGCCGTACAAATATGACGATGGCAATGACCAGCAAAGTAAAGCCGTACAAGCTTGGTTTTGGTCCGTTTGCCTCTGAAGTCTATCATGCACCTTATCCTTACATGTTTAGAAAGCCGGAGGGCGTGACAGAGGAAGCTTATATTCAGTGGAGCAAAGATGAATTTGATTTATTCTTCAAGACCCAGGCTGCGCCGGAAAGTATTGCCTGCGTGGTAATGGAGCCGGTTCAGGGAGAAGGCGGGTTTATTATTCCTCCGAAAGCATTTGTCCAGCATGTTGCAGATCGGTGCAAGGAACATGGCATCTTGTTTATTTCTGATGAAATTCAGGCCGGTTTTGCCCGGACGGGAGAATGGTTTGGTATTGAGCACTTTGACGTCGTACCGGATTTGATTACCGTATCCAAGTCGCTTGCTGCGGGCTTCCCGTTAAGCGCAGTAGTCGGACGCAGCGAAGTAATGGACGCAGCGGCGCCTGGAGAGCTTGGAGGCACTTACTGCGGGAACCCGGTAGCCTGCAAAGCAGCACTTGCGGTTATAGACATTATTAAGGAAGAAAAACTTAACGAACGTGCCGAAAAAATCGGGGCGGATGTGGAAAAAACAGTGGAAAAGTGGGCGGAAGAATTTCATTTTGTCCGGGGATTCCGGCGCCTTGGAGCAATGGCTGCTTTTGAAATCGTAAAAGAGGATGGTATAACACCTGATCCGGAACGAACTTCTTCTATTGTAAAGGGAGCAAATGCTTCCGGTCTTCTGCTTTTATCGGCAGGTGTCTATGGAAACGTGATCCGTTTTCTTGCGCCAATCGTTATTACGGATGATCAGCTTGAAAAGGGACTGGAGCTGCTGTACGATCAGTTGGCTGAGTCAATTAAATAGGAGGAAATTATCTTGCAGAAAAAAGTACTTTCACAAAAAGATGTCATGTTTTTAGCATTAGGAGCCATGCTTGGCTGGGGCTGGGTTGTTTTATCCGGCACATGGATTAATGAAGCGGGTTCCTTGGGAAGTACGATAGCATTTCTCATAGGCGGGCTGCTCGTTATTATGATTGGCTTAACCTATGCAGAATTGTCTGCAGCGTTACCTGAATCAGGAGGAGGCCTTGTATTCGTCGAACGGGCTTTTGGCCGGACGCTGGCTTTTATTGCTGCCTGGGGCATACTGCTCGGCTATGTTTCTGTTATTACATTTGAAGCAGTAGCGCTTCCAACCGTTATTGATTATATTCTGCCCAGTGAACATGCAGGCTATCTGTGGACGTTGAGCGGGTGGGATGTTTACATAACGTGGGTATTAATTGGTTCCGGTGGAGCTCTTGCGCTGACGGCGTTGAACTACTTTGGTTTAAAGCCGGCTTCTTTCTTCCAATCCATTTTTACATTAATTATTGCGGGAACTGGAATTCTATTACTCGGCGGAGCTCTTTTTAATGGAGACTACGGCAACGTTCAGCCTTATTTTCAGGACGGGGCCGTCGGGATGTTTGCGGTTCTTGTAATGGTGCCGTTTCTTTTTGTCGGTTTTGATGTTATTCCGCAGGTGGCTTCTGAAATAAATGCACCCGGAAAAAGCATTGGACGTATTCTCATTGCTTCTATTGTGAGTGCCGTTGTGTTTTACTTATTAATCGTTTTTGGCGTCACGCTTGGTCTGTCTCCCAATCAGCTTGCCACCACGGAGCTTGCCACCGCAGATGCCATGGTAAATCTGCTTGGCAGCCAGGCTTTCGGCACCGTTCTTGTTCTGGGCGGGGTAGCTGGTATTATTACAAGCTGGAATGCCTTTATTATCGGCGGCAGCCGTATTCTTGGTAAAATGGCGGAACGTAAAATGGTGCCGGCGTGGTTTGGCTACATTCACCCAAAATACGGGACACCGACTCATGCTATTCTTTTTCTTGGCGCACTGGCTTTTATTGCTCCTTTGTTTGGACGTCCGGCTCTGGTCTGGATTGTAGATGCCGGGGGTGTGGGAATTGTAGGCGGCTATCTGCTTGTTTCTATGGCTTTCTTAAAGCTCCGTAAAACGGAGCCGGAGCTTGAACGTCCGTTCCGGATTAGAAATGCACAGGTCGTAGGATGGCTTGCCATCATTTTGAGCATCGGATTTATACTATTATATTTCCCCGGCATGCCTGCCGCTTTAATCTGGCCGTATGAATGGGTCATTCTGGGCGTCTGGATTTTGATCGGTGCTGTATTATTTTTTGTCAAAAGAAAAACATAAACAAGGGGTCTGCAGATGCAGGCCTCTTTTTGATTTGATTTATTTTCCATAAAAAAGGATAATAGGGCGTATAATGAAAAACGAGGTGTCCTATGTCGTCTGATCGAATCATTTCTGCTGTTTCGTACATAAGTATTTTTTTTGCTCCTGTGCTTCTGCCTCTCATTGTATGGATAGTTGGCAATGAATTTGTTTCTAAACATGCAAAAAGAGCTTTTGTATCGCATGTGCTTCCCTGGCTGTTTTTTCTTGGAGCAATGGTGCCCTTTTGGATCGTCGGCGGGAATTTTCAGAGTGAAAATATTTCCATTATATTTATCAGCTTAATTTCCTTATTTATGATCAGTCTGCTGGTTGTAGTGATTCTCAATATTATCTGGATGATCATTGTTTTAAAACATTCGAAAACCTCTACAACCTCTACTTAAACATCGGCTGCAGGCTGGTGTTTTTCTATATAAAGAAAAACGATAGGGCAGGCAGGGGAATGTACATGAAAACAGAATATAAAGGGTATAGGTAGACTAACGACTGCCAAAACGAAAAAAGGGGTGCAGAAATGAAAAAATTAATCAACCAGACAGATGATATCCTTGATGAGATGCTTGAGGGCATGGTGGCTGCCCACCCAAATGAAATTAAACGACTGGCAGAAACAAACGTAATCGTTCGAAGCAATGCTCCGATAAAAGGAAAAGTAGGTTTAGTGAGCGGCGGCGGAAGCGGCCACGAGCCCGCCCATGCCGGCTACGTCGGCCATAAGCTGCTTGACGCGGCAGTATGCGGGGAAGTATTTACTTCGCCGACCCCGGACCAGGTGTACGAAGCAATAAAAGCAGTAGACGGCGGAGTGGGTGTGCTGCTTATTGTTAAGAACTACAGCGGTGATGTCATGAATTTTGATATGGCAGCCGACATGGCAAAAGACGAAGGAATTAAAGTAGAACAGGTTATCATCCGTGATGATGTAGCGATAGCCAATCCAGAAGACCGCCGTGGCGTAGCAGGTACTATTTTTGTGCATAAAATTGCGGGGGCTGCTGCTGAATCTGGTAAATCCCTGAAGGATATAGCAGAACTTGCCCAAAAAACGGCAGATAATGTTTTCTCCATGGGGGTTTCGCTGAGCCCGAGCATTGTTCCGGCTTCCGGTAAGCCGGGATTTGAACTCAAAGAGGATGAAATGGAAATCGGAACAGGCATTCACGGAGAGCAGGGAATAGAACGCAAAACGCTTAAGCCGGCCGATGAGATTGCAGAAGAGCTGGTGCAGAACCTGCTGAAGCATATGGATATAAAAAACAGCCGGATTGCCCTTATGATAAACGGGCAGGGATCGACTCCGTTAATGGAACTCTACATCATGAATCGGAAGGTCAGCGAGCTTTTAAATGAAAAGCAAGCAGAAATTAAAAAAACATTTGTTGGAGAATATATGACCTCTATTGAAATGGCGGGATGCTCGGTAAGCATCTTAAAGCTTGATGATGAGCTCGAATATTTCTTACATTAAAAAAGCGGGGGAAATGGCATGAATCTTACTACAGAAACAGCAAAACAATGGCTTCTTGCAGCAGGACGCGACATGCAGGAAAACAAAGGCTACCTATCAGAGCTCGATCAGGCCATAGGCGATGGAGACCACGGCCATAATATGGCGCGCGGCTTTGCCGAAGTGGAAAAAAAGATTGCTTCAAAAACGTACGACGATGTAGGAGGCGTAGTAAAAGACGCCTCGATGACCATTATTTCCAAAGTAGGCGGAGCTGCAGGACCTTTATATGGAACAGCTTTTCTTAAAGCTTCAGGAGTCTGGAAAGGAAAGGCTGAAGTGTCTGATGAAGAGTTTGCTGAAGGTCTAAAAGCAGCAATAGACGGCATCGCTCAGCGCGGCAAATCCGAGCAGGGGCAGAAAACAATGCTGGATGTATGGATACCTGTACTTCAGGAAGCTGAAAAAGGAAATATTGAGGCGGAACAGCTGGCCCAAACGGCAAAGGAAGCAATGGAAAAAACAGAAGGCATCGAAGCAAAAAAAGGGCGTGCTGCCTACCTGGGGGAGCGTTCTATAGGGCATCTCGACCCCGGAGCTTATTCCTCCTATCTGTTGTTTGAAGCTCTGGTGGAAGCGATAGAAGCAGGAGGAGAAGCAAATGGCTAAAGTAAGTACAGTAGTAGTGTCCCACAGCCGTCAGCTGGCTGATGGAGTAATTGAACTAATCAATCAGACAAAGCAGGAGGATGTCATAGTTATTGCAGCCGGCGGTACAGAAGACGGCGGGATAGGGACGTCGCCTGATTTAATCAGTGAAGCGTTAAAAAAAGCTGACAACCCTGCAGGAACTGTGGTTCTTTTTGATTTAGGCAGTGCTCTAATGAACACGGAAATGGCTCTGGATATGCTGGATGAACTGGAAGGCGAAGTCGTTATTGCCGATGCGCCTATTGTAGAAGGCGCCTATGTATCAGTAGTGGAAGCCGGTATGGGAAAAGCCTTGAAAGAGGTTCAGGAATCGGTGGAAAAAGCGAAAAAGTGGAATAAAAAAACATAAAGAGACGGAGCCGCAAAGGCTTCGTCTCTTTTTTTAACGTTGTGAAGCCCGGTATCCTGACTGTTCTGCCTGTTCCGGTGTGCAGAATAACTCTTCTTCCTTTGTTTGTTCATAGTGCTGGCCGCCGGGCACATGATAAATTCGTTCACCGCTTGAACTGTGGTTTCCTTTAACTGCCGGGTCTTCGCAGTCTATTTGAAAAGAAGGAGCTTTATGCGAAGCGGCGTCGGGACGAAAGCCGTCTTCGGAAACATACCCATCTATACTCCAGATGCCCCGGCCGGCCTCTTGTGCTTCTCGTTCTATTTCACGGAATTCCTCTTCATAACGGGTGTTTGGTTCATAGACGTAGGCCACCCGGGCCAGGCCTTCTTCCAGCAGCTGTTCGTTAATCATCTCCCCGTCCTGCCAAATATAAGCCAAAAAGCGGTCATATCGGTCTCGTGTCGTTGTGTCGACTTCCACTTCTATAGAAGAACCTTCAGCCAGGTTTTGTTTCACAAAACTGCCGGCCTCCGGGCCAAACGGCTGAACCGGTTCATTGGGATGCACCGTCTCGGGTGTATCTACCATAAGCAGCCGCACCGTTTCTTCCGTGCCGTCGTCCATTGTAATCCGGAGCGTATCCCCGTCGACCACTCTATCCATCGTTGCCGGAATACGGCCGTCTGTAGTGCCAGTGCTGCTGCAGGCGGTGAAAACGAGAACCAATATAATAGTTAAAGCAAAGAGCGTATATTTCATGAAGGTCTCTCCTTTTCTTGTTTATCATTTTCCAGCTCTTGAAGAAGAATCCGAAGCCGCCGCACTTCAACGGCTTCGAGCTCTTCATACCGGCGCAGCTGGTTGATAATATGCTGCACATCAGCCGAGTGCGTCTGCTTCGTTTTAGAGGAGAGGAAATATGTCGTAATGGAGCTTGTCAGCATCCCGATCAAACCAATTCCAAAGATCATCAGGACAATGGCAATCATCCGTCCGGCCGGTGTTTCCGGAGATATATCTCCGTATCCGACGGTGGTGGCTGTAACAATGCTCCACCATACGGCATCCCCGTATGTTTCAATGCTGGGTTCTAAATAACGGATCGGAATGGAACTCAAAATAACGAGCAGGCTTACTGCGATAAAAACCCGGTTTAAGTAATTCGTCTGCAGAATTCCCATAAAATCGCGAAGATAGTGGCGGAGAATCCAAAGACGCTGCAGGGCGCTGAGCAGTCTTGCAATACGAGCCATTTGGAAAATGGCACTAAGAGGAATAATTGCGATAAAATCAAAAGGGTTTTTTCGAATGTAAAGCCATTTGTCCGGAGCTTTTATGAACCGAATACTTACATCTATGAAAAAAATTAACCAGACCACGAAGTCAATCCGTATAAACCATTCATTGGCAGACCACGCAACAGAAAGGGATATGACTGCCAAAGTAATCATGATGCTTTCATACACTATATGAAATCGACTTGTTTTCATGATCGAGCCTCTTTTCTTCTATTGTATCTATTCCCGCAAAGCACCCGCTGTTTTTGAATGAATAAAACAAAAATGGGAATATTTCTATAGTAAAACGGGAATATCTATACAAATAAGCACTTATTGTGAAAATACTTATTTTATACTAAAGCCCGAAAGGATGATCGGCATGCCGGTACATTATCAAGACCAGAACATTACCGTATTCCAAAGCGCATTATTCCAGACAACTTCAACGGTAGCTGTAACAGAAGAAGCAGTTATTATTGTAGACCCTACCTGGCTGCCCGAAGAAATAAGAGAAATTCAGAATCATGTAGCGCTTGTAAGCAAAGGACGAAAGCAGTACCTTGTCTTTACCCATTCGGATTATGATCACATATTAGGATATCATGCCTTTCCGGAAGCTGTAACTATTGCTTCCAGAGCTTTTGTGTCAAATTCCAGAAAAGAAGAAACGGTAGAAGAAATAAAGCAGTTTGATGACAATTACTACATTGTAAGACCTTATGGAATAGAGTATCCCTACATTGATATCATTATTGATAACGACGAGCAGATGATTGAAACAGGCTCTCATACGCTGACTTTCTACCTGGCGCCGGGGCACAATGTGGACGGAATGTTTATCTTAATTGACCATCTGGGAGTACTTATTACCGGAGACTATTTAAGTGATGTGGAATTTCCATTTATTTATCAAAACAGCGAGGCTTATGAACGGTCTCTCCAAAAAGTAAAAAGTCTTTACGAAAAGCAGAAAATTAATTTTCTCATCCCGGGCCATGGGTCTGTAACTTCAAGCCCTGCAGAGATAAAAGACAGGCTGGATGACTCTCTCTGGTACATTGAACAGCTCCGGAAAACAATGGAAGAAGATGGGGAATATCATGTGCTGGAAGCTTTTGTGGACGGGTATGGGTTTTCAACATTTATGAAGAAAATGCATCACGAAAATATTGAACTTGTAAAGCGGGAGAAAGACGCTTAAAGTAAAAGACAGCAAAGCAAGTGAATAGATTTTCATTTTACTAAAGGAAGCGATAAAGTGAAAAAACCAGCAGCTATTACAGCTCTGTTTCTTTTGTTGGGTGCAGCTGCCTGCTCTGCAGGCGGCCCAGAGGAAGCTGAAGAATCTTCTGAAGCAGAATCAGCCGCTCCGGCAGAAGAAGAACCAGCGGAGGAACCGGCAGACGAGACGCAGCCGGAACCGGAGCCCCCTTCTCTTAATGACGAAGGGGAAATCGAGGACCCTGATGCAGTAGATGCGCTTGTGAACCGGGAATATCATTTACCTTCCGACTATGAGCCGGAAGATCTTATCCAGGCAGATATCCGATATGCTTCTCCTGGAGATAATCAAAAAAATCTGATCAGGGAACCGGCAGCAGAACCGCTTGAACAGTTTTTCACCGATGCTGAATCAGCCGGACACGAGCTGTATGCAGTTTCCGGCTATCGTTCCTACGATCGTCAGGACGTTATCTTCACCCAGAACGCCGAACGCGATGGGGAAGAGCAGGCTAATACGTACAGCGCAAAGCCCGGCGAAAGTGAACACCAAAGCGGTCTGGCCATGGACGTGAGCTCCGAATCTATCGGGAATCAGCTGAGTACGGAATTCGGAGAAACCCCGGAAGGTCAATGGGTGGCAGAAAATGCGCATACGTACGGATTTATCGTACGTTACCCGGAGGACAAAACAGATATTACCGGCTATCAATATGAACCGTGGCACCTTCGGTATGTAGGCACAGAGCTTTCTGAAGAACTCTATAAAGAAGAGTTAACGCTTGAGGAGTATTACGGCCTGGGAGAATAAGAGAGAGCAGTGAAGACTGTTCTCTCTTTTCGTGTCTCCTCTTCCAAAACCATCCGGTAAAAAGGAACTATTTTCTGTGCAGGCGGCTCTATAGAGCGCAGGCCTTCATGGTTTATTTCAGAAGATAATTTCCGCCGGAGATTTTCTATGGTAAGATATAGTGGTGTTATTCTGTTTAAATAGCAAACAGCTGCTAAAATTAGTAAATAGTCCGTCTACATATATACTATTGCCCCGTGACTTCTGTTTTTTAGAGAAAGAATTCAGAGAGTTGGAGTGCTTTTTCAACAGCGCTGAGATAACATGATGTCATTTTAATTAAAAACCTTGGTTTTAAAGAATAGGAGCGTTAGCAGTGTACATTGATATTGATGGAGTGAACGTCCATTACCAGGTGTCGGGAGAAGGAGCCAACGTCATGCTTCTTCACGGATGGGGTGCAAATGTCCAAACGTTTGCACCGGTCCACCAGCGCCTGGAAAAGGATTTTAAAGTGTGGTCTATTGATTTTCCCGGATTCGGTGAAAGTGACGAACCCCCGGAGCCCTGGTCTGTAGGAGACTATACGGAGATGCTTGGTAAATTGATCCGCAGGCTTGATATTGAAGACCCGATTCTGATGGGACATTCTTTCGGCGGAAGAGTATCTATTAAATATTCAGCGGCCAATGCTGTTCGTAAAGTTATTCTCGTGGACAGTGCAGGTGTGCTGCCGAAACGGACTTTTAAATATTATTATAAAGTGTATACGTACAAGACGTTAAAGAAACTGCTGAAACTGCCTCTTATTAATAAATACGAGCAGTCAATAATGGACCGCGTCAAAGGAAAAGTGGGGTCCTCTGACTATAAGGATGTTTCCGGCGTGATGCAGCAGACTTTTGTCAAAGTAGTCAACGAAGATTTAACCCATCACATGCCGGATATTAAAGTCCCTGTTCTTCTTGTATGGGGAGAAAATGATGAAGCTACGCCGGTGGCGGATGGAAAACGGATGGAAGAATTGATTCCAGATGCAGGATTGGTCGTATTGAAACGGGCAGGCCATTATTCCTATCTTGATAATTTAAACGAATTTATCGTCATTATCGACCATTTCCTCCAAAAAGAAAAAAAGGAGGCAGCAAGCCTTGATTAGTCTGCTTATTTTGCTTTTTATTATTGCCTGGGGGTATTACACGCTGCGTCTCGTCAAGCGAAGCACGCATATGCTCCAGTTGAACAGTTATAGAAACGAAAGAATCTGGAAATGGATGAAAGAACATCAGGACCGTGTGTTTCCTATTAGAAGCTTTTGGCCGCTTCTGGCCCTGCTGCCGTTGTTTGCCGGAAACGTCTGGCTCGCCCTGACGATTGGAATTATCTTGTACGGATTTAATGTATTAATGATGCAGGAAACCACAGAGAAAAAGAAGCTTGTTGTGACAAAAAGGGTCCGGCGTCTGTTTATTACTGTTACTCTTTTATATGCAGCCGTCATTATTATAGGTCTGTCGCTGAGCGCCGGTATCGACGGCTCTTATTTCTGGCTGATTGCACTGGCCATTCTGACTAATATTTTTGTGTACTTTATGGTCATGACCGCGAACTTGATTAACATGCCGATTGAACGGCAGATTAACCAGCATTTCTTTAATGATGCCGAGCGGATTATTAAAGAAATGCCTAACCTTGAAACGGTAGGAGTAACCGGAAGTTACGGCAAGACAAGTACAAAACACGTACTCGAAGCCGTTCTCTCCTCTCAGTTTAATGTCCTGATGACGCCGGAGAGCTACAATACAAGAATGGGTATTACGTTAACCATTCGCAATATGCTGAAGCCGTATCATGAAATTTTCATCGCCGAAATGGGTGCCAAACAAGAACACGATATCCAGGCGGTATGTGATCTGGTTCACCAAAAGTATGGTATTATCACAGCTATTGGAGAACAGCACCTTGAAACGTTCAAAACGCTTGATACCATCAAAAAGACAAAGTTTGAAATTGTGGAAAGCCTTCCAAATGACGGCACCGCATTTTTAAATAAAGATGATGAAAATATTATGTCCTACAAACAGCGCAATCAGGTACGCACGATGTACTATGGAATTGACGCGGAGGACCTTCATTTTAGAGCAGAAAACATTGCCTTTTCTTCCAAAGGGTCCACCTTTACCATTATGAAATATGATGGCAGTTCTGTAGACGTGGAGACAAAGCTGCTAGGGCGCCATAATATCTATAACATTCTGGCCGCCGTAGCTATCGGCTCGGAAAAAGGTATTCCACTGGAGAAAATGGCCCGCGCAGTGAAAAAGCTTCAGCCGGTCGAGCACCGTCTGGAACTGAAGAAACCGCAGGGGAACATTACAATTATTGATGACGCTTTTAACTCCAATCCGGTTGGCTCGAGAATGGCTCTTGAAGTGCTTGGGCAGATGCCGGAGTACAAGATGCTTATTACTCCGGGTATGATTGAGCTCGGTGATAAAGAGTATGACCTGAATAAAGCATTTGCCGAGTATGCGGCTGATGTGTGTGATTTTATTATTTTAGTAGGGAAAAAGCAGACAAAGCCTATGCAGGACGGCCTTTTGGAAAAAGAATTTCCGGAAGAGAAATACTATGTAGCGGCTGATCTTCAGGACGCTTTAAACAAAATGCATGAGAAAGCTGTCCAAAAATCCATTGTATTATTGGAAAATGATCTGCCGGATACATTTAATGAGTAAAGAATGCGAGGGACTTACCTATGAGAACTAGAGTTGGTGTATTTTTCGGAGGGATTTCTGTAGAGCACGAAGTATCGGTTATTTCAGCGGTACAGGCGATGCATGCCCTTGATGAAAAATTATACGAAGCAGTACCTGTTTATATCGCAAAAGACCGCCAGTGGTATACAGGAGAAGAGCTTCGCGACATTGAGAATTATAAAGACCTTAACCAGCTGTTTGAAAAACTTCAGAAAGTTACCGTTACGGGTGGGGATGACGGCGGCGTTGTGCTGCAGAAAAAGCCTGTTCCTAAATTCGGAAAGCGTATTGTCGCGGAAATTGATGTAGCTTTTCCGATTGTTCACGGTACGTTTGGAGAAGACGGAGTTCTCCAGGGTTTCTTTGAACTGATGGATATTCCCTATGTAGGGTGTGATGTTATGTCGTCTGCTGTCGGCATGGATAAAGTTATTATGAAACAGGTGCTTCGTGATGCGCAGATTCCTGTTCTTGATGATATTTGGTTCTATGGAACACACTGGTCTGACAATCCGGAAGGAATTACCGCATTAGTGGAAGAAACATTAGAGTACCCGGTTATTGTAAAGCCGGCTAACCTTGGATCAAGTGTCGGCATCAGTAAAGCCGGCGACCGCGATGAACTTAGAATGGCGGTAGAAGAAGCCATGGAGTTTGCCAGCAAGATTCTTGTAGAACACATGGTTGAAGACATGAAGGAAATCAACTGTTCAGTCGTAGGTGATTATGAAGAAGTAGAAGCTTCTGTATTGGAAGAAGTATTGAAAACAGAAGACATTTTAAGCTACCAGGATAAATACCAGGGCGGCGGCAAAGGCGGCGACGGTGCAAAAGGAATGGAAAGCACAGATCGTGTTATTCCAGCTCCTCTGGATGAAGAGCAGACAGAGGATATTCAACAGCTTGCGAAAGATACATTCCAGTCGCTCGGCTGCAGCGGGGTGTCCCGTATTGATTTCATGATCGACCAGGCTTCCGGCATGATCTATGTGAACGAAATCAACACCATTCCCGGATCCCTCTCCTTTTACCTCTGGGACCCGGCTGGAAAAGATTATACACAGTTAACGCATCAGCTGATTCAAATGGCATTAAAGCGTAGAAGAGAACGCGAAAAACTGACTTTCTCTATTGATTCAAACCTGTTTTCCACCCAGAGTGCAGGCGGACTCAAAGGTGGAAAAAATGGAGCTAAAACTGCTTCCCGAAGCTAGTTATGGTAAGGAAAGGAACCGGAGAAAGACTGCCGGTTCTTTTTTTATTTTTTTATACTAAAAAGATTGCATCCTATATTATCCTGGGGTATAATATCATTTGGCAGTAAGGAATTTAATGTTTCTCTGCTTATAAGGCCCGTTGGTCAAGTGGTTAAGACACCGCCCTTTCACGGCGGTATCACGGGTTCGAATCCCGTACGGGTCACCATTATTATTTTGTTTATACCAAGCAGATCGATATGGAAAGTTTGTTATGGAGGGGTAGCGAAGTTGGCCAAACGCGGCAGACTGTAAATCTGCTCCCTCTGGGTTCGGCGGTTCGAGTCCGTCCCCCTCCACCATTTAAAAATAGAACGAGCCATTAGCTCAGTTGGTAGAGCATCTGACTTTTAATCAGAGGGTCGGAGGTTCGAATCCTCCATGGCTCACCATTTTTCAATCATGACAAAGGCGTCATGGTTTTTTTGTGTTTTAGAAGCAAAATCAATAACGAAAAAAGCGGAAAAGAAGTAAAAAAAAGGAAAATATCTCTAATAATATGCATATAAAATACATAATTTTAAATAGCTCGTTATATTATCTTCCGAAACCTCAAACCCTCGCTGAATTTCATGCTACCTTGATGAAAGATTTTACTTTGAGCATATGAGGTGACGGCATAGCATGAGAGTTAAAGACATTTTTACGTTTAAGGATGAACGCATTAAAATTCTGCATTTCTGCTGGTTTGCTTTTTTCGTTTCCTTTTTTGCCTGGTATAACATGGCTCCGCTTGCTACAACGATGATGGATGATATGGGCTGGCTGACAACTCAGCATATAGCGGCGCTGGGAATTATTAACGTAGCTCTGACCATTCCGGCCCGTATTGTAATAGGAAGCCTGCTGGACCGGTTTGGGCCGAGGATTGTGTATTCTTCTTTGCTGGTAGTCATGTCTTTTCCTACTTTTATATTCGCATTTGGAGACACCTGGATGCAGCTGATGATTTCAAGGCTGCTGCTCGGAAGCATTGGGGCAAGTTTTGTTGTTGGTATCCGGATGGTGTCGGAATGGTTCCCGCCGAAACATGTGGGGTTTGCTGAAGGTATTTATGGCGGATGGGGTAATTTTGGATCCGCTGCAGCAGCTATGCTTCTTCCATGGCTTGCCTTAACGCTGTTCGGCGGTGATCAGGGCTGGAGATATGCTGTAGCCTTCACCGGGGTGGTCACTTTTGTGTATGGTTTTATTTTCTACTTTAATGTGAAAGATACGCCGGACGGCCGGGCGATGATCAAGCCGAAGAAAGCAAGTGCAATGGAGGTAAGCAGCTATAAGGATATGGCCCAGCTTATTTTCTGGACGCTTCCGCTTGGCGGGGCGCTGGCGCTCAGCGTATGGAGAATTGAACAACTAGGTTTCGTGTCTGAAACAGCCTTGTACACGATATGGTCGATCATTCTCGTAGTAGTTATTTATCAGGTATACAATATTTTAAAGGTGAATCTGCCTATTTTGAAAAAAGGTGTTCCTGAAGATGACCGTTACAATTTTAAGACGGTGGGGGCACTAAATAGTACATATTTTGCTAATTTCGGAGCTGAACTTGCTATTGTGGCTATGCTGCCTATGTTTTTTCAGCTGACATTTTCGCTTTCGCCGGCCCAGGCAGGATTGCTTGCCGCGTCATTTGCATTTATTAATCTGCTGGCACGGCCGCTTGGAGGAGTTCTTTCTGACAGAATGGGAAGCCGCCGGTCGGTAATGCTGATTTATATGTTTGGTATTTCATTTGGCTTAATTGGTATGGGAATGATTAATTCCGGCTGGCCGCTTTTTTTAGCCGTACTGGTGACTATTTTCACCTCCATGTTTGTACAGGGGGCGGAAGGCGCAACGTTTGCTATGGTCCCTATGGTTAAAAAACGCATTACCGGCCAGGTGGCCGGTATGACAGGTGCATACGGAAACGTTGGTGCTGCTGTTTATTTAACTCTTTATACTTTTGTAACGCCTCAGCAGTTTTTCTTTATTCTGGCAGGAGGGGCTTTCACAAGCTTTGTTATCTGTTACTTTACGCTGGAAGAACCGCAGAATTCCTTCAGCGAAGACTATTATTATTCGGAAGATGATCTGGCGCTTGCGCAGGAATCAGATGAAAAAATAGCAGCAAAAGAAGTAGCGGCAAACAAAAGGTAGTACTTTAATTGGACAGCGGAGCTCCGGGAGAAACGGGGCTTTCTGTCTGTAATCCGTTGAAAATAAAAGCTTTGTTGACGTTAAAAAATAAGAATGGTATAGTGGAACATGTCCTAGAAAAAAGGGAATGTTTATGCGGGTGTAGTTTAGTGGTAAAACCTCAGCCTTCCAAGCTGATGATGTGGGTTCGATTCCCATCACCCGCTCCATACATACTATGATAGAAGGGGCCTTAGCTCAGCTGGGAGAGCGCCTGCCTTGCACGCAGGAGGTCAGCGGTTCGATCCCGCTAGGCTCCACCAATTCTATAAGATACAAAGCTGTCGGCTGTAGGCCGGCGGCTTTTTTTGTATGGATTTTTCGTGCAGCAAGCCTCTATTATCCGAAACCAGCGAACCGTGGTACAATAAATTGTGTTTAATGGGAACTGACGACGATTCAGCACGAAAAATAAACTGTAAATAACCATACATATATCCGTAATGAAACGAAAGGGTTTATTCTGCGTAATTAAGAGACCCGGAAAGGGTGGAGGTCATAAGAGATGGATGCGGTTGTCAAACGCCTGATTAAGGCGATAAAAAAAGAAGACGATCAGGATGCTTTTGCAGAGCTTGTGGACCTGTATAAAGACAAAGTGTACCAAATCGCATACCGGATGACCGGAAACTCCTATGAGGCTCAGGACGTGGCGCAGGAAGCATTTCTCCGGGCTTATGCCAATTTGGAGAGCTATGATGAATCCAGAAAATTTTCCACATGGCTGTTTCGAATCACGACTAATTTGTGCATTGACCGGCTCCGCAAGAAGAAACCGGATTACTCTCTTGATGCGGAGATTAAAGGAACAGAGGGACTGAGCGGCTATTCCCAGCTGTCTTCTGAAGAGCTGCTTCCTGAAGAGCAGGTCGTAGCTTTTGAAATGCAGGACTGGGTGCAGACTGAAATTGCAAAGCTGCCGCCCAAGTACCGCTCCGCTATTATTCTTCGATACATTGAAGATTTATCTATAAAGGAAATTGGCGATATTCTCGATCTTCCGGATAATACAGTGAAAACACACATTCACCGTGGAAGAGAAGCACTTCGTAAAAGACTTAGAAATATTTAAGAGGGGAGGGACTGTCATGGCCTGCCAGAAAAAAGAAGAAAAGCAAATTGATCAGTATTTAGATGGAGAACTAAGCGCAGCGGAAAGAAAAGAGCTTTTTGCTCATTTTGAGAAATGCCCGGCATGTGCTGCTCATTATCGTGAATTAAATAAAACAGTAATGTTTGTCCAGAGTACTTCTCATCTAGAGGCTCCTCCCCGCATGACCGACCAGATCATGCAGAACCTTCCTTCCAGAAAAAAGAAGCCAGGCTGGAGGAAATGGGGCAGGCGTCACCCAATAATGGCAGCCGCAGCTATTTTTGTTCTGTTAATGTCATCCAGCATGATGTCCATCTGGAATGATCAAAGCGCCGGCCAGATTGCAGTAGCCGGCGGTGAAAATGTGGAAGTGGATCATGAACACGGGAAGGTCATTGTGCCGGAAGGCGAAGTCGTCCGGGGAGACTTGATGGTCCGCAACGGTGAAGTAGAGGTGCACGGAGAAATTCAAGGAGACCTGACCGTTATAAACGGAGAACCTTATTTAGCTTCAGCCGGTCATGTAGCGGGGGATATTGAAGATGTAGACCAGGCACTGGAGTGGATGTGGTATTACACAAAGAAATTCACGACAGAAGCATTTACATGGAATACAGAAGAATAAAATCAAATGTGCTGTTTTTTCTTCGGCAGTGAAACGAATATGGAATGAAGAACGTCTATACCTACTTCAGAAAAAGAAAAAACCACTGTCGTTTTTCGAGAAGAACAATAGAGAACTTATGCTATAATGGATCTGTTGTTTTCTTTTTTCGCTAGACAAAAATGGAGGAAAAGCGCATGTTTTTTGGAGAGGATTTTAACCTGTTGCGAACCCTTGGCGCAGTAGTGGACATTGTGCTTGTTGCCTACGTATTATATAAATTAATTACCGTAATTAGGGGAACAAGAGCTGTTCAGCTCGTCAAAGGGATCTTATTTATTCTTATTATATGGTTTTTAAGCAGTGTATTTGGCCTGAGAACATTGCAGTGGATTATGTCCCAAGCTGTTACATACGGGCTTCTGGCTATTATTATTATTTTTCAGCCGGAGCTTAGAAGAGCGCTCGAACAGCTCGGAAGAGGCAGGTTATTTGGACGTGCTTTAATGCCTACAGAGGAAAGTTCACGGAAAACAGTGGACGCGATTACTAAATCTGTGCGGTATATGTCCAAGCGGCGGATCGGCGCATTAATTTCTATTGAAAAAGAGACGGGAATGAATGATTATGTAGAAACAGGCATTCCGATGAATGCTGCGATTACCTCGGAGCTGCTCATTAATATTTTTATTCCAAACGCCCCTTTGCACGATGGAGCGCTGATTATGCGCAACAATGAAATTGCAGCGGCTGCCTGTTACCTGCCGCTGTCTGAAAATCCTTTTATTTCGAAAGAACTTGGAACCAGGCACAGAGCTGCACTGGGTATCAGCGAGGTTACAGACTGTCTGACGGTAGTAGTGTCGGAGGAAACCGGAAGCGTGTCGGTAACCAAAAACGGGGAGCTCCATCGTAATTTAGACGAGGATACGCTTCTTGCCATGCTGGAAAAAGAACTTATTTCCGATGATCGTCACAGCAGTAGTTTGTGGCAGTGGGGGAGATCCTAATTATGATGGATAATATGTTCAGCAATAAATGGTTTGTCCGTTTTATATCCCTGTGCATTGCCATCATGCTGTTTATGATGGTTAATATGAATAACAATGTAAGCAATCAGGCAAGTGTACTGCCGGATCGTGAAGACAGCACGGTAGAACTGGAAGATGTAGAATTAGTTGTGGACTATGATGAGGAAAGTTATTCCGCGACGGCAACCACGCCGGATGATCTGATCGTTCAGCTTTCCGGCTCTCAAACCTCCCTTACCTTATTTCAGCTTTCCAACACTTCTCATGAAGTGTTTGTGAATGCTGAAGATCTTGGCCCGGGAGAGCATCAGGTACCGATTGAAAATAGGAATTTTCCGGCGGATCTTGAAGTATCTGTTTCTCCGGAGTATGCTACGGTAGTGGTAGAAGAGCTGGAAACAATGTCTTATCCGGTAGAAGTAGAATTAACAAACGAAGACGATACGGAAGAAACTTATCAAACAGATGATTTCTCAGTTAATCCCGGCAGTGTGGACATTCAGGCTGGTTCCAGTGTGCATGAAAGTATAAATGAGGTCTCCGTATTTGTTGACGTGTCGGGAGCCGCCAATACTATTGAAGGCGAAAAGGAAGTAATCGCCTACGATAACCAGGGAAATGAACTTGATATTCAAATAGAGCCCGAGGCTGTAAATGTAACAATGGGAGACGAAGGCGGAACGTCCGCAGAACTGCCGATTACTCTTATAAGAGAAGGAACACCGGAGAATGGAGCGAGCGTTGCTGCCCTGACTCCTTCACAGGAAGAAGCGCTGGTTTCAGCGCCTCAGGACGTATTGGATAGTCTGAATACAATTGAAGTACCTGTTGATTTATCAGCCATCGGCGAAGAAGGCGGAACGATAGAAGTCGATATCCCCCTTCCTGAAGGAGTCGAGGCTGTACAGCCGGAAACGATAGACGTAGAAGTGGAAGTGGGAGAAGGCGGGACAGCCGCCTTCTCCAATATTCCTATAAACATTGAAAATGTTCCGGAAGGACGAACAGTACAGTGGGAGTCTCCGGCAGACGGAGCCATGAACGTATCAGTAGAAGGAACGGCTGATTCGGTTGACGGCCTTAATGCCGGGGATATTTCTTTGAGTGCAGACTGGCAGGAAGGTGGAAGTACAGAAGCCGGCGAAGCCAAAACCTTGACACTGCAGGTATCCGGTCCGGATAATATAGAAGTTTTTCCTGAGTCCTCTGAAGTGACGCTTTCGACTGTAGAAAGTAATGAAGAATCCGGAGGCGGTGCTGAAGAGCCGGAAAATCCGGACGATGCCGAAACGGAATCTGAAACGCCGGAGGCGGATCCAGCCGATCCGGCAAGTCCGGATGAACCGCAGTCTGAGCCTTCTCCAGAGCAGCCGGAAGAAGAAAATCCAGTGGAAGAATCTCCGGAAGAACCCGATACTACAGAAGAACCGGATGACGGCTCCAATGGAGTAGAAAGCAGCGAAAACAATTCAGATCCTACGGGCAGTGCAGAGATAAATCAAACGGAAAATGAAAACGAAAATGAAGGAGAGATAGATAATGGGTAAATATTTTGGAACGGATGGTGTAAGAGGGGTAGCCAACACAGAGCTGTCACCGGAACTCGCTTTTCGTATCGGCCGCGCCGGCGGATATGTACTTACAAAAGAAACGGAAAATCCTAAAGTACTTATTGGAAGAGATACCCGCATTTCAGGTGAAATGCTTGAAGGAGCACTAGTTGCAGGCCTTCTTTCCATCGGAGCAGAAGTAATGAGGCTTGGCGTAGTTTCAACGCCCGGAGTCGCTTACTTAACAAAAGCCCTCAGCGCGCAGGCAGGCGTTATGATATCAGCTTCCCACAATCCAGTAGAAGACAACGGCATTAAATTTTTTGGTTCCGACGGCTTTAAGCTTACAGATGCTCAGGAAGCCGAGATAGAGGTACTTTTGGACGGGGAGGATACTCTTCCGCGCCCAACAGGAAAAGATCTTGGTATCGTCAATGACTATTTTGAAGGCGGACAAAAGTATATCCACTTCCTAAAACAAACGATTAATGAAGATTTTGCAGGACTGCATGTCGCTTTGGATTGTGCTCATGGAGCTGCTTCATCGCTCGCGCCGCACCTGTTTGCAGATCTGGAAGCGGATATTTCCACTATGGGCAACAACCCGGACGGATTGAATATCAATGATAACGTAGGATCTACGCATCCGGAAGGTTTAGCTGCTTTTGTTAAAGAAAAAGGAGCAGATATCGGGCTTGCATTTGACGGAGACGCAGATCGTTTAATCGCAGTGGACGAAAAAGGAACGCTTGTAGACGGCGATCAGATTATGTATATTTGTGCCAAGCATCTTAAGCAGGAAAACAGACTTACCGAGAATACACTGGTTACTACAGTAATGAGCAATCTGGGCTTGTATAAAGCACTGGAAAAAATCGGCATTGAAACGAAAAAAACTGCAGTAGGCGACCGTTATGTTATGGAGGAAATGCGTAAAGGCGGTTTCAGTCTTGGCGGTGAGCAGTCCGGACATCTGATTTTCCTTGATCATATTACAACAGGGGATGGCATGCTGTCAGCGCTTCAGCTGGTTGATATTATGAAATCGACCGGAAAGAAGCTGTCTGAACTTGCTTCCGAAATGGAAATTTTTCCGCAGAAGCTTATCAACGTGAGAGTCCACAATAAACACGAAGTAGCTTCCAATCCACATGTGAAAGAAGCTATTGATAAAGCAGAAAAAGAAATGAACGGCAATGGACGTATTCTTGTCCGTCCTTCCGGTACAGAGTCGCTTGTACGGGTAATGGCAGAAGCCGAAACAAAGGAATTATGCAATCGTTACGTAGAAGAAATAGCAAGTGTGGTAGAAGAACACATGGGAACCCAGAGGGCATAAACGCTTCTCCAAAAGCATCTTGGGCCTGAATGCCTGAGGTGTTTTTTGGAATGCCTCCTGTTCATCGCTGAAATAACTTATTTTATTTTAAAAGGAGGAGCCAAACGTGCCGGAAAATGTCCTCTTTGCCCTTGCGCTGACACTTATGGCAGGCCTGGCTACAGGAATAGGAAGCTTTCTGGCTTTCTTTACTTCCACGACAAATACAAAATTTCTTTCCGTCTCGCTTGGATTTTCCGCAGGCGTGATGATTTATATCTCCATGATTGAAATATATGTGAAGGCCCAGGAATCACTCGTAAGCGCTCTTGGAAATGTGGGCGGGCAGTGGTCTACTGCTGGTGGTTTTTTTGGAGGAATGCTTTTGATTGCGGCGATTGACAGGCTGATACCTAAGCAGGGAAATCCCCATGAATTAAAACGTGTAGAGGATATGTCTGCGGTCAACCGGTCAAGAGAAGAGCCGGATCTTCTGAAAATGGGAACGTTCACGGCTCTTGCGATTGCGATTCATAACTTCCCGGAAGGGATAGCCACATTTGCTTCAGCTCTTGAGGATCCGACGCTTGGGATAGCCATTGCTGTAGCGATTGCGATACATAATATTCCGGAAGGGATTGCTGTATCGGTGCCTATTTATTTTGCTACGGGAAGCAAACGCAAAGCGTTCAAACTGTCTTTTTTATCCGGGCTGTCCGAGCCGCTTGGTGCAATTATTGCCTTTTTATTTTTAATGCCTTTTTTAAACGACGTGACGTTCGGCGTTATGTTTGCCGGGGTGGCAGGGATTATGGTTTTCATTTCATTGGATGAGCTTCTGCCGGCCGCAAAGCGGTATGACGAAACACACCTTCCAATTTATGGACTGATCGCCGGTATGGCCGTAATGGCTGTCAGCCTGCTTTTATTTATCTAATAACCTACAAAGGATGTTCAGTGATATGCAGGATATATGGACGCTTCTTAAATATTTATTTCTAGGGCTTTTTCAGGGGATTACCGAACCAATCCCGATTTCCTCCAGCGGACACCTTGTTATTGTTCAGGAGTTAATCGGACTTGGCAACACAGGGCTCGAATTTCTTGTGCTTGTTAATTTTGGATCATTGATTGCCGTACTGGTTGTCTATTGGCATGATATCGTTAAACTCGCAGCAAATGGCATCACTTACGTAACGACGAGAAAAGCTGCTGCGCGGGATGACTTTGATTTTATTTTGTATCTGGTTATCGCAACAATACCGGCGGGCGTGATAGGACTGACGCTTGGAGACTATATTGAATCCGAGCTTGATAAAGTATGGATTGTCGGCGCCACGCTGATTGTTACTGGATTTGCACTGTGGATTATCCGTAATCTGCGGGGCAGCAGAAACGACGGCCAGCTGAACTGGAAAGATGCCGTTATTATTGGTCTGGCTCAGGCAGTGGCTTTGATTCCGGGTATCAGCCGTTCTGGAGCGACTATTGTAGCTGCTATGCTGTTGGGCACAAAACAGGAAACGGCGCTTCGTTTCTCGTTTCTGCTTTACATTCCGATCAGCATTGGGACGACCGTTTTATCCCTTGATACTATTTTGGGTGAAAACCTGCCTGATATGTGGTTGAATTACCTGGTGGCCTTTATTGCTTCTATTATTACCTCCTACATCTCTTTAAAATGGTTTATGAATATTATGGCAAAAGGAAATCTAAAGTATTTTGCGATCTACTGCTTTATTGTCGGTGCCCTGGTTCTTTTATTTATCGGGTAATTGACAGAAAATATGCCAGGAAAAATACCTGTAAGCATGCGCTTACAGGTATTTTTTAACCGCAGCAGGTTTCGGCGGGATGATATTTAGGGTAATCTATAAGAATAGAATCATTTTTTCTCATAAAACGGCAGCTGAAGCCGCAAACCGGCTTCAGCCTTTTTATGGGATAAGATTCTTTTTTTTAAGAATCCGATAAGCTGTCTAATGGAAAAATTAATCATAGGAGAAGTGAACATGAAGAAAAATCACACAATGATGCAGTTTTTTGAATGGCACCTGGAAGCAGATGGCGCCCATTGGAACAGGCTTAAGGAAATGGCTTCAATGCTGAAGGAAAACGGAATCGATTCTGTTTGGATTCCTCCTGCGGCTAAATCAGAAACACCTGATGATAACGGATATGGAGTATACGACCTGTATGACCTGGGGGAATTTGACCAAAAGGGATCGATACGGACGAAATACGGCACAAAAGAAGAGCTTCTCGAAGCCATTGCCTCCTGTCATGAGCACGACATCTGCGTTTATGCCGATGTTGTTATGAACCATAAAGCGGCAGCGGATGAAAAAGAAACATTTGAAGTAGTAAAAGTAAACGAAGAGAACCGAAACGAAGACATAGGAGAGCCTTTTGAAATGGAAGGCTGGACGAAATTTACGTTTCCGGGACGCGGGGACACCCATTCCGATTTCAAATGGAACTACACGCATTTTAACGGTACAGATTATAATGCAAGCGACGATGAAGAAGGCATATTCCGTATTCTTGGAGAAGATAAGGCCTGGAATGAGAATGTAGCGGATGAATTTGGAAACTATGACTTTCTCATGTTTGCAAACTATGACTACAATAATCCGGAAGTCAGAGAAGAAATGATCTCCTGGAGCAAATGGCTGACGGATACTTTAGAGGTCGACGGCTACCGTTTGGATGCAATTAAACATATAAACTATGATTTTGTGAAGGAATTTGCCGAGCAGGCGATGGAGCACGGCGGCGAAGACTTTTATATTGTCGGGGAATTCTGGCTCTCTGATTTAGCAGAATGCCAGGCTTTTCTGGATAACATTGATTATAAGATCGACCTGTTTGATGTATCGCTCCACTTTAATCTGCACAATGCTTCCAATGCCGGGGCAGACTATGACCTGCGGGAAATATTTGAGGACACGCTCGTGAAGTCCCACCCGATGCATGCGGTAACGTTTGTGGATAATCATGATTCCCAGCCTGAAGAATCACTGGAATCATGGGTGGAAGAGCCGTTTAAACAGAGCGCCTATGCGTTAATTTTATTAAGAGAAGACGGCTATCCTTGCGTATTTTACGGAGATTATTTCGGCATCAACGGACCTGCTCCGGAAGAAGGAAAAGCAGAGGCTATTGATCCGCTTCTTTATGTTCGTAAAAACAAAGCCTACGGAGAACAGGAAGACTATTTTGAAGAAGCGAACCTGATCGGCTGGGTCCGCCGGGGAACAGAAGAAATGGAAGGATCCGGCTGCGCCGTAGTTATTTCCAATGAAGGGGATAACAGTTTAACCATGAATGTAGGAGAAGAGCATGCCGGCGAGGCGTGGGTCGACTATACCCGTAACTGCAAGGACGAAATTATCATCGAAGAAGATGGTACGGCTTCTTTTCCTGTCATGGGAGAAAGTGTAAGTGTTTGGGCCACACCTGACGAATAAAAACAGTAGAATCCGGAAAATTACAGAAAAACTGTAACCCGGATTCTTTTTTCGCGTCTAATGGGATGGGTTGTCGATACTTTACTTATTACTTCTTTTTAAAAAGATATTGCATTATATGGGAAAAGATAGTAAGATAACCATGATTCTATTTAACGAACAGGGGGATAGAGAAAACCGCATACTACAGCGCCTGAACTGTTCCGTACGGAGAACAACACGAACAGTTGACGAGGAGGAGGTTCATCGAGCATCGGCGGATGCCTCCCGGTTGTCCGGCACAATCGTCAGCAGCAGGATTAAAACAAGGAGGCAACTCTTTGCACAACGTCCTTCTGCACAAGCCGCCAAAACTAATAAAAAGAAAAGAGCGGGGCACAGCTTGCAGCCCCGAGGTACATGCTGTGGCCCGCCTTAGGAGGTCATGATTATATGTGTGGAATAGTAGGATATATAGGAAATGAACAGGCAGCAGATATTCTTTTAAAAGGCTTAAAGAAGCTGGAATACCGCGGATACGATTCGGCTGGTATTGCTTTGGTAGGAAATGAAGGCATTGATTTATACAAGGAGCAGGGACGCATTGCCGTACTCGAAGAAGCAGTCGGTACGGAAGCACCCGGCACTATCGGCATCGGCCATACACGCTGGGCTACCCACGGACCGCCAAGCCGCCTGAATGCACACCCTCACCAGAGCACTTCTGAGCGTTTTACCATTGTTCATAATGGCGTTATTGAAAACTATAACGAGCTGAAAAAAGAATTTCTGCAGGATGTAAAACTAATAAGTGATACGGATACAGAAGTTATTGTGCAGATCGTCGAGCACTTCGTAAATGAAGGCTTGTCTACTGAAGATGCATTCCGCCGTACTCTTTCCGTTCTTGAAGGATCTTACGCCACCGCGTTGATTGATAACGATGATTCTGATGTGATCTACGTTGGTAAAAATAAAAGCCCGCTTCTTATTGGAGTAGGGAATGGCGTAAACGTTATTGCTTCTGATGCAATGGCTATGCTTCATGTAACAAAAGAATTCATGGAAATCATGGACGGCGAAATTGTCGTGCTGACGCAGAACAATGTGAAAGTAAAAACATTGGACGGTCATCCGGTCAGCCGTGACACCTTCACAACCGATATTGACGAAAGCGATACAGAAAAAGGCACTTACTCCCACTTCATGCTGAAAGAAATCGACGAGCAGCCTTTTGTTATCCGTAACATTATCCAGAAATACCAGGATGAATCCGGAGATATTAAGCTTGATGAAAATATCCGTGCCGCCATCAATGATACGGATCGTATTTATATCATTGCCGCAGGCACAAGCTATCATGCCGGACTGGTTGGAAAAGAAATGCTGGAAAAAGTAGCAAAAAAACCAGTAGAAGTACACATTGCCAGTGAATTTCTCTATAATGAACCATTACTATCCAGCAATCCGCTCTTTATCTTTATTTCACAAAGCGGCGAAACCGCAGATTCCCGCGGCGTTCTTGTAAATGCCAAGAAAAACGGCTACCGTTCCATTACAATTACAAACGTACCGGGCTCTACGCTTTCCCGTGAGGCAGATTTCACGCTTCACACGTACGCAGGCCCTGAAATTGCCGTAGCCTCTACAAAGGCCTATACAGCCCAAATGGCGGTATTCTCTATTCTTGCCATGGACAGTGCCCGTGCGCAGGAAATTCAGACCGACTTTAATGCGATCCAGGAACTCAGCCTGATTGCAAACGCGATGGAAGTGCTGTGTGACCAAAAGGACGTCATGGAACAGATTGCCCGTGATTATCTGCTCGAAACGCGCAACTGCTTCTTTATCGGCCGCTCTATGGACTACAGCGTCGTTCAAGAAGGTGCCTTGAAGCTTAAAGAGATCTCCTACATTCAGGCAGAAGGATTTGCCGGAGGAGAGCTTAAACACGGAACGATTGCCCTTATTGAAGACGGAACTCCGGTTATTGCGGTTACGACGCAGAAAGCCACAAACCTTAATATCCGCGGCAACGTGCGCGAAGTAGAAGCACGGGGCGCCAACGCATGCATCATCAGTACCGAAGACACGAAGCAGGACGGCGACCGCATTGTTCTACCAACGATCAACGAACTGATGACACCGCTTGTGTCTGTTATTCCGCTTCAGCTGATCTCCTATTATGCAGCCCTCCACAGAGGCTGCGACGTGGATAAGCCAAGAAACCTTGCGAAAAGTGTAACGGTAGAATAGGAATATAAATGGATTAAAATAACTTTTAAGATAGATAGTGCACCCCAAATGTTAGAGAAATATCTAATGTTTGGGGTGTTTTTTTGTTCAATAGAGAACAAGTCATCCAGGGGTGACTCGATGAACCGTATAAATGCAGACGACTGGCTCAGAAATATCGATTAAAGCCGGCGCATTCCATCCATGAAAAGTACTTTGGTTTGACACAGGCAGGATACACCTTTAATTTGTATATATGCAACTTGCATATAACTGGCGAGGATACATGTAAATTACAGGAGGCATTGCAGCAATGGATAAGAAGTTTGCACCATTATTTGAAAAAGTAACATTACCAAATAAAGTAGAATTAAGAAATAGATTTGTCTTAGCACCACTCACTCATGTATCTTCCAATGATGATGGTACCATTTCTGATGTAGAAATTGATTATGTGGAACAACGTTCTAAAGATGTAGGATTAGCTATTTCTGCAGCCAGCTATGTGACCGATTTAGGAAAAGCATTTCCCGGACAGCCATCGGTTGCACATGATTCGGACATTGATGGCTTAAAACGCTTAGCTGAAGCTATGAAAAAAAATGGAGCAAAAGCTATTGTACAAATCCATCATGGCGGGGCACAGTCACTGCCGCGTTTAACACCAAATGGAGATGCAGCTGCTCCAAGCCCTATCACATTACAAAGCTTCGACGAAAAAGAAGAACATCATGCCCGGGAAATGACGAACGAAGAAATTGAACAAACCATTACAGCATTTGGTGAGGCAGCACGTCGAGTGATCGAAGCAGGATTTGATGGGGTAGAAATTCATGGCGCCAACCATTATCTAATACAGCAATTTGTTTCACCATACTATAATCGTCGCGAGGATGAGTGGGGAGAAAATAGATTAAACTTCCCAATGAGAGTTGTAGATGAGGTAGTTGATACGGTTAAAACCTACGCAGATGAGAAATTTATCGTTGGTTATAGATTTTCACCAGAAGAAGCAGAAACTCCAGGTATACGTATGGAAACCACGGAGGAACTGGTGAAACATTTAATTGAAAAACCGTTGGATTATTTACATGTTTCCCTAATGGATGTGAATGCTGAAACTCGTGAAGGTAAGTATCAAGGCGAAGGAAGAGTTAAATTACTTCATCAATGGATTGATGGCCGTATGCCGTTAGTTGTTATCGGATCCATATTCACTGCTGAACAAGCACTAGAAGCTGTAGAATCCAAAAATGTTGAACTATTAGCTTTGGGCAGGGAAATTCTATTAGATCATCATTTCATTAATAAAATTAAAAATGGCAAAGAGAACGATATCGTTTCAAAATTTGATCCCAATAGTGAAGAGAAACATGATTTACCACCTAACTTATGGAATCAATTCAATGAGGGTTTCTATCCACTGCCAAGAACTGATGGTAAGTAATTCTGTAAAGCAAACGCCAAAAAAAGGTGAGTCCCCTTTGTCTAATTACAGGCAGAGGGGTTTTTTTATTTTAAAATAAAAATAAGCTTCGTTTTAATAATCAAGCAGCCGTCCGTTATCATTCCACTGCCCGTACATTTTATTTTCTCTCGTGTTTTCAACGAACTTATCCAATCGTTTATAAAAAAGCTCAGGGTCATTTTTATAACTTTGGATGGTATCAATTCGAATTCTTCGGTACAGTTCAGGGAAGTGAAGGAAGTTCTGATATACTTGTTTCTCTTCTTTGAGGCGGCTTTCAATCTCTTCGTCAATCGTAAAAGATTCCGGCTGCATGTCGGGGAGAACCCTGCGCCCTTCTTCTTTCATTAATCCCAGCTTATCCAGTCTTCTTACTCTTTCTTTATTTAATTCCGTCCAATTGCTTTTCTTCTTTCGCGGGGAGAGCCTCTGTGCTGTTTCACCAGTATCCGGAAGCTTCTTTACGATGCCGTCAATCCAGCCAAAACACAGCGCTTCTTCCACGGCGTCCAGATAAGAAAGAGCGCCTGCTGTTTTACTTCTGCTTACAATGATCCAGCAGCATTTCTCTGACGCGGCATGCGTTTCAAGCCAATCTCTTAGTTCCTGCCTTGTTTTTACCCGAATTAAATTTTCGATTTCCATGTAGACACATCCTTAAATAAAGTTATACGAGAAAGGATTTGTATATGAATAATAATGATGCATTAAAAGACAATATTCAATTTCAATTCAGTATTTCCAGACAGCTTCTGGAATACCATCTTTCTTCGCTGGAACAGAAAGAATATATGTGGCAGCCGTCAAACAGCAGCCTGTATCTCAAAAAAGCAGATGGGGTATGGTATGCAGAACTGCCTGAAACAGAGTCTTACGATATTGGTCCGCCAAGCATCGCATGGACTCTATGGCATATCACTTTTTGGTGGGAAATGGTCTTTAACCATTCGTTTGGAGAAGGAAATTTAACAAAGGACGATGTAGAAGTTACGGCTGATGCAGGAAAAATAAAAGCACATCTGTACGAACTGGCCGATAGATGGGAAAAAAAGCTTTCCCAGTTAACGGAGGAGGAATGGATGAGCCGCCAGCACAGTTCTTTTCCTTTTAATAACGAAGTGGAATTTCATAAATCAGCCTCGTGGCTGAATCTTGAACTGATGAAAAATGCCTCCGAGATAGGGTATGCGAGGTTTAGTTACGCGACCTCCGGGAAGCAGTAATCGAGCAGCCGGTTCTGGTTTTTATACGTAAAGGAAGCTCTGCGCTGGATTTGGCCGGTACAGAGCTTTTTTTCTGCGTATAAAAGCTTGATTTATATCTGCTGAATATCATCGACAAGAGCGGGCAGCCCATGTTGAAACGTATGATCATGGCCTTCAAGAATACGGGTTTCTGCATTGGGAAGCTGTTTATTGAAGTGTTCCAGGTGAGAGAATGGTACTACCTCATCATTCTGGCTGTGGTAAAGACATATTCTGCTGATGGAAGGAAGTCGGGAGGCAAAATCGACAGGAAAATTAAATTCTTCCGCCTGCCATCCTTTTTTCCCTCCCCAGTAAGGGGTGGCAACTAAAAACAATCCAGCAATCACCGGGATTACCGTTTTTTCGGCAAGGTATTTAACGAGAACAGATCCTCCCAACGAATGGCCAACAAGAATCACCTCACGATCGAGTCCAGTAAATTCTTTTTCAAGCTGTTCCTTCCACAAGGAATACCTGGGATCTTCCGGGTTGGGCATTTCCGGGGTCAGCAGCTGGTATTCTGCCCCGAGTGCTTCTTTTAAATAGGCTGTCAGACCATTACTTCCCTCAGAAGGTTTCTGAGGTCCTGCACTATGAATGAACAGCACCTGTTTTGTCATTTTCTTCTCCTCCTTTCTGCAGGCTGGCTGGTGGTTATATACTACCCGTTAGCGTCATAGCGAAACACCGGTTTATGCAGTTGACTATAAACGAATCGATTTTTATATAACGCAGGGAGGAGTATGTGTAAAAATGATCATTGACTAAAAGAAAGATATAGATATAAAATGATAATGATTATCAATATCATTTGTTGGTTATTATACATATGATTTTCCGGGAACGGGGAGGCAATCAATAAAATATAGAAAAGGAGATATACAGCAAAAGTCATTTATAAAGCGAGAAACCTATTTATTAATTTTGTTTATTGAAAATGGGAGGACAATCATGCAAATGTTAAGGTCACATTCGTTTTTTTATACACATTTCCTCATAATAAGTGCACTTATTATAGTACTATTCATATCTGGATGCAGTACAAATACAGTTGACGAAACAAATGCTGAAGGAGCAGATGAGAACTATCATGAAATTACACATGAAATGGGCGTAACAGAAGTTCCGGATGAGCCGAAAAGAATAGCGGTACTTAGTTCTAACTACGTTGATAATTTGTATGTATATGATGTAATCCCTGTGCTGGCAGCTGAATCCTCGCTGACGAATGAAAAGGTATCGTCACATCTGCCGCAGGAATTATATGAAGATGTTCAGTTTATTGGGGGAGACGATTTTAACTTAGAAGCGATTCTTGAAGCTGAGCCGGACTTGATTATTGGCCAGGACAAAGCCGGGAAGCTGTACGACGACCTTTCCAGTATTGCTCCTACAGTTATTCTGGGAAATGATGAATGGCGTGAAACACACGCTGCATTTGGACAAATTTTAGGTATGGAAGAAGAATCTAAGATTTGGCTCGATCAATATGAAGATAAAGCGGCAGAAGCCAAACATAAGATTACTGCATCCCTTGGCGGGGAAACAGTCGCTTTCATGAGGGTACTGCCAAAAGAATTCCGCATTCATGGCACAACGGATCAACGGTTTATTGACGGTACGCTTTATCAGGATTTAGGACTGAATCCATCTGAAGGAGTACCTGAGGAAAGAAAAGCTATCTCGCTTGAAGGAATAGCGACAGTTAACGCTGATCATTTTCTTCTTGAATACAATACTGCATCCCAGCAGGATACTCAGGCAGAAGAAAGATATAATACGTTAATGGAAAGTCGCGTCTGGCAGCAGACGAAAGCAGTGAAACAAGGTAATGTTCACACTGTTCCTGATTGGTTTATTCAGGTTGGTCCTCACGCCAGAACAATGGCGATTGATTATGTGGCAGAGACATTAGTGGATTAATATAAAATAATCTTAATACTATGTATAAAAAAAACCGGGCTTTCCTGCAATAACAGGAAAGCCCGGTTCTATTTTTACTTATTTTTTAACATCGTAACGGTCTGCGTCCATGATCTTAACCCAGGCCTTAATAAAGTCTTTAACAAATTTCTCTTCGTTGTCGTCCTGCGCATACACTTCAGAGTGAGCGCGGAGAACGGAATGAGAACCGAAGACAAGGTCTACTCTTGATCCTGTGCGGACAAGTTCACCTGTTTTGCGGTCATATGCTTCATAAATGCCGTTGTCGGTTTCTGACGGCTTCCAGTCTACACTCATATCCATAAGGTTCACGAAGAAGTCGTTGCTTAGAACGCCGGGACGGTCTGTATAGACGCCGTGCTTCGTGCCTTTGTAGTTTGCGTCAAGAGCGCGCATACCGCCGACTAATACAGTCATTTCATGAGCGGAAAGCCCAAGAAGCTGTGCTTTATCGACAAGCAGCTCTTCAAAAGAAACAGTATACTCTTTCTTTTGATAGTTGCGGAAGCCATCTGTTTCCGGCTCAAGCGCTTCAAAGTTGTCTACGTCTGTCTGCTCCTGCGTCGCGTCGCCGCGGCCTGGAGTAAATGGTACTTTCACGTCAAAGCCTGCTTCTTTCGCAGATTTTTCAATAGCTGCGCTTCCGCCGAGAACAATCAGGTCAGCGATGCTGACGTTCTTGTCGAGGCCTTTTTGAATTTCTTCCAGTTTGCTGAGCACTTTGGAAAGTTCTTCCGGCTCATTTACTTCCCAATCTTTCTGTGGAGAAAGACGGATACGTGCACCATTTGCACCGCCGCGCTTGTCGGAATGGCGGAACGTGCTTGCAGAAGCCCATGCCGTTTTAACAAGCTGGCTTACAGAAAGGCCGGAATCAAGCAGCTTTCCTTTAAGCTCTTCAATTTCTGTTTCGTTGAGTTCGTAATCTACTTCTGGTACAGGATCCTGCCAGATAAATACTTCTTCCGGTACTTCCGGTCCGAGGTATCTGTCGCGTGGTCCCATATCACGGTGAAGAAGCTTAAACCAGGCGCGTGCGAATGCGTCTGCAAACTCGTCTGGATTTGCATAGAAGCGGCGGCAGATCTTTTCATACGTTGGATCTACGCGCATAGCCATGTCAGCCGTTGTCATCATTGTTTTTACTTTTTTATCAGCATCACCGGCGTCTGGCGCAAGGTGGTCTTCATCAGGAGAAACAGGCTCCCACTGATAGGCACCGGCAGGGCTCTTAGTGAGTTCCCACTCATAGCCGAACAGCATGTCAAAATAGCTCAGGTCCCATGTTGTTGGAGTAGGCGTCCATGCGCCTTCAATTCCGCTTGTGATCGTGTAAGGACCGTTTCCGCTTTCGTAGGTGCTCTTCCAGCCAAGGCCCTGGTTCTCAAGCTGAGAGCCTTCTGGATCAGCACTTACGTGAGATGGGTCACCTGCGCCGTGGGCTTTACCGAATGTATGGCCGCCGGCAGTAAGGGCTGCTGTTTCTTCGTCGTTCATTCCCATTCTTTTGAACGTTTCACGGATATCGCGGGCACTGCCTGCTGGATCCGGCTTGCCGTTAGGACCTTCAGGGTTTACATAAACTAAGCCCATCTGAACAGCGGCTAAAGGATTCTCAAGCTCGCGCTCGCCAGAATAACGCTCATCACCGAGCCAGTCTTTCTCAGGTCCCCAGTTTACGTCTTCTTCCGGGCTCCAGATGTCAGGACGTCCGGCACCAAATCCGATAGTTTTTCCTCCCATGGATTCGATAGCTACGTTTCCTGCAAGAACAAGAAGGTCGGCCCAGGAAATTTTGTTTCCGTATTTTTGCTTGATTGGCCACAAGAGGCGGCGTGCTTTATCAAGGTTTCCGTTATCCGGCCAGCTGTTTAGAGGTGCGAAACGCTGCGAGCCGCTTCCGCCGCCGCCGCGTCCGTCAGCTGTACGGTATGTTCCAGCCGAATGCCATGACATACGGATGAAAAATGGACCATAATGTCCGTAGTCTGCAGGCCACCAGTCCTGGCTGTCTGTCATAAGATCAAGAAGATCTTTTTTCATTGCATCGTAATCAAGTTTTTTGAATTCTTCTGTATAATCAAAGTCTTCTCCAAGTGGATTAGTCTTCGTGTCGTGCTGGTGAAGAACGTTCAGGTCGAGAAGACCCGGCCACCAATCTTTATTTGTTGTTCCTTTTGTTCCGCTTACTGGTTTGCTTGGAGCGCCCTCGCCCGTAAATGGACACTGGCCGCCTGTTCCGTTATCTGACATATTCGTACATTCCCCTTTCTATTTTAAAGAATAAAACAGCAAAGATGTTCAGCCTCTGGTCATTTATACTAAAATGGTAAAAGGCTGTATTAATTCTTACATTGTAATTATAATAAATTATAACGTAAATAAAAAGTAAAATGAAGGAATTTAGAAAAATTACTTGAGGACCCTGCAAAAAAGCAGAAGTTATTGAATAAATGCCCCGGAGGTGGATTGTTTAAACGTGTTCCTGAAGAACATTCAGCGGAGAACGCCGACACCTGCATAAACAGCCCCGTAAAAGAGGGGAAGAGGCAGTGCAGATTCCAGGTAAAAGGCCGGTCAAATGAGAATGTTACCGCTGCATTATCACTTATTTTCCTGCGGACAGGTCCGGTTTTTTTAAATGAGTCCGAAGCGTTTTAATGATAAGGTCCCACGCCTGTTGGGCGGATTCTTTTTTTCCGTTATGAGTAAAGGCGTGGAAGGTACCGGGAAACGTATAGAAATCTGCAGACGTGCGGGCCTCTCGCAAACGTCCGGCGTATTCTTTGGCTTCGCGGGCAAGTGAATCAAATTCGGGAGTAAACAAAAGAGCAGGGGGGAGTCCTTCGAGATATGGCTCATACAGAGGGGATATATAAGGATGACGGCGGTTCTGGTAATCCTTTAAATAGCTTGCCGCAAATAATTCCGCTATTGCTGCAGGGATAGCGCCGGAAACGACCGGCTTGCAGCGGGGACTCGTATCCAGATCCAGGATGGGGGAATCAAGAATTTGGACAACTGGCAGAGGCGTTCCCGTATCTCTAAGAAGAAGTACAGAAGCGGCTGCCAGATTGCCCCCGGCACTGTGACCGCCAAGCGAATAGCGCGCCATATCGAGGCCGAGCGCTGACTGGTTTTCATGCAGCCAGGAGAGAACGTCGCGGATCTCAAAAAGAGTAACAGGAAATTGTGTTTTGGGAGCCAGGTGGTACTCTACATTTACAACAATGCAGGGCGTCTGCGCGGCAACATATTTCCCCCATCCTTCGTCATCCCGGGCACGTCCCATAAAAAAACCGCCGCCATGCAGGTTTACAAACACAGGCATATTCGTTCCCGGGTCAGCCGGCGGGTAATACATATGGATTTGTGTAAAACCCGCTGCTGTTTCCAATATAAAAGAAACATCCGTTGTAATAGATAGAGGCGGCGCGATATGAAAAGGGGAAAATCGGCTCAGCTGTTTCTGCAGTGTGCGGAGCACGACCGTGTACAGCTGCATTTTATAAGGATGCATCCCGGACATCTCCCTTCGTGTACTGCTTACTTCCCTTTGTATTTATTAATCCACTCTTCGCATGTCATTTTAGAAGCAAGTTCTCCCATCAGCTGATATGGAATGTTTTTCGGGTTTGTAAAACGAATACAGCTTTTACCCATGTTTAATTTGGTGTTCATATGAGAAGGGTATTCGTTTTGAAACCATTCCAATAATTCCTGATCGGCGTAAATACCCATATGATATACAGAAATATAATTTTTCTGGGCGGCAAGACTGATGAATGGCAGAGGCGTATTTTTATCAACGTGATAGCCTTCTGGATAAAGCGTTAAAGGCACAACAAAGGATGGCATACCGTACTGGATGTTCAATTCGAAACCAGGGGGAATATGCTGATCAATCACTTTTAGCAGGGCCGGAAATGAGTTTTTCCATTTTTTCTCTATATTTTCTACATACTGCTGAACCTCGGACATAGGGTGACCTCCTCCTTTTTTTACCAGCTCTTTCTTTTGATCCTAAGCGTATTTTTCTTTAAAATCAAAGGCCATTTTCTATTCATGCAAAACATTTTCTGCTTCTGGGAAAGGGATCACGGCCTGTTTTACAGAATATAAAGAACAATTGCAGAAACAGCTGACTGATTATCCTGAAAAATGAACGGAGGAGTCAATATGGAAGAGGAACGACAAATGACAACAATGGATGGAACGGAACTATTCAGCAAAAAGAATGCGGCAGAAGAGCCTATAGCTGCTGCGGTGATTGTACATGGTCTGGCAGAGCACATGGACCGCTACGAGGCGCTTACAGAAACACTGGTGAAGCATCGCATAACGGTATACCGCTATGATCAGCGGGGGCACGCCCGTTCCGGAGGCAGACGAGTGTATTTCAGCGATTTTAATGAAATGCCGGATGATGCAAAAAAGATGGTTGATACTGCCAAAACGGAAAACCCGAAGCTGCCGGTTTTTTTAATCGGCCACAGCATGGGCGGATTTACAGCGGCTGCTTTTGGAACAAAATACCCGGGACATGTCGATGGTATTATTTTATCGGGAGCATTAACGAGATACAATAAAGAAATTTTCGGCCCGCTTCCTGTTGATAGGCCGGATGATTTTTATTTCGATAATGAGCTTGGAGACGGGGTGTGCAGCGATCCTGAAGTTGTGAGGGCTTATGAAAATGATCCGCTGGTAGAAAAGAAAATTTCCGCCGGGCTGCTGAATGTATTTCCTTCCGGGATTGATTGGCTGAAGAGTCACTCTGAAAGCTTCGCAGACCCTGTGCTCGTTCTGCACGGCAATGAGGACGGTCTTGTGGCAGAGAAAGATTCCCGGGATTTTTATGCAGACATTGCTTCCAGAGATAAAACATTAAAAATTTATGCTTTGTTGATGCATGAAATTTTCAATGAGCCTTCCAGATATACTATTTACGGTGAAGTTATCGATTGGATCAATGAACGCGTATAATAAGAAATAAAGACTAGCCGCCGAGGAGTAAATAACATGACAGTTGTAACTATAAACCAGCCTTTTTGGATCAAGCAGGCGGTTTTCAAAAACCGGCTTGTGAAATCAGCGATGAGCGAAGCAATGGCCGATAAAAATCATCTTCCTACAGACAAACTCTGCACTCTTTATGAAGCATGGGCGAAAGGAGGCAGCGGCCTTGTTATCACCGGGAATGTAATGGTGGATGCAAAAGCGCTTGGAGAACCGGGAAATGTTGTACTGGACAGTGCGGATCATCTGGCAGAATTTCAAACATGGGCAGAAGCCGGAACGAAGCATAACACACAGCTGTGGATGCAGATCAATCATCCCGGCAAACAGGTAATTAAAGGCGTGGCGGAAGAAGCGGTAGCGCCGTCTGCAGTTCCTTTTGAGCCTGCTTTGCAGCGGTTTTTCCCGATGTGCCGGGCTTTGGAAGAATCAGAAATTCTGGAAATCATTCGTAAATTTGCGCGCACCGCAGAGCTTGCGAAACAGGCTGGATTTACGGGTATCCAGATTCATGCAGCTCACGGGTATTTAATCAGCCAGTTTCTTTCGCCGCGCCATAACGAGCGGACCGATCAGTGGGGAGGGCCCATCGAGAACCGTTTCCGCTTTCTCCGGGAGATTTATACCGCCGCCCGCGAAAAGACAGGACCTGATTTTCCCATCGGCGTGAAAATTAACAGCTCCGACTTTATGAAGGCAGGTTTTTCCGAAGAGGAATCACGGTATGTGATCGGGGAACTTGACCGGCTGGGGGTGGATTTGATTGAAATCTCCGGCGGGACATATGAGCGTCCGGAAATGACGGGAAAAGGTGTGAGAGCTTCGACCGCAGAACGGGAAGCCTATTTTCTGGAGTATGCCGAAGCGCTGAAGCAGCATGCGGATGTACCGCTTATCGTTACAGGGGGATTCCGGACTCTGCACGGAATGAACGAAGCTCTGCAGAAACACGCCACCGATTTTATCGGACTGGCCCGTCCGCTTGCAGTCTATCCGGATTATGCCAATCAGCTGCTTCTGGGAAGAGCTTCTGATTTTTCCATAAAATCTATTAAAACGGGTATTGGCTTTATTGATTCAAAAGGCATTCTGGAGCTGACCTGGTATGCCCAGCAGCTGCATCGGCTCGGAAGCGGCGGAAGAACAAAGCCGTCCTTTTCCCCACTGTTATCACTGGGACTGACTGTATGGAAAAACGGAAAAGGGGTATTGGAACAAAGGCGTGCATAACAGCTGTTACTGACAGGAGGGTATGAGATGGATCAAGCGCTGTGGGAAGCCTTTGAAAGGCTGGAACACGAAGATAAACAAATCCGGTATCAGGCGTTTCTGGATGTGATGGCTGCGGCCGAAGAGGAAAATACGTGGTCTTATGATGTATGGGATCGCTGTGCGCAGGATTTAACACACCGTGATCCGCATCGGCGGGCAACAGCTGCACAGATACTGTGCCGTCTGGCGAAAAGCGATCCGGAAGAGCGGATATTTGCTGTTTTTTCAGACTTGTATGACGTCACAAGAGATCCCAAATTTGTGACCGCCCGGCATGCCCTCCAATCCTTCTGGAGAATAGGACTTGGCGGAACACGCCAAAAAGAGGCCGTTGTGGAAGCATTGGAATATCGTTTCCGTGAATGCATTTTCGAAAAAAATGATACGTTGATTCGTTCGGATATCCTGGAAGGCCTGAAAATGCTTTTTGACGAAACAGGGGATGCCGCCATTAAGGCAAAGGCGCTGGAACTAATGGACATAGAAGACAGGGAGAAGTATCAGAAGAAGTACATGAACATCTGGAAATGACAAAATGAAACATAAACAAGCAGGGGCGCCGGGCCTCTGCTTGTTTGTTGCTGTATAGATATTATTTCTTTTCGTAGCGCCTTACCCGAAGCGAGGCCTGTTCTTTATGGCCCATAAATCCTTCCAGCTCACAAAGCCTCTCCGCGTATTTTCCAATTTCGACACTGGCTTCTTCCGTAACGCGCTGGTACGTGCAGTTTTTTAGAAATTTGCCAACCCAGAGGCCGCCGGTGTATTTCGCTGCCTGCTTCGTTGGAAGCGTGTGATTGGTTCCGATAACCTTGTCTCCATAAGCGACATTTGTTTCCTGCCCCAGAAAGAGACCGCCGTAATTGGTCAGGTTCTGCAGAAAATAATCAGGATGCTCTGTCAGTACTTCTACATGTTCATATGCCAGTTTATCCGCCTCTACTACAGCCTCCTGCAGCGTTTCCACTAAAAGAATAGAACCGTGATCTCTCCAGGCGACTTCCGCTACGTCCGCAGTGGAAAGTGTCTGCAGCTGTCTCGCAATTTCTTCTTCCAGGGATTCAGCCAGAGCACGCGATGTAGTGATGACCGCTCCGGGGGAGGTAGGTCCATGTTCGGCCTGACCGAGTATATCTGTAGCAACGATTTCAGCATCGGCTGTATGGTCTGCTATAACAAGAGTTTCTGTAGGTCCGGCTAGTAAATCAATGCCGACCTTTCCAAACAGCTGACGTTTCGCTTCAGCGACAAACGCGTTTCCGGGGCCGACTATCATATCAACCGGTTCAATACTCTCTGTACCAATAGACATCGCAGTCATCGCCTGAACACCGCCAAGAAGGTAAATTTCATCAGCTCCTGCCATGTGCATGGCTGCGATCGTGGCTGCAGGAACTTCGCCGTTGCTTGGAGGGGTGCAGGCAATTACACGTTTTACTCCGGCAACTTTTGCAGTAAGAATGCTCATGTGGGAAGAAGCGACCATTGGATAGCGTCCGCCGGGAATGTAGCAGCCTACGCTGTTAACAGGAATATTTTTATGTCCCAGAAAAACACCGGGTCTTGTTTCCACTTCAATATCCTGAATAGAACTGCGCTGATGCCGGGCAAAATTTTGAATCTGTTCCTGAGCGAATTGAATGTCTTCTATCACTTGTTTGGGAAGTTCCCCGATAATAGTCTGGATATCTTCCGGGGACAGAAGAAAGCTCTCGGGACTCCATTTATCAAATTTTTCGGAAAGCTCCCGAACTGCAGTATCGCCTCTGTCCTCAATATCCTTAATAATGCCGCTGACAGCCTGTTCGACCTTAGAACTGGCATCCTGTTTCTGCTGATCGGACTGTCCTTCTTTTATATAAGTAACCATAGCCCACCCGCCCTTTACGTTTATTGTGAATACGTAGTCATTATAGAATGTAAACGCTTATATGTAAATGCTATTTTTATAAAAAAGAAAAGAGAAACGTCTTTTTTGTGAAAAGCCTGTGTGGAAGGAGTATGCAGAAGTATAGTATATTAGTTCTGAATGCCTGCAGATTGACAAACTGGTACGGAGCTTTTAATATATTTATGAATACGTATTAATCAAACAGAGCGGGGTATGCAAAATGGCTTCTTCCAAAGATGTAGCAAAAACAGCCGGTGTTTCACAGTCTACGGTATCACGCGTACTGAATGATCCATCGAAAGTAAATCCGGAAACAGTAGCCAATGTGCAAAAAGCAATGAAATCGCTGAATTATCGTCCAAACTTAATTGCCCGAAGCCTGAAGCAGCGGAAAACGAAATCTATCGCTCTCATTACGGGTCATTTACATAATCCATTTTTTGTTGATACCACAATGGAAATTGTTGAATATGCAAAACAGCAGGGCTACCATACGTTAGTGTATTTTGAAGATCAGGGAGACAATCTCTCCGTTTATGAAGAAGTGTTAAAGCAGCAGGTAGACGGCATTATTTTATCTTCTATTTTTTTTGAGGATCCAATCTATAAAGAACTGGAGGCCTCAGGTGTTCCGTTTGTGATGTTTAACAGGCGGCATCAGGCCGGAGGTAATTTCGTAGAAACAGATAATGAAAAGGCTGGTATACTGGCTGCCAACCACCTGCTGAAACTCGGTCATACAAAAATTGCCTGGATCGGGGGCAGAACCTTTGCTTCCACATTTCAGGGGCGGCTGGAAGGGTATAAAAAAGCCATGCAGGCAACCAATCATCAGGTCGATCCGGAATGGATTAAAGAAACCGATACGACAGAAGCATCGGTGAGGGAAGCGGTCGACAGCCTGCTGCTGTTGGATAATAAACCAACCGCTATTTTTGCTGCTACCGATTCGATGGCGCTTTTCTGCCAGAATTATTTGATGAAAATGGGATATACGATCCCGGATAATTTCAGCATCTGCGGCATGGATAACATTGATATTACGGCCCATGCCGGCATTCAAATGACGACGATAACGCACGAATCAAAAAAACCGATGGGGCTTTATGCGATCGAACATCTTATTTATATGATGGAAGAAGAAAAGCAGATAAAAGAAATGGCACTCACTCTTCAGCCAACGCTGATTATCCGCAACACCACAGGCCCGAAACGATAACCTTTCCCCTATGGAAAGGTTTTATTTATGTTTGTTTTGTATGATAATATAAAATAATAAATGTAAACGCTTTATTTTTGTATGTTTGTCTATATCTATTCACGGCTGATCGTATTAGGATAAAGGAAACGAGCGGTGAAAGGGTGGAAACAGTATGCTGGATGAAAATACAAAACAACGATTTACGGAAATCGTAGGGGTAGATAACTTTTTTGATTCACCTTCAGAGATGCTTACGTATTCTTATGACGGCACCCCGGAATTTCAGTCGATGCCGGATGGAGTCATTGCACCAAGAAATACAGAAGAGATAGCGTCTGTTGTTAAAGTCTGCAGCGAAAAGGAAATCCCGATTGTCCCGAGAGGTTCGGGTACCAATTTGTCTGCCGGCACGTGTCCGACTTCAGGGGGGATTGTCCTGCTTTTTAAGCACTTAAACCGTATTAAGGAAATCGATGAGGATAATTTAACTGTCACCGTAGAACCAGGTGTAATCACGCTGGATATGATTCACGCCGTTGAGGCAAGAGGGCTGTTCTATCCACCGGATCCAAGCTCTATGAAAATTTCCACTATCGGCGGCAACGTGAGTGAAAATTCCGGAGGGCTGCGCGGCTTGAAGTACGGAGTGACGAAAGACTATGTGCTTGGCATGACCGTTGTAGTGGCTAATGGAGATATCATTCATCTTGGCGGGAAGCTGACTAAGGATGTAGCAGGATATGACTTAAAAAGCCTATTTGTTGGGGCAGAAGGTACACTTGGCATTGTAACGGAAGTGATTTTAAAGCTGATTCCCATTCCGGAAACAAAACAGACGGTGCTTGCGGTGTATGATGATATTCAAGCTGCAGCCGATTCGGTATCGGCTATTATTTCCAATAAAATTATCCCGGCTACGCTGGAATTTCTCGATCAGGGAACGATCCGGGTCGTGGAGGACTTTGCCCACGTCGGCCTGCCGACAGAAGCAAGCGCGATTTTATTAATTGAGCAGGATGGACCAGAAGCGGTAGTGGCTTCGGATATTGAAAAAATCACGGCGGTCTGCAAAGAAAATAAGGCGGTATCGGTTCAGGCAGCAGCGACTGAAGAAGAAGCGGAAGGGCTTCGCACGGCTAGAAGATCAGCACTTGCCGCTTTGGCCCGCCTGCGGCCGACGACTATTCTCGAAGACGCGACCGTACCCCGGTCGATGGTAGCTCCAATGGTAAAGGCGATCAATGAGATTGCAGAAAAATACCAGGTGACAATCTGTACATTCGGCCATGCCGGTGATGGCAACCTGCACCCTACCTGTCTGACGGATGCGCGCGATAAAGAAGAAATGGAACGCGTGGAAAAAGCTTTCGCTGATATTTTTCAAACGTCGATTGATATGGGGGGCACCATTACCGGCGAGCATGGCGTAGGCGAAATGAAGGCACCGTATCTTCACCTGAAGCTCGGCCAGGAGGGGATTGCCGCCATGCAGGCGGTCAAAACGGGCCTTGACCCTAAAAATATTATGAATCCTAAGAAAATATTCGGAGAAGTAAAGCCAAAGGAGGTGACTTCATGAGTACGGAATCGAAAAAACAGGAAATGATTATCGACTGGCAGAACCGGATGGACCAGGATGAAATGCTGAACTGTATGCGGTGCGGCTTCTGTCTGCCTTCCTGCCCTACGTATGAAGAATCCGGATTTCAGGAATCCCAGTCCCCGCGAGGGAGAATTGCGCTCATGAAAGGGGTCGCTGACGGCCTGATAGAGCCTGATGAAAAAGTAGAAGAATCTTTAAATCAATGTCTTGGATGCCGTGCCTGTGAACCTGTCTGTCCTTCCGGAGTTAAATACGGTCATCTCCTGGAAGAAGTACGGGACGTAGTGAACCAGAACAAAACACACAGTTTCCCTGAAAAAGTGATACGCCACGGAGTGTTCTATGAGCTGTTTCCCCACCAGAACCGGATGAGAATGGCGGTAGGCTTCCTTGGCTTATACCAGCGTACGGGACTGCAGAAAGCGGTCCGGAAAACGAAACTGCTGAATAGACTGCCGGAACCAATGGGAACAATGGAAAAAGTGCTTCCGCAGGTTCCGAAAATGCGCGACATGAAAAACCGTCCGGTGCATTATCACACAGAAAATCCACAAAAGCGTGTGGCGTTCTTTTCCGGATGTTTGATGGATACGATGTTCATGAGCACAAATGACGCAACAGCAAAGCTCCTGCAAAAAGCGGGATGCGATATTGTGATTCCGGAAAGTCAGGCCTGCTGCGGAGCACTCCACGGTCACAGCGGCGAGAAGGAAAAAGCAAAAGCAATGGCGAAACGTAATATAGAGGCATTTGAAGAATTAAACGTTGATTATATTGTAACGAATGCAGGCGGATGCGGAGCATTTTTAATCGACTACGGCCATCTGCTGAAAGACGAGCCTGAATGGACAGAGAGAGCGGAAACATTTGCCGGAAAGCTGAAGGACATGTCCACCGTACTGATGGAGCTCGATTTTCCGGGCAGGGGATATCGTCTGCCGGCACAGGTGATTACGTATCAGGACTCGTGCCATCTCAAAAACGTGATGCATACAACGACTGAGCCGAGACAGCTGATTCAAAGCATTCAGGGAACAGAATACAAAGAAATGAAAGATGCCGGACGCTGCTGCGGATCAGCCGGTATTTATAATATTGTTGAATCTGAAATGTCGATGAAAATTCTGGATTCGAAAATGATCAATGCGAAAGCAGCCAAAGCGGCAACCATTGTTACCACCAATCCGGGCTGCCTGCTGCAGATGAAACTGGGCATAGAGAGAGAAGGACTGACAGACCAGGTCCGGGCCGTGCATTTAGCAGATCTGCTTTTGGAAGCAGTGGAATACGAAGAAAAAGAAGTATCTTCTGTATAAGGGGACATAGAACGAGGTGGCTAATGTGAATGTGAATACAGCACTGGCAGAAAATATTGTAGAAGAAGTAAAGCGGGTTATTAAGGAAGATGTTATTTTCATTGATGATACGAGCACCATTATTGCTTCTACAGACCCAAGCCGAAAGGGGACTCTCCATGAGGGTGCCCAGCTTGTGCTGCGGACAAAGCAAAAGCTGTATATTGATGATTCAAATATAGGAACATTAAAAGGAGTAAAGCAGGGAATTACAATGCCGCTGATCAACCATGGAAGTGTTGTCGGCATCATAGGAATTACCGGTGCTCCGGAAAAAGTAGAGGCATTTGCTGAACTTACAAGACGCCTGACAGAACTGATGATACATGAAGCATTTCTGCTTGAAGAACAAAAGTGGCAGGACCGGAGTGTTGAAGTGTTTTTTAATGAATGGATCCGTTCAGAAAGTGTGGACCAGGAATTAATGAATCATGGAATGAGACTAGGGATACCGCTGGACCGGCCATACGTATGCTGTCTTGTAGAAGCAAAAGAACCAAAAAACCAGCCCGCCCAGGCAGAACGCTATACCCGCTCTGCTTTTCATTCCTGCTTCCCGCGTAAAGAGAATTTCTTTGTCAGATGGGGAGAGGATCTGTTTTTATTAATGATTGAAATAAGCACTCCTCAGCAGCGAAAAGAACTTCCCGGAAAGCTGGAATCGTGCCGCAAAGAAATGGAAAAGCAGTATGATGGGCTGGTTCGTATTGGAATTGGCTCCAGCCGGGACAATATCGTAATGGAAGAAGCCTATAAAAACGCAAAGAAAGCTCTTCAGGTGACGACGGAAGCAAAGCTGCTGATTTTTTATGAAGATCTCTCGATCGATCTGGTGTTGAGCGACGTGTCGGACGAAGCGCGCAATACGTTCTTAACGCGGGTAATCGAGCCGCTGCAGCGTAAAAAGGAACTGGTGGAAACGCTGGAAGTCTATCTGCAGTGCAACCAATCGGTAAAAGAAACGTCCGCAATGATGCATATTCATATCAATACGCTTCATTACCGCTTAAAACAAATCAAAGAATGCACAGGCATTGATCCCCGAACGACAGAAGGTATTGTTGCCTTTTATCTGGCCCTGGAATTTTTAAAATAGAAAAACGTGCCGTTACTTGTCAGCTGCGCGGTTTTCTTTTATACTAGCTATACATCAAAAAAAATTGATATATAAGGAGGAAACAAAATGAAGTCAATAGACTTTCATACAGGTTCAACGGCAGAAGCCATGGATTTCACCTCCTATGAAATAAAATTTAAGGCACTGGCAGATAATATCCGCTTACAAATTATGTACGAACTGAATCAAAAGCCTTCCATCTGCGTCTGCGATCTTACCACCCTTGTAAACCTCCCACAGTCCAAGCTGTCCTATCATTTGAAAATCCTTTTGGACGCGGAATTAATAGAAAAAGAGAAAATCGGCACCTGGAACTATTACCGGTTAAATAAAAAAGAAGTCAAAAATATTCTCTCAGAGGAGCTCTGCTGTATTTTTTATCCTTCTTCTTAATTTTTGATTTATATATCAAAAAAAATTGATATAAAAGAAAGGATGAGCAATTATGACGAAAGATCTGCCTGTCATTATAGTTGGAGGAGGACCGGTGGGACTGGCCGCCGCCGCAGAACTGCATGAAAAAGGGGAAGCGTTTGTAGTTTTAGAGGCAGGAATGGGACCTGGAACGAATTTTCTTAACTATGGCCACGTCCGTCTCTTTTCTCCCTGGAAATATAATATGAATAATGCTGCCAGGCGTTTATTGACTAAATACAAAGTGGCGCTTCCGGATCCGGAAAAGCTGCCGCTCGGAAAAGATATCGTGACCGAGTATTTGCTTCCTCTCACTGAGCTGCCTGAAATGAAGCCGAATATATATTTTGGCACCAGAGTTGTGCATATTTCCAGAAAAGGATTCGACAAGATGAAATCAAAAGGCCGGAAAGAAGCACCTTTTCATATAATAACAGAGAATGCCGATGGAGAACGAAAAGTGCTGGAGAGCGGAACTGTTATTGATGCAACCGGCACATGGGAGCGTCCTAATTCACTCATCCCCGGCGGTGATTTATTAACGGAAAAGCGGATGAATCGCATTTTTTACGGAATTCCCAACAATAAACACGCTGAATCATCGGTGTATATAAATTCAAACACAGCTGTAGTGGGAAGTGGACACTCTGCCATGCAGTCTCTTCTGGAGCTGCTGGAGGTGCAGCAGAGTCATCCGGAAACGACCATTTCCTGGATTCACCGGAAGCCTGGCACATTGGAGGCACTCGGGGGAGGGGAGCAGGATCAGCTGCCGGCTAGAGGGAAGTTAGGCCGTCTCATTAAGAGCGCCTGGGAAAGCGGGAAGATCCAGGTGTTCGAATCGTTTTATATTGAATCGGTGAACGAGAAAAAGGATCAGCTGACGCTGTCAGGCATACAAAACAATGTACCAGCTGAAACAGAACCGTTTGATTATATTATATGCAACACAGGATCGCGCTCTTCTTTTGAGTTCCTGGGAGAGCTGCGCTGGGACAGAGATGCAGCATTGGAATGTGTACCGGCTCTTGCTCCGTTAATCGATCCCAACGTACACAGCTGTGGCACTGTCAGGCCCCATGGGGAAAAAGAGCTGCGCCAGCCTGAAGAAAACGTCTATATTATTGGAGCAAAAAGCTATGGAAGGGCTCCTACATTTCTGCTGGCGACAGGCTATGAGCAGGCCAGATCGGTTGCTGCATATATTGCAGGCGACAAAGCGGAAGCCGCAGAAGTGCATCTGGAGCTTCCGGAAACCGGAGTGTGCTCCGCTGAACCGGCGTCTCGATCCCCTTTGACTATTGCTGTTTCAGGCGGCTGTTGTTCCTGATAAAAAAACGTCCGGGAAGCCTCCCGGACGTTTCTTATGTTAAAATCTAACTTTTTCCTGATTGGTAACGATAAGTAGAATTTTTCCTTTTTCCAGCTCTACGCGGAGTTTTTCGGCTTTTTCAGCATCAAAGCCGATTCTTTTCAGCTTTACTTCAACTTTTGTCTGGCGGCCCCGGAAAATATTTTTGAGTACCGTACCGACACCCATTTCTTTTCTGCCGATTTTCTTGGCATCTGTATTTTTCTTGTTGCGGCGGGTGCGTCTGCGGTCAAAGGAAATAACGTATAAGTCCTCACCGCTGACACCTGCTTTCGTCAGCTTGCCAATCGACTTTCCTAATGATTCATCGTTGTGAAAAAGCTTAAACTTGGGATCCAATGTCTTTCCTCCTTTAAATATACAGCTGGTTCTTACGGATATTATAAATCTTTACCCTAAATGATGGGCTCTTAACCTTAATGGAAATAGAAAAGTTGACATATCGAATATGTGCGATATACAATGGGCAAATGAATAACATCGATCTTTTTAAAGCATTGTCAAACGAGACAAGATTAAATATTCTTATGTGGCTGAAGGAGCCGGAAAAGCATTTTCCAGAGCAGCAGGCTCATCTTCCGAAAGAGGTAAGTCTGGAAGGCGGGGTGTGTGTTGGAGACATTCAGGAAAAAGTAAATGCTTCCCAATCCACCGTATCCCACTATTTGAATATGATGCAGAAAGCAGGGCTTTTGGAATCAGTTCGCTACGGCCAGTGGACGTACTACCGCCGAAACGAAAAAACGATTAAAGAGCTTGCTTCATTTCTCGAAACAGAGATCTGATTCCGGATTTCTGTTTTTTTCTTTGCTGTTTTATATCGATTATTCTAGATATTTAGATGAGGAGTGGAAACATGAAAATTATAGTTTATGTTCTGGCTTTGATAGCAGGCATGTCGTTAAGCCTGGAAGCTGCTATAGGAGGAGCTCTGGGAGAAAATATCGGCGAGTTGGAAAGCACTTATTTTATTTTTATTATTGGAGCAATGGCTACTTTTCTTATCGCTCTTTTCTTTGGTAAAGGTGATGTGAAGCAGATAACAAAAGTGCCGAGATGGCAGTTAATCGGAGGCGTTCTTGGGGTGATTTACCTGGCTTTTCTTATTATCAGCGTTAACCTTGTCGGCGTAGGCACGGCGGTTACAGCTGTTATTATCGGCCAGCTCGTCATGAGTATGATCGTAGACCATTTTGGCTGGCTTGGCACGCCGAAGGCACGATTTAACGTAAACCGCCTTATTGCAGGTGGATTGTTGATTGCATCGTTATTTTTAATTTTATAGGAGGACGAAAGTATGCTTACAGCAGCAATATTTATTCCATTAATGGCAGGTATAGGACTGAGTCTCCAGTCGGCCGTTAATGGCACACTCGGCAGTAAAATTGGCACAATTGAAAGTGCTTTTCTCACTTTTTTCACGGGCGCCGTGATTCTAACGATCGTTATCCCGTTTTTCGGCGGGGGCACGATACTTGATGTCTTTCAGGTGCCTGTCTGGCAGCTGATATGCGCTGTATTCGGATTTTTGTATTTATCTCTAATGGTTTTCTCGGTGCCGCGCATAGGGGTTACCGTAGCGGTTGTTAACGTGATTGTCGGACAGCTTGCAGCAAGTATGGCAGTCGATCATTTCGGCTGGTTCCACACACCGGTGGAACCATTTGATCTGCAGCGTTTTTTCGGAGTGCTCCTGCTGCTGGGCGCGTTATATTTCTTATTTAAAAAAGACAAAAAACAAACGGCAGCAGAAGCCGTTTAGTGTAACAGGTATGTATAAAAGCCGGAATGGAGAAAGCTCCATTCCGTTTTTTTATTTGTCTTCTTTTAGCTGGGCATAGGCTTCAAGACCTGACGTTACGGCGCTGCTCATTGCTGCGCCACCGCCGAATGCTGCTGCAACTGCGAGCGTTTCTTTAATCTGCTGCTCGGTACAGCCGTGATGGATGCATTGATCCATGTGATAGACAATACAGGTGTCGTCAGCGTCTTTGATACTGATAGCGAGAGCACTTAAGTGCTTCTGCGCAGCGGAAAGTTCACCATCTGCAAAACAGCTGCCGGTAAAATGATTGTACTGGGAAGCGATGTCCGGAAATGTGTCGCTGAAGCTGTCCACGCCTTCAAGGTACTGCTTTCTGATTTCTTTCGCATCTATTTTAGCCATGATAAAAAACCTCCTTATAATCTTCTAAGCAAGTTCCCCTTCTCCTCCTTTTTAAACATGTGGAAATATTTGTTTATGAAGTATATGGATCAGGGAATGAGAATGGAAGAACGCTCAAATTAAGTAAGGAGGTCGTGAAATGGCAACAACAGAAGAAGTGCTGGGCCGGGACGCAGAATACTTACTAGGACATGAGAGCAAAACAATTTCAAAAGAGGATCTTTATGTACCGGGACCTGATTTCGTAGATCGTGTATACAAATCGACGGATCGTTCTCCGCAGGTGCTGCGCAATCTGCAGAGTTTATTTGACCATGGGCAGCTCGGCGGGACAGGTTATTTATCCATTCTTCCAGTGGACCAGGGCATTGAACACTCTGCCGGGGCGTCATTTGCTCCAAACCCGATCTACTTTGATCCGGAGAATATCGTAAAGCTGGCGATTGAAAGCAGATGTAATGCTGTAGCGTCTACTATTGGTGCATTAGGCTCAATCGCACGTGATTACGCGCATAAAATACCATTTATCGCAAAAATTAATCATAACGAGCTTTTAACGTATCCGAATACGCACGACCAGATTATGTTCGGATCAGTGGATCAGGCTCATAAAATGGGGGCAGCAGCCGTTGGTGCTACGATTTATTTCGGATCTGCGGAAAGCGGGAGGCAGATTCAGGAAGTATCGAAAGCCTTCGAAAGGGCCCATGAGCTGGGACTGGCTACTGTTTTGTGGGCGTACCTCCGCAATCCCGGTTTTGACAAAGACGGAACGGATTATCATACCTCTTCTGATTTATCCAGCCAGGCTATTCATTTATCGGCAAGTTTACAGGCGGATATTGTAAAGCAGAAGCTTCCTACTAACAATGGAGGCTATACAGCAGTTGGCTTTGGAAAAACCCACGATAAAGTATATTCTGACCTGACGAGTGATCATCCGATTGACCTCACTCGTTATCAGGTAATGAATTCCTTTATGGGAAGAGCGGGGCTTATTAATTCAGGCGGCGGTTCCGCGGAAAATGACTTTGTAGAGGCGGTAAAGACAGCCGTGATTAACAAACGGGCCGGCGGCATGGGACTTATTATGGGAAGAAAAGCGTTTCAGCGTCCGATGAAGGAAGGCGCCGAAATCATTCGTGCTGTGCAGAGCGTATACGCTGATGAATCCGTGACGCTGGCTTAATGTAGATAAGGCGCCTGGATTTTCCAGGTGCCGTTTTATTTTTTTACATAGAAGGAGCAGTCTATGAATAATAAACTTGAAAAACCGAGCATATTTAGAATAGTAGTGGATTTAACTGCCGTTCTGGGGGCAGGTCTTTTTTGTTATTTCGTCATCTATGAAGGGACATTCTTCCCTGGAGCTTTTGATTATGAGGAGCATGGAGAATTGCTTTCGATTCAACAGGGCATGATGGGGCAGAATGAAACGACTTTTTATTCAACCGGAAGTAATACGACAAAAGAGCTTGAGCTGGCTATGCTGAAATCAGATATTCGCAGCCAGCAGAATACGCTTCTCACATTAAGTACCTTTCTTATTACTATGTTGTTGGCTTTTCTTACAAACCGGCGCTATGAGCAAGAAGCTTCTGAAAAAAAGTACATCAATCTGGCTATTGTTTTGTTTTATGCCTTGTCTCTTGCCATCATTTCTTATATATATACAGTGAAAACCCAGGAAATTATGGCTGAGATTAATAAACTGACATCCTAAAAAGCCGGATCCTCCCTCAGGAGACTCCGGCTTTTCTTTTACCTTCACTGCACAGGTACCTGATTGGTCCGCAGTGCCTGGGGGAGGTCAGAGACAACCTGTACGTCTTTAAACGAAATGCCAAGCTGTACTGCCTGCTGCGCCATATAAGGGCGCATTCCGGACAAGGTTGTTTCGATGCCCAGCAGCTGCAGAGCTGAAATGAGCTGCTTAATTTTTTCAGCTACTAAAGCATTGATATGCAGTACTCCTGATAAATCAATATACAGTCGGTCCATCTGTTTAAGGGCACACTGCTTTAATGTGTTCTCAACAATTACATCGCCCCGCTCCACATCGATATTTCCGACGAGCGGCAGGAGGCCGATACCCGGCTGCAAAAGAATAACAGGAGCAGTCAGTTCCATGATCATATTTTCTTTATCCTGAATTTCTTCATCCATATGCAGAAGAGCCTGCTGCATAAAAGCACTGCTGGCAAAATCGAATGCACGAAGCGCCTTGCGCTGCCACTCCAGCACATGTTCGATGGGCACCGAGTTATCATACTGGGTAATAAAGTATTCTATATGATCAAGAATAATTTCTCTGTATCTGGTGAACTCTTCCTGTACAAGAAGAAGCGGCTTCCAAATCTCGCGGCTTTCATCGACGACTTCCTCGATCTTAGTTTGAAACCGATTATAGAAACTGGTTTCATCATCCTTAAATACATGAAGAAGCTCTGTAATGAAGTGTTCCTTCATTTCTTCCAGTTTTTCAGCGATAGTGGCATTGGGGACGGTAACATCGTTCTCTTTATATGATTCTTTCCATAAATCTTTCATCGTATCCAGATTTTCGGACAAGTATTGATGCAGGGACTTATTTATTTGTTCTTTATCGTAATCCATCCTTCACTTTCCCCCACTGTTGATAATGTAGTTCTCATACAGTATAGAGGCAGGGGGGAGATAGCACAAGAAATATTGAAAAAACAGGAGATCAGGCTTTTAAAACGACTTGAATCTTCCCGTTTTCTGTATAAAAAGTATCTACCTTTCCTACCGGAATATGCTGCATCTGTTTAATTACTTCCATGTGAAAGCCGATTAGATCCCCATCGATGGAAAAATAAGGCGGACGGTTAAATATTTTTTTGTGAATCCAGGAAGCATCGAGGGGCGCGGTCCGCCTTAATCTGAAATAAATCGTGCGGTCTTCGGTGTGGGCCGGCTCCAAATAAATAGAATATTTTACAGGTATACGCATTTTCGTAAACGTCCCATCTATACGAATCATTTGATCCAGAATAGCTGCATGTGTCACTTCCACCTGTTCTATCTTTTTTACTTGAAGAAGCTTGCGAAGCATTGTTTCATTGATGGGGATAGTAACACCATTTTCAGCATAGTGCTGGACTTTCTTTTTTATCTCATTTAAAAAACGGTCCATACGGCATTCTCCTTTAATTGAATATTATCGCAGTGCAGTGAAATGTGATACATTTCCTATAGAAGAAAGGGGACAGAACAAACATGAATAATAAGGAAATAGAACAAATTCAGGCACTGCAAAAAGAAATAGGCTTTTCCGGCACATTCTCCGCGAGGGGTAAAGAGAAGCAGGGGAGCGGCAGCAGCGGTTTTGCAAATCTACCCGAAAAATGGGAAAACCAGATAACTACAAGATTTAACATGGCGTCCGGCAGCCAGATTTTCACAGCGGTGGCGGTGTGCCGGCTGATAGAGGAAGAAAAGCTGGATTTCGATACATTGTTAAAGGACTGTCTGGATATTACATTCCCTTATTTTGATGAAGATATTACTATAAAACACCTGCTGCTTCATACGTCGGGCATTCCTGATTATTTTGAAGACGAAACAATGAGGGCATATGAAGATCTATGGATCCAGAAACCGATGTACCGGATGAAAAAAACGAGCGATTATCTATCATTGTTTCAGCAGAAGAAAATGGTATCACCGGTGGAAGCCATGTTTCATGCAAACCACGCAGGATATATTGTATTGGGATTGATTATAGAGCAGGTTACCGGCATGGATTTCAGTGAGTATATAGAGCAGCATGTGTTTGAAAAAGCCGGGATGAAAGATTCTGGTTATTTCAAATTGGACCAGCTTCCGGAGAGAACGGCAGTCGGCTACATAGAAACAAAAGAAGGAGAATCCAAAACCAACCACTATGCCATTCCGATTAAAGGCGGCCCCGACCGCGGAGCTTATACAACGGCTGCTGACATGGTACTTTTCTGGGAAGCGCTGATGAGCTGTAAACTGCTGTCGAAGGAAATGACAACGATCTTTTTAGAGCCGCATGTATCCCTATCAGAATCTATTTCCTACGGATATGCCGGTTATATGGAAAGGGAAGGAGAGGAAGTAGTGAAATACATTTTAATGGGCTACGATCCAGGAGCTAACTTCCGATCCTTCTACAGACCGGATCAGAACCTTGCTGTGGCGGTATGTTCCAATAAAGAAGACGGAGCTCACGAAATGGTCAGGAAAATTGAAGAGATTTTTATAAAGTAATAGTAAAAGAAAAGCAGCCGGAGCGGCTGCTTTTTTGTGTATTAAAGTTTTAGTTTTATGTGGACTTTCCGGTTCTCAAAATAGTAGGAGTCAAACTGGCCGACCGGAATATACTGCAGCTGTTTCACGGAATCGAGGTGAAAGCCGACGACTTTACCTTTCATTGTCATCATTGGAGGCTGATGAAAGATCTTTTTTCGCAGCCATTTTCCATTAATGGGACGGATCTTTTTGATCTTAAAAAAGATGGAGCGGTCAATGGTATAAGCAGGACGAAGCTGAACGTTGAAATGAATGGGGATATGCATTTTTGTGACTGTACCATCTATCCGCAGCTTGCGCTTTTCAACGGTAACATTCGTAATTTTGACGTTGTCGATCTTTTTAACATTCATCAGCTTAAGAAGCATCTCTTCGGTAAGTGTAATCGTCATCTTCCCCTGAGCGCCTTCTTTTACTTTTTCTTTAATCGTTGATAAGTCCAAAATCGGTGTCCTCCTTCAGGATCTTTCCTATCTCTTCCCTTTTACAGTGTAAAGAAAAACCTTATCCGGCAGGAAGATCAGCCGGTATGGAGAAGTTACTACAATACAGTTTCTATTATTAAACAATAGAAAGGAAGAAAGTACAGTGAGCATATTGAAGCATTCCGACTGGAAGGACACGAAGCGTACCCTTCACTTACTGTCCCAGATTCTGGGGAAAATCAGACTGGAACTTGCCGCTCAAGAGCCGCAGTGGGCACACGTCATGCTGAATGTAACACCCGGGGGTTTTTCTACAGGTTTATTGTATCATGGCAGCCATACTCTTCAAGTGGAGGTGAACATCCGCCGCAATGAAGTGATTGTGCACGTTGACGATGAGCAGGAAACAGATTCTCTGGAAGATGGAAAAACCATCAAAGAATATTATCACTGGATTTTTCAGACGTTAGCTAGTCACGGTGTCTCTATTTCTATCTTTCCCAAACCCCAGGAGATGAAAATAGACGCAATGCTCGATGAAGATACAGTTAACCACACCTACCGCCAGTCAGAGGCGCTGGAAGGCCTGGCTTTGTTTCAAATGGCTCTTCGTGAGCAGCGGGCTTTTATCAGCTCCATGCGCTGCCGGAAAGTAATGCCGGGCTTGTTCTGGGGTACGTTTGATGTTTCTACGCTTATTGTAAGTAATATCCCTGAGGCATTTCCGGTGGATAAACCCATTGAAAAAGCGGCGTTTGACGAGCAGTTTATTGAATACGGCTTTTGGCTCGGCGATGACCAGGTGGATGTACCTTCTTTTTTCGTTCTGCCGTATCCATTTCTAAACAAAGAGCTTAAAGACGACTCGCTCGAACCGGAACAGGCTTATTACGACAAAAAACTGAGTGAATTTTTCCTGAACCTGGATACTGATATACCTGCCAGCGAGCCGATTCAGCGATTTTTTCATACGACATTTGATATTTTGACAGAAGAGCTCGGCTGGGAAGGCTGCGACTATTACAGAAAGCCATTGTTAATGAAAAAGCAGCCAACCGTTGAATAGAATGAAGAAAAGACGCCTCCCGGGGCGTCTTTTTGTGCTGTTATAGTTTCCCTGTTAAAAATTGAGCTTCTCCCATACCGAAACTCCAATCGGCATCTCCGTTTGAAACGAGAGAAATCATAATGTCCTCTTCGGAAATACCGCACTGTTCATGCAGTTCTTTGACGAGATGGCGGTAAAGTGCCTTTTTCTGTTCTTCGGTACGCTGCTTACTCGTCACGCTGATCAGCACAACGTTCTCACTGCGTGTAAACCCAAGGCCGGTGTCCTCAATGATCATTTCTTCCGGTGCATGCTGATGAACAATTTGATAGCGGTCCTTTTCAGGAACCTCAAATGCATCAACCATTCCCCGGTGCGCGGCATCAAGCAGCTTCTTCAGGTCTTCTTTGCTTCTTCCTTCTATTACATCAAATCTCATAAGTGGCATGACGGTTCCTCCAGTGTTATCAAAGTGTGCTTCTAGTAGAAGCGTTCAGCTCCTTATTGTATAGATCCCTCCACGTACTGGCAAGCCATCGTGTAAGCAAATGTATCAGGATATTCCAACACGGTCCTTTTCTTTATCAGACATTTTACTTTCTGTTAAGTAGGAGAAGAAATTTCTGCACATAATGTATCGTGAATATTCTGATAAATGGGTGCTATCATTAATATAAAATAAAGGAGGCGGAGATGATCGAAAAAACAAGCCATGTACAGGAAGAAAAGCAGGAGCTGCTGGAAAAAGACCGACAGTATTTATGGCATCACATATCCCCGCACAACGAAAATCCGATTATTTTTGAAAAAGGACAGGGCAGCCGGGTTACCGATATCGATGGAAATGAGTATCTTGATGCAATGTCCGGTCTCTGGTGTGTGAATGTCGGCCACGGAAGGGAAACCATAGCAGAAGCAGCCATGATGCAGATGAAAAAACTCGGATATGTTCCGCTCTCCAATTCGCATGCGCCGGCTGTTAACCTGGCGGAGGCCCTAAATGACTGGCTTGTAGAAGATTACCGTTTCTTTTTTTCGAATTCCGGATCGGATGCAAATGAAGTAGCCTTCAAAATGGCGAGGCAGTATCACCAACAAAAAGGCACCTACGGCAAGTACAAAATTCTTTCCCGGTACCGCGCATACCACGGGAACTCAATGGGTGCCATGGGGGCAACCGGGCAGGCGTCCAGAAAATTGAAGTATGAGCCGGCGGGTGAAGGATTCAAGCATGTGCCGCCTCCCTACTGCTATCGCTGTCCGTTTGGAAAAGAGCCGAACAGCTGTTCACTCGAATGTGCCTCTGCCATAGAAAACATGATCGAGTGGGAAGGTGAAGCCTCTGTTGCTGCAGTGATTGTAGAACCTGTGATTACAGGAGGAGGCATGATTGTACCTCCTGATGGATATCTCCAGGAATTACGTGCTATCTGCGACAGGCATGATGTGCTTCTTATTGTAGATGAAGTGATCTGTGGGTTCGGACGATCGGGAGAACCATTCGGGCACCGGAATTTCGATGTGATCCCTGATATAGTAACGATGGCTAAAGGAATTACGAGCGCTTATGCGCCGCTTTCTGCGACTGCTGTTCGTCAGGAAATATATGAAGTGTTCAAACAAAAAGAAGCGACGAGCCACTTCCGTCACGTAAATACATTCGGCGGCAACCCTGTCTCCTGTGCAGTCGCGCTTGAAAACCTGGCTATTATAGAAGAGGAGAAACTAGTAGAGGAAGCAAGCGACATGGGGGCTTTTCTGGCAGAAGAGCTGAGCGTGTTATGGGAGTTTCCGGTAGTTGGTGATATCCGCACATTTGGCCTCATGGCAGGGATCGAACTGGTGGAAGACCGCGAATCAAAAACGCCTCTTGCTGTGGAGAAGATGAATCAGCTGCTCGCCTTCTGCCGGGAAAAAGGAGTTATCGCTGGTAAAAATGGAGACACGGTCCCCGGGTTCCAAAACGTACTTACCCTCGCTCCTCCTTTTATTATTACAAAAGATGAAATCAGGCAGATTCTTGCAGTATTTAAAGAGGCACTGGCCGGTGTAACCGCATAAATGAAAAGCGTCTTCCTTCTAAAGGGAAGGCTTTTTTGTCAATAAAACGAATTTTCAGAAATTTAAAGGAAAGAAATCTGACAATAGAACAGCCTGATACAGCAGATGATTTAACAAAATGTTAAATATCATGGGGAATTCTTCCACATCCTGTTAATGTTAATCGGCCTGTGATTCTTTAATATTAGCGTCAATCATCATTACATTTTACGAGGAGGAACATAAATGAGTGATCAAGTACGTGTCGGGCTGATTCAGGCCTCAAATGATGTAGATGGGGCGGAGCCGGTCGCCCTTCATAAAGAAAAAGCGATTGAAAAGCACATCCGCATGATTGAAGAAGCGGCAGAAAAAGGGGTGCAGATTGTCTGCCTGCAGGAAATATTCTACGGGCCGTATTTCTGTTCGGAACAAAACGCCAAATGGTACGAGGCGGCGGAAAAGGTGCCTGACGGACCGACAACCAGGCAGTTTCAGGAGCTTGCCAAAAAGCACAGCATGGTCATTGTCCTGCCTATCTACGAAGTGGAAGGTATTGCAACGTACTATAACACTGCCGCAGTTATTGACGCGGATGGCTCCTACTTAGGAAAATACCGAAAAAATCATATTCCCCACGTCGGTGTCGGTGATAGCGGCTACGGCTTCTGGGAAAAGTTTTATTTTAAACCGGGTAATATGGGTTATCCCGTGTTTGATACGGCTTACGCTAAAATCGGCGTCTACATCTGCTATGACCGGCACTTTCCGGAAGGTGCAAGGCTGCTTGGCCTGAACGGCGCAGAGATTGTGTTTAATCCATCTGCTACGGTAGCGGGCCTGTCCGAATACTTATGGAAGCTCGAACAGCCGGCCCACGCGGTCGCAAATGGCTACTTCCTCGCAGCAATTAACCGCGTAGGGACAGAAGGCCCCTGGAACATGGGTGAATTTTACGGACAGTCCTACATTGTAGATCCAAGAGGGCAGTTTACGGCGATGGCAAGCCGGGACGAGGATGAAGTGCTTGTAGGAGACGTAGACAGAAAAATGATCCGCGAAGTCCGCGATACCTGGCAGTTTTACCGGGACCGCCGCCCGGAAACGTACGACGAAATGATTCAGCAGATCCCATAATACAGAGGAGGACGATGCAATGGCTACGAATCAATCAGAAGCATGGATTTCGGTGGAGGATATTAAAGCAAACTTTACTGAAGCCCATCCGGCTTTAAAACAAAAGGATGCGGTCGACGAAGCAAACCGCTGTCTATACTGTTACGATGCCCCCTGTATTACCGCCTGTCCCACCGATATTGACATTCCGGCCTTTATTAAGAAAATTGCGTCCGGAAACATGAAGGGATCGGCGGTAACGATCATGGATGCCAATCCATCGGGTGCCAGCTGTGCGCGGGTATGTCCGACAGAGGAGCTTTGTGAAGGGGCCTGCGTGCTGAATCATGCATCTACTCCGATAATGATCGGTGACCTCCAGCGCTATGCCACCGACTGGGCCATTAAAAATGAGCAGGTTCTTTTTAAAAAAGGAGAAGATACGAAGCAGCATATTGCTATCGTTGGCAGCGGCCCGGCCGGGCTTTCTGCAGCAAGGGAACTAGCCCGTTTCGGGCACCGGGTCACTATTTACGAAGCGTCAGCGGAGGCAGGCGGCCTGAACACATACGGAATCGTCTCATTCCGGCTGCCTAAAGAGATTCCCGCCTGGGAAGTCAAACAAGTAAAAGACCTGGGCGTTGAAATCAAAACGAATACGATCGTTGGAAAAGATATAAGCGCCGCTGAACTCACTGAGCAGTACCATGCTGTTATTATTGCCGCCGGGATGGGCAAAGTTCCAACACTTGGCATCGACGGAGAAGAATTGGAAGGGGTCCGGGATGCTATTGAATTTGTAAAAATGACGAAATCCGGGAAGTGGGAGGAAAATCTCAGCGGCAAAAAAGTAGCCGTCATTGGAGCAGGCAACACAGCCGTTGATGCGGCTACCTGTTCGGTCCGGCTCGGCGCAGAGAATGTGAAAATGGTTTACCGCCGCACGGAAAAAGAGATGACCGCCTATGCATTTGAATATGAGTTCGCCAAGCAGGATGGCATTGAATTCAAATGGCTGTCGGCTCCGGCAAAAATAGAAGGAAACAGCAGCGGCGAAGTAACAGGCCTGCTTGTGAATAAAATGAAGCTGGAAGCAGCTGGAGAGGACGGGCGTCAGAAGGTAAAAGCAATTGAAGGCGCCACAGAAACGCTGGATGTGGACCTGGTAATAAAAGCGATCGGCCAGGAACGACTGAATCCGCTTATCGAAGCATTTGAAGTGACGCATTCCGACGGGGTCATTCAAATAGATGAGACAACGTATGCCACGTCAAAAACCGGCGTTTATGCAATCGGGGATATTATTTTTGGGAAAGGCCAGGGGGAAGCAATGGTCGTGTCGGCTGCCCAGCAGGGTAAAAAAGCCGCCTGGGCGATTCATTCAGAGCTGACGGAAAACGCCGTCCATTCTGCCTAATACGAAACAAAAAAGGAGAGATTTGATATGGCAAACCTCGAAACATCGCTTGCGGGCATCCGATCTCCCAATCCATTCTGGCTCGCTTCGGCTCCGCCGACAAACAGCGGATATCAGGTGCAGCGGGCATTTGAAGCAGGATGGGGCGGCGCTGTCTGGAAGACGCTTGGCGATCCGATCCTGAATGTATCCTCCCGTTTTGCCGCCACCTCGTTTAACGGCCAGGCTGTAGCGGGATTTAACAATATTGAATTAATCACCGACCGGCCGCTCGAAGTAAACCTGCGGGAAATAGAAGAAACAAAAATCAAATACCCCAATCATGCGATTATCGCTTCTCTGATGGTGGAACCAAATCAGGAAAAGTGGCATGAAATTGTCAAAATGGTGGAAGCTGTTGGAGTCGATGGTCTGGAGCTGAACTTCGGCTGTCCCCACGGTATGGCGGAGCGCGGTATGGGAGCCGCGTCCGGACAGGTACCTGAGCTTGTGAAACAACAGACCGCCTGGGTAAAAGAAGTCGCTCAGACACCGGTTATTGTTAAATTGACCCCGAACATTACGGATATAACCTTTACAGCAAAAGCCGCCGTAGAGGGCGGTGCGGATGCCGTCAGCATGATTAATACGATCAACAGCCTGGCTGGAGTGGATCTGGACAGCTGGAATACAGTGCCAAATGTCGCCGGGAAAGGGGCGCACGGTGGATACTGCGGACCTGCCGTAAAGCCGATTGCACTGAATATGGTAGCTGAATGTGCAAGACGGCCTGATATTAATGTGCCTATTTCCGGCATGGGAGGAGTCTCCTCCTGGAAAGAAGCCGCGGAGTTTATGCTGATGGGGGCCTCCAATGTGCAGGTGTGTACGGCGGCCATGCATCATGGCTTCCGCATTGTAGAGGATATGATCGACGGGTTGAACAATTACCTGGATGAAAAGCAAATAGGCAGCGTGGCCGAGCTTGTCGGCAAAACGGTGCCGAAGTATTCCGACTGGGGAGAGCTGGACCTGAACTACCGGGTCGTGGCGCAGATTGATACAGAAACCTGTATTAACTGCAATAAATGCCATATTGCCTGTGAAGACACGTCGCATCAGTGTATTGATATGCTTAAAGACGAGCAGGGAAATGACTTTCTTCAGGTGCGTGAGGATGACTGTGTCGGCTGTAACCTCTGTTCCATCGTCTGTCCTGTAGATGGGGCAATTGAAATGGTGGAAGCACCGCGTAAAACCGGTGAAGAGCCGATGACATGGAATGAAAGGCAGTCACTGGTGTCCATGATGGGAGTTAAATAGAAGGGAGCGGGATGGATGAATACAACAATAATCAAAAATGGAACGATTGTAACGGCAAGTGAAACTTACGAGGCGGATATTTTGATCAAAGGGGAAACAATTGTCCAGATCGGACGTGAGTTTCCGGAGGAAGGAGCCGATGTAATTGATGCGGCCGGCCGTTATGTGTTTCCAGGGGGAATTGATCCGCACACGCATCTGGAAATGCCGTTTGGCGGCACCGTTACAAGGGATGACTTCGAAACAGGGACGATTGCGGCCGCCCACGGCGGTACAACGATGGTTATTGATTTCTGCCTGACGGGAAAGGACAAGCCGCTGGAAGAGTCTATTCAGGAATGGCATGACAAATCGAAAGATAAGGCAGTCGTAGACTACAGCTTTCATTTAATGATTGGAGAAATGAATGAAACGGTCCTTAATCAGCTGCCGGGTATTATAGAAGAGCATGGGATTACTTCCTTTAAAGTATTTATGGCGTATAAAAATGTCTTCCAGGCCGATGATGAAACGCTGTTCGAAACGCTGCTGGCTGCGAAAGATCTAGGGGCTCTTGTCATGGTGCACGCAGAGAACGGTGATGTGATCCACTACTTAACAGAAAAGGCGCTGGCAGAAGGTAAAACCGAGCCTATCTACCACGCATTGACAAGACCGCCGGAGATCGAAGGGGAAGCCACAGGAAGAGCCGCCCAGCTGACGGCTCTTGCCGACTCCCAGCTTTACGTCGTTCACGTGAGCTGCCAGGAGGCGGTGGAAAAAATAGCAGACGCCAGAAGAAAAGGCGCCGCGGTGTTTGGCGAAACATGTCCGCAGTATCTGGCGCTCGATCAGACCTACATGGAAAAGCCGAATTTTGAAGGAGCTAAATATGTCTGGTCGCCGCCGCTCCGCGATAAGAAGAATCAGGAGCTGCTGTGGAAGGCAATACAAAGTGGTGATCTGCAGACGATTGGATCCGATCAGTGTTCTTTTGACTTTCATGGCCAAAAAGATCTGGGCATAGACGATTTTACGAAAATACCGAATGGCGGCCCGATGATTGAAGACCGCTTCAGTATTATTTATTCAGAAGGTGTGGCGAAAGGCCGGATCTCCCTGCAGAAATTTGTAGAAATCACTTCTGCCAGAGCGGCACAGCTATTTGGGCTTTCCCCTCAGAAAGGAGCCATTGCAGTAGGAAGTGATGCTGATCTGGTGATCTTTAATCCCGGCGTGACGAGAACGATCAGCGTGGATACCCATCACATGGCTGTAGATTATAACGCTTTTGAAGGCATGGAAGTGCAGGGGGAAGTGGAAACGGTACTCGTGCGCGGAAAAGCCGTTGTCCGGAACAAAGAAACCGTTGGAAAGCCCGGAAGCGGCCGGTACATGAAGCGGAAAACCTTTCAAAACCTGAACGCTCCCACTAAAGCAGAAACATTAATTTAATTAATAGGAGAGAAGCTGGATAAAAAATATGTAGGAGGATACATGAATGAGCCAAAAAGACCGTTATTTAAAATCGCCTGATCTGCTGCCGGTGTCTCATGCCGGCAAAAAGATCAGCACTTTTGGTTTTGCTGTGATGTGGGTCGGTATGGCCGTCGTGCTTGCTGCTTTTGCTATCGGCGGTGATGGTGTATTGTCGCTTCCTCTTGGCTGGGTTGTACTGGCTTCTCTGCTTGGTTCTCTTGCCATTGGTATTTTCATAACGATTGTAGGAGATATTGGAATTGAACACGGGTTATCCTTCCCTGTCTATATGAGGGCGCCATTTGGAACGGTCGGTACACATATTCCTTCGTTAACACGCGGCATCACCGCCTCCATCTGGTTTGGTATTAATACCTTTTTTGGTGCTACCGCGATTAACGGCATATTAAATATTATGATGGGCTTCGATAACTGGCTTCTCTGCTACGCTTTATTTGCAACCGCCCAGCTGATTAATACGGCAATAGGAATTAAAGCTGTCGAGCGATTTGCAGATCTGGCAGCGCCCATTATTATTATTATTTCAATCTGGATGTATTATGTACTTACTTCTACCGCTTCAGCAGGTGGCACAAACGTATGGAACAGTGTGGAGGCTCCGGTATCCGGAACGACGGCGGTCAATGCGTTTCTGATTGTTCTTTTTGCCAACATGGGATTCTGGGCAACCCTTGCGGCGGATATTCCTTCCATCTCGAGGTTTATTAAAGCCCCTCAGTATGAAAGAAACTGGTGGAAACGAAACAAGGGAACGCTTGTAGGAAGTGTAATTTCCCTGCCGCTCGTGCAGACGTTCATGGTATTGATCGGCGGTGTCTGTTATATTGCCCTCGGTAACTTTGATCCGGTGGTGGCTCTGCAGGAAACAGCAAGAGGCATAGCCCTGGCCGTTCTGTTATTAATGATTGTTTTTGCCCAGTGGTCGACCAATACGTCAGCGAACGTAATTCCGGCTGCAACTATTTTTTCTAATACAGGCGGTCCGAAGGTTCCCTTTTATGTAGGTGTGTTTCTGGCAGGCTTTGTCGGAACTGTTGTACAGCCCTGGCTCCTATTTGAAATCCTCGTTCCTTTCCTTTTAGTAGTAGGAGGCATACTATCAGCTATTGTCGGTATATTAATTGTTGATTATTATGTGCTGCGAAAAAGACGTGTGAACGTGCCTGATCTATATCGTCATGATGGGCAGTACCGCTATTTCAAAGGGATTAACGCGGCCGGGTTTATTTCCTGGATAATAGGCGGAGTCAGTGCCTACTTATTGATGGACTATTCTTTTCTAGTCGGCTTTGTTGTTGGAGGGGGAAGTTACTATGTATTAGGTAAATTCTGGTGGTTCCCTAAATACAAGCAGGCTGAAATAGAAGATCCAAGTGATGAAAAGTATTTAGGAATTACAGTTGGGCGCGACTGGGCCATAAAAGAAGAAGAAGCAGCCCAGCAGGAAGTAGCTAGTACTGAATTTAAATAATGGAGGCGGGTGTGAATGCGGGAGCATGCAGAATTTATGCTGGAAAAAGAAAAAATTGATGCTCTGATTGAGGATGGCTACGAGATAACCGCAGTACAGGAAAATCTGGAAGGAGCGTTCGTACAGTTTTCAAATGGGGAAAAGCAGGCGCATCTGCATATAGAAAGCGCAGATGCGAGAAAATATTTTTCCTTTTTATTAAAAAAACAAAAAGAAGAAGCAGCTTCTACTTAAACGAACCCGGCCGAATTCATCGGCCGGGTTTTGTCTTTCATATATACAGTTACTTAGTGCCTGTCTGATATTCATAGGCATGCAGCGCAAGTTCTACCGACAGGCGCTTTGGAGAAGAAAATAAATCTTCCCCCATCAGCTCGCTGATTTTATCAAGCCGGTGATAGAGGGTCTGGCGCACGACGTAGAGCTCCCGCGCTGCATCCTGCTTGGAGCCGAAGCACTGCAGGTATACCCGCAGAGTCTGAATCAAATGCCCCTGTCTGTCTGCATCAAAGCGGAGCAGCTCTCCTAAATGTTCATCAATAAAGTCATCTATATCTCCTTCTTCTTCCATTTTAAGAACCGTACGAAAAAGATGAAGGTTTTCATAAAAAGGAAGAGCAAGAGAAGGTACACGATTTTTCACTTTTTCTGTTTCCTTTGCGGTCAAATAGCTTACCGGCACGTCCGTCGGTGCTTTTACCGTTTTGCCGAAAACGAGATATTCAAAGAAAGGAAAGGTGCCCCGCTCGTCTTCTTTTAATAAAGCCCGGTAGCCGGAATAAAGGCGCTCGCGGAAAACAGAAGCGCTGATACTGCCCGGGTACAGCAGAATAAACACATAGGCGTGCGGCATAGAAGTGGCTAATAGCGTTATTCCCCGTTCTTCAAAAATTGAACGGGCAAGCATCGACTTTTGAATAAAAAGTCCTTCTCTATTTTTATGAGAGGAAAGAAGATGATTTTTCGAAATTAGTCCGACAGCCATGGAGTGAAACGTTCCTTTTTGCAGCTGTTGGAGTTCACTGTTAACTTCTTCCTGATTGTTTTCGTTATTGATCCAATCATGCATCCAGCGCTCCTCCTGCTGTCTGCGGCGCTCTTCCATATAGGTGGTCCGCATCACTTCCTGAGCAATGGCGGTAGCACAGCGGTCGAATGCAAGCTCATCAAATTCGCTGAAAGCAAGACCGTCTTTGTAGGCGATTAAGTCGGCGAAATAATGAGTGAGTACCATAATAGGACGTGATGTGTGCAGGCTTCTGTGGTGCCATGTTTTGTGCTCGATCCATTCCTTGACCCGTTTTTCCTGCTCCTTTAAAGAAAGCGCGGGATAGAAATAACTTTCCCCCTGAATTGGAAGGTAGCAAACGTTGATCCTCGTGCGGCGGTGGAATTCGTACAAAATTTCTTCAATTCCTTTTCCGTCCAGCAGAATTTGATTAAACGAGGAAGACAGGTCTTCGAGCTCTTTGACCATCTGGTAATGCTGGTGGATAAATAAACTATGCAGATCCTGCGTAATATCAATATACCGGACTTTTTCATGAAAAAGAATCAAAGGAAAATGATGCCGTTCAGCAAATTCGATCATCGCAGCAGGCAGTGACTCCGTATAGGTGCCAAGCTCAATGCACAGGCCGGAAACATTATTGGCAATAAGCTGCTGCAGAAATGACAGGGAAAGGGCTTCATTTTCATGCCAGGCAAGTCCCGTGGTCAGTACAAGTTCGTTTCCGTTTAACAATTCGTCCAGGCGGGTGACTTCGATAATATGAACCCAGGTAACTGTCCGATTAAGGGAAGTCTCATCTCCTATGACTACGGCCTTTTGAAAATGCGGGCGTTCCAGGATATGGCGGATTGTCGTATGAATGACAGGGGTGTGGACCGGCACAAGATCACCTCCAATGGACAATATGTAAAATAGATCTATTTTCTTTTATTGTATAGAAGGTATTGTATTTTACCTTATGTTTGGCAGGTTGTTTTACATACATTCTATAAAATATGATAAACAGCCACTCATGCCCACTGGAGATCACTGAGCACTGTTCCTGTATCTCACTGGTTCTGAAGGCCGTTAATGCAATTTGTTATGAAAGGTAAATGAATGGTACCTTAAGTATATAAACGTATACTAGGAGGAGGGTTTATTTGAAAGAATTTGATGGGAAAACCTGTAGGTTGATTGACGCGGATATTCATGAAAAAGTAACATACGCAGATTTACTGCCCTATCTGGGGCAGCCCTGGAAACGCTATATTGCTGATGCCAACTGGGTTCAGGAAAAGCATATGCCCTATACACAGCCGGCGGTGGCAGGTGTAAATCGTGCCGATGCGATGCTTCCGGACGGACGGGATGCCGGGTCGGATCTTCCGTTTATGCGTGAACAGCTTTTGGATGCATGCGGACACGATATCGGTATTTTAACAGGGGCACTGGATCCTTCTCCTTCTTCTATGCATGGCTGGTACGAAATGGCTGCTACACTGGCCACAGCCTACAATGACTGGCAGATTGAGCACTGGCTTGAAAAAGAAGAAAGACTGTACGGTTCTATTCACATTGCGGCCCAGGATCCGAAGACAGCAGTAGAAGAGATTGAACGCATCGGCGGTCATCCGAAAATGCTGCAGGTTCTCCTGCCAATAGATGATATTGCCTGGGGGGATCCTATGTATCATCCGATTTATGAAGCCGCAGAAAAACACGATCTGGTGATTGGCATGCATCACAATGAGCCGCCCGTCCAGTTTGGCAAATGGCCCCGTTATTTCATCGAATGGCATGCGCTTATTCCAACCTCCCACATGATTCAAGTAACCAATATGATCCTGAACGGCGTATTCGAAAAATATCCTAAGCTGAAAGTCATGATGATCGAAGGCGGCTTTACCTATGTTCCATTTTTAATGAAAAAGCTGGACCAGCAGTATAAAGACCTCCGTCACGAGGTGCCCTGGGTAACCAAAATGCCGAGCGAAACGATCAAAAATCACTTTTGTTTCACGACCCAGCCTCTCGAAGAAATGACGAAACGGGAATGGAACAACCTGGTCGAGCAGATGGGCACCGACGATATTATTGTATTTTCCACAGACTATCCGCACTGGGACTATGATTCTCCTGAGCAGGCGCTGCCTAACGGGTTAAGCGAAGAGGTCCGCCATAAGATTATGGTGGAGAATGCTCTTCGTTTTTATCCGAAGCTGAAAAGGAGGGATATGTAATGGAAGAAAAGGTGTGCACGATGCAGGATCTGGGGCCGGGAGATATGATTGAACGAACGTTTTCCGGAAAATCCATCATTATCTGCCGCTCGGATCAGGGAATTTATGCATTTCTTAACCGTTGTCCTCATCAAGGAGCTCTCTTATCAAAAGGGAAAATTGGAGGATCTCCTGCTGCAACCAAAAATCCCGGCGAGTACTGCTTTCAGCGTGAAGGAGAAATTCTCCGCTGCCCATGGCACGGCAGAGAATTTGATATCACGGATGGTGGAAATACGCTGACTCCGGACCGTAGTAAGCTCAAGGAGTTTATGATCAAGATTGAAGGAGAAGATGTGATTGTTTCTACAGAGAGAAAGAAATCAAAAGCAGCACAGGCCTAATTTGGAAAAGCATCGGAGAAATTCGATGCTTTTTGTTATGATAGAAAAGTAGAATGCTGAAAATAAAATAGAGCTCAGCTTTATGAGAAAAAGCGGGGAACGTCATGTCATTAGAAACGATGCAGGAAAAAGAACAGAACAAAAAATACAGAATTCTTCTTGTTATAGGAATTGTACTGATTGCTTTTAATCTCCGCGCAGCTATTACATCAGTCGGCCCGGTACTTGGCTTTATCCGGGAAGATCTCGGCGTCGATCACAGCTCGGTCGGAGTGTTGACCACTATGGTGCTGCTTACGTTTGCTGGTGTTTCGGCGATAGCATACAGATTTGGAAACAGAGTGGGGCATCAGAGAGCCTTATTTTTAGGGCTGATCGTACTGGTGGCGGGTATTCTTATACGAACGGTACCCAATTTATGGTTTTTATACGCGGGAAGCATTGCGGTAGGAGCCGGCATTGCAGTCTGTAATGTGTTGCTGCCGGGCGTCATTAAATGGTCCTTCCCAGCGAAGATGGGGCTGATGACGAGCATTTATACAACATGTATGGCCATTTCCGCTGCGTTTGCTTCCGGACTCTCCGCGCCTATTGCAGAACAGTCAGGCACAGGGTGGCAGGGTGCGCTTCTTTTATGGACGCTTCCGGCATTAGCCGGCATCATTTTATGGGCATTTATTTTACATGGAGAAAAGAAAAAAGCACCGCCGGTTAAAGAAATCGACCGCACTACTCTTATTTGGAAGTCACCTCTTGCCTGGCAGGTAACGCTGTTTATGGGCTTTCAGTCCATCGGCTTTTACGTCATGATTACATGGCTTCCGGACATTCTTGTAGAAACCGGCGGCGTCGCGTTAACGAGTGCCGGCTGGATGGTAGCTATGATGCAGGCAGCCAGTCTCCCGGCATCCTTTATCACCCCGATTTTAGCAGAACGATTTCGTCACCAGGTTGGAATTATTATTACGATAGGCATTACAGCATTAACAGGGCTCAGCCTTCTGCTTACAGCTTCTTCTTTTTCTATGCTTATTGCAGCGGTACTCTGCATAGGACTCGTACAAGGAGCAAGCATCAGCCTGGCGCTGGCTTTGTTTGGCCTTCGTGCAGAAACGGCCGGCAAGGCAGCAGAGCTTTCAGGTATGGGGCAGTCGGTCGGGTATTTATTGGCTGCATTCGGCCCGCTGGTCGTAGGCGTTTTTTACGACTGGACGGGGGCATGGAGTGCGGGCCTGATTTTCTTAATGGTTATCGCGGTCTGCCAGATGACGGCAGGCATTGGTGCCGGCCGCAATAAATATGTGTAAAAGGATAAAAGCATTATTTCACAAAGCCTCGCCATCCATCATGCTCATGCTTCGATTAAATAAAAAACAGGAGATGTTTTTATGTCGGTGTTAAGAATTGAAGCTTTGGAAAAACAAACTGAAGACACGGTTATTTTCCCGGCGTTTGGACTGGAAGTGTCACAGGGCCAGGCAGTGGCTCTCCATTCCAATACAAACATAAGAAATATTCTTCTGCGCATGCTGAATGGAGATATGACGGGGTCGAATGGAGATATTCACGTCCTGAATAAACCGATTTCCACATTTACGAAGCCGGATTATACGTGTATCGGCGTTTCTTATTTGGACGACGGACTGTATGACAGGCTTACGGTAAAAGATGTTTTTACGTTTTACCGGGGTCTTTACAACTCCAGCAGAACCATTCCGGAAGTTCTTCACATGCTGCAGCTTGAAACGAAGCATAAAGTCCGGGTCCAGCACCTTTCTTATTCAGAACAGCGCCGTGTGCAGACAGGACGTCTCTTATTCCAGAATCCCGCCTTGTTTGTGCTGGAAGAAGCGGACCAGAATGTAGATATGGAAACAAAACGTATTTTTATCAAGCTTATTCAGGAGTTAAAGCAGGCTGGGAAAACTGTTCTGCTCCTGACAAGCAACATGGAAAGTGCCATTACAATGGCTGATCATGTCTACAGGCTCGATGAAACTGGATGTCATTCTATTGAAATGGAACAAGAGAATGTTCAGGCAGGCCAAGAAGAGGAAAATTCTATTGAAGAAATCAAGCCGGTAGTTCAGTTTGATAAAATTCCAACAAAGATTGACGACAAAATTATTTTATTTGATCCTACAGAAATAGAGTTTGTGGAAACGTCAGCTGGTCAGGTACTCATTCATATAAAGGGGGAAGGATTTCCAGGCGTTTTTACCCTAACTGAACTGGAAACCAGGCTGCAGCCATTTGGCTTTTTCCGGTGCCACCGTTCCTACATCGTGAACCTGCAGAAAGTAAGAGAAGTGATTACGTGGACACGAAACAGCTATACGCTCATTCTGGATGACGAGAAAAAAACAGAAATTCCGCTGTCTAAAACAAAAATGGCAGAGCTGAAAGCGATGATCGGCATGAAATAGTGTTTCATTCATCCCGGGATCTGCTCCATTCACATACCGGCCGGCGCTGTTTACCGTAAATATAAGGCGGGGCGCCGGCATTTCTTTTATTCTGGAATCAGCAGCATACCAGCTGACATCCAGGAGGGATAATAATGGAATACAGTATTGAAGTGAATAATGTGTCCAAGGTTTTCAGTAATTATGAAGCATTGAAGAACCTTGATTTTAAAGTGGCCACTGGAGAAATTTTTGGTTTTCTCGGTCCCAGTGGAGCCGGGAAAACGACGACGATTAAGATGCTGACGAACCAGCTTAGGCCGACAGATGGAGAAGCCCTGGTATTAGGCCGGTCCATGGCCAGGAACTGGAAAGATGATTTCCAACAGCGGATGGGAGTACTAACTGATAACAGTGCTTTGTACGAAAGACTGAGTGTTTATGAAAATTTGAAGCTATACTGTGATCTTTATGATCTGTCGTACAGCCGTATTGAAGAAGCACTCGAAATGGTAAATCTCGAAGATACAGGTAAAAAGGCGGTTGGTAAGCTTTCAAAAGGCATGACTCAGCGCGCGATGCTCGCCCGTGCTTTTCTACATGCGCCGGAGCTTTTGTTTCTGGATGAACCAACGTCTGCACTTGATCCCACTAACGCAGCACACATTTATAAGAGTCTGCGGGAACTGAACAAAAAAGGAACGACTATCTTTTTGACGACCCATAATATGCACGAAGCGGAAACATTGTGTGACCGGGTCGCCTTTCTCGATCACGGAAAGATACAGCTGCTGGACGCCCCGCAGAAGCTGCGCCGCAGGTTCGCTGATAATACGATGACAATAGAGTTAACAACCGGCAAAAAAATTACGTTAGACAATGTTCCGGAAAATGCCAAAAAAATGTATGCCTATATGGCTGATGAGCAGGTTGCTTCCGTACACACAAACGAACCGACACTGGGAGATATTTTTGTAAAACTAACAGGGAGGGAGCTCGTATGACACTGGCGCTGAGACGAATGTATGCTATTTTTCAAAAAGACATGAAAGACGTATCGAAGAATATGTATATCTCTACTACTGCATTGACCCCTATTATTTTGGCTTTCTTTTACGGACGAATGGATAATATTCAATTAGATATGTATTATCTTATTATTAACTTTACGTTTTCTATAGTAGCTGTCTTTGTCCAGGCCGCGATCATTGCAGAAGAAAAGGAAAAAAATACGCTCCGGGGATTGATGCTCTCGCCGGCTTCCGCTGGAGAGATACTCATTGGGAAAAGTCTATTAACGTTAGCTTTTACGGGTATTACGCTGGCGCTTAGTATTTTCCTTGTCGGCTATGAAATTCCCAATGCTCCTGTGATCATAGCAGCATTATTCCTATCGGGCTTATTTTATACAGCGCTGGGAACGCTGCTGGGTCTGGTGACAAAAACGGTGATGGAAGCCTCTGTTGCTTTATTGCCGGTCATGTTTGTCTTTGGCTTGACTCCCTTAATCGATGCCATTATTAATCAGTATCCGGCCCTCTCCTTTTTAGAATATATGCCTAATATGCAGCTGATTGAGCTGGCTGCTCAGATGGAAGCAGGAGGCGGATTTGCGGAAGCATGGCAGCCCCTTTTAATCATTACAGCATGGTTTGCTGCAGCACTCGCTGCCGCATGGATCGTTTACACTAAAAGAATGACAGACAGCTAATATACAACCGGTGCAGACGAATGGCTGCATCGGTTTTTTTTTGGCTGAATGAAACATTGTTAGCAGCTGGATAATAAGTAAGTAATAAGACAAAACGTTGCTGTATCCCCACCAGAACTCCGCTTGATAGAATAATAAAGAGCGGAGGAGTAGTTATGAAAAATGAAGAAAAATACAAAAAAATAAAAATGGGTGAACGGGGGGCAATGCTCAGCATAGCGGCTTATCTGTTTTTAGCTTCTATTAAGCTGGTGGTAGGGGAATCCGCAAATTCTGAAGCATTAACGGCGGATGGATGGAATAACGTAACCGATATAGCGGCCTCTGCCGCTATTTTAGTTGGTTTAATGATATCCCGAAAACCTGCAGACAGTAATCATCCGTACGGTCATTGGAAATCAGAATCAATTGCGTCACTTCTTGCCTCTTTTATTATGATGGCGGTGGGTATCCAGGTGTTATTCGGCGCGGTCATGTCGGTTTGGTCCGGAGAGTATGTCACGCCGGATTGGGCAGCGGCATCTACCGGGGCTTTTTGTGCTGTCTTTATGTATGGCATTTACCGGTTCAACCGCCGTCTCGGAGAAAAAATAGACAGCCAGGCTGTTAAAGCGGCAGCAAAAGATAATTTATCTGATGTATGGGTCAGCATCGGCGCGGTCATTGGAATCTTAGGAGCCCGTTTTTATCTGCCGTGGCTGGATTCGGTGGCAGCGCTCGCCGTTGGGTTATTAATCTGCAAAACCGCATGGGGAATATTTAGAGAAACGTCCCATTATTTAACGGATGGGTTCAGTGAAGAGGAACTCACCTCCTATAAAAAAGCCGCCTGCCTTGTACCGGAAGTGTCCGGAGTACGCGATATACGTGCAAGAAAATACGGAAACAATACGGTGGTGGACATTGTGCTAAGTGTTCCTCCGGATCTCAGCATTGAAAGTGCCCATGATATTTCCACGCAGGTGGAAGACGTGCTTGTTCAGCGGTTCGACGTATATGATGTCCATGTTCATGTTGAACCTTCCAGGCGGAGCAGGCCGAAATAAAGCCGGATCCAGCCGATAATTTGTCTTCTGTGAGTGCAGCAGTTTTCTTCTTATTGAAGCCGGCCTTTCCTGCCGGTCCGGCAGGGTGGCACGGCTCTTGCAAAAGATAGGTGTGCAATCAATAAGAAGAAAGAGGTGGAAAAATGGAAGAGGGAATATTGTACAAGAAGGAGTATTTTACCCGTCTGGAGGAATTTGCATCGTTAGCACCGGAGGCATTTCGTACGTTTATTGCTTTTGACCAGCAGGTAATGGAAAGCGGCTCGCTCGATCTTAAATTAAAAGAACTTGCTGCTATTGCGGTTGCCCATACGACGGGCTGCCCGTATTGTATTGAACTGCATGTAGGAAATGCCAAAACAGCAGGAGCCTCCAAAGAAGAAATGGGAGAGGCTATTTTGACGGCTGCAGCGCTTAAAGCGGGATCAGCACTGGCTCACGGTGTAAATGCATTAAATGCCTATGATGAAAAAGAAGATGACGTTCTCTATAAAAAAGAATATTTCAACAGGCTTTCGGAATTCTCAAAACTTGTTCCGACGGCTTTTCAATCCTTTGCAGCATTTGATGCCGAAGCGGTAAAGGGGGGAACCCTCTCTGTTAAAGAAAAGGAACTGATTGCCGTTGCCACAGCTCACACAACCGGCTGTCCCTACTGTATAGAAGTGCATACAAAAGCGGCAAAAGCTGCAGGCGCATCGCTGGAGGATACGGCGGAAATTATAATGGTAGCTGCAGCGCTTAAAGCGGGATCAGCGCTGGCCCACGGTGTAAATGCATTAAATGCTTATGATTCGTAAAAGGCTTCCCTTTTAAAGGGAAGTTTTTCCTTATTTTGAATTGAATATTCTGAATTATTTCTTTTTATACAATTGGATGTGTTATATACTAAGCGTAAGAAATAGAAAGAAAGAACATGTGTCCATTCAGTGGCTTTTGTGTGCTCTCACGCTTATAAGTGGATGTAAACGAGAGCATACAGGAGAAAATGTAAGTTTGCTCTAATTGAAAGAAGTGCCGGGAGGCAGTGATTTTTATAGGTTCTTATATACTCCAAAGGCGGATTGGTCTTTCAAAAGGGCATTTGTTACATTGAGATCATAGGAGAGGGGGGAATACGAAAAGCTTGTTTTTTGTTCTGCGGGTAAAAAAATCAGTAGAAAATTCAATAGCAAAGGATGGATCCTTATGACTGAAGCACACACAAATCAGCGTGATCTGCACATTGAGAATAGAGTAATAGAAAAAATAGCAGCTCTTACTTTGAATGAAATTCCAGGCATTCTATCAATGGATGGTGGAGCAGGGAGTAATCTTACGGAGCGGCTGGGCAGAAAAGATCTGACCAAAGGTCTTACCGCAGAGGTAGGCAGAAAGCAGGCAGCCATTGATGTAAGTGTTGTCGTTAAATATGGATCCAGCGTTCCGAAGGTATATGACGAAGCAAAACAAAAAATTAAAGCAAATCTGGCTCAAATGACGGGGCTTGAGCTGGTAGAGTTTACAATGGCTGTTTCAGACATTGATTCTGAAGGAGAAGGCAAGCTCGGTTTTGAAAAAACAGAAACAGAGGAAAATACAGAACAAAGAGTACTTGAATAGAAAGATAAAGGGTGAAAGTTATTCATGAAATCAACAGGCATCATTCGTAAAGTAGATGAATTAGGAAGAGTCGTGCTTCCAAGAGAATTAAGAAGATCACTCGACATTGAACAGAAGGATCCTCTGGAAATTTATGTGGATGGGGATAAGATTATTCTGCAGAAGTACAAAGCGAATCATGCCTGCATTGTGACAGGGGATGTCGATGATGACAACATCTCGCTTGCCAACGGACAAATTGTATTGAGTCCCGAAGGTGCAGAAGAAATTCTTGCAGCGCTTAAAGAGTACACAGGAAAAAATTAAGAAACGTTTATAAACACAAATAGAGGGTTTTCTCTCTCTTCTTCAGGGCAGGAAAGATAGAGGAGAGAGAAGCCCTTATGATTTCAACAGTATCAATGGGTATAATTATTTTATTAGCATCAAATCTGTATTATTTTTTAACGAATAAAACACATAAAAAATGGTTCTGACTCAGCTTTGTTTTATAAGCTGTTTTTTTGTTTTGCTGTCTTCCGCGTACTTTGTAAAAGCGCTCGGAAGTAATGAAAAAGACCCGGAATCTGGATAATGCTGTAGAATGGTTTGATAGAAAGCCTATACTTTAATGTAGAGGCTTTTTTATAAAGGAGGAAATTAGGATGAAATATATTATTATTACCGGAGCTTCCAAAGGTATTGGCCGGGCCGCAGCTCTGCAGTTCGCCAAAAAAGGTACTCATCTGTTTTTATCCGCCCGGTCAAATCTGGAGGATCTGGTTCCGCTGATCGAAGAGAAGGGAGCCTCGGTTTCCGTTTTTCGGGCAGATTTGTCGATAAGCGGGGAAGCAGATAAGATGATGGAAGCCGCAGGACAGGAAATCCGCCGGGACAATCCGGAAGAAGCGGTCCTCATTAACAATGCAGGAATGGTTGAACCGGTTGGTCCTTCCATCTCCTATAGGAGTGAGGATGTATCCAGGCATATGGAACTGAACTTATCTGCTCCCATTGTATGTGCTGCTCACTTTATGAGAAGCCTGGAAGACAATAAAGGATTAAAAACTATTATAAACATTTCATCTGGAGCCGCCCATTCCACTATATTTGGATGGAGTGCCTACAGCAGTTCAAAAGCTGGGCTCGAACAGTTTACAAAAACAGCGGCAATGGAACAGCAGGATACGTCTTATCCCGTTTCCGTGTATGCATTTTCGCCGGGCATTGTTGATACCCCTATGCAGGAATCGATCCGGTCAGTCAGTAAAGACAACTTTCGTGATCTGGAACAATTTAAATCCTACAAAAAAGAAGGCATGCTGCTTCCCCCGGAAAAAGTAGCTGAAGCTCTCGAGCGACTGCTGGAAAGCCCGCCTTCCAACGGCAGCTCGGTATCCGTAAATTCCTATATGTAGCAACTTCCGCTGGGCAGCAGTACCCCAGCGGTTTTTCAGCTGACAAATGAGGAACCAGTACGGGTTTGTACTCTATTTTAAAAAGGGTATATGGAAGAAAAAGCAGAAGGGGGGAAGAAATGCGGGAATATCTATTCAAAGACAGTATATTTCTATCCAATCTTACAACAATTACGGTTGAGAACAGCGAAGGAAAACAGATTGGTTCTATCCAGCAGGAAGACCGGCGCGGATACAAAGATAAAGAAGGATTCACTTATCGTAATGCCGAAGGCAGAAGCTATTATTTAGGAAAAAAACCTTCCCGATTTCCTATATTATCCGCTTCGTATGGATTCACAGGAGAAAAACGTACATATTATTTAAAAAGCAAAACCGGGACGTCGTTTTTGTATTTTCGAATGGAAGGCAAAATTGATAAACGTCTGGTTGTTATAGAAGAAAATTGGAGGGAAGGTCTGGATTTATCAATAAAAGGCCGAAAGCTTGCTTCTTTTTATCCGGGAACTACTTTTTTTAAAGTAACCTATGAAGTGAGTGAAGAAATAGAAGAGAATACGTCCATGTTTGCGCTGATTATTTTAATGTATTTTATGCATAAGATATATCAAAAAGAAAACAAAATGCTGGAGGAGATTTTTCAATAACGAGAGGGTGTGGAGTCACATGAAGCGGTTCTGGGCAGCAGGATTGATAACGGGAGGCAGCTTTCTTCTTGGCGGAGCAGGGTGGTATATGCACAGCTATGCGCTTTCCAGGCAAAATAGAACGATGATAAAACAGGCAGAAGGAAAAGCCTCTGCTGCTGTAGAAGAAATGAATGAACAGTCCCGCCGGGATTATGAATGGGCACTCAGCCTGGTACCGGAATCTCTGCAGATTATCTCCTTTGACGGCCTTCAGCTCAGGGCGTCCTTTCTCCGGGCTGAAAACAAAACCAGCCGGACTGTTATACTGGCCCATGGGTATAGAGCAGAAGTCGGCCTGCGCGATATGGCTTCCCTGGCTAGAATGTACCATGAAGAATTCGGCTTCAACGTGCTCTGTCCAGATAACCGCGCCCACGGAGCCAGCGAGGGAAATATCATTGGGTTTGGATGGACGGATCGAAAAGATTATCTCGGCTGGATAGATCTGATAATAGAAAGAGAGAAACAGGCAGAAATTGTCCTGCATGGTGTTTCAATGGGAGGAGCCGTCGTTCTTTCAGTGAGCGGAGAGTCTCTTCCTGCGCAGGTGAAAGGTATTATTTCAGATTGTGCGTTTACCTCTATGCATGATCAGCTCGCTCATCAGCTTAAACGGTCATTCGGGCTTCCACCATTTCCTTTAATGCCTGCAGCAAGCCTTATTAACAAATGGTATGCCGGCCATTTTTTCAAGGAAGCTTCTGCCTTAAAACAGGTCAAAAAGGCTTCTGTACCTATTTTATATATTCATGGAGGAGAAGATTATTATGTGCCCACATCAATGGTATATAAGCTCCATGAACAAACCAGTGCAGAAAAAAGCCTGTATGTAGCAACAGGAGCCGGACACGGTCAGGCCTTCAGCGAAGACGAGCAGGAATATAAAAAACAGATTGCTTCCTTTTTAAAAAAACAAATGGACGACAAATAAAAGCAGCCTGTTAAAAGGCTGCTTTATCCCATATACTGTATTAAACGGGACGATTTGTCACGTGGTGATCTGTACTATCGTCATCCGAAGATTCATCAGACGAACTGTCGTTTGATGATCCGCTTGATGTATTCTCATTAGAAGAGCTTGTGCCGGAAGCGTTTGTTTCAGATGAGCTGGACGTTGATGCTGAACCATCTCCGCTCAATTCTGTTTTTGCTTCTTTTACTTTTTCTCCTACATCTTTTAATTCCTGTTCTGTGCTTTTGGCAGAAGACATAATATCCTGAGAATCGTCTTTTACTTTTTGAGCCTGTTCGCTAAGCTCTGATCCTCTTTCATCTAATATCTCCTGTAGTTTGGTAACAGCTTCTCTTACGATCGTAACCGTATTCTGAGTGCGGTTTTTAACACGCTCTCTGCTGCCTTCCGGATCCTGCTTGTAATCCTGAACCATTTTATTGCCTGATTCTTTAAGCTTGGATGAACTTGATTTTACTTTTTCCCTTGAAGCTGAATTCGATAGTACAAAAGCTACACCGCTTAATGCACCAATTACAATACCTAAGCCGATTTTGCTTCCAGCTTTTGTGTTTGTTTGTTTTGCCATTGTTAGTCTCCTTTTGAGTAATAGATATTTTAAATACTGATCTCTATTTTATATCTTTACCCTTCCTTTAATAAATGTAATCATCTGATTAAAAAAAATGTGAAAAGAATGGGAGATGTGTCATGAACAGCCAAAAATGGACAGAAAAATTTCCTTTGCTGCGGCGGGTCGCGGCGGCAGAAGAAATAATATGGCTCAATCCTTCTTTTTCTCCCTTTCATTCTGTACATAGGACTTCCATTAGAGAAAGTATAGTAGAAGAATCTGAAAAAAGGTTTCTGCGCTTTAAGCCGTGGATGCAGGAAGTTTTTTCCATCGATGAACCATATCAATCGCCGCTTACTGAAGTAAGGAAACTCCAGCACGTGCTGCAGATTCCCGGACGGCTGTTTATTAAACAGGACAGCGAACTCCCTGTGGCAGGGTCAATTAAAGCGCGTGGAGGTTTTCATGAAGTGTTTGCCTGGGCAGAACAGCTGGCTTTAAAGCATCACCTGCTTACAGGATGGTCGGATGATTACCGCAGATTAAATACACCGGAAGCGAAGGCACTGTTTTCATCTTATACGATAGCAGTAGGATCAACCGGCAATTTAGGCATGAGTATCGGCATAATGGGAACATCATTTGGCTTTCAATCAACGGTTCATATGTCAAATGATGCTAAAAAATGGAAGAAAGACAGATTGAGAAACAGCGGGGCCCGTGTTCTGGAATATACGGGCGATTACAGCAGAGCGGTGGAGGAAGGCAGGCGGCAGTGTTTGAAGGATGAGACCTGCCACTTTGTTGATGATGAACGATCCACGCTGCTTTTTGCAGGTTATACTACAGCAGCTTCCGAGCTGGCAGTGCAGCTGCGGCAGGCAGGTCTGTATCCGGATGAAAACCATCCTTTATTTGTTTATCTGCCCTGCGGTGTAGGAGGTGGTCCGGGCGGGGTGGCCTTTGGTTTAAAGCGTTTATTTGGTAAACACGTTCACTGTTTCTTTGCAGAACCCACCCACTCCCCGGCGATGCTCCTCGGGCTTGTTACAAGAGAACATGAAAAGATATGTGTACAGGATCTGGGGCTGGATAACCAGACGGAAGCGGACGGCCTGGCTGTTGGACGTCCTTCCGCTCTGGCATCTAAAGTGATGGAGCCTTTATTAAGCGGTGCCTATACGATAGAAGACGACAGACTGTATGAGTATCTGGATCTGTTAATGAACACAGAACAGTTTTATTTAGAGCCTTCTGCTCTGGCTGGTATGGCAGGCCCGGAAAAAACAGCCGCATCCGGCTATTTCGAGAAGTACGCTATTGATCCGGGCACCGTTACTCATGTGGTCTGGGGAACCGGGGGCGGCCTGGTGCCGGAAGATATAAGAGCAGAGGATAGAAGAAAAAGGAAAAGCCCAAAGGAGTTCCAAAATGAAGCAGATTGAATCCTATTCGAAACGAAAAGAGGCTTTTCTCCGCAGCCATACAAAAGCTTTGGGGCAGATTATAGGTACCGCTTTAATTATTGGAGCGGTTTCCTTTGCAGTCGTTGATTATTATTTTTCTGATATGCCTTATTCTATACTAATAGGCGGCAGTATTATTGTATTGGCATTGATCGTTTTGTGGGTCACGCAGAGCAGCCTGTCTCCAAAAGTACAGACATATGTCATTTCTTTATTAGCTTTAATCGTTCCTTTATTGAACTTCCGCTATGCAATGGTTGGCGGGCAGACGATTTGGGCACTGATCTTTGTTTTTATTATTTTTTCCCTGTTTTCGCTGTCGAGACTTCCGCTCATTTCCGCAGGCGTCACGGGTTTATTCACTCTTGCCGTGCTTTGGTGGTATCTCCCGGAAGCAACGCTCTATCTGCAGATGTCTGATCACATTGCCCGAATGTCATTAATTATTATTTCCCTTCTGATTGCTTTTTGGATTAACACATTGTCTATCGGTAAAGAGCGTATAATGCTTGCCTACACAGAAGAGATAGAGAATGCTTCTTTAACTGACAGCACCCTCCACATGCCCAACCGACGGGCTTTTGAGCGCAGGCTTGAAGAATGGAAGGAAGAACATCATTTTCAGGTATGGATCATCAATATAGACCGGTTTCATGTTATTAATGAAATTGCAGGTTATCAAATAGGTGATAATGTGCTGTATCAGATAAAACAACGAATAAATGATGTGCTGCCAAAAGAAGCCTATGTTGCAAGAGGACATCAAGATGACTTTCTCGTGTACCTGTCTGAAAAGCTGCATCAAAAGTATGAAGGCCTGGAAGAAAGTCTGCTTCAATCTATTTATGAACCGATTCAATATAAAAATCATCAGTTTAAGCTGAAGGCCAGCGTGGGAATGGCACCGTCAGACCAGGTGGGAACAGATGCAGCATATGTTATGAAAAGCGCTGAATATGCCCTGAGAGAAGCCAAGCACCAGGGGGGCGGTCAGGCCGTGGTATGTACAAAGGAGCTGTCGGAAGAATCACAGTACAGAATGCTCATTACCAATCGAATGACTCCGGAAGCCCTGCAGAAAGAATTCAGCCTGCTGTTTCAGCCGCAGTGCGAAACGGGTTCAGGCAGAATTACGGGCGTAGAGGCATTAATACGCTGGGAAGAGCCGGAAAATGGCTTTGTCTCCCCGGAAACGTTCATACCTATTGCAGAGCAGAACGGATTTATTCATCCACTTGGCGACTGGGTGCTTCGGGAAGCGTGTAAACAGACAGTAGAATGGGCGGCAGACGGACAGATCAAAGTGGCTGTTAATATCTCTCCGCAGCAGCTTACTCATGCCGGCTTTGCAGAAAGTGTTCTCGCTATTTTAAAAGAAACAAATTTCCCACCGGATTCGCTGGAGCTGGAAATTACTGAACATGTCCTGGCGCTTCATATGGAAGAAGCCCGGACACAGCTGCAGATGCTTCGGCTGAATGGAGTCCGCATCGCGATTGATGATTTTGGCACCGGCTATTCGTCTTTATATGTCCTGCAGAGCTTTCCACTCGATAAAATTAAAATTCCGAGAGAATTTATCCAGAACGTTCATATGAATTCAAGAAAACAGCATATTGTTCAGTTCATTATCCGCATGGCCGATGATTTGAAAATGGATGTTCTTGCCGAAGGAATTGAAGTAGAGGAAGAGCTTCGCTTCTTAAAAGAGGCCGGCTGCAGGCAGGCCCAGGGGTATTATCATTACCATCCTCTGAATAAAAATCAATTAAAACAGGAAGTTACCGGGTAAAAAGCAGCAGCAGGCTTGGAGATTAGGGACGTCATTATGATAAACTAGTTGTAAGAAGGAGCCGCAAAGCGGCAGAGAGAGGCCGGATAGCATGGAAGAAAAAAGAAAAGAGCGGAAAATCAAAAGAATTGCAGTATCATCCAAAAGACAGATGAGTATCCCGAAGGAGTTTTTTGAGGCACTGGATATTGAAGAAGAAATAATGATTGAAAATGTCGATAATAAAAAGCTGGTCATTACTCCTTACCGGGAACCATTGGAAGATGTGTCAGAAGAAATACTAGAACAGCTTATCGCAGAAGGCTTTCAGGGAGAACGGCTGATAGAGGAATTTAAATATCGGAAATCTTCCATGCACGTTACGCCAAACGATAAGAAAACGGAATCTGAAGAAGAAGGACCGCTAATGCCCGAACTTTTCCCGGAGGAAACATAAGACTGACTCTGTACTCCTTTTCGAAACGCTTGTTTCGTCAGGGGTATTTATTTTATGTTTTATTGGACGAGAGAAGGCTGACTAAAAAAAGAAATCCCAATCATCCGCGGCAGCGCGGCATTGGAATTTCTTTTAGTTTATTAAATATTAAACGAATTGACTAAATCTTTAAGTTCAGCAGACATGCGGTTGAGCGACTGGGCTGCCGCATTGATTTCCTCCATGGAAGCCAGCTGTTCTTCGGTGGAAGCAGCAACTTCCTGGGAAGAAGCTGCATTTTCCTGGGCAATGGTGGAAATGTCTTCAGCAGAAGCGGTTACGCCGCTGATACGGTCTGTGATTTGCTTGGCTGTCGAAGAGACATCTTCTATTTTCGGGGCAATCTGCTCCATGCTCTGCAGAATTTCCTGAAACTGATTCGATGTTTCCTTTGTTACGACAAGGCCTTGCTCTGCATTAACCGAAACCGCGCCCATCTGCTGGACAGACTGTTCGGTATCCTGCTGAATACTCGTAATCAGCGTGCCGATCTGCTTGGCAGACTCAGAAGACTGTTCTGCGAGCTTTCGAACTTCATCAGCAACAACCGCAAATCCTTTACCCTGTTCGCCGGCTCTTGCTGCCTCTATAGCGGCGTTTAACGCCAGCAGATTTGTCTGGCTGGAAATACCGCTGATCACTTCCAGAATATTTCCTATTTCTTTAGAGCGCTCGGCCAGGGATTGGATAACTGTATTAGAGCTGGTAACGGACTGATGAATAAATTCCATCTGCTCCAGGTTGTGTTTCACATGTTTTTCGCCCTCTTTGGCACGGTCTGAGGCGGCGGAAGTTAGTTCCGACACGAGGGAAGAGCGCTCTGCGATCGTCTGTACGCCAAGGAAAACCTGTTCAATTTCCCCGTTCGTTTGTTCAATTTTCACCGTCTGGTTTTCTGCGCCGCTTGCTACCTGCTCGGTGGCTGAAGCCACTTCTCTTGTAGCTGCAGCGGTTTGATCGGAGCTTGCAAGAAGCTGTTCGGAAGACGAGCTCATCTGGTCAATGGAGTTATTTAATTTCGTAATCACCGTCCGGAGCGAGTCAGCCATTTTATTGAAACTTGTGCCGAGCTGGCCGATTTCATCAGAAGAATTAACTTCCACCGACTCTGTCAAGTCTCCTTCACTGATGCGCTCAGCGCTGTTTGATAAACGACGGAGCGGCTGAATGATGGAACGGATAATGAAAAACACGATGAGAGATCCTAGTAGAATAGAAATACCGATAACGGCAGCCATTTCTTTTAGAATACCGGAAGCTGCATTTGTGACTTCATGTTCATACATGGTGGCGCCGATTTTCCAGCCGGTGGCTTCATTCGTCGTGAAATCCATAACTTTGTCTTCGCCGTCAATTTTGTAACTGAAGATCCCTTCTTCAGCGTCGGTCAGGCCGGCTGAAACATTCTCCTGAAGGGGAGTGCCGGGCTCAGCGTCCGGATTGTAAAGGTAGTTTCCTGTTGTGTCAGTGATAATCATATAGCCTTCTTCACCTATTGTATTACTGTCTGCAAAACTCATAAGAGCTGTCAGGTCATAATCAATACCTGCGACACCCGATCCGTCTTCCAGCATTTTTGCAATGGTAATAGTTAAATTTCCTGTGACGGCATCAACATAGGGTTCGGTGACTACAGCTTTATCAGGAGAGGCAGCGGCAAGGGTATACCAGTCTCTCACAGTTGGATCGTAATCGTCGGGTAGTTCCCCCTCAGGAGCCATCAGCATATCGCCGTCAGCGGACCCGGTATATATGGATAGAACGTCACTGTTCTGCGAAATATAGGCGTTCAGCTTTTCCATTGCGGCGCCGCTTTCTTCGAAATCCTCTCCGCTTATATCAGAGGCAAAAAAAGTGACTTCATTTTTTTTGGAGGCGATTTCCCTCTCCACCTGCTCATCCAGAAGCAAGGCACTTTTATCCATGTTCTCGATTAATTGATTACGTACTTCTTCTTTTGCGGAGGCATAGGACAAAGAACCTATAATAAGACCGGGAACAACTAATATAAGTAAAAAAGACAAAAACAGCTTGTTGCGCAATGATAAGTTTTTCGAGGATTTTTTCCGGGATTTTTTTCTCATTGTATTCTCCTTTAATAGTATGGTATATCCTGTTATATCGGAATATAAAAGAAAATATGAATGAAAATACCAGATAAAAATACAAAAAAAGTAGAGAAGAAGCAAATTAGTTATGATAAAACATATAATGAGACAAAATACCTATATTAGATGGATGAGAGTCCGAACGCAAACAAGAAGGAGGAAAACCATGAGACAGAAAAAAAGTTATTTCCACGAACAACCTCTATTCTATCTGCGTACTTTAAAAGAAGAAGATGCAGCTGATGTGTGGAGCTATTTGTCCAGGCCGGAAGTAGTGAAGCATTATGGGATGGAACCGCTCCGCAGCGTTCAGGAGGCGGTGGAGGAAATTCAGTGGTATCATGATATAGAATCCGATGGAACCGGGTGCCGATTTGGTATTGTGCTGCAAGACCACGAACGGGTAATTGGAAGCTGCGGTTTTCACAATTGGCATCAAAAAAGCGGACGGGCAGAAGTGGCAATGGAACTTCATCCATCATTCTGGGGGCTTCATATCATGACTCATGCAATGCATGTTATATTAGAGTATGGCTTTCGTTCGATGAACCTGGAAGTCGTTACTGCACTTGTAAAAAGGGAAAACCTTTCTTCTCAGCGACTAATGGAAAAGCTGGACTTTCAGCAGGCTTCCTCAGTAAAAGATGGCGTATATACTTACTATGCAGCAAAAAAGGACCGGCAGTTAATAAAAGACGAAGAACGGTGTTTTTCCATCTGGAAACAAAAGCCGAGAGCTTTTATAACGTAAATAAACCTCCAGCGCCTGAAGAACGACAGCAGGAGGAGTCAGAAAACTATTATTTATATAGGGGTTAAAGATCATGAAAAAAGTATACATACATGTTGGATTTCATAAAACAGCCACAACGTTTTTACAGCGCCGCATTTATCCAAAAATGCAGAACGTTACTCATATTAAAAACAAGCATATCAGTGAAACGCTTTACGACATCCGCCTGAAGTCCTTAACAGATGGAAACATCGAGCTGATACGGGAACGTTTTGAAAAATGGGAAGAAGGAAAACCGCTGTTAATCTCATACGAAGGACTGTCCGGCAGTCCTTTTTCGCAGAAGCGGTCCAAACAGCAGAAATCTGTATTACAAGACCTGCGGAGGGTGTTTCCGGCGGATTCCTACGATGTCCGCATCATTGTTGGAATACGGGAGCAGGTAAAGCTGGTTACTTCTTTGTATCTCCAGTATATTCATCAGGGCGGCACCAATAAGCCGGAAAATTATTTTAAAGACATGCAGGAATACGGGGTACTGGATCATTTTTATTACGATCGTTACCTGGAAATGGTAGAAGACATTTTTGGTCAAGGCAGCTATTACTGTATGGTATATGAAACATTTAATGAGGATATCAACAAAGGTCTCAAGGATCTGCTTGCATATATGGGAGAAGAGATGGTCCCTGCTTATTCCAACACCCATGTAAACCGGAGTTTTGGGGCGGCCCAGGCCAAAGTTGGAAGACGCCTGAATTACTTGTTTAAAACAAACCTTAACCCTAATGGAAAAATTCCGATCCGGCGTTTTCCTGTAATAGGCAAGGTTTCTCCAAGACGTGTGCTCCAAAGCAAAACCAGCTTTAAGATTCACTATAAGCGTTACATGCTGCCGGAATCGCTTCATTTAATGCTGAAAGAAAAATATGTAGACAGCAACCGGCGTCTAAAAGAGAAGTATAAGGTAAAGCTGCCGGAAAATTACGCTCCCTCTTCCAGGAAATAATTGGCTGAGAGGTTATGTATTACAATTTAGACTAAATATAGTAAAATAAACAAAGTACTAATATATAGTCTATCATGATAAAAAGAAAGGTACCTATTATGCTATTAAATACGGAAGCACAGCCGTCCGCCCCGATTCTTCAGACGTTTGAAGAAGCCACAGCCAATATACTGCAGTTAATGAGTGAATTTATAGATATTAATACGTTGTTTATTGCTAGAAATGACGGCAGCCATAACGAAATGATAAAAGTACTGAATGTCGAGGCACCGCTGCTCGAAGAAGGAGATATTACTCCCTTTAAAGAGACGTTCTGCTATTTGAGCGTAGAGCGGGGCTCGGATGTTTATGTAATAGAAGATTTAAACGCCCATGCATCAACCAGACAGCTGGAAGTAACCAAGCAGCTTGGCGGAGGCTCTTTTATCGGTATACCGGTCTATTACGGCGATGGAGAAAATTATGGAACCATCTGCGGCATTGATACGAAGCAATTTGAGTTCACCGAAAAACACCGTGAATTATTTAAAGCAATGGCTTCTATGCTGACTCACGTAATTGAAATCGAAAAGGCCCATGAGCAGATTTTAAGCCTTTCTGCTCCGCTCGTTCCGATTACAAAAGGAGTGGCCGTACTGCCCATTATTGGTGATGTGAATGAAAAGCGGGCAGACAGTATTATTCATACTGCTCTTACAAAAAGCAAAGAGTATAACCTCGATTACCTTATTATCGATCTTTCCGGTATTTTAAGCATAAACAACCAAGTTGGAGCTCATTTGTTAAAGATTATTAAAATTCTTGATCTTATTGGAGTGGAGCCGATTTTAACAGGCATTCGTCCGGATCTTGCTATTAAAGCCATCGGGATGGATGTGAAAGAGGACCTTAAGCAGACCAAAATTGTCGGAACGCTGGAACAGGCGCTCCATAATATTGGTTTTTATCTGGCTAAAAAATAAAAAAACAACAGCCGTTGTAAACCAGCGGCTGTTTGTTATACATAAAAAAAGGAGGCGGCCTATGTTCCTTTATAAAGTGGATAATAACCTGCAGCTCAAGCTGCTTTCGTATGAAGATGCACCGGCGGTATTTGCGATGACAGAGGAGTCGAGGCAGTATTTAAGAGAATGGCTTCCCTGGCTTGACGCTATAACAAAAGAAGAAGATACAAAAGCGTATATTCGCTCTTCTTTATACGGCTATGCCGAAGGAAGGCAGATGAACACCCTTATTCTCTATCAAGGCCGCCCTGCCGGAGTTGCTGGTTTTAACCAGATTGATGCCGGTAACCGCACGGTTTATATTGGCTATTGGCTTCATCAGCCGTTTCAAGGTCTTGGGATTATGACAAAGGCAGTACGGGGTCTTACCGACTATGCCATAAGCGAACTGGGAATGAACCGGGTGGAAATTTCGGCAGCGGTTAAAAACCAGAAAAGCCGGTCCGTAGCAGAGAAGGCAGGCTACAGTTATGAAGGCACAAGACGTCAGTCAGAATGGCTGTATGATCATTTTGTCGACCACGCGGTCTATGGAATTCTGGCAGAAGAGTGGAAAATCAATAAGGCGGAGAGCTGACAGATTTTTAAATAAAGAAGAGAACAGCTTTTCAGCTGTTCTCTTCGTCGTTGTAGCGGATTCGTTCTTTTAAGACAGTATCTACTGTATCATTTTTAATAATAGCCAGAAGTGCGTCTTTTGCCATAGTGTAGTCATCGACAACGCTTGCTTCAAACAGCTTTTCCCGGCGCTCATCAATATAATCCATTTCAAATCCATGGTATAAAGCAAGCTGTCGGATAAACTCCCGCTGCGTCCGCCCGTTTCCTTCCCGGAAAGGGTGAATGTAATTCAGATCGGTATAAATTACAGCTGCAGCATCAGAGAATGCTTCTTTTGTCTTGAATCCTCCAGCATTCATCTTTACAAGACGCTTTTCTAAATCCCCCAGTCCAATGTGAAGAAAAGACGTGGCAAGAAAATTGGTAGAGCCTTTCTGAATCTGTACGGTCCGCCATTCTCCAGCCCATTCATATAAATCCTGAAAAATATGATAATGAATGGCCTGAATATGCTTTCTGTTAAAAGAGCCTGTGACCCGCCTGCTGTTGTAAAGCTCCACCATCCGTTTCAGCGTGAGATATTTCTCTGCCTGCTCGAGTTCTTCTTTGTTTCGTATGTTCAGCTTGTTTTTTAGAACGTTAGTGCCGGGATACATATATGTGTGCTGAGTCATCGGTCAGGCTTTCTTTTCTTTGATCATCTGCAGAATTTCTTCACGGGAAATATGACCTCTGCAGAAATCTTCAGCGATTTTCATTTCATGGGCAGAGTAAGTGAAGCCTTCCATTTCCATGGAGGCAAGCGCATTATCAAATGCCTTATTTTTCTCGACGACTGACATGGAAAACCTCCTGAAATCCAGTGTATATTCTTACTCTATTATACCATAAACTCCTGTTAAATGGGGGAAGGGCTGAAGGCGGGAAGTCCCGGGAAGCGTTAATTAAATACGGAAAATAGAAAGAGCGATACAAAAAAACTTCCTCTATTTATAAAACAGAGGAAGCTTTTTGTCGTTAGAAAAAGAGGGTACTTTCTAGAACAGTAACGGCGGATCCGGCGATCAAACAGCGCTCTTTTTCAATAGTAATGAATAGATCTCCCCCGCGGCTGGAAGCCTGTCTGGCTGAAAAAGAAGATTTGTGCAGACGCTTCTCCCAAAACGGAGCGAGTCCGCAGTGGGCAGAACCGGTTACAGGGTCTTCTTCTACGCCAAGTGCCGGATAAAAACAGCGGGAGACAAAATCATATTTCTCCTGACTGCTTCCGGCAGTTAAGATAACGCCCCTTGCATCAAGCTCCAGAAAACGCCGAGTATCCGGTTTGGCCTGAAGGACAGCTTCTTCATCGGTCGTTTCCACGATATATTCCAGCCTGTTTTTTTCTACGCTTACAACAGGTACGGAAAGGCTCTCCAGCAGGACATCGGGAATCGGGCATTCCCCCGGTATTTCTACCGGGAAATCAAGGATAATCCGTCCCTGGTCATAAGAAGCAGATAATAATCCGCTTTTCGTATGAAAATATAACACCTGATCAAAAGGAACAGAATCCTGCTCCCATAAGATATGAGCGGAGGCGAGGGTCGCATGGCCGCATAGATCAACTTCCGAGGAAGGGGTGAACCAGCGGAGCTGATAATGAAAAGGTTCGGGCTCTTTTACTAAAAAAGCACTTTCCGATAAGTTCATTTCCATAGCCGTCTTCTGCATCCACACGTCTTCTGCGGGTTTTTCAAGCAGGCAGACGGCAGCCGGATTTCCGGCAAAAGGTTCATTTGTAAAAGCATCAACTGTATATATTTTCATGCATGCCAGCCTTCTTTCTTATAAACATTAAAAAGGGCCCCACCCGATAAGAACACCAATCGTTAACGTAACGACCGCTATTCCGGTCCAAATACAAAATAAGGGAAATACCCAGCGTGCCCAGGTAGTCCAGGGTACGCCTGCGACAGCAAGACTTGCCATTAAAATACCAGAGGTAGGGAAAATAATATTGGTTAACCCGTCTCCGAACTGAAAAGCCTGCACAGCGACCTGTCGGGTTACGCCAACCATATCTGCCAGAGGTACGAGCATAGGCATCGCAATCATAGCCTGACCGCTGCCGGAGTTTACGAGAAAGTTGAGTACTCCGTTGGCGCCAAACATGCCGAGTGCAGCAAGCACAGGAGGCATGGTTTCCAGCGGAACGGCAAGGCCGTACACGATTGTATCGAGCACGGTTCCTTCCTCCAGCATCACAATAATAGCGCGGGCAAGTCCGACAACAAGCGCGCCGTATGCGAGCTTTTGTATTCCCTGCAGAAATGTGAGAGCAATCGTATTGTAGTGCATACCGGCAATGACCCCGCAGCTCAGACCGAGAAAGACGAAAAATGCCGCCATATGATTGATGGTCCAGCCCAGTTGAATTGAGCCGTATACAAAGAAGATAAGTCCCGCTCCGATAAAGCAGAGCATTGCTTTATGGCGCCGCGTAAAGGGTGCCTCCAGGCCTTCTGTTTCTTCCTCCTCATACACATTCATTAAACTTTTAGAAGGATCTTTAAGAATACGTTTTGTGTACCGCCATATGTAGAAAATAGTTACGGATAATATTAATACAAAAACGATAATACGCAGCAGAAGTCCGGAAAACAGAGGCAGATCGGCAATATCCTGGGCGATGCCAAGGGTATAGGGATTAATAAAACCTACATTAAATCCGGCAAAGTTAGCTCCGAACGTAATAGCTACTGCCACAATAGGATCAAGCTTTAACGTGCGCGCGATAATAATACCGATAACAACAAAAGCGATAACGGCGTTGGCGACTGCTCCAACCGCTCCTCCAAGCGCAAAAATAGTACAGATGGAAGCAATCATCCAGAACTCTTTTCCCTGAGTAAGAGAAACGGCGCGGTGAATGCCGCCCCGCAGAGCGCCGGAGCGTTCAATAATCTCAAAGGCTCCGCCGGTGAACAGCACCATAAAAATAATGTCAGCCGATTCCACCATTCCCATTTGTATCGCATAGAAAAAATCCATAAGACCTACATTGCCGGCTTCGGTAAAAGAAAAGGTGCCCGGTACCACCCGTTCTACTCCGTCTACCGTTTCCCGCTCAAAAGAGCCGGAAGGAAGCAGATATGTTAAAAGAAAAGCAAACAGCAGCACGCCAAATAAAATCACATATGTATCAGGCATTTCCCATCTTTTTTTAGGGCGGTGTGCTGGTTCATTCATAATAGACCTCCTTTATATTCAGAATATAACAACAGATTATATAGGAAAACACAAAAGATGACAAATTGGTATATAAATAAATACCCCGGCTTTCTATTTAGAAAGACCGGGGTATGCACAATTATTCTTTTTTGGTTTTAGGTGTTCTCGGCTCTTCCAAACTGATAATCGCTGTGACTAACAAAGGAAGTATAATCAGGCCGAAGAGAAGAAGGCCTGTGACTACCCCCGTACCTACCTGCATCAGTGTTAGAACACCGGAAGGAATCATGGCGCCGAACGTACCGCACAGAATAATAACGGCTGTAATAATAACGGTTCCCATTTTAATCATTGCCTGCATCATGCCTTCACGGACACCCAGGCCGGCTTCCTCCTGGTATCTATCGAACAGGAAGATAGAATAGTCGACTCCGAGTGCTATGAGCATAATGAAAGTAAAGAAGTGAACGGGCCACATAATACCCGGATAGCCCAGGCCATTGACGAATATCATTTCGGTAATGCCCATGGACGTATAGTAGGTGAGGAGAAGTGCACCCAATATGACTATCGGTTTAAACAAAGAACGCAGTAAAATGGCCAGAACAATAAACAGCCCGATTAAAATAATCGTAATCGTGTGTGTAAAGTCTGCGCTTGAAATTTCCTCCAGATCGGCATTGGAGCTCGAAACCCCGCTGTAGGAAATTTCCGCATTTTCAAATGGCGTACCCTGCACCTGCTGGCTGACCAGCTGCTTAATGTCTTCGGTGGCATCGATAGCTTCAAGGGAATAAGGATCGGCAGCCAGGCTGACGCTCATAGTCATGCCTTCTTCCGAGTCAAAGATATACGTATCGAGCGATTCCTGGAAGTCATCGTTGGTAAGAAATTCTTCCGGTACAAATACACCGGTGCCCCGCACGTAAGATGCTTCAGAAATATCCTGCGTAAACGTCTGCGCGTCTTCAAGTCCGGTGTTAACCTCACCCAGTCCGTTGTTTGCTTCTGCAACGCCATCCTGAAGCTGTTCAATGCCGGAAGCAAGGCCGCCTGCACCTTCCTCAAGTGCGCCTGCACCTTCCTGCAGTTCAGAGGCACCGTCTGCAAGCTGTTCATTTGCAGCTGTTACCTCTTCAAGTCCGTTTTGGATTTCCCCAAGAGCGGCAGCCAGTTCACCGGCTCCTGCCGTTAGCTCATTAATACCGTCACTTAACGCATCCAGCTGGGCGGAAGCCTGCTGCTGCTGAGCCGTCAGCTGTTCATTACCTTCAGCAAGGCCGGCTTCTACTTCAGCAAGGGCAGCCTGAAGGGCAGCTGTTTGTTCAGCTACGGCAGTAATTTCCTCCGGTGATTGAGCCTGCTGAAGCTGGCCGGGGATGGCTGCGAGCTGGCCGTTGATTTGGTTCAACGCTGCTACAGGTTCATCCAGTGCTCCGCCGGCTGCTTCCTGCCCTTCAGGAAGTCCGGCTTCAATGCTTTCGAGTCCGGCTTCCAATTCCTCTGCACCGGACTGAACTTCCCCAAGGCTTCCGGTGATTTCGTTCAAGCCGTTGTTGACCTCGGTAAAGCCGGCATCGAGGTCAGACAGCCCGTTTTCCAGTTCGCCGATTCCAGCTTCTAAGTCTGAGGCTCCAGAGCTGGTTTCATCAAAGCCGCTGTCTGCCTCATCCAGGCCTTCTTCAATGGACGTCAGGCCACTACGGGCTTCGTCAAGCCCTTCAGAGACGGTCTCCATCTGGTTATCAACATAGAGCTCATCGATAATGGAGCCGGCCGGCCGGGTGACGCTTCGGACTTTCGATACATCCTCAGATTCAGCAATAGCTGCAGATAATGCTTCGGTATAGGCCATTGTTTCTTCATTGATGAGGTTTTCATCTCCATCAATAATAATTTCAAGAGGCAGAGCCTGGCCTTCCCCGAAGGCGTCTGCGATCACTTCAAGTCCATCCAATGACTGTGTGCCGCCGCTTATTTCGTCTGTATTGTTATAAGAAGTATTGTTGTCGTACGTTAAAATAAAAGGAAGCGTAATCGCTGCTACAAGAAGCAGGGAAAGGACAGGGCGGAAAATAGAAAGCCGGCCCAGCTGCTTCCAGAGTTTGTTATGGCTGTGTGATGCGGGTTTTTTAGAAGGCCAGAACATTTTCTCCTTTAAAACAGCCATAAAGAACGGCAGCAGCAGATAAAGGACTAATACTAATATGAATACGCCGATAGCTACGCTGACTGTAGCCTGATACATGGCGAATTCGGCAAAGCCCAAAGCCGCAAAGCCGACAAAGACAGCAAGTCCGCTGAAGAAAAGCGTCTTTCCAGCCGTTTTGTAGGTGTGAATAATGGCTTCATGTGTGTCTTTGCCGGATGCCAGTTCTTCCCGATAGCGGCTGAGAAGCAGAATACAATAGTCTGTACCTATACCAAACAGTACGGCAACGAGAAATACCTGCGTATAGGTGGTAACCGGAAACCCAAACCATTCTCCAAGAAATCCTACCACCGACTGACTTAATAAAAAGGCAATGGCGACAGAGAAAAGTGGAATAAGCGGAGCTACGAGCGACCGGAAGACAAGGACGAGAAGAGATAGAATCAGCAGTACGGTAATAACCTCTGTGCGTTCCAGGCCTTCCTGGGTCTGTTCATCTATTTCATGGCTGATAATGGAATTGCCGGTAATATAGGAATCAGCGCCCTCAGGAGCAGTCAGCTCCTCAATGTCTTCAGAGGCAGCAATGGATTCATCGCTTCCTCCGTCAATGCTGATAGGAATCAGTACGACATTTTCATCTTCAGAAACGAGCTGTTCCCGTGTGTTCTCACTCTCCAGAGGATCGGTTACGCTGCTGACGTTCGCCACCAGCTCCCCGTTCTGAATATCTTCGATGTAGCGGACCAGCTCTTCTTCCTGCTGCCCGGTTAAAGCATCCTCCCATTCAAGAACAATACTAATGGTTTCGCCGCTTTCTCCTTCAGCCTCGAGCACATCACCTGCAATCTGGGAGCTCATGTCAGAAGGAAGCTGAAATCCATCCTGTTCTCCGGCTATATCCGATAAGCTGGGCGATATGAAAACAGAAACAACCGTAATAATCAGCAAAAGAGAGGCAATAAGCCATCTGAATTTTAATATAGTACGCATCGATAAACCCCTTTAAATATAGATTAGTTTTTTTGGAAAATATCTTTCACTTTTTCAAACGTAGCAATAAGCTGATCAAGCTCTTCGTCTTTTATGTCACCTAATAAATGGCTTAAGTATTCATCTACCTGCGCAGAAATGACGACGTAGGCTTCTGTGCCCTGATCTGTTAACTTTACATGCTTGACGCGCTGGTCTTTATCTTCCTGGATAAATACGATATCGCCACGGTCGCTTAATTTTTTCAAACGGTTGGAAATCGCGCTTTTATGGATGCCAAGCATCGACTGCAGTTCTTTTGACGTCAGCGAATGGTGGGTGTGAAGCAGTTCAAGAACCTTCATCTGCTCAATAGAAAATTCACCCTGAATTTCATAATTAATATGTTCATATACTTTGTTTTTTCCATATACCATCACGTCACTGAATAATTCGGTTGCGCGCTGAAGCTTTTGATTCATATTAGTATACCCCCTAAACTAAAAGAAGTTTACCCCATAAACTTATTTAAGTCAATAAAAAAACCATCTTTTTACAAGATGGCTGAATAGGTAAAATATATCAGAGCTGAAGGACGGCAGCGGCGGTTCGTTTAATTCCGCGCGCGGCTGATAAATCTTCGGTCAGCTTAAGGGCAGCAAGGTCTTTCGCTTTGGCTTCGACCATAAAATCGACCGACGTGTTTAATTTACGGAGCTCTTTCATCATTGGCTCAAGAAATGCTGAATCTACATAATCCGCGTGGCTCCGGAACTCTTTTTCCGTTTTGGGGGAAGAGGCATGGATTTTGGGAGGAAGGCCGGTTTTATCCCAGGTTTTGAAAAAACGCGGAAGAAGGCTGCTTAATTCTTCGTCGTCGCTGTGGTTTGCTGCAAAGTGATGATAATCAAACATGAGAGGAATGTCCTCTTTTTCGCAGATGTCGAGCACTTCCGATGTTGTATAGGTTTTGTCGTCATTTTCCAGCGTCATTTGTTTTTTAATAGGGGCCGGAAGGGATTTAAGGTTCTCGTGAAACCTTTCCACGGCGGCACTTTTATTTCCGTAAGCCCCGCCCACATGAAGGTTAATATAAGTGTCTTTTTCTATTCCCATTGCTTTCATCATTTCATAATGATATTCCATGTCTTTAACTGCGTTTTCTGTGACTTCCGGCTTATCACTAGTAAACAGCGTAAACTGATTGGGGTGAAAGCTTGGACGGATATCGTGTTTTTTTACAAGTGCACCGATTTCTTTATATAGATCTGTAAATGGTGTAATGTAATCCCAGGCAGCTTCTTTGTGTGTAGCAAGAGGCACGAGCGCAGAAGAAAAACGAAAAAGCTTAATTTCCTGGGCTGCGTTATAATGAAGCATACGGATGGTGTTTGTTAAATTTTTTTCGACAGCCTGATGCAGTTTATCTTTCCTTTCAGCAGGGGAATATGCTTTCCATCGGGAAAGGGTTACCGTGCTTGCGGGCGTTGCTTCCCAGAGATGAAGCGACTGCGATACGTAGCCAATACGGATGATCATTGTAAAAACTCCTTTGGGGATTTTGGTGGAAATATTTTCATGAATGTAATAGCATGTACAAATAACGAAATGAATACAGTATTGCATCTATTCCCTCTCAGGGAAAAAGATAACAGGGATTAATGAATGCAGAAAAAATAAAGGAGCAACGAATGTGTTAAAAAGAAGATGGGCCGCTTTTGCGGCACTGCTGCTGCTGGGCGCAGGGGCATATCTCCTCTATCATATGGTCTATAAAGGTGATGCAGAAGAACAAAGGCAGCAGGAAGACCAGCTTGCAGAAGAAGAAACCGGAAGAGGGGACTACATGGAATTTTTTGAGCAGCAGGCCCAGGAAAACGGTGAGCTGCGGGTAGCTGTTATCGGAAGCAGCGTAGCCAGGGGCATGGGAGCAAGTTCCACCGCAACGAGCTGGGCCGGCTTATTAAAAAGCGATCTCGAATCAAGAGAAGAGCTCAGCGAAACAACAATTACCTTCGGGAATTTTGGAATGAATGGCTATAAAGCGAAGGATCTGCTTGAACAAGGTATAGTAGACAGCCTGATTCAAGCGCGTCCTGACTTTATTGTATTTGAAACGAGCGTGATTAACAGCTACCGGCAGGGAGAAGCGCTGGATACAACAGTAGAATCTATTGATACGTTAATGAAGCAGCTGGAAGCAGAGCTGCCGGAAGCAGAAATTGTCGTTATCTCTCCCAACCCGCTTGAAACATCTTCCGCAAATATTAGAGGCAATACATATTTGGATTATCTAACGGAGACCCAGGAGCATATTATAGAGAACGAATGGAATTATGTAGACAGCTATACAGAGATAGAAGCAGAACGGCAGGAACAGGGTTATGACATTGATGATATTCTTGATGACGGCGTTCATCCAAACGATAAAGGATACAGCATGTGGTATAACGTGCTGGAGCGGTATTTATTTTAATGCCGCAGAAAGCTGTACAGCTTGTGCTATACTAGACCCAAAAAACGCTGCCATAAGAGGAGGCTTTCCCCATGGTTAAGTCGGTGGACCGGGCATTGCAAATGATAGCTGTTATCAGCACGCATAAAGAAGGAATAGGGGTAACCGGCTTAGCAGAGAAGATAGGGGTAACAAAAAGCGCAGCTTTTAAAATACTTACTACGCTGGTAGAGCACGGTTATGCAGAACAGGATAGAACGACAAAAAAGTACAAGCTCGGCTACAAATACCTGGAACTGAGTTCTCTTCTTCTCGAATCCATGGATATTCGGACACTTGCCCGCCCTTTTCTGCAGGAGCTGGAAGAGGAGACAAATGAAGTGATTCATCTTGTGGTGATGGACCAGGAGCAGATGGTATATATCGACAAGCTGGAAGGGTATGAGACGCTTCGTATGCATTCAAAAGTAGGCAGACGGGCACCGGGTCATTGTACAAGTGCAGGGAAAATGATTCTGGCCCATTTGTCTCCCGAAGAAGTAGAACATGTGCTGCGGGAGCAGGGAATGGAGGCACACACTTCCTATACTATTACCGATAAAGAAGTTTTGCTGAAAGAACTCGAAGCAGTAAGAAACAGGGGTTATGCAGTAGAGGAGCAGGAAAATGAGCTGGGTATTACGTGTATAGCCGCCCCGGTATTTGATAATAAAAAAAAGATCACAGGAGCGGTGAGCATTTCCGGTCCTTCCATCCGAATGTCCAAGGAGCGGATCCAGAAGATCAGTCCGCTTCTTATAGATGTAACAAGCCGTATATCTTCAAGGCTTGGCTATATTCAAGCGATATAAGATCTGCCGGGATGCTTTATGCTCCCGGTTTTTTTTCGGTGTTATATAAACGCACAATATGTAAGCGCTTAAATTTGTATATTTGTACATATCTATTTTTTACGGTTCACATTACGATAAAAAAGACAGTGTGGGTACCAAAATTTACAGAAAACGGAGAAAATTCGGATTGTAATAAAAGCGCTTTCATTGTATGCTTTTATTATAAAGGAAACAAGGTTTCTTATTAGGAAACAATGAACTACATACCATTTATTTTATAAAACGAAAATGAAGGGGGAAACACTATGAGTACAGGTTTACTAGCATTGCTGTCGCTGCTTCCTATTCTGGTTGTAGGTATATTCCTTGTTGGGTTAAGGTGGCCGGCAAGTAAGGCCATGCCGTTGTCTTTATTGGTAGCGGTAGTGCTGGCTTTATTTGTATGGGGGGTTCCGGGAAACGTAGTCGCCGCTGCTTCTCTGAACGGCTTAATCACTGCCGGAACGCTGTTGTTTATTATTTTCGGAGCGATTCTTTTATTGAACACTCTCCAGGAAAGCGGGGCCATGCGGACGATCCGCCAGGGCTTTACGGATATTTCCCCGGACCGCCGCGTCCAGGTTATCATCATTGCCTGGCTGTTTGGATCTTTTATCGAAGGATCAGCCGGTTTTGGAACACCGGCCGCAGTAGCTGTTCCGCTGTTGGTAGGACTCGGTTTCCCGGCAATGGCCGCAGTAGTCGCCGGCATGATTATCCAAAGTACACCGGTGTCCTTTGGGGCAGCAGGAACCCCTATGCTGGTAGGAGTGCAGACCGGGCTTTCCGCTGATGCTTCTATTACATCAAACTTTCTGGCTCTCACAACAGAAATTGCCGGCCAGGTAGCGATTCTTCACGCCATTGCCGGATTATTTATTCCATTATTCGTAGTAGCAGTCATGACCAGATTTTTTGGAAAAAACAAATCATTCGCTGAAGGTATTAAAATATGGAAATTTGCGTTATTTGCCTCAGTGGCTATGACGATTCCATACGTCATCGTAGCTAATGTGCTTGGTCCTGAATTTCCGTCTATGATCGGCGGACTTGTTGGACTGCTTATCGTTATTACGGCTTCCAAAAAAGGATTTCTTATGCCAAAGGGAGACGACATCTGGGATTTCGACGAAAAATCGAAATGGGATCCGGAATGGACCGGCAGTATTGAAATTAAGGATATCGGACATAAAAGCGGCAGCATGAGCATGGTAAAAGCATGGACACCGTATGTATTAATTGGACTGTTCCTTGTTTTATCCAGACAGGCAGTTCTGCCGTTTCAAGGACTTCTTCAGTCCTTAACGCTGGAGTATCCAGGAATATTCGGTTCTGACATAACGGCTAGCTTCCAGCCTTTATATTCACCGGGCTTTACCTTTATTCTCGTATCCGTTATTACATTTTTCCTGCACGGCATGGACGGTCAGTCCTATGCAAGAGCATGGAAGCAGTCCGGAAAAACAATGCTGGCCGCTTCGGTCGCTCTCATTTTTACGGTGCCGATGGTGCAGGTGTTTCTAAACTCCGGCGGGGGCACGGCCGGGTATGCTGAAATGCCGGTAGTACTGGCAAACAGTGTGGCTTCTATCACAGGAGACTTGTGGCCGATATTCGCTACATTTGTAGGAGGACTGGGTGCATTTATTGCAGGAAGTAACACAGTAAGTAATATGATGTTTTCGTTATTCCAATACAATGTAGGAACACAGATTGGCGTTAACCCGAACTGGGTGGTAGCACTGCAGGCGGTAGGCGGGGCAGCAGGAAATATGATCTGCGTGCATAACGTAGTAGCAGCCTGTGCTGTAGTAGGATTAGTAGGAAAAGAAGGACTCATCATTCGAAAAACGCTGCTTCCTTTCTTCTACTATGCATTATTAGCCGGATCGATTGGGTATTCGATAGTCTGGATTGGGGAAAAAGGATTCTTTAATCTTGGTACCTTAATTACAGCAGCTATTTTCCTTCTTGTTATCTACATTATCGCGAGCAACAAAAAGAGACTGGGAAATGATATTCAAAATAGAAAAGCAGTATCTTAAGGTAAAAAAAACAGCCGGCTTCTCCATAAGGGGAGGCCGGCTGTTTCGTTTATTTTCTTCGGTCTTTTGTGAAATACGTGACGTATATATACTTGATAACAAAAAAGAAAACCAGAAAGAAGAAGATAAAAACAAGTGTATTCAAAAACCAGTTTACATTTAAGTCTACAATGTAATGCAGAAAAAGGTTCGTTAATAAAGCAGAAGCAAAAGCGACAAAAAATGTACTGTTCATTAAACTATCGTATCCCCTGGATCTATTCAATTCCGTCACGCTCCTTTATAGAAAAGTATACTACACTATACCCTTTAGATGGAGAGTGGTAACCATTGGATGATCACTTTCGAAATAGAACAATTGTTCGGTTTACAGTTATTTCAAAATAGCGCATAATCATAAAGGATTGTACAATACCAAATCCCATGCCCTAGTAGCTCAGAGGAAGAGCAACAGCCTCCTAAGCTGTAGGTCACAGGTTCGAATCCTGTCTAGGGCGCCATTTTACTTTTTGCATAATAAAAAAATAATAATAAAAACGGATGCTTACGTGAGATAAGCATCCGTTTTTAGGTTGTTGAAAAAGACAAAAAATAGGTATTTTTATACAAAACCTTTACAGGGGTGCTTTCCGCAGGCCATGCCTCAGCTAAAGAGGAAAAACGCCTCTTTATCTTCTGCTATGGCTGTTCTGCTGGAGTCACCCCTGTTCTTTTTCTTCTTCATTTTCTTGAATAAATAATATAGCCACTAATACATAAAATTTCACAACTATAATACAATCATATTATTTTGTTTGCATAAATTTACAATAGATCAATTAGTAACCTTTTTACTCTGTTAAATTAACAACTGCAGAATTGCTGCCAAACATACCTTCATTCAGCTGCGCTTGTAAATCATCTGATTCTGCTACATCTGGATTTACGTCAAATACAACTTCACCGCTGTTTGAGGAGTCGGGATTGATCTGTTCCAAAAATAAATCAGAATTAGCTGCATCTGCCTCATAAGTATTGCCATTGCTTAATAAAGAAAGATAAGAAGAATCCATAGTGACAGCTTCACTACCGTTATTTGTAACGTCAACATCCAATACTATAAAAATTCCGTTTGCTTCTTGCTCTATACCTTCCATACCAGCACTGTTGGCAGTTTCCATATTATTTATAACATATGTAACATCACCTGCTTGGGCTTCTTCTCCCATGGAATAAACTTCTTCATCGCTTTCAGATGAATTCTCAGAGGAACTTTCCCCATCTTCATTAGAGGTAGATGCTTCATCACCACCACTAACTGCTACGATAATAATAACAATGATAACGAGAATACCGATAAGTCCTAAACAACCAATTCCAAATTTTTTCAAGTAAAGCGCCTCCTAATTTCGTATATCTATATAAAACCAATTATCTGGTTATTAATTTGCAGAAATCATTTTAGTTTCAAAAGTAAAAGAAATAGTTTTACTGATGATTTCTTTCCTAATCTTTTGTATTACGTCAATTGTAACAACTATAGTGAACAAAATGTAACAAAAAAGGGAATTTATTATATATTTATAAAAAAATATCCATAAAAACTGCTGATAATTCACTGAAAGTGATTTAGGAATACATTTCCTCAACTTTATAACCTGTAAGGGTTTGCTGTGTTCTTTAATTTATTTCTTCTGAAATTAAATACGCTTTAAAGGATATTTATGTAAGAGATTGATGCCCAATAAACAAAACTTCATTATTTTAAACACTTCAATCAACTTAGGTTATAAGTACTATAAATATTGCTTGTTCAGGTTTTCTCAAAAAGTCTTTTTAAACAAAAAACAGCGAACCTTTATTTACCTGTGAAAAGGCAAAGGTCCGCTGTTATATATGCCGCTGGTAAAAAAGCAGCATCCGTTTTTAGGCGTTGGCGCGTCTGAAGCTGAGCGTAGCAAATAGAATAAGAATAACGGTGAAGGTGAAAATAAACGCAATTTCCATAGCAACAGTCAACGTAGTGCCGAAAAGCTGAAGGTTAAGTCCCATGGCGTCCCGTATCATAGGGGAGAGGCTTTCCACATCGATCATTATTTTCTTCATCACGTCAACGCCGTAGGTAACCGGATTTAGTTTAACCACTACGTCCATCCAGCCGGGCATATTGTTAATAGGAAATAATGCGCCCGATAGAAAAATCATCGGCATGACCAAAATCTGGACAATGAGCTGGAATCCCTGTGTGGACCGCAGAAAGCTTGCGATCAAAAGACCAAAGGAGGACAGGGCGCAGGCCAGCAGAAACATAAATGGGATTACCAGAAGCAGGGAAGTCAGGCTGTAATTAATGCCGAGAAACGGAATAAGCAGAAAAAGCATGATCCCCTGAAAAGTAGCGATTGTTGAGGCACTTAATACTTTTCCGACGGCGATACTTACCCTTGAAATCGGGGAAACGAGAATTTCCTTCATGTAGCCGAAGTTTTTATCTTCAATAATGGATAATGAAGAAAAAATGGAAGTCATCAAGAGAGTCATGGAAACAATACCGGGAAACACAAACTGCAGGTATTGAAAATCCTCTCCGGCATCAGGCATGCTGCTGCCGATCAAGCTTTCCATCGTACCTCCCATGCCTCCGCCGAAAATCAACAGAAACAGGATCGGCATGGAAAAAGAACCGATTAAACGCGCACGGTCCCGGAAAAAACGAGTCATGTCTCTAATCCATATAGCAAATATACCTTCCATAAATTTGTGCCTCCTCTCTATTGTTTGTCTGGTTCAGTGCTGGCAATATTCCGGCCGGTAAAAGAAAGAAATACATCATTTAAGGTAGGCTTTCGAATATTCAGCCGGGTTAAAGGCACTTCCAGATTTTTAATGAATTCTGAAATAAATGCGTCGCTGCTTGCTACTTTCAGGTAAATAATATCTTCTTTGGATGTTACTTCTGCTTCAGGGGCTTTTGCCTGAATTTCAAGCATTGCTTTTTCATTGTCCTGCGTAGAAAGCTCAATAATGTCGCCGCCGAGCGTGTTTTTCAGGTTTTCTGGTGAGTCCATTGCAATAATTTTCCCGTGGTCCATAATAGCAATCCGGTCACTGATTTCCGCTTCATCAAGGTAGTGGGTAGTTAAAAACATCGTAATGCCTTCTTTTTCTTTTAAACGGAGAATGTATTCCCAGATGTGTGCTCTCGTCTGCGGATCAAGGCCGACCGTCGGCTCATCGAGAAACAGAACTTTCGGATAATGAAGCAGGCCGCGGGCGATTTCGAGACGTCTTTTCATTCCCCCGGAGAACGTTTCGACTCTGTTTTCCTTTTCATCTACCAAGTCGACAATCATGAGAACTTCCTGGATCCGCTCTTTTCTCTTACTGCGGGGTACGTTATAAAACCGGCAGTGAAGCATCAGGTTTTCCTTTGCCGTCAGCTTTTCATCAAGCGTGTTTTCCTGAAAAATAATCCCAATGCTTTTCCGGACATCGCGGCGGTCTTTGTTTCCATCAAAGCCGTTTATAGTGATGCTTCCGCTTGTCGGAGCAAGCATGGTACAGATCATGTTGATGGTTGTGCTTTTCCCGGCTCCGTTAGGACCAAGAAAGCCGAAAATTTCTCCTTCTTTTACATCAAAGTCAATGGAATCAACAGCTGTTTTGTCTTTATATGTTTTATTGAGCTCACGAACTTCAATAATGTTATTCATTCTGCCACCCGCTTCTGCTATAATTAGTTATGATATCATAACTAATTATTCCTCTTTTGCAGAAAGAAGTCAATTGATCCAGGCAGAAAAAGAAACGAAGGATAAAATAGAGGTGCAAAGATGCCGTTAACAAAAGAAGAGCAGGTAGCGGACCGGCTGCTTGCCGTATTCCCGCTGATTAAAAGAAAATTTATGCCTATGCAGTCGCTTCATTGTGATGGCCTGCATCGTACGCATTTTATGATCCTGCGTACGCTTCAGGAAAAAGGCAGAATACGACCGACGGATCTGGCCAGGGAAATGGGTATTCAAAAATCAAATATAACGCCGCTGTTAAAGAAAATTCTGGAACACCAGCTGGCGGAAAAGCGCAGGGATGAGACAGACAAACGGGTAATGTATATACACCTCACAGAAGCAGGAAGGCATTTTCTGGAGGTGCAGCACGGCCGGTTTCATGAAAGTGTAGCGGCAAGACTGCAGGCCCTGGAAGCGGAAGATCTTGATACACTGGCTGCCGCTGTCCGTTCTCTTGAAGAAGTATTACTGAAAATAGAGGAGGAGTAAGCAGAATGGAAAAAGTAAAGCAGGATGGCGTATATAAATCTGTCTGTCCCCTCGACTGCCCCGATCAGTGCGGGCTGTTGATTCATAAAAAAGAAGGGCGCATTGAAAAAATAGAAGGAGATCCCGATCATCCTGTCACACAGGGCGCGATATGCAACAAAGTACGAAATATGAAAGAACGGCTGTATGATGAAAAGCGCCTGACTCATCCATTAAGGCGGACGGGGAAAAAAGGAGAAGGTGCATTCGAGCGGATTACGTGGAGCGAAGCCATAGAAGAAATAACGCAGCGATGGAAGAAGCTCATTGAAACGGAAGGACCGCAGAGCATTCTGCCATACAGCTTTTACGGAAACATGGGGAACCTCAGCGCAGAAGGGATGGGGCACCGTTTTTTTCACTATATGGGTGCGAGCCGTCTGGAACGGACGATCTGTTCTACAGCCGGAGGCGTCGGTTATAACTATACAATGGGATCGAGTATAGGGACTGATCCTGAGGATACCGAGGATGCGAAGCTTATTATTTTCTGGGGAATCAATGCGGTTAGTACCAATATGCATCAGATTACCCAGGCGCAGAAGGCAAGGAAAAAAGGAGCAAAAGTGGTCGTCATCGACGTTCATAAAAATCAGACGGGCCGCTTTGCCGACTGGTTTATTCCTATTAAGCCCGGTACGGATGCCGCTCTCGCTTTAGGGATGATGCACATTTTATTTGCAGAGGATCTTGTAGACCACGCGTTCATGAAAAAATATACGGTTGGGCGTGACGAGCTTAAACAGGAAGCGGCTTCCTATACTCCTGAAGTGGTGTCCGCTATTACAGGGGTCAGCCAGAAAGATTTATACGAACTGACACGGATGTACGGCAGAGTAGAGCCTGCATTTATCCGTATTGGCAACGGCATTCAGCACCATGATAACGGTGGTATGTGCGTGCGTACCATTGCCTGTCTTCCGGCTCTCACCGGCCAGTGGCTGAAAAAAGGAGGCGGAGCCATTAAAGGAAACAGTGCCGTTCTTGCTTTTAATACAACCGCTATGCAGCGTCCGGATCTGCTGGCAGATAAACGAACGCGTGCTATTAATATGAATCAGATCGGAGAAGCTCTGTTAACAAAAAAAGAGCCGGCGGTCCGTTCTATGTATGTTTATAACAGCAATCCCGCGCTTGTTGCGCCGGAAACGAATAAAGTTCATCAAGGACTGGCGCGGGAAGATCTGTTTCTGGTAGTCCACGATATGTTTGCAACAGAAACTGCCCGTTATGCAGATATTGTTCTGCCGGCAGCCTCCAGCTTTGAAAGCACCGACTTCTACACATCCTACTGGCATCATTACGTACAGATGCAGCAGCCGGTTATGGAACCGTACGGTGAAAGCAAAAATAATGCCGAAGTATTCCGACTGCTGGCAGAAGCGATGGCGTTCGATGAGCCTGCTTTGTACGAGGATGATGAAGAAATGATTGCACAGGCTTTCAGAAACACTGGAAATAAAAGCGCCGCGCATGTTACACTTGGCGGCTTGAAGCAGGATCATTATATAAAAGCGCACCGTTCGGATGATTGGCTCGAACATCTTGCTACGCCGAGCGGAAAAATCGAGTTGTTTTCAGAGAAAATGGAAAAGGCCGGGTTTTCCGGGGTGCCCACATATCAGCCGCTTCCCGATGTAGAAGGGGACTTTCTGTTTATTCCGGCACCTAATCATCATTTCCTGAATTCTACGTTTGCTCATAACGCAAAGCATACCAAGCTTGAAAAAAAGCCTAAAGCATTTTTAAATGAAGAAGATGCCAACGTTTTAGGTATCCAGAATGATGATATGGTGCGCTTATATAATGCACGGGGTGAATGTCGTCTCCCTGCCTCCGTAGGAGATACTGTGCTTTCCGGAGTGGTCGTTACGCAGGGTCTTTGGGCTGACGAACCGGGGATGGCCAGACGTGTGAACGATCTGACGCCGGACAGGCTGGCAGATATGGGCGGCGGGGCGACGTTTTTTTCCGGTCGGGTCCATGTGGAAAAAGCGAAAATATGATAAAATAATGATTACTCAGAAGGTCTTCTTTATAACATGAAGGCCTTCGCGGACGGATAAGGAGCACGGATATATGATTATTCCATTAAATGTGGAAGACGCCGATACAGCGCAGCGTATTCTGGAGCTGCAGCGCACGGCCTATCGGATTGAAGCAGATATGATGGAAACAGACGATATACCTCCCATGCGCGATAACGAGTCAGCTCTCAAAAAGTGCGGGGAGTCTTTTTATGGTTATGAACACGAGGGGGCAGTGATCGGACTTGTCTCTTATCATTTGAAAGAAGGTATGCTCGAGCTTTGCCGGCTTGTGGTTTCCCCTTCCTATTTTCGAAAAGGAATCGGCAGGCAGCTTGTTGAATTTGTACTTCGCGAACCGTCCTGGGATCTTGCCACTGTATGCACGGGGAGCGTGAACGAACCGGCCTTGTCGCTTTATAAGAGTGAAGGTTTTCAGGAGGCCGAAGAGCTGGAGGTGTCTCCGGGAATTATTTTGACCCGCCTGGAACAGACAAAAGCAGAGGCTGAATCAATAAAGAAACCGTCTTGACACCTTGTGTCGGGACGGTTTCTTTATTGATTCTAAAACACATGAAGAGAAAAATCCAGATCTGCCTGCAGGTGCTTTTTCATCAGCTGTTCAGCTTGATCAGGCTGATGCTGCCGGATGGCTTCGTATATTTTTTCGTGCTCTTCGATAAGAAGAGGACGTTGGTGATAAACCACGGTTTTTCGAAACAGATAAATAATAGATTGCATTTGGTCAATAATACCGATCATAACGGGGTTTCGACTGGCCTGCATAATAATATCATGAAACTGTTTGTTTGCTTCCATTACTTCTTCTTTTGAACCTGATTTTCCAATATCTACACATTGGCGGAGAGCGTCTAAATGTTCTTCAGTCATATAGGAAGCGGCGGCACGGGCCGCTTCTCCTTCAAGAAGAATACGAACCTGAAACGAATGGCGCAGATCGCTTTCTGTAGGCTGAATGACTTTCTTTTTCGAAATAAGGCCTTCCTGTTCCAGACGGCGGATGGATTCACGGATAGGGGTACGGCTGACTCCAATATCATCAGCAAGCCGTTCTTCTACAAGCTTGGTGCCGCCTTCTATCTCTCCGCTCAATATTCTATCTCTAATAATTTCGTAAGCTTTTATATAAGCGTGCTGAGTAGATTGTTTAGCCATCATAGTTGTGTTCCTGAAGTATTTAAAATCAATCCTTCAGTCGCGCCTCCTTAACATACTTAATAAATAAGTCTTTCTTTTAGTATAGAGCCTACATGAAAGAATGAAAAGAACAGAAAATGTATACAATTTTAAAAAAATGTATACAAAATATAAGTAAGCGTGTACAATCGCTTTATGAATGAAAACGCTTTTATTATTAGGAGGTAGAAAAAAATGAATATTGGTTTTATCGGACTGGGAATTATGGGAAAACCTATGGCACTAAATTTACTGAAAAAAGGCTATAACGTTACAGTGTTTGATATAAACACGACAGCGGTTCAGGAGCTTGCAGGGCAGGGGGCATCGGCTGCTTTCACACCAAAAGAAACGGCAGCAGAGAAAGATATAGTCATTACGATGCTTCCACAGGCGGTACACGTAGAAAGTGTTCTTTTTGGACCGGAAGGGGCGGCGGAGTCACTGAAAGCAGGCTCTGTAGTAATAGATATGAGTTCTATTTCTCCAGTGGTTTCCAAGAGTTTGTCTATAAGGCTGAGCGAGCAGAGCATACATATGATTGATGCGCCTGTAAGCGGAGGAGAACCGAAAGCTATAGATGGCACATTGGCTATTATGGCCGGAGGGGAAGAAAGTGTTTTTGAACAAGTATATGAGGTGCTTGAAGGAATGGGAGAAGAGATTACGCTTGTTGGAGACAGCGGTTGCGGGACAACAGCAAAGCTGGCCAATCAAATTATTGTAAACGTAAACATAGCAGCGATGTCAGAAGGACTTGTTCTTGCTGCAAAAGCCGGTATCAATATTGAAAAAATGTATCAGGCTATTCGTGGAGGTCTCGCCGGCAGCGCAGTATTAGATGCAAAAATTCCTAAAATTCTGGATAGGGACTTTATAGCAGGGGGGCGTATTGACATTAACATGAAGGATTTAACCAATGTAATGGAAACCGCACATGCTCTGGATACGCCGCTTCCTTTATCAAGCCAGGTGCTGGAAATGTTTCATGCTATGAAAGCAGACGGGAAAGCGGCAGACGACCACGGGGGTCTTGTACAGTATTACGAGAAATTAGCTCATACAGAAGTAAAGCGTAAGGAGGAACTGTAATGAAAGTACTAGACTATCACGATATGCAGAACTCTTTTGAACCTATTAATGAAGAAAAAATAAATACTCTCTGGAAAGCAGAACGAGCATCTTTTTCCCATCAGATCATCGTACTGGATGATGATCCGACAGGAGTCCAGGCCGTGCATGGGGTATCGGTTTATACAGATTGGACAAAAGAAATAATTGAAGAAGGATTTGAAGAAACGGGAAATATTTTCTTCATTTTGACCAATTCCCGAGCTTTAGATTCGAAAGAGACGGAACATCTGCACAAAACAATTGCCGAAAGAATTGAACGCGTCTCTGCGCAGAAGAAAGTTCCCTATCTTATTATCAGCCGTGGAGATTCTACTCTGCGGGGCCATTACCCACTGGAAACGGAAGTGCTGAAAGATACGCTCGAAAAGCAGACGGACAGTAAAGTCGATGGAGAAATTATCCTGCCGTATTTCAAACAGGGTGGAAGGCTGACAATCGATAATGTTCATTACGTAAAACAGGGAGAAAAGCTGATTCCTGCCGGTAAGACAGAATTTGCTGAAGACCGGACATTCGGTTTCACCTCGAGTCATCTTGGTGAATGGGTGCAGGAAAAAACGGAAGGGCGCTATAAAAAAGATAAAGCTATATATATAAGCCTTGCTTCTCTTCGAGGGTTGCAGATAGAGGCTATAACTGATCAGCTGCTGGCGGTGCAGAATTTTAATAAAGTGATCGTCAATGCTGTAGAAGAAGCAGATGTCAGGGTTTTCACGATTGCGCTGATGCGGGCTTTAAGGCAAAACAAAAAATTCCTCTATCGAACAGCTGCCACATTTACAAAAATTATTGGAGATATTTCTGAAAAGGCGCTGCTTGAAAAAAAAGATCTTCTTTCAGCAGAAAGCCAAAAGGGTGGACTGATTGTTATCGGTTCCCATGTAAAGAAAACAACGCAGCAGCTGGAAGCTTTAATGGAATTAGGAGATCTACGCTTTATTCATTTTGACAGCCATTTAATTGTAGAGCCGGAAGTTTTCCAAAAAGAAGTAGAAAGCGTTCAAAAGCAGGTAGATGACGGGTTAAAAGAAGGAATTACTACCGTTGTATACACAAATCGCGAGCGTCTCGACATGGGAGAAGGCAGAAAAGAAGAAGAATTGAAACAATCGGTGCGGATTTCAGATGCTCTGACAAGTATTGTACGGAATGCTGCGTCAAGTCCGGCTTACATTCTGGCTAAAGGTGGCATTACATCAAGTGATGTGGGAACCAAAGGGCTGGGAGTAAGAAAAGCTACAGTGAAAGGTCAGATTGCCCCTGGGATTCCAGTATGGGAGACGAAGGAAGAAAGTCTGTTTCCTTATATCCCCTATATTATTTTCCCTGGAAATGTTGGAGAGATAGATACGATGAAAAAGATTGTGATGATGCTCGAGCAGAGCTGAAGGAGGAAAAAGGATGTTAACTGGTAATTTATTAATTCTTGTATTTATCTTATCACTGGCTGCTTTATTCTTTTTAATTTTAAAGCTCAAGCTTGAGCCTTTTATTGCATTAATAGGGGTGGCTTTTGCCACCGCTCTTGCAGTAGGTATTCCCGCAGCTGACGTGCCGGGAGTGGTAACAACGGGCTTCGGTGAAACGTTGATAGGAGTCGGGATTTTAATAGGCCTGGGCGTTATATTTGGACAGTTTCTGGCAGCCTCTGGTGCTATTGAAAAAATAGCGCAGGCTGTTCTGAAAGTATTCGGCATCCAGAAATCTCCTATGGGGCTCGCTCTTACAGGAACGGCTGTTTCTATACCAGTGTTTTTTGATGCTGCATTTGTTATTTTAAGCGGGTTAATTAAAAGCCTTTCGAAAAAAACAGGTATTTCTATTGTCAGTTTTGTAACCGCTTTAGGAGTTGGATTGATTGTTTCCCATAGTATGATTGCCCCAACTCCCGGCCCACTGGTTGTAGCAGAAAATACTAATTCAGATCTTGGTTTATTTATATTGTACGGTATTATCTGCGCGGTTCCGGCTACAATCGTTGGTGGATACTTGTATGGCATGTTTATTGGAAAGCATGTAAAATCTGCTGTCGATTTAGAAGAAACAATAGCAGAAAAAGTAGCAGCTGAACCAAAGAAAGAAATCAGCACTTCTTTATCCTTTGCCCTTCTTATTCTTCCGATCTTTTTAATTCTGGCTAATACGATATCGCAGTTCTGGATTGGAGAGGGAACACTCTCTACTATTATTGGGTTTATCGGGGACAAAAATGTGGCCTTATTTATAAGTGTGATTGTCGCTGTTGTAGTGCTGCGTCCTTACATTTCAACCTCCAGTCAGACTCTTTATTCAGACGCTATCAGCTCAGCAGGTCTGATCATTCTTGTAACAGGAGCCGGTGGTGCATTTGGCGCTGTTATTAACCAAAGCGGAATTGGTGATCATTTAATTGCTGTCATGCAAGGCTGGAGTATTCCTGTTTTTATACTGGCCTTCATTTTCTCACAGATTTTACGCGCCTCTCTAGGGTCTGCAACAGTAGCTCTTGTTACAACGTCCAGTATTCTCGGTCCGCTTGCCGGAGAGCTTGGAGCTTCTCCTGTTCTGCTGGGACTGGCTATATGTGCAGGTGCTGTTGGTCTATCTCTTCCAAATGACTCCGGATTCTGGGTTGTAAATAAATTTGGTAAGCTGACAATTCCGCAAACGCTGAAAGCATGGACTGTCGGAGGATTTATCGCTGGTCTTACCGCTCTTGGAATGGTGTACCTGCTGCAAGCACTATCTGGTATTCTTCCGGGACTATCTTAACGAACAGAACACGCCCTGATGCAGCGGCGTGTTTTTGTTTTGCCGAATACAGATATTAGGAAAAGGTGTGGATGAATGCTTTTGTGGGAAGATATAATAGAATAGACCTTTAGTATAGAAAGGAAGCGAATAGAATGAAGTACCGGAGATTAGGAAAAACCAATTTAGATGTATCCGTTATTGGCCTTGGAACATGGCAGTTTGGCGGAGAATGGGGCATTGATTATAAACAAAAAGAAGTGGATGCCATTTTTAACAAAGCGGAAGAAACCGGCATTAATTTTATCGACACCGCGGAGTGTTATGGAGACCACTTATCCGAGGAATTCATAGGAGCGGCCATCGAAAAGAACAGGGACCGCTGGGTGCTTGCTACCAAGTTCGGCCACAAATTTCATGATTTATATGAACGCACCCGCCATTACAAAGCAGAAGATGTGCAAAAGCAGCTGGAGGATTCTCTCAGGGCTCTACGTACTGATTATATTGATATCTATCAGTTTCATTCAGGAACAGATGAAGAATTTGATAATGATGCGCTTTGGACAATGCTTGATAAGCAGGTGGAGGCTGGAAAAATAGGCCATATCGGCTTGTCGATCAGTAAAAACGATAATACGTACCAGACAAAACATGCGGCTGATATTGGCGCCAAAAGCATGCAGGTCGTTTATAACCGCCTGGACCGGACGCCGGAAGAAGAAGTGTTCTCTCTCTGTGAAGAGCAGGATCTTGGCATCATGGCACGTGTTCCAATGGCAAGCGGCTATTTAAGCGGGAAATATAAACCGGGTGCTGTATTTGCAGATAATGATGTTCGTCACCGTCACGACAAAGAAGAAACCCGCAAAAAGCTGGAAATGGTAGAAACGTTATACAATACGGAAGTGCCGGAAGGCGTTCCTATGTCCCAGTGGGCGCTGGCATGGTGTCTGAAACACCCGGCCGTTTCTACAGTGATTCCAGGATGCAAAAATCCGGAACAGGTAGAAGCCAACGCGAAAGCTGCAGAATTGGATATCGTTACAAATAACCATCCACAGGCAACACAGAAATAAATGGAAGAGGATCCCTCAAGGAGGGATCCTTTATTCTGCCAAAAAACATTCACGGCGCTTTGCTTTTCTTATAACGAACGCTTCTGTATATTAGAGAAAGTACAATACATAGTCAAAGCGGGGTATTAGATGAGAAATACTGCTTGGGATCACTGGCTTTTTCGATTTTTTCTGGCCTGGTACAGTATTGGAGTTGTCCTTCTTCTGCTTGACCTGGTGCCCTCCTGGCTGGAATGGGCCAATGCCGTTTATTTATGGGGAGCCGGTCTGATTGGTGCTGTTTACCTTGCGAGAACGTATGGAACAGCGCTTGGTACTGTACTGGCACTGATCATTTTCTTTTTTTCGATGACGCTTGAAGGCGTTGGAGTCCAGTACAACTTATTTTTTGGGAGCTATGAGTATAATTCTGATTTTGGAATGATGATTCTCGGCGTGCCGCTCACAATAGGAGCCGCGTGGGTGGCGATTGTAGCGACGTCGCATAATATTGTAAAGTATATTTACTGGCTGCTTCCTGCAGCAAGCAGATGGCGCCGGGCGCCGGGATTTATCTTTCTGGGGGGTCTTCTTGTAGTCGGCATTGATTTCGTTCTCGATCCGGTTAACTATAAGCTGCAGGAGTACTGGCTTTGGAATGAAGGAGGCTGGTATTATGATATTCCTTTTTCTAATTTTCAAGGCTGGTTTATTATCGGTATCCTGATGCATGCACTTTTGTTCTTTGTCCTGCGGAACCACTCCGGCTTTAAGTTGAATCGGTCCGCTTACTGGGAGCCGAGAGCTGCTGCGGTGTATGTACTGATGACGGCAATGTTTACAATTCTTGCTGTGGCCGGAGGTCTGTGGCTGGCAGGAGTGATCGGTCTGGTGCTGGTTATTGTATGTACTGTTATTACAGTGCAGGGAAATAAGCTGGCACGCAGACGACGCTTGAGCCGGGTCCGGTAATAAAAAAACAAGCAAAGCAGACAGATCCTGCTTTGCTTGTTTTTATCAGCGCTGCTTTTTGTCGAGCCAGCGTCTATTCCACCCATCCAATGTTTTCTTGGCAGGGTAGACGGTGACAGCAAGGATGGCTAAAATAACCAGGGCCGCGACAGGCTGGCTTCCAAGCAGAAAAATAAGGACAGCTAGAGCCGCAAGGAAATAAATAAATCCCAACAGCACATATATAATGAAAGAATCCATGTATCTTCACTTCTTTCGTTGGGATTTTATGTTACTGCGCTTTCTGTAAAGCGTTGTGAAAGCAGGAAGCATGGAAAACAAAAACAGAACAAGGGCCCCGCCTGTGAGCAGTAGAAGAACGTCTCGCGTAAAAAACGTGAAGAAGGCATGTTCGTATGGTTCAAGTAATAAATATAGTCCGGTCAAAAACAACAGAAGAATAAGAGAAAGGAGAGGGAAAAGCAGTAAGCGCAGCATAGATATTCCTTCTTTCTCAGTATGAATACCATTATTTTACCATTAATTCTGCCTGAATACGTCATAGAAGCCAGGAAGAAAAGGAGGAAATTATATGAAAAGTAGTAAGTTTAAGCTGTTTCTTGTATTAGTATGGATTCTGCTCGGGGTATGGAACCTGGGTCTTGCAGCGGCGGTTTATTTTATCGTTGGCAATTTTATCTGGACCCTTGCCCATGTACTGGCCGGACTCATGTTTTTAGCTGTAAGCGTATGGGTAAAAAAGAAGAATACGATATAAAAAGAAAGAGGGCCCGGCATGAGCAGATATCCGGTTATTTTATGCTATCACGGCGTAACAGACAAAAGAAGCGAAACGGACGAGCTGGTTTCCCATATTGACGATATAAAAGCGCAGATAAATATGCTTCAGAGCCAGGGATATGTATTTGTTTCTCCTTCGAAGTTTACGGAATGGTATGAGGGACGTACCTCTGGAAACCCTCCTGCCGTTATTCATTTCGATGATGCATTGGAAAGTATGGATACAGCAGCACAGTGGCTGATAACGGAAGCCATTCCTTTTGGCATTGCTGTTATTGCCTCCAGGCAGCGAAAGCGAATTCCGGAAGAGGGGTATTTGTCCTGGAAACAGATCGCTTCTTATGTGGATACCGGGCTGACTGAACTTCTCCATCATACGTATGACGCGCATCATTACGTTTTGAACAAGGAAGATGGAAGCACGGCATCCGCCCCTTTTCTTGAAGCGCCGCCCTGGATAGAGGACGGGATTGTAATGTGGGAGGAAAAGGAAGGATCACCGAAAATGTATGAGCGGAGACTTCTGGAAGATTCTTTGGCTTTTCCTATTTTCGGCACCGATCTGGAAACCGGGCAGCCGATTGAATCGTCCATCACCTTTCAGCCGAAAAAAACAGCTCTTGTTCAGGATCTTACTATTTTTGCCTGCGGACATGCCGGGGTCCCGCACGAAGTAGAAGTGGAAATAAGGATTAACGAGAAGTCCGTCTTTAGTGGAAGCCTGTCTTCAGACTGGACAGAAAACGACTGGATAGTATTTTCCTTCAGCGAAAAAATGAAATTGAAACAGGGGAAAGAAACGACTGTACGCTTTATCACTAAAAATCTGGGAAACGGTACGTTCCGTGCACATGCCCGGCTTAATGCAGAACAGGACAGCACCGCTGTAAGCACGGACGTCTCTGCCGACATTGAAGCAGTTGCCCCATGGCCGGTAAAATTAATAGGACTGCTCGGCAGCGGTGAGGGCTCTCCAATGAGCAGCAAAGCCTATAAGAAACTGATTAGAGAAGATATGCAGCTTTGGAATTCTGCCGTTCAGGCCTACCTTGGCGCAGAGTGGACTGAACATAAAGGGAAAATAGAAAAACATACACCGAACCAGCAGGAAACAGCCGGCACAAGTGAAGCCGGAGAAAAAATACACACTTCTTTTTATTATGAAGCGGCGGCTGATTTCACAGCCGAACTCATCAAGTTCCACTGGGGCAGAGCGGAAGGATCCTGGTATCCATTCCGAATGACCGTTTCGATTCAAGAAGCCGAAGGGAAAGACCCTGTTGAAGCCGCATCGTATGTGCCTGGATGGGGAGAGGAGACGGAGGAGGCTGTATTAAAACCGTATGCTTTTCAAAAGGGAAAACGATATGTTGTAACATTGGAAACCAAAGGAATTCCTTCTGCAAATCCGGGATATTTAACAGTCAAAAATGAAGAAGTTCCCTTTGCCTTTATGGAGTCAGTGCCGCAGCAGAGAAAGCATCAGGCTGATCAATTTTGTTTTCCGTTTGGAGCCTATTATCCTCAAACCGACGAAGGGGATACAATGGTGCACCCTGTTATCCGGGAAGTGTTGAAAAAAGAAAGCATACAGGCAGGATGGAGTGTTTATCCGGAAAGAATCCGGCCTAGAGGAAAACCGGCAGAGCCGGGGCTTCGGCATGACCGTTATGCCCTTCCGAGGTTTATGGTGTATGGGGATGCTGACAATGCTTCTCTGCTTCGACAGCTTGAAGTGTATACAGGGCTTCTCTTTAATAAAAAACCAGACCTGAAGGAAACGCCTCCAAGACAGATATCGATTGAATACGATGCAGCCGGCACAGCCTCGCTCTATACTCATTCTTTTTCGTATGCAGCGTTTGATACGTATTATTTCGAACACGGGGGACACATTGAGCCGGGAGATATTAACGAAAAGGATAAGCAGACGGCTAAAGAACGCGGAGCAGATATACTGCTTGTTTTTTCCAACTTCAGCTTTGAACTGGATGAACCGGATGGAGCCATTGCCCACAGCGTTCTTCAGGACAAATCTTCTTATATCAGCCAAATTGCAGAAATATGCGAGCAGGGCGGCTGGGATGGAGTCACCATTAATCTGGAGTGGGTCTATCCCGGTGATAGACAGCCGATGAATGAATTTATAAAAGAATTAGCTTCCGTTCTTCACCAGAAAGGCAGGCTGCTTCATCAAACAGTTCCAGCTGCAACCGGCACTTCCTATGATCTAGAGGAATGGACCGGATGGGCCGATTATAGATTTCTGGCGGAGCATACAGACGCCCTGAAAATTATGTCCTATACCGAGGGAGTCGACGATGAGCCTCCCCAGCCTCATGCCCCGGATCATTTTCATCAACAGGTGTATGACTGCGTGGACCGCTCCATCAAAAAAAAAGACCGGAATAAAATTCTGGTTGGCGTCAACGCTTTTGGACGCATATGGACAAAACAGGAAGATGGTTCTTTTCAAGGCAGGTATGTGACTACCCATGAAGCCGTGGCAGAAGCTGTTCTTCATAAAGCCTTTATCGAAGAGTATAAAAACGGGGAGTGTTTTTGGGAAACAGAAGAAGCTGCCTGTTATTTTTCTTCCCCACTTACGATAGAAAGAGCTGAAAAGATGGCCGCCGCAAGAGGATATGGCGGCATCGGAATATGGAAAGCAGACGATGGAGACGTACTCGATTATTTCTATGAAGAGAAAGCCGTTGGCAGAAAGAAGAAGCCCTTTTATAAAAAGTGGCTTCCATGGTAAAAACGAAACAAGAGAAGGCAGCTGAGCTGCCTTCTCTTGTTTTTTGTGGTTATGAAGCTTCCGGATCGTTTCGTTCCAGATAAGGATCAATGTTTTCTTCAAAGAATGGTGTACTCAACAGAATACGGTTGGTCCAATGAGGGTCTTCATCGGGCATAATGACCCGTGGAGCAAGAATGTGTGTGCCCTCGATTCCCTGGGCGCGGGAAATGTCTGCAAGGTCTTCAGAGCCTTCACCAAAAGGATAAGCGAATTCGGTTACGTCAATATCAAGTTGGGATTCCAGTACTTCCACACTTTTAGCCAGATCTTCTTCAAATAAATCTTCATTCTCTTTTTCCAGGAAGATTGCTTTATCCTGATTTTCCTCTGCGAGCTTGTGAAGGTCATGCGTATGTGAGCCGATCGTAGCGAGTCCGCTGTCGCGGAGAGTTCTCAAATCGCCCCAGTCTGCAAGCGGCTGGCTTTCGAAATCATTTTCGCCGACCTGTCCGGAGATAACAAATACAGTGAAGGGGATATCCCGTTCTTCGAGAATAGGAAGAGCTTCATCTACAATTGTTTTATCTGCATCATCAAAAGAAATCCAGACGCAGTTAGGAGGGAATTCCCCCTGCTCCTGATACTCACGAAGTTCATCGGGAGTAACGAAGGTGGCATTTTCTTCGATCATTTTATCGAGCTGATCTTCGAAATCATCGGAGTAGACAGTATACGTAGTCAGTTCATCAGAGTTGGTCATCGCTTGAACGCCTTTATTCCAGACGCTGCCATCTTTTACGCGGTGGTAGTTCAGGCCAAGGCAGCCCTCATCATTCAAAGGCTCCTCAAGCTTATGAATTTTTTCGCTTTCAGCCTGGTAATGAGGGATAAGGAACGCAGCCATTCCTCCTATAACCGCAATGACCAGAAGTATGCTCATTCCTTTTTTCAATTTCATGACCGCTTCCTTTCTTTTGAGATTTCTCTTACGGAACTTTTTGTATCTTTTGAGATTTCTCTTACTGGACTTTTCGTGAAAGTAACATAGCGGGAACTTTTTAGTTTATTGATATCTTTTTTAGACATAAGGCCGAGCTCTTCCATATCAGCCTTGGTGGAATCAGGCGGATAATTTCTTCTTCTTAGTGAGCCGAAACGATGGTAATTGTATTTTCTCCACAGTAGAAGCAGCACGAGCATAGCAACAAAGGCTATCAGCGTACTCAACATAAACATTCGTATTTCCCCGTTGTTTATTTTAAAAGTGATCTTTAACAAACTGGAGTAGGGGTCGTTAATAAACAGTGCTGCGCTTAGAAAAAACCATGCGACCACTGCGCTGTAGGCCCAAAGTACAAGCGTAAGAATAACCGATACAAAAGTGGTCAGATAGGATTGGCGGGACTTGATTATGAATCGGTTTTGCGCTGGCCACGATCTGGGCTGTTCCATGTAGCATATCCTCCTTTAAGACGGGACTTGATTGTTTTAGGCATAGCGGCTACAACAACAAAAGCGTTGATAAACCAGTAGAAAATCGGGTACCAGGCAGCCCAGAAATAGTAACGTTTAATCTGGTCATACTGCGAGTCGATACGAATCGAAACAAACAGCTGGATCAGGCATAAAAGGACAAGAGCGAACGATGTAAACGTCAGCCAGATCAACAGATCCTGCGGGGAATCCGAGAACATAATCAAATAGAAAGTGACGGATACCCATGCAAAAGACCAGAGCGTGCTGATGCACTGCTCGATATAAATGGGCCACAGCCTGCGGTGCTTCCAGCTGAACATCAGGTACCAGTACCGGAACATTACTTCCTGTCCGCCCTGAGCCCAGCGGACGCGCTGATTCCAGATGCCTTTAACGGTTTCCGGAACAAGCATCCAGCATAAAGCACGCGGCTCGAAACGGATGTCCCAGAAATTGGCCTGGAGCTTCCAGGAAACAGCAATATCTTCTGTAATCATGTCGCGGTCCCAGAGATTCACGTCAATCAGCGCTTTTTTGCGAAAAGCAACAACGACGCCGGAAACGGTCATAATTTTTCCGATAACGCGCTGGGTTCTTTTGATAGAGCCAATGATAGAAGCGTATTCTACGAGCTGCATCCGGCTGAGAAGCGTGTCGCGATTACGGATTCTCGGGTTCCCCGTAACGGCGCCGACTCTTTCTCCTCTGTGGAAGAAGTGCCGGATCAGGTGGTGAATAGCATAAGGATCAAGAATGGCATCACTGTCTACGCAGACAAGATATTCTGCATTAGAAGCATGAGCGGCCATGTGAAGGGCATTTGCCTTTCCTTTATTTTCCAGGCAGTCAATAACTCTTAAATTTGGATAATGATCAACAAGTTCATGAAGAGCATCGCTTGTATGGTCACTGCTTCCATCGTTAACCGCGATAATATCAAAAGACGGATAAGGAAGTTCATGAAGGAGGCGTATTGTTTCCCTTATGGTTTCTTCTTCGTTGTAACAGGGTACCAATATATTAACGTGAGGCCAGTTGATCTCATTTAAGTCAAGCGGTTCTCTGCGCTCTCTGTACCATGCAAACACGAGTGCTCCTGCTATCCAGAATAAAGACAATAAAAAAGGAGCAAGAAAAACAAACGGGGACGACCATTGTATAAATTCATTAGATGTTTCAAACCAAGCGGGCATTCTCAATCTCCTGTTCTTTAAAAAATTATTTTTAATACGCTATAACGAACGTATCGACAGTATAGACCCGTTCTTTATAAAACACAACAGCCTATTAATAATTTTTTGGGAAAGTATTGACATTTCCCTTACACTTCAAGGTTTTAATCAGTATGTTTCAATTTTGTTAATTTTTTATAACGAACGTTTAATGGGCAATTATTCCGGAAAATCAAAGAAGAAGCATGTTTAAATAAGAAATGGTATAGTTATTTCTGGATTCGAAATAGTATTTAAAGGAGCGATAGGATGCAGCACGTAACGTTGAACAATAAATTAAAAATGCCTCAGCTTGGATTTGGAGTATGGCAGGTTGAGGACGACGAAGCCGCCTCAGCAGTAGAAAAAGCGATTCAGACAGGCTACCGCTCTATTGACACTGCTATGATTTATAAAAACGAGAATGGCGTAGGCCGTGGAATTAAAAACAGCGGCATTAATCGCGAAGATTTGTTTATAACAACAAAAGTATGGAATGCTGATCAAGGGTACGATAATACTATCCGTGCTTTTGACGAAAGTCTGGAAAGACTGGGCATGGATTATGTCGATCTTTATCTGATCCACTGGCCGACTCCGGAATTTGATGATTATGTGGATACGTATAAAGCAATGGAAAAGCTGTATAACGATGGGAAGGTAAAAGCAATTGGCGTCTGTAATTTCGATGTCGACCACCTGCAGCGTATTTTGGATGAATGTGATGTTAAGCCGGTGCTCAACCAAATTGAATGCCATCCATACCTTGCTCAGAAAGAAGTAAAAGAGTTTTGTGCAAAGCATGATATTTTTGTGGAGGCATGGAGCCCATTAATGCAGGGCGGAGATGTTTTAAAGGATGAGGCTGTTCAGAGTATTGCTAAAGAACACAGCAAAACTCCGGCACAGGTCGTTCTGCGCTGGCACCTTCAAAATAATACCATCGTTATTCCTAAATCGGTTACTCCGTCCCGTATTGAAGAAAACTTCGATGTATTTGATTTTGAATTGTCTTCAGAAGAGATGCAGAAAATAAACGAATTGGACCGGGGCGAAAGAAAAGGACCTCAGCCAAGTGAAATGAATACACGCTAAGAACAGAAGAAAAAGCGCCTGCACGGCGCTTTTTTTATGAGGAAAATAATGAATAAAGACAGTTGACAAACGACTGTAATGTAACTAAGATGGTTACAATGGTGGTGAAGCAATGATTAATACCCGATTTTCAGTAGCAGTCCATATTTTAGCGTTGTCTGCTTCGGTGCCGAGGGAAAAGCTCACATCTGAATATATTGCTGGAAGCGTGAATACGAATCCTGTCGTTATTCGAAGGATTGGAAGTATGCTGAAAAAAGCAGGACTTCTTGAGTCCCAGGCAGGTATCCGCGGCTTCGCTCTGGCTGCACAGCCGGAAGCTATCACGCTTTTGGATATTTATCAGGCAGTGCAAAAAGAAGAGGAAGCATTGTTTGGGGTACATCCGAGTCCCAATCCGCGCTGTCCGGTGGGACAGAATATTCAAGGGGCTCTTGATACGGCTTTCGGAAGCGCCCGGCATGCAATGGAGCAGGAACTCGCCGGCATCTCACTGAAGAATATTATGAACGATCTCTTTTCTTAAGAAAGAGATTTTTTCAAACCATCAATGTAACAATAGCAGTTACAAATAGGAGGATGACAGATGAATATTGGAATTATAGGAGCAACAGGTAAAGCAGGGAAATTAATCACACAAGAGGCGTTGAACAGAGGACATAAAGTAACGGCAATTGTCCGGAACTCATCTAAAGTTGATACGCCGGAAGTATCAGTAGTGGAGAAAGATATTTTTGATATAACAGCAGAAGATCTGGCTCCCTATGAAGTAGTAGTCAATGCGTTTGGTTCCTTTGAAGGAGAGCCTTATGTTCAGGCGGGACATGTACTTATACCGGCGCTGCAGAAAATAGATACCAAAATGATTGTGGTAGGCGGAGCGGCAAGCTTGTTTGTGGACGAAGATAAAACGACCCGGTTGATTGATACACCGGAATTTCCGGATGCCTATAAACCGATGGCGGGCGGTATGGCCAAACTGTTAACTCAGCTTGAGCAGGCAGAAGGCATTACCTGGACTTTCTTGAGTCCGGCAGCAATGTTTGACCCGGACGGTCCGAAAACAGGCTCCTATGAAACCGGAAAAGATCACCTTATGATGAATAAAAAAGGGGACAGCTATATCAGCTATCCCGACTATGCCATCGCTGTGCTTGATGAAATTGAAAACCCACAGCATGTCAACGAGCGCTTTACCATCGTAGGGGAAGCAGAATAATTCCCCGCCCCCCTCTGGGGGTTAATACATATGCTTGATGGTTTTATAGTAATTGCCCCAGTGCGGCTTTCTTCCATCAATGTCTTTAAATCCATACTCTTCAGATAGACCCCAGCTCGAAAGAGAGCGGCCGGTTTTTGAAAAAGCTTTTGGATCTGCGGCGAGCGAAGCTACCGCACGCCCGATAAAAAACGGTGTCTCTGACTGGGCAAAATGCGAATCCTTAGCGGCTGCATCCTGCCAATTGCTCTCACTCACGCCAAAGTGATCCAGCATTTCTTCAGAACGCAGAAAGCCGGGAGTGAGAGAAACGGCGGAGATATTATAAGGACTAAGCTCTTCGGACATGGAAGTAACGAGATTAATAACGGAAGATTTGGCAAGCGTATAATAAAGATTACCGCGGTAGCTGTAATCGGTGCCGTCCGTAATCTCTACGATCAGGCCGCTGCGATTTTTGACCATCATCCGGGCTGCATGGAAGCTGGTAATCATATGACTGTGAACCGCCCGTTCCTGCATCATCAGGCCATTGGACAGGCTGTGCTTCCAAAAAGGCGTGTTCCATTCCGTCCACTTTTCGCCGCCCCAGATGTCGTTGACGACTAAATCGAGCCGGCCCTGCTGTTCGCGGTCAATTCGTGCAAATAAAGATTCTACTTCAGAAATAACCGTATGGTCCGTTTGTACAGGGATTCCCCGGCCGCCGTAAGCCGTGACCATTTCTGCTGTGTCCTCAATGGTTTCCGGCCTGTTTAAGTCGGATGGAGCGCCGCGGGTGCTTCTTCCGGTGCAGTAGACTGTGGCCCCGGCTTCTCCAAGCATCACTGCAATACCCCGGCCGGCTCCCCTTGTAGCTCCGGCTACAAGGGCAATTTTTCCTTCTAAAGCTTTCATGTTCTGCCGCCTCCTTTTTTAATTAAAGATAGTGTGACAAACAGAGAAAAAGCGCAGGAAAACGTTTGTATATATTAACTATCCCGCTTTATAAATAAAAAAACAAGGCAGATTTTTTAATCTGAACCTTGTTTTTTATTTATTATTTGGACTTCGCCATCTGCTTCATTAATTTTTCCATTGGAGGCAGCTTGGATGTTAAATATACTTCTACTCCAATCTGTTTAGCAACGGGCATCAGAATGTCGCAGATTTCCGGATCAGCGGCTAAAATCTGGGAAGGGCGTCCTTTTAAATGGTTGAAAATAATATTTACTAATTTGTTCTGCAGGTACGCAGCTCTTTTTAAGAAAGGAAATTCCTTGTGGTCGATCATTTTTTCATTGGCTGCGTTAAACCAGATGGAGCTCTCTACGAGAAGGGGACGTTCTTCTTCTTCGCTTTGAAGAGCATTTGGAAGCGTGAATACGCCAAGCGCAAGCTTTGTTTTAATCTGCGGCTGCTGCTGCAGACGGGTCATCGTCCACTGGTCTACTTTTAAGCCGCCGGTATAGCGGAGCGGCTCATCTGATGATGTAAAGGGAAGCTCTGTGTCAATCCATGCTCCGTTCGTATACAGACGGGCACGGCGCTGTTTTTTAGGTGTTTCTTCCAGGAAGCTGCTGTCGTTTCGAACATGCTCGTCTACTACAGCGGCCTGCTCGAGAACTTTCGTCATGAATATCGTCTCCGAAGACGTTAAAAACCACGGGTAATACCCGGGCAGCATGCTGCGGATAACAGGCCATTCCTGTCCTTCTCCGAAGGCAGCTCCGGATTCGTCGATAATACGGGCATCTTCTGTCTCAAGGTCCTCACGGCTGTCAAACGTTAATATGATGCACTTTTGGTGCAGGGCCTGGTAATTATTTCCGTGAAGAAGGCTGTACAGCGCGTCTTTTCCTTCTTCTCCATGGTAGACGGCAATGCCGTGTACGCTTGTATTGCCTTTCAAAATACTGCAATACGCTGTTTGATCTGTCTGTTCGTCCCGGACAATGAATATTTCCTGGTCTTCGATCCGTTCCCACGGTGCCTGGTGATAAAATGTTTTTGCTTTTTCAAACAGGTTTTTCCATTCAGAGGCACTGGCCTGTTCAGAAGCTGGAATGCCGGGTACGGAAATGCTGTTATCATGGGAACTGCTGTCTTCGCTGCTTTCTCCTTGCTGCAGGGAAGCGAATGCTTCATTCAAACGGTGCTTTTCCTGGGTCTCATTAAAATCTTCGCCGTGCTGGGCCAAAGGTTTCGTTACCTTTATGCAGAGCGGGTATGTTTTTTTCGGATCTGCTTCTGCGACCTTTTCAAGCTGGACGATATAGCCTGCTTCACTGTCCGCCCCTGAGTCATAAATGGCCTGGTCTTTTTCTTCTTTTAAAACAGAATCCAGGGAAGCGTTGGAATCAAGTGAAGTATTATTTATAGAAAAAGTATAAGACGCTTTCTCTTCGAGCAGAAAGCTGGTGGCTATTACAGAATGAACATCGGCAAGGGATGTTTGGCTGTCGAGCTGAACACGCCTCCAGACAGGAGGTTTGCTCTGCTTTATTTGCAGTTTTAGTTGATAAATCATAAAAAGAACCTCCATTTTGTTAATATCTATACTTTCTTGTCTTTCCCACGGTAAAATAAAAGACACACAGCATTAAAAATACCACAACCACCGGAGGTTCACAATGACTGAAAAGATAGATACGAAAAAAAAGCTCCAGACAAGAGAAACTCTTATAGAAGATATGCGGTCGATTGGAATAGAAAAAGGAATGACGCTTATCGTCCACTCCTCTCTTTCTTCGATTGGATGGGTGAGCGGGGGCGCAGTGAATGTCATACTGGCTCTGATGGATGCCGTAACGGAAGAAGGCACCCTTGTAATGCCGACCCAGACTCCGATGCTCTCTGATCCATATGAGTGGAACGATCCTCCGGTACCTGAAGAGTGGCATGCCCGCCTGAAAGCGGATATGCCGGGATATCATCCAGCCTATTCCCCTTCATCCGGCATGGGGGTGATTCCGGAAACATTCCGTACGTTTCAAAGTGTTAGAAGAAGCAGCCATCCCGCCGTTTCTTTCGCTGCCTGGGGGAAAAATAAAGATTTTTTCATGGAGGACCACCCGTATGATTTTGCCCTTGGAGAAAGCAGTCCTCTCGGTAAATTATATAAGTCAGGGGCGTACGTGCTTCTATTGGGAGTTGAGTTTGACAGCAACACAAGTTTTCATCTGGCCGAGTACCGGATTACCTATCAGGATAAGATAAAAACGAGCCACCCGATCATTGAAAATGGAGAAACGATCTGGAAGGCCAGGGAAGATCTCGAATTCAGGGAGGAGCTGTTTGAAGAACTGGGGGCAGCTTTTGAAAAAGAGGAGGACATTGGCTTCGGAAAAATCGGTTCTGCCCACATTCGTCTTTTTAAAATGGAAGACTCCGTAGACTTTGCGGTCCGCTGGTTTAAGCAGAAGGATAAAAAAGCAAATAAAAAACAACAGAAAAGAAGGCAGTGATATGAATAAAAAGCTGTTTTCACGAAAGCGGCTGCTTATTGCCGCCGCCGTTATATTTGCCGCCGCCCTGGCATTATTTATATACCTGCGGCCCTATCCGCCAGATGCGGCAGCCCGGAACAGCATGACGGAAAGCGGCGCCGTGGAAGAAGATAACTGGTTTGTGTTTCAGGCCGGGCAGGAGCAGGGACCCTCCGTTATTTTTTACCCGGGAGGTCTTGTGGAAGAGCAGGCTTATGCTCCGTTGGCACAGGGACTGGCGGAAAAAGGGTTTACGACCTATATCGTGAAAATGCCTGTAAATCTGGCCGTGCTTGCACCAGACAGGGCAGAAAAAATTCTGGAGGAAAACCCGGATAAAGAATTTGTGATCGGTGGTCACTCCCTTGGAGGGTCCATGGCGTCAAGGTATGCAGCCGAAAATGCACAAACGGTACAGGGAGTCTTTTTTCTTGCGTCCTATCCGGACGAAGGCGGCCGGCTTGATCAAACCGGTCTTACTGTATTGAGCATTACAGCAGACCGGGACAGCGTACTGAATCAGGATAGCTATAATGAAGCGGAAGCCTATCTGCCGGATGAAACAGAATCTGCAGACCTTACCGGCGGGAATCACGCCGGATTTGGAAGCTACGGCCCGCAGGAAGGTGATGGGGAGGCTGTTATTTCCTCAGCTGAACAGACGAACCGGACAGTGGATATTATGGAGGAATGGCTGACCGGTCAAGTGGAGTGAAGCAGGTGCTCCTGCGACATGGAAATAAACTCCCTTACGGCAAATGCCAGGTACTTGTCGCGTTTCCAGATCATGCCGAGTTCGAGGTGGAGGCTGGAGTCATGAAGAGGAATCGCGGTAATCTGCTTTTGGTGGATATCCCGGCAGATCCTGCTTGGAAGAAGCGCTACACCGAGTGTGGCTTCCACCATGTCTACCATGAAATCCTTTTGTGAGCTCTCACAGACAATATTGGGAGAAAAGCTGTGCTGTTCACACTCTTCTATAATTCGATCGTACAAAGAGAAGTCGTTCCGGTACAGGATAAAACGTTCTTCTGCCAGTTCATCTACAGCAACAGACGACCGGCCGTCAAATTTATGGCCGGCAGGAACAATCAGCATCAATGGATCTTTAAGAAGTTTTTCCATTTCAAAATTCTGCTGTTCAACCGGGAGGTTGCAGATGAGGCCGATATCAAGTGTTCCCTCATCTACTCCCTGCTTGATGGATTTTGTGCCGACTTCGGTCAAAAGCAGTTCAATAGATGGATGGGCTTCTTTGTAGCGGCTGACGAGCTGTGAAAAGAAAGCAGCTCCGATAATAGGTGGAATCCCGATGCGGATTTCGCCTTTTTTTAATTCAATAATGTCGCTTAATTCTTCATTCATATTATCAAACGATTCCAGCACTTTCTTGGCATTTACGAGTACTGCCTTTCCGGCATCGGTTAGTTCGAGCTTTTTGGAATAACGGTAAAATAACGGCACGCCGATTTCTTCTTCAATATGCTTAATGGCTTTGCTTAAAGAAGGCTGGGAGATATGGAGGGCAGCGGATGCTTTTGTGAAATTGAGCTGTCTGGCTACCTCCGAGAAATATTTCAAATGTTGGATATCCATGGTGTTCTCTCCTTTTAGAAATCGCTTTCTTTCTATTATAACGTGTATTCATTTCTTTTCTATAGCCAAAAGGCATAACACGTATTCCAGATAAGTATTTTTATAAAATAGCGCTTTCATATACAATGGATATAATCAGAAAATAAAATATATTATCCAACTAATTCCTGAAGGAGGAATGTATATATGCAGAATTACCAGAAAATCGGACGACTCCAGGTGGCTTCCGAACTTTATGACTTTGTGAACAATGAGGCGCTTCCCGAAAGCGGGCTGAACCAGGAAACATTCTGGAAAGGTTTTGATGAGCTGCTTCATGATTTAATCCCGGAAAATAAAAAACTTTTGGAAACAAGAGATGAGCTTCAGGAAAAAATTGACCACTGGCATAAAGAAAACGGCCAGGGGGATTTTGGAAGATACAAATCGTTTCTTGAATCCATCGGCTACTTAGAGCCGGAAGCGGATGATTTTAAGATCAGCACAAACAATGTAGATGAAGAAATTACCAGTCAGGCAGGACCACAGCTTGTTGTTCCGGCTGACAATAAGAGATATGCGGCCAATGCGGCCAACGCCCGCTGGGGAAGTCTGTACGATGCATTGTACGGAACAGATGTGATCAGCGACGAAGGAGGGGCCGAAGCAGGCTCGGAATACAATCCAAAGCGCGGGGCCAAAGTGGTAGAATATGCAAAATCATTTCTTGATAAAACCATTCCGCTTAAAGGCGCCTCCCACGCAGATGCTGTACAGTACAGCATTTCAGGGAAAAGCCTGCACGTGAAGCTGGAGAACGGAGATACCGTGCCCCTTGAAGATGAAAGCCAGCTTCAAGGCTATCAGGGTTCTGCTGAAGAGCCGTCTTCCATTCTGCTTAAGCATAATAACCTGCATGCAGATATACAAATTGACCGCAGCCATCCAATCGGTAAAACCGATGGAGCCGGCGTAAAAGATGTTGTGCTGGAATCGGCAACAACGACTATCATTGACTGCGAAGACTCGGTAGCCGCTGTAGACGCAGAAGACAAGACGAACGTATACAGCAACATTTTAGGCCTGATGAAAGGTACGCTTACCGCTGAATTTAATAAAGGCGGCAAAACGATGACAAGAAAGTTGAATGCCGACCGCGAGTATACGTCCCTCGACGGTGGAAAAATGAATCTGCACGGCAGGGCGCTTCTCTTTATGAGAAACGTAGGCCACCTTATGACAACAGATGCGATTCTGGATGAAAACGGAAATGAAATACCGGAAGGCATTATGGACGGTGTCATCACAAGCCTTGCCGCCAAGCATGACGTTCTCGGTACCGGCGAACTGCACAACTCAAGAGAAGGATCCATTTATATCGTGAAGCCGAAAATGCATGGTTCCAGGGAAGTGGCATTTGCCAACAAATTGTTCGAACGTATTGAAGATCTGCTTGAATTAAAGCGCAATACGTTAAAGATCGGCGTCATGGATGAAGAACGCCGCACGACAATCAACCTGAAAAACTGCATCAAAGAAGTAAAAGAAAGAGTCGTATTCATTAATACAGGCTTCCTCGATAGAACAGGCGATGAAATTCATACGTCCATGGAATGTGGTCCGATGATCCGTAAAAGCGAAATGAAATCATCCATCTGGCTTGGCAGCTATGAGAAATCAAACGTAGATGTAGGACTGGGTGCAGGCCTCAAAGGCAGAGCTCAGATTGGAAAAGGAATGTGGGCCATGCCTTCGCTGATGGCACTGATGCTTGAACAAAAGAGCGGACAGCTTAAAGCAGGTGCCAATACGGCATGGGTTCCTTCGCCGACAGCCGCTACCCTGCATGCCCTTCATTATCATGAAGTGAATGTTCACGAGGTGCAGGAAGAGCTGGCCGGACGGAATGAAGATCATAAAGATAATATTCTTACTATTCCAGTTGATAAGAAGGCGGACTGGAACAGAACGGACATCCAGGAAGAGCTTGATAATAATGCCCAGGGACTTTTAGGATACGTTGTACGCTGGGTAGAGCACGGCGTAGGCTGCTCTACAGTGCCTGATATTAACAACGTCGGCTTAATGGAAGACAGAGCAACCCTCCGTATTTCCAGCCAGCACATGACAAACTGGCTTCATCAGGGCATATGCACAAGAGAGCAGATTGAAGAAACGCTGCTCCGGATGGCAAAAGTGGTGGACGAGCAGAATGCCGATGATGCGGATTATAGAAATATGAGTGACGATCCGGATCAGTCAATTGCTTTCCAGGCTGCCCGTGATCTTGTGTTTAAAGGAACCGAACAGCCAAGCGGCTACACGGAGCCGATTCTGCACAGAAGACGCCGTGAAGTGAAAGAAGCATTGGTCAGCGGAAGAAAATAACAATAAAAAAGGATCACGTGATTAGTGGTCCTTTTTTACCATGAACTGCAGCAAGCCGGTACCTGTTTCGCAAGGATCGGCTTTTCTTTTCAAGGCAGGTTGTCTGATATGTGATAACGAAGAAAGGAGACTGATTATGGAGGTGGAAAAAGTTCCCGTTGTTCATATTTCCGAGCACGTAGCTGCTGAATTGGAAACACAGATTCAAACCGGCACATTCAAAGCCCATGAAAAGCTGCCGTCTGTCCGCGAGCTGTGTGATCTGTTTGAAACAGGAAGGTCAGCCGTAAGAGATGCCATTTCAACGTTGAAAGGAAAAGGGCTTGTTTATGTGAAAAAAGGAGAAGGCACCTTTGTATCCCCCTTTGATGCAGCAAAGCTTTTTCACTCAGGAGCCCTGCTTCCTGATCAGCAGGCCATTCAGGAGCTGTTTCAAGTAAGAAAAATGCTGGAAACAGAAATGGTGAAAGAAGCAGCAAGCTATCGGACACCTGAGCAGGCTGATGCAGTAGTTCAGGCAGCAGAAGCGATGGAGACGACGCTTGAACCGGACAGCTGGGAGCTTGATTACGCTTTTCATCAATCAATCGCCAAAGCCGCGGGAAATACGATTCTTGTGCAGCTGATGGAATTTCTGTCATCGACGACGAAAAAAGCAATGATCGATTTTCACCTGTATTTAGCAGCGGAACCGGCTTCCTCTCAAAAAATTATTGACCAGCATGCCGCTATTGCCCGCTTCGTACAGGAGGCAGATCCAGAAAATGCGCGGAGGGCGATGGTGGATCATTTATCATTTGTTGAAGAAAAGATGCAGGAAAGTATTCTCTGGGAAGATAAGGAAAGGAGTGTTTAATATGGAACTTGAAGAAGTAGTATCACCGCAGCAGATTATGAAAACAGCGCAGGGTCATGCGCTGGGAAATGGAGGGGAGCATACGGTATATCCGGAAACAGAAGATGAAATTGCCCGTATTCTGACGTATGCGAGTGAAAATGGCAAAAGTGTTTCGATTATAGGCGGCGGAACCAAGCGTGGTTTCGGCGGTACAAAAGACAGCGACGATATTCTGCTTAGTCTCGAAAAATTTGCCGGTGTTATCGAACATGTTCCCGGCGATATGACAGTGACAGTGAAACCCGGTACGGTAATGAAAGACATCCAGGAATTTCTGGCCGGGCATAACCAAATGATCTCGCTTGATCCGGAATGGCCGGAGTATGCGACGATCGGGGGCATTGTTGCCAGCAACAGCAGCGGGCCGAAGCGATTAAAGTACGGCTCCGCCAGGGACCATGTTATTGGCATGCGGGTTGTGTATCCGGATGGAAGAATTACCCGTACCGGTGGAAAAGTAGTAAAAAATGTTGCCGGCTACGATATGAATAAGCTGTTTGTCGGTTCGATGGGAACGCTTGGCGTTATATCTGAAATTACCTTGAAGCTGCGTCCGCTCCCTAAGCAGGAAAAGCTCGTGCTGCTGTCTTTTTCAAAAGAAAATTGGGAGAAACTCCGTCCGTTTACCGTAAGTTTTCTTGATTCCACGATTGAACCTGTATCTCTGGAGCTGATGAATCCTGCTTTATCAAAAAAACTGGCGGACATAGAGAGCTATACGCTCGCGGTTGCCTTTGAAGATGTGGAAAGTGCGGTTGCTTTTCAGGAGAACTGGCTGGTGGAAAATAAACCTTCGGAAATGAACATGACTGTGATGGAAAAAGAAGAAGCTGTTTCTTTTTGGAAGCGCTTTACTGAACTGTCGCCTAAAGATCCGTCCTCCTCTTCTGATATTAGAGCTTCTGTGAAAACAGGCAGTAAAAATATGGATGTCTTTCATTTAATGGTAGAAGCCGACCGGCTTCATCACGAGAGCGGAGCCGCGGTTTATGGACACGGCGGACTGGGACATGGTGTAGCAAAGATGTATATAGAAGGACCGGAAGATAAAGTTATTACGGCGGTTAAAAGCATCCGGGCGAAGGCGGAGGAGCTTGGCGGATATGCCGTTATTACTCACCTACCGCTTGCTGTACGCCGTCAGATCAGCGTGTGGGGAAATCAGCCATCCTATTTCTTTTTACTGAGCGGTATAAAAAAACAAGCAGACCCTGAAAAAATATTGAATACGGGTCGATTTGTCGGAGGGATATAAAATGAGTATGGCAAAGGATTACACAATGGAAAAGCAACCGGCCTGTTCGACGAAAAGCTTAAGCAACTATTTCCCGGAAGACCATCCGGATCCAGCCAAATGGGATGACTGTGTTCACTGCGGCATGTGTCTCGAGGCCTGTCCGACCTATTTGGAAACAGGGCAGGAGCAGCATTCGCCAAGAGGACGCGTGCATTTAATTCACGCTGTGGCTGAAGGAGAAATTAAGATGGATCAGTCCTTCTCGGACGCTGTCTTTACCTGTCTGGACTGCCGGGCCTGCGTAACGGCCTGTCCGGCCGACGTCGAAGTTGGCGGACTGATTGAAGAGGCCCGCGGCCAGATACGCCGTGCAGAACCGCTTACCGGCTGGAAAAAAGCTTTCAGCTCTACTATTTTAGAGAAGCTGTTTCCGCACACGAACCGCCTAAATAAAGTCGGCGGCCTGCTCCGCTTTTACCAGACCAGCGGCCTTCAGTCCCTTACCAGGAAATCCGGAGCAATGAACCTGATGCCGGATCACCTTTCCGGTATGGAAGCCATCATGCCAAACGTCGGCCACCCGGTTCGTGAGAAATACAAAAACATGCCGGTCATTCCTGCAAAGGGCGACGAAGTTAAAGGCAGAGTGGCATTTATGACAGGCTGTATCATGGACGTGATGTTCAGCGATATTAATGACGCCACCATCGATGTTCTGACGCACAATGGCAGCGAAGTAGTCATACCGAAAAACCAGACCTGTTGCGGAGCGCTTCATGTGCACGCAGGCGACCGGGATTCCGGGCGCAAGCTGGCGAAACAAAATATTGAAGCATTCAGCGATTCCGATACAGTCGTGATTAATTCGGCTGGCTGCGGATGCGCGCTGCAGGAATACCCGGAGCTGTTTAAAGATGAGCCGGAATGGAAAGAAAAGGCCGAGGAGTTTTCCGAAAAAATTCAGGATATTTCAAAGTACCTTTACGATACAGGGTACGAGAAACCGCAGACCGAGATGAAAACAAGAATTACCTACCATGATGCCTGCCACCTTGCCCACGGACAGGGCGTAAGAGAAGAGCCCCGTCAAATTCTCCGGGACATTCCAGGAGTGGAAGTTGTGGATATGCCAAATGCAGATACCTGCTGCGGAAGCGCCGGCGTATACAACCTGACAAACCCTGATATGGCCAATGCTGTTCTGGATCGGAAAATGGAGAATATACCGGAAAATCTGGAAATGATCTCAATGGGGAACCCGGGCTGTATGCTGCAGATGGCGATGGGCGTTCAGAAATACGGCAGAAGCGAGCGTATTGTCCACACCATTCAGCTGCTTGACTGGGCGTATAAAAAGCAAAAAGAAGAACAGCGGCAGTTACAAACTTCTGGAAAGGGGTAAATGGCATGCAGTTAATGAGAAGAAAAAAGAAAGTCAGCGCAAATCAGGACCACCATATTGAAGCCTTCTTTAAGATAGTCGGAGAAAAAGAAGTACTGTTTGAAGATGTCGACATGCTTTCCTACAACTGTGACGGCTTTACGATTCACCAGCATTCCCCGAAAGCAGTTGTGTTCCCAAAAAACACAAGAGAAGTAGCGGCGCTCGTGAAATACTGTGCCCAAAATGATCTTCCCTTTCTGGCACGCGGTGCCGGGACAGGACTAAGCGGGGGAGCTACACCGCTTAATAATGAGGTGATTATCAGTCTGGTGAAAATGAAAGGGCTGCTGAGCGTGGATTATGAAAATCGAAAGGCAGTCGTGCAGCCGGGCTATGTAAATCTTCATTTAACCAACTCCATCTCCAGTAAAGGCTATTACTACGCGCCGGATCCATCCAGCCAGTATGTATGTACTATCGGTGGAAACGTAGCGGAGAATGCGGGCGGTGCCCACTGTTTAAAGTACGGCGTGACGACAAACCATATTCTCGGTCTTGAAGTCGTGATGCCAAACGGAGACATTATTTCGATTGGAGAAGACGGCGTGCCGGACTCTCCCGGGTACGATCTGCTCGGACTTCTTACCGGATCGGAAGGCACGCTTGGGGTCGTCACGGAAATCACGGTTCGTATTTTAAAGAATCCTGAAATGAAGCAGACGGTACTGGCTTACTTTGACCAGGTAGAAGACGGCAGCCGCGCCGTATCAGACATTATTTCCGCAGGCATCGTGCCGGCGGCGCTGGAAATGATGGACCAGACTGCGATAGAAGGGGTGGAGGAGGGATCTTTCCCTGTCGGACACCCCCGGGATATTGCAGCACTGCTGTTGATTGAAGTAGATGGAATTGCTGCTGGTATTGACGAACAGATCGAAGAGATTCTTGCCGTCTGCCGCAACAATCATGTTAAAGAAGTGAAAGTAGCCGAAGATGACGCGGAGCGCGGCAGATGGTGGGCGAACCGAAAGACCGGATTTGGGGCGATGGGAGCCATTTCTCCTGACTATCTGGTTCAGGATGGAGTGATCCCAAGAAGCCGTCTGCCGGAGGTGCTCGAACAAATTAATGAGATCAGCCGCAAGTATGAGCTGCGTATTGCCAACATCTTTCATGCGGGAGATGGGAATCTGCATCCGCTGATTTTGTTTGATTCCAGAAATCCCGGAGAAACCCAAAAAGCGGTAGATGCCGGTTCAGCCTGCTTGAAAGCCTGCTCGGATGCAGGCGGCTCCATTACTGGAGAACACGGTGTAGGCATTGAAAAGATTGAAGAAATGCGCTTTATCTTTTCAGATGAAGAAATTGAAGCACAGACGAGGATCCGGGAAGTGTTCAATCCGGGCAACTTATTGAATCAGGGCAAGCTTTTCCCTATGCCGGGCCGCTGCCTGGAAGTAAAGAAAGCTGTACAGTAACAGACCCTAATAAATGGAGGCAGAATACGATGAAACTATGCAGATATGAATATCAGTCGAATCATTATTATGGAGAATGGACCGAAGAAGGGCTGAAGCCGTTTAAAGGGGATCTGTTTTCAGGAAGAGAAGCAACCGGGGAAACACATGATCACGCAGATGTAACCCTGCTTGCCCCGGTAGAGCCTGAAAAAATTATCGGTATCGGAGCCAATTATGTAGGAGATAAAAAAGATCTGCCGGATACACAGCCGGAGATTCCAGTCTTTTTTTACAAGCCGGCGTCTTCATTGGTTGGTTCAGGAGCAGAAGTCCGCATTCCGGAAGGAGTGGACGAGATTAAGTTTGAGTCTGAGCTGGCTGTAGTCATTGGAAAACGCACGAAGAATATCGAAGAAAACGAAGTGCTCGACAGCATTCTCGGCTACACGGTAGGTAACGACGTAACAGCCCCGCAGTTTTTCCATGAAGCCGGACACTGGACCGTCGGTAAATCATTTGATACGTTCACGCCGCTCGGCCCGGCGATTCAAACCGATCTGGATCCGCTTAATGTGTACGTGAAAGCATTTGTAAATGGAGACGAGAAGCAGAACAGCAAATCCGACCTGATGATCGTTTCCCTGAAGCGGATGGTGTCCTATCTTTCCAAAGTAATGACGCTTGAGCCTGGTGACGTAATCTTAACAGGAAGCCCGCTTGGCGCAGAATTTGTGAAAAAAGGCGACAAAGTGGAATGCACGATTGATGAAATCGGCACGCTGGAAAACACATTTACAAAATAGAAAGAAGCCGCTCCCTCTTTAAAGGGAACGGCTTCTTTTATTTTCACTTGTAAAAACTAAGAAGCAGGTACAAAGTTTTCGGTGAAAATGTCATCCCGGCCAATTTCATGAAGGTAGGAGACAGCTGCTTCTACAAAAGCCGGCGGACCACATACGTAGCAGCGGGTATCTTCCTGTGGCAGGGCAGATTGAAGTGCCTCCCTGGTAAGCGTCGTTTCCGTACCGAAATGAGTAGAAGATGGATGTTCTGCTTCAGGTGCTGTATACAAAGTCAGTGCCTGAGAAACGGGAAGCTTTTGGATGGCACTGCTGATTTCCTGCTGCAGAGGATGATGGTGATGATTTTTGGCAGCGTAAATAAACGTAACAGGAGCTCCGTAGGAATCCGGCAGAGACTTTATCATGCTGACAAGCGGCGTCAGACCGGAACCTGCGCTGATAAAGGCAATAGGTTTACGATCATCTGTTTGAAGTGTAAAGGAGCCGTATGGAGCAGAAAGCTCAATATGCTTTCCGGCCGCTGATTGTTCATGCAGATAAGAGGAAACGATCCCATCCTCTTCATGCTTGACCGTAATTCTATAGCAGCCGGTTTCAGGAGCATCAGACAGGCTGTAGGAGCGGACATGGGTGTATTCTTCTCCTGGTATGGAACAACGCAGACTTACGTATTGTCCGGGAAGAAAAGAAGGCAGGGGGGAGTTATCGGCAGGCTGAAGGTAGAAAGACTTCATTCTGCTGCTTTCCTGCACAATATCGACTATTGTAAAGTCTTTATAACCTGTCCATTCTTTAGGTGCTTCGTTTTTTGTTTCGTATAGTTTCTGTTCGGCCTGAATAAAAATATCAGCAATGGCACCATAGGTTTCAGTCCATGCCTCCAAAATATCCGGAGTGGCATTTTCCTGAAGTACGTCTTCCATCGCTTTGATTAAGTAGTGTCCGACAATGGGATAGTGTTCTGCTTTTACTCCCACACTTGCATGTTTTTGTGCGGTTTTTTCTACAAATGATTCGAGTACTTCAAGTCGGTCTACATAAGAAGCTGCGGCATAAAGGGCCTGTGCCAATGCTTTTGGCTGAGCACCCGTTGCCTGATTTGTATGATTAAACATGTTCAGCAGCTCCGGGTGGGCTTCGAACAGCATCTCGTAAAACCTTGTAGTGATGGCTTCTCCATGTACTGCTAAAACCGGGGCGGTGCTTTTCACAATATCAATGGTACGTTCGGAAAGTGCTCCCTGGGTCGTCATAAATTGCCTCCTTTTAATATGTATCTATAATACATATTAAAACAGTTCCTTATGAAAAACACAACGCAATACCGAAAACGTACGATTTCCGTCAAACCTATAAAAACCCGGCGTTTGTTTCACGTGAAACAAACGCCGGGCTTTTAAAGAGATATTAAGCTGTTCTGGTAGGCTTTCCAGCCGCCGAATGAAGTAATATCCTTTCCATAATCAGCGGTCTCTGCCTCACATATAAAGCCGGGAGTGAATGTTCCGTCTTCCAATTCGACCTTGCCGATTCCTAGCGGAGAAGGAATGCCTGACGTAAATGAGCCGAGCTGATCGAGCGGCATACTCCACAGCTCGAGCGCAATAGGGACACCTTCCTTTTCAGAACGAATCATGCCGGGTTTAGCCGGCGGTCCAGGTATTTCAACAAGCTTATAACTGGAAGCAGACATTGTCTCTTTTACAAAATACGCTTCGTGGGCAATCATCTGTTCTTCAAGCGCAAACCCTCTCATATGGAGGCCGCAGACAGCAACCGTTACTTCTTTTCGCCTGCAGTGCTGTATTTCTCTTGAAGCGCCAACAAGAAGAGAGTCGTTGTCCTGGCTGGAAAATAAAGTGATGCCGAATGGAAGGCGGCTATCTGCAAACGGCTGGGGAAGAGATACCGCACACAATTCAAGCAGATTGCAGTGATTGGTGTAGCGCCCCATGTCGCTGTTTGTCTGGATAGGATTTTCCCTTACTTCGTTTCGGCTCCAGGTTCCGCCGGCGGTAGGCATAATAAGTACACTGTTTTGCAGCAGAGCCTCTGCCTTTCTCGTATATGCTTTAAGTTGATGCTTTGCCTGAAACAGCGCAGCGGCAGTATAGTCAGGATTCGTGCCGGAACGAAGTACTTTTTCGGTAACCGGCAGGAGAGCCCCGGGGTGAGAGTCTGCAAATCCGCCAAGTTCCGCCCAGCGTTCTGCTACGAGCGGTCCATCATATAAAATAGAGGCGGCGGTTTCCATAAATTCAACGGATACATACTCAATAGGAAGACCCGACCGTTCGAGTGCAGTCACTGTTTGTTCCCATGCCTGACGGTATTTGTCGGCAAAAGGACCGAAAAAAGCCGGTTGTGTTTCCGGAAGCAGGTAAGACTGCGGCTGTTTCTCCGATAATTCAGGGGTGTTACGCGACCACGGATCTGTTTCCTCAAATCCACGGATAATGAAATCCACAAGTGCGGCATCTTCCAGTGTATGGGTAAATACGGTTAAGCAGTCAATGCTTGCGCAGGCCGGCACGATACCGCTGACAGGCCAGGCACCGAGACTGGATTTCCAACCCACTAAATTGTTTAATGCAGCAGGTACCCGGCCGGAGCCGGCGGTATCTGTTCCTAAAGAAAAGAGAGCCTGTCCTTTCGCGACAGAGACCGCCGAGCCGGAACTCGATCCCCCGCTGATTAAATCAGCATTCCAGGCATTTTTTGTCTCCCCATAAGGGCTTCTTGTACCGACCAGTCCTGTGGCAAACTGATCCAGATTCGTTTTTCCAATAGGGACAGCACCTGCTTCGATTAAACGGGCGGCGGCCGCTGCGTGTTCTTCGGGAATGTAGCTGTATGCTTCGCATCCGGCGGTTGTCGGAACACCGGCTAGATCTATATTGTCTTTTAAAGCAAAGGGAATTCCCCATAGCGGGGCGTTCTCTATCGGCAGGTCTTTAAGCCTGTCCAAGTAAGGCTGAATAAAGGAAAGAGAAGGAGGGGTAATCCATATATTATAGGATTCCTCCTCTGCAGCCTGCGCTGTAAGCTGTTCAATGAGAGATTCCGGAGTCATGCGGCCGGACATATAGGCTTTTCTTAAGGCAGCAATGGAAGGATAAGCATGCATTAAACAGAAACCTCCTTTTTTTCGGTAATTCCCAAAATAGTCTGTCCAGGGTGCACTTCATCTCCCGGTTTAATCGACAGGCCGGTCACATACCCGTCGCACGGAGCTTCAATAATAAATTCCATTTTCATGCTTTCTTCTATAATAAGTGTTTCTCCCTGTTTTACTTCTGATCCGTTTTCTACTAAAACTTTCCACACGCTTCCGGGAATAGAGCAGGTGACAGGAGAAGTTCCTTCCGGCAGTCCTTCGGCGGGCTGCTCGGTCTTTACATCCTGCTCAGACACATATTCTGCCAGGCCTTGTTCTTTCCAGCGCTGCCTTTCTTCCTGAAACGATTTCTGCTGATGTTGTTTAAACTGGGCGGCACCGGATTCTACTGCCTCAAGATCTTCTATATAGTCTTTAAGAGAAAACGTCGTTTCGGTAATATCTGCTTCAAACCGGCCGCGCAGGAAATCCTCCCGAAGATCCAGCAGTTCATCGGCGCTGACCGGATAATATTGAATCTGGTCAAAAAAGCGGAGCAGCCATGGCTTGCCGGGTTCAAAACTTTTGGTTTCACGGAATTTGTTCCACATTTGAATGGTGCGGCCGACAAATTGATAGCCGCCCGGGCCTTCCATTCCATAGACGCACATGTAGGCGCCGCCGATTCCTACGGCATTTTCAGGTGTCCACGTCCGTGCCGGGTTATATTTTGTTGTTACAAGCCGATGCCTTGGGTCCGTTGGGGTGGCCACCGGTGCTCCGAGATAAACATCCCCGAGCCCCATTACGAGATAATTTGCGTCAAACACGACATCTTTCACATTGTTAATACTGTCGAGCCCGTTGATTCTCCGGATAAATTCGAGATTATCAGGGCACCACGGCGCATCCGGGCGGACGTTCTGCTGATACCGTTCGGTGGCAAGCTGGGTCGATGGATCATCCCAGGAAAGCGGAAGCTTCACAATCCGCGATGGAATGGTAATATCCTCTAAAGCGGGAAGCTGCTTATCGAGCTCCAGCACTTTTTTGCAAACCTGCTGAACGCTGTTTTCCAATGGGTTGATACGGATCTGCAGAGAACGGATTCCCGGCGTCAGGTCCATAATAGGAAAATCATCTTCCAGGCGGATGGCCTCCATCAGCACCTGCACTTGAAAACGCAGCAGCAGATCGAGCTCCATTTCTCCGTATTCAACAAGCACATTTTCATCTCCGCTGCAGCGGACCGTTATCGGAAAGCGTCTGTCTTCCGTTTCACGGGCAAGAATAGGGTAGCTGGGATCGAATGCATTTTTCTCAAAAGAGAGCTCAGGTATGGCATAAGAAGCATTCTCCTGAAGCGCATTCAGGTAGGCTTCCTGCTCCAGACGAAGTGTTTCTGCCTGGGCTAACGTTAACAGCTGAAACCGGATCGTATCTCCAGCATGAAGCTGGCCGATTTTCCAAAATTCTGCTGATGCTGTCGTGACGGGACAGACAAATCCGCCGAGGCTTGGGCCATCCGGACCGAGAAGAATAGGCATGTCGCCTGTTAGATCAAGGGTTCCTACCGCGTAAGCATTATCATGAATATTGGAAGGGTGGAGCCCTGCTTCGCCGCCGTCTTCTCTTGCCCATAATGGGGCAGGGCCGATCAGGCGGACCCCTGTTCTGGAGCTGTTAAAGTGAACCTCCCACTCGGTCTCTTCAAGCTGCTGGAGGTAAGCCGGAAGCAGAAATTCCTCTGTGCAGTGTGGTCCGGGAACGACACCGATCGTCCACTCTTTTTGAATAGCTGGTTTTTCTGCGGCTGCTAAAGGCTCGCTGACAGCAGGAAGAGTATTCCCATGTACACGCAGCACGTCTCCGGCACGAAGGGCTCTGCCGCCGTGGCCGCCAAATCCGCCAAGTGTGAATGTAGAAGCGCTGTTCAGCGTCTGCGGCATATCAAATCCTCCTGAGATAAGCAGGTATGTCCGCATGCCTGACTCAGCCTGGCCGAAGGAAAGAACCTGCCCCTTTTCAGCGAGGATAGGATGATATAAGCTGATCTCTTTTCCATCAAGTGCCGGCTGCATGTCGGCACCTGTTATACAAAACCACATAGCTTCACGAAAGCGGTAAGATCCGCCCTGTAATGTGAGCTCCAGGCCGCTCGCTTTTTCAGCATTATGCAGCAGCTGGTTGCCGATGCGGAAGGAAAGAGGATCCATCGGTCCGCAGGGAGGAACTCCTACATCCCAGTGGCCGACTCGGCCCGGCCAGTCCTGGACCGTTGTCTGAATGCCGCCGTCTATTACTTCGAGAGCCATTTCAGACGGAGAGAAGCTGTTCAACAGCTGGGTGTGTACGTCTCCTTTTTGAAAAGCCGGTTCCTGCAGAAGACTTTTTATATAGAGAAGATTGGTCGTCACTCCGTACATTTTTGTTTCAGTCAGCGCGGCACTCAGCTGTTCTATTGCGCTGTCCCGGTCTTTGGAATGAACGATAACTTTAGCAAGCATCGGGTCATACAGCGTAGTGACCTGAAGGCCGTCACGTACCCAGCATTCGTTTCGGGCAAGGGACGAAAGCTCGACCCGGTCGATCTGGCCGACGCTCGGCCGGAAATCATGAAAGCTGTCTTCGGCATAGACACGCGCCTGAATGCTGTGGCCCTGAATGGTAATAGGGGGGAAGGCAGGAAGTTCCCGGGCGGCTTCAAGAATCATCCATTCCACTAAATCAACGCCGGTTACTTCCTCAGTTACGCCATGCTCTACCTGTAGTCTGGTATTCATTTCAAGAAAATAAAATGCTTCTGAATCAGGATCATACAGAAATTCCACGGTACCGGCATTCTGGTATCCGGTAGCAGATGCAAGACGTTCAGCCGAAGCTGCCATTTCTTTTCTAACTTTTTCTGAAAGCAGGGGAGCGGGGGATTCTTCGACTACTTTTTGGTTTCTGCGCTGAATGGAGCAGTCTCTTTCTCCAAGAGAAACAACATCTCCTTTCCAGCTTCCAAAAATCTGCACTTCAATGTGGCGGGCAGAGGAAATGTACTTCTCCAAAAACAGACCGCCGTCGTTAAAATTGTTCTCAGCCAGATGGGTTACGGCATCAAAAGAAGAAAGCAGGCTGTCTTTGTCCCGGCAGATTCTCATGCCAATACCGCCTCCGCCGGCGGTGCTTTTCAGCATAACAGGATAGCCAATATCAGCTGCAGCAGCGACCGCTTCTTCTGCATGCTCAAGCAGATTCGTTCCGGGAAGAAGAGGGACATCGGCGTTGGCAGCCGCTTCTCTGGCAGAATGCTTTAAGCCAAACAGCTCCATCTGTTCAGGAGTTGGGCCGATGAACGTAATTCCTTTTTCCTGGCAGGTCCGGGCAAACTGGGCATTTTCGCTTAAAAAGCCGTAGCCTGGGTGAATAGCATCGGCACCGGTATCAAGAGCAGCCTGAAGAATGGTTTCCGGATGCAGGTAGCTCTCCTGGGCATTTCCTTCCCCGATAAGAACCGCTTCATCTGCATGGTCTACGTGCAGGCTGTCCTGGTCGGCTTTTGTGTAAATAGCGACAGAGGGAATATTCATCTTTTTTAGTGTTCGTTCAATCCGCACCGCAATTGCACCGCGGTTGGCAATAAGTACCTTTTTAAACATAAAGCATTCTCCTTTCTTCTATTAAATGAATTAGTTATTCCAGATCGTGACTTCAATCGGTGTAGGATTGTAATCGTTACACGGATTATTTAGCTGAGGGCAGTTGCTGATTAATACGGTAGTGTTTGTTTCTGCCTGCATTTCCACATAATAGCCGGGGGCAGAGACGCCATCTTCAAAGGTAAGGCCGCCTTCCGGTGTAATAGGAACGTTCATAAAAAAATTAATATTTGGAGCCAGATCTTGTTTGGAAAATTGGGCTCCCCGCTTCGATAATTCATACATAAACGTATCGCGGCAGTTATGCATCGCTTTTTTCTCGTGGGCGTAGCGGACCGTGTTGCTTTCCGCAGAGCATGCCCCGCCTACAGTATCGTGCCTGCCGACGGAATCAGCGGTAATCGTCAGGAGCGGCCTGCCTGATTTTGCCCGTAGTACCGAACCGGTAGTAAGGTAGATATTCTTCTGAGCGGTGACCGTTTCAATCGCGCTGTAGCTGTCTTCCGGATTCAAAGCATCGTAAAAAAGGGTATCGGCCGCCTGATTGCCTTCGAGGTCGGTTATTCTGAAAACCTGTCCGGGCTCGAGGTCGTGCATCCAGCCTTTACCGGCTGGAATCGTGCGGGTATAAACGGCGTCTTCTATTTTTCGGGGGCTCGTTGTAATTTCTTTTGCTTGTGTCACTCTTGATCATCCTTTCAAGATAATTGAATTTTCCGATTTTATTCAGCGGAAACAGCAGCAGTAAGTCCTTCCGCAAGAAGATTGGCTTCCCACGTGTTTTCAAAGGCACGGCGGTTTTCCCCGCATAAATTCAAACAAATATCATCTTTGCCTACCGGCTCAGCGGCTCCTGCTTCAAGCTTTACAGGAACTGACGGATAGACGGTGGATGTATCAAGCGGGTGGGGCGTATTGGATAAGACGATAAGCAGGTCCATTTCGGTTCGGAAGGTAATGGCCTGACCTGTCTGGGCATTGTCTTCATGAAATACCATTTCGCCTCCATCCTGCACGGCTACTTTTGAAAATACGTTCAAGACGGGGACGGTATCCCGCATCGTCAGTCCATTTCGGAACAGCTCCATTGAAAAATTCTCTTCGCCGCTGCGATAGCGTTCGTTCCGTTCAGATTGATAGGTTGTTTTTCCAAATTGGGCATCTGTCCAGCCGGTTTTGGAAAAACCGCCAAAAGGATCATGCCATCCGGTGTCATCTTCGATAATCCCGGCCATCGCTTTGCCATTGTCGCTCATTAACACATGTCCCTTCGTTAAATGCGATGTATGCTGGGCTTTCAGCGTATCCGGCATATTATAGCGTTCCGTACGGTCATGGGCGTTGAATAGAAGCATGGATACATTAGCCGTTTTGCCGGAGGCAGTTAGGCGCAGCAGGCTTCCTTTTTTTATAACCCCGGACCATTTTTCTCCTGCTTCAAGTGATTTATTCCAATAGCTGTTCATTGTTATTTCCTCCCTTGGATTCATGTATTCATTTCTGCGATAGCCTGTAACGTAATAAAAAAAAGCCTGAGAGAATTTAATCTCCCAGGCTTTTGTCCGTCCGTGTAAACAGCAGCCATAGTTATCCGGCCGTGCCCGCTTTCTCTCGGACCTGTCCTGCCGGCAGGTAAAGCGAAGCCGGCAGCGGAACCCTAGAAAGCATTTTCCGCCCCTCAATGCCATTGGCAAGGAGGCCTTTATGTTATTTTTGAGGATCGCTATGTGTGCTGCGTATACAAAAAGTGTAGGGGAGTCCGGCTGGGAAGACAATAGTTGTGTGAGGTTATTTAACATACTTTTTAGAATATTCACATCTGCCGTTGAAAGCAGAAAATGTGTCCCTTGCGGCTGTAAGTGAGTAACACGATTCAGCGAAAATAGATTGATAGATTTTCTGCCAGGATAGTTGATTAAAAGAAAAAGACTCCAGAGAATGAACATCATCAAGAACAACCAGCCCGGCCGGCTGCTGTATCGACTACGGAATAAAGTATATCGAAATAATTTTATTGGAGAAAAAGACCACTATAGAAAGAAGGAAAAGCATGGCTGAAAAAGCTGAATTAAAAAGGACGTTAACGTTATGGCAGGTTGTTTTTATGGGTCTGGCATGGAATACACCGATGATTTATTTTTCTGTATTTGGAGTAGCATATGAAGGTTCTTCCGGATTTCTGACCCCGGCTTATGTTTTTGCAGTTGTTGCTGTTATATTTACAGGGACCAGCTACGCTATTATGGCGAAAAAGATTCCGATTTCCGGCTCCGCTTATACGTTTGCTAAAAAAGCTATTCATCCAAACGCCGGATTTTTAGTAGGCTGGCTGCTTTTATTTAACTACTTATTTGCTCCTATCATAGCCTGCATTACATTTGGAGTGTTCATGAACGCTCAGTTTCCAGGCGTGCCTTCTTCTGTTTGGATCATAGGCTTAATTATTCTGCTGGCAGGCATTGCTGTTCTCGGCATTAATTCTTCCGCTAATTTGAGCGGACTGTTTGTCATCATGCAGATTGTGTTTATTATTGCGTTTTGTATTATTCTTATCCGCGGCCTGTGGACAGGGGGCGGAGCGGGAGGGCTTTTCTCGATTCAGCCTTTTGCAGGAGATCTGACGATGCCGATTATGCTGGCAGGAGCATCTGTCGTCATTTTCTCTTTCCTGGGATTTGATACTATTACGACATTATCGGAAGAAACAGTAAACCCTCAGAAAACGATCCCAAGAGCTATCTTTATTATGATCGGAATCATCAGCGTGCTTCATATCAGCAGTTCATACTTAATTCAGCTGGCCCAGCCTGCATTTTCCTTTGTGAACATTGATTCTGCGGCAATGGAGTTGATGGCCCTTATTGGAGGCAGCGCGCTGAATGCCATCTTTATGACGGTATTAATCGCGGCCATATTTACGCAGGGGCTGGCATCCATTACTGCTGTGTCAAGGCTGCTGTACGTAATGGGGCGGGACGAAATTCTGCCTGAAAGGTTCTTTGGATATATTCATCCGAAGTTTAATACACCGGTATTCAATATTGCACTGGCGTCCGTTCTGTCTATTCTCGCTTTGTTTATTAGTGTAGATGCGGCCCTCCGCTTTGTTAACTTTGGAGCACTCACGGCTTTCTTCTTTGTAAACATATCAGTGATTGCGCTGGCTGTAAGACAAAAAGAAACGGCCGGTCTGTTTCAGAAAGTGTTTTATATCGGAGTTCCCGGCATTGGAGCATTCATTATGCTCTGGCTGTTATTTCTTCTCGATACGCCGACCATTATAGGTGGATTAGTATGGGTGGGGGCAGGGCTGATTTACATGCTTTATCTGACCAGGACATTCACAAAGCCGCTCCCGGGTACTGCCAAGCAAACTGCTATACTAAAATAGAAATAAAGCCTCTTCCACTACGGAAGGGGCTTTATTTTGTTCAACGGTCTTCATTAGAGGAAGGTACTGTTCAGGTTGATAAAGCAGTATAATGATAGATGTGACAGATACAGATATGCGGAAAGGATGAAATCGCATGGAAAACAAACTGATGGATAAACTTGAAACGTATGAGAAGTACTATTCCACCCTGAAACAGGAACTGAAATGGCAGGTAGTGGATGCAAGAGTGCTTATGCTGATTTCCTCTATGTATGTGGTACGTAAAAAAGAGCTTGATGTAGAACGTTTTAAAGAAATTGCCGAATACGTGAAAAAGAAAAAAGGAGTGTTCAGTGCTTTAAACAGTGCTCAGGTATATGTAGGAGCGGCCACGCTGGATATTCGTTTCGATAATCCCGAAGAAAAGTATCATGAATGGATGGAGGTTTACGATCAACTGGTGGACAGCTCCTTTCAAAGAGGAAGCTTTACGTATATTTCCGCTCTTCTCGTGCTTGATTTAAAAAAAGAAGCAGACAGCAGGGATGATCTGATTAAAGGAGCCAAGCGTGTATTTGATTTGATGAAAAAGGATCATATGTTTTTGACGTCGAGCTCCGATTATCCGATTGCCGTGCTGTTAGCTGCATCATCGTTAGAAGAAGCACCGCTGATGGCAAAGATCGAAGAGCTGTATGGGAACCTGAATGATAAAGGGTTCAAAAAATCCAACGAGCTGCAGATGCTGAGCCATATTCTGGCCCTGCGTGACAATGAAGACACTGACATTCTCGTCAAACATGCCATGGATGTAGTCGTCACTCTAGAAGCACAGGAGAAGAAAGTCAGACCGATACATTATCCGGAAGTAGGAATTATGGCACTCGCAGAGGAAAAGGAAATGCTGGCTGATTTTATTGTAAGGATTGAAAATGCCCTGAATGAGGCCAAAGAATTTAAGTGGCATAAAAAAATGAATTTTACGATTGCGGTACAGCTTTCCGTCAGTGAATATGCAGAAGAAGCTTCTATTATGGAAACCGCTGTTCAGACATCGCTTGAAAGTATTCTTCAGGCCCAGCAGGCAGCGATGACCGGGGCAATGGCCGGAGCCATCGCTTCCGGCTCCGGTTCTGGCTCCGGAGGCAATTAAAAAGAGTGGGAACGCATAAAAAGACGAAACGCTGCGGCGTTTCGTCTTTTTTGAAGTAGTAAAGATTGTTTGATTTTATATACATTTATCCGGACAGGCTGTTTGAAAAGAGGGAAATATTTCTTATACCCCCAGCTTTTCTTTTTCTGTCACATAGTCTTCGGTTACGTGAATTTCCAGCATTTCGCCGTCTTTCATAAACTTAAAGGTTCCGTTGTTAAAGTCGGTGCCGGTTTCTTTAAAAAAGATACCTTCGTATTGTGCTTCGTTCGTATGGTTAAAGCTGATTTTATACTGAGTGCCATCCCGCACAAGATAAGCGTGACAGCCCTTCTCGTAATCACCGTCATGACCTCTAAGCTCTCTTGAAACAGAAATGATATGAAGGTCAATGAAAGGAAGCTCTTTTAGAAGAATATTAACAAAGGAGCCTTTAGTAATTTCCTCCCAGCGGCTTTTAGCGGTCTGGCCGATAATAATCTGGGTCACGCCTTTTTCCCTGGCGACTTCTCCAATGACTTTAACGACCGGGCGCTTTTCGTTATCTTTTAAAATAAACTCGGTGGCCCCGTAGTCTTCTGCAAGCTTTTTCCAGCTTTCAATGTACTGGCTCTTCTCGTGATCCAGTTCATCGGCGGGAGCAGGGTCGATTGATACTATATATAAAGGACAGTCAAGGCGGGAAGCGATTTTGCATCCCCTGCGTATTAATTTGGCACCGTTTGGCCCGTAATAAACACAGACCAGAATGCTTTCATCCATTGTACCCTTACCGGTCATGATCTTTCACCTCGTGTAAATAAATTCTTGATAATCGATGAAGCTCATCCATAGGCTACTCCTCGTTCCTGATTTTGTCAATTGATAATCAAGGGTAACCTGGAAGCGCTCTCTTTTAAATTATATCATGAGCTGGATAGAGTTTATGCATTTATTATGTGCGAAACGGCCTGCCTTTCTTTATACTAATATATAAGAAGAAAAAAACTGAAAATGATGGATCCTATTACATTCAGTGAGTAGGAGGTTACATTTTGTCCTGGCTCCATTCTGTTGTTCTTTTACCCTTTCTATATGCCCTGATGATTCCTTTCCTTTATCGATATGTCTCCCGGATTCATACCGGCTGGTTTGTTCTGCCGCTGCCGCTTATTCTTTTTGTGGTACTGGGAAGCTGGCTGGTAGATATAAGTGAAGGAGAGACGATGCTCTACACTCTTTCCTGGATTCCTTCCTATGGTATCAATCTCTCTTTTTATGTAGATGGATTGAGTCTTGTATTTGGTTTTTTAATTAGTGGAATTGGTGCATTGGTCGTTTTATATTCCATATTCTATTTATCGAAAACGAGGGAACTGCTACATAATTTTTACGTATACATGCTTTTATTTATGGGTGCGATGCTTGGCGTCGTATTTTCCGACAACCTGATAGGCTTTTATTTATTCTGGGAGCTTACGAGCATTTCATCTTTTCTGCTGATCGCATTCTGGTATCAGCGGAAAAAATCCCGGAATGGAGCGCAGAAAGCGATGCTGATTACGGTGAGCGGCGGATTTTCAATGCTTGCGGGTATTGTACTGCTTCATTCTATGGCAGGAACGTACAGCATCCGCGGCATTATAAGCCAGGCAGGAGAACTGCAGGAGCATTCCCTGTTTCTGCCGGCCATGATTTTTGTGTTGATTGGCGCCTTTGCCAAATCCGCCCAGTTTCCTTTTCATATCTGGCTTCCAGACGCAATGGAAGCGCCGACGCCTATCAGCGCCTATCTGCATTCGGCGACGATGGTTAAAGCAGGCATTTACGCCATTGCCCGCTTCACTCCACTTTTTGGAGGGACCGGGGAGTGGTTTTGGATCATTACATCGGTTGGCCTCGTTACTTTGTTCTGGGGTGCAGTCAATGCGATGAAGCAAACCGATTTAAAAGCACTGCTCGCTTTTTCCACGATTAGTCAGCTGGGCTTAATTACATCACTTCTTGGAATAGGGTCACTGGCTCTGGCTGTCACGGAGGAAGCAGAAACGGCTCTATATACGACGGCAGTTCTGGCAGCTGTGTTTCATCTAGTAAACCACTCCACGTTTAAAGGCTGCTTGTTTATGGTGATCGGTATTATTGACCATGAAACCGGTACGAGAGACACGAGAAAATTAGGCGGGCTGATGAGCCTGATGCCTATTTCTTTTACGCTGACGCTGATCGGCAGCCTTTCTATGGCAGGAGTGCCGCCGTTTAACGGTTTTTTAAGTAAAGAGCTGTTCTTTACCAGCTCCCTTTCTTTAGAAGAGACGGGGATTTTTTCAGCCGGGGCGGCCGGCCTGCTTATTCCAGCTGTAGCCTGGGTGGCAAGTATTTTTACCTTCGTTTACAGCATGATTCTTATCTTTCATACGTTCCGGGGGAAATACCGTCCGCGCCGTCTTGAAAAAAAACCAAAAGAAGCGCCTCCCGGGATGTTGATTTCCCCTGCAGTGCTTGCGGCATTTGTGATTGGAATTTTCTTTGCGCCGAACGTGCTGGCCCATTACGTGCTCGAACCTATGGTAGCTTCGATTCTGCCGGGGGATGCTGGGGATTTTTCCATTCATATTGAAGCCTGGCATGGATTTAATAAGGAGCTGTTTATGACGCTTGGCGTCATTGTGCTTGGAAGTATTTTATTTTTAACGTGGAAGCGGTGGAAAGGCATTTTCACCTTGTTTCCGCAGGTTTACACGCTTAATAATGCGTACTCTTCCGGCATATTGAAAGCGGAGCAGGCGGCATACTCTTTTACAAATATTTATATGAGCGGTTTAACGCGGGACTACATTCAGTATATTTTAGGAATACTTATTATACTGGCGGGGGGCATGCTTCTTTTCTCGGAAGGTATTTCCTTCCGGAGAATCGATGTATCAACTATAGAAGTGTATGAAGTCCTTCTTGCTGTAGGACTTGTAGCGGGTGCCCTGACGGTGATGCTCGCTTCAAAGAGACTGACCGCCATCATTGCTATTGGAGCTGTAGGGTATCTGGTTGCGCTGTTTTTTGTGATTTTCCGCGCGCCGGATCTGGCTTTAACGCAGCTGGTCGTAGAAACCGTCTCTGTCGCTTTGTATCTTCTCTGCCTGCGCTTTCTTCCGGAGTTCCGCTTTCGGGAAACGGCAAGACGTGTCCAGATTCCAAACTTGATTATTTCGTTGGGTGTGGGTGTGCTGATCACCTCCTTTACGCTCGCTGCCCAGGGAAATAAGCTGTTTCCATCGATTTCGGTATATTTCGAGGACTCCTACGAGCTGGCCGGATCAAGGAATATGGTTAATGCCATTCTGGCTGATTTCCGCGGATTTGATACGCTGCTTGAAATAATGGTTCTCTGTATTGCAGGTCTGGGCGTGTATTCTTTAATCAGTCTCAGGATGAAAGAAAAGAGGGATGATCATGAAAATTAATGATGTCATTCTTCAGACCGTTACAAAAATAGTAACGTTTATTATCCTTACTTTTGCGATTTATTTATTTTTCGCCGGGCATCATAATCCAGGCGGCGGCTTTATCGGCGGGCTGGTGATTTCATCGGCACTTATTCTAATGCTGCTGGCGTTTGATATTGAGACTGTCACCCAGACGCTTCCTATAAACTATAAAGTGATTACCGGACTTGGCGTACTGGTGTCTTTATTTACAGGCATGGCTTCCTTTGTATTCCATGTCCCATTTTTAAGCCAGGCCCATCTGCACTTTTATATGCCTATTGTTAATGAAGAAATAAATATTGCCACGACCATTATTTTTGAAATAGGGGTGGCCATGGCCGTAGTCGGCACTACAATGACCGTAATCGTAAGCATCAGCCGCAACAAAGGGGATGAGGAATAATGGAGACTGTAATGGCCTTTGTTATTGGAATATTTTTCAGCATTGGCACGTATTTAATCTTAACGAAAAGCCTGCTCCGTATTATTTTAGGAACATCCATTATTGGACACGGGGCACTGCTTCTGCTTTTAACAATGGGGGGGTTAAAACAGGGCGGAGCGCCTCTGCTTGGGGCTGAGGCGGCTCCTTACGCCGATCCGCTGCCGCAGGCGTTAATACTGACAGCCATTGTTATTAATTTTGGAACTACTGCCTTTTTCTTAGTACTTGCCTATAGAGCCTATCAGGAGTTTAAATCCGATGACATGAAGAAACTGCGGGGACCGGAACATGAATAATATCGTGATCCTGCCAATCGTTATCCCATTTCTTACGGGAGCACTGCTCGTACTTTTTCCTAAATATGTGATGATTCAGCGCCTGCTGAGCGTGCTTTCGTTTCTTGCCGTAATGGGAACGGCGGTCCACCTGCTTCAGCAGGTAGGAGGAGAAGGCATTCAGATTCTGAACCTTGGCGGCTGGGAGGCTCCGTTCGGTATTGTCCTTGTGGCGGATACCTTCTCGCTGCTGCTGGTGATTACCTCCTGCATAGTCGCCCTGGGCTGCCTGATTTATTCCTTTCAATCTATAGAATGGGAAAGAGAACGGTTTTACTATTATGCTTTTATTCAATTTTTAATTACCGGCGTCAACGGATCTTTTTTAACAGGGGACATTTTTAATCTATTTGTATTCTTCGAGGTAATGCTTCTCGCTTCTTATGTCCTGTTATCTTTGGGCGGTTTAAAAAAACAGCTTCGGGCAGGCATTATGTATGTATTGATTAATATCGTGTCTTCGATGCTGTTTATTGTGGCGGTTGCCTACTTGTACGCGGTAACGGGAACGCTTAATATGGCTCATCTGTCGGTGCGTGTAGCAGAAGCCGGCCAGCCTGATCTGCTTACGGCCATTGCCCTGCTGTTTTTAGTCATTTTTGCTGTGAAGTCGGCGCTGCTGTTTTTCTATTGGCTGCCGGAATCCTATAGCGCACCGCCGACTGCTATTTCCGCGCTTTTTGCCGGACTGCTGACGAAGGTGGGAGTATACGCAATTTTCCGTATGTTCACCCTGATTTTTTATCACGAACCCGGCATCACCCACAGCGTTATCGCCTGGATGGCCGGCTTGACGATGATTCTGGGAAGCATCGGAGCGGTGGCTTATGGCAATATTCAAAAAGTGCTGGCATATAATATCGTAATAGCTATTGGTTTTATCGTGATCGGAATCGCTGTGTTTCAGGAAGCGGCACTTACCGGGGCTATTTATTATCTGATTCATGATATGGTGGTAAAAACTCTCCTCTTTCTACTCGGAGGCGCAATGGTCGGGCTTGTCGGTACCTATCAATTAAAAGAAATGAGCGGTATGATCCGGAATCATCCATATTTGGGCTGGATGTTTTTTATCGCTTCCTTCGCCCTGGTCGGAGTACCACCGCTGAGCGGATTTTTTGGCAAGCTGCTCGTACTGCAGGGGACGCTGGAAACCCAGTTTTATGTGCTCGGAGTGATCGGGCTGCTTTCCAGTCTGGCCGTGCTGTATTCGACGATGAAAATTTTCATGAATGGATTCTGGGGAGAAAACCAGTTAAGCAAGGAGGATGAGAAAACCTCAACGCACGGTCTTCTGCTGCCCTGTACCCTGCTTATATGCGTGAGCCTGTTTTTGGGAATTGGAGTGGAATGGGTGAATCCATATGTAGCGGCGGCCGCCTCTGATTTAATGAATCCTGCTGTTTACATCGAAGCGGTACTCGGGCCTGCTTAATCAAAACGGCAAAGGAGAGGATAGAACATGCCGGCGCAAATACTGCTTAATATTTTAATCGCTGTTCTGTGGGCATCTTTTCAGGACGAAGAAGGTATTTATGTAACAACGTTAATGACAGGTTATGTAATCGGGCTGGTACTTATTTTCTCTTTCCGCCGTTTTTTTCCAAAGGAATTCTATTTGTGGAAGCTCTGGAGCATAACTAAGCTGCTGTTTATTTTCATTAGAGAACTCGTCTCCTCAAGCATCCTTGTGATCCGGCAGATTCTGCGTCCGCGCCTGAACATTACGCCCGGCATTTTTAAACTGGAAACAGAACTTTCCACGGACTGGGAAATTACCTTTCTCGCGATGCTGCTGATGCTGACGCCGGGTTCGGTGGTCATGGAAGTATCTGCTGAGGGAAATGTGCTGTATATCCATGCGATGGACATACCGGAATCGCAGAATAAAGTAATTGCCACTAAAAATTCGTTCGAACAAGCTATTATGGAGGTGACACGCTGATGTTTGCGATTGCGATGGCTGTCAGTCTAGTCTTTTTATCTGTTTCTATTCTCGTCGGGCTGTACCGTATTATTATCGGTCCCTCTATGCCGGACCGGGTCATAGCGCTTGATGCCATTGGTATTAATCTAATTGCCATGGTTGCTGTGCTCTCTGTCACGTTTCGGACGAGCGCCTATCTGGAAATTATACTGTTGATGGGAATCATTGCCTTTATCGGCACTGTCGCTTTTTCCAAGTACATTGAGAGGGGGATTATCATTGAGTCCAGACGCGGTGATTGAAACCATTGTAGCGCTTCTTCTGCTTATTGGAACCACGCTTGCCCTGCTCAGTGCCATTGGTATTCTCCGGCTGCCTGATATATATACCAGGTCCCATGCCGGTACGAAAAGTGCTACATTAGGCGTGCTTTGCACCCTGCTTGGCACTTTCATTTTTTTCGCCGGTATTGAGAATTTTTTCAGCGTCCGTTTGATTTTGGGTATTTTATTCGTGTTTTTAACGGCTCCGGTAGCAGGGCATCTCATGTGCCGTGCCGCTTACCGCTCGGGTGTCCCTATGTCTGACCGGAGCGTAAGCGATGAGCTCAAAGAAGTACTCTCTGTAAAAAAAGAAGAGTAGATGTGCAGCGCGCGGCAGACGACGTTTTTAAATAGGCAAAGGAATCGGCCTGCCGGCGTAGAATACATAATATATCAAATAAAACGAAGAGGCGGGAGCAGAAATGAGTATGCAGGCAGAACGTATTTTTGTTAATCTTCCGGTAAAAGATCTACAGAAGTCGATCGATTTTTTCTCGGCGGTTGGATTTGAATTTAACCCTCAGTTCACCGATGAAAACGCGACGTGCATGATCATTAGTGAAACAATTTTTGCGATGCTTTTAACAGAGCCGTTTTTTCAGACGTTTACAAAAAAGGAGATTACCGATACGTCCCGGAGCATAGAGGCGATAACGGCTCTGCAGGTGGACAGTCGGGAGAAGGTCGATGAAATTATCAGTAAAGCCGTCGGGGCCGGCGGGACTTCTCCGCAGGAACCGGCAGAGCAGGGGTTTATGTACGGATCGAGCTTTGAAGATCTGGACGGACACCTGTGGGAGGTTATGTATATGGATGAAAGTGCGGCTGATCCGGAAGGGTGAAGCGGTAATGGTGCTGCCGGATCCGGCAGCGCCTTTTTTGTGTTCGGCAGGGAAAAGAAACCGGCTTTCGATTGCCCGGCTACTGTGATAAGCTAGAAAATAGTTACGTATTTTTTGAAAAGAGGGATCACATGGGAAGCTACGATACGCTTCTAACGAATTTTACAGAAGACATTAAACGGGAAAACGAACGTCTCGTTGCCAGTTGTTACGGAGGGTGCCGCTCAGAGCTTTCAGGGCCTCAGGAGTTTTCCGGCGCATTTATCATAACAAATGAACGGGCCGTATTTTTAAATAAAAAGTACAAGCCGGAAGAGTTTATTACGTTTGATTATAAAGAAATAAAAAATATCAGACTGCTCGAAGAACGGAAGGTTGGATTTGAAGCCGGGGCCTACAGCATTACGCTTCGAGACATTAAATATGCGAAAGCCGGCGATATAGCGGCCGAGCTTTCCAACCAGCTGCAGCAGATACAGATGGAGGAAGAAACCACCGCTGAAGAAAAAGAAGAGTTTTCGCAGCAGGTGCCGTTTGCGTATGTGCCGTTTACCTATAATGATAAATGGTGGTATTCCACATGGTTTATTACTGTTTTAGGTATTCTCGCCGTTCCTACTCTTTTTCTGAGCGGAGTGGCGGCCATCATTTTAGCAAATGTCCAGAAGAATAAGCGGTTAACGATTACCCATCACTATCAGGAGATGAACGAAGAGCTGAATAAACGTTTCCAGGAGAAAATTTTCCAGATGGAAAATGAATTCGCCGACAAGAAAAAGCTATATGAGCGTGATATGGCCCAGCGTGCCGGGGAAGCAGCGGCGCTGGACAGAACCATTGAGTCCAAGAACCAGGAAATGACAAAGCTCTGGGATCAGCAGAATTCGTTTGGAGACCAGCTGGAATCACTGCAGGTATCCAAGCGCCATTTGGAAGAAGAGCATGAACAGCTGGGAATGAAAGTAATGGAGCTTGCCGAAACAGCAAGCATCGCCGAGGGATACCGGAAGCTGAAAGAAGAAGTGAATCTTCAGGATGTTCATGCGTTTGAACGGGCATTTGATTTTAAAGAAGCGGATGAATACCGGACTCTTTACCACAGCTGGAAACAGCAGCAGCGCGATATGATCGTGGAAGACCGTGCTGTTATGGTTCATGAAGGTGCTTTTGCCGGCGCTGAGGAAGAGGACGAAATCCCGGCTTCTCACATCAATATGAAAAAAATGATGCTCCGCGCTTTTAATGAGGAGTGCGAGCTGACGATTACGACTTTGGTGAAAGGCCAGTTTGAAACAGCTACCAATCGTATTCATAAAGCGTTTGACCAAATTAATATGCTTGCCCTGCCCTTTGGTATGGAGCTTTCGATGGATTATCTGGATGCCAAAATAGCTGAGTTGAATATCTGCTATGAAATGCTGGAAGCAACCGGTGAAAAAGATATTTTATTGAAGGAAAAAGCAAAATAAGCAGGAACGGCTTCAGGCCGTTCCTGCTTATTATTTTCAAATAGGTTCATCCAATCGCTGCAGAGAGGGCGGTTCTTCTTTATTTCCAAGTACAAGAAAGGTAGCTTCTTCGCCGGGGGCCAGATCACAGGTGAATACGTCTGAGCCGCCGGCTTCTTTTTTCACCTGAAGGTGGTGTACACCCGGCTCTACAGTAAATGACAGCCTTTGGTTCCGTTTAATACGTCCGGTTTCCTTTTCATCAATCAGCAGCTGAAATCCCCGCAGAACCGCGTAGCGTTCTTTGCGGCGGACAAATGTAACAGTTGAGGATGCTTTCATTCGTTACCCTCCTTCGTGTTCATTGATAAAAAAGGTTTTTTTCATCGTATCACATTTTTAAGGCCTGATAGTAACCATTTGTGAAAGAGCAGCTCAAATGCAGCCGGAACATCAAAACGATCAGCCGATGCATCATGTCAGCTTTAAAGAAAACACACGCCGGGGTATTTCCAATTAATTCTGACTGTACTACTAGCCAATCTGTTCGCCTATGCATTACACTAAATACAACCGTACGAATGGTGTGAATGGAAAAGGAGATAGAATGATGAATTTCCCTATAAATCAAGATAGAGATTACCATATTCTTGTCGTCACGTCTGTTGCAGCGGAAAAAGATGCTGTTCTCAGAGGGCTTAATGCCTCGAGCAGCTTTGATGTGGTGACCTCGGGAGTAGGATCAGCCGCAGCCGCTGCAGCCACTGCTTCCGCTTTGGCCCGCACCCGTTACGATCTGGTAGTAAGCGCAGGCATTGGCGGTGGATTTGAGGGGCAGGCGGAAGTGGGATCCCTCGTTATCGCCAACGAAATTATTGCAGCCGATCTGGGAGCGGAGACAGAAACGGGCTTTCAGACGATTGAGGAAATAGGCATGGGACCGGACCGTGTGATCGTTGACGAAGGAAAAATAGATATCGTCAAACGGGCGCTCCGGTCATCTGACCTTGTTATTAACATAGGACCGGTGCTTACGTTGTCTACCGTAACCGGTACAGCCCAAACAGCGGAAAAGCTGGCCAGACAGGTCCCCGGAGCAGCAGCGGAAGCAATGGAAGGATTTGGCGCCGCTACAGCCGCGGAAATGTTCGGCGTGGATTCAATGGAAATCCGTGCTATTTCAAATACGGTAGGTCCGCGTGACCGTTCGGCCTGGCGCATCACTGAGGCGCTTGAAACACTTGAAGCAGCAAGTTTCATATTATCGGAGGTGCTTATTGAATGAATATAGCTTATTCCCCATGCCCAAATGATACATTTGTTTTTCATGCTCTGGCGCATGGCTTAATTGAAGGAGCTCCTGAGCTGGAGGTTCAGTACGCAGATATTGATATTACAAATACACTGGCAGCAAAAGGAGAAGGCCCGGAAGTGATGAAGATTTCATTTGCGGCTCTTCCCTATGTAATAGATGACTATGCGCTTATCCCCTGCGGAGGTGCACTCGGACGCGGCTGCGGTCCGCTGATTCTGACAGCAGGAGAAAAAAATCCAGGTGACCTGGCCGGGAAAACGGTAGCGGTGCCAAGTGAACGCTCCACGGCGTATATGCTTTTTCGTTTCTGGGCTAAACAGATGATGCCGGAGAGCCTGCCTGTAATCAAAGTAATGCCGTTTGACGATATTATGCCGGCTGTACAGGAAGGCCGGGTAGATGCAGGACTGGTTATTCACGAAGCGCGGTTTACTTATCAGAATTATGATCTGAACATGATGGAGGATCTGGGAGACTGGTGGGAAAAAGACACGGGTCTTCCTATCCCCCTCGGTGCTATTATTGCGAAACGCTCGCTTGATGCAGAAAAAATAACGGAGTGGGTCCGGGCTTCGGTTGATTACGCGTGGGAGCATCCGGAATCATCAAAGGATTACGTAATGGAGCATGCGCAGGAAATGTCTGTAGATGTCGCAGAATCGCATATTGATTTATATGTGAATGAATTTACACGCGACCTTGGCGAAGATGGATTTGCTGCTGTAGAATCTCTTTTAAGCCGTGCGGCAGAAGAGAATATTGTGCCTTCATTTGATTTATCAAAATTAAGAAAATAACTGCGAGAATGCGTGGACAGCCGCTGAAACCGGCTGTCTTTTTTTCGTTCCGGCTTATTTTTCCGGGCGCGCTTATGGTATTATGCTTATACCTTTACAAATACAGATAATGGATGGTGCTTCAAATGAAGATTTTAGTCGTAGAAGACAATGCAAGCGTTCGTTCCATGCTGGATATGTTTTTTTCCAAAGAAGGAATCACAGGAACTTTTGCGGAAGATGGGCTGAAAGGATACGAGCTGTATAAAAAAGAGGCATGGGACCTGCTTATACTGGACTGGATGCTTCCCGGTATGGACGGCGTAACGCTCTGCCGGAAGATCCGGGAGGAAAAAAGCACGGTGCCGATTATTATGCTTACGGCCAAAGACAGTGAATCCGAGCAGGTTATCGGTTTTGAAATGGGGGCCGATGATTACGTTACAAAACCGTTCAGTCCGCTTGCTTTGATGGCCCGTATACGGGCGGTCACGAGAAGGACCGGAGCCGGAGTAGAAGAAACGCAAGATGCCCACCTTACTACATCACGCTATTTTAAAATAAACGACCGGACGAGAGAAGTATTCTATAAAGACACACCGGTTCTTCATTTGACGCCGAAAGAGTTTGATCTTCTGCATTTTTTAATAAAAAATCCCAGGCAGGTATTTACGAGAGAACAGCTGCTCGAACAGGTGTGGGGCTACCAGTTTTATGGGGATGAGCGTACGGTGGATGTTCACATTAAAAGACTCCGCAAAAAAATAGAGAGCGAAGAAAACACCATTTTCCACACCGTCTGGGGCGTAGGTTATAAATTTGAAGAAATGGAAGCTTTGTCTCATGAAGATTAGGTATATGTATCAGCTGCTGGCCAGCCACCTTGGGGTATCGATTCTGGCGCTTTTGATTCTGGGGCTGCTGTTTGTTAATTTTGTCGAAGAATTTGTTTATCAGGATAAAGTAGATGAGTTGACTGCTTATGGCGAAGACATTTTAAACGATCTGGACAGCGGTATCAGTACGACATCGCTTGCTCCGTATAGTGAAGTACTGCGTGTGCAGAATATTAATTTCAGCGTATTCGATAACGAAGGCAGGGTGCTTTATCCGGAAGCTGGCAGCTTTCCGAATCCGCAGTTGACGGATGAAGAATGGACCCGGATTCAAAACGGGGAACTCGTGGAGGAAACCCGCGATGCCGGACGCTTTGACCAGACTGTGTCACTGGTTGTACTGCCTTTTTTTGAAAATGGGGATTTCTCCGGCGGCGTTCTGCTCGTGTCCCCTATCAGCAGTTCGGCTGAAATCATTGGACAGATCAATCAGTATTTACTTTATACCGCGCTGATTGCGCTCGCAGGTGCACTGCTTTTCAGCTATCTTTTGTCCAGGTTTCACGTAAACCGGATTCAGCGCCTGCGAAACGCAACCTCCTCCATTGCGGAGGGGAACTACGACGTCGACGTGCCATCTTCTGACTTTGACGAAATTGGAGAGCTTGCCAGTGATTTTCAGGAAATGGCTGCGGATTTAAAGCGGTCTAATGCTGAAATAGAAAGTCTGGAGAACCGGCGCCGCCAATTTATTGCTGACGTCTCCCACGAAATGAGAACGCCGCTTACGACAATCAAAGGGGTGATCGGCGGTCTTGAAAGCGGAATGATTGAGGAAGAGCAGAAGGAAAAAGGGCTGCGCTTGATTAATGAAGAAACCAAGCGGCTGATCCGGCTGGTTAATGAAAATCTCGATTATGAAAAGATCCGCTCAAATCAGCTGGTGCTTCATAAGGAGCAGGTACAGATAGAAGAAGTGTTCGAAATCATTAAAGAGCATTTAATTCCCCAGGCAGAAGAAAAACAAAATCGGATTATTATTGAAGCAGCACCGCACGTTACGGCATCCGCCGATTACGACAGACTTACCCAGATCTTAATGAATATAACGAAAAACAGCATTCAGTTCACAGAAAAAGGAACCGTATGGCTTAGAGCCCGGGAGGAAGAGGCGGAAACGATACTGGAAGTGGAAGATACAGGAGAAGGCATTGATCCGGAAAAAATAAAAACAATCTGGCGCCGTTTTTATAAAGCGGATATTTCCAGAGCCAACCTGACATTTGGGGAATTCGGACTTGGACTTTCTATTGTAAAGCGCCTCGTTGAACTCCATGAAGGAACAATTGAAGTGAAAAGCGAAAAAGGAAAAGGAACGATTTTTATTGTGCGCTTTCCTAAATAGACATGCAGCCGGCAGGGGAGAAATCTCCTGCTGTTTTTTTATGAAAAGTTTCTTTGTTCCTTCATACTCTGTTCATAGTTTATTCATAACTCCCGGTTATGCTGTAAAAGAAGGTAGAAAAGACAGAGAGAAAGAGGCGTTGGGGATGTTTAAAAAAGGAAAAAAGAGATATTTTATTGGCGCGATAATTGCTGCTGCAGTAATAGGGCTTTTAATTACAGGCTTCAGCCGCAGCGATGCGGTAGCCGAAGTAGGAGATGAAAAGATTACGAAAGATGAACTGTACGAAGAAATGGCCGCGACTTCCGGAGAAGCGGCACTGGATACGATGATAACGGAAGAAGTGGTTAATGCCGAGGCGGAAAAGGCTGAAGTAAAAGTCACACAGAAAGAGATTGATGAAGAAAAAGCCACACTGGAAGAATCATACGGAGGGGAAGAGGGCCTGGAGTCAGCCATATCGCAGAGTGGTCTGACGATGGAAGACCTGGAAGAACAGATGGAAACAACACTTAAAGTAGAAAAGCTGATGGAAGCAGACATTTCTGTATCAGATGAAGAAATTGAAACCTATTATGAAGAAAACAAAGAAGATCTTGGTGAGCCGGCTCAGGTAGAAGCAAGCCACATTCTTACAGAAGATAAAGAAACGGCGGAAGAGATAAAAGCCAAACTTGATAATGGAGAAAACTTCGCAGAGATCGCGGAAGAATATTCCACCGATACAGCTTCAGCTGAAAATGGAGGAGAACTTGGATTTTTCGGTACGGGAGAAATGGCAGAAGCCTTTGAAAAAGCTGCCTTTGACATGGAGCCGGGAGAAATAAGCGAACCGGTAGAAACGGAATTCGGCTTCCATATTATTAATGTCACCGACAAAAAAGAAGCCGAGGAAGCAGCTCTTGAAGACAGCAGAGCGGAAATTGAGGAAACGCTGAAAAACCAGAAGCTTGATGCGAATTACACGACCTGGCTGGAAAAAACAAAAGAAAAATATGATATAAAAAATTCATTAATGGATGAACAGGAGTAAACGATGCAGACACAGGAAACCAACTGGGATATCTGCTTAATGAAAAGACGGTTCGCCCTGCGCGAAATGGAAACACGTCTGAATATATTAAACGAAGAATTTAAAGTAATGCACCAGCACAATCCTATCGACCATATTGTATCGAGAATTAAATCACAGCAGGCAATTGAAGAAAAGCTTAGGCGAAAGGGGTTTTCGGTTTCGGAAAAATTGGCGGAAAGATATATCCGTGACATTGCCGGACTGCGTATTATCTGCTCGTTTACAGATGACGTCTACCATATCAGCCGTCTTCTGGAGCAGCAGGCGGATCTCCGCCTGACACAGAAGAAAGACTACATCGAAAATCCTAAACCAAACGGCTACCAGAGCCTTCATTTAATCATCGAAGTTCCTGTAAATCGAACAACAATTTCAGAAATGATCCAGGTGGAGGTGCAGATCCGGACGATGGCAATGGATGTGTGGGCCAGCCTGGAACACAAAATGTATTATAAGTTCCGGCATGATGTGCCGAAGTACCTGCAGAATAATCTGAAAGAATCCGCACAGATCTTGTATGAGCTCGATGAAAAGATGAATACACTCAAAAAAGAAATCAATATGTTTCACGATCTGCCATCAATTCGAATATAAAATAAAGGGAGGCATGACGGATGGGATACTATAAGGAAAAAACAGAAGGCCGTACAGAAAAGAAAACCAAAAGAGGATACTTTTTATCAAGTCTTTCCGGTCTGGCTGCCGGCGCCGTAATTATGATGGCCGCCGGCCCGCAGATCAGCGGGATTAATGAAAGCGGAAGTGGAGCCGACGCGCAGACAAGCGGACAGGCTTCAGCAGAGACTGTTTCCTATGACGTAAATTCAGATGTGACTGATGCGGTGGATAAAACGAGTGACGCCATTGTGGGAGTAACCAATCTTCAGGCAGCCGCTCAAAACGGATTATACCAGGAAAGCGCGGGAAATTCGGAAGAGACGGAGCAGGAAGCGGGAACGGGCTCCGGGGTTATTTATAAAAAGGATGGCGGAGACGCCTACGTTGTCACGAATAATCACGTAGTAGAAGGCGCCGACCAGGTAGAAATTACGTTAGCTGATGGAACGAAGAAAGAAGCAGAAGTACTGGGCGAGGATGTCTGGACCGACCTGGCTGTACTGAAAGTAGATGGAAAAGGTATTGAAACCATTGCAGAATTCGGTGATTCCTCCGTACTGAAGTCCGGAGAGCCGGTTATCGCCATCGGAAATCCGCTTGGAGAGCAGTTCTCCGGGTCGGTCACTACAGGAGTAATATCGGGTACAGAACGTTCTATTCCAATTGATGTAAACGAAGACGGCACAGCAGACTGGCAGTCAGAAGTTATTCAGACCGATGCTGCCATAAATCCCGGAAACAGTGGAGGAGCACTGATCAACTCCCAGGGCCAGGTTATTGGCATTAATTCCATGAAAATAGCCCAGGAAGCGACGGAAGGAATTGGGCTGGCTATTCCAATCAACAGTGCCCAGCCGATTATTAACGACCTTGAATCAAATGGAGAAGTGGAACGCCCTGCGTTAGGCGTAGCGCTGCTTGATTTAACCTCTCTTCCCCAGCAGTACCAGCAGCAGCTTAATCTTCCGGAAGACAGAACAACAGGTGCGGTCGTCCAATCTGTAGAGCCTGGTTCTGCTGCAGAATCAGCCGGAATGGAAGAGCTTGACGTGATTACGGGAGTAGATGATGAAGAAATCACCAGTATGTCTGAGCTCCGCCAGTACGTGTATACGAATAAAACTATTGGAGATAACATCAACGTAACAATCATTAGAGATGGAAAAGAAGAACAGCTCACGCTTACACTGGATAGAGGAGAACAGCTTTAATAAGAGAAAGGACGGATGACAGAGAATGTCATTTGTCTTTTTTATTCGAAGACATTACTTCCAGCCCTTATGTAACACTTGTGATATATGGTAAGCTAGTACAATAAAGGTTACGTAACAGAAAAAGTAATGCGAGGTAGGTACAGGTGAAGGAAAAAGCAGCAACTAACTATGATCAGCTTCTGCACGATTATTTACTATCCCACTCGAGCCGGCTGAGCGAGGAATGGTATGAATCGATAGATGATAACGATCCATCTTCTATTTATGCGTCTACCGACCCGGAAACAACCAAAAAGCTAAAAGAAATGAATACGACATTTATTCAGCAGTTCGTTGAGATATTCAATATGGAAGAAGGGGAATTCTATCAGCAGTTTGAACAGAAGTTCGCTGATACCGTAAAAGAAGAGGAGTATGTTAATACGCCTCTTGTGACGCTGCAAAAAGAATTTTCCCGCTATCGGGACATGATTCTCGGATACATCAAATCCTTTGTCCAAAGCTATCACGGGGAGATTTCCCAGGAAGAGCTTCTCGCCTGGAATGAAAAAGTGACAAAAGCTTTTGATTTTACGATCCAGATGTTTATGCGCGAAGCTATACAGAAAACAGAAAAACAACTGCAGGAGCAGGAAGAAGTTATTAACGAACTCAGCTCTCCGGTTATCGTTCTGAAAAAGCATCAGGCCCTCCTGCCGCTCATCGGCAATATTGATGCCGCAAGAAGTGAAATTATTGCAGAAAAAACATTGGAAGAATGCAGGCAGAAAGAGATTGAGCATTTATTTATTGACCTGTCCGGTGTACTCAGCATAGACCGGTTTGTTGCGCAGAAAGTGATGGATTTATCCCATGCCTTAAAACTGCTCGGAATTGAAACCATTCTTTCCGGCATGCGCCCGGAAATAGCCCGGAAATCCATCAATTTGGGGATTTCCTTTAAAGAGGTCCGGATAGTCACTAATTTAAATGATGCCCTGTTCTAGTAAATAGCTGGTAAGAAGTGATTTGTGTACAAGCTAAAAAGGCTGTGTCCCTGGACACAGCCTTTTTGCGGGCTATTATAATTCAGGCCTCATCCTGTGGAGACTTTTTTGTTTTCGTCAGGATAATGCGCTGCATAGGGATACCTGACATAGGAATAGTACGTTCTGAAACCTCATAAACTTTTCCGTCCACTCTGCAATAGCCGTTTCCTATATAGGTGGCGTCCCGTCCATCATCCTGTAATTTTTTTTCAGCAGCTTTGCCGATATTTGTCATTCCCGTATGCCGATCATCCGGGGTGAAACTAATGCTCTTTTCTTGATATCCCATTAAAAAATTAAAAGAAACCAATGAGAAAGCTGCGAAAATAAGTAACGAAATAATCTCCAACACAGACTCTCCTTTCTACATGAAACGAAAAGATAACTAACATATTTTACTTATTATACCAAAATAAACAGAGGATGTTAAAGATAAAAGGCAGAAGTTGAAAATAAACCGTTCGGCAGGGTACACTTTATACGACCTTACTGGCTGCTTACATTTTTCCATAGGGGGAAAAGGAAAAGAACACTCATATATAAGAATGGCGAATAAAAATAGAAAGCAGGACAGCGTATGTATATACATTTCCCCGAAAATAAAATGTTTGATTATATTGAAGTTTACGGCAGAGGGGCCGCAGAAGTTACTTCTATTGTATTTGATTCCAGGAAATCGCAGAAGGGCGCGGCTTTTTTCTGTATGAAAGGCTTGAACCAGGATGGTGAAGCCTTTATTGATGAAGCGCTGCAAAAAGGAAGCACGGTGATTGTAAGCCAGAATGGGAAACGAATGAAGGAATTAAGCCTAAGCTATCCGGCACTTACGTTTATTGAAGTATTGAATACACGAACGGCGGCTGCGCAGTTTTCGGCTGCTTTTTATCATAATAGCTGCCGCGATTTATTTCTTACCGGGGTAACAGGTACCAATGGTAAAACGACAGTAGCTTCATATATACGATCCATTCTTAATGTACTGGGTCTGCCGGCAGGTATGATAGGAACGAACGGTATCTGGTCTTCCCGGGAGAAGCTTCCATTTCGGGGAAGCACCCCGACCACGCCGGAAGCACCTGATCTTCACAGAATATTTTCTGAATATGCAGAGCATGGAGAAAAGGCCGCCGTTATGGAAGTTTCTTCTATAGCACTCGATCAAAAGAGGGTGGAAGGAATTCAGTTTGATGTAGCCGTTCATACCAACTTGTCGCCCGAGCATATGGAATACCACAAAACGTTTGAAAATTACCGGGAAGCCAAGCTGAAACTATTTAAACAGGCTGATAAAGCCGTAGTAAACGCAGACGATGTATTAGGAGCGGAAATCCTCTCGGTTTTTCCGGGCAGGGTATTAACATACAGCCTGAACCGGGACGTACAGGCGGATATACATGCATATGCGATTACGCCTTCGGAAACAGGAACCAGCGCCGTAATAGAAATGAACGGGCACGCACAACATGTTTTTCTGCCGGTGTTTGGAGAATATAATATAGCCAACATTCTCGCAGCTGTCTGTACAGCTCTACACGGCGGGTACTCCTTGAGCCGTGTGCTGGAAGCAGCTGAGAAGATAGAGCCGGTGGAAGGCAGGTTTCAAGTAGTATGGGGAAAAGAAAAGCAGAAAATCATTATAGATTATGCCCATACCCCCACAGCGCTGGATCAGCTCCTAAGAGAAGTAAAAAAGCAGAATGGACGTCGGGTTATACTAATGCTTATGGGTATAGGAATACGTGATTTCTCCAAAATGCCAAGGATGGCAGCAACAGCAGAAGGAAGGGCCGACCAAATTGTCGTTTCGGTAGATCATCCGGGAGACCACGAGCCACAGGTGATAATAGATCAGGTATTATCCGGGTTCAGGCATCCTGAGGATCCATCTATTTCTACCGCCTTAAACCGGGAAGAAGCCGTGCGCAAAGCATTATCCCTATCATCGGAAGGGGATATTGTGCTGTTAACGAGCGGGTGTATAAACGGAGCGCAGATTGTAAAAGGACAATCTATTCCCCACTCCGATGAAAAGGTGATCGAAGAATATTTTGAACAGAATGGCTGCGGACAGCAGCGTTCTATATAAAAGGAGACAGTTGTATATGGCACAGGAAGCAGAAGTAAACAGAGATGCCATTGTATCAATGGTATTTGGCATTTTATCGTTATTTGCGCCGGTTATCGGCATTATTTTTGGGGTAATGGCGATTATCTTTGGAAAAAACGCGCGCAGAAAAATCAAGGCAGCTAAAGAGAAAGGCATGGCCATGGCTATTACGGGAATTGTTTCCGGTATCGGAGGCATCCTGTTTTCTCTTTACCTTATTGTTTTCATGATTGTTCTCGTCGTCCAGGCATAGAGAAAGAAATGTTTATTCAGAGAGATGTACAGGGTATAGAAGTTACCATGACTAACTATAAATAAGCAGGGTGATAAAAATGGACAAATTCGATAATAATTTATTTAAGCAGGGAAATATAAGCAATCACATTTTCAAAAACCGCTACATGGTAGCGCCGATGACAAGAGTGAGTTCTGAGTCAGATGGAACGCCGAACGAACGGGTGCACCAGTACTATGTACGCTACGCCCGGGGTGGATTCTCAGCAGTAATCACAGAAGGAACGTATCCTGATACGGCCTACAGTCAGGGCTATGAGAATCAGGCCGGTATCGCAACAGAAAAACACCGGGATGCATGGAAGCCGATTGTGGAAGATATAAAAAGTAACGGCTCCAAAGCAATTGTGCAGCTGATGCATGCAGGAGCTCAGTCGCAGGGAAGTTATTACAACGAAGAAACAATTGCGCCGTCTCCCTACGACCCGAATGCTGAAAAGGTAGGCGCTTATGGCGGCGAAGGAAAGTTTCAGCAGGCACGTGAAATGACGCAGACGGACATTGATGAAGCCAAGCGCGGTTTTGTCCAGGCTTCGATTTATGCTGCGGAAGCAGGATTTGACGGTATTGAGCTTCACGGCGCAAATGGCTATCTGCTGGACCAGTTTCTGTCGGAAGGAATAAACAAACGTACCGATAAGTACGGAGGCAGTGTAGAAAAGCGCCTGACTTTTCTTCTGGAAATTATTAAAGAGGTAAGAGAAGCGATTGGAGACGACATGGTGCTTGGCATTCGTATCTCGCAGATTAAAGTCGTAAACCCCAACCATAAATGGTCGGGGGGAGAAAAAGAAGCCGAAACCATTTTTGGCATACTTGGCCGGTCTGAAGTGGATTATATTCACATTTCCGACGATGATGCGGCAGAACCCGGATTTGGTGAAGGGACGATGACAATGGCCGCAGCGGCTAAAGCATTCGGCAGTGTGCCTGTTATTACAGCAGGAAATCTGGCTGACCCTGATAAAGCAGCCGGCCTGATAGACCGGGGCGAATGTGACTATGTAGCTGTAGCCCGGGCGGCTCTTGCTAACCCGGATGCACCAAACCGAATCCAAAAAGGAATGCCTCTTGATGAATTTAACCCTGATGAAATCATGAGTCCTAAAGCATATGTAAAAGACACCGAGCTTTCCAGAGACATGATTCCAAACGAATAAAAACCGGCTCCCGCTGCGGCGGGAGCTTTTTTCATGAAAAGGTGCCATAACGATTTACAAGGCACCAATAAAAAAATAAAATGCAGAAGGATGTTCCGCGTTTAAAATTTAAGGGTATAACAAAAAAAGATACTAAGAGAGAGCAGGGCGGGAGAGAAATGATACGAAAGAAAAACGCGGCGGCTTTTGCCGGCGGGATATTATTTATTATTATACTGCCGTTTATTGTTATGTTTTCTATTAATGTAATAGTTGATCCGCTTTGGTTTTTTAATCACGAAAACAGGATGAATGAAGTGCAGGAGGATTTCGACGAAAGACAGCAGAAGATTAATCGTGTGGCTTTTGCCGGAGAAGAATTTGACGCCCTTCTTATTGGCAGCAGCCGTGTGACGTATATCAGCCAGCAGGAGTTTGGAGACGAAAATGTGTTCAATATGGCTTCCGGCCATATGAGCCACAAAGAGTATGCACCTTACTTAGAATATGTTGAAGAGAAAAGAGGAAAGCCGCTGGAAAAAGTATATATAGGGTTTGATTTTTTTGCGACTTCCGAAAATAAAGGAGTGACTGATCCGGATCCCTTTATTCAAAACGCCGAAGACCGGCTGTACCCACTGAAAGCTTATTTATCAAGAGACATGCTGGAGCAGTCTTTCAAAAACGCAGAAGCTTCTTTAACAGAAGAGCCTTTTCACCGGAGCTATGACCGTAATAATGTTGGTACAACAGAAAAACTGGAGCCGCAGGAAACACAGGAGCGTATTGAAGAAAAAGACGCGGATTTCGAAGAGGTAACGTACGATGAAAATACGTACACATATGATGAAACGTTCAAAGAGGAAATGCAGCAGCTTCAGGAAGCCCATCCGGAAACTGAATTTATTGCTTTTACCACCCCCGTGACAGAAGAGCTGTTCCGTACGATGCAGCAGGAAGGGCGGGAAAAAGATTACGAAACATGGCTTCGTGATATTACCGATGTATTTGGCGGAGTGGAACATTTTATGTATGTAAATTCTATTACAAAAAATCCGAACTATTTTTATGATGCCCATCATTATTACCAGACGCTGGGTGATTTAATGGCGCACCGGATGGCAGGCGTGGAGGATGAAGAACTGCCGGAGGATTTCGGCATTCATTTAACAAAGGACAACATTGACGAAGAGCTCCGCTCTTTAAAGCAGAATGACTGGGAGCCTGAAGAGTAAAAGAGGCTTTAAATAGCAAGTTTACGCCTTTAGACATAGGGAATATAGAAGGAATAAGCAGCAAAAGGGAGGCTGACATTATGGCAGATATCACTTTTGAATATATAGAAACAAATGGTATACGTCTTCATACAGCGGCAGCTGGGCCCGAGGGCGGTGAACTGGTTGTTCTTCTTCATGGATTTCCAGAATTCTGGTATGGATGGAGGCACCAGATAGAAAGACTGGCAGATCTCGGTTACAGGGTAATTGCCCCCGACCAGAGAGGATATAACTTGAGCGATAAGCCTTCCGGCGTGGAAAACTATACATTAAATAAACTGCGGGACGATATTATCGGCCTGATTAGACATCATAATAAAAATAAGGCGGTTATTATCGGACATGACTGGGGTGGCGCAGTAGGATGGCACTTAGCCTCAACGCGTCCTGAATATGTAGAAAAGCTCATCCCTATCAATATTCCGCATCCTGCAGTTATGCCTAAAGTACTGGCTACAGAGCCTCAGCAGTGGATTAAAAGCTCTTACATGCTGTTTTTTCAAATGGCAGAAACACCGGAAAAAGCTCTTCGCGCCAATAACTTTCTGGCGATGGAAAAAGCACTGCTGAAATCGAGCCGTCCGGATGTATTTTCGCCGGAAGATATTAAAAAGTACAAAGAAGCATGGAGCCAGCCATGGGCATTAACAACGATGCTGAATTGGTACCGTTCTATCGCAAAATCAGGAAAGACACAAGGAATGGATAACAATGTGCCGGTACCCGTGCAGATTATCTGGGGGGCAGATGATGCTTTTCTTTCTAAAAACCTTCCGAAAGAAAGCCTGAAGCTGTGCCTGGACGGGAAATTTGTTCTGGTGGAGGAAGCGACGCACTGGGTGCATCATGAGCAGCCGGAAATTGTAAATAGAATCATTGAGGATTTTCTGGCAGAGTAGCATAACAGCTGACCGGCTGAAGCCGGCCGGCTTTATTTATGCAGAAGGCAGAAAATCACATAATTTCACATAGCTTTTCAATAAGTCTTTTGAAACCATCCCGGCCGCTTTCTGGTATAGTATAAAATCGGCCGGTTTCGTTTATGACGGGTGATACAGAAATGATTCCCTAATCAAATAATGAGTAAATCAGGTCAGTAAAAAAAGAGATAAATGGTATTGGAGGAGCAGCTATGAGCGGTGTACAGTCAACCGTTTCCTTTATTATACCTGCGTATAATGAAGTAGAAAACGTACCGTTAATTCATGAAGAGTTACGGAAAGAATTTGAATCCCTTTCCTATCAATACGAAATTGTTTATATAGATGATGGAAGCAGCGATAATACGCTCGAGGTGCTTCAGAAGCTGGCTTCCTCTTTTGAGGAAGTGCGCTATATTTCCTTTACGAGAAACTTCGGCAAGGAGGCCGCGCTGATAGCCGGCCTGGAGCATGCTAAAGGGGAGGCAGTCATTATCATTGATGCAGATCTGCAGCATCCGGTTTCGTTAATTCCGGACATGCTGAAAGGGTTTGAAGAAGGGTACGACCAGGTAATTGCCCAACGCAACAGAACGGGAGATTCCAAGGTGCGTACCGGTCTTTCCAATCTGTATTATTTATTGATGAATAAGCTTGTGGATGTCGACTTAAAAAATGGAATCGGCGATTTTCGTTTACTGAGCCGGCGCGCTGTTGATTCCATGCTGGAATTAAAAGAAGGCAATCGTTTTTCAAAAGGGTTATTTTCCTGGATCGGATACGACCAGAAGATTATTCATTATGAAAACGTGCAGCGTCAGCAGGGCGAAACAAAATGGTCCATGTCTAACCTGGTGAACTATGGTATTGACGGAATGATCTCTTTTAATCATAAACCGCTGCGTATCTGCCTGTATGTCGGATTGTTTATCCTGGTGCTCTCGCTCGTATATATTACGATTATGTTTGTACAGGTTTTCCAGCAGGGCGTCAGTGTTCCGGGGTACTTTACGACGATTTCAGCTGTTTTGTTTCTGGGAGGGCTGCATTTATTCAGCCTGGGAGTGATCGGTGAATATATCGGCCGTATTTATTATGAAGCGAAGCAGCGGCCGCATTACCTTGTCCGGGAAACAAATACCACAAGGAGAAAGATAGAATGAAGCGGTTCAACACGGAATTCACCCGATTTATCCTTGTCGGCGGCATGAATACCTTTAATTATTATGTTGTATTTCTAGTCTGCCACAACCTTTTGTCATTTCACTACATGGTATCGCACATTCTTGGTTTTATTGTCAGCCTCGTCATTTCCTTTTTCCTGAATACGTATTTTACGTACCGGGTAAAGCCGACGCTTTCGAAATTTCTGCAGTTTCCAATTACCCAGTTTGTAAATGTCGCCGTCTCCTCAACGCTTGTATTTGTGTTTGTGGAATGGCTTCAGCTCAACAGCAATGCAGCGCCGCTGTTCGCTGTTATCTTTACCATCCCGATAACGTTTATTGTCACTGGAAAAATACTAAAAAAATAACGGTGGGCCTCTATGAATAACAAAAGAAAAATTACTATCCTTGTTGCCGCCGCCTTTGCAGCCGCCTTTTTCTCCCACTTTTTCTTTTTAAGAGAATGGTGGAACGAGAGCTACATGCTCGGGCCTAATGACGGACTTAATCAAATAGCTCCTTTTAAGGAGCTGTTGTATAACGAATACACAAACGGAAATTTCTTTTACTCCTTTTCCTTTGGAATGGGCGCCGGTATCTACAGCCAGCTCGGCTATTATTACTCTACGAATCTGGTGTACCTTTTCTCTGTCGCCGTTGTATTTCTGCTTGATACGACAGGTATTATTGATTCTCCGGATGCGCTGTTCTGGGCTCAGGCAAATGTCTGGATAAGCGTGCTGCGGGTGACGGCCATTATTCTGATTACCACTGCCGTTTTCCGATACATGAGAATACAGACAGTCCCAGCTTTTGTGGGGGCTTCTTTATATGCTGTCAGCTCTATTTATTTCCGACACGTAGTATTCTGGGAATTCTTCGCCGACGCTATGTTATGGGTCCCGCTTCTCATATTTGGTGTCGAAAAAATAATCCGGGAAAAGCAGCCGGCCTGGTTTGTTATTGCTGTGGCACTGACGGTTTTTTCTAATTTTTACTTCGCCTATATTAATTTGATTTTCATTGGCATGTATATTCTGGCCAGATGGCTGATCCGTCTGGAAAAAAAAGAAGCGCCGTTGAAAAAACAGCTGAAACACTATACACTTGGCGGCCTGCTCGGTTTTGGAATGGGGTCACCGGGCTTTATCCCTGCTGCTTACGGTTATTTTAATAACTATCGTCCGCCGTACGAAGAGATTATACCGCTGTGGGATTTTTCCGATAACGTGCTGTTTACAAGCCTGACGCTTTTGCTTCCGGCCATCTTTTTACTTTTTATATGGATAGGATCCTTTTATAAAAATAAGCTTTTTCTACTGTTTGCATCGATCAGTCTGTTTTTAATTATTCTGCACTTCAGCCCGCTTGCCGGCAGTGTATTTAATGGCTTTTCTGCACCGAGAAACCGCTTTGAGTACCTTGCCTCTTTTACGATAGGAGGAATGACGGCAGTCGGCCTGCAGCTGCTGACTAAAGTGAAAAAAAGTCAGCTTATAGCTGCGGGAATACTGGCACTCATAACATACGCCGTAGTGTATGCAGTGGGGGACATAGCAGAGGAAAATACAAATCAAGGGCTGCTGGTGCTTATTCAGGCTGTTGTGACTGCCGCAGCTTTTGTGTTGTTTGGTTGGTTCCGCAGGCCTGCTCTTGGTTATATACTGCTTTTGGTTATTGTAATCGGCAATATAGTGGTGCTGAACAATCATCAGCGGCTTGAGCTCTCAGAGGGGATCGGGGTGGACGGGGTCACCCGTGAGTATATACTAAGCGGTGATTATATGAATGAAGAACAGATCAGACTGATTAACCGATTCCAGGCAGAAGACGAAACAACCCTGCCCCGGCTTGACTGGCGCGGGGAAGATGTAAGAAACAATATTCCATTAATTCAGGGATTCTACGGGACAAGCGCTTATTCAAGCATTCAAAATCAAAAAATGCTCTTCTTGTACTATGAAGATCTGGAAATTGATATGGAATGGGAAAGCGTCAGCCGGTATTCCGGATTCGGGGACCGTGCGAATCTCTACAGCGATCTCCGCGGGAAATATCTGATGCATGCGAAAGAAAATGAAGATGAAGTAGTGCCTTATGGTTTCGAAAAGTATATGGAAAACGACAACTATGTGATCTATGAGAATACAAATGTTCTGCCATTTATTCAAACTACCCGTACTATTTACGATAAAGAAGAAATACTGAACCGTTCTATTCCGGAGCGCGAACAGGCCATGCTTTCAGGCATTATACTGGAGGATCCGCAGGAGGCAGCAACGCTTCCCGACAACAGTCCGGATATTTTGGATGAAGCAGAAGTAGTTCCAGTTAACGGCGACTACTCTAATGGACAGCTGACGATTACAGAAGAAGAGGGCGGTCTGGATATTGTTCTCGGGGAAGAGTCTGAAGCATGGGAAGATCTATATGTTTCTTTTTATCTGGAAAATAATGATCAAAATGCTCCTGGTTTTCTCGTAGAGGTAAACGAATTCCGCACAGATCGAAAGCCTTACGACTCTTTGTACCGGACAGGGGTAAAAGACATAACGGTACGCGTGGATAGCGCGGATACCGTTTCCATCCGTCTGCCGGAAGGAAGCTACACGCTCGACGAGCTTGAACTTGCCGGAGAAACCTACGAAACGCTGGAACAGGCAGCAGCATCTGAAACACATGAAGATGAAGAAGTAACCATAGACGGAAACCGGATGTCGCTTCAATTTGATAATACAGAAAACGATACTCACCTCACTCTCCCGGTTCCTCATGAGCTGGGCTGGAGTGTTAAAGTGAACGGAGAAGCCAGAGAGGTACTGGAGACGAATTTTGCTTTTCTCGGCACGGAAATCGAGCCCGGAGAAAATACTATCGAATTTGTCTATTACCCGCCGTTTTTCCGAATCTGCTTTATCGTATCGCTTGCTGCATTTATCATTACAGCGCTTTGGGGAATGTATAAATGGAAGCAGAAAAAGAACAGTAAAGAACCTTTCCGCTATTAAGTGGAAAGGTTTTTGTCTGTTCATAAAAGAGAGTATACTAAAAACAGGACGAACAAAGAGGAGGAGGCTCTATGTGGAAAAACGCCCAGCATATGGCGTGGTTCATTGCCGGACTTGTAGTGATACTAAGTATTTTCCGTCCGGGTTACGTCAATTATTTATGGATGGTTCTTATCGTTGTCATTGCGGCTGTCATTCAAGTGCTCTACTGGTATAAAGAAGGACGGTACGAAGAGCATACGTAGTAAAAAGAACCGGAGAGATATTATAAATTATCTTCCGCCCGCTGCAGGTCGCTGATATTCCAGCCGTAGCTCTGCTGAAAATGCGGGTAGTCCCGAAAGCCCTGCCAATCACCGCCCCATTCCAGACCAAGGTCTTTACCTATCTCTCCGACTTCCCTATAATCCGATGTGCCGCTGTTATTGCCATCGCGTTCTGTGTCCCAGTGAATTTCCCCATTTTCATCCAGTACGGCAAAATCAAAAGCGAGACCGTAATTATGATAGGATTGTCCTCCGCGGGCACTCGTTACGACTTGTCCCGGTTCGGAGCGCCCCTGCGCATACAGTTCTTCCTGTTCTTCATTTGTACGGTATTCTTCTGTAATAACGATATCTATTCCTCTCGAGCCTGCCCGTCTTACTAAGCGGTCTCTTTTTTCCTCTACGCTCGGGTGCAGTCCATTTAATGCGATAATTTCTTCAGCTGAGACTTCAGGCTGAAACGGGTTCTCCGTCATTTCCATAATGTCTGTATTATCAACAAAGAAAAGGACGGCTAATATGAAGATACCTGTCCACATAATAGTTAAGCCAAAACTCCATTTCACTCCGCATAAACCCTTTCCTTATAAACTTCCTTGAATATATAATGATTTTTCCTTTTCTGTCAATTAAAGAACCGGCTTCGGGAATAAAGGCTGGATATCTGATAAACTGGATAAAGGAGGGGATCGCATGAATAAATTTGATATGCATACACACCACTATCGCTGCGGACATGCAAAAGGAACAATAGAGGATTATATTAAAGCCGCATTGGATTCAGGCCTGCAGGTCATTGGGATATCTGACCACTCACCCTATTTTGCAGAAAAGATGGATCATCCGTATCCTCATATAACGATGGCAGCAAGCGGATTTGACGAGTACATACAGGAAATAGAAGAATTGAAAAAGAAATATAAAGGCCGGATTGACGTGCTGGCGGGGGTGGAATCAGATTATTTTCCTAAAGCTGCCTCCACCTATAAGCATGAGTTTGCCAAATACGAGCTTGATTATCTTATCGGTTCCGTTCATTTTGTAGAAGATAGGAATATTTTTGATAAAAACCGCTGGGAGGGAATGACGGAGGAAGAGATGCTCCGTGTGAAAAACAAATATTACTACTTAATCCAGCAGTCGGCACGAAGCGGGATGTTTGATATTCTCGGCCATATTGATGCACTTAAAGGGTACTTTCCTTATATTTCAGAATTGTATACTCCTGAAATAGAACAGACGCTGAAAGTGATTGCAGAAACAGAAACAGCTATCGAAGTAAACACATCCGGAAAAATGAAATACTGCGGAGGATGGTACCCTTCTGCGGGTATATTGGAAATGGCCTGCCATTACGGCGTGCCGGTGACATTTGGATCAGACAGCCATGTGCCGGAACGTGTAGGCGATGAGTGGGAAGAAGTCCGGCAGGTGCTCAAAGAAACAGGCTTTAAAGAATGGCGCTACTATAAAGAAAGAAAACCGGTAATCCAGCCGCTGTAGAAGATACTACAGCCTTCTCTGTCTTTTTTTTGGAAAGAAGGGTTTTAGGACTCCCGCATGGAAGGGTATACAAAGCTTAGGATACATATCTGACAAAAAGGTGGCTGAACAGATGGAAAAACGTACGCTGCAGACAATTGGTTTTGTTGGTCTAGGAGTAATGGGAAAAAGCATGGCGGCTAATTTAATGAAGGCAGGCTACACGCTGCTCGTATTCACCCGGACAAAAGAAAAAGCAGAAGACCTGATTAAAGAAGGGGCTTCATGGATTCCAAGCGTCAAAGAACTGGCGGAACAGGCAGATGTCGTTATTACAATGGTCGGCTATCCTTCCGACGTAGAAGAAATTTACTTCGGTGAAAAAGGAATTCTGGCAGGAGCCGGCCCGGGGAGTTATGTTGTTGATATGACGACCTCTAAACCAAAGCTTGCCCGGAGTATCTATGATCAGGCAAAAGAGAAAAATATCCACGCTGTGGATGCTCCTGTATCCGGCGGTGACATTGGAGCGAGGGGCGGTACGCTTGCTATTATGGCAGGCGGCGACAAAGAAGCATTCGATGCACTTGCAGGCGTATTTGAAGCGATGGGATCAAATATCAAATGGCAGGGGGAAGCAGGAGCCGGCCAGCATACGAAAATGAGCAATCAGATCGTCATCGCTTCTACGATGATGGGCGTGGCTGAAGCCATGGTTTATGCCAAAGCTGCCGGCCTGAACCAGGAAGAAGTGCTTGAAAGTATCGGCACAGGTGCTGCTTCCAGCTGGTCATTAACAAACCTTGCTCCAAGAATGATAAAAGGAGATAATGCACCTGGTTTTTATGTAAAACACTTTATTAAAGACATGGGAATAGCTATTGAATCAGCAGAAGAGCTCGGCATAGAGACACCCGGTCTCCGCACCTCCAAAAAAGTATATGAAGCAATGGCAGAAGCGGGCGAAGAGGACAGCGGTACGCAGGCGATTTATAAGTATCTTTTGGCGCGCTCGTAAAGAACGGCACGATGTATAGGCAAAAAAAAGAAGCTTCTTCTGTTGGTTCATAGAAAGAAGCTTCTTTTATTTCACAATTACTCGTGTACGTCATAACCCAGCGAATTCGCTACTGTTTTACGTTCAGTAGGAATAACTAGAAATGTTACCCCGTTATCATTGGATACGATAATATGATTCGGCTTAGCTGCCGCTTCTGCCTCTTCTAATGATTTAAACGGTTCTTCTGTTGTTGCATCCATTTTTTGAGCTGTTGTTTCTTCATTTGCCATTGTGTCATCCCTCCTCTTTAGAGTGTGTACCCGATTTTAACAGAAATAAAAAGGAAAAGGAGAAATTCCGTGAAAAATTCTTATTTTATTACAGGTTTTCCCGGTTTTGTAGCAGGAGCACTGCTTCGAGGACTTCTACAGGAAAAGCCGGATACGGAGTCGATTTATCTTCTCGTCCATCCGGAAAAGCTGGAAGAGGCGGAGCAGAAAACAAATGATATCGCAGCATCCCTGGAATTTCCGCGCAGCCGAATTGAGATCGTACCGGGTGATATTACCAAAACCGGACTGAATATAGATCCTGCACATGAAAAAAGAATAACAGAGCAGGTGACCCATGTTTTCCATCTGGCAGCCGTGTATGACCTGTCCGTATCGTACCACTATGCTTATTCAGTCAATGTAACGGGCACCAGAATGATGAATGACTGGGTTAAGCAGCTTTCCCGGCTTAAACGCTATACGTACTTCAGCACAGCCTATATCGCAGGAAAAAGGGAAGGAAATATTTTCGAGTCGCAGCTTAATGAGCAGCAGTACTTTAAAAACAATTATGAGCAGACAAAGTTTCAGGGAGAATTTCTTGTTGAAAAAATGATGCAGGGGACCGTACCGGTTACTATTATACGCCCGGGAATTATTATGGGAGATTCCATAACCGGAGAAACAGATAAGTTTGATGGATTTTATTATTTAATCAAAGCTATGCGCAATCCGACGCAGGCCGCTTTTCGTGGTTATACGGGGAGCGGGGAAGCGGAAGGTAATTTCGTGCCGATCGATTATGTCGTCCGGGCTTCACTTTATCTGGCTCATGAAGCCAAAGGAGAAAACCATACGTATCATCTGACGGATCCAAATCCCTATAAAATGAAAGAAATTCAGCGTATGCTGGCTCTTGAAATACATGGAAAAGAACCTAAACGAAAAGTTCCGATAAGTATCCTCCGCATGCTTTTATCAACGGGAGCGATTCGGAGAAAGCTGGGCATTCCTAAAGAAACGCTCGATTATTTCGAGTACAAAGCTTCTTTTGATACAACAAGGGCAAGGAAGGATCTGGAAGGATCCGGGATTGAATGCCCCGATCTGAAAGAAAGAATCGCCCCGGCTGTTCACTATTTTGAACATCATCAGGACGATTCTTCCAAATTTCCTTTTCTTCGTTAAGTTTGAGAACTGTCGATAAGGGGTGCCGCATGAGTCGGCTGGTAGGAGCGCATGCTTTCGAGCAGTGCTTCCGGGTCGTCATTGTAAAGCAACATAGAACGCTGGCTTTCTTCAAGAAAACCTTCATGGTGCATATGTGCAAACAAGCTTAAAAAATGGTCATAATAATGATTAACATTCAGCAGTGCCACGGGTTTTCTGTGGGCCCCGAGCTGGGCCCATGTGAAAATTTCAGCTAATTCTTCGAGGGTACCGGGACCTCCCGGAAGAGCAATAAATCCATCGGCAAGCTTTTCCATTTTTGCTTTCCTTTCATGCATTGACTCTACAACGTGCAGCTCGCTCAACTCCTGATGAGCGAGTTCTCTCTGCTCAAGCATGCGCGGGATAACGCCGATTACTTTTCCGCCTTCCTGCAGAGCGCTGTCAGCAAGCGCTCCCATCGTACCGACGGAAGCACCTCCGTATACAATATCGATGCCTTCTTTTGCCAGCAGTGATCCAAGTGCAGCCGCCGCTTCTTTATACTGCGGGCTGTTGCCCATTTTGGAGCCGCAGAATACAGCAATTCGCTTCATTAGAAAAACTCCTTGTATTTTATTTGAACGGTTTTATTTATTTTCCGGTTCTACAGGAATTAATTTTATCATACGTGTATGTCGGCTGCTGTGCCAATTCCGTATAAAAAGCCCGGCCTGCAGTTAGTGTACAGGGCCGGGCGGAAAACAGCTCAGGAAGAGACAGAGCTGTTCTTTTTATTCATAAAATAATTGGCTTCAATTTCCTCGGGAGAAAGCGGCTTACTGAAGTAAAAACCTTGAATATCCGAGCAGTGATGATCTTCGAGGTAGGAAACCTGTTCGGCTGTTTCAGCCCCTTCGGCTGTAATAGAAAGGTTAAGATGGCGTCCCATCGCAATGATGGCGCTGGTTATTTTTTCTGTTTTTGCATCGGAATGAATATCTTTAATAAATGAGCGGTCGATTTTTAACCGCTGAATAGGAAACTCTTTTAAATAGGAAAGAGAACTGTGTCCTGTACCGAAATCGTCGATAGACAAGGAAACACCCAAATCCCTGAACTTATTTAAAATATCAATGGACCGATCCATATGATCCATCGTCATGCTTTCTGTCACCTCAAGCTCGAGCAGAGTAGGAGAAAGGTTGTAACGATGGAGCGTTGCAGCTACATAATCAACAATATCGTCAGACTGAAACTGCTTTGGCGAAAGGTTAACGGAAATTTGGATAGGGGTACCGGCCTGTTCCCATTTTTTCGCCTGGCTGCAGGCCATATCCAGAATGGCTTCCCCTAACGGAATAATTAAGCCGGTTTCTTCCGAAAGAGGAATAAAGTCGCCGGGATTTTTGATGGTGCCTGACTGGGTTTTCCAGCGGACCAGCGCTTCGACCCCAACAATGTTGCGCTGCACGCAGCTTATCTGCGGCTGATAGACAAGAAAAAACTCGTCGTTGGCTATTCCCTGCTTCAGCTCCTGTTCAAGCTTCAGCATCGTTTCCGTCTTTAACGAAAGGCTGGCATGATAATAGGCATAATTGCTTTTACTTCTCGATTTAGCAGTGTACATTGCAATATCAGCATGTTTCATTAATTCATCAGAAGTGATACCATCCTCAGGCGCTACGGCAATGCCGATGCTAAGAGACGTATACAGGCTGTGTCCAAGCACATGGATCGGTTTATCAAATGCTTTGATAATCGATTCCGCCACCTGAGTCGGGTAACCATCGTGTTCAACCACAGGCAGCAAAATAGTGAATTCATCGCCGCCGAGTCTGGCAAGAACCGCAGTCTCCCCTAAGCACTCCTGAAGTCGTTTTGCAGACCCTTTTAAAAGCAGGTCTCCTACAGAATGACCAAGTGAGTCATTAATCATTTTGAACCGGTTGAGATCCAGAAAAAATAAAACAGTTTTTCCGTCAGCGACAGCAAGCGTCTTCTCAATCTTGTTGACAAAGTAGCGTCGGTTCGGCAGGCCGGTCAGCTGATCTGTATAAGCAATAGCATGAATTTCTTCTTCGGCCTCCACCTGGGCGGAGATATCGCGTACGATGCCATGAATGCCTTCAAGTTCACTGCCCAGATACATCGGAATCAGCGTCGTATTTAAATGAACAGCCTGGTCTTTAGAATGAATAATGGAGTCAAAGCTTGAAGGCTTCTCTTCTGAGACGACTTTCCGGAATTGATAAGAGACGTGATCCATTTCTTCCCCGGAAAACACGGAAGCCAGACTAACATTTTTCCATTTATACTCGGGAATACCGATAAGCTTAGAGCCGGATTTATTCATTTTGGTAAAATTGCCGTGAAGATCGGTGGTAAAAATGGCATCGATACTATGGTCAAGCAGTGATTGGTAACGGTGTTCGTTATCGGAAAGCAGGGCACTCTGGGAAGCAAGCTGCCTGTCTGTAAAAGCTCCAACAACAAAGAAGCATTGGATCATCACAATAAAAGCACTCACAATAATGGCGGTCGTTGTTAAATCAATACCGCCTGTATGAACGTGATCCATTTCTCCTGAAAAAGAAGCAGCGTTCATTCCTATATAGTGCATTCCGCTGATAGCAATCCCCATCAAAACGGCACTTAACATTTTATATAAAAATAGTTTAGGAGAGGCTTCCATTAAAGCTAATTCGCAAAACATTTTCAAAGCAGTCATGGAGGCGATAACTGCTACCAGAATAGATAAAGAGAACAGGGCATAATCGTAGGAAATCGTCATGCCTTCCATAGCAGCCATTCCAATGTAATGCATAGCGGAAATAGAAGCACCCATAAATAAGCCAGCTGTAATGAGCCGGCGGTTATTCAGCCTTGATTTCAGATTAATAGTAAAAAAGGCAATAAAAGAGCCGATGTAGGCCGCTGCAAAAGAAAGAATCATCAACCACTGGTCATATATCATAGGCATATCCATCTGGAAAGCTACCATGCCGACAAAGTGCATGGACCAAATTCCCAGGCTCATCACAAAAGAGCCTACATAAAGCCAGATTCTCCGTTTCCAGCCGGTTGAATGAATCACGCGTGAGGTTAAATCCAGAGCGGAATAGGCAGCAAAAGAAGCAATGAAAATAGACAAGGCAACAATCCAATAGTTATATGATCCGGTGAATTCTTCCATAATCCCCTCCGTAACAGTAAGAATGGCTGTTTTTCATTATATCGTCATTTTTTGGAATTTGTTAATTATTTAGGTAAAAAGTATTGATTCTAAAGATCTATATAATACTATAATACTGTGGAGAAAAAACAACTGCAAGCAATTTGCCTGAAATAAATACATGATACTGGCTGACGGTAGTTTTTCGTTTTATATTTGTAAAAGAACAAGGAAAAAGGCGGGTTATCTCATGAAACCAAAACTATTAAAAATGACATGGGAAAAGGCTTTTTTTGCCCACTGGGACTGGGATCCTTCCGACGTTGCATCCCGTCTTCCCAGAGGACTTCAGCTTGATACGTTCAATGGCAGGGCTTATTTAGGGGTGGTGCCTTTTCTTATGAAAAATATCCGGTTTTCCGTTATGCCTTCGGGTACAGGGCTTGCTTTTCCAGAACTGAATCTGCGGACCTATGTTACTTCAAATGGCAGAAAAGGTGTATACTTTTTCAATTTGGATGCTTCATCAGCCCTGGGTGTGTATATTGCCAGAAAGCTGTTTGCGATTCCTTACTATCAGGCGGATTTTGCGGTTTTCCCATCGGCGGAACGGATGCAGTTTACTCACAAAAGAAGAAATGCAGAGACAGGGTTCGAGGCTTGGTACAAAGGGGATGGAAAGATTTTTTATGCGGAGCCGGGGAGCCTGGAACACTGGCTGACCGAGCGCTATGTATTTTATACAAGCAGAGGCAGAGATGCCTTGTTTGAAGGACAGATTGCCCACAGCCCCTGGCCGCTTGAGAGAGGCAGCTGGGACGCTTCGCGGAACGATTTGTTTAAAGCCAATCATTTTGCTGAGCCCGCGGCGGCTCCCCATCTTTTATACAGCAGCGGCATCGATGTAAGTGCTTCGCGGTTAATCAAAAGAAAATAATAAACGTCCTTTATGGAAATGCTTATTTTTTTGTTACATTATCTGACAGAACTTTATTAAAAAAGAGACGGGATTTTCGCCTTTCCGGCCTTCCGCTGGATTAAATAACTAATAAAATATCATTTTTTTAGACAGAATGAACAATGATTGTCTGGAAAATCCGACTTATACTTACGTCAATAAATAATAGACGGGAGTGAAAGCGATGCTGGCAATATGCCAAGTGGATGAAAAGCAGCTCTGGGATGGATTAATGTCCTTCCGCCGGCTGGGACGCGATCACAAAGGCGGAATAACAAGGCTGGCTCTGTCACCTGAAGATATGAAAGCCAGAGGCCGGCTGCTGGAATATATGAAAGATGCCGGACTTGAGGTACGGGTCGACGAGGTAGGCAATATTATTGGAAGACTGGAAGGGAAAGTGCCGGATGCCCCGGCAGTTATAGCCGGCTCTCATATTGACACAGTCATAAACGGCGGCCCCTTTGATGGGAGTCTTGGAGTAATAGGTGCTGTAGAGGCTGTAAGAGCTTTAATAAAAGCGGGAATTTCCATGACCCATCCGATTGAGGTTATTTCTTTTCAAGATGAAGAAGGTGTTCGCTTTGGATCAGGATACACCGGCAGCAAAGGAATGTTTGGAAAGATAAGCAGGGAAACACTTGGACTGAAAGATGATCAGGGAATAACGTATAAAGAAGCCTACGAGCAGGCGGGCTTTATCCCGGCAGATTTTCATAAAGCTGCGCGTGCGCCTGAAGATATTAAAGCGTATATAGAAATGCACATAGAACAAAGCAGACAGCTCGAGGAACAGCAGCTTTCCGTAGGAGTGGTTAAAGATATTCAGGGGCCGCTGTGGCTTCAGGTAAACATAAAAGGAATGGCTGATCATGCCGGGGCGACTCCGATGACTATCCGCTCAGACGCTGCTCTTGCGATGGCTGAAGTGATGCTGGAAGTGGAAGCTGCTGCTTCAGAAGAGGGGGGAGTAGGAACGGTTGGGAAACTAAAAGTGTTTCCGGACGGGATTAATATTATTCCGGGAGAAGCAGCATTTTCCATTGATTTCCGCCATACAATTACAGCAAAAAGAGACCGCATGCTATCCCGCGTGAAACAGTGCTTTCAGGAGCAGGAAAAGAAACGCGGGGTACACATAGAATATCAGATAACCAAACAGGTGGAACCGGCTTCCTGCTCTGAAGAAATTAGAAAAGTCATTGCAGACAGCTGCGTATCGGCCGGCCTTCCAGTATATGAAATGAACTGCGGTGCCGGCCACGATGCATTAATACTTGGAGAGTATGTGCCTTTTGGAATGATTTTTGTCCGTTCCAGACAGGGAATCAGTCACCATCCTGATGAATGGAGCGATGAAGCGGACTGTGTGAATGGAGCGAATGTACTTCTGGAAACGATTCGAACGCTGGCAGAATAATAGGAGGGACTACGATAATGCAGGGATTACACATACCGCAGCGCACAATAATGACACCAGGGCCGGTTGAGGTCCATCCGCGGGTAAGACAGGCGATGTCCAACCGCATGCTTGGACAGTTTGACCCCGCTTTTACTTCGATTATGGATGAAACAATGGAGCGCATCCGACAGGCCTTTCAAACAAAAAACAAATGGGCATTTCCGGTGGATGGAACCTCTAGAGCAGGCATTGAAGCGGTTATGTGCAGTCTGATTGAGCCGGGAGATAAAGTATTAATTCCGATATTTGGGCGATTTGGTCATCTGATGGCAGAAATTGCAGAACGATCCGGGGCCGAAGTATTCCGGATGCATGCCGAATGGGGAACGGTGTTTGATCCTGAGGATGTTATAGCAGAAATAAAAAAGATAAGTCCTAAAATAGTCGGTATGATTCATGGAGACACGTCCACAGGACGCGTGCAGCCGCTTGAAGCTATTGGAAAAGCCTGCCGGTCCGAGGATGTGCTGCTTGTCGTAGATGCCGTCGCTACTATAACGGGCATGGATTTTAAAACGGATGACTGGTGTATTGATGCGGTTATCGGTGGTACACAGAAATGCCTGTCCGTTCCTTCCGGTCTGGCCCCGCTGACGTATAACGACCGGGTGGAAAAAGTAATAGCAGAACGTAAAAATATCGAACAGGGGCTGGTGCAGAGGGAAAGAAAGCCTAATCCAAGGAGGATTCACAGTAATTACTTTGATCTGACGCAGCTTCAGGACTATTGGAGTGAAAGCAGGCTGAATCACCATACAGAAGCGACACACATGATATACGGGCTTCACGAAGGGCTGCAGGTAGTCCTTGAAGAAGGTCTCGAAGAGCGGTTCAACAGGCATCGTTATCATGAACAGGCGCTGACAGCAGGCCTGGAAGCGATGGGACTCAAATTATTTGGAGATCCGGCATCGAAACTTACTACCGTGACGTGCATTACTATTCCTGAAGGCATAGATGGAGATCAGGTCAGGGATTTTCTGCTGCAGCAGTTTGGCATTGAAATTGCTTCTTCTTTCGGTCCGCTGCAGGGAAAAATATGGCGGATAGGTACAATGGGATACAGCTGCAGGCAGGGAAATGTACTGCAGGTGCTGATGGGACTGGAAGCTTCTCTTATTTATGCAGGAGCGGCAGTTCATAAAGGAGAAGCTGCCCGGGCCGCGCTGGATATTTATACAAAGCAAATACAGCCTTCATTGGCTTAAAATCAGGGACCAGCAACGTATTCCCGGATTGCTGACAGGATCAGCGTTTATAATGCCGCTCCTAATCGTCTATGTTATAGAATGGGGACCCTTTTAGAACTAAAAAAAGCGCCTTTCTCCGACTAAGGGAGAGAGACGCTTTTCGTTTGTTTATTTATTGAAAAAGGAAAGAAGCTCCTGATTGAATTTTTCTTTTTCCTCGAAAAAGAGACCGTGGCCGCTGTTTTCGAAAGGCACTAAAGTGAAGTCGCTGATGCTCTTTTCGAGTTCCAGCGAGAAGTCAAACGGGCAGATTTCATCCTTACGGCCGTGAAGGCTTAAGGTTGGAACGTTAATGGACGAAAGATCCCCGCGTACGTCTTCATCCCGGAGCGACACCGCCGAATGAATGGTGCCGTATGAGGAAGCTTCCATGCCGAGGCTGTGGAAATGATGGGCATAGGCGTCGGATACTTCGCCTGCAAAAAACATTTTGCCGAACTCTTCAAGCATAGCAGGACGGTCTGACTGCAGGTTGCTGATAATGTCATCCACTCCTGATTTCTCCAGTCCGTGCGGATAATCATCACGCTGGGTAAATACTGGTGCAGCTGGTGCCATGAGTACCAGCTTCGATACTTTGTGGCTGTTGTGTCTGGCCATATAACGAATAGCGATCGGGCCGCCCATGCTGAACCCGCCCAGGATAACATCATCAAGTCCAAGCGCATCGATGACTTTTTTCACATCGTCTGCTTTCGTATTGTAATCGTAAGAACCCCATGGTTTGTCTGATTTTCCGTAGCCGCGCAGATCAATTCCGATAAAGCGGTAGCCTTTTTCAGGGAGCTCGTTCATTTGGTATTCAAACATTTTGTGATTTACCGGCCATCCGTGAATAAAAACAACCGGCTGGCCTTCTCCAAGGTCTTCTACGAACAGCTGTACATTCTTTTCTACATCTACATAATGTCCCATTTACAAAACTCCTTCATTAAAATAGTAATCATCCCGTGTATTATTTCTTACTTACTCATAGTACCCGGCTTACCTGAGCATAAAACACTATTTTAAAAGCATGGTTGTTGAATGCGGCTGTATCTCCCTTTAGATAGTATACCGGCGCAGTCAGGCTGGCATTCAAAGGAGGATGTTCATATGAAAAATGTTCATTTAATTCCATTCAGGCACGAACAGGAAATTCACGTGTCGTCGACCATTCCAACAGGCATAGAGCTTATAGAAGCCAGACTCCTATGGGACGAAGCAGACCAGGGAAGCGGTAATGTGATTGCCGTTATCGATACAGGATGCCAGGCGCATCCGGATTTAAAAAACCGCCTGATCGGAGGACGGAATTTCACAGATGATTTTAGAGGAGATCCACGGAATTATAATGATAATAATGGACATGGAACACATGTGGCAGGAACTATTGCAGCATCAGAAAACGGTGCAGGTGTGGCCGGTGCAGCTCCAAAGGCTGACCTTCTTGTTTTAAAAGCCCTTAAAGGGGATGGAAGCGGACAAATGGACTGGATTATCCGGGCGATAGATTACGCAAGAGAATGGAGAGGAGCCGAAGGACAGAAAGTCCGGATTATCTCTATGTCCCTGGGCGGCCCGGAACATATTCCTGCGCTGCATCGCGCTGTAATAAATGCCGTAAATGCCGGTATTTCCGTCGTCTGTGCGGCTGGAAATGAAGGGGACGGCCGCAGCAGTACAGATGAATTCGCTTATCCGGGAGCCTACAATGAAGTGATCCAGGTAGGGGCCGTCACTTTTCGTAAACGACTTTCCGATTTTACAAACACAAATGATGAAATTGATTTAGTCGCGCCGGGCGTCGATATTTTATCCACTTATTTAGACGGGAGCTATGCAAGACTGTCCGGTACGTCGATGGCCGCGCCTCATGTAGCCGGAGGACTCGCTTTATTAAATAATATTGCCGAAAAAGGTTTCGAGCGTTCCATTACGGAAGCGGAGCTTTACGCTCAGCTGATCCGGCGTACGCGTCCCATTGGTTATCCAATGACAGCAGAAGGAAATGGCTTTATGACGCTCGGACTTGTGAAAAGTCTCATATAAAAGATGTAAAACAGCCGCAGAGCATGATGCTCTGCGGCTGTCTGCTAGTTGTTATCCAGTTTTTTCAATGGGGTGACCGCCGGTCCTTCCAATATGCTTCCATCGTAAGAGAAGCGTGAGCCGTGGCATGGACAGTCCCAGGATCGTTCCGCATTGTTCCATTCTACGTCGCAGCCCATATGCGTACAGGTCGTTGATACCATGTGGGTATGACCATTTTCGTCTTTATAGGCCCCGATTTTTTTCCCTTTTTGAGTAACCAGCGCACCTTCATCGTTTTCCAGATCTTCAAGCTTTTGATCCTTGCGGTGAAGCTTGCCGGCGATCATTTCTTTTCCTACGTCCATATTTTCTTTGAAAAAAGACAGCGCATCCGCTTTTTTAAGCTTCGTTCGTCTTGGGTCAAACAGGTCTGCAAACCGGTTATTCTTTTCCTGCACGAGATCACTCAGCAGCAGAGCGGCGGCGACGCCGTTGCTCATGCCCCACTTGGCATAGCCGGTAGCGACAAACACGTTCGGCTTCCCTGTCACTGCCGGACCAATGTAAGGCACTTTATCAAGCGTTATAAGATCCTGAGCCGACCAGCGGTAGGGAATAGAGGTAATGCCGAAATGTTTCTCCCCATATTCCCGCAGACGCTCATAGTTATTGAAGGTATTTTCTTTATTTTTTCCTGCTGTATGGCCTTCTCCGCCAAGAATCATCAGGTCGTCTCCCTCGGAAGATTTGGCGTAGCGCAGCGATTTCCCCGGAGAATCCACGCTGAGGTACATGCCTTTTGGCGGTTTCTTCTCCGTTGTAACAGCCAATGTATAGGATCGTTCCGCGTGCAGTCTGGAAAAATAAAGACCCTCTTCATCATTGAAGGGAAAATGCGAGCTTACGATAACATGCCGGCTGTTGATAGTATGTCCCTCCGTTGTTTCAATGGAAGGATTTTTAGAGCCCTTTACTTTGGCAGCTCTCGTCTGTTCAAAAATTCTGCCCCCATTTTCTTCGATAGAAGGAACCAGGCCGGCAAAAAACTTAACGGGATGAAATTGGGCCTGATTTCTGATAACTAAAGCGGCTTCCACCGAATAAGGCAGCTCTATTTCATTAAGCGCTTCGCCTCCGTTAATGCCAATATCCTGGTATGCCTTTAATTCTTTTTCGAACTTGGAAACACTTTTGTTTTCTGTTGTGTATGCATAAGCGTTCTCTGTCGTAAGATCACAGTCAATGTTCAGTTCTTCTGCGGTGTTCCGGATGAATGCCAGCGCTTCCTCATTTGCCTCATAGTAAAGACGGGCTTTTTCCAGACCGAAATTAGTAATCAAGTCATCGTACATAACCCCGTGCTGGGAAGAAATTTTAGCTGTCGTATAGCCTGTCGTGCCATCAAGAATCCGGCCTGCTTCAATAAGAGCAACCTTCACTCCCTGTTTAGACAATAAATAAGCGGCGGTTAATCCGGTTGTTCCTGCTCCTACTATGGTAACGTCGGCTTCGAAATCTCCTGCAAGGGCGGGGAATTCAGGAAGTCCCTGAATATCGCGCCAGAGTGATTTGGGATAACGGGGAACATGATGCGGTGAGTCTGCCAAATAAATCCCTCCTGCATTTTTGTATTAGCAAACTGTACCCGTTATGAGGGGTGGTCACTCCATTTTCTGTAAAAAAAGAAAAGAGCCGGCACGGAGAATGGAAGGAATTTGAAAGAGGTTATGCTATAATCGAGGCACATTTACTTAGAAAATGAGGGTTATATATGAAAAAACTAGCGGGAATTATCGGAATAAGCCTGCTGCTTTCTGCCTGCAGCAATAACTCAACAGCAGAAGATGCTATGCAGGCATATATTGAGCATTGGAATGAGCAGGAATACGAAGAGATGTATAACATGCTTTCTTCTGAAGCACAGGAAACCGTCACAGAGGAAGAGTTTACGGCTCAGCACAGAGAAATCTACGAAACGGCTGGAGTGTCGGAGCCGGGCATAACGATGCCTGAGTACTCAGAAGAACAGCAGGAGCAGTTTGAAGAACAGACGGAGCCGTCTCTTCCATATGAAGCAGCTGTAGAGACAAACACAGGGATGGTGGAGTTCGAAGAAGAGGCGTCCTGGCAGCAGGAAGAAACTGAAGGCAGCGAGGAGTGGAAAGTAAACTGGGAACCTGCCTTTATTTTTCCCGGACTTCAAACAGAAGAAAGAGTAATGGAAGAAACCGTGGAACCGGTAAGAGGAGAAATTCTGGATAGAAATGACAACAGCCTTGCCGTAAATACGTCCATCGATCAGGTTGGAATCGTCCCGGGAGAGACGGCAGACGAAGAAGCGGCCGTAGAAGAGCTGGCTTCTCTATTGGATATGGAGGAATCAGACATTACAGAACTTCTTTCAGAAGAATGGGTCACAGAAGAATCATTTGTGCCGATCAAAAAACTAACTCCGGAAGAGTCTGAATCACTGCAGGAGATTGAAAATGTAGAAGGAGTGCAGTCCAGGGAAACGACGAGCCGCTACTACCCGCTTGAAGAACAGGCTGCCCATTTAACAGGGTACATTGGAACGATTACTGAAGAAGAGCTCGAAGAACGAGGAGAGGGATACAGTGAAGGAGCAACGCTTGGGAAGGCAGGAGCAGAGTATATTTACGAAGATCGTCTGCGCGGAACGCCGGGCCGGGCTCTTGTCACTACAGAAGGCGGGGAAGTCATTGCTGAACAGCAGGCAGAAGATGGGGAAACCGTTCATTTGTCCATTGATACCGGCGTGCAGGAAAACCTGTTTAATGAGCTGGACGGCGATTCCGGCACTGCGGCAGCCCTGGATCCAAAAACAGGGGAAACCCTTGGCCTTGTAAGTACACCCGCCTACAATCCAAACAATTATTTGTTCGGCTGGCCGGAAGGAGAATATGAGGAGCTGAGTGAAGAAGAAGGACGTCCTTTTTCAGCTAAATTCAACAGCCTTTATGCTCCGGGCTCTACTATCAAGCCGATCACGGCTTCCGTGGGCATGAACCAGGGAAGCCTCCAGCCGGATGAAGAGAAAACAATTACCGGAGAGCAGTGGCAGCCGGACAGCAGCTGGGGAGGGTATTCGATCACAAGAGTTTCCGACAGGCTGGAGCAAGTAGATCTGAAAAATGCGTTAATTACGTCCGATAATATCTTTTTTGCCCAAACGGCTTTAAATACCGGCGAAGAGAAATTTGCGGAAGGACTGAGAAATTTTGGGTTTGATGAAGAGCTTCCCTATGATTTTCCAGTGCAGCCGTCCGCAATATCCAATGAAGGATTGGTGTCAGACATTCTGCTCGCCGATACCGGCTATGGGCAGGGACAGATGATGATGTCACCGCTGCATTTAGCCACCGCGTATACTACATTTTTGAACGAAGGGGATATGCTGGTTCCGCAGCTGGAAAGATTGAATGACACCGAACCGGAAGTCTGGAAGGAAAACGTTCTCCCGGAAGAAGGAGCCGACGTTATTACGGAGGGACTGCGCGGCATTGTCGAAAACGAAAACGGCTCCGCGTATGAGCCGGTAAGTGAAGATCTGACCATAGCAGGAAAAACCGGTACAGCTGAACTCAAAACAGAACAGGGGGAAAGCGGCACCGAAAACGGCTGGTTTGTTGCCTACGATTACGAGCAGGAAGATCTGCTTGTCTCGATGATGATTGAAAATGTAGAAGATGAAGGCGGAAGCGCCTACGTCGTAGAGAAAGTAAAAAACGTATTTGAAAATAGAGAAGACTAATTAATCCGATGAAAAAAGGCCGTCTGCTTATTCCAGCAGACGGCCTTTTTACTTCAGTTATTGAATAATGTTTTTGACCCGTCCGACATTTCCATCCTCAAGGCGTACTTTAATACCATGAGGGTGCTGGGGTGATTTTGTCAGAATGTCTTTTACAATGCCATTTGTAGTCTTTCCGGTCCGCTGGTCCTGCTTGAGCACGATATCAACCTCTACACCGGGAGATATATCTTTTCTATACTGTCCATTTGCCATTTCTATTCCTGCTTTCTATAATATGCTTCTTCTTATTGTACGGCAGTAAGCCTCTTTTGATAAGGGCAGACAAAAAAAGAGTCTAGTGGGCAGACTGCAGGCGGAGCCGGTTTCGATAGACGAGCATGTAGATCCCAAGTGTGGCGAGCACAAGCGTTCCACAGATAATATATACATAAGAATAAGTCATCAGCGAAGCAATCGTTCCCAGCACAAAGGAACCGACAGCAATTCCTGAATCAAACAGCATGAAAAAAGTAGCGGTGGCATGGCTCGTCCGCTCCGGCGGGGAAGCCTGGATAGCCATCGTCTGCAGGCTCGGCAGAATAGAACCGTAGCCCAGGCCGATTAATCCGCCGGCGAGAAGCAGCACGGCCGCTGTAGTGACGGTGCTGAGCAGAAATAAACCTGCAGAAAACACCAGCAGCGACGGAATAATAACATAAGCCGGGCCTGCCCGGTCAAACAGCCGGCCTGTAAATGGGCGGGAGAGCAGCATGACCGCTGCAAAACAGACGAAGAACAAATTAACCGCATGAAACAGGTTAATGGATTCCGCGTATACCGAAATAAAAGAAATGACGCCTGCATAGGAAAAAGCAGCTAAAAACCCAATCGCGGATGGCGGGAAAGCTCTTTTTTCAACAAGGTCACTTAGAGCAAGCTGTTTAAAGACCGGCTGCCGGGTTGGGGTCTCCGCCGGGAGCCTGATAAGAAACGTCAGCACAAATCCCAGGATTGAAACGGCCGCCAGACCGCCGAATAAAACGGTATATGAGACAAAACGAACGGCAGTCAGTGCAATAAATGGACCGGCCACCACTGCTAAGTTCATAGACATAATAAAATAGCCGAGTCCTTCGCCTTTTCTGGAGGCGGGAACAAGGTCAGCCGCAGCTGCGAGCAGTACAGTAGTCGCAATGCTGAACCAGATGCCGTGAAAGAAACGAAGCGCCAGCAGAAATACGAGCTCATGGGCGAATAAATACAAGAGCATGGAGAGGGCGAATAAAAGAACGCTCACCATCAGCATTTTTTTCTTGCCGAAGCTTTCGATAATCCGGCCGGCAAAGGCTCTTGTGAGTATAGCGGAAATGAGAAAAATCGTCGTGGCCAGACCTGCCTGTCCCTCTGTGCCGCCGAGTTCCTGCAAAACAAAAATAGGCAGAATCGTCAGCAGCGCATAAAAGGCGAGAAATACAAAAAAGTTATTAATCAGGGCAATCCAGAAAGGCTTTGTCCAGATTTTTTCTGAATTGGTTGGTGACACAGGAGCTACCTTCTTTCTTCCGAGTAATCTATTTTTTCCAACAGCCGGGCAAGCTGCTGTTTTTCACCGGGCGACAGCCGGCAGAGCATGTTTCTTTCGTGGCGCCTTACGCTTTCGTCCACCGCCGGAAAACATGCCAATGCTTTTTCGGTCAGACTGACGACGCGTTCGCGCTTATCGATGCCGGATTGACGCTTTATATAACCGCTCTCTTCGAGCTTCAGAAGCGTGCGGGTAATAGTCGGGGATTCTACATGCAGGTATTCTGCCATTTCTTTCTGCGTCATGCTTCCATTTTTCTTCAGGCAGTAAAGAAGGCTCCACTGCGAGCTGAACAGGGCATGTTCCTGAAGCTCGTAGTTGATGGATTTCATGGAGAGGCGTACCTTTTGGTGCATCAGTGTAAAAATATCACGGTCAAGCGTAATAATAATCCCTTCTTTCCGATTAGTTACTTAGGTAATTAATTATTTATCGAGTATAGCCTAAAAAAGAGCGGAAAGCAAAAATAGATTCCCTGGATAAAAATTGATCACGACTGCATTATTCGTAAAGGGTTTATGATAAAATACAAGAGTGAAAAAAAGCCAAAATACATACAAGGGAGAGATAAAATGAGTAAATTACTAGTATTCGGCCATAAGAGCCCCGATACAGATACGATATGTTCAGCTATCGCGCATGCTGCCTTAAAAAACAAAACAGGAGATGAGGCAGAAGCGGTAAGATTGGGTGAAATAAACGGCGAAACCCAGTATGCCCTCGACTATTTCAAAATCGAAGCACCGCGCCTGGTAGAATCGGTTTCCAACGAAACGGACCGCGTCAGCCTTGTAGACCATAATGAAGCGCAGCAAAGCGTGGATGATCTGGCTGAAGTGAGCATCAAAGAAGTAATTGACCACCACCGGATTGCCAATTTCCAAACGTCTGAGCCGCTTTACTACCGCGCAGAGCCGGTAGGCTGCACCGCAACTATTTTGAACAAAATGTACAAAGAATACGGCGTAGAGATCGATAAAAGCACAGCCGGCCTGATGCTGTCTGCGATTATTTCTGATTCCCTTCTTTTCAAATCGCCAACGTGCACGCATGAAGACGTAGCGGCTGCTGAAGAGCTCGCCGGCATAGCAGGCGTTGATACGGACAGCTATGGTCTGGAAATGCTCAAAGCAGGAGCGGACATCAGCGGCAAGACCGAAGAAGAGCTGATCTCCCTGGACGCTAAAGAATTTTCGATGGGAAATGCAAAAGTACAGATAGCCCAGGTGAATGCTATCGATCCAAACGAAGTGCTGGAGCGTCAGACAGAAATTGAAAAAGTTATGAACGAGGCTGTTCAGAATAATGGACTTGACCTGTTTGTTTTCGTCGTAACCGATATTTTAAACAGTGATTCTATCGCAGTAGCGGTGGGAGAAAAAACGGATGCAGTAGAAAAAGCATTTAATGTAACTTTATCCAACAACAAAGCGGTATTAGAGGGAGTAGTCTCGCGCAAAAAGCAGATTGTTCCTGTTCTGACGGATGCGCTGAAATAAAATCTAAGCTGTCCGGATCTTTTTCCGGACAGGCTTTTTTTTAAGCGGAATTGTTTTGGATGTATTACCAGGAGGAGGAGAGTGGTTGTGGAATCAAGTATTGTATCGTTGAATGTGGGCGTGCCGGAGAATATTTCCTTAAAAAAAGATAAGCAGATTATCTCAGGAATAAATAAACAAAGCGTTGGCTGGAAAGCGGTCTTCTTGTCTTTTAACGGCCTGTCAGGAGATGAGCAGGCTGATCTTAAAAATCATGGTGGTCCCGATAAGGCAGTATGTGCCTATCCGGTGGAGCACTATAAACATTGGAAAGACCATCATGACATGAATGTGACCGAAGGAGCCTTTGGAGAGAATCTGCTGCTGCGCGGTATGCCGGAGACAAAAGTCTGCATTGGGGACATTTACGAATGGGGAGAATCTCTCATACAAGTAAGTCAGCCCAGACAGCCATGCTATAAACTCGCAGAAAAGCACGGCATTCCGAGCCTTCCTTTATTTGTAAGGGAAAATGGTTTCTCCGGTTATTATTTCAGAGTGCTGAAAGAAGGAATGGTTTCTGCAGAAGATGAATTAATAAAACAGACGAGCGGTCCGGCTGTCTCCATTGCGGAAATTAACATGCTGACATATCAGCCTATCAACGATCATGAACCCATTTTTGCTCTTCTTCATAGTCCAGTACTTGCAGAAAGCTGGAAAAAAACCCTGCGGAAAAAGTATGGAATTGCAGAAACGGCAGGAGATGACAGATGAAAAGAAAATGGAGTTTTGCTGCAATGGCAGGAAGCGCCGTTCTTCTTCTCTGCCTGCTTTTCGTATTTTTCCTCTGGGATAACGATCCTTATGATTATCACAGCGGCGTGAACAATGACCTTGATTTATCGAAAGATGATGAGCTGTTTGCTTTTTCTTATTTTCAGCAGGGGGAACGTTCGATTTATACGCTTCCCGTAACAGGCGGAACGCCGGAGCCTATCCCAAATGATACAGGAGAGGATCAGCACCAGCCTTCGTTTAATGAAGCAGGAACGGAACTTCTTTATTTATCCGACAGCCCGGAAGGAATAAGCTATTTAAACAAAATCAATCTGCTTACCCTGGAGACAGCCGAGTTAACTTCGGAAAACCTACATATAAGAGATGCTGTTTTCTCACCGGATAATGAAAAAGTATACTTCATCGGTATTGAAGCGGATGATTGGTTTGCTGAAGATATGGAAGCTGCGGGCGGCTTTGATGTATACGAAATGGACAGCAGCGGAGGGGAACCGGTAAAGCTTACGGAAGAAGACAGTTATGTGATGAGCGCGCTTTCGATTGCAGAAGATGGATCGACGCTTTTTTACAGTACTACCGGGGATGAAGGCGAAGTAGTGAAGACCTATTCACTCGATGGCTCCGACTCATATAATCAGCTTGTAAACAGGCTGCCTTCAGGCGTATATTCACCGGCGCTTTCTCCAAATGGCCAAGAATTCGCCTATACGACAGCGTCCGATCTGGCAGATGGAGATATGTATCAGTATGAACTATTTGTTCTTACTATTGAAAATGGAGAAAGCGAACGCCTTACCGAAGGCTCGATGAATGTCGATTCTCCGGTGTTCTTTCATAACTCTGATTATATTGCTTACATGGAGCAGCAGAACTGGCCGCAGGACCCGCCGGTTTTTGAATTGAAAAGCATGAACCTGCAGACTACAGAAGCACATGAAATCCCAATGAACACTTCCGGTATTGAAGGAACATCTTTTCATCCGGCGCAGCTGCTGCATGCTATGCTTGATCCTTATGTGTTCGGAGCGCTTTATCTGATTTTAATTGTAAGCGCCGTAGTGTTCACCGGCCTGGGAGGGGGGAATGTATACCTGCCTCCAGTCATAGGAACGGTTATCTCCGGTCTGAGCGCAGCTGCAGCTTTCTTTATAGTGAATTCCAGTCCGTGGATTATGATAGCGCCTGTGGCGTTCAGCATCGGAATGTTCATTTGCACAGCAGCTGGGTTTGCTGCTGCGTTCATTTGGAAAAAGACTCACAGCAAAAAGAAGCTGCGTAAAGCTTCCTGACAGCTTCTTATTTTATATAAATACCCAAAATAAATGGTTAAGAGAAGCCCTGTGCGGCTTCTCTTTTTGTATTGATGCATTTCAGCGAGCCTGGTAATCTCCGCTTTTGCCGCCGGTTTTCCGGAGAAGCTTCGTTTCTTTGATGATCATGCCTTTATCGACTGCTTTGCACATGTCGTAAAAAGTCAGCGCAGCTGTAGTTGCAGCGGTGAGGGCTTCCATTTCCACTCCTGTATTGCCTTTACATTTCACCGTAGCCCGAATGTGCAGCTCCCATCCTTCTTCTGCCTGCTGGTAAGCAAATTCCAGATCTGTTCCCTGGAGGGCAATAGGATGGCACATAGGAATAATGTCGGACGTTTTCTTTGCTCCCATAATACCGGCGAGTTGGGCGGTTTGAAGAGGATCGCCTTTTTTCAGCTGTTGCTTTTCAATCGCCTCATACAGTTCGTCGCTTAAGTGAACGATGCTTTGGGCTGTGGCGGACCGGCTCGTTTCCGTTTTTTCGGAAATATCCACCATACGGGCGCGGCCGGATTCATTATAATGTGTAAATTCATCCATTGTTTTTGCTCCTTTTATGCATTCTTGTTTTGTTGCTTACGAGTGTTTCCAATCTTCCGGCCGATTGATGTTAATAAAATCTTTCTGCGTATCGGGAAATTCCACATACAGCACGTTGATTTCATCAAGCAGGGTTTTCATGCTGCTGTTCTCCGAACCGGCCTTTTCAGCAGCGGTCAGGCAGGAAGAGTGATACAGCCCGTGCAGCGGCTGAAACCGGCCTGCAGAGAGGGGGATAACCGCCTGTTTATCTGGAGAAGCCTCTGCTTTTTCCAGCAGGGCAGCAACGAATTCTGCAGTGACGAACGGAACGTCGGCAGCTAAAAGAAACAGCCAGCTGTCCGGCTCTACAAGGCAGAGTGCCTCTTTTAGTGCTGCCAGCGGTCCCGAGAACGGCTCTGTTTCTATAATAATGGAAGCCTGACTGCTGTCGAAACGTCCGGCGAGCTGTTCATTTGTAATAATATATCTTTTTTCAATACCAGCTCCTTCAAAAGCATCCAGACTGTACTGATATAAAGGCTTTCCGTTATAAATCTCAAACATTTTCGCCCGGCCGTACCGGGAGGATCGGCCTCCTGCCAACACAGCTCCTGCTGCGGTAATGCTCATTTGGTTAACTCTCCGATTAAATGGGGAAGAGAAGGAATAATGAGCTTTTCCATTCCAAGCTGGACGGCATTGCTTGAACCCGGCAGGGCAAATACCGCCGTGCTGCCGATACTTCCGCCAATAGCCCGGCTGAACAGGGCCTTAGCGCCAATTTCTTCATAGCTGAGCATCCGAAACAGCTCTCCGTATCCGTGCAGTTCCTTATCCAGGAGAGAAGCAACGGCTTCATATGTGACGTCTTTTGGGGAAACACCGGTTCCGCCGTTCATAATAACAGCCTGAATCATTGGATCCTCTACCCATTTGCTGATCTGCTGTTCGATAACCCGGCGGTCGTCTTTTATGATGCTGTAGGCCTGAACGTGAAAGCCGGCGTCCTCGAGAAAAGAATGAATTAGTTTTCCGCTTTTATCTTCTGCTTTTCCTCTAGTATCGGACATCGTCAGAACGGCTGCCCTTAGAGAATGTGCGTCGTTTTCGTGATGCATTCTTTTAATTCTCCTTTCCATATGTGTTAGAATTAGTCTCTAAAGAAGGTGCAGGCTGTTTTCTGTTTATTATTCTATCAGCTTTTTTCCGAATAAGGATACTAAAACAAATGACGGTGCTGTTTTTCTCATCGACCGAACCTAATACAGAACGTTTAAAACCCTGGCATTTTTGTTAAACAGGGTACAAAGCAGATGAATGTTATAGACAGGTATGGAACGTTTTCCACTGCCTGAACGTTTTTATATATTATCCTTATGCTGTGAAGCAGAGGACGGAAGTATCCCGTGCTTTTCCAAGAAACCATTGGCCGGCCGGAGTTTTTATCTATTCGCAGGGGGGATTAAGATGTTGAAGCAAAGCCCGACGCTCGACCAATACAAACGGCCTCTGCAGGATCTGCGCATTTCAATTATGGACCGCTGTAATTTTAGATGCTCTTACTGCATGCCAAAAGAAATATTCGGGGATGATTATGTTTTTATGCCGGAAGAGGAACTGCTGTCTTTCTCAGAAATCACTATGCTGGCAGAAGAATTTGCTGCACTCGGTGTGAAAAAACTAAGACTCACAGGCGGCGAGCCGCTGCTTAGAAAAAACGTGCCTGAGCTGATAGAACGGCTTGTGAAAATAGAAGGAATTGAAGATATTGCCCTTACAACGAACGGCGTTCATTTAGTAAAACAGGCTAAAGCGCTCAAAGAAGCCGGTCTGATGCGGATTAATCTCAGCCTGGATGCAATCGATCCAAAGGTGTTTCAGGAAATGAACGGCCGGAAAGTAAAACCGAATATTGTTCTGAAAGGAATGCAGGCTGCAGTTGATGCCGGCCTGCATGTGAAAGTAAACATGGTCGTTCGAAAAGGGGTCAATGACCAGGAAGTGGTTCCGATGGCCAGATACTGCAAAAATATAGGCGTGACGCTCCGTTTTATTGAATTTATGGATGTCGGCCAGACGAACGGCTGGGACTATTCTCAGGTCGTCACAAAAAAAGAACTGCTTGAGATGGTTTCCACGATTGCACCGCTGCAGCCGCTTGAGCGGGACTATCTGGGCGAAGTCGCTAACCGCTATGGATATGAAGGGTCCAACGTTGAGGTAGGTTTTATTTCCTCTGTATCGGATGCGTTCTGCGGAACGTGCACGAGAGCAAGAATATCTGCAGACGGTAAACTATTTACCTGTCTGTTTGCCGAAACCGGCACCGATCTAAAGACCCTTGTAAGAAGCGGAGCTTCCGCGGATGAAGTGAGGCATTTTATTGAAAACGTATGGAACGGCCGGACGGATCGTTATTCAGAAGAACGGACCGAAGAAACCGTGAAAAACCGTAAAAAAATCGAGATGTCCTATATCGGAGGATAAAACAGCATGAATGATAGATACTCAAGGCAGATTCTTTTCCCGGGCATAGGAGCAGACGGCCAGGCCAGTCTGCAGACAAAGCATGCCCTTATACTGGGCGCAGGCGCCCTCGGCAGTGCTGCCGCCGAAACGCTAGTACGCGCCGGTGTCGGAGAATTAACCATCATTGACCGGGACTACGTGGAATGGAGCAATCTTCCGAGACAGCAGCTCTATGGAGAAAAAGAAGCAGAGGCGAAGATGCCAAAAGCCGTGGCGGCCAAAGAGCGTCTGCAGGCGATCCGGAGCGATGCGGTGATTCACAGCCTCGTCATGGATGCGACCGCTGAAAAGCTCGAAGACATCGCGCCGGGACTGGATATTTTGATCGACGGATCAGATAATTTCGATATTCGATTTATTTTGAACGATCTTTCCCAGAAATACAGGATTCCATGGGTGTTCGGCGCCTGCGCCGGAAGCTACGGTATGAGCTTCACGATTGTTCCGGGGGAAACTCCCTGTCTGCAGTGTATTCTGCCGGCCATTCCCTCGTTCAGCGTGACGTGTGAAACAGACGGAGTCATTGCTCCGGCGGTGCAGATGACGTCAGCCTATCAGACGGCAGAAGCGCTTAAGATTCTTTCCGGCCGAACGGAAGCAGTCCAGACGAAGCTGACGCTGTTTGACGTCTGGAAAAATCAGCATCATGCCATACAGGTCGGCAAAACGAAAAAAGACACGTGTCCTTCCTGCGGCACCTCGCCGGCATACGCGCATTTAGCCGGCGCAGATGACACGAAGATGGCAGTACTCTGCGGCAGGGATACGGTCCAGATTCGTCCCGAAACATCAAGGTCCTATGATTTTACGTATTTGGAAACCAAGCTCAGCCGGCACGGCCGGGTGCAGAAAAACCCTTACCTGCTGTCCTGCGCGCTTCCGGACTACCGTCTGGTCGTTTTCCGGGACGGACGGGTGCTCGTTCACGGCACGAAGAAAGTAGAGCAGGCCAAAGCAATTTATGAAAAATACTTTTTATCGTAAGGAAGATGCCGAATGGTGGAAAAAAGAAAACCAATGCCCGTAGAAGACGCGGTCCGTGCCGTCATGAAGCAGACACTTGCAGCGGAAACGGAAATGCTTCCGCTCGCCGAAGCCCATGGCCGTATGCTTGCGGAAGACTTAACGGCGGATCATGATGTGCCGCCTTTTAATAAATCTCCATATGATGGGTTTGCTGTGCGGTCCGAAGATACGACAGGAGCCGGCAGAGACCGTCCTGTCACTTTAACCGTAGCTGGTGAAATCGGAGCGGGCTCCGTATTTCCGCGCCCGGTGGAAAAAGGGGAAGTCGTGCGGATTATGACCGGCGCCGAGATTCCCGCCGGCTGTGACGCGGTGGTCATGCTCGAACTTGTAAAGGAACTAGGGTCTGACGCGATAGAATTAAAGCGGGAGATTAAGCATCACGACAATATTTCCTTTCAGGGAGAAGATGCTAAAAAAGGAACAGTACTCGTGGAAAAAGGGACATTTATTAACCCGGGTATTTCGGCACTGCTGGCGACCTTCGGCTTTGCCCAGGTTTCTGTGGCAAAAAAACCCCGGGTCGGGATTATAGCGACAGGCAGTGAACTGCTCGAAGCAGGGGAACCGCTTGAACCGGGAAAGATCCGCAACAGCAATGCATACATGGCAATTGCCCAGGTTGAAAGAGCCGGCGGGGAAGCCGTGTATTTCGGGAAATTTAACGATGACTTTGATGACTGCCTGCAGGCGACAACGGAAGCCCTGCAGGTGGTGGACGCTTTAATTACAACAGGTGGTGTGTCCGTAGGAGACTATGATTACATGCCTGCTATTTTCGAAAGCCTGGGAGCAGACGTGATGTTTAATAAAGTAGCGATGCGTCCGGGAAGCGTCACGACAGTGGCGGCAGCGGGCAGTAAAGTACTGTTCGGACTGTCCGGAAACCCTTCTGCCTGCTACGTTGGATTTGAGCTGTTTGTACGCCCGTTAATGAGAACGGCGATGAAAAGCAGCCGTCCGCACTTGAAAAAACAGTCCGCTTTTTTAGCAATGGACTTTCCGAAGGCAAATCCATTTACCCGTTTTGTGCGCGCATCTTCGTATGTAGAAGATGGAAAGGTATACGTCAAACCCGCGGGTCTTGATAAATCAGGCTCGGTCACGTCCATTGCCGGAGCAGATGTATTTATTGTTCTGCCGGGAGGCACGAGAGGCTACGAAAAAGGAATGAAAGTAGATACCCTTCTGCTTGAAGATACAGAGGGAAGTGAATGGCCGTGGAGCAGCATCGTCCCGTCTTACAGATAACCGGCTTCCAGAACAGCGGCAAAACGACGCTTGCGGAGAAACTCATCCGTGCTTTTTCAGACATGGGATGGAGCACAGGTACGATCAAACATCACGGACACGGCGGTACGCCGGATAATTTAGAAGATAAAGACAGCGGAAGGCACCTGGCAGCAGGTGCTTCTGCTGCATTTGTAGAGGGAGGCGGCATGCTTCATATCCAGTCACCGGGCGCCGGATGGCCCCTCGAGCGCTTAATTGAGGCCCAGGCGTTGTTTGATCCGGATATTATACTGGTGGAAGGCTATAAGAAAGCAGCATACCCGAAAGTCGTCATGATCCGCACAAAAGAAGATATGAAGCAGTTAAAAGACAGTGAGCAGGTACTCTGTTTCATCTCCTGGGATAAAAACCTGACAGAAGAAAAGACTCCTGTGTTTTTTATAGAAGACACCCCGAAGTATGTGGAATTTATTATAAATCAAATGAGGGACGCTTTATGACAGATGATACGTTGTTTTCTATTTCCAGCCGTCCGATTAATCCGGCAGATCTTATTAAAAAGGTGGAGCACCGCAACTGCGGTGCCATCACGACTTTTATAGGAACCGTCCGGGAAATGACGCACGGAAAAAAAACGCTGCGCCTGGAATATCAGGCTTATGAAAAAATGGCCGTAAAAAAACTCGAAGAGATCGGCAGCGAAATGGAAGAAAAGTGGCCGGGGACCATTACAGCAATTACCCATCGCACCGGAATGCTTGATATTTCGGATATTGCTGTAGTGATCGCCGTTTCTTCGCCGCATCGGAAAGCGGCGTACGAAGCAAATGAATATGCGATTGAACGAATTAAAGAAATCGTTCCGATCTGGAAGAAGGAATACTGGGAAGACGGCACGAAATGGATAGGAGATCAGCTGGAGAATACTCCTTATGAAAAAGGATTCCCGGAAAAAGGAGAGAAATGAAATGATTAAAGTATTGTTTTTTGCCCGCCTTCAGGACGAAGCTGGAACAGAAGCGCTGGAAGCACAGAAAGCGGGACAGACGGTTCAGGAAATAAAAGCATGGCTGAAAGAAGAGTATCAGCTGTCTTCTTTGGATCAGGCAATGGCCGCTGTAAATGAAGAATTTGCGAATAATGAAGACACGCTTTCCGATGGCGACACAATTGCATTTATTCCACCGGTAAGCGGCGGATAAAATATGGAAAAGAATGGTGGGGAAGCCGAATGATATCATTTCAAAAACCAAAAGCAGAACAGTTTTTTCAAACGACGGTTATCCAGCAGTTTGCTGTGAATGCAGAAGAATCCCAATTAATGTTCAGCTCCAACATGAATGGAGCGTTTAACATCTGGGGCATGGATCTTCCCCATACGTTTCCTTATCCGCTGACGTTTATCAACCAGAACTGCCACGGTATTCATTATGCGGAAAACTCCGATTTTGCCGTCGTCAGCTTCGATGAAAACGGAGATGAAAACAGCCAGCTGTACGCCATGCCGCCGGAAGGAGGACAGCTCGTTCCGCTTCGCACCGAAGAAGGGGAAAGACATTTCTTCGGCTCTCTTTCTGAAGACGGGAAACGTTTGTATTATACAACGACAAGGGACAATGCGACTTTTTTGAATACGTACTGCTATGACCTGGAAAATGATACGGAAAAGAAGCTGATCGAAGGAAGCGGAGGAGCCACCTATTTTGCGGCGCGGAGTCCGGAGGAACAGACGATTGCGTTCATCCGCCATTTTGCCAATACATATGTTCTTGGTTACCTGCTTAAAGGGGGCAAAGAAGTACAGCTTACCCCGGATAACGGAGAACAGCATACGGTATCGGATATGGCATTTACAGGTGAAAAAGATATGTATCTGCTTACCAACTATGGGGAGGATTTTACCTACCTGGCTCATTTTGACGTAGAAAACGAGCAGTTTACAAAGGTAATAAATGCCCCGGAAGGCGAATTTTCCAGCCTTCATTTTGATAAGGATAGAAAAAAACTATACTTGTCTGCTTCTCTTGGTGTAGAGGATCTGCTCTATGTGTATTCCCTGGAGGGAAAAACGCTGGATAATATGGAAACACCCGTGGATGTAATCGAGCAGATTACGATAGGGAAAAGCGGAGCGGTTTACCTGATGGGACGCCGTGCTGTTGAACCGTTTAATATTTTTAAGCTCGCTGACGGGGCCGGGGACTGGGAGCGGCTGACTTCTTTTAAAGTTCCCGGTATTGCAGAAGAAAGTCTCGTAGATCCGGATGTGATCCGCTATCCTTCCTACGACGGGCTGGAAATAGAAGCTCTCTACTTTAAAGCAAAGCCGGAGGTGGAAAACGGATACCTGATTCACTGGCCGCACGGTGGTCCGCAGGCGTCAGAACGTAAAATGTTCCGGGCATTGTTCCAGCTGCTTTTAAACCGGGGGTACAGTATTATTGCCCCTAACTTCCGGGGCTCAACAGGCTACGGTCTCTCTTTCATGAAAATGGTGGAAGGCGACTGGGGATACGGACCGAGGCTGGATAACGTAAAAGCGATTGATTATATGATCGAACAGGGGTATGCAGATAAAGACAAAATTCTGCTGATGGGCGGAAGCTACGGCGGCTATATGGCACTGCTGCTGCATGGACGTCACGCGGACTATTATAAGGCTGTAGTCGATATCTTTGGGGTATCCAACTTGTTCAGCTTCGTAGAGTCGGTACCCGAGCACTGGAAACCGGTGATGAAACAGTGGGTTGGAGATCCGGAAACGGACAAAGCGAAGTTTACAGAAGATACGCCGATTACGTACCTTGATTCAATGACCAAGCCGATGCTTGTGATTCAGGGAGCGAATGATCCACGCGTTGTGAAAGCAGAATCGGACCAGATCGTAGAAGCATTAAAAGAAAAAGGCGCGGCTGTAGAATATATCGTGCTTGAAGATGAAGGCCACGGCTTTTCAAAGAAAGAAAACGAAATCAACGTGTATAAAAGCGTGCTCGCCTTTTTTGAAAAATATACAAAGAACTAAAACAATAAAAGAAAAAACGGAGCTGTTCCAAAAGTCCGCTAAAAAAACATGACCAGGCGCAAGCTTTCGGCAGGCCATGCCTGAGTCACCGCATGGTCTTTTTTAAATCCGCAACAGAGGTGACCCTTTGGGTAACGACAAAAACCTCGTATTCCTTTCAACAGGAATACGAGGTTTTTTGATAGATTTCTTTTTTTCTCATTAAAATGAAAAATAAAATTTACAAAATAGGTCTTGGGACAGCCCCGTTTTATTCAGGCTGCAAAAAACCATAGGAATCAAAAACTTCTTCTGCTTCCGGTCCGGTAAGGTAATCAAGCGCCTCACGGGCGGTTTCGTTTTCTGATCCATCGGCTGTAAGTGCAATTGGGTATTCGATCGGAGAGTGAAGGGCAGGATCTACTGCTGTTACGATATCCACCTGATCAGTAGAAGGCGCGTCGGTTGCATACACAAAGCCGGTTTCCGTTTCGCCGCTGGCAACAAAGAGTACAGCTTCCTTCACATTACGGGATTGAACGATTTTATGTTTAATTTCATCAAAAATACCGAGCGATTCCATCATTTCCTGTGTATAGATTCCTGCCGCAGCATCCGTCGGGGTGCCGGCCGCTAATTTATCCACGGCATCCGTGGTTAAGTCGTCAAGGCCATTCAGCTTTTCCGGTTCACCGGCATTTTCGATCATTACCAGCTCGTTTGCAAGTACATTCTGCCTGGATTCCTGGTCGATCAGCTGCTCCTCTTCAAGAACATCCATTGACGTATTAGATGCACTGAAAAAAATGTCAGCATCTGCCCCGCCGGCTATTTCTTCCTGCAGGGTGCCGGAGCCTTCGAAGGTAAATGTTACGTCTGCACCGAGAGCCGTTTCCAGCTCTTCTTCCATCGATTCAAGTGAATCCTGAAGACTGGTGGCAGCATAAATATTTATAACATCTTCTTCTTCAGCCGCCTGTCCGCAGGCAGCAAAAAGAGGAAGGAGGGGAAGGAAAACAAAGAATATTCGTTTCATACAAAAGCAACCTTTCTTCTCAATATTAACTGAGGTTCTTCTACTTAGTGTAATCGAAATTCCCGGCGCCGGGAAAAGAAAAGCCTCCCATTTTGTGAATGGGAGGCGAACTTTATACAGCCAGATCAGCAATAGCTTTATTTCGCTCAGCCTGTTCCTCTGGAGCAGCAAGATCATATTTTTTTAAAAGATGAAACAATTCATTGAGTCTCTCCTGGGAAAGCTCTTCTGTAAGAAGGAGATCAGCTTTTTGGGAAATATCCTCCGGCATAAAGCCGCGCTGACTGTCCAGCTTTTCCTTTACCTGTTCCGGTGTGTGGTCGATACTGCAGGAACTCATGTAAAAACCTCCTTGATTATGGATAAATACGTTCCGGATGGGAATATACATTAAATGACTGACCTCGTATAAAGCCTACAGCTGTAATGTTTAAGTCTTCGGCCAGTTCAATTGCCAGGTTGGTAGGTGCGGACTTGGAAAGCACGACGCCCACGCCTATTTTCGCAGCCTTTGTTAATACTTCTGAGGATAGGCGGCCGCTGAATACGAGCACCTTGTCCCGGACGGGAATCTGGTTCTGCAGGCAGTAGCCGTATAATTTATCGAGAGCGTTATGACGCCCAATGTCAGTTCTGCTTACAATAAGCTCCTCCGGCGTTCCAATGGAAGCGTTATGCACTCCGCCGGTGCCTTTGAATAACGTGCTTTCTTCCTGCATGTTTTTCATTAACTGAATGCACTGGGAAGCAGAGAGGGTAACTGCTGATACCGCTGTTTTGGTTGTTTTGACATCGCTCTGAAAATAGAACTGGCGGCTTTTGCCGCAGCACGAGCCGATCACGCGTTTCGAGTACTGCGCGGGCTGCATGGTTTTGCCGTTCGCAAGCTGAACGTAGGCAAAGCCTTTGCTTTCATCAATTTCGAGCGAAGCAATCTCTTTATAAAACAAGATCACTCCTTCGGAAGCGAGAAAGCCGATCACCATTTCTTCAAAATGGGTGGGAGTGCAGACCATCGTAGCAAATTCTTCGCCGTTTACATAAATAGTAAGCGGAAATTCGGTAACGATGCTGTCCTCTATTTCAGAAAAAGCCTCCCGGTCATAGCGTACGATAGACCGTGTCAGACTCATCTTATCTGCTGATTGTTCGATAGCCATAGCCGTACCTCTTTTCATAGAAGCTTTACCTTAATGAAAACACATTCATGCATAGGAAACAACTATTCCGCCGGTCATAAATTTTTCTTGTACTTTCGATGAAAACAGGATATGATTTATACGAAGTTCATGCACGTGAAGCGATAAAATCCCGAGGCAGCGACCCTGTTATCGGTTTTATTTGCAGCACATTTGTAAGCGATTACCTTTGGTGGAAAAGTAGCGCATACCTGCTTAATACTAAACGTCGTCCGACTTTTTTAAGGGATACTTGTATCCTTTTGGAGAGCTGGCGGCGTTTTTTCTGTTTTAAAAGCAAGTATTCCACCGAAATCAGGACCTTACACCGTTTTTATACTATGACATGAAAGAGGAGAAAAGAAATGGGAAAAACAAAAAACCGCTGGCTCATCGCTCTTGCTGCTGTAGGCATACATATTTCCATAGGATCGGTTTATGCATGGAGTGTATTTACAAATCCTTTGATGGAGCAGTATGGATGGGATCTGAGTGCAGTATCGATTACCTTTAGTATAGCGATTCTGTTTCTGGGGCTTTCTGCGGCCTTTATGGGACACTTTGTGGAAAAGTACGGGCCGCGTGTGTCCGGTCTTGTAGCCGCTTCGTTTTTTGGAGCCGGCATGATTGGTTCCGGTATTGCGGTGTCGATTGAGTCACTGGGACTGCTTTACGTTACTTATGGCGTTCTTGGAGGAATCGGACTTGGGGTTGGATATATTACACCGGTTTCAACGCTCGTGAAATGGTTCCCGGATCGACGTGGTCTGGCCACTGGTCTTGCTATTATGGGTTTTGGATTTGCAGCAATGATTGCAAGCCCGATTATGGCAAATTTAATTGAAAATGTCAGCATTGCCGGCACCTTCTTTATTCTCGGAAGTGTTTACTTTATTGTCATGATTTTGTCTGCGCTTTATCTCGAGCGTCCGCCGGCAGGATATATGCCGGAATACCAGCAGGGCGGTTCGAGTCGGGTTAACACTGATTTATCCCAGCTCACAGCGAATGAAGCGGTGAAAACAAGACGATTCTGGTATTTATGGATCATGCTGTTTATTAACGTCACCTGTGGTATTGCCATTTTAGCGGTAGCATCTCCAATGGCACAGGAAATTGCCGGACTTTCTGCAGCAGCGGCCGCCACCATGGTCGGCATTATGGGATTTTTCAACGGGGCAGGTCGTATTGCCTGGGCGACGATTTCCGATTACATGGGACGTCCAAATGTATATACGACATTCTTCGCCATTCAAATTGTTACCTTTTTCGCTCTGCCAAGTATTACGGCAGCGATTCTATTCCAGGCTGTACTGTTTTTGATAATTACCTGCTATGGTGGAGGATTTGCTTCTATCCCTGCTTATATCGGTGATTTGTTTGGAACCAAGCAGCTCGGCGCTATTCATGGCTATATTTTAACCGCCTGGGCCGCTGCAGGGCTTGTAGGCCCCAACCTGGCCGCCTGGGTTAGAGAAACAACATCAAGCTATGCAGCAACTTTATATATTTTCGGGGGGATGTTTGTCATAGCTCTTATCGTTTCTCTTGTGATCCGCATCGATATTAATAAGCTTAAAAAAGAGAATGCCGTCAAAGCAAAAGCTGCTAGTTGACATTTGAATTAAATCCTTATAGGATTCTACGTAGCTGAACAAAAAAGGATTGGCATAGTAATGCATAAATATGAAGCAGAATTTAGTAATCTCGTCCGTTCGTTCCGCAAGAAACACATGGGTAAAGGACCAAGCATGATCAAGACTACATTTTGCAAAAACTGGGCAATATGCGAAATGGAAGGCAATCTGTCTCCCATTGAGAAATTCATCTCAAGCTCAGACGAGGGCAGACATATGCTTCGGGAAGCCAGAACCGAAATGGTTAAGGAAATATACCGGAAAACCCCTCCTGTCGAAATGGAAGAATTTCTGCAGTGTAAATTTGTTGAGCTTTTCGTCGATATTGACATTGAAAGAGACTTCGGTATGTCTATTTTCGTATTTGATGAGAACATTCAGGAAAAATTTTTAAAATCATAATCTAACTCAGGTTAGGCACTTGGCAGCGTCCCTGTTAAAGACTCAACCACCGTATATCTCTTCCTTAGGGAGAGGTACGGTGGTTTTTTGTTTTAACGAAAAAACTGCCTGTACGATTAAAAGAAAGCGCTGTCCAGACATGCATTTATTACATATGAAGAGGTGGAAAAAATGGGAAAAACAAAACATACAGGACCGGTAAAGCTGAATAAAAAAGTAACGCCAAGTCTTTGGGCGGGTTTGACACCTATGGGACTCGGCAAGGTAAAGCCCCACCATATCCGAGATACGATGAAAGTAGCGTGGGATAATAAGGACAATGCTGCCTACGCTTACCGTATTCTGACGAAAGGAGTCTGCGATGGCTGCGCGCTCGGCGTATCCGGGCTTTATGACCAGACGCTTTCCGGACCGCATCTTTGTACAACCAGATTGAATGTGCTCCGGCTGAACACGGCTCCGGCGATGAAAACAGATATTCTTGAAGATGTGGATCAGATGCGGGAGCTCGACAGCACCCAGCTTAGAAAGCTCGGTCGGATTCCGTTTCCTCTTTCCCGTAAAAAAGGAGAGAAAAAATTCACCCGGATCAGCTGGGATACAGCGTTGGACCGCATCGCAGACAAAGCAAAGGAAATAGATCCCAGACAGATGGCTTTTTATCTAACGGCCCGGGGTATAACCAACGAAGTGTATTATACGGCAGCGAAAATGACGCGGTTTATCGGCACGAATAATATAGATAACGCCTCGCGCATCTGTCACTCCCCAAGTAAGACGGCGCTGAAGCGTTCACTTGGAATCGGAGCATCCAGCTGCAACTACAAAGACTGGATCGGTTCGGACGTTCTTGTTTTCTGGGGCAGCGTAGCCGCAAACAATCAGCCCGTTTCGACGAAATACATGTACGCCGCCAAAAAAGCAGGCACGAAAATTATTATGATTAACCCGTACCGGGAGCCGGCTATGGAAAAGTACTGGATTCCCTCTATTCCGGAAAGTGCCGTTTTCGGCACGCAGATTGTAGATGACGTGTATCAGGTTAATATAGGCGGGGATATCGCCTTTATGAACGGCGTAATGAAGCATTGGTTTGCGATGGAAGAAAAGCAGCCCGGTTCCGCCATTGACCATGCTTATGTGAATGAGCATGCGAACGGTTTTGCTGAACTAAAGGCTCACATGCAGACACAGAGCTGGGCAGAGCTGGAGGTTTCTTCCGGCCTGTCGCAGGAACGAATTGCTGAATTTGCCGAGCTGCTCGCGCATTCCAAATCAGGCATCTTTATTTGGAGCATGGGACTCACACAGCACCGTTTTGCGACGGATAATATTTCCCAGGTAGCTAACCTTGCTATGCTCAGAGGTTTCATTGGCCGCGAAAACTGTGGAGTAATGCCGATCCGTGGTCACAGCGGAGTGCAGGGGTCCGGAGAAATGGGAGCAGATCCGTTTGTACTTCCGGGAGGAGATTTCACAGAAAGCAACGCAGCAAGGCTGGAAGAACTATGGGGATTTGATATTCCGAGATGGCAGGGGGACACGATCGGGCAGTCGCTTGAAAATGCAGTACTGCCGGACGATCATGAACGAAAGCTGAAGCTGTTCTTTACGAGCGGCGGAAACTTTTTGGAAACAATGCCGGATCCGGATGCGATCGAAAACATTTTAAGCAGCGTAGAGCTCCGGGTACATCAGGACATTATTTTTAATACGTCTACATTAGTTGATGCCCAGGAGGAAGTTATCGTTCTGCCTGCCATGACGAGATACGAGCAGCCTGGTGGAGGCACGTCTACAAGTACAGAAAGAATGGTGTACTTTAGTCCGGAAATCGAAGGACCGCGCATTGAAGAGGCGCGGTCAGAGTGGGAGATATACGTAGACCTTGCCGCACGAATTCGTCCGGACGCTGTCGAAAAGATAAACTTTCAGGAAGCTCACGAGATACGTGCCGAAATTGCGAAAGCCAATCCAAACTATGACGGTATCCAGCATTTGAAAGAACAGGGAGACGTATTTCAATGGGGCGGTGCCTGGCTCTGTGAAGGCGGTATATGTCCGACACCGGATGGAAAAGGAACGCTGTTTGCCATCGATATTCCGGAAAACCGCCGCACGGAAGGCAACTTCTATGTAACATCCCGCCGGGGAAAGCAGTTTAATTCCATGATATACAGCAGCAAGGATGCCTTCAATGGTGCGGATCGGTATGCGATTATTATGAATGAGGAAGACGCCGCTGTGTTAAATATTAAAGAAGGTGACGCTGTCGTTACCTATAATAAATTCGGGACCTATCAGGGCACAGCGAAGTTTGAGGATATTGCCAAAAGCAATATTGCCGTCTACTGGCCGGAAGGAAATGTCCTGCTTGATAAACGGGCGTACGAACAACATGCACAGATTCCAGAATACAATATTGGTGCAGTAGTAGAAAAAGCGGAAACGTTTCATGCTCAGAAAGACCAGCGCTATGTAGAAAAACGTGTCGAAGAATTAGAAATGACTACAGAATAGGAAAAAGTCTCCGGAAGTTCCGGAGGCTTTTTTTATTCCATTAAAAAAGAAGTTCAGATAGATAGACGACAATCGTTACGGTCACGCTGCTGAGCATTGTGGAAACAAGAACACCCTGGGCTGCGTAATCCGGATAATTGTCATATTCGAGCGCAAATAGTGCACTATTGCGGGACATAGGAAAAGAACTTGCAATAAATAGTGCCTGGGCGACGGTTCCTTCCATGCCAAGAAGGGTAATGATACAAAAAGCTATAATAGGCGCAAAGATCAGGCGTCCGGCAATAGCTGTAAAAAATAGAAAAGAAAAGTGCTTCAGCGCAGGATAAGCCACCTGAGCTCCAAGCGTAATCAAAGCGACCGCTAGAAAACCGTCCGCAAGGTTTTGAAGGGGAATCCACAGAAACCCGGGGATAGGTATGGAAAAGCCGTAAAAAATAAATCCAAGAAACAAAGCATAGATGATCGGCGTTTTGAAAAGCTCTTTAATCATGCTGCTGCCGCGGCCGTTTGTGGATGCGGAATTCATCATGCCGTATGTATAGGTAAGAATATTTTGAAACATCATAACGATAATCTGAATAGAAGAACCTACAGGATTGGCCTGAAAGACCAGCTGGCTCACCGGAATACCAAAGTTGCCGGAGTTGTTGAGAACAATACTGTTTTTAAAAGTAGCGGCGAGCTTTGGATCCATGCCTGTACTTTTAGCAAACACTGCAGTCAAAACGGCAAGTACGAGAAACTGCAAAAATAAAAACCCGCCTATTTCTAAAAGCAGAGCGGCTTCCATTTCATTTTCATAAATATTCGTGAAAATAATCGTTGGCAGAAATAGATAAGTCAGGAGCTTCGAAAGCGTACTCAGCTGAAATTGAAAAATGCGGTGAAGCAGTGCCCCGGCTGCCAGTAAAATAAATACAGGAAAAATAATCTGCAGTAATATGTTGAAAAGAAGTCCCATTTCATCCCACTCCAGCTAAACTTTTCCTTCAGTGTACCGAAATAAAAAGAGAAATGCACTATTGGTTAAGAAAGAAAAAGTTGCATGGTTGTATAATGTATGGTAAATTATCTTTAATTCAAGATAATTGAATTCGAGATATAAACAAAAGGATATGATCCTTATGACAGACAAACAGGTGGAAACTTCTGCTGCGCTGAAGTCGTTGATTGTATTATCACGAGCACAGCATGCGGTGGAAGAGGAAGTGAGAAAAGACATCCAATCCCATGGGTTAACGCCTACGGAGTTTGGCGTGCTCGAGCTTCTTTACCATAAAGGCAAACAGCCTATCCAGCATATTGGCAAACGAATTCTGCTGACGAGCGGAAGCATGACGTACGTTATTGATAAGCTGGAGAAAAAAGAACTGCTGCAAAGAGTCCGGTGCCCGAAAGACCGCCGGATTGTATACGCCGAGATAACAGAAAAAGGCTATCAGCAGATAGAACAAATCTTCCCGGCTCACGAGCAGAAGATTGAAGAAATATTCAGCGTACTAAGTCCGGAAGAAAAAGAACAGTTTATTGCCCTCTTAAAAAGAGTGGGACTGTCCCTTCAATAATAGAAGCACTTCATTCTTATAGGAGGTGAGTTTTTCTTCAACAAAGACGGCATTATCTGCTGGTAACAGCTATAGTGTAAATCCAGGTAAGGTGGAGAATAAAACATGGGTCTATTTGATATTTTTAAATCGAAAGGAAGCGATGATACAATGGCAGACACAAAAATTGCAGTAATTTATTACAGTTCAACAGGCACTAACCACAAGATGGCAAAGTGGGCAGTTGAAGGAGCAGAAGCAGCAGGAGCAGAAGTAAAGCTTCTCAGAGTAGAAGAAACAGCACCGGCAGCAGCACTTGATTCCAACCCGGCCTGGAGAGAGCACTATGAAGCAACAAAAGACATTCAGACAGCTTCTACAGAAGATCTGGAATGGGCAGATGGCATTATTTTCAGCATGCCAACTCGTTTTGGTAACCTTCCTGCACAGCTGAAGCAGTATATCGATATGACCGGCGGCCTCTGGGCGCAGGGAAAGCTTGTTAATAAAGTAGTAAGCGGCATGAGCTCCGCCAGCAATCCGCACGGCGGACAGGAAGCAACTATCCTTGCTCTTTATACGTCCATGATGCACTGGGGTGCAATTATCGCATCACCGGGCTATTCCGATCCAATTACGTTTACAACCGGCGGTAACCCATACGGAACAAGCGCAACGGTTGGACAGGATGGAAACATCGTAGAAAATATTGAAGAAGCTGTAAAACATCAGGCAAAGCGTACAGTACAAATTGCTTCAGGTGTAAAACAGGTTCAGCCAGTATCATAATATAAATAAAAAGAAGCAGCCGACTGCTACAGGTGCTGCTTCTTTTTTATGCGGGAAACTCTGAACGGTAATTTTGAAACTCGATAAAAAAGAGAAAAAGGTGTAATATAACGGGCGGAAGAACTATTGATGCGGTGAAGAAAGAGGAGAGACAGAAAACATGATGGAAATACTGCTTATTATGATCATTTTATTTGCAGGCAGCTTTATTCAAGGGATCAGCGGATTCGGATTTGGTCTGTTTGCGATGGCCCTGCTGCCTTTTTTATTTACTGTAAAGGAAAGCTCGCTTTTGGTTATTGCCCTGGCTCTCGTTACTTCCGTAACGATTATGCTGAAGTTTAGAAAGCATATTGACTACAAAAGCCTGACTTACATATTGAGTGCTGCGATAGCCGGCAGAATCGGAGCTTTTTTTATTTTGAATACATTTGGCGAAGAAGAAATAATGAAGCGGATTCTCGGTGCTGTCCTTATTTTAATGGTAATCTATATCTTTATGAAAAAGGAGAAAAAGGATCCGGCGCTGGCAGAGAAAAAATGGCTGCCGATCAGCCTGGGTTTTTTTGGAGGAATCGTGGGAGGGGTTTTCGCTGTAGGGGGTCCATTTTTTGTATTTTACTTCCTGCTTCTTTTAAAAGATAAATATGCATACACTGCCACCCTGCAGGCTACGTTTGTGACAACGAGCCTGTTGACCGTTACGATTCATTTGTTTAACGGTGATCTGGGCGGCACCTTTATATGGTACTTTCTTGCAGGTGCAGTAAGTGTTATTGCGGGTTCCAATTTGGGAATGCATTATTTCAGTCACCTGTCCTCAGAAAAAATTAAGGTAGCTGCCGGTATTCTTATTGCCCTTGCCGGTATAAATCTTATTTTGTTTAATTAAAAAAAGCCTGCTTCCTAATGGGAGGCAGGCTTATATTTATGGGGATTTTATTTTCTATAGGAAGAGAGCTTCCATGCCGATGTAATCAGCGGCCACTGCAGGAGCACCCGCATCCATAAGAGAAGCGGTTTTGGTTTTCCGTTTTTCTTAAGCGGCATGTTCGTAACAGCCATATATAAATTAGCTGGAAACACAAGAACCATTAATACAGAAACAGCTTTTCCCGTCCAGGCAGTTCCCTTATTAATCAGCAGCAGAATGCCGAGGACTGCTTCTGCGACGCCGGACAGGTAAACAGCAGCCATACGGGCTCTGCCTAAAAAAGGAATCATTCTTGAAAAAAAGCGGGGACGCTTGAAATGAGCGGCGCCCGCTGCAGTTAGAATAAAGCCGAATAATAGTCGGGCCATGAGAAAATTCTCCTTTCTTTTGTTACTCTTTCGGGAAAATTTTCTCGCGGACGGTGCCATTAATAACACGACCGATAACAATTTCCTTGCCGTGGAACGTTTTGAACAATCCGCTCTCGAAATCCGTATGCATATCTTTAAAGAAAATACCTTCAATACATCCTTCCGGACAGTTTCCCAGATGAAGGGTGTATGTCTCATTTTCTTTAGTAAGAAAGGCACGAACGCCTTTCTGGTAGTCACCGAAAGAAGGCGGAAGCTCACGCTGCACAGACACGATGTGCACATCGACGAAATCGATACGCTTTAAAATTTCAGTAGCGATTGCTCCTTTTGTTAGTTCCTGCCATTTGCTGCGGGCGCTTTTACCGATAACGATCTGGGTAATCTCGCGTTCTTTGGCTACGTCTACGATGACTTCAGCCACTTTTCTTCCGTTAGCTGGTTCAATGATAAAATCAGCATTGTACTCATCAGACAGACGTTTCCACTCTTCGTGGTTCTGCTGGTTTTCCAGATAGTCTTCATCTTCTCTCGAATTTTCCACTGTAATGACATGAAGAGGGGCATCGAAGGATTTGGCAATGGTCCAGCCTCTGCGGATCAGGCGTTCTGCATCCGGCGGGAAGAAAACACAGACAAGAATACTTTCGTCGCCTGGTTTATATGCTTCATTAGGGTTCATTAATAGTCTCTCCTTATGGGACATTAGTCCGCTTTATATTTATAGTAACGCAAAATCTCCAAAAAGCATAAAAAATCTGCTTTTCTATACAAATTCCACAAATAAATAGATTAAATATATAAATGAAGGGTATATTATAGTATCAACATATAAAGGAGGGTATAATATGTTAAGTAAAATCGTACTCATTATAGGTTATGTATTAGCAATAGCTGGTGTAATCAATCTTATTACTTCTCTTTTTGGAGCAGGAACAGGCATTTTGGGAGTAGGTATCGGTGGTTTAATCGTAGGTCTTATTTTAATCTTTTTGGCCAAGCGAATATGACCCTGCACTAATACTATTATTCTAAAACTCTTTGTACCGTTCGGTATGAGGGGTTTTTTTACTGTGTTTTTTAATATATCAAAATAATGAATAATTATATTGAAATAGAATAGATGATTTCCAGTATGTTAAAGGACCTTTCTTAAAATAACAAACTTCCCTCTAAAAGTCTATTCTTCTTGAAACATTGCCAATACTTATTTTATATGGAAAAAAATAAAAAAGACCTGTATAAATGGTCGCTAAAATCCGGCAGATCCATTACAATAATGTTAGCGCTTTATTTTTGACCGGTGTAAATAGTCTGAATTTTTAATATATTAAAAAGGAATGATTCCGTTTTACCTCAACTTGAAAGGGGTGATGCCTCCAAAACATTTTCAGCTTCATCTTCATTTTTCTTTGTCTTTACATCCCGTCATCAACGTCATGGTTTTAAACCTACTACATGTGAAAAGAAACTCCTGGAATGCATAATGGAAAAAGAAGGGACGGATTCATATGAACAAAGCAGTTGTCTATCGTGGAAAAGGAAAAGTAGAAATTGAGGATATTGGCTACCCTGAACTGATTTTAAAAGAAGGGCCCGGCGTTCCAAAATCAAACGTTGGGAGAAAATGTGAGCACGGAGTCATCCTGAAAGTTGTAACGACCAACATCTGCGGAAGTGACCAGCATATGGTCAGAGGACGTACGACAGCGCCGGAAGGACTGGCACTGGGTCATGAAATTACCGGAGAAGTTATTGAAGTCGGCAGAGACGTGGAATTTATTAAAAAGGGCGATCTCTGCTCTGTGCCGTTTAATATTGCATGCGGCAGATGCCAGATGTGCAAAGAGCAGAATACGCACGTCTGCCTGAATGTAAACCCGGAACGTCCAGGCGGAGCATACGGTTATGTAGATATGGGAGGCTGGGTCGGCGGCCAGTCGGAATATGTAATGGTTCCTTATGCGGACTTTCAGCTGTTGAAGTTTCCGGATAAAGACCTGGCAATGGAGAAAATAATGGACCTTACGATGCTGTCGGATATATTCCCAACCGGCTACCACGGCGTTTATTCAGCCGGAGTACGTACCGGGTCCACTGTATATATTGCAGGAGCCGGTCCGGTAGGTCTTGCAGCGGCCCACTCCGCACAGCTTCTGGGCGCCTCTACAGTTATCGTCGGCGACCTGAACGAAGACCGGCTGAAGCAGGCAAGAAGCTTTGGATGCGAAACGGTTAACCTGAGACAGCACGATAATCTAGGTGAACAGATTGATCAGATCCTCGGAGAGCCGGTTGTCGACTGCGCGGTTGATGCGGTAGGTTTTGAAGCATCAGGACACGGAGAAGGCGGAGGAGAGCAGCCTGCGATTGTATTAAACACAATTATGGATGTAACAAGAGTGGCTGGTAAGCTGGGCATCCCAGGTTTATATGTTACAGAAGATCCGGGTGCGTCAGACGAGGATTCAAAAGTAGGTTCACTTAAAGTGAGATTTGGACTTGGCTGGGCAAAAGCCCATACGTTTGTAACAGGGCAGACGCCTGCAATGCAGTATAACAGAGACTTAATGAAAGCCATTTTGTCCGGTAAAGCCCAAATTGCAAAAGCGGTGAATGCAACATTAATCAACCTGGATGAAGCACCTCACGGCTATCAGGACTTTGACAGCGGCGTAGCGAAGAAGTTTGTTATTGATCCGCACGGCTCTGTAAAACAATAATACGAGTACTACAAAAGCAGCAGGAAATACCTGCTGCTTTTTTTGATTGAAAACTAAGTAACTATATAGGGATACTTAACACTAAATATGGACGTTTAAATTTATTTTTATTCAATATATGCTATATTTACGCCTTTTTACATAAATTTGAAGCAAAGGTGCCTTGACACGCTGCTCAGAAAAAAGATATAGTTTGTCTACAACAAAACCATATTAGTGGAAATAGGTGCTCTGATTGTCAATATCAGACTGAAAAGGGAAGACCGGTGTAAAGCCGGCGCGGTCCCGCCACTGTAACAGAAGAGTCACAGTTATTATGCCACTGGGAAGCAGATGCCCCCGGGAAGGCCGGCTGTGATGATGACGCTGGAGCCAGGAGACCTGCCTATTTTACCAACACCGATTTTTACCTACGGGAGATAGGACGGGTGTTCCTGAGCGTACCATATACGAGCCAGGAGTATTTCTGCATGCACTCTCCCTTAGTGCACAGCGGGAATACTCTTTTTTTATGAGATGGACGGATTCGGAACGGATCAGGACTAGTAAAAAAAGGGAGGATATTTTACAAATGAGCACATGGACCACAAGCAGCCTCGGCTATCCGAGGCTTGGAGAGAACAGAGAATGGAAAAAAGCACTGGAATCGTTTTGGAAAAAGAACATAACGCATGAAGAGTGGAAAGCAGAAATGAAAAGGCTGCGCCTCGAATCGCTTGCGAAACAGAAACAAAGAGGAATTGACTGGATTCCTGTAAATGATTTTACTTATTATGACCAGATGCTTGATATGTCGGTTATGTTTAACATCGTGCCGGAAAGATTTGGAACGTTCAGCGACGAAATACCAGACAGTGCCTACTTTGCTATGGCAAGAGGGTCTGAACACGCCCAGGCTTCCGAAATGACAAAATGGTTTAATACAAATTACCACTATATTGTTCCGGAAATGGAGCACGCTGTACCCCGGCTGACAAAGAATATACCGCTGGAAGCCTACCGTCAGGCAAAGCAGGAGCTTGGAATAGAAGGAAAGCCGGTCATTATCGGTCCTATTACTTATTTAAAGCTGGCGAAAGGGTATGATGAGTCGTCTTTTGCAGAACTTCTTGATACACTTCTTCCCTTATATGCTCAGGTTCTAAAAGAGCTGAAAGAGGAAGGCGTGCAGTGGATTCAGATAGATGAACCTTCGCTTGTCGCTTCTTTTCCTGAAAAGGAGATCGCGCATCTGGAAAAAGCCTATCGCTTCTTCGCACAGGAGGTACCGGGAATTTCTATTATGCTTCAGACCTACTTCGAAGGGATTGATCATTATCAGGAAATCACTTCTCTTCCTGTTGCGGGCATAGGACTTGATTTTGTCCACGGCTGGAAAAAGAATATAAATTCTTTAAATGCCCATGGTTTTCCTGAAGATAAAATATTAGGCGCCGGCATTATAGATGGAAGAAATATCTGGAAGAGTGATGGTATTAAAAAGAGTGTGGATATCCAGACGCTGCAAAATGCTGTTCCCGGAGACCGGATTTGGATTCAGCCATCCTGCAGCCTGCAGCATGTTCCAGTGACTGTTAAAAATGAAGCAAAGCTTGATCCTGTCCTAAAAGGAGCCCTTTCTTTTGCAGACGAAAAGCTGGACGAAATCAAGGATCTCCGTGAAGCATTGGCGGATGGGAACACAGCTCTTCTGCAGAAAAGCAGCGATGCTGTTGGAGCATTGGCAGACTCGGAATGGAGAACCAGAGCACGCGCTTCTGAAAAGGAAAATATACCATCTTCAAGAAAAGCATCGTTCAGCGAACGCCGCGGCGTCCAGCAGGAAAAATGGCAGCTGCCGCTGTTCCCGACTACTACAATCGGAAGCTTTCCGCAGACAAAAGAAGTCCGCGTAGCCCGGCAGAATGTAAAAAAAGGAACCATATCACAAGCAGAGTACGATGAATTCATTAATCAAAAGATAAAAGAATGGGTGGACATTCAAGAGGATATTGGTCTTGATGTTTACGTACATGGAGAATTTGAGCGTAATGACATGGTGGAGTTCTTCGGGGAAAAGCTGGCCGGCTTTGCTTTTACAACGAACGGATGGGTACAGTCCTACGGCTCCCGGTGCGTAAAGCCGCCGGTTATCTATGGAGACGTGGAATGGACCGAACCAATGACCGTAAAAGAATCCGAGTACGCCCAGTCGCTGACCACTAAGCCGATGAAGGGGATGCTTACCGGTCCGGTTACTATTCTGCAATGGTCCTTCGTCCGTGATGACATGGAAGAACGCGAGGTTACAAACCAGATCGCAGCAGCACTAAGTAAAGAAGTAGAAGCACTCGAGAAAGCCGGTATTGAAATGATACAGGTGGATGAGCCTGCAATCCGGGAAGGGCTGCCGCTGAAACACAGCGAGCATGAGCATTATCTGAACTGGGCCGTACGTGCCTTCCGCCTTGCTACATCCAATGTAAAGAACACCACGCAGATTCATACGCATATGTGCTACAGCGAATTTCAGGACATGATTGAATCAATACGCGCAATGGATGCAGACGTTATTTCCATTGAAACGTCCAGAAGCCATGGTGAACTTATCGAAGCATTCGAAACAGCTGTGTATGATAAAGGAATCGGCCTCGGAGTGTATGATATTCACAGCCCGAGAATTCCGGATACAGACGAAATGCTGCAGATGATTGACCGTGCGCTGCAGGTACTGCCGCCATCCCTTTTCTGGATTAACCCGGACTGCGGATTAAAAACACGGGATATCCCGGAAACAGTAGACGCACTAAAGAATATGACAGAAGCCGCCCGCCTCGTCCGGAAAAGATGGGCGCAGGAAGTGAACTAAGGAGAGTGCAGAATGACAGTAATATTTAAAGATAACGGCAGCCGTACCCTGGCTTTTGAAAAGCAGAGACTCGAAGCTTATATAGATGAAGTGACAGACGGATTTCCTGATCTCGATAAAGAAGAATACAAAGAAGCGGTTGTGTCCAACGTTTCTTACAAAGACAGCTATTCCGCCGACCAGATTACCCAGCTTCTTACGCTGCAGGCATCAGAGAGAATTGATAGAAACGGACCGCAGTGGACATATGTAGCTGCCCGGATCTATTTGAAAAAACTCTATAAGGAAGCTGCCAGAAACAGAGCATATGACGCAGAGGATAAATACGGATCGCTCTACGGACTGCTGAAAACGCTTGGAAGCAAAGGAGTGTACGACAGTACTCTTTTACGGGATTATTCGAAAGAAGAAATCATCGAACTCGAGCAGGCCATCAAGCCGGAGCGCGATGAATTGTTCACGTATGTCGGTGTGCTCACGCTTGCCCATAAGTATCTGGCCAGCGATAAAAGCAAAAATGTATATGAGCTGCCGCAGGAGCGTTTTATGGTCATTGCAATGAAGCTGATGATTGAAGAGCCGAAGCAGAATCGTCTGAACATGGTAAAAGAAGCCTATTGGGCGCTGTCTAATCTTTATATGACTGTCGCTACACCGACCCTGGCCAATGCAGGAAAAAATGTCGGTCAGCTGAGCTCCTGCTTTATCGATACAGTAGATGACAGCCTGCGCAGTATTTTTGATTCCAACACAGACGTTGCCAACCTTTCCAAAAATGGCGGAGGTGTAGGAATTTACTTCGGCAAGCTTAGAAGCCGGGGTTCTGATATAAAAGGATACAAAGGCGTTGCCGGCGGTATTATGGGCTGGATGAAGCAGCTAAATAATACGGCAGTGTCCGTAGATCAGCTGGGCCAGCGCCAGGGGGCATTCGCCGTTTACCTGGACGTATGGCATAAAGATATTCTCGAGTTCCTGGACGTGAAGCTCAACACGGGAGACGAGCGGATGCGCACCCATGATATCTTTACAGGCGTGTGCCTGCCTGATCTGTTTATGGAAAAAGTAGAAAGCCGCGAAGACTGGTACTTGTTTGATCCCCATGAAGTAGAAAAAGTGATGGGCTGGTCTCTTGAGGATTTCTACGATGAAAAAGAAGGCAGAGGCTCGTTCCGCGAAAAGTATCAGCAGTGCATGGATCATCCTGATATTTCCAGAGAACGGATCCCGGCTATTGAAATTATGAAACGTGTGATGAAATCCCAGCTGCAGACCGGAACGCCTTATATGTTTTACCGTGATACGGTAAACCGGGAAAACCCGAACAAGCATGAAGGCATGATTTACAGCTCCAACCTCTGCACAGAAATTATGCAGAATATGAGTGCTACGGTTATTAAAGAAGAAAAACTCACGCCGGAAGGTACGATCATTACCGAAAAAACACCGGGAGATATGGTTGTCTGCAACCTTTCTTCGATTTCACTTGCCAGAGCAGTTACAGAAGATGTGCTGGAGCGGCTGATTCCTGTACAGGTGCGTATGCTTGATAATGTGATTGACTTGAATCATATTGAAGTCCTGCAGGCCCAGCTTACAAACAAACGCTACCGGGGCATCGGACTTGGCACGTTCGGCTGGCACCATCTATTGGCCCTGAAAGGCATCCGCTGGGAATCTGAAACAGCTGTAGCCTATGCAGATGAGCTTTACGAAAAAATCAGCTACCTGACGCTTGAAGCCAGCTGCAGGATTGCTGAAGAAAAAGGCGCCTATCCACTATTTGAAGGAAGTGAATGGGAAAGCGGTGCCTACCTGGAAAGAAAATATGATTCAAAGGAATGGGACGAGCTGCGCACGCGCATCCAGAAAAGCGGTATCCGCAATGGCTATCTGATGGCGGTAGCACCTAATGCCACCACGTCACTCATTGCAGGTTCCACCGCAAGTATTGACCCTATTTACCGCCAGGAATACGTGGAGGAGAAAAAAGGCTACCGCTCCCCGGCTACGGCTCCTGACATCAGCTCCAAAACGATCTGGTATTACAAGTCGGCGTTTAATATTGATCAGTCCTGGAGCATCCGCCAGAATGCGGCACGCCAGAAGCATATTGATCAGGCAGTCAGCTTTAATCTATATATTCCGCGGGACATTAAAGCCAAAGAATTTTTGGATATGCATCTGCAGGCATGGTCAGCCGGCCTGAAAACCACGTATTATACACGCTCTACCTCAACGGTTATCGAAGACTGCGAAAGCTGCTCGAGTTAAAGAGGAAAGAAAAAAGGAGGTATCCGCATGGCTACTTTACAAAAGCGCAAGCTGTACGACACGACAGCACCAAATAAATCAACAGGCATCATTAACGGCCAAAGCTCAAATATACTAAACTGGGATCAGACGGCGCGCAAGTGGGCTTACCCTATGTACAAAAATATGCTCCGCAACTTCTGGATTCCGGACGAAGTAAGCCTGATCAACGACCGTAACCAGTACAAGCAGCTCAGTGATGATGAACGGGAAGCATTTAATAAAATTATCGGGCTGCTTGCTTTTCTGGACAGCGTGCAGACGGACTTTTCTTCGAAGGTATCTGAATACCTGACTGATTCCAGCCTGTCGGCACTTATGTCGGTGCTGGCCTTTCAGGAAGTAGTGCACAATGAGTCGTATACGTATGTTCTCTCTAGCGTAACGGACGGCGACACCCAGGAGAAAGTTTTTGAATACTGGAAAACGGATGAAGTATTATTGGAACGCAACAAGTTTATTGCAGATGGCTACACCGATTTTACCGAAAATCCAACCCAGGAAAACTTTATCCGTGCCATTGTGTATGATGTTATTCTGGAAGGGTTATTTTTCTATTCCGGATTTGCCTTTTTCTACAACCTGGCGAGAAATGAAAAAATGCTCGGCACTTCCAAAATGATTAACTTCATTAACCGGGATGAGCAGATTCACGTTAACCTGTTTGTGCATATTTTAAAAGAAACCCTGCAGGAGAATCCTGAGCTGAATACAGACGAGTTCGCTTCTTTTGTAAAAGAAACATTCATTGAAGCGGCGGAGCTTGAAATCAAATGGGGCAACTATGTCATCGGTAATAAAATTGATGGGATTAATGCCAACGAACTGGAGAGCTATATTAAGTTTATGGCAAACAAACGGATCAAAGAACTTGGCTTTGACGCGGTGTTTGAAGGCTACAACAAAAATCCAATGCGCTGGGTTTCTGTTTATAATGACAACACTACTGGTAAAGCCGACTTTTTTGAAACGACGGTGACGGACTACAACCTGGTCGATTCGGACAACGATTTCGACTCTCTATAATAAAATAAAGGCTCTTTCCCGTTTTTAGGGAGAGGGCTTTTTAACATGCTGTAAAATATGCCGGGCACTCATGCTATGATAGAAAAAAAGAGGAGGAGAAGCCGGTGAAGATAGCAACGATTGGAACAAACTGGATTACAGAAGCATTTATTGAAGCGGGTAAAGAAGTGGAAGGTTTTGAACTGCAGGCCGTTTTTTCAAGAGATCAGGAGAAAGCAGAGGCGTTTGCCTCAAAAAATGGAGCAGCAAAAGCTTACAACAGCCTGGAGGCGATGTTTGCTGATCCGGAGGTGGAGGCCGTTTATATTGCGAGCCCCAACAGGTATCACGCCGAACAGGCGCTGGCAGCCATGGATAAAGGAAAGCATGTTATCTGCGAAAAGCCTTTATGCTCGAATGAAAAAGAAGCAGATGCTCTTATAAAAAAAGCAGAGCAAATGCAGGTTGTGCTTATGGAAGGCATTAAAAACATGTATACTCCTGCTTTTAAAGAAATTACGAGTCATTTAGAGAAAGCAGGACCGATCCGCCGCGTATACCTTCAGTACTGTCAGTATTCCAGCCGCTATGATGCCTATAAAGAAGGAACGGTATTGAATGCATTTAAGCCGGAGCTCTCCAACGGCTCGAGTATGGACCTGGGGGTATATCTTTTTCATCCGGCCATTGCCTGGTTTGGACGTCCGTCGCGCATTATGGCTATGGGATACAAGCTCGAAACGGGAGTAGATGGACAGGCCTGCGTTCTTATGCAGTACGAAGGATTTGAGGTTATTATTTCATACTCCAAAATTATGGGGTCATCTCTCGCCAGTGAAATTCAGGGAGAAGACGGTGTGCTGCGTATAGATAATGTAAATACACCGGAAGAAGTTGCGTTTTTACCGCGCGGAGGCAAAGAAGAAAAGCTGTCAATGCCTTCCGGGCGCCCGGCAATGAGCTATGAGATAGAAGAATTTATACATTTGATAAAGTCCGGCGGCGAACGGCACGTCACGCTGCAGCAGTCCAGAGACGTATTGTCCGTGATAGATGAAGTCAGGCAGCAGCTGGGTGTTGTGTACGAAGCGGATTGAATCTTCCTTTTTATTCCTTTATACTGGGAGTATATGTAATTAATTCCCATAATAAGAAAAAATACCTCAGTTATGTTGAGGTATTTTTTTATTATTGACGCATTTATTGTGTTGGTGTACTATTTAACTAGAACACTAATGCAGAGGAGATGAATGATGAAAAGCTGGATTGGATTATGGAAAAAAGAGATGCGTTTAATGAAGCCTATATTTACAGCGGGGCTGCTGCTGATCGCTCTGGTACTCAGTATCACACTTATAGTGCCTTTGGTCCGGGGCACAGATCCGATTAATGCTTCTGCCATACTATTGGGAGCAGGGATTTTTACTCAATTTGCATATATTCCTGTATTTTTTATTATCAGTTTCTACAGGGAGAACAGGCATTTGGAAGTATGGCTTCACACGCCGCAGAGTATTTTGAAGCTGTTGTCTGCCAAAATAGCGAGTGCCTTGGCATGTGGAGCCGTTACGCTGCTGGTGAATGGGGTATTGTTTTTGATATTTTTCGGACTGGCGGTTCCGGAGCAGGTAAGATTCCCCTCAATAGGTGAACTGCTTACTGCATCTCTTTTAGGGGCTCTTACCATACTGTTTTTCTCACTGATGATTGGTATGTTTGTTATTTTATTTTTCAGTCTTTATTTAGTAATTAAGCCATACGCAGGCAAGTGGTTTTCCATTTTAATTGTCTTTGTTTTAGTGATTGGCGGAAGCTGGATCTATACGAAATTCTCGAATTCAGGTGTGTATGAAACACTCACCATGTGGGGAGAAATTTCGGTTAACTTTCAAACAGGAGTGCTCGGACAGATTGCTGCACAGGCTCCTTACAGTTTTTACACCGGTACATTTGTTTATGGCATAGTGGAAGCATTGATTGTGCTGGTTATTGCTTCGTTTCTGCTTGAAAAAAGAGTGGAGGTGTAGACAATGGCAGCATCCTTTGATGCATCAAAGCCGATTTATAAACAGTTAGCCTCTCAAATGTACTGGAGAATATTAAGAGAAGAATGGAAACCGGGAGAAAAGCTTCCTTCCGTCAGGGACACCGCAGTGGAATTCGGCGTAAATCCAAATACCGTGTCCAAAACCTATAGTGAAATGGAAAGGGACGGCGTCGTGGAAACGAAAAGAGGCCAGGGTACATTCGTAACGGAAAACAAAGAGGTGCTTTTTAAGCTCCGTGAGAGTTTAAAGCAGGAACAGATCAGCCAGTTTACAAAAGAAATGAAAGCAATGGGATTTTCTGCCGAAGATATTCTTTCAGGAGTAGAGCACTATTTAAAGGGGGAAGATCATGATTGAACTGCATGGAGTGTGCAAAAGCTATCGACGGAAAAAAGCGGCGGATGATATTAATTTTACTCTTCCGGAGGGCTCAGGCATTGTGGGTGTTATCGGAGCAAACGGCAGCGGTAAATCAACGCTTTTGAAGTTGATCGCCGGGCTGGCAAGACCGGACAAAGGCAGCATTCGGTTCAATGGTGACAAAGTGACCCGCCGCACCTCTTCCGAAATAGCCTATCTGCCGGAGATGGAAAGTTATTATTCTTTTTATACTGTCAAAGAAATGATTGATTTTTACGCTTCGCAGTTTCCGGATTTTAACCGGGAAAAAGCTGCTGACATGATAGCGTTTATGAATATTGAAGAGAAAAGCAAAATCAAATCGCTCTCGAAAGGAAACAGGGGGCGTGTCAAAATAATGCTCGCCCTTTCCAGAGATGCCTCCGTTGTATTAATGGATGAGCCCCTTTCCGGTCTTGACCCTATGGTGAAAGAATCCATTGTAAAAGGGCTGATTTCCTATATTGACGTAGAAAAGCAGACCGTTCTTCTGACGACGCATGAGCTGGGCGAAGTAGAACCGCTTCTCGACCAGGTTATGCTGATGAAAGAGGGAAAAGTACTGGCCTGGGAATACACGGAAGACATTCGATTAAAGCATGGGTTAAGTACAGTAGAGTGGATGAAATCGCATTATGAGATCAAGGAGGCAGCTTATGAATGAGAATCCAATTGTAAAAATCGAAGGACTGACGAAAACACTGGGACGTAAAAATGTAGTGGACGATATTACCGTAGATATATATGGAGGAGAAGTGTTTGGTTTTCTGGGTCCGAACGGGGCCGGGAAGACAACGACGATCCGAATGATGCTTGGCTTAATGAAAGCCTCCAAAGGAGATGTGCAGATAAACGGCTTCAGCGTCAAAAAACAGTTTGTCCAGGCGATGGAGCATGTCGGCGGCATTGTCGAAAACCCGGAAATGTACGGTTATATGAGTGGATATCAAAACCTTGTCCATTATGCCCGGATGAACGGAATCACCACCAAAGGAAGAATCGACCAGGTTCTGGACGTTGTTGGTATGCGGGAATCGAGCGGACAGAAAGTAAGACGCTATTCGCTTGGTATGAGACAGCGTCTAGGACTCGCTCAGGCCCTGCTTCACAAGCCGAAGCTTCTTATACTCGATGAACCGACAAACGGCCTCGACCCCGCAGGAATCCGCGAAATGAGGCGCCATCTGCGCTATCTGGCAGAAGAAGAGGGAATGGCTGTATTTGTATCCAGCCACCTGTTGTCAGAAATGGAATTGATGTGTGACCGCATCGGTATTATTCAAACAGGAAAGCTTATTGACGTGCAGAACGTTCATGATTTTGTCGGCGGCATTGAGGAAAAAACGCTTCATCTTACGGTGGATCCGATACGTGAAGCCCAGAAAATCCTAAAAGTTCATTTTCCTAAACAAACGATGATTACCAAAGGGAAAACGATCCAGCTGCAGACGGCCCCTGACAAAGTGCCGGAGTTGATTACAGAGCTTGCCGGAGCCGGTATTAATATTTATGAAGCATCTTTAAACGGCGGCACGCTGGAAGATAAATTCTTAAAGGTGACTGGAGGGGAAGGCGTTGTCTAAATTTACTGCTTTAGTCAAAAATGAATTCATGAAGCTTTTCAGTAGAACAGGAACCTGGGTAATGGCTGGCATTTTAGCTGTAGTTATTATCGGGGGCGCTTTAATTACATTATTAAATACAGAGCCGCCGGCGGATAATTGGAGAGCGGAAGTACAGCAGCAGGTGGAAGGCGATCGGGAAGCGCTGGCTGAAGATCCAGAAGCGGTCTTCCTACAGGAAAGATTAACATTAAATAACTACCGGCTGGACAATGATATTGCACCTATTAATGATGCTACCCAGTGGGGTTTTGTTGATTTTGTCTCCATCTTAACGATGTTTGTAACCTTGTTTACCGTAATTGCAGCGACGTCGAGCGTAGCAGGGGAGTTTACCAACGGAACGATTAAGCTGCTGTTGATCCGTCCGGTCAAGCGCTGGATGATTCTGCTGTCGAAGCTGATAGTCAGTCTGTTTTATGCGGCAGGGCTGCTGCTATTGTTATTTGTTACAGCGTACCTTGCCGGAGGGCTTTTCTTTGGCTTTCAGTCGCCGCAGCTGACTACTCTTTATATAGATAACGGACAGGTAGTAGAACAGAGTATGGCAGCCAGCATTTGGGCAGGATACGGTCTTGCAATGGTGAACCTGGTGATGATGACGATCTTTGCGTTTATGATTGCAGCTATTTTCCGGAACAGCTCGATCGCGATAGGTCTTACGATATTTCTTATGTTTGCAGGCACAAATGTGGTTGTATTTCTAAGCCAGTATGACTGGGCAAAATATATTCTTTTTGCGAACACGGATCTGCGCATGTACTTTGGAACAGGGGAGCCGTTGATTGACGGAATGACGCTGGGTTTTTCTATTGTGATTCTGGCCATCTATTTTGCTGTGTTTGCTTTCCTTACTTTCTTCGTTTTTTCCAAACGGGATGTGGCAGCCTAAATAAAGCTTTCTATTTTAGAAATATGGAGACCGGGGCTTTTCATGCTTGTTTTATGGGTATAAACTAAGAGAAGCATGAGGAGGTGGGCACACGTGGATTATAATAACAACACTCCAGTGGAAATGAACGTCCTGGAAATTAGAAATCTTTTAAAAGAAGGCAGCATAGAAAAATTCCGCGAGCCCTTTCTGGACCTTCACCCGAATGACCAGATGCAGGTTTTGTTTGAACTGGAAAAAGAGGAACGAAAGCAGCTGTATGCCTATCTGGAAGCAGAGGAGCTGGCAGCGGTATTTCAGCTGATGGAATACGAAGACCAGTTTTTTACTTCTATAGAGATGGACGATAAGCGTTTGGCTGCGGTTCTCAACGAAATGTATGCTGATGATGCAGCTGAATTTATAGGGAAAATCCCTCAGGCAGAGCGAAAAGAAGCTCTTCTGGATATGATGGATCAGACTGAAGCCCGCGAGGTCCGGGAGATTATGTCCTACCCGGAAAAAACGGCCGGCGCTGTTATGACGAAGGAATTTCTGGAAATATTTGCAGATCAGAGGATTGACGGGGTCATGGCCTATCTTCGGAAAGCCGGAAATGAGGCAGAGTCGGTCTATTACCTTTATGTGGTGGGAGCGGCCGGTGAGCTGGTTGGCGTTGTTTCCCTCCGGGATATTATTGTGAGCGATGCAGACCGTATCGTAAAAGACGTAATGAATACACAGGTTATTTCAGTCGATGAATATCTGGACCAGGAAGAGGCTGCCCAGATTATTAAAGACTATGACCTGCTTGCAGCGCCTGTTGTAACAAAGGACAATAAGCTTGTGGGCATTATTACATTTGATGACGCAATGGATGTACTCGAAGAAGAAGTAACCGAAGATATTGAAGAAATTTCTGCCTCCAAAGGTTCAACAGATCCAAGCCTGAATCCATTTCAGGCGGCCGCCAAACGGGCACCCTGGATTGTGCTGCTGATGTTTCTGGGATTAATTACGGCGAATTTAATTAATCAATACGAAGAGACGCTGGAAGCGATCGTCGTGTTGTCCGTATTTATCCCATTGATTATGGGGGCGGCCGGAAACGCAGGGACGCAGTCGCTTGCCGTTGTAGTCCGCAACCTGGCTACAGGGGCACTGGAAAAGAAAGGACTTTTCCTTATGCTGCGAAGAGAGCTCGGAACCGGTATATTAATGGGGGCAGCCTGTTCGGTCGTTCTGCTCGGACTGGTTACCTTATTGTATGGGAATATTGTTCTCGCTTTTATTGTAGCAGTTTCGCTGCTGCTGTCTCTGAGCGCGGCAGCGTTGATTGGAGCGGTTTTTCCGATTATTATTAACAAGCTTAAAATTGACCCGGCCGTTGCCTCCGGTCCCTTTATTACAACGATGAATGATATTGTCGGGCTGAGTATATATTTTTCCATTGCTACAGCCCTTTTGGAATATCTCTAAAAATCTTCCGGTTTCCGGAAGGTTTTTTTAATTTTGGAGCTTTTTCTATTGAGAAAAAACTGGATATAGGATAAGCTGTTCTATGCTTTGAAAAAATAGATAGCTAGGTAAATAGTATAAGAGGTGAAAGCATGGACGCAACGGCAGGAAAAACAAAATCTGCGGCAGCAGATACGAGTGAGATTAAAAAAGCCCCTATTATGATTTCTCTAATTATAGGTGCTTTCATCGCTATTTTAAACGAAACGCTGCTAAACGTAGCGTACACGGATTTAATGGCGCAGCTTCAAGTTTCAGCAGCTACAGTACAATGGCTTTCTACAGGCTTTATGCTTGTAGTGGGTATTCTAGTACCTGTTTCAGCTCTGCTGATCCAATGGTTTACCACAAGACAGATGTTTCTTGGAGCAATGGCGTTATTTACCGCCGGCACCTTGTTAAGCGGTCTGGCACCAAACTTTCCTGTTCTGTTGGCAGGGAGAATTATTCAGGCAAGTGGAACAGGTTTGCTGCTTCCTGTATTAATGAATACGATTCTAGTGCTTTTCCCGCCGGAAAAACGTGGAGGAGCGATGGGTATGATGGGTCTCGTTATTATGTTTGCGCCCGCCATCGGCCCTACGCTTTCCGGTATTATTGTTGAGTCATTGAACTGGCGCTGGCTTTTCTTTTTGATTCTTCCCTTTGCTTTGTTTTCCATTATTTTTGGAATGATTTATTTGAGAAACGTTTCTGACATTACCAAGCCGAAAGTGGACATTATTTCCATTGTATTATCCACCATTGGATTTGGGGGACTGGTGTTTGGATTTAGTAACGCAGGAGAAGGGGAAAGCGGATGGACGGATCCGGGAGTATATTTAACCATTGCCGCTGGTTTTGCAGCGCTTGGTATATTCGTCTGGCGTCAGCTGCGTCTCAAAGAGCCTATGCTCGATATGAGAGCCTTTAAATCACCGATGTTTTCACTGACGACAGTTCTGCTTATTATTATGATGATGACGATGTTTTCCACAATGATTATTCTTCCGCTTTATTTACAAGGAGGACTGGCTTTAACTGCTTTTGTAGCAGGACTGGCTCTTCTTCCGGGAGGATTGCTGAATGGAGCGATGTCTCCTATTGCCGGAAGATTGTTCGACAGATATGGACCGAGGGCGCTGGTTATTCCAGGTACAGCGCTGTTGGTAGTAACAATGTGGTTTTTCACGAACGTAACCACAGATACCGCGACCTGGCAGTTTGTTGTGTACCATTCCATGCTGATGCTGGGTATTTCGTTAGTTATGATGCCGGGACAGACGAACGGCCTGAATCAGCTCCCGCGGAAATACTATCCGCATGGAACAGCTATTCTTAATACGCTGCAGCAGGTAGCCGGCGCAATTGGAGTGGCGTTGTTTATCGGAATTATGACAGCAGCGGAAACTGGATATCTGCAGAGCGCAGTGAATCCGGAATCTGCTTCTGCGCAGCAGGAAGCACTAACATCCGGAGTGCAGGGTGCCTTTACGGTCGGGCTTATCTTCGCGATTATAGCGTTTATCCTGTCCCTGTTCATGAAGCGGACTACCGCACCGATTGAAATTGATTAAAAACAAGAAGAAGCAGCTCTCCTCCCGGAGAGCTGCTTTTTTATACCCAAATCAGGTGAACCATTGTGACCGTAACAATCATATACATAAAAGTAAGCGGAAGCCCCACTTTAATATAATCAGTAAATTTATAGCCGCCGGGCCCGTACACAATCAGGTTGGTCTGATAACCGATGGGGGTAATGAAGCTCGCAGAAGCTGCGATGGCAATGGTAACAAACAGGCCCATTGGATCGATTCCTACCTGCCCTGCTGACGCAAGGGCGATAGGGAACATAAGCACAGCTGCTGCATTATTCGTAATTACCTCCGTAAAAATATTAGTAAGAATATAGACGGCTGCAATCGTACCGATTATTCCAACGCCGGCTGTCCATGAAACGAGGTAGGTGGCAATGAATTCCGCAGCGCCGGTCTGTTGGAGGGCAGCTCCAATACCGATGGAACAGGCAATAAGAATCAGCACATTGAAATGCACATAATTTTTTGCGCCTTCCAGCGTAATCGTTTTTGTGAGTATTAGAACAATAACAGCAAGCATGGCAGACATAAACATCGACAGTACGTTAGTAGAAGCCAGCAGAATCATGCCGACCAGAGTAAATAAAGCGATCAGGGATTTTTTTTGAGGGACAAGCTCATTCTGGTCGGTCGTATTCATTAAATAAAACAGTTTGGATTCTTTATGTTTTTCCGCAAATTCACGGTCGCTCAGCAGCAGCAGCGTGTCCCCGGGCTTTAAAACAATATCGCCTACTTTGTTCTGGATCCGCGACTGAGCGCGGTGGACAGCCACGACCCCGGCCTGAAAACGGGAACGGAACTGATTTTCTTTTAAAGTAGAGTAGGCGAGCGGAGACTGGGAAGGAATAACCACTTCATTCAGGACCGCACGGCCATTGCTCAGCTCATCGAGTTCTATATCAGTGCCGGTTTCAACGCGGAGCCCTTTTACCTGATGAAGTTCAACAATGGTTGATAACAGGCCGGTAAAGATCAAACGGTCTTTTTCTTTTAATTGATAATACCCCGGCACTGGAGCAATTCTCTCTGTACCGCTGATTACTTCAATTAAATACAGGCCTTTTAAATTGCGTAGGCCGGCTTCTTCAATCGTTTTTCCGATTAAAGGAGATGCTTCGGTGATGCGGCTCTGGGCCAGGTATTCTTTAGCGTGCTCCGTGAAGGATTCTTCTGAGCTTTTCCGTACCGGCAGGAGTTTGTATCCTACCGTACTTAAATAAAGAATACCGAGAATGCAGGCAGGAAGGCTGACGGCAGTCAGCTGAAACATTGAAAATCCAGCCATATCCTGATCAAGCATCAGGCCGTGGATAATCAAATTGGTGGAAGTACCGATTAATGTAAGGGTTCCTCCAAAAATAGCAGCATATGATAAAGGAATAAGAAATTTTGACGGCGCTACATTGTGTTTTTTGCACCAATCCTTAATCACAGGAGTAAACATAACTACAATAGGCGTATTGTTAAGAAAAGCAGATAAACCGGATACAGGCACCATCATACGTGGAATCATAGAACTGGATCCGTCTTTTTTTCCTAGTGCACTATACACAAGCTGGTTCAAAACGCCGCTCTGCTGAACCGCGCCTGCTACAATAAACAACAGGCCGACTGTAAGCATTCCTTCATTGGAAAACCCAATGAGCGCATCTGCAGGAGCCAGAATACCGGTGAACATGAGAAAAGCCAAAGCACAGAACACAATAAAATCCGGCCGGGCTACTTCTTTCATTAAACAAATAAGCATAATAACAATGGTGCAGATAACAATAATGGCTTCCCAGCTCATGGTGCAATCCTCTTTTCAAACAAGTTTAATACCTAGTAAATGAATAGGTTTTATTGGATTATATAAGATTTTATAGATGATGTCTATTCTTATTTCATATGAAAGCTGTCTGGTTTACCTGAGCACGAATTCGGAAATAGAAGATAAATAGAGAAAAGGGGAGATTATTATGTATGATCTAATTGTGATTGGTGCCGGTCCGGCCGGTTCAAGTGCTGCTATATTTGCAGCGAAAGCCGGAAAACATACGTTAGTGATTGATAACGAACAAAGTATGACTAAAGCCGCCTGGGTGGAAAATCACTACGGTGCCCCGGATACGGCAGGCCCCGATTTATTGGAAACGGGAAAAAAGCAGGCCGAAAAACATGGTGCAGAGCGTATCATGGCGACGGTTATAAAATTGGAAGAACTGGAAAACGGGCGAATAAAAGTGTATTTAGAAGACAGGGATTTTGAAGCAGCATACGTACTATTAACAACCGGAAACAATCCCCAGCTGCCGGAAGCTGCAGGCATTGAAATGGAAGAAGGCACAGAGCCGCGTATAAAGAAAATTGTAAAAACAGATGCCTCAGGACGAACGTCCATGAAGCGTGTGTGGGCTGCGGGAACCATTGCCGGAGTGAGTGTCCATACGATCATCACTTCCGGTGACGGAGCCCGGACAGCTGTTAATATTCTCAGCGAAATGAACGGAAAACGTTACGTTGACCATGATGTACTGAAAAAATAACAAAAAGCATGCAGGCTGCCTGCATGCTTTTTGTTATTTATGCAATAGATTCTTCCTGGTGATTTTTTTCAATATTATCAACAAAAAGCTTAACGCTTGTAATAGACAGGTCGGTCATAGGCTGAACCGCTTCTATCACTGCTGATTTTACACGCTGCTGCAGAGATTGAAGGTTTTCGCCGTAACGGGCCGTGACTGTCAGCTCCAGGGAAAGGGAGTTGTCATTTCTAAAAGCCTGTACACCTTTGCGCGGGTTGTCGTTTCCAAGTCGTTCTGTCATCCGGTCGGCGACGTTTCCGCTCATACCAACAATACCCTTCACATTTTTAGTGACGGAAGCGGCCGTTCTTTCAATGGTTTCCCGATTATATTCGCCCGGATTTGAATTTGCCTGCGTATCTTCCGGATGAATACGTCCCTGGTGTGGGTTGTGCTCCATATAATCACCTCATTTTTAAGCCCTTTACGGGTGTATTATTGTACTTTCTGCTTGGAGCGCTGAGAAGACTGCTCTGCACCTTCTACTTTAAGGTTCAGGCTTTTGATGGTTACTTCTGCATAGTTCTCCACGTCATGACGGATGGATTCTTCTACCTCCTGTGATAAGTAGGACTCATTCGTTCGTTCATCTGCCGATACGGTTACATTCAGCGTGACGACATTCTCTCCGGCGCGGGAACAGGATACATCTACATGCCGGACACCCGGTTTCGTAGCAGCACTTCTGTGAGCGATATCTTCTACGGTTTCCATAGGCACCTGGATACTGCCATGAGAAGAAGTGGTATTAATGTACTTTACTTTCTTTGGTTTTTTCTTTGGCTTGAATGCAGGAATAAGAAATAGTAAGCATATAAGAGCCCATGCACATACAGTTATTAATCCAATCCACCAGCTCCGTGACATATAAGAAGCCTGAAGAAAGTAGGTTTCAACGGCCTGAAGGGCGGGCTGCCATTGGAAAAGTCCGGCAATTACAAGGCCTGCCAAAGCTAAGTTGAGCAGTACGAATAGAAATAAAAAAAAGCGTAAAATAATAGTCATCGTTGGTTCCTCCTCTCTAATTAACATAGTGCATTGCTTACTAGATACCCGAAATACAAGGGTTGTAACCCAAAGGAAGCACATCACTTTTCATAAAAAAAACCGGCAGGGTCTGTCCCTGCCGGTTGTTGTGCTTATTTTTTTGTATCGTCTTCTTTATCCCAGGCTTCTACATTCTTTAATCCTGGAATAGTGTTTTTATAAAAAACAGGATCCTGTCCTAATTTCTTTTGGCGTTTATAGTCATTTAATGCGGCTACCGCTGTTTTGGTAAGCAGGGCAATCGCTATAAGGTTTACTACAGCCATACTTCCCATAAATACATCAGCGAGGCTCCAGATTAAGTCCAGGGAAAGCATGGATCCAATCAGAACCATAGCAAGAAACGCGATACGGAAAATCTGCACATACAGCCGATTTTCTGTAATAAATTCAATGTTTACTTCTCCGTAATAGTAGTTACCAAGCAGGGAACTGAAAGCAAAGAAGAAAATTGCCAGTGAGACAAAGGTTTGGGCCCATGCTCCAAAATGGGTATCAAATGCCATCTGTGTGAGCTGGATACCTTCCATTTCTCCTACGGTATGAACGTCGGCAAGAATAATAATGAAAGCTGTAGAACTACAGATGATGAGCGTATCTGTAAATACACCAAGTGCCTGTACAAGCCCCTGTTTCACCGGATGCGTAACATAAGCGGTAGCGGCCGCGTTTGGTGCACTACCCATACCTGCTTCGTTTGAGAACAGTCCACGTTGAATACCATTCATTAAGGCCGCAGCAACTCCGCCGCCTACAACTTCCTGGATTCCGAATGCATTGCCGATAATCAGGCCGAATACGGCAGGAACTTCTGTAATGTTCATGATCATAATAATGATAGCTGCGAATATGTAAAGCAGGGCGAAAATAGGGACAATAACTTCGGCCACAACAGCGATACGGCGTATGCCTCCATATATAATGATACCTATCAGAACAGCGATGCCAATTCCGATAAAGATGGGATCGATATTATAGGAGCCGCTGAAAGCAGCTGCAATGGTGTTGGACTGTACGGCATTAAAGATCAGCCCGAAACAAAGCGTGATTAATATGGCAAAAAGAACACCCATCCACCGGGCACCAAGCGCTTTTTCCATATAATACGCAGGCCCGCCGCGAAATCCGTCTTTATCTTTCACTTTATATATCTGGGCCAGGGTGCTTTCAACAAAGCCGGTAGCAGCACCGAGAAGGGCAATAACCCACATCCAGAATACGGCACCGGGACCACCGACGGTGATCGCAATAGCAACACCGGCAAGGTTTCCTGTACCAACTCTTGCAGCTGTACTAATAGCAAAAGCCTGGAAAGGCGTCGTACCTTTTTTTTCTTTGAAGTCATCGTGGTTCGTTCCTTTGAACAGCTGGGTGATCATTTCGCCCAACAACGAGAACTGAACAAATCCCGTGCGAATCGTAAAGAAAACTCCCAGAATCAACAGCAGTGCAATAAGTACGTAAGTCCAAAGCAGGTTGTTCGCTAAAGACACTAAATCTCCCAAAGGGGAGTCCATCGTAAACCAATTTGCCATGGTAGGCCTCCTTTTAAAAAGTTATGTGTGTATAAGGTCATAGTCCATAATATCATATAATTTTAGCTTGTTATGCACTTAATATAATAGAAGAAAAAAACATTTATTCAGGCAGACTGAATAAAGACAAGGTAGGTGTATATATATGCATTAACTTTGATAGAGAGCTATTTTGACAGAATTATTTTTGATGATGATAGACGCAATTGATCGTTTGGTTACGCTTTATGCAGTCTGCCTGCATATTTGAACAAATGCTTTTTTTCACCACTATTCCTGAACGATTGTTACATCATTTGAGCTTCTGTATTTATATACATATTTATGGATATAATTTAAATTAATTTTTCTTTTTCAAATCTTCCCGATTGTAAGCAATATCATATCGGTTTTCCGGATCCGCAAATTTATTGAACCGCAGCTGCAGCAGATGAAAAAGATGAATAATAATAACTTTCAGGATAGCGTAGCTTGGGATAGCTAAAATGACCCCGACAACTCCTAAAAGGTGGGCAGCAGTCAATAAAATAAAAATAACGGTTACCGGATGAATCCGAAGGCGTTTCCCCATAATCTGCGGAGAGATAAATTTCCCTTCCAACAGCTGTACGACTGTCCAGACCACCAGCAGCTTAACAAGCATAAATGGAGAAGTGACTACTGCAATAATTAAAGCGGGCGTGATAGCAATAGCGGGGCCCAGATATGGAACGATTGCAGTGACGCTGGCAATGGCAGCCAGCAGAAGCGCATAATCTAGCCCTATAATAATAAATCCGATATAGAGGCTTACCCCGATGCACAGGCTTACCAGAAGCTGGCCCAGGATGTAGGAGCCAATCTGATGATCGATGTCTTTGAATATTTTCGCAGCATCATCACGGACACGGGGAGGAAACAGCCGAAGTACTGCTTTCGGAAATTTTTCTCCTTCTTTTAAAAGATAAAATAAAATAAAGGGCAGGGTAATGAGTGCCACTACGATATTTGTAACCTGGGCGACAACAACCGCAAGCCCCTCAAAGGTATCTCCGGCATAATTGGATATTGTAGAAGGAATATCGGACAGTCCCTGTTCAATACTGGTGGACACACTGGCGTAAACATCCTGAAAGATAGACTGCTGAAGCCATTGATCGATTCCGGTGCCCATTTGTTCCAAATAGTCGGGAAGATCCTGGACTAAACTGGCAAATTGAGTTTCCAAAAATGGTATAATAGACGAGATTAGGAATATGATTCCTCCCAATAGTACACTCATGATGAACAAAATACTGAAAATTCGTTTAACTTTCCGCCTTTCCAGGAATAATACAAAAGGACGAAGAAGATAATAAGCGATAACGGCAAGGATAATAGGCAGGGCTGCCGTTTCAATAATGACTACGAGTGGATGGAAAATAAATGATATCTGCGAATAGATCCAAATGATTATTCCTAAAAATAAAATAAGTGCAAGCGTGTAAAGAAGGTTCTGGCCGCCCAGAAACCGGGAATATCTAGTAGAGAACCTGTTCATTATAGTCTCCTTTCAAGAGAAAAAACGTGCTCAATTACAGAAATAGATATATATTAAATATAATGAGTTATTTTGTCCGAAAAGTACATATAAAAGCAGAAAATCCGGTTTTACATATTCATTTACCAGGGAGGGAAGAGCATGAAGCAGCAGGACCGATACACCAGGTTAGCAGAAGTAACGCGTCTTATTAATTCAAGGCTGGAGCTCAAAGACATGCTGAATCATGTAGTAGAAGCTATATCCGAAGAGGTGGTGCTCTGCGATTCGGTCGGTATTTATCTTCCCCAGGAGGACGGTACTTATAAAGGTTTTGCCGGCAAGCCTGAGTTTATCAACGGCAGAACCCTGGATATGCACATAATAGATCCGGAAAAAGACATGCTCGCCCGCCAGATTATTGAAACTCAAAAAACCATTTATATTCCAAGTATTACGACAGACGAAAGACCAGATGCAGAAGCGGTTGATGACTTTAAAATCCGTTCACTGCTTGCTTCGCCTATCGTGCATAACAATGAGATATATGGACTGGTTTTTCTATTTAATTACAACATGCCGATGGAGCTGACCCGGAAGGAAATCGAAGCAGTAGAAGCCTATATTAATATGACGGCTGTAGCTATACGAAACGCCAATGAACTAATGCGGAAAGAATCACTGATTGCAGAGAACGAACTGATTCTGGACGTGACGAAGGCTTTGTCGATGAATCAATCCGTCGAAGAGGCTATTGAAACCTGCTTTTCCTATCTGGAAAAAGTTCTAAACAATAAAAACGCAGGTATGCACTTTGTTGAGGCTTCCATGAGCCGCTATATTAAGCCGCGCAGCTTAAATCATAAAAGCGACTGGTCTGAACAAGCGTGGAAAGAAACACACCAAAAAGTAAATTTAACTCATGGAGAAGATCCGCTTTACCAATATGTGATGGAGAACAAGGAATCTGTTTATCTACATGATGCTGCCGCAGATTCCAGAACGCATAAAGAAGCTATTAAAGAATTTAATATCCGCAGCCTGCTCATGATGCCGCTTGTTTCTATAGGAGATGTGCTCGGTGTTGTAGCGGTGCCGCAGTTTATAGGAGAAGAGCCGTTTTTTACAGAGACCCAGCAGGCTAAAGCCAGGTCGATTGTGGATGCTGTGGCTCCCGTACTCTCTACGCTGATTTATATGGATAAACAGGAGCTGATCATCCAGGACCGGACCTCGGCCCTCTTGAAAAAGAACGAAGAGCAGGCGGAAAATGTTAAGGAGCTGGAACGACTAAGCAAGGAAAAAGCGATGATCCTCGATGCAGCAGGCGAAGGTATATTTGGTATTGATACGAAAGGGTATGTAACATTCTGTAACCCCGCAGCGCTTAACATGCTGGGTTACCAGGAAGACTCGTTCGTTGAAAAGCGCCATATTCACGATGTTTTTTCCACCCCTATTATGGAAAGCGGCCCGGAAAACAGTGTGTTTCATGAAGAGCCCAGGCTCTCCGCCGAATTTTTCAAGCGGAAGGATGGAACGCTTTTTCCAGGGGAATACGTGCTTTCTCCCATTTTGGATATGAATGAAATTAAAGGGTATGTTATTACGCTCCGGGATGTTACGCAGCGTAAGGAAATGGAACAGAAGATCAGGTATCATGCCTATTATGACAGCCTGACGGGGCTGGCAAACCGTGTGCTCTTTAAAGACAGGGTCCAGCAGGCGCTTGGGTATGCTGAAGACAATAAAGAGCAGCTTGCGATCTTATTCCTGGATGTGGACCGGTTTAAAAACGTCAATGACTCGATGGGCCACGAACACGGAGACCTGCTGTTAAAGCAGGTGGCCCACAGGCTCCGCGAAGTGATGGGAACTTCTGATACGCTTTCGAGGCAGGGCGGAGACGAATTTACGGTACTGCTTCTGGGGAAAAGCAATATAAAAGAGGTTCAGTGCAAGGCTAATGGAATTGTAGAAGCATTCCAGAACCCAATCACGATAAATGAAGTGGATCATTTTATTACGGTGAGTATGGGAATCAGCCTGTATCCATTTGACAGTGATAACGTAGAAGGACTTCTTAAGCATGCAGATACTGCCATGTACCGCTGTAAGGAAGCCGGAGGAAACCAGTTTCAGTTCTATCACCCTGAAATGGAAACGGAAATGATGGAGCGCATGAAGCTGGAAACGGCTTTATTCAAAGCATTGGAATACGAGGAAATGGATCTTCACTATCAGCCGCAGTTCAATATGAAAACAAAAGAGCTGATCGGCATCGAAGCGTTAATTAGATGGGATCACCCCTCATATGGCAGACTGAGCCCGGATCTATTCATTTCTCTTGCCGAAGAAACCGGGCTGATTATTCCTATTGGTGAATGGGTGCTCCGCAAGGCCTGCAGGCAGATGCAGGAGTGGATGGCATCCGGCATGAAGCCGGTAACGATTGCGGTAAATATTTCTCCACGCCACTTCAGCCACGCTTCATTTATTGAAAATATTCAGGTTATTCTGGCAGAGGAGAAAATTGATCCGGGGCAGGTGGAGCTTGAGCTTACAGAAAATCTATTAATGCATAATAACGACAAAAATGCCGAAAAGATGGAAGTACTCCGCGATATGGGACTGGATCTGGCTATTGATGATTTTGGGACCGGATACTCTTCCCTCCGCTATTTAAAAGATTTTCCTGTCAGCCTGTTAAAAATTGACCGCTCCTTCATTGACAGCATGAATAAAGATGCTAAAAGCGCTGCGATTACAAAATCTATTATTACGATGGCTCAAAACCTTGAATTAAAAGTAATGGCTGAGGGGATCGAAACAGAGGAGCAGATGGAAGCCCTTCTTGAACAAGACTGTTTTTACGGGCAGGGCTATTTATTTTCCAAGCCGATGCCGGCAGAAGAACTTTTTAATACGTATGGCCCAGTAGAAGCGAAAAGGAGAGTAAGCGAATGAAAACAGCACACCACTTAGTGGAATATTTAAAATCTGGAGGAATTGAATATATTTTCGGCATCCCTGCCGGTTCAGTTAATGCCTTTTTTGATGAGCTGTACGAAGAGCCTGGAATGGAACCTGTTATTACAAAACATGAAGGAGCAGCAGGCTACATGGCATGTGCGTACGCTAAATATTCCCAGTCCCTGAGTGTGTGTGTTGGAAGCAGCGGTCCGGGAGCCACAAACTTTATCACAGGAGCGGCCAACGCAATGAGAGAGCAGCTGCCGGTCCTCTTCTTAACAGGCGCGGTTCCCATAGCATCCCGGGGGCTGAATGCTTCTCAGGAGCTGAATGTAGCAGATGCTTATGAGAGTCTTGTGAAGTACAGCGTGACGATATCATCAGCTGAAGCATTTATGCCTGAAATTGAAAAGGCGGTATCTATCGCAATGGAAGGGGTGCCGGGTCCTGTTCATGTTGCTCTTCCGATCGACCTGCAGCTGACATCCGTAGAGGAAGGGGCACTTTCTCCTTTTCCTTCCAGAGTGCGGAAAGCCCCGTCAGTAGAAGATGTGCAGCAAACGGCAGAACAGCTGAATGCATGTGAAAAAGGTATTATTTTCGCCGGTCAGGGTATCCGCCAGTCTGCAGACGAGGTTGAAGCTTTGGCAGAACAGCTGCAGTGGCCAATTATTACAAGTCCGCAGGCCAAAGGCATTATCGCGGATTCCCATCCACGGATGAAAGGTATTTTTGGATTTGCCGGGATGGAAGAGGCTTCTGAGATAATGAATGATGCAGACTATCAGACCGTTCTGGTTCTCGGTTCAAGCCTTGGAGAAACAGCGACGAACAATTGGAACCCGTGCATAGCAAACGGACGTTATGTCATTCAGGCCGATCATGATCCCGCGGTATTTGACCGGAAGTATCCGGTGGATCTTCGGATCGAGAGTGATCTTTCTTTGTTTCTGAAACAGCTTCTGCCCTTAATACAGCCTAAACCATTTCTTGAAGAAAACAGCGGAGCTCCGGATAAAGAGCCGAAAATATTTAATACCCAGACGGTTCTTCATGAAGTGCAGTCTCTTCTGCCTGCAGATACCCGCTATATAGTGGATATAGGGGAATTTATGGCTTATGTAGTTCATCATATGAATGTGCTGGAAAAAGATACGTTCGACATAAATGTTCATTTCGGTGCAATGGGAAGCGCTATTGGAGGGGCGATTGGCGCAAAAATTGCGCAGCCTGATAAGCCAAGTGCCTGCATTACCGGCGACGGCTGCTTTTTTATGCATGGAATGGAAATACTTACAGCAAAAGAATATAATCTGCCTGTGGTGTTTATTGTGATTAATAACGCCCGGCTGGGAATGGTCCATCATGGCCACAGCCTTCAATATAAACGTGCACACCACCGCTTCAGTCAGAAACCCGTTTCGATCAAAGCCATGGTGGAAGCGATGGGAATCCCCGCTTTTAAAGCCTCGAGCTTAGAAGAGCTGGAGGGGATTAAAAGGAAAACGCTTATGAAAGCAGACGGTCCTTCCCTTCTGGAAATTGAACTGGTCGATGAGCAGGTTCCCCCGATGGGTGACCGGGTAAAGTTTTTATCTTCTTTTGGAAAATAAGCAGAAAAAATATGTATTTTTTCTAATTTGAAAAATAGATTGTTCTGAAACCTTACAGTTGACATTTGCGTTGTGATATAATATAGAAAACGCAAAGAAGTGAGGAATTATCATGGCTCAATCAGATAAATGCACAACCGATAAATGCATGATTACGAACGCAATGGATCTTCTTGGCAAAAAATGGGTAGTTCTCGTGATGTATAAACTGCTTAATGGCCCGCGCCGCTTTACGGAACTCGAGGCAGATATGGCAATCAGCGGCAGATTATTGTCTGAGCGCCTGAAGGATCTGGAAGCTGCGAACATGGTAATTCGCAGAATTTATCCGGAGATTCCGCCCCGCGTGGAGTATGAATTAACGGAAAAAGGCAAAGGCATCGAACCGGTAATAAAAGAAATTTATGCCTGGGCTGAAAAGTGGGAAGCAGCTGACCTGGAACACAGCAAAGACCTGGTGGATCATAAATAAACGTTTTATGGAGAAAACCTCCATAGAACGTTTTTTTTTGGAATGTCGTATCGCTTGCGGATAGAGAAATATGGGTATAGCTGTAAGACGGCATTAAATAGGAGGGTTTATATTATATGAAAAATATTGTTATCACAGGAGCGACAAACGGCATCGGCCGTGAAACCGCCCGCCTGCTTGCTGCGAAACAGCACCACCTGCATATTATTGGACGCAGCATGGAAAAAGGAGAAGCTGTAATTGAAGCATTAAAGCGGGAAACATCAAATCCGAATATCTTTTTTTATCAGGCAGATCTTTCTCTTCTGGAAGATGTCCGGGTAGTGGCTGAAAGACTGGGAGAGAAGCTTCAAGTTGTTGATGTTCTTATTAATAACGCAGGAGCTTTGTTTGAAAAAAGAACAGTCACAAAAGAACGTCTGGAAGAAACGTTTGCTTTAAATTATTTGGGAGTTGTTCTGCTGACCCGCACACTGCTGCCGCTGATGAGAAAAAGCACCGAAGCACGAATTGTTAATGTGTCTTCCGTGGGCCACAAATTTGCGAAGTTTGAGCCGGACAATCTGCAGGGAGAAAAGAAATACGGAGCGATGAAAAGCTATGCGGGTGCAAAGCTGTATTTGATTATGTTCACTTATGAATTAGCCGAACAGCTTGAATCGGAAAATATTCAAGTGAATGCTATGCATCCCGGCAATATTTCAAGTGGGTTCGCGATGAACAATAAAGGGCCCTACCGCCTACTGCATTATTTTACGAAATATGCAGGAGATTCCTTGAAAACAGGGGCAGATCTGGAAGCAGATCTGGCCGTATCTGAAAAATACAACGGAGTAACCGGCAAATATTTTACGCCGAAAGGAGAGCAGGCCTCTTCTGCGGCTTCGTATAATAAAGAAAACCGGAAAACGCTTTGGAATGTATCCGAATCGATGCTGGTGTCTTATTTATAACGTTTGATTTCAGACCTATGGGGTATGGAAGAGAAATACTCTACAAGGAGGCATTCAGTGAAAACATTACTCACCAAGCAGGATATGGAAGACGGTACGAATCTTCCAAATTGGCTTCTGCAGGAATACCGAACATTTCATGATACTGTAACCGATGCTTCATTTCCGTGTTATTTTGGAATGAAGGCAGAAAACAAAGGTGAACTACGGTATGCATATATAGAGCATCGAGACTGGTCCGCTCTTCCAATGGCAGTAGAAGAGTTTCTTGAATTGTTCCAGGAACCTCCCTTTACCAGACACGGTTTGTTTGTGTTTGTAGAACCGGAAGAAAAAGAAGGAACGATTGATCAGTACAGAAAGCAGTTTTGGGATATTCTTCAGTTTCTTCATGAAGAGGACACGCAGGACTGGCCGACGGATAAACCAAAAGATCCGGAGCATTATTTATGGGATTTTCATTTTAAAAAAGAACCTATTTTTGTATTCGGCAATGCCCCGGCATACAAACAAAGAAAAACACGCGACCTTGGACATAGCATGGTGCTTGGCTTTCAGCCGCGCAAGATATTTGAAGGGCTTGAGGGCACGGAAAAAGGCGGGATTATGTCGCGCGAAAAAGTAAGGGAACGAGTAGAAAAATGGGACGATCTGCCGAAACATCCGGACATCAGCCATTTTGGAGACCCGGATCATAACGAATGGAAACAGTTTTTTATTGGAGATGACATAAAACCAATAAAAGGAAAATGCCCTTTCCATTATGACAAATAGACAAAAAGCAGGGACTATTCCTGCTTTTTTATTTTGGGCTGGCGGCTTGTTCCTGTTTTAGTACTTCCTGCAGGATACTTAAGTGCTGATACATGGATTTTTCAAGAGAACGGTTGTATAAAAGAGCAGCCGGATGATAAATAGGGAATAAAAGATGGTCCGTTTTCGACCATCGGTACTCATAACTGTCCGGGGAGGTAAGTTCTAATATGGGCTGCTTTTGAAGAATGCCTGTAACAGAGGACATTCTGGGGTTTTCACCGGTGAGCCGGCGGTATGCCACCCGTCCCATTGGGACAAGGACCCTTGGCTGAAAGGTTTGAATTTCGTAATCCAGCACAGGGGCATGAGCCGTCACTTCTTTTAAAGTAGGAGTGCGGTTATATTTTTTATTTGGGTTGCCGGAAGCATTTCCCCATTTGTAAGGACGGCTTCGTACAGCGCTTGTAATGTAGACATCTTCCCGGGCCAGCTCTAAATACTGGAGAAACGAGTTAAACTCCCTGCCGGCGCGGCCGGAAAAAGGGATACCGTTATGAAATTCTGTTTCTCCGGGAGCTTCACCGATAAACATGAGCTCCGGGTTTTCGGGTCCTGTCCCGGATACAAACCCTTCACATGGATAGGGGGCGAGTCGTTTTTTTGCAGCATCTATTAATTTTTCGGGAAGCATAAAACCATCCTTTCTTATTTATATGGAACGTTTAAAAAGTGCCTGAGGCTATAGCTTTTCCCAGTTTATCAAGATGAGCATAAATAGTCTGGTCCAGCGAACGGTTGTATAGGGAAGCTGCTGGATGATACAGCGGAAAGATGGAATATTCTTTTTCCGACCACACGTAGCCGTCGGATTCCTCCGAATACTGCCGGATTGGTGAGCGCATCATATGTCCTGCTGTTTCTGACATTGCGGGGCTTCTGCCGAGAAGCCGCCAGTACGGTGTTTTTCCCATTGGAAGCAGCACGGCCGGATCGGCACTGCTGATTTCATAATCAAGAAGCGGCGCATGGGCAAGAATCTCTTTTTTGGAAGGGGTGCGGTTATACTTTCGCCTTTCCCCATTTTTTTCTTTCACTGTATAAGGCCTGCTTTTAATGGTTCGAGTGACGTACACTTCTTCGAGAGAAAAGCCAAGGTACTGAATATATTGGAGAAACTGTTTGCCGGCCCGTCCGCCGAAAGGATCTCCTTTATATATTTCTGTTTCACCCGGGGCTTCTCCAATAAAAAACAGCTCCGGGCTGGTGGGATTTTCTCCATCAAGAAATCCTTCACAGCGATAGGGAGCAATGCGTTTTTTTGCCTCGGCGGTAAGTTTTTCGGGCAGCATAAAGAAAAAATCTCCTTTCCAATAGCAATGATATGTCATTTTCTGTATAGTATAGAAGGTTAGGAAACGGGAAAATAGAAAACAGGAGTTTTACATATGGAAGATATATCATTATACGTCATGTTGTTTCTCATTATAGCAGGATTTCTTGCAGCTTTTATTGATTCTGTAGTCGGAGGAGGCGGAATGATCTCCACTCCAGCGCTGCTTGCTTCCGGACTGCCGCCTTCTACAGCGCTTGGCACGAACAAGCTGGCAAGTACGATGGGTTCGTTTACGAGTATGATTTCATTCATGCGCAACGGCCAGATCAATAAGCGTCTCGTCTGGATGTTGTTTCCGCTCTCCTTTGGCGGATCGGTGTTTGGTGTGTTTATCGTTCAGCTGCTGCCTCCGGACGTCCTGGAGCCCATTATTTTGGTACTGCTTATTATAGTAACCATTTATACGATTTTAAAACGTGATTGGGGCATGGCATCGACATTTAAAGGAATATCGGTGTCCTTATTAATGTTTGCGGGAACCGCAGCTTTTGTCATCGGATTTTATGATGGGTTTTTAGGGGCGGGCACTGGTTCCTTTCTGTTATTTGCATTTCTGATGATGGGATTTAACTTTGTAGAAGCGGCAGGCAACGCCAAAGTACTGAATTTTGGAAGCAATATTGCTGCCCTCATTACATTTATCAGCTTTGACTCGGTCCATTTTATTTATGGAATCACCATGGGGCTGGCGATGGTGGCCGGTGCATACATGGGTGTGAATTTCGCTATAAAAAAAGGCGCTGCCTACGTGAAGCTGCTGTTTGTAATCGTCACTATTCTGCTGATTGCGGTTAATATTTGGGAGTATATGACGGCTTCTTAAACGCTGAAGTATAAAAATACTTTATAAATGGAAAATATCTTGTCAGTAAAAGACCCTCGCCAAAAAAATGGTGAGGGTTTTTTGCAGCTGTTGGGCTTTCCTAAAAGATATTTAAATAGACGGGCAGCGAGCTTCATGCTTGATTTTTTTTTCAGTAGCTAGTTTATGTAAAAAAATTTACTATTAGATATATGTTAAAAAGCTTAATCATAGTATTTGAAAGCGCTTCCTAAATAGTTAGGAAGAACTTTAATATAGTGATACTTAATATAATTTTTTAATATATGCATAGGGGAGAAAATAATGAAAAAACGTCACATTAAGTTACTGCAGCTGTTAAATAGAGAGGAGGAGTATATCAGCGGGAAGATGCTTGCAGAGATTCTAGGAGTGAGCGTTCGTACAGTTCGAAATGATATTCGCGACTTGAATGAAAGTTATTTAACAGAAGCGATTATTGAATCGAATAATCGATTTGGCTATAAAATATGTGGAGAAATAAGAATATTGAAAAATTTAAATGAAATGGATCCGGATATAAGGACTTTTTTCATTATCAAATTGCTTAAACAAAATAATAACTGGCTCACATATCAGGAAATAGCCGACTGTCTGTGGTTTTCTCCTCAAACTATCAGCACGGACATTCAAAAAATAGCAGAAATGATTAAAGAAAAACATTATCCTCTAACACTGCACACAGAAACTTTCCGAGGCGTCATGCTTAGCGGACATGAATGGGCCAAGCGCCAGTTAATGGCCTCTCTGGCAATTCGATCATTTGCTTCAATGGAGGAATGTAAACAGATTCTATTCTTTTTATTTGAACAGGAGCTCGACCAGAATTGTATGGAGGAATTAATCTGTTCGATGACCTGTTTTTTACAAGAGAACGAAGCAGCTTTTAATTTGTACACCTGGCCTGCTTTAATGATTCATGTTTGCATACAGCTGATTTCTCCACCTGTAGAGCATTATGAGTGGCTTTTGGATAAAAATGATCCTTCCCTGATGTTAGCTGAAACTATCGTAAACGCATTATCAATGAAAAGAGTGCCTGCTAATAAAGCATCTGAAATATACTACCTTGCATCTCAAATAAAAGGATTGAAAATTCTACCATGTTCGAAAGTGCAGCAGACAAATATTGATGAATTAGAACATCTTACGCAGCAGACGCTGCAGATGGTTGGTGAGAGGTACGGGTACGAACTGCTGCAGGATGAACAGCTTATCATAGGTATTTACATGCACTTACTTGATACGCTTCAAGTTCTGCATCATAGCCTGCCGATCTATAATCCTTATCTTAATCAAATAAAATCTGATTATATTCAAGCTTATCAAATGTCTATATTTTTTGCGGAGATCATGGGAAAAAAAATGAATATATTTATACCGGAAGAAGAAATAGGATACATCACCCTCCATATAGAGGCAGCTATTGAGAGAATAGATACGCTCTCTATTCATGTTGGTTTATTGCAAACAGAAAGCAGTATTATCAGCACATTGATGAGACAGAAAATAGAAAAAAACTTCAAGCAGATTCACATTGAAGATATTTATGAATGGAAAGATACCTCATCCATACCGGCCAGTATTTCCTTTCTGCTGTCTACACAGCCAGTTTTAATTCCTGGAAAGAAAGTACTTGTGGTTAACCCTATATTACAGCAAAAAGATATTTCTAAAATAAAACAGACGATTACACCAAATGTGATTCAAGAACATATGGAGCCGGCAAAGTTTATTTATCTTAACGAAAAAACCAAGCAGGGTTTTTTAAAAGCGATGACTGAAGAATTTAACCTGGAGCCCTTTTTTGAAGGAATTATGGATAGAGAGAATCTTTCTTCCACAGAAATTGGAAACAAGATAGCTATACCTCATCCCTTATTTTCAGCTCATGTACCTGCCTCATCTATTTACATTGGTGTAAATGCCAGAGAACTGGACTGGGGAAACAGCAATGTAAAAGTAGTATTCTTGATTATTTTAAGTGAAAAAGACGAACTGCGTTATGAATATATTTACAGGGAAATCTATCAAATTATGAAGTACCGGGACATGATGGACCGTTTAATGAAGGTGAAAACGTATGAAGATTTTATTCAATTACTATAAAAATCAGGAGGCCTACCTATGTTAATTAATATGAAAGAAATGCTGAGTGTTGCCTATAAAAATAAATTTGCTGTTGGCTCTTATAATGTATCCAATAATGAACTCCTTCGAGCGATCATAGAAACTGCTGAGGAAAAGCGGTCACCTGCTATTATACAAATTCATCCAAATGAACTCGACCTTGTAGGAGATGACTTTACTGCCTATGTTCGAGAAGCTGCCCACCATGCCAGTGTTCCAATTGTTATACATCAAGACCACTGCGACACTATTGATGGAACTATACGGGCTCTTCGAAATGGATATACTTCCGTTATGATAGATGGATCGCATCTTCCATTCGAAGAAAATATTGCTTTGACTCAGAAAGCTGTAAGTGTGGCACACGCCGTAGGCGTATCTGTGGAAGCTGAACTTGGTACTATCGGAAACAATGAAGGAAGTTCAGAGGGCGGAGCTGACCATATCTTATATACAGAACCGGAACAGGCAAAAGAGTTTGTAGAACGGACGGGGTGCGACACGCTGGCAGTAGCTATAGGAACTTCCCATGGGTTTTATCCTAAACACCTTCAGCCGAAAATTCAGCTGGATCGATTAGAAAAAATCTATAAATTAGTTGATATTCCATTGGTTCTTCACGGCGGCTCTGACAATCCAGATGAAGATATTCGAAATTCCACAAAATATGGGGTAGCTAAAATCAATTTATCCAGCGATATGAAAAGAGCGTTTTTCAATCAATTGCGTACCACTCTGGAAGAAAAACCTAATGATTTCGAGCCGGATATTCTTTTTCCTGAAGCAAATAAAGCAGCAAAGAGCCTGTTAGGCAGGAAGATGGATTTGTTTGGATCATCCGGGAAGTCTTCTTTGTATCATATTGGAGAACTTAGAGAGAAAAAAATGGCAGTTGTTGATTAAACGTAGAACAGGAGGACAACATGATGCAGAAAGAAAAACTTGATTTAAAAGAGTTAATGAACGAGCATACTATTAATCTTCATTCCCGGGCGGATTCTAAAATGGAAGTGTTGAAAGAAATGGTCAGCAAATTAGAATCGATTGGAAGCGTTTCTGACGCTTCCAGTTTCTTGAAAGATGTTTATGCGCGGGAAAAGGAAGGCTTTACAGGGATTGGGAGTAGCATAGCTATTCCTCACGGAAAATCTGAAAGCGTTATCAAAAATACTATTATGATTTACCGTACCAATCAGCCTATAGAGTGGGAAACTCTCGATGATCTCCCTGTTCGTGTCATTATCCTGCTGGCAGTGAAAATAGAGGATCAAAATAACCTGCACTTGAAAATGCTAGCTTCTATCGCAGGCTCGCTTGCAGACGAAGCGAGATGCGAAAGAATTACTAAAGTTGAATCAAAGCAAAAATTAATACAAATATTGGAACAAAATGAAGAAGGAGAGGATCAATAATGAAAATAGTAGGAGTAGCAGCCTGCACAGCAGGCATTGCCCACACATACCTAGCAAAAGAAAAAATTGTAGAAGCCTCAAAAAAAGCAGGGCACCAAGTGAAAATAGAAACCCAGGGAACTATTGGAACGGAGGATGAACTGACCGAAGAAGAAATCAAAGAGGCTGATGTTGTTATCATTGCTGCGGATATAAGTATTTCCAACAGAGACCGGTTTGAAAATAAGGTCGTACTTCAAATCCCTACGCATGTTGCCATGAAATCACCTAAAGCTTTGATTAAAAAAATTGAAGAAGAGATTAATACTACGGCATAATCTAAAGGAGGCGAGAATCTGATGAAAAATGTTGGCTTTATTATTAAAAAACATTTATTGACTGGCATTTCATACATGATTCCTTTAATCGTCGCATCTGGAATCTGCATCGCCCTTGCCCAAATATTTGGAGGTATTAATGTTGCTGAAAATGAAGGTACACTTCCTTATTTTTTAAGTCAAATCGGAGGATGGGGAATGTCGTTAGTTGTTCCTCTTATTGCCGGAGCAATTGCTATGTCCATCTCAGATCGACCGGGTCTGGCTCCAGGATTGATTATAGGCTTTATTGCCAATGAAATAGGAACTGGATTTATTGGAGGTATCATTGGCGGTTTTCTCGTTGGGTATGCAGTTATTTTTATTAAAAAATACATTCGTCTCCCTAAAAGCATGGAAGGCTTGATGCCTATTATGATTATTCCTGTACTTGCTACAGTTATCTGCGGTCTTTTGATGATTACGCTGATTGGCCAGCCGATAGCAGCTTTTCAAAATACTACACTGAATTGGCTGCAATCTATGGAGGGCGGATCCAATTTTATTCTGGGATCTATTCTTGGAGCCATGGCAAGCTTTGATTTTGGAGGACCGGTTAACAAAACCATGTCTCTCTTTGCAGATGGGCTTTTAGTCGATGGAGTATATGGCCCTCAGGCTGTTAAGTTTATCGGTTCCATGGTGCCGCCTTTTGGCATTGCTCTTTCTTTTCTATTTACTAGATATAAGTATACAAAGATGGAAAGAGAAACACTTAAAGCTGCAGTGCCAATGGGTATATGTATGATTACTGAGGGTGTAATACCAATAGCAGCACGAGACATTATTCGTGTAGTTGCTTCCTGCTCTTTAGGAGCAGCTGTTGGGGGAGGGCTGTCTATGTCCCTGGGAGTAGGCAGTACGGTTCCTCATGGCGGACTATTAGTAGTTCCATTAATGATTCATCCATTGTATTTTCTAATGTGTCTCGGTATAGGAAGTCTGGTAACGGGTGTTACCTTGTCTTTATGGAAGCCGGCAATAAAAGCAGAAGAAGAAAACATGGTGGAAGAAGAAGAAAATGATATGGAACCGGAACTCATCGATATAGAATTCAAACGGGGAGCTCAGTAACATAAAAAAGTGTTAAAAATAAAATATTGTAAAAAAGCTCCCCTTGAGGAGCTTTTTCCTTTTAACCGTGCTGCTTTTTAAATTCAGCTTTGACTTTCCCGAGCAGGTCCGGCTGATTAATCAGATCAAGCGCAGTCATGGCCATTGCCTGTGCTCCTGTAAGCATAGAGTCAAATCCGCGCCGGCTTCTGGCGGCCTGTTCAAAGCCCGGGGTGTGGCAGGCGAAGCCTTCGTCTGTAATTTGAATAAACGGATGGATGGAAGGCACCACATGGCTGACGTTTCCCATATCAAGCGATCCGCCGCCGTCTTTCTGCTCCTGAACTGCTGATGCATCTACTCCTGCTTCGACCAGATGGGAAGTGAAGAGAGAGGAGAGCGCTTCATTGGTGGTCATATCGTCATAGGAAAACTCGTAGTTGGAAATATCAAGCGTTGTTCCTGCCGCAAGGGAAGCACCACGCGCGCAGTTTTTCACTTTTTCGGTAATCTCATCGAGGTCATGTCTTCTGGCGGCTCGTACATAAAAACGGGCTTCTGCATAGTCAGGAACAATATTGGCTGCTTCCCCGCCTTTTGTAATAATTCCGTGAATCCGAACGTCAGCGGGAACATGCTGACGAAGAGCATTAATACTGTTGAACGTTTGGATCACCGCGTCAAGGGCATTGATTCCTTCTTCAGGAGAAGCGGCCGCATGGCTGGATTTTCCTTTAAAAGAAAACTGTACGGCATCCATTGCAAGAGATGTTCCGCTTTTTTCATAATGACTATAGGGATGAATCATCATGGCAGCATCCAGATGATCAAGGACGCCGTTTTCGGAGAAAGGTACCTTGGCTCCTTTGGTTTCTTCAGCAGGTGTGCCGTATACATAAAGAGATCCTGATTTTTCATCTATCGTTTTACTTGCAGCAACAGCCGCAGCTACGGCCATCGTGCCGATTAAATTATGACCGCAGGCGTGCCCCAGCCCCGGCAGAGCATCATATTCTGCCATGAATGCTATGTGTGGACCGGGAGAGCGACCGTGATATACGGCTTCAAATGATGTCGGAATGCCGCCTATACCAGTGGTGACATCGAAGCCATGCCTCTGCAGAAGGTCTGCCAAAGCAGCTGAAGCTTTATATTCTTCATGTCCGAGCTCCGGGTGGCTTCCTATGTATTCGCTCAATGCATAAAAATCATCTTTCCATTTTTCTAAAGTGTGCGTAATGTTATTCATCCTATGCAGCCTCCTTTCTGTTAGTCTAGCACAGGAAAAGAAAGATCAGCATGTGGAAAGAAATAAAGATATTTCGGCGGAATCAGTGCCGGACATGGGACATGGAGGTTTCATCAGACAGTCATGCCTGCCGGTATCCGGTAAACGTGGTAGAATGAAGAGTAGCATATTGATATGTCGCATACTAAGTAAAATTTGGTGATAGCATGGAAAATACATCGTTTGAAAAAACGCCGTTTGGAATCATCAGCCCTGTCGTTCCTGAAGCAGATCTGGCCCGGGAAGAGTCGGACGCAGAACAGACAGACGGTGGAGAAGAAGATTATTTCTATTTCCGGGCGCTTAAGGAAAAAGGAATTTCCTTAAATCAGTCTCAGACGAAAGCGGTACGGCACGGGGAAGGACCTTTTCTTGCTCTGGCCGGGGCCGGTTCCGGAAAAACCTCCGTACTTGTCTGCCGGACAGGTTATCTGCTGGCTGTCCGGAAGATACCGGCTGCGCATATACTGCTTGTAACATTTACCAAAAAAGCAGCGGAGGAAATGAAAGAACGAATCGCTGCACTGCCCGGTATTTCGGCCCAGGCTGTGAGGCAGCTTCAGGTCCGGACGTTTCATTCTTTTTTTCTGCAGCTGCTTCGGGGCCAGGGATACGATCAGAAGATGATTACCAGTGAGCGGTTCAAACATATTATCATTAAAAAAAAGCTGAAAGAAGCAGGGTTTGACGGGAAATACCAGCCGGAAACCCTGCTGTCCCTTTATTCTTCCTACCGGATGAATAATCTGTCCCTGGCAGAAATGCCGGCGGAAAACCCAATGGAAATCGAGCAGAAAGGGGTTTTCCGCAGGTATGAAGCCTGGAAAAAAGAAGAACACCAGCTGGATTTTGATGATATTCTCTGCCATGCGTATGAGCTGCTCTGCGAATCAGAAACCCTTCTGAGAAAAATGCAGGAACGATTTAAATACATTATGGTAGATGAATTTCAGGACACGAATCCACTGCAGTACGAAATGATGAAGATGCTGTCTGCGTCACACAAAAATTTATTTGTAGCAGGCGATGATGATCAAACAATCTATTCGTTTAATGGGGCGCAAAGTGAAATCATTCTGGAGTTTGATAAGGAATTTCCAACAGCAGAAATGGCCACCCTTGATGTGAATTACAGATCCACATCCCCCATTACAGGATTGGGAAACGAAGTCATACGGCATAATACGAACCGGCGGGAAAAAACACTTAAATCGACAGTGATGTCCCAAACATATCCGCTTTATTTCCGGGCAGAAACGACGGATGAAGAAGCAAAGCTGGCAGCGGCTGATATTCTTCATAAGGTTCAGAATGACGGACGTTCTTTTGCAGATTTTGCAGTCCTTCACCGTACGGCCAGTGTGAGCCGGGCTATGTTTGAACAGCTTACACTCCATCAGATTCCTTTTTTATCTTTCACGACAGTCGACCAAATGTTTTATAACCAGTGGCCGATTAAAGCGGTGATGGATCATCTGCGGCTTGCCTTGAATCCCTATTATAACGAAGCGCTGCCGGAGGTACTGCCCACGTTATTTATTAACAGGGAAAAAGGTATGCTTCATATTAAACGGCTGGAAGCTGTTGGAGAACAGGCGGAACCGCTTGAACTGCTTCAATCCCTTGGCGGTCTGCGCACTTTCCAGGTAGGTAAACTGCAGGAAAGGGAGCGGCTGCTCAAGCAGCTGAAACCGATGAAGCCTAAACAGGCAATAAAGAAAATGCGCGAGACTTTTTATGACACGTACCTGGAAGCCAACGAAGCACAGGCGGAAACGATGCATAAAGAAGGCGTGAAAGAGACGCTGGACGAACTGGAATCATCCGCCGGCCGTTTTGATTCTGTACTGGCCTTTGTATCTTTTGTAGATGATATGGTGGAAATGTATAAAGGCATGCAGAAAAAAACACAGGCTGCGAAAACAGATGCAGTGTCCCTTATGACCATTCATCGGGCAAAGGGTCTGGAATTCCCGGTTGTCTATTTAATTGGAGCATCAGAGACGATACTGCCGCATAGCTCGGCGGTTAAGGCTTCCGGGAGTAAAGACTTTATAAAGAAAAGCAATGAAAGTGAAGAAAAAGCATTAGAGGAGGAACGGCGCTTAGCTTATGTCGCTATTACGAGGGCAAAAGAAGAGTTGTATATCGGTTCCCCCGCCCAATACCGCGGAAAAGCTGTGGAAGTATCCCGCTTTTTTTTAGAGGCTTTCCCACACGCAACGCAAAAAAGGAGACAGCCCATGGAACAGCAGCCGGAAGAAAGAAAAATAGTAAAAGCATGGTTATGCACAAATGAGGATTGTATCGTATGGGTGAAAATTCAAACCCAGGAAGACGATACGCTTCAGGAAAAAACATGCCCAATCTGTAAATCAAAAATGGAAAAAGGCGAAAAAGAAGTTATTATCGCACAAAGAAGAAACGGCAGAAGGTAATAAGAAAAGGATAAGAATCCTGCTCAGCCGCAGAGATTTCTGGAAGGTTCGCGCAGGAAGCTCTGCTTCCGAAGCGTAACCTGAAGAAACGGCAGCGGCTGGATTATTATCCTGGACAGAGAAAAGCGGACACATCCGTTAAGCCCCAGAGCTCCTGGACCGCAATAAAAAAAGAAAAAGCCTAAAGCGGAATTAAAGCCGCTTTAGGCCTTTTTTGATAGGGGGAATAGTAGTGGAGCCTTTGGAAAACATGCTTTTGATCATATACTGTCCATAGTGGATACCCTGTTGATAGGAAACTTTTCCTGGAAGCGGCGGAAGGTTTTCTACATGTGCGTCAATCACGACTGGAACTTCACTGGAGGCCGCCAGCTTCAAAGCATGTCTGAGCTCTTCCCGGGAATCAGCCGTATAGCCAATTCCACCGCAGGCCCGGGCAAATCCAGCGTAATCAATGTCGCTTATATCTGTCGCTTCAGGCTGATTTCCCATTGCCTGCTGCTCAAATTCAATCATCGAAATTTTTTCATTATTAAATACCACCATGATGATAGGCAGCTTATACTTCACAGCCGTAGCAAAATCCTGCATTCCCATCGAAAAGCCGCCGTCTCCGACAATGCCGATAACCTGGCGGTCGGGAAAAGCAAGCTTTGCAGCGATAGCTCCGGGAAGAGAGCATCCCATGGTGGCAAGCCAGGAAGAGAGGATCATTTTTTGCTTTTTCAAGCGGAGATAGCGGGCGGTCCAGACCGTAACGCTTCCGACATCCAGGGAAATAACAGCATCATCTTCCAGGATGTTCTGAATTTCAGCAATAGCCTGCTGGGGTTGAAGAAGCTCCGTTTCTTTATCAATATCCTGTTGAAGCTCCTCATTCCAGTTTTCGCGCTTTTTTATATAGGTCTGGAGAAAATCATCGTTTTTTTCTTCAAGCCCATTCGTAAACCAGGGGAGAATCGAACGAAGATCCCCTACCAGACCGACACGGGACGGATAGTATTTCCCTATTACAGAAGGATCGATATCAATCTGAACGGCAGGTGTGTCTTCCGGTAGGAACTCCCGGTAGGGAAAGGCGGTTCCGAGCAAAAGCAGCAGATCGGCCTCCTGGATGGCGTCATAAGAAGGCTTTGTACCGAGCTGCCCGAGCTGTCCCATATTCTGTGGATGATCGTCCGGGATCATTCCTTTAGCAGGAAGGGAAACAATGATAGGAGCCTTGATTTTTTCTGCGAAAGCCAATACTTCTTCGGCAGCGCCTTCCGCACCTTTGCCGACCAGAATCGCTGGTTTTTTTGATTCATGCATATAGGTGACTGCTTCTTTAAGGTCCTTTTCCTCCGGACGGATAATAGGAGAAGAGTAAATAGAAGATGTCAGAGCTTCTTTTGATTTTACCTTCTGGGCGAATAAATCGTCCGGGACAATAAGAACAGCAGGACCCTTTTCTGCATAAGCCGTTCGGATAGCCTGATTGAGCAGGTCCGGAAGCTGCTCTGCCGTCTGAACGCGGCGGTTATACACCGCTGCGTCTTCAAACATTGCTTCAAGCTTGAGTTCCTGAAAGTTATCCGTGCCCACAAGCGTACTGCTTATCTGGCCTACAATGGCAAGAACAGGGGCTTTATCTTTTTTGGCATCATATAAGCCGTTCTGCAGGTGGACGGCACCCGGTCCTGCAATAGACAAACAAACGCCGATTTGATGAGTAAGCTTGGCATGGGAAGAGGCCGCAAGTGCTCCTGTTTCTTCATGTCGTATTTGAATAAAACGAATTTCCTGCTGTTTACGAAGTTCTTCCATAAATTCATTAATAGAATCTCCCGGCATCCCGAAAATCCGGTCAACCTTCCACGCTTTTAAAAGGTCAATAACATGTTCACCGGCTGTTTGTTCGAGCATTGGAAATTCCCCCGTTTCATATTGGTGTATAAGTTAAATGTTTCCCTGTTCCCGGACTCTTAAACAAATACTTTCCACCTGATACGCATCTGGTTATTTAAATATGTTAAACCAGCCTTTCCATTTAAACAAAAGCAGCAGGACGCCGGCCATAACAGCCATGACCGCAAGCGTAATAAAGTAGCCGTTATCGGCCGTAAGTTCGGGCATGTTGGTAAAATTCATTCCGTATAACCCAGCAATAAAGGTGAGGGGAATAAAAATAGTAGATACAATAGTCAGCGTCATCATAATTTCGTTCATCCGATTCGAGTTGATCGTCTGATAGTTGTCCCGCATATCAGAAGTCATTTCCCGGTTGGACTGAATAAGCTCGGTCTGCTTTAATAAGTGATCATACACGTCCCGGTAGTAGGCTTTGTGCTCTGTGATAAGGTCGAGGCGCAGGTCAAGCAACCGGTAAAGCAGATCCCGCATCGGGACAATCGTCCGGCGTAGCTGCAGCAGATCTCCGCGGATATCAAATACTTCGTCAATTAAATCTCTGTACGTTTTGTCCGCATCTTTTTCTTCAATTTCATTGAGACGGTCTTCCATCTGGTAAAGAGGTGGGAAGTATTCATCAACAATTTTGTCGATAATGGAATAGATAATATAATAAGTTCCGTTCTGCCGGAAATCCGCAGACGTTCGTGCTTTTTCCCAGATAGCATCTATTTCGGGTGAGGCACTTAAATGAAACGTTACTACATAATTTCTGCCGGAAAAAATATCGACTTCTTTTTTAGCAAATGTATCTTTCTGCAGAGAATGCATCACAAAAAACTCAAAATCCTCATAGTGATCGTATTTCGGACGCTGCATGGAATGAAAGCAGTCTTCTACAGCCAGTGGATGAAAGGCAAAATCCGTTTCCAGGCGGGACGCTTCTTGAGTGGAAGGGTCACGGAAGTCAGCCCAGAACCATTTAATAGTTTGATCAGCAAGCAGTACAGCAATATCTTCATTTTCAATAAATTCATTATGTATCGTAACAGCGAGAGTGCGAATCATTTTTGTACTCCTTTCAAAGTCTTACCCAACGTTTATTAATAGCCTATTTACCGTATGGTCAAACATGAGGTTGTATGAAAGCGCAATCTATGATTTACTAAAAGACATAAATGAATAGCACTGCATTACTTCTAGGGGAGCTTTGTAAGCTGAGAAAAGGAAATGTCCTTGACCCTTATTACCTGATCTGGCTGATACCAGCGGAGGGAAGAAGCCGAAGACTAACCTGACGTCTCTGCTTCTTCTTCCCGGAAGAAGCTTTTTTTTATTTGAGTAATCACTTAATGAGGAGGCAGAGAGAGTGACGGATATATCCAGATTATTAACACATATGGAGGAAAGACAGGAAGATCTTCTCGACCTGGTAAAGACGCTGGTATCTTACGAAACACCGGCGCCTCCGGCAAGAAACACAGCGGAAATTCAGGCATTCATTGCATCTTATTTGGAGAAAGCCGGATATGAGATAGACAGCTGGGACGTTTACCCGGGAGATCCCAACGTAGTAGCGACGAAAAAAGGAACCGATTCAGCCGGATACCACAGTCTTATTCTAAACGGACATGTGGATACAGCTGAAGTAGAAGGATCAGAATGGAAAACGAATCCTTATCGGGCCGAAATCGAAAACGGCTGGATTCAAGGGCGGGGTACGGCTGATATGAAAGGCGGTCTGGCAGGAGCCTTATTTGTTATCCGTATGTTTCACGAGCTGGAAATAGAGCTGCCGGGTGACCTTATGCTGCAGTCAGTGATCGGAGAGGAAGTAGGTGAAGCGGGAACGCTTGCGTGCTGCAGGCGTGGTTATACAGCGGATTATGCACTCGTTGTTGATACCAGCGATCTGCATATACAGGGGCAGGGCGGAGTGATTACTGGATGGATTACCATTAAAAGCCCGGATACATTTCACGATGCGATGAGACGGAATATGATTCATGCCGGCGGTGCAGTGAAGGGAGCCAGTGCGATTGAGAAAATGATGGTCATTATTCAAGGGCTGCAGACTTTGGAAAGGCAGTGGGCTGTGGAAAAAAGTTATCCGGGCCTGCCGGCAGGAGCGAACACGATTAACCCTGCTGTTATTGAAGGAGGAAGGCATGCAGCTTTTATAGCAGATGAATGCCGGCTCTGGGTGACCGTTCATTTTTATCCGGATGAAACACATGAATCCGCCGCAGCAGAAGTAGAGGAGCATATACGTAATGTTGCTTTGGGAGACCCCTGGCTGCGACATCATCCTCCTGAATTTATATGGGGCGGCACCTCCATGATTGAAGAAAGAGGAGAAATTTTCCCTTCTCTTTCGGTTGATAGGGAACACCCTGGAACAAAACTGCTGGCACAGGCTTTTGAAAAAACGGCCGGCGAAAAAGCCGTTCTCGATGTTTCTCCTACCGTAACGGATGGAGGATGGCTTGGTGAAGCCGGAATACCAACTGCCATTTTCGGCCCCGGAACGCTTGCCAACGCCCACGCTGTGAACGAAAGGCTATCTATCGAACAATTAGTAACATATACAAACACGCTTGCCGTTTATGTATATGAATGGCTGCATTCAGAAAAAAAGAAGGAGGAATAGAAATGTCATTCAGCCGTACGCTTCAGCAAAAACTTCAGCCGATCTGGAGGAAAAACCACAGTCATCCGTTTGTTACTGGAATGGGGGACGGAACGCTGGAAAAAGAAGCCTTTCGTTATTTTATGATACAGGATTATTTGTATTTAAAAGAATATGCCCGTCTGTTTGCGATGGGGACGATGAAGGCCCGGACATTAAAAACAATGGGAGAGTTTGTGGATCTGCTTCAGTCTACGCTCAACGAAGAGATGCAGCTGCATAGGGACTACAGTGCCAGGCTTGACATTACAGAAGAAGAGCTGGAACAGGCCGAGGCAGCGCCAGTGACCTTGGCCTATACGAGGTATATGCTTCATGAAGGACAGAACGGAGGGCTGGCTGAACTGACGGCGGCACTGCTTCCATGTATGTGGAGTTACGCAGAAATCGGCCGGGATCTAAGCCGCATTCCAGGAGCAGTTGAGCATGAGCTCTACGGAGAGTGGATACGCACGTACAGTGACCCGGATTTCCTGAAACTCGCAGACTGGTGCATTGATCTGCTGGACGAGCTGTCAGAAGGAAAGCCACAGCATGAACTCGATAAGCTGGAAGAGATTTTCTTAACGACGACCAAGTTCGAATACCTATTTTGGGACATGGCGTACCATCACAAAAACTGGCCGGTATAATAGAAAAAGAGAACCTAATTCGTATTGTATGTCTATACATCACCTCGAATACTTTCAAAGATTTTATAAAAAAAGAAGAAAAACACACAGGGGTGACTCCTGCAGAACAGCCATAGATGAAGATAAAGAAGACGATTTTTCTTCTTTAGCTGAGGCATGGCCTGCGGAAAGCACCCCTGTGCGAGATTTTTTATAAAAATACGTATTTTGTTTTTTTCAACAGCCTGAAAAGAGAAAGCACGGTGGGTGCTTTCTCTTTGCTGTTTAAGGTCGTTTTAATAAAAATACTCCAAACCATTCCTTTTCATCTGTCCAAAAAGCATCTACGTTTAAATGAGATTGCTTAGCCAGTGCAATAAACTCGGAAATAGAAAATTTATGGGAGTTTTCGGTATGAATGGTTTCTCCCTTGGAAAAGTGAAAGGTGTGTTCTTCCAGCGATACCAGCTGTTCTTTACTGCTCTGAAGGTGCATTTCAATTCGTCCGTTTTCCTCAGAATAAAAAGCATGGTGCGTAAACTCAGCTGAATCAATATCAGCTTTCATTTCTTTGTTCATACGTTCCAGAATATTTAAATTGAAGGCGGCTGTAATGCCTTTGGCATCATTATAAGCGTGATGAAGAACAGCAGTATCTTTCTTTAAATCTACGCCAATCAAAATCTGCCCGTCGTCATCCAATTCGCCGGCCAATGATTGAAGAAAAGCGGCGGCCTCTTTTTTCTGAAAGTTGCCGATCGTTGAACCGAGAAAGCAGATGGTTTTATTATTTCCCTTGTCCTGCTGCAGAAAGTCCAGGGTGCTCGTATAATCTGCACATATGCCGGTAACCTCTAAATCCGGATATCGTTCCAGCACTTGTTCTGCGGTATCCTGAAGCGCACTGATCGATATATCCACCGGTCTATAAGAAGCAGGGCTCTCCAGAAAAGGGAGCACCTGATTGATTTTGTCGAAGCTTCCGCTTCCAAGTTCAATAATATGCGCACGGACGCCTATTGCTTCAGCAATATCAGGACCAAAATCGTGCAGAATCTCCATCTCTGTCCGGCTTACGTAATATTCCGGCAGCTTCGTAATGGCGTTGAATAATGAACTTCCCGTTTTGTCGTAAAAATGCTTGGCCGGCAGAGCCTTATGGGTTTTTTCGAAACCGGCAATCACATCTTCTTTAAAAGATGACACATCAGGCTGCAGGTCAACCAGCGTATAAGGAAGATTTGTTTTTTTCATTTATTCATCCTTTGCAAGGCGGATGCCGCTGAACTGCCAGCGTTTTTCAGGAGGGAAAAAATTCCGGTACGTCGAGCGGATATGAGACTGCGGTGTTGCACAGGATCCTCCACGCAGTACCATCTGGTTACTCATAAATTTGGCGTTGTATTCTCCAAGCGCCCCTTCAAGCGGCCGATTATTGGGATAAGGAGCGTAAGGACTTCTTGTCCATTCCCATACGTTTCCATAAACATGCTCCGGCTTATCGACCGGGGCAGGGTGGTACGTTTCGGCTTCTACAAAATGTCCCTCTGTAGAATATCCGCTGAACGCGTGCTCCCATTCCTGTTCTGTAGGGAGGCGGAAGCCGGCCCATCGGGAAAAGGCGTCTGCTTCATAATAGCTGATGTGGGTGACGGGTTCTTCCGGATTCACCTTCTTGAGCCCCTGCAGAGAGTAGGCGTACCATTCGCCCTCATGCTTTTCCCAGTATAAGGGGGCTTCCCACTGCTCCTGTTTGACGATAGACCAGCCTTCGGACAGCCAGTATCCGGCCTCTTTGTAGCCGCCGTCTTCAATGAAATTCATGTATTCCCTGTTTGTTACGGGAACGGTCGCGATCGAAAATGGATGGATCCAGTATTTATGAACGGGACGTTCATTATCAAAAGAAAAATGAATATTATTCGTGCCTATTTCTGTAAGTCCCTCCTCAAACGTCAGCCATTCCCTCGGCGCAGCGGTCGTTTCTGACAGATGATCCGGTATAATAGCAGGATTTGTCGGATTGATCGAGAAGTTGTACTTAGTGTCTGTAATAAGCAGCTCCTGGTGCTGCTGTTCGTGCTGCAGACCTACTTCCATCAGATCAGCAATTTCCTCTGTTAAAGGCGTAGTCTGTAAAAAAGCCTCCACCTGCTGCTCTACGTAGTCACGATAGGCAAAGGTTTCCGCTACAGTGGGCCGCGAAATCAGCCCGCGCTGTGACTTGGGGAAAATCTTTCCCTGTGTTTCATAATAGGAGTTATAAAGAGCGTTGGAGTCCTTGGAAAACTCTTCATAGTTTTCAGCATGATTTTTTAATATAAATTGTTCAAAAAACCAGGTTGTATGGGCTAAGTGCCATTTTGCCGGACTCACGTCGGGAGATGCCTGCATCATATAATCCTCCGTTTCCAGAGGGGCGGTAATGTGAAGCGTTTGTCTGCGGATTGTCCGAAAATCTTCCAGAAGCTTTTCAACAGCAGCTGAAGCGGTGTGTTCGATGGGGAAAACCTCCTAAAAAAATTTTACTTATCTCATACCTTCTTTTTGATGGAACGAAACCTGCAGACCCGTCAGAATAATAGAATGTTAGAATTCATTATAGAGAGGGTACATAATGATATACGTCAAATAACATGGAGCGGTAAAATGATAAATACCTGGCAGGCTAAAGCAATTAGAAAAAAAGCTTCTTTTAAAAAGCGCCCTTCTACAATAAATATTCAGGCGGTCGCCTCCGCTGAAAAACGATTGATTTCTACAACAGGGCGGCTCACTCCTGTAACTTTTTATTATCCGGTAAGATCGGGAACAGCAAAACTTCCTATTTACATAAACCTGCATGGAGGCGGGTTTGTACATGGAGATGCTTCTCAGGACGATCCTTACTGCAGATATATAGCAAATGAAGCTTCTTGTCTGGTAGTGAATATCAATTATGCGAAAGCGCCGGAATCTCCATTCCCGGCAGCGCTGGAAGAAAGTTATGAAGTAATAAAATGGGTGGTTGACCACGCCGAAAGCCTCGGTGCTAATAAAGACCGGCTGGCTGTCGGAGGTCAGAGCGCAGGGGGTAACCTGGCTGCAGCGCTTACTCTGCTGGCAGCCATCAGGAAAGAATTTTCCTTTTCCAAACAGATTCTTAATTACCCAGTGCTGGATTTGGTAACGCCATCTGAAGAGAAGCCGGTACTTGATGAAAACCGGGTCATCCCGGCTAAACAGATGACTTTTTATAATAACTGCTACGTGCTGGATAAGGAAAGTGCTAAAAATCCACTTGCCTCTCCTATCATGGCGGAAAATATGAATGGTGTTCCGCCGGCACTGGTTATTACCGCAGAATATGATTCCCTGGCAGAAGAAGCAGAGCTGTATGCTGCTAAGCTTATCAAACATGGAATCGAGGCTGAGCACAGGCGTTTTGACGGGTGTGAGCATGCATTTACCCATGACGGCCCGAACAGGCAGGCAGAAGAAGCCTGGGAACTTATTGCCGGTTCACTAAAAACATCCCTGCATACCAATGAACCCGCTTCATCATCTACTACTAAATAAGGAGTGAAGAAAAATGGACGATCGTTTATTTAAATCCGCTATGGGCAAATTTGCCTCCGGCGTAACCGTAATTACAACAGAAACAGACGAAATATATGGGATGACAGCCAACGCATTTATGTCGGTATCCCTTGATCCAAAACTAGTAGTTGTTTCGGTGTCTAAAAATGCTACCTGTCACGAAAAGATTAAAGAAGCCGGAACCTTTTCGGTTAGTATTCTTTCGCAGGAGCAGGAGAAATATTCCATGTACTTTGCCAGACAGCTCAAGGAAGATATCGAAGTATCCTTCGAACGGTTTGAAGGTCAGCCTATTATTGAGGACTCGTTGGCTAGTCTGGTCTGCAGAGTACATTCGACCCACGAAACAGGGGATCACACATTGTTTGTTGGAGAAGTGATTAACCTTCAGGTACAGGACGGGGATCCGCTGCTGTACTTTGAAGGAAAATACAATAAATTTGCTGAATAAATAAAAGCAGCTTTGTCAAAAATACTGCTGACACAAAAGCCGGGTCCGGAGAGTTTCTCCGGACCCGGCTTTTTTAGTTTGATGTTTTTACACTCACTACGGTAACAGTAACCAGAATGAGGGCCATTCCGAGAAGCTGAACGAAAGTTAAATGATCGCCAAGCAGCAGCACACCGAATAAAGAGGCGGTTACCGGCTCAACCATCGCCACCATTGAGGCTTTTGCAGGAGTCGTCAAGCGAATTCCGATTACATATAAGATAAAGGAAATCCCGGCGCCGACAATACCTAAAAGAAGAAACCAGCCTGTATCGTTTGATGTCAGAACAGCGGCGGCTTCGTCCATATCAGCAAATATAAAAAGAATAATGCAAAAAGCAAGAAACGCAATGGTTAACGTAGCCTGGGGTTTCCCAAGAGACGAAGCATTTTTAAATCCAAATATAAAAAGCGCGTAGGACAGCCCGGCAGCCAGGCCGGCAGCCACCCCTAAAGCATTGACGGTAAGTGACCCCATATTATAAGCCCCTGTAAGAAGTATAATCCCTATAAGAACCCCGGCAATGCTTCCCCATTTCAGCCAGGTGGAACGTTCCATTCCGAGTATAAAAGAAATAAGAAGAACAAATATTGGGGCTGTATACATTAAGGTAACCGCCACAGCGATACTTGATGCCTGAATACTTACGAAATAAAAGGTGAAATTCCCGGCGACACCGACTCCTGCAAGCAGAGCCCATATGTAGAAAGAAGTAGAGCGGACCCAGTTGTCTTTAAAACGAAAAAGAACCCAAGTAAAAAAACAGATAAAACCAATAATTCCCCGGTAGAGCGAAATAACAATAGGGTCCCAGCCCCGGCTCATTAAAATGTCGGCAATACCCCCGGTGATCCCCCAGAATACTGCAGCCAGCATCACTAATCCGACGCCTGCGTATTTCATGTTCATAATCTGCCTCCTTAAGCGCTTTTTTTATATTTTTATTCATCATTCCTTTTTAGAAAATAGATTCCATTTATCCCAGTTTAGAAGAATGAATAGAACCCTATTATCATTAGTTTATGAAAAACGTTTCTTTTCTTTTTGTCCATCGAGCATCTGCTTTAAATCATGTTTTTTCCTGGTGGCTACGAGAATGAATAACGTATCGCCCGGCTGTATTTCAATATTGGCATCTGTGTTGAGAAGCTCTCCATCGCGGACCAATGCATTAACAGCAGATTCTTCCGGAATATTAAGGCTGTTTACATGATGACCAATAATGGCAGAACGTTTGGAAGCTTTGTATTCGACAAGCTTGGCATCTGTTTTTCCAATATTGACGAGCTCCCAGGAGGAATGTTCATCCTTAGTGTCGGGGGCGGTGACTTTTAGTTTATTGGACAAAGGAGCAATAGTTGATCCTTGAATTAAGGCGGAAGTGAGTACGATAAAAAAGACCGTATTGAAAATGATCGAATCGTTATCTACCCCGGCAACGATAGGAAAGGTAGCCAGAATAATCGGCACAGCGCCGCGCAGCCCGGCCCAGGACAAGAACAGCCGGTCATTCAGGGAGAAACCGCTCCCTATTGTGGAAAGGAAAACGGCTGCCGGTCTGGCAATAAACATAATGAAAAAAGAAAGCAGGACACCCGTCCATATTACACCCCATGAAAAAATATCTTCCGGGGTGGCAAGCGCTCCAAGAACAATAAACATAACAATTTGGGCCATCCAGGCAAATCCTTCGTGAAAGGTTGTGATGGAATGACGGTAGGTTAATTCTGAATTGCCGATAACAAGTGCAGCTACGTAAACGGCAAGAAAGCCGCTTGCCAGGGCAAACTGGGCGGAACTGTAAATAATAAACGCAAAAGAAATTGCAAAAATAGGATAAAGTCCACCTGCGTCCATATTAATCTTGTTGACTGCGTAGGAACCGGCCTTTCCTAAAACCAGTCCAATTAATAATCCGCCGGTCATCTGCCATAAAAAACTTCCGGCCATCAGCGCGTAGCTGGGATCCGGAGAAGTAAGGAGTTCGATAGCAGCCAGAGTAAGGAAAACGGCCATTGGATCGTTGGCTCCGGCTTCTCCTTCCATAGAGGCACTGAGGTTCGGTTTAATGTTTTTACCCTTCAGCGTAGCGAATACGGCGGCAGCATCAGTAGAACCGACCAGCGCTCCGAGCAGAAAGGCTTCTGTCATTGTAAGGTCGAGAAGAACGTAGGCAAAGCCCGCCAGAAGCAGGGAAGTGAGCAGTACTGTAATAGTTGCCAGCGAGAGAGCAGTGCCGGCAACCGGGCGGATAACCGACCAGTTTGTCTGGATACCGCCTTCAAATAAAATAATAACAAGAGCGAGAATACCAATTGCCTGCACATATTCTACGTTCCCTAAAGGAAGGATATTTAATCCGCCGGATCCCATAAGCATACCAATCGCAATAAACAATATAAGAGATGGAACACCGAGACGGGTGGAGAACTTGGATACCAGTACCCCGCAGGCAAGCAGCAGGCCGGTAAGAAGAAGAATATAATCACTTAATAAATAACCGCTCAGCACAATATAGCCTCCTTTTTTTCAGGAAGAAAACAAAAAAAATGCCCGATTACAGGCATTTTTGTAAGATGCTGTCCTTTTGTATTATGGTTTCATATCAATCCACGAATACGTATGGTGCATGGAAAAGCCGTTAAAGCTCCGGTAGCCGCTGTAGGCGGAGCGTACCTTTTCCAATTCTGCCTGCATATATGTTTCGCCTTCTTCATAAAAAGTAGTAAAAGATTCAGATGAACCGAGGTTCATCGTTTCTACTCCGATGGTTACAGGCGTTGCATATACATTCCCCCAATTCATCTCATTTGAAACCAGAGCAGTAATGCCATTGGGTCCGTCTGCTTTGTCCCGGTAGGCCATAATATTAACACCGTCCGCCTGCTTGATGATCCATTCCGCCAGATTGCCTTTTCCGATTTTGTTATTATAGGTTCTTTCATCAAACCAGAAAGGCATATCGGCAAAAAGAGGCAGCCCCATATCGTTGGCGGCTTTTGTGCTGTTTATCATCAACTTTTGATAATTAAATACGCTTTTCTTGTAGTCGGTGTTCCAGCTCGAATGAAGGTAAGGTTCTACATCAAGATGAACAGCCGCAAATTTTTCTGAAGGTGCTGCACTGTTCTGGTAGGTGTTCAGCCAGGAAAATACAGGCGGCGGCGTTTTGCCGCTGTACCGCTCGCCCCAGTCAGAGGCACCGTCCAGGGCATGCACCGCTATCCCGCGCTCGCCTGCTCTTTGAATAAAGCTGCGGTAGGAGGAGGATGGGATATTTCGATCAATCTGCAGATAGACGGCTTCGGCTTCTTTGGATTCAAGAAAAGTAAGAATCCGATCGGGTTCGGAAAGCATTCTATTTGTGTCCCACAGCCAGGTGGATAAATAATCACCATTTGCGTTCACATGCTGCTGAGGCGTAATTGCCACAATAATCACCGCCAGTAAAATAGTTAAGATGGAAAAAAATCGTTTCATTCATTAGTCCTCCAGTTTATAGGGATATAAGAAGCAGCGCCTGCCGGTTAAAAGGATTATGCTATAATTTAGTTAAAAAAGAAAAGGAGTGGATCATATATTTTTCAGCCAGATTTTTGGACGGCTCATTAAAGTAAACAGCAGATTTATTTTCTTGAGTGCCGGCCTTTTAATTTTATTTAGTTCCTATTTTATTTATTATTTGGAGCCGGAAACGTTCGAGTCCCCCTTTAACGGATTCTGGTGGGTGATGACAACCGTTACAACGGTAGGGTTCGGTGATTACTCTCCTGTTACAGTTGGAGGAAAACTGTATGCTATTTTTCTCTATATAATAGGTATCGGTCTGATATCGATAGTTATAAGTAAAATCGTCGATTATTTTTACATGTATAATCGTAAAAAAGAAGGTGGAAGATTGGATTTTAAAGGAAAAGGCCATATCGTGATTATCGACTGGAGCCGAAATGCGGGACTGGCTATCCAGGAAATTTTACATACAGATAAGCATGTGGACATTGTTATTGTGGATCAGCTGGAGCAGGCTCCTATTCATCATGACCGCGTTCATTATGTGAAAGGCAACCCCATTCACAAAGAAACCCTTGATCAGGCGAATATCAAAGAAGCGAAAGCAGTATTTGTATTTCCGAACGAACTGACAAGAAACGGCGAGTTCATTCATGATCCTTCCTATATCGATGGAAAAACGCTGTTGATTGCGACCAATATTGAACGCCACTATGACTCTATTTATATCATTGTAGAAGTAAAAGAACGCGAGAATATTCATAACTTTACCCACGTTCGAATTGACGAATTTATTTTGTCCTCAGAGATGGTGGCCCAGCTGGCGGTGCGTTCAGCTTTCAGCCCCGGCACATCAAGACTGGTATCCCAGCTCCTTTCGAAAAGTTACGGGGATGATTTGTATGAAATATCAAAGCGTCCGGAATGGAACACGTACCGGGAGGCCTTTAAAGAACTGCTGCATGAGGGAGCTACGCTCGTATCGGACGGACAGGACTTCCACATTAACCAGAAGCTGGATGAAAAGATTGGCGAAGATGCCCGGCTGTTCGTAATCTGCAGTGAGAAAACATATGATCAGATCCATAAAAGAAAAAAGCAGAAAAACCGCTGACGGTTTTTCTGCTTTTGCTTATTATAGAGCTGCTACGATTTTACCGCGGACATGCCCGTCTTTTATACGGTGAAGAGCAGATGCCGTCTCTTCCAGTGAAACCACTTCCAGCGGAAGCGGTTTGATTTTGCCCTGCGAGGCGATGGCGCCAAGCTCCCTGGCCATGCGGCCGAGATCGGCACGCTGTTCGAGATCATCAGACCGGTACACAAAGCCAAGTGCCACTTCATGAAAAGAAGGAGCCAGCGTTTTGGGAGTGTACTGGGTGAAATCCGGCAGCGAAGCGATACAGACAAGATGGCCGTTAAAAGCAAGAAAATCGACAGCTTCGGTGGCTGTTTTTTCGCCGATAGTGTCCAGCACGATGTCCACGCCGCGTCCCTTAGTATATTTGTGAATGGCTTCGGTCACATTTTCTGTTTTGTAATCAATGATTTTATGCGCGCCCAGTTCTGTTACGTAATCATTGTTCTCCGGAGAACACGTCGTGATGATATGAAGACCGGCAAGCGAGGCAAGCTGAATGGCATATCCGCCCACTCCGCCGGCGCCGGCCTGAATAAGAATAGTCTGTCCCTTCTGTACTGTTACTTTCCGGTACAGGGACTGATAGGCAGTAAGAGCGGCGGTTGGAAGGGAAGCGGCTTCTTCATGACTCCATCCCGATGGAAGCGGGGCAAGTACTTCAGCAGGGACGGTAACGTATTCAGCAAGAGCGCCGTTTTCTGCCATGCTTATGTGGCCGTATACTTCGTCTCCCTCTTTCCAATCGGATAAGCCGGGGGATACATTATCAATGATGCCGGAAACATCCAGACCCGGTATGTGGGGGAATTCCCATTCAGGCAGTCCGTTTTCTGATAGTTTATAATCCACCGGATTAAGGCCGGCTGCTTTTACTTTAATTCGTACTTCCTGTTCCTTTGGTTCAGGTACAGGGAGATCAGTAATTTCCAGATGATCAATACTTCCTGGTTTCGTAAGTGCTAATGCTTTCATTAATAGAGTCCTCCTTTAGTTAATAAAGCTGTTCGGGTTTCTGTAAACAGGCGTATACGTACTTACATTCCTTTTTTGAAAAAGAATAAACGAAACAAGCGCAAAGAAAGTGAAACAAATAATTCAGTAGCTTCGTAAAATAGAAGCAGGTATGATTAAGAGAGAAAAAGGAGTGGAAGTAATGGGAAGAAGAATATTACTATTATTGGTTACCAATATTTTAATTATTACTACAATTTCTATCGTAATCGGCATTCTGAGCTTATTCGGTATTAATATCGGAGGCATGACGAGCCCGGACGGAAGCATGAACTTTGTAGCGTTACTGCTGTTTAGTGCTGCGTTTGGTTTTGGCGGTGCTTTAATATCTCTGGCGATTTCACGCTGGATGGCTAAAAAAGCGATGGGCGTGAAGGTAATAGATCCGGATCAGCCTCAGTCGCAGGCTGAAAAACAGGTGTTGGAAACCGTTCATACGATGGCAAGAAATGCTGGACTTACGCACATGCCGGAAGTAGGTATTTATAATTCGAAGGAAGTGAATGCTTTTGCTACCGGTCCTTCCAAGAAGCGTTCTCTGGTAGCAGTATCGAGCGGACTGCTGGAGACGATGGATAAAACAGCTGTAGAAGGGGTTATTGCCCACGAAGTGGCTCACGTCGCCAATGGCGATATGATTACGATGACGCTTCTGCAGGGTGTAGTAAATACGTTTGTCATCTTCTTTGCCCGCATCGTGGCTTCGGTGGTGGCCAATTTTGTCAAAGACGAAACGCTTCGTATGTTCGTGAGGTTCGGGGCGATCATTGTGTTCCAGATTTTATTTTCCATTCTGGGAAGTATCGTCGTAATGGCTTTCTCCAGGTACCGGGAGTTTCACGCAGACCGGGGAGGGGCAGATCTGGCCGGCCGCGACAAAATGACCCACGCTCTACAGTCCCTGAAACAGTATTCCGAACGGGTGGACGACAGCCACGGATCTGTACAGACGCTTAAAATCAATGGTAAGACCTCTATGGCGATGCTGTTTTCTTCCCACCCGCCGCTTGAGGAAAGAATTAGAAGACTGCAGGAAAGATAAATTCAAAAGGGCCCGTGCCAAGCGGGTTCTTTTTTATGAGCTTGTTTTAAATGTCTTTATTTATTCACAGCCATTCCGCCCCAATTCTGTTATAAAGAAAGAGAGTATAATTTAAGGAGAGGTAATATGAAATATATTGGAACAGCTTTTGCGGCTTTTGCTTTATTATGGTTTCCGGCTTCTGCCGAGGCTCATACGTATATGGAAGAATCCACACCGGAGGATGGAGAAACGGTAGAAGAAGATATAAGCGAAATCATTATTTCTTTTGACTCTCCTATTCAGGATTACAACATAGCCGATTTATACGATGAAGAAGGAGAACCTGTTCTTGGAGAAGTAACACATGATCCGTTGGAAGAAGTTGCGTTTAATACAGACGAGCCGCTTCCAAATGGGGATTACACCTTTGAGTTTGAAATTATCAGCGAAGACGGCCATATTATTGAGGATACGATTGCCTTTACAGTAGATCAGGAAGAGGATGCTGCTGAAGCGCAGGAGGAAAATGGTGCAGAAGAAGAGGAAGCTGCACCGGAAGAAGAGAGTACAGAAGAGACAGCAGCGGCTGAAACAGAAGAAGAGGACTCCGGCAGTCCCCTGGTTCTGGGAGGAACCGTCATTTTATTAGTACTTGTGGCAGGAGCTTTATTCTTTTTGATCAGGAGAAAAAAGTAAGTGCTTATCGCTGTAAGCAACGGACTTCTGTACGTTGCGCTTGGAATTCTTATGGGAACCGCCCTGCTGAATATGATTCCAAAAACAAACCGGCCGGAGCTTAAAGTACCCTTTCCGCTCGTGCTGGGAAGCGCCCTGCTTCTTCCTGTATTAACATTTCCTTCTCTGCTTGATATTGCCCGGTCTATTTCATCGGGCCGGGACCGCCTGCTTAGCGAAGCATTGGAAATGGTCGTTTTTTCTTTTCAAATTGGAACCGCCTGGATCTCCTTAACGATCGCCTCGGCGGCTCTTGCTGTGTTGATTGCGTTATTTTACAGAAAAAAAAACGCGCATTGGAGTATTTATCTCGCTTCCATGGCGCTTCTCGCAGCAATTATCGGCTTTCAGGCGAGTGTAGGACATGCTGCGTCGGCTAACAGTCTGATTGGATTTACCACTCATACGATGCACTATCTGGCAGTCAGCGTATGGATTGGGACGTTGTTTGTAGTCAGCTGGTTTTCCAAAAGCTATGTTAACTGGGAAGGGTTTTTGGAATGGTTTACGCTTATTGCTGTTGGATGCGTAGTGCTTGTAACAATGTCCGGACTGATTATGTCCCAGCTTATAACGGAATCGATTACCGGCTCCTGGGTACTGAGCTACGGTCAGGCATTGTTATTGAAGCATCTGCTTTTTGCAGTTATTTTATTTTTTGCCGTCTTTAATGCGTTTTTCATCAGGGGGCGCTTAAAAAAAGATGCTTCCTTCAGCCCCAGATCCTGGCTTCGCGCAGAGAGCGCTGCCGCGCTGAGCATTCTTGCGGTGACAGCATTTATGACAGAACAGGAAACGCCCCAGCGAATTGAAAGGCTGCTGCGAGCAGAAGGTCCTTCGCCGCTGTACGCGATGTTATTTGACAGCGGCCCGGCCGGGCCGGCTTCTCCTGTGTTTTCCTTTCACCTTCCGGGTTTGGTGCTGATACTAGTCGGCGGCTTATTTGCCTGGCTGACGTACTATTCCATGAAAAAAGAAATGTCTGCCTGGGTTGTGCTTGGCATTTCTCTCTTTTTTGCAATTAGTATGATGCTGGGATTAATGAGCATGATTGGCCTGGAAACGGCTGCGGCTTCTGCAGCCGGCTTATTTTAAAAAAGGTTATAGATGGCGCATCTGTTCTTTCGGTTCCCGAAAAAAATAGATGCGTCATTTTCTATTTTGCGATAGGCTTGTAGAATAGAAAAAAGAACGGGAGAGAATAAAGATGAGAGAAAATCAACAGGCGGCGGGAGTAGCATTTGCCGGACTGGCTTATTTACTTTGGGGATTTCTGCCCCTCTATTGGAAAATGCTCGGAGGTGTTCCGGCAGGGGAGGTGCTCGCCCACCGGATTGTCTGGTCCCTGATTTTTATGGGAGGCGTGCTTCTCGTGCTGAAAAAGATTCAGCCGGTCGGCAGTGAGATCATCCGGATTTTTAAAAATAAAAAATCAGCGGCGGCTATTACGGCAGCGGCTGTTTTAATAAGCATTAACTGGTTTATATTTATTTTTGCGGTTAACAGTGACAGGGTTATTGAAGCAAGCCTCGGCTACTACATAAATCCTTTATTTAATGTCGTGCTGGCGACTGCTTTTTTAAAAGAGAAACTTACAAAAGCGGAGGGACTGGCTTTCTTTCTCGCAGTAGGAGGAGTTATTACCCTGACGTTTTACTACGGCTACTTCCCATGGGCGGCGATTGGTCTGGCGCTCAGTTTCGGGCTGTACGGATTGATAAAAAAAACCACTCCTCTCAGCGCCTGGGCCGGATTAACAGTGGAAACGATGATTATGGTACCTTTTGCGCTGCTGTTTTTGTTTGCAGTTCAGGGAGACGCGGGAGGTGTCTTCCGTTTTTCCTGGGAAGATCATGCCCTTCTAATTGGGGCAGGGGCAGCTACGGCCGTGCCTTTGCTCTTGTTTGCCGCCAGCAGCAAGCGTATTTCGTTTTCCCTTATTGGATTTCTACAGTATTTCGCCCCGACGATCATGCTTTTGCTTGGCGTATTTCTGTTTAATGAGCCATTCAGCCTCCAGCAGCTGACAGCCTTCATAATCGTCTGGATTGGTTTAATTATTTTTACGGTATCCAGATCGAGAACATCCTGGAAAGCGAGAAAATGGAACGCGCTTGGAAAACCGGAGTAATTCATGAACATTTTATGTTTTTCCCGTTGAAACCGAGGGTGGGACTTTACTTTTTCTGAAACTCGTAGCACAATACTAACGGTAGGCATTTTATGTAAAAGAATAAAACAGCTGTTCGGATAAAAAGGGGGCAGTATAGCAGACAGCAGGAGTCTAATGACATTATTAATTTTATAAATATTGCTTTTTCATACTAAATGAAAAACGCATAAAAAATTCAACCAGACGGATATAATCTTACATAGGAGAAACCGTGAATTTTTTATGTCGATTTTGTGTTGAATTTGAAACACAAAATTGAGGTTTGTATGACAGTCTATGAAAAGTAAACAAAAGGAAGCGTAAATTTGCTACCATGGACAGAGCAGAATGTAATTCTGGCAGAGTTTTACTATTATTAGGAAGGAGTGTTGGGTAAGGTGGGAAAATTTATAAGCCGGGCAAAGCGGACGCTGATGCTGCCTGCATTTGCTCTTGTTATATTCTTAAGCGGCTGTGCGGACTTAGTCGTTCTTGATCCGCAGGGCCCTGTTGCAGAAAGTCAGGCAGAACTTATTACATTTTCTATCATTATGATGCTTGGAATCGTAGCTGTTGTATTTGTACTTTTCACGTACATGCTTGTGAAGTTCAGATATCGTCCTGAAAAGGAAGGTAATGATAATTACGATCCAACGCACCACGGCAACAACAAGCTTGAAGTAATCTGGACGGTTATTCCCCTCATTATTGTAACGGTACTGTCTATCCCTACCGTAACAACGATTTTTGAATTGGAGAATCCTCCGGAAGTTTCAGCCGATACAGAGCCTCTTGTTGTTCACGCTACTACGGCGAACTATAAATGGTTCTTCAGCTATCCGGAAGAGAATATAGAAACAGTTAACTATTTACACATACCAACAGACCGGGCGATTGAATTCAAACTTTCTTCAGCAGATTCGATGACTGCTCTTTGGATTCCTGCTCTCGGCGGCCAGAAATATAACATGGCCGGTATGGAAAACACGTTATATCTTCAGGCGGATAACGAAGGTGAGTATGCAGGGCGCAACGCCAACTACAACGGTTCCGGTTTTGCGGGTCATACATTTGAAGTTATCGCGCAGAATGAAGATGACTACAATGCATGGGTAACCGAAGTACAGGAATCAGCTCCTGAGCTTACAGAAGAAGCTTATGTAGAAATGCTTACCCCCGGACTTGCCGCTAACTCCGAGTATTCCTCTACTCATCTGGACTATGTAGACCATGGAACAAATGAAGGAAGAGAATACATCGTAGATCAGCATGGCGGAGAACTTGGAGAAAAGCTTCACCTCCAGGGTGGTCGTGAAATATGGGACGAATAGCACGTTTTAATAGAAAGCAGGTGAGATAATTTGGAGGCGTTTTTAGACTTTTTCTTTGGTGAATTTCTTGTAACAGGACAGCCGCTTATATATGGCGCAATGGTCTCTATTGCACTCGGCTCTATAACGGTCATCGCTGTACTCACCTACTTCAAGGCATGGGGATGGCTCTGGAGAGAGTATATCACCTCTGTTGACCATAAAAAGATAGGGATTATGTATATTATTGCAGCCATCGTCATGTTTGTCCGCGGTGGTATAGATGCGATGATGATGCGGATACAGACTTCACTTCCGGGAATGACGTTCCTGGATTCACAGCACTATAACGAAATCTTCACAACACACGGAACCATCATGATTATCTTCATGGCAATGCCGTTCTTAATCGGCCTGATGAACTTTGCAGTGCCACTGCAGATTGGGGCGCGGGACGTAGCGTTTCCTTTCTTTAACAACTTGAGCTTCTGGTCTTTTGCTTTTGGACTTGCTCTCTTTAATATCTCCTTTATTATCGGGGGATCGCCGGACGCCGGCTGGACCAACTATGCTCCGATGGCCGGGGCGGAACTAAACCCCGGGCCGGCAATTAACTACTATTTACTGGGTCTTCAGCTTTCAGGTATTGGTACGCTGGGAACCGGTATTAACTTCATCGTCACGATTCTTAAGATGAGGGCTCCAGGTATTACAATGATGAGGCTGCCGATTTTTACGTGGTCGACGCTTATTACAGCTCTTATCATCGTGTTTGCCTTCCCAATTCTTACTGTAGCTCTTGCTTTAATGACGCTCGACCGGATATTCGGAGCCAAGCTCTTTACGCTTGCCGGTGAAGGTATGCCGATGATGTGGGCCAACCTGTTCTGGCTTTGGGGACACCCGGAAGTATATATCGTTATTCTGCCGGCATTTGGTATTTTCTCCGAAGTTATCTCCACTTTTGCCAGAAAACAACTGTTTGGCTACAAAGCCATGGTATACGCAATGGTTATTATCGCACTTTTAAGCTTCCTCGTATGGGTTCACCATTTCTTTACAATGGGTGCCGGCGGCGGAGTAAACTCCTTCTTCTCGATTACGACAATGCTTATTGCCGTACCGACCGGGGTTAAGATATTCAATTGGCTCGGCACGATGTACCGGGGCAGAATTACGTTTGAAACACCGATGCTGTGGGCGCTTGCCTTTATCCCTAACTTCGTTATCGGCGGGGTAACAGGGGTTATGCTTGCGATGGCCGCAGCAGACTACCAGTACCACAATACGTACTTCCTCGTAGCTCACTTTCACTATGTGCTTATCGCAGGTACCGTATTTGGATGTTTCTCTGGTTTGATTTTCTGGTATCCAAAAATGTTTGGACACAAGTTGAATGAAAAACTCGGAAAAATATTCTTCTGGTTGTTTATGATCGGCTTTAACGTCTGTTTCCTTCCAATGTATTTCCTCGGATTTGCAGGAATGCCAAGACGTACGTATACGATCGAACCAGAATGGATGCCGCTCAGCTTAACGGCTACAGCGGGCGCCTTTATGATGGCAGCCGGATTTGCTGTATTTGTTTACAGCATCTACTACAGCTTCCGTTATGCAGAGCGCGAAACACAGGGCGACTCATGGGGAGTGGGAAGAACATTGGACTGGGCTACTGCCACACCAATCCCATTCTATAATTTCGCTACTCTTCCTGAGTTTGACAGCAAAGATGCTTATGTAGGAATGAAAGATAAAGGCGAAACCACCTATGACAAATCAAAAGTGGAAGAAATACACATGCCAAGCAACTCCGGCCTTCCTTTCTTTATGATGCTTGCTCTGTTTATTGCAAGTTTCGGACTTGTCTGGGAATGGTTCTGGATGGCGATTCCAGGTTTGATTATGTTCTTTATCGTCATGGGTATCCGCTCGTTTGACTACAATGAAGGGTTCCATGTCTCTACTAAAGAAATTCACGAAATAGAGCAGGCAGCCAGAGGGGAGGATAGCAAATAATGAGTGCACATACGGAAGCAACAACAGGACCAATGGAGTACCGCACACAAGAAGGACGTATGAATATCCTTGGATTTTGGATATTTCTAGGCGCAGAGATTGCATTATTTGCTACCATTTTTGCCACCTACGCTGTTATGATAGGAAGAACGGCAGATGCGCCGCCTCCTCAGGAACTCTTCTCACTGCCTATTACTTTGTTAATGACATTTCTTCTTTTAACGAGTAGTTTTACCTGTGGAATTGCAATCAATGAAATGCGCCGGGGTTCTAAAAACGGCCTTCTTCTCTGGATGGGAATGACACTTGTATTAGGTCTTGGATTTCTCGGTTTGGAAATTTATGAGTTTGAACACCTGGTTCATGAAGGAGCATCGATCAGTTCAGCAGCTTACTGGTCTGCATTCTTCACATTAACCGGTACGCACGGACTTCACGTAACGGTTGGTCTGGGCTGGGGCATACTCTTATTAATTCAGCTGTACCAGAGAGGCATTACGCCGCGGACAGCGAGTAAATTCTTTATATTCGGCTTGTATTGGCACTTCTTAGACGTAGTGTGGATATTCGTATATACAGTCGTGTATTTATTAGGGATGGTGGGTTAAATGAGTTCACACAGTGAATCGCGTTTCCCTATAAAACATTTGATCGGATATATTGCCTCTATCGTGCTTACTGGTGCTGCGGCATGGATTGCCCTGGGAACGGAACTTCCCATGGGATGGATCGTTGCCGGCATCATGGCATTGGCTATTATCCAGGCCGGCATTCAGCTGTTTATGTTTATGCACATTACAGAAACAGACAGCGGGGGCATTCAGCTCGGTAATATGATTTACGCTTTTGGTATTGCAGGTATTATTGTATTAGGGTCTATCTGGGTTATGTCGTTTGGTTATCACGACCACGGCACAGATGGCGGCGGTTCAGAAACAGAAGAACACGGCGGCGACCACTAAATCATATGAAAAGGAAGCTTATCAAAACGATAAGCTTCCTTTTTTGTTCTATCCTTAATTTTTGTATAAACAAAGCCGGAAACACTGCCAATAAGGGCAGTTTACCGGCTTTTTCTATGTCGTGGTTATTTAGAGTTATTACTGACTTCTGAGCGGAGGAAAGGAACACGACGTGAGCGCTCCAGCTGCTTGAAGTAGCTGATCATGATATAAATAATAGCAACGTTGGTAATAAGCAGGCTGCCATAGAAAGCAATGATCGAAGTAGGTGCATTAAGCACAGTAATTGGAGTGAAGTGGCTTAGGAAATAGTCCCACATGCCTAAAGCAAGAGCCGTTTGAAGAACAACGAGAAACCATTTTCTGCGGCGGGCAAAGAAAAACGGGACAAGTGTAGCAAAAACCATAAATACGAGCAATACATCCATTTTAAGCACCTCTTTTTATAATATTCAGTTTAGTAAGCGTTTTCATTCATTCTGTAAATTTAGTATACCAAATTATTCACAAAAATGACATAAAAAATTGAAATAGTTTGAACTTTTTTTGAACGAACTATTTCATATATTGACATAAATTAAAAAAAGTACATTGGTGAAGGTTCCCATAGATTCTCCAGTTGTTTTCAAACAGCATTCATCTTTTAATCTACATCCTTCGCCGAAAAAATCCAAACGGCCCTGCTTACGCTTACCAAAATAAGGGTAAATACTAACTAATCAGATAAAAAGGCGGGATAAAATGGCAGTACTTAAAGCATTGGTATTAAATGGCTCACTGAAAAAAACCGGAGATGAAGAGTCCAATACAGAAGCATTGACCAACGAAGTGTTAAAGCTTTTGGAAAAAGAGGGGGTATCTACAGAAACGGTAAGGCTTGCTGATTATCACATTCCATATGGCATCAGCGAAGATTTAGGAGAAGGAGATGGCTGGCCGGCTATTTTTGAAAAGGTAAAAGAAGCCGATATTCTTATTATTGGAACTCCTTTATGGATAGGAGAGAAGAGCAGCCTGACGACGCTTGCAATGGAAAGACTGTACGGCGGCACCGGCGTGACAAACGAAAAAGGCCAGGCGGTTTATTATAATAAAGTAGGTGGAGTAGTTATAACCGGCAATGAAGACGGCGCAAAACATGCTGCGGCTTCTGTGCTGTATGGCCTCTCCCATATCGGCTTCACAGTCCCTCCTAACGTAGACTGCTATTGGGTGGGAGAAGCTGGTCCCGGTCCATCATTCATTGAAGCAGATGGCATGAGTAACGAATTTACGAAAGGGCACGTAACAATGCTTGCTTATAACCTGCTTCACATGGCACGCATTTTAAAAGAAAACCCGATACCGGCAGAGGGCAATGTATAATAACGCTTATACCTTTAAATAATCGAATAAACAATGACTATTTAATCCGGCAGCAGATGACCTATAAAAATTCATTTCAAAGAACGTTCCCTGTAGTGCAGAGGGAGCGTTCTTTCCGTTTTCTCTGCTGCTGCCTTTTAAAAGAAAAGCCGGAAAAAGATAGAAATAAAAAAATCGTGATATAATAAAAGGTATTACAGAAGGAGGATTGAGCATTGTGAACACGTACCTTGCTCTTGCAGAAAGCGTCCGAATGATAAATAAAGGAACGCACTCGATCCTTATTGATTATGATGACACATTGGAATTTATAGGAAAAGGAAGAAGCGCCTATGTTTTTAAAATAGAAGGAACGGAAGTTGTGCTGAAAGTGTTCTTTCCGGATTTTGCTGCTGTAGCTAAAGAAGAGGCTCTCATTTACCAGGCTCTCGGGGGGCTGGAGTATTACCCGAACCTATATGAAGCAGGGGAAAATTATCTGGTCATCGACCACGTAAAAGGAAGCACTCTTTTCCAATGCCTGCAAAAAGGCATGCCGATAACAGAAAACCATTTAAAAGAAGTGGACAGGGCGCTGCAGCTGGCCAGAAACAGAGGCCTGAATCCATCGGACATCCATCTGCGTAATATTTTAATTACAGATGCAGGCGATATCAAAATCATTGATGTCGCCCGCTACCGCCAGCAGAAAGACTGCACACAGTGGGATGATTTAAAAAATGCATTTTATGTATACTATACGAGAAAACATTTTCCTAAAAAACTTCCGGTTGTTTTATTAAATACAGTCGCTGCCTTATACAAAAGAAAAATGCTCCCCCACTACGGGGGACATTAAGAAGCACCGGATCAGCATCAGCGATCCAGTGCTTTTATTTTTACCAGCTTGATTTTTTTACGCCGGGTATCTGACCTTTATGGGCAAGATCCCGAAAAGCGATACGGGACATATTGAATTTTCTCATGTATCCGCGGGGACGTCCGGTTACCCCGCAGCGGCTGTTGGACCGGGTAGGGGAGGAATCTCTTGGAAGGCGGCGGAGCGCTTCGTAATCTCCCTTTTCTTTTAGTTCATAGCGGACCTCAGCATACTTCGCAATAAGGGCTTCCCGTTTTTGCTGTTTGACGACTTTTGATTTCTTAGCCATTTTTCTCTCTCCTTTATAAAACGTAATGATTACGATTTATAAAATATATCATGTCTTTTTCTGCTTTGCAAGAATGCGGCTTGATTTATTTTTCAATGAAAGCGTTATATACTGCAGGAGAAACAGAAAATCAGAGGAGGGTCCAGCATGCCTGAAAAAAAACAGGGAACAAACTATACGGCCGCATATCCAGGAAAATGGGAGGATCTAAAAGATTATAAAATTGAAGGAAGAGTTAAAACAAGAGGAAAGCTGTTTTTAAATGAACTTCTTGGTCTTACCAGTATGGAAGCATCGCTCAGCTCTTTCCCGCCGCATACATCTATTCCGTTTCACCATAAGCACGTAGAGAACGAAGAACTTTATATTTTCGTAAAAGGAAGCGGCCAGTTTCAGGTCGATGACGAAATATTTGATATTGAAGAGGGCACTGTTGTACGAGTAGCGCCGGAAGGAGCCCGTACTCTGCGCAACAACTCCGATGAAGTGCTGTATTATATCTGCGTGCAGGCTAAAGACCATTCATTAAATCAAAAAACGAATGATGACGGAGTTCTTGTAGAAAAGCCGGTGGAATGGGAGTAATGTTTTAATTTCTCCGAAAAAAGGAAAAAAGCTGCAAAGGAGAGATATTATATGGATATTAAAACAGGTAACAACGAATTTTACGTAGAAGATCAGCAGGGAAACAAAGCGGCCCAGATTACTTTTTTTGAAGAGAAAGATGATGAAATAGTCATTGACCATACAGAAGTGGCTGAAGATTTAAGAGGGCAGGGCATTGGCTATCAGCTCGTTGAGCATGTAGTGGAAAAGGCCAGGGCAGAGAATAAAAAAATTATTCCCCAGTGTCCTTATGCAGAAAAGAAGCTGAAGGAAAATGATGAATTTCATGATATATTAGCATAAAATACTTCTGTTAATACAGCAAACCCCCGGAGACAGCCGTCTCCGGGGGTTTATTTTACTGTATTGCTTTTTGATACCAGGCTTTAGCTGCTTCCACTTCTTCAAGTGTAAGCTGGTGGCCGGCCTGGCTCCAGTATTCTTCTACTGTTACTCCTGCCTCGGAAAGAGTACGGCTGAGTTCTTTCGTTTCTTCCGGGGTACAGATGGGATCGTTTTCTCCGGCTCCGATAAATACAGAAGTGCCGCTTAAATCTGGAAGCTCTACACCGCGTCTTGGTACCATCGGGTGATGAAGGGAAGCTGCTTTAAGCGAATCGTTATAATGGTACAGGAGGCTGGCAGCGATATTTGCGCCGTTGGAGTAACCGACGGCAATTACGTTGCTGCGGTCAAATTCATATTTTTCTGCGCTTTCGTTAATAAATTCATGCAGCTCTCCGGTGCGGAATAACAAGTCTTCTTCATCAAATACACCTTCTGCCAGCCGACGGAAAAAGCGGGGCATGCCGTTTTCGGACACATTGCCGCGTACGCTGAGGACAGAAGCCTCTTCATCAATTAGTTTAGCCAGTTCAAGCAGGTCTTCTTCTGTACCGCCTGTTCCGTGTAGCAAAAGGAGTACCGGTGCATTCTTTTTACTGGACTGCTTAAAAATGTGTTTCATAGTATAGACCACCTTTGTATTGTATTAGTTCGTTCAAGTAAATATAATCAGGCTTCCGGCTTGTAATCGAGAGGCTTTATTTTCGCCTCGATTTCAGCGCGCTTTGGCTCCAGGTAAGGAGGAAGAGCGAGCGTTTCACCGAGGTGTTCCATGTCTTCGTCTCCATCAAATCCAGGACCATCTGTAGCAATTTCAAACAATATGCCATTTGGTTCTCTAAAATATAAAGAGCGGAAGTAAAAACGCTCCACGAAGCCGGAGTTGGGAAGTCCGGCATTCGTGATATGCTGGATCCATTTATCGAGTTCTTCTTTGTCTTCTACCCGAAAAGCGACGTGATGCACGCCGCCGCGTCCCTGTCTTTCAAAAGGAAGGTCGGGGCGTGGTTCCAGATGGATTTCCGTACCGCTGCCGCCTTCTCCTGTTTCATATACTTCGATATCCGGTTGTCCTGCAGCTTCAGCGGGATAGCTGCCTTTGCGGCGGAAGCCCATAATGTCTGTAAGGACACCGGCTGTAGGGGCAGGATTTTTAACCGTTAACCGAATCGGCCCAAGTCCTGTTACGCCATGTTCTACCGGTACAGGTGCGCGGTTCCAGGGAACGCCGCCGGCCACACCCTCATTGTTTTCATCAGAAACAAGGAACAGGCGCTGGCCTTCAGGATCCTGAAAAGCAAGTGTGCGGCGTCCGGCACGTTCTACGATCTCATCATGACCAACTCCCATCTCATCAAAACGGGCTTTCCAGAAATCGAGCGCTTTGTCGTCTGCCACGCGGAGAGAAGTGCCGGAAATACTGCTCGCTCCCGGTTGATTAGGTGCCGCCATAGGGATTTCAAAAAAGGTAAGCTCCGTCCCTGGATTTCCTTTTTCATCGCCGTAAAAAAGATGATAAACGGAAGTATCGTCCTGATTCACCGTTTTTTTCACGAGGCGGAGACCCATTACTTTTGTATAAAAATCAAGGTTGTGTTCTGCGTTTGCGGTCAGGGCAGAGAGATGATGAATGCCTTTAATATTCATTGGTTTTCCTCCTTATAGGGAATGGATTGTTTTTGGATTTTTTTTAATAGATGCAGTAACTGCTGCTGTTCTTTTTCGGAAAGAACCTGAAACTGCATGGCCTGAAAATGTTCCTGATTGGGGACGCTCTGTTTATATAGAGTGTTTCCCGCCTCTGTTAGGGTGATCGTTTTCGTGCGCCATTTCTGCTCACGCTGGATGTATCCCATATCCTCCATTTTCCGGAGCATGTGCGTAATGTTTCCTTTGGTCACAAAAAGCTTTTCGGCCAGCTCCTGCTGGGAAAGCGGCTGATGGGCACCTACCTGGGCAAGTACATCAAACTGGGAAGTAGTTAAGCCGTAAGTTTTTAAGTAAGCATTGGAGCGGTGCACGCTTTCGTTGTAAAATCGGGAAAGGCGGAACCAGAGCAGCAGTCCTAATTGTTTTTGTTTTTTCGTCAGTTTTTTCTTTATGCTCATTTTCAGGTTCTCCTTTCTTTACCCTTATCAGTTTAATATTAAACTGATAGAAAAGCAAGTTTTTAATTTGGCAGGCACCTTTCGTCTGGCTTACACTGAAAAGGCATAGAGGCGGTGGATACATATGAAGGCTTATATCTTTTTAATCATTACGGTTATTATATTTACCGGTAATATTCTGGTCGGCAAAGCATTGGAAGACATTCCGCCGTTTACGATCGCATTTCTCCGCGTAGGTATCGCTTTAGCCGTCGTTCTTCCGATCGGCTGGAAACAGGCGGTCCGCCACCGGGAAGTATTCCGGTCGGAGTGGAAGCCGCTGCTCGGGCTGGCTTTAACAGGAGTGGCTTTTTTTAATGCTTTTATTTATTTGTCTTTAAAATATACCAGTGCATCCAACGTAGCGATACTGGAATCTTCTATCCCAGTCGTAACGATCGCAGCCAGTTTCTTTTTGTTTCAGGAACGATTGAAAGGGTACCAGTGGGCAGGCGTTGTTCTTTCGGTCGGAGGGGCTGTCTGGGTTATTACAGATGGATCAATGGAAGTGATCCGGAGCCTTTCTTTTAACAGGGGAGATGTTATTATGCTCGCGGCCGTGGCCGTCTGGGTGATTTATTCGTTTCTTGTGAAAATGCATATGTTCAAGTTTCCGGCATACGGCAGTCTGCTCGTTATGCTTGCTGCAGCCACCCTGGTCCTGCTGCCTTTTGCGGCAGTCGAAACCATACTTTACGGACTGCCTCCGATTGACGGTTATCAGGATGCTGCAGGGATTGCTTATCTGGGCATTTTCCCTTCTGTGATTGCGCTGCTGCTCTGGAATCGTTCGATTGCAGAAATCGGTGCTTCCCAGTCTTCGGTATTTCTAAATTTACTGCCGGTATTTACCATGGCCGGCGCCTATATTTTCCTGGGCGATACGATCACCTGGACACAGGCAGGCGGAGCGGTGGTTGTTATATCCGGTGTCATGCTTACTACCCGGAAGTCGATCGGATTTCGCAGAATAAAAAAGCATAATGAATAAAAGTCTGTGATATTTTCTGCCGTCCTTCTTGAAGGGCGGCTTTTCTTTTTAGACAATAGGACCATATGTATTTCGTATAATAGCAGGGCAATACGGGCTGGAGGCGTCTTATGAATAAAGAGAAAGTACTGCTGATCGGTAATGGCATGGCGGGACTTCGTTTTATAGAAGAGTTACTCGAAACCGCTCCGAAAACTTTCGATATAACGATTATTGGTGAAGAAACAGGACTTTCCTATAACCGGATGAAGCTGTCTTCCTATCTTCAGGGGGAAGCAGGCGGACCGGAATTATACATACATCCGCTGCAGTGGTATGAAGACCATCATATTGAACTGATTACGGGAACAAAAGCATTATATGTGGACCAGGAAAACCGGGTGGTCCGCACAGATGATGGAACGGAAGTGGCGTTTGACAAAGCCGTGATTGCTACAGGTTCTAAAGCCTATATCCCTCCTGTGCAGGGAGCAGATAAAGAAAACGTATTTGTTTTCCGGACAATGAAAGACTGTGAGGAAATTCTGGATCAGGCAGACACTTTTCAAAAAGCGGCCGTTATTGGAGGAGGACTTCTCGGACTTGAAGCGGCCCGGGGCCTTTTAAATAGAGGCCTGGACGTTACGGTGGTTCATCGTGGTCCTTTTTTAATGAATCGTCAGCTGGATGAAATGGCAGCGGGGCTGCTGCAGGAAGAATTGGAAAAACAGGGGATGCATTTTTTATTTTCTGCTGAAACCAAAGCAATAAAGGGCTTGGAACAGGCAGATGAGCTGTTGTTTGAAGATGGCACCTCTCTTGCGGTAGATGCTGTCGTAATGGCAGCGGGAATAAAGCCTCAAATAGAGCTGGCGGGGGCAAGCGGTATTCCTGTGAATAAGGGTATTATAGTTAACGACTGGATGGAAACAGAGGCAGAAGGTATTTATGCCCTCGGAGAATGCGCAGAGCACCGGGGCACTACATATGGTCTGGTCGCTCCGTTATATGAACAGGCCAAAGTGCTTGCGGCTTCTGTTTCAGGAAAAAAAGAACGGGACTATTCCGGCTCTGCTGTATATACGAGACTGAAGATTCCAGGAGTGGAAGTATTTTCTGCGGGAAGCCTTGAAGAAGAATCGGACAGCTATGTGCTGCAGCTTTTCGATGAAAAAGAAAACCAGTACCGCAAGATTATTATGAAAGAAGATATGGTGCAGGGAGCTGTGCTTTATGGCAGCACGAACATGTCCGCTTCCCTGCAGCAGTGGATTAAAACCCGGAAGCCGCTCTCGGAAAAAGAAAAACAACAGCTTTTATCCGTCAATGATTCCACGAAGAGTAGAATTAAAACGCTCTCGTCTCACGCGGCTGTCTGTCACTGCAATAATGTATCCAAAGGTACCATCATAAAAGAAGTGCAGACACGCGGGCTTTGTACAGCAGAAGAAGTAAAAGCCTGTACCGGTGCTTCTTCTTCATGCGGGGGGTGCCGCCCGGTAGTGGAAGAGCTTCTGGACTATATGCAGAGCGATGAGTTTAACGAGCACATAGAAAAAATACCTTTCTGCGAATGCACGGACCTGGAAGAAGAAGAGGTCGTCAGCCTCCTTCAGGATCGTATGCCATCTTCTTTGAAAGAGGCTTATCAAATGCCCGGCTGGAAAACGGACAAGGGGTGTGGGACGTGCAGAGAAGCCCTTCCCTACTATTTATATATGATCTCTCCTGCTTATTTTTCAGCAGAAACAGGGAAAGCCGATACGTATGAAAATATAATAGAACGCTCGGATGGAAGTCTGGCTGTCCATATTCCAGGAAAAGGAGGAGGATTTTCCCTGTCTGAATGGGAGAGTGCGGCAGAAACGGCGTCCGCATGCGGGGTGGATTTCTTAAAGCCGCTTCCGGATGGATCGATCGAAATCTCCCCTGTGGACCCCGGGCTTTTAGAAACAGCGGCTGAAAAACTGGGCTTACAACGGATGGGACTGCCCGGAAATCGATTTCCGGCTGTACAGATAAGAAGCCTCGAAAAAGTAGAATGTGCCTGTACAAAACAGCCGGAGCAGGAAATGGCAGTATGGCTCGAAAAAAGAATGGAACTGCTCCCATTTCCGACACAGCCGTTTATCCGCATGTCCTCCTGCAGCCACAACTGTGCAGACATTCAAAGTGGGCATGCCGGTATACTATATCAAAATGAAAAGTGGGAGCTTCGAGTGGCTGTAGAAGAAAAAAACCATATTCTTTTTTCTTTTGCTGAGCAGCAGACGGTGCTTTATATGCTTGAATCTGTTCTGTTATACTACCGTATTTCAGCGGGGTACGGCGAAACACTCTCCCGGTGGGTTGAAAGAGTAACCATGGTTCATATCAGGGAAGTTCTTTTTCAAGAAGCCAACGCAGCGGTGCTTTTGGAACAGAAAGACGAAGAACAGCAGCGGATCAAAGAGCTGATGTTACAACAAGGAGGACACATATGTCAGAGCTGATGCTTAAATACTTCCGGGAAAAACAGCAGAAAGTGGAAACGGAAAAAGTATACAACGCGCAGTGTCCTTTCTGCAGTATGCAGTGCAAAAAGCAGGTGATTGAGCAGACCATTGTTACGAGAAAAAGGTACCGTACCACTGGGGTCGATAATCCAACGACAGGAGGCCGTCTTTGTGTAAAAGGCCTCAATGCCTATCAGCATGCGTTTCACGAAGACCGTCTGCGCTATCCTATGCAGAAAATAGACGGGGCTTTTCAGCCGATCAGCTGGGACGCAGCACTGCAGCTAATTAAAGAAAAAATTCCGGCTCTGCAGAAAGAGTACGGAAAAAATACTATCGGCGTATACGGCGGCGGATCGCTTACGAATGAAACTTCTTATATACTCGGTAAATTTGCAAGACTGGCACTGGGAACGAAGTATATTGATTATAACGGCCGATTCTGCATGTCGGCAGCGGCCTCAGCTGGAAATAAAGCGCTGGGGATAGACCGGGGATTAACCAACCAGCTGGATGAAATTCCGGAAACGAAATGTATCATTCTGGCAGGAACCAATATTGCTGACTGTCAGCCGACGATTATGCCGTACTTTGAGGAAGCAAAGCGCAATGGTGCCTATATTATTGTCGTAGATCCACGTGAAACAGCGACGGCACAGATGGCCGATCTGCATTTGAAGGTAAAGCCCGGATGCGATAATGCAGCAGCCAATGCGATACTTAAATGTATATATGACGAAGGCAAAGCAGATCTGGATTTCATAGAAAAACGGACCGAAGGCGCTGAGGAACTATTCGTCCATCTGCAGGGGTTAACGGTGGAAGCCTGTGCCGAAGAGGCCGGTATTCCCTATCAGGAACTGGAAAAAGCAGCAAGGGCATTTGCGAATGCAGAATCCGGAATGATTTTTACCGCCCGCGGAATTGAGCAGCAGGTCGACGGCTATCTGGCCGTCCGGAATTTTATCAACATACTGCTGTTGACTGGGAAAATAGGAAAAAAAGGAAGTGGATATGGAGCCATTACCGGTCAGGGCAACGGTCAGGGAGGAAGAGAACATGGACAAAAAGCAGACCAGCTCCCGGGTTACCGGTCTATTGACAATAAAGAAGACCGGAAGTATATAGCTGATGTATGGGGGATGAAGGAAAAGGACATGCCCGGAAAAGGTGTCTCCGCCTATGAAATGATGGAGCTGATCGGCAGAGGAGACATTAAAAGTTTATTTCTTGTCGGCTCTAATCCCATCATTTCCAACCCTCATGCAACGATGGTAAAGGAAGCCATCCAGTCACTGGATTTTTTCGTAGCGGTGGATATGTTTATTTCGGAAACCGCAGAATATGCCGATCTGGTTCTGCCGGCGGCTTCTTACATGGAAAATGCAGGAACGCTTACGAATCTGGAAGGGCGGGTTACCCTTCGGGAAGCGGATAAAAAAGCACCCGGTGAAAGTAAAAATGACTGGGAGATATTATCAATGATCGCTGGAATACTGGGATACGGCACTCAATTTTCCTATCAATCGGCAGAAGAGATTTTTAACGAGCTGCGTCTGGCCTCAAAAGGAGGCATAGCCGATTATTTTGGAATAACGTATGAACGGATCCGTCAGGCAGAAGGAGTCTTCTGGCCGTGCCGCAGTGAATCAGATCCCGGAACGAAGCGACTTTTTGAAGACCGTTTTGCAAGAGACGGAGGGCGGGCCGAGCTGCTGGTAGTACCTTTGAAAAATGAGCATCCTAAAGAAGAAGTCAGTCAGGAGTTTCCGCTGTATTTAACGACAGGCAGGGTAATGGCCCACTATTTAACCGGAGTGCAGACCCGGAAAAGCAGTAATTTAAATGCCCGCCTGTTTGAATCGTTCATTGAAATTCACCCTGTAACTGCGAAACGCCATGCTATTTCAGAAAACACGCTCGTTACTATTGAATCGCCGCGCGGGCAAATCACCGTCAGAAGCAGGATTTCTGAAAGTATCAGGGAGGATACGGTGTTTGTGCCTTTTCACTGGGCAGAAAGCCAGAACGTCAACATGCTCGTAGAAGGTAGGCTTGATCCGGTCTGCCGGATGCCTGGTTTTAAGCGGTCAGCGGTCCGGGTATCACCATATCAAGAGCAGCAGTAAAAAAGCCGGACCCTCTCTCAGGGTCCGGCTTTTTACTGCTTTTTAATAACGCTTAAGTGCCTCTTTCGCAAGCATAGTAATAGTCATATCGTCCATCGGGGGATTATGAAGACCGGCCCGGACGTCGCGGTAATAGCGCTGAAGCGGGTTGGAAGCCGATAAGCTTCTTGCGCCTTCAATCCGCATGGCCAAGTCAACAACAGCAATGGCTTCATTGACGACGCTTCGCTTAACCGTTCCAAGCTCCGGCTTCATGGCGTCCCGCTGTGCTGCAGATGACTCGTCCCACTGCCGGGCCACACTATGGAGAAAATGCCTGCTTTGTATAAGTTTGGCTTCCATCTCGCCGATTTTCTCCTGAACGGCTGGTATATCAGAAATGGTTCCTTCCATTGTATTCGGCGAATATTCTTTCGCGAAAGCTGTGGCGTGGTTCGCAGCGGCCTGGGCAATGCCTAAATAACAGGCTGGAATATGAAGCAGCCATCCGGCTGCTTTTTTGTTTCCGGGGTTCAGAAAGGTGACGAGATGGTCCTCCGGCACTTTTGCCTGATCAAGTACAAGATCGTGGCTGCCTGTGCCCCGCATAGCGACAGAGTCCCAGGTTTCGTCAATGGAAACCCCCGGGGTGGCGCGTGGAACGAGAAAGTTAGCCGTACGGTTATCTTCAGTCAGGCCGGCACTAACTACAAAGTAATCCAGGGCAGGGGCAAGTGTCGTAAATGTTTTGCGGCCGGTCAGCACCCAGCCATCTTTGGAGCGGGAGGCTTCAGTCATAGGTTTTCCGCCCCTCGTCGGACTTCCGGTCGCAGCCTCTGTAGCTGTATTGTTCAGCAGTGCCTGATCGGAGGTGATGGTTTCACACACTCGTTTAAATACAGATTCCGGCCATGGACGTGTTTCGGTCAGATCCTTTAAGATTCCGACGTGCCATCCGATCGCCAGGGCAGTGGAACCATCGGCTTCTGCAATGATTTCCTGTGACTCAATGAACTCCAGTAGAGAGATCTCCATCCCGCCGTATTCTATAGGGGCTGTTAGAGAAGGATATTTGATTTTTTTTAAGTCTTCTATATTTTGATGGGGAAAAACAGCTTCTTCGTTATGGCTCCATGCTCTTTCTGAAAAGGGAGCCGTCGTTTCTTTTAATAGTTGAAGCCGGCTGTCTTTTGTTGTTTCCTGCAGAACGTTCATTTGTCTTCACTCCTTTTTCATACTATTCATTTTAACGCAGCCGGACATCAGCGCCCAGAAATGTGCTTTTACAGAATATCTTATGTAAAGAACCTCTGCCTGAAAAGACAGAGGTTCCTGGATGAAACTGCTTTATTTCCTGCATACGGCAATGCCTAATGGGTAATGAACTTCTTCACGGCGTGGTCGTTCAATTGCAACACCAAGCTGATAGAAAAGCTGGGCCTTCTGCCATTTCCATTTAGAGTCTGTAATCAGGCCGGCCCATTCGTTATCGGTTAATTGATGAAAATGAAAAGATTCATTGGAAGGAAAGCCTCTGCCCCGGCCGAAAGGGGTGGATATCACAAGAGTACCGCCTGGTTTTAAAAGGCGGTGCAGCTGTTTTAAACATAAATAGTCGTCAGCTACGTGTTCAATTGTTTCAAACGAAATGATGGTATCAAAGGTGCCAATTCTCCCGGGAAGTTCCGGGTCAAGAAGATCTCCCTGTTCAAAGGAAAGCAGGGGATGATAATACTCCTTTTGGGCATATTCCACCGTTTTTGGATCTACATCTATTCCCAGAGAGGAATCAATGAAGTTTTTGCGTGTTTTTGTAACTATATGGGTGCCATAGCCTGTTCCGCAGGCAATATCAAGCACTTTTCCTGAAGCATAGGGACAGGCAAACGAATAACGTGCCATATGTTCGAGCAGCATTCGATTGGAAGCCTGCATCTGCTTTGGGATGATTCGTTCTCCCGTATCATCTAACATATTCACTCACCGCTGTCTGTTTGTTTCTATTAAGCATAGCGAAAACAGCATTTATTGAAAAGCCTGATGATTATCAAATTTCCATCTGATTTTTTGGGATAAATAGAAAATTCTGCAGGAGCAGAACATATTAGTCATAGGATATAACGATAATTTCTCCGGTGCGTGCATCCACATCGACATCTACTTCTCCCTGTGAAGATACGATTTCGAGTTCGTACAGAACTCTGCCGTCGTCATCATCAAGTTCAATATCAGTAACAGAACCGCCTCCGACTTCTTCAAGTGCAATGGATTTAGCATCATCCATGCTTATCGGAAGTTGATTTGATGAAGATCCTGTCTCACGGGAAGATTCTTCTTCAGCAGGAGAGGCTTCCTCAGAGCTGCTCTCTTCAGCAGCCGGTTCAGGCTCTGAGGCTGTATCCGCAGCGCTTTCCTCACTTGCTTCTTCTTGAGAATCAGCGTTCGTTATCTCAGAAAGCTCAACGACGTCTCCGGAATCTGCATTAAGTTTGAGACGGTAATCGTTATCATTTCCGTCAATTTCCATCGTATATATCTGCTCTCCGCTTTCATTGTTTAGTTCAATTACAGTAACTTCTCCGGGATAGCGGCTTGCAGCCAGTTCTTTTGCTTCCTCGGAATTGAGGGAAGGATCATCAGCAGAAGCCGAAAACATCTGCACTCCGACAGCGACAGCGCCGATAGCAATAATGCAGAGGGTGATGATGATCAATTTTTTCATCTTTGCCCGCTCCTTTTCTTTTCTTATATACTATAGTATAGAATACATAAATGAAGAGATCATGATAAAAAAATGAGAATTTGATGAGAGGAAGAAAAATAGATGATTGAAATAAAAAAAGCAGGAGTAGAGCAGGCAGGAATTATTAAAAAAGTAATGCACGAGTCATTTAAAGAATACAATCATTTTGACCCGCCTTCCGGGGCAATGAAAGAAACAGAAGAATCTATTGCTCTTTCACTGGCAGCCGGGGAGGAGTGGGCGGCCGTACTTTATGAAAACGGCATCCCTCTCGGAATGATCCGGGTAAAAGAGGAGGATACCCGGTTTTATTTTATGAGGCTTTCCGTTCTGCCGGAAGCAAGAGGGCGCGGGTATGCCAGAGCATTAATCAGCTGGGTGGAGGCGGAAGCGGAAAAGGCCGGAAAAGAAGAAGTATACTGTAAAGTCCGGTGTACTACAGAAGGTAATATCAGGCGTTATGAAAAGCTGGGCTACCGGGTTTATCGTACAATAACGGTAACAAAACTCGGTACGCCTTTTGATATCGTGGCGATGTCCAAGCCGCTTTACACATAAAAAAAGAAAGGTTCTCTTCGCAAAGAGAGCCTTTCTTTTTATTTTATCGAATTAAGCGGAACGCTGTACTTCATTCTTAAGCAGGATGACGCGGGGATGTGGGAACTCTTCCTCTTCGCCTGCAAAAGGATAACCGGAAAATTCTACACATACCGTACGGTCGTATTCAGCAATGACACGGCATTCTTTTCCTTGATAGTACAGGACTTCGCCTTTTTCGAAAAGCGGTTCTTCTTTTTCTTTTTCCATGTCGTTCGCCTCCTTTGTCTACTGTAAATGTAACGAAAAAACGGCTTGGAAGCAAGCCGTTTTCCCTGGAAGATGTGCAATCGGTCAAAATAATCGTGCTGTTATTTTAAAATGGAAACTTACGGTAGCCGGACTGGACCCCGATAGTTTTAACTGTTGTAAATTTATCGATTACCCATTCGCCTCCGAAACGGCCGAGTCCGGAATCTTTTTCGCCGCCGAATGCTACGTGGGCTTCATCGTTTACAGATTGATCATTAATGTGAACCATTCCTGTTTCAATCTTTTTTGCTACCTGAATGCCGCGGAAGCGGTCTTTAGTAAACACAGATCCGCTGAGGCCGTAAGGAGAAGCATTAGCAATATCAATAGCTTCCTGCTCTGAACTTACTTTAATAATAGGGGCAACCGGGCCGAATATTTCGTTTTCAGCAATAGGCATATCGTTTGTTACGCCGGTGAGTACGACAGGCTCGAGAAGATTGCCGTTTGCTTTGCCGTCAAGCGCGATATGAGCACCCTGCTTAACACTTTCATCAAGATCTTTTTGAATGCGGTCCAGCTGATCTTTATTAATAAGCGGACCAATTATGGTTTTCTGATCTGATGGATCACCGGCCTGCAGTGATTTTGTTTTGGCAATGAACTTCTCTGCAAATTCATCGTGAATGCTTTCATGAACAACGATGCGGTTCAGCGCCATGCATATTTGTCCCTGGTGCAGGAATTTACCAAATGCTGCAGCTTCCACAGCCTGATCGACGTCTGCATCCTCAAGTACGAGCATCACGTTGTTTCCGCCCAGTTCTAATGCCGTTTCCTTTAAGTGCTTTCCGGCAAGTTCTGCGATGTGGCTTCCTACTTCGGTTGAGCCGGTAAAGGAAATTACTTTTGGCACGGGGTGCGTTACAAAGCTGTCCCCAATCTCCGAGCCGCGTCCAACCAGCACATTAACCGTACCTTTAGGAAATCCAGCTTTTTCAAAAACGTGGGCAAGCATTAAGCCGGAAGTAACGGGTGTGTCGGAAGCCGGCTTTATTACTACGGTATTGCCTGTAGCAAGGGCCGGGGCAATGGATCTCATAGATAAGTGAAACGGGAAGTTCCATGGCCCGATAACGCCGACCACGCCTTTAGGCATACGGTACACATAGTTTTCTTTACCGGGATTGTTGGAAGGAAGAATTTTTCCATCCATTCTAGTTGGGAAAGAAGCGGATTCACGAACGATGCCGAGTGCTGCCTGAAATTCGGCTTCTGCTTTAGCGGCAGTGCTTCCTGCTTCTTTTACAAGCCATTCTTTAATAAATTCTTTTTCTTCCTGCATCGTATCTGCAAGCTGATACAAATGAGCCTGCCGTTCGGCGGGAACGAGCGCAGCCCATTCTTTCTGCGCCGAGGCGGCTGCATTATAGGCTGCATCCAGATCCTGTTCGTTTGCGGACGTAATCGTGCCCAGAGCCTCCTGGGTAAATGGATTTGCATTTTCTATTGTTTTGGCACTGGAGCCTTCTGTCCAGTTTCCATTGATATACTGCTTCGTAAATGATTGTGTCACTTTCTATTCCTCCTGTAAGTTATTAATTGTAACTAATTAGTAGTATACCCAACCTGCTGAGTATGATAAACCTAAAAGTTTTAAAGGTCAAATTTAGTCAAAACTATTCTGCTAAAATAATGAAATAGTATAGGCAAAAGGGGGAAGGGGTGAGAAGATAGGTGCAGTTCGAAACAGCAAAGGCAGGGATAGTGTATGGAAAAGGGCAGAGCTTATGCGATGACAATTGCCGGTGCTTCTTTTTGGGGTATGACCGGCTTATTCGTACAGAAACTATACACGTTTGGCTTTACTCCGCTTGAAGTGGTTACGGTCCGTATGACGTTATCTGCTTTTCTTTTGTTCGCGGTGCTTCTGGCCATCCGTTCCTACCAGCTTCACATTTATTTTCGTGATATCCCTCACTTTATAGGTCTCGGCGTAGTCAGTATCGCCCTGTTTAACTGGTGTTATTTCACCGTTATGGATGAGGCGTCTCTTTCCATTGCCGTCGTCCTTCTATATACAAGCCCTGTATTTGTGGCACTCATGTCACGGTTTATTTTTAAAGAACCGCTGACAAAAAACAAGCTGATTGCTATCAGCTTAACGCTTGCAGGCTGCGCATTTGTAGCGGGTCTTCTGCCGGGAGGAGCTGCTGCTGTAGAGCCGGGAATTCTAATGCTGGGTTTTGCCTCTGGTTTTTTCTGCGGCATTTACAGCGTGATCGGCAAATTTGTCAGCCGGAAATACAGCTCGATTACCATCACGGCATATTCCATGCTCTGCGGCAGTCTCGTTCTTCTTCCTATGAGCGGCCTGCACACCAGGCTGTATCTGTTTCAGGAATGGGAAGTATGGATCTGGGCGCTCGGAAGCGTTCTTGTTTCCACGATTCTGGCATATATCTTATATACTGCCGGTTTGAAGCACATCGAGGCCGGGAAAGCTGCTATACTCTCCACAGTAGAGCCGATTGTAGCTATTCTCGTAGGGGTCCTTATCTTCCGGGACATATTAACCGGATGGCAGCTGCTTGGCATTATTTTGGTGCTTTCTTCCGTTCTGCTTGCTATTTTTTCAAAAAGAAGAAAATTCTCAAGAACTTCAAAAGCCGCCCCGGCAGAATTTACGCCAGTCTCTTATAAAAAGTAAGTGACAGACGTTTAAGGTTCTGCAGAAAGGGAAAAGCATATACTGTATGCAACAGCTGGAAGAAAAAATCAAGGAGGCACCAATACAATGAATATTTTAGTAGCAGGCGCAAACGGCCATACAGGAAGACTATTAGTAGAAAAGCTTGGAAAATCAAACGAGCATGACGTATTTGCTATGATCAGAAAGCCGGAACAGGCTGATGAGCTTAAAAATCTTGGAGCAAAAGACGCCGTCATTTCCGATTTGGAGGGCGACGTATCAGATGCACCGAAAGGCATGGACGTTGTGATCTTCGCAGCGGGCTCCGGTTCAAAAACCGGTCCGGAAAAAACAGTGTCGGTAGACGAAGAAGGCAATAACAAGCTTGTGGATGCTTCCAAAGCTCATGGCGTAAAGCACTATATTATTCTAAGCGCGATTGGCGTGGAAAATCCAGGCGGCAAAATTAAGCATTATGCCGAAGCAAAGAAAAATGCAGATGAGCATTTGAAAGCCAGCGGATTAGCGTATACTGTTGTAAGACCAGGCGGTTTAACATTTGATAAAGGAACCGGCAAAGTGGAAGCAAAAGAAAAGCTCGAAGATCCGGGCAGCCGTGATATTCCAAGAGAAGACGTAGCGGACGTGATGATTGCTTCCATCACAGAAGAAAATGCTAAAAATAAAACATTTGAACTTCTCTCCGGTAACGATACAATCGAAGATGCATTAAAAGCACTGTAAAATATAACAGCAAAGCCGGCCTCCGCAAGGAGCCGGCTTTTTTTGTACAGGAAAATAAAAAAACTGCAGAGAAACAAAAAAAGCGAACCCGGACGGGTTCGCTTTTTTTATATTAAAGATCTAAATCTAGTGGAGGATTGTTTTCGCTGTTCATCAGGCGGATGTGATCCGGCTTGATTTCAAGCACAACATATTCGGGGTCATTTGGTCCGTCCAGCCATTTGCCCATACGCTCATTCCAAAGCTCTTCTTTAAGATTCTGGTCATCACGAATGGTAACTTTTCCGGAGATTTCAACGAATTCATCATTTAATCCTTCACCCTGGTAGCCAAGGAGGATGTGCACATTAGGGTTTTCCTCTACTTCTTCAGCTTTATGCGTTTCTTTATTTGTCGGAGTGTAGAGAGTTAAATTGTCATTAAAGAACGTCATGTAGCGGGAATGAGGCTTATTGCCTTTAACAGTAGCAAGAATGCCTACTTTATTTTCATCAATAACCTGAACGATTTTTTCTTTAAGCTGCTGTTGATTCATAATATATACGCTCCTTTATTTATCTATTGTTTCACACTGAGGTCTATTCCTGATTTTCCCTGTATTTAAACAATCAATTTAAAAGCAGGCTGTTTGTTGCAGAAAGATTAAATTATTGACGAATTGGGAATTTTCTGTTTTCGGAACAAAGATTCGGGGTAAGTGAATAGAGTCCGGAAATATAAATTTCAGGAAACGAAGGAGGAGTAATATGTTTAAAAGAGTAGATAGGCTCCAAATTGAACTCCCTCGCCCGACTAACCCAGACCCGGAAGCAGCGACGACCGTACAGGAACTTATGGGTGGACGTTTCGGTGAAATGTCGACACTGAACAATTATATGTATCAATCGTTTAATTTCCGGAGCAAGAAAAAGCTTAGACCCTTCTATGAACTCGTAGCAAGTATCACAGCCGAAGAATTTGGACACGTGGAACTTGTCGCCAATACAATCAATCTATGTATCGACGGCTCTGTCGGAAACGGCAGTACCAATCCGGATGATACGCCGCTCGAGCCGGTACTGCCGCTTGGCAATAAGGCTAACTTTATTATGGGCGGACAAAATGCCCTGCCGATGGATTCAGGCGGAAAGCCGTGGTCCGGCGATAACGTTTTTTCCAGCGGTACCCTCGTAACGGATCTTCTTCATAACTTTTATCTGGAATGCGGCGCGCGTACCCATAAGATGCGTGTATATGAAATGACGGATAATGAAACAGCAAGAGAGCTCTGCGGTTATCTGCTGGTACGAGGAGGCGTGCACGTTGTAGCATATGCCAAAGCGCTTGAAAAAGCGACAGGCGTAGATATGACGAAAATGCTTCCAGTGCCGAATCTCGATAACTCCAAGTTTGACCATGCGAAGAAATTTGAAGATCAGGGACTTCACAGAAAGCTTTACCGCTTCAGTGATGATGATTATAAACTTCTTGATCGTATTTGGGAAGGACCTACTCCAGTTGGACCTCCGGGTGAATTGGAAGTAGTCGATGGTATTCCGGAAGGTGCAGAAATACCGGATCTGGAAAATATTCCAGAAGAATTCGCCCCGGGCTTTGACGAACAGAGTTTTAGGGAGCTGTCTGAGCGTTTAAAGTACGATGCTGGATTGTAATAAAATAGTAAGTACAGGCTTCCCTTTATGGGAGGCCTGTTTTTTTATTATTAGACCAAATGTATGATTTTCAATTCCAATTTAAGGAGAATAATAGTACTATAGATGCAGGTGAAGAGGAGGAGAATAAAAATGAAAAAACCTTGGATATGGATGATTCTGGGGGGATTGGCGTTGGCAGCGGGAATTTATTTTTTGTTTTTTAATACATATCAGCCGGCTGTGCTGGAAGAAGACGGAATAGAATACCATTCCCGGATTGCTGGAGAACATTTTGAAGTGTGGGACGGCGAATCCTGGCAGGAAAAGAAAATTCACGGCGTCAACCTTGGAATGGGAAAGCCCGGCGCTTTTCCGGGAGAAGCGGCTATAACAAAAGAAGAGTATAAAGACTGGCTGGAAGACATAGCAGACATGAATGGGAATACAATAAGAATTTATACGATTCATCCACCGGCCTTTTATGAGGCGCTGAAAGAACATAACGAAAAAACAGAAGATCCAATCTACTTATTTCACGGCGCATGGGTGAATGAAGAACCTTTGGAAGAAACCCTGGATGCGTTTGATGAAGAAAATACGGAAGATTTTCAAAAGGAAATGAGAAATATTGTCGATGTCGTGCACGGCAGTGCTTCTATTGAAGAGGAGCGGGGGCATGCTTACGGAGAATATACAGCAGACATTTCCCCTTATGTTATAGGGTGGATTGTCGGTATCGAATGGTACCCGTTTATGGTAGATGAAACGAATAAAAAAAATGAAAATACCGGAGAGTATGAAGGAGAGCTTATTTATACAGAAAACGCAGAGCCGTTTGAACACTGGCTTGCAGAGCAGATGGATACAATGGCGGTATATGAGAAAGAGGAATACAGCTGGACGAGACCAATGAGCTTCACGAACTGGGTGAGCACCGATCATCTCGATCATCCGGCAGAACCGCTGGAGCAGGAAGATATGGCTTCTGTTAATCCAAATCACATAAAATTAAAAGGATCCTCTGAAATAACGGGGCAATTTGCCTCTTATCATGTGTATCCTTATTATCCTGACTTTTTGAATTTAGAAGAAGACTACACGGAATTTATAGACCACCGTGGAGAAAAAAATAACTATGCGGGCTATTTAAAGGATTTACATGAAGCCAATGACCTGCCGGTGTTGATTGCGGAGTTTGGCATTCCTGCCTCACGGGGGAAAACACATGAAAATCCTTTCGGCTATAATCAGGGATTTATATCTGAGCAGCAGCAGGGGGAAATGTTGTCGAGCCTGTATGAAGATATTGAGGAGGAAGGCATGCTCGGCGGGCTTGTGTTTACATGGCAGGATGAGTGGTTCAAGCGGACGTGGAATACGATGGAGTATGACAATCCTGACAGACGTCCGTACTGGTCAAATGCGCAGACAAATGAACAGCAGTTTGGGCTGTTGAGCTTTGACCGGGATAAAATAAAAGTAGACGGATCTTTTGATGACTGGAAAGACATTGACCCTCTCTATGAAACAGAAACAGAAGCTTTATGGATGGATCATGATGAAAAATTCGTCTATTTCCGTATAGACCGTCAGAAAGATGAAACACCTGTCCTGGCACTGGATGTGAATCCAAACCAGGGGAACAAAGAAGCCGAACACATAGAAGGCGTCAGCTTTGAAGAAGGCATCGACTTTATGATTGAACTGCCTGACAAAGAAAATGCCCGTATTACGGTAGATGCCTATTACGATGTTTTTCATTTGGATTACCGGGAAGACCTTGAAGAGGAGGAAGCGGGCGCAGATAGTGGGGTTTTTCATCCAATGAGGCTTGCTTTGAACCGGGAGCTCGAAAGGCCGGACACTGGAGAAATACTGCCTTTCAGCTATTATGAAACGGGAAAGCTGCGCCATGGAAACGCTGACCCGGAAAGCGATTCATATGACTCGCTTGCAGACTATATGATAGATGACGAAACAGGGACAATCGAAATGCGTATCCCATGGCAGCTTTTGAATATTACAGCTCCAGGGACAAAAGAGATCATGGGAGATATCCAGCAGGAAGAGGGTTTAACTGCCCGTGAAGAAACGGAAGGCATCAAAGCATCTCTTCTGTTAGGAGAGAAGCAGGATGATGTGTATGAGATCAATAAGTCACTTCCGGCCCAAAAGGATGGCACAGTGCCGGCAGGTAAAATGAAGCAGTATACATGGGAAGAATGGGATCTTCCGGAATATGAGCCGCGCAAAAAAGAGTCCTACTATATTCTGCAGGAAACATTTGCTGATTGAAAACAATAAACCGTAGAAGAACTGCTGGAAGTAAATATAATAAAGAAGCATAGAAAATAACTAAAAAGGGTATATTATATATCTGGACATTTTCAGTAATAGTAATAATAAAAAGATAATCATTATCAGATTAAAATTAATACAAAGTATTGGAATTTTCTACACAGAATAAGGTAAAATACGAATTAGGTTATTTTTTAACCAGGAATTTAATTAAAGAATGGGAGGATTTTTTATTATGGCTGACCACAACAAATTAACAACAAACCAGGGAGTCCCTATTGGCGACAACCAGAACTCCCGTACCGCCGGACGGCGCGGTCCTGCACTACTCGAAGACTACCAGCTGGTAGAAAAACTAGCCCATTTTGACAGAGAAAGAATCCCTGAGCGTGTTGTTCATGCCAGAGGAGCAGGCGCTCATGGCGTGTTTAAAGTAAAAAACAGCATGAAGCGTTATACGAAAGCAGATTTTCTTCAGGAAGGTAAAGAAACGCCGGTATTTGCCCGTCTTTCTACGGTTATTCATGGCGGTCACTCTCCGGAGACACTCCGCGACCCGCGCGGCTTTTCTGTGAAGTTCTATACCGAAGAAGGAAACTATGATTTTGTAGGAAACAACCTTCCGGTATTCTTTATCCGTGATGCAATTAAATTCCCGGACGTTATTCATTCGCTTAAACCGGACCCGAAAACAAATAAACAGGACCCGGATCGTTACTGGGATTTCATGTCTTTAACGCCGGAATCCACAAACATGATGGTTCACTTGTTCACAGACGAGGGAATCCCCGCGAGCTTCCGCAATATCCGCGGTTCGAGTGTACACGCATTCAAATGGATTAATGAATACGGCAATACCGTTTACGTGAAAAAGCGCTGGGTGCCGAAAGAAGGCATTAAAAACCTTACTCCTGAACAGGCATCAGAAATTCAGGCAGAGGAATTCCAACACGCGACAGATGACTTGTACAATGCGATTGAAGAAGGCAATTTCCCAGAGTGGGATCTGTATGTACAGATTCTTGATCCGGCGGACATCGACAATTTTGATTTTGATCCGCTTGATGCTACGAAAGACTGGCTTGAGGAAGACATCCCTTATATCCACGTAGGAACGATGACGTTAAATAAAAACGTGGATAACTATTTTGCAGAAACAGAGCAGGTCAGCTTTAATCCGGGTGTTCTTGTACCGGGAATTCAGGCTTCTGAAGACAAAATGCTGCAGGGACGTATTTTCTCCTACTCTGATACGCAGCGTTACCGCGTAGGGGCGAACTATCTGGATCTTCCAATCAACTGTCCGTTTGCCCAGAAAAACAACAACACCCGTGATGGTGCAATGCCGTTTGCGCAGCAGACGAGCCGTATCAACTACGAGCCGAACCGTTACGAAGAGGAGCCTGCAGAAGATCCAGCTTATATTGATTCTGAACAGCCGCTTCCTGGTGACAGCGCAGGCCGCAAGAAAATCGAAAAAGCGGACGACTTTGGACAGGCCGGCCGTATTTACAGAAGCTACGATCAGGAAACCAAAGATGCTCTATTGAGAAATTTAACAGACGATCTTGGTGATGTAGCGGAGGAAACTGTTCTTCGTATGGTATGCAACTTCTACCGTGCGGACGCAGATCTCGGACAGAAACTTGCCGATAAGTTAAATGTCGATATTTCTCCCTATGTCGGTCACTTGAATAAATAAGTTTAAAAGCACCGCATTTGTCTGCGGTGCTTTTTTATTTGTGCAGAAAGAAAGGGATTGTGTTATTCAGCTGTTCTATGTGAAGATAATAAGGACAACTAGTAACGAAAAGGGGGAAAGGCGGACCGGGATGCATCTGCTGATGCACAAGAGACGCCGCTGTTTATCATGAAGCAAATACTATCAATGTTTAATGCATGGGACTGGCTGTTTTTTGTCGTAGCCGCTTATATCCTGATTACGATGGATTACGGTAACCTTACATCTTTTAATATTATGATGCTGACTCTGATTGCTATTTCACTTACGCTCACGATCTCCACCAAATGGGCGCTCTGGAAAAATGGAGAAAAAGAAAATTCCTCTAAATAAGCGGTTTGTTAAAAAATAAAAATGAATAAAATGATGCAAAAGAGCCGAATCAAAGGAGAAGAATAGATATGGGATTCAAAATGGAAATGAACTGGGAAATAATTACACATAAGCAGGCCGAACGTTTAGATGAACGCAAATTTGAGCTGATCAAAGACGGATATCAAATGTACCCTATGGATACAGCGCTGCCGATTCATACGTATGAGGATAAAGAAGCTTTCGGGAAAGCGGTCATTGTAAAAGTGGAGTGGGGAAGCGGGCGGACAACGATGTACTATGAACTGGTGTCGCTGACTTCCGTGAATTAAAGAAAAAGGAGGGTTATCATGGGATTATTTGACTCTTTAATGGGAAATGCGTCAGAAACCGATGTGCTGAAAGTAGAGCGTGAGCTGAGCGATTGGCTGATTAAAGGAGAGCAGGTGGAGTATGCTTTTAAGCTCTACCGCGATATGATTATTTTCACAAACCGCCGGTTGATCCTGCTTGATAAGCAGGGGATGACGGGGAAGAAAACAGAATATCATACGATACCCTATAAAAGCGTTTCGCACTACAGTGTAGAAACAGCCGGTACATTCGAGTTCGACAGTGAGCTGAAAATATGGATCAAAGGGCGCGCAGAGCCTATTGAAAAGAGTTTCCGGAAAGATGATAATATATTTAAAGTACAGCTCGTGCTGAGCTATTACGTGTTATAAAAAAACTGCCTCCAGGGGGCAGTTTTTTTGTTTATACAAATATCATTTGATCAGTCAGGCCTTTCATGCTGCTTGTCTGCTCTGAATCTGAGACGACCGTCGGCTGAAAGTCTATAAGAATAGCAGAACGCTCTCCGGGTATATTAAAGTCCCCTTTTTCTACGGTTCCTACATAATGTGTTACAAGCGGATCATATACACCATAGGATTCAAGCGGATTCTCCAGATAAAAGGAAGCTGTTAACTCTCCGGGAGCGAGATTGTCAGGCATTTGTCCGCGGTTGGCTGGAGTGGAAATAGCATTCATTGCGCCTTTCACATTGCGGCGGCGAATTAAATGGGCAAATGTGAACGGCTCACCATCCTGATGAAGGTTGTTGGGCGAAGATACGGCTGTTTCTCCTGCTTCATTGACGCAGAGTTTCACAAAATGAATGCCGGCATGAACGGGCATTAATGCGTCTTCTTTCATCCAGAAGGTCTGCTGGAAATCAAAACGAATAATGTCTTCGAGCAGTGCATTGTGCATCATTTCTTCAGGTAGAGCGGGAAAACGCCTGTATTCATCTGTGTATTCCGGGTTAAAGCTTCCTTGAAAGTACTCGTAGTAGGAGTTGTCGTCAATTATTGTTTTTGGCAGCCATTCCAGCCGATGGGAGCCCGGCATAATAACAGCACGGGCATACCGGCGGTACCGGTTCAGATGCGGGGCATATTCATCCTGGGGAAGCTCATCGAAAACGGAAGTGATGGCTTCCAGATCCTGTTTATAATATGTTTTTGCTTTAAGTTCATCTAATGTATAGTATTCAAAGCCATTGTCTTTTAAGCGGCTCATAGTAGTTCATCCTCCATACCTCGGTTTAGCAATACAATCACGTTTTTTAGTCTACCATGTTTAAGCTTTTACGATAAGCAGGAGACTTCATTTTCAAAAAGAAACCAAAACTGCTTCTCTGTATGAAGCAGGGCATGCAAAACAGTGTACTTCCGAAAAACAGAAGCGTACAATACAACCTGTGCAATGACAGGTTTATTTACTTTATCCTGTAGGAATTTTTTTAATCAGAAAGGAATGTGGCATCACATATGAGCAGTCAAATGACAAAATCGAAATCAATAAACGCTTTATTCCAGCCATGGAGTATAAAAGATCTTCACATGAAAAACCGGACCGTTATGGCTCCGATGACGAGAAACTTTTCTCCGGAAGGTGTTCCAGACGAAAATGTTGTGTCCTATTACCGCCGCCGCGCAGAGAGTGAAGTAGGGCTGATCGTAACGGAGGGAACCGGGATCAGTCATCCGGCCAGCCTTGATAACGGGAATATTCCCCGTTTCTACGGAGAAGATGCGCTGAATGGATGGAAAAAAGTCGTAGAAGCCGTACATGAAGCAGGTGGTAAAATCGTGCCGCAGCTATGGCACGTAGGAATGACGAGACCGCTGGATGACAGCAGCAAATCTGTGCCGCCGGTAGGTCCATCCGGCTTGAATCTTCACGGAGAAAAGGTCGTGGAGCCGCTTTCTGATGATGAAATTGAATTAATTATTCAGGCTTATGCAGAAGCAGCCAAAGCGGCTAAAGATATCGGATTTGATGGTATTGAAATTCACGGTGCCCACGGCTACCTGATTGATCAATTTTTCTGGGATGTAACGAACAAAAGAACAGATCAGTACGGAGGTAATGCTGTAGAGCGTACCCGTTTTGCTGCAGAAGTCATCAAAGCCTGCCGCAAAGCAGTAGGTGAGGACTTTCCTATTATCTTCCGCTTTTCCCAGTGGAAAATGACTGATTTTGAAGCAAAGCTGGCACAGACGCCGGATGAGCTTCGTGAATTTCTTGCACCGCTTACGGAAGCAGGCGTCGATGTATATCATTGTTCAACAAGAAGGTTCTGGGAGCCGGAATTTGAAGGTTCTTCGTTAAACCTCGCCGGCTGGACGAAAGAGCTGACGGGTCTTCCGGTCATAACCGTTGGTTCCATTGGCCTGAATGATGCCTTTACGGAAAGAACACATGCGGAAATGACAAGTATTGACCAGCTCGTAGAACGGCTCGAAGAGAACGAATTTGACCTGGTAGCGATTGGACGGCCGCTTTTGTCAGATCCAGCCTGGGTTCAAAAAGTAAAAGAAAATAACGCAGAAGCGATTGTCCCTTTTTCCAAAGAGGCGCTTAAAGAACTGTATTAATAAAAATAAAAGCCCGCTTGCTCCAGTAAGGAGACAGCGGGCTTTACTTATGGGGAAAATTAATAGCTGCTTTGCAGTCCGTGTCCGGTCGTCGTATAATGGAAAGAACATTTGTTCCGCAGCCAGTAAAGAAATTCTAACATAAAGGGGTAGACAGACTCATGCCAGTCATATTAGCAGAAAAACCGAGTCAGGCCAAAGCCTATGCCGAAGCTTTTCCAAAGGGCGGCAAAGGAGAAGGATATATTAATATAGGAGCATGTGAGCAGTTTCCTCAGGGCGCCGTGCTTACCTGGGGCGTGGGCCATCTCGTTGAGCTCAAATCCCCGGCAGAGTATGAGCCGGCATGGAAGCGCTGGAGCCTCGTGCAGCTTCCGATGATTCCGGAGCGGTTTGAATGGAAAACGGCTGCGAAAACGAGAAAACAGTTTCAAATCGTGCGCAAATTTCTGCAGGCAGCTGATGAAATAATCATTGCCACCGACTGTGACCGCGAAGGAGAAAATATCGCGCGGAGCATTATTGAAAAAGCAGGAGCGGCCCATAAACCTGCCAAACGGCTTTGGATCAACAGCCTGGAAAAGAATGAAGTCATTAAGGGTTTTCAGCAGCTCCGGGCAGGGGACGCTTATACGGCTCTTTATCAGGAAGCGCAGGCCCGCCAGGTATCGGATTGGATGGTCGGCATGAATGCAAGCCGTCTGTATACGCTGCTGCTTCAGCGGAAAGGCATTAAGTCTGTATTCAGCGTCGGTCGTGTGCAGACGCCCACATTAAAGCTGATCTACGACAGGCACATGGAAATTAAACGCTTTAAGCCGGAACCTTATTTTGATGTGGAGGGCACATTCAAAGCATCAACCGGAACGTATAAAGGAAAAGCAAAAGTCCGTCACAAAAAGGCGGCGGAAGCAGAAGCGCTTTTAAAAAAGCATGGAATTGGAAAAGAAGAAATAGGTGAAGTGACAGAAGTAAAAGTAAGCCGTAAAAAAATCAAGCCGCCGCTTCTCCATTCTTTATCAAGCCTGCAGACGACCATGAATAAAAAATATAAGCTCAGTCCGTCCCGGACGCTGGAAATTGCCCAGTCTCTCTATGACCAGCCGTTAAAGCTGATTACTTATCCGCGGACGGATTCCCATCATATTACAAACAATGAGTTTGCCTACATTAAAAGCAATTTAACCAAGTACCAGGCGACCGCCGGGAAAGTATTTGAACCGGCGACTGATTATCCGGGCCGCCGGTTTGTGGACGGCAGTAAAGTAAAAGAACACTATGCGATTATTCCGACTAAAAAAATCCCGACTGAAGCGGCGCTGCAGAAGCTGACGGCAGATCAGCGCAAGGTATACATGGAAATTGTCCAAAGCGCGATCGCTATGTTCCATCATGACTACGAGTATGATGAAACAACCGTAACAACAAATGTAAAGGACCTGCTGTTTACGAGCAAAGGCAAAGTGGAGCGGGTTAAAGGCTGGAAGGAATGCTTTTCAGCAAAAGCTGCTCCTGCTAAAAAAGATCCGAACGCTCCGCCTGTACTTCCTCCTTTAGAGAAGGGAATGGCGGTCGATGCAGCTGTTTCCATTGAAGAAGGTACTACAAAGCCGCCTTCGCCGTACACGGAAGGTCAGCTGATCAACATGATGAAAACGTGCGGAAAGTGGATCGAAGAGGATGAAGAAGCTAAAACGGCGCTTCAGGAAGTGGAAGGGCTCGGCACAGAGGCTACACGCAGCGGTATTATCAAAACATTGATCCGTCAGGAATACATCAGCGTGCAGAAAAATATTGTGCACGTTACCCGCAAAGGCGAACTGCTTTGTGAGGCGGTGGAAGGAACTCTTCTGTCCAAGCCGGAGATGACGGCTAAATGGGAATTATTTTTGAAAAAAATCGGGGAAGGGGAGGCGCAGAAAGAGGCGTTTATTGAACAGACATCGGCATTTACGAGAGACCTCGTTGAAAAAGTGCCCCAGGCTGTAGATGCGCTTGCCGTGTCGGAAGCCGATAAAGAAGAAGGAAAAGGAAAAAAAGCAGCCAAATCCGAACCTATTGTGCTCTGTCCCACCTGTAAAGAAGGCTATATTATGAACCGGCGCAATTTTTATGGATGCACCAATTATTCTAATGGATGCAAGCAGACGTTTCCAAAAACACTGCTCCGCAAAACGATTTCTCCGGCCCAGATTAAAAAACTCTGCCAGTCCGGGGAAACGAACCTGATCAAAGGATTTAAGGGAAAAACACCGTTTGACGCGAAGTTGAAGCTCAACGAAGGCAAGGTGGAATTTGTATTTCCCGCAAAAGCAGATAAATCGTGAAACAAGGATTTCCCTTCTTCGTATAGTAAGATAAGCAGTAAGAGGAAGAGGAGGGATGAAAATGGGATTTGTTATCGCATCTATTCTGGTGGGAGCATTTATTTACGGCCTGTTTTATACGATCCGAAAAGGAAGCCTGCCTTCCTCTTCCAACGACTTTACTCCGTATGACGACATAACGATGGGCCGCAAACGTTCGGTCAATGACCATATTCAGGTGACGGAAGAAGATACGCGGCACCGTCCGGCCTACACGGAAAGCCTGCCGGATGACAGAAAAAGAGAAGACACTTGATTTTGAAGAATTTGTAAGCTATACTGGCATCAAATTGTTTTCTAGGGTTCCGCGGCACCGTGCCGGCCTGGTCCAAGAGAAAACACAGTGTGTATAAAGCATACTGACACGGAGGGAAAAAAGCCCGGGAGATCTTCTGAACAGAAGATTAGCGCCCTGGGCTTTTTGTATGCGCGGAAAAGGAGGTTTCTTATGAATAAAGACTGGATCAAAATTGTGACGGCCGCCTTGTTTGAAATAGGATGGGTTATTGGATTAAAGCATGCCTCCGGGTTCGGGGAGTGGGGAGCTACGATTCTGGCAATTGCAGCAAGCTTTTATCTGCTCGTGACAGGAAGCCGTTATCTACCCGTCGGCACGGCGTATGCTGTGTTTGTCGGGCTTGGAACGACCGGGACGGTTATTGCCGAAATTGTATTATTCGGGGAGCCGTTTTTATGGAGTAAAATTATCTTCATTCTGCTCCTGCTATCCGGTGTGGTTGGCTTGAAGCTGGTGACAGATGAGAAAAAGGAGGCGGAAGCATAATGGCCTGGGTGGCTCTTATTTTTGCCGGTCTTTTTGAAATGCTTGGAGTAACAATGATTAATAAGCTGCATCGTGACCGGTCCGTGCCGGCCTTTCTCGGTATTGTCGGAGGGTTCGGCGTCAGTTTTGTTTTATTGAGCGTGGCGATGCAGACTCTTCCTATGGGGACGGCCTATGCTGTCTGGACAGGAATCGGCGCTGCCGGAGGAGCTGTGATGGGGATGCTGTTTTATAAAGAATCGGCGGACTGGAAACGAATCATCTGTATTGGCGTTATTATTGCTTCTGCTGTTGGATTAAAGCTCGTGCAGGGATAAAATTGCAGAATTTCCGGACCGGATGTTGCACTGGCGCCGACGCTTCTTTATATTGAAAGGAGCGCGGTATGTGTAAACCGCAAATATGCACGTAAGGAGTGAGAGATATGTTATATATTCTTTATCAGGCACATGCAGGAGCATGGGCATTCTTGTTCATATTCTTCCTGTTAAGCTACTTTCTGCCAAAGCAGAAGGTTACGATGATGATCGAACGGCTTTTTGTTGTAATTATGCTGGTTTCCGGTATAGGTATGGTCATCGGGTATGGTTTTCCACTGCTCTATATTTTTAAGGGTATTCTTGCGGTTGCTTTGATTGCCGTAATGGAAATTCTTATAGGACGCAAAAAGCGCGGACAGTCTCAGGGTGTGTTTTGGATCGCCTGTATTCTGTTATCAGCAGCTGTTCTTATTATGGGATTTGTATATTAATCAAAAAGAAAGCAGGCCGGATGATGTTCCGGTCTGCTTTTTTATAGTTGAAAAAGATTATTTTTTTCAGCGGAAGCGGGCATCCTTGCAGCCTTTCCAGAATACAGCGCAGGTGGAAGGAGACCTCACTTTTCTTTTTGTCCAGGTCGAGCCGCCTATTCCTCGAGCGTTCTTCCCTTTCGTCAGCGGAATGCAGGCATTCCTTGCGAAAGCTCCAGAAGCTGAGGAATAAAGCGGCGTCTCTCCCTTTTCTTTTTGTCCAGCTGCGGTCTCCACCTGCTTGGTATTCTTCAAGTCTGACAGCGGAAGCGGGCTTCCTTGCAGCCTTTCCAGAATACAGCGCAGGTGGCAGGAGACCTCACTTTTCTTTTAATGCGGGAGGTAGATCAGCTGGAAAATAAATAGAACAGCAAAGATATATACGAGCGGGTGTACCGTTTTTCCTTTTCCACTTACTACTTTCAGAAGCGGGTGGGAAATAAAGCCAAACGCTATGCCTGTGGCGATACTTGAAGTAAGCGGCATACTTAATATAACAAGAAAAGCCGGAAATGCTTCGTCAAACTCATTCCACTTAATATGGGCGACGCTTCCAAGCATAAGGCTCCCTACAATAATCAGGACAGGCGAAGTGATGGCCGGAATGCCGGATACGGCATTCACGACAGGAGCCAGGAACATCGTCAGGATAAACAAAAGAGCTACTGCCACCGTTGTAAGACCGGTACGTCCGCCGGCCGCGACTCCGGAAGACGATTCAATATAGGCGCTGGTCGGGCTTGTGCCGAATATCGAGCCGACTGTTTTGGCAACAGCATCTGACAGCAGCGCCTGGCGGACACGGGGCATTTTATTGTCTTTGATCAGGCCTGCCTGTTCCGCTACGCCGATCATCGTACCGGTCGTATCGAAAATGGTGACTAACAGAAACGAAAACACTACGGCATACAGGCCGTAGCTGATTACATCAGCAAAAGCATCCAAAGGGGAGCCGAAAATAAACCATTCCGGACTTGGCGGAGCAGCAGCCACGCCTCCTTCAAAAGACAATGCTCCCGTGAAGTAGGCAATGATGCCGGTAACAACCATTCCAATAAACAAGGCGCTGTTTATTCTAAGCGCCATCAGCGTAATCATAACAGCGAGCCCGGTCAGGGTCAGCAGTACAGGCGCCGACTGAAGATCTCCCAGGGCGACGAGATTTTCCGGGTGAGCAACGATAATGCCGCTCATACGAAAACCGATAAAAGCGATGAACAGGCCGATACCGGCCGTAATCCCATATTTTAAGTTAGAAGGAATCGCTTCAATTAATTTTTCCCGAAAAGGCGTGAGCGATAGAATAATGAAAATAATCCCCGAAACAAACACCGCACCAAACGCTACTTCATAGCCGATCTGGTCATTACCTCCCACTACGGAATAGGCAAAATACGCATTGAGTCCCATCCCAGGAGCCACCGCGATCGGGTAGTTGGCAAAAACAGCCATCCAGAGCGTGCCGACTACGGTAGCAATAATAGTAGCCATAAACACAGCTTCAAACGGAACGCCGGCATCTGCCAGAATGACGGGATTTACAACCACAATATAGGCCATAGTCAAAAAAGTCGTGATGCCTGCCAGCAGTTCGGTTCTTATATTAGTATTGTGCTCACTGAGCTTAAACCATCGATTAAGCATGAAAAAACCACCTTATATACGAAATATGTAACATTCCCTGTTATATATTATTCGTATATGAGGTGATTTGCAACTATAGAATCCATTCTTATTTCTGAAACCGTTCAAGCACTTTCCGACGCTCAAAAGCCCGCAGAAGCAGATAGGCAAGCGCCCCTCCAACCAGGGCGCTGAGGATAAACGAAGGAACAAAAGCAAATAAGGCAGTTGCTTCGCCAAACACCAGCCGCGCAAGCGGATATGTGAGCAGAGCGCCGATTAAACCGGTGCCGATTACTTCTGCCCCGGCAGTGAATGAAAGTTTCTTCGTGCGCTGATAGACGATGCCGGCAAGAAAAGCTCCGATCATGCTGCCGGGAAAGGCGAAAACAGAGCCGGTCCCGAAAATATTCCGCAGAAAAGAAGTACCAAATGCCTGGGCAAGAGCATACCAGGGTCCAAGCAGTACAGCGCTTATCACATTAATAAAATGCTGAATCGGAAAAATCCGTGCAAATCCAATCGGGATCGAAACAAAAGGGCTGGTTACTGTTCCGACAGCAATTAACACAGCAGTATATGTAAGTTTCTTTGTTTTATTCATTCAGGGACCTCCTTTCTTTTTATTTTACATCGTTTAGCGGAGAAAGTAGAAGCCAAGGCTGATTTTTTTTATTTTTACATTCACTGTGATAAAGTATAAGTAACATAATAATAATCTGAATGATGGTTATGACACATAAAAGAGGTGAATCATGGAATTTGTTAAGCCTATTGTCAGCATCGAAACCATAGAGGCCTTGAAAGCTGCCTTAAAAAAACATTCGGCCCGTGACTATCTGCTTTTTGTATTTGCTATTAACACAGGACTCCGAATAAGTGAAATGCTGAAAATTGAAGTAAGCGATATGATGGAAAATGGAAACACGCCAATGCGTTTTCTGTCTATCGGCAAAGAAGAAATATTCATAAATGACAGCATCCACCATGCGCTTCATTATTATTTTTCCGCATCCGGTACGGCCGGAAGTCAGACGTATTTGTTTCAATCCTCCCGTCTGGAAAAACCAATCACAAGACAGCAGACGTACCGTATTCTGACACAGGCGGCCAAAGAAGCAGGGGTGGAGGGGACAATTGGTCCGCATACCCTTCGGAAAACGTTCGGCTATCACGCTTATCACAAAGGAATTGCGGTTTCTCTTATTCAAAAACGATTCCACCATGCAAGTCCGGCTGAAACGAGAAAATATATAGGCGTTGAGAAGAATGAAGTAATTCCTAAAGTGGATGTCAATCTATAAAAAAGGAGACCATCTATGATTTCAGCAAGCTTTAGCACAGACAGTTTTATTCTGCTGGGGGCGCTGCTTCTTATTATTGGGGTGGTGGTCACCAAATTCTCATCTAAATTGGGTATGCCCTCGCTGATTTTATTTATTCTAGTCGGTATGGTTATGGGCAGCGACGGCCTCGGCATTATTTTCTTCGACAATGTAGAATACGCCCAGCTGATCGGTATCATTGCTCTTGTTATTATTCTGTTTGAAGGCGGATCACAGACGGAATGGCCTACTATAAAGAAAGTTCTCGGACCTTCGTTGTCGCTCGCTACTGCAGGTGTGATCCTGACCTCGGCTATCGTCGGCGTGGCAGCCAAGCTGATAGTCGATCTTTCCTGGACAGAGGCCTTTCTGCTCGGTTCGATTGTTGGATCTACCGATGCGGCTGCTGTTTTTGCCGCATTAAAAGAACGCAACATCAAAACCAAAATAGGAGCGACGCTTGAAGCGGAGTCGGGAACGAACGACCCGATGGCTGTTTTTTTAACCGTAGCCTTTATCGAACTGGTCGTCCTCGAAGAGCCAAGCTATCTGCTTTTGATAGGGTCATTTTTCTGGCAGATGGGCCTGGGACTTGTTATTGGATTGGTATTAGGAAAAATAGCGTCACTTTCGATTAACCATATTAACCTGGATTCGAGTGGACTTTATCCGATTTTTGCTATTTCTTTTGCCCTGCTTACATACGGGCTGGCCGCATTTGCAGGAGCCAGCGGCCTTCTTGCGGTGTATGTGGCCGCTTTAATCGTGGGTAATTCCGAACTGACCTACCGCCATTCTATTTTCCGGTTTAATGAAGGTCTGGCCTGGATGGCTCAAATTACGATGTTTATTATCCTGGGACTGCTTGCCTTTCCGGAACAGCTTTTAAGCCCTCCTATTGTTATTGCCGGCCTGCTCCTTTCCGCCACGCTTATGCTGGTGGCAAGACCGGCAGCGACCTTTATTTCGACGATCGGCACATCGTATAGTTTTAAAGAAAAGATATTTATATCCTGGGCGGGACTGCGCGGGGCGGTTCCAATAGTACTTGCTACGTTTCCGATTGTGGCCGGCGTAGAATCCGGCGGCCTGCTGTTTAATATTGTTTTCTTTATTGTGCTTACGTCCGCCTTAATTCAAGGATCGAGTATTTCGTATTTGGCAAAAAAACTGAAGCTTTCCGGTCCCAAAAAAGAAGTGCCCTATCATTCTATTGAGCTGATATCGATCGGCAAGGCCAATGCGGAAATTATTGAATTTCAGACGGATCAGAATACCCCTATTTTAGGAAAAACCCTGCAGGAAATTCACTTTCCGGACAGCGTTTTGATCAGTGCTATCGTCCGTAATGAAGATCTGGTTACGCCTTATGGGGAAACGGTTATCCAGGAAGAGGATTTTCTTTATATTCTTGTCTCCCGTTCTGAGAAAAAGCAGCTTAAGCAGATGTTAAAAGGAAAGCCGAATCGGTAAGAATAAAATATGATAAACTAATAAAGCGGGGCCTGTACAGGTCCCGCTTTACTTGTTATTTCAGAAAGGATGAGTATATGGGCGTTTTAATCAGTACGCTTATTCCTATAGGATTAATTTTTCTTTCAGGGTTTCTGCTGCAAAAAAAACAGCTGCTCGATGTCCGCTCTGTATCAGGTGTGGCTTTATACATATTGACGCCTGCTCTGGTATTCCGGACATTTTATACCACAGAGCCTGACTATGATGTATTTCTGATTGTGTTGTTTGCTGTGATTTTTTTAATTGTAATGCTTTTATTAAATAAGCTGCTGACCTGGGTATTGCGTTGGGATGCCCCGACAGAAAGCGGAATGACTTTGTCTACCTCGTTTATGAATGCCGGAAACTATGGAGCGCCGCTTATATTGTTTGCTTTTGGAGAGCAGGCATTTGCCTACGCTGTTATCTTTATGGTGATTCAGTCCTTTTTTATGAGCACGATAGGAGTGTATATCGCAAACAGGAGCAATATGACAGGGGCGGATGCGCTTCGCGTCGTATTAAAAATGCCTGCTTTTTTTGCCCTGCTTTTAGGTGTTTTGTTTCAATGGCTTCAGGTAACGATCCCGCCGACTTATTTTGACAGCATCAGCATGCTCGGAGAAGCCTCGATCCCTGTTGTTATGGTGGTACTTGGGATGCAGCTGGCTAAAATTTCGCTGGCTTCGCTCGAATGGAAGCTGATCAGCATCGGCACCGCCGTAAGGCTTGTAGTTTCGCCGGTCATTGCCTGGGGATTAACCGAACTGCTGCAGACCAATGATCTTTTAAGTACCGTACTGATAGTGGCAGTGGCAATGCCGACCGCGGCCACAATTGCGATGATTTCGGTAGAGTTTCATTCGAGCCCCGATCTGGTTTCCAGCATTACACTGTTGACTACGATTCTAAGTGTTCCTTCCCTCTGGATACTGTTATTAATAATTGGTACTTGAGGGGGTAACAAAGAAAGCGCACTCACGCTATAATGAAAGATGAAGAGTAAAAAAGAGAAGGGAGCTTTTTTATGAAAAAATGGGCAGCAGGAAGCGCGGCTTTTATGCTTCTTTTGTTAAGTGCATGCGGCGGTTCCGGGGAATCAGAAGCCGAAAGTGAACCTCCAAGCACCGAACCTATTGAAGTAGCCATACATACGGATGAAACAGTGGAGGCTGGAAAAGCGGTCCAGGTTGAAGCTCAGGTAGAGCAGGAAGGAGAAGCGGTAGAAGATGCGAACGAGGTTTTATTTGAAATATGGAGAGAAGGAGAGCAGGAAACGGGAGAACAGATAGAAGGAGAGCATAAAAGCGGCGGAGAATACACGCTGGAGTATACGTTCGAGGAAAGCGGCACTTATTTTATTACAGCGCACGTAACAGCCCGTAATATGCACAGCATGCCGACAGAGGAACTGGAAGTAGAGTAAAGAAATGGAGGGCATCAGACACCCTCCCTGTTTGTAAATCAGCTATGCTGTTTGAATTAGAGCGTGTCTTTCTTGCGGATTTCCGAAACAGATTTAGCTCCAATGCCCCAGTTATCGGTTTCCACTTCATCAATCACAACGACGGTCGTCTGCGGATTTTTTCCGAGAACATCCTGAAGCAGTTTTGTAGCCCCTTCAATAAGCTGCTGCTTTTGTTCCGGCGTAGCGGGCTTTTGTTCCTTCGTAATTTTAATATTTACAAATGGCATGATGTATCTCTCCTTTTTAGTAACGTATGCATTTAGTATAAAGCTTTCTTACGGTTTAAACAGTAGTTTGTTTATGTTGATTGACAATTCAAACAATAATAGCTTACGATAAACACTAGAACCAATTTAATAGTGTTACCACTAGGGGTGCCTTTTAAAAGGGCTGAGATTGAAGTGATACTTCGGGACTCTTTGAACCTGATCTGGATATACCAGCGGAGGGAAGTGGCTTGTCCTGCTTCTCTCAGCAGAAACCAACAGCCGTCTTCCCTCAGGGGAAGGCGGCTTTTTTAATGAATATCCAACGAAACGAACTGCATGCGGTGTCGACAGGCCGGCAGACATTGGAAGAATGGATGTACATTTCTAAAAAAATCAAAAAATATACGGATTGTTTTCACGTTCGGGAGCCTCTCTGGTCTCTTGAAGAGTTACGAACCGCCATAGAATTTCTGCAGAAAGAAGGGGTGGCGCCGGAGCAGATCCGCTTGAATATACCCGAAGAAAAAAGAAGCTGTTTCAGCGGCACCGGTTTTCATCTGAAAGAAGCTGCTGTACAAAAGCCGGAACAAAGCCTCATTACCGGCTGGTCTGTTCACAGCAGGGAAGCCGCCCGTGAAAAAGAACAGGCCGGCGCGGACTATTTGTTTTTCGGGCATGTATTTTCAACAGCTAGTAAACAAGATCTTCAACCGCGGGGTCTTCAACAGCTTTCTATTGTTGCCCGAGAGTCACACCTGCCGGTAATAGCCATTGGCGGAATTACGCCTGAACAGGTAAAAGCCTGTATTCGCTCCGGTGCTGCAGGGATTGCGGTGCTGTCGGGTCTTTATGAAGCAGCAGATCCGGAGCAGCAGGCCTGCGCCTATTCTACGAAACTTAACAAGGAGGGAAAATAAATGACATCCTATCATACCGTAGTGATCGGCGGCGGTATTAATGGCTGTTCGACTGCCTTTCATCTCGCAGAAAAAGGAAAACGAGTGCTTCTTTTAGAACGAAACACGATCGGCAGTGAGGCCTCCAGCGCCGCTGCCGGTATGCTCGGCGCCCAGGTGGAGATTAACAGTAAAGGTGCTTTTTTTGATTTTGCAAGAGCGAGCCGTGCAATGTACGACGAGCTGGTACCTAAACTGGAATCCTATTCGAATGTGCAGGTGGACTATATCAAAAACGGCATGCTTAAAACGGCTCATACGGATGAAGAAACAGCCCGCCTGCTTGAGGTGCTCGCATTTCAGCAGAAAGCAGGCGAAAAAGTCAGCTGGCTGACCCGGGAGGACCTGCAGAAAAAAGAGCCGGGTCTTGAAGATGAGACCGTTCAAGGCGCTCTTTATATGCCGGAGGACGGCCAGGTGATGGCTCCATATCTGACGCAGGCCTATGCCCGAAGTGCTGTTCATTTAGGTGCAGAAATAATGGAGCATACCTCTGTTTTCTCTATTAAGAAGAAACCCGGGGGATATGAAGTGATTTCAGGAGGAAGAGCAGTTGAAGCGGAGCATGTAGTGATGGCAGGAGGAGCCTGGACAGACCTGTTGGAAGGTGATATTGCCATAATGCCGGAAATGATTCCCGTTAAAGGAGATATTTTATCGATCCGTCCCAAAAAGCAGCTCTTTACGTCAACGATCCACGCTCCAGACGTGTATCTTGTGCCGAAGAAAAACGGCACGGTTACTATCGGAGCAACCGAGCATCCGGCAAGTATGGAAAAACAGGTATACGCCGGTTCCGTTCATGACCTGTTGAAAAGCGCATTTGTGCTGGTGCCGGGCCTTGCCGGGGCGGAATTCAATCAGGCATGGAGCGGTATCAGGCCGCAGTCTGCAGATGGACTTCCTTATCTTGGTTCGATAGACAATCAAGGTCTCTGGATGGCAGCGGGGCATTACCGGAACGGTATTCTGCTTTCAGCGGGAACAGGAGACTGGCTTGCCCGAACCATTTGTGGAGAGACGGTAAATCAGGAATGGGAGAGGGCTTTTTCTCCCTATCGAAAACAAACAAAGGAAGGTGTTTCCAGTGAAGCTTACCATTAATGGAGAAGAACAGCAGATACCGGAAACGGTGGAATCTGTCGAGCAGCTGCTTGCTCATTTTAACGTTGCACACAAAAAATCTGTTGTAGAAAAGAACGGGGAAATTCTGACTAAACCTGAACAGAAAGAATCGCTGCTGAATGAAAACGACCGGTTGGAAATTGTTCATTTTGTAGGAGGAGGATGAGATATGCTGAATATTGGAAAATTTTCTTTTGCATCACGACTATTTTTAGGCACGGGGAAATACAAAACAGCTGAGGTGCAGAAACAGGCGGTGGAAGCGTCAGAAACGGAAGTGCTGACATTTGCCGTCAGGCGTATGAATATCTTTGACAGCTCGCAGCCGGATCCTTTCGAAGATATGGACCTTAAAGGATACAGGCTGCTTCCAAATACCGCAGGCGCAAAGACGGCTGAAGAAGCCGTGAGAATAGCAAGAATGGCAGATGCAGCCGGCATGTGCGATATGATTAAAGTGGAAGTGATCGGGTGTGATAAAACCCTGCTGCCGGATCCTGTAGAAACGCTGAAGGCCTCCGAACAGCTTTTGAAGGAAGGCTTTACGGTGCTCGCGTATACTTCAGATGACGTAGTACTCGCAAGAAAGCTTCAGGAGCTGGGCATTCACGCGATTATGCCGGGGGCGTCTCCTATCGGTACCGGCCTTGGGATCGTCAACCCCTACAACCTAGCCCATATTATAGAACAGGCGGTTGTACCTGTTATTGTAGACGCAGGAATCGGCAGTCCGAAAGATGCGTCCTATGCAATGGAGCTCGGGGCAGACGGTGTATTGTTGAATACTGCTGTGGCAGGAGCTGATCAGCCGGTGAAAATGGCAGAAGCGATGAAGCTGGCCGTTCAGGCAGGAAAACTTGGACATGAAGCCGGGCGTACAGAAAAGAAATTCTATGCGCAGGCAAGCAGTCCAACGGAAGGAATGAGCCAGCTGTGAACGACGGCCGCTATTCCCGTCAGGAGCTGTTCGCGCCCATTGGGAAAAAGGGTCAGCAGTCTATTGAACAAAAACATGCCGTTATTATCGGCGCGGGCGCTTTAGGAAGCAGTATGGCAGAAACGCTTGTCAGGGCGGGAGTCGGAGCAGTTTCTATTGTAGACCGGGATTACGTGGAGCACAGCAATTTAAACCGCCAGCAGCTGTATACTGAACTGGATGCAGACAACTCTACAGCAAAAGCCGCCGCGGCAGAAGCACGCCTCCTCGACATTAACCGGCATGCCGATATAAAAGCTGTCGTAGGCGAAGTGGATCCATCCCTGTTGGAATCCTTTCTGCCCGCAGATATTATTATTGATGCCCTCGATAACTTTGAAACCCGCATGCTGGTAAACGATTTTGCCTGTCGTCAACAGATTCCTTTTGTATATGGAGCCTGTGTAGGAAGCTATGGACTCACCTATACCATTCTTCCCGGGGACACCCCCTGCCTGCACTGTCTGATGGAGGACATTCCAATGGATGGGGAGACGTGTGATACGGCGGGTATTATTGCTCCGGCTGTGCAGATGGTCAGTGCCCACCAGGCTGCGGAGGCTTTAAAATTATTAAGCGGAAACGAGAAAGATCTGCGGCGGACGCTGCTTTCTTTTGATGTCTGGAAAAATGAACACCGCACGATGAATTTGGACAAATTAAAAAAACAGGACTGTACTTCCTGTGGAACGAAAGCTGATTACCCGTATCTTCAGTGGGAATCCAGATCTTCGCTGGAAACGCTGTGCGGACGGGATGCTGTACAAATCCGTCCGGCAAAAACGGCAGAAGCCTCATTGGGTCGTCTGAAAGAACAGCATGAACGTTTAGTACGAAAATCCAATTCCCATCTGCTTGTAATGGAATGGGAAGAAAAAAGAATCGTTTTGTTTGCAGACGGCCGTGCCATTATTCATGGAGAAACGGATAAGGCGAAGGCACGAAAAATTTATCATCAGATTGTGGGCGGATAAAAGAAAGTTTTAAATTTTTTGTTTCGGGGAACACTCTTCTGAGAAGGGAGAGATAAACAATGGAACCATTTTATAAAGAATATTTAAACGACGATGAGGCTGTAACAGCTGTAGACAGATTAAAAACACAGGGCATCAATGAGGATAACATTTTCATCGTGACGCACGACAAAGAAAGAACAAATCGTGTAGCAGATGAAGCAGATGCCAACCCGGCAGGTGCCAAGGAGCAGGGAATCGGCGCGAGCATCAAAAACGTATTCCGCAAACAGGGAGACGAGCTTCGTGCAAAATTCCAGGAGCTTGGCTATACAGAAGCGAAAGCAGAAGAGCTGGAAGAAAAGCTCGACGACGGGAAAATTATTCTTGTCGTAAAAGATGCGCCGGCTGATTTAAGTCTATAATCAAAAAGAATGGGGTGCCTTCTTTGGAGGGCACCTCTTTTTTCTGTAAAATATAGTAAAACACCAGTATGTAAAAGCATGGTATAACCCCGCAGAAAACTAAAAGTTACATAAATAATCAGCAAATAAAATAGCGGCTTTAAAACAAATGTTGTATAGTATACTATGGACAGGGTGTGTACCTTTTATACATATATTTTCGTATTATTACGTGTATAATTAGGTATACTATGCGGTTTTTTTACAAGCAGTACTAATTTAAACAAAAAGAGACTATTCCAGCCGGATAGGATGGAATATATGACCTGGAGGTAGAAACACAATGAAAATCATTATTGCAGGCGGAGACGGATTCTGCGGCTGGCCGACAGCCCTTTATCTTTCCAAAAAAGGACATGACGTATCGATCGTAGATAATCTTATCAGAAGAAAATGGGACGAGGAACTTCATTCCAACTCTATTACCCCTCTTGCTACACTAGAAGAAAGAGTAGCGAAATGGAAAGAGCTTACTGGAAAAGAAATTCGTACATACGAAGGAGACTTAAATCACTATGATTTTCTTCGTGAGGTGTTAAAGCAGGAGCAGCCGGATGCATTTGTCCACTTTGCTGAACAGCGTTCCGCACCTTATTCCATGATTGACCGCGAGCATGCTGTTTTCACCCAGACAAACAACGTCGTAGGAACACTGAACGTACTATACGGCATTAAAGAAATTGTGCCGGAGTGCCACTTAATTAAGCTTGGAACAATGGGAGAGTACGGAACTCCTAACATCGAAATCGAGGAAGGCTATATCGAAATTGAGCATAAAGGCAGAAAAGATGTGCTTCCTTTCCCAAAGCAGCCAAACTCGTTTTACCATTTATCAAAAGTGCATGACAGCCACAATATTATGTTTGCCTGCAAGACGTGGGGTATTCGTGCCACCGATTTAAACCAGGGTATCGTATACGGCCTGGACACAGAAGAAACGGCTATGGATCCGGTTCTTGTGAACCGCCTCGATTATGACGGCGTATTTGGAACAGCATTAAACCGTTTTATTATCCAGTCTGCTATCGGACATGACCTGACTGTTTACGGGAAAGGCCAGCAGATTAGAGGCTTCCTGAATATCCGCGACACCGTACGTTGTATTGAAATTGCTGCTGAAAACCCTGCAGACAATGGTGAGTTCCGCGTATTTAACCAGTTTACAGAAGAATTTTCGATTACGGACTTAGCGGAAATGGTGCAGCGTGTAGCAAAAGAAGAAGGCATTGAAGTGGAAGTCGGCAAGTATGACAATCCGCGTATCGAGGCGGAAGAGCATTTTTACCGTGCGGTAAATACAAATCTTCTTGACCTTGGACTTGAACCGTTTATGCTGACAGATGATGTAATCAAAGAGATCCTTCACGCAGCACTGACTCATAAAGACCGCGTTGTAAAAGAAAACGTTCTTCCGAACGTAACCTGGAAATAATAAAAACGGAGTGTGTTCCTGTTGAAAATAGCCATAATAACTGAAACCTTTCTGCCTTCCACAGATGGTATCGTAACCCGGCTTACAGCCTGCATCAGCTGGCTGCTTGACCAGGGGCACGAAGTGCGGATTTACGCACCTGACCTTGGAGTTTATGAATATAAAGGAGCAAAAGTAATCGGCCTTTCCCACATTACGTTTCCTTTTTATCGTTCCAAGCAGTTTGCGGTCCCGCATCCGGTCGTAAAAAAACATCTGAAGGAATATAAACCGGATGTAGTCCATGTAGTAAACCCGGCCGTGGTAGGATATGCAGGCATTAAATATGCAAGGCAGCTTAATCTGCCGCTTGTCGCCTCTTATCATACGAACCTGGCGCAGTATATGGATTATTATAAACTTGGCAGCTTGAAATGGCTGATGTGGTGGCATTTTCGCAGAATGCATAATCAGGCGGATATTAATTTATGTACGTCGCAGACCGTTAAAGATGAGCTGGTGAGCCGTAATTTTGAGCGTATGCATTTATGGAAGCGCGGGGTAAATACAGAGCAGTTTTCCCCGGACAAATACAGTGAATCCATGCGCCGCCGGCTGACAGGCGGCCAGCCCGAAAAAACCCTGCTGCTTTATGTAGGGAGACTGGCTGCGGAAAAAGAAATTGAAAAAGTCCGCCATGTTCTGGAAGAGTCGGATACGTTTGTTCTTGCTATTGTGGGAGACGGCCCGCACCGCCAGGCTCTCGAAGAACATTTCAAAGGTACGAATACGATTTTTACCGGATTTATGCACGGGGAGGAACTGGCAGAAACCTTTGCCACATCAGATGTGTTTGTGTTTCCTTCTACTACGGAAACGCTGGGTCTCGTTATTATGGAAGCAATGGCATCCGGACTGCCTCTTGTGGCTGCACAGAGCGGACCTACCAGAGAACAGATCGAAGATGGAAAAACAGGGCTTTTATATGAGCCTGACGTAGAAGGGGACTTTACGAGAACAGTTCTTCGCTTTGAAGACGAGCTTCTGCGTAAAAAAATGGCGGATCAGGCCCACCAGGATGTCCAGAGCTTCAGCTGGAACCAGGTGGCTGAGCAGATTGAAGCTATCTATGAACAGGCTGTTTCCGGGGAAAAACCTGCTGAAAGCAAAGAAGAGCTTTCCGGTTCCTGACAGGTATGAGCTGCATCCAGATTGAACTGAGGGATACCTATGGAAAAAAAGAAAAAAAGAAAAGGACTATTTCAGTACGCCCAGTTTAGTGCCATTGGCATATCCAATGCCGCTGTAGATATTGGCACACTCAACCTGCTTCTTTACTTTTTTCCAACGGATGAACGGGTTATGCTGACTACCTATAACACGATATCCTACTGCCTGGCTGTAGCGAACAGCTATATCTGGAACGTTCTGATTACCTTCAGGGATTCTGCGAAAGGCAGCGGTAAACAAAGGATGGCTTTTGTGCTTCAGGGACTCGTAAGCCTTGGAGTAAATAACCTTGTGTTCATCGGCGGCAATACTTTGTTTCAGGCTGTCGGTGTACCCGGCTGGCTCCGCTATAATTTAGCAAAGGGAGTAGCAATGTTTCTTTCCTTTACGGCAAGCTTCTTTATGATAAAATATTTCGTTTTTAAAGATTCGCATCTGAATAAAGAAAAATAAGCTGCGGCCATTGGCTGCAGCTTATTTTGTATTTAGGAAGAGGCGGGGGCAGCTGCTTTTTTTCTCTGCCTGCCTCGTAAAAGAATACCCTGGGAAGGGGAGAATAGAAAGGCAATAAGAAACAGAGCGCCTGCAGCACTGGCAATACAGCCTGCGATCGATACATTAAAGTATTTAGCCGTATAATAGCCGGTAACCGCCGCAGCTACTCCTGTCAAAGCGCTCACTATAATCATCCGGCTCAGCTTTTCCGTGAGAAGGTAAGCGGTAGCCGGCGGAACAATCAAAAGAGCGACCACCAGAATGGCGCCTACGGCATCAAAGGAAGCGACGGCTGTAATAGAAACCATTGTCATCAGAAGATAATGGATCAATGTTACCGGAATACCAAGGGCCGCAGCAAGTGCCGGATCAAAGGAAGTGATTTTGAACTCCTTATACAGTAGAAGGATTAAAGCAAGATCAATAATAAAGACGGCCAGAATCACCCAGAACGCCTGCGGTCCCATTGGAATGCCGTTCCATTCTATCGTATGGAACGGAGCAAAGCTGATGTCTCCCATCAAGACGTGATCCACGTCTAAATGAACATCTCTTGCATATAAAGAAACAAGAATAACGCCGACAGAGAATAAAGAGGTAAATACCACGCCAATAGCCGCGTCAGCAGGCACGCCCGCGTTATCAAGCACCTGAATAAAATAAGTGGTTGCCAGTCCTACTACAGCGGCTCCGATAAGCATAAGCGGGCCTTCAAGCGTCTGGGAGACCAGAAACGCCCCGACGATGCCCAGCAGGACAGTGTGGCTGATGGCATCCGCCACCATTGCTATGCGGCGCAGTACAAGAAATGTACCAACAATGCCGCATGTAGCAGCGACAAGCGAACTGATCGCTAAAATCCATAGTTCGTAAAGCAAAGCGTGTCCCTCCTTTTATATACTAGGCCTGATCGGCGTATTCAATAGACGACTGTTTAATAGCAAGAGAAACCGGCAGTTTTTGTTCAGCGGTGAGCAGGGAATGGATACGCTCGTTCATTAGATAGTCCCGGGGCTTCCGAAGATCACCATTTGCCGAAGCTTCTTTCCAGGAACCAAGTTCAGCTTCATGCGTAAGATGAATGTCCTGAATCCGGCGGAGCAGAGAAGAGTCGTAGGCGTAGGCGAGCCCTGTTCCGGTCAGCACATATTTTCCATCTGTCTGTGTAAGAAGGCCTTGTTTCTGCAGGGCCTGAATGGTTTTTTCAAGACCGTTTCGGGGAAGGCGCGTCTGCTCCTCGAGTTCCCTGCGGGAAAAAAGAGCGCTGTACTGGCCGGCTGCATAACGTTTTTCGAGCTTTTCATACATAGTGTCCAAAAGAAAATTATTTAGTACAAACTGCGTGTTTTTTCTGGTTTCCATCATTCGAAACAAAATGCCCCGCTGCGGAGCGAACAGAAACGAAATCAAAAAGAAGGCCGTGGCGGTTACGACAATTACCGGTCCGGTAGGAAGTCCGCTTATCGTTGAGCTCAGCAAAGCCCCAACGGCACCGGACAGGCCTCCAATCAGTCCGGAAAGAACAGCCATTACACCAAGACGATCGGTCCAGTACCGGGCGGTGACGGCCGGTGTGATCAGCAGAGCCGCCATTAAAATGACTCCTACGGTCTGAATGCCTGTGATGACAACAAGAACTACCATAGAGCTGAGAAGCGCATTCAGAAAGCGTATTGGCAGCCCAATGCCTCCGGCAAACAAAGGATCAAAAATCAGAAGCTTCAACTCTTTAAAAAAGAGAAAAGAGAGAATAAGAAGAACAAGCGCACTTGCAATCAAAATCTGTACATCCGCTCCAACGAGAGAAGCAGCCTGGCCGAAAATAAATTCGTCGATTCCGCTGCTTTGGCTGTAGCTTCCGTTCGTGATCATCGTTAACAAGACAATACCGAATCCAAAAAAGACAGAGAGCACAATACCTATTGCAGCATCCTGCTTTATTTTACTTTGTGAATGAACGGCACGTATGGCATAGACAGCGAGGAGGCCGGTGAGGGCGGCGCCTCCCATTAAAGCAAGTGTTTCCCGTCCAAACACCAAGAATCCAAGACAGATGCCGGGAAGCGCAGCGTGAGCCATTGCGTCGCCTACCAGGCTCTCTTTGCGGAGAAGCACGAAACTTCCCACTACTCCGCTTGCCAGGCCAAGAAGCGCAGCCCCGGCCATTACCCACTGAAGATTCGGGCTGGATAAAAATTGCAGCCATTCCTGCATGAGACGGTCTCCTTTCTTATATCTTAAGGTTTTCCTGTTGAATAAAAGACAAGCGGCCTCCATATGTTTTCTGAAGCAGTTCAGAAGTGAAAGTCTGTTCTACCGGTCCGCATGCGATTAACCGCTGGTTCAATAAGAGAACCCAGTCAAAGTATTCGGTTACGGTCTGCAGGTCGTGATGGACAACAATAACGGTTTTTCCTTTTTCTTTTAATTCTTTTAACAGGTCTATAATAGCCCGTTCCGTAGTAGCATCCACCCCGGCAAAAGGTTCATCCATGAAGTACACCTGGGCATCCTGAATAAGCGCTCTTGCCAGAAAAACCCGCTGCTGCTGGCCTCCGGAGAGCTGGCTGATCTGCCGGTCCGCATATTCTTTCATCCCTACACGCTCCAGGGCCTCTACTGCTAAAGCTTTATCTTTTTTGGAAGGGCGTTTCAGCCAGCCTATCTGGGCATAACGACCCATCATTACCACATCAAGAGCGTTGGTTGGGAAATCCCAGTCCACGTTGCCGCGCTGGGGAACATAACCAATATTTTTCTTTTGAGAGCGTACGCTGCTTCCCAGTATTTCAACATTGCCGCTTGATTTGGGGATTAGTTCAAGAACCGCTTTTAAAAGCGTGGATTTACCTGCGCCATTCGGTCCTACAATTCCAATTAACCGGCCCTGCGGAAGCGCAAAGCTTACATTTCGAAGCACTGGTTCTTTACGGTAAGCCGCAGTAATATTTTCTACGCGGACAGCCTCTGACATGACGGTCCCTCCTTATATAGTGAATAGTCCGATATTTAGTCTCGAGACATAAAGTTTCCTTAGGGAAAGAATAGACTAAAAACATCTGCCCGTCAAATGAAAGAAGTCCGTAGTGGCGAAGCGGTTGATAATGTGAGAAAATAAAGATGTGCACATGCATCCTATCCAGAAAAATAGGAATTTCAAAAGGAGGAAGGGTATGAGTCAAAAAAAGCCAATTCATCTATACTTGTCCCGGTATAAGGAACATTTAGCGTATTTACGGGAAACTGGTCAGGAAACGTCCAGCTGGAAGGAGTTAAGAGATGAAGACTTACCTGCTTTTTTAACGATTACCGACTCCGATATAGAATGGCAGACGGATATGCTTGTGAGAGACTACGCCGAAGACGGCAATTGGAAAAGCGGCGATATGCTTCACATGAATATTACGCTGCAGGACGGAACGAAATATTCCATTCATGGATACTATATAGAAGAAAAGCAGGACTGGTTTCCCAATGAAAATCCGGTTATACACAAGAGCAATACCTGTGGGTTCTGCCAGTCGATTCTTGGTTTTGGAAAAGACAGAGGGCTCAAGCAGGAGTTTTGTATGCTGCCTCTCCCGGAAAAGAAATATTTATTTGAAGAAGTGCTCAAGCGTCATGAATCAGAGTTATACAAAGTATAAAAGCAGCCAATCATGTGAACCGGTGCATGATTGGTTTTTTTGTATACAAAGCTAATGACGGTTTAATTGTTACCGGTTACAATAATAGAGAAACCCGCGCAGGTCCAAAAAGCGGCAGACACAGGAGGCTCCAAATATGAAAATAGTCATTGCACCCGATTCATTTAAAGAAAGCATGACAGCATTGGAAGCAGCAGAAAGTATGAAAAAAGGCTGGAAAGACATATTTGGAGAAGAGGCTTCTGTTGATGTGATACCTATGGCAGATGGTGGAGAAGGCACAACTACGTCTCTTTCTGAAGCACTCGAAGCCTCTATGCATCAAATAGAAGTAACGTCACCAAACGGAGAGAAAGTTACTGCTGAATATGCGGTCTCAAAAGACGGCAGGACTGCTGTTCTGGAAATGGCGGAAGCATCTGGCATCGGACTGGTTGATGAGCAGGAGAGAAACCCGCTAACAGCCACCTCTTACGGGACCGGAGAGCTGATTCAGGATGCTCTTGGAAAAGGCGTGGAAAAAATCATTATTGGTATTGGCGGAAGTGCCACAAATGATGGAGGGGCCGGGATGATACAGGCACTGGGCGGCCGGCTGCTGGATAATGAAAACCAGGAAGTTGCAGCGGGAGGCGCAGCGCTTGCCGGCCTGCACTCCATTCATTTATCCGGATTGGATGACAGGCTGAAGCAGGTAAGTATATCGGTCGCCTGCGATGTGAAAAATCCATTAACAGGGGAGAATGGAGCCAGTGCTGTGTATGGTCCTCAAAAAGGTGCGACCCCGGATATGGTGAAAACGCTGGATGAGGCTCTGGGCGTTTTTGCTGACGTCATGAAGCGGGATCTTAATGCAGATATTGCACACATAGAAGGAGCAGGAGCCGCAGGCGGCATGGGCGCCGGACTAATAGGGTGCCTTGGCGCATCGCTTGAATCCGGAATCGATATAGTACTGAAGGAAACAAATTTCTATGAACGGGTAAAAGGAGCGGACCTTGTCGTTACCGGGGAAGGAAAAATGGACAGCCAGACCGTTTATGGAAAAACACCTGTAGGCGTGGCAAAAGCAGCACATTCCGTTAACAAAAACGCCGTTGTTCTCGCTGTCTGCGGCCAGCTTGGCGAAGGGTACGAAGCAGTCTATGAGCATGGTATTACCGCAGCATTCAGCATGGTGCCTGGTCCGCATGACCTTCAAACAGCACTGAAGAACGGGCCGGAGTATGCAGAAAAGATTTCAAGAAGCCTTGCTCTTATGTGGAAAGCATCCAGTGGAAAATAAATGTAACAAAAAGCCGCCCCTTTTTCAGGAGCGGCTTTTTATGATGGATTTTTTTATAAAATAGGAGAAAGAAGATGGGCAATGGCTTCTTTAAAGCGGATCCACAGCGAACGTTTTTGGTAATTATTAAGGGTGAAACGAGTGGACTGCTTCATATCTTCTTCAAAAATAAGAGCCATCCGCTGGCTGAATGGATGATGATAAATGAATGCATTTACTTCAAAATTCAGGGCAAAGCTGCGGTTATCAATATTCGCGGTGCCGACCGAGCTGACTTTTCCATCAACGACAATCGTTTTGGCATGAATAAATCCATTATCATAAATATAGACTTCGGCTCCTGCTTCGAGGATGGTTCCAATATGGGAATAGGTTGCCCAGTATACAAACGGATGGTCCGGCTTGTTGGGAATCATAATACGTACATCCACGCCTGATAAAGCGGCAATCCGCAGGGCGTCCATCAGGCTCTGGTCCGGAATGAAATACGGAGTTTGAATATAGATCGATTCTTTAGCCATTAAAATCATTTTGATATACCCATTTTTAATTTGTTCCCATTGGGAATCCGGACCGCTCGAAACGATCTGTACGGCCGTGTTGCCGGCATGAGGGTCGACCGCAGGAAACAGCCCTTCCTGATAATGAATATCCCTTTTATCGGGACTTGCCTGATTCCAGTCCAGAATAAAACGCGTCTGCAGGGCTTTTACTGCGTCACCGAGCATCCGCAGGTGGGTATCGCGCCAGTATCCGAACTTGGGATCAAGTCCCAAATATTCATCGCCGACATTAAAGCCCCCGGTATAGCCGATTTTCCCGTCAATAATAACGATTTTCCGGTGATTCCGGTAGTTAAGCCGCAGGTTGATGAAGGGAATGCGCCTCGGGAAAAAGATGCTTGTTTCTCCCCCCGCGGCATGAAAGGCACGGAATGACTTTTTAGAAATAGACCGCGAGCCCATTTCATCATACAAAATCCGGACTTTTACACCCTCTTCAGCTTTTTTGGTTAAAGCTTTAATAATTCTTGTACCGAGCTTATCGTCGCGAAGAATGTAATATTGAAAATGAATATGATCTTCCGCCGCTTCGATATCTTTCATCAGCGCTTCGAATTTCTTTCCGCCGTCAATGAATATATCTACTTCATTTTCCTGGGTGAGTACGGAATCGTTATTGACGAGCTGCATAAAAATAAGATCGCGGTGCTCGCGGACCGATGGATCAATAAAGTGGAACCGTTCTTCCCGAAGTGCGGCAATTTGTGCTCGGATTAAATCCTCAATGCCGATTTTCTTAATGTCTTCCCAGTCAAATAACCGGCGCCTTGTCAGGTTCTGTCCGAAAATAAGGTAAAGGATAAATCCCAGAAATGGAATAAAAAACAGCACCATAACCCAGGCCCAGGTTGACGTGGCGTCCCTGCGTTCCAAAAATATGATAATTCCTGCAAATACGATGTTTAATACAAATAAAATACTTAATATAATAGAAAACACTTCGCCTATCGTCATGCAGTTGTGTCACCTCCGTAGATCTCCTTCCACATTTTAGCATAATTTAGAGAAAGACAGAGAAAGATAATCTCTGTAAATAAAGAATAATCCCATGCAAAAACAAGGTATACCACTTATAATGAATTATACGATAAAAAGATACAGAGCCGTTGTTTTAACGACCGCCGTTGCAGGGAGAGGAGAAGCTGAATACATGAGTGATCAATATATAGGAATCGATGGAGGGGGCACTCTTTCCAAAATTGTGTACGCGAAAGGGAACGACTGGGGATACAAAAAAATCGCCACATCGAAATTCCACGAACTGCACGACTGGTTTAAAGAAACCTTTGATGATCCGTACGTGCAGGTAACGGGGGGAAAGGCGGGGGCGCTAATGAAAGAACTGCCTTTTGCCGCAAAGAAAATTAATGAATTTGAAGCCACCTGTGAAGGAGTCAAATGGCAGCTGGAAAGAAGCGGTTTGATTAATAAAACAGGAGATCGTTTTATCGTAGCTAATGTCGGGACCGGAACGTCTATTCATATGGTTGACCAGGACTCCTATGAGCGGATCGGGGGAAGTGGAATGGGTGGAGGCACGCTGCTCGGCTTATCCTATTTGTTAACGGGGGAAGATGAATTCGACAGAATTCTGACTCTTGGAGAGCAGGGAGACGGCAGAAAGTTAAACGTTACGGTCGGGGATATTTATTCTCATGAACCCCCGCCCATTTCCGGGGACTTGACCGCAAGCAACTTCGGAGATCTTGCTCAAATGAAGCAGGGTACCCATAATAAAGAAGACTATATCGCGACCGTTGTAAGGATGATCGGTGAAACCATTACGACGATGAGCGTACAGGCAGCTGACCGGATAGGGACGGACGCTGTTATTTATATAGGAACTACCTTTTCCAATCACAATACACTGCAGTCCATTATGACCCAGTACACGGAGCTTCGTGGGAAAAAGGCTTATTTTCTGGAAAATGGAGAATTCAGCGGGGCGATTGGCGCTCTGCTGAACAAAGGATTGAAAAAAGCGGTACTGCGGTAACGCAGCAGCCAGGGGTGAGAAGCAAATGGCATATGAAGAATATAAAGAAATACTGCACAGTACGATAAAGTCACTAGAAAGCATTTCAAGAAACCTGCAGCCGAAGCTTCCGCTGCTTCAAAAACTTCAGCTGACCACAAGGCAGGAAGCAATGATGATGAGGCTTGTCCAGGATGAGAACGTCTCTATTTCAAACCTGGCCTATTATTTAAACATTTCGAAGAGCGCGGTCAGCCAGGCATTGAACCGCCTTGAAAAAGAAGAGCTTCTGATACGGCTCATTAATGAGGAAAACCGCCGGGAAATGATTATTAAGTTAGGTCCCCAGGGAGAACGGCTGCAGGAGGAATTCCGGCTTTTTGAAGAATCGATTATTCAGGATTACATCAGCCAATTGAAAAAAGAAGAAATTGAACAAATCGACCAGACATTAAAAAAACTGGATAAGCTGATAAAAGAAACCGAAGAGTAAGAACCGTTCCTGCGGAAAGCCTCCTTTTTTTACAGGTTTTTGTATAAAATATGTATTTTGATTTTTTAACAGACTGAGCAGCATTCGCTGCTCTTTTTGCATGAAAGTATTAATAAAATGAATTCTTTGTGAAATGGAGAGGGATTCATTGACTCTATGCTGTGGTTGCTTTAGTTTATTAAATAGTTAAGCTGCTTAACTATTTATATTCTTACATACAACAACTATTCCATTCGTTAACCGGCAGAATAATAATACACATATAAAAACTGAAGCACACGGTATAAAATGCTTCTGCCCGGCAGTCTGAGGCACTGGGAAGTGTCACAATGAAGCGCTGAAAAGGGTACAGGGGTAAGAGGAGGAACAGTTTACGTGAAAATTACTGATTTATCCATCCGCAGGCCGAAACTGACTATTGTAGGAATGATCCTTTTTATTTTACTGGGAGCGGTATCATTAACCAACCTGCCTCTCCAGCTTTTTCCGGAAATTGACCCTCCAGTGGCAGCTGTTGTAACAAGCTACCCCGGTGCGAGTCCGGAAGAAGTGGAGGAAAGTGTGACGATTCCGCTTGAGGAGCAGCTATCCACGCTTCCCGGCCTGAATAATATTACCTCGACGTCTGAAGAAGGCTCTGCTTTAATCCTTCTGGAGTTCTCCTGGGAGACGGCGATTGATGATGTAGAGCAGGACGTTATCAGCTCGATGGGGGATGCCCCGCTTCCGGATGATGCCACAGATCCTTCTTTTCTGAAATTTGATCCTTCCATGTTTGGCATGGCGCAGATCGCTGTCACTTCTGATGATATGGAAGTAATAGACTTTCAGGATGACCTGGCTTCTATCCGCACAGAACTGGAACGTGTGGAAGGGGTAGCCAACGTTGATGAATCGGGCCGGGTGACGGAACGGTATGAAATTAACCTGGATCAGGCGCAGCTTGAAGAATACCAGATTACCCAGGAAGACATCGTTAATGTGATTCAGTCCAACAACGTGTCGCTTCCGGGAGGGACGGTGGAATCAGGTGAAAGAACCCTCACCACAAGAGTCCTAAAGGAAATAGAGGCTCAGGAAGACTTAGAAGAACTGTTTGTGACCATTGATCCTCAAACAGGAGATGAGCTGTTTTTGTCGGATGTGGCGGAAGTAGCTCTTGCTCCTGAAGAAAGAAATGCTATAACAAGAACAAACCAAGAGCCGGCTATGCAGCTTAACTTAATGAAGGAAACGGATGCAAATGCGGCAACGGTATCAGAAGCATTCAACAGTGAACTCGATACGCTGCTCGAAGAAGATCAGTACAGCAGCCTGAATTTCACAACATTCTACGATGAAGGGGACTACATCCAGCAGTCGATCAACAGCGTGACTACAGCCCTTATTACCGGCGGTGTGTTCGCGATGCTTGTGCTGTTTTTCTTTCTTCGTAACTTAAAGACTCCGCTGATTATTGGAGTGGCGATACCATTTTCCGTTATCGTGACGTTTGGATTTTTATACTTTACGGATGTCGGACTGAACTTAATGACTCTCGGCGGACTTGCGCTTGGCATTGGAATGCTGGTCGACAACGCCATTGTTGTTATTGAGAATATTTACCGGCATTTGTCGATGGGAAAAACGCCGAGGAAGGCGGCCTCAGAAGGAACAAAAGAAGTTGGGGGTGCCATTACGGCATCGACGCTGACGACCGTTTCCGTTTTTCTGCCGATTATCTTTGTATCCGGTATTGTTGGAAACATTTTCACCGAGTTTGCACTGGCGGTGTCCTTCAGCTTAATTGCTTCCTTGTTTGTGGCTGTTACCGTTGTACCTATGATGGCGAGCCGCATCCTGAAAGCCCCTAAAGAAGATATAGAAGAAAAAAGACAGAACTCGCGGTATATGAAGCGTCTGGAAAGAGCAAGCAAATGGTCGCTGAAGCATCGTTTTCTTACGCTGTTTATTACCTTATTATTTCTTATTGCGGGCGGTGCCGGCCTGGCTGCGACAGGCGTTAACTTTCTTCCTGCAAGCGATCAGGGATTTTTCTCGATCGATGTGGAAACAGAATACGGCACCAATTTGGAAACAACGACTGCTATTACTGAGGATATTGAAGCTATCCTAAATGAAGAGGGTGCTGTAGACAGCTATTTAACAATGATCGGCTCTTCCGGTGACGGTGGTGCCGCCTCAGGAGGGCCATCAGGTTCCAATGAAGCGCAGGTGATGGTCACCATGCAGCCTATGGAAGACAGAGAAGCAAGTACCATCGACTTTATTGAACAGATAGAAGATGAAGTCATCGACGTAGAGCCGGATGCCGACATTTCTTTATCCAGCCAGACCGCTATAGGCGGAGGGGAAGCAAATACGGTTGTCTTTACGATCAGCGATCAGAATGTAAATACACTAGAAGAGTCTAAAGAGTATATGATCTCAGAGCTGAGGGAGTCGGAAGATATCCGGGAAATATCGACATCAGATGAAGATACAGCTCCGGAACTGCAGATTTCTGTAGATGAAGAAAATGCACGAGACAATGGTCTGGCTGCCGCCCAGATCGCAGAGAGCGTGGATAATGCAACCCGCGGCCAGACCGCAACGACGATCCAGACACCGGGGAGCACGACGTACGATGTGGTGGTTCAATATGAAACCGGAGAACTGGAAACAGCAGAAGATTTAGAAACGCTGCTCATTGCCAACCAGGAAGGGGAATATATTGAACTTGGCGAGGTGGCTGCGATTGAAGAAGGAAGCGGTCCGGCAGTTATTAACCGTGATGATCAGCAGCGCAGCGTGGAAATAACAGCCGCCTACAGTTCGAATACCACATTGAATGAGGCATCTAATTTAGTAACAGATATATATGAAAGCAATGATATGGCAGACAGTACCTCTCTAGCCTATTCTGGAGAGCAGGAACTGCTGGATGATGCGCTTGACAGCATGATATTTGCTTTTATTCTGGGACTGCTGTTTATTTATTTAGTAATGGCCGGCCAGTTTGAATCCTTCAAATATCCATTTATCGTTATGTTCAGCGTACCGCTCGTTGTCATAGGAGTAAGCATTGCGCTGGCCATCACGCAGACTCCTTTAAGCGTTACCGTCTTTATCGGGCTTATCGTTCTGGCTGGTATTGTTGTGAACAATGCGATTGTACTGGTGGACTATATTAATCAGCAGAAAGAAAAAGGCATGGCTTCCAAAGAAGCTATTGTGGAATCTGTTAAACAGAGAACCCGTCCGATTCTTATGACAGCTGTGACAACAATTCTTGGCGTCGTTCCTTTATCACTCGGCATCGGGGAAGGAGCGGAAATTCAGCAGCCGATGGGTATTGCCGTTATCGGCGGGCTGGTCAGCAGTACTTTCCTGACGTTGTTTGTTATTCCAGTACTGTACAGCTTTATGGATAAAAATTTCCGTAAAATGAGAAAAGAAGAAAGAAAGGCAAAAAAAGAACAAAAACGCGAAAAAAAGCGTCAGAAGCAGGGAGAAACAAATGATTAATTGACAATAAAGCTTTCTCTCCCGTAACATGAAATAAAGACAACCACTAGGGGCGCATATGCTGAGATAAGGAAATTCCTTTGTCCCTCTGAACCTGATCTGGGTAAAGCCAGCGTAGGAAAGTGGAGCGTGCGTTTTTATCAGGCTGGCATAGTCAGCAAAAGCCGCTCCTTTCAAGGGGCGGCTTTTTTATATGGGAAGAGCAGAAAAGTAAAAGCTGTCCCGGATGTGGTGAGTACACCTAAAAACGGAGGAACAAATCATGGCGGAAATACCAAAAGTATTATCGATAGCGGGAACAGACCCTACTGGAGGCGCAGGCATTCATGCCGACTTAAAGACATTCCAGGAGGTCGGGGCTTATGGAATGGCGGTTATTACAAGCGTCGTTGCGCAGAATACCGTAGGGGTCAAAGACGTTTGGCATATGGAAAATGAAGCCATTCTAAAACAGCTGGAAGCAGTACTCGAAGATATCCGGCCCCAGGCGGTAAAAACCGGGATGATCGCTCTGCCTTCCATGATTGAAAGCATTACGGACCGGCTGGAACGAGAAAACCTGCCGATCATTGTAGACCCGGTGATGGTCGCGACGAGCGGTGATTCGTTAATGGATAAAGAAACGACAGAGCTGATGATTAACCGGCTGCTGCCTATAGCAGAAGTCGTGACTCCTAATATGGAAGAAGCCGAAAAGCTTACCGGAGTAAACGTATCCACGATAAAAGAGGCCGAAAAAGCAGCCCGTCTGCTGGTCGATGAGATGGGAGCCGGGGCTGCCGTTGTAAAGGGGGGCCACGCCAAAGATACGGCCATTGATGTGTTATATTATAAGAAAGAGTTTATTCATCTGACAGCGGATCGATTTGATACAAAGCATACGCACGGGACGGGATGTACATTTTCTGCGGCTATTGCTGCCAATCGGGCAAAAGGCATTCCCGTCATCAAATCATGTGAGCTGGCTAAGGAATTTATTACAAAAGCGATCAGCCACCCGCTCAATATTGGACACGGCAGTGGACCGGTTAATCACTGGGGACGGTTTTTAGAGAAATAAATGAAATGACCTGGAGGGAAAGAGAACATGATGCATTCTGAAGGAAAAAAAGTATACAAAGTTCTGCATGAAATGCGGGCGGCAAAGCCTCTTATTCATAACATTACAAACGTAGTCGTAACAAACTTTACGGCAAACGGCCTTTTAGCGGCCGGTGCATCGCCTGTGATGGCGAATGCAAAAGAAGAAGCGGCAGATATGGCGGCTGCCGCAGATGCGCTTGTGCTTAATATTGGAACGCTGAACCAATTACAGGTGGAGTCAATGCTTCTTGCTGGAGCGGCGGCAAATAAAAAAGGCATTCCGGTCGTGCTGGATCCGGTAGGGGCTGGTGCTACAGCCTACCGCACGGATACAGCGCGCCGGCTTCTAAAAGAAATAGATATATCCCTCATCCGCGGTAATGCAGGAGAAATTGCCGCTGTCGCAGGACTTGAAAGCAGCACGCGCGGAGTCGATTCAGGCTCCTCCCAGTCAGGAACAGCAGAAACGGCAGAACGTGCTTACCAGGCACTGAAGCTTCCTGTCGTGGTTACCGGAGCGGTTGATGCGATTACGGATGGAAAAGATATGTACCGCATCCATAATGGCCATTCGATGATGACAAGAGTGACCGGATCCGGCTGCCTGCTAAGCTCCCTGATCGGTTCTTTTCTTACGGTCACGGACGATGTGGCATACGGCGCAGCCGCGGCGCTCGGCTACTACGGAGTAGCGGCTGAAAAAGCCGGTGGGTTTGCTTCGATGAGAGGACCCGGCACGTTTCAGGTAGAGCTGCTGAACGCCCTGTACCATGTAGGGGATATGGATATCAGGCAGCAGCTGACACTTAAAAAAGAAGCGTTGAAAGGCACTTATGAATAAAGAAACACTGCTGCTTTATTTTATTATGGGCAGCCAGGATACGGATAAAGACCCTGCTGAAGTACTCAAGCAGGCGGTCGCGGGCGGGATTACCTGCTTTCAGTTCCGTGAAAAAGGACCGGCTTCAAAAACGGTAGAACAAAAAGAAGAGCTGGCTCGTGAACTGCTTGCTGTATGCCGAAGCCACAGCATTCCGTTTATTGTAAACGATGATGTCGATCTTGCTGTACAGATCGGGGCGGATGGCGTTCACATCGGCCAGGGGGACGAGCCGGCTTCTAGTGTGAAAAAGAAACTACCGGCCCATATGATCGTAGGCGTGTCGGCAAAAACACTGAAGGAAGCCGAAAAGGCTGTACAGGACGAGGCCGATTATATTGGAACAGGACCTATGTACGCCACTACATCAAAGGACGATGCCGATGAGCCTATCGGTCCGGAAGGCATACAGGACTTACGGAAATTTGGTATTACCCTTCCGATTGTAGGCATCGGCGGCATTACAGAGAAAAATGTGAAAAGCATCATGAGGGCTGGAGCTGACGGGGTATCGCTGATTTCTGCTATCAGCCGGGCAATAGATCCGAAAGAGGCAGCACAACGTCTTAGGCAGCTGGCTCAAAAATAATCACGACTTCAACCCGCTTCTTTTAAGGAGCGGGTTTTATCTGTTATTTAATATGTATTTAATATGCATAATAAAGTGTGTTAGATTATCTTTCGCTGTTGCAGAAATTCCCAGCTTCTTTCTATACAATACATAATTATAAAGAAAAGCAGGAGTGAAACGAAATGAAACCAGGTGTCGTTTGTTTTGTAGGAGCCGGTCCGGGAGATCCGGAGCTGTTGACAATCAAGGGATTGAAAGCTCTTCAGCGGGCTGACGTTGTGGTATTTGACAGGCTGGTCCATCCCGCCCTGCTTTTGGAAGCTGATCCGGAAGCGAAATTTATCTACTGTGGAAAAAAACCGTGCGAGCATACGCTGCGGCAGCAGGATATTCAAACAGAGCTGCTGATTCAGGCAAAGAAGGGAAAAAGGGTCGTCCGGCTGAAGGGCGGCGATCCGGGTATATTCGGAAGAGTTGGGGAAGAGGCGGAAATGCTCCGCAGTCATAAAGTTGCCTATGAAATGATTCCGGGTGTAACTGCTGCCAGCGCTGCTTCGCTCTATGCAGGAGTGCCGCTTACGCATCGGGACCATGCCAGGTCCCTTGCTATTGTGACAGGGCACAGCAAAGAGAAGTCCGGGAAGCCGGAGGCAGACTGGGCAGGCCTCGCAAAAGGAATGGAAACGATCGTCTTTTATATGGGAATGAAAAACCTTCCTTTCATCGCTTCTGAACTGATCAGCCATGGAAAAAACGAAGGTACCCCGGTGCTTGTCGTTGAATGGGGGACCTGCGGCAGACAGCGGGAAATAATAGGAACGCTTGCTGATATCGAAAGAAAAGCGGCGGATCAAAAAATGGCAAACCCTTCCATCATTATTGTAGGAGAAGTAGCTGTACTTCATCACAAGCTGCAGTGGATAGAGAAGGGGCCGCTAACTGGAGAAGGATGCATTATTCATCATGCCACTCCGGAAACAGAAAAATTTCAAAAGGAATGGGAAAGCCTGGGAGCGGAAGTGTATACAGGGAGCCGCAAATGGGGAAACCGGGAAAAAACGGCTTTCAGCCATTTAACCATGGTCGGCCATGCGTCTCATATCATCGTGCCGGACCTGGCTTCCGCCGCTGACTGTCTAGAATCTCTTCCGGGAGACTTAATAGAAGATAAACTTACTTTCTACTGCTGTTCCAGAAGCGCCGCTGATTCGTTAAAGCAGGCAGGAGCACAGTATGTAACCTGTCTCCCGGAAGCTGGAAGTTTTGAAAAATGGATTTCATTGTCTGCTGATAAGCCTGCTCTAGCCGAAATCATCTGAGTTATATCATTCAAAGGAGTGTCGTACAGCATGCGTAAAGAGAATATTGTCTTAATAGGGAACGGAATGGCCGGTATTCGAACGATTGAGGAAATTCTAAAAAAAGAACCGAATCGCTTTACTATTACCATTTTCGGAAAAGAACCGTACCCAAATTATAATCGTATTCTGCTCTCCAAAGTGCTGCAGGGAGACAGCGACATCAATGAAATTATTTTGAACGACTATGACTGGTATGAAGAAAAGAATATTACCCTTTATGCAGGAGATGAAGCGGAGGAAATTGATAAAAAGAAAAAAGTTGTACGGAGCAGACAGGGCCGTGAATGTCCGTATGACCATTTAATTATTGCAACGGGGTCCAATGCGTTTATGCTGCCTTTACCTGGTGCAGATAAAGAAGGGGTCATTGCCTTCCGGGATATTAAAGACACAGAAGAAATGATCAGTGCCTCTAAAAAATATAGAAGAGCGGTCGTTATTGGAGGAGGACTGCTTGGTCTGGAAGCAGCCCGCGGCCTGTTGAATCTGGATATGGAAACTGAAGTCGTACATAACAGCAGCTATCTGATGGAGCGCCAGCTTGATGAGCCGGCATCCCGAATGCTCAAGAATGATTTGGAAGCACAGGGCATGCGGTTTCATATGGCGAAAGACACAGAAAAGATACTGGGAAAAAAACGGGTGGAGGGACTGAAATTTAAAGATGGTTCCACGCTGGAAGCCGATCTGGTCGTCATGGCCGTCGGTATCCGACCTAACGCCGTATTAGCAGGGGCTTCAGGGATCGATACAAATCGTGCTATTCTCGTTAATGATCATATGGAAACAAGCGTTAAAGACATATATGCGGTAGGCGAATGCGCCGAGCACAACGGTATTGCCTACGGCCTGGTGGCTCCACTTTATGAGCAGGGAAAGGTGCTGGCTGAACGAATCTGTGCAAAAGCGCGTACCGGCACCGGTTATCAGGGGTCGCTCACGTATACGCAGCTGAAGGTATCCGGTGTGGATGTGTTTTCTGCGGGCACATTTCAGGATGAAGAGGATACGAAAGCAATCCGCGTGCACGATGAATTTGAAGGCATATACAAAAAAGTGGTCGTACGTGACAACCGCGTAGTAGGAGCGGTTCTCTACGGAGAGACCGCGGATTCGCCGAGACTGCTTGAAATGATGAAAAAAGGCCAGGACATTACCGGCCTTGGGAAAACCATTATTCTTCCCTCGGAACAGGAAGGCGGAGAAGCAGGAAGCCTGACTGCTGCAATGGAGCCGTTCGAAACCATCTGCGGCTGTAACGGGGTCTGTAAAGGCGATATTGTGGAAGCCATTCAAAAAGATGGATTAACCTCAGTGGAAGAAGTAAAAAAGCATACAAATGCCGCCCGGTCATGTGGAGGGTGCAAGCCGCTTGTAGCCGACCTGCTCGCCCACACGCTCGGAGATGAGGCAGGAGAAGGTCTGCAGGAAGAGCCAATGTGCGGCTGTACCGACCTTACGCACGAAGAAGTCGGGGAAGAGATCAGGACCAAACAGCTTACGCTGACGAGAGAAGTCATGAATGTACTCCACTGGAAAACATCGGAAGGCTGTTCCAAATGCCGGCCGGCGATCAATTACTATTTAGGCGTAGCCCATCCAAAAGAATATGAAGATGACCCCTCGTCCCGTTTTGTAAACGAAAGAATGCACGCTAACATTCAAAACGACGGTACTTATTCGGTCGTGCCAAGAATGTACGGAGGGGTAACCAATCCGGATCAGCTCCGGAAAATTGCAGAGGTGGCCGACAAGTACGATGTGCCCCTGCTGAAATTAACCGGCGGGCAGCGGATTGATATGCTGGGTATTCCAAAGGCGGATCTGCCCTCAGTCTGGGAAGACTTGAATATGCCTTCCGGTTACGCCTATGCCAAATCGCTTCGCACAGTGAAAACATGCGTAGGAGAAGATTTCTGCCGTTTCGGCACCCAGGACTCGATCGGCCTGGGCATCGCCATTGAAAAGAAATACGACCGGCTTAACACTCCGCATAAAGTAAAAATGGCAGTATCGGCCTGCCCGAGAAACTGCGCGGAGTCCGGAATTAAAGACCTGGGAATTGTCGGGGTGGAAGGTGCCTGGGAGCTGTATGCAGGCGGCAACGGCGGCGTGGATTTAAAGGGCGGCGAGCTGCTTACGAAAGTGCAGACAACCGAAGAAGTAATCGATACGATCAGCGCCTACCTGCAGTACTACCGGGAAAACGCCAGATATCTGGAAAGAACGTCGCATTGGATCGGGCGCGTAGGCCTGGAGCATGTAAAATCCGTTATTTTAGATAATAAAGAAGAGCGCAAAGCACTGATTGCGCGCATGGATACAGCGTTGGAAGCTCTTCCGGAAGATCCGTGGAAGTCGATTACGAGCAATGAGAAGAAGCGGGAAGAGCTGTTTGAGCAGAAAAAAGTAGAAGTTCTTCAATAAACAAAAAGGAGCGGGGCCATGGCTGAAACAACCGAAACAACAGCGGTATATGTAGCGGACGTAGAAGAATTTACCAAAGGCATCCCTAAAGAAATATTTGTTAATGGAGAATCAATTGCCTTTTTTAAAACGAACTCAGATAAAATCAGGGCAATCCGCAACAGCTGCCCCCATAAAGGCGGCCCCCTTTCCCAGGGAATTGTCAGCGGAGACTATGTATTCTGCCCGCTTCATGACTGGAAAATAAGCACAGTAGATGGAAAAGCCCAGGCACCCGATGTGGGCTGCACCCATTCCTATTCTGTGCAGGTGGAAGGCAGCAGCGTGTATATTCAAATATAAAAGAAAAGCCCAAAAAAATGGCGAATCCCTTACCCTGGCTGATATAGTTGGGGGTAAGGGATTTTTTCTGCGGATTATACCAGCAGAAAGGAAAGAAAGGGAGAATAGTCATGACGTTGGATGTAGTTTTAATAGGGCTGTTTTTTATTGCCGTACAGATATTTGCCAATATATTTGTAAAAGGCCCGAGAATCCGAAGCTTTCGCTGGCTTTCTTTTTCAGGAGGTATTGCTGTATCTTATATATTTGTTTACGTGCTTCCCTCGCTGCATGAAGAGCAGGAGGCATTCAGCGGAGAACTTGCGATGGAATCAGAACTTTACATACTAGGCCTTGTAGGGCTGATGGTTTTCTACACCGTATTTAAAACAGCGGATGCCCAGCAGAAAAAAGGCAGACGGGACGGACAGGCATTGTTTTTTTACATACAGGTTGGCTTTTTTACTCTATATAATATGATGATCTCCTACATTGTGTTTGCTTCCGATGTGGAGACGATCCAGGGCGTTTTCTACGCAATGGCCGTAGGGCTTCATTTTATGGCAGTATCGCACGACCTCTGGCGCGAAGATAAAGAGCGCTATGAGAAAGTGGCGCGGTATATTCTGGCTGCAGGCATACTGGCTGGTTGGCTTGTCGGTATACTCGTACCATATTCTTCAATCGGCCTGGCTGTCGTATTTGCCTTTATTTCAGGCGCGATGCTGATGAACGTATTAAATAAGGAGATGCCGAATGAAGAAAATGCGCACCTTCCTACATTTCTCATTTCTGCAGGAGGGTACGCACTTATTGCAACGCTGTTGAAATATTTCTTTCAATGGTAAGTCTACAATGTTTTCGGGGCACGGAAGAAGGCCGGTGAATACTTGGCAAGCAGCACGATAATAACGATCGTAATCAGTACTTCGGGAATCAGGTAGGATGCATTGTAAACAGCTGAGTACAGAACGACCGGCATGTCGCCGGCGTAGGCGCCAAACCAGATTACGCCTGATGCGAAATGGTCGATAAACCGCAGCAGAGCGGCGGCCAGTACGCCGATCACAATAGAGACATAAGGCACTCCCTTTGCAAATGAACGGGAGGTAACAAACAAACCGGCAGTACCAAGCACCGTATAAGCAACCGGATACTCGAGCACAAGCTGTACCGGATGAACGATCGTTGCTCCGGTAAAAAGCTGAAGAAGCCCTACAATAAAACCTGTCAGGGCACCGGCCTTCCAGCCGCGCCGGAAAGCAATAACAAAAATCGGAATCATAATCAGGGAGATGGATCCTCCCATCGCCCATAAAGCGCCGAACTGCACGTAGCTTAAAATAATGGATAAGGCAGCCATGAGCGAGATTTCGATCATAATGACAAGTCTTTGATGTTTCATATACTGCTCCTTTCCCAACTACAGAGACAGGAAAGACGAGGCTGCTATTATGTATAGAGCTTTCGCCACTTCCCTACGCTGGCATCACCCAGTTCAGGTTCCAAGAGTTGAGGCCCTGCCTCTCTCAGTCCAACGACACCTCTAGTGGTTTTTATTTGATTCCATTCTTATCATACGGATTCTGACGGCAAAATCAAGGGAGAAGCATAAATCTAAATAAAGAAGGGTAAGGAACAGAAGAACAACTAGAGAAAGGCTGGAATAAACGAATGAACATACCAGGCAATTTACTTTTGGCCTATTTAAAAGGGAGCGGTCTCTCCACTACGGTAACGCTGCTTATGTTGATATTTTATATAGTAAGCTTAGGAGAAATCAGCGATTTTGAACTGCTTGCCGCGGTGCTCGTTTTCCATACATACATAGGGTCGCTTGCCGGTATGTTTCTGCTTCGGTTCCTGCGCCCTCTGGAAAACGGGATTGTCTATCCTATTCTGGGTATTATTATTTTTGGAACGGTAGGGCTGCTTTACGGGCTGTTTATTATTTTTACGTATAATCTGGAAGGCTATTTTATCGGCGTAACCATGGCTTCTTCCATTTCCTTTTTCTGCAGCCAGGTCGTGAAATCCAAAGGGGCCTCTTATTTACTGGCAGCTCTCGGGCCGTTGTTTTTGCTGCTTATTTTTCTTTCCGTACAGTTTATAGGCACGCTCGGAAGCTGATAAACAATGGAATGGCTATTAACTATCGTAATTCTCTGACTTTTCTTATATACTTTCCTTACAGCGCTTAAATAAAGCGCTTTCTTTGGAGGGGAAAAGAGAAAAGGGGGAGCAGAATGCCAGCTATATTACTAGCCATCATTGGTTTTACCGTATTTGCTTTAGGATACCGTTATTATTCAAAATTTATAGCAGAACGAATTTACCGGCTCGATCCGAATTTCCGCACGCCGGCTCATGAATTCAGGGACGGGGTCGATTTTGTACCGACCAATAAATTTGTTCTCTGGGGCCACCATTTTACTTCTGTAGCCGGAGCGGCACCGATTGTGGGACCGGCTATTGCTGTTTACTGGGGCTGGCTTCCGGCATTTTTATGGGTGATTCTTGGTACCGTATTTGCAGCCGGCGTACACGATTTCGGAACGCTCGTGCTGTCGGTCCGCAACAAGGGGCAGTCGATTGGAACGCTGGCGGAGAAAATTATCGGCCGCCGTGCCAAGCTGCTGTTCTTGTTCATTATTTTAATTCTGGTGTTAATGGTAAACGCCGTGTTTGCCTGGGTTATTGCCAACCTGTTTATTACCTTTCCGGCCAGCGTTATTTCAGTATTTATTCAAATTCCGCTTGCTATCTGGATTGGTTATACGGTGAACCGGAAGGGAAAGAGCATGCTGATTCCTTCCCTCGTGGGACTTGCTGTTATGTATGGCGCCGCTATTGCCGCAAGCGCCATTCCTGCTCTGCAGATTGATCTGGTAGGCTATTTTGGAGGAGAAGGAAATACGGTGTTCGCTGGACTGGACGCGATTTCCGTTGCCTTTATGATATGGATCGCCATACTAATGATTTACGTATACATAGCTTCTGTCCTTCCGGTATGGAAGCTGCTTCAGCCCCGGGATTTCATTAACTCCCACCAGCTGGTTGTCGGCCTGGCTATTTTATACCTTGGTTTGTTCTTCACCTGGCCGGCAGCAGAAATGACAGCTCCGGTAACGCGGAGTGTTCTTGATGTTTCCTGGTTTCCGCTGCTGTTTATTACGATAGCCTGCGGCGCGATTTCAGGTTTTCACGGCCTTGTTTCTTCCGGCACAACGTCAAAGCAGCTTAATAAAGAAACAGATGCCCGTTTTGTCGGCTACTTTGGAGCTGTGGGAGAAGGCGTACTTGCCCTTGTAACGATTCTGGCAGTAAGTACTTTTTTTGCGACACAGACAGAATTTTTGAATGCCTATGACAGCTATAACACAGCAAATGCAGATGGACTGACGTACTTTATCGGAGGCGCGGGACAGCTTGCGGGCGGTCTTGGGCTTCCGCCGGGAACGGCAGAAACGATTGTGGCCGTTATCGTTGTCAGCTTTGCCGCTACAACGCTTGATACGTCCGTACGGCTTATGCGCTATATTATTTCCGAGCTTGGCCAGGAATACAACGTCAAGCCGCTTACAAAAAAACATGTAGCTACTTCTATTGCGGTGGCAGGAAGCATGGCACTTGTTCTTCTTCCGGGAGGAGACCGCGGATTTGGTTCCGGCGGCTACCTTCTCTGGCCTTTATTTGGTACATCCAACCAGCTTCTCGCCGGTATCAGCCTGCTGCTCATCAGCATCTGGCTGCGCCGCAAAGGACGCAATTTCCTTTTCACCTTTGTGCCGATGCTTTTCCTCTTATTCATGACGCTTTGGGCGATGATTAACCAGGTCGTGTTCCAATGGTCCGGAATGGGCGGAGGCGAAGCGCAGATCTTATTGTTTGTGATGGGATCGATTATTTTAGGATTTACTATCTGGATTCTGCTTGAAGCGGTGATGCTGTTCCGCAGGGAACCGCCGAACACGGAGCCGGATCAGGATTAAAAGAGGAGGGATGATACATGGGGTTTCAGGACACCATAAAGCAGTGGCTGGCTTACTATGAAGAAGTAATCAGCCTGCCTCATCAGGCAGAACGAAAAAGAGAGCTCCGCGACGAAGAGGATCTGTTTATGCTGCTCTGTTTTTCGGAACTGCTCGGCCTGCCTAACCCGGTCTCTTACTATACGCTTGAATTATATCCGGAGATGCTGGAAAATTTTCATGACTGGCATAAGCGGATGGGAATGGAAAATTCACCACTCACCGGCATCCGCTGCTGTTGATTGATGGACGTAACGATAAGAAGGAGATCGTATGAAAACCTTATTTAAAAAAGAAATTTTGTTTTTTGGAGGAAAGGGGGGCGTAGGGAAATCCACCTCCGCCTCTGCTTTCGCTTTTGCTTCTGCAAAGGCAGGATACCGTACGCTGCTCGTTTCTACGGATCCTGCCCATAACCTGAGCGACTTGTTTGACCAGGCGATAGGCGATGAAAAAACCGCGCTGGCAGATAATCTATGGGGAATGGAAATCGATCCGGAGAAAGAAGCGCGGCGTTATATTGAACGGGTCAAGCAGAACCTTAAAGGCGTGGTGCGCTCCTCAATGGCCGATGAGGTAAACAGACAGATCGACATGGCGGCCGTCTCGCCGGGATCGGATGAGTCCGCCTTGTTCGACAGGCTGATCCATATTATTCTGGAAGAAAAGGAGACGGTGGATACAATCGTATTTGATACCGCGCCGACTGGTCATACGGTCCGGCTCCTGTCGCTGCCGGAAATGATGGAAGCCTGGATGGAAGGAATGCTCAAGCGCAGAAGCAAAGTCAATGATAACTATTCAGAATGGATGAATGACGGCGAGCCGGTCGAAGATCCGATCTATCAGATATTAATGGAGCGAAAAGACCGCTTTTCCCGGGTCCGCCGCATTTTGATGGATCCAAAGCGGACAGCCTGTGTGTATGTGCTTGTGCCGGAAAAGCTTCCTATTGCGGAAACAAAGCGCGCCCTGCAGCTATTAGAGCAGGTGAATATGCCGGTGCCGGCGGTCCTGATTAATAAATGCATGCCGGAATCTGCTGGAAACAGTTCTTTTATACAAAAAAGAAGGGCGCAGGAAGCTGCCTACATCGAGCAGATTAAAGAAGCCTTTCCGAACCAGCAGAAGACGTTCCTGCCACTTCTGGAAGAGGACATTCATTCAATTGAAGATATTAAAACGATGGCGGATGCCGTTGTTCCTGACTAATTAAAAGCGTGCCCGCGGGTGCGCTTTTTTCCCTGACATAATTGTTTAAAAGAAAGAAAAAACGGTAATGAGTGTAGGATAATTCATTTATCCAGGAGGTTCTATAAAAATGGAAACGACTAAAATTGCGAATACTGGCATAGAAGCTTCCCGCATTGGTCTCGGCACGTGGGCTATCGGCGGCAAAATGTGGGGAGGAACGAATGAGGAAGATTCTATTAAAACGATTCACGCTGCTTTAGATAAAGGAATCTCTCTTATCGATACAGCACCTGCCTATGGATTAGGCGAATCGGAAGAACTGGTCGGAAAAGCGGTCGAACAGTATGGCGGCAGAAATAATATTGTGCTGTCGACCAAAGCTGGGCTGAACTGGACGGAAGAGGGCGGTATGTACAGAGATGGATCAGAAGCCCGGATCCAAAAAGAAGTAGAAGATTCCCTGCGTCGTCTCCGCAGCGATTACATTGATATTTACCATGTACACTGGCCTGACCCTGAGATAAATATGGAAGAGACAGCTGCTGTAATGAAAAGGCTGTTTGACGAAGGCAAGATAAGAGCAATCGGTCTCAGTAACTTTACACCAGAGCAGATTGACGAATTTCAGAAAACGGCGCCCGTACACGTGCTTCAGCCGCCGTATAATATTTTTGAAAGAGGCATTGAAGAAGATATTCTTCCCTACACCCGGAAACACGACATTACAAACCTTTCATACGGCAGCCTGTGCCGCGGCCTGCTGAGCGGAAAAATGTCGGCAGACCGCACGTTCAAAGGAGACGATCTGCGTAACAATGATCCAAAATTCCAGGAGGACACTCTGCCGAATTATATTGCCGCAGTAAACGAACTCGATCAGTACGTGCAGAATAAATACAATAAGCATGTAATTCATCTGGCAATCCGCTGGGTACTTGACCAGCCCGGATCTGATATTGCCCTGTGGGGTGCCAGAAGACCAGATCAGCTGGATGCGATAGAAGAAGCGATGGACTGGAAACTTGATGACACCGATCATCAGGCAGTAAATGAAATCGTCGGCAAGCATATTAAAGAGCCAATCGGTCCGGAGTTTATGGCTCCGCCCGCCAAATCAGAATAAGCTGAAGTATAAGCCTGTCTCTTTTTGAGACAGGCTTATTAAATGTTGTCAACAATGCTCCTGTCGAATTAGAGTTTTCCTTTTGTTGTAGACGCAGTGGTAACGCTTTATTATAAAGATACAGCAATGATAATTATTCATCATCAGAAATAGTGCTGTTCATGCAGAAAGTATTTAAATCGTGACAGCATATCTTTTAATAAACAAGGAGGCGTTTACTATGAGTACAGCTCAAGGAGAAGTACAGAGCAAAGGCAGCATGCGTGCGAAGGTGCAGCGGTTCGGCAGTTATTTAAGCGGCATGATTATGCCAAACATTGGGGCATTTATTGCCTGGGGTATCATTACAGCTCTTTTTATTGCAGACGGCCCGATTCCGGTTGCAAACATCGCAGATAACGTAGTCGGCCCGATGCTGACCTACCTGCTTCCGCTTTTGATCGGCTTTACCGGCGGACGGATGGTTCACGGCGATATGCGCGGCGGGGTCGTCGGCGCCATTGCTACAATGGGGGTTATCGCAGGAGCAGAGATTCCAATGTTCCTCGGTGCCATGATGATGGGGCCGTTAGGCGGCTACGCCATCAAGAAGTTTGACCAGGCGGTGGATGGAAAGATCAAGCAGGGATTTGAAATGCTTGTGAACAACTTCTCCTCCGGTATTATTGGTGCTATTCTTGCCATATTCGGACTATACGCGGTGGGGCCGCTTGTTACCGGCCTTACTGGAGCACTTGGAAATGGCGTAGACTGGATTATCGGTCTCGGTCTGCTTCCACTCGTCAGTATTTTCATTGAGCCGGCGAAAGTACTTTTCTTAAATAACGCGATTAACCACGGGATACTAAGTCCGCTTGCTTTAGAGCAGACAGCTCAGGCAGGCCAGTCCGTCCTGTTCCTTTTGGAAACCAACCCGGGACCGGGTATGGGAATTCTTTTAGCCTACATGGTGTTTGGTAAAGGCATGGCACGCGGTTCAGCGGCAGGTGCTTCGATTATTCACTTCTTCGGTGGAATTCACGAGATTTACTTCCCGTACGTACTGATGAAGCCGGTTCTTATTCTGGCAGCGATCGGCGGCGGCATGGCCGGTATCTTCACCTTCCAGCTGTTTGGTGCAGGCCTTGGGGCTCCACCATCACCGGGAAGCGTTATCGCTTACTTTGTTCTGGCGAGCCCGAGCAACTATCTTGGCCTTGCAGCCGGTATTCTTGCAGCAACAACCGTATCGTTTGTCATCGCAGGATCGATTCTCCGCTTTTCCAAGCAGGAAGAAGAAGATCTAAGCGGTGCCGCAGCAAAAATGGAAAGCATGAAAGGCAAGAAGAGCCAGGCAGCTTCCCAGCTTGGCGGCAGCCAGCCGGTTGCATCTTCTGCTAAGAAAGCCCAGGTGAACAGCATTATCTTCGCATGTGATGCCGGAATGGGATCAAGCGCAATGGGTGCATCTGTTATGAAGGATAAAGTGAAAAAAGCCGGACTGGATATTCATGTGACCAACTCAGCGATTAACCAGATTCCGGACAGTGCAGATATTATTATTACGCATAAAGATTTAACCGAGCGTGCGAAGGCAAAACGTCCGGATGCAGAGCATATTTCCGTAGATAATTTCCTCGGCAGTCCGAAATATGATGAGTTAGTCGAAGATTTAAAGGGAAGAGAAGACGGAGGAGAGCAGGCGCAGGAAAAGCCGCTTTCTGAATTCGATCCGCAGAATGTCCAGAAAATCATTTTTGCCTGCGATGCCGGAATGGGATCAAGCGCAATGGGTGCATCTGTTATGAAAGACAAAGTGAAAAAAGCCGGACTGGATATTCATGTAACCAACTCAGCAATTAACCAGATTCCGGAAGATGCAGATATCATTATTACCCACAAAGATTTAACCGAGCGTGCGAAAGCTAAACGTCCGGATGCAGCACACATTTCCGTAGATAATTTCCTTGGCAGCCCGAAATACGATGAGCTTGTTGAGGGGCTGAAGGAAAATAAAATCAGCTAAGCTTCACGAAAAGGGTGAACGGTATGGACTATATTACAGCCCGTGAACGTGAACTCATGCAGTATCTGCTTTCTCAAAAAGGTATGGTGCCGATTTCGGAAGCGGCACGGGAGCTAAACGTCAGCGCCCGTACCATTCACCGCGATCTGGAAGGCCTTGAAAAAAGAATAGAGCCGTATCATTTAACGCTGCGAAGGCAGACAGGCAGAGGGATTGAAGTCATTGGCGAGGAGAGCAGCAGGAACGAACTGCTGGCTCTTCTTCGCCATTCTGCTTTCTCCGACTATACGCCGGAAGAAAGAAAAACCCTGCTGCTGAGTGCACTTCTGGAAGCAAATGAACCGGTCAAGCTTACATCTCTGGCGGTTGAGCTCAACGTGACGGCAGCTACAGTCAGCCACGATCTCGATAAAGCAGAGGAGTGGCTGTCTTTTTTCGATTTACAGCTGATTCGCAGAAGAGGATACGGCGTGGAAGTGGTCGGGACCGAGAAATCAAGAAGGCGTGCCATGAGCAGCCTGATGGTGGAAACTTTTGGAGAAAATGAATTCTTTCATTTAATGCGGGAAACGATGAAGCAGAAGCCCTCTCCGGCAGGAAGCGACATATCAAACCGGCTGCTGGGTATGGTGGAAAAAGAACGCTGGGCGCTCGTTGAAGGCGTGCTGCATGATTTTAAAAGTGAACTGCCCTACTCCTTTGCCGACAGTGCATATATCGGCCTGGCCGTTCACTTAACGCTTGCCATGGAGCGGATCATTAAAGGCGAAAATATTGAAATAAACGAATCCTACTTCCAATCACTGCAGGAAACGAAGGAATTTGCTGTGGCCGAACAGCTTATTTCCCGGCTTGAACAAGTTTTTCAGCGGACGATTCCTAAAGCAGAAATTGGATATATCACCATGCATCTCCGCGGGGCCAAGCTTCGAAATGATCAGGAATATACAATTGATCTGGACAGTCTTCCGTCAGCGGTTCAGGCGAAGTCCCTGATCCAGTTTGTGGAAGAGCGGGTAGGCAAAAACCTGACCGGCGACGAATCGCTGTTCCAGGGGCTTGTAGCTCACTTAGAACCCACGCTTTACCGGATTAAGGAACGCATGAAAATCCATAATCCGCTGCTAAAAGATATTAAAAGTGATTACCCGGAATTGTTTTCTTTAATTAAAGAAGCGGCGTCCGACACCTTTTCCCGTTTTGAGCTTCCGGATGCAGAAATCGGTTTTCTCGTTCTGCATTTCGGATCGGCCATTGAACGGGCAAATACGATGGAGCCCCTGCATGCGCTGGTGGTCTGTTCGAGTGGTATAGGCTCTTCCAAGATGCTCGTTACCCGGCTGCAAAAAGAAATTCCCGAACTGCAGAAGCTGAAAAATATCTCCCTGATGGATTTGGAGAACGAGTCGAAAAGGGAGGGCTATGATGTAATTATTTCTACATTAAGCCTGCCGGACAGTGAGCTGCCGCATATTGTGGTCAATCCGTTTTTAACAGATAAAGATATTAGGAGTGTTCAGGCCTTTATTCGGGAACAGCATAAAGACAGCCTGCTGAAAAAACGCCGGCCGATTTCATCGGGTACCTCTGCAGCAGAAGAGCCAATTGAGAAATTAGTGCAGATGCAGGCGTATACGAACACGATTCTTATGCTTTTAGGCGGACTGGAAGTAGAAGAGGTCACAGAACGCGGGGAGCTTTCCCGTCAGCTGGAGGCTGTATGCCAACGCGCAGTTGAAAACGGAGTGATCCAGAACGCAGAAGCGGTGCGCGATAAGCTGCTGGAGCGTTATGCGATGGGAGGAGTTGCGATTCCAAACTCGGGGCTTGCCCTGTTTCATGCCAGAAGCGTCCATGTAACGAGGCCTTCTTTTACGGTATGGGATCTGCCGGAGCCTAAAGATATACAGGCAATGGATGGATCTGTAGAATCGACATATCGGATTCTGCTTCTGCTGGCACCTGAATACGGAGAAACCGAAATATACGAAGTACTCAGTGCCGTCAGCGAACAGCTTATCGGAAGCCGGGAATCACTAATACGCTTCCGATCCGCCGATAAAAAGCGGCTGACCCGCCATATGGGTGCCGCGTTTCATGAATGGCTTAAAGAAAAACTACAATAAGACAGGAGACGATTATAATGAGCAGCCAAATACTAAAAGAAGAGAACGTTGTAATAGGAGCAGCATTGAGTTCAAAAGAGGAAGCAATCCGCACTGTAGGAAATATTCTCGTAGATCAGGGGTACGTCGAAACCGACTATATTGCTTCCATGATGGAAAGAGAAGAATTAACCTCTACGTACATGGGGAACTATATAGCAATACCACACGGTACAGAAGATTCCAAAAGCCAAATTAAATCCTCCGGTTTGTCTATTGTACAGGCGCCGGACGGGGTCGATTACGGTGATGGAAACAAGGTAAAGCTATTGATTGGTATCGCCGGCAAGGGAGACGAGCACTTAGAAATCCTCTCAAAAATTGCGCTTGTCTGTTCGGATGCCGATAATGTGGAGAAGATGCTGCAGGCTACAACGAAACAAGAGCTGCTTGCTCAATTTGAAGAGGTGAAATAAATGCTGGCCCTTCAGATTGGTGCAGGAAATATTGGCAGGGGCTTTATCGGCCAGCTTTTGTCTGAAGCCGGCTTTGAATTATATTTCGCAGACGTAAACGAAGAATTAATCACAAAGCTTCAGGAACGCGGCGAATACACGGTGGAACTGGCTGATGAAACACATCAAACGAACCGGGTGAGCGGTGTTCACGCCGTAAACAGCATGAAAGAAAAGGAAGAACTGCTTCAGCTGATTGAGCGGGCGGATCTGATTACAACAGCTGTTGGACCGCCGATTCTAAAGCGGATTGCACCTGATCTGGCTGAAGGCCTTAAACGCCGTGCCGCTAAAGGCACAGCTTCCAACGTGAATATTATTGCCTGCGAAAATATGGCAGAAGGAACAAGCCACCTGCAGGCTTCGATTTATGAACATCTTTCCAGCGCAGAGCAAACCGAAATAGAGAAGTTTACCGGGTTTGCAAATGCTGCGGTAGACCGTATTGTTCCCGAACAATCATCAGAAGATGGACTGCATGTTGTAGTAGATCCCTTCTTTGAATGGGTAGTAGAGGAACCTTCCCTCAAGCCGGGAACAGAGAAAATACCTGGTGTGACGTATGTCGAGTCCCTTCCGCCTTACATTGAAAGAAAATTGTTTACAGTTAACGCAGGCCACGCTGCGCTTGCCTACAACGGCGCTGCGGGAGGCTGCGAAACGATTAAGGAATCGTATGACAATGAAGCAGTAAGAAAAGCATACTTCGGCCTTCTTGATGAAACGTCCGAACTGCTAAGCCGTAAACACGGATTCGATAAAGAAGATCTAAAGGCATACCGTGAAAAAATCAATACACGGTTCCAAAATCCATATTTATCGGACTCCGTGAAGCGTGTCGGACGAGGACCGGTCCGCAAGCTTGGCAGCCAGGAGCGCCTCGTGCATCCGGCTTTAGGGCTGCTTGATTACGGTGTGGAACCTGTTTACATTGCCGAAACGCTGCGCGCGCTTCTTACTTTCGAGCATCCAGAAGATGAAGAAGCACAGGCACTGCAGGCACGAATCAAAGAGAATGGAAGAGAAGAAGCATTCTGTTATTACAGCGGTCTGGACTCCTCACATCCGCTGACGAGACTTGTATTTGATCAGGCATAAAAAGAAAGGCCTCCCGGACAAAACAGGGAGGCCTTTTGGTATACTAAAACAAAGACAGCAAAAAGGAGGCAGGTTATCGTGACGGATCCGATCCACTATATCTCACGCTACCTTCCCGTAATTAAAAAAATTCCCAAAGCGGATGTTATGCAGATCGGTGCATTGTCTGAAGAGCAGACAGCTGCAGCAGCTGAGGCCGTCCGTCAGGCCAGAGGCGTCTTTACGCTAGTGGAAGCGGACGGAGGAAAAGCGGCGGAAAAACTGAAATCCCACCAGCTTCACTGTGTACCGAGTTTGGACATGGTAGAGTGGACCCCGTCTTCTCTGGATTGGGTGTTTCTGCTTATTGATACTGCATCGTACAAACAAACGATGCTTCTGGAAACGTTCCAGCAGATTGAAAAGGCGGTAAGGCCGAAACGCTCGATCAGTTTTGTTATGGAAACCGATTCACCGGAAGAATGGCATGAAGAACTGCGCCGGGCATTTTTAACCTGGCGGATTGTTGTAGATAAAAAGCAGGAAGGGCGTCTGTTGTTTACTGCCCAGAAATAGAAGAAAGCCGGCATCCTGAGATTCAGGGGGCCGGCTTTTCTTTATAAATCAAGAAGCTCACGGATATCGTCTTCCGATAAGGAAGAAAGGCTGCTTTCGCCGGTCTGTATGACCTGGTCGAACAGAGCTTTCTTTTTGTCCTGAAGCGAAAGGATTTTCTCTTCAATCGTGCCCTGTGAAATCAGCTTGACGACCTGTACAACCCGCTTCTGGCCGATGCGGTGGGCGCGGTCGGCGGCCTGGCTCTCTACAGCCGGGTTCCACCAAAGGTCAAACAGCACAACCGTGTCGGCTCCTGTCAGGTTCAATCCTGTGCCTCCTGCCTTCAGCGAAATTAAAAAGGAATCAGCAGAGCCTTCATTGAATTGTTCGGTCAGTGCCATCCGCTGGTCGGACGGTGTTTTGCCATCCAGATAAAAATAGGAGAGTCCTGCTTCATCGAATGCTTTGGAAATAATGGAAAGCATGCTCGTAAACTGGGAAAAGACCAATACCCGGCGCCCGTTTTCCTTGCTGTCTTTCATAAACGCCATCAGCTCATCCAATTTTCCGGAGCTTCCCGTGTAATTTTCCAGGAACATCCCCGGATGGCAGCAGAGCTGGCGCAGGCGGGTCAGATTGGCAAGAATATTCATCCGGTTGGAGGACAATCCCTCTTTAAGCTGCTGGCTCGTTTCTGCTTTAATGCGCTCCAAATAAGCCATATAGGTTTCACGCTGCTGCTTATTCAATTCGCAGTAGAGAGAGCTTTCAATTTTATCGGGCAGCTCTTTTAATACTTCTTTTTTCGTCCGTCTCATAATAAAAGGAGCAATCCGCTGTTTGATCTGGTCGGGAGACAGCTGTTTAAACTTGGAGACGTCCGGAAACAGTCCCGGCATAATAACAGCAAACATCGACCAGAGCTCTTCCAGCTTGTTTTCGATCGGCGTGCCGCTTAAGGCAAAAATACGGCCGGCGTCCATCCGTCTTACAGCGCGGAACGATTTGGACAGATGATTTTTAATATTTTGGGCTTCATCGAGAATCAGTCCGTAAAATACGCGGCCCCGGTAAAGTTCTTCATCGCGGCGCAGAAGCGGATACGACGTAATCCAGACGTCGGCCTCTTCATAGGTGCTCCATTGTTTTTTGCGCTGCGGCTTGGTGCCGTGGATCACTGCGATCTTAAGGTCAGGTGTGAACCGCTGGGCTTCTTTTTCCCAATTGTATATTAACGAAGAAGGGGCAACGATTAAAAAAGGCGGGGCTTCAGGATTTTTCTGACGTTCAGAGAGAATATACGTCAGGGTCTGAAGCGTTTTTCCAAGCCCCATATCATCCGCTAAAATACCGCCGAACCCATAAGCGGTCAACGCCTTCATCCATTGAAAGCCCAGCTTCTGGTAGTCGCGGAGATCGGCATTCAGCCTCTCCGGCAGTTCCACTTCAAACGTCTGCGGATCACGGATGTGGCGGATAAGATCCTCCATTGTTGCAGAGGCATTCCACCCGGCACTTTCCCGCGTTTTATCATCGAGCAGAAGCGTTTTGTAGGAGGGCATACGCATCTTTTTATTTTCCGTGTTTTCTTCCGTTACAGGCGTATCCTGAAGCAGGTCCTGCAGGTTTTTCATCCAGCTGCTCGTTAAGGAAACATAGCCGCCCTCTATTGTTTTGTAGTAGCGCTTTTTTTCCTTCAGCGCTTTCATCAGGTGGAATACATCTTCCTCGTTTAAATCCGAGGTTTCAAAGGAAATATCGAGCCATCCCATAGAAGGGTCAAGAGCGGCCTCAACCTGAAGCGTCTCCGGTGGAATAAACGTACTTTCCGCTGCGCGGCTCATAAAAACGTCGGCCTGCTTTTTCAGCTCCGGCAGAATATCGAGAAAAAATAAAGCAATATCTTCTTCCTGGGAAAGAATCAGCCGTTCGCCGTTCCAGTGGAAGCCGGCTTCCTCAATAAACTGAAGGATGTCTTTTTCCTGTTTTGTGTCGCGTACAAGAATCGCTTTGTCTTCCGGAGTCTGCTGTTCTGTTACGGCATGAATAGAGTAAGGGCCGTAGGAGAACAGCGGATCGGCCGTCAGTCCGTTTTCCTTTTTATCGAGGTAGATTTTGGCCTGAAGCGGCTGTTCCTCGATAGAAGAACGGATGGATTCCGTCATCTCCAGCTTTTCATTCTGCTCCAGCGGTGCCACAATCTGCTTATATACCTGTCCGACCTCTTCTGAAGAAAGCGGAAGCCTTCCCTGCGGCGTGTCCATCAGCATATGAAAAAGCAGAACGATATCGCGGTCCGCTTCCGGATCAATTTTATACAGGCGGTCATTCCAGATATAATAGGAGGTCAGGCTGATCCGTTTTGGCGGATAGGAAACCGCGGAATAGGAAATAAGATAGTCTTCATCGGCCTGCTGCATATCAAACGTGCCGGGAAATTCTTCTTTTACCATAAACGGCACAAGCTGATTGCGTGTTGCCGATTGAACAAACACCTGACGGCAGGGAGTAAGTCGTTCGAGCATCTGCTCTGCGGCTACAGGTGGTACCTGGATAGCCCGGGCAGACGTTTCGGAATAGCCGAAGGATGCCGTGCGTCCGTCTTTCTGCCATTTTTGATTTCGTACAATATATTCAAGCATCTTTAATGCCTGCAGATCTTCTTCTTTAAAATAGTGATAGGTCGGATCGAAAGTGAAGTTCTTTGTAATAGGAAGCAGGGAGCGCTGGCGGATGGATGCAAATAGGTCCTCCATGTTTTTAACGACATACAGTTTATCTACGCCGATCCGCAGCTGCACCGTGAAATATTTTTCCTGCACAAAGCTGTAGTCGGAGAAAAACTGCAGCACAAACTCGGCGCGCATCGGCTCTCCGATTGACTCTACGGTCGTCAGCCTTCCCGAAAAATGATCCATAAAAAAATGCCGAAGCGATGAAGTGGCTTCTTTTTCACTCACTTGTTTTTTTTGGACGGGCTCGGAAAAAAATGAGGAAACTTCCGGCTTCTGCAGGCTGGCAAGCTCTATCATCACAGCGGCCATGTGCTTGCATACGTGCATGCCGTCGCTGTGGGCCGGACATGTGCAGGAGCCATCCTCCCATTCTCCGCTTTCGAGAAAAAAGAGCTCTACTTTATACATTTCCTCTCCCTGCACGCTTGCTTTGATCTTGCTGATCGTGCCATTCTGCTGCTGCTGAATTCCTTTTATATATCCTCGTTCATAATAATCAAGTCCTCTGGCGTATACGGTCGGGCCGGCTAAACGCCGAATCTGTTTTTTAGGTATGTAAGGCAATGCCTCATCTCTCCTTTTATTACTGCTTAAACGTTTATTTTATCACATTTTGCTGAAAATCAAATGAAAGGAGAAGAGGAGTACGTTAATATCTGTAGAAATAAACAAAGACAGCGTATCTTATAGTAAGCTGTATAAAGAGTATAATGAAAGAAAGCAGTGTGAAACTGTGGGAAACGGGGGAGTATACGTATGAATGAACAGCAGAAGACTATCATCAGCCAGGCAAAACAGGAAGCGGCCGCTTTTTTTAAGCATGCCGATCCAGCCCACGATTTCTGGCACACAGAGCGGGTCGCCAAGCAGGCGGTGGAACTCGGCCGCGAAACAGAAGCCGATCTTTATGTGGTGGAACTGACGGCGTGGCTTCACGATATTGCCGATAAAAAGCTAAACTGCACGGAAGAAGAAGGGCTGGATAATGTGAGAAGCTGGCTCGACAGCCACGGAGTGGAAGAGGACATCTCCATGCACGTGATGGATATAATTGAAACCATGTCATTTCGAAATGGTACAAATAAAGCAGAAATGAAAACAATCGAAGGCAAGGTTGTGCAGGATGCCGACCGTCTTGATGCGATGGGGGCGATCGGAATAGCCCGGGCTTTTGCCTATTCCGGGACGCACGGGAAGCCTCTTCATGAGCCGGCTTCCGCAGATAGAAGAGACAGAGATACAGCTATTCAGCACTTTTTCGATAAGCTTCTCCGTCTCAAAAGCCTGATGAATACAGACCGCGCCAAGCAGCTGGCTCATCACCGCCAGCGTTTTATGGTCTCTTATCTTGAACAGTTCTACAGCGAATGGGAACAAAAGCTTTAACGAAAAAAAACAAAAATCCGGTTGGAAAAGTATGTTATCGATAATGATTTTTTGTTTTATTAAGAAGATAAAAAGATACATGAAATAACCTCGTATCCCTTTTTTAGGGAATGCGAGGTTATTTTCGATGGGCAGAACGTTTACTTTTTTAATAAATGGAAATGCTGCTCGTTTTTATTTGTTGTCATGAATGTATTGCAGAATATCAGATGGTTCTTTAAAAGTGTGATCAGGCTGTGCATCTTCATGCGGTGTCGCGCTCCAGGCAGCGAGCCCGAAATTGGTTCCGGCAGCACGAGCACTTTTTTCATCCTGAAGGGTATCGCCAATATACACAGCCTCTGCGGCTTCTAGATTGGCTTTGTCGAGATAAGCCAGAATCGGGTCGCCGGAAGGTTTATGGTTCGTTGTTTCTTCGGCGTATACAATATCATCTACGTAGGTCTGCAGTTCAAAAGGCGCAGCTTTATCCTCGAATTCCTGCTTTGTTTTGGAAGTCACAATCCCGACGTGAAATCCCTGCTGCTTTAAGCCTTCCAGTACTTCTATTACTCCTGGAAAGACATGAATCAGCCCGCGGTTTTCCGAGGCATAAGCACTCCATTTTTCCTGAATAGCTGACTGGTCCTGAATTCCCAGCTGGGTCAGGGCTTTATCAGCCGGCGCATCAAGCGCGTGGACGAGGTTGCGATCTTCTATTACTTCACCGGTTTCTTCCTCAATGGCGCGGCGCAGAGATTTTAAAATCGTTTCTTCTGTATTTAACAATGTTCCATCAATATCAAACAAAAATGCTTTATACATACTATATCGCTCCTTATGAAAAGTAATCCATTGGCTCTATTCCCGTAAACAGTACTGTTTAATCATGCACGGAAACAAAAGAGGTTGCAAAAAACAGGGATTATGGTAAAATTTCTATGTTCCCAACGGGGCTGCTGTATAGAGACAGCGGCCAAGGCTTTACCCTATAGTGATCGAATTATTCGGCAGATCACAAAAAAATAATACAAACGGAAAGAAGGTTTTTCGAGAAAGTGAATGTTCAAAAACTGAAAAAAGAATGGTTTGGAAATGTAAGAGGGGACGTAATGGCCGGAATGGTGGTGGCGCTTGCTCTTATACCGGAAGCGATTGCCTTTTCCATCATTGCCGGCGTAGATCCCCAGGTGGGGCTGTACGCATCCTTCTGTATCGCAGTTGTTATTGCTTTTGTCGGCGGTCGTCCGGGAATGATTTCGGCTGCCACCGGTGCGATGGCATTGTTAATGGTGACGCTTGTAGCAAACCACGGCCTGGAATACCTGCTTGCAGCTACCGTGCTGACGGGAATTCTGCAGGTGATTTTCGGATTCAGCGGATTGTCCCGTCTGATGAAGTTTATTCCGCGTTCCGTTATGGTCGGGTTTGTAAATTCCCTGGCTATTCTTATCTTTATAGCGCAGATCGAACATTTTGAAGGAGAATCGTGGGTCATGTATGCGCTCGTAGCGCTTACGCTTCTGATCATTTATACGTTTCCGCTTATTTCAAAAGCGATTCCTTCTACGATGATTGCGATTATCGTAGTCAGCGCCTTTGCTATTTTCATGGGCTTTAATGTCCGCGACGTAGGAGACATGGGTGCTCTTCCGAGTACACTCCCGATCTTTTTAATTCCGGATATCCCGTTGAATTTTGAGACGCTCGCGATTATTTTTCCTTATGCCTTATCCCTGACAGTCGTAGGTCTGCTTGAATCTCTGCTGACTTCGAATATTGTCGATGATATGACCGATACGGAAAGTAACAAAAACAAAGAATCCAAAGGGCAGGGCTATGCCAACGTCGTGACCGGATTTTTCGGAGGCATGGCAGGCTGTGCGATGATCGGTCAATCTGTCATTAACGTAAAATCCGGCGGAAGCGGACGCTTGTCTTCTTTAGTTGCCGGCGTATTCTTAATGTTTCTCATTATTATTCTCGGCGGACTGGTTGTACAGATTCCAATGGCGGCGCTTGCCGGCGTCATGATTATGGTATCGATCAGTACATTCGACTGGGGCTCTATCCGGGCTATGCCGAAGATACCAAAATCAGACACGATCGTAATGGTGCTGACGGTCATTGTTGTTGTGTACACGCATAACCTTGCGATCGGTGTGTTTGCCGGCGTTCTTCTCAGCATGGTATTTTTCGCAGCGAAAATCTCCCGTGTGAAGCTGACGGAAGAAGAAGGCAGCGATAAGACGACGAAAGTCTACCGCGTTCAGGCGCAGCTTTTCTTTGCTTCGGTCTCAGAGTTTACAAAAAGCTTTGACTACGATAAAGACGCGGAAGCGGGAATCAAGCATATAGACATTGATCTTTCCGAGTCACATGTCTGGGACGATTCCGCTGTAGAAGCGCTGGATAAAGTAAAAAGCAAATACAAACAAAAAGATATCACGACAGGCTTTATCGGCGTAAACAAAGAAAGCTCCCGTTTAATAGAAAAGCTGGACGGCATGATCTCCGGTCACTAATGAGCTGGTTTACTCCAAAGATAGGGAAGAGGAGCTCCTTTTGTTTTTTTATCCCGGGAACAGATGAAAAAGTGGAAGGAATTTCTTTCTTCCTCGTCGTATATATATAGTAAGGGAGAGATGGCGATGTATAAAAAAGTACTTCTTGCAGCTGATGGTTCAGAGAATTCAGTGCGTGCGGCCGAACACGCCATGGCTATGGTGGAACATGAACAGGATTCTCATATGGACATCATTTTCGCAGTAGATGGAGACAAATCAAAATCAGATGTGCTGAAATACGGTGATTCCAACGTTATTAACAGCAAAAGAAAAGCAAAGCTTGCTCCTATTGAAACCAAGCTGAAGGAAAAAAATATTTCCTATGATATTCATATTAAGCATGGCGATCCGGGCCCGACCATTGTGAAGTTTGCCAACGAAGGCTCCTACCAGTGCGTCATCATTGGAAGCCGCGGTTTAAACCAGGTCCAGACGATGGTGCTCGGAAGCGTCAGCCACAAAGTGGCAAAGCGGGTCCAGTGTCCGGTGATGATTGTAAAATAAAATGCAAAACAATAAGAGACAGAGTGGCAGGAGATCAATCCACTCTGTCTTTTTTTTTTGATTTCAGCATCTATTTTAATCTGTTTATAAGAGGAAGAACTTATTTGATTTCTGCCGGAAAGGATGCCAGCTTCTGTGCTTGTTCTTTAATTTCTCCAGAATATTCCGGCATGTCCAAAATAGTGTTAAGCTGATCTTGTACCTCATCCCGTATACATTCATCGTTTCTGCTATAGAGTTGATAACGAGTTTTTTTGAAGGAAACAAATGAAAGAAATAGAAGGGGGCATTTTACTTGTCTGATAAGAGAATGTTTATTAATGGAGCGTGGGTAGAAGCCACATCAGGAAAGACCCGCCGTATTTTAAATCCGTTCAATCAGGAGACTATTGCAACGGCTGCAGAAGGAGACAGGGAAGATTCCCGGGCTGCAATTCAGGCGGCACGCGAAGCCTTCGATAATGGTGAATGGGCCGGTACGCCTGCAGCTATTAGAGGAAGCCTGGTACAAAAGATAGCTGACTTTATTAGACGTGATAATGAAGAGATGGCAGAGCTGGAAACACTTGATACCGGAAAAACTATGGTGGAAAGCCGAGCAGATATGGATGATATTGCCGGCGTCTTCCAGTATTTCGCAGGGCTTGCCGACAAAAACGGGGGAGAAGTGATCGCCTCGCCTCTTCCGGATTCGGAAAGCCGTGTAGTTAGAGAGCCGGTCGGTGTATGCGGACAAATTACCCCTTGGAACTATCCACTGCTTCAGGCAGCCTGGAAAATTGCCCCGGCGCTGGCAGCGGGAAATACAATTGTAGTCAAGCCAAGTGAAATTACACCGCTTACGACCGTAAAGGTATTTGAGTTAATGGAAGAAGCTGGATTTCCAAAAGGAGTTGCTAATCTTGTATTAGGATCCGGGGCAGCGGTTGGAGCCGAGCTTTCCGAAAATGTTGATGTAGACCTGATTTCTTTTACCGGAGGTATCGACACAGGAAAGAAAATTATGCAGGCAGCAAGCGTAAACGTAAAGAAAATTGCGCTTGAGCTTGGCGGAAAAAACCCGAATATCATTTTTGCTGACGCAGACTTTGATACAGCAGTTGATCAGGCGATGAACGCTGTATTTTTCCATGGCGGCCAGGTGTGTTCGGCCGGCTCGCGTCTTATTATAGAAGAAAGCATGCACGATGAATTTGTAGAAGAGCTGGTGAAACGCTCTAAAAATATTAAGCTTGGCAATGGTTTTGACGAAAGCACGCAGTCCGGCCCCCTTATATCCAATGAGCATCGCGCCAAAGTGGAGAAGTATGTAGAAATAGGGCAGGAAGAAGGAGCAAAGCTTGTTCTCGGCGGTTCCCGTCCTCAGGAGAAAGAACTGCAGAATGGTTCGTTCTATCTGCCGACTATCTTTACAGAGTGTAAGGCGGATATGAGAATTGTGCAGGAGGAAGTATTCGGTCCGGTTCTTACTATTGAGACGTTCCAAACAGAAGAGGAAGCCGTAACGCTCGCTAACGACACCATTTACGGGCTGGCGGGTGCTGTATTTACAAATGATATTGCCAAAGCGGAAAGTGTAGCAGCACAGCTTCGTATGGGTACGGTCTGGATTAACGACTTTCATCCATACTTTGCCCAGGCTCCCTGGGGCGGCTACAAGCAGTCCGGGTTTGGCCGCGAGCTCGGTCATATCGGCTTTGAAGAGTATACGGAAGTGAAACATATTTTCCGTAATAAGAAGCCTGCAGCCCTTAACTGGTTTGCTTAACAAAAAATAGCCTATAGTTCTTTACAGGAAAAATCAATAAAAGCCGGAATCTGTTTTAAACAGGTTCCGGCTTTTTATTATGCTGACGCTGTCGTTGATTTGGACAGAATCATTTTCATGATATAGACAACTGCCACCAGGAGAACCACAGCGGTTAACAGACCAAGCCACATGCTTCCGGACACTCCAAGAACAAGGTAGCCTATAGAAGAGGCTCCGGCTGCAATCAGGGCGTAAGGAAGCTGTGTCACTACGTGATCGATATGATGGCTTCCGGCTCCGGTTGACGAAAGAATTGTCGTATCGGAAATCGGTGAACAATGATCTCCAAAAATAGAACCGGCCAGCACAGAGGCCAAGAAAGGCAGCATCATTGTAATATCAAGCGTAGCTGCAATTTCTCCGGCAATTGGAAGAAGAAGCGAAAATGTTCCCCAGGATGTCCCGGTCGAGAAAGCCATAAAGCCGGCTACAATAAACAGCAGCAGAGGCAGGAGGAACAGTGGAATGCTGCCATCAATTAATGCAGCCAGGTAGGCTCCGGTCTGCAGCTCGTCGATAACGGCTACAATGATCCAGGCAAGAATTAAAATATAAATAGCCGGCATCATTGCTTTAATACCCGCCGCTCCTGCTTTGCCGACCATAGAAGACTTTGGCTTTTTAGTGAGGGTGAGAATAAGAGCTGCGGCTAATCCAATCAGGCCGCCGTACACAAGTGACGCGGACACATCTGTTTCAGCAAACACGCTCAGCACCGTAACGGTTTCCGCATTTTGAGCACCAGTGATGATCATAAAGACGATCGTTGCGGCTACAAGAATAACGATAGGAAGAACAAGGTCACGGACGCGGCCGGTTAATTCATCAAGCTGGCCGCCTGTTTCGCCCGGTATGCCAAGCTTAGAACTGTCAAACAGCACGCCGTCCTCAAGTGCGAGACGCTCGTGTTTTTTCATTGGACCGATATCGGTTTTCCAGATGATCATCAGAAGAACGAGCAGCAGGGCCGTAATCGCATAGAAGTTCATTGGAATCATGTACAAAAATGCCTGCAGCCCGCTGTATTGATTTACCTGATAGGATTCAAGGATTCCGGCAATAATCGTAATAATATAAGCACCCCAGCTGGAAAGCGGCACAATAACGCAGACAGGAGCGGCGACAGAATCAACAATATAGGCAAGCTTTGCCCGGGAGATCCCGTGTCGGTCGGTTAAAGGACGGCTTACCTGACCTACAGTAAGGCTGTTAAAATAATCATCAATAAATATTAAGATACCGAATAAAAAGGTGACCAGCTGGGCACCGGTTCTTGTTTTGACACGGCGCAGGGCCCATTCTCCAAAAGCTCTGCTGCCCCCGGAAAGACTAATTAAGGCAGCCATGACACCGAGAATAAGCAGAAAGAAAATAATATAAAGCTCCCACGTATTAATGGCGCCGTCCGTGTAGAAAAAACCGGCAAAAATGGACCATATGTATGAAATGGAAGCAAGCACAGACCAGTCGTTGATGAGCAGGGCACCGATTAAAATACCTAAACCCAGAGAAGGCAGAACCTTCTTTGTAACAATAATCATCGCAAGAGCCAGAAGAGGCGGCAGAAGCGACAGAGCAGATAATTCTTCCATTATTATTCCTCCAGTTCATCATGAAGCATACGTATGGCAGCGTAATTCACCAAAGCCTGTATCCTGATTTATATGGGATAGAAAAGGCCGCAGGCAATAAAAAAACTGCATGGAGACAGACTGTCACCATGCAGCGGACACCTCGGATCCGGTGAAAACAGGTAGCTCTCCGCAGTTGATTCTGCGGCAGTCCTGTATTTATTTAATACAGGCCCAATGCCCGGAAGATGACCTGTCCGGACATTTCGGCGGAGAACCCTTTTTGTACAGGTTATCGGTGTCACCCTATCTGTACATACTTCTTTTCGTCCGCGCCTCTACCTCATCGAGCGATGAGGCTTTTCTATAAAATTGGATGTTCAGTCATTCTGTGTGTTTTCCATACTGCTTCATTCACATAATTTATTCAAAAATAATTATAACAATGGCTTCACGGGGAAAGCAAACCTTTTATCAGGTTAAGCTGCTGCCTGCTGGAGTATTTAGTACAAACGTTTCAATAGCATGCGCTACGCCGCTTTCATTATGATGCGTTGTTTCAAACGTTGCTGCTTTTTTTACTTCGGGTTCGGCATTTCCCATCGCAATGCTGGTAGCTGCTTTTTCAAACATAGGCAGGTCGTTAAAATTATCTCCTATTGCATAGGTTTTATCCATAGAAAGCCCGGCATGCTCGGTTAAATGCATCAGGCCAATTCCTTTTTGGGTGCTTGGATGCATAATTTCCAGATTATCACGGCCGGAAGAGGTAATATGGATACTTTCCTGGTCTTCCCAGCTGTTTCGGCATCCCTGCAGCTTCTCTCCAAGCATAGATAAAATAAGAAATTTATAAACGGTAATCTGGTTTTCTTCAATAAATTCAGGGGTGGGAAGGTCTTTCATTTTGGATTTCCTGCGGTGGCCTTCTGCAACGTTCCAAATGCGTTCATTTACTTCATTGCCGTTATCGAGGGTAGCTGTGAAGGCATCAAGGTCACTGCGGAAATAGTCACTGGACTGCGGGGGAGTATAAATGCCTTTGTTCGTATAGGCATGGTAGTAAATCTGCTGTTCATCGAGCCAGTGCATTAGAGCGACAGCATCCTCACGGATCATGTGTACTTCCCGGATAATTTCTTCTCCCCAGGAAATGATGGCGCCATTTAAAGAAATGATACCGTCAGGCTTTACGTTTACTTCTTTTAAAAGACGCTGAACATCGGGCATGCCTCTTCCTGTCGCAATAACGACTTTATCTCCGTTTTCCTGAAGCTTCTCCAGGGCCGTGGCATTTTCTTTTGTAATATAGCCGTCTTCGTGGAGAAGGGTGCCATCCATGTCAATTGCAATTGTCTTCATATAGCTTCTCTCCATTCTTTCTATTTTTCTGTATAAAAGGTCTCTGTTGTCGTGTATGCTTTTTTATTTTATCATATTTGCCCGGGCATCGAATGAGAAATGAAACTGCTTGAAAGGCAAAAAGAAAAAGCTGCCGGCTGCCGGCAGCTTTAAGGTGATTATTGAACACGAGGCGGAGCTGTATCTTTCGGTTCTTCTTCCGGAGGAGCTAGTTTCTCATCCCCGGCTTTGTCGATATCATCGACCGTCAAATTAATTTCTACGATTTCCAAACCGGTCATTCGTTCAATGTCATGAGCTACATGAGTCTGTACTTCTTCAAAAATAGCTGGAATGCTTTTATCATATTCTACAATAATATTTACATCAAGAGCAGCCTGGGTTTTTCCTACCTCTGCGCTGACACCCTTTGTCAGGTTTCCGCTGCCGAGACGATCTGTAATACCTTCCACAACACCGCCGCTCATTCCTACAATACCGTCTACTCGCATCAATGCGACAGCGGCAATTTTCTTCACTACTTCCTCATCAATTAAAATGGAAGTGGAAGAGGGTGGGTTGTTTGGCGTGTTTGTTGAAATACTGCTCGTTGTTGTTGCGGGTGCAGATACAGAAGTAGTCGAGCTGTTGTCTTTTGTTTCAGCAGGAAGATTATCCTTTTTTTCTGAAGATGAATCACTGGACGTTTGAACCGGGGTGCGTCCCTCCATGTTTCTGGCCGGAGAACCCGGGCCTCCCATACGTTCAGCTGACTCTTTCTGCTCTTCTGCCGGAGATGCTTCCGGCTTATTGCTTCTTCTCTGTGATTTATCGCTTCTTTTTTTGTTTTCTCCGTTTGGTCCATTCTGCATAATAAATGCCTCCTAAATAATAGTAGTAACATTCCCACGGCCGCTGTTATTATCTGCGTGCGGTCAAAAACTCCATCGTTTTCCGGGTTGCATCCTGAAAATCCCTGTGGCCGTCGAGCTGTCTTCCGATTAGGTAGCCTGCTGCTAGAAAGATGGCTACAACAAGCGCTTCACCGAATCCCCACAAAAGAAAGATAATTCCGAGAAGCAGTGCCAATACTGTACATACAATTCGTCCTCTGTAGTCGATCCATTGTTTGGAGGAGGCCGTATCCGGCTGGTTCATATCTTTTTCTTCATTCATTATTTGTACACCACCTTATAGAATGTATAATTACTGAACTCTGGAAACTTTCGGTCCTTTAGGAACGGACTGGCTTGGTTCAAGATTATCTTTAATGATAACGTCAAACGTTTTAACATCCATTTCAGTGATGCGTTCCAGATCAGCTTTTGCTGCTTCCTGAATGTTTTCGGAAAGCGTCTGGATAGGAGATTTTCCATTAATAGTAATATGGGCTCTGACGTTCAGGACATTGTCGGATTCGATATGCTGAATCTGTACTTCAGAGCTGTCGAGGCCTTCGAAATTATTGATATTCCGGTAAATAATATTTTTAATCGTATCGTTTGATACGTCTATATGACCTTCATCGTTTTTCCAGCGGATATCAGGCATTCTTGATTTTTTCGTATAACGGAAAGCCCCGAGAAAAATAAGAATGCTGAGAATAACCCACAGCACTGCTAAAAGCAGGACGATCCAGAAAGACTCAGAACCCGGGGATGCGCCGAGTATGGAATTTTCTATCCAGGGGGCTGTCCCCCAATTAAGCCAGGTTCCTGCAGCTGTGTATAAAATAAACAGGCTGCCGGCAGCAAAAAGAAAGAGCGCGGCTCGGAATAGTATGGACATGGTTCTACACCTCATTTCCTTAATTGATTAACGTACGGGTGAAACAGCTGTGTGTTTACTGCACGCGAGGTGTCGTAGTGCTTGTTTCTTCTTTGTTTTCTTTTCGGTCTCCAAGCTTACTGTCATCTGCTGTATCAATATCATCTACATACAGGTTTAATTCCACAACTTCCAGACCGGTCATTTTTTCAATGGCTGTCGTTACGTTGTTAGTGACATTCCGATATACTTCGGGAATGCTTTTGTCGTATTCAATAATGATATTTAGATCAATAGCTGCCTGTTTTTCGCCGACTTCTGTGCTGATTCCTTTACGAAGACTCTTGCGTCCAAGTGCTTCTTTAAGGCCTTCCATAGGGCCGCCGCTCATGGAAAGCACGCCGTCCGTCTGAATAGCGGCAAGTCCTGTAATTTTTTGTACTACATTATCGTCAATTTTAAGTTTTCCGGGAATACGCTGGTTTGAATTGTTCTGGCTGGATCGTGAACTGCTGCTCTGATTTTGCTGCATAATACATTCTCCTCACATAGTGGTATTTATGTTACTGAACGCGTGATTCTTCCATCGGCGTGGTGGATATCTGATCTGATATGCTGATGTTAATATCGCTCACACGTACTTCTGTCATTTTTTCGATACTTTCTTTTACAGAACGCTGCACATTACGGGACAACGTTTGAAGAGGAGCCTGACCGTCCACCATAATATCAAGCTTCATATAAACAGATTCATCGGTTGGGGAGTGATAGCCGGTCATCTTAACATCCTTGACGCCGGGTTCAGCCATAGCGTTATGATAGGCTATTTTTTTGAATGTTTTCATGGATACGCTGATCTTGCCGGTAGGCATGGTCATATCAATACGTTCACCAGAACGCTTCTTTTTGAATTTAACCGCTGCGATCAGGGCAATAATACTGAAAATCAGCCAGACAACGGCTGTAATAATTGCAATAGTTCCTGCAGTGGAAGAGAAGTCAGCATTCACTACAAAGTCTGTAATCCACTGTCCGGAGCCGAGGCCGAAGATGGCACCGATCGTAAGAACAGCTACAGCTAAATTTGCAATGGCTAGAATAATGAGTAGTAATCGTAGGAAAAATGACAAGGTGTACCCTCCTTTCTCATAGAGCCCTGGTTATTGAACTCTTGCCTGCCGGCCCTGTTCTCCGGCGGCACGCTTGCTGAGCGATACATCTACGCTGGAAACGTCTACCTCTGCGATGCGCTCTACATCCTGTTTTACCGTTTCCTGTATATCTGAGGAAAGGGACTGAACCGGTGTTCTTTCATTGGGTGTTACTTTCAGGTGAAGTGCAACCTGGTTATCCTGTTTCTTTGTACAGGTCACACGGACATCGGTTACACCCTGACGCGTAATTGCGCTCCGGTACGCAATGTTTTCTATAGTATGAAAGGGAATGTCTACTCTTCCGCTGGATAAGGAAGAACTGACAAATTTCTCCTTGGGTTTCTTTTTCGGTTTAAAGGCAGGCAGAAGAAACAATAAGCTTATAAGGGCCCAGACTGCTACTGCCGCTAATCCAATCCACCATTCCGGCGACATGTATGATGCCTGTGTCCAGTATGTTTCTATTACCTGGACGGCCGGCTGCCACTGAAAGAAGCCGGCGATAAGAACGCCTGCAAGCGCAAGGTTTAATACTACAAATATAAATAAGAAAAATCGTAATGCAACCGTCATGATTGCGCCTCCTTCTGCTGATTATCTTCTTTCAGTAAAATAACGCAGCGTTTTCTGCGTCCATACCTGAATATCCCGGTGTCCGTCCAGTTGTCTGCCTACAAGATAACCTACAGCAAAAATGATGGCTACAACGACAGCTTCTCCGAAGCCCCAGAACAAAAAGACAATAACAAGAAGCAATGCGATAATAATGCTTACAATTCTTCCTCTATAATCAAGAAGCTGTTTTTTATCTTCATTCATATTTCTTCACCGCCTTTCATTGGTGGAATAGTTACTGCATTCCCCTTTTACCCATTTGTAAAAACATGTATTTCATTTATAGAAATAAATTTTATTGGAATATCTTTTTGATAGATGGCTTTTTTATCTTATTTACATCGAAATTAATCAAAATTTAAAAAGAACATGAAAAAAAATACAAATATTTTCAAAATAAATGTTAAGGATTCCTATTAACCGGGTATATTATCGTAGACTTAACTATAAAGGAGACTGAGATCAATGGCTGAACAAACACAAACAAATGTAACCGATCAAAACAAAAGGGACCTGACGTATAATGCAGGTGTCATTGAGAAGATTGCCGCGTTATCTGTAGTAGAAATTCCAGGGATTTTATCCATGAGCACAGGAGCGGTGGAAGGCCTGACAGAAAGACTGGGCAGAAAAGACCTTACTAAAGGCGTAACGGCTGAAGTAGGAGAAAAGCAGGCTGCGATCGATTTGAATGTAGTTATCAAATACGGCTCCGATATTCCGAAAGTCTACGATGAAGCAAAAAGAAGAATTACTGAAAATATCCGTCACATGACCGGCCTTGAAGTAGTAGAAGTGCAGATGCACGTAGATGACATCGACTCAGAAGGCGAAGGCAAGCTGGGCTACGAGAAGCAGGAAGTCCAGGACACTACGAACGAAAAACGTGTAGAATAGAAAAAACGGACCGGCGGTTTTCAGCAGGAGAAGCGCCGGTCTTTTTTTATGCCTGCTTTTACATACATCCGCTTAGAACAGAAGAAATCTGTTGCAATATCCCCGCGGATTATATATAATAACCCTCGTACAAAACGGATGTAATACTCGTATAATCTGGACGATAAGGGTTCAGGGTTTCTACAGGAGAGCCATATTTCTCCGAGCTACGGGTCTTCTATTGAAAATAGAAGATCTGTAGCTTTTTTTGTGGAAAAAGCTGCAGCGCGTCCGCCTGTAACTTTTTTGAGGAAATGGTGATATTCATGAATCGATTGTTTCATTTTAAAGAAAACCAGACGACGTTAAAGCAGGAACTGCTTGCCGGTTTAACCTCCTACTTTACGATTGCCTATATTTTGATCATTAATCCGGCAATTCTTGCTGATGCCGGTATTCCGTATGCGTACGCTCTGGCAGCTACCATACTGGCAACCGCGGCAGGCTGTTTTATGATCGGGGGATGGGGAAATGCCCCGATGATTCTTACCCCGGGAATGGGGATCAACGCGTTTTTTACGTATACCATTGTCCAGGGATTCGGCCTTACGTGGCAGCAGGGGCTTGCGGCAGTTATCGCAGCGGGTCTGTTGTTTTTCATAGCGACGATTACGCCGCTTGCCGGCATTATGGTAAGAGCTGTGCCTGATTCTCTGAAAATAGGTATTACCGTGGGCGTAGGTATCTTTTTGACATTTATCGGCCTGCAGAAAGGCCAGCTAATCACCGCTGATACCGAAACGTTTGTAACGATGGGGGCGATTTCCTCTCCTCAGGCGCTGCTGACGATTTTAGGCCTGCTGATTACGATGGGTTTATTCGTCCGAAAAGTAAAAGGAAGTTTTCTGATTGGGATCGTACTGACAACAGGCGTCGCGTTTTTGTTTGGATTGACCAATCCGCCGCAGGCAGATAGTATTCAGTTTACAGGCTATACTCAGATGCTTGGCGCCTCCGACTTCAGCGGAGTATACCAGCTGTCTTTCTGGACAGCCGTATTTTCTTTAATGATTATCCTGATGTTTGAAAGCATGGGGCTGTTAAATGGTATGCTGCCGGACAAAAAGAAGTTCCCAAAATCGTATCAGGCTTCCGCAGCATCTGCTTTTACCAGCGGTCTGTTTGGAACTTCCCCGACCATTCCAACGGTGGAAAGTGCTTCTGGTATCGCTGAAGGAGGCAGAACAGGCTTGACGGCTATTACTGTTGGTGTTTTGTTTCTGGCGTCTGCCTTTTTTGCACCTATGTTTACGGTCATTCCGGACGGAGCAGTAGCGCCGGTACTCATTATTGTCGGCGGGCTGATGGTTCAGGAAATTCGTCACATTCGTTTCCAGGAAATGTCGGAGTGGCTGCCGGCCTACCTTATTATCGGACTGATTCCATTAACGTATTCGATTGCGGATGGCATTGCTTTTGGATTTATTGCCTATCCACTCTTAAAGCTGGCACTGGGGGAACCGCGTTCGGTTTCACCGATAATGTACGTAATATCTTCTTTGTTTTTCCTGCATTATGTGCTCATGATGGTCATTTAACTAAAAGAAAAGGGGCTCTTCCATGTTTTTACTACAATTAATGCAGAAACGGGCAGAAGCCTACATGCAGGAACGCATGAAATACGGAGGGTATATGATGAGCGGGGGCCTTGTGGTTGCCGCTCTTGCTGTTATTCTGATTAGTTTTTATTATTACGGTGCCTGGCTGCAAAGCGCAGAGCACGGGCCTGTCTGGCAGCTGACAGCAGCTGCCATTTGGTCAGTTCTGCTTCTTCGCACGAGTCAGCGGCTTTTAGTAAAGCCGGCGGATATGGTGTTTCTGCTCCCGGCTGAAAGCCGGATCGATGAGCTGCTGGGGTGGGGACGGCGTTTTACTTTTCTGCGAAAAGTACCTCTGCTTCTTTTAGGCCTTGTTTATACAGGAACATATTATTATGCCGGACCGCTTGAGGAGGAGCCGTTTGCTTTATTTTACGGAATTGCTGCGGGAATAGCGGTGCTCCATGTAATAGGTACATACTTTCATTATTATGTTCACACAAGACCGGCCTTGTTCAGAGATAGGTCGGTTCCGGCCTGTTTGACGGCAGCAGCGCTTCTGGGACTATTCTTTCACTGGTTCTGGTTATATGGTTTGATGATGGCTCTTTATGCCGTATTTGTTTATGATAGAAGAAAGGCGCTGAAGATGCTGCCATTTCAATGGCAGAAAGTCCAGGAAACAGAGCATAGTCTCAGTCTTCGCTTTTACAGAGCAGCTTCCCAGTTTGCAGAGGTTCCATTTCTGCCTGAAAAAATAAGATTCTGGAAAAAGGCCGGAGCCGCTGCAAAGGTTGTTTCATGGAAAAGGCCAATGCTTTACATAAGCATTCTTTCTTTCATTAGAAGAGGCAGCTATCTGCAAAGCTGGTTCCTATTTACCGGCATTGGCTCCCTGCTGCTTTTTTATTCTGAAAGCACAGCAGCAAAAATTATAGCAGCGGCGGCCGTCGTGTATTTATATGGCCGTCAGCTGTCTGCTTTTCCAAAGCTGTACGAGTATTCGCTTCCTCTCGGCGTATACCCTGTAAAGGAAAAGGCGAGAAAACGAGAGCCGGCAGGAGCTGCTGCGCTCATTATGGCAGTTCATGCAGCTGTTCTTCTCATATCGGCCGGTGCAGGAGGAACGCTGCTCCAGCTTTTCTATACAGCAGGAGCGGTCGCTCTTGTGCTCATTCTTAATAAAAACTGGTTTCTGCCGAAATTATAAATGAAGCGGTATCATTGATCCATTGGACTTATTTTCTGAAAAAAAGCATCCAATCAGGGGTTTCATGCGTATACTAGGCAAGTACAAAAAGCATACCCCCTGCCGGATGGATTTACTTTATGTTGAATGAAGAGGGGGACAGGAAATGTCGACATTAACAGATGCGGAGCTGTATGAGAGAATCCGGGAGCAGGACAAAGAAGCGCTCGAAATCCTCTACACCCGCTATGAACGCCTATTGTACTCGTTTTCCTATAATATGATAAAAGATAAGCAGGCTGCCGAGGAAGTGATGCAGGATGTATTCTTTAAGCTGTGGAGAGGAAAAGGAGCCGGCACCTACACTGAATCCCGCGGCAAATTCTCGAGCTGGCTGCTGACGATCACCAGGAACGCGTCTATTGATCACCTTCGCAAGAAAAAAATGGAAATATACGAATGGGAGGAAAGAGACTCTGTCCATGAACAGATGCCCTCTGTAGAAGAAGAAATAGAGAATAAGGAAGAGCGGACAGAGCTTCAGGCAGTTATTCATAAACTGCCGGACGAGCAGCAGCGGATGATCTGTTTGTTTTATTTTCAGGGCATGTCGCAGAGCCAGATTGCTGAAGCATGCGGCATTCCGCTTGGAACAGTAAAAGGCAGGCTCCGGCTGGCGCTCAAAAAGCTGAAGGATATGGTCGCTGTGGAGAGGGGGATCGAAATTGAATAACAAACATGATGCAATTCTTGACTATTTGAACAATCAGCTCTCGGACAGAGATAGAGAAGCGTTTGAATATGAGCTGAAACACGATAAAGAATTAAGAGAAGAGCTGCAGGAATGGGAAGAATTAATGGAAGAGCCCGCTTGGTTATTACAAACGGTCGATCCTCCTGCAGGAATGAAAGAACGCGTGCTTGGCTCGGTGTTTGCAGAAGACAAACAGGAATCCCCGGCGCCGAAAGCCGTATTTACAGGAAAAAAGAAAAATAAGCGCTACGGCCTTATTGGCGGCCTGCTCGCAGCCGGACTGCTGTTATCGGTGGGAGCCAACGTATTTGTTGCGACCCAGCTTCAGCAGGTGGCTTCGCAGAATGAACAGCTCGAAGAAGAGCTGACTTCTGTAGAGACAGCCATGGAAGAGCAGCAGGAAAGCGGAACGGCGAGCCCGGTCGTAACAGCAAACCTGGAGCCGGCAGAAGATACTGCAGGGACTGGTATTGCAACGCTTGCGGAATCGGGAAACCAGGCGGAACTGCTCGTGCAGGCGCAGGAGCTTGACGGACTGGAAGGAAATGAAGTCTATCAGGTCTGGCTGATTGAAGGAGAGTCACCGATACCGGCAGGATCTTTCACGACAGATGCAGATGGACGAGGCGGTTCGGTATTTTCCTTAACTGAAAGCGCACAGAACTGGGATGCCATTGCCGTTACGAGAGAACCACAGCCTGACAATGAGCTGCCGGAGGGCGAAGTCGTCCTGCAGGCGGAAATTTAAATACTATTATAAGCGCCGCCGGAGATAACATACTTCCGGCGGTTTTTTTGCAGATGGGGCAGGAAGCGCCAAAAGATAAGGGGGCTTTATCTGTGATAATTGGAAATGAAACGTGTAAACTAAAGAAAGCAGAGGGGGAAACAGGAATGAGAAAAACGGCAGTACTCGGCATTTTTCTGGCAGGAACCGGCCTTCTGGCAGCCTGCAGCAGTGGAGAAGAGGGAGAAGCACAGGCATGGCTTGAAGAAGACTGGGAAGCTATCAACGCAGAAGCAGATGGCTCGGACGTACGCATGTTCATGTGGGGAGGCGACGACGGCTTAAACCAATATATGGACGAATACGTGATTCCTGCCGTAGAGCAGGAGCATAATATTGATTTGGAGCGTGTGCCGATTGATACAGAAGAAAGCCTGCAGCGGCTTCTTACCGAAAAAGAAGCAGGGGAACAGGAGGGAACGATGGATATTCTCTGGCTGAACGGGGAAAATTTCCGGGCTGCCAAAGAAAACGAGCTGCTTCTCGGGTCATTTACAGAAAAGCTGCCTCGGTTTAATGAATACATAGATGCAGACTCTCCGGAAACGACGCTTGACTTCGGAACACCGACTGAGGGAATGGAATCACCGCTCGGGAAGGTGCAGTTTACATTTATATATGACACAGAAAAGATAGATCAGCCTCCTGACACGTGGGAAGAACTCAGGCAGTGGGCAGAAGACAATCCCGGTGAATTTACGTACCCGGAGGCGACGGATTTTACAGGAAACGCTTTTTTGAGGCAGCTGCTGTATGACCAATATGGAAACGATGCGGCGTTTGCTTCAGAAGCGTTTGATGAAGAGGCGCTGGAAGAAAACACAGAGCCGATGTGGGACTATTTAAATGAGCTGGAAGGCAGCTTGTGGAGAGAGGGCCAGACGTATCCCGCGAGCGTGGAAGAACTGGATCGTCTTTACAGCCGCGGGGAAGTCAGTATGACGATGGGATATAACGAAGCAAGGGCGGAGAGCCTGATACGGGATGGGACATTTCCGGAAACGACCGATACGTTTATGCTCGACAGTGGATCGATCGGGAATACGCATTTTTTAACGATGCCTTTTAATGCCGGGAATCCTGCCGGAGCGATGGTCGTGATGGATTTTCTGCTTTCTCCGGAAGCGCAGATTGAAAAAATGAATCCGGATGGATGGGGCGAAAGCTCTGTTCTTGACCCGGAGCTTCTGACAGAAGAAGACCGTCGTGCTATGGAAGCCGTGGACAGAGGAGCGAGCGTTCCTTCCCAGGAAGAACTTGATAATGCCTACCTCCCGGAATTAGATGCCGATTATGTAGGCTGGCTGGAAGAGAAGTGGAACAATGAAGTTGTTCAGCCGTAAAAAAGCCGGGATTCTCTGGCTTTTTCCGGTGCTGCTTCTGCTGGTAGGCGCTGTATGGTATGCCCTGCTTCAAGTACTGCTTGGCAGTCTGGAAGGGGGAAACGGACAGTTCAGCCTGTCTGTTTATGAAACGTTAGCTGGAAACAGCCGGTTCTGGTCTTCTGCTTTTTTTAGTTTTTATGTAGCCGGTATTTCCACCATGATATCCCTCGTGCTTGGTATTTTTATTGCGAGAGGACTCTATCATTATCTGGAAGACCGGTACAGCCGTTTTCTTATTTGGATTCCGATGGTTTTCCCTCATTTTGTCGGAGCCTATCTTGTTATTTTAATTTTTTCACAGAGCGGCTGGCTTTCGACCGCAGCAGCTTCGCTTGGCTGGATTGATGCGATTGCTGATTTTCCGATTCTGACAAATGACTCCAGGGGCATTGGACTGATTTTGACCTATGTATGGAAAGAAATTCCGTTTGTAGTTCTGATGATGCTTCCGGTGTACCAGGAAATGAATAAAGAATTCGGCCACGCGGCAGCAGCCCTTGGAGCAGGTCCTTATCAGCGTTTCAAAGATATAGAATGGCCGTTTTTGAAGCCGGGCGCTCTTGAAACAGGACTGATTATTTTTTGTTTTGTGTTTGGTGCGTTTGAAGTGCCCTATCTCATTGGAGCCTCTTCTCCTGAAATGGGAGCTGTTCTTGCTTACGAATGGTTTTACAGCGGAGACTGGAGCCGACGTCCGGAAGCGCTGGCTGCAATGACGCTGCTTACCGGAGCCGTTCTGACAGCAGCCGGCTTTATCCTATGGTATGTGCGGAAGCTGCGCAGCCGTCTGGGGGGCGGGAAATAAGATGAAGCATAAAGTGATAATCGGCGTATTCCTGCTTATATTCAGTGTTCTGCCCCTCCTGCTTCTGCTCTTACAGAGTATAGCTCCTGGATGGGGCTGGGGGGAATTATTTCCCTCCGCTGTATCGGTGCAGGCGTGGCAGACAGCTCTCGGAGATCCGGCGTTAAGAGAGGCTGTCGCCGTAACGATCATGGTCATTTTGTTTGTGGCAGCAGGAAATGTAATTCTCGGTGTACCTGCTGCAAAGATGCTTGCCTATAAACACTTCAGAGGCAAGCTGTGGCTTGATAATCTTTTATTTCTTCCTATTCTTATTCCGATGACGGCCGTTGCTATGGGCATTCATTTTACATTTATCCGGGCAGGGCTGGCCGATACATGGCTGGGTACAGCGCTCGTGTTATTTATTCCTACCCTTCCTTATACGATCCGGGTTCTTCGGGCTGGGTTTGAAAGGCTGGGGCCGGAATCAGAGGAACAGGCAAAATCGCTCGGAAGCACTACGCTGCAGGCGCTTATGTTTGTACAGCTTCCGCAGATCATGCCAAGCTTGCGTTCGGCCGTTTTTTTAACGGTAGTGATTACAGCCGGCCAGTATATTCTGCCGGTGATTATTGGCGGAGGCACAGTGCCGATGTTGTCTCTTTTATATTTTCCATATTCCAATTCAGCAAATGAAGCGGTTGTAAGCGCGTTGTCTCTTTTATTTGCGCTGCTTCCCCTTGTGGTCATCCTGCTGGCGGAAATGGTAATGCGTCTTGTGTTTGCAGCGGCCCATCGAAGATAAAGAAGGTGATAACTTGGCATATTTAGAAATTCAATCTTTAACGAAGCAGTATAAAAACGAAATCGTCCTGAATAAAGTTGATATTAAGCTTGAACGGGGCGAAACGATGAGCATTTTGGGACGGTCCGGGACGGGGAAAACAACCCTGCTGCGGACCATTGCCGGAATTGTAAAAGAAGATGACGGCGACATTTTCATTAATGGGGAAAATGTTAAAGAGAAGCCGGCAGAAGACCGGCCGGTCGTCATGATGTTTCAGAAACCGCTTCTTTTTCCTCACATGAATGCAGCTGACAATACGGCGTATGGATTAAAGGTGAAAAAAGTTCCGTCCGGAAAGCGCAGACAAGAGGCGGAGAAGTTTCTGGAAAAAGTAGGTCTTGCCGGATTTGGAGACAAGTTTCCGGCCGAATGCTCGGGAGGGGAGCAGCAGCGGATATCACTCGCCCGGGCTTTAATTGTAAAACCGAAGCTGTTGTTAATGGATGAACCATTTTCCCATCTTGATTCGGAGCTCCGGCGTTCGATGAGGCTGTGGGTAAAGGAAGTCCTGAAAGAAGAAGGGGTAACGGCTCTGTTTGTGACGCATGACCGGGAAGAAGCCGAGCAGATGGGAGATAAACTAGCTGTACTCGGCGACGGGGAAATTCTTCAGTCCGGTCTGGCCGAAGAGCTATACCGCAGGCCGGCTCATCCGATCGTTGCCTCGCTTGCGTCGGAAGGCTTTTTTACAAAAGAAGGGGCATTCGTGCCGCTCGCTGCTATGTCCACGAAAGAGACAACACAGCCGTCCCGGGCGTTTCGGGCTGTAATAATGGAAGAGAGGCAGGCTTATGGGCTGCGTTTCTATAATTACTATTTGAAAGAAGAAGAGGTGGTTATCGCTTTGCAGGACGAAAGCGGTACGGCCGTCCCGGGAAATGAGACTGTTCTTTATGCTCCGGCATCTTCGCTGTTATTTTCGGAACATACCGGGCTTCTGCGGGCAGAAGGAGAAAAGAAATGACTTATAAAAAAACGCTTCTGCTTGCAGGTGCGGCCGCAGCTGCAGGCATTCTTATCTGGCTTAATGTACAGGTGTTTCAAATTCGTCCAGGCGACATTGAGCAGGTGATTGATTCCTACGGATGGCTGGCCCCGGTTATTTATATTGTGCTCTATACGCTGCGCTCGCTTGTGTTTTTTCCGGCTTCTGTCTTTTCGCTTGCCGGCGGGCTTGCCTTCGGGCCGGTGGAAGGTGTGATCTATATTATGATCGGCGCAATGGGAGGATCGATTCTTTCCTTTTATATTGCACGGATGCTCGGCGGAAAAGTGATTGGCAGCAAGTGGAAGGGTAAAGCCGCTGTGTTTCAGACCCAGCTGAACGAAAATGGCTTTTTGTATGCGCTCATTATGAGACTGATTCCGGTGCTGAACTTCGATCTGGTCAGCTATATATGCGGCCTGTCGACCATCCGTTTCCGGGCTTATGCAGCGGCGACGCTGATCGGAATTTTCCCGGGAGCGCTCGGCTACAGCCTGCTTGGATCAGGGCTTGTAAGCGGCGATTTTACGCAGATAATTGTAGCATTCAGCGTGTTTCTTGCGATTGCTGCTTTTGTTTATTTATTAAAAAGGGTAAGAGTAGGAAGAGATATTATTAATAAAGCATCCGCAGATGAGGACGATAACTAATGCTTGATACGCACGCGAGAAAATATGTACAGCCGGCTATCGGACACGCAGCGGATTTCTTTCTCCGCAGAGGCCTGTCGGCCAACCAGGTAACGGTGATCTCTTTTATTATTGGAGTGGCTGCGGGACCGCTTGTTTATTTAGGTCTGGGTCCTGCTGCCGTGCTGCTTCTCTGGGTTTCCGGTTTTCTTGATGCCGTGGACGGCTCTATGGCAAGAAAAACGAAGCCTTCAGCATTTGGTACCGTGATGGACGTGACGTTCGACCGTCTCGTTGAGATCAGCGTGCTGCTCGGTCTCGCTTTTTTATTTCCGGATTTAATGTGGCTGTTTCTGCTGCTGAGCGTGTCGATTATATTCTCCATGACGGTATTCTTAACCGTCGGCAGTGTCTCCGACCAGAAAGGCATTAAATCTTTTTACTATCAGGCCGGGCTCGCAGAACGGACGGAAGGCTTTATTTTATTTACGATTATGATTCTGTTTCCATCTATTCTTCTTTATTCCACGATGCTGTTTCTTTTTGTAGAAGTGTTTACAGGCATCCAGCGTTTAGTTGAAGCAAAAAAAATATTAAAGGAGCCTGCAGAATGAAAAAATACGATCTTATTATTATCGGCGGCGGATCGGGCGGCTTAACAGCCGCATCCGGTGCTGCGCAGTTCGGTGCCTCGGTAGCGCTCGTTGAAAAAAAGAATAACCTCGGCGGAGACTGTCTTCATGCCGGATGTGTTCCGTCCAAAGCATTTATTACGGTGGGAAAAGAAATCCACCAGGCAAGAAAAGCCGCTGAACAGCATAATCTACAGCTTGCAGGCGACATCTCTCTTGCTCAGGTGAATCGGCGGGTCCATGATGCCATAGACGATATTCAGGAAATGGATGATGTGTCCCGCTTTGAAGAAATGGGCGTGGATGTATATTTAAAGGAAGCCGTATTTACAGGTCCGCATACGGTTCAGCTTGGAGACGGTGAAGAGATAGAAGGCAAGCGGATTGTCATTGCCACTGGTTCGAAAGCGGTTATTCCACCGATCGATAACATAGAGGCCCTGCCTTACTTTACTAACGAAACCATTTTTGATGCGGAAGAACTTCCCGGCCATATCGTCTGTGTGGGCGGAGGTCCGGTGGGCGTAGAGCTCGCCCAGGTACTGGCCCGCCTTGGTGCGAAAGTGACCATCGTTGATAATGCGCCCCGTCTGTTTCCAAATGAAGAAGAGGAGATCGGCAGGCGCGTACAGAGCGCGCTGCTTGAAGAACTGAACTTTGTTCCAAATGCCCGCGTGGAAGCGATAGAAGAGGATAAAGCGTCCGGACTTGTGTACGCCGTACTGTCCAACGGAGAAAAAATAAAAGCAGACGCCCTGCTGATTGCGGCAGGACGCCGCCCAAACACGGATTCACTTCAGCTTGGTAAAGCAGGTATTGATCCGGCCAAGGATGGAAGCATACCCGTGAAGCCGACCCTTCAGACAAAAGCACCGCATATTTACGCGGTCGGAGACGTAACGGGTGAATATGCGTTTACGCACGCAGCCGGCCTGGAAGGGCAGATTGTTGTAACAAATGCAGTCTTCGGTCTGCGCAGGAAAGTGTCCTACAGTACGCTTCCGTGGGTCTTTTACACCGAACCGGAGCTGTTCCGGCTTGGACTCACAGAGCAGCAGGCAAGAGAAAAGCACGGAGACAGCATCAACGTGTACAAGGTGAACGGCGGAGACGTCGATCGGTTTATTGCCGAACGCGACAAAACGCCGCTCGTGAAGATTATAACGGATAAGCGCGGGAAAATTCTCGGTGCCCACGCAGCCGGGAAAAATGCCTCCGACTGGATGCATGAAGTAGTAGCAGCGAAAGCATGGAAAAAGCCGCTCCGCTCGTTTTCAAGTATTGTCTATCCATACCCATCACGCGGGGAAATCCTGAAAAAAGCGGCTGATATCTACTGGCGCGAAAAGCTTTTTGACAGCAGCGCCACAAAGCTTCTGAAAAAATACGTGCAGACGTTCCGATAAAAGAAAGGGTGAAAGCGACATGCCAAAGCGCCTGCTTTTAATCGGAGCCGGACATGCTCATTTGACAATGATCCGCGACTGGAATGAAGCTGAGAAAAAAGAGATGGAGTGGGTTCTGATTTCACCGGGGCCGTACCATTATTATTCCGGCATGTTTTCCGGTTTAATGGAAGGGCTGTACAAAAAAGAAGAGGTACGTGTGGAGCTGGGAGCTTTCTGCCGCCGCCATGGAGGTTCTTTTCTGGAAGGGGCCGCGGTAAAGATTGATTATAATCACAAGCAGGTGCAGACAGATCGCGGCGATACGCTGTTTTTTGATGCGGCCTCGATTAACATAGGAGCTGGAACGGCTGGTGCTTCTCGAGGGGAGGGGTCCCATGTTCTTAAACCGGCTCTGGGTGTACCGGAAACGGTAGAGCGGATGCGGCATGCAGACCGTCCGGCAGTAATAGGAAGCGGGTACGGTGGAGTTGAAATGGCTCTTTCTTTGCAGGCATGGAGGCAGAAGCACCGCCGGGAAGCATATCCGGTCCGTTTATTTTCATCAGGAGGCATTATGCCGGATGAAACGAAGCAGATCCAGCATGCTGTGCGGAAGATTCTTCAAAAACGAAAGGTGCAGATAATAGAAGAAGGTCGGGCCGGAGAAAAGGAAGGATTGCTGCATACGGATAACGCGAGCCATTCCTTTGATGAAGCACTCTGGCTGACAGGAAGCGCCGCCCATCCGCTGTTTCAGGCATCTTCTCTTCCAACCGCAGAGGATGGATCCCTTCTTGTTAATGCCGGTATGCAGGTGCCGGGAATGCCAGAGCTTTTTGGCGCAGGGGACAGTGTAACGATGGACGCCTATCCAAATCTTCCTAAAAACGGTGTCTATGCGATCCGTCAGGCTCCCGTGCTGAAAGAAAATATTACGTCCTTTTTCCAGAGCGGAACAACACAATTATTCACACCGCAGAAGAACTATACAGCGATCCTTTCAACAGGCGGGAGAAAGGGCTTTCTCATCAGAGGAAGGCTTCATTTTAAAGGCTCGACAGCATGGCGCCTGAAAAACAGGATTGATAAAAAGTTCATGACGTCGCTTCATTCTTAAGGATATGTACAGGAATAGAATAAGGTACAGCTGAATGGCTGGTTGATGTTTGGCCGCAGGCCGGGCTTTAACCAGCCTTTTTTATCCAGGGGGGATAACTATGAGAACACTGGTTACCGGCTTTACAGGAAAAGTTGGGTACGAGGTGGCTAAAAAGCTTAAAGCTGAAAATGTTTACCATGTCTGTGCTGTCCGTGATCCTGAAAAAGCCGAAGCGGCATTTGGTGATGAATATGATTTTGTAAAGCTTGATTTCTCCGATCCCGGCACATTTGATGAGGCGCTCGAGCAGGTGGATCGTATTTTTTTAATGTATCCTCCGGGAGGTAACTTTCCGTTTAAGAAATTTCTGGAACAGGCAAAAAAAAGCGGAATTGTGCATATTGCTTATTTATCCCTGAAAGACGCACAGTATATACCATTTTTACATCACTACAAAATGGAAAAATTAATAAAAAAATCAGCTATTCCCTATACATTTGTACGGGCGGGATACTTCATGCAGAATTTAAACGATTTTCTCCGCGAAGAAATAAAAGAAAAGCAGCGCATCTTTGTTCCGGCAGGAAAGGGGAAAACGAGCTTTGTTGATACAAGGGATCTTGCTGAAATATCAGCTCTGGCATTAGTTCACTCCGAAAGGCATAAAAACAAAAGCTATGCGGTCACAGGAGCAGAAGCGCTCGATTTTTACGAAGTAGCAGAAATCATGACGAATATTCTAGGGGTGAATATTGAGTATACAGAGCCATCCGTAAAAGAGTTTAAAGCATATATGGAGAAAAGGGGTGAAAATAAAGCATTTATTAATGTAACAGCCGGTATTCATATTTCAACAAAGCTCGGTTTGGCAAAGGGAGTTACGCATGATTATCAAAAAATAACAGGCGGAGAACCTACAAATATCCGGACTTATATCGAAGATTTTAAAGAGTATTGGGAAGGATAGAAATAGAACAGTGCTGATAGAAAAGAAAAGCTGCCTTACTTCTTTATGATTTAACTGCATATATGATTTGTTCTGTCCCTGGCATAGAGACCTTTCTCTTAGTCAGGTTTTTTACGTTTTCTCCATATCCGGACAGCTTTAGTATCCGAACAAATTCGGCTCGGTTTTGCGTTCGACGGGTTCGATATTCTGGATGATTTCAGTCAGTACATAGGACGCAACAGCCGGGGAGGCCGTTACTCCCGGAGAATCAAGGCCGGCCAGGTGAATCAGCCGCGGATAAGCTTCGGATGGACGAATATAAAAGTCAGGGTCGGTGATACTGGAGCGGATTCCGGCATAATAACGTTCTTCAAAATGATAGGGAAGCTCCACTGCAAGCATGTTGACCTCATGCCGAATCTGATCAATGCCTTCTTTTGTAGGCAGAGCAGAACGGAAGTCTTTCTGTTGAGTATCGGTTGGTCCCAGGCGAATGGTTCCGTCCGGCTGGGGAATAATTAAAACTCCTTTAGTAAGGCTGGTCGGCGGCGGGTAAATAATATGGTTGATAAATCCCGCAGCCTGTCTGCTGAGCACCAGGTATTCCCCGCGCCTGGAAACCGGCTCAAACGGCACTTTGTCTTCAATCATTCCGGCTATAAATCCGGAGGCGGCACCGGCAGCATTAATGACAAACCGGCTTTGGAAAACACGGCCTTCTTTTGTTTCTGCTTCAAATCCGAAAGCGGACTTTTTCAGGGCGGTTACTTCAGTATTTGTATAAATTTCCGCACCATTAAGCCGGGCATTGGCTGCAAGTCTTTCCGTCAGCACGGAGGTGTCTGCACTCATCGCTTCGGGCATAAACAGTCCGCCTTTCACGTCGGGGTGCAGGTTTGGTTCCCGTTCGAGCAGTTCTTCCCGGCTGCAGAGCGTAATGGTATCAATACCTTCTGCCTCACTCTGCTGCTTCAGGCGATGTAGTTTCTGCAATTCTTCTTCCGTCCGCGCTGTGACAATGGCGCCGTTATGAAATACGGGAACATCAAAATGACGCGCAAGCTGCTGATGAAGAAAGCTTCCTTTTTTACCAAGCACAGACTTCAGCTTTCCTTTATCAGGAGGCATCATTGCGGGGGGATGAACAAGTGCGCTGTTGTGCGTGGACTGAACGCCGGAGAGACTGCGGCCTTTTTCGAGAAGCACCGTCCGTCCTTTGCAGTGGGAAAGCTCACGCGCGAGCGCGGTACCGATAACACCACCGCCAATAATCAAAAAATCAATCATCTGCTTCACTCCTTTTTTGAAGTACCATCGTAAAGTTGAAAACAGAAATTCATGTTTATTTCAGCGGCAGGGAGCACCGGCAGCTTAGTCCGCCTTAAGGCGGTGTGAATAATTAATGTGTACAGCGGTTTGTAAAGAGAAAAACGAGCCTTGTTTCAGATTATTCTATCACATTCCAAACGTGAACTCCTCTCATATGCTGTAAGGAAAGCATGAGATGAATCTACTGAAGATATGCAGCCAAATGCCTGATTTACAAGCATTATGGAAATAATTACAAAATTAAAAAAGCTTGACTTACTATCTCATTTAGATGAGAATTGAATGAGAATGATATTTATTATCAATTAAAACATTATTATTTGGGGGGATTTATTATGAAAAGAAAGCCGCGTTTATTAACTGTTTTACTTCCTGCTGCTTCGCTGTTGGCGCTTGCAGCGTGCGGCAGCGATAATGGAAGCGAAGACAGCGGTTCAGGAGAAAATAATACAGAACAAAACAGTGCAGAGGAAGAAAACGCAGAAAATGACCAGGCGGGGTCGGAGGGCGGAGAAGTGAATCTGTACACAAGCCGTCACTATGATACAGACGAAGCCCTTTATGAACAATTCACGGAAGAAACAGGTATTGAAGTCAATGTGGTCTCCGGAGAGGATGACGAACTTATTCAACGGATGGAACGTGAAGGGGAAGCTACAGAAGGAGACGTATTTATCACAGCAGATGCCGGCCGTCTCTATCGTGCAAAAGAAGCAGATCTTCTTCAGCCAACGGATTCTGAAGTGTTAAATGAGAATATTCCTGAAAATTACCGGGATCCTGATAATGAATGGTTCGGCTTGACCAAACGTGCCCGCATTTTTGTTTATGATCCGGAACGTGTAGATGAATCGGATCTGTCTACTTATGAAGCCCTTACAGACGAAGAATGGGAAGACCGCATTCTTATACGGGCCTCAGAAAATATTTATAACCAATCATTGATGGCTTCCTTTATTGAAATAAAAGGAGAAGAAGAAGCCAGAGAGTGGGCGGAAGGCATTGTAAATAACATGGCCCGCGATCCGCAGGGCGGAGATCGGGATCAGGCACTCGGTGTTGCTTCCGGTGAAGGAGATGTAGCTATTATGAACTCCTACTATTTCGGCCAGATGCTGAACTCCTCTGAAGAGGAAGAAGTAAATGCGGCAGAAAACCTGGAAGTATTTTTCCCGAATCAGGAGGAAGAGGGCACACATATTAATATCAGCGGCGCAGGAGTTACACAGCACGGACCTAATTCAGAAGAAGCCGTACAGTTCATAGAGTTTCTCTCAGGAGAAGAAGCACAGGATGATTTTTCTGAAGCAAACTATGAATATCCAGTAAATCCAGACGTAGAGCCTTCTGAGCTGCTTCAGTCGTGGGGTGACTTTGAAGAGCAGGACATTAACCTGACGATTTTAGGCGAAAATAATGCCCAGGCGCAGATGCTTATGAATGAAGTCGGCTGGAAATAATGAATTCCGGCTGCGGCAGGATGTTGAAAGAGATTATCCTGCCAATTAGAAAAAGAGCCGCTTTTTTATATAGTCAATAAAATTTCCAGGTACGGTTCGTCACTCTCATTTACTAAAGGACAGATGTATATGCCTTTCTTTAAAAGTCCATCAGCAGCAGCTCTGGGGTGGGGGAGCGGAGCGGCAGGTTTTGTCATTCTGCTTTTACTGCCGCTGAGTTTTCTTTTATACCGGATGATCCAGCCGGCAGGGGAAAATTGGGCCCACATTCAAGAGTACCTGCTGCTTGGCTATACAATAGACACGCTGACGCTGGCCGTTATAGTGGGGATTTTGTCCATTGCTCTTGGTACAACGCTGGCCTGGCTTGTTTCCGCCTATTCGTTTCCATTCAGAAACACATTAAAATGGGCACTGCTTATGCCGCTGGCCATTCCTCCGTATATTGGCGGCTACGCGTACCATGGGATGGTAAACTATACGGGATTTGTTCAGCGGACGCTCCGTAACACCTTTGATATAGAGGTGTCGCAGCGATATTTTGACATTATGAATATTCCCGGCGCTGTGTTTATTTTTACTATTTTTTTATATCCGTATGTTTATGCTATTACCCGGGCCTTCTTTGCCCGCCAGGCGACAACGCTCATTGAAAATGCCAGGGTGCTTGGAAGCGGCCCGGTTCGTACGTTTTTTCGTATCGTACTGCCGGTTTCACGGGCAGCGATTGTAGGCGGAGTAACGCTTGTCATGCTGGAAGTTTTAAATGACTATGGACTTGTGAGCTATTTTGGTGTTCAGACGTTTAGTACTGCTATTTTCCAGACGTGGTATGCACTGGATGATCTCGATTCAGCGATCCGGCTTGCCGGCATTCTAATGGGACTGGTGCTTGTCTTTCTGGTGCTGGAGAAAGTTTTTCGGGGACGGCGTCAGTACAGCTACAGTTCGGCTAAAGTTTCGCCATTAAAGCCCCGGGAACTTGAAGGCTGGAAAAAGTGGAGCACTCTCGGTTTTTGCGGCACGGTTCTTCTGCTTGGATTTATTCTTCCGATGGTGCAGCTGCTTTACTGGGGAATGCTGACCTATGAAGCGGTTTTTTCCGCCCAGTTTGTTTCCCTTGTGCGTAATTCTACGCTGGCTTCGGGCATTAGTTCTCTTCTCGTAGTCGTGTTTGCAGTGATCGTTGCAAATTTCACCCGCATCGTTCCCGGTTGGCTTTCTACCATCACTGCACGGTTTACTGTTCTTGGATATTCTATTCCCGGAGCAGTTATTGCGGTGGGGGTTCTGAGTTTTTTCATTTACATCGAACAGCGATTACAGTTTTTCTATGCCTTCTCGGGTATTTCCAGCGGGCTGGTGCTGAGTACGAGCCTGGTTATGCTGATATTTGCTTACGTGATACGCTTTATGGCTGTGGGATATAATTCGATTGAATCTGGTTTTGAAAAAGTCGGACGGCGTTACTCAGAAGCTTCACGTACTCTTGGCATGGGGTGGCTGCAGACTTTTTTTAAAGTGGATCTTCCGATGATCCGGGCGGCTGTTTTCAGCGGATTTATTCTTGTGTTTGTAGATATATTAAAAGAACTGCCGCTGACGCTGATTCTCCGGCCGTTTAATTTTGAAACGCTGGCAACGACCGCTTATCGATATGCAAGCGATGAACGGATTCAGGAAACGGCGGTACCATCCCTGGCTATTATTTTAGTAAGTGGTGCGGCAATGTATATTTTTCATATTTTCATTGAAAAGGAGCCGAATTAGATGCATGTACAAATATCCGGTCTCGAATTTTCTTATAGGAAAGCGTCTGGTACAGTCATTCAAAATTTCAACCTTCATATGAAGGAAGGGGAAATTGTCTCCATTCTTGGGGAAAGCGGAAGTGGGAAAAGTACTGTTCTCCGCCTGATTGCCGGTCTGGAAAATCCTTCAAAAGGAAAAATCCAGGTAGGGAGCGATACGTATGTAAACGGCCAAAACAGCAGGATGCTCCCGGTAGAGAAGCGCGGACTTGGGATGGTGTTTCAGGATTACGCTTTATTTCCTCATATGACGGTGGGGGCCAATATCCTTTACGGTTTAAAAAAGTGGAAAGGGCCGAAGCGGAAAGCCAGGCTCCAGGAGATGCTGACCCTCGTTAATATGACAGAATACAAAAAACGCTATCCGCATGAGCTGAGCGGCGGACAGCAGCAGCGGGTGGCACTTGCCCGAGCCCTGGCTCCTGAGCCGGCGCTGCTCCTTTTGGATGAACCATTCAGTAATTTAGATGCCCACTTAAAACAGCAGATTCGGGATGAGCTGCGGGAGATGATTAAGTATGCAGGGGCAACCACAATTTTTGTAACGCATGATCGGGAGGATGCCAGAGTGCTTTCTGACCGTGTCATTTTCCTGGATAAAGGAAAAGTCCAGAAGGCCGGGCGTTCGGGTGATCTGCTGCAGGAATCTTTATATGCTTCTGAAAGGGAAAGAGAGCTTACGCTGCTGATGGATTAAAGACAGCCTTCTGTTTCGTTTTCGTTGGCTTACTACAGCAAAAACCCTGCACTGCAGGGTTTTTTTATTATGAAAATTAAAGGACAGCTGTACGGCTGTTGTAATGACATTTATTACGATTTAGCAGCTTTACTCAAGTCGAGCAGGTATTGGATAGCTTTGAGGATTTCATCCGGAGAATCCGTATGAATGGTGGCGTGTCCGGCATTGTTGAGTATATGGTGCTCTCCATATTTAACAGAGGCGGCCAATTTTGAATAAATGATTTTTTTCGAGTTATTGAATGGCGTAATAAATCTGCGTAGAAAAGATGGACTTGTTATCAGCTTCGTAAACGGATCAATTTCCGTTACCGAAAACACAAGCAAAGGGATATTCGGAAGAGATCCTCCTTCACGGAGTTCAGCATAAAGTTCACTTTTTAAATTTTTTCTTTCTGTCATTGTTTTCGATAGAGTACGGAGATGGTAGTCAATCAGCGGCTTACGTATGGTATCCGGCCACCCGGTAAACATCTGTTCATAAATTCTGCGGAAGGACTGTTTGTATGTGAGGAGGGTCCGGAGAATGACCACTGCCTGTCCGGGAAGGTAGCGTTTTTCGAATGTGGGGGTATTGGTAAGAAAATCCTCGTGGGGCGGTTCCAGAAGAAGCATTCCAGCTGTTTCTTCTGGAAATCGCTGTGCATACCGCTGTGCATATATGCCGCCAAGTGAATGGCCGACAAATAGATAAGGAGCGGGTATATCAGCGGCGTGCAGCAAATGCTGCAGTTCATTAGTAACTTCCCGGGCACTTCGCGGGAGCTTAACCTGATCGCTCCATCCTGTTCCAGCCCGATCATAGATGACTGAGGTGGTATGTTTTCCGGTTTCTTTGTGAATGTTTAAATAATCAAGACCTATCATGCCGGCTGCCGGTAAAAATACAACTGCCGGACTTCCTATTCCAGCCCGGTCGAGTAACAAACGCCGATCTTTCACACGATAATAATGTCCAACTGGTGCTTCATTGACTGAGGATTTATCCGTCTGAGATTGATTTATAGAATTCTTCATCCTGACATCACGACCTCCAATCATTCATTTGACTGCGGTTAAGATTAATTTTATTATAAATTCATTCATCGTCCCGGGCAATTGCTTTTATCTATTTGGAAGCAGCCTAAATCTCCTGCATTACAGGGGATTTTTTTATTTAAGGATAGGGCGGAATCTTGACTGAGGAAGTAATTTTACGATGAAACAGCGTAAAATAGAGAAATGAATAGAAAAAAGGAGGAAAATAAAGATAAGAGCACTATATTACCGTTTTCATGAAGAATGTTTCCGTTTTCCCGAAGGCGGGGCGGTTTTGTCAAACCTTTGGAAAAAGGAGCATAATAAAATCAAATATTAAATGAAAGAAGGCGCATGAATTGAAAAACTTCTTTATGAACGTGCTTGAAACTATGTATCAGACATCTAAAACACAGGCAGACCAGATGCTCAGCGAATACAATGAAGGCAAAGGCCTGAATGATCACTACTTTTTCAACTAAAAACGTATGTATATAGACCGGCGGGAGAGATCTTCCAGCCGGTTTTTTTCGTACAAAAAGAAGCAGCCTGATCGGCTGCTTCTTTTTGTTTACCAGATATTTTTTAAATAGGAATTCTCGTAAAACGAGAGGTTCGGATATTTATCTTTTGTCATATTCATTTGAAATTCGTTATCGAAGAGCGCAACGATACGGCCGTCCCGGTCTGTAACGAGCTGTTTTTGCTTCTGCTTGAACAGCTCCATATCTTTTTCCGGGCCGTCGATCCAGCGGGCGATCGAATAAGGCAGGCTTTCCATTTTGATATCAGCATGATACTCATTTTTCAGACGGTACTCGAGTACTTCAAACTGAAGCACGCCGATTACGCCGACTATCTGCAGTTCCGGAAAACGCTTATACGTATGGAACAGCTGAATGGCGCCTTCTTCAGAAAGCTGCTGGAGCCCTTTTTCAAATGATTTATGCTTCATGGCATCTTTCACCGTAATGGCAGTAAAGTGTTCCGGAGAAAAGTGCGGCATTTCATCAAAAGAAAAGGAGGTTCTCTCTGCGAGCGTATCGCCGATCCGGAACGTACCGGGATCAAACAAGCCGATAATATCGCCGGCATATGCTTCTTTTACAATATTGCGGTCCTGGGCAAGAAACTGCGTCGGCTGGGCAAGCCGCATTGATTTTTCAAGACGTACGTGCCGTACGCTCATTCCCTGCGTGTATTTCCCCGACGTAATCCGCAGAAAAGCGATTCGGTCACGGTGCTTTGGATTCATGTTCGCCTGAATCTTAAAAACGAATCCGGAAAATTCGCCATCCATCGGTGAAATAGGACCGATGTCGCTCTCACGCGGAACGGGAGCAGGAGCAAGCTTTAAAAAATGCTCCAGGTAGTTCTGAACGCCAAAGTTTGAAATTGCACTGCCGAAAAATACGGGAGTGAGTTCCCCTGAGAGTATTCGCTCTTCGTCGTAAGCATCACCCGCTACGTCAAGCAGCTCCATCTCTTCCTGAAACTGTTCCAAAAGAGAGGGATCGATGAAATCGACAAGAACCGGATCATTTGGACCTGATACCTCTTTGACTTGAATATTGGATGGATTATCGGGATCAAACAGTTCGATCTTTTTATTGATCCGGTCATAGATTCCCTGAAAATCCCTTCCCATGCCAATCGGCCAGTTCATCGGATAAGAACGGATGCCAAGAAGGTTTTCCATTTCTTCCATCAGTTCAAAGGGATCTCGTCCCTGGCGGTCGAGCTTATTAATAAAGGTGAAAATAGGAATGCTGCGCAGCCGGCAGACTTTAAATAGTTTCTTCGTCTGGGCCTCCACGCCTTTGGCTGCATCAATCAGCATCGTCGCAGAGTCGGCCGCTGTGAGGGTCCGGTAGGTATCTTCACTGAAATCCTCGTGGCCCGGCGTATCAAGAATATTGATATGGAAATTACGATACCGGAACTCCATTACCGAACTGGTAACAGAAATTCCCCGTTGTTTTTCAATTTCCATCCAGTCACTTGTTGCGTGTTTCGTGTTCTTTTTTCCTTTAACCGATCCGGCTTCGCGGATAGCCCCTCCAAAATAAAGAAGCTTTTCGGTAAGAGTAGTTTTTCCCGCATCCGGGTGGGAAATAATAGCAAATGTTTTACGTGAAGCTATTTCGTCCTTCCAAGTAGTCATGCATGCAACCCTTTCTTCTATAAAAATCGTACGAGCTTATTTACTGTCCTTCCTCATCATATAGGATGAAATCGGCATACACAATAAAAATGAAGATACAATTTCAGGAAGAGATCGTGTATAATGACAGGAAGGCGTTCTCATATAAAAAGAACGACCGGCTGTTTCATAACGATTTGCATGAGGAACAACAAAATAAACTATTAGATATTAAAATAGATAAAAAATGTAACGTTTTTCCTGTTTCCTCGTCAAAACAATGTGGGATACTAATTTCAGGAGGTGGATCGTTTGAAAAAAGTTGTTGGATCTTTAGCAGTACTTATGATTTTCCCGGTTGCCGTTTTTGCCCAGTCTTCACAGACATATTCCGTCCAGGAGGGGGATACCCTGTTTGGCATAGCGGAAGAGCATGATGTTTCAGTAGAGGAAGTCTTGTCAGAAAATCCAGGAATTGCAAATGAAAATGTTATCTCTGTAAACCAGAGCATTGCCATCCCTGACACAGACGGAGCAGCAGCTGAGGAATCAACAGGTCAGTCAGCCGAAGCGGCCCCATCAGAAACTGCAGCAGAGCCGGCACCTGACAGTGAAGTATCAGAGTCGGAAGCCGCTTTTGAGCAGGAAGTAGTAAGATTGACCAACGTGGAACGGGAAAAGGCAGGCCTCCAGCCGCTGCAGAGCTATGGAGATTTAGCGGAAGTAGCAGATGCGAAGTCTGAAGATCTCCGCGACGCAGGCTATTTTGCCCATGAAAGCCCGAATTACGGAAGCCCGTTTGACATGATGACTTCCTTTGGTATTTCCTACAGCGCGGCAGGCGAGAATATCGCAGCCGGCCAGGACACTCCGGAAGCAGTTGTGAACGCGTGGATGAACTCTGAAGGCCACCGTGAAAATATTATGAATGAAAACTTCACGCATATCGCTATCGGTTATGCAGAAGGCGGCGAGTACGGTACGTACTGGACGCAGATGTTTGTTACAAGATAATAATTAAACCAGAATCCTCCCAATACCGGGAGGATTTTTTTGTTTTGGGACATTTCATATTATTTGCAACAAAATCTGCTTCATGAGACTATATGTATGGCAAAAAAACAAAGCGAGGTTGAGACAAATGACAACAATAGAGTTAATGAAAGAACGCCAGTCGATTCGTGCGTTTGATACAGAGGCTGAGATGCCGGAAGAGGATCTTCAGGATATTATTGAGGCGGCGGTCCAGGCACCATCCTCCTGGAACCTGCAGCACTGGAAGTTTCTTGCGGTAACGTCCGACGAAAAAAAGCAGGAGCTGCTCCCGATTGCGTATAACCAGAAGCAGGTTGTAGACAGCTCTGCTACGATTGCCATTCTTGGCGATCTGGAAGCAAATATTCATGCAGATGCTGTTTACACGGATGCAGTAGATGCAGGGAAAATGACAGAAGACATTAAAACCCAGCTTGTCGCTAATATTCATGCAGCCTACGAAAGAGAAGGCTTTGCCAAAGACGAAGCCCTGATTAATGCTTCTCTCGCTTCGATGCAGCTGATGCTGGCAGCGAAAGAAAAAGGCTACGATACTGTACCAATGGGCGGTTTTGATAAGGCGGCATTCATAGAAGCATTTAACGTGCCGGAGCGCTATGTGCCGGTTATGCTCATTTCTGTCGGCAGAAAAACGGGCGAAGCGCGCAAATCGAAACGCTTCCCGGTGGAAGATGTGCTTATTAAAGACTCCTTTTAATATAGGAAACCCCACTCTTAAAAAAGAGTGGGGTTTTTATTTCGGCCTAGTTCGTCAGCGGCAGGACATACAGCAGAATGGCAAGAAAGTGCAGAAACGACGCTGCAAGAACAAAAACATGCCAGATCCCATGATGATAGGGTATGCGGCGCCAAACGTAAAAAATGGATCCGGCCGTATAGAGAATGCCTCCTGCTATTAACAGGGCCAGGCCGCCGGACGGAAGATTCTCCGAGAGCGGGCCCCAGGCGAAAATAATAATCCATCCCATGCCAATATAAAATATAGTAGATAAAAACAAAAAGCGTTTTACAAAAAACACTTTAAAAAGAACGCCCAGCACGGCAATGCCCCAGACAATGCCAAACAGCGTCCAGCTTAGTGCGTCGTCAAGAGCATGAAAAAGGAGAGGGGTGTAAGTACCGGCGATAAACAAGTAAATCGCTGCGTGATCGAATATTTCAAACAGGTCTTTGGCTTTGCCTTCCTGGACAAAATGAACCAGGGTGGAAGAGGTATACAAAATCAGCATGGTTGATCCGTAGATGCTTACGCTCACCACATGGGCTGGAGTGCCGGCTTGAATAAGTAAAATAATCAGCGCTGCGATACTAAACAGTACACCGACGGCATGAATAGATGCGTTAACCATTTCTTCTTTGCGGGTAAACGTGTGAACATTGGCCATAGCGGGTAAAAACCCTTTCCTGCATGAATTTTCTTAAGTTTATCATACAGCGGCAGCGCTGGAAAAAAGAACATCCCCGTATCTTTTATTAGATACGGGGATGATTAGCTTATTCGCCGGCTTTAATAGGACTGCTTGTGTCCACATGACCGAAAATGCTGGTATTTGTTTCACCTTCAATAAGAAGCTGGGTACTGCTGTAGCCGAACTGGCTCATAATAGAAGCAATCTGTTCCATAATGGCAGCATCGCCGCTGGAACCGACGTTGGATTCAGCAAAAGCAGAAGAAAAGGATACAGTAGCCTGAGAGCCCTCGCTCTCTACATATTGAACCGTGGTATCAGCGTTTACAGGAGAGAACATTCCCTCAGATTCCGGACCGGCAATCCATGCTTCGAGTGCCGCAGCCGGCAGATTTTCTTTAGTGTCGGCAGTAACGCTGCGTTCTTCCGTCAGCGTTTCCATAAGCTGGTCATCAGAGAAGTATAACGTAACGGTTTCTGTCACACCATCAGCTTCTTCCATTGTATTTTCCTCCTCGGGAGCGTTGGTTTCTTCTTCTACAGTATTTTCAGATGTCTGATCTGCTTCTTCGCTTTCAGAAACAGAAGCCTCCGTTTCAGGTGCTGTCTCTTCGTCTGCGTTTTCAGTGGAACTATTATCAGCGGAAGATTCATTTTCACCGCTCTCCTCGTTTTCAGTCGATTGTGTCTCTTCAGCTGAAGCAGCAGTATCGGCTTCCTCCTCGTTCGCTGCGGTAGATTCCGACTCTTCCTGTGCTTCCTCTTCCTCCTGTGTTTCTGTTTCTTCTGCTGCTGTTTCTTCCGTCACATTCACCTCTTCGGCCGGAGCCTGTTCGGATTCGGCTTCGCTGCTGGTTCCGCAAGCCGAAAGAATCAGTAGAAATAAGGCGGATGGAACTAGTAAGTATGTTGTTTTCTTCATTTTTACATTCCTTTCTTCTATATAAGTATTTAGTCTCATAACATAAGACGGTGTTTTAGAAAAAGAGTTACGCCAAAGATAAAATAAAATAGTTTAAAAAAAGTATTGACGATTAAATTTAAACTGTTATATAATACATTTAACAAAATAAACTGTATTAAAACAGAGGAGGAATTAAAAATGAAAAGAAGAGAGCGCCAGAACATGATTCAATTTATTTCTAAAATCCGCGGGACAGACGAGACACAGTTTTTTCAAATGACAGATGAGGACATCGAACATATTTATGACCAGACATATTTCCACCACGAAACAACGGAATAACAAAAAGGCTTATCTCTTCTTATAAGAGGTAGGCCTTTTTTGTGTGAGATAAAAGCCACAGCCAGAGGAGAAGGAAAAGGTGATTCACCTTCAGGGAAATAAAAGTGGTATAATACAGTCAGATAAGGCAGGTGTGGATGATGAAGAAATGGTCAAATCGAAAAGTTTTATTTGTTGTTCTGCTTCTTATTTTCTTATATGCAGCTATTTATTGGAGTTATATATTTATCACAACAAGTTAATATAGAAAAAATAGACGATTGAAAACTCTAATGGCTGGTGCTGATAGAGTTTTTATCATACACCGGGAAGCAGTATGCCGGCATAGAGTGATTTGGCAGCAGATGTTACATAAAAATACATATAATTAAGCAGTATCGCAGTAGCCAGATAAGTGTTCTCATGTCAAAATATATCAATGTAATCAAACTGTAATATGAATGCGGCTCTTTTTATGAAAAATGATGTAACACAATGAAACAACTAACGACTTAAGTATGGGAGTGTAAATCATGCAAGATGAATTTGAGCGGTTGTATGAAAGCTATCACCACTCTCTTTATCAATACCTGTTTTATCTGGTTCGAGACCGCGATGCAGCCGAAGAGCTGGTCCAGGAAGTGTACATTAAAGTATTTCATTCCTTTGACTCCTTTGAAGGCAAAAGCAGCGAAAAAACATGGCTTTATTCTATTGCCCGCCATGTAGGAATTGACTGGATTCGAAAGCAGAACCGCAAAAAGAGAAAATGGCTCGGCATGCTCGGCCCGCTTTCAAAAGAAGATATAAGAGACCCAGCTCCGCTGCCGGATGAAATTCTTACGGCAAAGGACGAGGTCCGGGAAATATATCAATACATGGAGAACTGCACGGCCGATCAGCGGCAGGTGCTTATGCTCCGGTATGTAGATTCTCTATCTATAAAAGAAACGGCAGACGTTTTGGGATGGTCGGAAAGTAAAGTGAAGACCACCCAGCACCGGGCAATCAAAAAGCTGCAGGATCTTATGGGCGGAAACGAAGAAGAGACGCAAAGGAGGGTAGAACCTTGAAGCAGCGGCAACACGATCAAAAATCAATAGAAGACAAGCTTCGGCAGATGCCGGAAATCCGGGACAGCAGAAGCAGGCAGGAAATTTACTACAATGTCATGGCAAAGACAAAAGCAAAAAAGCCCCGGAATAAATCGAAAAAATGGATGGTTCCGGGAATTACGACAGTATTTGCTATTTTGCTGTTAGCCCTTATTATTCCTAACATGATCCCGCAGTCCCAGCCGATGTCTTCTGATACAGAGCAGAGCGGGGAGCGAACGGCTTCTGAAACGGAAGAAACACAGGAAGAAGCTCCTGAAGAGAGCGGAGAAGAGGAATCACCGCCTCCTGATGAACCGGCTTCGGAGCCGGATTCACCTGCAGCGGAAGAAAACAGCGAGAATTCTTCCAACGAGGCAGCGGAAGAAGAAAGAACTGCCGAAGTGGAGCAGGAACCGCTGGAAACCCCGCAGGTAGATGAACCTGCCCGGCCTGAAACATCAGAAGCTGCTGAAAGCGGAGAAGAAACTCCGCCGGCAGAAGAAGAGTGGATCACAGATGATTATCTCCGTGCTCTGTCCGTCAATGAAATAGCGGAAGACACGGTTCCGGTAACGATTCCGCTGCAGGATGCAGAAAATGGATTTACGATTCCGGTGACGTTTTTAATAGAAGGTTCTATAGAGTCTGCGCCTTCTTTTTTTGAAGCGTTGAACCGTAATTATCCAGGAGATGAAATCGGCCTCTCCGGGTCCCTGGTCCAGAATATTAAATGGAGCAGTACAGATGAAGCGTCTGACTCGTGGCGGGCTGATTTTGAAGAATCCCAGCAGAGCTTAAGCAGCGCCCAGGGCGAAGGTTTTTTAAACAGTCTTGAAGAAAGCCTGCGCTATACAGGCGTTTCAGAAGTCTTATTTACAGAAAATGAGGAACCCGGCGTTGAATTTGGCAATTACGGGCTGCTTGAAAACTATTTAGTGGAAGGCGATAACCGGGGATACTTCGCTTACTCCTCCAGCCGTGATGTTACTCTATTAGTTAGTGCAAAGGGAGCCGGCCAGCCGACCGCAGATGATCAGGGCGAGCTGCTTTCCTTTGAAGAAACGCTGCAGCAGATGGAAACCGATCCCGACAATGAAGCCCTGGAATCACCAATGCCGGAAGGCCTCGATGTAGCCGGAGTGCAGGGGGAAGGAACCAACGCTGTCGTAACGTTTACCGAATCATCAGAGCTTCCTGAGAGCTGGAACAGTAATATTTTTACGGATGCTGTTCTGTTTGCTGCCTCAGATTTTGGCTATGAAACAGTAACATTCAACAAAGAAGATACAGAAAGCAGTGCGGAATGGCTTCCGGAAGAATCACTTGAAGTGCCGGAAGCACCTAATCTGGTAACGTTTGAATAAAAAAAGTCTTTCTGTCCGAAAAGGACAGAAAGACTTTTTGTTTAAAAGAAAAGTTCTGCAGCTCTTGCCAGCAGTCCGACTACAATTAGCACGACAAACGCATACCCGATCCATCTGGGAAGCCTCTGTCCGATAGGAGCCCGGAATCTCCTGCGTCCTTTCCAGCGGTTTGGATTAAAAACCGGCTCTTCGGCAGGAGCTTTGTAATGCTGGACGCTGAAGAAAGGCACGGCGTTCCGCAAAAAGAAAGGTGCCAGCAGAAAGCCGGAAAAAAGCCCAAAAATATGCGCATATACGTTAATATTAGGAGATAGAAACGTCATAACAACGCTGAACAATGTCAGTATAAGAATCAGCTGGGCGCTGGCCGCGTCTATTAGATCCTTGCGTTTCCAGATCAAGTACATGTAAATGCCGAATACGCCGAACACGGCTCCCGAGGCTCCGAGGTGGGAATAATACAAGCCTCCTAAATAGAACGTAGCTACGTTCGCCAGCAGACCCATCAGCAAATAGACAATAATGAAACGGGATCTGCCAATCATTTTTTCGAGCGGCGGGGCAAAAAGCACGAGAGCAAAGGAATTCAGGATCACATGAGTCAGTCCCTGATGGAGAAAAACAGGAGTGATCAGCCGCCACAACTCTCCAGCCGCGATCGCTGCATTAAAGCCGACGCCGAGCTGGAAAATGGTATCACCAAATGGAATGAGACCGTTAGTCAGACTCGTCAGGTTAATCCAGGCAAACAGGACGATATGTATAATAACGAGAGAAAAGACGACCGGATAATTTTTCCTGAATGAATAAAATGATTCATTTCGAATAAACATAAAGCGCCCCTTTTAATTAAATGATGTGTTCTGCCGCCCGTTATAGAAAAGCGGTAGCCTTTTTTTAATTTTAGCATAAGTTATCTTTTGAAGGCGACCGGCGCTGCTTAAAGAGGAGAGAAACGTTATGATTCACGGAATCGGCATCGATATTATAGAATTAAAAAGAATAGAGCGGCTGCTGGATAAAAACAATAAATTCGCAGAGCGGATGTTTACAGGCAGAGAAAAAGAAACGTTCGGGCGCTTAACAGGCCAGCGTCGAATTGAATATGCAGCCGGCCGCTTTGCTGCTAAAGAGGCTTTTGTAAAAGCAGCCGGAACCGGCATTTCTAAAGCTTACGGATTTCAGGACATTGAAGTGCTCAATGAACCGAATGGCCGTCCCGTACTGTATGCGTTTGTAGACGGAGTACCCGGCGCTAAAGTTCATGTGAGTATTTCCCACAGCAGGGAATGGGCAGCTGCCCAGGTTATTATAGAAGAGTAGGGATGTGAAAAAATGAGGGTTGTCACAGCAGAACAAATGCGCGAAGCTGACAGGCTGGCGATTGAAGAAATCGGTATGAAAGAAGAGCTTTTAATGGAGAATGCCGGCAGGGCAGCCGCGGCAAAAATAATAGAACTATACCCGGGGCTTCAATATGCAGCGGTGCTTGCAGGAAAAGGGAATAATGGAGGCGACGGATATACAATAGCGAGAACGCTTGAAAGCGAAGGGATTCGAACGGATGTATATTTCGTTAGTTCTGACGGCTTAAAGGGGGCGGCTCTCTATCACCGGACCCTTTATGAAAAATCCGGTTTTACACCGCGGCAGTTTGATCCTTCGTCCTTTCAGGCAGATTCGTACGGCGTTATCATTGACGCTATGCTGGGCACGGGTATTAAAGGTGAAGTGAAGCCTCCTTTTGACAAAGCAGTACAGGTTCTTGGAAAAACAGACACGCCGATTGTCGCTGTAGATATTCCCTCCGGCATTCCATCTGGAGAAGAGGATGTTCCTTCTTCTGCCGTAAAGGCGGATGCCACGGTCATTCTGGAGAGTCCCAAACTAAGCGCGTATTTGTTTCCGGCTAAAGAATACTACGGACAAACGCATACCGTGTCTATCGGCATGCCGAATGCAGTGTGGCACAAGGCAGGAAATGAAGCCGTGGAGTGGGGGATGACGGAGACTTCAGCCTCCTTTCCTGTGCGCAAAGAAAATGCGCATAAAGGCAGGCACGGCCGGGGACTGTTGATCGGCGGCTCCAAAAATATGGCCGGAGCGCCGGCGATTGCAGCCCTTGCCGCTTTGGAAAGCGGGGCAGGCCTGTTAACAACAGCCCTCCCGGAATCACTAATGTATACTACAGCACCGCTTGTACCGGAGACCACTTTTTTAAGGCTCCCGGAAAAAGAAGGAGAACTGGCTGAGGACAGCGTCAGCTCGGATTTTGGATTTGATCGTTATGATGCCGTGGCTGTCGGGCCGGGGCTGGGACGTTTAAAAGAAGCAAAAGAAATAGTCAGGCGGGCGCTCGTGGAAACAGCAGGAATATTAATTCTCGATGCCGATGCCTTATACTGGCTGCCGGAACTGGAGCAGGAACTTTCGGAAAGAACTGCTCCGCTTATTTTAACGCCGCACCCGGGCGAGATGGCTCATCTGGCAGGTACAACCCCGGGAGAGGTGAATAAACACCGCTTTTCACTGGCCGGACAGTATGCCCGGAAAACAGGCTGCTATCTCGTTTTAAAAGGAGCAAACACAATATGCACCACTCCTGAAGGAGATCAGGCGGTGCACACTAGCGGAAATGCCGGTCTCGCAAAGGGCGGATCGGGCGACACGTTGACCGGCATTCTGCTGGGACAGGTGATGCAGGACGAGGATACAGCAGCAATGGTAAATAATGCTGTATTTCTGCACGGCCATGCAGCAGATCTTGCCGTGGAGCAGGAAGAAACGGATTATTCGCTGCGCGCTTCCAAACTGGCATCCTATGTTCCCCGTGCTATAAAAAACGTTCAATTATTTCAGGAAAACAGGAGAAGATAACATGGCTTTTCAAGAGCATTCATATAGAGATACATGGGTGGAAGTGGATTTGGGAAACATTACCCGTAATGTAGAGCAGGTTATACGAAGTACAGGTCAGCAGCTTGATGTGATGGCGGTGGTAAAGGCAGACGGATACGGCCATGGAGCAGTCCGGGCTGCGGCGGCGGCAGTGCAGGGAGGTGCAGTATTTTTGGGTACAGCTCTTCTGGAAGAAGCGATCGAGCTGCGCGAGGCGGGGTTTGACCTTCCTATTCTTGTACTTGGGCGCACGCGGCCCGAAGATGCAGAAACGGCGCGGGAGTATAATATCAGCCTTACTGTTTTTCAAAAAGAATGGCTGGAGGAGGCAGCGGCCTGCATGGCACCGGGACAGGCACTGTCTGTGCATTTAAAAACAGATACCGGCATGGGGCGTATCGGACTGCGGAGCGATGAAGAAATAATCGATTTTCTGGAAACAGTCAGCTCCCAGCCTGCTTTTGACCTGGAAGGAATCTTTACTCATTTTGCGACCGCCGACGAACAGGAAACTTCTTATTTTTACAGACAGCATGAACGATTTAAAGAAATAGTGGAGCTTACCGGGAAGATTGTGCAGCTGCCGCCGTATATACACTGTGGCAACAGCGCGGCGGGTATGAGGTTTCCGGACCGCTGCTTTACGATGTTCCGGTTTGGCATATCTATGTACGGATTAACGCCCTCTGCGGAAATTAATGAGGAGCTTCCTTTTGCCCTGCAGCCGGCCTTTTCTCTATACAGCAGGCTCGTTCAGGTAAAGAAGATCAGTCCGGGGGAAAGCATCAGCTATGGGGCGACCTATACAGCTGAAAAAGAGGAATATATTGGAACGGTGCCAATCGGCTATGCGGACGGCTGGAACCGGCATCACTCTACCAATGGAGGTTATGTGCTCATTAACGGAGAGAAAGCTCCGATTGTTGGAAGAGTATGTATGGACCAGATGATGGTCCGGCTTTCCGGTCCGGAGGAAACCGGTACAAAAGTTACGCTGATTGGAAAAGACAATGGAACGGAAATTACTGTGCTGGATGCAGCGGAACGGCTGGGAACGATCACCTATGAAATTCCCTGTATGATCAGTAAGCGGGTTCCAAGAAAATATATAAGCAGCAGAAACTAAACTCTCCGGCAGCGGTACCGATATATAGAGTAATAAAATTACGGCCGAAACAGCTTCTTTTCTTAGAAACGACCATACACGGAAGCGGATTGGAAAAAACGGTTTTGCAAACCGCTTCTACAAATGCTATTATATGAAGTAGGAAGTGAGCACAGTTGAGGTCTTACGCTGGAGGTGTGTGTGATATGTTTGAAAGGAACACCAAACAGATTAAGGTGAGTCTTCCGGAATATCTGCTCAGTGAACTGGATGGTATTTTGGATCAGGGCAGAGAAAATCGGGATGATTTCATTCATCAAGCCACTGAGCTTTATTTGAGAGAATCTCAGCGGATTAAAGCTCGTGAATCGATGCAAAAAGGTTATGTAGAAATGGCGCAGATTAATCTGCACATTGCTTCAGAATCTTTCGTTGCAGAAGCGGAAGCAGAACATTCTATGGACACACGTTTGGTAAGCGGGGTATAGGCAATTATATTATTATTTCACAATTTGTAAGACCTTAAACTTATCTATTTAATACTTTGAGCATCCAAAGGCGGGAGTGCCGGCTGTACATATATACATGTACAGCCGGCACTCCCGTTTTGTACGGGGCAGCTTCAATTTGTTCTGCAAATCTGCTGCAAGGACTGGTATAATGAAAATTATACTCCAGAAGGCGGCAATATATTTGCGGTTGATGGAAAGACGTGAAATAATAGTATTACTTGTGGTAAAAAAGGATGCATATGCAGATAAGACCGTACTATAGAAGACAGTCCTCTTCTATACCCGGTGGCAGAAAGATTAATCATCTTTTGAGTAAAAAGGACAGCTTTCTCTTCCAAATCGGTAAACAAACCACGCTGTACGAACAAACAGCTGTTTTTATAATAGAGCAGGCAGATATGAAAATAAATAAAAGCAATTAAAGGCCAAGTGGAGGAATTACTTATGCATGCAGCTGTTTTAGAAATGATTTATAATCAGCGGAATGAAATAAAGGAAAACTGGTCGGAGAAAATGACCCTGGTGCGAAACGATGTATTTAAAGAGAAAGTACCGAAAACTCTTTTTCAGGATACAAACGAAGAATTTGCTGCCTTGATTTTCAATTCATTCGATGCAGAGCTCGAAGATGGACGTGCTTTTCTGCGCAGCTTTGCTGAGAAGCTGATTCGGATGGGGTGGCCGCTGAGCTACTTTACTAAAGGAATGCAGACCTTCCGCCGGGTAGTGCTGGAAAGCATCAGCTCGGGCAGTGAAATCCCCTCCAAAAAAATGTATGAAACATTTTATGAAATTGAAGAGTGGGTGGACGAAATGGTCAACCAGCTCGTTGATGAATATTCCGGATCCTGGGAAACCACGCTGCACCAGCAGCGCCTCGCTTTAAAAGAACTGTCGGCTCCGCTCATTCCGGTGTTTGACAATATCAGCGTTATGCCTCTTATTGGAACCATCGACACTGAGAGAGCCAAGCTGATTATGGAGAACCTGCTTGACGGCATTATTGAACACCGCTCCCAGGTAGTGCTTATTGATATTACCGGGGTGCCTGTTGTGGATACTATGGTGGCTCATCATATTATTCAGGCGTCGGAAGCAGTCCGGCTTGTCGGCGCAGAATGTATCCTTGTAGGAATCAGGCCGGAAATCGCCCAGACGATAGTTAATCTGGGAATTGACCTGGGTAAATTCCCTACAAAGAGCAGTCTCCGCAAAGGTATTGAAACAGGCATGGAGCTTACAAAGCGTCAGATTATTAATGTATAAATCGATTGAAATGTACGAAAGTACAGCAGAGCAGTTATAGAATGGAGGGTCCGACGTGCGAATTCCAATATTAAAGCTTCAGCAGTATCTGCTTATATCCGTTCAAGTGGATTTAGATGACCAGACCGCCCTTCAGTTTCAGGAGGATCTGTTAAATAAGATTCACCAGGAAGGGTCTGCAGGAGTAGTCATCGACTTAACCTCAGTAGAAATGATTGATTCTTTTATTGCAAAAGTTCTCGGAGACGTCGTAGAAATGTCTAATCTTATGGGTGCCAGAGTAGTGATGACTGGAATTCAGCCGGCGGTTGCCATCACTTTAATAGATATGGGTATTATTTTAGATGACGTCCCTACCGCTCTGGACCTTGAACAAGGTTTGGAGAAACTTCAACAGGAACTGGAGGAATGAATATGAGTGTTCAATCCAGCGTTGAAGTGCATACAGAATGGGGGATTGTTTCAGCCAGGCAGGCCGGCCGGAATCTTGCAAAAGAAATCGGCTTTGGAAGCGTGGATCAGGCCCGTGTAACAACAGCCATATCCGAACTGGCAAGAAACATATATCTCTATGCGGAAAAGGGCGAAATTATCATAGAAACAATTGAGCAGTATCACAGCAGTGGAGCCAAAAAAGGAATTAAGATCACCGCAAAAGACCGTGGTCCCGGGATTAAGAACATCCGGGAAGTAATGGAAGACGGGTTTACGACTTCGGGAGGGCTTGGAGCCGGACTGCCGGGCGTAAAGAGATTGATGGATGATTTTGATATCGATTCTGTCGTTGGAGAAGGAACGGTTATAACGGCAGTTAAATGGCTCAGGTAAAGGAGGTTTTAACACTTGGCTGATTCATATAGTCTCATGCAGGAACAATACAGAAAAATTCTAGTCACCTATCTGAAAGAAAAGAATGAACAGGGGTTATATTATGCCCAGCAGTTCAGCAAAAAGGTACTGGAAAATCAAATTTCACCGGAAGAGGTAGTGAGTCTCCATATAGAAGCGATTGAAGAACTGTTCCCCTATATGCCGGAGGGAGCGGTTGATTCTTTTGAATTTCTGCTGGAGGTTATGATGGGATACGGTCTTGCCTACAGGGAACACCAGAGCCTGAGGGATAAGCAGCGGGAACTCGAAAATGAAATTAATGTAGCTGCCAGCATGCAGCAGACCTTTCTGCCTAAAGAGATTCCATTTGTACAGGATCTTGATGTTGGAGTACTTAGCGTCCCTGCTTCGAAAATGAGCGGGGACTATTATCATTTTGTTAAAGATGAAAACGGGTGCGTAGGTCTGGCTATTGCCGATATTATCGGAAAAGGCGTGCCTGCGGCTCTTTGTATGTCCATGATTAAATACGCAATGGACAGCTATCCGGAACAACGGCTGCAGCCGGGCGCGCTTCTTGAGAATTTAAACCGGGTTGTAGAGCAGAACGTAGCGGCTAATATGTTTATTACAATGATGTACGGCTCGTATGATCCACGCGTTCATCATTTTTATTATTCAGGCGCCGGGCATGAACCCGGATTTTATTATAACTATGCAGAAGACAGCTTTGACGAACTATCAGCAAAAGGTGTTGTGCTCGGAATCCGAAGAGACAGCAGCTTTTTGGAATACCACAAAAAAGTAGAGCCCGGCGATTTTATTGTGCTTTTATCTGATGGTGTAACCGAGTGCCGGACCGATGATGGGTTTATTGAACGGGAGGAGATCACTAATCTGATCCGCCAGTATAAGCACCTTCCAGCTCAGCAGCTCGTGGAAAATGTGTTTTATCAGCTGGAGAAACTTCAGGGATTTCAGCTTCGTGATGACTTTACGCTGATCATTATCCGCAGAGAGGTTTAATAAAAAATAAAAGCGGGAAGTAATGAATGGATACGACTAGTTACTAAAACATTTATTTCATTATAGATAGATACAAGGTGCAAAAAGGAAACAGGAGGAAATATATTATGAATTTAGATATTAAAACAGAGCACTCTAAAGAAGAAGCTATTCTTTATATAGAGGGTGAAGTAGACGCTTATACCGCTCCGCAGCTCAAAGAAGCGATAGAGCCGCTGACAGAAAAAGACGGTCAGCTCGTTACGGTTGACCTTACAAATGTAAGTTATATTGACAGCACCGGACTTGGTATTTTCGTCGGCGCTTTAAAATCATCAGAAGCCAATAACAGCAAGCTTCGTCTTGTTGGATTAAACCAAAGGGTAATGAGACTTTTTTCCATTACAGGCCTGGATGAAGTTATAGACATCGAAGAGGGGAAAAAGGAGGGAACGCAATAATGACCGATCATGCAGATCATTTCGAAATGAAGATACCTGCTAAAGCGGAATACGTAGGCGTTGTTCGTCTTACTGTTTCCGGCATTGCAAGCAGAGCTGGATATTCCTATGACGATATCGAAGACATGAAGATTGCAGTAGCGGAAGCCTGTACGAACGTTGTGAATCACGCTTATAAGAAAACAGGCTACATGCTTCTTTCCTGTGTTATCCGTGAAGACCGCATTCAAATCATTGTGGCAGACCGAGGTGAAAGCACGGAGGTCAGCAGCCTGCTCGAAAACATCGGGCCGATTGACAGTTCCAAGCCCGTTTCGGAATTAAAGGAAGGCGGCCTGGGGCTTTTCCTTATCGATACGTTAATGGATAAAGTAGAAATCAGTAATGAATCAGGTGTTGCTATCGTCATGACCAAGTTCCTTCATAGAGATGGGGTGGAGCAGCATGTCGACGGAATCCCGACCTCAGCAGACAAACAAGAGCAGGGGCAGAAACAATAAAGATAATACCCACGTATATGAGTGGATTGAAGAATTTCAGAATAACCGCAATGAGGAAGTACAGACGAAGCTCGTTCTTCATTATGAATCGCTCGTTCAGTCGCTGGCCAGAAAGTTTTCCCGTGGACAGGATCATGATGATGACCTTTATCAGGTTGGCATGATCGGCCTGCTTGCAGCACTCCGCAGGTTCGACCATTCTTTTGAGCGCAGCTTTGAATCGTTTGCGGTTCCAACCATTGTCGGTGAGATCAAGCGTTTTATCCGGGATAAAACATGGAGCGTTCATGTACCGCGCCGCATAAAAGAGCTTGGCCCAAGAATCAAAAAAGCGGTGGAAGAGCTTACGAGCGATTTACAGCGTTCCCCGCAGGTGGACGAGATTGCTGCATACCTGGAAGTGACCGTAGAAGAAGTGCTTGAAACCATGGAAATGGGAAAAAGTTATCAGGCGCTGTCGGTGGACCGCTCGATCGAAGCCGATCAGGAAGGCAGTGCCGTTACGCTTCTTGATCTAGTTGGAGCAACCGATGAAGGCTATGAAAAGACAGATCAGCAGCTTCTGCTTCAAAAGGCATTTACCGTTCTGACAGAGCGCGAAAAAGAAATTTTGAAATGTACGTATTTCGAAAACTTAAGTCAGAAAGAAACAGGAGAAAAACTTGGAATCTCCCAGATGCACGTATCCCGGCTGCAGAGAAGAGCTCTTCAAAAACTGAGAGATTCCATTCGGACAGAGCCCTCGGAGTGTCTGTGATGATTGAGAGCAGAACATACAACAAAGTGAAAACCGTAGTATACCAGAAAGAAAAAGAAGGAAATAACCTATGCGGGGATTCCTTTATGGCGGTAGAAACAGAAGACTATTTTCTCTGCGCGGTAGCGGACGGGTTGGGAAGCGGGGAATTTGCTTTCAAATCTTCCAATATTGCAATGGAAATTCTGCGGAACCACCATGAGTGGACCGTTCCGGATCTGATGGACGAATGCAATCGCCATTTGTGCGGAGAACGCGGTACGGTTATTACTATTCTTAAGGTATTATTTGACGAAAAGAAAGTAGTATACGGCAATATTGGAAATATCGGCTCATTTATTGCGGCGGATGACGAGAAGACGCACCGCCCGCTTCCGGCTCCCGGCTTCTTATCCGGCCGCAAATTTCATTATCGTCTGGAACACTACTACTATAAAAAGAATCTGCATTTTATTCTACATTCCGATGGCATATCTATAAATCAGGAAGAGTATAACTGGATGATAGATCTTCAGTCTACAGACGTATCCGTACGTTATTTAGCAGAGAAGAATCAAAAAAACAAGGATGACCGTACTGTATTGATAGGGTCGTTATATGAATCTTGAGTCCTTCCTGCCAAACAGAAAGGCTCTTTTTTTTATCCGGACATAAGACCGATTTTGGATAGAAGGGCCATCGTGTTATAGTAATGGGGCTTAAGAGATCATACATACTGAACAAAAAGGAGTTTCTTATCCATGACAGAACAGGATCAGCTCGTAACAAAACTTTCCACCTCCCTGTCTATGCAGGAAAAATGGGTGCGCAATATTATTGAACTGCTTGAAGAGGGAAATACGGTACCTTTTATTTCAAGATACCGTAAAGAACAGACGGGCAGCGCAGACGAAGTACAGATCAAAAACGTACAGGACGGCTGGGAATATACAAGACAGATGCAGCAGAGAAAAGAAGAGGTTTCACGTTTGATCGAGGAACAGGATAAACTGACGCCGGAACTGAAGAATTCAATAGAAGCGGCAGAAAAGCTTCAGGAATTAGAGGATATCTACCGACCTTACCGCCAGAAAAGAAAAACGAGAGCTACATCGGCAGCTGCAAGAGGTCTTGAACCGCTTGCTTCTTATTTGTTTGCCCTGCCGAAAGAAGGAAGCCCGGAAGAAGAAGCCAAAGCCTATGTTTCTGAAGAAATGGATGTAGAAAATGTGGAAGCGGCTCTGCAGGGTGCGCGCGATATTATAGCGGAATGGGTATCAGATAATCCATCGATCCGCAAAGAGCTGCGGGAGCAGACGTTCCGCCACGGCCTGCTTTCCTCCAAACAGAAAAAAGGAGCCGTGGATGAAGCCGGGACGTATGAAATGTACTACGAGTACCAGGAAGCTGTTCGTAAAGTGCCATCCCACCGTATTTTAGCTATGAACCGCGGCGAAAAAGATAAAGTGGTAAAGGTGTCTGTGTCCATTGAAGAGGAACGTGCGCTTCAGATGATAGAAAAGAAAATTGTAAAACGATACGGTTCGCCGGCGCTTGAACATGTAAAAGCTGCCTATGAAGATGCGTACAAGCGCCTGATTGCACCATCCATTGAGCGTGAAATCCGCAGTGAGCTTACGGCTAAAGGTGAAGAGCAGGCCATTCATATTTTTTCTGAAAACCTAAAGCAGCTTTTGCTGCAGCCGCCGATGAAAGGCAAAGTCGTTCTGGGGCTGGATCCGGCCTACCGGACAGGCTGCAAGATTGCAGTCGTAGATGAAAATGGGAAGCTTCTGCACGTAGGGGTCATCTACCCGGTGCCGCCGGTTAATAAAGTAGATGAGTCGAGAAAAATCCTAAAAGAGCTTCTCGATAAATACAGCGTGGAAGTGATTGCCATTGGTAACGGGACTGCCTCCAGGGAAACGGAAGAATTTGTGGCAGAGGCTATAACAGAGTGGAATCATTCGGCCGCCTATCTAATTGTAAATGAAGCAGGAGCAAGTATTTATTCTGCTTCTGAAGTAGGCAGGGAAGAATTCGGCGAACTCTCCGTTGAACAGCGGAGCGGTGTGTCCATTGCGAGAAGGCTTCAGGATCCGCTTGCGGAACTGGTTAAAATTGACCCGAAATCTGTCGGGGTGGGACAGTACCAGCACGATGTCACCCAGGCAAAGCTTAATGATTCCCTGGCGTTCGTAGTGGAAACAACGGTGAATAAAGTCGGCGTTAACGTAAACACGGCATCCCCGAGTCTTTTAAAATATGTATCGGGCCTTTCTAAAGCAGTAGCGGGCAATATTATTAAATACAGAGAAGAGAACGGCAGCTTCACAAGCCGTGCGCAGCTCAAGAAAGTACCAAGACTCGGCAGCAAGGCATATGAACAGGCAGCCGGATTTATGCGTATCATAGATGGCAAAGAGCCGCTGGACAAGACCGCTATCCATCCGGAGAGCTACAAGACGGCTAAAGCACTGCTTGCTTCTATAGATGCATCAGCGGCGGACGCAGGCAGTCCTGAGCTCATTGAAAAGCTCTCCCAGCTTTCCGTTAAAGAATCAGCTGAAGCACTGGGTGCCGGAGAGCCGACGATCCGGGATATTATTGAAGATTTAAAACGGCCTCTCCGCGATCCGCGGGAAGATCTGCCGAAACCTATCTTGAAAAAAGGAATTATGAAAATGGAAGACCTGGAAGAGGGAATGGAGCTCCAGGGAACGGTGCGTAATGTTGTCGATTTCGGTGCGTTTGTGGATATCGGTGTGAAACAGGACGGGCTGGTCCATATATCAAAAATGGCGAAGCGTTTCATCAAGCATCCAATGGAAGCTGTATCGGTCGGAGATATTATTCCGGTCTGGATAGACAGCGTTGACTCCAAAAAAGGAAGAATTGCCTTGACGATGATAGAGCCAAACAAATAAACTGGAAAGAGTACCTGGGTGCAGGTGCTCTTTTTCTGTAGAAAGGCGGGAGCGGATGAACAATCATGATCTGCAGAAACTTGCAGAAGACATTTCCATTTCTTTTTTTGGAAAGCCGTTTCTTCATCAATGTACATTTAACCGCAGGCTCCGGACAACCGGCGGCCGCTATATGCTGAACAGCCATCATATTGAAATGAATCCAAAGCATTACCAGATACACGGCAGAAAAGAATTAATTTCGATTATAAAACATGAACTCTGTCACTATCATCTTCATATAGAAGGAAAAGGTTATCAGCACCGGGATGCGGATTTTAAAAAGCTTCTTGCGGAAACAGGGGGAGCCAGGCACTGCAGACCGGTGGATGAAAAAGAGAAAAGATATAAGCATAAATACCGGTGCAGCAGGTGCGGAAGCCTCTTTCACAGAGTGCGGCGCATCGATACTGCAAAGTACGTCTGTGGAGGCTGCAAAGGAAAATTAAAAAAAGTTTCCTGAATCGCTTGACCTTATTTTACATGCTGTGGTACATTATAAAAGTCGCTTGAGAGCAACCAGAAAAAACGCTGGTAACTGCCTCTGTAAAGCCATTTAAAATAAATAAAAATTCTATTGACATCATATGCGCTATCATGTAAACTACTCAATGTCGCATCAAAAATAATGCACATTCCACAGTAGCTCAGTGGTAGAGCTATCGGCTGTTAACCGATCGGTCGCAGGTTCGAATCCTGCCTGTGGAGCCAATGGAGAAGTACCCAAGTGGCTATAAGGGGCTCCCCTGCTAAGGGAGTAGGTTGTGTAAACGGCGCGAGGGTTCGAATCCCTCCTTCTCCGCCATGATTCGGCCCGTTGGTCAAGTGGTTAAGACACCGCCCTTTCACGGCGGTATCACGGGTTCGAATCCCGTACGGGTCACCAATATGGAGGATTAGCTCAGCTGGGAGAGCACCTGCCTTACAAGCAGGGGGTCGGCAGTTCGATCCTGTCATCCTCCACCATTCACTTTTTAACAACATTAAATGGTCCGGTAGTTCAGTTGGTTAGAATGCCTGCCTGTCACGCAGGAGGTCGCGGGTTCGAGTCCCGTCCGGACCGCCATTTAAATTATGTTCCTTTGAAAAATATCAACTAATGTATTATAATGGCTAACTAGGAAGTAACTTTCCTTAATATTGGGCTATGGCCAAGCGGTAAGGCATCGGACTTTGACTCCGTGATGCGCTGGTTCGAATCCAGCTAGCCCAGCCACTTATTTGCGGGTGTGGCGGAATTGGCAGACGCGCTAGACTTAGGATCTAGTGTCTTTATGACGTGGGGGTTCAAGTCCCTTCACCCGCACCATTTTATTTCTTATACTTAAAACAATGTTTGCGCGGTCGTGGCGGAATGGCAGACGCGCTAGGTTGAGGGCCTAGTGGGAGTTAAATCCCGTGGAGGTTCAAGTCCTCTCGACCGCACCATATAAATCAACTATTATCGGGCGCCCGTAGCTCAACTGGATAGAGTATCTGACTACGAATCAGAAGGTTAGAGGTTCGAGTCCTCTCGGGCGCACCATTTCTTTTTAATTAATTTCATACGAATGATTATATACGCTTAAATGATAAGTCTTGATTAAAGTTAAAGCATAGAGTAATAACAATATGCTTTTATTTTTTTCGAAAACGGGAAGTAGCTCAGCTTGGTAGAGCACTTGGTTTGGGACCAAGGGGTCGCAGGTTCGAATCCTGTCTTCCCGACCATTTATGCGGGCGTAGTTTAGTGGTAAAACCTCAGCCTTCCAAGCTGATGATGTGGGTTCGATTCCCATCGCCCGCTCCATTATTTAATCTGATAATTTCATATTACAGGAACTGCTCTTTTTTTATGCCTGCAGTTAATGTAGAAACCCATTCAGAATAAAAAAATGGGCCTGTAGCTCAGCTGGTTAGAGCGCACGCCTGATAAGCGTGAGGTCGGTGGTTCGAGTCCACTCAGGCCCACCATATAATGCTTGACAAACTGTACTGTTATTTGGTACATTAGTATTCTTCCCCACACATCATTTGGTGGAAGAGTGTCCTTTGAAAATGGAATGAAAACAACGCGCGAACAACAAGTCGCGGCAGGCAAGGCCTGCTGCGCAAGGTAAGACCAGCAAGAACTAAGCATCAACTTTCATGGAGAGTTTGATCTTGGCTCAGGACGAACGCTGGCGGCGTGCCTAATACATGCAAGTCGAGCGCATGCACCCGGCGGACCTCTTCGGAGGGAAACCGGGGAATTGAGCGGCGGACGGGTGAGTAACACGTGGGCAACCTGCCCTCTAGACGGGGATAACTCCGGGAAACCGGAGCTAATACCCGATAA
>NZ_RAPK01000007.1 GCF_003610495.1 Sinobaca qinghaiensis | reverse complement strand
CCATTCATTCAGACCAGGGCTGGCACTATCAGCACCGGGCCTGGACCACCTTGTTGAAAACCAACCGTGTGTTTGCCAGCATGTCCCGGAAAGCGACCTGCGCAGACAACGCCCCGATAGAAAATTTCTTCGGGCTGTTAAAACAGGAAATGTACTATGGAAAAGAGCTTGTCTCCTACGAAGAGCTCAAACAAAGGTTGGAAGCCTATATTCATTACTACAATCACGATCGGATCAAATTAAAATTGGCTGGCCAAAGCCCGGTGAAGTACCGAACATCGACCAGCCAACTCGCTGCATCATAAAACTTTAACTTTTAGGGGTCACTACCGTTTGGCTGCTTTTTTGTTTAGCTGTGGAAAACCAGGGAAAGAGCGTACTTTTTCATTTACCCTATGGCTGTGCCCTTAAAGGAGCGCCTGCTGGTTATTAAATAGAGTATGGACGATATAAAATAAAAAAAAGCAGCCGGACGGCTGCTTTTCTTTATTAACGGGAATACCACTCAACAATAAGGGCTTCCGTAATTTCTGCAGGAAGTTCAGAACGCTCTGGGTAACGATCAAGCGAACCTTCCATTTTTTCTTCGTCAAAGCTGACGAAGTCAGGCTTGTAGCTGTTTACATCCAAAGCTTCTTTAATAGAAGTAAGGTTGCGTGACTTTTCGCGAAGGCCGATAACCTGGCCTGGCTTTAAGCGGTAAGAAGGAATATCTACACGCTTGCCGTCAACAGTTACGTGGCCGTGGGAAACGAGCTGGCGTGAACCACGACGCGTACGTGCAAGACCGAGGCGGTACACGATGTTGTCAAGGCGTGCTTCAAGAAGAACCATGAAGTTTTCGCCGTGAACACCCTGCATTTTGCCTGCGATTTCGAAAGTGCGGTGGAACTGACGCTCATTTAAGCCGTACATGAAACGAAGCTTCTGCTTTTCCTGAAGCTGAAGGCCGTATTCAGTAAGCTTTTTGCGTTGTGTTGGTCCGTGCTCACCTGGTGCATAAGGTCTTTTTTCTAATTCTTTTCCTGTGCCGTTAAGAGAAATTCCATAACGACGTGACTTTTTCCAAGATGGTCCTGTATAACGTGACATACAAGTAATCTCCTTTATAATAAAATAGTTGAAAAAAGAGCAACGTTGGCAATCTCCCGCTATGCCCATTTTATTTTCATGTATCTTCACCTCGACAGCTGGAGGGTACGCAATACACCTTACACTCCTAAAGAGCATAGGAATAAAATGTAGAAATATCGAACATGGCAGGCTTACCCTGGCTGTCTTTTTGCACAAAGACCATTATATCCTTTTAAAGCTGTCAAGTCAATAGAAGGAAGGGATGTTAAATATGCTTTAAAAGAACAGCAGCAAATTCTTCCAAAATCTTCTGATCTTCTTCTGAAAAACGGTTTTGTTCCGGGCTGTCCACGTCGAGTACTCCGAGAAGGACACCGTTTTTTACAAGAGGTACGACAATTTCAGAAGCGGAGGCGCTGTCACAGGCAATATGACCCGGAAAGGCATGGACATCTTCAACGCGCTGCGTTTCAAACGTCTGAGCGGCCGTGCCGCATACTCCTTTTCCTATGGCAATACGAACGCAGGCTGGAAGACCCTGGAAAGGTCCTAGAATAAGTTCATCCTCTTTTTGGGAATACAAATAAAACCCGGCCCAGTTGACTGAAGAGAAATGCTCGTACAGTAAAGCAGAAGCATTGGCCAGGTTAGCTGTTTGATCGGTCTCTCCTTCTAAAAGGGCGTCAAGCTGTTTGTTTATGAGGTGCAGCGGGGCAATATGCATATTCATATCTCCTTTATTTATAAATGAATGTTTTTATCAATATAAAGATCCGTAACGCCTTGAAACAGCTCAGCGGGCTGATGGGCATCTGACCCGTATACAAGGGGAATCTGATGCTTAAGTGCTTCTTTTATGATCCATTCAGGTGGGTAGGGCTCCCTGCAGAGAGGCTTAGCCGTGCCTGCGCCGTTATAGTCAAGCTCCATATGCTGCTCTTTAACGGCATACAGAATCTGATGGACTAAATCGGCAGGGTACTGTTTCAGCGGGAATTTACGCTGGAATTTGTGAACGAGCGTCATGTGGCCCAGCCGTCCGGGTTTGAACGGCCCAAGATCCGCTTTCACAGACAGCAGAACCGTTTCAAAGTATAAACGAGCCGCAGCATCTGCTGACCCAGTCTGAGTTACTAATGAAGAAAAAAATTCAGGACTGTAATCCATGCAGGTATATTCTCCATCAGCTAACAGAAAATGAGTAGAAAGAATGCTGTCATCCAAATGCGGCCCATACGTAGTAAGAAACTGTTCTGTCTCTTTTTCATACCTTTCAATATAATCGACTTCCAGGCCGGTGAAGATCGTGATATCGTTTTTATAGGATTTTTTAATGTTTTCCAGCTTCATCAAATAAGCTTCCAGGTCTGATAAAGACATTGCGCTGTCTTTATCAGGTACAGTGTCAGTAAATCCCTCAGGCAGAGGAGCATGTTCGGCGAAAGTTAAAGTAGTTATTCCTCCTGCCGCAGCTTTTTCAATATACTCTTCCAGAGAGTGGGACGTGCCGTGGGGACAGAATGGCGTATGGACGTGGCCATCGCGCTTTGGGTTCATAAGACTTCATCCTTCCCGGATTTATAATACCGGATAATATTTCTGAAATATTTATGTAACGAACTCTCACACGAGAGCCTTTACATGTTATCATAAAGTCATTGATTAAAAAAATAAACAAACCATGAATACATGTTTTCTGATAGAAGCTTATGTTCTTTGACAGAGAAGAAACAACAGCTGCCATATTGATTCATGTATACATATAAAAGCACGAGCAGTGCCGCATTAAAAATATAATTCAAACATATGTTGTTGAAACTGGAGTGAAAAATGGAATGGAGTTTATCCTTTTAGCTATTTTGGTGATTGTTGTAGCTGTTGTTATTTATGGAACCCTCTCAAGAAGAAAAATATACAAAGATGTAGACAGGCTGGAAAATTGGAAAATCGAACTGGGAAGCCGGCCGGTCGCAGAAGAAATTGCTAAAGTAAAAGGATTGAAAATTTCCGGAGAAACGGAAGAAAAATTTGAACTTTGGCGTAAAGACTGGGATGATATCGTCGGCACACACATTCCTGATATTGAAAAAGCTCTCTTTGATATTGAAGAGCAGGCCAATAAATATCGGTTTGGAAAAGCGAGAGAGCTGGTTACGGCGGTAGAGAACCAGCTTCAGGATATAGAAGCGCAGATAGACGTTATTTTTAAAGAAGTCGATGAGCTTGTGCACAGCGAGAAAGAAAATGAAGCAGGGATTTCTGAAACACAGGCAAAATTTGACGCGATGTCAAGGCACCTTCTGCAGCACTCTCTGTCACTTGGAAAAACAGCACCGGTTTTTGAGGAACGAAAAACGGAAATGAAGCAGGCACTGGTTTCGTTCGAAGAAGACCGGGAGGCAGGCAATTACACATCAGCCCGACAGACGCTGAAACAGGTCGATCACGATCTGGAAGTACAGAACGCCCAGATGAAGGAAATTCCCGTTTTACTAAAAGACCTGGACATGGAACTGCCTTCTGAACTCAGGGAACTGCAGCGCGGTGTAGAGAACATGGAAGGCCAGGGCTATCCGCTCGGACATCTCTCGTTATACGAGCAGATTGAAGAATATAAACAGGAACTGCCCGCTTTAAAAGAAAGCTGTGAAGAGTTTGAGCTGGAAAAAGTAAAAGACAGAATTGAAGAAATAAGAAGTTTCATGGAAGCAACCTACGAAATGCTTGAAAAAGAGGTTGATGCCCGCGGGGCCGTACAGGCAGAAATACCGCAGCTTGAAGAACAGCTGAGAAAATTAAAAGAAAAGCTGGCAGACCTTCAGCGCGAAGAAGCGAAGGTTGAAGTCAGCTACTTAATTCCAATGGAAGATAAAGAGCAGCATGACAGACTGGCAGTGAAAATGGACGATACGATTAGAAACTGGCGTTTATTCCAGGATGCTAATCTTAACCGGACCCAGACGTTTTCGGAACAGCGCAGCCAGCTTGAAAAACACCGTAAGGAATGGAGCGGCCTTACGAAAGAAATTCAGCAGCTCAAAGACAGACTGTACACGCTTCGTAAAGACGAAAAGAAAGCACTGGACACTTTTGCTTCCGTAAAGCGCCAGCTGCTGGAAGATGAAATGCTTCTGCAGCGTTCGTTTATGCCGAGAATTCCATCCCCGCTTTTAAATGACCTGGATGATGCGGATGAGAACGTAAAAGCAGCAGAACAGACATTGGATGAAGTGCCGGTGGAAATTGCCCGCGCCAATGCAGATGTCGATGAAGCAGACAAGAGTGTACGCCGCTTTCATCAGCGCCTGATCGCCACGCTTGAGCAGGTCAGAATGGCGGAGCTTGCCATTCAATATGGAAATCGTTACAGAAGCAGCGATGCTGAGCTCCATGAGCAGTTCAAAGAAGCAGAAAAGCATTTCCATAAAGGCCGTTACGATGACGCTGTTAATACAGCTGTCGGGGCAATGGAAAAGAAGAATTCAAATATACGTGAAGTGCTGCTGGAGTTTGGAAAGCAGTAGAAGAAAAAGCCGTCTCTGGCAGACGGCTTTTTTTGTTTCGCGAAAACGTACATCATGCAGGAAATGTGGTAGGATATTACGTTGAGAAGAGTATAATGAACGAAGAAAAATAGAAAGGCAGGACGCCATGATTTATTTAGACAACAGCGCAACAACAAAGCCTTGGCCGGAAGTGATGGAAACATTTATAAAAGCTTCCGGGGACTATTTCGGCAACCCCTCCTCTATGCACCAGCTGGGAAAGGATGCGGGCATTCTGCTGAGTAAAGCAAGGGACTCCGCTGCCTCTATGCTTGGCGTGGAGGCCGAAGAAGTTATATTCACGTCAGGCGGCAGCGAATCGAATGCTCTGGCAGTTCAGGGTACGATGAAGGCTCTTGCTTCCAGGGGGAAGCATGCCGTTACTACAGTAATGGAACATCCGTCCGTATTAAAGCAGTTTCAGGACCAGGAAAAACAGGGAGCTGAAGTGACGTATTTACAGCCTGGATCTGATGGTCGTATCACTGCTTCACAGGTTATACAAGCTCTGCGTAAAGATACTGTACTTGTATCTATTATAAGAGTACAAAATGAAATAGGAACCGTGCAGCCGATAGAAGAGATAGGGCGGGAGCTGGCGGCATTTCCTAAAATATATTTTCACACAGATGATGTACAGGGAGCCGGAAAGCTGCCTATTGACCTGACCTACGTCGATCTGTACTCCCTTTCTTCCCATAAATTTCACGGAGTAAGAGGAGCGGGGATTCTTGTAAAGAAAAAAGGGAAAAATCCGGCGCCGCTGATAATGGGAGGCGCCCAGGAAAACGGAATGAGAGCGGGTACGGAAAATGTTCCGGCGGCTGCGGCCATGGTGAAAGCCCTCCGTTTAAGCCGGGAAGCTTATCAGGCATCGAATGGAAGGCTGCGGGAGCTGCATAACAAGATGACGAATCATTATCAGGGGATGACAGGAGTGGAAATTAATACACCTGCATCCGGCAGCGTGCCGTATATTTTAAATATTTCTGTTAAGCACTCCAAGCCGGAAGCTATAGTAGAGGAGTTATCCGGCCGCGGAATTTATATATCATCAAAGTCTGCGTGCTCTTCTAAAGAAAAAAACACTGATTCAGTACTTGGCGCATGCGGCTATACGAAAGAGCGTGCAGAAACAGCCCTTCGAATCAGTTTAAGTGCAGAAACGACAGAACAGGATATAGATGAGCTGCTTAGAGCATGCAGCAGCATCTTTCCTGCTGTTCAATTAGTTGTAGGAGGAAAATAAATGATATTTGATCATATAATCGTGAGGTACGGGGAACTTGCTTTAAAGGGACAGAACAGAAAGTTGTTCGAAAAACAGCTTTTGCACAATATCCGCCAGGTGATAACTGCTTTTCCGGATGTGAAAGCAAAAAGAACCTATGGCAGAATTATCATTGAACTGCATGGAGAAAATGGCTCAGAAGTAGCGGAAAAAATCCGTTTTGTTTTTGGTATTTCTTCTTTAAGTCTGGCAGCAAAAGCGGAAAACAGCATCGAGTCCATACGCAGTACAGCTTTAGCTGTATTTAAAGCTTACGATGGATCAAAAAATACATTCAAAGTGAGCGCAAGAAGAGCGTACAAAAATTTCCCGGTATCTTCGCAGAAAGTAAATCCAGCCGTCGGTGGATGGATACTAGAACATACTGAAGAAACGTCGGTCGATGTCCATCAGCCGCAGGTAGAACTAACTATTGATATTAGAGAACAGGGAACGTATATCAGCTGCGGACGGATTTCCGGTGCTAAAGGTCTTCCGGTTGGATCCGGAGGCCGCGGCCTGTTAATGCTCTCCGGCGGTATCGACAGCCCGGTAGCGGGTTATCTTTCTCTAAAACGAGGCGTTACGATTGAAGCAATTCATTTTCACAGTCCGCCTTATACAACCAGCCATGCCCTTCAGAAAGTAAAAGATGCAGCCGAAGTGCTGTCGGCATACGGGGCGGATATCAGGCTGCACATTGTTCCTTTTACCAGTATTCAAACAGGCATCAGGGACCATATTCATTCAAGCTATCAAATGACGGTGACGAGAAGAATGATGCTTCGCATCGCTGAGAAAGTAGCTGGAAGAGAAAATATCCAGGCGATTATCAATGGGGAGAGTATCGGCCAGGTAGCATCCCAGACGATTGAGAGCATGTATACTATTAATGAAGTAACAACTATGCCGGTTATCCGGCCGCTGGCCGCCATGGATAAAGAAGATGTAATGGAACTGGCAGAAACCATTGGTACCTATCCTATATCAATTCGTCCATATGAAGACTGCTGCACGATTTTTCTTCCGACAGACTCTGTTACAAAGCCCCTGAGGGGGAAAGCCTCCCGCTTTGAAAACCATTTTCATTACGAACCTCTCGTGGAAGAGGCGGTGCAGCAAACAGAAACGATAACGATATCTGCTTCGGCCGCATCGGCAGGCGGCATTGATTCACTTCTTTAATTAAATACAGGGAGGAAATAGCAATGGGAACACTCTGGCACGGCGGGACAATCTATACGATGAAACAAGAAGGCGACAAGACGGAAGCGGTTTACACAGAAGCGGAAGAAATAATTATGACCGGCTCCGTAGAGGAATTGAAAAAAAAGTACGCTGGTCAAATAGACCGGGAGGAAGATCTGGAAGGTGCCGTTCTTTATCCGGGATTCACTGACAGTCATCTCCATATGATCGGCCTCGGGGAAACAATGCTCACTCTTGATTTATCCGGATGTGAAACAGCAGAGGAAATGCAGCGGCTGATCGTTGATAAAGCAGCTCTCCTGAAGGAAGGCGAATGGCTTATAGGAGAAGGCTGGAATGAAAATAAGTTTCCGGATCGTAAAATTTTTCATAAGCAGGAGCTTGATCAGCTGGCGCCGCATAACCCGATGATTCTGACACGGATCTGCCGTCATGCAGCGCTTGCTAATACCGAAGCGCTGAAGAAGGCTTCCATACATGAAGAGACACCCGATCCTCCGGGCGGAATGATCGTTAAGGATGCCAAAGGAACGCCTACCGGTTATCTGCTCGATCAGGCTGCCGATATGGTTAAAGAGGTAATGCCGCCTGTTACGAAAGAGTATTTGGAAAAGGCGCTTACGCTTGCAGTTGATCACATGCTTTCGATGGGTTTAACAGGCGGACACACGGAGGATTTAAATTATTACAACAGCTTTCAAGAAACGTATGAAACGTTTTACAAAGTGCTGGGAGAAAAAAGAGCGCTTCGTGCAAACCTGCTCGTGCACCACGAAGTAGCAGAGGAACTGTTTGCAGAAGAGCCCCCTGTACATCCGTTTGTAACGTTTGGCGCAGTGAAAATATTTTCAGACGGTGCACTGGGAGGGCGGACTGCCTGGCTGAAAAAGCCCTACAATGATGCTCCGGATACTTCTGGTATGGCTATACACAGCGAAAATGATTTTTTGGCTATTGTCAGGCGGGCAAGAGAAGCCGGAAAAGAAGTAGCGGTACATGCTATAGGTGACAGGGCACTGGAACTGGTAGTTACTGCAATGGAAAAGTATCCGGTGCCGGCCGGGAAAAGGGATCGAATTATTCACGTACAGGTAGCAGATAAGCCGCTGATTAACCGTTTGAAACAGCTGTCTGTCATTTTGGATCTGCAGCCAAGCTTTGTGCTCTCCGATTTTCCCTGGGTCGAAGAAAGACTTGGGTCCGCAAGAATGCCTTATTCGTTTGCGTGGAAAACCCTGCTGGATGAAGGTCTTATCTGTGCAGGAGGATCAGATGCTCCGATAGAATCCGCAGATCCGTTGGAAGGGATCTTTGCTGCCGTGGCGAGACGGCGTCCGGACGAATCACATGACGGCTATATGCCGGACCAGAAACTGTCTGTATTTGAGGCAGTTCGTCTATACACGAGAGGAAGCGCGGAAGCTGTCGGTCTTGAAGAAGAGCTGGGCTGTATTGCTCCCGGATATAAATCTGATTTTACCGTACTGGATCAGGACTTATTTTCCATCCCGGTAAACGCTATATTAAGCACAAACGTAATCGGCACTGTTGTAGGTGGAAGCTGGCAGTATAGAAGATAATGGAAAGACGCTGGAAATAACGAAATGCCTGTGAGAGAATAGCAAAGAGGAGGGATAGCATGAATTTTAAAAGATGGATTGCGTTGGTAATAGCAGCCATTGTTATTGTTGTTTCCATTGGATTTCAGGCAGTTTCCTCTCTTGCAAGCGCTAATTGGAGCGAATTTGCAGGAGGAGGAAGCCAGACCGGAGGAATGGAAGGAATTGAAGAAGAAGAGCTCCAGGCGGGAGATGGCTCCGGGAATACAATTGCCGTGCTCGACCTGCAGGGTGTGATCCAGGATACTGGGGAAGGCTCGCTGTTTGATGCAGGCGGCTACAATCACCAGGAGTTTTTACACATGCTGGAACAGGCAGGAAGCTCTAATGACGTGGATGGAATTATTCTAAAAGTGAATACTCCAGGCGGCGGTGTAGTGGAGAGTGCAGAAATACACGACGCAATTGTCAGCGTTCAGGAGGAACACGAGAAGCCGGTGTATATTACGATGGGAAACCAGGCAGCATCGGGCGGTTATTACATAGCAGCTCCTGCTGACAAAATTGTGGCCCACCCTGCTACAATCACAGGCTCAATAGGCGTTATTATGCAGAGCATCAACTATTCCGAGCTGGCAGATAATATTGGAATTGAAGAAAATTCCATTACCAGCGGAGAGTTCAAAGACATTATGTCTCCAGGAACAGAAATGACAGAAGAAGATGAAGCAATTCTTCAATCCATAGTAGATGACATGTACGATGATTTCGTTCAGGTTATCGTTGACGGCCGGGGTATAAACGAAGAAGAAGTCCGCGAAATCGGAGACGGACGTATTTATACCGGCGAACAGGCCCGGGATCTTAATCTCATTGATGAACTTGGCACGATGGATGATACGATAGCGTTTATGGAAGAAGAACAAGATCTGGAAGGAGCCCGCGTTGTACAGTATGGAGCTGGATTTTCCGTTAATTCATTTGTAGGAGCAGGAGCGAGAAGCCTGTTTGTTCAAGATGCGGAACTGCTTGGTATAAAAGAACTTCTGACCACATCTAATTCTCCACGGGCTATGTATTTATACACGGACTAGAGAGGAGGGGTGACAGTGGCTGATGATAAGAAACACGAGGATGAAACTCGGGAACCGGACCAGTTAAAAGATAATGAATCACATCCGGCAGAAAACACAGAAAGACATAACGATACAGCCGGCGGTGAAGAAGAACATTCGTCAAAAGACAGAACTTCTTCCAATCCGGCAGAAGGAATTAAACCGCTGCAGCGCTACGCTGGTTTTTGGATGAGATTCTGGGCTTATTCTGCAGACCTGCTGATCGTTTTTGCGGTAAATGGTATTCTGCTCAGTCCGCTTGCGTTTTTTAATGCAGGATCGGTTTCGCTTTTGGAATTCTTTACGATTCAGGGCCTGTTAAGCGGACTCGTTATGTACTTGTATTTTTTGATTATGACAAAAATAACCGGGCAGACGCTTGGAAAAATGATTTTCGGACTTAAAGTAGTGCGAAAAGATATGCTGCCTCTTCGCTGGAGTGACTTATTTTTCAGGGAAGTAGTCGGCCGTCTGATTCACCGGCTGCTCGTGTTTACTAATGTTTTGTATCTGGTGGTGGCTTTTACAGATGAAAAGCAGGGAATTCATGATATTTTCTCTGATACGAGAGTAATTCACGCTGAAAAATAAGAGCGGCCGTTTATTCATTTAGGATAACAGGGTATAGTACTAATTAGACTAACTTACAGGAGGAATTTCCATGACCAACGTTACATTTAAAGGAAGCCCGGTTACGCTTCGAGGTGCGGAAGTAAATGAAGGCGACCTCGCCCCGGACTTCAGCGTTCTTGCAAATGATTTATCCGAAGTGAAAATGTCCGATTTCGAAGGGAAAGTGCGCTTAATCAGCGTCGTACCTTCTATTGATACAGGTACATGCGACAAGCAGACCAGACGGTTTAATGAAGAAGCGGCTGAGCTTGATAATGTACAGATATTAACGATCAGCAACGATCTTCCGTTTGCGCAGAAGCGCTGGTGCGCGGCAGCGGGAATAGATAATATACAAGTAGTATCTGATCATCGTGATCTATCTTTTGGTGAAAGCTACGGCGTTGTGATCGATGAGCTGCGTCTGCTGGCACGCTCCGTATTCGTTATAGACAGCGAAGGAGTAGTTGCTTATAAGCAGATTGTACCGGAAGTATCCGAACATCCTGATTATGAAGCAGCACTAAAGCATGCTAAAAGCCTGATTTAATAAGAATTGATCATAAAGAAGCCTCTACAATGTTGTAGAGGCTTTTATGATGCGGGGATTACATTATTTTTAAACAGCCGTCGGCTTCAATGGTGGAGGATCGACTTAAGGTCTGATATACTATCACACGTTATGAAGCAAGGGTACGAGGCATGAATTATGGGAGGAAAGAAAATGGCAGAACAAACGAATACAGAAGCGTTATATGAGTGGATCGATCAAATGACCGGGGCGGTGCAGCAAAGCCTGGGCTTAACTTATTTGGAAGCATTGGCGGAAGCCGGAGAAAATCTTCTTCAGCAGGAGGTTGTTCAGTCGCTTCCCGACGAACAGAAAAAGGAGCTCCAGAAAAAGCTTGAAGCTGGCCTTCCGCCTGAAATGAAACGTGAAGAGATAAGAAAAGCCTTCCAGCTGGCCGTTATAAAGGGAATGAAAGAAAATGTGCAGCCGCATCATGCGATGACGCCGGACGCGGTAGCTATGTTTATGGGTTATCTGGCAGAAAAGCTGACAGCTAAAAAAGAAATAAAAGCTGTAATGGATCCTGCTGTAGGAACAGCCAACCTGCTTACGGCAGTGTTAAATCAGCTGAATAAAGAGGTAGTGGCATACGGGGCAGAGGTAGACGAAACCCTGCTGAATATTGCCTACGTTCTTTCCAACCTGCAGGAACACACCGTAGAACTGTTTCATCAGGACAGCATTGAAAAGCTACCGGAGATTCCGGCAGATCTCGTTGTTACCGACCTTCCTGTAGGATATTATCCTAAACAGGAAGCAGCAGCGCAGTATGAATTAAATGTAACAGGCGACCAGCCTTACGTGCATCATCTTATGATAGAAAGCACGTTAAAGGAATTAAAAGAAAATGGAGTCATGCTCCTGCTTGTGCCAAACTTTATTTTCGAGAGCGATCAGTCGGAGGATCTGCAGCGCGTCATTAAAAAATATGCATTTACTCTGGGGCTGCTGCAGCTTCCGGGTTCCATGTTTAAAGATCAGCAGTTTGCCAAAAGTATTTGGATTATACAAAAAAGAGGTCCGAATGTCAGACAGCCCGGACAGGCACTGCTTGCAGAAATGCCCTCATTTTCAAACCGCGAAGCAATGATAGAAATGATGAAAAGTATTGACAACTGGTTTAAAGAAGAAGGATTTTCTTAATGCACTGCGATAGGAACCGCTTACAAATATAAGCTTGAATGGCCTGATGCAATAGGGTTTTCTTGCTTTTTATCTGTTGAAATGTTTAAATAGAAAAGGTTTGAAAGAAAGTAGAAAAAGGGGCGCTTTACATGCCGAAAATTATGGCTATCAATGCTGGGAGTTCATCGTTGAAATTCCAGCTCCTTCATATGCCGGAAGAGAAAATTATTGCAAAAGGTTTAGTAGAACGGATTGGAATGGATGGTACAGTGATGGCGATTGAATTTGATGGGGAAGAACACACTGTTCATCCCGCTATCAATGATCATGCTGACGCTGTAAGAGAAATGCTTGCGTTTTTGACTGAAAAAGAAATTATTCAATCACTCGATGATATTAATGGAATCGGTCACCGGGTCGTCCATGGTGGCGAGAAGTTCTCCGCTTCTGCTTTAATGACCGATGACATGATAGCGGAAATTGAAAAGCTGAGTGAATTGGCTCCTCTTCATAATCCGGCGAATATTATGGGAATTAAAGCATTTAAACAGGTGCTTCCGAATGTTCCTTCTGTGGCAGTATTTGACACGGCTTTTCATCAAACGATGAAAAAGGATAAGTATTTATACAGTATTCCTTATGAGTATTATGAAAAATACGGTATCCGTAAATACGGTTTTCATGGCACGTCCCACCAGTATGTAGGAGAAAGAGCTGCGGCGATGCTTGGCAAAGACGAAAAAGATGTCAAAATTATTTCCTGCCATATTGGAAATGGTGCGAGTATTGCTGCAATAGACGGAGGAAAGTCCGTGGATACATCGATGGGCTTTACCCCGCTGGCAGGCGTAACCATGGGGACTCGGTCTGGAAACCTGGATCCTGCTCTTATTCCGTATATCATGGAAAAAGCAGGCAAAAGTGCAGAGGAAGTTATTCACGTATTGAACAAAGAGAGCGGCATGCTTGGATTGAGCGGGTTCTCAAGCGATCTTCGTGATATCGATGAAGCAGCCAAAGGTGGAAATGAACGCGCCGAGACAGCAATGAACGTATTTGCTTCACGTATCCATAAATATATCGGTGCGTATGCTGCAAGCATGAACGGGGTAGATGCTGTTGTCTTTACGGCAGGCGTCGGCGAAAACAGCATCACCGTAAGAGAAAAAGTAAGCAGAGGGCTTGGCTTCATGGGTATTCATTTCGATGAAGAACGAAACCAGACACGGGGAAAAGAAGCAGAAATCAGTGCAGAAAATTCTCCCGTTAAAATCTTTGTTATTCCAACCAATGAAGAAGTAATGATCGCACGGGACGCTCTGGCGTTCAGCGGGCAGCAGTAGAGTAATAAATATAAACCGGCACCTTTACTGGCAGTCACCTCTGCCAATAAGGGTGCCGGTTTTTTTTCAGGAATGCAGGAAATACACCCGTCGGAGAGAAAGGTATATACATACCAAAAAAGGAGTGATTGTATTGATCTGCCGTCAAGATTTAATTCTGTCTCCGGAACAGTTAGCTGCAAGGTGTGATCCGGATAGTTTCTCTTTCGAAACAACAAAGGAACTAAAAAAAACACCTATTGAACTAATTGGACAGGGGCAGGCCCAGGAGGCTATGGAATTTGGCCTGCAGATGAAGCATGACGGCCATCACATCTTTTTAGCCGGTCCGGGCGGTACCGGAAGAACGACATTTGCCCGATTAAAAACAGAGCAGGCTGCAGTAAAGCAGGCCGCTCCTGCCGATATTGTTTATATACATAATTTTGATTTTCCAAGCACTCCGGCTTTTATCGAGTTTCCGGCAGGGGAAGGGAATCTGTTTGCCGCTCATCTAGAAGAAATGATGAATGAAATCAAGGAGGAAATTAACAAAGCGCTGACTGGCGACAGCTTTGAACAGCAGAAAATGAACATGGCGCAGATACAGGAAAACGAACTTCACGATAAATGGCAGGAATTAGAAAAAAGAGCACTGGATCAGCAGTTCGCACTGGATAAAAAGCAGCAGGGAGTAGTAGCTGTACCGCTGACAAAGGAAGGGGTGCCTCATTCTGAGGAGTCTTTTCAGGAACTGGACGAAACCACGAAGCAGAAAATAATGGAGAAAAGCAAAATTCTTACGAAAGATGTGAATGCTACGTTAAGACAGCAGCAGATCATGCGCCGGTCCATTAAAAAGAAGTGGCAGGATGCAGAAGAACTGATGGTCGGCCGCGCGGTCTACGGGCCTATTGAAGAAATGATAGAGGCTTATACTGGTGTACCGAAAGCTGTTGCGTATATAGAAAATATCCGAAGTGAAATAATAAAAAAATGGAAGACATTGTTTCATGAAAAAGATGAAAAAAACAGAGGAGATATTCCAGTCATATTTTCGGTCAATGTCCTGGTCAGCCATAAAAAAGAACAGGGCGCTCCTGTGATTTATGAAACGTACCCTTCCTATGCCAACCTGTTTGGAAAAGTGGATCAGAAACCAGTGCTGCCGAGTTTGGAGACAGACTTCAGCATGCTTACAGGCGGAGCCCTTCATAGAGCAAATGGAGGCTTTCTTATTTTGGAAGCGGCTGAGCTGTTGTCCCATCCATACAGCTGGCAGGCTCTAAAGCAGATGCTGCGGTCCGGGCTGCTGAGGATGGAAGCTCTGGCTGATGAAGCGGCTGGTGTTTCCCGAAGCCTTCTAAAACCGGAACCGCTGCCGGTTAATATGAAAGTCATTTTAATCGGTACGGCTTCCTTGTTTGATTATCTTTTTCAGACGGATGAAGTATTTCGAAAGCTGTTCCGCGTCAAGGTTGAGTTTGAAACTAGTATGGATCGTACGTTCAGGCATATAGAGGAATATGCGGCTTTTATTGCCTATATCTGCCGCCGGAATCAGCTTCTGCATGTGCATAAACAGGCGCTGGCTAAAATCATCGACTACAGCACGCGCCTTGTTAATGACAAAAGAAAGCTGTCGGCACGCTTTCATCTCATCGCAGAGTTATTAATGGAGGCGGATTACTGGGCGCGTAAAGACGAAGCGGCTTTCATTAAGGCGGAACATATAAAGCGTGCCCGGAATGAAAAACAAAGCAGAACCAATCAAATGGAAAAATTAATGCAGGACGCGATTGATGAAGGTACGATTATGATATCCACAGATGGGAAGGCAGTCGGCCAGATTAATGCCCTTGTTGTCTCCAAAAGAGGAGAGCTGTCATTTGGGCTGCCTACAAGAGTTTCCGCCAGAACGTACGTCGGCCGAAACGGAATCGTTAACATAGACCGGGAATCTTTTTTAACCGGGCCGATCCATACGAAAGGGCTGCACATTCTTTCCGGCTATCTGCAGGCAGAATTTGCACAGGATGATCCACTGCCTTTGGCGGCAAGCATTACTTTTGAACAATCGTATAACATGGTAGATGGAGATAGTGCATCAAGTACGGAACTTTATGCCCTTCTGTCTTCTCTGGCACAAATCCCGCTTAGACAGGACATTGCGGTTACCGGCTCTGTTAACCAGTTTGGGGACGTGCAGCCAATCGGCGGCGTCAATGAAAAAATCGAAGGGTTTTACGCTGTATGTAAACGAAGAGGATTAAGCGGTACACATGGGGTGATAATCCCAAAGCTCAACAGCAGAAACCTGATGCTGCGTAATGAAATAATTGAAGCGGTAGAGAAGGGACTTTTTCATATTTGGGCTGTATCTTCTATAAAAGAAGGAATGGAAATTTTAACCGGTGTTCCCGGGGGAGAAAGAACGGCGGATGGATTGTATGAAAAGCAAAGTGTATACGGAATGGTGCAGCAGCGTATTACCGCAATGGTGAATAAAATGAAGAAAATAGATAGAAAATAGTAAAAAGACGATTTATATTAGCTTTTATAACATATAATGCAGTTTTTATGCATGATGGTTTATAAAGCGAAAAGATAAATAAATAAATAATCGGCATAAACCCTCTATTTATAAAGGAAATATACTGATTTTTAACAAACGCTGTAGATTCAAAAATAAATTTTTATGCTTTTTTATGAATAAGTGTTGCAAAAGCGAATAGAAGTTGTTAAAGTAATAAATAGCAAAGGACGCCGCTGAGAGCGTGCCAAAGTAAGAGGATAAAACCTCTTATATTTTTTGCAGGCGAATGTATAAAAATAATAAAGTCAGTATGAATATTCAATCACACATGGATAAGAGTTATATAAATGGAGGGAAAGAGAATGGCAAAGAAAAAAGTAGTATTAGCATATTCCGGAGGACTTGATACATCGGTGGCAATTCAATGGCTGAAAGATAACGGCTACGACGTTATTGCAGTAGGATTGGACGTAGGAGAAGGAAAAGACCTTCAGTTTGTAAAAGATAAAGCGTTGAAAGTCGGCGCAATTGAATCAATCAGCATCGACGCGAAAAAAGAATTTGCGGAAGATTTTGTACTTCCCGCTATGCAGGCACACGCAATGTATGAATTGAAATACCCGCTCGTTTCAGCTCTATCGAGACCGCTTATTTCCAAAAAGCTTGTTGAAATCGCAGAAGAATACAATGCAGATGCGGTAGCTCACGGCTGTACAGGAAAAGGGAACGACCAGGTAAGATTTGAAGTTTCCATTCAGGCACTGAACCCTAACCTGGAAGTTATTGCTCCAGTAAGAGACTGGGGATGGTCAAGAGATGAAGAAATTGACTATGCCAAGCAGCACAATATTCCAGTTCCTGTGGATCTTGACAATCCTTATTCCGTAGACCAGAACTTATGGGGAAGAAGCAACGAGTGCGGCATTCTCGAAGATCCTTGGGCTACACCGCCGGAAGGTGCTTATGATTTAACTACACCGCTTGAAAAAACGCCGGACGAAGCGGATATTATTGAAATTGAATTCAAACAGGGCAAGCCCGTCGCTATCGATGGTAAAGCGTATGAACTTGATGAGCTCATTCTTCATCTGAACGACGTAGCAGGCAAGCACGGCGTCGGCAGAATTGACCACGTGGAAAACAGAATGGTCGGCATTAAGTCCAGAGAAATTTACGAATGCCCTGGTGCTACTACGCTTTTAACTGCTCATAAAGAACTTGAAGATATTACGCTTCCTAAAGAAGTAGCACACTTCAAGCCGGTTATAGAAAAGAAAATTGCCGAGCTTATTTATGAAGGTCTCTGGTTCTCCCAGCTTAGATCAGCTCTTCTTGCTTTCCTTGAAGAAACGCAGACCAGCGTTACCGGCCTGGTAAGAGTTAAGCTGTTTAAAGGACATGCTATTGTAGAAGGAAGAAAATCCGACTTGTCCCTTTATAACGAAAATCTTGCCACCTATTCTACGGGTGACGAATTTGATCACAGTGCAGCAGTTGGATTTATCAGCCTATGGGGCCTTCCAACAAAAGTTCACAGCCAGGTTAATAAAAACGGTGTGAAGGGTGTTAATGTATGACAAAGCTTTGGAGCGGAAGATTTACGAAAACAGCAGAAGAATGGGTGGATGCCTTTGGGGCATCCATCTCTTTTGATAAAGAGCTGGTAGAAGAAGATATTGAAGGAAGCCTGGCTCACGTGGAAATGTTGAATAAAACCAGTATTCTAACAGACGAAGAAACCGGGAAGATTAAAAAAGGACTGCAGAAAGTAAGAGAAAAGGCGAGAGCCGGTGAATTGGAGTACAGCGTTCAAAACGAAGACATTCATTTGAACATTGAGAAATTCCTAACCGATGAAATCGGTCCGCTCGGCGGTAAGCTTCATACGGGCCGGAGCCGGAACGACCAGGTGGCAACCGACATGCACCTGTATTTAAACAAGCAGACAAAGGAAATTATAAAAAGTTTAAAAAATATGCAGACGGCGCTTGTAACCCAGGCGGAAGCGCATGTAGAAACAATTATTCCCGGGTACACCCATTTGCAGAGGGCCCAGCCGATATCTTTTGCCCATCATCTGATGGCGTATTTCTGGATGCTTCAGCGTGATGTTGATCGTTTTGAAGACAGCTTAAAGCGTGTGAATCTGTCACCGCTTGGAGCTGGGGCGCTGGCGGGAACGACGTTTCCTATCGACCGCCACTATTCAGCGGAGCTGCTCGGGTTTGACGGAATTTACGAAAACAGCCTCGATGCCGTAAGCGACCGGGATTTTATTATTGAGTTTATGAGTGCCTCAGCAATGAGTATTATGCATCTATCCAGACTCGCAGAAGAGATGATTCTCTGGTCCAGCCAGGAATTCCGCTTTGTGGAGCTTGATGATGCATTTGCTACCGGCAGCAGTATTATGCCGCAAAAGAAAAATCCGGATATGGCGGAGTTAATCAGAGGGAAAACGGGCAGAGTCTATGGCAATTTATTCTCTATGCTTACCCTCTTAAAAGGCCTCCCGCTTGCGTATAATAAAGACATGCAGGAAGACAAAGAGGGCATGTTTGATACGGTGCGCACAATAAAAGGGTCATTAAACATTTTTACCGGCATGATTGAATCGATGACGGTCAATACAGAAGTTATGAATAAAGAAACCCACTCTGATTTTTCCAATGCTACAGAGCTGGCTGATTACCTGGCGACCAAAGGTATGCCGTTCCGGGAAGCTCATGAAGTAGTTGGAAAACTGGTGCTGACCTGCATTCAACAGAATATTTTTCTATTGGACCTCTCTCTGGAAGAGTATAAAGCAGCAAGCTCTCTGTTCGAAGACGATATTTATGAAGTGTTAAAGCCTTCTACAGTAGTATCAAGAAGAAACAGTGCAGGCGGAACAGGATTTGACCAGGTTCGTCATGCGATTGGCCTTGCCAAAGGAAAACTGGCAGAATAATGAACTCAAAAAAAGCCTTCACCATTCAAATTGGTGAGGGCTTTTTGTGTCTTCAACATAGATTTCAGTCGGTTCTCAGGCCGTAGTTACGAAGGAGGCTGATCAGGATGATTCGCTGTACGTACGATAAGAACATCGCACTTTGCCTGTCTGGCAATAGCCTCTGATACACTCCCTATAAATATACGCTCTACGGCGTTCAGGCCTGTTGCTCCTGTAATAATTAAGTCCGTTTTTGTTTTTCGGGCAATATCTTTTGGTATTTTTACTTTTGGGGAACCAAAATCGAGCACCGTTGTTACATCGGTTAATCCTGCGTCTTTCGCTTCTGCTGCATATTTGTCCAAAAGGTCCTGGCCGTATCCTTCCGCCCGGGCAACAACTGCCCTGTCATAATGCTCGACCGTAGCGAAAGTACGGGTGTCAATAATATGAGCAATAGTTAACGCTGCCTTGTATTCGTCCGCAAGCTCCATCGCTTTTTTGAATGCAGTTTTTGCCTCCTGCGAACCGTCTACGGCTACTAGTATATGCTGGTATTTGCCCATGGTCATCCTCCTTTTGAAGAGTGTACGACAGTAGATACCTTTAGTATATCACATGGATGAAAGCGCTGAACATGAGCACAATATTTTTACGGAAGCCCGAAAGCATAGTATGATGATAAAGGATATTGAACAGGAAAGTATACATAGAAAGATCGTGTTATGAGGAGGACTAATCATGCGCCATGCACTAGTTACAGCAGGATCAAAGGGACTGGGGCGGAAAGTAACAGACATGCTGCTGGAAAAGGGCTACTCTGTTACCATCAGCTACAGAAATGACAAAAAAGCGGTGGAGAAATTAAAGGCGGACTGGGCCGGGGCAGAGGAGCGTCTGCAGTGTATAAATGCAGATATTACAAAACCTGCTGATATTAAACAGCTGGTTCAGAAAGCGAAAGAACAATTCGGCAGGATTGATCTGCTGATTAATAATGCAGGACCGTATATTTTTGAACCAAAAAAGCTGATGGATTATGAGCCGGAGGAATGGCACGAGATGATAGAAGGAAATCTGAGCTCTATGTTCTATCTTTTAAAGGAAACAGTACCGATTATGAGAGAACAGCACTATGGCAGAGTTATAGCGTATGGTTTTCAGGGAGCCGGGCAGGCGCCCGCGTGGCCCTATCGTTCGGCATACGCAGCCGCTAAATCGGGCCTTTCCTCTCTTGTGAAAACCACAGCGGTGGAAGAGGCGGAAAATGGGATAACGATAAATATGGTATGCCCGGGCGTCATTACATCGGAGTACAAAGAAGCCGGCATAGAAGATGCCAGACCGGTAAAGGACAACAGTATTCCAGTGGGACGTCCGAGTACCGGCGGGGATATAGCCCGGACGATTTTATTTTTATGTGAAGAAGACTCCGATATGATTACCGGTACGGTGATGGAAGTGACCGGCGGGGTGGACGTATTACATAAGCGCAGGTAACTTTTGTTTAAAATTCGTAGAAGAAAGGTATACAAAAGGGAGAAATAAATCGAGACAGAACAAAAGGAGTGTTGACGTTGAAAGTAACCTACCATGGACATTCAGTAGTGAAAATTCAAACGAACGGCAAAACCATTCTAATTGATCCTTTTATTACGGGAAACGGTTTAACAGATCTTGAGGCAGAGAAAGTGGAAGCAGATGTGATTCTGCTGACACATGGTCATAATGATCATCTCGGCGATACAGAAGATATTGCAAGAAGAAGCGATGCGCTGATCGTAGCGCCGTTTGAGCTGGCTACTTATTTAGGATGGAAAGGTCTTAACACCCACCCTATGCATATTGGCGGAGCCTATACGTTTGATTTTGGAAAAGTGAAATTCACCCAGGCTTTTCATGGTTCCTCCTTTATGGACGAAGAAACGCAGACCATTACGTATATGGGTATGCCGGCCGGAATCCTTTTTGAAGCTGAAGGAAAAACCATTTATCATATGGGGGATACCGGGTTGTTTTCCGATATGAAAATGATAGGTGAACGCAATAACATTGATCTGCTGTTTGTCCCAATCGGCGATAACTTTACGATGGGACCGGAAGACGCAAAACAGGCAGTAGAGTGGATAGGACCGAAATTCACGGTACCGATTCATTACAACACGATGCCGCCGATTAAGCAGGATCCGGAAGCTTTTGTTTCTTCCATTTCCCCGGCTGAGGGAGCTGCATGGAGTGCCGGCGAAGGCACCGACTTATAAAAACTGTAACAGGATGAAGCTGTTTTCCGGAGACGGAAAGCAGCTTTTTTTCGTTACATGAATAGAACAGGTTTTCCAAAGCTCCGTTTTCAGGAGCAGCTGTATTAATAATGAGTGGCGGAAAAGCCGGCTGTTTTATACAGCGGACAGAAGAAACACCTGACAGAAAGAGGTTAGTTGAATTGTATATAACAGAAACGTATAATAAGAGTAATACAGTTTGAAACGATAAAGAAAAAAGGTATAGAGGTTTGGGAAAAGAGGAGGCTTGAACATGACAACAAAGCATGAACAAATTCTCCACCATATTACGGATCTGGATGTGGGAGAGAAAATATCGGTGCGGCGGATAGCGAAAACGCTGGAGGTAAGTGAAGGTACCGCTTACCGGGCTATTAAAGAAGCAGAAAATCAAGGGCTTGTCAGCACAATCGAGCGGGTTGGGACCATACGTATTGAAAAGAAGCAAAAAGAAAACATAGAAAAACTTACCTATGCAGAAGTGGTCAATATTGTAGACGGACAGGTGCTGGGTGGACGTAATGGACTCCATAAAACGCTGAATCGATTTGTAATCGGCGCGATGAAGCTGGAAGCGATGATGCGGTACGTAGAAGCCGGGAATCTGCTGATTGTTGGAAACCGCTATCAGGTGCATAAGCTGGCCCTGGAGGCAGGAGCAGCTGTGTTGATTACGGGCGGGTTTGATACAAACGAAAATGTTATCACGCTTGCCGATGAACTCGGACTTCCGGTCATTACGACAAGCTACGATACCTTTACGGTTGCAACGATGATTAACCGGGCCATTTATGATCAGTTAATTAAAAAAGAAATTGCGATTGTGGATGATATTCTCATTCCTCTTCAGGATACGTATTACATGACAACCGACAATACGGTTGATAAATGGCATGAAATGAACGGACGTACCGGCCACAGCCGTTATCCGGTAATCAGTGAAGATATGAAAGTGCAGGGAATGGTAGCAGCCAAAGATGTTCTTGGAGCGCAGATGACAACTCCAATCGAAAAAGTAATGACTAAATCCCCCATTACCGTAAATGAGCGGACAAGTATCGCTTCTGTCGCCCACGTCATGGTATGGGAGGGGATTGAACTTCTCCCTGTTATTGATGATCACCGTCACCTCCTTGGCGTGATCAGCCGCCAGGATGTGCTCAAAGCGCTGCAGATGGTACAGAGACAGCCGCACGTAGGAGAAACGATTGAAGACCTCGTTACAAGTCGTTTTCATGAAACGGAACCGGGCTCGGAATATGTATATAAGTGTGAGCTGAGTCCGCAGATGACCAATCATCTTGGAATGATCTCCTATGGCGTTCTGACCACTCTTGTAACGGAAACAGGCAGTCGTCTGCTGAAGCAGTACAAACGCGGCGACATTTCTGTAGAGAATATTACAATCTATTTTATTAAGCCTGTACAAATTGAAAGTACAATTGATTTAAAAGGGAAAATGCTTGATGTAGGAAGAAAAAATGGGAAAATTGATGTAGAGCTTTACCATAAGGGTGCTATTGTTGGAAAAGCATTAATGATGGCACAGCTGCTAGATCGATAAGTACAGCGGGGCAGACAGAGCAGTTTTTAAGACCATAAAAAACAGGCAGCCGGTTTCTGTAAGAACGGCAGCCTGTAAATGGCGGTATACAAAATAATTAAGAAGGTTCCCGTTGATTACGCTCCTGCTCAACTTCTTTAGCAGCATAAGGCTTGTATAATTTATAAGCCCGCATGCCAAGCAGAATATTTGCTGCTCCGAGAAGGGTAAATATGCTTCCAATAATAATATCCACAAGGCCGCGGTTCGTAAACAACAGCAGCAGCCCTACTGAAGCAAGCGCTGTGCCGAGGCTGATATTTGCTTTAGTCTGCGTCCACCGTTTCAGGCCGGGAGAAGAGGCACGGAACGCTTTTACTTTTTGAAAAAGGTAGAATGCCGCAGAAACGACAATCAGAATAATAAAAAACTGGGACAAGTAAATCTCTCCTTTCTTAGCAGCTTCATTGTACCTTTTTATAAAGACCGTCCGCAATACTCACTACAGAACATTAGAAAAGGAGAATTAGTATGAGCAGTATAATGCAGCAAATATATGAAGCGATACAAAGCTATGAGAACATTGTTATTTTAAGGCATGAAAAGCCGGATCCGGACGCCCTTGGCTCACAGGGAGGTCTTGCCGCTTTAATCAAGCATAACGAACCGGCAAAGCATGTAGTCATGCAGGGGGAGGACGAGCCGGGCCTCTCTTTTCTAGTGTCTATGAGTGAAGAAACAGCAGCCCTGCTTGAAAAGTCCCTGTATATTATCTGTGATACAGCAAATAGAGAACGAATAGATGGAAGCGGATGGGATAAAGCAGGACAGATGGCTAAAATTGACCACCATCCCGAAGTGGACGTATATGGAGAGCCTTCCTGGGTGGATACCAAATCAAGCTCGACGTGCGAAATGATGATGTCTTTTGCACTGTGGCTCAAAGAAGAAAAAGCCTGGGAGATCCCGGCGGAAGCCGCCCGGCTTTTCTACGCGGGCATTATCGGCGATACGGGGCGCTTCCAGCATTCCAACACAACTCCAAAAACGCTGCAGATGGCTGCGGAAGCATTGAAGTATCCAATTGATCCGGCTTCCCTTTTTGCCGGATTCTACAGCAGTGAAGAAACGCTCGTCCGTCTTAAAGGAAAAGTGCTGTCTGACTTTGAACTATCTGCGAACGGTGTAGGAGTGATGTATTTAACGCAGTCTCTTCTCAAGGAATATAACGTAACCATAAACGGCTCCTCTGCACTGATGAATGTGTTCGCTGATGTGGAAGGCATTAAAGCGTGGGTTTTCTTCGTGGAAAATGAAGATGGCAGCTATCGGGTAAGGCTCCGCTCTAAAAGAATAGTTATCAATGAATTAGCCGCCCGTCATAACGGGGGCGGACATCCTAATGCTTCCGGGGCAAAAGCAGAGGATCTGGCAGAAACAAAAGCAATCATAGAAGAGTTAAACAGTCTCTGTCAGGAGCAGCAGACTTAATCCTTTGAAATGAAACATTTTTACTCACTGGCCGCCTTTTATAAGGCGGCTTTGTGCCATGTAGATTTCTTGTTTTTGGAAAAAAAGCGGGGCATACTAAAGAAAGAACAGTGATCAGGAAAGGAGGGTAACGATGAAGGAAGTAAGGCTTCATATACATAGCGAATACAGTCTGTTGTACAGTACGGCCCGTATAAACAAACTGGTTGAAACGGCCGGGTACCATCGTATAGAAGCTCTGGGTCTTACAGACACCAATACAATGTTTGGAGCAGTGCCATTTTATAATGCCTGCATGGAAGCAGGGATCAAGCCTGTTATTGGAATAGAGCTCACGCTCAAAGGGGTGCACCAGGACGCATTCTGCCTTTCTCTATACGCCGAAAATGACAAAGGCTATCAGGAATTGATGCGTTTGTCTTCGGAAAGCCAGCGCAGGTCCTTATCCCTGGATGATCTAGCGGGAAGAACAGATCATTTATTTGCTGTTCTTCCATGGGAAGAAAGTGAAGCGGCGTACTGGATCCGGCTTAAAGAAAAAGGCTGGGTGAAAGATACGCTGGAAAAATACAAAGATACAGTAGCAGCGGGAAGGCTTTATCTAGAGTGGCCGGAAGAAGAAGGTACAGCCGGCCTGGAAGAGTGGAAAGAAGCCGCACGCTCCTTTGATCTGCCGGTTGTTGCAGGAAACAATGTCCGAATGGCGGATCAAAAAGAATACAAAGCATTAATAGCACTCCAGGCTGTGAAACAAGGGATTCCTGTGCGGGAGATGGATCGGAGTGACATTCCGGAACATGCGCTCACGCCTTTTCCCCAGGAGTCGGAAATGCAGCGCGAAGCTGCCGCGAACGCCGTGCGGATTGCTGATGCCTGCGCTGTCACCCTCCGCCCATCGACGCCTTCACTGCCCTCTTTTCCTCTTCAATATAAAAATAATTCAGTCGAAGAATTAAATTACTTATGCCGGGAAGGTTTGAAAAAAAGGTTCAGCGTCCCTTCCGCTCAAGCGGAAGAAAGGCTGACCTATGAATTAACTATTATAGAAAACACCGGATTTGCCGATTATTTTCTAATCGTGCAGGATTTTATACAATTTGCCCGGACAGCCGGTATTGCTGTAGGGCCGGGAAGAGGATCTGCGGCAGGATCCCTTGCCGCCTATGTGCTGGAAATAACAGATGTGGATCCCTTGAAGCATGAACTTTTGTTTGAACGTTTTTTAAATCCGGACCGGATCAGTTTTCCGGATATTGATATTGATTTTCAAGATGACCGGCGCGATGAAGTGATTCGATATACGGCGGAAAAGTACGGTGTTTCCCACGTAGCACAGATCGGCACCTTCGGAACGTTTGGGGCTAGAGCGGCGATCCGTGATATCGGAAGAATACTGGAAACGCCGCAGGCGCTGATCGAAAAACTGGCCGGCTACATCCCCGCCCAGCCGGGCCGCCAGAAAACCATAGCGGAAACAATTCAGGAAAACGCAGACATGAAAGCATTTATTACACGGGAAAAAGCGGCTGCAGCTGTGATGAAACTGGCTGCTCAGATAGAGGGAATGCCCAGGCATACTTCAGTACATGCCGCCGGTGTTATTGTCAGCAGACACGAATTAACAGATCATGTTCCACTGCTTTACAAAGAGGGCAATGTGCCGGTAACTCAATATCCTATGGGAGTACTCGAAGCACAGGGATTGACGAAAATCGATTTCCTCGGCCTGAGGAATTTATCGATGCTGCAGCGTATGGAAGAATTGATAAAACGAAAAGATCATCAGTTTTCGCTTCGGAACCTGTCTCTTGATAACGCCGCGGCTTTTGCCCTGCTGGCTCAAGGAAACACAGATGGCGTCTTTCAGCTGGAGTCCGACGGAATGAAAAAAGCCCTTCAGCAGATCCGTCCGGATCGATTTGAAGATATTACAGCGGTAAACGCATTGTACCGTCCGGGTCCAATGGAGTTTATTCCTAATTATGCAGCCCGTAAACATGGGAAAGAAAAAACGGAGTTCCCCCATCCGGATCTGGAGCCGATTTTAGGCGACACCTATGGGGTTATTGTTTATCAGGAACAAATTATGCAGATAGCTGCACTGATGGCCGGATATTCCTATGGACAGGCTGATCTTCTCCGGCGGGCGGTCAGCAAGAAAAAAAGAGAAGTGCTGGAAAAAGAGAGGGAAGCGTTTATTAGCGGAGCTGTGCAGAAGGGATACAGTTCGGATACGGCTTCGAATGTGTATGATACGATCGTCCGTTTTGCCGATTACGGCTTTAATAAAAGCCACGCTGTTGCATACAGCGTTATCTCCTATCAGCTGGCTTATATAAAAGCCAACGAGCCGGCCGTTTTTTATACGGTCCTTCTGACTCTTCACGTGCACAATAAAAGCAAACTCGGTCAGTACAAAAGGGAAGCGGAAAAGAGCGGAATCACGTTTCTGCCTCCCTCTATAAACAGAAGTTATTCTACGTTCAAACTGGAAAAAGAACAGATTCTGTTTGGATTTAACATGATCAGGCAGGTTGGAAACAAAGCAGTGTATTCGCTTATAGAAGAACGGAAAAAAGGGCCGTTTAAAGACTTAATTGACTTCTGTATCCGTGTTAACATAAAAGAATTTGGACGAAGCGGTCTGGAAATGCTCATTAAATCCGGAGCCTGTGATGAATGGGGTAAAAACCGGACGGTGCTGCTTGCCTCTATTGACCGTGCTCTGGAGTTTGCCGGGTTTCAAAGAGAGCTGGGAGGTCTTATCGATTCCGGAGACGAGGATTTCCGTTATGTGGAGGCCGAACCATATACCGCCAAGGAAGCTTACGAAGCAGAAAAAGAAGCAACCGGCCTTTATTTAAGCGGACATCCTCTGGATGAATACAGCCATTTTCTGCCTTCCTATCAACTGGCAGAACTGGGAAATATTAAAGAAGGCCTGAAAAAAATATGGGTCGCAGGTATTGAAGAAGAGTGCAGGGAAATCCGGACAAAAAAGGGAGAAAAAATGGCATTTCTTACGATAACGGACGGAGATGCTTCGGCAGAAGTAGTAATATTTCCATTTGTCTACCGGAAAGTCAGGCCGCTGATCGAACAGAGAGTACCGATGCTCATCCAGGGAAGAACAGAAGCAAAGGGACGCAGCCTCCAGATTATTGCAGAAGCTGTCCTGAGTCTGCCGGAACTCCATGCCCAGAGCCGGTCTATGCTCTGGTTAAAAGTAGACGAACACCTGGAAAAACAAGGCGTAATAAAACAGGTGAAAAAAGTAGTAAACCAGTATCCTGGTCCTGTGGCTGTGAACGTTTTTTATGAACGTACAAGAGAGACAGTGCAGCTGGGCAGTCATTTGAAAGCATCGCCAAACCTCCATTTTATGAAAGAAATGGAAAAATATATTCCGAAAGAATTTATTGTTTTTAAACCCTCGGAATGATGAACTAGTTTGTTTGATCTGTTATAATTAAAGAAGTTTTGCAAGTTATCGAAAAACTTGCCCTATAGAGTAAACGCAGTTATATAAAAGGAGAGTGGATTACGTGCCAACGACAAGAGAAGAAGCCCTTCATATTCATCGAGCAAATCAGGGGAAGCTTGAATCAGGAATTAAAGTACCCGTCCGCAATTCCAGAGACTTAAGTTTAGCGTATTCACCGGGTGTGGCTGAACCGTGTAAAGCTATCTTTGAAGACAAGCAGAAAGTATTTGAATATACGATGAAGGGAAACATGGTTGCTGTTGTGACAGATGGTACTGCCGTGTTAGGTCTTGGAAACATCGGTCCCGAAGCTTCTCTTCCCGTAATGGAAGGAAAAGCTGTCCTTTTTAAATCGTTTGCAGGTGTAGATGCATTCCCAATCTGCCTTGATACAACAGATGTAGACAAAATTGTAGAAACCGTTAAGCTGATGTCACCAACTTTCGGCGGCGTTAACTTAGAAGACATAGCGGCTCCTAACTGCTTTATTATAGAAGAACGCTTAAAAAAAGAAACGAACATACCTGTATTTCATGACGATCAGCATGGAACAGCCATCGTTACAGCAGCCGGCCTGATTAACGCATTGAAGCTTAACGGCAAGCCGATTTCTGAAATCCGCGTTGTGATTAATGGAGCCGGATCTGCTGGTATTGCCATTATCAAGCTTTTGCAGCGTCTTGGCGTACGTGACGTTATTCTCTGTGATTCCAAAGGGGCTATTTATGAAGGCCGTTCTTTTGGAATGAATGACGTAAAAGCAGCGGTTGCTAAAGTAACAAATAAAGATAAGGCTTCAGGAGAACTTAAAGATATCATCAAAAATACAGACGTATTTATCGGGGTATCCGTAGCAGGCGCATTGACAAAAGAAATGGTACAGACAATGAATGCAGATCCTATTATTTTTGCAATGGCCAACCCGGATCCGGAAATCATGCCTCATGAGGCTAAAGAGGCCGGAGCCCACGTAATTGGAACAGGAAGATCAGACTTTCCTAACCAGATTAATAACGTTCTTGCATTCCCGGGTATTTTCAGAGGAGCGCTTGACGTAAACGCTACGCACATTAACGAAGAAATGAAAAAAGCAGCCGTATATGCCATCGCTGATTTAATTGCAGACAACGATCTTTCGGAAGATTACGTTATTCCGAATCCATTCGACGGAAGAGTTGCCCCTGCAGTGGCAGCAGCCGTAGCTAAAACAGCAATGGAAACAGGAGTAGCCCGTAAAGAAGTTGATCCGGAGGAAGTGGCTGAAAAAACACGCCGCCTTTCTATTATCGATAAAGATTAATTTAAAATTTATTCCCATATATAACAGGCTACGTGATAAAATAAGAGAAATGTTTACGGAAAGAAAGCGATCGTTAACGCATATCGGTCGCTTTCTATCCGTTTATTTGTGAATCTGCTTATTTCTGTTTTAAAAAAATAGACATTCTTTATAGGAAAGCAAAGAAGGTGTACGCGTGTTAAAAGATTTTTTTAATAAAAAAAGAAGATATGCTACAGTGCCTCCTGAAAGGCAGCAGCCTGCCAGTATGAATGAAGGAGTTATGACAAAATGTCCTTCATGTAAAACCATTGTTTACACGAAAGAACTGCGTAAACATCAAATGGTATGCATGAACTGCCAGCATCATATGCCGATTACTGCTCCGGAGAGAATTGAAGGCCTTTTCGACGAGGGCACTTTTTCCGAGATCAATACGTATTTGGTTTCTTCGGATCCGCTCGGTTTTCCTGACTACATGAAAAAAGTAGAACAGGATAAGAAAAAAACAGATCTGCATGAAGCGGTCGTTACCGGAAAAGGAACAATAGACAGTCATCCTGTCGTAGCCGGCGTTATGGATTCCAGGTTCCGCATGGGAAGCATGGGATCGGTAGTAGGAGAAAAAATAGCACGTGCTATTGAAGAGGCCGCAGCTGATGGCGTACCGTTTGTTATGTTTTCTTCTTCAGGCGGGGCAAGAATGCAGGAAGGTGTGCTTAGTTTAATGCAGATGGCAAAAACAAGCGCTGCTTTAAAGAAGCTGGACCGTGAAGGGCTGTTGTTTATATCTATCATGACACATCCCACTACCGGAGGAGTTTCAGCAAGCTTTGCTTCTCTAGGTGATTATAATTTTGCAGAGCCTGGCGCATTAATTGGGTTTGCGGGCCGCCGTATTATTGAACAGACGATCAGGCAGGAACTGCCGGAAGATTTTCAGACAGCTGAGTTTCTTTTGAAGCACGGCCAGCTTGATGACGTGATATCACGAACAGATATGAGAGAAAAACTGAGCGCCATTCTGGCTATTCACAGAACGTAATATAGAGAAAGGAGGAGGCTGCATGAACCATCTTCCCTTTGAGAAGCCCGTAGTGGAGCTTCGTGAGAAAATCAACGAACTAAAAGAATTTACAAAAGATAAAGAAATAGACATGAGTGGAGAAATAGATAAGCTGGAAAGCCGCCTGGAACAGCTTGAAGACGAAATATATGGTAATTTAAAGCCATGGCAGCGCGTCCAGATTGCAAGGCACGCAGAGCGGCCGACTTCGCTTGATTATATTAATGAGCTGTGCACAGGATTTATGGAAATGCATGGCGACCGGCTGTACGGAGACGATGAAGCCATTGTAGGCGGCATTGCATTTTATCACGGGCGTCCGGTAACCGTTATCGGCCACCAGCGGGGCAAAGACACGAAAGAGAATCTGCGCCGGAATTTTGGTATGCCGCATCCGGAAGGATACCGAAAAGCGCTCCGCTTAATGAAGCAGGCGGAGAAATTCAATCGGCCGATTATATGCCTGATTGATACAAAAGGCGCTTATCCCGGAAAAGCTGCAGAAGAGCGAGGCCAAAGCGAAGCAATTGCCAGAAACCTCCTGGAAATGGCTGGATTCAGCGTTCCGATCGTCAGCATCGTTATCGGTGAAGGCGGAAGCGGCGGAGCTCTTGCTCTGGGAGTAGGCAATCACATTCACATGCTGGAGAATTCTACATACTCTGTTATTTCTCCGGAGGGCGCAGCCGCATTATTATGGAAAGATTCCGCTCATGCAAAAAAAGCAGCGGAAACCATGAAAATTACAGCACCTGACCTCAAAAAAATGGAAATTATTGATGAGGTTATTCCGGAAATCAGGGGAGGCGCCCATCATAATGTAGCAGAGCAGGCGAAGCAGATAGATAAAATACTAAAAGCTTCAATAGACGAGCTGAATAAGATGAGCGGGGAAGAACTCATTGAGCAGCGCTACGAAAAGTTCAAAAATATCGGGGAATTTAACGATGACAGCGCTATCATTCCTGCAGATAACCCTAGTGCTTTCTGACTTAACAGCAGAAGGCACTTTTCCTTTTGATCTAAAAAAAAGAAAAAGCTACATTTTTCATGAATGAGATGGTAACGTATAATACGATGTGGAAGGGGATAATTTAAAAATGAAACGTATCGGAGTATTGACCAGTGGAGGAGACTCTCCCGGCATGAATGCTGCTATTAGAGCGGTCGTAAGAAAGTCGATTTTTCACGGCCTGGAAGTATATGGCGTGAAAAACGGCTATGCCGGCCTGATAAGCGGGAATATTGAACAAATGCAATTAGGTGATGTCGGTGATATTATCCAAAAAGGCGGCACGAAATTATATACAGCACGATGTGAAGAATTTAGAACACCCGAAGGCCGGGAAATTGCAGTAAATGAATTAAACAAAAAAGGAATCGAAGGCCTTGTCGTTATCGGAGGCGATGGTTCCTTCCGAGGTGCACAGAAGCTTACAGAGCTTGGTTATCCTACTATCGGAGTCCCGGGTACGATTGATAATGATATTCCAGGTACTGATTTCACAATTGGATTTGACACGGCTCTTAACACAGTCATTGATGCAATTGATAAAATACGTGATACCGCCACTTCCCATGAGCGTACGTATGTAATCGAAGTAATGGGTAGAAATGCCGGAGATCTTGCTTTATGGGCAGGTCTTGCTGACGGGGCAGAAACGATTATTATTCCTGAAGAACCTTACGATATGGAGCAGATACTCGCCCGTTTGGATCGCGGCAATCAGCGCGGCAAGAAACACAGCATTATTATCGTTGCAGAAGGAGTAGGCAGCGGTCCTGAGTTCGCTAAAAGGATTGAAGACGCTACACAGCTGGAAACAAGAGTTACTGTTCTCGGCCACATTCAGCGTGGAGGCTCGCCGACCGGCTCAGATCGTGTGCTTGCCAGTCGTCTTGGTGCCAGGGCAGTGGAGCTTCTAATCGAAGGGAAGCAGGGTGAGATGGTAGGAATCCGTGAGAATAAAATTGTATCGCAGAGCATCGAAAGCGCACTTAGTCAAACGCACACCATTGATAAAGATATATACCGTCTTTCCCAGGAATTATCTATATAATCCAGAAACAATGTATTAAATACTAGGAGGAATAAGATGAGAAAAACAAAGATAGTTTGTACTATAGGACCGGCAAGTGAAGACCCGGTGATCCTGGAAAAATTAATGAAGGCCGGCATGAATGTCGCCAGGCTGAATTTCTCTCATGGCGATTTTGCTGAACATCAGGCACGAATTGATAATCTTCGTGAGGTTTCGGCAAGGCTGGAAAAAAACGTAGCGATCCTTTTAGATACGAAAGGTCCCGAAATCCGTACCCACACAATGGCCGGCGGCGCCATTAACCTGGAAAAAGGACAAGATCTGATTGTGTCAGCTGAGGAAGTAGAAGGCACGACTGAAAAAATTTCCGTAACCTATGCAGGGCTTTCTGATGATTTGGAGCCAGGCAAGAAAATTCTTCTTGATGATGGATTAATTGAACTGGAAGTACTTGAAATACAAGGAAAAGACCTTCGTACAAGAGTGCTCAATAACGGAGAGCTGAAGAATAAAAAAGGCGTTAACCTTCCTAATGTCAGCGTAAATCTTCCGGGTATTACCGATAAAGACGCAGCTGACATTGAATTTGGTATTAAGCAGGGTGTGGACTTTATTGCTGCTTCTTTCGTCAGAAGAGCATCTGATGTACTTGAAATAAGAGAACTTCTTGAAAAGCATGGAGCAGAAGACATTCAAATTGTTCCAAAGATCGAAAATCAGGAAGGAATTGACAATATAGATTCCATTCTTGAAGTATCGGATGGTCTGATGGTAGCCCGTGGAGACCTTGGCGTAGAAATACCGCCGGAAGATGTACCGCTTGCCCAGAAAGAGCTGATCAAAAAATGTAATACGCTGGCAAAACCGGTTATTACCGCCACTCAGATGCTTGATTCGATGCAGCGCAATCCTCGTCCGACAAGAGCAGAAGCAAGTGACGTAGCGAACGCTATCTTTGACGGCACGGACGCTATTATGCTGTCCGGAGAAACAGCAGCTGGTGATTATCCAGTTGAATCTGTTCAGACGATGAGCAATATCGCCCGCAAAACGGAAACAGCATTAAAGTATAAAAACATTTTAAGCCAAAGAACGAAAGAAAGCCGGGTTTCGATTACAAACTCTATCAGCCAGGCTGTTTCCCACACGGCTTTTAATTTAAATGCTGCCGCTATTTTATCTGCTACGGAAAGCGGAAATACTGCAAGAATTGTATCTAAATACCGTCCGGAATCACCGATTATTGCGGTATCGAGCAATCCAGGCGTTGTAAGAAAACTTGCGCTCGTCTGGGGAGTTAAGGCTATTCATGGCGCTGCAGCAAAAACAACGGATGAGATGCTTGATATCACCGTAACAGAAGCGCTGAAAAGCGGCCGTGTAGAACATGGAGATCTTGTTGTCATTACCGCAGGTGTTCCTGTAGGTGAATCAGGAACGACAAACATTATGAAAGTTCACGTGATTGGTGAAGTTGCTGCTAAAGGACAGGGCATTGGCAGAAAAACGGCTTCCGGCAAAGTAGTCATTGCCAAAAACGCTGAAGAAGCAAAACAGAAGATGGTACCCGGGGCTATTCTGATAACGTATGGCACAGATAAAGATATGATGCCGGCATTCGAACAGGCCTCTTCCGTTATTACAGAAGAAGGCGGATTAACTTCGCATGCAGCCGTAGTCGGACTTACGCTCGGTATTCCTGTAATCGTTGGAGTAGACCAGGCTACAGATTTATTTGAAGACGGAGAAGAAATTACAGTGGACGGCGCACGCGGCGATATTTACCGCGGCCACGCAAGCGTCCTTTAAAGAAATGTACGGTAAAAAGCCGCCCTGCTATACGGGGCGGCTTATTCCGTATATAATAAATAAATAAGAGAAAAAAAGGAGAGAATTAAATGAAATGGCTCCTCTTGCTGCTTATCATCATTCCAGCCGCTGAAGTAGGCGTGCTCATTCTCGCAGGAAATGTTATTGGAATCTGGCCGACGATAATTCTTATTATTCTTACAGGTATTATAGGTGCATGGCTGGCTAAAAAAGAAGGTCTGCAAACGATTAGAACTGCCCAGCTGCAGATGCAGAACGGAGAAATTCCAGGCAGCCTTGCAATGGACGGGGCATGTATTCTGCTTGGGAGCGCATTTTTGCTTACTCCCGGTTTTATAACAGACTTGACCGGCTTTTTGCTTCTTCTCCCGGTAACTCGCGGTTCGGCCAAAGCTCTTTTCCAAAAGATATTGAACCGGATGCTGCGGAACGGAACAGTGGTTGTAACAAGAAGGTAAGTGAAATACGATCCGGCCCGCTTGGAAAAGTGGGCCTTTTTTTGCTTATAGAACGAAAAGAGGCGTCCGGATCTTTACATATGGATGGAAAAGAACCATTTTAGAGAGGGAAGGGATTGGAATGTTTTCATCGGGTTCACTTTTTATGCTGGTTCTGTTGGCAGTCAGCATTATTGCAAAAAACCAGACGTTGATTATTGCTATTGTTGCGTTACTGGTTATTCATTATGCAGGACTGGGTGATAAAGTATTTCCGTTTATGCAGTCTAAAGGTATCACGATAGCGGTTACTATTCTTACATTTACGGTTCTTATCCCTATCATGACCGGGGAAATCGGATTCAGCCAGCTTGGGGAGGCAGCCAGATCTTCCTACGCGTGGATCGCACTTGCCGCGGGCATAGCGGTAGCCGTTATAGCTAAAGGCGGGGTGGTGCTCCTTGCAAACGATCCGCATATTACAGCGGCCCTTGTATTTGGAACCATTCTGGCTGTTGTTTTGTTTAATGGAGTTGCTGTGGGTCCGCTTATCGGAGCAGGCATTGCCTATACAGCGATGAAAGTGGTGGAATTCTTTTCTTCGTCCGGAGCCGGATAATGAGAAGAACTTCCTGCATCAGCCCTCACAGAGAGGAATGTTATTTTTTTGTGTACTTTGATTCACAAATTCATGAAATATGGTTATAATGAGTAGGTGAAAGTCCTTCCTACATAGTTAGCTTATAATGAATCTCACCTATATCAGGAATCCGGAATGATGATGATTATGATCGAGCCTTTAAGGGAAGGGTACTCTGTGTAGTAAACAGACTAACCATTCTAGTTAAAAAAAAGAGTGGCACTTTTTACAATTCATGGAAATGTAAGCATTTTCGATTTTCAAAGAATTTGGAAATCATACTTTAAGGTAAAGGAGATGTTTTTAAAATGAGTACAACACGCGGTCTTGAAGGGGTAGTAGCAACTACCTCAAGCGTCAGTTCCATCATTGATGATGTCCTGACTTACCAGGGATTTGATATTGATGATCTTGCAGATAATGCTACATTTGAGGAAGTGATTTATTTACTTTGGAATGGACACCTGCCAAAGGAAAATGAATTAAACGAACTCACTAAAGATCTTGCTGCAAATATGGATGTTCCAAAAGAGATATTTGACTTTATGAAACAGTATCCAATCGAAAAAGTACATCCGATGGCTGCGCTTCGCACAGCTGTATCCCAGCTCGGCTTGTATGATGACGAAGCAGATGAAATGAACGAGGAAGCGAATAAGCGTAAAGCAGTAAAGATTCAGGCGCAGATTCCTGCAATCGTTACGGGCTTCTCCCGCATTCGTGAAGGAAAAGAGCCGATCGCTCCAAAGGCAGACCTTGGTTTTGCAGCTAACTTCCTTTACATGCTGAATGGGGAAGAGCCGGACGAAACGTCTATTACAGCGTTTAATAAAGCGCTCGTTCTTCATGCTGATCATGAGCTGAACGCTTCCACATTCACTGCACGTGTCTGTGTAGCAACACTCTCCGATATTTATTCCGGTGTGACATCGGCTATTGGAGCTTTAAAAGGCCCGCTGCACGGCGGTGCCAACGAAAAAGTTATGGCTATGCTTTCTGAAATCGGTGAGCCGGATAAGGCTGAAGATTACATTAAAAAAGCTATGGCGAACAAAGAAAAAATCATGGGATTTGGACACCGTGTCTACAAGCAGGGCGATCCAAGAGCGAAGCATCTGCGTGATATGTCCGAGCGCCTTACGAAAGTAACCGGCGAAACGAAGTGGTATGATATGTCCTTGAAAGTAGAAGAAGTTGTAACCAATGAAAAAGGTCTTCTTCCAAACGTGGACTTCTATTCTGCTTCTGTTTACCACAGCCTTGGCATTGATCACGATTTGTTTACCCCTATCTTTGCAACAAGCCGTGCTTCCGGCTGGCTGGCCCATATTCTGGAACAGTACAGCGATAACCGCTTAATCCGCCCACGCGCTGATTATGTAGGACCGGATAAGCAGAAGTACGTGCCGATGGATCAAAGATAATAGCGGCATTGCAATAGTAAGAGAATAAAGGATTTCCTTTATTCTCTTTACTCTGCCGCAGGACAACATTAAAATAAATAGTGGTTCACTTATTCTAAGTAGGAGGTTTTTTTGAAATGGCTAATGGACAAAAAATTACAACAAATGACGGAGTATTAAACGTACCAAATAATCCGGTAATTCCTTATATTGAAGGTGACGGTATTGGACCGGACATCTGGGCTGCAGCTGAAAAAGTATTGGATGCTGCCGTTGAGAAAGCTTACAATGGCGAAAAGAAAATCCACTGGAAAGAAATTCTCGTTGGAGAAAAAGCATATAACAAAACAGGAGAGTGGCTTCCGGAAGAGTCCCTTGAGGCAATCCGTGAATACCTTATTGCTATCAAAGGACCATTAACTACTCCAATCGGCGGAGGAATCCGTTCATTGAACGTAGCCCTGCGTCAGCGTCTGGATCTTTTCACGTGCCTTCGTCCTGTTCGTCACTTCACTAATGTACCTTCACCAGTTAAGCGTCCTGAAGACGTTAACATGGTTATTTTCCGCGAGAACACGGAAGATATTTATGCAGGAATTGAGTACAAGCAGGGAACAGATGATGCGAAGAAGGTTATTGATTTTCTTCAGAAAGAAATGGGAGTAACCGGCATCCGCTTCCCTGAAACATCCGGTATTGGAATTAAGCCTATCTCTAAAGAAGGTACAGAGCGCCTTGTCCGCTCAGCAATTGATTATGCACTTGAAGAAAATCTTAAGACAGTAACGCTTGTGCATAAAGGTAACATCATGAAGTTTACGGAAGGTGCCTTTAAGACATGGGGCTATGAGCTTGCTGAAAGAGAGTACGGCGAAAAAGTCTTCACATGGGCTCAGTATGATGAAATTGTAGAAAAAGAAGGAAAAGAAGCAGCAAATGAAGCACAGGATAAAGCAGAAAAAGACGGCAAAATCATCGTAAAAGATTCGATTGCTGATATCTTCCTTCAGCAGATTCTTACACGTCCAAAAGAATTTGATGTTGTAGCAACAATGAACCTTAACGGTGACTATGTATCTGATGCTCTTGCAGCACAGGTCGGCGGTATTGGTATTGCACCTGGTGCAAACATTAACTATGAAACAGGCCACGCGATCTTTGAAGCAACACACGGTACAGCTCCTAAGTATGCAGGACTTGATAAAGTGAATCCATCTTCTGTTATTCTTTCCGGAGAGCTTATGCTCCGCCACCTAGGCTGGAACGAAGCAGCTGATCTTGTACTTGGTTCTATGGACAAGACCATTGCAAGCAAAGTAGTAACATATGACTTTGCCCGTTTAATGGATGGCGCTACGGAAGTAAAATGCTCTGAATTTGGAGATGCTCTTATCAAAAACATGTAATTACGATACTGGGAGGAAATAAAGATGGCTATTAAACGCAGAAAAGTATCCGTTATCGGTAGTGGTTTTACAGGTGCAACAACAGCTATAATGACTGCTCAGAAAGAACTTGCAGATGTCGTTCTTGTCGACATTCCTGACATGGAAGGCCCGACTAAAGGAAAGGCTCTTGATATGCTTGAGTCGACGCCTGTTCAGGGCGCTGATGTGAACGTAACTGGAACATCAGACTATAAAGATACAGCAGGTTCTGACGTAGTAGTTATTACAGCCGGTATTGCCAGAAAGCCCGGTATGAGCAGAGATGATCTTGTAAACACCAATGCAAAAATAATGAAGTCGGTAACGCGGGAAATTGTTAAGCATTCTCCGGAGTGTTATATTATTGTTCTGACAAATCCGGCGGATGCGATGACGTACACTGTGTATAAAGAATCTGGTTTTCCTAAAAATCGTGTTATCGGGCAGTCAGGCGTATTGGATTCCGCAAGGTTCCGCACGTTTGTTTCTCAGGAGCTCGGCTATTCTGTAGAAGATGTACAGGGCTTTGTTCTTGGCGGACACGGCGATGACATGGTGCCTTTAATCCGTTATTCCAGCGTAGGAGGCGTCCCGCTTACTTCTCTTCTTTCCCAGGAAAGAATCGATGCTATCGTCGAAAGAACGAGAAAAGGCGGCGGCGAAATCGTTTCCCTTCTTGGAAACGGGAGTGCGTATTACGCACCTGGAGCTTCTATTACACAAATGGTGGAAGCTATCCTGAAAGATAAGAAGCGTATCATTCCTACTATTGCCTATCTTGAAGGCGAATACGGCTATAATGATCTTTATCTTGGTGTTCCTACCGTTCTTGGCGGCGATGGCATCGAGAAGATTATTGAGCTTGATCTCACAGAAGATGAAAAGACGGCCATGGCCAAATCGGTTGAATCAGTTAAAGCTGTTATGGAAGCCCTGCCTGCTGAATAATACAAAAAACGGTTCCCTTCAAGGGAGCCGTTTTTTTATTATTATAAAAAGATAAGAATTTGAGCAAACGGAAGAAAGTATAGTAAGATAGAAGAAAAGAAGAAGAAATTCGTTCAAAGTTATGCTTTTATAATTAGGGTATATAAAAGCGAATGGGGGAAAAAAATGGCACAGCGGTTGTTGGTTGTTGATGATGAAGAGTCAATTCTTACGTTAATTACGTATAATTTAAAGCAGGCAGGTTTTACAATCGATACGGCTTCGGATGGAAAAGAAGCCCTGCAGAAAGCGAAAAGTGAATCCTACGACTTAATTGTTCTGGATTTAATGATACCGGAGATGGATGGTCTTGAAGTCTGCAGGCAGATACGCCAGGAAAAATATCATATGCCGATCCTGATGCTTACGGCAAAAGATGATGAATTTGATAAAGTGCTGGGTCTTGAACTTGGGGCAGATGATTATATGACGAAGCCTTTCAGCCCGAGAGAGCTTGTTGCGCGGGTGAAGGCTATTCTGCGTCGTGTTGACAATACAGCAGGCACCGAAGTGAAAGAGGAAGTGAAAAAGAAAGTAATTGGGCATCTGACGATCTATCCGGATAACTATGAAGTTATCGCAGATGGCAAGGCGTTGGAACTGACTCCGAAAGAATTTGAACTGCTATTGTATTTAACAAATAATAAAGGACGGGTTCTTACAAGAGATCAGCTGTTGAATGCCGTATGGAATTATGAATTTGTCGGCGATACACGCATTGTAGATGTACATATCAGCCATCTTCGTGAAAAAATCGAACCAGCTGCCAAGAAACCAACTTTTATCAAAACGATAAGAGGACTGGGGTATAAATTTGAGGGACCTCCTTCCGCATGAAGCGATTTCGGACGAGATTGATTCTTGGCATTATAACAGCTATCTTTTTTGTACTTGTTTCATTGGGGTTTTTAATCAGTAACTTAATGCAGGGGTATTACACGGACCAGCTGGTGGAACGTTTGAGTAAAGAAGCCCGGTTTACGGCGACGGCCATAACAGAACTAAACCAGGAAGAGTGGCAGGCATTTGCAGACAGAGTGGAAGAGGATCTGGAAGTGCGCGTCACTATTTTAAACAATAACGGCGGGGTAATAGGTGATTCGACCGCAGAAGCTTCTGAAATGGAGAATCATTTAGAACGACCGGAGATCCAGAATGCGGGAGAAGCAGATGGATATCATATCAGAGTGAGCGAAACGTCCGGAGAAAGACTGCTTTACTATGCCGAGCCTTTTGAAGACGGTTATGTCCGGCTGGCATTCCCGATGGATCAGGTGGAAGCTGTAAACACGCAGTTGTATTGGATTATTACAGCCAGCTTTGCTGTCGCTTTCATTATTATCTCAACGATTGCGTTTAGAATTGCCAACCAAATGACGGCCCCCATTGACGAAGTATCCAGCGTGGCGCGGGAACTGGCAAAGGGTAATTTTAAAGCGAGAGCATACAGCAACTCGAAAGATGAAATCGGCCAGCTCACCCGGTCAATGAACATGACGGCGTATAACCTTGATCAGATTACGTCGAGCTATCAGTCCCAGCAGGAGCGGCTGGAAGCGTTAATTGACCACATGGGAAGCGGGTTGATATTTATAAGCAACCGCGGCGACATAACGCTGATTAATCAATACTGCAAAGATATTTTTGAAGTAGATACGGATGAATGGCTGGACTACTTATATTATGAAGTTATTGAAGAAAAAAACCTGATTAAATTAATCCAGGAAATCTTTTTAACAGAAGTAAAAGTCCGCGATCAGGTGCAGCTTGCCGCTGCGTCGGGAATTAAGCACTATGACGTTTACGGAGCGCCTATTTTAGGAGATCAGGATAAAATACGTGGAATTGTATTAGTCATGCACGATATTTCAGAATTGAAGAAGCTGGAAAATGTGCGCAAGGATTTTGTAGCAAATGTCTCTCATGAATTAAAAACGCCGGTTACTTCTTTAAAAGGCTTCGCCGAAACGTTATTGGATGGAGCCATGCACGACCCGGAGTTAACCAGGCAGTTTCTGGAAATAATATGGAATGAGAGCGATCGTCTTCAGGATTTAATTTCTGATCTTCTCGAGCTTTCCCGGATCGAACAGGAGCATTTTAATTTGTATATGCAGGATATTGCTCCTTTGTCATTAATCGGAGAAGCGGTCAGCCTGCTGCGCCCGAAGTTTGAATCCAAGTCTCATCATATCGATATTCAGTGCGATGAAAATATTGTTATGAGAGGGGATGCAGGACGGCTGAAGCAGGTAATGATAAATTTGGTGGACAATGCTATCAGCTATACGCCGGATCACGGCTCCATCCAAATTCTAATTACCCAGTCAGAAACAGAAACGCTTTGGAGAATCCAGGATTCAGGTATAGGGATTGCAAAGGAAGAGCAGCCCCGGATTTTTGAAAGGTTTTACCGTGTTGATAAAGCAAGAAGCAGAAATTCAGGAGGAACAGGCCTTGGCCTGGCGATCGTCAAGCATCTTGTGGAGGCTCATAAAGGAAAAATAAGAGTGGAGAGCCAAGTAGGGGAAGGGACAGCTTTTATTATTTCTTTTCCTTCCCATACCAGCAGGCAGGATTTCTAAATATTTACAAACAATTTACAATGAATCAATAAATGATTTACGTTCAGCGGTTATGATGAAATAGAACGGTTTCCTCTTCTGGAGATTTTATACCTCATCCCTTAAAATCTTTAGTGGAGCAACATCCCCTTAAAGACGAGTGCCCCCCCTTGGGCCTCGTCTTTTTCTTTGTCTTTCTGCAGCAGCGGGAATAAAAAGCGTCCGGGCATGCACTGCTTTTCCCTCTCTGGTAAAAGGAATGTATGATAAAATATAATAGGTATGAAAACGGGATGACGGAGGTTTTATCGTGAATAAACTAGTATTAATTGATGGAAATAGTATTGCCTACCGGGCTTTTTTTGCCCTGCCTCTTTTAAACAACAAAAAAGGCGTGTACACAAACGCTGTGTATGGTTTCACAACGATGCTTCTCAAAGTGCTGGAAGAAGAAAATCCTTCCCACCTTTTGGTTGCCTTTGATGCAGGTAAAACAACGTTTCGGCATGAAACGTTTAAAGAATATAAATCAGGACGGCAGAAAACGCCGGGAGAACTTTCGGAACAGCTTCCATTGATGAGAGAACTGCTGGAAGCATTTGATATTGCCTATACGGAAGTGAAAAATTACGAGGCCGATGATATTATCGGTACGCTGGCTTCCAAAGCGGAAAAAGAAGGCTGGGACGTAAAAATATATTCCGGTGATAAAGATCTGCTGCAGCTTGTCTCAGAGAAAACGAGTGTGGCGTTAACAAAAAAAGGGATCACAAATGTAGAAACGTACACACCTGAAGCGATGCAGGAACGCTATGGTTTTGAGCCGGCACGAATTGTTGACATGAAAGGATTAATGGGAGACAGCTCGGATAATATTCCCGGCGTTCCGGGAGTCGGGGAAAAAACGGCTTTAAAGCTTCTGCATGAATTTGGCACGATAGAAAAGGTGCTTGATTCTATTGACCAGATTTCCGGAAAGAAAATGAAGGAACGCCTGGAAGAAAACAAAGAACAGGCGATGATGAGTAAGCAGCTGGCTGTTATTGAAACGAATGCGCCGTTAACGGTAACTATAGAAGACGCTGCGCGAAAAGGTTACAACACGGATAAGATTATTGCTTTGTTTAAAGAGCTGGAGTTTGAATCGTTACTTAATAAATTTGATACAGAAGAAGAAGCGTCGCAGGAATTGGAGGAGATCCATTTCACAACGGTGGAAAAAGAAGTCACGCAAGAGATGCTCGCTTCTCCTTCTGCGCTGATTGTAGAAGTACCGAGTGAAAATTACCATGAAGCCGACATTTGGGGAATTTCCATTGTTAATGAATCAGGAGCCTATTATATTTCAACGGAAGCGGCTTTAGCTTCCGATGCCTTTAAAGTATGGGCTGCAGATCCAAAACAGGAAAAATATATGGCGGATACGAAACGTGCCGTAGTGGCCCTTGGATGGAAAGGCATTGAACTTGCAGGTGTTACCCACGACATTCTCATTGCCTCCTACCTGATTGATCCATCCGCCGGCTCCCATCAGGTGGCAGATATTGCTGAACGGAATGCGCAGAAGAAAATAGACAGTGATGACGCGGTTTTCGGGAAAGGTGCAAAGCGCGGCCGACCGGATGAGGATAAGCTGTCAGAGCATTTAGTGCGCAAAGGACTTGCTATATTTGAGTTGAAAAATGTCCTTGAAAAAAAACTGAAAGAAAACGAACAGTTTGAGCTGTTTAAAGATCTGGAACTGCCTCTTTCTCTCATTCTTGGAAAGATGGAGAAAACGGGTATTACGGTAGATACAGATCAGCTGAAAGCGATGGGAGAAGAACTGACGGGCCGGCTGCAGACGCTGGAAAAAGAAATACATGAACTTGCGGGAACAGAATTTAATATTAATTCGCCTAAACAGCTGGGGCCGATTTTATTTGAAAAACTGGGGCTTCCTCCCTTGAAAAAAACGAAGACAGGCTATTCCACTTCAGCTGATGTACTGGAGAAGCTGGCCGATCAGCATGAAATTATTCCTAAACTGCTATTGTACAGGCAGGTATCGAAGCTGCAGTCTACCTACGTGGAAGGTCTTTTAAAAGTAGTACATGAGGATACTCATAAAATACACACAATGTTTAACCAGGCACTGACCCAGACAGGCAGGCTGAGTTCCACCGAGCCCAATCTGCAGAATATTCCCATCCGCCTTGAGGAAGGCCGGAAAATCCGTAAAGCCTTTACTTCTTCGGATAAAGGCTGGAGCATTCTGGCCGCGGACTATTCTCAGATTGAACTGCGCGTGCTTGCCCATATTGCAGGAGATGAAGGTCTGCTGGAGGCGTTCCGCAATGAAATGGACGTCCACACGAAAACTGCCATGGACGTATTTCATGTAAAAGAAGAAGATGTAACAGGAAACATGCGCAGAAGTGCCAAAGCGGTAAATTTCGGCATCGTTTATGGTATATCCGATTACGGCCTTTCCCAGAGCCTTTCAATTCCAAGGAAAGAAGCTCAGGAATTTATCGACCGGTATTTAGCAAGCTATCCGAAAGTCCGTGACTACATGGATTCTATTAAAGAACAGGCACGAGAATATGGGTATGTAACGACTCTTTTAAATAGACGTCGGTATCTTCCGGAAATAACAAGCAGCAATTTTAATAGAAGAAGCTTTGCGGAGCGTACGGCGATGAATACCCCCATTCAGGGGACGGCTGCAGATATTATTAAAAAAGCTATGGTAGATGTAACACATGCGCTGGAAGAAAAGCAGCTGGAAAGCAGAATGCTTCTTCAGGTACACGATGAATTGATTTTTGAAGTGCCGGAGCATGAACTAAAAGAAATGGAAGCACTCGTGCCGGATGTTATGGCGAGGACTATGAAGCTGGACGTTCCATTAAAAGCAGATGTTTCCTACGGGGACACCTGGTACGATGCAAAATAAGGAGAGCATAGGAAATGCCTGAACTTCCAGAAGTAGAAACAGTGAAAGAAACATTAAATCACCTGGTAGCAGGAAAAACGCTTGAAAAAATAGAGGTCGGCTGGCCGAAAATGATCAAACGGCCGGACGATGCGGAAGCGTTCGTCATGATGCTGTCCGGCCAGAAAATCCACCGGGTGGCAAGAAGGGGCAAATTTTTATCTTTTGTTCTCGATGATTATGTGATGGTATCGCACCTTAGAATGGAAGGGCGTTACGAAATGGCCGCCGGCAGCGAGCCGGATAAACACACTCATGTGCGGTTTCATTTCACCGACGGCACAGAGCTGCGCTACCGGGACGTCCGAAAGTTTGGTACGATGCACATTTTTAACCCCGGTGAAGAACAAACAAGTCTGCCGTTGTCACAGCTGGGACCGGAGCCGGTAAACGATCCATCTTTTACACCGGCCTACCTTCAGCAGATATTCGCAAAAACGAGCCGGACGATAAAAACAGTACTGCTCGATCAACGTGCCATAGCAGGGCTGGGCAATATCTACGTCGATGAATCATTATTCCGGTCAGGCATTATGCCCAACAAAAAAGCCAGGCTGTTAAATAACGGGCAGATAGCAGGCCTTCATAAAGAAATAACAGCGACCATTGCCGAAGCTATAGCGAGCGGAGGAAGTTCCGTGCGTTCCTATGTGAACGGCCAGGGAGAAATGGGAATGTTTCAAAATCAGCTTTATGTGTATGCACGAAGGGATGAACCCTGCAAACAGTGCGGCACGCCTATAGAGAAAATGATAGAAGCAGGCAGGGGCACTCATTACTGCCCATCCTGCCAGAGATAAAGTAAAGGAGCGATTCGGTGATTATCGGGCTTACAGGGGGCATTGCTACAGGAAAAAGCAAGGTGGCCGGTTTGTTAATGAAACAGGGGCTGCCCGTAGTGGATGCAGATAAAGTAGCGAGAGAAGTAGTGGAACCCGGGGAAAAAGCGTACAGTCAAATAATAGATCATTTTGGCACTGAGGTGCTTGAAAAGGATGGATCTATTAATCGAAAAGAATTAGGAAGGATAATCTTTTCGAATCAGGAAAAACGGGAACTGCTTAATCAGATTGTTCATCCGGCAGTACGCCAGCGAATGATAGAAAAAAAAGAAATGCTGCAGAAACAGGGACACAATCATATTGTATTTGATATTCCGCTGCTGGTGGAAAGTAAACTGCAGCACATGGTAGATCTGGTCGTGTTGGTATACACTGATCCTGCTTCCCAAATAAAGCGGTTAATGGAACGAGATAACCAGGGAGCAGAAGATGCAGAAAGTCGGATAGCCTCCCAGATGCCAATAGATGAAAAGAAGCAGCACGCTGATGAAGTGATTGACAACAGCGGTTCAGAAGACGAAACTAAGGAGCAGATTCTTCAGCTCAGCCGCAAATATCAATGGATAATATAAGCAGAAACAGGAATTACATGACTCAATGTAATTCCTGTTTTTTTCGGATATGAGGTTTCATTTATTGGTTATTATGTTATACTAATCACATAAAACACCTATTAGTATATCACAATTAATGAGGAGGCCTCTCTGCATGAAAGCAAAAGTAGCGATTAACGGTTTTGGCCGCATAGGCCGCATGGTATTCCGCAAGGCAATATTGGATGATGAACTTGAAGTAGTAGCGGTGAATGCAAGCTATCCTGCGGAAACACTGGCTCACCTTATTAAGTATGACACAATACATGGTAAATTCGAAAAAGACGTAAGAGCAGAAGATGGAAAATTAATTATTGATGGGCAGACCGTGACGCTTCTTCAAGATAGAGACCCGGAAAACCTTCCATGGAAGCAGATGGAAATAGATGTAGTAATAGAAGCAACAGGCAAATTCAAAACAAGAGAAACAGCCGGGCTGCATTTAAAAGCCGGCGCAAAGAAAGTAGTTATTACAGCTCCGGCTAAAGAAGAAGACGCTACTATTGTTATGGGAGTAAACGAAGAGGAGTACAACCCGGCCGAGCATCATATTATCTCCAACGCCTCCTGTACGACGAACTGTCTTGCCCCGGTAGTAAAAGTGCTGGACCGCTCGATCGGAATTGAAAGCGGATTAATAACTACGATTCACTCGTATACAAATGACCAGAAAAATATTGATAACCCCCATAAGGATTTGAGACGCGCCAGAGCATGCGGGCAGTCTATTATTCCGACTTCCACAGGAGCGGCCCGGGCTATTTCAAAAGTACTGCCCCAGATGGAAGGTAAAATGAATGGGATGGCTCTGCGGGTGCCGACTCCAAATGTGTCTTTAATCGATATCGTTATTGATACGAAAAAAGAGGTGACCGTGGAGGAGGTAAATGAGGTGCTCCGCAGTGCTTCTGAAAATGAAATGAAAGGCATTATCGGTTTCAACTATGACCCGCTGGTTTCGATAGACTACAACGGCGATGAGAACTCTGCTATTATTGACGGTTTGTCTACGATGGTTATCAATGACAGGCAGATTAAAGTGCTTGCCTGGTACGATAACGAATGGGGCTATTCCTGCCGGGTTGTCGATCTGGTGCGTTATGTTGGGAAATCGGTACAGAAAAGCTCTATGATAAGTGCTTGATAAAATAAGAAAAAACAGGACAGCACCTGCTGCTCCTGTTTTTTTGCTGCTGAAAAAGGGTAATGGAAAATACAGCTCATCATTGCAAAATCATTCTAAAAAACGTATACTAACTTTTGTGAATATGTCTCAGGCATGCTTCATTTATATGTAGCAGTAAGGGTTAGGACCTCATTTGGACTAACTTTCCCCCAAGGTTGCAACGTTAGTATAATGAAAAGAATCCGCGGCATATGATATTTATAGTAAAGGGGGAGTCCGCCCATGGATACAATGGGAAGACACGTTATAGCTGAATTATGGGGCTGTAACATTGATAAATTAAACGACAGAGAAGCAATGGAAAATGTGTTTGTGAATGCAGCATTAGAAGCTGGAGCAGAAGTCAGAGAGGTGGCTTTTCACAAGTTTGCGCCTCAAGGCGTAAGCGGAGTAGTCATTATTTCAGAATCCCATTTGACGATTCACAGTTTTCCGGAGCATGGATATGCAAGCATCGACGTTTACACCTGTGGTGACACCATCGATCCTAACGTAGCGTCTGATTATATAGCTAAAGCTTTAGAAGCAACAGAAAAAGAAACGCTGGAGCTTCCAAGAGGAATGGGTCCGGTACAGGCAGAAAAATCAAAAGCAAAAGCAAAAGTATAATAAAAGCATAGATGAACCCCGTCTGAAGGCAGTGCCCCAGATGGGGTTTTTCGTTACTGTCCAGGCTTTTGGAAAAGTGATATGATAAGAACAACGACTATAAGCATGCGAGGCTAAGCAGATGCGGAGATGATAGAATGAAATGTCCTGCCTGTCATTCTAATAATACAAGAGTGCTGGATTCAAGGCCAAGCAATGAAGGAAAATCAATCAGAAGGCGCCGGGAGTGCGATACCTGCCAGTATAGGTTTACGACATTTGAGATGGTCGAGGAAATGCCTCTCGTCGTCGTGAAAAAGGGAGGAGCCCGGGAAGAATTCAGCCGGGAAAAAATCCTGCGCGGTCTGATCCGGGCATGTGAGAAACGTCCGGTAGCTCTTGAAACGCTGGAATCTATTGTAAATGACGTAGAGCAGCAGCTTCGAAGTGATGGGAAATCAGAAATTAAAAGCGAAGATGTAGGAGAGCTGGTAATGGAGAGACTGGCCGGGGTTGATGATGTCGCCTACGTAAGGTTTGCTTCCGTATACCGGCAGTTTAAAGATATCACCGTATTTATAAACGAGTTAAAAGAGTTAATTAGTAAGGATGAAAAAAAATAAATGGTTTCAACAGCCGGGCGTTTCATGCCCGGCCCGTTGAATTTGTTAAGAATTAGGGGGCGTTCTGTAATGGCTTTGTATTGGAAAGAGCTGTTACCGGCAGATAGTTTTACAATTCGGATCAAACAGGAAAATAAAGAGCATTCCAGTAAAGTAATTACCTCGCTGTATCAGCCTTTAATAGGCATTTATGCCGCCTCGTTATATCAGGTTCTTACAAACAGGCTGGAAAAAGATAAGTACAGCTGTGATGAAACATCCCATCGTGACTTGATGGCACAGATGCAGCTCCCGCTGCATCACATCGTGGAAGCGCGGAAAAAACTGGAGGGCATCGGTTTATTAAAAGTGTTTAAAAAAGAACAATCAGATCCGCCCTGCTTTATTTATGAAATTCAGCCGCCATTAAGTCCGGAGGAGTTTTTTAAAGACGATGTGCTCAGCGTGTTTTTATTTAACCGGCTGGGGCGCGAAAAGTATCGTCACATCAGGGAACGCTTTATTCTTCCGGCATGGGAGAGTTCTTTATATAAAGACGTTACCTCTTCTTTTGACCAGGTGTTTACGTCTCTTCACCAATCAGAAATGAAGATGACAGAAGAAATTTTCAGCGAAAACAATGAAATCGATCTTTTATCAGCCGAAGGCGGACCGGGGATTGATATTAAAGCCCAGACATTTGATATGGATCTGCTTTATGCCGATCTGCCTGCCTTTATTAATAAAGAAAAGATAAAATCAAGTGATAACATACATGCTATTAAGCGGCTGGCCTTTTTATACCGGATGGAGCCTTTGGATATGAGCAAAGAAATTCAGCGCTCTCTTGATCAGAATGAAGAACTTGATCTTGATGCCCTTCGGAAAAAAGTGCAGGAATGGTACCGCTATGAATATGGATCAGAGCCGCCGGCGCTGGGGTACCGCACACAGCCGGAGGAATACCGGATAATGAAAGACCAGGCCCCTGTAACCGGAAAAGAAAAAATGATTAAGTACTTTGAGGAAATTTCACCTATGGCTCTTCTGGAAAGTGTTTCGGAGGGAGCAAAGGTGCCTGCCGGAGATGTGAAAATTGCCGAGGCGCTGTTATTTGAATACAAGCTGCAGCCCGGGGTTGCCAATGTGCTGATTGACTACGTGCTGCGTATCAATAACATGAAGCTAAATTCTGCGTTTGTACAGAAAATTGCAGGGCAGTGGACACGTGCGAAAGTGACGACTGTAAAAGAAGCGATGGAGCTTGCCAGCAAAGAAAATAAAGCTCAGAAAGAACGCAAGGACCAGCCTCCTAAAGAGTACGGATCCAGGTTCGGGAGGTCCTCCGCCCCTAAGCCGGGTACTGTCCCAAAGTGGCTGGAAGAACAAAAAGCAGGTCATGTAAGCAAGGTGGAACAGACGCCGGAAGAAGTATCGAAATGGGAAGAAGAGAAACAGCTGTTTAAAGAACGGTTGAAACAATGGAAAGAGAAATCGGAAAGCTGAGGTGACGCTCAATGGATCCTATTAAATCATCCCTTGATAAGTGGATGAATCAAAAAGAATGGCGGAACAGGTATAATATGCTTCGTGACGAAGTATTGAAAGATCCGCGTATTCTTGAATTTAAATCAAAGCACCCGGATCTTACGAACGGTGATTTAGAGCGTAATATGATGAAGCTTTTTGAGTACAAGCGGGAGCGGGATCACTGCGATAACTGCCCGGGTCTCGATTTGTGTCCTAATATGATGCAGGGCTACCAGCCCGAGCTTACCGGAAGCGGACGGGAATGGAGCGTAGCCTACCATAAGTGCTCTTTAAAGCTGCAGTATGATGAAAAAGTAAAGCACCGCCGGCTGATAAAAAGTCTATACATTCCTTCAGAAGTGGTGGAAGCGACATTTGATGATATTGAACTGGACAACTCAAGCCGGTCGGAAGCCGCAAGAAAAGCGATTGAGTTTGTAGAAGGTGCAGAGCCGGGAAATAACGCCAAAGGCCTTTACTTTCACGGGAAGTTTGGTGTTGGAAAGTCCTTTATTATGGGGGCCGTGGCGAATGCGCTGGCAAAGCGCAGTATATCGACCATAATTGTGTACGCCCCGGATTTTTTCAGGGAAATGAAAGAAGCACTTTCAACCGGTACCACCCAGGAGAAAATAGACAGCATAAAAAAAGTGGACGTGCTTATTTTGGATGACATCGGGGCAGAAACGACGTCTGCCTGGATCCGTGATGATGTGCTAGGCGTGATCCTGCAGTATCGTATGATGGAAAAACTTCCTACTCTGTATACGTCCAACTATAATTATAAAGAATTGGAAAATCACCTGTCCTATTCACAGCGCGGTGGCACCGAAGACATGAAAGCAAGCCGGATTATGGAACGAATTAAACATTTAACGGAAGCTGTTCATGTGGATGGGGATAATAAGCGGAGTATTTAAAAAAAGCGTAAAGAACGTTTTTATTTTCGCCTTATTTGTAAAAAATGAGTGTTTATTTTGAGTGTATGGATTGGGAAAATGACTGGAAATTATGATACCATAAAATAGTAATCGAATATGGCAGTGTACAGGATAAATAAAGCTGTTGAACAAACGCGGTATAACTTGATTAATGATGGAGGTTTTACGATGAGTATAGATTCTATTCTGGACCGTGCCCTAAAAGGGGAACGCTTAACGATGGAGGATGCTGTCCGCTTGTACGAAAGCGATGAGATCGAAAAAATGGGGGCAGCAGCCAATAAAAAAATGCAGGAATGGCATCCGGAGCCTGTTACGACATTCGTAGTAGGACGAAATGTTAACTATACCAATCTCTGCGACACATACTGCAGATTCTGCGCCTTCTACCGCAGGCCGGGATCTTCAGAAGGCTATGTTCTTTCTGATGAAGAAATTTTCCAGAAAATCCAGGAAACATCTGACGTAAATGGAACAGAAATTTTGATGCAGGGTGGTACAAACCCGGACCTTCCATTCAGCTACTATACAGATTTATTAAGAAACATAAAAAAACGGTTCCCAAATATTACGATGCACTCTTTCTCTCCGGCAGAGATCTACAAAATGGTGGAAGTGTCGGGGCTTACGCTTGAAGAAGTTCTTACGGAACTGCATGAAGCCGGCCTGGATTCCCTTCCCGGCGGAGGCGCAGAAATTTTAACAGAAGAAACAAGAAAGAAAGTCAGCCGTCTGAAATCCACCTGGAAAGAATGGATTGACTGCATGAAGACAGCTAAAAAAGTAGGCATGCACGGCACGGCTACGATGGTTATAGGGCTCGGGGAATCTAATGAAGAGAGAGCGCTTCACCTGCAGAGAGTCCGTGACGCGCAGGACGAAGCCGACTGCTTTCTTGCTTTTATTTCCTGGACGTTCCAGCCGGATAATACTAACCTGAAGGGTGAAATTATTACGTCGGAAGGTTATCTTCGTAACGTTGCGATTTCGAGGCTGTTTCTGGATAACATTTCCAACTTCCAGTCCTCCTGGGTAACCATGGGACCAGTCACAGGAAAGAAATCTCTTGAATACGGCTGCAATGATTTTGGAAGCACGATGATGGAAGAAAACGTTGTATCTGCTGCAGGGACTACGCATAAAGTTAATACGAACGAAACGCTCCGCCTGATCCGCGAAGCAGGTAAAATCCCGGCCCAGCGTGATACGAAATACAATGTGATTCACCGTTTTGACGGTGAATCCAAAGCCGAAAAAGATTTTGTGATGCAGAACTAAAGCAGGAAATGGTTCTTGCTTTTCCCTGAAAGAGTTATTATAATAATCATCAGTTAAACATGAGATGCAAAGAAAAGGATATGAAAAGAATCAGGCCTCTTATACAGAGAAAAAAGCAGCAGCTGAGAGCTTTTTAACGAGACATTCTTTTTACCACCTTGGAGCAGCAGCGGGGAACAACAAGTATCCGCTGCCGGCCCCCGGACGTTACCCGGACTTGAGCTGGTTCTGCCTGTAAGGCGGAACGGGAACAAGGGTGGAACCGCGAGATGAATCGCCCCTTATCACATAGGGGGCGTTTTTTTGTGTTTACAGAGAACAAACAGTCAGTATTAAAGGAGATGGCATAATGGCAGAGCAGCTTACATTTATTTTTCCGGATGGTGCAGCAAAGGAATTTCCGTCCGGCAGTTCATTTGAAGAAATCGCATCATCGATCAGCCCGGGTCTGAAAAAACAGGCGCTGGCAGGTAAATTGGACGGGGTGCTTATTGATCTAAAGGAACCGCTCCAGCAGGGCGGTACAATTGAAATTATTACGTACCAGCAGCCGGAAGGGCTGGAAATTCTTCGTCACAGTTCCGCCCACCTTCTCGCCCAGGCAGTGAAGCGTCTGTATCCGGATGCAAAATTCGGTGTTGGTCCCGTCATCGAAAATGGTTTTTATTACGATATGGATTTATCTCATTCCTTAACGCCGGAAGATCTGCCGGTAATTGAAAAAGAAATGAAAAAAATTATTGATGAAAACCTTCCTATAGTCCGCAGAGAGGTAAGCCGGGAAGAGGCACAAAGCTTGTTTAAAGAACTTGGGGATGATCTCAAACTGGAGCTTATTGATGCTATTCCGGAAGGAGAGACCGTTTCCTTGTATGAGCAGGGGGAGTTTGTTGATTTGTGCAGAGGCGTTCACGTTCCGAGCACGAGTAAACTGAAAAAATTCAAGCTGATGAGTATTTCCGGAGCCTACTGGCGCGGAGACAGCGACAATCAAATGCTGCAGCGCATTTACGGAACGGCGTTTGTAAAACAGACAGAACTGGATGAGCATTTAAAAATGCTTGAAGAAGCCAAAGAGCGCGACCATCGTAAGATCGGCAGAGAGCTTGATATTTTTGCGCTCAATCAAAAGGTAGGACAGGGGCTTCCGATGTGGCTTCCGAAAGGAGCGACCATCCGCCGCACAATTGAACGCTATATCGTTGATCTGGAAGAAAAGCTCGGATACGATCATGTCTATACTCCTGTACTCGGAAGCTCGGAGCTCTATAAGACGTCCGGCCACTGGGATCACTATCAGGATGATATGTTTCCTCCAATGGAAATGGATAACAATGAAACTCTCGTGATCCGGCCAATGAACTGTCCGCATCACATGATGGTATATAAACAGCAGATGCACAGCTATCGGAATCTGCCGGTACGTATTGCAGAGCTTGGCACGATGCACCGCTATGAGAAATCAGGTGCCCTGTCCGGCCTGCAGCGCGTCCGTGCAATGACCCTTAATGATGCCCATATTTTTGCAAGACCGGACCAGCTGCTGGGAGAGTTCAAGCGTGTAGTAGAGCTGATCCAGAGAGTGTATGATGACTTTGGCATTAATGATTATCATTTCCGGCTTTCCTATCGCGATCCGGAAGATAAAGAGAAATATGTAGACAATGATGCTATGTGGGACAAAGCTCAGAGCATGTTAAAAGAAGCAATGGACGACATGAAGGTGGATTACGTGGAAGCAGAAGGAGAAGCGGCTTTTTATGGTCCAAAGCTTGACGTTCAGGTAAGAACGGCTCTTGGCAAAGAAGAGACGCTTGCGACTGTGCAGCTCGACTTTCACCTGCCGGAGCGGTTTGACTTAACGTATGTCGGCGAAGATGGTGCAGAGCACCGCCCGGTTGTAATACACCGCGGAATTGTATCTACGATGGAACGTTTCGTTGCTTTTCTTCTGGAAGAATACAAAGGGGCACTGCCAGTATGGCTGTCACCGGTCCAGGTGAAGGTCATTCCGGTGTCGCTGGATGCCCACATGGAATATGCCGAGCGCGTGCAGGAAGAACTCCGCCGCACCGGCGTAAGGGTAGAACTCGATGTGCGGGAGGAAAAGCTTGGCTATAAAATCCGCGAATCCCAGATGAAAAAAATTCCCTACACGCTTGTGCTGGGTGATAAAGAACAGGATGCCGATGAAGTGAATATACGAAGCTACGGCAGCCAGGATACTCACACTGCAAAGCTCGGTGCCTTTATTGCTTCGATATCAGAAGAGATAACTAAATAAATTAAACAAGGCACGTTGACACTGTATAATCCATATGGTATTCTTTCCTAGTGTCAAAAAACGAAACCAAAGCAAGAAGAAGCACCCGCTTCTCACCTGAACGGCGCAACTCGCAGCTGCCAGGTATTATGGTAAAGCAATATAACCATTTATGAGACAGATTTCAGGGTGCATGGTACGTTCATGCACCCTTTTTATATGCTTTTGTCTCATTTGAGTGATCTGGTCCCGTTTTATAGAACGGCAGACAGATATAAAGTTGCGCATAAGTGCTGAGGTTCAAAAAAATTCGGAGGTGGCTCATTATTCGTAAAGACGTTAAGCTTAATGATGGAATTCGTGCACGTGAAGTTCGGTTAATTGATGCAAATGGCGATCAGCTTGGTGTGAAATCTAAGTCTGAAGCACTTGAATTAGCCCAAAAGGCGAATCTTGATTTGGTTTTGGTTGCTCCTAATGCAAAACCTCCTGTATGCCGTATTATGGACCACGGAAAGTTCCGTTACGAACAGCAGAAGAAAGACAAAGAAGCACGTAAAAAGCAAAAAATTATCAACATCAAAGAAGTCAGGCTGAGCCCGAACATTGAAGAGCACGATTACAACACAAAGCTCCGCAATGCCAGAAAATTTCTGGATAAAGGCGATAAAGTCAAAGCTGCTATTCGTTTCCGTGGAAGAATGATTACTCATTCCGACATCGGGAAAAAAGTGCTGGATCGTCTTGCTAAAGACTGTGAAGACGTCAGTACCATTGAAACGAAGCCCAAGATGGAAGGCCGCAGCATGTTCCTCATTTTGGCACCTATATCAGATAAAGATAAGCCTGCATCTGATAAAGAAAAACCTGTATCTGATAAAGATAAAAAAGACACAAACGAAAAAGCGTAAAGCCTATCGTTTTATCACATGCTAAGGAGGAAATAACATGCCTAAAATGAAAACTCACAGAGGAGCTGCAAAGCGCTTCAAAAAGACTGGTTCTGGTCAGCTTAAGCGTGGACACGCTTATACAAGCCATATGTTCCGCAACAAATCTGAAAAGCAAAAGCGCAGATTGAGCAAACAGGGCTTGGTGCATCCAACAGACCAAAAGCGTATCCAACAGCTGCTTCCATAAACAACTAACGATTAATTGAAACGATAATAAATAGAAATTAAAGGAGGGATGGACGATGCCAAGAGTAAAAGGCGGATATGTGGCACGTCGTCGTCGTAAAAAGGTTTTAAAACTTGCAAAGGGGTATCATGGTTCCAAACACCGTTTATTTAAAACGGCTCAGGAACAGGTAATGAAATCACTTCAGTATGCATACCGGGACCGCAGACAGCGGAAGCGCGAATTCCGTAAGCTTTGGATTACGCGTATCAACGCAGCTGCACGCTTGAACGGACTGTCTTACAGCCGTTTGATGCATGGCCTCAAGCAGGCGGATATTCACATGAACCGCAAGATGCTTGCTGATCTTGCTGTAAATGACGAAAAAGCTTTCACAGCACTTGCTGATCAGGCAAAAGCTAAATTAAAATAAACTACAAAAAAGGACGGGCCTGATGGCTCGTCCTTTTTTTGTATGAAAACCGGGAAACATGCTGACTATCTGCTTTTATGGTTCGGACTTATTAATGAATTCCTTAATGGGGCTTTTCCAGATCAGTTCGGCATTGGGATAGTTGGAATGAATTTCTTTTTCCATAAATTCAAAGTCCTTGCGCTGGAGTCCCTGCAGAGCTTCACGGTCCAGCACCCATATGGATATAGAAACCACATCAAAGGAAGTAGAAGTGGATCCCAGATATTTTTCCCCTTCAAACATAACCCCTTTATACGTAATAAGAAAATTTTTCCGGACGTTTTTAACATCATCCAAAAAATAAAAATATTTTTTGCTGTGCGCCATTTCCAACTTGCGTTTGGGATTTTTAAAGTACTGCACAGCTGTATATACAATAATCACTAGAGCAATGAGAAGCAGCAGGCGCAGTAATAGTGCCATCATATAATAGTTCCTCCCTTGCTTACAGTTTGGGACAATCAACCGGCGGTTACGCCGCGGCATCTGTTCTTGTCACATTATACGTTTATTCATTCATTCTTACCAGAATATACGATAGAATAGAAAGAACGTTTCACCAGAAACCAGAATAATACGAAAGAAGGACTAACCATGCAGTCATTATATGCGATTCAAAGAGAGCTCGATGAAAAAATATTAGCCACACACGGCCTGGAAAGAAACAGAGAGACATTTTTACAAAAGCTGCTTGCATTTCAAGTAGAACTTGGAGAACTTGCCAACGAAACCCGCTGCTTTAAATTTTGGAGCCTGAAGCCTGCTTCCAGCCGCGACGTCATTCTGGAGGAATACGTTGACGGCATTCACTTTTTATTATCCATGGGTATTGACCAGCAGTGGGAGGCTGTCCCTGAAACTGGAATTTCCAAAGATTCGGCTCTGCCACAGCACTTTCAGGATGTGTACGAAGCTTCCGCAGAATTGAGCCGAAGTCTGTCCGATGACTCATTTATGCAGCTGTTTAAAGAATATCTTCTGCTCGGGGAAAAGCTGCAGTTTTCTAAAGACGAAATCGTGGAGGCCTATAAAAAGAAGAACGAAACAAATCATAGAAGACAGCAGGAAGGCTACTGAGGAAAAGACCTCCTGCTGAATAAAAGAAATTGTTTGAGTATCGAAACAATTCCTTTTATACTAAGAATGGTGAAGATACTACATATTGAGAGGGGAACAAACATGGCTGAATTAGAACCAACGCTCCAAATGCTGAAGGACTTAACAGATGCAAAAGGAATTCCCGGAGATGAAAAAGAACCAAGAGATGTTATGAAACAATATATTGAGCCTTTCGCCGATGAGGTCACAACCGACCGCCTCGGCAGCCTGATCGCCAAAAAAACAGGGAAAAAAGGCGGTCCCCGTATTATGATTACAGGGCACCTTGATGAAATCGGCTTTATGATTACAACAATTGATGATAATGGATTTTTAAAATTTCAAACGGTCGGGGGCTGGTGGAGCCAGGTTATGCTCGCCCAGCGCGTAACGGTAATGACTCGTAAAGGCAGCATTACAGGAATTATCGGATCAAAGCCGCCGCATATCCTTCCGCCGGAACAGCGTAAAAAATCGGTGGAAATTAAAGATATGTTTATTGATATCGGTGCTTCAAGCAAAGAAGAAGCTGAATCATTCGGCGTGCGCCCGGGAGACTCTGTCGTTCCGATCTGTGATTTTACAGTGATGAACAACGAGAAATTACTGATGGCAAAAGCATGGGATAACCGTATCGGATGTGCCATTGCTATTGAAGTATTAAAGCGTCTTGAAAAGATCGACCACCCAAATGAAGTTTACGGTGTAGGGGCTGTGCAGGAAGAAGTCGGCCTGCGGGGCGCTAAAACGGCAGCGAATAAAGTAAAGCCTGATATCGGATTCGCTGTAGATGTTGGCATTGCCGGAGATACACCTGGAGTGACGAGCAATGATGCAGCAGCAAAAATCGGAAAAGGCCCGCAGGTGCTGATTTATGATCATTCGATGATAGCACACAAAGGGCTTCGTGACTTCGTGACGGATATTGCCGATACGTACTCCATTCCATACCAGTTTGACGCCATGAGCGGCGGCGGAACAGATGCCGGTTCCATTCATTTGTCAGGTGAAGGGGTGCCTTCGCTTGCGATAACCGTACCTACCAGATATATTCATACCCACGCAGCGATTCTGCACCGCGATGATTTTGAGCACGCAGTTCAGCTGCTTGTAGAAATCAGCAAAGCATTGGATGAAGACAAAGTAAAAGCAATTGTATTCGATAATTAAGAAGCTGTCAGCGGCCTGCAGGGATTCCCTGCAGGCTTTTTTATAAAACATAAATAATTATGTAAAAACCGCCTGATTCAAGGTAAGATAGAGGATGAATAAAAGAAGCCGGTACAAAAGGAGAACAGCCTGTTGAAACAAATAGATTCTACAAAAAACACTACTGTTAAATTAATTAAACAGCTGACAAAACGAAAAAAACGCGAAAAAGAGCAGCTTTTTGTTATAGAAGGCCGGCATCTTGTTGAAGAAGCCCTCGTTTATGGAAATTTAATTACAGATATTTTTGTGATAGCAGATGAGCTGCTTCCACCTGAAGAAAAAAGGAAAAATATTCCTATTACTATCGTTACAGAGGCTGTTATGAAAGATATGAGTCAGACCGTGACGCCGCCCGGTATTATTGCGCTCTGTCAGATGATACCCGATGAAGCCGTTGAACCGGAAGAGAATGAGATGTATGTTCTGGTCGATAACGTGCAGGATCCCGGGAATCTAGGGACGATTATCCGAACCGCCGATGCGGTGGGAGCCAAAGCCGTCATTCTCGGTGAAGGCACGGTAGACGTGTATAACGATAAAGTGATCCGGTCCACCCAGGGGTCATTTTTTCACGTGCCTGTTCTGCAGGGGGAGCTCGAAGACTGGATAAAGCGCTGCCGCGATAATAGTATTCCGGTATTTGGTACTTCTCTTCAGGGGGGAACAACGCATACAGCAATTGAGCCGCAGCCGGGATTTGCCCTGATCATAGGCAACGAAGGGGCCGGTGTGAATGAAAAACTGCTGGAAAAAACAGACCAGAATATTTACGTGCCGATTTACGGAAAAGCCGAATCCTTGAATGTTTCGGTAGCAACCGGCATCCTTTTATACTATCTGCACAAAGTAAATTAGCAGGACGGTTGCAAACAAAAGCATTATTATCTATACTTTACTGTATTCATATAAAAAGCATTGAAGGAAACAAGTAGTCCATTAGCCGCCATACAGGGAAAGAATGCCTTAGACTGGAAGCATTCTGATGTGCAGATAATGGATGAATTCAGTCCAGAGCCGGAGCCGGAGTAGAGAAATCCAAAAGGTGTCCCGTTTGGCAGCACGTTACGCTGTATAAGTGATTCCTGCCGGCAGCGGCAGGATTAACAAGGGTGGTACCGCGAGCTTTCGTCCCTTTCCGGGAGGAAGGTTTTTTTATTTGTCCAAAACACGCGTAGAGCGATTATACGGCAGGAGGAAATAAAATGATTGAACGATTACAGGCACTTTTAAGCGAGGCGCTGGAAGAATTAAACCAGGCAGCAGATAAAAAAGATGTAGAAAAGGTGCGGGTGAAATACTTAGGAAAAAAAGGCCCCATTACAGAAGTATTAAGAGGAATGGGAAAGCTTTCGGCAGAAGAACGGCCTAAAGTCGGCCAGGCTGCGAATGATGTGCGCGGCGAAATCCAGGAAAAACTGGACGAAAAAAATCAATCCCTTGAGGCGGAGGAATTAAATAAACAGCTTGCCGGGGAAACAATTGACGTAACGCTTCCGGGTGATACGGTTAAACAGGGATCGAGGCATCCTTTGACGGCAGTAGTAGAAGAAATTGAAGATATTTTTATCGGCCTTGGTTTTTCCGTTACAGAGGGGCCGGAAATTGAGACGGATTATTATAACTTTGAAGCGCTGAACCTGCCGAAAGAGCATCCGGCACGTGATATGCAGGATTCTTTTTTCATAACGGAAGATCTGCTGCTCCGCACCCAGACGTCGCCGGTCCAGGCACGTACGATGGAAAAGCATGAGGGACGCGGCCCGGTCAAAATCATCTGCCCTGGTAAAGTGTACCGCCGCGATGATGACGACGCGACCCACTCCCATCAGTTCATGCAGATCGAGGGACTGTACGTGGATAAGAATATCCGCATGAGTGACCTGAAAGGAATCCTGGAGGCATTTGTGAAGAAATATTTTGGCGAAGAGCGGACCATCCGCCTGCGCCCGAGCTTTTTTCCTTTTACTGAACCCTCTGTAGAAGTCGATGTAACGTGCGGTATCTGTGGTGGAAGCGGCTGCCGTATGTGTAAACAGAGCGGGTGGATTGAAGTGCTTGGTGCCGGAATGGTGCATCCAAAGGTACTTGAAATGAGCGGATTTGATCCTGAGGAGTACAGCGGATTTGCTTTTGGAATGGGTGTAGAACGTTTTGCCCTTTTGAAGTACGGTATTGATGATATTCGTCATTTTTATACAAATGACATGCGTTTTTTAAATCAATGGAAGCAGATATAAGGAGGGATTAGATGTTAGTTTCATATGAATGGCTGAATGAATATGTAGACGTACGGGATGTTACCCCGGAAGAAACAGCAGAGCGTCTTACCCGCGGAGGGATTGAAGTAGACGCTGTTTATAAAAGAACCGAGCCTATTGAATCGGTTGTCGTAGGCGAAATACTCTCTGTAGAAAAGCATCCGGAAGCTGATAAGCTCAACGTCTGCCAGGTAAACACCGGTTCAGGCGAAAACCAGATTGTCTGCGGAGCTGCTAACGTAGCAGCGGGCACGAAAGTGGCTGTAGCGCTGCCCGGCGCTGTTCTGCCAGGTAATGTATCGATTTCTTCTACAGAGCTTCGGGGAGTCGCTTCAGAAGGAATGATCTGCTCCCTGCAGGAGCTTGGCATCGAGCAGAAACTGGTAGCCAAAGAATTTACAGATGGCATTTACATTTTTCCAGACGGAGTAGAAACCGGAAGTAGTGCAGTAGAAGCTCTGCAGCTTCATGACACGGTGTTGGAGCTTGATCTTACACCGAACAGGGCTGACTGCCTGAGCATGCTTGGAACGGCGTATGAGGTTGCTTCTCTTTTAGACAGAAAAGTAACGCACCCGAATACCCAGGTAGAAGAGCATGGAGAAAAAACAGAGTTACCCGTCAGCGTCAGCGTTGAAAACGAAAAGGATGCTCCTTATTATAACGCCAGGGTCATCAGCAATATTAAAATTAAACCTTCTCCCGTATGGATGCAGAACCGTTTAATTGCTGCCGGCATTCGTCCGATCAATAATGCGGTGGATATTACAAATTATATTTTGATTGAGTACGGACAGCCGCTGCACGCATTTGATCTGGATCGTTTCGGCTCCAGGGAAATCGTCGTGCGTCGTGCGGAAATGAATGAGAAAATGGTAACGCTCGATGAAACAGAACGTGAACTTTCACCCGAATACCTCGTTATTACAAACGGTACAGAGCCGACAGCCCTGGCCGGCGTCATGGGGGGAAGCTTTTCAGAAGTGCAGGAGGATACTACAACGATTCTTTTGGAAACAGCGGTGTTTGATCCGGCATTAGTCAGAAAAGCATCAAAAGATATGGGACTGCGCAGTGAATCCAGCGTTCGTTTTGAAAAAGGAATTGATCATTTACGGGCAGACGAAGCAGCTGACAGAGCGGCAGCCTTACTTGTGGAACTGGCCGGTGGAGAAGTCCAGAAAAGCGGGTCAGTTCATGATTCCAGAGACCGTTCTCCGAGGATTGTTCAGACGAGGACAGAAAAGCTTCATACTATGCTCGGCCTTCCCCTGAACACGGAAGAAATTGCAGCGGTCTTTGACCGGCTGGGCTTTCCTTATAAAGAAGCAGACGGAACTTTTGATGTGGAAATACCATCAAGAAGATGGGATATTTTTATCGAAGCGGATCTCGCAGAAGAAGTAGCACGGCTGTATGGGTATGATGAAATTCCATCTACCCTGCCCGCGGGAGCTTTAACCCCGGGGTCTCTTACAAAAGCCCAAAAGCAAAAACGAAAGGTGCGCCGTTTTCTGGAAAGTGCGGGATTAAATGAAGCGGTCACGTATTCCTTAACATCTCCGCGGATGATTGAAAGGTTTTTATCCGGAGGTCCGGGGTATCCGATCAAAGTCACGATGCCGATGAGCGAAGAAAGAAGCACCATGCGGTCGAGCCTGGTTCCTCATCTGCTTGATGTTATTCAATACAATCAAAACCGCCAAAATGCAGATACGGCTGTTTTTGAAGTAGGTTCAGTGTTCCGAAGCACTGAAGAGACACTCACAGGCCAGCCGGAGGAATTTGAATATGCTGCCGGCGCCGTCACTGGTAAATGGAGTGAGGCGGGCTGGAGAACAGCCAGACAGGAAACCAGCTTTTTCACGGTCAAAGGAATTGTTGAAAACCTGCTTGTAAAACTTGGCTGGGGACAGGATGTACGTTTTGAAAGAACCTCAATGAAGGATATGCATCCGGGACGGAGTGCAGATATTTATGCGCAGGGTACGTTCATAGGCTACGTCGGCCAGATTCATCCATTAGTGCAGAAAGAATGGGATATAAAAGAAACGTACGTATTTGAACTGCACTTGGGAAAGTTGATTGCTTCAAAAGAAGAGCCGGTCGCCTATACCCCGATCCCCCGCTTTCCTTCCATTACAAGGGACATTGCTCTTGTAGTAGATACGGAAGTAGAGGCAGGAGCGGTGCAGAAAGCGATTGAAGAAACAGGAAGTCCCCTGTTAAAACATGTTTCCCTATTTGACGTATATGACGGGGAACATATGGAAGCAGGGAAAAAATCTCTGGCATTTTCACTCATCTATTTTGATCCGGACCGCACCTTGGCTGAGGAAGAAATGCAGCAGGCCCATCAAAATGTACTCCATCATGTAGAAAAAACATTTCATGCCAATTTAAGAAAACAATAAGAAACGCCCGGGCCGGCTCTTCCGTATACAGGAAGGGCCGGTTTTTAACAGGCAGTGCATAACTGCACTGCTGTGCTGGAATATCAGGCCCCGGCAGAAAGGTGGGAAACATTTTTCATTGGTTGGCGATTCTGTTATGATTAAGTATAGGATTTGCTTAGATCAGGGGGCATGACGATGGCTGAGGAAAAAGATAAATACAAAACGACCGTAACGATATATGGACAGCAGTACACAATTGTTGGAGATGATCCACCCGAACATGTAAGAAAAGTAGCGAAAGCCCTGACAGAAAAAATGAAAGAACATAAATCTTTGAATCCGTATTTGAATACGACCAGACTGGCCGTATTAACAGCAGTCAATCTGGTGGATGAGAATTTAAAAATGAAAGACGAGTACAAAAACGAGCAGACTATCCAAGAAGAAAATGAGGACAGATAACACATGCTTATAAATATACTGATTCTTCTTTTTCTAATCGGCAGCTTTTTTTCCGGATTAAGAAAAGGATTTATCCTGCAGTTTGTTTCTTTGGTGAGTTTTCTTCTCGCTTTAGTCATTGCTTTTTATTTCTATGAAGACACGGCCGCCTGGCTCAGGCAGTGGATACCGTATCCCGGATTTCTGCAGGATTCCGGAAGCCAGAACGTGCAGTTTTTATCAGCGACTTTTGACATGCAGACGTTTTTCTATTCAGCCATTGCTTTTATAGCGCTGTTTATTGTGGCCAAAATAATCATGCAGATGCTTGGTTCTATTTTTAACGTTATATCGGGTATTCCTCTTGTGAGTATGCTTAACAAATGGCTGGGCGGACTGCTGGGAATAGTAGAGACGTATGTAGTGCTGTTTATACTCCTTGTCGCTTTTTCGCTCGTGCCGGTAGAACCAATTCAACAGGCCATAGCACAGTCAGGCATGGCTCAGTATATGATTTATGATACGCCTTATTTATCCCAGTGGCTTCAAAACCTGGGAGTGCAGGGTCTCTAAAAGAGCATATGCCGAAAGGCTTGTCGTTAATAAATGAAAAAGCTTCTCTTCAAGAGAAGTTTTTTCTACTTTTAATGGAGGAAAACAATGAATAAAAAAGAAATTATCAATCATTTAGAACGTATTGCTGTATATATGGAAATAAAGGGTGAAAATACATTTAAAATTTCTGCTTATCGGAAAGCGGCCCAGGCGCTTGAAAACGATGAACGCTCCATTAATGATATCGAGGATGTGGCGAAGCTCTCCGGCATCGGCAAAGGAACAGCCGGTTTAATAAATGAAGTAAAAGAACATGGTGATTCCGAGCTCCTCCAGACGCTGAAAAAAGAAATACCGGAAGGGCTGCTGCCGTTATTACGTCTTCCCGGACTGGGCGGGAAGAAAATAGGAAAGCTTTATCAGGAATTAGGAATTACTAATGCAGCCGACCTGAAAAAAGCCTGTGAGGAAAATCAGATCCGTGAACTTGCCGGATTTGCTGCCAAGTCAGAAGAGAAAATAATGAAAGCTTTAGAAGAAATGGGAAGCAGGCCGGAAAGACTTCCCATTCCGCTTATGCTGAAAATGGCGGATTCCTTTGAAGAAAAGCTTGCCGCTGTAGAAGGTATGCACCGCTACGCCCGTGCCGGCAGCTTAAGAAGACTGGAAGAAACCGTTAAAGATATGGATTATATCATCTCAACGGATAATCCTGCGCGTGTGAAAGAACAGATAAAAGCGTTCTCCGGTATTTCCAGCGTTATCGCGGATGGAGATACAAAGCTGTCCCTGGAGCTGGAAGGAGAAGAATATCCGGTACAGGTAGACGTGCGGATGATTGAAGACGAGGCCTTTGCGACGACCCTTCATCATTTTACCGGTTCGAAAGATCACAACGTGAAGATGAGGCAGCTCGCAAAATCAAACGGGGAACGGATCAGCGAATATGGAATCGAAAACGTGGAAAGCGGAGACGTCCAAACGTTTACAGACGAAGCAGCTTTTTTCGGATATTATGGGATGCAGTACATCCCGCCTGAAGCAAGAGCCGGCAAAGATGAGCTGGACGTTTACAGCAATCCCCGTGAAGACCTCACGCTCCCCCTTATCCGGGGAGACATGCATATGCATACAACCTGGAGTGACGGCGCCCAGTCTGTGGAGGAAATGGCAGAGGAAGCGAGAAAAAGAGGCTATGAATGGATAGCTATTACCGATCATTCCAAGTTTTTAAGAGTAGCCCACGGTCTGGATGAAGATCGTATTCTCAGACAGATTGAAGAAATAAAAACAGTGAATGAAAAATATACAGATCTGCAAATATTTGCCGGTATTGAAATGGATATTCGTCCAGACGGCATTCTTGATATCGAGGACACTGTTCTGGAACAGCTGGATATAGTAATTGCCTCTATTCATTCTTCGTTTTCCCAGGAAAGGTCTGTCATTATGGAACGGTTTGAATCTGCGCTTACTTCTCCACACGTGGACCTGATTGCCCATCCTACGGGCCGTTTAATAGGAAGAAGGCCCGGGTATGATGCAGACCTGCCTAAGCTGATTAAACGTGCAGCGGAAACGGGTACGGCACTGGAACTGAATGCCAACCCGAACCGGCTTGATCTATCGGCAGAATGGCTGAAAAAAGCGGCAGAAGCAGGAGTGGCGCTGGCAGTTAATACAGATGCCCACAATCCGGAGATGATGGACGATATGGAAATAGGCACCGGCATCGCCAGAAAAGCCATGCTCCGTCCGGGACAGGTACTCAATACATTAACAGCGGCGGAATTAACGGACTACCTGCGGGAGAAAAAAGAAAAACGCCGGCTTCAATAAGAAAGGAAGATGACAATGAACGATAGAGTCCTTCGGGTGCTCGAATACAACAAGATGAAAGATCAGCTGAAAAAACATGCTGGATCTTCATTAGGAAGAGCTGAAATTGATCAAATGAAGCCGTTGACATCGGTGGACGACATAAAGCATGCCATGACCATTACGGAGGAGACACACCGTGTTGTACGCTTAAAAGGACAGGCCCCTCTCGGCGGCATTAAAGATGTATTTGCCCATATCAAACGAGCGCAGATCGGCGGCGTATTGAACGCATGGGAGCTTCTTGAAATAGCGGATACTATTTATGCTGCAAGAAGAGTCAAATCCTTTATCGATAAAATGACAGAGGACGGCATTGAACTGCCCGGTCTCGATGAAATCACGGGAGCGATTACGGTCCTGACAGATGTAGAACGGTCTATTAAACAATCGGTGGATGATAATGGAGAGGTAATGGACAGTGCCACTCCCGCTCTGCGCAGCATACGACAGCAGATCCGGGGCCAGCAGGCGTCCATCCGTTCCAAGCTTGACCAGCTGACTAAATCGCAGGATCAGCAGAAAAAGCTATCTGATTCGATTATTACTATACGGAATGACCGGTATGTAATTCCCGTCAAACAGGAGTACCGCGGATCATTCGGCGGGATTATCCATGATCAATCGGCCTCCGGAGCGACTTTGTTTATTGAACCGCAGTCTGTCGTTACGATGAACAATATGCTTCGGGAAGCCCGTGGCAAAGAAAAGATTGAAATTGAAAAAATACTCCGGGAGCTATCCGCTGAAATCCAGGAAAATGGAGAAGAACTGCTGGAAAACACCCGGACGCTCGGCTATGTCGATTTTATTTTTGCCAAAGGGTATTACGCCCATGACTTAAAAGCGACGCAGCCGAAGGTAAACAGCACGGGCCATTTTCAATTCAAAAAAGCGAGACATCCGCTTATTGACGCAGAGGAAGTTGTACCAATTACGGTGGAACTTGGTGGAGATTTCTCCTCTCTTGTTATAACCGGACCCAACACTGGCGGTAAAACGGTCACGCTGAAAACAGCGGGGCTGCTGACGCTGATGGCGCAGTCCGGTCTGTTTCTTCCAGTAGAGGAAAATTCGGAAGCTGCTGTATTTGAGTCTATTTACGCGGATATAGGGGATGAACAGTCCATTGAACAAAACCTGAGTACTTTTTCATCCCACATGACCAACATTGTAGATATTCTTGGAAAAATTGATCACCACAGTCTGGTATTATTTGACGAAATCGGTGCCGGCACCGATCCTACGGAAGGTGCGGCTCTGGCTGTTTCGATTCTCGATTACGTTTATAATAAAGGCGCTTCCCTCATTGCCACTACCCATTACAGTGAGCTGAAAGGGTATGCCTACAATCGGGAAGGGGTTATGAACGCGAGCGTGGAATTTGACGTAAACACGCTCCGGCCGACCTACCGTCTGCTGATTGGTGTACCGGGGCGCAGTAATGCTTTTGCCATATCCAAACGCCTGGGTCTGAGTGATGACATTATTACGGCAGCCGAAGCGGAAGTGAGTACAGACAGCAGGCAGATGGAGCAGATGATAGCATCCCTTCAGGATAGGCAGCTGTCTGTAGAAGAACAGGAAAAGCAGGCGACCGCGCTTCGAAAAGAAGCCGAATCGCTGCAGAAGGAATTAGCTGAAAAAGTCCAGCGGGTGGAAGAAGAAAAAGAAACTATCTTCCAAAAAGCGCGCGATGAGGCAGAAAGCGAACTCTCTGCTTCAAAAAAACAGGCAGATGAAATTATCCGTGAGTTAAGAGAGCTTGAGAAACAAGGCCATAATGTAAAAGAACATCAGCTAATTGATGCCAAGTCGCGCATGGATAAAGCACAGCCGGCTCCTACAAAACGCATGAAGCAAATAAAAAGGCAGGCTGAAAAAACCGATACGATTAAGTCCGGAGATGAAGTAAAGGTATTAAGTTTCGGACAGAAAGGCCAGGTGCTGGAACAGCTGAATGAAAATGAATTCCAGGTTCAGCTGGGCATTATGAAAATGACGGTTAATAAAAGCAACATGGAGAAATTGAGCAGTTCTAAAGAAAAAACTCCTCTTCGCAATGTCCGCTCCGTGACGACCAGTGCCCCGGTAAAGCCCGAGCTTGACCTGCGCGGGCAGCGCTATGAAGATGCCCTGCGTCAGGTGGAGAAATATTTGGACGAAGCCGTTCTCGCAGGATATGGGCAGGTTCATATTATTCATGGAAAAGGAACAGGAGCGCTGCGCAAGGGAGTGAAAGAGTACCTGAAAAAACATCCCAGTGTAAAAAGCACCCGTGACGGGGGAATGAATGAAGGCGGTATAGGAAATACAGTTGCGGAACTAAAATAATAACTCACGCCGCCTGAGGCAGAGAAGGGAAGGTGGCAGGCCTGGAAGCCATACTGCAGACGCCATTCGGGCAGACAGCTGCCAACTACAGCGTAGCACTGCTCTCACTTATCGTATTTTTAGCTGTGTTTGAAACAATAACCCCCTATAACAATTGGGAAGAAATAAAAAAAGGTAATATTGCTGTAGCACTTGCCACCGGAGGAAAGATCTTCGGCGTTGCCAATATTCTTCACTTTTCCATCCTGCATAACGATCAGATATTAACGACTATTGTGTGGGGTTGTCTCGGATTTGTGCTGCTGATTATCAGTTATCTTGTGTTTGAATTTTTAACTCCTATGTTTAAAGTAGATGAAGAACTTGCAAATGATAATAGAGCGGTCGGCTTGATTGCATTTATTATTTCCGCGGGGCTGTCTTTTGTTATAGGAGCAGGGATACTAAGCTGATATAAAGGAGGAAGATAATGGAGCGGTTAGCAAAAATATTAATCATCTGCTGTGCCGTGTTTTTTGCAGCAGGCTGTATCTATTTATTTTCTTCATTATAGGAAAGAAATGGGCCGTCCTCAGGATAGAGCCCATTTTTTTACATTTATCTCTTTATAATTGTAAGCGTTTCCATTATAATAATTGTATAGAGTGCTTCTTTACGTATTCCTGTGTCCACATTTAAAAGGGGGATTTAAAATGGAAGAAAAGCATGCATGGCTGTCCCATTACCCAAAGGAAATACCTGTAAGTATTTCCTATGACGAAAAAACGCTGCACTCTTACCTTGAAGAAACGGCTGTTAATCAGCCGCATCGTGAAGCACTTCACTTTATGGGAAAAGATATGACATACCGGGAGGTTTATCATGAAGCCCTCAAGCTCAGCAGCCAGCTGAAAAAGCTTGGTGTAGTGAAGGGGGACAGGGTAGCGATTATGCTGGCGAATTCCCCTCAGGCAGTAATTTGTTATTATGGAGCTCTGATGACCGGGGCCATTGTGGTGCAGACGAATCCGCTGTATGTGGAACGTGAACTCGAGCATCAAATGAACGATTCCCAGGCGAAGGTTATGATCTGCCTGGATTTAGTATATCCGCGTGTACGGGCCGTCAGAAGCAGAACCTCACTTGAACACGTGCTTGTCACAAGCATTAAAGATTATCTTCCCTTCCCTAAAAAAAATCTATATCCACTCGTGCAGCGGAAAAATGCAGCTCTTGCAAAGCAGATCGAGTATGACAGCACGACGCACCGGCTGAAAAAAATTATGGCAGAGGGAAAACCGGAAAAGCCGGACATTTCTTTTAATCCTAAAGAAGATATTGCTCTTCTTCAATATACCGGAGGAACAACGGGGCCTGCAAAAGGGGTCATGCTGACACATTATAATTTAGTAGTAAACACTATGCAGAGCAGTGCATGGATGTATAATATTGATCGAAAAAAAGAAACAATTATGGCTGCACTGCCGTTCTTCCACGTTTACGGCATGACAACAGTAATGAATATCAGCATTATGCACGGAGCAAAAATGATTATCGTGCCCCGCTTTGAGCCGGTCCCTATTTTAAAAGCAATTCAAAAGCATAAAGTGACCGTTTTTCCGGGAGCGCCAACGATGTATGTTGGGCTGATTAATGAACCGACCATTAATAAATACGATCTTTCCTCTATTGAAGCCTGCCTGAGCGGATCTGCTCCGCTTCCTCTCGAAGTGCAGCAGACGTTTGAAAAGCTGACGGGAGGAAAGCTCGTAGAAGGATACGGGCTTACTGAAACGTCTCCGGTAGCTATTTCTACGCCTATCTGGGGGAAACGAAAAGAAGGAAGCATAGGTATTCCCTGGCCTGACACGGAAGCGGCTATTTATGATCCGGAAACAGAAGGTCCGGCACCGGCAGGAAAAATTGGAGAAATTATGCTGAAAGGCCCTCAGGTGATGAAAGGCTATTGGAACAGGCCCGAGGATACGGCGGCTGTGTTTCATGGGAACTGGTTTCTGACCGGTGATATGGGATACATGGACGACGAAGGCTACTTTTATATTGTCGACCGCAAAAAAGATATGATCATCGCCGGAGGCTTTAACATCTATCCAAGAGAAATCGAAGAAGTACTATATGAGCACGAAGCAATAAAAGAAGCCGCCGTTATCGGCGTACCGGATCCGTACCGTGGAGAAACGGTAAAAGCGTTCCTCGTTTTTAAAGATGGCAAAAGTGCCTCAGATGAAGAAATGGAAGCATTCTGCAGGGAGCATCTGGCTTCCTTTAAAGTGCCGAGACAGTTTGAACGAAGAGAAGAACTTCCGAAAACAATTATCGGTAAAGTATTAAGACGGGTTCTTGTTGAAGAAGAAGAAAAAAACACAAAAGCAAAAGAAATGCAGAAAGGCAGCTGATCTGTCTGATATGTGCGGAAAAGTCCGGTCCTGGAGCCGGGCTTTTTTTTCACGTGGAGAATCTACGGAATAAGGCTTGACACTCCTTTGAATATTATCTATGATGAAGCTAGACATATAATGAATGAACAGTCATTCACTATTAATACATTGTAAAAGGGGCGTTCTGCCATGGGGAAACGAAAAGGTCCCAAATATGAACAAATTATAGAAGCGGCAGTAGACGTAATAGCCGAAAACGGCTACTACAATTCCCAGGTATCCAAAATAGCAAAGCGGGCCGGTGTAGCGGACGGTACGATTTATCTTTATTTTGCAAATAAAGAAGATGTGCTGATTTCCGTCTTTGAAGAAAAAATGGGCCAGTTTATTACGAATATTAAAGACGAGCTTACGTCCCGGCTGTCAGTTGAGGAAAAGCTTCATTCACTCGTAGCCAACCACTTCCGGCAGCTTTCGTTAAGCAGAAATCTGGCTATCGTGACGCAGCTTGAATTAAGGCAGTCGAGCAGCCATCTGCGCAAGCAGATCAATGATATTTTAAAAGAATATCTTCTTATTATGGATGGGCTGATTGAAGAAGGAAAAGCAACGGGCGTTTTTTCAGATGATTTAAATGAAAAGCTGGCCCGGCAGATGATTTTCGGCACGATAGATGAAGTTGTTACGACCTGGATTATGAATGAATACAGGTATGACCTGAATGAATTAGCTGCTCCCGTAGCTTCCATGCTTCTTCAGGGGTTTGGTGCAAACGTGCGCGCAAAACAATAGATAGAAAGCAGGGATAAGGATGGATCATTTACAATGGCGGGTGGAAGATCATGTCGCCCATATCGTTTTTGAGAGGCCGCCGGCTAACGCTCTGGCTGCCTCCGTCCTTTCAGAACTAAGCGTAGTTCTGGATGAGATTGAATCAGATACACAAGTACATGCAGCCGTGCTGTATGGGGAAGGCAGATTTTTTGCAGCCGGGGCAGATATTAAAGAATTCACAAATGTGGAAACGAGCAGTGGGTTTTCAGATTTAGGCACAAACGGGCAAAAGGTATTCGATAAAATGGAAGCCCTTACAAAGCCGATTATTGCGGCTATTCATGGAGCAGCTTTGGGCGGAGGACTGGAAATGGCGATGGCATGCCACTTGAGAGTGGCTACAAAAGATGCCAAGCTCGGCCTTCCGGAAACCACATTAGGGCTCATTCCAGGCTATGCGGGAAGCCAGAGACTTCCTGAGCTGGTCGGACGGCCTAAAGCAGGCGAGATGATATTAACCGGCCTCCCCATTACCGGAGAAGAAGCAGAACGCTGGGGTCTTGTAAATAAAGCAGTGCCTGAAGGTGAACATGTGAAAGCGGCTGTTGAAATAGCCCGTCATATCGCTTCGAAAAGCCGTATAACGACAGAAATGGGACTGGAGCTTCTGCGGTATGCTATACCATCTTCGAGAGAAGAAGGCAGTAAAAAAGAAGCAGAACTGTTTGGGCGGGCTTTTGCGAGCGAAGATGCAAAAGAAGGCATCCAGGCATTTATTGAAAAGCGGAAGCCGGCTTTTAAAAACAAATAAAAAATTAGGGAGGAACACAGAATGAACATATTTGTATTAATGAAAAGAACGTTTGATACGGAAGAGAAAATAATAATTGAAAATGGACGTATTGATGAAGAAGGGGCGGAATTTATCGTTAACCCGTACGATGAATATGCGCTTGAAGAGGCTATCGTATTAAAAGAGGCACACGGGGGAGAAATTACGGTGGTGACCGTAGGGGAAGAAGAAGCAGAAAAGGAACTCCGGACAGCTCTTGCCATGGGGGCTGATAAGGCTGTGCTCCTTAATATGGAAGATATGGATGAAGCTATCGACCACTATACAATTGGAGAAGTGTTAACCGCTTATTTTAAAGACCAGGAAGCAGATATTATTCTAGGCGGCAACGTAGCTGTCGATGACGGTGCCGGACAGGTAGCTTCCAGGCTGGCGGAAGGACTGCAGATGAATCAGGTGACGACTATTACAAAGCTCGATATTGAAGGAACAAAAGTAACTATTGAACGGGATGTGGAAGGCGATGTAGAAATCGTAGAGACATCGCTGCCGTTATTAGTTACCTGCCAGCAGGGTTTGAATGATCCGAGGTATCCTTCTCTTCCGGGAATTATGAAAGCAAAGAAAAAGCCGCTGGAAACAATAGATTTTGATGATCTTGATTTGGATGAAGAAGAAATTGCAGCGAAAACAACGACTACCGACCGTTTTCTGCCTCCGGAAAAAGGAGCAGGGAAGATTCTGGAAGGTTCTACGGAATCACAGGCACAGCAGCTCGTTGAACTTCTGAAATCAGAAGCAAAAGTAATATAAAGGAGAGATCATAATGGCCAGGAAAATTCTTGTACTAGGAGAAACGAAGGAAAATGAATTAAGAAACGTATCGTTTGAAGCAATAGCAGCGGCGCATAAAGCAGCAGAAGGCGGAGAGGTAGTCGGTGTTTTATTCGGTGAAGGAGCCGCCTCGCACGCAGAAGCAATGATTCAGCACGGCGCGGACCGTGTCATCGTGTCAGAAATGGATGAATTAAAGCAGTACACGACGGACGCATATATGCAGGCAATGGAGCAGGTATGCGAGGAAGAGCAGGCGGAAGGGCTTGTTATCGGCCATACGTCCAGCGGAAAAGACCTGGCTCCCCGTCTGTCGAGAAAATTAAGCTCAGGGCTAATTACAGACTGCGTGGAAATAGAAGGGGAAGGAACAAATGCTCAGTATATCCGTCCTGTTTATTCCGGTAAGGCATTTGAGAAAATAAAGATGGAAGATGGTTTTCTATTTATAACAATCCGTCCGAACAACATCCCAGCGCTGGAAGCGGACAGCAGCAGAAGCGGAAATATCGATACGAAAACCTTTACCATTTCCAATCTGCGTACGATTATTAAAGAAGTAGTCAAAAAGAGCACGGGAGGCATCGATTTAGCTGAAGCCAACATCATTGTTGCCGGCGGAAGAGGCGTAAAAAGTGCGGAAGGCTTCAAGCCGCTAGAAGAGCTTGCCGGTGTTCTCGGCGCAGCCATCGGGGCGTCACGCGGTGCCTGTGATGCCGATTACTGCGACTATGCGCTGCAGATCGGACAGACGGGTAAAGTAGTTACACCGGATCTGTATATTGCAGCCGGCATCAGCGGAGCTATTCAGCATCTGGCAGGAATGTCCAATTCAAAAGTAATTGTGGCGATTAATAAAGATCCTGAAGCGCCTATATTTGAAGTGGCTGACTATGGCATTGTCGGGGATTTGTTTGATGTTATTCCTGCTTTGACAGAAGAGTTTAAAAAAGTCACGGCTTCTTAGAAACCAGCCTGCCGGAACCGGCAGGCTTTTCAATTGCAGCGCCCGGGTTTAGACAAATAATGAGCGGGTAAAGAAAACTCAGGCAATCTATTAGCCACAATTTATACACAATGCTATAATATGCATTAGCTTAATAAAGCTACTTAAAAGGAGGACCACACAAATGGCAATTGTAACAGCTACTGATCAAAACTTTTCAACTGAAACGTCTGAAGGCGTTGTATTGGCGGACTTCTGGGCTACTTGGTGCGGACCATGTAAAATGATCGCTCCAGTACTTGAAGAAATCGATACAGAAATGGGCGACAAAATAAAGATCGCAAAATTAGATGTTGACGAAAACCAGGAAACGGCCGGAAAGTACGGCGTAATGAGCATCCCTACTCTTCTCGTTTTTAAAGACGGCGAAGTAGTGGATCAGGTTGTAGGCTTTCAGCCGAAAGAACAGCTTGTTGAACTATTAAATAAACACATTTAATATGCCTGAAAAAGCCGCTGATCAATGATCAGCGGCTTTTTATTATACTTAAAGAAGTATTCTTTGCACACAAACATATTTTCGCTTTATACTACGAGAGAAGAATGAAGCGAAGAGGTGTTCCGGAATGAATACAATAAAAGAAAAGTTGACCGTGCTCCCGGATCAGCCGGGCTGTTACTTAATGAAAAATAAGCACGGCACTGTCATATATGTAGGAAAAGCGAAAGTCTTAAAAAACAGGGTCAGATCTTATTTTACTGGTTCCCACGATGGAAAAACCCAGCGGCTCGTTGGAGAAATAGAAGATTTTGAGTATATTATTACGTCGTCCAACCTTGAGGCACTGATTCTGGAAATGAATTTAATCAAGAAATACGAACCGAAATACAATGTACTGCTAAAAGATGATAAATCCTATCCTTACATTAAAATCACAAAAGAGGAACATCCCCGTTTAATTACAACGAGAAAAATAAAAAAGGACGGCGCCAAATATTTTGGCCCTTACCCTAATGCAGGTGCAGCCAACGAAACCAAAAAACTTCTCGACCGCCTGTATCCTATGAGGAAATGCCGGACGATGCCGGATAGAGTCTGCCTTTATTATCATATAGGACAGTGTCTTGCCCCCTGTGAATTTGATGTATCCAGGGAAACCAATCAGAAAATGGTGCAGGATATTACGAAGTTTTTAAATAACGGCCATCAGCAGGTGAAAGAAGACCTGCGTGTGAAAATGCATACGGCTTCAGATGAATTGAATTTTGAGAGGGCCAAGGAGCTCCGCGATCAGATTCACCACATTGATTCCGTCATGGAAAAACAAAAAATGAATATTAATGATACGGTCAATCGTGATATTTTTGCCTACTCTGTCGATAAAGGCTGGATGTGTGTGCAGGTTTTTTTCATCCGCAGCGGAAAAATGATCGAGCGCGACGTATCCGTTTTCCCTTACTATCAGGAACCGGAAGAAGATTTCCTGACGTTTCTGGGTCAGTTTTATCTCAGGGAAGATCATCTAAAGCCGAAGGAAGTATTTATTCCAATAGGGATCAATCAGGAAATGGCCGGCCAGCTGTTAGAGATAAAAGTAGTGCAGCCTGCCCGGGGAAAGAAAAAAGAGCTGGTGGAGCTGGCAGAGCGCAATGCAGCCCATGCTCTTAAAGAACGTTTTTCCCTTATTGAGCGTGATGAAGCAAGGACGGTAAAAGCGGTGGAAGAGCTGGCAGAAGCTATGCAGATTGATATGCCGCACCGGATAGAATCGTTTGATAACTCCAATATCCAGGGCACCGACCCAGTAGCGGCAATGGTTACATTTATGGACGGCAAGCCTTTTAAAAAAGAATACCGGAAATACAAAGTAAAAAGTGTTACCGGCCCGGATGATTATGCTTCCATGAAAGAAGTTATACGGCGCCGCTATACCCGTCTCCTGAAAGAATCACAGCCGCTCCCGGACCTGATCCTGGTGGATGGAGGCAAAGGGCAGCTGAGTGCTGCGCTGAGTGTTATAGAAGATGAACTGGGCATGAATGTGCCGGTAGCAGGGATGGCGAAGAATGACAAACACAATACGTCCGAACTCATTATGGGAGACCCGCCTGCCGTCATACCGCTGAAACGGAACAGCTCTTCGTTTTATCTTCTGCAGCGTATCCAGGACGAAGTCCACCGCTTTGCTATTACATTTCACCGGCAGACAAGAGGAAAAACAATGTTTTCTTCCGTATTGGATGACATTCCGGGTGTCGGTGAAAAACGTAAACGGGCTCTTTTGAAACATTTTGGCTCAATGAAAAATATGAAAGAAGCCACGGTAGATGATTTTCGGGCCATAGCCATACCGGACAGCGTGTCCAGGGAACTGTTGAAACGGCTTCAAGAAGCACCGGCACCTAAATAAAAAGGAACTGCTGCATTTTTATCTGCGGCGGTTCCTTTTTCCTGTGCTATTCTTTATCCCAGCGGATATAAAAAATATGATCTTCTTTTTTTTCGTCCATATATGTTTCAGCAGCAGCATTTTTTAATTCAGACAGCTGTTCGGCGAGAAATCCCGCCTCGAGTAGAAATGAATATGTATTATTGGTAGGCTGAAGCTTCAACTGCAGCTCCCGTTTTTTTTCATGAATAAGCTGAAGTTCTCCCCAGTAGGCTTTGTTAAAAAATTCCATAATTTCTTCTATAGAGTCACACGGGTATTTACGGGCAAGGGATTTCCCTGCCCAGTATAATATTTCGGGCTCGTCATGCCCCAAAAGTTCCGGCAGAAGCGTTTCTCTGAGCAGAGCATAGCCAAATTCAGGGGAAGTACTGTTAGTGTCTGACATAATGGCCTCCTTTTCTGTCTTTATTATACAGGCTTGAAGCTGAAATCTCTATAGATTATAAAAAGCATAAATGATATACTGATGTCCGAAATCCAGCGGAGGTTGAGGCATGAAAAAATTTACCAGCGCATTTATGACTCCTTTTAGAATGATCATTTTTTCATATATAGTATCCATGCTTATATTCAGTGTTCTGCTGTGGCTTCCGGTATCCCATAATCCCGGGGTGGAGCTTGGTTACCTGGACTCCTTGTTTACTTCTGTTTCGGCAGTAAGCGTAACCGGCTTGACCGTTATCAACGTACCGGAAACGCTGAGCTACACGGGAGTATTTTTTCTGGCCCTGGCCATGCAGGTGGGCGGCATCGGTATAATGTCCCTCGGAACTTTTGTATGGATGCTTTTAGGCAGAAAAATTAATTTGTCCCAGCGGCTGCTTATTATGGTGGATCAGAATCAGTACCAGTTTTCCGGTATGGTAAAGCTGATGAGAAACATTCTTCTTCTGGCCCTGGCTATTGAAGCAGTTGGGGCTTTTATTCTGGGAACTTATTATATCCAGTATTTCGACTCGATCGGCCAGGCTTATTATCAGGGGGCGTTCGGCGCTTTAACTGCCTTTACGAACGCAGGGTTTGATGTGACCGGCCAGTCCCTGATCCCGTTTGCAGATGATTACTATGTACAGCTGATAGTAGTTCTTCTTATATTTGCAGGCGCCATCGGATTTCCTGTACTGATGGAAGTTAGAGAATATCTTTCTTCCAATAATAAAGACTTCCGCTTCAGCCTGTTTACCAAAGTAACGGTTACTACTTACTTTCTCGTGTTTATTATAGGCGTGATCGGCATTCTGCTGCTCGAAGCGAATGTGTATTATCAGGGAATGGCCTGGCATCAGCAGGTATCTTCCGCTATTTTTCATTCAGCTTCTTCCAGAAGTGCGGGTTTATCAACGATGGATGTGTCGGCCTACTCTCTTCCTACGCTTTTGTTTGTCTCCTCGCTGATGATTATTGGAGCAAGCCCGTCAAGCGTGGGAGGCGGCCTGCGAACAACTACGCTGGCTGTCATGTTTTTAACAATCCGCAGCTTTGCTCTGGGTAAAGAAGAAGTAAAAGTGTTCGGCAGACAGGTTCACCCGGAGGATAAACAAAAAGCGTTCATTGTTTTGTCATTTTTTCTCGTAGGGGTATTCGCCGCCGTGCTGTGTATCAGTGCACTTGAGCAGAATAATACAAACGTAGAGCTGATTGATATTATCTTTGAAGTTAGTTCGGCATTTGGTACGTGCGGCTTAACCACAGGCATTACAGATGATTTATCAAGACCAAGCCAGTTAGTGCTGATGCTGTTGATGTTTGTCGGACGGGTAGGGATTCTTGCCTTTCTGCTCTCCGTAAAAAGAAAAGAAACGAAGTCTTATTATAAATATCCAACTGAGCGTATGATTATAGGTTAATAGATAATAAAAAAACCTCCTTTCCCTTTAAATTACCATTAGGGAACAGGGGGTTTTTGTATATTTTGTTTATAAAGCCATGTATCCGTTTTCTTGACTCACTGTAAAAGTGGGAGTACAATAAATGTGTTGAAGTACAATGCGCGCTGTGATTACGAAAAACGTAAAATGGATAAATGATTACGTATCCGGCACTGCTTTCGTTTTTCTGAATGGCAACGAACTTGAGAATGACCGCTTTGTTTTTTGTTCCATTACATAAGGTGACAACCAAACAGCTTTGTACATGGGCTGTTTTATTTTGTGGGGCATTTTCTATTCGGTCTGAAAGGGATGGTGAAAAAGCAGACGTTACATCAGGAATCACCAACAAAAATGGAATAATTTTAGGAGGATATTTGCATGGCTGAAAACCGTGAATTTTTTAACCGCAGACTTCATTCTTTGCTTGGAGTCATCCCCATCGGATTGTTTTTAATCCAGCACTTTGTCGTGAACCATTTTGCCACTCGTGGAGCCGAGGCTTTCAATCAGGCTGCGCACTTCATGGAGCAGCTGCCTTTCCGCTATTTTCTGGAAATTTTTATTATCTTTCTTCCAATTCTGTTTCATGCTATCTACGGTTTGTTTATCGTTTTTCAAGGAAAAGCGAATACAAAACGGTTTGGATATTACCGTAACTGGATGTTTCTGCTCCAGCGTATTACCGGCGTATTTTTACTTATCTTTATTACCTGGCACGTATGGGAAACGAGAATTGCGGCTATGTTTGGGGAAACAGTAAATTATGATATGATGGCTTCAATACTAAGTAACCCGTTCATGCTTGTTTTCTACATTCTTGGTGTCGTAGCAGCAACGTTCCACTTTTCCAATGGTCTATGGTCATTTATGGTTACCTGGGGCATTACAGTAACACCACGTTCCCAGCAGATTTCCACTTATGCAACAATCGGGCTGTTCGTTGTATTAACAATCGTTGGATTAAGAGCCATTTTTGCATTTGTATAAGTCCTTAGACTGTCAATTAATTAAGGAGAGGGTCAATTATGAGTAACGGCAAAATTATTGTAGTCGGTGGAGGTCTGGCCGGCCTGATGGCGACAATCAAATCAGCAGAAGCAGGCATTCAAGTGGATTTATTCTCTATTGTTCCTGTAAAGAGATCGCACTCTGTTTGTGCCCAGGGCGGAATTAACGGCGCTGTTAACACAAAAGGGGAAGGCGATTCTACGTGGGAGCACTTTGATGATACAGTTTACGGAGGCGACTTTCTTGCCAACCAGCCACCGGTAAAAGCAATGACAGAAGCGGCTCCTGGGATTATTCATTTAATGGACCGTATGGGAGTTATGTTTAACCGGACAGCTGAGGGGCTGCTTGATTTCAGAAGATTCGGCGGCACCCAGTATCACCGCACAGCATTTGCTGGGGCAACGACCGGACAGCAGCTTTTATATGCGCTGGACGAGCAGGTAAGACGCTACGAAGCAGCCGGTCTTGTTAATAAGTATGAGGGCTGGGAATTTCTTTCTGCTGTTCTTGACGATGAAGGCACCTGTAGAGGGGTAACCGTGCAGAATCTGAGCTCTCATGACGTAGAGACGTTCCGTGGAGATGCGGTTATCATGGCTACCGGCGGTCCTGGAATTATGTTCGGAAAATCAACCAACTCCATGATCAATACTGGATATGCAGCTGCAGCTCTTTACGAGCAGGGCGTTTATTATGCAAATGGAGAATTTATTCAAATTCATCCTACCGCCATTCCAGGAGATGACAAACTCCGTCTTATGAGTGAGTCAGCACGTGGAGAAGGCGGCCGTGTATGGACATACAAAGACGGAAAACCGTGGTATTTCCTTGAAGAGAAATACCCGGCATATGGTAACCTTGTTCCGCGTGATATTGCCACCCGTGAAATCTTCGATGTCTGTGTAGAGCAGAAGCTTGGCATCAACGGTGAAAACATGGTATACCTTGACTTATCTCATAAAGATCCAAAAGAACTCGATGTTAAGCTTGGCGGCATCATGGAAATTTACGAAAAGTTCATGGGTGATGATCCTCGTAAAGTGCCAATGAAAATTTTCCCTGCCGTACACTATTCAATGGGCGGCATGTGGGTCGATTATGACCAGATGACCAATATACCCGGCTTATTCGCTGCCGGCGAATGTGATTACTCTCAGCACGGTGGAAACCGTTTAGGTGCAAATTCGCTTCTCTCCGCTATTTACGGTGGAATGGTCGCAGGTCCTAAAGCGGTGGAATATATGAACGGGCTCGAGAAATCTGCTGAGGATATGAGCAGCGAAATCTTTGACCGTTCCAAGCAGAAGGAAGTAGATGAGTTTGAAAAAATTATGAACATGGACGGCAAAGAAAATGCCTATGTGATTCATAAAGAACTCGGTGAATGGATGACGGATAACGTAACGGTTGTTCGTGACAATGAAAAGCTCCTCAAAACAGATGAAAAAATCCAGGAACTTATGGACCGCTGGGAAAACATCAATATTAATGATACGTCCAGATGGAGCAACCAGGCTGCCTCTTTCACACGCCAGCTCAAAGGAATGCTTAATCTGTCCAGAGTTGTTACGATGGGTGCCTATCATAGAAACGAAAGCCGTGGAGCCCACTACAAGCCGGAATTCCCGGATCGTAATGACGAAGAGTTTTTGAAAACAACAAAAGCGAAGTACAACCCTGCGAAAAAGGGACCTGATTTTGAATACGAGGAAGTGGACGTTTCTCTTATTAAGCCTCGTAAACGCGACTACTCCCAGAAAAAAGCAGGTAAAAAGGAAGGGGCCGGAAGTTAATGAGTGAAAAGACCGAAAACAAAGTAATCCGGTTTGTTGTCACAAGACAAGAAGGACCGGATGAACCTTCATATAAACAGGAATTTGAAATTCCCTACCGACAGAACATGAACGTTATTTCGGCACTTATGGAAATCCGCAGAAACCCGGTAGATGCCCAGGGTAATCCGACATCTGCAGTTATCTGGGATATGAACTGTCTCGAAGAAGTCTGTGGAGCCTGTTCTATGGTAATCAATGGCAAACCACGCCAGTCCTGCACAGCGCTTGTCGATCAGCTTGAGCAGCCGATTCACCTGGAGCCGATGAAAACATTTCCTGTTGTCCGCGATCTTCAAATTGACCGGTCACGGATGTTTGATTCTCTTAAAAAGGTCAAAGCATGGATTCCGATTGATGGAACATATGACCTTGGACCAGGACCAAGAATGGCAGAAAACAAGCGTCAATGGGCTTATGAATTGTCGAAGTGCATGACGTGCGGTGTCTGTCTGGAAGCCTGCCCGAACGTTAACGATAATTCTGACTTTATCGGACCGGCAGCTCTTTCCCAGGTGAGATTATTTAATGCTCATCCAACCGGCGAAATGAACAAAGAAGAACGTTTAAAAGAGCTGATGGGAGATGGAGGCATATCAAGCTGCAGTAACTCACAGAACTGTGTGCAGTCCTGCCCGAAAGGTATTCCTCTTACCACTTCTATCGCTGCGCTTAACCGCGACACAAACATTCAGTCCTTTAAGAGCTTTTTCGGCAGTGACAAATAATCATTGAACCCTGGCCGGTGCGGATTATATCTGCGCCGGTTTTTTTATGCAGCAAAAATACGAGATGTACAAAAAAGGAGCAGTTATATGGGTACCCCATCTTATATCGGTGATTGGACAGAGTGGGAGAAAGATTTCTCCTTTTACAATGAAACAAAAGTAAGGTTCTCGGAGACTGATGCTTTCGGACATCTGAACAATACGAACGCATTTGTTTATTTTGAAGAGGTCAGACTTGAATTTTTTAAAAAAGCAGGCTTGATGCAGCAGTGGCTGGCCCCGGATTCCGAAAAAATGATTGTAGTAGCGGATATGCACTGTGATTATATAAAGCAGGTATACTTTGATGAATCATTGAACATTTATATGAAAATAGCCCGTATCGGCAACAGTTCCGCAGATGTGCATTATTTAGTGAAAAACAAAAACGGAGAGAACTGCTTAACAGGCAGGGGGGCGGTCGTCCAGATATCCAAGGAAACCGGGTCCTCTCTTCCGTGGAGCGATGACGATAAAGAACGAATGAACAGCCTTCAGTGAACGCCGGTATTATTTCATTTCTTTTATAATAAGTTGCTTGTCTAGAGAAATGACAAGTGTTAAAATAATTGTTGGATAAATATTCGCTCAATATGCTGGCGGTAAATAAGCGTGTAACTGATTAGATCAGGCATGAGTAGGGAAAAGCTGAAAATAGTCCCTTGTATTATCTGCAGAATACAGAGATTTTCAGCTGCATATACTCATGCTTTTTTTAATCACCTGGCGCTGCTCTGCCGGCTTTTCGTGAACAAACTATTTATCTTTTACTTGACCGCCAGGGTCAATACTTAGTATGTTTATGAAAGCGATATAAATGAAAGTAAAGAAAAGGGGAATTTGACATGAAAGAAAAAACATTCAATATTACGAACGATACTGGGATCCACGCACGCCCTGCTACACAGCTGGTAAACAAAGCAGGCCAATTTTCCTCTGATATTACATTAGAGTACAATGGCAAGTCCGTAAACCTTAAGTCCATTATGGGAGTTATGTCTCTTGGAGTCGGCAAAGGTGCTGAAGTAACAATCAAGGCGGATGGTTCTGACGAAGATGAAGCAATGAATGCTATTGAAGAAGTAGTAAAGGAAGGGCTTGGGGAGTAATGTCACAGAGCCTGACAGGAATTGCAGCTTCTAAAGGCATCGCCATGGCACCGGCCTTTATACTGGAGCAGCCTGACATGGATATTCAAAAAAAGTCCGTCTCCGACGTGGAACAGGAAGCAGCCCGTTACAAGAAAGCAGTAGCGACTGCTAAAGAAGAACTTACTTTAATTAAAGATAAGACTTTAAAAGAAATGGGCGAAGACAAAGCAGAGATTTTTTCTGCCCATCTGCTTGTTTTGGAAGATCCGGAACTGATCGATGCTGTAGAAGCAAAGATCAAAGAAGGCGTTAATGCTGAATTTGCAATGAAGGAAGTATCCGACATGTATGTTTCCATGTTTGAGAGCATGGACAATGAGTACATGAAAGAACGCGCTGCAGACATTAAAGACGTATCAAAGCGGGTACTGCTTCATCTGCTTGGCATGGAAAACACGAGTCTTGCTGAGATTGATAAAGAAACAGTTATTATTGCAGAAGACTTGACTCCTTCTGACACAGCACAGCTTAATCTGGCCTACATTAAAGGGTTCGCCACCGATATCGGTGGAAGAACTTCCCATTCGGCTATCATGGCAAGATCTATGGAAGTTGCTGCTGTCGTTGGAACAAAAGAAGCTACTTCTTCTGTTCAAACCGGCGACTTTGTCATTATTGACGGATTAGAGGGAACTGTACTTGTTAATCCTGATGAGAAGACAATTTCGGAATACAAAGAGAAAAAAGAGGCGTTCGCCCGCCAAAAAGAAGAATGGGCGAAGCTTATTAATGAAACGTCTGTAACGAAAGATGATCATCATGTAGAGCTTGCTGCTAATATCGGCACGCCTCAGGACATGGAAGGTGTTCTTGCAAACGGCGCAGAAGGCATCGGCCTTTACCGTACAGAATTTCTTTATATGGGACGCGATGAACTGCCTACAGAAGAAGAGCAGTTTGAAGCTTATAAGTCTGTTTTGGAAAAAATGGATAACAAACGTGTGGTTATCCGCACGCTTGATATAGGTGGAGATAAAGAGCTTCCGTATTTAGATCTTCCTAAGGAAATGAATCCATTTCTCGGTTTCCGTGCTATCCGTCTCTGCCTCGAAAAAACCGACATGTTCAAAACACAGCTGAGAGCTCTTCTACGTGCCAGCGCTTACGGGAAATTAAGCATTATGTTTCCTATGGTAGCTGCTATTGAAGAGGTAAGACAGGCCAAAGCTATTCTACAGGAAGTGAAAGAAGAGCTTACGGCCGGCGGCACTGAAGTCAGTGATGCCATTGAAATCGGCATCATGGTGGAAATTCCATCTACTGCTGCGGCGGCAGAAATTTTTGCCAAAGAAGTAGATTTCTTCAGCATTGGAACAAACGATTTGATTCAGTATACGATGGCTGCAGACCGGATGAGCGAAAAGGTAGCTCATTTATACCAGCCGTATCATCCGGCGATTCTCAGACTCGTAAAGAACGTTATCGATGCAGCTCACAAAGAAGGCAAATGGGCCGGAATGTGTGGAGAAATGGCTGGAGAACCAACAGCTGTACCTCTTCTGCTCGGACTTGGGCTCGATGAGTTCAGCATGAGTGCCACATCGGTACTTCCGGCAAGAAGCCAGATCCGCCAGCTTTCAAAGAAAGAAGCAGAATCATTAGTGGAAGAAGCGATGACACTGTCTACTTCTGCTGAAATTGCTGAGCTGGTTCAAAAGCGTGGATTTATTACAGAAGAAATGTAATAAAAAGCTGCCTCTTTCCGGGGGCAGCTTTTTTTCTATGTCCAATAACCGTCACATGATAGGTACAGCACGCTTGATTTTGCTTCATACGACTTGCAATAAAGAGCGAAACAAGCGAAAATATACAGAGACCCGAAAGGAAGGGAGGAAAACAGTGGTGAATCGACAGCAAGTGTCTCAAATCGAAAAGTCGCTTCGGCATGTTTCCTACATCGTAAAGCAGAAGGGAAGAGAAATTCTTAATGAATTCCCTATAACACCTCCTCAGTTTGTCGCTCTGCAGTGGCTTCAGGAAGAGGGGGATATGACGATCGGCGAACTTTCGCAGCGCATGTATTTAGCGTGCAGCACGACTACTGATTTGATTGACCGGATGGAAAAAAACGAACTGGTAGAACGTGTGAAAGACGCAAAGGACCGCCGTGTAGTAAGAATTCACCTTTTAGAAAAGGGAACCGTTATTATTAAAGACGTGATTAATGAACGCCAGATTTATTTAGAAGGCGTGTTGTCTGAAATGTCACCTGAAGAGGTATTGTCAATTGAACAGGGAATGGCAGCTCTTCAGGAAAAAATGAATCAGTTAAAAGGTACAGCAGATAAAGAACCAGCCGATACAAAATAATTATGTACAATTTCTAACAGAAAACGAGGGAAAAGTGTGGAAAGACCGATTGGAGTAATTGATTCGGGGCTGGGAGGCCTCACTGTAGCAAAAGAAATCTCAAGACAGCTTCCTAAGGAGAGGATGGTATACATAGGCGATACTGCCAGATGTCCCTACGGCCCACGTCCTGTTGAAGAAGTCAGGGCATATACATGGGAAATGATAGACCGGCTTCTTGAAGAAAACATAAAAATGCTTATTATTGCCTGTAATACAGCTACTGCGGTAGTTCTGGAGGAAGTGAAAGAATCGCTTACGATTCCGGTGATTGGCGTAGTTCAGCCGGGAGCTATTACAGCCTTAAAAGTGACGGCGAACAATCATGTAGCTGTTATCGGTACAGAGGGTACCATTGCAAGCGGGGCTTATAACGAAGCGCTGCATACGATTAATGCCAACGTAAAGGTAGACAGTATTTCCTGTCCGCCGTTTGTTCCCCTGGTGGAGAATGGCTATACGGATAAAGAAGAAGCAATTGAGGTAATTACAAATACGCTCCAGCCGTTATTATCTTCCTCTTTTGATACGATGATTCTTGGATGCACCCATTACCCTCTGCTGCAGGAATTGATTCAGGAAGTAGTAGGAGAGAACATCTCCCTAATCAGCTCGGGGGATGAAACGGCCAGAGAAGTTAGCACCATCCTGCACTACAACAACGATTTAGCCTCGGAAGAAGCACTGGAGGACAATATTTATTACACTACAGGTCCGGCAGAATCGTTTAAAGAAATGGCAGAAGAATGGCTGCAAAATGATGAACTGGCTGTATATTCAATACAATTAAGCAAAACAAGCGCGCAAAAATAGAGAGCGGCAAAAGGGGAAAAAGTATGTTCCGTATTGACCAGAGACAAGAAAATGAATTAAGACCCGTAACGATAGAAACAGATTATCTAATGCATCCGGAAGGTTCTGTACTTATTACTGTCGGTGATACAAAAGTAATCTGTACGGCAAGCATTGAAGACAGAGTGCCTCCTTTTTTAAGAAATTCAGGCAAGGGCTGGATTGCTGCGGAATATTCGATGCTTCCAAGAGCCACAGCCAAAAGAAATATTAGAGAAGCAGCAAAAGGAAAATTGACCGGAAGAACAATGGAAATTCAACGTTTAATCGGCCGGTCTCTGCGATCGGTAGTAGATTTAAGCGTATTGGGAGAACGGACAATATGGATAGACTGTGATGTTATTCAGGCAGACGGCGGCACGAGAACTGCTTCCATAACGGGTGCATATGTAGCGATGGTTATGGCGCTGCAGGGTCATGTGAAGAAAAAGAAAATTAAGTCTCTGCCAATAACCAACTACCTCTGTGCCGTATCAATCGGTATTGATAAAGAAGAGCGTGCCCTGCTGGATTTATGCTATGAAGAAGACGCCGCAGCATTGGTTGATATGAACGTTGTTATGACAGGCGACAGGGAACTTGTAGAACTGCAGGGAACCGGAGAAGAATCCACCTATTCAAGAGCCCAGCTCAACGCGATGCTCGATCTGGCTGAAAAGGGAGCGGATGAACTTTTTTTAGTTCAGGCTGAAGCACTAAAGGAGATTCTGCCTTTTAAAAAAGATGAAACAAAGGAAGTATAAAATGAAAACACTTATTATTGCTACAAAAAATAAAGGAAAAATTGCTGAATTCAACGATATGCTGCAGGATCGGTGGGATGTAAAATCACTTCTTGATTATGATATTGCAGATATCCCCGAAAATGGAAGCACATTTGAAGAAAATGCTGCAGCAAAAGCAGAAGCGGTCGCTTCGATGTTTGGATGCATGGCAGCGGCGGACGACTCGGGTCTTGAAGTGGACGCCCTCAATCAGGAGCCAGGGGTGTATTCTGCCCGGTATGCGGGTCCTCAAAAAAACGATGAAGAGAATATAAATAAGCTGCTCCAGGAACTAAAAGGTGTTCCCGAGGAAGAAAGAACGGCACGATTTGTCTGTGTAATTGCAGTAGCCGTTCCAGGGGAAAAAACAATCACGTTTAGAGGGAGCTGTGACGGAGTCATCCATCCTGTAAAAGAAGGCGCTAACGGATTCGGGTACGACCCAGTGTTTTTTCTGCCCTCCTACAATAAAACGATGGCCCAGCTCTCCAGCGTACAGAAAAATGAAATCAGCCACCGTGGCAAAGCGTTAAAGCTGGCTGCAGACTATATTTCCAACACAATGAATGAATAAAGGCGGGAATGGAATGAAAGCATTAATCGTAAGCGATACACATGGAAGCAAAAAAGAACTGCAGCGTGTATTGGATCGGCACAGGGAGGAAGTCCATACTGTAATTCACTGTGGTGACTCCGAACTCCTCAGGGATGACGAAATTCTCTCCGGCATTCATATTGTCGAAGGGAATGTGGATACGCCGGGTCAATTTCCTACGGAGGTGTCTGTTGAAGTGGAAGGCATTACAATATATGCCTCACACGGCCATCTGCTGAACGTAAAAAGCGATATTAAACCTATAGCGAAAGAGGCAGAAAAAAACGGTGCCAGCCTGGTCTGCAGCGGACACAGTCATATAGCAGCGGCCGAAGTCTACCAAAACCGTCTATTTGTAAATCCCGGCAGTTTATTAATGCCAAGGACGCGGATGGAGAAAACATATGCTCTCGTAGAATTTCCTGCCCCTACAGAGGCAAATGTGAGGTTTTATGAAGAGTATTCCGGAAAAGAAGTAGAAGAGCTGTCCGGGCATTTTTTTCTATAATAAAAATGCCTGGGTTCCGCCGTATCTAAATAGAGATACGGAAGGGACAGTTCCGCTTAAATAGTTGGATTGAACTACAAGTTTCTTTACAAACAGCATTGACTTTATGGTGAAGATATATTAATATAAATCTTGTCGTGAAAAACGACAGAACATATAATGTCTCAGTAGCTCAGCAGGATAGAGCAACGCCCTTCTAAGGCGTCGGTCGCAGGTTCGAATCCTGCCTGGGACACCAAAACTAATATTCCGAACAGCATCTGTGCAGATGCTGTTCTTTTTTGTTTGAACATATAATAAAAGCGGATACATTAGGAGCATACCGGCTAGTCTTCCCGGCTGTAATGAAAAGTAATACGAATCGTCAAAATATTTACGAAAAACGGTTGACCCTTTAGTACAAACGGAGTAATATGGATTTCAACGCACTGTTTGTATACAGGGGAAATACATTTGGCTTTTCCGTGTGTACAAATAAAAGATAGAACCGTCTAAGATGTAACTTGAAAGCAAAGTCCTGATGGTTCCTTATATTGAGTTCAAACATCAGGAGTGGTTAATGATGAAAGATCAGTGGATTTATTTAAGCGGCGAATTTGTAAAAAAAGAAGATGCCAAAATTTCCGTCTATGATCATGGTTTTCTATATGGTGATGGCGTATTTGAAGGTATCAGGGTTTACAGCGGCAATGTATACAAACTTGATGAACATTTAAAGAGGTTGTATAATTCTGCCAAGTCGATTATGCTGGACATTCCCCATTCTTCTGAAGAGATGACAGAAATTATATTGGAAACCCTTCGTAAGAATGACCTTCAGGATGCTTATATTAGACTGGTTGTATCCAGGGGAGTCGGAAATCTAGGGCTGGATCCTGCATCATGTTCTTCTCCGCAGATTATAGCGATTGCAGAAGAACTGGCTATTTATCCAAAAGAATTTTATGAAAATGGGCTTGATATTGTAACAGTGGCCACCCGGAGAAACAGCCCGGATGTGCTCAGTCCGAAAGTGAAATCATTAAATTATTTAAATAATATACTTGTTAAGATAGAGGCAGGACTTGCAGGAGTCAGCGAAGCCCTTATGCTAAACAGCGAAGGCTATGTAGCAGAAGGTTCTGCAGACAATATTTTTATTATTAGAAACAATACGCTGTACACGCCTCCCGGCTATATTGGTGCGCTGGAAGGAATAACCAGAGCTGCGATTATGGAATTATCTGAAGAATTAGGTTATACTCTTAAAGAAGAACCTTTTACCAGACATGATGTATATACAGCAGATGAGGTATTTCTAACCGGAACGGCTGCAGAAGTTATTGCAGTTGTTAAAGTGGACGGCCGAATAATCGGTGACGGAAAGCCCGGATATCATACGAATGTGCTGCTGGACGGCTTCCGCCGGAAAGTTGTACAGGACGGTGTGAAAATTTACTCTGCAAATGAAGTTAAAGCCTAATAATTATATATAGAAATGCGTTGAGAAGGATAAGTAGTTGTCAGACCGTATTACTACAGAGAACCGTTGATTGCTGAGAAACGGTGTAAACGCTGAGAATGAACTCCCCTTTGAGCGCCTGGATGAACGTTTATACTATTAATCCGGGCCGTGTGAAGCACACACTTCACATGTTATCAAATGAGTGATCCGTAAAAGGATTACTGCTGAGGCGGTAAAGATTTACCGCGAAATAAGGGTGGTACCGTGAAAAGAATCTTTTCGCCCCTTTGGCCTATATAACTATAGGCTGATTGGAGTGGAGAGATTTTTTTGTGTATAAAAATTCCGGGCGATAGAGCGATAGGCTAATAAGGAGGGCTAGCAGTGAATACAAAAGTAAAAGAAGAAAATGGTCGTGAATTGAAGGTGGAAAATCAGCAGATGTCAGGATCGAGCATGCTGATCCAAGCATTAGCGAGAGAGAAAGTAGACGTCATTTTCGGATATCCCGGCGGAGCTATTCTGCCAACCTATGACGAAATTTACCGCACAGGGATCAGACACATTCTTGCCCGGCACGAACAGGGAGCTATTCACGCTGCAGAAGGATATGCAAGAGTGTCCGGAAAACCAGGCGTATGCGTTGTTACTTCCGGCCCGGGAGCCACAAATGTGATCACGGGTATCGCGGACGCCATGATTGATTCGCTGCCGCTTGTCGTTATTACAGGCCAGGTAGCTACTTCGGTTATTGGAACAGATGCTTTTCAGGAAGCCGACATTATCGGAGTAACAATGCCTATTACGAAACACAATTTTCAGGTAAGAAACGTAAATGACCTTCCAAATATTATTAAAGAATCTTTTCACATTGCCACCTCCGGACGACCGGGACCTGTGCTGATTGACCTGCCTAAAGATGTGTCTATTGCGATTGGTGAATTTAATTATGATGAACCACTCGATCTTCCAGGATATCAGCCGACAAAAATTCCGAACAGGCTGCAGATTCGTAAGCTGGCTGAGGCGGTAGCAAAGGCTAAAAAACCGGTTATCTTAACAGGGGCGGGTATTCTCCATGCCGGCGGCTCGGAAGAAGTACTTGAATTTGCGGAGAATCAGCAGATACCGGTAGCGAGCACGCTGCTTGGACTAGGAGCATTCCCGGGGGATCATGAACAATTTCTTGGAATGGGCGGTATGCACGGAACGTATTCAGCTAATATGGCACTGCATGAAGCCGATCTATTAATTAATATTGGTGCCAGGTTTGACGACCGGCTTACAGGCAGGCTTGATGCTTTTGCACCATATGCCACCATTGCCCACATTGATATCGATCCGGCAGAAATCGGTAAAAACGTGGAAACGCATATTCCTATTGTAGGAGACGCTAAAGAAGCGATGCGAATGCTCAATGAAGAAGCGAAGACGAACTGTGAATGCGGTGATTGGAAAGAGACGATTAAAGAGTGGAAGGCGGAATATCCGCTCTGGTATACAGAGGATGACGAGCTGTTGAAGCCGCAGCGCCTGATTGAGATGATTTACGAAGAAACGAACGGCGATGCGATCATTACAACAGATGTGGGCCAGCACCAGATGTGGTCTGCCCAGTTCTACAAATTTCCTAAGCCGAATCAGTGGGTTACTTCCGGTGGTCTCGGAACGATGGGATTTGGTTTCCCATCAGCAATCGGAGCCCAGTTTGCAGAGCCTGACAAAACGGTCGTTGCCGTTGTCGGGGATGCAGGCTTCCAAATGACTGCGCAGGAGTTGTCGATTCTGCAGGAATTAAACCTTCCGGTAAAAATCATCATTGTAAACAACGCATCTCTTGGAATGGTAAGACAATGGCAGCAGCTTTTCTACGAAGAGCGCTATTCCAACTCACTATTCCCTATTCAGCCGGACTTCGTAAAGCTGGCGGATGCTTACAATGTTAAGGGATGGAAAATCGAAGACCCCGCGGAAATGCAGGATATTCTAAAAGAAGCTCTTGCGTACGACGGTCCGGTTCTGCTTGACTGCAGAGTCCATAAAGTAGAAAACGTATATCCAATGATTGCTCCAGGAAAAGGCCACCATGAGATGGAGGGAATCAAACCATGAGAAAAACAATCGTTGCAACCGTAAATAATACGTCCGGAGTAATGAACCGAATAACGGGACTGTTTGCCCGGCGTAATTTTAATATTGAAAGCATTACTGTGGGCATGACTGAAAACCCACGGGTCTCCCGGATGACTTTTGTTATGAATGTTGACGATCAGCGGGGGCTCGACCAGGTTATTAAACAGCTTAATAAGCAGGTCGACGTGCTGAAAGTAAGGGATCTAACCGATGAAGCGATTGTTGCGAGAGAACTTGCCTTAATCAAGGTGCTTTCTCCCCCGCAGCAGCGTGGAGAATTAACAGATCTTATTCAGCCGTTCCGCGCCTCGATTATTGATGTGAGCCGCGAAAGCATTACGATTCAGGTTACCGGCGATAACGACAAGGTAGAAGCACTGATTGACTTGGTGAAACCTTATGGAATTAAAGAATTGGCAAGAACCGGGATTACCGCCTTTAAGCGTGACACTAAAAAAGGCGTTATAGATAGTCCAAAGTATTCTGTTATCAACTAAAAAATTGCAAACACTAAAGGAGAGAATGTAAAAATGGCTAAAGTATTTTATAACGGGGATGTAAATGAAGGGGTACTTCAGAATAAGACAGTAGCAGTAGTAGGTTATGGTTCACAAGGACACGCACACGCACAGAATCTTCGTGAGAGCGGTGTAGATGTCGTAATCGGCCTGCGCCAGGGAAAATCCTGGGATAAAGCGAAAGAAGACGGGTTTACTGTCCTTTCTGTAAAAGACGCTTCCGAGAAAGCGGATGTTATCATGATCCTTCTTCCGGATGAATACCAGCCAACCATTTATAAAAACGAAATTGAACCACAGCTGAAAGAAGGCAAGGCGCTTGTATTCGCGCACGGTTTTAACATTCACTTTAACCAGATCGTTCCACCATCAAATGTGGACGTATTTATGGTAGCTCCTAAAGGACCGGGCCACATTGTCCGCCGTACGTATGAAGATGGAGCAGGCGTTCCTGCATTAATCGCTGTATATCAGGATGCAACAGGATCTGCAAAAGATACAGCCCTTGCTTATGCAAAACAGATCGGTGCAGCCAGAGCAGGCGTTCTGGAAACAACGTTCCAGGAAGAAACGGAAACAGATTTATTCGGTGAGCAGGCTGTCCTTTGCGGAGGAACTTCTGCATTGGTAAAAGCCGGTTTTGAAACACTGGTTGAAGCCGGATACCAGCCTGAAGTAGCTTACTTCGAGTGTCTGCATGAACTGAAGCTTATCGTTGATTTAATGTACGAAGGCGGTTTAGCCGGAATGCGCTATTCTATCTCTGACACAGCTCAGTGGGGAGATTTCCAGGCAGGCCCGCGTATCGTAACAGAAGATACAAAACAGGCTATGCGTGACGTTCTTACCGATATTCAAACCGGCCGTTTCGCTAAAGGATGGATTCTTGAAAACCAGGCAAACCGTCCAGAATTTAATGCTACAAACGATAGAGAAAACAACCATTTGATTGAAGAAGTCGGTAAGGAACTCCGCGGCATGATGCCGTTTGTGAACAAACAATCTAAGGGAGTGGTGGGCAGTGCGAAAAATTAACGTCTTTGACACGACGCTGCGAGATGGAGAACAATCACCGGGCGTGAACTTGAACTTTGAAGAAAAAATGCAGATAGCCACCCAGCTTGAAAGGCTCGGAGTGGATATTATGGAAGCTGGTTTTCCAGGAGCTTCTGAAGGCGATTTTAAATCGGTTCAGGCCATTGCCAACACGATTAAAAACAGTTCAGTAACCGGACTCTCCAGATCCATCAAAAAAGAAATTGATACGTCGTGGGAAGCGTTAAAAGGAGGAGCGGAGCCAAGAATTCATTTATTCTTGGCAACCTCGCCTATTCATATGGAGCATAAGCTCCGCATGAGCCCCCAGCAGGTGATAGACACAGCTGTAGATTCTGTTAAATATGCAAAAGAACGTTTTGCAAAAGTACAGTGGTCTGCAGAGGATGCCTGTCGCTCAGATATTCATTTTCTTGCAGAAATTATTGAACAGGTGATTGATGCAGGCGCAGAGGTAATTAACCTTCCGGATACCGTCGGCTATATTACACCAAAAGAAATTTTTGAAATGTTCAGCTACCTGAAAAAAACAGTACCGAACATTGATAAAGCAAATCTTTCCGCACACTGCCATGATGACCTGGGATTAGCTGTAGCCAACTCTCTTGCTGCCATTGAAGCAGGTGCAGATCAGGTGGAATGTACGATTAACGGCATCGGCGAGCGGGCCGGTAACGCTTCTTTAGAAGAAATTGCCGTGGCGCTTCGAATCCGTCAGGATTATTATAATGCGGAGACGGGATTAACGCTCAAAGAAATTAAGCGCAGCAGTACGATTGTAAGTTCCTTAACCGGAATGGCCGTACCTAACAACAAAGCTGTTGTAGGAGACAATGCCTTTGCCCACGAAGCAGGCATACATCAGGACGGTGTTCTAAAGGAAAAAACAACGTATGAAATTATTACTCCTGAACTCGTTGGTGTACATGCCAATAGAATGGTGCTTGGAAAGCATTCCGGACGTCATGCCTTTAAAGAAAAAATTACTGATCTTGGGTATAACACAAGTGAAGATGAGTTAAACAAAGTATTCAAAGCATTTAAGTCGTTGGCGGATAAGAAAAAAGAAATCACTGATGAAGATATCTTTGCCTTGATGACAGAGGAAAAAGCCGGCGAAGCTGTAAAATATTATGAAGTAGAAACACTTCAGGTGAATTATGGAACAAACAATATACCAACTTCCACTGTAACTATGAAAATACCGGACGGCTCTATTGTAGAAGAAGCAGCCACCGGCTCAGGAAGCGTAGAAGCGCTCTACAATACGCTTGAACGTATAATTGATAGAAAAATCAAGCTGAAAGACTACCGGATCCAGTCTATTACCGGAGGCCGGGACGCGCTGGCAGAAGTATTTGTACGGGTTGAATTCGACGGTGAAGAAACTACCGGAAGAGGCACGGCAAATGACGTTCTTGAAGCTTCTGCAAAGGCTTATATTAACGCAGTAAATAGAATTATGAATCGTTCAAGCCGGGACAAAACGAAAATGGAAACCATCCACGTTTAACGGCTGTCACTAAGGAGAGAGCCTGTTATGAAAAAAAATATTACAGTACTTCCCGGAGATGGAATCGGCCTGGAGGTCGTGCAGTCGGCTGTGGAAGTGCTTGAAACAATCGGCACGATATACGGGCATGACTTTGCCTTTGACTATGCAGATATTGGGGGAAGCGCCATTGACAAGCACAATGATCCGCTTCCTGCTTCTACTATTAAAGCCTGCAAAGCAGGAGATGCAGTTCTTCTAGGCGCAGTCGGCGGCCCGAAGTGGGATCAGCTGAGCGGCGATATGAGGCCGGAAAAAGGTCTTCTTCGTATTCGGAAAGAACTGGATCTTTTCGCCAATCTTCGACCTGTTATCGGATTTGACAGTCTGTCTGATTCTTCCACTCTTCGTAAAGAAGTGATTACCGGGATCGACTTAATGATCGTGCGTGAACTGACAGGCGGCCTGTATTTTGGGGAGCCTCGGGAACGCCGCGAAGAAAATGGTGAAACGATAGCTGTGGATACGTTAATATACAGCCGTTCTGAAATAGAAAGAATCATCCGCAAAGGCTTTGAGCTTGCTCAGGTACGAAGCAGAAGAGTAACATCTGTGGATAAAGCCAATGTATTGGAAACAAGCAGGCTCTGGAGAGAAATTGCAGAGGAAATAAGCACAGAATACCCGGATGTTGCATTAGAGCATATGCTGGTTGATAATGCTGCTATGCAGTTGATTAGAGATCCACAGTATTTTGATGTTATTGTTACAGAAAACCTGTTTGGAGATATATTAAGTGATGAAGCGTCTATGCTTACAGGTTCTCTTGGAATGCTACCTTCTGCAAGCATGAGTGCTGAAGGACCCGGTTTGTATGAACCGGTTCATGGTTCAGCACCTGATATTGCAGGACAGGATAAGGCGAATCCGCTGGCAGCGATTTCGTCTGCTTCCATGATGCTGAAATATGCGTTTGGTTTGTCAGAAGAAGCACTTGCTGTCGATAAAGCGATAGATCAGGTGCTCAATGAAGGCTTTCGTACCGGCGATATTGCCAGAGAAGGCGAAGCAGTGAAAACAACTTCGGAAATAACGCAGAAAGTTATAGAAACTCTGCGTTCTAAATTATAAAAGATAGAGAGGGTGTAGTTCGATGCAGCCAAAAACGATAATAGAAAAAATTTGGGATACGCACGCAGTGATGTCCGAAAAAGGTAAACCGAACCTTATGTTTATTGACTTGCACATGGTTCATGAAGTAACGTCACCCCAGGCTTTTGAAGGACTTCGTTTAGCTGGTCGAAAAGTACGCCGTCCTGATCTAACATTTGCAACAATGGATCATAATGTACCGACCCAGAACCGAATGTCCATTACAGATTCGATTGCAAAAAAACAAATGGAAACTCTTGCCAACAATTGTGAAGAGTTTGGTATTGATATTGCGGATCTTAACAGCCCGAACAATGGTATTGTCCATATTATTGGACCGCAGATGGGGCTGACCCAGCCTGGAAAAACAATAGTATGCGGAGACAGCCATACGTCCACTCACGGAGCCTTCGGTGCGCTTGCGTTTGGAATCGGAACGAGTGAAGTGGAGCACGTACTTGCCACCCAGACGATCTGGCAGTCAAAGCCTAAAACAATGGAGGTTCGTGTAAACGGACGCCTTAATCCCGGTGCTACTGCAAAAGATATTATTTTAAGCATTATTGCAAAGCACGGTGTTGACTTTGGTACCGGCCACGTTCTTGAATTTACCGGCGAAGCGATCCGCGGATTGACTATGGAAGAGCGTATGACTATATGCAACATGTCGATTGAAGCAGGTGCTAAAGCTGGTTTGATTAGTCCGGATCAGGTAACGATTGACTATTTGAAAGGCCGTGAAAAAGTACCGGACGGAGAAGCTTTTGAAAAGCTCGCTCAGGAGTGGAGAGACACGGCTTCCGACGAAGGTGCTGTATACGATGCGGTCGTAGAGATGGATAGTGAAGAAATCGAGCCTATGGTTACATGGGGAACAAATCCTTCCCAGGGAATCGGCATTCATAAGCAGATTCCTGACCCTGCCAATGCTGAGTCGGATCACGACCGCAGAGCAATCCAGCAGTCGCTTGACTATATGGATTTAAAACCGGGAATGAAAATGACTGAGGTAGAAATACAGCATGTATTTATCGGTTCCTGTACAAATTCAAGAATAAGCGATTTAAGAGCCGCTGCGAAAATAGCAGAAGGCAGAAAAGTAGCAGATGGCGTCCGCGCTCTGGTTGTGCCGGGTTCACAGGCAGTGAAAATGCAGGCGGAATCAGAAGGATTGGATAAAGTATTTCTTGAAGCCGGCTTTGAATGGAGAGAATCTGGATGCAGCATGTGCTTAAGCATGAATCCGGATTTTGTGCCTGAAGGAGAACGCTGTGCCTCTACGTCCAACCGTAACTTTGAAGGCCGTCAGGGTAAAGGCGCCCGCACCCATTTGGTCAGCCCTGCTATGGCAGCAGCTGCCGCAGTGGCCGGCAGGTTTGTAGATATCCGTGATTTAAAAAAACCATCGCTTCAATAAAGGAGGGTAATAAAAATGGAACCAATTATTGTGCATGAGGGTAACACAGCGGTACTGCCGCGTGTAAACGTTGATACAGACCAGATCATTCCGAAACAATTTTTAAAAAGAGTAGAACGCACAGGATTTGGACAGTTTCTGTTTTTTGACTGGCGCTTTTTAGCTGACGGAACGCCGGATCCTTCGTTTGAATTAAATAAGCCGGAAGCAGAAGAAGCAAGTGTCCTGCTGGCAGATCACAATTTTGGATGTGGTTCTTCAAGAGAGCATGCGCCGTGGGCTCTGCAGGATTATGGTTTTCGTGTTATTATTGCTCCAAGCTTTGCGGATATTTTTTATAACAACTGTTTTAAGAATGGCATATTAACAATAAGACTTCCGGAAAAACAGGTTTACGAACTGATGGATAATGGGAAAGAAGAGTATTATAAACTCAAAGTAGATCTGGAGCATCAAACGATTCAGGACAGCAAAGGTTTTGAAGCTGGTTTTGAAATTGATCCATACTGGAAAGAAATGCTTTTAAAAGGCTGGGACGAAATCAGCCTGACGCTTCAGTATGCAGATCATATTGATGCTTATGAAAAGCAAAGAGGGATTTAAGCGGCGGCCTACAAGGCCGTCTTCCTTTTTGTATGGCTGCTGACGGGTATTATGATTTTCAGATAGAGACCGATAGAAGAGAGAAGGGAGGGGAAATGAGTGGATGCATTTAAAGAAAAAGGAAATATTGTTCCATTTCCAGGGGCTGTTGATAAATTAATTACAGATGGGCTGCATGCATTAAAGCAGGCTGACAAGTCGGAGGCAGAGTCTTTTTTTCAAGAGGCATTAATGCACGATCCTGAGCATGAAGAAGCTGCCTATGGACTGCTCCTTGCCTATGCAGAAACCAACCAGCTTACAAAAGCCAGGCTTCTGGCTGAAGAAATGATGAAAAAAGACAGCGGGGATTATTACGAAATTCTCCAGGTTTATGTTTCTGTGCTGGCTCAGCTGGAGCAGTATGAAGAAGTAATTATAACGCTTGAAGCGGTCATGACTGAAGAAGATATTCCGTCCAAGTTAAAAAAAGAACTTGAACATCTGCTGACGGTTTCTAAAAATATGCAGCGTACTATAATAGAAGCGAATGAAGAAAGCCGACTTCCTATTACATATGAAGCAAATGAGCCGGAATGGGTACCGATGCTTAGAAGCGGCTCTCCTGAAGAGAAAATGGCTGTGCTTCAGGAATTAAAGCAGCAGCGTTCGCTTCAGTCTCTTCCTTACATACAGACCCTTTTGACAAGTGAACATACTTCCCCTCTTTTAAAGAGTTTTCTAGTACTGTTATTAAAGGACTGGGAAGTAGAAAGAACGATAGAAGTAAATAAATTAAACCGGCAGGGGGAGTTTGCTCCTGAAACGCTTCCGGATATTAACAGCAGTACGTCCTATCTGGAGGCCACGGCTGCGCTGGAGCAGGTTATAGGAGAAAAAGATCCGACGTTAATGCAGCATATTATTCATCTGCTTCAGCAGATGCTGCTGTATTATTATCCTTTTCCACCATCCGTGCAGATTTCAGCTCTTTCTGCTATGCTTCATTATGAAGCTGCTGTTCAGTCCGGATATGACATGCAGGTGGAAGCAATATGCCAAAGCTATGATGTCAGCGTTCATGATTTTCAGGCTGTGCATCGGGATTATGAAAGAATTCAAAAGCAATTAACAACAATATAGCCGTATCAGCGCCTGAATTGGCTTTTATGATTGAAAAGACTAAGTGATATGTTATAATGTAGTGGTTGTCAAAAACGGATATAAGAATGTTGGAGGGACAAATAAATGAGTGTCAATTGGGAAAAATTAGAAGGAAATCAAGGTGTACTGACAATTGATGTAGCGTCAGAGAAATTTGACGAAGCATTGGATCAGGCTTTTACAAAAGTAAGAAAACAGGTGAACGTTCCTGGATTTAGAAAAGGGAAAATTCCACGCAAAATTTTTGAACAGCGTTTCGGCGTTGAATCATTATACCAGGATGCCCTGGATATCGTTCTTCCTGATGCTTATGCATCTGCTGTTGACGAAGCAGGAATTGAGCCGGTCGACAGACCGGAAATTGATGTGGATCAGGTAGAGCAGGGCAAAGACGTTATTTTTAAAGCAACTGTTACCGTGAAGCCTGAAGTGAAGCTTGGCACATACAAAGGACTTGAAGTTGAAAAGTTCGATGTAACTGTCACAGAAGACGAAGTACAGGCAGAGCTTGACCAGCTTCGTGAGAAGCAGGCAGATCTTGCTGTTGTAGAAGATGGAGAAGTACAGGAAGGCGATACTGCTATTCTTGACTTTGAAGGATTCGTTGATGGAGAGCCATTTGAAGGCGGACAGGCGGAGAACCATTCACTTGAAATTGGTTCCGGCCAGTTTATTCCTGGATTTGAAGAACAGTTAATCGGATTAAAGCCGGGTGCTGAACAGGACGTAGAAGTAACGTTCCCTGAAGAGTACCATGCAGAAGATCTTGCAGGTAAAAAAGCCGTATTTAAAGTTAAGCTGCATGATATTAAGCGCAAAGAACTTCCTGAGCTTGATGATGACTTTGCTAAAGATCTGGAAGAGCACGAAGCAGAAACAATTGATGAATTAAAAAGCAGCGTAGCGCACAAGCTTGAGCACGATAAAGAGCACTCCAAAGAACATCACGATAGAGATACAGTAGTAGAGCTTGCTGCTGAGAATGCTTCTGTTGATATTCCAGAGGCAATGGTAAGCACAGAAGCAGACCGTATGCTTCAGGAATTCAGCCAGCGTCTTCAGTCCCAGGGCATGTCCATGGATATGTACTACCAGGTGACGGGATCTGATGAAGAAGGCATGAAAGAACAGTTCAAAGAAGAAGCTGAAAAGCGTGTGAAAATGAACCTTACGCTTGAAGCTGTAGCCGATGAAGAGAAGCTTGAAGCATCTGATGAAGATGTGGAAGCGGAACTTGATAAAATGGCGGAAATGTACAAGCGCTCTAAAGACGAAATTAGAAATCTTCTTGCTATGCAGGGCGGAGACGACGCTATTAAAGGCGACCTTCGCATTCAAAAAGCGATCGACTTTCTTGTTGAACACAGTGTAACTGTGGAAAAGAAGGAAGAAGAAGCGTCTGAAGCTGAAGAAGCAGAAGAGAAAGAATAATAAAGAAATGCTGTCCTGTAAGTATCGATTACTTTCAGGGCAGTTTTCTACATAAGTACTAAAAAAGAGATACACATAGAAGAACGTATTGTTTTATATTCATGCTCATTTTATGATACAATGCAGTCCATGATATAAATTCATAAATTAGCCATAAATCAAAGATAAATGGCAGCTGATAGATAAGCTGCTCTCTTTTATGACTAACATATAATAAGTATAATAATGAGCTTTAAAAACATGTAAGGGGTGAACGAATTGTTTAAATTCAATGAAGAAAAAGGTCAGCTTAAATGCTCCTTTTGCGGAAAAACACAGGACCAGGTCAGAAAGCTTGTAGCAGGCCCTGGTGTTTATATATGCGATGAGTGCATTGAACTATGTACGGAGATTGTAGAAGAAGAACTGGGTACAGATGAAGAAGTGGAATTTGAAGAAATTCCTAAGCCTTCTGAAATTAACGAAATTCTGGATGATTATGTTATTGGACAGGAACGAGCCAAACGTTCGCTTTCAGTAGCTGTATACAATCACTACAAACGGGTTAATTCTGTTAAGAAAACCGATGATGTAGAGCTTGCGAAAAGTAACATCTGCCTTATCGGTCCTACGGGAAGCGGTAAAACCCTTCTTGCACAGACGCTTGCCAGAGTTTTAAACGTACCATTTGCGATTGCAGATGCGACATCTCTGACAGAAGCCGGCTATGTAGGGGAAGATGTGGAAAACATCCTCCTTAAACTAATCCAGGCAGCGGATTATGACGTGGAAAAAGCAGAAAAAGGCATTATTTATATCGATGAAATCGATAAAGTAGCCAGAAAATCTGAAAACCCATCTATTACAAGAGACGTTTCAGGTGAAGGTGTGCAGCAGGCTCTTCTAAAGATTCTCGAAGGTACGACGGCAAGTGTTCCTCCACAGGGCGGACGCAAGCATCCACACCAGGAATTTATCCAGATTGATACAAGCAACGTATTGTTTATCTGCGGTGGTGCTTTTGACGGTATCGATCAAATCGTAAAACAGCGTTTAGGTAAAAAAGTAATCGGCTTTGGTTCTGATTCGGAAAAAGAAGAGCTTGCAAAAGAAGAGTACATGAGCAGAATTCTTCCGGAAGACTTGTTAAGATACGGTCTTATTCCTGAATTTATCGGACGTCTTCCTGTTATCTCCAGCCTTTCTACATTGGATGAGCAGGCGCTGATTGAAATTTTGACACAGCCTAAGAATGCGCTTGTTAAACAATTCCAAAAGCTGCTTGAACTTGATGACGTAGAACTTGAATTTACTGATGATGCGCTTCGGGAAATTTCGATTAAAGCAATTGAAAGAAAAACGGGCGCACGTGGACTTCGTTCTATTATTGAAGGAATTATGCTGGACGTTATGTATGATCTGCCTTCTAAAGAAGAAGTGGTCAAGTGTGAAATTACAGCTGAATGTGTGACCGGAGATGCTACGCCAATTTTAAAAACTAAAGACGGCGAAATAGTGCCTCTCAAAGGTGAACCAAAAGAAAGCGCGTAATACTACAAATGAAAGTCAAACCGCTTTGGGTTTTAGTGAATCCCAAAGCGGTTTTTCCTATATAATGCCAAATTCTATAAATGAGAGCATTCTTACTCAATACGCCGGCTTCATTAGACAACCGTGCAGGAGTGGGATAAAATAAAGGTACTGTGCATATACTGCAGCAGGGTAGTTATCCTGCTGTTTCATTACATAGAATGACAGCTTATATAGAGATAGAGACCGGAGGTGCTGACAATTGACAGAATCAAACAATAGAACGATACCACTTTTACCACTAAGAGGACTTTTAGTTTTCCCAACGATGGTGCTGCATTTGGACGTAGGAAGAGACAAATCCGTCCAGGCATTAGAGCAGGCTATGGTGGAAGACAGCGAAATACTACTCACGAGCCAGGTGGATTTATCAGTAGATGAGCCTGGTGCAGATGATATGTACCAGGTAGGTACGATGGCAAAGGTAAAGCAGATGCTTAAGCTCCCCAACGGCACTATCCGTGTGCTGGTCGAAGGACTGGAGCGGGCAAAAATTGAAAGATTTACGCAAAAGGAAGAGTATTTTCAGGTGGAAATGTCGATTTTATCGAATGTGGAGGAAAGCAATCCTTCTGAAGAACTCGCATTAATGCGCAATGCCCTGGAGCAGTTTGAAGAATATATCCGTTTATCCAAAAAAGTATCAAAAGAAACTCTTCAATCCGTTCAGGACATAGCAGAACCGGGCCGATTCGCGGATATCGTCAGTTCCCACCTTCCGTTGAAAGTCGCTGAAAAGCAGGAACTTCTGGAAACGGTTTCCGTTAAGAAAAGACTGCAGCGTATTCTGGATATCTTAAATAATGAAAAAGAAGTTCTCGGTCTGGAACAAAAAATCGGCCAGACGGTAAAGAAATCAATGGAAAAAACACAGAAAGAATATTATCTCCGCGAACAGATGAAAGCCATTCAAAAAGAACTGGGCGACAAAGATGGTAAAGACGGCGAAGTTGGAGAACTCCGTGAAAAAATTGAACAGTCCGATATGCCCGATCAGGTACTGACTAAAGCCTATAAAGAGCTGGACCGCTACGAAAAGATGCCGTCCACAGCGGCGGAAAGTTCCGTTATCCGTACGTATATAGAGTGGCTGACTTCCATTCCATGGAAAGAAGAAACGCCGGACCGCCTGGACGTGAACCATGCCCAGAAAATTCTTGACGAGGACCATTACGGTCTTGAGAAAGTAAAAGAACGGGTGCTGGAGCATTTAGCTGTTCAGGAGCTTACCAACTCGCTGAAGGGGCCTATTCTCTGTCTGAGCGGCCCGCCGGGAGTCGGTAAAACATCACTGGCTAAATCGATTGCGCGCGCACTAGAGCGTAAGTTTGTCCGTGTTTCCCTTGGCGGAGTGCGTGATGAAGCGGAAATTAGAGGTCACAGACGCACGTATGTAGGAGCGATGCCGGGACGTATCATTCAGGGCATGAATAAAGCCGGCTCCACCAACCCGGTATTCCTGCTGGATGAAATTGATAAAATGGCAAGTGATTTTAGAGGAGATCCGTCTTCCGCCATGCTTGAAGTGCTTGATCCTGAGCAGAATAATTCATTCAGCGATCATTATATTGAAGAAACGTATGATCTGTCGAAAGTGCTTTTTATTACGACAGCAAACAATATTTCTGCTATACCGGGTCCTCTTCTGGACCGTATGGAAATTATCCCGATTGCCGGTTACACGGAGCTTGAAAAAGAGCGTATTGCCATCGATTATTTATTTCCAAAGCAGCTGGAAGCCCATGGCCTCACAAAGAGCAAACTGCAGATCAAAGACGATTCCATGATGAAATTAATCCGTTATTATACAAGGGAAGCAGGAGTCCGGAGTCTGGAAAGAGAAATAGCTAAAGTGTGCCGGAAAGCCGCGAAGAAAATAGTAGCAGGCGAGAAGAAGCGTGTCGTGGTTACGGAAAATACGATTGAAGAGATGCTCGGACGTCCTAAATTCCGGTACGGCCAGGCAGAGATAGAAAACCAGGTAGGAACGGCTATGGGACTTGCCTACACTACAGCCGGCGGCACCGTTCTTTCCATTGAAGTGTCGCTTGCAAAAGGAAAAGGCGATTTAAGCCTGACCGGTAAACTCGGAGACGTAATGAAAGAATCCGCACGTGCTGCTTTCAGCTATACGAGAGCCAACGCGGAACAATTAGGTATTTCTCCGGATTTTTACAAAGAGTATGATATTCATATTCATGTTCCCGAAGGCGCTACGCCAAAGGATGGCCCATCGGCGGGAATCACGATTGCTACTGCTTTGATTTCTGCTTTCACCGGCAAACCCGTTAAGAAAGAAGTGGGAATGACCGGAGAGATAACGCTGAGAGGAAGAGTGCTTCCGATAGGCGGGCTTAAAGAAAAAGCAATGAGCGCTCATAGAGCCGGGTTAACAACAATTATTATTCCAAAGGACAACGAAAAAGATTTGGAAGATATACCGGAAAGCGTTAGAAAAGGACTTACCTTTATACCGGTTTCCCAGTTAGATGAAGTATTAGAACACGCGTTGGAGGAAAAAGAATGAAAGCCAATCAAGCAGAGCTTGTAATTAGTGCAGTAGCTGAAGAACAGTATCCCACAATGGATCTTCCGGAGATTGCCATGGCCGGAAGGTCCAATGTAGGGAAATCTTCTTTTATCAATACCCTGCTCAATAGAAAAAACCTGGCAAGAACGTCGTCTAAGCCGGGAAAAACGAGAACCCTTAATTTTTATTTGATTAATGAAATCCTGATGCTTGTGGACGTTCCTGGATACGGCTACGCAAAAGTTTCCAAAACAGAACGAGCAGCATGGGGGAAAATGATTGAAACGTATTTAGGAGAGCGTGACCAGCTCTGCGGAGTTACGCTTATTTTGGATGTAAGGCATGCACCAAGCGGTGAAGATGTGAGAATGTATCAATATTTAAAGCATTTTGAACTGCCTGTTGTCATAATTGCTACAAAAGCGGACAAAGTCACTAAAAATAAACGGCCCAAGCACGTGAAGCAGATAAAAGAAACGCTTGGTCTGCATAAAGAGGATTCGGTCGTATTGTTTTCCTCGGAAACCGGCCAGGGAAAAGAAGAAGCATGGGGTGCTATTAACAGGCTTAGAGCAAAATAATTATGCAGCGAGATGTCGTTTGCTGTTCACATTTCTTTTTTTCGTTTATAATAAATCATGTTATAATAGAATTATTCTAAATAAGAAAAGCGTTCAGCTTCTTTAATATGAACGAAAAAAATGGTATAACTATAAGAGTATGAAAGCGTATGTAAAAAGTAAAATGCTGTTACATACTTACATTCTCTGTGAAATAGTGCAGCTTATTTATTAGGGGTGAACAATACATGCATATTCTCGTTGCAGGATTAGATTATAAAACAACCCCCGTTGAGATCAGAGAGCAGCTTGCTTTCCAGGATGGAACGCTGCCGGAAGCTCTTCACAGCCTTAGTGGAATGAAGAGTATTCTGGAATGCACTATTATTTCCACCTGTAACCGTACGGAAGTATACGCTGTTGTTGATCAGCTTCACACGGGACGCCAATATATTAAACAATTTCTTTCCCAGTGGTTCGATCTTCCAAAAGAAGAGTTCGGCCCTTATTTAACAATACGTGAAAATGATGCTGCGATTCAGCATTTATTTAAGGTAGCAACCGGTCTTGATTCCATGATTCTGGGAGAAACACAGATTCTCGGCCAGGTGAAAAACAGCTTTTTCACTGCCCAGGACTCAGAAGCAACAGGGACTATTTTTAACGAATTATTTAAGCAGGCTATTACGTTCGCGAAAAAAGCCCATAATGAAACGGAAATTAATGATAACGCCGTGTCGGTAAGTTACGCAGCAGTAGAACTGGGACATAAAATTTTTGGAGATTTTTCGAATAAGAACGTCCTGATTCTCGGTGCGGGAAAAATGAGTGAACTAACGGCCCGTCATTTGTATTCCAGTGGTGCAGCGGAAGTAACCGTTTTAAACAGAACGTTTTCCAAAGCGGCAGAGCTGGCAGACCGGATTTTCGGCCGGGCGCTGGAAATGGATCACCTCCAGCAGACGCTGGAGAGCGCGGATATTGTGATTTCCTCGACGGGTTCAAAGGAATACGTGATCGATCGTAAAATGATGGAAACGGCTCTGAAAAAACGCAGAGGCCGGCCGCTGTTTATGATCGATATCGCCGTTCCAAGAGATTTGGATCCGGAGCTGAACGATCTTGATAATATTTTTCTTTATGATATTGATGATCTTCAGGGAATTGTGGAGTCTAATCTTTCCGAGCGGAAAGTCGCGGCAGCTAAAATAGAAGACATGATGCAGGACCAGCTTCTACAGTTTAAAGAATGGGTGGATACTCTGGGCGTCGTGCCTATTATTTCAGCTCTGCGGAGCAAAGCTGTCTCTATTCAGGCTGACACAATGGACAGCATCGAGCGAAAGCTTCCCGACTTAACGGAAAGAGAGCGTAAAATTCTTCGTAAGCACACTAAAAGCATTGTCAATCAAATGCTGCGTGATCCTATCATGCGTGCAAAAGAGCTGGCAGCTGAACCTGACGCTGAGCAGTCTCTTGCTTTGTTTACAGAAATATTTGCTCTTGAAGAGGAAATTGCCTCTGCTAAAGAAGTAGAAAGCATCCAGCATAAACAGAATTTACAAATAGAAGAAGATAGACAAATAGCACAAAAAAAACCGCCTTTGCTGCCGTACGCCTATGCAAAGGATGTTACTCTCCGAGTATGAGAGGAGTTATCGTAGATGGTTGCAGCAGCTAATACTATTTATGTCGTAACCATTGTTCTTTATAGTTTGAGCCTGCTTGGCTATTTTTTCGATTTTCTACAGACGAACCGGAAGGCAAATCGCATTGCCTTCTGGCTTCTAACTGTTGTCTGGCTGCTGCAGACCTCATTTTTTATTATAAGAGCTGTGCAATACGACAGACTTCCCGTTATTACACCCTTTGAAGGGTTATTTTTTTATGCATGGCTTTTAGTTACCTTTTCTTTAATTATTAATCGATTGTTCCGTGTAGATTTCCTCGTTTTTTTTGCCAATGTGATTGGCTTTGCGATGCTTGCTTTCAGCTTGTTTGCTCCCGACGGAGATATACCTAATGAGTTAAATGAACTTTTAATTTCTGAGCTGTTGATTATTCACGTTACGTTAATTATTATTTCCTATGCTGCCTTTACCCTTGGCTTTGCATTTTCCAGCCTTTATCTGCTGCAGCATAAGCTTCTAAAAAGAAAAAAATGGGGAAATCGGCTTCTCCGGCTTGAAAATCTGCCAAAAATGGAAACTCTTACTTTTTACTCGACCGTGGCCGGTGTACCATTGTTAATGCTCGGTATTATTTTAGGATTTATATGGGCAAGTATTCAATTTCAAACCCTGCCATGGACGGATGCCAAAGTAATTGCTTCTGCTGTTCTGCTGCTCGTGTACAGCTGGTATTTATATCTTTGGGCTGTAAAGGACCAAAGAGGTTATAACATGGCCGTGTTAAATATCATTGGGTTTTTACTGCTGTTGACTAACTATTTTCTTTCAAGTGAACTGACCGAATTTCATATGTGGTATTTGTGAAATAGGAAGATACTATAGACGTTGTGGAGGATGACATGAGAAAAATTATTGTAGGTACAAGAAAAAGTAATCTTGCGATAAAGCAGGCAGAGTGGGTAATCGACGCGTTAAAGCGTGCCGGAGCCCCGTATGAATTTGAAATGAAAAAAATTGTTACAAAAGGCGACAAAATTCTGGACGTTACTCTCTCTAAAGTAGGGGGAAAAGGCCTGTTTGTAAAAGAAATTGAACAGGCAATGACGGATGGGGAAATTGATTTTGCCGTACACAGTATGAAAGATATGCCCGGTGAGCTTCAGGATGAGTTCACGTTAGGTGCTATCACGAACCGGGTGGACCCAAGAGACGTGTACATTGCCAATGACCATGTGCCGTTTTTGGAGCTTCCGGAAGGAGCGGTCGTCGGAACAAGCAGTCTCCGTCGTTCTTCTCAGATTCTCGCGAAACGTCCTGATTTAAAGATTCAGTGGATCCGTGGAAACATTGAAACGAGACTCCGCAAACTGAGGGAAGAAAATTATGATGCGATTATTTTAGCGGCGGCCGGCCTGGAACGAATGGGCTGGGACCCGGAAATGGTTACAGAATTTCTTGATCCCGATCTTTGTCTGCCGGCGGTAGGACAGGGGGCGCTCGGTATTGAGTGCCGTGCCAACGACGATGAGGTAATCTCTCTTCTGCAGAGTATCCATGAAACAGAAGTAGCTCAGAGAGTACGCGCCGAGAGAGCTTTTCTGAAAGCAGTAGAAGGTGGATGTTCCGTACCCATAGCCGGCTATGCCACGATGGAAAAGGAACAGATTCACCTTACCGCTTTAGTAGGAACACCTGATGGCAGAATTATTCTTCAGGAAAAAAGAGAAGGTACTGATCCTGAAAAAATTGGCAGAGACGCAGCGGAAACGCTGCTTGCACGAGGAGCAAAGGATATTCTTGATGACGTGAGAGCAGAGCTGGATAATCAGTGAGCCTTTCCTTAAACGGAAGCAGAATTTTGATTACAAGGCCTTCTCATCAAAGCAGCCTGTTGGCGCAGCCGATAGAGCGCAGCGGCGGCAGGCCGGTAGTTATACCGCTGATTGGAGTGGAACGGCTGCCGCTGTCTGCAGATGATCGGGAAAAAATTAAAAAAATGTATATGTACGAATGGTTTGTTTTTACGAGCGTAAATGCGGTACATTATTTTATGGAAACATTAAAACAAGAAGGTCATTCTTTTCCAAGTCATGCAAAAATAGCTGCGGTCGGATCCAAAACAGCCCGTTCACTTACGGATGCGGGTTTATCGGTGGAGCTGATGCCGGAATCCTACACGGCGGAAGCCCTGTCAGAGACGCTGGCTTCCAGTTTAAAAAAGGGAAGCCGTATTCTTTTTCCGAAAAGCCGGATCAGCCGCGATACGATTACAGCACGTCTGCAGGCGGAAGAAAAACCAGTTGACGCGATCGATGTGTATACAACGGCACCGGTAACTGGAAATATAGAACCCCTGCAGCACGTCATTCTTCATAATGAAATTGACTTTATTACGTTTACAAGCCCTTCCGCCGTCAGAGCATTTCTGGATGGGGTAAGCGGCCTGCCTCTTGAAAACTGGTCTCCTATTCCGGTTATATCGATTGGCCCGGTGACGTCTGCCGAAGCAGAAAAGCATGCATTTAAACAAATATATACCGCCGATCCTCATACGATTGAAGGAATGATGGATCTGCTTTTGAAACTTTCGAAGGAGGATTTTGATGAGTGATTTACAGTTTCGGAGACACCGCCGTCTCCGCTCGACACCTGGTATTCGAAAAATGGTTCGGGAAAACGAAGTGAAAAAAGAAGACTTGATTTTTCCTATTTTTGTAGTGGAAGGGGAAAAAGTAAAAAACGAAGTCCCATCCATGCCGGGAATTTATCAGGTATCTCTTGATATTCTGGCGCAGGAAACCAATAAGCTGGAACGCCACGGTGTGCCGGCAGTAATGGTCTTCGGCGTTCCCAATGAAAAAGACGAATATGGATCTCAGGCATATGCAGAAGAAGGCATCGTACAGCGGGCTATCGGCGTTATTAAAGAAAATAATCCCACGTTAACGGTTATCGCCGATACATGTCTCTGCCAGTATACCGACCACGGACACTGCGGTGTGATTAGAGATGGAGAAATTCTTAACGATGAATCCCTTCAGTTACTAACGGAAACGGCCGTCTCCCAGGCGAAAGCCGGAGCAGATATTATTGCGCCTTCCAATATGATGGACGGATTTACGGCAGCGATCCGCCGCGGTCTAGATAATGCAGGTTTTGTGCACACGCCGATTATGTCCTATTCGGTTAAATATGCTTCTGCATTTTATGGTCCTTTCCGGGATGCTGCCCACAGCACGCCTTCCTTTGGTGACCGGAAAACCTATCAGATGGACCCGGCGAACCGCGAGGAAGCACTGCGGGAAGCCCGTTCTGATGTGGAAGAAGGTGCCGATTTTCTTATTGTAAAGCCGGCTCTTTCCTATCTTGATATTATAAGAGAAGTGAAGGATGCTACAGGATATCCAGTAGTAGCCTACAACGTATCCGGGGAGTTTGCGATGCTTAAAGCAGCGGCTCAAAACGGATGGATTGATGAAAAAGCAGTCGTGATGGAAAAGCTTGTCAGCATGAAGCGGGCAGGTGCGGATCTGATCGTTACGTATTTTGCATTGGACGTAGCCAAGTGGATCGATGAAGAACTATATTAGAATATACTGCCTGACTGCGCTGCAGCAGGCAGTTTTTCCTTATTAAAGAAAAGTCGCAGAAGAAAACGGCTTTTGTTATTCTGGTAGTAGATTATAAAAAGGGAAGTGACAGCAATGAAATCCTATGAAAAATCCTCAGCTGCTTTTGAGCAGGCAAAACCGTTAATGCCGGGCGGCGTGAACAGCCCTGTGCGTACATACAATTCGGTGGGGCATCCTGCTGTGTATATGCAGAGCGGTAAAGGTTCTAAAATAACCGATCTGGATGGAAATGAGTACATTGATTATGTTCTATCGTGGGGCCCGCTCATTTTAGGGCACGCCCAGGACCATGTCGTGGAGCAGTTAAAGGCAGTGACTGAAAAAGGCACAAGCTTTGGTGCATCCCATGTGATGGAAATAAAGCTTGCCGAACTGGTTATTGATAGAGTGCCTTCCATCGAAGTGGTACGAATGGTCAATTCCGGCACAGAGGCCACCATGAGCGCTCTCCGTCTTGCGCGCGGTTTTACCGGTCGTGACAAGATTCTTAAAATGGAAGGCTGTTACCATGGCCACGGCGATTCTCTTCTAATCAAAGCCGGATCCGGCGTAGCTACTTTAGGCCTTCCGGACAGCCCGGGAGTTCCGGCATCGGTTGCATCCAACACGCTGACCGTGCCGTATAATGATCTGGCCAGCCTGCAGAAGGCATTTGATGAATACGGTGATGAGATTGCTGCCGTGATATTGGAGCCGGTCACAGGCAATATGGGGGTAGTGCTTCCGGAAGAAGGATTTTTGGAAGGCGTCAGAGATATTACTAATCAACATGGCAGCCTGCTGATCTTCGATGAAGTAATGACTGGCTTTAGAGTCGGCTATCACTGCGCTCAGGGTGTTTATAACGTAACGCCGGACATAACGTGTCTCGGGAAAGTTATTGGCGGAGGACTTCCTGTAGCGGCTTACGGCGGCAGACGCGATATTATGGAGCAGATAGCACCGAGCGGGCCGATTTATCAGGCCGGCACGCTGTCTGGAAATCCGCTTGCTATGACAGCGGGATTCGAAACATTAAATCAGCTGAAGCCGGAAGATTACGATACATTTGACCGTCTTGGCACGCTTCTGGCCGACGGCCTGCATGAAGCAGCCCAAAAGCACGGTATTCCCCACCATATTAATAAAGCCGGATCGATGGTTGGGTTTTTCTTTACGGATGAAAAAGTCGTTGATTTTAAAACGGCCAAAACCTCAGACCTGGAAATGTTTGCGGCATACTTTAGAGAAATGATGGCCCAGGGAGTTTCGCTTCCTCCTTCTCAATTTGAAGGCATGTTTCTTTCAACTGCCCATACAGAAGAAGATATTGAAAATACGGTAAAAGCCGCCGAAAAAGCTTTTTCCGTGATTAAAAAATAAAATTAATTTGCATTGACTGGCAGGCAGGGCTCTGCTTAAAATAGAAGCATACCAATCAGCATAAATAAGAAAGCATAGATAGGGAAGAGTAAGGATCCCGCGCTTGCACAGAGAGAAGGCAGCCCAGCTGAAATGCCTTTCCTGCGCGGATCCTGAAGGTCGCCCCGGAGCTTTTCCTTTGAATAAAGTAGGAGGAAACGGCAGGTACCGTTATACCTAAGTGTGTGAAGCTGGCAGACAGCGTCACAAATAAAGGTGGTACCGCGTAAACTCTTTTCGTCCTTTGCAGACGAGAAGAGTTTTTTTATTTGGGCAAAAAGCACGGTGACTTTCTAATAAAGGAGAACGATAAGATGGATAAGGTAAACCAGACAGATATGCCGACTAAGTATGACCCGCAGGCTACTGAAGCGAAATGGTATCCCTACTGGACAGAGGGAGAATTTTTTAAGGCGGAAGGAAAAGGGGATAAAGAACCCTACACCATTGTTATTCCACCTCCTAACGTAACAGGAAGGCTTCATTTGGGCCACGCCTGGGACACAACGCTGCAGGATATTATTTCCCGCTTAAAGCGTATGCAGGGCTATGATATGCTCTGGCTGCCGGGCATGGACCATGCCGGTATTGCCACGCAGGCTAAAGTGGAAGGAAAACTGAAAGAAGAAGGAACAAACCGTTATGAAATGGGACGGGAAGCCTTTCTTGAGAAGTCCTGGGAATGGAAAGAAGAGTATGCAGATTTTATCCGGGAGCAGTGGTCCAAGATTGGTCTTTCCCTCGATTATTCGAGAGAGCGGTTTACTTTGGATAAAGGACTGTCCGATGCGGTGCGTAAAGTCTTTGTTACTCTTTATAATAAAGGGCTGATCTACCGCGGAGAATATATTATTAACTGGGATCCGGATACGAAAACAGCTCTCTCTGATATAGAAGTTATCTACAAAGATGTGCAGGGCTCTTTTTATCACATGGCCTATCCATTGGCGGACGGAAGCGGATCGATTGAAGTAGCGACCACGCGTCCGGAAACGATGCTCGGTGATACGGCCGTTGCCGTTCATCCAAAAGATGAACGCTATGCCCATCTAATCGGAAAAAAAGTAAAGCTGCCGATCGTCGGCCGCGAGATAGAAATTATTGCAGATGATTATGTAGAAATGGACTTCGGGTCCGGTGCTGTTAAAATTACGCCGGCGCATGATCCGAATGACTTTGAAATGGGAAACAGACATAATCTGGAGCGGGTACTCGTCATGGATGAGTCTGGAAAAATGAATGAAAATGCTGCGAAATATGAAGGAATGGACCGTTTTGAATGCCGCCGCCAGATTACAGCAGATCTGCAGGAGCAGGGCGTGCTGTTTAAAGTGGAAGATCACATGCATTCGGTCGGCCATTCGGAACGAAGCGGTGCTGTCGTAGAACCGTATCTATCCACGCAGTGGTTCGTGGATATGAAGCCGCTCGCTGCAAACGCAATCGCTCTCCAGCAAAAAGAAGAAAAAGTACATTTCGTGCCGGAGCGCTTTGAAAAAACGTACCTGCACTGGCTCGATAATATTAGGGACTGGTGCATATCCAGGCAGCTCTGGTGGGGCCATCGCATTCCTGCCTGGTACCATAAAGAGACCGGCGAAATGTATATCGGCATGGAAGAACCGGCGGACGCGGAAAACTGGGAACAGGATGAAGACGTACTGGACACCTGGTTCAGCTCAGCGCTTTGGCCTTTTTCCACGATGGGATGGCCGGACGAGCAGTCGGAGGATTTTAAAAGATTCTATCCGACTAATGCGCTCGTAACCGGATATGACATTATCTTTTTCTGGATTTCCCGGATGATTTTTCAGGGACTGGAATTTACCGGACAGCGTCCGTTTGAGGACGTGCTGATTCACGGACTGGTTCGGGACAGTGAAGGCCGGAAGATGAGTAAATCACTTGGCAACGGCGTTGATCCAATGGACGTCATTGAAAAGTATGGTGCTGATGCACTGCGTTTCTTCCTTGCTACCGGCACGACACCGGGCAACGACCTGCGTTTTCAGTGGGAGAAGGTAGAGGCCAACTGGAACTTTGCCAATAAAATCTGGAATGCCTCCCGTTTTGCACTGATGAACATGGACGGCCTCGCTTATGACGAAATCAGCCTCGAAGGCGAAAAGACAATGGCCGACCGCTGGATTCTGACAAAGCTTCAGGATACGGTCCAAAGCGTAACCCGACTAATGGATCAGTATGAATTTGGAGAAGTAGGCCGCCTGCTGTATAACTTTATCTGGGAAGACGTATGTGACTGGTATATTGAAATGGCTAAGCTGCCGCTTTACGGAGAAGATGACGTTCAGAAGCGCATGGCCCGTTCGGTACTGGCCCACGTACTTGACCAGACGATGAGGCTGCTGCACCCGATCATGCCGTTTATAACCGAAGAAATCTGGCAGCACCTTCCTCATCAAGGGGACTCTATTACGGTAGCAGCATGGCCTGTCGTAAACCATGACCTGATCGATGCTCAGTCCGTTGAAGATATGGAGCTGATCAAGCGCATCATCCGCTCGGTACGAAATACTCGTGCAGAAATGAACGTAGCACCGAGCAAGGAAATTGAACTGCTTATTAATGCCGCTTCCGAAAAAGAACTGCAGCAGCTCCTGCGCGGACAGGAATATCTGGAGCGCTTCTGTAATCCGGAAAAACTGACGATTGATACAGGCCTGCAGGCACCGGAAAAATCGGTGTCCCACGCACTGACCGGAGCAGATCTTTATATGCCGCTCGCCGGGCTGATACAGCTGGATGAGGAAATTGCCAGGCTTCAAAAGGAAAAAGAAAAGCTGGATAAAGAAGTAGAACGGGTGCAGAAAAAGCTTGCCAATGAAGGTTTTACGAGCAAGGCACCGGCACATGTAGTTGAAGAAGAAAAGCAGAAACAGCAGGATTATGCGGATAAACGCGATAAAGTGGTGGCCCGCATGGAAGAACTGCAGCAGTAAATAAAAACAGGAAAGGGAGGCGTGAAACCCTCTCTTTTTTTCTTTCATATATGAACAGCCTGAATAGAAAAGAGGGATAGCATGAAGACGTATAAAGAAGCAAGAGCATGGCTGGAGGACAGAAAAAAATTCGGCATACACCCGGGGCTGGAGCGGATGACTATGCTGATGGAAGGCCTGGGCAATCCTGAACGGAAAATGAAAAGCGTCCATATTGGAGGCACGAATGGAAAAGGATCCACGACTGCTTTTCTAAGAAATATCCTGGAGGAGTCAGGCATGGAAGTAGGTACGTTTACTTCCCCCTATATAGAAACATTCAGAGAGCGGATCGCGGTGAACGGGGAACCAATAAGTGAAGAAGCTTTTCTGGAAGCTGCCAATGTAGTGCGTCCCATTGTAGAATCGGTGGAAAAGTCGTTGTTCGGCCCGCCGACCGAATTTGAAGTAGTTACAGCGATTGCCGCCCGCTACTTTTCTTCCAAAGCCTTTCCGGATGTAGTGATATGGGAGGTAGGACTGGGCGGAAGGCTTGACTCTACTAATGTCATGCTGCCGCTTATAAGCGTAATTACCAATATCGGACACGATCATCAGCATATTCTTGGGGATACAGTAGAAGAAATCACCAGAGAAAAAGCCGGCATCGTTAAATCGGGAGTCCCATTGATCACATGTGAAGAAAAGCCGGAAAGTCTGGAGATTCTGGAGGAGTCTGTATCGGAAAAATTCACGAAAATGTATCAGCTCGGCAGAGATTTTCATATCGAGAGTATAGTGCCACATCAAACGGGAATAACGTTTTCGTTTCAATCTGTATTTTTAAAAAAGCTCGACGAGGTCCAGCTTTCCATGCTGGGACCACATCAAGCTAAAAATGCTGCCGCTGCTGTGATGGCGGCGAGATATCTTAAAATGTATTATGCGTTCCCGGCAGAGGATGATAACATTCTCCGCGGGCTGCAGAAAACGAGCTGGCCGGGAAGGCTTGAAGTGGATCAGGAAAGAAAAATAATTATCGACGGTGCTCATAATAAAGAAGGAATGGCAAGCCTGACAGAGGCACTGCGTGCTCATTTTTCAAAAGATACTTTTCACTTTATTATTGGTACAACAAAAGAAAAAAACGTGGAGGATTTTCTGCATCCCCTTGAAAGCATGAACGCAGCAACGGTATCTTTAGCCGGCTTTGATTTTGAACGGGCCGCCGAGCCGGAAAATCTGAAAACGGAAAGTCTTTCCGGGACGCCGACTGCATATGATACCTGGCAGACTGCAGCAGCAGAAGTGGAAAAACTGCGCCGGCCTGGAGAATGGCTTGTGATGACCGGTTCTTTGTATTTTATATCCGCTGTGCGGAAAGAATGGAAGCTCTGATAAAGAGCTTCTTTTTTCGTGGAAAAAAGCTTAAAATAGTTCTTTAGTTATGGTATTATATAATCATTAAAAGAAAGGAGAACAAAATATGTGATTGTGATTTGGTACAGTTTAGTTATTGGCAGCGTGATGGGCTCATTTACGAATGTAGTCGGCCTCCGTCTTCCAAAAAAAGAGTCGCTTCTTTATCCTGCTTCCCACTGTCCTTCATGCAGACGTTCTATCGCAAAAAAGGATTTAGTTCCTGTTCTTTCTTATTTACTGCTGAAAGGAAAATGCCGGTACTGCAGGGAAGGCATTTCTTTTCTTTATCCGTTTATGGAACTGGCAGCCGGTATACTGTTTGCGGCAGCCTTTATCCGATTCGGCTGGGAATGGGAACTCGCGCTCATACTTATTGTTGTGCTGGTTTTATGCGCCGCAGTCGTGAGTGACCTCGTGTATATGATTATTCCGGATCGACTGCTTCTTGCAGGAACAGGAGCGGCGGCGGCTGTTAAGCTGGCCTCCGGGACATTCAGTGAACTGGCATCTTCTGCGGGAAATGGTCTGCTTGTATTTTTACTGCTGTATATTTTTGCTGTGTTGACTAAAGGCGGGCTGGGCGGCGGCGATATAAAGCTGTTTGCTTTTATTGCTTTTGCCGTCGGCCTGCCGGCAGCGGTGCTTACTGTATTTCTAGCAGCAATCACTGGAACGGCCTGGGGACTATTCAGGCTCTGCACGAAAAAAATGAACCGCAGACAGTTATTTCCATTTGCTCCTTTTATCGCTTCGGCCTGCTTAACCGCTGTTTATGCCGGCACCCCTTTTTATACATGGTACAGTCACTGGATTGGCCTCTCCCCTTAATTACCACCTCTTATTAACTTTACGAAAAGGAGACATGCATGACTTCCCCCCTTATTTTTAAAGACATTCCCAAAACAGAGCGTCCAAGAGAAAAAATACTCAAAAATGGTGCAAGATCCCTCTCCAACCAGGAACTGCTTGCTCTTATGCTGCGGACCGGTACAAAAGAAGAATCCGTTATGGTACTGGCTCAAAGGCTGCTTTATACGTTCGATGATTTATCTTTTCTAAAAGAAGCTACGCTTGAAGAACTTCAGACGGTTAAAGGAATAGGAAAGGGGAAAGCGGCGGAATTAAAAGCCGCTTTGGAACTGGGCCGCCGCTTATACACTTATAAAGCGGAAGAGAAATACACGATTCGTTCTCCTGAGGATGTCGCCGATTTTGTCATGGAAGACATGCGGTTTCTAAAACAGGAGCATTTTGTTGTCCTTGCCCTGAATACGAAAAATCAGGTCCTGCACAAACAGACATTGTTTATTGGCAGCCTTAATTCCAGTATCGTTCATCCCAGGGAGGTGTTTAAAGAAGCGCTGCGCCGTTCTGCCGCCTCGATTATCTGCCTGCACAACCATCCTTCCGGTGATCCCTCGCCAAGCAGGGAAGATATTGATGTAACCAAGCGTCTGGCAGAATGCGGGAGGCTGCTTGGCATGGAAGTTCTCGATCACGTTATTATTGGAGATGAAACGTTTACCAGCCTCAAAGAAAAGGGACATATTACACAATAATAAATAAAAAATGCCCCAGCCGCTTGATAGGCCGGGGTATTTTTATTACGATAACAGGAAGAAAAATAGGCAGATCTTCTCCTAAAAAAACAAGAGGCGGGTCTATGTTTTTGAGTTCATTTTGCGTATAATGAAGAATAGTGGTTAAGACGGTGAAAAAAATCCGAAATACATCCGGATGCCGGACTGCCACATCGGCGGTGCAGATTTACAGGAGTTGAAGGGAGATACATAGATGTTTGGTGGTTTTACAAAGGATTTAGCAGTAGATTTAGGAACGGCAAACACATTAGTATTTGTTAAAGGTAAGGGAGTTATTGTCCGTGAACCTTCGGTTGTAGCGATCCGGAAGGATACGAATACAATAGAGGCGGTGGGGACGGCTGCTAAGAATATGATAGGCAGAACACCAGATAACATTGTCACTCTCCGCCCAATGAGAGATGGGGTCATCGCCGATTTTGACACGACCACCACGATGATGAGGCACTTTATAAATCAGGCACAGAAGACAAAAAGCTTTTTCAGCAGGAAGCCTAATGTGATGGTGTGTGTTCCCTCAGGGATTACTTCAGTGGAAAAAAGAGCGGTGGAAGATGCAACCAGACAGGCCGGGGCAAAAGAGGCGTACACGATAGAGGAGCCTTTTGCAGCTGCCATTGGTGCGGATCTCCCCGTTTGGGAGCCTACCGGAAGCATGGTAGTGGATATTGGCGGCGGAACGACAGAAGTTGCCGTTATTTCGCTTGGGGGCATTGTTACGAGCCAGTCTATCCGGACTGCTGGAGATCAGATGGACAGCGATATCATCCAGCATGTTAAAAAAACGTACAATGTGCTGATAGGCGATCGTACAGCGGAATGGGTGAAAATGGAACTGGCTGCAGCGTCCAGACAATCGGAAGAGGAGCCTGCTGAAATTAATGTCCGCGGCCGGGATTTATTAACCGGATTTCCAAAGACAATCACCTTAACATCAGGAGAAATTACGGAAGCGATGAAAGAAACCATCGGTGCTATCGTCAATGCCGTGAAGAGCACCCTGGAAAACACACCGCCTGAACTTGCAGCAGATATTATGGATCATGGTATACTGTTGACCGGCGGAGGCGCCCTTTTGAAAAACATGGATAAGATATTAAGCGAGGAAACCAATATGCCTGTGCATGTGGCAGAAAATCCGCTGGACTGTGTAGCTCTGGGTACCGGCAAAGCGCTGGATAACATAGAGCTGTTCCGTACAAAAGACAATTCCTCGTTTAGTTCTTATCGAAACAAGTAGCAAAGCAGGTGGGCAGGATGCCACAATTTATTAACAACAAACGGTTAATTGTACTAATGGTCAGTATTATTATTTTAGTTGCGGTCATCGGTTTTTCGATGAGGGACCGGGACAATATTTCTCTGCCCGAACAGCTTTTCCGGGACGGGGCAGGTTTTGCCCAGTCGGTATTAAGCAAACCGGCTTATATTGCAGTTGATTTTTTCACTGACGCAAGTTTTCTGCTGAATGTATACCAGGAAAACCAGACATTAAAAGCCAGAGTAGATGAAGCAGCTTCTATCTCAGCTGAATTAGCCGGTGTGCGCCAGGAAAATGAAACACTCCGGGAAATGGTGGACCAGGAAGAAAGCCTCACAGATTATTCGATTCGGGCAGCGCAGGTTATTCACAGATCACCCGATCACTGGACGGAAACCATCGGTATTGATAAAGGGTCCCAGAACGGGATAGAGCCGGATATGGCGGTTATGACGCCTGAAGGCCTGATCGGACGTGTGCAGTCGACATCGCAGTTTACTTCTACGGTACAGCTTTTGTCTGACGGTGATGACAATAATCGGGTATCTGCCATGGTAACGACAGATGGCGACCCCGTGTATGCATTTATCGAAGGCTGGGATGAAGAACGTGAAGGGCTTATGCTGCGGAAGATAGAATCGGATGCAGAGATTGAAGAAGGCCAGCTGGTCAGCACATCCGGTCTTGGAGGTATCTTTCCAAGAGGCCTCGCTGTTGGTGAAGTAGTAAGCGTTGAGCCCGATGAGTACGGCTTAACATATAACGCACTCGTGGAGCCCGCAGCCGGTTTTTATAACATTGAACAGGTTACGGTAATTGAGCGGAGCAGCGAAAGCCTGGATGAAGGTCTTGAAGAAGAAGCAGAAACATCAGAAGAAGAGGAAGAGGAAGAAGAGCCTGTAGATGGAACAGAAGAGGGTGGAGGCTGATGGTTAGATATCTCCTTCCCTTCCTTGTGTTTTTTTCCTTCCTCATAGAAGGCACATGGTTTCAAATATTTGTGAACACATCCGCCGGGGGAGTTGAGTGGGTACCCCGTATTACGCTTCTGCTGGTCATATTTACATCCATTTACAGGGGGCCGGGAGCTGGAATTATACTTGGATTATTTGCCGGCGCCCTGTATGATCTTACTTATACGGATTTATTGGGATTGTATATTTTCAGTTTTGGACTTGTGGCTTACTTATGTTCCTATCCCTTCCGCGGCATAAAGAGCAGTCTGCTGCTTCAGCTTTCCGTTGTGGTAGGAGCCCTCGTTATTTTTGAATGGATGACATATGGCATTTATTATGTTGCTGACTATACGGATGTGATATTTGCCGACTTTTTTGTATGGCGTCTTATGCCTTCCCTTCTTTTGAACACAGCAGCAGCAGCGCTTTTGTACCTGCCATTACAGAAGCTGTTCATTTACATTGAAAAAAGCGAAAAGATATGGCAGAGATAAAACTTACGTAACGATTAAAATAAGGCGGTCGACAGGGGAAACCCGGAAAATCGACAGCTTAGGATGAGGGGTGAAAAAATGGAACAAAGCTCCGGAAGCCAGTATATTACAATTAAAGGCACGAAGCAGGGCTTAACAATCTTTCTGGATGATCAATGCGACTTTAATGAATTGATGAAAGGATTGGAAGAAAAAATCAGCAATGAACAGCAGCTGGTTAATGACGGTCCTAAAGTAGCAGTGAAAGTGAACGCCGGTTACCGGTATATTAAAGAAGAGCAGGAAAGAGACATAGCAAAAGTCCTTTCCAAAACAGCCACGATTGAAATGAAAGAGCTTGAATCCTATGTAATGACAAAAGAGGAAGCCAAACGCATCAGGGAAGAGGCCTCCATTACGTCATTTTCAAGCATTGTCCGTTCCGGACAGGTGCTCCGTGCAAAAGGGGACATTGTTCTTCTGGGGGACATTAACCCCGGAGGCACCGTAGAAGCCACCGGTGATATTTATGTACTTGGTGCCTTAAAAGGAATTGCACGCGCCGGGATTGACGGAAAGAAAGATGCAGTAATCTGTGCCTCTATTATGAGACCGAAGCAGCTTTCAATTTCCGATAAGTATTATCATGCCCCGGAACGTCATGAACAGCAGGAGGACCTGCTTTCCGAACCGCTTTATGCATATTATGAGCAGGAAAAAGATGAAATTCTTTTTGAGAAAATGAAAGTATTGACGTATTATACGTCTCGAAGAGATAAGAAAACTGCAGATGTAAAGTAATAGTCAGCAGCAAAAATCGTACCATAACAAATTTCATGTTTTTGCATGAAAGGAGGAATTACAGTGGGAGAGGCTTACGTTATTACATCAGGAAAAGGCGGAGTTGGTAAAACAACAACTTCCGCAAATATAGGAGCTGCTCTGGCTCTGCAGGGCAAAAAGGTTTGTATGCTCGATACCGATATCGGCCTGCGCAACCTTGACGTTGTGATGGGGCTGGAAAACCGGATTATTTATGATCTGGTTGATGTAGCAGAAGGCCGCTGCCGTGTGCAGCAGGCTTTAATTAAAGATAAGCGGTTTGACTGCCTGCATTTAATTCCTGCCGCCCAGACAAAAGACAAGTCAGCGGTCAGCCCGGAACAAATGAAGGAAATTATTGATTCTCTTCGGGAAGATTATGATTTTATTCTGATTGACTGTCCTGCCGGAATCGAACAGGGATACAAAAACGCTGTGGCAGGAGCAGACCATGCTATTGTCGTTACGACACCTGATACAGCAGCGGTTAGAGACGCGGACCGCATTGTAGGACTGCTTGAACAAGAAGGCATCACGCCGCCCAGACTGGTTATTAACCGTGTAAGGCAGCACTTATCTGATTCCGGCGAGATGCTGGATGTGGATGATGTGACGTCAACACTTGCTATTGATCTGCTGGGAGTTATCGTAGATGAAGACGACGTGCTGAAAGCAGCTCACAAAGGCGAGCCGATTGCGATGAACCCTAACAGCAGGGCGTCTATCGGCTATCGGAATATTGCGAGGCGCATGATGGGTGAATCAGTTCCGTTGATGTCATTAGAAGAGAAAAAAGGCTTTTTCTCCAAAATGAAAAAATTATTCGGCATGAAAGCATAATGGAGAGAGTCCCCCTGAAAGGGACTCTTTTTTATGGCGCCTGCTCCTGTAAAGCAGACTATTCTATACTTATGCCGGGTTATGGTATACTAAAAGAAGAAAGTACACTAAAGTCCTGCGAATGAATCAACAAAGGAGACGTTACCTATGGCTGTTATTGATCTGCTTTCTCCTGATGAAAAAAAGAAAGCAAGCCAGCTTACAGAAAAAATATACCAATCCGGTTCGATTGAAAATGATGACTGGAAAAAATACACTACTCAGCTTACGCTTTTGTACGAAAAAGCTAAAAATAGAAAGCTGTAGACAGGCTCCCGTCATAACGGGGGTTTTTTTGTTGAAAAACCTCAGCTGCAAAAGGAGGAACGATACGATGAAAGAATTGATTTTTAATACGGCTACTTCGGAAAAAAGAGCGGTTCTTCTGGAAGATGGAGAGCTGGCAGAAGTACATATCGAACAACCGGATGAAACAAAAACGGCTGGGGATATTTATATTGGACGTGTGAAAAATGTGGTACAGGGAATGCAGGCAGCTTTTGTAGATATCGGCCGGGAAAAAAATGGATTTCTCTATAGGGATGAGCTTCTCTCCTACCGCCGCCTGGACGAACCTTATGCCAGAAAAGAAAAACGCAGTATCAATGAATTTATTACGCAGGGCCAGCTTGTGGCAGTTCAGGTGGAAAAAGAAGAGTTTGGAGAAAAAGGGGCAAGGTTAACTGAAAATCTCTCTTTTGCCGGAAAGTACAGTGTGTTTATGCCTAACGGTAACTATATCGCTGTTTCCAAAAAAATTCATCCGGAAACCGAAAGAGAGGCATGGCGTACGAAAGCTGCAGAAGTATTAGAACAGCAGGAGGGAGCAGTTATCCGTACGAATGCAGGCGATAGCAGGTGGGAAGTGGTTAAAGCGGATATTATGCTGCTTAAAGAAGAGTGGAGCGAACTGGAAAAAGCGGCAGGTAAAATGAAACAGCCGGGTCTATTAAAAAAAGGAAGCGGGCTTGCAGAAAAGCTGTTGAAAGATTATCCGGCTGTCCAGCTGAGCCGGATTGTAGTAGATAACGCAGAAGAAGCAGAGCGGATCCGCCGTCTGCTCCGCTATGAAGAAAAAGATACGAACAAAATGGTAACATACCGCGGACGTGAAAATGTATTCAGCCATGAAAAGCTTGATAAGCCGCTGGAACGGCTGCTGCTTGACCACGTATGGCTGAAAAACGGCGCCTCCCTGAAAATTGATAAAACAGAAGCAATGACCGTAATCGACGTGAATACTGCACGATTTACGGGGAAAACGAATGTAGCGGAAACAATAAAACAGACAAATGTAGAGGCGGCAAAAGTAATTGCGAAGGAGCTAAGGCTTCGTGATATAGCAGGAATAATCGTTATCGATTTTATTGATATGAAACGAACGGAAGACAAAGAAGAAGTAACCGACTGCTTGAAGCAGGCTTTAAAAAAAGACCGGGCGCTGACAAATGTACTTGGTATCAGCCGGATCGGTCTTCTTGAAATGACAAGAAAAAAAACGGCCCGCAGCCTGCACGACCGGCTGTTTGAACCGTGCCGGCCCTGCTCTGGAAGCGGGAAGATAAAAAAAGCACAGACTATCGTTTACGAAGCAGAGCGCCTCCTGTACGAATACCGAGAAGTCGAATCAGAGGCGGTTCTGCTGACGCTGCCGTTCCATGCCGCGGAATGGCTTGAGAAAGACGGACAGCATCTGCTTGACTTCTGGAAACAGCTCTTTCCATTCTCCATATCAATTTCCAGTGCGCAGAGCCTGCGTCCGGAAATAAGTTTTGCCGGAACCGCAGAAGAGGTGTCAAAACGGCAACAAGAAAGATAAAGGAAGAATTGACACTCCCTCTGCCAATATGGTATTATTTCATAGTTAGTCGTTTGGATTAGCACCCAAACTACAACCGCACATGACTAGGTTTTCAAGTCCTTTCAGGCACCTAAAGTGGCGAGTCTTAGTAAAACAGGAGGTGCAAAGTATGTACGCAATTATTGAAACAGGCGGAAAGCAGATCAAAGTAGAAGAAGGACAGGAAGTCTACATTGAAAAGCTGGATGCGGAAGCTGGAAATTCTGTAACATTTGAAAATGTAGTATTTGTCAGCGGTGATGATGCAAAAGTAGGAGCTCCATTTATTGAGGGCGCTACAGTAACAGGCAAGGTCGAAAAGCATGGCCGCGCCAAAAAAATCATCGTCTATAAGTTCAAGAAAAGAAAGAACTATCGTCGTAAGCAGGGTCATCGTCAGCCTTACACTAAAGTAATTATCGACAAAATCGATCTTTAGGATAGGAACGATATGATAAAAGTAACGATTAATAGAAGAAATGATCAATCCATCTATTCTTTTTTAATGTCAGGCCATGCCGAATCGGGTCCGTACGGATACGATTTAGTATGTGCAGGAGCATCAGCTGTTTCTTTTGGAGCAGTGAATGCTGTTACGGCTTTATGCGAAGCCGAGCTTGAAATTGATTTAGGAGACAACGGCGGATTTTTACAGTGCATTCTTCCGGAGGATGAAAGTTCACCGGAAGCACAGATCCTGCTCGAAGGCATGATTGTTTCTCTTCAAACGATTGCCGCTGATTACAGCGAGCACATCAGCATTTCCGATCACGGGAGGTGAAGACATATGTTGAGATTAGATCTTCAGTTTTTTGCATCGAAAAAAGGTGTAGGTAGTACGAAGAACGGTCGTGATTCCAAATCAAAGCGCCTTGGTACGAAGCGTGGAGACGGGCAGTACGTAACAGGTGGTTCTATCCTTGTTCGTCAGCGCGGAACCCGTATCTATCCAGGTACGAATGTAGGAATCGGCGGCGACGATACATTGTTTGCCAAGATCGACGGCGTAGTGAAATTTGAGCGCCTCGGGAAAAAACGCAAGCAGGTAAGCATCGTAGCAAAAGAAGCATAGTAGTATAAGCACTGTCTCTATCGTTATAGAGGCAGTGCTTTTTTACATAGAATGGAGGGAAAGAAATGAAAATAACAGTAGTGGGGTTCTGGCATGCGTATCCGGAGGCAGGGGAGGCGGCTTCCGGCTATCTCATAGAAGAAAACGGCTTCAGCGTATTAATAGACTGCGGCAGCGGAGTGGTTTCCAACGTCCAGCGCTATATAAAATTAGAACATATTGATGCGGTGGTAGTTTCTCATTATCATAATGATCATGTAAGCGATATTGGAGCTTTTCATTACTTCCGTCTTCTGCAGCCTTATATTCAAACTGCCCCGGCAAAGCCTGTGCGGGTTTTCGGTCATAGGGACGATCGCAATGGTTTTTCCGGACTTTCTTATAAAAACATTGTAGAAGCAGAAGCATATGATGAAAATACCCCGCTTCAGATTGGACCGTTTGTTTTTCAGTTTTATCCTGTTCAGCACGCGGTTCCCTGTTTTGCTATGAGAATCCAGGGAAACAGCGGCTGCCTGTTTTATACAGCCGATACGTCCTATTTTGAAAAAATGGCGGAGTGGGCAGAAGGCGCTGATTTGTTAATAGCAGAAGCCAGCCTTTACAGCGGCCAGGATGGTTCAGGACCCGGCCACATGAACAGTGTTGAAGCCGGCCGGCTTGCAGCGCATGCTGAAGTAAAAGAACTGCTTCTTACTCACCTTCCGCATTTTGGAAACCATCAGCAGCTCGTGAAAGAAGCTGCTTCTGTATATGACGGGATGATTCATTTAGCCGCTTCCGGATGGAATAAAACGATATAAAAATTTTCCCTTCCAATAAAAGTTGGATGGGATTTTTTTATTTAAACCTTGTTCTGACGGGGAATAATCGTTGGATGAACTTTGCATTTACATAATCTTTACAATACGCCTATTTTGGCTTAACAATTCTCTTCTATACTAGCAATTGTGAGCAGGAGAGATAATTTACTCCGCACTCAGCAACACTACTTAGACAATGAGAGAAAAAGGGGAGAAAACATTATGCGTATGAAAAAAGGTTGGATGGCTCTATCACTTGCAGGACTTATGGCAGTTTCCGCATGCGGAGGCGGCGGAGAAGAAACAGAAGAGGAAGCATCCGGTTCCGGAGAAGGCTCTGGGGAAGAAGCTGCTTCAGGTGAAGGAGAGAACGAAATCGCTATTGACGGATCTTCAACCGTTTTTCCAATAATGGAAGCTGTCTCTGAAGAATATCAAGCCGAAAATCCGGATATACGGGCGCCAATCGGTGTTTCGGGCTCCGGTGGTGGATTTGAACGGTTTATCGGTGGAGAAACCGATTTAAGTAACGCGTCCAGAGACATTGAAGATGAAGAAGTGGAACAGCTTGAAGAAGCTGGTATTGATTATATTGAACTGCCGTTAGCCTACGACGGATTATCCGTTGTTGTAAGCCAGGAAAATGATTTTATTGACTCGCTTACAGTAGAAGAGCTTCAAACCATTTTCATGGATGGAGAAGCTGAAACATGGAGCGATGTTAACTCTGAATGGCCTGATGAGCCAATTGAGCGTTTCAGCCCTGGTACCGATTCAGGAACGTTTGATTACTTCGTTGAAGAAGTGCTCGAAGATGGAGATATTTCCCGTGACGCCCAGTTGTCAGAAGATGATAACGTACTGGTTACTGGAGTGCAGAGCAATCCAAACGCAATTGCCTACTTCGGATACGCTTATTACGCAGAAAACCAGGATTCCTTAAAAATTGTACCGATTGATAATGGAGACGGCCCAATTGAGCCGACAGAAGAAACAATTAATGATGGCACCTATGAGCCGTTGTCCCGTCCCCTTTTCACTTATGTAAAAACGGAATCCCTGCAGGAAGAACACATTTTGGACTACGTGAACTTTACCAATGAAAATGCAGGAGAACTTGCTTTGGAAGTTGGCTATATTAACCTGACAGACGAAGAGTATGAAGAGAATGCACAAATGATTGAAGAAGCTGCAGCGGACGCCGAGTAACCGTAGATAAATTAACAGGTGAAAGCGAGACGAACCCAGTCTTGCTTTTCTCCTTTTTATAAAGACTAACTAAGTATATATGGGGATCAAGGGGGATCATAATGGAAAACCGTCCAAAAAAGTCGATAAGCCAGCAGATTGAAGAAAAGTCCTCAAACCGTGGGCTGACAAATGCAGCAGAAAAAATTATGCCAAAGTTATTTCTAACATGTGCTGTTATATCGATTTTAACTACTATTGGTATTGTCGTTACACTTATGGCAGAAACATTTACTTTTTTCTCAACCGTTTCTATTGTAGAGTTTGTTACAAGTCCGGACTGGTATCCGGTATTTTCGGAACCGGATTTTGGTATCAGGCCGCTGATTATAGGAACACTGATGATTGCAGTTATTGCGATGGTTATAGCTATTCCTATAGGACTCGCAGCCGCCATTTTTCTGAGTGAATATGCAAGTGATAAAACACGGAGAACGATTAAACCTATTTTGGAAGTATTAGCTGGAATTCCAACGATCGTATACGGATTCTTTGCTTTAACTTTTGTTACACCGGTTCTGCAGAATGTTATCCCAGGACTGGGAGTATACAATGCACTCAGCCCGGGTCTGGTAGTAGGCATTATGATTATCCCTATGGTGGCCAGCCTTTCTGAAGATGCGATGAGTGCGGTTCCCGGATCGATGAGAGAAGGCGCCTACGCGCTCGGTTCCACAAGATTAGAAGTGGCAATGAAAGTGGTCGTACCGGCAGCTCTTTCCGGTATTCTGGCATCTTTCGTACTCGCTATCTCAAGAGCGATTGGGGAAACGATGATTGTTACAGTGGCAGGCGGTGCAAATCCAACAACCGATATGGATATTACGAATGCCGTACAGACAATGACTGCTTATATTGTGCAGGTAAGCCTCGGAGACGTAGGATACGGTACGACAACGTACTACAGTATTTACGCTGTCGGCATGACATTGTTCCTTTTCACCCTGCTGATGAACGTCATTGCCTATTTTATATCGAAGCGATTCAGGGAGGTTTATTAAATGGCTCTACCAGAACAGGATGCAGCAACTGTAGCGGATTATCCTGAAGTAGAAGATAATTCAAATGAAAAAAAACGTCAATTAAAAAATAAAATATTCAAAGGTATATTTTTCGGAGCCGTCCTATTCAGCCTGCTTATGCTGTTGATATTATTAGTACGGATATTCACTCAGGGAATTGGTTTTTTAAACTGGGAATTTATGACTTCCTTTGCTTCAAGAAACGCAGATGAAGCAGGAATTCAAGCTGCTATTGTCGGTACGTTCTGGATGATGGTCGTTACCGCGCCGGTTGCTTTCGTACTCGGTGTCGGTACGGCAGTCTATTTGGAAGAATATGCACCTACAAACAAATTTACTGCTTTGATCCAAATGAATATTTCCAATCTGGCAGGCGTTCCTTCTATTGTATTTGGACTGCTCGGCCTGACTATTTTTGTAAGAGAACTTTCCATGGGACGAAGCGTGCTGGCCGGTGGACTTACGATGGCGCTTCTTATTCTGCCCATTATCGTAGTTGCTTCCCAGGAAGCGATCCGTTCCGTTCCTTCAGAAATGAGAGAAGCATCTTTTGGTATGGGAGCAACAAAGTGGCAGACAATGTTCCGTATTATTTTTCCAGCGGCTCTGCCCGGTATATTAACAGGGAACATACTTGCCCTGTCCCGTGCTATAGGAGAAACAGCTCCATTAATTATGATAGGTGCATTAACCTACATCGCATTTTTGCCGGATAATGTATTTTCACAGTTTACGGTTATGCCTATTCAAATATTCAACTGGACGAGCAGACCACAGGAAGAGTTTCACTTTATTGCAGCAGCAGGAATTATTGTTCTGCTTGCTATGCTTTTACTAATGAATTCCATCGCCGTGTGGATTCGAAATAAATTCCAACAAAGATTCTAAGGGGGATCCACAATGCAATCTGAAAAAAAGAGGGATACTATGCTGCAGACGGAGGATAATCGTTCAACCAATCAGGTGAAAAAAGAAACAAGCAATGTTTATAAAGTTGATAAGTTAAATCTCTGGTATGGAAAAGATCAGGCGCTGAAAGATATCACACTCGACATTCCCGAAAAAACAGTAACGGCTATTATCGGACCTTCCGGCTGCGGAAAATCAACATTTATTAAAACGTTGAACCGTCTGACAGAAATGGTTCCGATTGTAAAAACATCAGGTGAAGTCTACTATCGTGATAACAATATTTTTAATAAGAAATTCAGCGTCGAAAAATTAAGAACCAAAGTAGGGATGGTATTTCAAAAGCCGAATCCATTTCCAAAATCCATCTATGAAAATGTGGTATACGGCCCGAGAATCCACGGGATTAAAGACAAGAAAGTCCTTGATGAAATCGTAGAGAGAAGTTTAAAAGACGCGGCTTTATGGGATGAAGTAAAAGACAGGCTGAAAGAGAATGCGTTTGGTCTTTCAGGCGGACAGCAGCAGAGACTCTGCATCGCACGCTGCCTGGCAATTGAACCAGACGTGTTGTTAATGGACGAACCGACTTCTGCTCTGGACCCTATTTCTACATTAAAAATAGAAGAGCTGGTTCAGGAATTAAAGAAGAAGTACAGCATCATTATTGTAACTCACAATATGCAGCAGGCAGGTAGAATCTCTGACCGGACCGCCTTTTTCTTAAATGGGGAAGTCGTGGAGTATGATGACACATCCAATATTTTCTCTTCGCCGCAGGATCAGCGGACCGAAGACTATGTATCCGGACGTTTCGGTTAAGAACGGAGGTACAGCAGATGAATGTACGAAGTACGTATGAACAAGAATTGGCTTCGCTGCAGGATGAAGTATTCAATCTGGGTAAGGAAGTCATCCAAACGTTTGAACGTGCTATGGAACTTCTTGATAAAGGAAAAGGACATCTGCTGCAGGACATTATAGACTATGATAAAGTAATCAATAAAAAAGAGCTTGAAATCCATGATAAAGCGACATTAATGATTGCGAAGCAGCAGCCGGTAGCTACTGATCTTCGAACTACCATTGTAGCTTTGAAGATATCGAGCGACCTGGAGCGTGTGGGAGATCTTTCCATTGATATTATAAAAGCTTCCAGGCGGATGACTGCTTTTCAGCCCGAGCATAAAATAGAAGAAATGCGGGAAATGGCTTCTATCGCAGTTTCTATGCTGGATCGGGCGCTGTCGGCCTATAAGCATAAAGATTTAATGACAGCTCAGCAGATTGCGGTTCTGGACGATAAAGTTGATGCAAAATATAAAATGTTTGTACGTGGACTATTCGCTATGTCTATTGAGCAGAATGAAATAGAAAACATCGCCCAGCTTGCTTTTATCGGGCGGTATATTGAACGGATTGCAGATTATGCTACCAACCTGGCGGAATGGATTGTTTATGAACAGAACGGCCAGCATTTTGATCTGAATTAAAACACTGTAAAACGTATCTTCATTAGAAGATACGTTTTTTCTATTTTCAAATCTATTTTATTACATAAGGTTTTATAGTAAATTTCTATGGTCAAGGAAACAGAAATACTTAAATAATCATAAGAGAATGCCGATAGTTAGTAGGAAGGACTCCATAAGCAGCAAAGAAATAGAGGACGTGGAGAAGGGAGAAACCGTGGATAATAAAGAATATTTGACATTGTTTATTGAAGAAAGCCAGGAGCATCTGCAGGCTGTAAATACACACCTGCTGGAGCTTGAGAAAAATAACGGCAGTAAAGACATTATCAGTGAAATCTTCAGGTCTGCCCATACGCTGAAAGGAATGGCAGCTACGATGGGCTTTGAAGATCTGGCACATTTAACCCATCATATGGAGAATGTGCTCGACCAGATTAGAAACGATCAGCTGACAGTGACGCCGGCTGTTCTGGATGTTGTTTTTGAATCGGTGGATGATCTGGAATATATGATCAATGATATATCCAGCGGAGGAAGCGGGAAAAAAGATGTACAGGGGGCAGCTTCGAAGCTTGAAGCTCTTCTTGCTGGAGACAAAGCAGCAGAAACTGCATCAGCTTCAAATGTTTCTCCTGAAAAGCACTCAGTGATACCGGAGTATGATCAGTACGAATGGGCAGTAATACAGGAATCAGAAGAGCAGGGATACCATGCACTCTGCCTGAACGTTACGCTGGACGAGCAGACGATGCTGAAAGCAGCCCGGGTATTTATGGTATTTGGCGTAGTAGAAAAAGCCGGGGAAGTAATCAACTGCCAGCCGGCAATGGCTGATCTGGAAGCGGAAGCGTTTGAAAATGAATTCACTGTTACGCTTATCACAAAAGAAGAGCCTGAAAACCTGCAGGCACAGATTGCCGGAATTTCGGAAGTAACAGATGTTCATGTTCATGTTGTGAAAAAAGAAACAGTCCAGACGAAACATGAGGAGCAGAGTATAACAGAAGAAAAAAATCAGGAGCTTTCGCCGCCTTCCAATAAAGCGGAAATGCCGCAGCGGCAGACAGAAGCTGTGAAAACCGTGCGGGTTAACACAGATCGCCTTGATAAGCTGATGAATTTATTTGAAGAGCTTGTCATCGACAGAGGCAGGCTTGAGCAGCTATCTGCAGAACTTAAACACAGTGAACTAACTGATACAGTAGAACACATGTCCCGTATATCCGGTGATTTGCAGACGATTATACTTACGATGAGAATGATGCCGGTCGAAAATGTATTCAACCGTTTTCCGCGCATGGTTCGTTCGCTGTCAAAAGAACTTGGTAAAAAAATTGAACTCGATATTGTTGGTGCGGATACAGAGCTTGACCGTACAATAATTGACGAAATTGGAGATCCTCTCGTACACCTGCTGCGTAATTCACTAGATCATGGAATTGAAACGCCGGAGGTACGAAAACAGGCAGGAAAGCCGGAAACCGGCACGGTAACTCTTCGTGCCTACCACAGCGGCAACCATGTTATGATCGAAATGGAAGATGACGGGGCAGGTATTAATAAAGAAAAAGTCATAGATATTGCATTGTCAAAAGGAATCATCGCTGCAGAAGATGTAGAGAAAAAGACGGATCAGGATATTTACGGCCTTTTATTTGCTTCCGGTTTCAGTACGGCAGCCGAAGTTACAGATATTTCAGGACGCGGAGTAGGGCTTGATGTGGTAAGAAACACATTCGAGTCGCTGGGAGGAATCGTATCGGTTGATTCAGAGCCCGGTAAAGGTTCTATTTTTTCGATTCAGCTTCCGCTGACGCTTTCTATTCTGGATGTCATGCTCGTAGAGGCCGGAGAGGAAAAATATGCAGTTCCGATTTCATCTATTGTAGAAACAGCCATTATTACCAAAGATAATATTTTCCATTCACATGGCCAGCGTGTTATTGACTTCCGCGGCAGAATTATTCCGCTGCTTTCGCTGCATCAAGTGTTTGCTATTCCAGGTTCCCAGGAAGAACGCAGCCAGCATTCTATCGTTGTTATTAACAAAGGCGGTAAAATCGCGGCTTTGATGGTTGATCATTTAGTAGGCAAGCAGGATATCGTTCTGAAATCACTGGGACCTTTTCTTCCGGATATAGCGTCCATTTCAGGTGCAACTATTTTGGGAGATGGAAACGTAGCGTTAATAGTGGATGTAAATACGCTGATAGCGTAAGGAGGAGAAAATGGAACCAGAACAGTTGGAGCATACCGAGGAAGCTGTATTAACAAAAGTTATTGTATTTCAACTCAATGAAGAAGAATTTGCTATTGATGTGCGGAGAATCCAGTCTATAGAAAAAGTGAAAAGTATTACCCGTATTCCCGGATCTGCAGCTGCTATAGTTGGAGTAATGAACCTGCGCGGTATTATTACTCCCGTTATTGAAGTAAGAACCCTTTTTCAGATACAGGGCAGGGAAATGGACGAACATACGAGAATTCTTGTACTCGTCCGGGAAGAGTACGAAGCAGGGCTTATTGTAGACGGGGCAAATGACGTCATGGATATCGATTTAAACCGAATGGAAGCCCCGCCGGAATCTTCGGGACACAGAAAGAATGAATATGTGGATGGCGTTATTATGGTAGACGGACGCCTTATTACCGTATTGGATTTGGATAAGCTGATCACCCCACTAATAAAATAAAAGAAAGCAGGGATATATGTGTCTTCAGTATTAGTTGTAGATGATGCCGCCTTTATGAGAATGATGATAAAGGACATTTTAGTAAAAAATCAGTTTAACGTAGTTGGAGAAGCAGCCAATGGCCAGGAAGCCGTTGATATGTATGAAGAGCTGAAACCGGATCTGGTAACCATGGATATTACGATGCCCGAAAAAGATGGGATTACGGCTCTAAAAGAAATTAAAAGCAAACACGGCGATGCCAATATTATCATGTGCTCTGCCATGGGACAGCAGTCCATGGTTATCGATGCCATTCAGGCCGGTGCTAAAGATTTTATCGTTAAGCCTTTCCAGGCCGATCGTGTAATGGAAGCCATTCAAAAGGTAGTCGGAGTAAAATAAAAAATGCAATAAAAAAGCGGAAGCCTATTTTAGAGGGCTTCCGTTTTAAATTAGCTGACTTAACGATAAGTCCAGCGTCTCCATAAGTTTTCAAGCGGCCCCTGGCTGAAAGCCAGAAACCAGAAAAATGTTAAAATAACCTGGGCTGCATAAATAATTAAAGCGATAAGAACCCCTGTCGATACACTGACGGTTCCAAATAGTTCCAATCCAAATCCGTAAAAGATAAAGGCACACACAATAGACTGCAGCAGGTAATTGGTCAGTGCCATCCGGCCGACCAGCGCTATTGGGAAAAGCAGTCGCTTAAACCGTTCGTGCCGGACAATCAGTACAATACTTGCTACGTAGCCAAGCATCAGAAGAGGGCCTCCAATATAATTTATTCCTTCTCCAATAGATGCTGCCGTCCAGGCCGGAAAAGAAGAATAAGAGCTATTAAGGTAGGCATACATAAAAGATAAAGGCAGTCCGGCTCCCAGGCCGGTCAACTGCAATTTTCTCCAAAATCCGGAGGTGGCTGACGGCCGGCGGAACAATTCTTTTTTACCGAAGTAAAATCCAATTAGAAACAGACCGAGAATGGAAGGCACGGTAAAAAAGATATTACTCAGGATGAGGGGAAGCTCATTACTGAGGCGGAATCCCAGCAGTTCCAAATAACTGCCGCTGCTGTATACTGATTCCGCACTGGAAATATCGGCCTGTGCCTGTTCCGCTGCAGCATCACTTGAAAAATAGTCCGCGGAAACGGCATAGCTGAGGGTGAGGAGGCCGGTTAAAAATACAGCAGAAACAGCGATCAGGGAAACACCCCAGACCAGAACGGTTTTAGCAGGAGCCCGCAGGAAATAAAGAAGCAGAAATCCGGCAGCGGCATAAGTATGTAGAATATCACCGGACCAGATAAACAAAAGGTGAATGAGGCCAAGCCCGAGCAGAAAACTGAACCGTCTAAGAAAATAAACTTTAGGCTCTCGTCCTTTTTCTGCTAAACGGGTATAAAAAATATAAGCGCCGAGCCCGAATAAAAAGGAAAACATAGGATAAAATTTGCCGACGACCAGCCAGTTTATAAGAAATTGAAACCATTCATCCATTTGGCTTAAAGAAAGCAGAGGCTCTGCTCCGGGATAGCTTTGCAGCTGCAGAGCAGGAGATTTAAAAAAAGCCATATTAGCTAAAAGGATACCCAAAAGGGCAAAGCCGCGGATAATGTCGAGCGACACAATTCTTTCATTGGAGCGGGGAGTTAAAGAAGTCATAAAGTTCCTCCTGATTGCGTATAGCGTTTCTCATTTTTATATTACACGGTAATAATGTACAGGACAATCACATTCCTTCCATTTTCATACAAGTTTTATCCGAGAGATAAACGACGGCTTAACTGGTACGGATGCAGCCGGCCTTCTTTACTGAATCATTTATTTTAAAAGGAAAAGGTTGTACTGTTAGTATAGAGAAGAGTATATTATATATCAGCGGCTTTAATTTAAGTGTTACGACTATTTTTAAAAGGATATGGTGATGTAGATTGAACGGAAATTATCCTTCAACCGAAAAGCAGTATGATATCAATATGTTTTTTGTACTGTTTTTATTTGCGGTTATCAGTTGTTTTTATATTTACTTTGCCCAGCAGATGGGCCAGTATGACACCAATTTTTATATCAGGCAGGGTATATTTTTTGTGCTGGCCTTTGCGGTGGCTTTCGTGACTGTCCATTTTGATTATGAATATTATCTGAACATGCATTGGGTACTTTATGGATTTGGACTCTTTCTGCTTTTGGCTCTGGATATCATCGGTCCTAATGAAATGATAGCGCCGCTGACGAACGGAGCTGTCAGCTGGTTTACGCTGCCTATTATTGGGTCGGTTCAGCCGTCTGAGCTAATGAGAATTATATTGATTATTACGCTGAGTGCCATCATCTATCGGCACAATCAGCGCTACAAAGAAAATGCGACTTTGAAGACAGACTTTCAGCTGCTTGGAAAAATGGCGCTTCCGATTCTTCCTGTCGTCCTTTTACTGGCAAGGCAGCCGGATATGGGAAGTGTCATGCTCATTGGGGCTGTATTTGTAGCATTGATGGTCGTATCAGGTATATCCTACAAAATTGTCAGTGTACTGATCGGTGTTCCTCTTTTGGCATTTGCCGTATTTATTTTCTTGTTTTTCCAAATACCAGCTGTACTGGACGCTACTATATTTGCATTAATGGATCAATACCAGGTAAATCGTATTAATGGGTGGCTCAATCCTTTTGAGTATGCAGATGAAGGCTTCCAGACAGTAAGAGCACTTACTGCAATCGGTGCAGGACAGCTGCTCGGAACAACCGACGATTCCATCTATATCCCGGAAGCCCATACCGATTTTATTTTTGCTGTTATCAGCTCGATGCACGGTTTCCTGGGCGGTGCGATGGTGATTACGTTATATTTTGTGCTTTTGTATCAGATATTAATGATAGCTTTCCGCTCCAATCATGCGTTTGGTAAGTACTTGTGCGCCGGATTTATCGGAATGCTGGCTTTCCAGATTTTCCAAAACATAGGAATGAGCCTCGGTCTGCTTCCAGTTACGGGCTTTACCCTTCCTCTGTTGAGTTACGGAGGTACCTCCGTTATCGCAACGATGTTTGCCCTTGGCATGATAATGAGCATCCGCTACCATTCAAAATCGTATATGTTTGATTAAAGAAGCGGCCTTTTAAAAGGCCGCTTCTTTATCTGTACAGAATCTGAGGATCGCTCTATACTAAAAAGAAAAGGGGCGAAGCCGCATGAACATCCTGATTGTAGGAGCCAACGGCAAAATTGCAAGGCAGTTGATCAAGATACTGGCAGAAGAAAAAGACTACCACATCACGGCCATGATCAGAAAAGAAGAACAGGCAGCTGAGCTGAAGGAACTGGGGGCGGATGAAACCATTGTATCCAATCTCGAAGGAGACATATCCTCAGTGTTTGAAGCCCAGGAAGCTGTCGTTTTTGCGGCAGGATCAGGAGGGCATACGGGCGCCGATAAAACGATATTAATTGATCTGTGGGGAGCAAGGAAAGCGGTGGATGCTGCTAAAGAACATGGCGCCCGGCGTTTTCTGATGGTGGGCTCTATGCGTTCGAGCAATCCTGATGAGGGGCCTGACAGCATGAAACACTATTTTGTAGCCAAGAAGCTGGCAGATGAATATTTACAGCACAGCGGCCTTAATTATACGATTGTAAGACCAGGCCGGCTTACGGACCACACGCCTTCCGGAAAGGTCCGTATCGCACCAGCTCTTGGAGAACTCGGAGAAGTAACAAGAACAGATATAGCTGAAGTGCTCGCCCGAAGCATAAAAGCTGAAACAACTTTTTTTAAAGCATTTGATGTAATTGACGGAGACATAGATATTGAAAAGGCTGTTCAGTCTATGTAAGAAGCCGGTAATTTCCGGCTTCTTTTTAAAACGGTTTCAATAAAAAAACAGCAGTACTTGAATAACCTTGTTCTTTCATGAGAAACTAATTAAAAGAGAAGCACGTCTAAATGGGGGAGATACATATGAATAAAAAAAAGCGCCGTTTTATTATGCGGCTTTCTATCCTTAGTATTCTTGCTGTAGTGCTGGGTTACGTATTTTATACCAACTTTATAAGTGGTGAGCAGATGGCTGTAACAGAAGGGGAGACTGCTCCTAATTTTCAGCTTACCAATATGGAAGGAGAGCAGGTACAGCTGGAAGATTATAGAGGCAAAGGCGTCTTTTTGAACTTCTGGGGCACCTACTGTCCGCCGTGTGAAAAAGAAATGCCTTACATGGAGAGCCAGCATCAGGCTTTTGAAAATCGTGGAGTGGAAGTTCTGGCAGTCAACGTAGCAGAAACAGAGCTGGTTGTGTCCAGGTTTTCAGATAGACATCAATTGAGCTTTCCCATTGTTCTTGATAAGAACAGAAATGTAGTCGACAGCTACGGAATAGGCCCGCTCCCTTCCACGTTTCTGATAGATGAAAATGGAGTTGTCCAGGATATTATTACAGGCTCCATGACAGAAGAGACAATTAGAGAATACATGGAACAAATTGAACCAGCCTGACGGATATTTTCCGGCAGGTTTTTTTGTGCAGAATAACCGGACAGGCGACAGAGAAAGCAGAAAAACCGTTATGATGGTATATTAGAAAGTAGCTTTTAAAATAATATATGCTAACGATGTGAAATACTGGCTGAAGGGAGCGGGAACTAATTAATAAACAAAAAAAACCGCTGGAACAATTATGTATAATCATGACAGCTTTTTTCGTGTTATTTTATTTTCCCAGTCAGGCCGCAGCTGAAGACCGGATCAACCAGCTTAACAGTGAAACCGCTGTGCTGATGGATGGAGAGACCGGCCAGATTTTATTTGAAAAAGAAGCAGATAAACGTATGTATCCAGCTTCGATCACAAAGATAGCATCTGCTATAATGACGCTGGAAACCGGCAATTTAGAGGATGAAACCACTATCAGCAGAGAAACGACAGAAGTAGAAGGAACCTCGGTATATCTGGTGGAAGGAGAAACGCTTTCCATCGATCAACTGGTAAAAGGTATGCTTATCAATTCCGGAAATGATGCAGGTTCCGCGATCGCTGAACATTATTCCGGCTCGGATGAAAAATTTGCCGGGGAAATGACGGCTTACCTTAAAGATAAAACAGGAATTGAAGACACTTCTTTCAAAAATCCACATGGTCTTCATGATCCTGAGCATTATACTACCGCTTCGGATATGGCGGAAATCACAAGATATGCAATGGAAAATGAAGAATTCCGGGAGCTCTCTGCGACAGAGAAATTTGATTGGAACAGTAAAGGGTGGGAAACGACGATCGTAAACCACCACCGTCTGCTTTTCAGTAACGAAAACGTAACGGGCGGCAAAAACGGCTTTGTAAAAGCAGCCGGCAATACCCTGGTAACGACAGCTGAAAAAGACGGCCGGGAATTAATTGCTGTCGTCCTAAAGGCTGAAAACAGTGCAAGTGCGGATGCAGACACGACTGCTCTATTAAATGAAGGGTTTACAGCGTATGAAGAGCGTGAAATAGAAGAAGGAGTAATGGAATCAGAAGACGGGATAGAATATGACATTCCAAACCTCGTCTATCTGGCAGGAAAAGATGCTCTTGTAGAAGTCACAGTGGAAGAAGGCGGATATTTAACCGTGACGGACGAAGAAAATAACGAGCTGTTCGTTCAAAAAGTAGAAGCGCTTCCGGGTCAGGAGCAGCCGGAAGAAGAAAATACGGTCGCTGCGGAAGCAGCGGGGGAAACGTTTGTTGATTTCTTCCTGGAACGCCGCGGCGAAACCTCACCAACTTTTGCAGAAGTAATTCCGGAAATGCTGCAGTATCAATTTAATTATTTCACACCATAAAGGACAGGGGCCTATGTCAAATGATATTACGTTAAAAGATGTATGGATCAGCTTTCTGCTGTTTGTGCTGGTGGGGGCTGCGATAGTATTTTTTGTCTTTGGCTTTTCTTCTGCCGGCTATATTGCAGCTCTATTTGATACAGGCAGTATTATCCGTGAAACTGCGGTGGGTGCGGGGGCTGGTTTACTCAGCGCCGGCGTTCTTCTTGCCCTGTACAAATGGACCTCTCTCGAATTTCCTGATAATCAGTATACAGCGCTTATTTATTCGCTGCTTCAAAAAAAATACGGAGTAGTAACGATTGCGGCCGGCGCAGGAATATCAGAAGAGTTTCTATTCCGCGGTGTACTTCTTGGTGTACTGGCTTATTACATAGAAAGCCTGCCGGCACTGATGATCGTGTCGGTTATATTTATGCTTGTACATGTTCCTCAGTACAAAGGAAGCCTCACGGCCCATGGCGTTGTACTATGTATTGGTTTAATGCTGGGATGGCTGTTTCTCCTATTCGGAACACTATGGGCGCCTATCGTGGCTCACGCGCTGTACAATGGCCTTCTCGGGTCTGCGATGAAACATGCGCTTTTAGAAAAATAACAAAAAGGTAATATTCTGCAGGAGAGGAGGAGACTCCGTGATTGAATTAAATGATGAAACAAAAGAAGATTATGTAAAAAAAATCATTGAAGCATTGGAAAAGGAAGATATCAGCGTATTCCGGGATATATTTCTGGACTTTCATCCTACCGACCAGGCTGAAATTTTTAATAACCTGGAGCCGGAACAGCGCGGACTTGTTTATAAATATTTAAGTCCGGAAGAATTCTCCGAAATATTTGAGAGCCTGGATATCGATGAGCAAAAAGAAGCGGCTCCCGAGCTGAGTAAAGATTATGCGGCGGACGTGTACAACAATATGTCTGCCGATGATGTTGCAGACTTCCTTGGTGAGCTTCAGCAGCCAAATGTACGGGAAATCCTCGGCTCGATGGATAAAGAAGAGGCCAGAGAAGTGCAGGAACTGCTGCTCTATGATGAAGAAACAGCCGGAGCCATTATGACAAAAGAATTTATTTCCTTGAAATCGTCTTCTACAGTGGCTGAAGTTATTGAGCTCCTTCGTAAAGAAGGACCTGAAGCGGAGACGATTTACTACTTATATGTAGTGGATGAAGACGGACGGCTTGCCGGCGTCGTATCAATCCGGGATTTAATTACCGCCTCCTCCGAAGAACAGGTTGAAAATATTATGAGCACCAGAGTGGTTTCCATTCATGTTAAAACGGATCAGGAAGAAGCTGCTCAGCTGATTCAGAAATATGATTTTCTGGCAGCCCCGGTTATTACGGATGATAATACACTGGTAGGGATTATTACGGTCGATGATGCACTGGATGTTCTCGAAGAGGAAGCGACGGAGGATTTTGGTGAGATAACGGCATCCAGAGGTTCCACAGATGTAAATATTACTTCCTATCAAGCAGCTAAACTTCGGACACCATGGATTATTCTGCTCATGTTTTTTGGACTGGGAACGGCTGAAGTCATCAATCGTTTCGAGAGTACCCTGGAAACGGTTGTCCTGCTTGCAGCGTTCATTCCACTCATTATGGGATCCGCAGGAAACACGGGAACACAATCACTTGCTGTTTCTGTAAGGTCTCTTGCTACAGGGGCCTCTTATAAAAAAGGACTGGCCCGTACGATTTGGAGGGAGTTTGCTACAGGCCTTCTAATTGGCAGTATTTCAGGCCTGGTTATTTTTCTGCTGCTCGGCACGTTTTATAATGATTTTACGCTCGGCTTAATCGTCGGCGGTTCGATTGTACTCTCGCTGGGAGCTGCCAGCGTCATTGGAATGACGATTCCTCTTATTATTAACAAAATGAACCTGGATCCGGCTATTGCCTCCGGACCGTTTATCACAACATTAAATGATATTATAAGTCTGTTGATTTATTTCACGATAGCCACATCTTTTCTTCAATATATGTAGAAATGACAGTGGGATATGCGTTAAAATAGTGTATAAAATCAGGAGATGATGGAGAAAGGATGAACAGGATGGAAGGACCATTTGGTTACTCATACGAGCAGAATCAGCCGGATGCAGTGCTGCACATTGAACCCTGGAAATATACGGTACAGGAAATGATGAACGAAATGATCGTCTCCTCCTTGTCTGCATCCGCTCAGGAAAGAACACCATCCTATTTATTGGGCCAATACAAAGGATTCTGGCAGCAGATGGTGTCTCCGCAGTGGTTTCATTATCATGCTTCTTATTATTTGTGGCTTGCCCATACATCGGGCACTCTGCTCCCGCTTCTTGAAAAAGAACAGGGCAGACTCGATGGCTGGCTGTTATATAGTAAAACAGGAAGCAGCCGGCCGGAAAAAAGTTTTTCAATTCCTATTATACAATGCGCACACGAACGGACGCTGTATGTATTTGAAAACGATTATACAGAACTCGGGCGTATTGCCCGTGCAGCGGAAGCTATGATGACAGCTTCCGGGGAAAAACGCGGGGTAGTGAATGTTCATTCTGTTGAAAATGGCAAAAGCCTGCGATATAAAAGATATGCTTAAAAACGCTCCGCCAATGAAGGCGGAGCGTTTGTTTTTCCACATTAGTTTACGTTTGAAGGGCAGTTTGGAATAAAGAAAAAAGACGGGCGTTATTTGCCGTAACGTCTTCAAGCGTATATTGGTCAAGCACAGCCAGATAAGCATTGAGCGCTTCACGTAAAGCAGACTGAAGCTCGCAGCCGCCGGCAAGCAGGCAGGTATTTTCAGAAGAAAAACACTCCACCATGTGAAAATTATCTTCCGTCTGTCTGACTACCCAGCCAATGTTAATGTCTTTCGGTTCTGCCGATAAGCGAATACCGCCGTTTCGTCCTTTTACTGATTCAATTAAATGCAGCTTTGATAATTCATGGCCTACTTTGGTTAAATGGTTATAAGAAATAGAATATGCATTGGAGATTTCTTTAATGCTTGTCAGCTTTTCTCTATCAACCGTAGCCAAATACATTAGAGTGCGCAGAGAGTAGTCTGTATAAGAAGTTAAGCGCATGAGAATCCTCCGTTCTTTTTTCCTGGTAACTCCAATAGTACCATAAAGTAAGCAACAGAAAAATCTTTTTGCCTGAGTAATAAAGATCGGCCGTTTGTGTACGTGGATTCGATCTGCAGCTGTTAGTTGGTATCTTCGAAACGCTTTAAATCATTTTTCTGGCCGATAACAATAAGAATGTCTCCAACTAAAACCCTGTCTTCGGCAAGCGGTGAAATATTGATTTGTTTTTTTCGTTTAATGCCTAAAATAGTGACGCCGAATTTGGCACGGATATCCAGATCAAAAAGCGTCTTGTTGTGCATGGATTTTGGAGCTGTAATTTCTACAATGGAATAATCTGCAGAAAGTTCAATATAATCGATTACTTTATCTGATACGAGATGCTGGGCTATGCGCTGCCCCATATCATGTTCCGGGTGGATAATTTTATCAGCGCCGATTTTATCGAGTACTTTATGATGATAATAATTTTGTGCTTTAGCCCATACTGATTTGATGCCTATTTCTTTTAGCAGCAAGGTACAAAGAATGCTTGCCTGAATATTATCTCCAATAGCAACAATAACATGATCGAAATTGGCAATACCAAGTTTACGAAGCGCTTTTTCATCAGTACCGTCCGCGACCGCACTATGAGTGGAAAAGTTTGTAATTTCTTTTACTTTGGAAGGGTTGATATCGACAGCCAGCACTTCATGGCCGAGCTGGAATAACTCTGTGCTGACGCTTACACCAAATCTTCCCAGTCCAATAATGGCGAATTGTTTCTTCAATGTTGTTTCTCTCCCCTGTTTATGCTGATAGGTATCTATTAAACAGCAGCCGCTGACGGCCTGCGTCAATTCTATATGTAATGTACTCTTGCCATATTCCTTTGTCAATAAACAGTGTTCATTTTTCATCTTATAGAAGCAGGTGTACAATAATCTGATGGATCTTATTGATATTAGAAAAATCAAAATAAATAATCTTCTACCCCTTTTGAGTTTTAACGTTATCATGTATAATGTAGGAAAGCGCATACAAAATGTTTTTCAATCCATTTTCTTTTCAAAAGAAAGCGGGAGCAAACGTTTATTCTATCGAAAAGGTGGGTATAAATGAGTAACATCAACTGCTGCTTAACTCACGATGGAAACCAGCCTTTTTTATTATATAAGAAGCCGATAATCCAGATAAAAGGATAGGGGGTTTGGGAAAGATGTTACATCCAACTCACGAACAGCATTTTATGAAAAAAGTGAAATCTGCAAAATATGGCAGAAGGCCATCAAGGCAGGTGCTTCAATCACTATATGCGCAAATGACACTTGAATATGCTTTGTTTGACTCCAATTATGAAAGATTACGCAGGTTAATTGACCATTCGCTTGATAATAAAGATGCCGGACAGTTTAAAATACTCACCGACCAATATAATGAATTAATTCACGAGTATGAACATGGAAAGATTATTCAGGAGCAGGGATACGAGCTGGAACTGGATTTTAAATTTAATTAGAAAAAGCTGCTTCTTGCGAAGCGGCTTTTTTTTGTAGTGCCGGCAAATTACATTTCTTTTCAGCAGGTTCAGGAATTATGCTGGCAATAGGCTTCTAGTTTTACTATACTCAATAAAGAAGAGCAAATAAAAAGGTGGCGTATGAATTGATATTATCCGATATAACGATCCGCGAAATGATGAAAAATAATGAATTGACGATAGAGCCCTGCAGCGAAGAGCAGATTCAGCCGGCCTCTGTTGATATCCGTCTTGGCCATCACTATTTAAAAATTGATGAGAATGCTATTGCTTCCATCAATTTAAATGAACCTGCTAAATATGTAGAATTTGAAAGCGATGAAGTCATTATTCCGCCTCATTCCTTCTTACTGGCTACAACGAACGAATACATAAAACTTCCAAACCATTTAACGGCTTTTGTAGAAGGCAGGAGCTCTATTGGAAGAATGGGCTTGTTTATTCAGAACGCAGGCTGGGTGGATCCGGGATTTGAAGGAGAAATTACCCTGGAATTATATAATGCCAACCGTCTTCCCATCATCCTCCAGTCCGGACGCAGAATAGCCCAGCTTGTATTTGCATCTATGGATCAGGAAGCAGGCGTCCCGTATAATGGGAAATACCAGGGTCAGCGCAAGGCCGTGGGGAGCCAGGTTTATTTGGATAAGGAAAAAAAATAACTTCAAGGTTTTGATATCCCTTCCCGGTGTCTGTATAGGGAAGCCGTGATATACTAGATAAAAAAATCAGCTTAAAACAAACGGGAAGTGAAAAGACATTGAGTTTAAAAAATGAAAAAGCTATTATTGTCTTCAGCGGCGGCCAGGACAGCACTACCTGTCTTTTTTGGGCCCTGGAACAATTTAAAGAAGTGATTGCGGTCACGTTTGATTACGGCCAGCGCCATTCAGAAGAATTAAAAGTAGCTTCTGATATTGCAGAGGATTTGAATATCGAACATCATATACTGGATATGACATTGTTAAACCAGCTTGCGCCAAACGCTCTTACTAGAGATTCTATAGAAGTGGAGGAAGGAAAGGATGGGGAACTTCCGTCTACCTTTGTAGAAGGGAGAAACCTGCTTTTCTTTTCTTTTGCGGCTATTGCAGCTTCTCAAAAAGGAGCCAAACATATAGTGACCGGCGTATGTGAAACAGATTACAGCGGGTATCCTGACTGCCGGGATGCATTTGTAAAGTCCTTAAACGTTTCCCTGAATTTAGGGATCGGGAAAGACTTTGTTATCCACACGCCGCTTATGTGGCTGGATAAAAAAGAAACCTGGAAGCTCGCGGATGACCTGGGGCAGTTAAATTATGTGCGCGATTATACATTGACGTGTTATCATGGCATACGTGGACAAGGGTGTGGAGAATGCCCTGCCTGTAAACTTCGGCGAGCAGGACTCGACCAATATAGGAGAGAAAAGGAACGGGAGTTATAATGCTTCATCAATTTTATCCGCAGGTGCCTCATGAGTACCGCTATGAACTGAATAAAGATATGCATTTGGCCGCCGCTCACTTTATTCCAAGTGAGGCTGCCGGCAAATGCCAGGATATACATGGACATACCTATGTAATAAACATCACCGTTGCTGGAGATCAACTAGACAGCAGCGGATTTTTGATTGATTTTAAAATACTAAAATCATTAATTCATCGTCCGTTTGACCATACACTTCTCAATGATCATGAATTATTTTCGAATGAAGAAGACAGCTGGTCTTTCCCAACTACTGAAGTGATCGCCGGGAAATTTTGGAAGCTTATTCAATCAGAATTAAACGAGCTTGCCCATCAGCCTAAGTGTGTCCAGCTGCTTGTCAGAGAGACACCTACCAGCTATGTGGTGTTCCGCCCGAAGAAAGAAGATTTTGCCATATGAAAAAAATACCGGTATTGGAAATATTCGGCCCTACTATTCAGGGGGAAGGTATGGTTATCGGCCAAAAAACGATGTTTGTCCGGACTGGCGGCTGTGATTACAGATGCAGCTGGTGCGATTCAGCTTTTACCTGGGATGGTTCACAGAAAGCGGCGGTAATGGATGCGGCCTCCATTGTTGAAAAGCTGTATGAGAAGGGTACGAACTTGTTTTCCCACGTCACCATTTCCGGCGGCAACCCCGCTATTCATCCGGGAATTCATTCCCTTATTGAGGAGCTGCGGAATCAAGGAATCCAGACTGCTGTGGAGACCCAGGGAAGCATCTGGGCAGAATGGATGATCGATATCGATGAAGTAACGATATCACCTAAGCCGCCCAGCTCTTTAATGAAAACAGATTGGGAAAAGCTTGATTATTATATAAACAGGCTGGAAAGAAGACCAAATAAAGCATTCAGCTTAAAAATTGTCATATTCAATAAAGAAGACCTGGAATACGCTGCTGAAGTGCATACGCGTTATCCCAATGCCCCGATGTTTCTTCAGGTAGGAAATGATGACCTGACGGAAAAGGAAGCTGGAATGCTTCGGGATCACCTGTTGGAACGATATGAGTGGCTGATCAGCGAAACAATGGACGACGCCAGGTGGAACGATGTGAAAATCCTGCCGCAGCTGCATACGCTTTTATGGGGAAACAAACAGGGTGTATAAACTATTAGATAAAAAGGAGCGGTTAATTTGTCTGAACGAAAGACAGGAATGGATGATTTAACATTGCTGGGAAACCAGCAGCAGGAGGGGCAGCAGTTTGAATATGATCCCGCTCTGCTGGAGAGCTTTGACAACAACCACCCCGGTACAGATTATTTTGTTAAATTTAACTGCCCGGAATTCACTACTCTCTGCCCGATGACCGGACAGCCTGACTTTGCAACGCTTTATATCAGCTATGTGCCTGACGTGAAGATGGTGGAAAGTAAATCATTGAAGCTTTATTTATTCAGCTACCGAAATCACGGAGGATTTCATGAAGACGCGATAAACACAATTGTTAATGATCTTGTCGAACTGATGGATCCCCGATATTTAGAAATCTGGGGAAAATTCACGCCCCGGGGCGGTATTTCTATTGATCCATATGTGAATTATGGAAAAAAAGGCACAAAGTTCGAAGAGATGGCCTACCATCGCTTAATGAATCATGACATGAATCCAGAAACAATTACTAATAGATAAAAAGCATCTGCCCGCAGGGGCAGATGCTTTTTTTAGATGTGTTCAGCGAAATTCTTATTTTTAGCATCCCGGTTGGCAACTTTTTCTGCCTCTTCTTTCAATCCATTCATCTCACCGCGGATTAATTCATAGCGGATTTGGCCGGATTGATAGAATTTATCACGTTTTGCCTGTTTTTCTGCCTGCTTTGCTGCTTTTTTCTTCTCGGCGTCCAGCTTTTTTTGTTCTTTTTTCTGCTGAAACGCTTCAAGCTTTTCCGTTTTTGCTTCCTGGAAACTTGCTTTTTTCTTCTGAAGCTCTTCAAGCTTTTCTGTTTTTGTTTCCTGCAGGCTTGTTTTTTTCTGCTGTGCCTTTTCCGCTGTCTGTGCGCGGAATTCTTTTCCCTGCACAGGAGCGGTCAAAAGGGTGAGAGCGAAAGATAAAAGAAAGCCGACGGTTAAGCCGGTTGCGAAATCGGGTTCATCGGAACGATTTTCCTTTACTCCGGCGCTGGTCATACAGAAGCATTCCCTTGCTGGGTTCCTTCTTTTAGTGCTTTACGCTTTTGGAAAAGATAATAGCCCAGCGCTGCTGCGCCATACACGCCTCCTAAATCTTTCTGCTTCGTCGTTTCGTTTCCTTCTGTCGTGTTTTTCTTCATAGAAGCTGTAACATCTACGAGAGAGGAAGAAACCTTTCTTGTCGCTTCACCAGCATCTCCAATGATATAGAAAAGCGGGCTTAATGCTCCAATTTTTTCATTCAGGTCATCAAGAGTCGTGTTGCTGCTGTTAAGAATACTCTCTGTATTTTTCATTACATCGTCAAGCTGGGAGGGAAGTTTTTCCACTGTTTTGTCCACATTGCCCAGTACGCTGGTTAAGTTGCGTAGAACGATAATAAGAAAAATAACTAAAATTGCAAAAGCAATACCGAAAACCAAAACTCCAATTCCTATTAAATCCATGTCTATGACCTCCTGAATATAAATTATTACCATCATAGCTTTTTCCTAAAATAATAGGGAAGAGCTATTATGTATACCTCTATACGTACCCCTGCCTGCCCTGCCTTAAACTACAAGAACAATTCATAAATAAAAAAGCTGCTTATTTATAAGGAGAGCAGGCTGCATACAAATAGAGGTATAATGTATTGTATCACAACTTAAAACGACTGCTGATCAAAGATTTTGTTGTATGCTTCCGCTGATTCAATGTCTTTCATGGTAATCCCTCCGGCATCGTGTGTGCAGAGACGGATAGATATATTTGTATAATTAATGATTATTTCCGGATGATGCTGGACATTTTCGGCATGTTCAGCCAGCTGATCCACAAAACGAATCCCCGTTGGAAAAGCATCGAACTGAAAACGGCGCTCCAGTGTCTTTGCATCTTTGCGTTCCCAGCCATTGAGCGTCTGCAGATAGTTTTCAATTTCCTCATTATTTAATGTCATTGTTTTCTCCTTTCCCAATAATAATGCTGCCCGCTGTAAAGGGCTGTGTTACTATGGATATTTCCTAAACAGCTTATATATAAACATGCAGAATAACCTGCGGAAAAAAAACCTTGTAGATAGAGAGCGGATTCATTAAAATAAGAGAAGAAGGAATGTATTTAACTGGGGGAGACGGACCAGTCGGTCTAGTATATAAAGATAGTAATGAGAGGAGTGGCTTGGATTGTTTAAACGAATTTTGGTAGCAAACAGAGGGGAAATAGCGGTTCGTGTTATTCGTGCCTGTAAAGAAATGGGCATTGAAACCGTTGCGATTTATTCGGAAGCCGACCGTGAAGCCCTGCATGTCATGATGGCAGACGAAGCTTATTGTGTCGGTCCCTATTCATCAGCAGAGAGCTATTTGAAAAAGACGAACATTATTTCAGCAGCATTAATGACGGGGTCGGAAGCGATTCATCCTGGTTACGGATTTCTGGCTGAAAACGCGGAATTTGCTGAAATCTGTAAGGATCACGATATTACTTTTATAGGCCCTTCATCGGAAGCCATAAATAAAATGGGAGCCAAATCGAGCGCCAGGGAAACAATGAAGTCTGCCGGAGTCCCAATTGTACCCGGAACGGAAGGACTTATTGAAGATGAAAAGAAAGCGTTAAAGGTTGCAAATGAAATCGGTTACCCGGTTATCGTGAAAGCTTCAGCCGGCGGCGGCGGCAAGGGCATGAGAGTTGCGGGAAGTGAAGAAGAGCTCGCAAAAGCTATCAGTATGGCCAAGCAGGAGGCACAAACCTCATTTGGCGATGCAAGTGTCTACTTAGAGAAATATATTGAAGAACCACGTCACGTCGAGATCCAGGTAATGGCTGACAGTAAAGGAAATGCGGTTCATTTTGGAGAGAGAGACTGCTCGATTCAACGGCGCCACCAGAAGCTGGTGGAGGAAGCACCATCTCCTGCTTTGGATCAGAAAACACGTAAGCAGATGGGAGACGCAGCCGTTAAAGCAGCCAAAGCAGTAGATTACTGCGGCGCCGGCACGGTCGAGTTTCTCCTGGATAAACACAAAAACTTCTATTTTATGGAGATGAATACGAGAATTCAGGTAGAACATCCCGTGACCGAAGAGGTGACGAATACAGACTTAATAAAAGAACAGATTTCTGTTGCATTTGGGAACCCGCTTTCTATGAAGCAGCGTGACATAAAGGTAGAGGGATGGGCTATCGAATGCAGAATTAATGCTGAAAATCCGATGAAGAAATTCATGCCGTCCCCGGGTAAAATTGAGACATATCTTCCGCCGGGCGGCTTCGGAGTAAGAGTTGACAGCGCCGTCTATCCAGGCTATACAATTACGCCCCACTACGATTCAATGGTTGCTAAAGTTATCGTACGCGGCAAAACGCGGGAGGAAGCTATTGCGAGAATGCAGCGTGCCTTGTCCGAATTTGTAGTCGAAGGCGTGTATACGACAATTCCTTTCCATCTAAGACTTTTAAACCACCCTGCTTTTAAGGATGGAGATTTTAATACAGGGTTTTTGGAACAGTACAACATAATGGAGGATTAGGTTCATCTGCCGTCCTTCTAGAAAGAGCAGGTGGGTTAACTTGCCTTCAAGATCAACGAAACAGCGAATAACAGACTCAGCATTAAAGCTGTTTGAAGAATTTGGCTTTCATGCGGTTACCGTAGATACGATAGTTAAAGACAGCAGTACCTCCAAGGGAGGCTTTTACCATAACTTTCGTTCCAAAGATGAACTTCTCTACACTATTCATGATTCGTTTATAACCTACGTTATAGATAAAGCCGTAGAAGCCCATGATGTTAACGAAACCCCTGCTGAAAAATTATACGAGACGGTTCGTTCATTTGTAAAAATGTTTGAAGTCTACCGCCCCCATGTTACTGTTTTTTATCAGGAGAGCGTATATTTATCCCCGGAGTTTTATGAGAACATCAAAAAGAAGCGTAAAAAGTACAAAGATCTTATGTTTAAAGTTGTGCAGGAAGGTAAAGAAGCAGGTGAATTCCGTGAAGAACTGCCGATCCCCATTACGTCTATGGCTATTTTTGGAATGATTAACTGGACGTATAAATGGTATAAAGCAGAGGGGGAATATTCCATACAGGAAATTGCGGATATCTATGCAGATTTAATTATGCACTCCGTCCTGACGGAAGAAGCCAGAAAAAATCCGGATTATCAGTGTTTTTTTTATCGTTCATCTAACTAAAGGAGTGAGCAGAATGTATAAAGTAAATGAAATCAAGGAACTTATTAGAGCATTGGACAATTCTTCTCTGGAAGAGCTTGAAATAAGAGGAGAAAATAAAACAAAACTGCTATTAAAAAAGACCGCTTCTTCAGCGTCCGCGCCTGTCAGTCAGAAGCAGGACACAGCTCAGGCAGAAAACAGAGAAGAACAGGCGCCGGCACCAGTTTTCGAACAGCAGCAGGAGCAGGCAAAAGACCCTGCATCCGCAGAAAAAGAAACGGAAACGAAAAGTAAAGCAGATACAAGCCATTTAGGCGAAATTACGTCTCCAATGGTAGGAACGTTCTACAGTGCTCCTTCTCCAGAGGAAGGTCCCTATGTTAAAACAGGAGACAATGTGAAAAAAGATTCTATTGTCTGTATTGTAGAGGCAATGAAGCTGATGAACGAACTCGAAGCGGAAATCGACGGCGAGATTGTTGAAATTCTCGTAGAAAATGGAGAATTGGTTGAGTATGGACAGCCGCTTTTCCTTGTTAAAGAATCATAAGATAATAAAAAAGAGTCTCTCGAATAGCGGGAGATTTCTTTTTTAAAATAAATGTAAGCGTTTTATAAGGAGATGGGTATATGAGCCGGGACATGATTGATTATATCGATGAAATGGAAAAAAGGCGCGAGAAAGTCAAAATGGGTGGTGGAGAGATCCGCATGGAAGCCCAGCACGACCGGGGAAAAGGAACGGCAAGAGAAAGAATAGATCTGCTTGTAGATGAAGGCAGCTTTGTAGAGCTGAACCCATTTATCGAAGGAAGGACAGGGGAAGGTGACCTGGAAGCCCCTGGAGAGGGTGTCGTCACGGGATACGCAAAAATCGATGGCAGGCAGATTTTTCTTTTCTCCCAGGATTTCACCGTGTACGGGGGAGCTCTTGGAGAAATGCATGCGCTGAAAATTGCCAAAGTGATGGATCTCGCAGCAGAAAATGGTTCTCCTATTATTGGATTAAATGATTCCGGGGGGGCGCGTATCCAGGAAGGGGTATTGTCTCTGGACGGCTATGGCCACGTTTTTTACCGCAATTCCATTTATTCCGGCGTGATTCCGCAGATTTCTGTGATCCTCGGTCCCTGTGCGGGCGGGGCAGTTTATTCCCCGGCCATTACAGATTTTGTTTTCATGGTGGAAAAAACGAGCCAGATGTTTATTACCGGTCCTAAAGTAATTGAAAGTGTAACCGGAGCAACCATTAATTCTGAAGAACTCGGCGGGGCAAAAGTTCACGCCAAAAAAAGCGGGAATGCCCATTTTACTGCTCCAACGGAAGAAGAAGTACTTCATCAGGTCAGACAGCTGGTAAGCTATCTGCCTTCAAGCTTTCAGGAAAAAGCTCCTATTTTAAAATCAGCAGAAAAGCAGAACGACCGCATTGATGAAATGCTGGATATTGTTCCGGTGGAAACGACTAAAGTATACGACGTGCGAAACGTTGTTAAGAGTATATTGGATAACGGTGAGTTTCTAGAAGTGCAGGAAGACTTTGCTAAAAATATTGTTATCGGCTTTGGAAGAATTAAAGGAGAAAGCATAGGAATTGTAGCTAATAACCCCAAAATGATGGCAGGCGGGCTGGATATTGACTCTTCCGATAAATGTTCACGCTTTATCCGCTTCTGTGATTGCTTCAATATACCTATTATCACGCTCGAAGACGTAAGCGGCTTTATTCCCGGTATTCAGCAGGAGCATGGAGGTATTATACGACATGGGGCAAAAATACTCTACGCCTATTCGGAAGCTACTGTACCTAAGATTACCGTCATTTTAAGAAAAGCATTTGGAGGCGCCTATGTGGCGCTAAACAGTAAAGCTATCGGCGCTGATCTGGTTTTTTCCTGGCCCAATGCAGAAATAGCGGTCATGGGACCGGGAGGCGCAGCCAACATAATTTTTTCAAAAGAGATTAAAGAAAGCAGCAATCCGGATGAAACGAGAAAACAAAAGATCGAAGAATACCGCAGCCGTTTTGCAAATCCCTATATTGCAGCAGGGAACGGGATGATTGATGATGTAATAGATCCCAGAGATACAAGAACGGTTATAGCGGGCTCCCTTGAAATGCTTCGCAAAAAAAAGCAGCAGAAGCCTGCTAAAAAGCACGGCAATATTCCCCTATAAAAAAGGAGGACGGCATGATGGCCGATAACGAAAACCACCGGCAGGCACTCAGCGATATCTGCGTTTTTCCTGCGCCATCGCTGGAGGAGTGGGAAGAGGCAGTAAAAAAGACACTCAAAGGAAAAACAGCGGCAGAACTGCATCACGTATCGGAAGAAGGTCTGGACATAAAGCCGCTGTACACGAATAAAGACCGGCCGGCCGGACTGAACACTATGCTTTCGGGCGACTTTCCTTATACAAGAGGCAGCCGGGCGTTTCAGAACCAGAAGAAACCCTGGGAAATTGTACAGCGGACATTTGAAAGACTGCCGGAGAAAGTAAATGAAGAAATGAAAGAAGGCATGAAAAAGGGACAGGACGGTTCTGACATTGGTATAAATAGAGGTTTTCAAAGACAGGAAAAAGCGGTATCAGCCACCGGGGTATGCGTATCTTCTACACAAGAAGCCTCAGCGGTGCTGGAAGGAATAGATGTGGGTAAGTATACTATTGCACTCCATGCGGAAGGACCTGTTCTGCCGTTTTTTTCAATTTGGATCAGTGCATTACGACAAAACGAAGGCTGGAAGCAGTTTAAAGGAAGCATTACGGTCGATCCCCTGAGTGAGCTGGCTGAAACCGGCAGCCTTGCAACTTCCCTGGATACTGCTATGGATCAGACAGTGGAAATACTCAAATGGCAGGACCAAGAGGAGATGGATTTTCCTGTGATCCGTGTCTCCAGTGAAACATGGCATAATAACGGAGCGGACATGGCACAGGAGCTGGCCGCTCTAACAGCCTCAGGTGTTTATTATGTAAATGAACTGCTTGACCGGGGCGTAAGTCTGCAGAAGGTACTGCGGTCTCTTGTATTTCATATGCCGGCAGGAGGAAGATACTTTCCGGAAATGGCAAAGCTTCGCGCGGCCAGGTTATTGTGGGCCAACGCAGCTAAAGCATTCGGTGCAGCAAATGAAGAGTGCCGGATAGAGCTTAGAGGCTCTACGTCAAAGCGCACAAAAACGGTGTATGATCCGTTTAATAATATGCTGAGGGGATCGATTGAAGGATTTGCCGCAGCGGCGGGGGGAGTGGATGTTCTTCATATTGCCCCTTTTGATGAAGTTATTCAAAAACCCTCCTCCTTTGCTTCACGTATTGCAAGAAACACTCAGATTATTTTACAGGAAGAAGCACATATCGGAAAAACAATGGATGCTCCTGGAGGCTCCTTCTATGTAGAGACGTTAACGGAAGAATTGGCAGAAAAAGCGTGGACTCTCTTTCAGGAGATTGAAAAAGAAGGCGGAATCGCTTCGGCTCTCGCATCCGGATTTATCCAGAAGCAGACCGAAGCCAGCCGCGAAGTACGTTTAAAGCAAATTGAAGAGCGGAAAAAAGGAATTATCGGCGTAAATATGTATCCAAATGATAAAGAGAAAACCATATCGGCCGGATACGATGACGAAAAGGAAATAAACAAATATAACGATCAAATGCACAATAGTTCAAAAAGGCGAAAAGAAGCCGTTTCGTTTAAGGAAGCCGTCCAGCTGGCAGAACAAGGATTTTCATTATGGGAAATAGCCGGCAGCGATCTTTCTGAAAATGAAGGCCTGCAGGTTACAGCAATGCCGTTGGTTCGTGATGCAGAGCGGTTCGAAAACCTGCGCACGGAAATAGAAGCATACAGCGCGGAAAAAGAGAGTCTTTCTCTTCTTGTACTCGGAATCGGCCCGCTTGCCTCCTGCAAACCGCGCATGGATTTTGCGGCGGGTTTTCTAAAAACGGGTGGCTATTCGATCATTACTATTCAGGCAGATACGATACAAGAGGCGGAAAAATCGGCAGAGGAGCATAACATTCCTGTCGTTTTGTGCGGGTCGGATGAGCAGTATAAGCTGCTTAAAGAAGAAAACCTGCAGGCAATAAAAAAGAATGCGGGTACACTTATGCTCGCCGGGGAAGACAGCCGGGACATTATAGATCTCTGCCTGAACAAAAAGAAAAATGTGTACCAAAGCCTGGCGTGGCTCCGTGAAAAAATGGGAGGTAAAGCGTATGCCGACTAAACCGGATTTTTCAAAAATAAAGTTGACCACTTCGTCTTCAGCAGTAAAGGGAAATAAGAAACAGGACGCCGGCAGTTTTTCTACGGTAGAAGGCATTGATGTGCAGCCATCCTATTCAAAAGAAGATATCCAGGGACTGCCTCATATTGATTATTTATCCGGTATTGCTCCGTTTTTACGAGGTCCCTATCCTGCAATGTATATTACCAGGCCCTGGACAATCAGGCAGTATGCCGGATACTCCACGGCAGAGGAGTCCAATGCTTTTTACCGGAAAAATTTAGAAGCAGGTCAAAAAGGTCTTTCAGTCGCTTTTGATCTGGCTACGCACCGCGGCTATGACTCAGACCATCCCCGTGTGGAAGAAGACGTTGGAAAAGCGGGAGTGGCAATTGATTCTATTCTGGATATGAAAATACTTTTTGATGGCATCCCCCTTGATAAAATGTCAGTTTCCATGACGATGAACGGGGCCGTTCTTCCAACGCTTGCGTTTTATATTGTGGCGGCAGAAGAACAGGGAGTGGACAGAGAACAGTTAACGGGAACGATTCAAAACGATATTTTAAAGGAATACATGGTACGGAACACGTATATTTACCCTCCTGAAATGTCTATGAAGATCATAGCGGATATTTTTGCTTATACATCAGAGCATATGCCTAAATTCAACAGCATATCCATTTCCGGCTACCATATGCAGGAAGCCGGGGCGACCGCCGATCTGGAGCTTGGATATACGCTGGCTGACGGCCTGGAATATCTGCGCACGGGCCTTGGAGCTGGAATGAGTATTGATGAATTTGCTCCGCGTTTGTCATTTTTCTGGGCAGTAGGCATGAATCATTATATGGAAATAGCAAAAATGAGAGCAGCCCGGGTGCTTTGGGCGAGAATTCTAAAGCCATTTGCGCCGCAGAATGAAAAGTCATCAGCGCTGCGCACACACTCGCAGACATCGGGATGGAGCCTGACAGAGCAGGATCCGTATAATAACGCAGCCAGAACAAGTATCGAAGCACTGGCGGCAGCCATGGGAGGCACCCAGTCCCTTCATACGAATGCGCTGGATGAAGCTATTGCCCTGCCTACCGATTTTTCGGCAAGAATTGCGAGGAATACCCAGCTTTATCTGCAGGAAGAGACAGAAATTACAGACGTGGTCGATCCGTGGGGAGGCTCCTATTACGTAGAAACACTAACAGCAGAGCTGATCAGTAAAGCCTGGGCGCATATTCAGGAAGTAGAAGAGGCAGGCGGTATGACCAAGGCTATTGAAGCGGGGCTTCCTAAAATGAGAATTGAAGAAGCCGCCGCAAAAAGACAGGCCCATATTGATTCCGGACGTGAAACGATCGTAGGGATCAATAAATATAAACCGGATGAGGAAGAGCCGCTTGAAATCAGGGATATTGATAATACAACGGTACGGCAGTCCCAGCTGCAGCGGTTGGATAAACTCAAAGCTGATAGAGACAGTGCTGCAGTAGAAGCTGCATTACATGCGCTGACTGAAGCGGCGCGTTCCGGTGAAGGTAATCTGCTTGAAAAGGCGGTGGATGCAGCTCGGGCCCGTGCAAGCCTTGGTGAAATATCCTCAGCGCTGGAGAAAGTGGCCGGCCGGCACCAGGCGGTGATCCGTTCCATCAGCGGCGTGTACAGTGCCGAATTCGGGGAGGGGGAAATAGTGGATGAGGTCAGGAAACTAACCGACTCATTTGCAGAAGAAGAAGGGCGCAGGCCGAGGATTATGATTGCTAAAATGGGACAGGATGGACATGACAGAGGAGCTAAAGTTATTTCAACAGCTTTTGCAGATCTGGGTTTTGATGTAGATATCGGTCCATTATTTCAAACCCCGGAAGAAGCGGTGCGGCAGGCCATTGAAAATGATGTGCATGTTCTTGGTATGAGTTCATTAGCCGGCGGTCATAAAACAATTCTTCCTAAAGTAATGAAGGAATTAAAAAAAGAGGGAAGAGAAGATATTGTGGTAATTGTAGGAGGCGTTATTCCCTCCCAGGATTATAAAGGCCTGAAGGAAGCAGGAGCAGCCGCTGTATTTGGTCCGGGAACCGTTATTCCGGCAGCGGCAAAGCAGGTGGTAGAGGAAGTGCAGTCCAGGCTTAGGGAAGCATAGTCCGAAAGGAAGGATGAGGATGGGCAGTACACAAAAGAAGAAATTAACTCCCTTCCAGCATGTTGAAGGAGTCAGGAAGGGGCACAGGGCTTCGATAGCACAAACTATTACGCTTATTGAAAGCAGCGCAGCGAAGCATTTTGAAGATGCCCAGAGTGTACTTGAACAGCTGATGCCCTATACTGGAAAGTCGGTTCGTATCGGTATTACCGGAGTACCCGGAGCCGGAAAAAGCACGCTGATTGAAGAGCTGGGAATGCAGCTGTGCGAAAGCGGGTTTAAGGTAGCCGTTCTGGCTGTGGATCCATCATCAAGTGTGAACAGGGGCAGCATTCTTGGAGATAAAACAAGAATGGGCAGGCTTTCTAAGCATCCCGATGCCTACGTGCGACCTTCTCCTACAGGAGGAAATCTAGGCGGGGTGGCTAAAAAAACACGCGAAACGATGCTCGTATGTGAGGCTGCCGGGTATGATGTGATTATTATCGAAACCGTCGGCGTAGGTCAAAGTGAATTAACAGTACGCTCCCTCGTGGATTTCTTTATGGTGTTAATGCTCACAGGAGGCGGAGATGAGCTGCAGGGCATCAAAAAGGGCTTAATGGAAATAGCGGATGCCGTTTTTATTAATAAAGCGGACGGAAGCAATAAGCAGCCGGCTGAACTGGCTAAAGCTGAATATAACCGCCTGCTTCATTTTCTGCAGCCGGCTTCACCGGGCTGGGAGACCAAAGCCTATACCGTTTCGGCCTTAACCGGGGAAGGTATGGACAATATTTGGAACGTTATCCAGTCTTTTAAACAAACAATGAAAGGGAACGGTCATTTTGACCAGCGTCGCCGGGAACAGGTGTCAGAATGGATGGAGCGGTTGATGATAGATGAATTAACTTCTTCTTTTTATCAAAACGAACAACTGCAGGAGCATTTTGCCCAAAACAAAAAACTAGTACAGGATGGGGAAAAACCGCTGCGTAAAGCAATTCAAGAGCTGATGGAAGAGTATAGGCAGATTCAGCAGAAAAAGGAAAAATAATTAGATCTAAAGAACTGGTTCTTTAGTTTCACTTATTCATTTTTTCGATGTATAATAAATAATATTACTTAAATAAAAAGACGGTTGGGAGGCACTAATATGACAAGTTGTTCAAAATGCGGCATGATTCCTTCTCTGGAAGAAACCGGCACTTTTTTATTTACAGCAGCAGAGGCCGGCGGCAGGGATTTAATTATAAAACATTTAAAAGATAGAGGCGCAGAGCCTGAGCAGGAAGGAAGAACAATACATGTTCCTTTTTACAGCTTGGAAGAAGCGGTCCGTATGGTCGACGGCCTTGAAGCTGATTTAAAAGAAAGCGGCGTTTCCGTAAAAGGGACCTGGAAAAACAGCGCCTCCGTATTTGGGCATATGCTTGATCTCGCTGTACTTAAAGTGAGAATATCAAAACCTTCATATTTGAAGATTATTAACGAAGGATTGTTTACGCATCACATGCAGCCGATTATTAATTTACATAGCTCAGAAGTAATGGGCCAGGAATTTCTAATGAGGCCTGACAGCAGCACGTACTCTTTCTACCCTGGAGAGTTGTTTGACTATGCCCAAAAAGCAGACCTTCAGTCTGTACTCGACAGTCAGGCAAGAATGTCTTCCATTGAACATAGCGCTCGCCACCTTGACCAGGGGACGAAACGATTTATTAATTTTCTTCCGTCGTCTATTTATGATCCTAATCACTGTTTGAAATCAACATTCAAAGTGGTAAAGGAACATGGAGTCGATCCGTCCGACCTGGTTTTTGAAGTAGTGGAAACAGAAAAAATTCATAATGTGGCCCACCTGCAGAACATTTTCAAAACATACCAGCAGTATGGAGTTAATGTAGCACTCGACGATTTAGGTTCAGGGTTTGCTACGGTGGAAATGCTTGAACAATTAAAGCCCGATTACGGCAAAGTAGACCGCAGCCTGATTTCTTACTGTGACCAGGATGAAGAAAAGCAGGAAAAGCTCAAGCAGATGCTGAAAAGAGCGGAAATTCATAACATAAAAATGCTCGCAGAAGGTATAGAAAGAAAAGAAGAACTTGAAGTAGTAAAGCAGCTTGGTTTTGATCTGGCTCAGGGGTATTATATTGGCAGGCCTTCAGATTATCCAATGGGTAAATCATTCACGACAGCGGGAAAATAGAAAGGAAGGATATATGTGGCTTCCATTCTTATCTGGTATTTTCATCCGGATACAGATAGTTTTAATGGATCTCTTGTAAACCGAATAAAAAAGGAACTGATCGAAGCGGGTCATAGTATAGAAATCCGGCGTCCGGAAGAAGACCTGTCCGTTTTTTCTCTATCCAAAAAGGAGTATAAAGCATCGATCGAGGGGAAATACTCTATCGATATTCAAAGAGAACATCAGCACATAAGAAAAGCTGATGGCATTATTACCTTGTTTCCATTATGGTGGGGGAGCTTCCCGGCAGCCGGCAAAGGATTTCTGGACAGGGTTTTGTCCTATAAATTTGCATATGAACTGGAAGGAGAAGAACCTGTCCCGTTAATGAATGAAAAGCCGATTACTTTTATTTATACGACCGGCACACCTGAAGAAGAGTTTCGTCAATCCGGTTTAAAAAAACTAACGGAAGATAACTGGCAGCAGCATATCCTCTCTTTCTGCGGATTCCAGAGTCTTCCTTTTTTTCATCTGGGAAATGTAATTGACTGTTCTGACCAGGATAGAGAAAAGAAACGTAGTTCAGCGTCTGCCCACGCTGTCCAATTTGCAGAAGATATAACGAGGAGGGCAAACTTGTGAAACTGATATCCTATAAAAAAAATGAGTCCCCGGCACTGGGGTTCATTATCGAAGAGCATATAGCCGGCCTGGAAGAGATAATATCACGATCGGCTCTTTCCGGACCGCTTACGATGGAAGAAGCTATAGAATGGCATGAACGCCGCCCGAATGAACTGGAAGAGTTGGAAAAGTGGGCACACGCTAATAAAGCAGCGCTTGATATGATGCCTTTAAAGTTTTCTTCTATCCTTCCGCCTATTTATCCGAAAAGAAATATTATGTGTGTAGGAAAAAATTATGCGGAGCACGCCGTTGAAATGGGAAGTTCAGCGGATATTCCAGAGTATCCGATTATCTTTACAAAGCCGCCCACCTCTATTATTGGGATGAATGAAGCCGTAGAAGCAGATGAAGAAATAACACAGGAACTTGACTATGAAGGAGAAATTGCTGTTATTATCGGAAAAAAGGGAAAAAAGATTTCTGAAAACGAGGCGTTGGGTCACGTTTTTGGCTTCACTCTTTTAAATGACATAACAGCCAGGGATATTCAGGCCAGGCATAAACAATTTTTTTTAGGCAAAAGCATGGATACGTTCTGCCCGCTCGGGCCGTTTGTTCTGCTGAACAAGGACTGGGAAACATTCTCTCCCACTCTTAGAACATACGTAAATGGCGGGCTTCGTCAGGAATCCTCGATGAATAAAATGATTTTTTCTGTTAAAGATTTAATTTCTACGCTTTCAGCCGGAATGACGTTATATCCGGGAGACATCATTGCAACCGGAACACCGTCGGGCGTAGGGAAAGGTTTTAAGCCCCCGAGATTTCTAAAACACGGGGATGAAATTACAGTATCAGCTGATGAGCTCGGGAAACTAACGAATAAAGTTACCATATACTGATAATGGGGTATGAGAATAGATAGAGGCAAAAGACAAAGTGCACATACTTTGTCTTTTTATGTTGAGATTTATAAAAAAGGAGAACATCATGGGAGTTACGATAAAGGATGTAGCGGAAAAAGCAGGCGTTGCGCCTTCTACTGTATCAAGAGTACTATCCAGTCATCCGAGCATTAGTGATAAAACAAAAGCAAAAGTGCGCCGGGCAATGACAGAAATGGGTTACGTACCCAACCTCCACGCGAGACGTCTGGCGGGGAGGAAAACGAATACGATTGGAATTGTCATGCCTAATGATGCGGGCTCCTCTTTTGAAAATTTGTTTTTTCCGGAAATCTTAAAAGCAGTAAGTACATATGCTTCAAAAAAAGGAGAGGGTCTTTATATAACAACCAGCCAGACTGAAGAAGAAAAGCTGGCGGAAATAAAAAAAATGGTGGAAAACCGTATGGTGGATGGAGTTATTATTTTGTATTCGCAGAAAGAAGACAGGCTGCGCAGCTATCTCGAAAAAGTGAAATTTCCCTACACGGTAGTTGGCAGCCCGGCTCCTTTTCCGAAAGCATCTTTTGTAAATAACGATAATGAAAAAGCCGGATATGAAGCTGCATCCTATCTGTGTTCTCTTGGACACCGCCGTATCGCGTTTATAGGCGGCAGAGAAGATTATGAGGTTACGGCTGACCATGAAAAAGGATACAAAGCTGCGCTATATAAAGCCGGTCTCCCTGTAGATCAGGAGCTTGCATTAAAAAATGCAGGCAGGAAAAACGGCGGAAGGACAGCCGTCCAGTCTTTATTGAATATGAAAGAACAGCCTACAGCTGTAATAGCAGCGGACGACATGATGGCGTTGGAAATCATTCATTTCCTTCAGGAGCAGAATGTTGACGTACCGGATCAGATATCTATTATCAGTTTTAATAATGTACTTATTGCCTCTTTAGCGTCTCCTCCGTTAACAACTGTGGATATTGATATTGCGGAATTAGGAAGACAGGCAGTAAGAGCAATTTGTTTTGAAATGGAAAACACCAGCGGCCCTTCTTTCCAAAAAATTGTAGGCCATAAAATAATTACAAGAAAATCCTGTGCGGTTCGTGAAGCAGGCCGGAATTCTGAAAGATTATGATACAATAAAGTAATAAAAATCTTAGAATAGTGGTGGTACAATGCCTAAAGGCAAGTATTTTAATATCGGTTATGGAATTTTGCTTGCATTTTTAATTATTTTTCTGGGAACGTTGATTGATTTTATCTTCGCACCTATTGTTATTTTAGTATCTACATTATTTGCTCCTATATTAATAGCAGGAGTACTGTTTTATATTTTCCGTCCTATTGTTAATTTATTATCAAAAAAACTGCCCCGGGGTCTGTCTATACTTATTTTGTATTTGGTTTTTGCAGGCATTCTTACGGGTCTCGTGTACTTCGTTGGGCCCATCATTCAAAATCAGGTTGCAAGCCTGATTGAAGGAATCCCTACATTTGTAGACGAAGCTCAGCAGCTGCTGAATACTGTCTCGCAGCAGCCGTGGTTTCAAAGTGCCCTTGATCAGGCAGGCTACTCTTCGCTTGATGGACTGCTTTCCGACTTGTCGACTTATCTAACGGACTTTATAAGCGGCATAGGCGGAAATATTATTGGTATTATCACTTCCATTGCAGGCGCTTTAGTAGTTGCTGTCGTTATTCCATTTGTGCTGTATTACATGCTCAAAGAAGGGAAAGGCGCTCCGGCAATGATACTCAAACTTCTGCCGAAAAAACAGGAAGAAGAAGGATTTCGCATTCTGCGTGACATGGACCGGGCCTTAGGCTCATACATCGTAGGGCAGGTGTTGGTAAGTATCTGCGTCGGAATTTTAATTTATATTGGCTACATCATTATCGGTCTCGAATATGCGCTGATTCTCGCTCTTATTGCTATGGTGACAAACGTTATTCCATTTGTCGGACCATGGATCGGTACGTTTCCAGGCTTTATTGTCGGCCTTTTCCAGGATCCTTTAATGGGACTGCTGGTTATAGTAGTAGCCGTTGCTGTGCAGATGGTTGAAAGCAATTTAATATCCCCGCAGATTATGGGGAAAAGGCTGCATATTCACCCCGTCACGATTATTCTGCTTCTGCTTGTTGCCAGCGAGTTTGCCGGCCTGTTAGGATTAATTCTTGCTGTACCGGCGTATGCAGTAGGTAAAGTAATTGTGACGCATACGTTCAGGCTGATCAAACTTCGTAATCGAAAAGCTTCCATGGAAGAATACGAAGCGCAGCAGGGGATAAAAAATTAATAAAGTGGAGGAGATAAAATGAGAGAAGAGATAGAAGGAATTGAACAGATAGATGTTCAGGAATTGAAACAACTATATAAAGACAGTCAGGCTGCCCCAATTCTAATTGATATCAGGGAACCTTCCGAATATATAGAAGGACACATTCCGGGTGTTCCACTTCTGCCAATGCAGCAGATTCCGGAAGCGGCCGAATCAATGAAAAAAGAGGAGTCTTATGTGTTAATCTGCCGAAGCGGCAGCAGAAGTCAGCATGCGGCTCACTATTTAAAGGAAAATGGATTCAACCAGGTGAAAAATTTTGCCGGAGGCATGCTTACGTGGGATGAAGAAGTAAATAAAGGTATGGAAAATCCACTTGAAAATGTTGGGGACCTTTATCAAAAATAAGAAGTACGCAGAGAAGGAAGCGTTTTATCTTTCTTTAATAAGGGAAGGGATTTAAATGAAGCAAAGAACAATGAAGGAGGACGATACGATGTGTAAAAAAAGTTTATTTATTCTAATTATCGCAGGGATTACCGCTGCAGCAACTATTCTGTTAAAGAGTGAATCCGCCCGCAGCCAGGTTAGAGATAATGTGAACCGCGGCATGGCTGCAGCGAAAAATAAAACAAAGCAGGATGAGGATAAGTACCTCAACGAAAAAACCGGATATTCTGATCCACAGGATATTGATGATAACAAAATGGTGTCCGAAGGAGCAGTCAATTCTGTCCAGTATTTTAACAATACGCAGGAATCCGGCGAAGAGCCTGTAAAAAGTACGCACAAAGATTCCAGCAAATAAACCGACAGCAAAACTGCCCTTTTAAAAGGGCAGTTTTGCTGTTTTATATGGAAAAGAACGTTTCAGACAGGTCCTTCTCTTTTAATCCCATGAAGGATAAAGTACAATGATATAGGATTATATAAATAAAAAGGCGGTTATTATGTACATCATAGAGAAAGAAACGATTAACCAGATCCCCATGTTACATATTCATAAACAGTCACTTGCAGGACGGCCGGCTCCTGTTGTTATTTTCTGGCATGGTTTTTCCAGTGCCAAGGAACACAATCTGCCTATTGCCTATCAACTCGCAGAGAAAAATATACGCGTACTGCTGCCGGAAGCTGTTCTGCACGGTGAACGCTCTGAGAACGTATCAGAAAAAGAACAAATGTCAAAATTCTGGAAGATAGTTGTTCAATCTGTAAAAGATACAGAAACCATTTATGAGGAAATTAAAAATAGAAATTGGATACTGGATAATCGTTTATTTGTCGGGGGAACGTCAATGGGGGCGATCTTAACGTTTGGAGCTCTTAAAGTCTATCCCTGGATTAAAGGCGGCATCAGCCTGATGGGAGACCCGGCCTGGGGGAATCTGGCACAGGCTCAGCTGGATGGCCTTAAACGCAACAACCTATGGGAAGAATCCGAAGAAAAGACTCAGGAGATTTTACGGGGACTCCATCCTTTTGATCTTTCGACTATGCCGGAAGCTGTAGCAGACCGGCCTTTATTTTTCTGGCACGGCCAGGAAGACGAAGTGGTGCCTTATCAGTCCGCCTATTCTTTATACAAAACGCTCGAGCAGCAATCAGGCGGTCCGATGGAGTATCATTTAGATCCCAAAGCCGGACATAAAGTTCCAAGACTGGGAATGCTGCAGATGACTTCATGGGTAGCTGAACATATTTAAGCTGCCACTGTAAGGGAGGAATACTATGATAACAACACATACAACGTTATCTCAAGAATTAAAAAAGGTCGGTGTCATTATTATTGGGGCGCTGATCATGGCCGTCGGACTGAACATGTTTTTGATTCCGGCGAATGTTTTTTCAAGCGGTGCTACCGGTATCGCACAGATATTATCGACCCTGCTGCCATTATCAACAGGGATGCTGTTATTTATATTAAATATACCTATCGCAGTTTTGGGGTGGATCCGTGTAGGAAAGCTGTTTACCTTCTACAGCTTCCTTCATGTTGCTCTCACTACTTTTTTTCTGGAAATTATTCCGATCACGGAGTTATCTTCCGATATTTTATTAAACGGGGTATTTGGCGGCGTTATTACAGCTATTGGAGCAGCGATTGCCCTAAAATGGGGAGCTTCTGCCGGAGGACTTGATATTGTAGCGCTTGTTCTGGCCCAGTCGAGTGACCGTCCCGTAGGCACATACTTCTTTATGCTTAACGGCGTTATTGTTATTGCAGCCGGACTGCTGTTTAACTGGGAAAGTGCTCTTTATACGCTTGTTACATTATACGTAGGATCAAGAGTTATTGATGCTATACACACCCGTCACGTAAAGCTGACAGCGTTTATTGTTACGAAAAAGCCGGACCTGCTGCGTGATGCCATTCACCAGAATATCACGAGAGGTATTACGAGGCTGCCTGCCAAGGGTGGGTTTGATGCAAGTGAGAAAGAAGTGCTTATGATTGTTATCACCCGCTATGAACTGTATGCTCTGCAGCAGGTTATTCAAGATGTAGATGAACAGGCCTTTACGAATATCGTAAACACAGCCGGTATTTATGGCATATTCCGGAAAGACAAATAAACTCCGTTCTGTTTGTATGAAATCCAGTCGATTTTACAAAGGGATGTGAATCTATGAGGTGGCTTGCAGCAGGATTCATGGTAATAATGCTTTTTACAGGCTGCGGTGCAGCAGAAGTAGAAGAGGTAGAAAGCGGGGAATCATCTATGCATACAGAGGAGTGGGAGCTCTCCGGAGGATTCGATGAAGAAGAATATACCTGGGAGTTCGACTTTAATAACATTTCCGGAGAACCGCTGGACCTTGCTTTTAACAGCGGCCAGGAAATCAACGTTTCTATTTATAAAGAGGGAGAGTCTGAGCCCGTCTATAATTATGCAGATGAAAAGGTTTTTACCCAATCTCTAAAAGAAATAACAATACGTGATGGCAATACCCGTAAATGGGAAGAAGATGTAGATTTTGATCTAATGGAGCCTGGAAATTATACAATATCCTTTGAACTGCTCGTTTCTGAAATTAACGGAACGACACCGGAGCAGCCGATTGAACTGGAAGATCATTTTTCTATAGAATAAAAAAAGCATCCGCTGAGCTGGCGGATGCTTAAAATATAGGCAAAAGCAGTGAAAGGATAAAAATAGAGCCAAGCACAATAAAAACCATGTTTTCATTTACATAGCTTAAGATAACTGCAGAGGCGGCTCCAACGATCCCAAAAAATAAAGAATCATGCACAAACAGAAGACCGGGGAAGATCAAAGCTCCCAGCGCAGCGAATGGAACATTTCGAAGCGCTCCTTCCACCCAGGAAGGAAGTCTTTTTCCGTTCAAAACAACAAAAGGAAGCATTCGGGGAATATAAGTAACAACTGCCATACCGGCAATAATCCATAATAATGAACTATTCATGTGCTGGCTGCTCCTCTCGGTTACTATTCGGGGCTGCCCATTCTATAAGAATAGAAGCTGCCGCTGCCGCTGTGATGATAGCCCATCCTTCAGGCAGAAAGGGATACAATATGCCATGAAACAGGGCTGCTGTTCCAGCGAGAACCAGCACTTTCCTGCTCTTTTTCAACGGTGGCAGCAGGAGTGCCAGAAACAGGGCATAGATCGCAAAGGAAAGGCTGGTCTGTAGAAAAGCGGGAAGCAGGTCGCCCGCACTATGGCCGGCTGCGGTAAAGGCCACCCAGCTAACGTAAGCGGTTAAAAATACACTATATATGTAGCTGCTGGGAATGGGCCCGTTATTTGTTGAAGTTACAGCAAATACTTCATCCGTAATACCAAAAGCATAACCGGCTTTTATAACAGGGTGGGACGCCTCTGCTTTTTCATTCAAAGAAGCACTCATTAAAAGGTGACGTATATTCAGTACAAATGTTGTAATAATAATCTCGAGTGCGCCTGTGCCTGCACTGATAAGGCCAAGAGCAGTATACTGGGCAGCACCGGCAAACACGAAGGTACTCATCATAACTGCTTCCATGAACGTTAAGCCGGTACTCTGGGCAAGAAAGCCAAATGTAACGGCAGCGGGCATGTAACCAATGGCGATGGCACCGCCATGCTTTAATCCAGTATACTTATCCGGGACCTGGTATAAAGAATGAGTATTCATCACTGCCTCCCGATTGTATTTTATATTAAACTATTTGTATGTTATAATATACCATCGAAAGGAGAAGTGCAATGAAAAAAGATATTAACAGGGAAATCGGCAAAAGACTCCGGGAGATCCGCAGTCAAAAAGGATGGAGCCTGCAGACGCTGGCTGAGCAGACGAATGTCAGCAAGCCGATGCTCGGACAGATTGAAAGAGGAGAATCAAATCCGACGGTGGGGACACTTTGGAAGATAGCGGATGGGCTTGGCGTTGCCTTTACATCATTTATTGAAGAAAACGCAGAGGAAGCCAGTGTAATCAGGGGGGCAGAAGTGCAGGCACTGGAAAGCGGAGACAGCAGATTTAAAGTAAAACCTGTCTTTTGGAAAGAAAAAAAAGCCCCTATAGAGGCTTATCTGGTGGAAATGGACCCCAACTGTGATTATCAGTCAAAAGCGCATCAAAAAGGGGTGGAGGAATATATATTTGTCCAGGCCGGGAGCGTATGCATTGAAGTGCAGGAAGAAGTACATGAACTGCATCCCATGGACTCTATTCGTTTTACCGCAGACCAGCCGCATCGATACTGCAGCTCCGGCGATGGAAAAGCAGTATTTACAATGATAATTTTATACAAATGATAATAAAAGTTCGTTAAAAGCGGAAACCGTAGCGTTTGGATACTACGTCGTAAAAGCCTAAAGAATTGTAAAGCGCTTTGGTCGCCTCATTGTTAATTCCTGTTTCAAGTTCAATTCCTTTTAATTCATTGTTTTCGGCCCAGTAAATGATTTTTAAAAGCATTTTTTTGGCGATTCCTCTGTTCCGGTGATTTTTATCAACAAATAGGTCGTTCAGCCAAATATACTTGCCGCCTTTATCGAGTGAAATAGAAATATTCATAAATGCAGCGCCCAATATTGCGCCATCTACGTCAGCGACAAATAAATGAGCATTGGAGCCTTCTTCCAATGTCAGGTGGATTGAATCAATCAGCAGGTCATACGCGTTATCCAGACCGATGGATTCCATCTGCCCCATAAGAAGATCTGCAACGTCCTTAATCATTTCCTCGGAGGCGTCTTTAGGAACTTCGTATACTTTCATGTGCCGGCTCCTTTCTTAACTGTTTACTTTTTCCTTCATTATTTTACCACAGGAAAATGCTTTTCTCTGCAGAAAATAACAGCCGAGGATCAGCCCTGCCTGTCTGCCTGGGCGGATATACTTGATAGACCGAGCTTTTTGTTCAGGTAAACAGCGATACCGTCCTCTTCGTTACTTAGTGTTACTTCATTGGCGGTATCTTTCAGATCATCGATCGCATTTCCCATTGCCACACCGAAGCCGGCTTCGCTCAGCATTTCTAAATCATTATCTTCGTCCCCGAAGGCTATTACGTTCTCCATTGGAATGTTGTAATGAGAAGTTAGTTTCCTAAGTCCCTCAGCTTTGTTATTTCCGGTATTAATAATTTCGATCATATGATGCGGTGCCCCCCATGAGCGCTGTTCAATGGCCTGGGAATGATTTCCGGACAGAAGCTCTTTTAATTCTGCTGCATGATTTTCTTTAGGGTAAACCAAAAGGGAAGTTGGATCCTTCTGAAGCAGACTGCCCAGATCACCAAACGCTGCAGGCACACCTCCCAATGCAAATAAATCTATGAACTGTTCATCATAATCATCAAGAAATACATCATCGGCAACTTCCGCCATCATATTGTTTACTTTAAAATAACGGCAGGTCTCGATAATTTTTCGTGCTGTTTCAAGCTCAAGCGGCGAATGATGTGTAGCGAATCCACTGTTGCCCGGGTGATGGACATAGGCACCGTTAAAATTAACGATTGGTGATTTTAAACCGAGCTGCTGATAGTACATTTTGCTGGCGCGATAAGGACGCCCTGTAGCAATAGCTACTTCATGTCCTGCCTTTAAGGCTTCTTTAATAGCAAAGTAGGTTTTAGTGGAAATCGTTTTATCATCTTTAAGCATCGTGCCGTCCAAGTCGATTGCAATTAAATATTTTTCACTTGTCATGTTAATCCCATCTTTCTTCTATAAAACTAGTAATTAATTTCCCTGCTTTTCTGTGCTAAAATGTAATGGAAACGTTTTATTGGGTTATAAACTGCATAGAATTTAAACCACTGTTTTCTATTTTACTGCAGGAAGGCCAGAAAGAAAAGAAAGGCGGGATAGAGTTGCAGGATTACTTCTCCATGTTCTCCTTCCGGGCTGTATGGACACCAGAACTGCTTGTCATACTTATTTTATTTATCTTTTTATATTACCGGCTTGTCTATTCCAAAGCCCGGACAGAACACATAGAATCCCCGAAAACAAAAAGACTGGTATATTTCGGAGCTGCCCTGGCGGCTGTGTATTTTGGCTGGGGAGGACCGCTGTACACAGCAGGCCATTCGATTATGACATTTCACATGGCGCAGATGGTGCTCGTTTATTTTATTGCGGTTCCATTGTTTATCCTGTCTATTCCTCCTGAGGTCTGGGAAAAAATTCTTCAGCGTTTTCAAGGCCGGCCGGCCCGGGTAGCGGCTCACGTTTTCCATCCGGTTACAGCGCTGCTTTTGTTTAATGCCTTCTTTTCTATTTATCATCTGCCGGCTGTGTTCGATTACTTAATGCAGGCTCCGCTGTATCATGATTTATATCAGTGGCTGCTTTTTGGCTCTGCTTTTCTAATGTGGTGGTATATGCTGGCTCCTGTACCGACAACGAATCAGCTGTCTGAACTAAAGCGGATCGCTTATATTTTTGGAAATGGTATTCTTATTACGCCGGCCTGTGCATTAATTATTTTTGCGGGGTCCCCAATGTATGAAACGTATACGAACGCCGCAGTATGGTCTAACGTTATGGCTTATTGTCTTCCGGCAGGGAGCGAACTGCCGGCCGGGCTTTCGGGCACAGCCGGTGGAGGGCTCCAATTTATGCAGCCTCATACGGATCAGCAGCTGGCTGGCGTTATGATGAAAGTACTGCAGGAATTTGTTTACGTATCCACCATAGGATTTGTATTTAAGCAGTGGCTCAGCAGAGAAAAACAGCAGGATGGAGAACTGACCATCAGTGATATTCCTGTCCATCCGCAGAAATAAAAGCATAAAAAATACTGGAGTGAAAAGTGTGCGGCGAATGTTAGTAACATGTGTGTATTCAGCAGGGATTTTGTTTATGGGAGGATGCAGTTTCTTATTCTCCGGCCCGGAACCTGAAAATGGAACGGATTTAACCGAAGCAGATATGATGATAGAAGATTTTGCGTACACAAATCAGGATAACGAAACGGTGACAAATGAAGATCTGGAGGGAAGCTACTGGGTAACAAACATGATTTTCACCAGCTGTCCTACAGTGTGCAATTTAATGACTCCCAATATGCTGAGCCTGCAGGGGCAGCTTGAAGAAGCCGATGCCGGCGTTCCGCTCGTGTCTTTTACGGTTGACCCTTCCAATGACGATCCGGAAACATTAAAAGCGTACGGAGAAGAATATGGGGCTGACTTTTCGAGCTGGCATTTTCTGACGGGATACAGTGATGAAGAAATGAAAGCTTTGGCCGGTGATTCTTTTTTAAGCACCGTAGAGAAAGATGAAGAAAATGACGATATTATCCACCCAACAAGCTTTTATCTGGTGAATCCAGACGGTCAGATTATTCGCAGCTATGACGGGCTCGATAATGATACGGACTTAATTGCAGAAGACGTTAAGGCGTTAGTTAATGAATAAAAAGGAGAAACGATCCATGCATAACATAAAAAAGAAATCATTTCTTTATCTTTTGTTTTCTGCTGTCCTGCTGCTGGCAGCGTGCGGAGGAGGCGGGGATATCGTTCTGGAGGATCAATCCGGAGAAGAAGTATCCGTTTTTAGTAGTGAAAGACCGGTAGTATTTTTTCATTTTACAGGCGTTGACTGAGGAACCTGCCAACAGCAGCTCGTGCAGCTGCAATCACATCAGGAAACCCTTCAGGAGCTTGATGCAGACGTTTATGCATTAAGTAACGACTCTCCTGCTGACCACGCTTCTTTCCAATCAGCTGCGGGTCTCTCGTACTCCCTCCTTTCCGATCCGGACATGGAGATAATTGAAAAAGCAGAAATGCAGAATGGTAACACATCTCTTCGGGGCTATTCAGTCTTTGGAGAAGACGGAGAGCTGCTCTATTCTGAAGAAAATGATTTATTCGGCCAGCAGGCCCCGGCTATTAAAGACCAGATAGAAACAGTACTAGCAGAACAATAAAAGGATCCCGACAGGGGGTTCTTTTTTTTATGAATAAGTCAATTCTGTATATTTTAATGCATATATGTATAAGGAAGTTAAGAGAAATAAATGAAAAACACTTGAAAAAACTCTATGAAACCGAGAATTTCAAGAGAAATCAATAAACAAGCTGTTAATATAAAAATACAGTTGCATTAATATATATTCACATCTATAATAAAAGATACAAGAAAATGTATAAAGATAAAATGAGGTGCAAATTTATGAAAACTGCTATTATTGGCGCTACCGGCTATGGCGGTATTGAATTAATCCGCCTGCTTTCCAATCATCCTTCTGTTGAACAAATAGCTGTTTTTTCTTCTTCCCAGCAGGGAGTGAAAATGACAGACAGCTATCCCCATATAAGTGAACGTTTTTTTGAAAGCCTGCAGGACATATCTATAGAGGCGCTTCAGGGATTTGATGTGATCTTTCTATCGACTCCTCCTGGAGTATCAGCCGAATGGAGCAGCAAGTTATCTGCTGCAGCAAAAGTAATTGATCTGTCCGGTGATCTACGTATAAATGATCCCGCTGAATACGAAAAATGGTACGGCCGGGAGACGGCTTCCAAAGAAATACTCAACAAAGCCGTCTACGGTTTAAGTGAGTGGAACCGGGAGCAAATTAAAGAAGCGCAGATTATTGCCAATCCCGGCTGTTATCCAACGGCTGTGCTGCTTGGGATGATCCCGCTGGTCAAGTCGGGAGCCGTTGATGCGGCCACTATTATTATTGACGCCAAGTCCGGTACAACGGGAGCTGGCCGTTCCGCTTCAGCTATGACACACTACAGTGAAATGAATGATAACTTAAAAATATACAAAGTCAATGAGCACAAGCACATCCCGGAGATTGAGCAGGAGCTTGCCGGTTTTTTGAATGATACGGTGACGATTACCCTGAGCACTCATTTAGTACCAATGACAAGAGGCATGATGGCTACAATGTATGCATCCGTACCGGAAGGATTTGACGAACAAAAAATAAAAGAAATACTGGAGTCTTCGTATAAAAACACTCCATTTGTCCGGGTCCGGCCGCATAAACAAATGCCTTCGACAAGAGAAGTGAACGCCAGCAACTTCTGCGACATTGGCTGGGTCTATGATGAAAGAACAAAACGCCTGACTCTCGTATCGGTCATCGATAACTTGGTGAAGGGCGCGTCGGGACAGGCGGTTCAGAATATGAATATTATGTTCGGCCTGGAAGAGACAGCAGGTTTAAATGGCCTGCCGGTCTTTCCGTAAGCAATGAACAGAAAAGGAGAGAACAACATGGATACGGCTTCTTCAACAGAAAAAATCGTAAAAATAGACGAAGGAAGTATCGTCTCACCTAAAGGCTTTAAAGCAGACGGGCTGCACAGCGGTGTTAAGAAGAAGCGTCGGGATCTGGGAGTCATTTACTGCGACGGCCCGGCCTCTAGTGCCGGTGTTTATACGCTGAATAAAATACAGGCAGCCCCTCTTTACGTCACAAAAGAAAGTATCGCTGAAGAAGGCATACTACAGGCCATTATCGTGAATAGTGGAAATGCGAACTCCTGTACAGGAGAAGAAGGTATGCGCGATGCCTATAAAATGAGAGAAGAAGGCGCTTCAGCCCTTAATATTCCAGCAAACCGTGTAGCCGTTACGTCAACAGGAGTTATTGGGGAAAAGCTGAATATGGATAAAATTATTCCCGGTATTCATCAGTTGAAGCCGCAGGGGACGTTTTCCTCCGCAGATGAATTTAATGAAGCCATTATGACAACCGATATTGTTAAAAAACACAGCTGTTATCAAACAGAAATTGATGGAAAGCTTGTTACATTCGGCGGAGTAGCTAAAGGTTCGGGCATGATCAATCCCAATATGGCAACGATGCTTGGCTTTGTAACTACAGATGCCAGCATTGAGCCCCAATACCTCCAGCAGGCGCTTTCAGAAGTGACAGATCGGACCTTTAACCGGATTACGGTAGACGGAGACACCTCTACCAACGACATGGTAGTCGTAATGGCAAGCGGGCAGGCGCAGAATGAGGCGCTGCATCCCGGCCACAGCCAGTGGAACACTTTTATAGAAGCGTTGTGCAGAACAAGCGAAGACCTCTCCAAGAAAATTGCAAGAGACGGAGAGGGTGCCACGAAATTAATTGAAGTAAATGTGCGTGGCGCAAAGAACGAAGAGGAAGCAGGGAAAGCCGCTAAACAAATTGCGGGATCAGATCTGGTGAAAACGGCCGTTTACGGCACAGATGCAAACTGGGGAAGAATTATCGTAGCTTTGGGCTACAGCGAAATCGAATTAAATCCGGACACAATAGATATTTCATTAGGTGCGATCCAAACACTTAAAAATAGTACACCCGTTGTGTTTTCGGAAGAAAATGCCAAGCGTTATCTTGAACAGGATACCGTACAGATATTTGTAGATCTTCATGTAGGTTCTGCTGAAGGGAAAGCCTGGGGATGCGACCTCACTTATGAGTACGTGAGAATTAACGCAGGATACCGAACATAAAGGAGTAAAAACATGAGAGAAGTAGTTATCGTTAAATGTGGAGGGTCGACAGCAGAACAGCTGACACCGGCTTTTTTCGAATCTTTAAAAGCGATGAAAGACAGCGGTCTGTATCCCATTGTTGTACACGGCGGCGGTCCCGCTATTAATACGATGCTGGAAAAGCTGGATATTCAATCGGAATTTGTAGACGGGCTCCGCAGAACTACGAAACCGGTTCTGGATACGGCAGAAATGATATTGTCAGGAAAAATGAATAAATATATAGTCTCGGAAATCCAGAAACAAGGACAGAAGGCTGTAGGTCTCTCAGGAGTAGATGGAGAACTGCTTCAGGCGGAGTGTATAAATGAAGAAAAGCTTGGTCTTGTAGGAGAAATAAACAAAGTGGAAACATCACTTTTAAATGTATTGATGGAGTGGGGTGCTATTCCTGTTATTGCTCCGATTGCCACAGACGAAAGCGGAGGACGTTTGAACGTAAATGCGGACAGTGCCGCTTCCTCCATAGCAACAGCCATGAACGCAACGCGGCTTTTGTTTATCACAGACGTAAATGGTATTTATGCCAACAACGAAATGATCAGCCAAATTAACGAAGAAAAGATAGAAGAATTAATACAGAGCGGCGTTATATACGGAGGAATGGTTCCGAAAGTGAAAGCGGCGCTGGCAGGTTTAAAAGGAAATATAAAAGAAGTAGTTATTGCCGGTGCCCACGGCGAACGCACCACATCTGAAGGATTTATAGACGGCACAACTATTGTAAAAAACAGCTGGATAAATAGCTGAGGAGGCTTATGATGAACTCGCAGCAGATGAAGCATATAAATGAAGACAGCACTCTGTTCCCGACGTACAAAAAATGGGAGCTTACCTTTGAATCAGCAGAAGGATCATATATTACAGCGGCTGACGGGAAGACGTATTTAGACTGTATGGCAGGAATTGGCGTAGTGAATTTAGGCCATAAGCATCCTGCTGTTTTAAAAAGCGTGGAACAGCAGCTGCACAAGGGATGGCACGCTTCCAATTTCTTTCAGTATGACGGCCAGGAAAAAACAGCCCAGCTTCTGACAGAACATTCATCCGGGGATATTGTGTTTTTTGCAAACAGCGGGACAGAAGCCAATGAAGCAGCGATTAAGCTGTCCAGAAAATATACAGGACGTACGAAAATCATCAGCTTTGTCCAGTCTTTTCACGGCCGCACGTTAGGAAGTATGGCAGCTACCGGACAGGAGAGCATTCATCAAGGCTTTGGTCCAATGCTCCAGGGGTTTGAATATCTGCCATTTAACGATGTGAATGAACTGGAGAGTGCCATCGATGAGGATACTGCGGCAGTCATGGTAGAGCCTGTGCAGGGGGAAGGCGGCGTCGTTCCTGCTTCCCCGGAATTTCTGAAAGCTGTAGAGTCGCTTTGTAAAAAGAACGGAGCCTTGTTTGTAGTAGACGAAGTTCAAACAGGAATCGGGAGAACAGGGGCTTTCTTCGCTTACGAACATGCAGAAGTTTCCCCCGATATTATAGTAGCGGCTAAAGGGCTGGGAAATGGTTTTCCGGTAGGAGCAATTATTGGTAAAAAACATTTAGCCTCGGCTTTTGGGCCGGGATCCCACGGTACGACCTTCGGAGGAAATCCGTTAGCGATGGCTGCTGCCCAGGCTACACTTGAAACGGTCATTTCAGAGGACATGGCCGGTCAGGCAGCCGAAAAAGGCGCCTTTCTGATGGAAGAGCTGGAGAAGAAAATCGGCCATTCCAGCAAAGTAAAAGAAATTCGGGGAAAAGGACTGATGATTGGAATTGAACTCCATGAACCAGCCGCCGACTATATTATGAGCATTCAAAAGCAGGGTGTTCTTATGATTGGGGCAGGACCCAACGTCATCAGGCTGCTTCCACCGCTTACGATAACGAAAGAAGAATTACAGCATGCGGTAAATACAATCGCATCCGTATTAAATACTAATTAAAAGAAAAAAGGAGGATGGAGAGCATGCAGGGACATATTACATTGGAAAACGGAGAAATATTTGAAGGTGAGCTGCCGAAAGGCTTCAATGGCAGAACGTATGGAGAAATTGTCTTTTTTACAGGAATGACCGGATATCAGGAGGTGCTGACCGATCCTTCCTTCTATGGGCAGATTGTTGTGTTTACGTATCCGCTGATTGGAAATTACGGCATAAATAAATCAGATAATGAAAGCATCCATCCTCAGCCGGCCGGTATTGTCGTTAGCACAGCTGCCGGAGAAGCAACACATTATGAATCGAAAATGACATTTGCAAAGGCTGCAGAAGAAGCAGGCATTCCTGTTATAAGCGGAGTGGATACGAGGGCGCTTGTGCAGAGTATCCGTGAAAAAGGGGATATGGGTGCCGTACTGGCAGAGAACCCTGTGAAAATCCAGGAAATGACGTATGAACCGCTTGGTGAAAAAATGGTAATGGATGAGGTGTCGGTCAATCATCCGGAGACATTTGGAGAAGGAAATCATCATGTAGTATTAGTTGATTTCGGGTATAAGCGTTCCATGGTTAAGCGTCTAAATGAAAGAGGGTGCCGGGTAACCGTCGTTCCTTTTGATACATCAGCCGAAGACATTAAAAAGCTTGCCCCGGACGGCCTGTTGTTTTCCAACGGTCCCGGGAATCCTAAACAAATGGCAGAATACCTTCCTCACTATAAAGTGCTGGCGGAAACGTACCCGACGCTTGGCATCTGCCTCGGCCACCAGCTGATTGCCCTTGCTTTTGGTGCAGATACGGAAAAGCTCCGCTTTGGACACCGGGGAGCAAATCAGCCTGTGCAGGATATGGACTCAATGAAAGTGTTTATGACCTCACAGAACCACAGCTACGTGGTCAAGGAAGATACGATTGATACGAATGAATTTCTTGTAAAATATAAAAACATTAACGATGGGTCTATTGAAGGGCTGTCCCACAAATCGCAGACAATCATTACCGCACAGTTTCATCCGGAAGCACATCCAGGACCGGCAGACAGTGAAGAGATTTTTGATGAATTTGTGGAAGTTCTTCAGACTAAAGGGAGCGAAAAATCCTATGCCTAAGCAGAAAAACATCAAGAAGGTCGTAGTAATCGGGTCCGGCCCGATTATTATCGGCCAGGCAGCAGAATTTGATTATTCAGGCACACAGGCCTGTCTTGCTTTGAAAGAAGAAGGAATTGAAGTTATTTTAATTAACAACAATCCGGCTACCGTTATGACAGACGATTTCTGCGCGGATAAAGTATATTTTGAACCATTGACCGTGGAATCTGTAGAGAGGATTATCCAGAAGGAAAAGCCTGACGGCTTTCTTGCAACTCTCGGCGGCCAGACGGGGCTCAACCTGGCACTTGCTCTTAACGATCAATCTATTCTGGAAAAATACGATGTAAAAATGCTCGGGACCTCGATTGCTTCAATTAAACAGGGGGAGGACAGAGAGGAATTCCGCTCCCTGATGCATAAACTCAACGAGCCCGTACCTGAGAGCACCATCGTTTCTTCAGTGCAGGAAGCTCTGGACTTTGCTGAAGAGATCGGCTATCCAATTATTGTACGTCCAGCCTATACGCTTGGCGGAGGCGGAGGCGGTATTGCCTCTAATAAAGAAGAGCTTGCTTATATTTCATCCGGCGGCCTGGAAGCAAGCCCCATTCACCAGTGTCTCGTAGAAAAAAGCATTGCCGGTTTTAAAGAAGTCGAATATGAAGTAATGCGTGACGCCAACGATACGTGCATTACGGTATGCAACATGGAAAATATTGACCCGGTCGGAGTTCATACGGGAGACTCTATCGTAGTGGCTCCATCCCAGACGCTGACTGATGTAGAGTACCAAATGCTTAGAGCTTCCTCACTGAAAGTAATACGGGCCCTTGGCATTGTCGGCGGCTGTAATATTCAATTTGCTCTGGATCCGGAAAGCAGACAGTACTATCTGATAGAAGTGAATCCAAGAGTAAGCCGATCGTCGGCGCTGGCCTCCAAGGCAACGGGATATCCAATTGCTAGAATGGCTGCCAAAATCAGTGTAGGCTATCACCTGCATGAATTAATCAATCCAGTTACAGGACATACGTATGCAAGTTTTGAACCGGCTCTGGACTATGTAGTAGTGAAGTTCCCACGCTGGCCGTTTGACAAGTTCTCATATGCCGACCGCAGCCTGGGAACCCAGATGAAAGCCACGGGAGAAGTAATGGCAATTGAACGAAATCTCGAAGCTGCCCTTCAGAAAGCGGTTCGTTCCCTTGAAATTAAACTGGATGGTCTTTCCATGCCGGGTCTGCAGCTGCTAAACACAGAATCCTTATATACAAAACTGGGAGAACAGACAGATGAACGTTTCTTTATTATTATGGAACTGCTCCGTCACGGGGAAACAATAGAGGCAATTCACGACAAGACGAACATCGATCTATTTTTCCTGCGTTCGTTTAAACAGCTGATTGATCTGGAAACAGAGATTAAACAGAGCGCTTGGCAGAAAATCGATAAAAAGCAGCTGTTGTCCTATAAGAAAAAAGGCTTTACTGACAGCTGGATGAGCCGCCAGTGGAACTGTGACCCGCTCGATATTTACGAGCAGCGTAAGGTCTGGGGAGTACTGCCCACCTATCATATGGTAGATACATGTGCTGCAGAGTTTACAGCGGAAACGCCATATTATTACTCCAGCTGGTACACCCGCAGTGACAGGCAGACTGAAAAAAAGGATAATAAAGTGATTATTCTGGGCTCGGGGCCGATTCGTATCGGTCAGGGTATTGAATTCGATTACTGCTCCGTCCACGGGGCAAGAGCTTTAAAAGAAGCCGGCTACGAAGCAGTGATTATTAATAATAATCCTGAAACTGTCAGCACCGATTTCGAAATGGCGGATCATCTTTATTTTGAGCCTATTTCACTGGAAGACGTCCTGCATGTGGCAGCCGAAGAACAGACAGATAAAATTATTGTGCAGCTGGGCGGCCAGACCGGCATCTCATTAACTGAAGAGCTGGAGAAAGCGGGAATGAGTATTCTCGGCACGTCATTTGATACCATTGACAAGCTTGAAGACAGAGGACGCTTTTATGAACTGATGCAGGAGGCAGGGGTCCCCCATATACCCGGGGTAACAGGAGAAAGTAGAAAAGACGTTATAGAAAAAGCAGAGGCTGTCGGCTTTCCGGTTCTTCTGCGCCCATCTTACGTAATTGGCGGGCAGGGTATGACCATTTTGACCAAAGCGGAGGAACTAACCTCCTATTTACACGAAGAAGAACAGACGATTGAGTATCCCATTCTGATTGATTCGTACCTTCCGGGTACCGAGCTTGAAGTAGATGTGCTGACGGATGGAAACGATATATACATTCCGGGAATATTTGAACATGTAGAGGAAGCGGGTATTCATTCCGGGGATTCCATGGCAGTTACGCCACCCTTTACCATTGGGGAAGAAGTAAAAAAATTAGTAGTGGAACATGCCCAGAAAATTGCCCGTTCGATTGATTTTAAAGGGATCTTTAACATTCAATTTGTGTATGATAAAAATACGCTCTATGTAATAGAGATTAATCCGCGTGCTTCAAGAACTGTTCCTGTGTTTTCAAAAGTGACCGGAGTGGAAATGATCGACGGCGCTGTGCACCTGCTGCTTGGCGATACGCTGCAGGAGTGGACAGGTGGAAAAACCGGGCTTGAGCAGGAAACATCCTACTATACAGTGAAGGCTCCTGTGTTTTCGAATGACAAGCTTCCCGGTCTCGATCCTATTTTGGAAGCGGACATGAAGTCTACGGGCGAATTGATCAGCATTGCCCCAACGGTAAAAGAAGCCTGCAACAAAGCGTTTGCGTGGTCGGAAAGCCAGATTCCGCTGTTATTTAAACAAAAAGGCAGCGTCTACTGCTCTATAGAAGACAGCCAGCTGCCAGCCTGCATTGCCTCTCTGGAGAAGCTGAAAGATAAAGGGTACAGTCTGGTTTTTGAGGAAGAAGCATCTTCTTTTTCCAGCTGGGTTCAGCAGGAAGATGCCGTAGCATTTATCAGCCTGCCGAAAACCGGATTTAAAAATGGAAAAGAAAAGCGCCGGGAAGCCATGAAGCAGAGAAAAACAATTATTACGAATGCAAGAACCCTGGAAGTAATGGTAGAAGCAATGGGCCACGCGGCGCAGGAACCATTGTCCATACAGGAGCTCCTGGCAGGAGAAACGAAGCCGATTGGAAAAGGGGTATAATATAATGAACACAGAGGCCGCAGCTTCAATAGCTGCCACATTAAAGAACAAAGACCTTCTGACATTGTTTGACTTCTCGTCAGATGAAATAAAATATCTGCTGGAAAGAGCAGAGACGATGAAAACGGAACAAAAACAGGGTAAGCTGTCTACTGCGCTGGCAGGAAAGTCCCTCGGTATGATATTTGAAAATGCATCTACACGCACGCGGGTATCGTTTGAAGTAGGCATGACCCAGCTGGGCGGCCATGCGTTATTTTTAAGTCCGAGAGACCTGCAGATCGGCCGCGGGGAATCGCTTCGCGATACGGCAAAAGTATTATCGCGTTATGTGGATGCTATTATGATCCGTACTAATTCCCACGAAAAAGTAGAAGAACTTGCAGAATATGCAGACATTCCTATTATTAATGCACTGACAGACTTGTACCATCCATGCCAGGCACTGGCAGATCTGCTGACGGTAAAAGAGCATAAAGGCACGTGGGACGGGCTGAAAGCATGTTTCATTGGGGATGGGAATAACGTAGCCCATTCCTGGATCATTGCCTGCACGAAACTTGGCATGGACGCTTCCCTGGCAGTACCGAAAGGCTATGAGCCGGATGCGGAAGTGTGGCGGAAGATTGAGGAGCTCGCTTTAGAAATGGGCACCAAGGTGACCTGTACAAATGATCCGGCAGAGGCCGCTTTCAAAGCTGATGTCGTATATACGGATGTATGGACCAGCATGGGCAGTGAAGCGGAGCAGGATAAACGCTTAAATGACTTTAAAGGATTTCAGATAAACGAAGAATTAATGAGCCATGCAGCAGATGACTACATTTTTTTACACTGCCTTCCGGCTCATAGAGGAGAAGAAGTATCGGCAGAAGTCATCGACGGATCCCATTCGGTTATCTATGACGAAGCCGAAAATCGACTTCATGCACAGAAGGCCGTTTTGGAAGCAGTTATCAGCTGATGCGTATAAAAAGAGCCCATTTTCAAAATGAGGCTCTTTTTATTTCGTTTTCAAAAAGGAAAGAAAGCCGGTAACTGAAAATGGTGCTTTGCTTTCCGAACGGGATTCGCTAAAATGGAAGAGTACAGGATGAAGAGTCCGATACAGAAGCAGGTGAAACAATGGTTGTACGAAAGGTTATTACAGGAGCTTTCCTTTTCTGCGTTGTTACCTTTGGTGCTTTTATCCTTTTTGACGCAGCATTGGGAATAAATGAAGGGCTTTCCGTTATATTGGCCATTGCCCTGGGTCTTAGTACAGAATTTCTTTACCGAAAATTCACAGCGTAACTACATTAGGAGGAATAGTATGGATCAGGAATTGAATATGCGTTTTATGGAAGTAGCAATGAGGCATGTGCAGGAGGGGCAGTCTTTTTTGAATAACAAAGGGATTGAACTGGATATGCATGATTTGCAGCCGGCTCTTGAAATGCTGATGCAGGTAATGAGTGAAGCATACGAGATGGGCTACGAGGACGCTAAAGAAAATAAATAAGCGTTCCTGCTTTCGAAAAATAGACAGATCTTTAAAAATGAATTAAAATTAGAACCAGGTACTATAATTAAGTATAACCTGCAGGCATTTACTTAGCTGCCTGCCGAGGAGAGATAATACATGAGAAATGCAGGAATATTAGGTATTGGAAGTTTTACGGAAGGCCGGAAAGTGACCAACTTTGACTTCGAAAAAACACTGGATACAAGCGATGAGTGGATTCGAACGAGAACAGGAATAGAGAGTAGAATATTTGCAGAGGATGATGTCGACACGTCTGATATGGCGTATCATTCAGCGAAAGAGGCAATGGACGATGCCGGATTGTCCGGAGAAGATATTGACCTTATTCTTGTAGCCACCGTAACCCCGGACTACCCTTTTCCTTCTGTTTCAGCATTAATTCAAACAAGGCTCGGAGCCGTTAATGCGGCGGCTATGGACATCAGCGCTGCCTGTGCAGGTTTTATTTACGGAATGTCCGTAGCGGAGCAGTATATCAAAACAGAGACTTATAAAAATGTACTTGTAGTCGGAGTGGAAAAACTTACAAAGATTACGGACATGACTGACCGCAACACAGCCGTGCTGTTTGGAGATGGTGCTGGAGCTGTAGTGATGGGACCGGTAGCCGATGATAAAGGTGTTCTTGCTATTGAGCTTGGAGCAGATGGAGCAGGAGCAATGCATATCCGTCAGGACCCACAGATGATTATGAACGGACGGGAAGTGTTTAAATTTGCCGTGCGCCAGATGGGGGAATCCTCCCTGAGCGTTCTGAAAAAAGCCGGTCTCACAAAAGACGATGTCGACTTTTTGGTTCCGCATCAGGCTAACATTCGTATTATGGAAGCAGCCCGTGAACGTCTGGATCTGCCAAAAGAAAAAATGGCAGTAACCGTTAATAAATACGGCAATACCTCCTCTTCCTCTATACCTATTGCGATGGTTGAAGAGTTGAAGAATGGAAAAATTAAAGACGGCGACGTAGTAGTTCTTGTCGGATTTGGATCGGGTCTGGTTTGGGGAGCTGCAGCTATACGCTGGGGAAAATAATAAGCTGATAAAAGTATGAAGGGGAGATGAATATGAGCGGCGAACACCGGGTAGTAGTAACAGGTCTGGGCACGGTTAATCCACTGGGAAACGATGTGGAAACAGCGTGGAACAACGTTGTAAATGGTGTTTCCGGTATTGGAGAACTGACACGTGTAAATAAAGACGAATTTCCAATGAAAACGGCTGCAGAAGTTCAAAATTTTGATATGGATGCTTATGTTGAAAAAAAAGAAAGCCGTAAAATGGACCGATTCACGCAATTTGCAGTAGCTTCTGCAAAAATGGCGCTCGAGGACGCCAACTACGAAATTACGGAAGAAAATGCACCTCGTATTGGTGTATGGATTGGATCAGGCATTGGAGGAATGGAAACGTATGAACAGCAGTTTTTAAACTTCCAGAAAAAAGGCTATAAGCGGGTCAGCCCTTTCTTTGTGCCAATGATGATTCCGGATATGGCAGCCGGGCAGGTTTCCATTTTTACCGGAGCAAAAGGATTGAATTCCTGCACAGTAACAGCATGTGCCTCCGGAACAAACTCCATTGGTGATGCTTTTAAAGTAATTCAGCGCGGAGATGCTGATGCGATGATCACGGGTGGAGCAGAAGCACCGATTACGAATATGGCAGTAGCAGGATTCTGCTCTGCTAAAGCAGTCTCAACGAATGAAGATCCGTCCCGCGCATCACGGCCGTTCGATAAAAACCGTAATGGATTTGTAATGGGAGAAGGTGCCGGCGTTTTAATACTGGAATCCCTGGAGTCGGCTCAAAAACGGAATGCGCCGATTTACGGTGAAATCGTCGGCTATGCAGGTACAGGAGATGCTTATCATCTTACCGCCCCTGCGCCGGAAGGGGAAGGAGCTGTCCGGGCAATGACGCAGGCTATAGCCGATGCCGGTCTCGCGCCGGAGGATATAACCTATGTAAATGCCCACGGTACAAGTACAGCCTATAACGATAAGTTTGAAACACAGGCTCTCAAAACCGTATTTAAAGATCATGCCTATGATCTGCTCGTAAGTTCTACTAAATCAATGACGGGTCATCTGCTTGGAGCTGCCGGAGGAATCGAGGCAATTTTCTCTTTAAAAGCAATGCAGACGAATACAGCACCGCCGACTATTAATTACGAAGAACCTGATCCGGACTGTGATCTTAACTACGTGCCAAATAAAGCACAGGAAAAAGAAATAAAAGCCGTTCTCAGTAACTCTCTTGGTTTTGGCGGCCACAATGCTACCATCGTATTTAAAGAATTTACAGAATAAAAAGAAGGAAGGCCCTCGTCGGGCTTTCCTTCTTTTTTACGTCTGCAGCCGTCCGGTAACAAATTGAAGGGCTTCCTGCTTTGTAGTCATTTCCCCATTAAGAGCTGCTTTCTCCACTTCAAATAAATAATGCCGGAAGTCACGGGAAGGCGTCATCCCGGCTGCAATTAAATCGGTGCCCCGGAGCAGAGGAAGCTGCTGCCGCTTTGTTTGATAATCCAGCAGAGCTTCACTGACAGCGTAATCGGACAAAGCATATTTGAAATAAGCGCTGACAGCCTCCAGGTCTTCGCTGCGGCAGGAAGATAGGGCATCATGTATCGTGCCGAGTCTCTGCATATAAAAAGATCTTGGAAGCCCCGATAGATAAATAAAAGACTCTAAAAATCGTTTCTGCTCTTTAGATACGGCTAAAAAGCGCGCTTTTGCGAGAAGGTCGGGTTTTTCCATGTAAAGGCAGAGCAGATAGTGAAACCAGGATTCCCGGTAAAGCGGCACTGCCCAGTGTTCAAGCATTTCTTTAGCACGGAAGCCCCAATAAGCATGGGGGAGAAAATCATCCAGCACGTCCAGCTCATAAAGACGCTCCAGGCTGAAATATGGATCGGTCTCCTTAAAAAGAAGTTTCATTTCGTTAATCGTCCTGCTGTTGGAGAGCGTTTTAATGGAACTGCCTGCTTCTTTAGCAAGGCGCTCGGCTCGTTCATCCATTCGAAAAGACAGGCGGTATTCGAACCTGAGGCCGCGCAGAATACGGGTGGGATCTTCGACATAGCTGAGATTATGAAGCACCCGGAGTGTTTTTTCTTTTATATCTTCCCAGCCTTTAAAGAAGTCCAGGAGGTCTCCAAAGGTGCCCGGGCATATAGAAGCGGCCATTGCATTAATTGTAAAATCCCGGCGGTATAAATCTTCTCTAATATTTGAATGACGAACCGTAGGCAGGGAAGCAGGCCGTTCATAATATTCGGTTCTGGCGCTGGAAAAATCAACTTTTATCTGGTCGGGAAGGGTCACAGTAGCTGTGCCAAACGATTCATGAATATGCACGGTTCCCATTTTTTCTTCTGCATAAGCGGCAGCAAATGATGGCGCATCCCCTTCAATAATAATATCCATATCTTCGCTGGGGCGCTCCATAATTAAATCGCGGATCATTCCACCGGTAATGTAGGCGTGCAGACCTTCTTTTTCAGCTTTAATTCCGATTTCTTCAAGCAGAAACGCAATGGGCGGCTGCAGGTACTGCTTAATATAAGTAGCAATATTTTTCTTCTTTTGTACAGCATAGGCGGTATCCTGCTGCATCCAGTCAATCATGTCGGTTCTGGAAATAATACCGGTAATGGTACCGGAATCGCCGAATACAGGTACTCTGCCGATGTTATGCTGAATCATTAATTTCTGGACGTATTCGATGGAATCTGTCTCAGCAGCATAGTATGGGTTGGAGCTCATATATCCTTTGACTGGAGCGTGGGCCAGCTTATGCTGCATCGCTTTGTCGAGATCTCTTCTGGAAATGATACCTTCCAATTCGTCGTTTTCGTTTACAACGGGAAAACCATTGTGGCCGAATCGAAGCATTAAATTGTAGGCATCTTCTACACTCGTATCCGACGTAACGGTTTTAACAGGGCGGGACATAATCGTACGTGCAGAAGTACTGGGCTCCATACATTCCGGTATGACCGCACACAGCTGTTCATATACAGCGTCAGGCTCGCCGCGCAGGGAAAGTCCGGCCGCACCAAGGTGTCCGCTGCCTCCGAATGGTTTTACGAGCGAAAGGATAGAAAAACGGCGGGTACGGGAGCGGCCTACGATAAATGATTTATTTCTTGTGTGGACAAGCGTAATTACCGCATCTGTATTGATCATTTCCAGTAATTTTTCTGTTACGGTATTAAGCTGGCCTTCCAGCTGAGGTACTGTAATACGGCATAAGGTAATGCGGACGCCGTTTTTTTCCATTGTTTCCTGTTTAGATAACAGCTGGTGGAATAGCTTCTGTTGTTTTTTATTTAAGGTTTCCTCATTAAATTGACGGATAATTTCCAGGTTCATACCGTAATCCATTAAATAAAGCACAGCCTCCATATCTTTTTTTGATGTGTGGGAGAACATAAAGGAGCCTGTATCCGCGTAAATACCAAGGCCGAAAAGAGTTGCTTCTTCACTGGTAATATCGAGCTGCTTTTCTTTTATTCGGTTCACAAGAATAGAAGTCGCAGATCCTGTCGGCTCCATAATGTATACGTAATTTTTCAGTTTCTTTTTTGGAGGAGGATGATGATCATAAATCACAACAGCCGCCTGCTCCGGCAGCATATCGGTTTCTTCAGCAGCGGAAGCGGGGGAGCCCGTATCTGTTAAAATACAGGTGGTTACATGGCGCCAATCTACATCAGATCGTTTAATAAAAGAAAAATGATCCCGGTATATAGCCAGGTAATGGCGCACGTTTTCCTGAATATCGTCATGAAGAATAACAAGAGCTTCCGGATGAAGTTTTTTTGCAGCAACGGAAGATGCCAGGGCATCAAAATCGCTTTTATTGTGAGTTAAGATTACCTCCATCAGATACCCTCCTATCTTCTTGTGCCTTTAATATTCATTAGTGATTTATGAAGTTCAAGAAGCCCCAGGGAAAGAATGGATTCAGCCGAATTTTTTTCCGGCTGCATGCCGACTCTATCAAAGTAGGACATAATATCTTCTATCTGGTCTTTTTGCTCCTTATATAACCGCAAATGAGTCAGCAGGGTTTCATTGCCGAGCTCTCTGGAAAGCTGATTAATTTCTGTTACGAGTTCATCGTATTCGGATAATTTCCGGTAATAATATTCCTGTTTTCGTTCCCGGCTCGTTTCCATAACCTCACCTGTATGGTATGACATACCTATAGTATAGGATGAATAGCGGCAAATGGAAACTAATCATAAAGAATGCGTTTACAACGTAAAGGAGCTCGATTATACTGAAATTAGGTACATACGGGAAAGGGGCTGGACAATGGAAGGTTTTGCTTATTTAGTCATGCAGATTTTTACAGCCATCTATTTTTTCGGAACGTTTGCCGCTATATTGTTTGTCGGCAAAGTATGGAAGAAACGAAACGGGTATTAAAAAAGACAAACCTGGAGGTCCCAGGCTTGTCTTTTTTATTTTCGTCCGAGTCCCATCGCCCGTTCTGCTTTCGTCAGCATTTTAACAGCACGTGTATTTGCTCTTTCTGCTCCGTTATCGAGAATACTGTCCAGTTCCGATGAGGCCATCAAGTCATGGTACCGGCCTTGAATCGGCTCCAGAACGGAAACAACTGCTTCTCCTGCCGCTTCTTTAAATGCACCGTAACCTGCATGTCTGTATTCGGAAACAATGTCATCAACCGTGCGGCCTGTGCATTCAGAGAAAATTGTTAATAGATTGGATACGCCGGGTTTGTTTAACTGATCGTAATACACTTCATTTTCCGAATCCGTTACGGCACTTTTGAATTTTTTTCGAATGACGGCAGGTTCATCCAGCATGGAAATAAAGCTTTTCTGGTTGGCATCGGACTTGCTCATCTTTTTTTCCGGCTGCTGCAGAGACATAATGCGTGCGCCATTTTCTTCAATTTGTACTTCAGGTATGGTGAAGATATTATTGTATTTATTATTAAATCGTTCGGCTAAGTTTCTCGTCAGCTCAAGGTGCTGCTTTTGGTCTTCACCCACGGGAACGATATCTGTTCCATATAATAAAATATCGGCAGCCATTAAAGGCGGATACGTTAATAAAGCGGAAGACACACCATCTTTTCCGGTGGATTTATCTTTAAACTGTGTCATGCGCTCAAGTTCACCAATATAGGATATAGCCTGCATCATCCAGGCAAGCTGGGAGTGGGCGGGCACTTCAGATTGAATAAAAAGAACAGACTTCTCCGGGTCAATGCCGGAGGCCAGATAGAGAGCAGCCAGACTTTTAATGTTATGACGGAGCTCTTTTTTCTTTTGAGGTACTGTAATGGCATGCTGATCCACAATACAAAAATAACAGTCATTTTCCTCCTGCAGCGGCGGAAAGTGACGGAGTGCGCCTATATAATTGCCGAGAGTTAATGTGCCGCTCGGTTGAATGCCTGAAAAAACGGTTGCCATGATTGATTCATCCCTTCTGCTTGCTTAACTGCTTCCTTTCATATCATATCGAAACTACCTGGCAGAGTAAACGAAATCAGTCGTTTCTTGTATTTTTTTTACTAGAATGCTTCTTGGCTGTATAAAAACACCATAGAAGAAAGGAAGCAGGCAGTAAAAAGGGAAGAATGGCATCTGCATCCGGAAATAAACCGCTGTAGGAAAAAAGAATACTTATAACAATACAGATGGCTGATACAATTAGGAGCAGTTGTATTTTAAACATGGTCTGCCCTCCTTTATACATAGAAGAGCAGCGGCACTCCGGCCTCTGCTCTTACGTTTGGTTTTTTTAATTGGCAATAAAAATCAAGTAAGACGATACAAAGTAGATAACGACGATAGCGATCGATGGAAGGGTATAGTAGCGAATAACTTTTTTTCTGGCCCGCATAATCGAGTAAACGAGAATACATGATAAAAGAGCTATGGCCGTAGACGTAATTAAATTTGTTTGACTGGAGGCGGCAATAACAGGGCCTTTAAAATAGAAAATGTCACTTACCGTTAACAAAATCATGTTAAATAAATTACTGCCTAAAATAGAACCGAGTGCCAGATTGTAGTTACGCAGTTTCAGTGCTATAAAAACAGAAACTCCTTCCGGCAGGGAAGTAGAAGCAGCTATTAAGAAACTTCCGACGAAACTGGCACCAATACCGGTTCTTGTAGCAATACCATCACCGCTGAAAGTCAAAGCGGAGCCTGCTATTAACGTAATAACAGCAGCAATAAGAAAGCCGGTCTGCGCTTTTTTCAATGGAATGCTTTTCTTTTTAACAGGAGATTTCGCTTCCAGCGCTGGAGCGGCTACTTCATTGGAGCCGGTGAATTTATTAATAGCGATCATGCCAATAACATAAGTTAATAATATAATAATGGAATCAATGCCGATACCGAGTATGGAAATATCTGTTCTGATAATTAAGGCGAAGAAAACCATGCCTGTTAAAAAGACGCCAAGCAGTGCCGTATAAATATTGGATCTTGCCATACTGGCGAATATTTTGTCTTTGCGGTAAACAAGGTCAAAAAATCCTATTATTAAAATGTTAAATAAATTGCTTCCCAGCACGTTACCTACAGCTATGTCCGGGCTGTCAATTAACACGGCGGTTACACTGGCTGTAACTTCAGGCAGTGAAGTGGCACCGGCAAGAAGAATCGTACCGACCATCATGCCTCCCCATTTTGATTTTTCACTGATAACATCAGCATAGGTTGATAATTGAACAGCAGCAAAAATGGTAACCAGAGCAGCGATAAGAAATAAAATGTAAATCATACGTTCTCTCCTTTTAATGGCAAAATAAAATATAACTGCAGATTTGACCTTCTTAAGTTTACCTTAGGACAGGAAAAAGTAAACCAAAACCGTCCTATCTCAAAAAAATAGAAAATATTCTTTTTTGTTTTAAAGAGGCTGACATGTATAATAAAGGAGGAAAATAAAAAGGAGAGTGGTTATATGTCAATATATGCTGTGTTTCTGCCAATGAAAGATGAAGAAAAAAGCGCGCAGTACCGTCCCCAGCACCTGGAATTTCTTGAGAAACTCCATGAGAGCGGCAGCGTTTCCGCTTATGGGAAATTTGCTGATGGAAGCGGCGGTCTAGTAATGTACAGAGCAGCCAGCTATGAAGAAACAGAAAAACTGGTAAAAGAAGATCCTTTTGTTAAAGAAGGCGCAAGAACTTATGAGATCCGCGAATGGGTTATGACATCCAGCGAGTGGAAATAGAGAATCGTTTAAAAAAGCCCGCCTGGTTAGGCGGGCTTTTTTGCGCATTTATGTAGAACAATTCCGGATAAAAGCTTATACGCTTTACCGGAATGCCTGTTGTCTAGCGGGTGTTTTGAAGAGATTCGGAACTGACGGACTTTTCAATACGCAGGTCCAGGTCGCCTATTTTCTTAGCGGCCAGTTCGTCAGTGATCTGGCGGTAGTGATGGTTTCCGTTAGGCTCCTCGTCTTTTTCATCGGCGAGAGCTACTACTTCCTGCAGGCTGTTACGATAAACGGTCTGCTCGGGCAGATAAGAATCTGTATGAAGCAGGACAGCCAATGCTATTTCTTTAGCTGTGACCGGATCCTCTCCGAGGCGGACCAGAAGCTTATGCGCTCTTTCAGCGCCTTTAATAGCATGAATATCGTTTGCTTTGTAAGAATCAAAATCCCATTCTCCGTCACGATACCATTCATAATGACCCATATCATGCAGGAAAGCGGCTTTTACAGCCAGGTCTGGATCGACCTGATATTGCTTTGCCAGTTCGAATGCATGATAAGAAGTAGAAATAGCATGAGCAAGTCCGGACCGCTTCACGTATTTCTGAGTAATAGGGTGTTGATAAATCTGCATCAGCGTCACTTTTCTCATGTTTTTTCCTCCTTTTATCTTACTGGCTTAATGTATACCTTTTATATAAGATGATAATTATTTTACAGGCAGTGCCAGATATAAAAATAGTCCCCATTCAGGAGACCTTCCTAAATGAAGATATTTTAATAAATATATCATAAAATAAAGCATAAAAGCAAGTATAAATACTCTTTTTGAAAATAGATTTGGCCTTTTTATATATTAAGCAGATTCCGGACAAAAACTAGTCATAAAGAAAGAAAAACAAGAAAATAATTACAATTATGACTTGGTAATTATGCAAATCATATGTATAATTTTACCTAGAAAGATACATACATATAACTGGGGGCAATTATGAAAAGAACAGTATTTAAAGCAGGAACAGTCCTCGTATTGGGAGGCCTTGCAGCGCTCCAGACCATACAGCCGGTGCAGGCTGAGGAGCAGGCAGGCGCGCACCCTCATAAAGAATTAGGAAATATGGAGCTGCAGTTTGAAGGGTCATCCCGATTTTTATATAACACGGGATATAATTTCGAATACCCGGATGCGGTGAGAGGAGTTTATGTAACAGCTAATTCTATTGTAGGAGAAAAATCGACAGGCTTATATGATCTGTTGGAAACTACAGATTTGAACTCCATGGTTATAGATATAAAGGATGACTTTGGAAATCTTACGTTTATGCCGCCGGAAGATTCAGACCTGCCTGAAATAGGAGTAAATACCATCGCAGATCCGGAAGCAATGATGAAGCAGCTGGAAGAACATGAAGTTTATCCGATAGCAAGAGTGGTTGTGTTTAAAGATACAGAACTTGCAGAAGCAAGGCCGGATCTTTCTTTTACTGAAAACGGAGAAGTATGGAAGAACTCCCGTGGTGAAGCTTTCGTCAATCCTTATGAAAAAGAAGTCTGGGATTACAATGTGAAAATTGCAGAAGAAGCTGCAAAATTGGGATTCAAAGAAATACAGTTTGACTATGTACGTTTCCCGGAAGGATTTGAGACACGCGATGAAGCTCTGGAATATTCGAGAGGTGATTTCGGGGATGAAGGAACAAATACCGAACAGCGTGTAAATGCGGTAAATAGTTTCGTTGAATATGCCAGAGAAGAGCTTCAGGGGAAATATGATGTGGAGGTTTCCGTTGACATATTCGGAAATTCAGCCGTAGTTGGAACAGAGCCGGGCATCGGCCAGAGTTTTACGGGTATTTCTGAAAATGTCGATGTTATTTCTTCCATGATCTATCCCAGCCACTGGGGCCCAGGTTCCTTTGATATTGATAAGCCGGATCTGCATCCTTACGAATTAACAAAAGAGTATGCGGTGCTGGAAAATGAAGTGCTCGGAGGTTTGGAAAACCCTCCGGTAACACGCCCGTGGATCCAGGACTTTACTGCCAGCTACCTGGGAGCCGGGAATTATATCAGCTATGGAGATCATGAAGTAGAAGAGCAGATCAGGGCACTAAATGAACAGGGAATCGATGAATACCTGCTGTGGGACGCCGGGAACAATTATTCCGCCAACGCAGACTATACGCCAATAAATGATTAAATTAGAAACCGCCTTTTTATAGGGCGGTTTTTAGTTTTTATCAGGCAGCTGATTACAGGCATCATTTTGACCGGTTACATATTCGGCAGTAAACACGTATAATAGAAGTAACATATAGTTAAGCAGAGGGGGAGACGCATGAACTGGTATGATAAATTGAGCCAATATTTTCCTATTGAAGAAATGAAGTCAAAAGAACATATGGAACTGCTTTTAAAGGAAAAAAGTGATATTTACCATAAAGATGAGGGTACAGATTATGTTATTATGTACGTAGAGACAGAGGACTTTGTGTTTATTGATTACCTGTTTGTATCAAAGAACTCACGCGGTCAGGGCCTTGGTAAAAAGCTGCTTGACTCCTTAAAAGAAAAAGGAAAACCTATTATTCTGGAAGTAGAACCTCTTGATTATGAAGATACCGATACGGAAAAAAGATTAAACTTTTATAAAAGAGCTGGTTTTGAACATGCAGAATCCATTGGATACACCAGAAGGTCGTTGTCCACAAAAGAGCTAAACACTCTGGAAATTCTTTATTGGTCCCCGGAAAACGACAGTGAAGAGTTAATATATGAAAAAATGAAGCATACGTATGAACATATTCACACATATAAAGACGAACAACTATACGGCGAATCCTATCAGACGGTAGACGAGGTATTATCTTTCTCAAAAAATGACGATCCTGTTAAAAAAGAAAAAGCCTAAACCATTTAATCCTTATGAATACTGGTTATAAATTCAATTACCTCTTAAGGAGGTGGGAGAAATGAAGGGCAAAATTAAAGAAAAGCGCAGGCGCAAGAGAGAAGTGCTGAAGGAACTCCTTCGTAAAAATTTAAAAGACTGGAAAGCAGCACCGTCTCCGAAAAGTGGTTCAGCTTCAGCAAAGCTGTCTGCTTAAATGGGAGAACAAAATAGAGGCCTTGAAGAAGGCCTCTATTTTTTATTATCAATTAAATATAAAAAAAGATCTGTATATAGGTTTTGTACATGTAATAAAAAGGTATTGTAAAGTATTGACTGAAAATAACCGTCAGCAATAGGGAACATATATTCACATTTAACCTTTTCAAATTAGAATAATTATTGTATAATTATAGTTGTAAACAGAATGATTTTAACAATAGTTCCAGCATATAAATTACCTTGTTAAACAAGGAAGGAGAGGTTCATTCGAATGGTAACCCTACTCACATCGCCAAGCTGCACATCATGCAGAAAAGCAAAATCATGGCTTGAAGAAAATGACATCCCTTTTGAAGAAAGAAACATCTTTGCTTCTCCGCTTAGTATTGATGAAGTAAAGCAGATTGTCCGGCTTACAGAAGATGGTACAGATGAGATTGTATCTAAACGCTCTAAAGTATTTCAAGAGCTTGATGTAGAGCTGGAGAGTCTTCCACTGCAAAAACTCTTTGCTTTAATAAGCGAACATCCCGGATTACTAAGACGCCCAATTATTTTCGATGAAAAGCGTCTGCAGGTAGGATACAATGAAGCCGAGATACGCCGCTTTCTTCCAAGAAAAGTTAGAACGTTCAACCTAATGGAAGCTCAAAAAATGGTAAACTAATGTAGAAAAACTTTCGCTTTTTATGTGAAAGTTTTTCTTTATCTTTTTTTAACCAATATTTCTCAATTACTTTTATTGATTATCAGTTTAAATATATATTGAGAAAATTTGTTCAAAATAATGAAAAAATTTATAAATAGATCATGCCTTTTTCTTGACTTATAGAGCATAATCCTTGAAAATAAACATTTAATAGGACTACTATATATAAACACATGTGACGCTCCGCTCCCCCCTTAATGAAAGGGTGCTTGCATTGGGATGAGCACATATTATACAAGCCATATCTGCACTGGTATTTATCTGCAGAAAGAATGCTTGAGTTCTCATATATCTAGAGAGAAGACGAAACGAGCACCACCTTATATAAGGAGGGAGAAAATCGTGGAAATCGAAAGAATTAATGAATCCACAGTAAAGTTTTTTATTACCTACAAAGACATTGAAGACCGGGGATTTGACCGGGATGAAGTATGGTACAACCGCGAGCGCGGAGAAGAGTTATTTTTTGAAATGATCAATGAAGCCCACGACCAGGAGAATTTTGAAATTGAAGGGCCGCTCTGGATTCAGGTTCAGGCGCTGGATCAGGGAATGGAAATCGTAGTAACGCGCGGCCAGATTACTGACGGCAACGTGAAGCTGGAGATTCCGGTTTCCCAAAATAAATCGGATGATATCCCGGTAGACGATAATATTGTTGATATGCTCGATGATCAGTTTAAATCAACACAGAAAAGCCGTCATACAAGCGGCGGCCAGGATTCTGAAGAGCTTGAAATTGTTATTGCCTTTGCCGATTTTGAAGATCTCATTTCATTGAGTCATGCTTTTGATGCTAAAGGTGTCCAAAATGAAATATATTTCTTCGAAAATAAGTACTATTTATATTTGATGTTCGACAATCAATATTCCGAAGAGCAGCAGGATGATATGGTCAGCCATGTTCTTGAGTACGGCCAGGAATCTGATGTTTCTATTTTCCGTATTAAAGAATACGGAAAGACAATTGTGGGAGAAGAAGGACTAAGCGTTATTAAGTCTAATTTTTCTTAACACAACTAATGCAGATAGGCATACCGCTTCTTAAACACTGTGAAAACAGTGATTTGAGAAGCTTTTTTTTATTTAAAAAGGAGGCATGCATTTGTTTATTGCAATAAATGAGTCCGGAGAATCGATTTCTCTGCTTCAACCCCATCCGGCCGAAGCACTAAAAGGTTGTTTTCGGTGCGACGTCTGTAAAGAGCCGGTAGTATTAAAAAAAGGGACAAGAAAAAAATGGCATTTTGCTCATCGGGCCGATTCTAAATGCCGGACCGGCGGGAAAACGGAATCAGATCTTCACATGACTGGGAAAAAGCTGCTTTTTCAATGGGTCAATCAATCTTATGAAACAGAAATGGAAAAGTTTATCCCGCTGATCAACAGAAAAGCAGATGTGCTCGTCACAATAAATAAACAAAAATATGCGCTGGAATTTCAATGTGCTGCTATAACGGAGAAGGAAATACTAAAGCGTACCCAGGATTACCTGTCATGCGGAATCAGGCCGATTTGGATATTCTGTACAAAGAATATCCGCGTCAGGGAAACGGGAAAGCTCTCTATCCATGCTTTTGAATGGACGGCTCTTCGGGAATCTCCTGACCGGCGTTCGCGTTTTCTTGTCTATCTGGATCCGTATGCAGAGACCTTAAGCATGTTCAGCCCCTCATTACATCAATTAAAAAAACAGCATCTTACCGATATTTCAATTTGGAACTCTTCAATTAATAACATAATTCAAGGAGTTCAATCAGGTGAGAAAACAAAACTCAATTCCGCCGGGTGGCTGAAGTTTAAAGAACAATGGCGTTTTAAACCGCAGCCCTGGATAGGAAAAAAAGATGCCACTTTCCTAAAAGAACATATGCTGAAAAAACAGTCTGATGTAGCTTTTTTTCCTGCAGAAGCAGGCTGGCCTGTTTTTGGGTATGAATATTTTCTTACTCCTGTTTATATTTGGCAAAGCTGCATACTCCTGGAGTTTTTACCGTCTGTCTTCTACAGCAGGGGCGGCTTTGCTCTCGAAGACATGATCGGCTGGGTGAAACAGAAAATAACCGGGAAAACCTTCCGGGTGCGTTTCTTTCCGCAGATCAAACAGCCGCTCAGGACAGCTGTTCTCAACTATTTATTTCTTCTTGTTCGTTTTGACTGTCTTTCTTACCATCAGCCGTCCCGGACGTTTTTAATAAATAAACTGCCACAAGCGGCACCTTCCCTTGTGGATGGATACAATAAAGACAGGGAATACAGTTTTCAACTGCGATAACGAAAAGAGGCAACATTGGCAATCAGAAAGCAGGTTCGGTAAAATAAATAGTGGTTACTAAATGGAGGTGTCAAAATGGCAGATCAAACAGCTGCATCTCTTCCGAAAAGAGAAGAGGTAAAAAAGGAATGGACATGGGATCTTGAAAATATTTTTTCTTCGGATGAAGAATGGGAAAAAGAATTCACCTGGATGAAAGACAATATTGGTACTCTTGAAGAATATCGGGGCAGGCTCCATACAAGCGCGGATACTCTTTATGAATGCCTGGAAACACAAAGCAGTATAACAGAGAGGTTCGGACGCTTGTTTTCCTATGCTCATATGAAATACGACCAGGATACGGGCAATTCCCACTATCAGGGGCTGGAGGACCGGGCATCCGGTTTGGCAGCGAGATTGGGGCAGGCTATGGCTTTCGTAACGCCCGAAATTCTTGCTGTTCCTGAGCAGACTCTCGCGTCCTTTATGGAAGAACATGAAGGCTTGGCTTTATACAAACAAGCTTTGGAAGAAATAAATAATAAACGTCCTCATATTCTCACAGAGGCAGAAGAATCTATTATGGCTCAGGCTGCAGAAGTAACAAGCAGTCCGGGTAATATATTCGGCATGCTCAATAACGCCGATATAGAATTCCCTGTCATTAAGGATGAAAACGGAGAAGATGTACAGGTAACACACGGCCGCATTATACGCTTTTTAGAAAGCTCTGATAGAAGAGTCAGAAAAGATGCTTTTGAAGCCGTCTACAATACGTATAAGAAATACAGAAATACTCTCGCAAGCACGTTAAATGGCCAGGTTAAGAAAAACCTGTTTCAGGCTAACGTTAGAAAATATGATTCTGCACGTCAGGCGGCACTAAGTAAAAACAACATTCCGGAAGTTGTATATGATCAGCTTGTTGATACGGTAAACAAAAATCTTCACCTGCTTCACCGCTATGTGAAACTTCGGAAAAAGGTGCTCGGATATGATGAAATTCACAACTATGACCTGTATACTCCCCTAGTAGATGACGCAGATATGAAAATACCGTATGAACGGGCAAAAGAGCTTGTGCTCGATGGTGTGGCCCCTCTAGGGAAAGAATATCAGGAAATAGTTGCGGGCGGCTTTAATGAGCGCTGGATCGATGTATATGAGAATAAAGGGAAACGAAGCGGTGCTTACTCTTCCGGGGCATATGGAACGAAGCCGTTCATATTAATGAACTGGCAGGATAATGTGAACGATACATTTACGCTGGCCCATGAGCTGGGGCATTCTATGCACAGCTATTTCAGCAGAAAACATCAGCCGTATCTTTACAGTGATTACACTATTTTTGTAGCAGAGGTAGCATCAACTGTAAATGAAGCATTGCTGAATGAACACATGATCAACACAGCAAAAGATAAAAAAGAAAAGCTTTACCTGTTGAACCATTTTCTTGAAGGCTTCCGCGGCACTGTATTTCGCCAGACGATGTTTGCCGAGTTTGAGCAGTTGATTCATGAAAAGGCTGCTTCCGGCGAAGCCCTCACGCCAGATACATTGGAAAACCTGTATTTTGATTTGAACCGCAAGTATTTCGGGGAAGATATAGTGCTCGATGAAGATATACGTTTGGAATGGGCAAGAATTCCGCATTTTTACATGAATTTTTATGTCTATCAGTATGCAACCGGATATAGTGCGGCTGCAGCACTGACGAGAGGAATTTTACAGGAAGGACAGCCGGCGGTTGATCGTTACCTGGAGTTTCTTAAGTCAGGAAGTTCGGATTACCCAATAAATGTACTGAAAAAAGCCGGTGTCGACATGACTTCTCCCAAACCAGTGGAGGATGCCATGCTTTTATTCGAAGAAACGCTGGATCAGATGGAAACTCTGCTGAACGAATAACAAAAAACCTTCTCCTTATTTAACAGGAGAAGGTTTTTTAGAGTGAACAGAAGCGGTACTCATATATTTCCAGAAGGAACCGTGTTTTACTGGTACGTGCTCTATTTTTCGCTGAAGTACTAGTTTTTTTAACTCTGCTTCCGCTTCTTTTTCCGTCCAGTCAAAGACGACTGCGACCTCTTTAGTAGCTACAAATTCATATTTCTGCAGGAATTTCTCCAATGAGAGGTGGTTGGATGGTACTGGTCTCTCACCAAGCATTTCTGTCAAAATATCAACATATACCTGATATGGATAGAGCCCGGAAATTTTTAATCCGCCGTCTTCGACCCGGTCATTAAAGAAAACGAAAGTAGGAGCATAGTCTATCTCCATTTCTTTTGTTGTTTTAACATCGCACTGCAGCGCTTTAGCCGCGCATGGAGAAGCCATATCCCGTTTGAATTCTTCTATATCAAGACCTACATCCTCGGCACATTGCAGTAGAACGTGTTCTTCAGTAATATTTTGTTTCGATAAAAAAAGCAGTTCACGAATACGTCTGAAAAAAGAAGTGGCAAGCTGTTTTCCCTGCATTTCAGAAGCTTTAATAGCTAATGAAGGCATGTAAGGGGAGGCCAGGGCATTTTCAAACCAAATATCTCCATCGCAGGACATTCCGGTTTTACTAGCTGTTTTATCATAGTAGTCTGCCAGGTATTTTTGTACTCTCGGCTGCTGGTATTCTCTTTTGTTCCAGCTTTCCAGCTGTGCGGCTACGAAAAAACGAATGGAGAAGTATTGGCCATACTCCAGAAATAATTTTTTTAATGTTGGTTCAAATGCCCAGCATTCCGGACATAAAGGATCGATAAAAATATAAAGTTCAATTTTCTTTTTTTCCCGTTTGTATAACAGTGTGTCTTCCTCCGAAGAAATACCGCAGATTCCAAGGGTACTGTCACATGAGAGGCTTTCGTCGTATGTCATGGGAGTTATGACTCCTTTCTTGCTATTCTTCCGGTGTATTAACCATGTGTTTTGCTGTATAGGAGAGTCGGGTAAAAATATGCTCCCGCACGGGATCCTCCACCTCTGCTTCATCCATCGCCCTGTCCATGCAGGAAAGCCAGGCCTCCGCACGTGCGGGGGTAATTTCAAAAGGCATATGACGGGCTCTAAGCATTGGATGTCCGTGTTCTTCTGTATATAAAGCAGGTCCACCCAAAAATTGGGTTAAAAACTGTTTTTGTTTCCTTGCCGTTTCCCCTAAATGATCTGGAAAAATAGGATGAAGCAGGGGATCTTCCGATACATTTCGATAAAATATATCTACCAGTTCACTAAGTTTATCTTCTCCGCCGAGCGCTTCGAATGGCGTTAAGCTATCGGACATATCTATCCCTCTTTTTTATATAGGTGCATGATTATTTAATTTCCATTTGTACCTTTTACATCAGTTCTGCATATAAATTCTGGAGCGGGTAGCCCCATATCATTCCCTTGATTAAGATAACGGGTGCCGTCCAATTATGCAAGCATAACGATTTCATATGTTTATTATATACGGATTCATGCATAAATTTTGATTTTTCTGAGAAAATAAGACAGGCGGTAAATAAGCTATATTTGTACAACTTTAATCTATTCTTCCAATTAAGCTTATTCTAACAAGAGGAGGGGTCAAACAGCAAACAATATGAACATTTTGTGACAAAAAAATGATGAACATATAAAAAATCCGCCATTATAAATGACGGATTAAGTAAGAGAGCGGAATGTATTTAATACTTTAGGAACATATGCCTGGGTTTCCTTAAAAGGCGGGATGCCATTGTGTTTGTCTACGTTGCCGGGTCCGGCGTTATACGCGGCGAGGGCAAGTTCCTGGCTGCCATTATATTTATTGAGCATATCCTTAATATATTTAGTTCCCCCCTCAATGTTTTGAGCAGGATCCAGCGGATTTTGGACTTTCAAATATTTTGCCGTTCCGGGCATAAGCTGCATTAGGCCTGCAGCTCCAGCATGGCTCTTGGCATTGGGGTTAAAATTGGATTCCTGTTTGATGATGGAATAAATCAGCTTTGGATCAACGCCGTGCTTAGAGGCAGAGGCTTCGATCAAGGATTTATATTGATTATCGGAAGGAATAGCGCCGGTTCCTGATGAGCTTGTGTTTTGAACAGAAGCAGAGGGCATAGAAGCAGCTGTTTCTGAAGGCTGCTGGTTAAATGCTGCCTGACCATTCTGGAAAAAGCTCATGGCATCCTGTACGGATAGAAACAATGACAGCGGAGAGCCGCTCCCTTCCTGAAGCTGTTGAGAGTCGCCTGTATCCGGACTGCCTCCGGATGACATCGCCTGTTCGATCATCGATGGAAAAGCGGACAGCATGGAGGCAAATGCCCCTGGCGCATTTTGTGATGAGTCTGTCTTATTATAGGAAGTGCTTGGAACAAAAAAGGACTGATCAATATTCATGCTTTATATCACCTCAATAATAAATTAGATTTTAAAATATAAGATAATGGGGGTCATTGAGCATATTTACGGTTGAAAAAGCGTGCTATTTTGTTGGGTGCCTGTCTGACGGGAATAGAAAATGGTGTTAAGAGTTTATTCATTAATTTATTAACGGCTTCTTCGGACGCAGATTCAATCTCCACTTCAAAATCCTCCGTATCCAAATACTGGCTGTGATCGAGAAATACTTCGCCTTCATGCCAGTTTATGGAAGCACGTTTTGTATAAAGAGTGCCCAAAGCTTGAAGATCTTCCGAAGAGATCTGCAGAGAAGCCATCAGCTGTTCTGTAACTTCGCCCTGAGGGAATACCGTATGATTTAGAATATCTTCTTTTTCTTTATCGGTCAGGTTCTGGTTTGTTTCAAGTAAACCGGGAACATTTTTATTTTTTTGTTTAAGCGTAAGCTCCGCTGAGCTGCCTTTCTCTCTTACCCGCAGGGCAGCGCCGGCTTGTTTAAGGGAAAACTCCCCGGTATCAAAATATGTATTTGACTGGCTGGAAAAATCTTTTTCTTCTAATTTTAAATACTCCCGCAGCGTTTCAAATTCTTTTTTCGTAAGCAGATTCTTTTTTTCTATTTCATATTCCTGTGCCATGATTATACGCCCTTTCCGCAAGACAATTGTATTAAAATTATGATACCATATCGAAGGAAAACCATCTTTGCCGCGAAAGAGGACAAATATGGTAAAATATGAAAAGATACATTAAAAGAGGTGCTTAAAATGGAACATATGCTTACAGTAACAGAAGCAGCAATGGAAAATAATACATTAAAGCTATATCCTATAGAAGAATGGCCGGTTATGGAATGGAAAAAGCTGAAAGATGGCATGAGAATGCTTGCAGATTCCAATGCGTTAACATTTGTTTACGTATTGGACACGGAAGAAGCATTCATACAGCTCAGACTTCCTAAACAAATCTGGCCTCAGCTCGCGGAAGCGGTAAAGCAGCAGGCAGAAGTAACTGTAGAAGGTCCGACATCCATTATACTGCATTCCTTTCAACAGGAAATGGATTACCTTCTTGATAATATCCCGGGAAACAGCAACTACGGAAATGAAATGGTGAATGCAGTAGAAGACAATTTTCTCCCTCAAAACGAATAATGGCGGTGAATGACAGTGAGCAACTGGGATACGTTTCTTACTCCGTACAGGCAGGCAGTAGAAGAGCTTAAAGTGAAGCTGAGAGGCCTTCGCGAGCAGTACAAACTTTCGTCCAAGCATACACCAATAGAATTTGTAACCGGGCGGGTAAAGCCGGTTACGAGTATTCTGGAAAAAGCCAAACTAAAAAATATCGCTTTGGATGAATTAAGCGAACAAATGCAGGATATTGCCGGTGTCCGCCTTGTCTGTCAATTTGTTGGAGATATTGACACCATTGTTGAACTGGTAAGCAGCCGTTCCGATTTTGAAGTAGTGGAAGCAAGGGACTATATAAAAACGAAAAAGGAAAGCGGCTATCGTTCTTATCATATGGTTATAAAATATCCTGTGCATACAATTGATGGAGAAGTGAGCGTGCTTGTAGAAGTCCAGATTCGAACGATGGCTATGAATTTTTGGGCTACAATTGAGCATTCCCTGAATTATAAATACAGCGGGGAAATCCCTGAGAATATCAAGAAGCGGCTGCAGAGTGCTTCAGAAGCCGCATTCCGGCTTGATGAAGAAATGTCGATGATCCGTGGAGAAGTAAGGGATGCCCAGCAGATTATCCTCCAGAATAAGGAAAACTACCAAAGAGACCGGGAAAGAAGGGAAGGGGGATAACATGAGATATACCGTAACGAGTAGAGGAGACGATACATCAAACGCGCTTAGGAAAAAAGTAGACAAGTATTTAAAGGAATTCGGCCTGACAGAAGACAGTGAAACACCTGAAATCGTTATAACGATTGGGGGGGATGGAACGTTTCTTCATGCATTCCACCAATACAGTAACCTTTTAAGTGAAACGTGTTTTGTCGGGATACATACAGGACATCTCGGATTTTATGCCGATTGGAAACCGGAAGAAGTGGAAAAGCTGGTTATCCATATCGCAAAAACGCCGTTTCAAGTGGTGGAATACCCGCTGCTTGAAGTAGTCGTGCGTCATTATGACCGCCCGCAGTCCGATCGTTACCTTGTTTTAAACGAATGTACGATTAAAACCCTCGAGGGTTCGCTCGTCTGCGATGTTGAAATAAAAGGAGAGCCTTTTGAAACATTTCGTGGAGATGGCTTGTGTATATCCACACCCTCAGGCAGTACTGCTTATAATAAAGCGCTGGGAGGCGCGATTCTGCATCCGTCTCTTGCTTCCATGCAGATTGCAGAAATGGCCTCCATCAATAACCGTGTGTATCGTACAGTCGGCTCACCGCTCATACTTCCCCAGCACCATACCTGTCTGTTGAAGCCGTTAAACGAAGTGGACATGCAGATTACGCTTGACCATAAATCGATTGTAGATCAATGTATAAAATCTATTCAGTGCCGGGTAGCTGAAGAAAAAGTCCGGTTTGCCCGCTTCCGCCCGCTTCCTTTTTGGAAACGGGTCAAAGAATCATTCATTGGAGAATAAAAAATGAATTCCTATCGATTTATTCATTGGAAAGCGTCCTCTCCAAAAACCGTTCATGATTTTTTGCTGCATGAGAAGAAAATATCATCCGGCTTTAAGCGGAAAATAAAAAGAGAGGGCCTCGTTATTGTAAACGGCAGGCCCTCTCCTCTTCGTAAAAAGGTAAATACAGGAGATCTTATTTTAGTATGCGTGCCCGTAAAGGCTCCGGAAGTTTTTGTGCCTGCATTTTACCCATTTGATGTTCTTTATGAAGATGAACACCTTCTGGTCATTAACAAACCGGCTCCGCTTCTTACAATGCCTGGACGAAAAGAAGGGGAGCCGAATCTGGCGGAAGCCGTGTTGTATTATTTACAGCAGAAAAACCAGCCGCAGTCTTTTCATGCGGTTTCAAGGCTTGACCGGGAAACAAGCGGCGTTATTATTATAGCCCTGCATGCCTATGCTCATGAAAGGCTTTCTCATTATTTCGACCAGAATCCCGGCAGTAAAACCTATCAGGCACTGGTACAGGGAAACACAGGCAGTGCAGACGAAGTAATGACCGGACGTATTCGTGTAAAAACAGACAGCATCGTTACAAGAGAAATACACGAAGAAGGAAAGCCGGCCAGAACAGCAAGGAAAACGATAGAAGCAAAGGAAGATGTTTCATTTATAGAGCTCGTTCTGCACAGTGGCAGGACGCATCAGATCCGTGTGCATATGCAGGCTGCAGGTCATCCGCTCCTAGGGGATACGCTGTATGGAGAGTCTTCCAGCCTGATAAACAGGCAGGCTCTGCATGCAAGCCGCATAGATTTTGAGCATCCGGTAACTATGAAGCCAATGTCTGTAAGCGCCAGTCTTCCGGAAGATTTTCGCTATGCTCTTACGCAGGCAGGTTTAACCGAGCCTTATCCTAACGATAACTGATATTTACATCTTTCATAGACAGCGTCTGCAAAGGGTTATGATTTTCATCGTAAACATTTACTTGAATATTATTTTGCAGCTCTTCTTCAGAGATAGTGCCCATGTAATCAAATTGTTCATGTAATAACCGGCCGTATTCCGGGTCAATAGAAAATTGTTCCGGGATACCTCTTTGATTAGTATTATAGTATAATGTCGAGGTTTCGAGCTGATGGGCCAGTTCCTCATTGAGTACTTCAAATTCAGCGTACAAAGTTTCGGTTTTCCACTCTCTTTCATTTTCTATTAACGTTTGGATAATCAAAGTGGAAGTGTCAGAGTCAACAACGATGGAGCTGCTTTCTTCATCGAGAGAAAGACTGATCGGCCGGCAGGCAGCCAATAGGAAACAACTGATGATTAAAAATAGAAAAAGAAAACGTCTCAGCACCGGTACCACCTTCTACCTACATAGTCATATTTACATCATCAAACGGAAATTTAGCCGGTACAAAGGAATAAGAAGAGGGCACAGAAAGAGTTTTCTCTTCCGGATATTGGAAAGCTGTCAATGCATTGCCAAATACACAGCCGGTATCAATGTTCACAGTCTTATTTACATATCTTGCAGAAAGAACAGGGGTATGGCCGTACACGACCAGCCGGCTTCCCAGATAGAGCTGTGCCCAGTCTCCACGAATAGGAAGGCCATTCTTATCTTTTCGGCCGGTAACATCTCCGTACAATACAAAACGTTCTGCTTCTTTGGAGTAGCTGCCGTATAAAGATTCGGTAAGACCTGCATGGGCTGCAACTACCTTCTCATCGTCAAAAGATGCGTACAATGGGGCATTTTTATACAGATCAAGAAAAGTAGAAATGATATCTTTTCGTTTCGAAGCGGTAAGGCTGTTTATTTCATACACTGTTGTTTCCAGACCGTGATTAATTGTAACCGGCCTTCCAATGAGATATCTGTACAGCTTATTGCAATGGTTTCCGGGAACATAAACGGCCTGATCGGAAGATACCATTTCAGAAACCAGTTGTATAACCTCAACCGAGTTGTCTCCACGGTCGGTTATATCACCGACGAACACTGCTTTCCTATCACCAGGGTGAAAAAAGCCTTTTCCATTCTGCTGATAGCCCAGGGCGGAAAGAAGCTCGCATAATTCAGTAAAACATCCATGAATATCGCTGATAAAATCATATTTCATTCGCTGTAAATCCTTTCCGGGTTGTCCATTCTTAATCTCTTATTCTTTTTATTACGAAATAAATGGAGTTATGTTTCTTTTTTACCGAAAAAAATAAAGAATAAACGAGAAAAGATTCTTTAAAAAAGCGGATAGGAGAATAATAGCTGACATGATATACTAGTGTTAATAACAGGTAATAAATTATATAGGTATAACAAAGGAGTGTCGTACATGAGTTTTTCATTAGAAGGACGCACATATGTCATTATGGGAGTGGCCAATAAACGAAGCATCGCCTGGGCGATTGCGCAGAGCCTTTCCAATGCAGGAGCAAGACTGGTATTTACGTATGCAGGAGAACGACTGGGTGAAAATGTCCGCAAGCTGGCTGATTCACTCGACCGGGATGATTCTCTCGTACTCCCTTGTGATATTTCAGAAGACAGTGCAATCGATGAAGCATTTAAGACAATCAAAGAAGAAGTAGGCGTAATCCACGGACTTGCCCATTGTATCGCTTTTGCCAAGTCGGAAGAGCTTGAAGGCGAGTATATGAATACGACCCGCGAAGGTTTTCTTCTTGCCCAGAATATAAGTGCGTATTCTCTTACAGCTGTAGCAAAAGTTGTGAAGGAACTGGATTTAATGAAAGAAGGAGGCTCCTTTGTGACGCTTACGTATCTCGGCGGTGAAAGAGCCATCAAAAACTACAACGTTATGGGCGTAGCAAAAGCTTCACTTGATGCAAGTGTCCGTTATCTGGCAAGTGATCTCGGCCAGTACAACATCCGCGTAAATGCTATTTCAGCTGGTCCGCTTCGTACTCTTTCAGCTAAAGGCATTGCCGGTTTTAACAGCATTTTAAAAGAAATGGAAGACAAATCTCCGCTCCGTCGTCCAGTAACCCAGGAAGAGATCGGGGATACAGCGTTGTTTTTAATGAGTGACCTGTCACGGGGAATTACGGCAGAAATCATTCATGTAGATGGCGGTTACAACACTGTCGGTATGTAATCAATGTAAAGAAGAGAGGCTTTTTTCTATACAAAAAGCCTCTCTTTTTTGTATGATATGATAGATATACATATTTTGGATCAACAAAGAAGTGAGAAGCCACACTACATACATTTACCGGGCATGCGTTCTTTTGAAATTATCATCCGGGACAAGTAGGAAACAAATGGGGTTGAACAGATGAAAGTGCTCAAGGTATTAAATAATAATGTTATTATAGCGGACCACGAAAATTACGGCGAAGTGATCGTAACTGGAAAAGGCATAGGATTTGGAAAGAAAGCTGAAGACAGTACTTCTGAAGATGCCGCAGAGAAATTTTTTGTTCTGAAAGACGGGCAGGAACAAGAACAGTATAAACAGCTAATTAATCATGTGGATGAGTCATTTATCGCATGCATGAATGAGTGTATGGTAATATTGGAAGAATATTTTCAGGTCAATCTGAACGAACACATTCATGTCAGCCTGACCGACCACCTATTTTTTGCAATAAAGCGGCAGAAGCAGGGGTTGGCTTTTACTAACCCATTTTTGGAAGAAGCTGAAATTGCCTATCCTGCTGAATATAAAGCAGCCAGGAAAATTCTTCTGCACGTAGAAAAATGTACCGGAAGCAGACTGCCGGAAGGGGAAATAGGTTTCGTTGCGCTTCACATTCACAGTGCGCTGACGGATAAAGATATTCATCAGATTAACAAACACACCCAGATTATTGCTGATTTAAAACGGACAATCCAGCAGAATCTTGATATTGTCATTGATCATAAAGACCTCGATCATCAACGATTGATCCGCCATATTCAACAGGCGATTGACCGTATTGAAAATGGAGACAGCAGAGATGAACCGGATTCTTTAAAAAAAGTATTGAAAGAAGAATATCCTGTGTGCTATAATCTTGCTTGGAAGCTCATCAAAATGATGCAGCATCAATTACATGTTACCGTTCCGGAAAGCGAAGCAGTGTATTTAACGATTCACTTGCAAAGGCTTTCAACTAAATAAAGCACATTCCAACCCGTGTGACTGGTAAAGCAGGCATGAGAGAAACGAATGGTTCTGATGATGAAAGAAGAGGCAGGGTGGCTTTTCTTTGATCGTTAGAGCTTTTTCTCTCATGCCTTTTTGTGTGCTTAAATAAGCTGGATCGGTGACGTGTTAAATGATGTAAGCGTTCTAAAAAAAGGGAGGAAGAGAAATGAAAGAAACATTTAAAAACTTGTTCGGACTGCTTCAGCGTATAGGTAGAGCTTTAATGCTCCCTGTAGCTCTGCTGCCGGCAGCCGGTCTTCTTCTTGCTATCGGTACAGGGATGCAGGAAGAAAACATGGTCAGCATTTTTCCATTTTTAACAAGCGACTTTTTCGTTTTGTTAGCGAGTCTGATGTCCGAAGCAGGTGGAATTGTATTTGATAACCTCGCTATTTTGTTTGCAGTAGGTGTAGCTATTGGCCTTGCAAATGGAGATGGGGTAGCAGGACTTGCCGCATTAATAGGATTCTTTATTATTAACGTTACGATGAGCGTACTTGTCGGAATTGACGCCGATATGGTTGGAGATAACCCGGCCTACGCCAGCGTATTAGGTATCCCGACTCTTCAAACGGGCGTGTTCGGCGGTATTATTGCCGGTATTCTCGGTGCTTACATGTTTAACCGCTTTTACAAAATTGAACTTCCTTCGTACTTAGGATTCTTCGCAGGAAAGCGTTTTGTTCCTATTGTTACATCGATTGGCGGTTTGATTATTGGTGCGATTCTTACATTCGTATGGCCTCCGATCCAGGAAGTATTAAACACATTTTCCTACTTCATGACGGAATCCAACCAGACGCTTGCCGCATTTATTTTTGGTGTAGTAGAAAGGTCACTTATTCCATTCGGTCTTCACCACGTATTTTATACCCCAATATGGTTTGAGTTTGGCACATATGTTAACGCCGCTGGTGAAACAATCCGCGGAGACCAGCGTATCTTCATTGAACAGATGAGAGATGGAGTAGATTTCACAGCCGGTACATTTATGACAGGTAAGTATCCATTCATGATGTTCGGTCTTCCCGGCGCAGCACTTGCGATTTACCACTGCGCGAAGCCGGAAAACAAAAAATATGTTGCCGGTATTATGGGATCAGCCGCATTAACTTCTTTCTTAACAGGTATTACCGAGCCATTGGAGTTCAGCTTCTTATTCGTAGCTCCTGTATTATTCGGTATTCACGCTATTTTTGCCGGACTATCCTTTATGACAATGCATTTATTAAATGTAAAAATTGGGATGAGTTTCTCCGGGGGAGCAATTGACTACTTCCTATACGGTATTGTTCCGAACCGTACAGACTGGTGGCTCGTGATTCCAGTAGGTCTTGTATTCTTTGCTATCTATTACTTTATGTTCCGTTTTGCCATAAGGAAATTTAACCTTATGACGCCGGGTCGTGAAGAAGCAGCTGCAGCAGTAAGCACAGGCGGCAAAGGCGAAGTAAGTGAGCTGCCTTACAATGTGCTTGAAGCATTCGGCGGTAAAGAAAACCTCAAGCATTTAGACGCGTGTATTACACGTCTTCGTATTACGGTAAACGATAAATCGCAGGTGGATAAAGACCGTCTCAAGCAGCTTGGAGCCGCAGGCGTGATGGAAGTCGGAAACAATGTCCAGGCTATTTTCGGACCGAGATCTGATGCAATCAAAGGTCAGATGCAGGATATAATAGACGGTAAGACACCGGCCGAGCCGATTAATAAAAAGCCGGATTTTGATCCGGATAAAGAAGCAGAGCCGGCAATTGCACCGGATCTCTCAGAAGAGAAATCAATCAATTCTCCTGCTGAAGGTCGTATTATCCCGCTTGATGACGTGCCGGATGACGTATTTTCTGGTCGTATGATGGGCGACGGGTTTGCGATAGAGCCGGCTGACGGCGAATTCGTTTCCCCGGTTGATGGAAAAATAAACAACGTCTTCCCTACTAAACATGCGATTGGTATTATTGCTGATGACGGCCGGGAGATACTGCTTCACATCGGTATTGATACGGTTGGCATGCAGGGCGAAGGATTTGAAGTCTTTGTTTCTGAAGGAGACATCGTTGCTCAGGGACAGACTCTTGTAAAAGCTGATCTTGCTCTTATAGCGGAGAAAGCTAAATCAACGATTACTCCAGTTATTTTCACGAACTTAAATGAAGGCCAGAAAGTAGAACTGAAAAAAACAGAAAAGGTATCCAGGAACGAAGCGGATATTATTAACATTTCTAAATAAGATTAAAGGTCTGCCTTTCGGGCAGGCCTTTTTTTGTTTTCATAAAATGTATCCGGGGGTGCTGTAAAGATAATCTTCCAGGCATAAGTGACTATATTAAATAAAAACGGGGTATAGTAATAGTAAAAGACACGGGAGGATGAGGAGTATGGGGTATGTTCCGCCGGTACCAAATGAGGCCGCTCTTTTATACGGAAGCAGGCAGGTAGAAAAAACGAAAGGCACGGCCAAAGTAGCCGGCCCTAAAAAAATAGAGAGTATTTCACAGGTAACAGACAATGAATCACCTGATCCGGATGAGGAAAGAGAGATACTGCAGAAGCGCAGAGAAATTGAGCAGGACCTGTACGGCAAAGGAAACAGGTTTGATCAGCAGACATAGAAAGGAGCCGGCAATTCAGCATATGGCACGAAGAAAAGACAAACAGGGAATTTGTGAACTCTGTGGAAGAGAAGTAGAGGAGCGCACCGTCCATCATCTCACACCCAAAGACAAAGGCGGCGCCCATAAAGAAACTGCTTTACTGTGCAGAGCCTGCCATAGGCAGATACATGCGTTGTTTACGAACAAAGAGCTTGCCGATCATTATGATACATTGGGAAAATTAAAAAAGCAGGAACAGATGCAGCGTTTTTTGAAATGGATCCGCAAACAATCTCCTGACAAAAAAGTGAAGGTGAAAACAGCCTCTCAAAAAAGATAGCCGCTTTTTCCTTAAAGGAAAAGCGGCTGTTTTATTATAGTGATTTTACCATAGCTACATGAGGAATACCGGCATCGATAAAAATATCAGATGTAATCGTATAGCCGAGCTTTTCATAAAAAGGGACAGCCCTGGTCTGGGCATGAAGCTTAGCTTCAGCAAAATTCTGCTCCTGCCCCAGCGCTTCAATAGCCTTCATAATATAACGGCCGGCCCCTGTTTTTCTGTAAGGGGCCAGTACGCAGATACGTTCGACCTTAATAAAACCGGTACCTTTGCGCATCCGTCCGGCTCCAATGGGAATGTTGTCTTCATAAGCAACAAAATGAACGGATTCTTCTTCAAACTCATCAATTTCTTCTTCAGCAGGTACTTTCTGCTCTTCAACAAACACAGCGTAGCGGACAGCAAAAGCCTCATCCATCTGCTTTTTTGTTTCCGCTATTTCTACAATGACCATAAGACGATCCTTCTTTCTTTAAGAGGGTGGTGTAATGTCATACATAAAACGAAGGGCAGGAAGCATGTCCGCTTCCCATACTTTCCAGAAATGGCCGCCCTCTAATTCCTTATAGCAATAACGTGCTCCTTTTTTCTCCAGAGCTTCGGCAAGCTTTCGGTTTGGCTCCAGAAAATCCTCATATGTGCCATTGGTTGTTTTGACCGTATGTTCTTCCAGGCCAATCGTATGGTAGATATCAAAGTGGCCGGTGTTCTCTGCATTATCTACTTCTGCTGCTATGTTGTCATCACTGTAGGGAGAGTGCATCACCACACGTGAAAACGTATTGGGGTAACGCAGAGCCGCCCGGAGAGAAACAGTGCCTGCCAGGGAGTCCCCAAGCAGCGTACGGCCATGGGAAAGATTCCAGGTTTGGTACGTTTTATCTAAAAAAGGAAGAAGTTCCTTTACTATAAATGCCAGATAGTCTTCACTTTTTTCGCTTTTGGGGTGATACCATTCGCGCCGCTGTCTGACCGAGGGATAAGGTACACCTACAACAATGGTCTGTCTGGCTCCTTCGTCCATCGCCGTCTCTATATGTTCGGCTATTTTACCCAGCCTGAAGTAATCCCGGCCGTCCTGAGTAAGTGCGAGGTGATACGTGTAAAGCGGATTATAATGAGCTGGAAGATATACATACAGCTCAAACGTGTGCTCGAGAATATCACTATGCAGGGTGATTCGCTCTGTTGTGCCGTTCATCAAAACAATCCTTTCCAGTCAAATGTATCGTTCAGCAGTCCTATTGTATCACAGCATTTAACCAGAGCGCAGGTTCTATTGATATGTTAAAATAGGAAAAAGGAGGCATCCGTTATGAAAAAACCTGTATCATGCGACGTAGTAGAAAATGCTGCGAGAAAAGCATTAAAAGAACGAGGTGTCTTAATTGACGACATCGCTGAAATTGTTTATGAAATGCAGGCTCAATATTCACCGAACCTAACGATGGACGACTGTTACGAAAGTGCTGACGCAGTGCTGTGCAAGCGGGAGATCCAGCACGCGGTACTCGTCGGAATCGAATTAGACAAACTTACAGAAAAGAAACAGCTGTCTGAACCTCTTCAATCGCTGATTGAATCAGATGAAGGGCTGTTCGGCGTAGATGAAACCATTGCCTTAGGTTCTGTATTTGGATTTGGAAGCATCGCTGTGACAACATTTGGATATTTGGACAAAGAGAAAAAAGGCATTATCAAAAAACTCGACAACAATAAAGAACAGGTGCATACGTTTTTGGATGACCTGGTAGCAAGTATCGCAGCAAGTGCATCCGCCAGGCTTGCCCACCGTATGAGAGACCGCGAGGAAAATAAACGCAAAGATCAGATCAAAAAGCGCGAAGATGAAGAGCTTATAGGATAGATAAAAAACCGGCGCAGGCCGGTTTTTTGCTGTTAAAATAAAATATAGTTACAGCAGAAAGAAACATTAGATGATTTTTCTAATGGAATCCGCTACAATATGGATAATAACCAATCCCACTATACCTGCTCATACAGCATTTAAATATAATAAATAAAGGAGTCGGCGATAACGTGAATGCACATCAACCGCGCTGGATATACTGGAAAGAAACATTCCGCTCAAAATTCCAGGCTGGATGCCTGAAAGCAAAGCTTGAAGATAACTGGAAGGAAGGCTATGAACTCGGTCCTTCTGTGGAAGTAAGAAAGCTGAAAACCAACCGTTATGTGGTCCGCTATACTTATGATGAAGCATGATACATAAGTGAAGCAGTATCCTCATGCAGAATACTTTACTTAAAACGTATAAAAAGGCCTGGATGCTCAAGCATCCAGGCCTTTCAGATTATAATATTATTCTTTAGGAGTAACCATTTTGGCCGGATCTACGTATTCTTCAAACTGGGCTTCTGTTAAAAGGCCGCTTTCCAGTACCGCTTCTTTTAAAGTCTGTCCTTTAAGGTGGGCACTTTTGGCAATTTTTGCTGCGTTCTCATAGCCAATATGCGGGTTAAGAGCTGTGACCAGCATAAGAGACTGGCGGAGGTGTTCTTCAATATTTTCATGGTTCGGCTCGATGCCGACGGCACATTTTTCATTGAAAGAAAGCATTGAATCGGCAAGAAGATAAGCAGACTGCAGGAAGTTGTAGATAATAACCGGCTTAAATACATTAAGCTCAAAATTTCCCTGACTGGCTGCAAAGCCGATCGCGGCATCATTTCCCATAACCTGGGTAGCTACCATAGTCATTGCTTCACTTTGTGTAGGGTTTACTTTACCCGGCATAATCGAACTGCCCGGCTCATTGGCAGGGATGGAAAGTTCCCCGATACCGCAGCGCGGACCGCTTGAAAGCCAGCGTACGTCGTTGGCAATTTTCATTAAGTCAGCGGCCAGTGCTTTTAACGCACCGTGTGCATAGGTCGTCTCATCATGACTCGTCAATGAGTGAAATTTGTTCGGGGCCGAGCGGAAAGCTGTGCCGGTAATAGAAGAGATTTCTTCTGCGACGTACTCACCAAACTTAGGATGGGCGTTAATTCCTGTACCGACTGCCGTACCTCCGATCGCCAAATCCTTTACATGGTCAATACTTTCCAGGATCATTTGTTCACAGCGTTCGAGCATCCGGTGCCAGCCGCTGATTTCCTGGCCGAGAGTAAGCGGCGTAGCATCCTGAAGATGAGTACGGCCGATTTTAATAATATCGTCAAACGCTTTCATCTTTTCTTCGAAAGTTCCCTTTAAAACGTTCAAGGCTGAAATAACATCTTTTTCTACTTTGAGCACAGCTGCAATATGCATCGCTGTTGGGAAAGTATCGTTGGAACTCTGGGAACGGTTTACATCATCGTTGGGATGAACGATGAATTCCGAGCCCCTGGTCTTTAGAATTTCGGTAGCTCTTCTTGCGAGAACTTCGTTCATATTCATATTGGACTGCGTACCGCTGCCTGTCTGCCATACGACAAGCGGAAAATGGTCATCAAGCTTTCCGGATGTCACTTCTTCGGCAGCAGCTGCAATAGCATCTGCTTTCTCAGCTTCTATTTTTTCAAGACGTTTGTTGGCGAGCGCCGCTGATTTTTTTAGAATGGCAAAAGCGTGGACTACTTCAATTGGCATCTGCTCTTTGCCTATTTTAAAATTCTCAAGGCTTCGCTGCGTCTGGGCGCCCCAATGCTTGTCAGCCGGCACCTGCATTTCTCCGATAGTATCTGATTCAGTTCTAAATTCCATGTGTGTCCCTCCTGGGTAGCTTGAATTCTAGTTCAGTTCAAAATCGCCTGCTCTTATAGAGTACCTAAAAACTAAGGAAAAAAGAAAGAGAAATCCAGTATTTTCTTTCAAATTCTTTAAAAACCATGAGAAAATAAGTGTAGAGCAGATAGAATCTGTGAAACACTGGAAAGGAAGAGTGCTATGTGGAAAATTACAGTTCCTCCGGAAAAAGAAGAAGACCTGGTTTACCGGCTGAATGAAGCAGAAATGTATTCCTTTTTTATACAAGAAGCCATTCAAATAACAAAAAACTTTGACGGATACAGCTACATAAAAGATAGTAATGGAAGCCAGATGCTGTTTATTGATGATCAAATGTATCCAGAGGCGTCTGTAATCGCAGACGTATTAGGGATTCCAAAAGAAAAGATAGACTGGGAAAAGCTGGATGATTCTGTGGAAGAATATAAAGACCGGCCTATTGTAAATGGATGGGAGCTGCAGTATCCTCCGTTTGAACACCGGCATGATAAAAGTATCTGCCTGGATCCTCAGGGTGCTTTTGGCACCGGTCTTCACGGCACGACCATAGACATGCTCAGCATTATAGCAGAAGAAGAACCGGCGCCCTCTAACGTATTGGATGCCGGAACAGGTTCTGGTATTTTAGCTGTAGGGGCTGCTTTAAAAGGAGCGCAGGTAGACGCATTTGATATTCAGCCCGTAACCAGGGAGGTAATGGCCCAGGCTTCTTTAAACCATGTTGAACAACAAATCACGGTATATGAAAAGGATCTTCTGGCTGAAGTACCGCCGCGAAGGAGCTATGACTGGATTGTAGTGAATATTGGAGCCAGCTTCAGCATAGAAATGCTCGTTTATCTGAAAAAGCATAATGTTCATTTTAATAAACTAGCCATTTCAGGAATAATAGAATGGTCGACTGAAGCAGTAGAACAGGCCTGCGTGCTTGCCGGACTGGAAAAAGAAAAGCACAAAGTATCTGGAGAATGGCATACCATGCTTTGGACAAAGAAAGGGGTATAACATGAAACCGTATGTATTTATTGCAAGGAAAATGCCGGAAGAAATCGTAAATAAGTTAGCCGATCGGTATGAAGTAGGCATGTGGGAAAAAGAAGAGGAGCCGGTACCAAAGGAAAGGCTGGCTGAAGAATGTCAAAAAGCAGATGCAGTATTCTGCACGATCACAGAAGCGATGAGCGGTGATATGCTCAGACAGTCTCCAAAACTGAAAGTGATCGCCACAATGGCAGTCGGCTACAACAACATTGATATAGAAACAGCTGCCGAACTTGGCATTAAAGTGGCTCATACGCCGGAAGTACTTACAGAAACAACAGCGGATTTAACGTTTGCACTGTTGATGGCTGCTGCCAGACGAGTGGAGGAAGCGGCTCTTTCTATTAAACAGAATCAATGGAGTTCCTGGTCTCCTTTTCATTTAACCGGCAGGGATGTTTTTGGCGCTACACTTGGTATTATTGGGATGGGACGAATAGGGGAAGCGGTCGCCAGGCGTGCCGCGGGATTTAATATGGAAGTGCTGTATCATAACCGCTCCCGGAAAAAAGAGGCGGAAGACCGCCTTGGCGTTATATATACCGGCAAAAATGAACTAATTGAACGGGCTGATTTTTTATGCGTAATGGCTCCATATTCAAAGGATACGCATCATCTGATTGGAAAAGAGGAATTCAGGCGGATGAAACCAACCGCCATTCTAATTAATTCTTCGCGTGGCGGCGTAGTCGATGAAAAGGCTCTCTATCAGGCACTGCAAAATAAAGAAATCACAGGCGCCGGACTGGATGTATTTGAGAACGAGCCTATTGATTCCGCCCACCCGCTGCTGGAATTGTCTAACGTTACTGCCACCCCTCATATAGGAAGCGCCAGCGTAAAAACACGAATGGCGATGGCGCATATGACAGCAGACCATATTCTGCAGGCCCTCTCAGGAGAAGAATTAACGCACCGGGTGGTGTAGGAAAGCCGAATTTGTATAGCATATGAAAAAAGAGCAGCCGCTGTGGCTGCTCTTTTAGTGTTATTTTACCATACGTTCTTCTTCCCGCTTTTTCTTGAGGAAGATTTTTGTTTCTGCGACTACTACACCGGAAAGGAGCAGCAGGGCAATTAAGTTTGGTACGGCCATTAGTCCGTTCATGATATCTGCTAAAGCCCAGACAGTGTCGAGCTGCAGCACGGCTCCAATGAAAACAGCTATAACATATAAAAGCCTGTAAATCATAATAGCTCTGGATGTTTTAAACAAGTAGTATACGGAACGCTCGCCGTAGTAGGACCAGCCGAGTATAGTTGAATAAGCAAAGAATATTAACCCAATGGCAACGATAGTGGCACCAATAGGTCCCAAGAAGAATTCAAAGGTGGCTGAAGTCAGTGCAGCACCATCAGCTCCGTCTAAATACATATCACCCATTACAAGCGTTACGCCGGTAATAGAGCAGATCACAATAGTGTCAATAAACACCTGGGTCATCGATACGAGAGCCTGGCGTCCCGGGTAATCGGTTTTTGCAGCAGCAGCCGCAATCGGCGCCGAACCGAGACCTGCTTCGTTTGAGAATACACCGCGCGCCACACCGTACTGAATAGCGACACCGACAGCTCCGCCGGCAGCCGCCTGACCAGTAAAGGCATCAGATAGAATAAGCCACACAGCGCCTGGGATCAGTTCCAAGTTTAATATAAGAATAATAAGTCCGGCACTAACATAAAACAAAGCCATAAATGGAACGATAAAACCTACAACACGTCCAATGGATTTAATTCCGCCCAGTATAACAAAAGCCGTGAAAACCATTAGAATAAGACCTGTAATCCATACGGGCATAGCCCAGTTTTCCTGAAGAACGGCAGCTACAGAGTTGGACTGTACAGTATTTCCTATACCAAAAGAGGCAACAGCCGCAAAAACTGCAAATAAAACGGCCATCCATTTCCATCCCAGTCCTTTTTCAATATAATACATAGGACCGCCGGCCATCTGCCCGTTTGAATCCTTTATGCGGTACTTTACCGCAAGGATAGCTTCAGCGTATTTCGTCGCCATGCCGACCAATGCAGAAATCCACATCCAGAATACAGCTCCCGGTCCGCCGATAACAACAGCCGTGGCTACCCCGGCAATATTACCTGTACCGATAGTGGCCGCAAGAGCGGTCATCAAGGATTGAAAGTGGGAAATATCCCCTTCGGATTTCTTATCCTGTTTTTTTGTGAAGGCTGTCTTTAAGGCATAGGGCAGCATCGTAAACTGAAGAAAGGACAATCGGATAGTAAGGTAAATACCCGTTCCTACAAGCAGAATAAGAAGAGGCGGTCCCCAGACAAAGCCACCAACCGTTCCTAAAAAATCATTAATTCCCAACCATAACCCTCCTATGTAATGAGTATTTCTATTTAACGGGTCGTATGAAGAAATGAAGCTATGTAGACCCGTAGGAATAGCTGTAATTGTGATATTATTCAGAAAAAACGATTAGAACAAATTAAGTATAGCAGATGATTATTATCTTAACAAAGAAATTTTTACAATATATAGTACCTTGTTACTATTTCTGTCATGCTTTTTAGAGCGGCATTATTGCGCGTCTGAATGTGATTCTGTAGTGTAGAAATAAATGGAGGAATGTAAAATGAAAATAGCTGCAATAGCTGGAAGTCTTCGCAAAGAATCTATCAATAAGAAAGTGCTGCATCACATGATAGAACAAGCGGACAGTAAAGTAGAGTACACATGGATTGATCTTGCGGATATTCCTCTGTTCAACGCCGATGAAGAAACAGGCGGAGATCCGAAACAGCCGGCCGAAATGAAAGAACAGCTCAAAGAAGCAGACGGAGTATTGATTGTAAGCCCTGAATACAGCCACGGTATGCCGGGGGTAGTAAAAAATGCACTGGATTGGGCAGGCAGTATGACAAATGAAAATGTCCTCGATAAAAAACCTGCCTTTGTGCTAGGTGCTTCTCCTATGGCGCTGGGAACGGCTCTGGGACAGCAGCAGATCAAGCAGACTCTTGCTGCATGCGGCAGCCTGGTACTGCAGCAGCCCGAGGTGTTTATAGGAACTGCCCCGAAAAAGATAAATGACGACGAAGTCATTACAGATGAAAGGCTTCGGGAAACGTTGAAAAAAGCAGAAATAGCATTTATTGAATGGATAGAACAACAACAGACATAAAAAAAGAGCAAAAGCCCCGGGCTTTTGCTCTTTTTTGATCTAACGGCTTTGCTTCCGCAGATCTATTCTTCTGATCTTACCAGAGGTCGTTTTTGGAAGCTCCTCTATGAATTCAATCCGGCGCGGGTACTTATAAGGAGCCGTCATTTGTTTCACATGATTCTGCAGTTCCAAAACGAAGTGTTCTTTATTTGCAGGGTGTTCTCCTTTAATAACTACAAAAGCTTTTACTATATTTCCCCTGACTTCATCGGGTGCTGCTACAACGGCGCATTCCTGCACCTGCGGGTGTTTAAGAAGAGCATCTTCCACTTCGAACGGTCCAATGGTATAGCCGGAGCTGATAATAATATCGTCACTGCGGCCTTCGAACCAAAAATAGCCGTCCTCATCCATGGAAGCCTGATCTCCTGTCAAGTACCAGTCGCCTCTAAAGGAACCTGCCGTTCTTTCAGCATCTCTGTAATAATGTTTAAAAAGAGCCGGGCAGTCTTTATGAACAGCGATGTCTCCCACTTCGCCGACTGCCGCAGGTTCAGCCATATCATTAATAATCGATACAGGGTTTCCTGGAGTGGGCCTGCCCATCGATCCCGGTTTGACTTCCATATCCAACAGCGTTCCTACAAGAAGGGTATTTTCTGTCTGACCGTAGCCATCCCTTACATCTACGTTAAAGGCATGCTTGAATGCCTCAATTACAGGGCGGTTCAATGGTTCCCCGGCCGATACTGTGCTGCGGAGATGAGGAAGACTGTAAGAGTCCAGATTGTCGACTTTCGCCATTAAGCGGTACTCGGTAGGCGTGCAGCAGAGAACATTAATATTCTCATCCTGAAGCAGCTGTAAATAAGTATCCGGCTTAAATCCACCATGATATACAAACGCAGTGGCTCCAAGCATAACGGTGGAAAGAAATGGACTCCACACCCACTTCTGCCATCCGGGAGCGGCCGTAGCCCAGACGATATCATTTTCCCTTACGCCAAGCCATTCCGTAGCTGCGGTTCTGACATGGGCATAGGCCCAGGCATGGGTGTGAATAACGCCTTTAGGGTTGCCTGTAGTTCCGGAAGTGTAGGACAAAAAAGCAACATCGCTGCTTTTAGTATCAGCGGTGGCCAGTTCTTTTTCTTTTGTTTCAGCAAGAGCATCAGCATGCTGCCAGCCATCTACAGCACCCCCGAGTGTCAGCTTAAACTGCAGATGAGGGAGCTCTTCTGTAATAGCATCGACTTCTTCAGTAGAGTGGTGGTGTGCGATAATTCCCACTGCTTCTGAATGCTGAAGCCTGTATACCAGATCTTTGGAGCGCAGCATTTCAGAGCTTGGAATGGCTACAGCTCCAATTTTCAGGCAGGCAAGGTATATAATATATGCTTCCGGCAGTCGCGGAACAATAATAAGAATTTTGTCTCCTTTTGTTATGCCCATATCGAGCAGCACACCGGCAAATTGGCTGGTTTTTTCCAAAAGAGTTTTGTAAGACACGTCACGGCGTTCTTTTTTTTCATTCATCCACCGAACGGCGGTTTTTTCATCGTCATTTCTATAAGCGTCCAGTTCATCAACTATGTTGTACTGAGCCGGCGCAAGCAGATCCTCTCTCTTCATATCGTGCGGCCTCCTTTAGGTTGAATTAATGCAAGTATACTAGAATAACTAAAAGAAAGGTAGAGAATAATGAACAGCTATTCATTTACACATGAAAAAAGAAAACAACTGAATGAGTAGCTGCTTTCTATTGGAAAAATATAGGTGACATTAATTACATGGAGCTTTTAATGGCTGCCCTCCATGCGAACTGCGCTCTACAATGGTATAGTGTGCCACCTGTATATTATTTCTGCGCAGCATTCGGATAGCTAAGTTTTTCGATACCTTGTCCGGTGCTATTAGAAAAACATGCTGCTTTTCAATAGTGTGCAGATACCTTTTTAAATAAGGATAGGGAAGAACTTGTGCTCCAGGTAACGGATTATGATCAACGTCCAGGTATTCACGAATGTCTAATACTGATGTATCCTCTGAAAGAAGAGCCTTTTCCGGAAGATCGGTGCATGATGCCCCGCCGGCGGGAATCCATCGTGTTGATAACATGTAAGCGGCCGCCAGGCCAAGGATAATAGCAGTAATCCATAGCAGCATGCTGGTTTGTTCTCCTTTCATTAACGAATAAGATCTATGAAATACAAATGTACGCTTGCAAAGTACATGATGAAGTATACTATAAATAAGCAGGTATTGAACAGTTATCCACTGTTAAAAATCAGGAATTTGTTCTATTTGGCCGGATTTTGTTATACTTTTCATAGAAAGAACAGGAGGTAGATAACATGACGGATGAAAAACAAGAAATGATTGACCGCGTGTATGCGGAGCTCGAAAACGTTATTGACCCTGAACTTGATATTGATATAGTCAATCTGGGCTTAATATACAACGTAGATATTGATGATGCAGATAACGTTAAGATTACCATGACGCTTACTGCGATGGGATGCCCGCTTGCAGCAACGATAGTGAGCGATATAAAAAGCTCATTAGAGGAGCTGCAGGAGTTTGGGGAAATTAAAGAAGTTGAAGTAGATATTGTATGGAGCCCGCAGTGGGATAAGAGTATGATGTCACGCTATGCAAAAATTGCTTTAGGTGTACACGAGTCGTAACAAATAAACCAAAGCCAGGCAGATGCCTGGCTTTTTTTATGGAGAGAGACGGCTCTTTTAAATCGGTTGAAACGTTCAGTATTAAATGAAGAGGGAAAGCATATCAGCGGATGATTTTCCGAATCAATTTCCCGGCTTGTCTTCCGAGGACACGACGGGCCAGCCTTTTTCCGATAGTACCGTTACGGACGGCCTGGGCATCCCCCATCGTTCTTGAAGCTTTGAAAAACAAACGGCTCAGCTTATTCAATCCTATCCCTCCTTAATAACCAATGGTTACTTATACCACTATTTATAATAGAAGAAACAAAATTATTTGTAATGACCGCCGATTTTCTTAGCCCTTATCATCGCCTGTCCTGCAGGAGAAAGAGAAGAAGCATGGAGCACGGCGTCCATTCCATACTTATCCTTAAGCTGGTCAATGGTGTGATAAAGAGAATCCAGGTCCTCATCGGTGTCAAATAAACTTAGTTGTTTATAATGAGCCGGCTGAAGGGAACTTAGAGAAATTCCCAGGCTTCGAATTGGGGTACCATCCCAGTATTCTTTAAATAAAGCAGAAGCTGTTTCAAAAATAACTCTGCCGCTGTTTGTTGGTTCAAAGAGACGCTGCTGACGATGGAAGGAACGCTTAAATCCATATTCCTGCCCGACTGCTCCTATACTGACGACCTGGCCGAGAGAGGTATGCTGCCGGCTCCTTCTGCTCACCTCTTCGCTCAGCTCCCGCAGTACTACTTTGATTTCCGACCAGTGATAATAATCACGAGGCAGGGTCATATGGTGGCCGATGGATTTTCGTTTTTGATGTGTAGAAGGAGAAACAGGGGAAGTATCATACCCCCGGGCTGTCTGCCAGAGCAGCTCTCCGTTAATACCCCATCTTTTCTTCAAATCATAAAGCGGATGCCGGGCCAGCTGGCCGATGGTCCGGATTCCCATATTAAGAAGGTGGGTCTCCATCCGGTTCCCCACGCTGAAAAGCCTGCCTATAGGAAGAGGCCAAAGCAGCTCGGCGGCATTAGCATCATTGAGGACAGCCGTGCCCGTTCTGCTTTCTTTAGCGAAATGATCGCAGGCCATTTTTGCATACACTTTTGTCGTGCCGATACCGATACGGGCCTGAACGCCGATTTCCCGGAGCAGGCGCTGTTTGATGTGCTGGGCGAGCTGTTCCGCCTTCCCTTGCTCCATGGCGGGAAGTTCCAGAAAAACCTCATCAATGCTGTAGGGTTCTACTGCTGCGCTGTATTGTTCCAGAAAACTGGATATAGTAACAGACACATTTACATAAAACTGCATATGAGGCTTAAGTATATGTACATGCGGGCATTTATTCTGCGCCTGCCAGATTGGTTCGGCAGTTTGAATTCCATACGATTTTGCCGTTGGGCATGCGGCTAAAATAACACCGCTTCGAATAGAAGGGTCTCCCGCTACAACAACAGGCTTGTCTGTTAGTAGAGGGTGGGCCAGTTTTTCCAGGTTGGCATAAAAAGACTGCATATCGATTAAGAAGATGATCCGGTTCTCCACAGCGGCCACCTCTTTTCCTGATGTAAAATAGAACATTTGTTCGAATAAAAGTATAAACTAATTTAATATCAGAAAAAAGAGACTATGCTTAAAAGAATTATAAAATGGGAATGGAGAATTATAAATACTATTCAGGAGGGTGATGAATGAGTAAACCAATTGAATTAACAACCATTACTATTGAACAGCATGAACCGCCCCACCGCATGGCGTACATTAAAGGATTTGAAGAGCCTTTCAACTACGGGGTGCACGGCGGAGTAAAGGAATTCTACGGTGTTTCACCCGAAACCGAATATCCTTCCACTTTGGATCACATTGTTGCTTCAGCGGGCGGCTGACTAACCGGAACATTATCCGGCGCGCTGGATGCGCGCGGCATACCGCCTTATCCAAATAAATTAAAAGCTGTCGCTAAAGGAACAATTGAAGCTCCAGAAGGTGTCCTGAAAATAACAAAAATTGATGTTCACTTTGAGCTGAGCATTCCTGCAGGTAAAAAAGAACCGGCGGAAAGAGCACTCCGTGTATTTGATAAAGGCTGCCCGGTAGCCCAGACATTAAATGGATGCGTTGATTTTAACTATACATGGGAAATAACAGAAGAATAAAAGCTGTGCAGATTCTCCCTACAGCAGGGGGAATCTTTTTATGTCGGTCTGGGCCGTTGGATAGAGATTGTTTCCAAATGCCGTAGTCTTTTGTCTCGAGTTTATTAATATGCAGGATAAATCAGTTTCAAAAAGCGGAGGAGGGGAACGTGAAGCATAACGTAATGCATGAAAAGGAATAAACAGGTACCTACATTAAATGGAGGTTTTATAAAATGGAAACAAGAGTAATTGGATCTTACCAAAACGAACAACAGGTGATTGGAGCGGTAGCGGGGCTCAGAGAACAAGGTCTCGAAGCGAATGATATTTCTATTGTGCTGAACAATAAGGAAAGCGCGGCCTATCTTTCAAAAGAAACGGGAACGCACATCCATTTAGAACATACAAACGAAAGCAGCAGAGGACTTGTAGAAAACTTAAAAGAAGCCCTCTCTCCTGAACAGCAGAAAGAGCAGTCAGATGTTACCTTAATTCGTCTTGGCCTGACAGAAGAAGAAGCTGACAAATATGACGCAGATATCAGGGAAGGCAGCATTATTGTCGTGGCTCACGAAGGCACAGCCGTTACGTCCAGAAGTTATACAGAACATACGGCTACTGCCTCTTCTGCGGAAGAAAAAGAGGTGCACGCAGCGGAAAAAAGAGCCCCTTCTTTAAGAGCGGTTTCGTCCGAAAGCAAAGCTTCAGCCGATAGTCAGCCACCGGAAAAAGAAAGTACCTCGACTAAACGGGAGGCAGATGCAGAAACAGAAGAACAGCAGGCTCTCCGCCTGCACGAAGAAAAACTTGATGTAAGCAAGAAAAAAGTAGAAAAAGGCGAAGTAGAAGTTAGAAAAGAAGTAGTAGAAGTAGAAAAAACGATAAAAGTACCAGTCCAGCGTGAAGAAGTATATATTGAAAGACGTGCAGTTTCGGAAGAAGATCAGGATGTTACAGGAACAAAAATCGGAGAGTTTTCGGAGGGATCTGAAGAAATTCGTGTACCTGTAGTAGAAGAACAAATTGAAATTAAGAAAACACCGGTCGTAACAGACGAAGTCGTTGTAGGTAAAAGAAAATATCAGGAAACCGAAGAAACGACTGAAAAAGTAAAGCGTGAAGAAGCGCGTATTGAAGGCGAAGAAAACATTAAGCCTGAAAATAGAGATAAATAATTGTTAAATAAAGCTGCCTGCAATGAGTCTTTTACTTCATTGCAGGCAGCTTTTATTTTCCAACGATGAAAAGACATTCAAAATTATAAAAAACGAATATTAATATATATTTTTTTATTTTTGTTCGTATTTAGGTTGAAAATAGAGGAAGAGAGGTTGTAAGATAAAAAGGACTACGATTTCTGGGAGGAAATAAATGAATATAGGTGCCCCTTTACAACAAAAAGGAATAAAATTAATGATTTTAGGGTCTGGTGAACTTGGAAAAGAAGTGATTATGGAGGCGCAGCGTTTAGGCGTAGAAACAATTGCTGTAGACAGATATGACGGAGCTCCGGCCATGCAGACGGCACATCGCTCTTATGTGATTGATATGCTGGAAGCCGACAAACTAAAGGAAATTGTCCGCTGGGAAAAGCCGGACTATATTGTTCCTGAGATTGAGGCGTTAGCAACAGAAGCATTGATAGAACTAGAAGAAGAAGGGTTCCGCGTTATTCCGACGGCAAGAGCCGCCCATTTGACGATGGATCGCGAAGGTATCCGCCGCCTGGCTAGTGAAGAGCTTAAAATACCTACGGCTTCCTATCAATTTGCAGATAACATAGAAGAACTTGCTTCGGCAGTAAAAGAAATCGGTACTCCGTGCGTAATTAAGCCGGTGATGAGTTCTTCAGGAAAAGGTCAGACCGTATGCCGCTCTGAAGCAGATATAGAAACGTCCTGGCAGGAAGCAGTAGGCAGTGGAAGAGGAAAGAAAAATCGAGTGATCGTGGAATCATTTATTCCCTTTGAGTCGGAGATTACTTTATTGACGGTACAGTCTATTTCCGGTACTTCCTACTGCGAACCGATTGGCCATGAACAGAAAGATGGAGATTATATTCAATCCTGGCAGCCCCACCCAATGCCGGCCGCTCAGCTGGAACAGGCAAAAAAAATAGCATCTGAAGTAACGGCTGCTTTAGGAGGGTATGGCTTGTTTGGGGTAGAGCTTTTCCTGACAAAAGATCATGTGTATTTTAGTGAAGTATCGCCCCGGCCCCATGATACAGGCATGGTTACACTTGCTACCCAGCATTTATCAGAATTTGCGCTTCATGTTCGTGCCGTTCTGGGTCTGCCGGTAGAAGATATTGTATTTCACCGTGCGGGAGCCTCTTATGCAGTAAAAGCCGAAAAAGAATCCAAAAATTACCATATTGAAGGAGCACAGGAAGCGCTTCTCATTCCGGAAACCGAACTGCGTATTTTTGGAAAGCCTGAAACAAAACCGGGCCGGCGCATGGCTGTGGCGATCAGCCTGGGAGCAGATGTAGAAGAGGCAAAACAACGTTCAAAGCAGGCAGCAGAAAAAATAAATATTATAGAAGAATGATCCAGACATGAAAACGTAATAGTATTTTTAGAAGTAAGCTCTTCTTCTCCTGAAAATATGTGGTATTGTAAAAGCATATAAGAAAAGGATAGGAGAGAAAACATGCTTAAATCAATATCGGCTCTGGGCCTGGCTGTCGTAATCGGCGCAGCAAGTGCAGCAGGAGCATCTACAGTAACAGCTCTGGAAAATGATGACGATAAGAATATAAAGCAGGTAGCAGAAAATGTGCCCTATGAAGTAGACGTTGATATTTCAGAAGATGAAATATCTGCTTCTGCCAAGAAAAAACTATAAATGGATAAAACCCCCGCGTTCAAAAGGAACACGGGGGTTTTACATACGTGAAAAAAGGAGAATGCCTATGAACCCTGAACAAAAATATCACTGCTGTGCTACGTGCAGGTGGTTTCATATAGAAAAAGAGCCCGGGCAGCCTTCGATAAAAAGCTGCATTCGTCTCGGATTTGAAACAAAACCGCATTACCAGTTCAACTGCTGGGATCCACGGGAGGATATAAAAAAACGAATAGCTGAAGAAAGTTTTTAGGAAAAAGAACGCTCGGAGCGGAAAAGTTTACTGTGCCGGTACAAAATGGCGTTCACTTCGCCTCCGATAATGAAAATAAATCCGGTTAAATAAAGCCAGAGCATAAGCACAATGATACCGCCCAGACTGCCGTAGGTAGCTGAAAAATTGTTGAAATTGGTAATGTAGACTGAGAAGCCGATGCTTACAAGCTGCCACAGGATAGTGGCCACAAGTGCCCCGGGAATAACATGACGCAGAGGAAAGCGCATAGAAGTAGCAAAGTAGTAAAGAAACGAAAGTACGCTGGAAATGATAATAATTAATAATGCCCATCTGAAGATATTCAGCAGTAAAGCGGTGCCCTGCTCGATATTGAGCCAGTTGGTCAGTGTTTCAATAATAAGGTTGCCGAATACCGATAAAATTAAAGTAACTACCAGAGCGAAAATGAGAGCAATTGTCAGCACGATAGAAAGCAGCCGGGTAACAATAAAAGAACGGGTTTCTTCCAGATTAAAAGCTGTATTAGCGGCTTCGATAAAAGCATTGACGCCGTTCGAAGCAGTCCAGATCGTACCTATAATACCAAAGGTGAGAAGCCCTCCCTGTGGAGTAGTAATTACATCAATGACATTATCTTGAATAAGCTGTAGAAAAGCGGCAGGAAGCGCACTGCTCAGCAGTTCAAATATCTGGTCTACGTCGAGTTCAAGGTAGGGAAGGATAGACAAAACAAGAATAATCATAGGGAACAGCGACAACAAATAGAAAAAAGCCTGCTGAGCAGCGAGTCCGGCTGCCCGGTCCTCTATTATTTCTTTTGTCAATGTTTTCATAAATTGAAATAAGCGGCCCATGATAGCTTTCTCCTTCTGCTTTTTTTATAAGCGTAGTGATTATTAATTATTCGACAAAATCTGCAATACAGGTTTTAAAGGCTGTATTCTTAGGGAATACGTTATTAGTGCCTATTATAAAAGGGGTGAAGAATATGATTAGAACGATTTTAATGATTGTTGGACTTGTAGTAGTAATTAGTATTATCCTGTCGTTTATCTAAATGATATAAAATAATGTTTAATGACATCATGAATATTATCATACTTAAAAGTTCCCTAATACCTTAGGGAGCTTTTTCCTATAGAGAAGGTGGAAGTGAGGCCTGCTTATGTATGAAGGAATAATTGTATTAATCCTGCTTGGTTTCACAGCGGCTTTGCTGCGGGTGCCTATTCTTGGATCTTTTCTGGCTTTATTCCACACCTTAGTACATGAGAATGGGCATGTGGCAGCAGCAAAATGGACAGGGGGAAAAGCGCACTCTGTTTCGTTATTCTACAACCAGAGCGGCCTGGCTTTAACAAGCCATCAGGGAAAGGGAGGAGCAGTACTTACCATTGCAGCAGGATATGTATTTGCTTCAGCAGTGAGTGTTGTCTACATTTACGCTTTAATGATGCAGTGGTATACACCAATGATGATTGTCCTATGCATACTGTTACTCTACAATATCATGTTTCTTGTAAAGAACATAGTTGGCATTTTATGGCTTGGCAGTGTGTTTTTATTAATTGGGGTGCTGTACGCAAACCAGGCGTATGAAGCGAGCGTTTATGTGTTGTATATTATCGGAAGTACGCTCCTCGTACAGGCTTTTCTGTCCAGTTTATATGTGTGGAAAATGAGTAGGTTTCATGCCGCGGCCTCGGGTGACGCAGCCCTGCTTGAAAAAGCTACGGGCATACCGGCCGTATTTTGGGGATTTATCTTTTTTGGACAGGGGGCTGTCTGCTTTACAGCAGGAACGTGGATGCTCGTTAGAGAAGGACTCCCTTTTTTGTAAATTAAGAAAAGTTACCTTTTGTGTATAAAAAACTTCCACCCGCGGGTGGAAGTTTTTTTGTCGTTGTTAATTCATAAAGAGGAACGTGCCGACACCTATAATAATGAGAATAATAAATGCTATAATCATATAAGTCGTTAATCTGTTCATATCATCACCCGAACTTTCTATGCGGAAATTAATTCACGTAAGTATAATGGAAAAGTATTTCTATATTATAGCGTACATGCAGAAATCAAATCGGTAATTTCACTGTTTTTAGAAAAAGTTTCGAAAAATGTCATAAAAAAGATATAATAGATTCACAAAATGAGGTGATTCTTATGGGAAATACGCGGAAAATTATTATGGATATGGATCCCGGCCATGATGACGCCATGGCACTTATTGTAGCAGCTTCGTCGCCGAAACTTGAGATTATGGCGATTACTACGGTTTCCGGAAATGCGCCGGTAGAGAAAACAACTAGAAATGCCCGGCGCATCTGCGACTTAATCCATCTTCAGCAAGTGCCCATTTATAAAGGCGCATCGAGACCGCTTCTCCGCGCGCCTGAAGCTGCAGAGACGATCCATGGAGAATCCGGGCTGGATGGACCGGAGCTTTCGGACAATCCGGAAAAAACTGTTGAAAAAGAACATGCTGTTGATGCTATCATACATATTATCGAGCATTCGGAAAGTCCGGTAACGCTTGTACCTACAGGCCCTTTAACCAATATTGCCCTGGCTCTTATAAAAGAACCGGGTATTGCCGGTAATATTGAAGAAATTGTTCTGATGGGAGGCGGTACATTCGGTAATTGGACACCAGCCGCTGAATTTAATATTTATGCAGATGCAGAGGCTGCCAAAGTTGTTTTTGAGAGTGGGATTTCAATAGCCATGTTCGGTCTGGATGTGACCCATCAGGCATTGATTACTCCGGAGATCCAACAGCGGATCAGTACCAGCCGTCATCCAGCAGGAAGATTTGTGTTTGATCTGCTCGATTTTTTTATGGAGGCTTACAAAAACACGTTTCGGTTTGAAGGAGCCCCTCTTCATGATGTATGTACGGTCGCCTATTTAATTGATTCCGGCATGTTTACGATGGAGCATGTACACGTTGGTATTGAAACCAGGGGAGAGTATACGTACGGTGCTACAGCGGTAGATCTTCTGCATGTGACTGGAACAGAGCCGAATGTCTGGTTCGCCGGCAGTCTTCAGGTGGATAGGTTGTGGAAGCTGATTAAAGAAGCGGTAGATTCGTATGAAAAATAAAAAAAGAGACTGCCACGGCGGTCTCTTTTTAAAACAATTAGTATAAAGAAAGGTTTCCTGCCCGTACATCTGATTTCATCGATAATCTCTTAGCCTGGACAACTTTATAGTAAGACTCCAAAATACCGATTTCACGGTAGATTTCATCTCGTGTCGTTTCCGGTTTAAGAAGTCCCGACCAGAAAACAGCGCCGATATCACTTTGAAACAGCAGCGTAAATTTTTTCTGGCGGTTGAACATATCCGACTCCTCGTCAAAATCAAGAATGTTAGACCCTCTTGCATCTACTAAATGAAGAAGAATAAGACCTTTGGCGTCTACATCTTTAGCTTCTCTAATATATGTTTTAAAGTCTTCGAACGTTTTAATTTCAATATACAAAATGACACCTCCATGGTTGCTTTACTAATATAGGAAAAATAAAAAAACAATATGGCCGCAAGCAGCATACTTTTCTATTTTAGCAAAAGCGGGCCGAAGTTACGAGTTGAATTTACGCAGGAGGAATAAATCCAGCATTTTGTCGCTCAAAAACTCCTGCCGCAAAGACTGCAATAGGAGGGATACAGTCGTGTTCACGAAAAGGTTGGAACGAAAGCCATTAAAACGATACCGGGCCGCTAAAATAATCGGTGTTCTTCTCGCTGTCTACGGGGCTGTAATGATTTATCACGTATATAAACCGGTACCTGAAGGAATATCCTACAAAGGAAAAGAGCATATCGGCACAGAGGCGGAAGTTTTATTTGATCTTACTTATGAAAAAGAAGGCTCCATCCAACGAGAGCAGGCCATATTTGATAAAGTTTTTCAAATGATCGAAGAAGCCGATGAGTTTGTCGTTATCGATATGTTTTTATTTAACGAAGAATATCCGGGCGGGCTGGAATTCACTGAACTTTCCGGGGCTCTGGCCGATAAATTAATACAAAAAAAACAAGCAGAACCCGGGATGCCCGTCATTTTTATTACAGATCGCATTAACAGTGTATATGGATCAAGAACACCTGAACATATTAAGCAGATGGAAGAAGCCGGTATTACCGTCATATGGACCGACCTAAAACCGCTCCGTGATTCCAATCCAATTTACAGTGGTTTATGGAGAACGGCAGTTCAATGGTTTGGCACACCGGATGGAGGGTGGCTGCCGAGTCCTTTTTCCGAAACTTCTGATCCTGTTACACTGCGCTCTTATCTGGACTTATTGAATTTTAAAGCAAACCATAGAAAAACGGTAATTACCGGTCAGGAGGCGCTTGTTACTTCCGCCAACCCCCATGATGCCAGTGCTTATCACTCCAATACCGCCTTTATTTTTCAAGGGGAGATGGTGAAGGATCTGCTGAAGAGTGAGCAGGCTGCAGCAGAAATGTCCGGAAGCGATCCTGCTGTATTTGAAAACCTGGAAAATCGGATAAAACCAAAAGAGTCAGAAGGCGGGCCTGCCGGGCAGGTTCTTACGGAAAAGCAGATAAAATATCAGCTGCTTGAAGATTTATCTGCCGCCGGAGCGGGGGATAACGTCTGGATTGGTATGTTTTATGTGGCAGACCGGGATGTGATGCAGGCGCTGAAGGAAGCGGGACAGCGAAAAGTAAATGTCCGGCTGATACTGGATGTTAACCAGGAGGCCTTTGGACGTGAAAAAATTGGCATTCCCAACAGGCCGGCAGCAGACGAATTAGTAAACAGCTCTGAACATATTCAGGTCAAATGGTACCGGACTAACGGAGAGCAGTATCATACAAAGATGATGTACATCGAAAATGAAGAAGAAGCCGTAATCAATGGCGGATCATCCAACTACACAAGACGCAATCTCGATAATTTTAATCTGGAAAGCAATATTGTGTTCCGGGGGTCGGTCGATGATCCATTGATGATCGAAATGAACGAGTATTTCCATAAGCTGTGGAGCAATGAAGAAGGGCTTTACACGGAAGATTATGAAGTACACCAGGAGGATACAGCCTGGAAATACTGGCTGTACCGATTTCAGGAAGCAACGGGGATGTCTTCTTTTTGACCCTTTCAAGGCAGACATTACTACAGCATACCGATATACTTAAGAGAAGAAGGTCGTGGCATAATGAAATCGATAACGTATCTCGTACTGCCATTTTTATTGATGAATGCGCAGCCCGCAGAAGCAGTAGATGCATTTAAAGAAGCAACAATTGACAGGGAGCAGGAGTTTGCTGAAAATCAATACGAAGGAAGCGGTGAGCCCGTCGTTTATTTAGAAGGAACGTCTTCTTTTGTTATCACCGTACCGCACGCGGTCAAGCATATCCGCGGCGGCTCTCCTAAAGACGCAGAAATTTATACAGGGGCTCTGGCTAAATGGCTTCATGAAGAAACCGGTGCCCATGTGATTTACAGCTCAGAAATGACCGAAGATCCCCATGATAACAGAAACAGCGATTTTAAAGATAAGCTGGCAGATGTAGTAAACAGCCATGATATAGAAATGGTTGTCGATCTGCACGGAGCTTCCGGCAGCCGGGATTTTGATATAGATCTTGGTACGATGAGCGGGGGAAGTGTAAGCCGTCAGGTAATTGGACATCTGCGGGCTTCTCTGCAGGAAGCCGGTGTAGAGGATGTAAAAGAAAATCACACCTTTACTGCCGACAGCCCGTTAACGATAACCAACTACGCTTATACAGAGCTGCAGGTGCCGGCTGTTCAGATTGAAATCAATCAGGCGTTTCGTGACCCGAGAAGTGACATCACTTCTTTTCAGCAGATGTACAACGGCCTGTATACGTTTTTGACAATGTATGAAGCTCAGTACTTTTATCAGACAGTACCTTTCTGCGGGGACAGGGAACTGTCACGGGCTGCCTGGAAAAACAGCTATTACGACAGCATTAATTTCCAGCTTTTAAATCAGGCTTACTTTCTACCGGAAACAGGATGCAGAAAATAAAGCGGAAGCAAATCCAAACCCCGTAGTGAAAAATAGAATAAAGTAAGGTACGATCATTATGTACCTATTAGAAAATGAAATAATTTTACAGCAATGGAGATGCAGAACATGAATGATTTAAAGATGCCGGAAAAAAAATTCCGGCCGGAACTTGAAGGTGTGCGGGCAGTAGCTGCTTTATTGGTAGCGGTATATCACATTTGGCTTGGCTCCGTTTCCGGAGGAGTCGATGTTTTTTTTATCGTATCAGGATACCTTATCACTACTTCATTACTATCCAGGATGGAGCGGGAAGGAAGGTTTCATTTTGTAGAGTACCTTCTGGGACTTGCTAAAAGATTATTCCCGTTAGCGCTGACAGTCGTTTTGGTTACGGCCGTCTGTTCCTTTTTACTTCTCACCCGTGCCCAGTGGAGCCAGGTGATTCCACAGGTATTTTCCTCTGCCTTTTATTTTCAGAACTGGCAGCTTGCTAATAATGCCGTCGATTATTTAGCACAGAACAACCAGGCAAGCCCTTTTCAGCATTTTTGGGCGCTCTCGATTCAGGGGCAGTTTTACCTGACGTGGCCGCTGGTTATTCTGCTTGCTTACGGAGCAGCCGTAAAAGTTTTTAAAACGCCGATTAGAAAAACACTGCTCGCTTTACTAAGCGTCATTTTTATATCTTCTTTAAGTTATTCTGTCTACATTACTTCAGTTAATCAGCCATGGGCCTATTTCGACACGTTTGCCCGCGTCTGGGAATTCAGTTTGGGAGGCATATTGGCCCTGCTTATTCCTTATTTACTCTTTAATAAGCGGGTAAGCTTTGTTTTAGGGTGGCTCGGACTGGCTGTTATTGCTCTCACCGGGCTTTTACTGCCTGTGTCTACCGTGTTTCCGGGGTACGCGGCGTTATTGCCTACAAGCGGCGTGATGCTGGTTATTATCGCAGCGGAAAACGGAACACGTTTTGGAGTGGAAAAACTTCTCGGTTCAAGGCCATTTTTATATTTTGGAAGTATTTCCTACGGCTTTTATTTATGGCACTGGCCTATTTTAATTTTTTATTATGCCTACTTCAACACAGATACGGTTACGAATGTGGCAGGAGCAGGCATATTGATCATTGCGTTTCTTTTATCCGTACTGTCTATTAAAGGAATCGAAGACCCTATTCGTAAAATCAATGTGAAAAAATCCAAAAAGAAATTGACGGCTGTGCTGGCAGCACTTATTCTACCTGTTATTCTGGCGGGCAGTGCGTGGGGGATATACCTGGAACAGACTACAGACAGCCTGAACGTTGATTACAGCGTTAATGATTATCCGGGAGCCAGAGCTGTTTCAGAAAATATTGAACCTACACCAGACCTGGAGCCGCTGTCTGTAATGGAAAACGGAGCCAGCCAGCTTCCTGCTTTTTATGAAGATGAGGAGTGCTATACAAAATTAGATGAGAGAGGCGTAAGCTTCTGTTCATATGGAGAAACGGAAAATCCCGATTATACCGTAGCACTGGTGGGAGGATCTCATTCAGGCCACTGGTTCCCGGCGCTTGAAGCGATGTCGGAGGAGTTGAATATGCAGATTGATTTGTACAATAAAGACGGCTGCCGTTTTTCCGTTGATGATTTTAACGGCTCGCTGTCCGACAGCTGTATGGAATGGAACGAAGAAGTGGTGGAGCCATTGACGGAGAATCCACCGGATTTATTAATAACAACAGCAAATGTTAATAAAAGCAGTTCTGTTCCGGAAGGATATTTGGAGATGTGGGAAAAATTTGAGGGCGTAGCAGAGGTATTTGCTATTCGGGATAATCCGAGAATGACTGAAGATATACCGATCTGTATCGAAGCAACTCCCGATAACTGTGCAGTACAAAGATCGGACGCACTCTCGGAAACACCACCCTGGGAGAATACAGAAAATATTCCGGATAATGTAACGTTCGCCGATTTATCCGATTATTTCTGTAATGATGAGACGTGCGAACCGGTAATCGGAAATGTGGTGGTCTACCGCGATCAGCACCACATTAATACGTATTACTCCAGAACCATGTCTTCCGCCCTTCAGGAGCATATTGAACGAGCTTTAGAGGAAGAAGATTTATAAGTATTTATCTGTGATCCGGCCCCTTCATGCTATTGAAGGGGTTTTTTGTGTGAATAAAGCTGGCAGTAAAGAAAAACCCTTCCAGAAGGAAGGGTTTGAATATGTGTATAATGGTGCCCCGTACTGGGCTCGAACCAGTGACCTCCACCCTGTCAAGGTGGCGCTCTCCCAGCTGAGCTAACGGAGCAGCTGGATAGATGAACCTTTATTAATTTACCTTGTACAGGTAGGTTTTGTCAATACAAAAAGTAAATAGTCTGCCTGTGGACAGACCGGTCAATCGCTTTTTTTGTGAAAAAGGCTGATCTAAAAAGCCCGATTGTCCAGTTATTTATCCCAGACCCGCCTATTATAATGGGACAAATAAGCTTTTCTGGTCTTTCATAGGAAGAACTAGAGAATCTTCGGACGATGTGGTAAGATGTGTTTTGTTCAACAGTAAATAACATCCGGAGGGTACCTATGATAGATTTTTGGATGAGAACGCAGGAGTTTTTCATAAACCTGCCGTGGATTGATATAGGATTTGCTATATTAATATTTTTTCTCATATTCTTCTTAAGACGATATTTGACGACATATATTTTCCGACTGCTGATTCGAATAGCGAAAAAGACACCGACTGATGTGTTTACCAACGTGATTATTGCGTTTGAAAAACCGCTTCGATTTTTCTTTGCGATACTTGGTTTGTATTTAGCATTGCTCTCTCTCCCGATTCAAGGGGACTATATGGGTATTGTAACCCGGTTTTACCGCACGTCTATTATTATTGTAATGGGATGGGGGCTTTTTAATTTCACAGCAGCTTCTTCTTCCATGTTCTATAAGCTTTCCAGCAAGATGGATGATGGGGAGGACAGCATGCTGCTGCCATTTCTCTCCCGTATTGTTCGTTTTGTGATTCTGGCTTTAACTATTACAATTATCGCTCATGAGTGGGATTACGATATTAATGGATTAATTGCCGGACTGGGTCTGGGCGGCCTGGCATTTGCGCTTGCGGCTCAGGAAACGCTCAGTAACTTTCTCGGAGGTATTATTATTGTCACAGAGCGTCCTTTTAAAAAAGGAGACTGGATTGCTTCGGCCACTGTCGAGGGATTTGTAGAAGATATCAATTTCCGGAGTACAAAAATCCGCACCTTCGAGGACTCCCTCGTCATTGTGCCTAATAAAACGCTGGCCCATGAAGCGATAACAAACTGGTCGGAAATGGGAAAGCGTCAGATAACCTTTAATGTAGGTGTGAAATACGAAACGCCTAAAGCAGACGTGCAGCGTGTAGTAGAACGAATTGAAGACACGCTTCAGGAAAATGATAAAATCGATAAAGACCTGATCATTGTGCGATTCAGCGAGTTTAACTCTTCTTCCCTCGATATTTTCGTGTATTTCTTTACGAAAGCTACAGGCTGGGTGGATTGGTTTGAAACAAAAGAGGAAATCAATTTTGAAGTAATGGAGATTTTGGAGGAAGAAGGAGTAGACATCGCATTTCCTTCCGAATCGGTATATATTGAAAATGCTCCAGCGCAGGCCTGGCCTGATTCGATTAAACAGGAAATTGCAGAAAAAACAAGACATGCAGAACATTCAAACAAATAATCGAAACCCCGGCTGTGCAGGCCGGGGTTTTATTATTTAAGCAAGGAGAAACTGCAGAAACGCTTTGTTGGCAGGGGATAAAGATTCTTTTTGGCGATGGGCAAGAGCAAGCGTCAGCCATACGGGAGGATCTAAAGGAACGCCTGCCAGCTTTTCATCATCCTGAATGACCATTTCCAAAAAAATTGTAATACCAAGACCGCGTTCCGTCAGTGATTTTGCCATGGAAAGTTGATTTGTTTCGAATGCGAGGTGAACGGGACGACCGGCTTTTTCGCTGATTTGATCGACAACTTTCCTCTGATAATATCCTTCTTTAAATAAGATGAGCGGTTCTTCCGCCACTTCTTCATGGGAGACGGAAGTTCTGGAGGCAAAAGGGTGATCGAGAGGAACGACAGCAACCATCTGTGTCGCCAAAAAAGGATGAATCGTTAACTGGCTGGATGATTTTCGTCCTTCATCTGTGACGATGGTGCCAAGCTCGATTTCCCCATTTATGATAGCTTCTTCAATAGCAGAAGTGCCTGCTTCGTATATGGAAACAGACAGGCCGGGGTAGGCTTTCAGAAAACGCGTAATCTGGTCGGGAAAATAATAAGAACCGGCCATCGACGGCAGTCCTATTTCAACTTCTCCCTGAGTAAGATCCTGCATATTAAGAACATCGCTTTTTGCTTTTGTAAGCAGGCGGTGCATATCAATGGCATGTCCATACAGCTTTTCACCAGCTTTTGTCAGGCGGATCTGTCTTTTGTCACGGATAAGAAGGCGTACGCCAAGCTCTTCTTCAAGCTGACGGACCGCACGGCTGACGGCGGGCTGTGCAATACGAAGAGAAGCAGCGGCTTTTGTGAAACTCCGGCAGACAGCTACTTCCCGGAAGTATTCAAGGGCTCTGCTTTCCATAACAATCTCCTTTCATAACAAAAAAGCATAGTTATTATGTTTATTATATATTTTATTTATCAATATGCTCATGATAGCATAAAAATATAAAAGAAAGTGTGATGGAAAGAAGGATATATGCCATGATTGAAGCAAAAACAGCCTCATTTTGGAAAGCTACTACGGCACTCGGAGCCGCTTCTTTTTTAATATTTGCGAACTTATATTATCCGCAGCCGCTTCTGCCTATGCTCAGTGAAGAGTTTCAAGTATCTGAAGTTGCCTCGAGCCTGATTATTTCCATTCCGTTGATTGTGCTGGGTATTACTTTTTTTGTATACAGCGCCCTCTCTGATGCCTTTGGCAGACGAAATATTTTATTTATATCCATGATACTTGGTATTGCGGGCACCATTCTTATCAGCATGGCGCCGAGTTTTGGCTGGCTGATGGCAGCCCGGGTGTTTCAGGCAGCTGCTTTAGCCGGTATACCGGTAGCGGCTATGGCATATCTCAGCGAAGAATATTCCAAAAAAGCTATGACAGTAGCAGTGGGGATTTATATTAGCGCAAACAGTTTCGGAGGGATGAGCGGCCGGGTGGCAAGCGGCATTATTGCAGATGCGTCGGATTGGCAGCTGGCTTTTATAATAATGGCCGGAGTGAGCGTAGGCATTGGGATTTTTGTCTGGTTTATGCTTCCGGAATCCACCCAGTTTACAGCGAAACCATTCCATTTTAAAACCACGCTGCAGAACAACTGGATGCATCTGAAGGATAAAAAAATGGCACTGGCCTATATTATCGGCGGGCTGCATTTTTTCGTATTTATTGGCGTATTTAACTTTATTACGTATCTTTTAAATGGGGAGCCGTTCTTTGTATCAGCTACTATACTCGGTCTGCTTTTTCTAACATACGGGGCGGGCACCTTCAGCTCGACGCTGGCCGGAAAGATGGCGCAGGTATGGAATCAGACAAGCTGCATGCTGATTGGAATCGCTTTAATGGCAATAGGGATTGTGCTGACAAGCGTTCCTTCTTTTCCGGTTATATTAATAGCGCTGCTTACATTAAGCTTTGGTTTTTTCTTTGTCCATTCGAGCTCCAGTTCCTGGGTGACAAGGCATGCTGTGCAGGCAAAAGCCAGTGCCTCAGGCCTGTATTTGACCAGTTATTATTTGGGAGGAGGATTAAGCAGTGTCTATTTTGGCTGGCTCTGGCCTTCATTTGGATGGCCGGGCGTGGTTACAGGCGCAGCTGCTGTACTGATTATTACATTGAGCTGTACGCTCAGCCTGCGCAGGATCGACAGAGCTGAACAAAAGGCAGCTTCTTCTGTATTTGTAACAAATTAACCGGAATAAAGCCGAACCCGTTATGGGTTCGGCTTTTGTTATGTAACAGTTCACGAAAAAAGATACTGTTCTAACTTTTTTAGAAAAAAATCAATGTAAGGGGTTGCAAAAACGAAAATACTGTTATAATATAAAAACATATTAAATTAACTGTTATAAAACAGTAATCGTAAGGGAGAGATAAAAATGGGATCTATTCAAGAAGATGCAAAGAAGCTCGAGCAGCAGTGGAAAGAAGACAGCAGGTGGGAAGGCATTGAAAGGCCTTATAGTGCGGAAGATGTAATTAAATTAAGAGGATCTATTGAAATCGAGCATACTTTAGCAAAGCGGGGATCGGAAAAGCTGTGGAAACTTCTTCATGAAGAGCCATATGTAAACTCTCTGGGTGCGTTAACAGGAAATCAGGCTGTACAGCAGGTGAAAGCAGGTTTGAAAGCGATTTATTTAAGCGGCTGGCAGGTGGCAGCAGACGCCAACCTTGCCGGACAAATGTATCCCGATCAAAGCCTGTATCCGGCAAACAGTGTACCAAGCGTAGTACAGCGTATTAATCAGGCGCTGCAGCGTGCAGATCAGATCCAGCATATGGAGCAGGAGGGGGATACGGACTTCTTCGCCCCTATTGTAGCCGATGCAGAGGCAGGCTTTGGCGGTCAGCTGAACGTATTTGAACTAATGAAGAGCATGATTGAATCAGGTGCTTCCGGTGTACACTTTGAGGATCAGCTTGCTTCAGAAAAGAAATGCGGGCATCTTGGTGGAAAAGTTCTGCTTCCTACGCAGAATGCCGTACGTAATTTAATATCCGCCCGTCTTGCAGCAGATGTAAGCGGAACGAAAACCATTATTCTTGCCAGAACAGATGCGGATGCAGCCGATCTTATAACAAGCGACATTGATCCCTACGATCAGGAGTTCATAACCGGTGAACGCACAGCTGAGGGCTTTTACCGTACAAAGCCTGGTATTGATCAGGCAATTGCAAGAGGCTTGGCCTACGCTCCGTTTGCCGATCTGATCTGGTGCGAGACATCCAAGCCGAATCTCGAGGAAGCCAGGAAATTTGCTGATGCCATTCATGAGAAGTTCCCGGGAAAAATGCTTGCCTATAACTGCTCTCCTTCATTTAACTGGAAAGCAAACCTCGATGATGAAACGATTGAAACCTTCCAGCAGGAAATTGCAAAGATGGGGTATAAGTTCCAGTTTGTTACGCTTGCCGGATTCCATGCGTTGAACCACAGCATGTTTGAACTGGCTAAAGGCTACAAAACGCGTGGAATGGGAGCCTATTCTGAACTGCAGCAGGCAGAGTTTGCCAGTGAAGCAAAAGGCTATACGGCAACGCGCCACCAGCGGGAAGTTGGTACCGGCTATTTTGATGAAGTAGCCCAGGTAATTACCGGTGGAACGTCTTCTACTACAGCACTTAAAGGTTCTACAGAGACGGCGCAGTTCCAGAAAACAAAATCATAGAACGTTCAAACCGAAAAAGCCAGCCTCTACTAGTAGAGAGCTGGCTTTTTTGATGAATGAACGCTGAGCAATTACACATCCAATTTATCTGGTGAAAGAAGAATTCCATCGTTATCAGCATACACCCATTCGCCGGGCTGCCATTTAACGGAGGCAAATACCACTGGAATATTGGCATCGCCAATTCCTTTTTTTACTGATTTAATCGGGTTTGTTCCAAGAGCAAAAATTCCGACGTCCATATTGGCTATTTCATCAGAATCGCGGATGCATCCATACACGATCACGCCCGCAAGCTTCCGCTCCACAGCAATTTCTGCTAAATTATCTCCCATCAGGGCACAGCGGGAAGACCCGCCGCCGTCGACCACTAATACGGAGCCTTCCGATATTTCCTGAAGCGCTTTTTTGACAAGCACATTGTCTTCGAATACGCGTACTGTGGCTGCAGGTCCGGAAAAATGGGTTTTCTGCCCGTATCGTTTAAATAATGGATCGGCTACTTTTACTACATCTGAATAATCATCACAAATGTCAGCTGTGAACCCCATCGTATCACTTCCTTTTTTAGTCATCTCTGTAATACTTCGATATGTATTAAAAAAATCCTTTCCATACGCAACGGTTTCCTTCAAAGGCTTGATATGATACTCTATGTAGGAGATTGTTAAGATTCTAAGGAGGATACGTTGATGAAACAAATGGATGCAAATGAAATCATTGCTTTTATTTCAGAAAGCAAAAAATCCACACCGGTAAAAGTCTATATTCAGGGAGACCTGGATGCGATCGGTTTTGGAAATGAAACAAAACGCTTTATCGAAGGGAATACAGGTGTTCTTTTCGGGGAATGGAGCGACATTGAAAAAGGCATTAATGATAACAAAGATAAAATTACAGATTATGTAGTAGAAAGCGACCGCCGCAATTCTGCTATACCCCTTTTAGATACAAAAGCAATTGAAGCACGTATTGAGCCGGGAGCGATTATCCGTGATCAGGTGGAAATCGGTAAAGGTGCAGTTATTATGATGGGTGCTTCCATTAATATCGGTTCCGTTGTTGGAGAAGGCACAATGATAGATATGAACGTTGTCATGGGAGGCAGAGCAACAGTAGGAAAGAACTGCCACATTGGCGCAGGATCTGTACTTGCCGGCGTTATTGAGCCGCCTTCCGCCCAGCCTGTTATCGTACAGGACGGAGTAGTAGTAGGTGCAAACTGCGTGATTCTTGAAGGAGTAACGGTAGGCGAAGGTGCTGTAGTAGCAGCAGGAGCTATCGTAACTGAAGATGTTCCCCCAAATACGGTAGTAGCCGGCACGCCGGCCCGTGTGATTAAAGAGATTGATGAGAAAACAAAAGGTAAAACAGAAATTAAGCAGGAGCTCCGCCGTCTTAACGACGATAACTAAAACAGCATATTCTTTTAGGCCGTCCGGTGGAAATTATTTAGCCGGGCGGCTTTTTTATATTATAATGTAAAGATCATAGAAGAGAGAAAGGATAAGAGCACATGAACTGGATGGAACGAGATCAGAACGCTATCATGTCTACATACCAGAGACTTCCGATAGCAGTGGAAAAAGGGGAAGGCAATTACTTATACGATACGGAAGGGAAAGCTTATTTGGATTTATTTACAGGACTGGCCGTGAACCTGCTCGGCCACTCCCATCCCTATCTTTTAAAAAAACTGGGCGAACAATCGGAGAAATTTCTCCATATCTCCAACATATTTTTAAATCAGCCGGCGATCGAGCTGGCTGAACGGATGATAGAACAGTCGATTCCCGGAAAAGTATTTTTTGCTAATTCAGGAGCAGAAGCGACAGAGGCCGCGGTAAAGCTCGTGCACAAATGGAAAAAAGAACAGAAAGAAGAGAAACGTGGAATTGTTGTACTGGAAAAAAGCTTTCATGGTAGAACACTTGGTGTAGTAAAGCTGACAAGACAGCCTGGTATTTATCAGGACTTTCCGGCTGCGGATTATCCTGTATTTGAAACAGTGCCGGAGGATTTGGAACAGCTTGAATCAGTAATGGTAAAAGAAAAGCCGGCCGCTTTCCTGGCAGAACCTATCTTAGGATCAGGCGGCATTACGCCGTTGTCCACAGATTTTCTCCAGGGAGCGGAAGCGCTCTGCAGAAAACACAATGTTCTTTTTTGTATAGACGAAATTCAAACGGGAATCGGACGAACCGGAACGTTTTTTGCATATCAACAGGCTGGCGTCATACCCGATATGATCTTATTTGCTAAAGGAATTGGAGGAGGTCTGCCATTAGGGGGTATTATTGCGGGCGACAAGCTGAAAAATAAATTCGCGCCCGGTGATCATGGCACTACTTTCGGACCTTCCCCGCTGAGTGCAGCTCTTGGGAATGCTGTCATGGACGTTTTATTTGAACAGAATGGATTAAAAGAGGGCAGGCAGAGAGCAGATTATTTCAGACAGCAGCTCGAAGGCCTTCAGCTTGAGCTGAAAACCGAAATAGAGGAAATCAGGGGATTGGGAATGATGCTCGGGGTAAAGCTTGATGCCGATGCAGAGAAAGTGAAAAGCATTCAGGAGGCGCTGCTGCACCGGGGATTTATGGTTAATATAGCCCAGCAGACAATTATTCGTCTGCTGCCACCGCTGACTCTGCAGAAAGAAGAAGCAGATAGTTTTATCCAGGCTTTTAAAGAAGAACTAATATCCAGGCGTCAGGAGGCATCCGTGTGAATATGACTACTATCCGCCGGGAGCTTCATCAAATACCGGAACCAGGATTTAAAGAATGGAAAACACAGCAATATCTTCTCGATAAAATTGCTTTATGGAAAGCGGATTACATGGAGTGGAAAACATGGCATACCGGCATTTTTTTATTTATCCATGGCTCAGCCCCCGTTAAAAACGTAGCGTACCGCACAGATATGGACGGACTACCTATAGAGGAAAACACGACCTACTCGTTTCCCTCTCTTCATCCGGGAATGATGCATGCGTGCGGACATGATCTTCATATGTCTATTGCGCTGGGGCTTGTCCACACTTTCTCTCAGGAACAGCCTAAAGAAAATCTGCTGTTTATTTTTCAGCCGGCTGAAGAGGGCCCGGGTGGTGCAGAGCCAATGCTCGATGCCGCACCGTTTCTGGAATGGAAACCGGATGAAATATATGCCCTTCATGTGGCTCCGGAGCGGAAGGTGGGGGAAGTGGCTTCCAAACCTGGTCTTTTATTTGCGAATACGTCAGAACTGTTTATTGACTTAAAAGGTACGGGAGGTCATGCAGCCAGGCCGCATCTGGCCAATGACATGGTTGTCGCTGCCAGCCACCTTGTTACGCAGATTCAATCCGTTGTAGCAAGAAATGTAGATCCGCTTGATGCTGCCGTTGTAACAATCGGAAAAATAACCGGCGGCACGAAGCAGAATATCATTGCTGAAGCTTCCAGACTGGAAGGGACCATCCGCACGCTCTCGGAAGAAAGCATGCAGAAAGTGAAAACAAGAATCAGGCAGCTCACTGCCGGTATAGAAACAGCTTTCGACTGCGAAGCAGAAATTGACTGGGGCGCCAACTACTGTCAGGTATACAATAATCATGAGATCGCCGCTTCTTTTCGGGAATTTGCACAACAGCATGGAGGTGTAACCTATGTGGAGAGCGGGGAAGCGATGACCGGAGAGGATTTCGGCTACTTCCTGCGCGAAGTGCCGGGATTGATGTTCTGGCTTGGTGTTGATACCCCATACGGCCTCCATGATTCGCGGCTGGAGCCTAAAGAAGAAGCAATGAATACCGCTGTTGAATTTATGACTGATTTTCTAAAAAGCAGATAATAAAAAACGGCTCTCTTTTATAAGAGACGCCGTTTTTTTTCGGATTGTCGATCACTGCTTTTATTTGTTAACAGGAGCGGGCTCGTGTTTATCAATATACACTTGGTGTGGAAATGGTATTTCTATTCCGTTTTCCTCGAGAGCTTCTTTGCAGGCTTTTAAAATCTCACGCTGCATAGCCCACTGCATCATATTTTCTGTTTTTCCGATAATACGAAGCACTACTTCAGAATCTCCGAGTGACTGAACACCAACGACATCAGGTCCTTCTACAATTTCAGGATGAACAGACGCTACTTTGTTACACGCTTCCTGTAGAACCGAAATTGCTTTATCAATATCATCATTATACGAAATGCCTATATCGATAAGTGCCTGCATGTTTCCTCTGGAATAGTTGCTGACCGTAATAATTTCTCTGTTGGGAATAAAGTGAAGAACTCCGTCAAAGCTTCTGATCTGAGTGGTGCGGAGACCGATTTCTTCTACTACGCCGTCCAGGCCTGCCACGGAAATATAATCATCAACGTCAATCTGCTTTTCAATTAGCAGAAAAACTCCCGTTACAACGTCGCTTACGAGGCCCTGCGCACCGAAACCGACTGCCAGTCCTACAACACCTGCGCCTGCAATCAATGAAGCAATTGGCAGGTTAAAAATACCTAAAATAATAGTAATCAGCACAAAAATAAGTACGTAGGAAAAAACGTTAACGAGCAGCTTGGAAATAGTTTTTACTCTTCCGGGATGCATGTTTCGTTTTTCCTGCATTTTGGAAAACCCACGTGTAATGATCCGCTTTCCCACGGCTCTTGCAATAAAGTAGCCTACAACAGCTAAGATAATTTGGATAACCACCATAAGGGCGGCGCTTAAAATTCCAGTAAGAATTGTTTCGTCAATAAAACCCGGCATAAACGGATCTCCTCTCTTTATTGTCTATTAGAATAAAGCACGATAAAGAGTATACCATACGTTAAGGATGTTGAAAAAACATAATTGCCATAAAGGCTGGTGTACTCTGTTTGACTTTCAAAACAGCTCCATATTACAATTAAATACGTGAAAAGCAGTACACAAGGAGTGGAACACTGTATGACTGAAAAACGAATGGTAGGTATGCAGGCACCAGGATTTAAAATGGATGCTGTCATGCCAAACAAAGAGTTCGGCACAGTAAGTCTCGAAGAGAATATGAAAAATGATCTATGGACGGTATTGTTTTTCTACCCGATGGACTTTACTGTAATATGCCCTACAGAAATCACATCAGTGAGCGATCAATTTGATGAATTTAAAGAACTGGATACAGAAGTAATCGGCGTCTCTACAGATACTATACATGCACATAAAGCCTGGATTAATACCTCACGGGACGATAATGGACTGGGCGGTCTTAACTATCCGCTGGCAGCAGATACGAATCATAGAGTATCTCGTGATTACGGCGTACTAATTGAAGATGAAGGAATAGCGCTGCGCGGATTATTTATTATCAGCCCGGAAGGTGAACTGATGTATTCTGCGGTTAATCATAATAATATCGGACGTGATGTAGATGAAACGCTGCGCGTGCTTCAGGCTCTTCAGACAGGCGGATTGTGTCCGGCCAACTGGCAGCCCGGTCAGGAAACCCTTTAAATAAAAGCGATGCCCCGTTCTAGTATAGAGAAAAGCATAAAATAAACGGGCAGCGGTACACGAAATCTTCATTTCGTGTGCTTTTTCATGTAAAATTAAAGAGAAACAACCGGTTTAAATGAAGAGTGGAGGAAAAGGCATGAAAAAGCAATTTGCGGTTATCGGACTTGGCCGGTTCGGCGGCAGCATCTGCAAGTCACTGATGAATGAAGGAATGGACGTACTGGCTATTGACCAGGATGAAGAAAAGGTAAATGAATTCGCCTCTATTGCCACACAGGCGGTTATCGCGGACAGTACAGATGAAAAAGCATTAAAAAGTCTTGGGATACGAAATTTTGACCACGTGGTTGTAGCGATCGGAGATAATATCCAGGCAAGCATTTTAACAACCCTTATTTTAGATGAAATGAAAGTGAAGCATATTACCGTAAAAGCACAAAATGACTATCATGAAACAGTGCTCAACCGAATTGGTGCCCATGAGATTGTTCATCCGGAAAGAGATATGGGTATTCGCATTGCCCATAACGTTGTATCGGATAACGTTCTTGATTATCTTGAGCTGTCGGATGAACACAGCATAGTAGAGCTGGCAGCGGGACCGACTATTGATGGAAAAACGATAGTTGACCTGGACGTCAGGTCAACTTATGGTTGTAATATTCTGGCTATCAAACGAAATGAAGAATTGACTGTCTCTCCTGAACCGGAAGTGAAGCTCTATGAAGGGGATATTTTAATTATTATAGGCGCTGATGCCGATATCAGCCGGCTCGAATCCTACTGGATTGATGAAAATTAAAAACTATCAAATTGTACGGGCTGATGGACTGGTTTCATAAATGGCCGGTTTTCCTGACAGACAAAAAAGGAGTTTCCATTTTTAAATGGAAACTCCTTTTTATTAAACTTCCATAATAATAGGAAGAATCATAGGCTTACGTTTTGTCTTTTCGTATAAATAAGGAGAAAGCTGGTCAATAATTTCATTTTTGATTTCAGCCCACTGCTTTGTTTTACGTTTCATAACTTCATCTAAATGAGTGGAAAGCATCTTCTGAGCATCGTTGATCATATCACTGGATTCCCTCATATAAACGAAGCCTCTGGAAATAATATCCGGACCGGCGGAAACCGTGAAGTTTTTCATATCAATACTCACGACAACTACGACGAGCCCTTCTTCAGAGAGAATGCGGCGGTCCCGCAGAACGATATTTCCTATATCACCGATTCCGTTACCGTCAACGTAAACAGAGCCGGACGGGATTTTCCCTACAATAGAGGCGGAATCCTTTTTCAAACCAAGCACTTCACCTATTTCCATTACAAAGGAACGATCCAACGGAATGTCACAATCCTCTGCGAGCTTCGTATGCATTTTCAGCATCCGGTATTCTCCGTGAATAGGCATGAAATATTTTGGTTTCATCAGGCGGAGCATCAGCTTCTGTTCTTCCTGAGCGCCGTGGCCGGAAGTATGAATGTTGTTTAATGAGCCGTGAATTACTTTAGCACCGGCTTTAAGAAGCTGATTAATAATTTTATTTACGGATAAATTGTTACCCGGAATAGGGGAGCTTGAGAAAACAATGGTATCCCCGGGAATAATCTGGATCTGCCGGTGGGTGCCATGGGCAATTCTCGATAAAGCGGCCATTGGTTCACCCTGGCTTCCCGTGCATAGTATAGCTGTTTCATTATCAGGCATCCGGTTCAGCTGGCCCGGTTCAATGAATGTGTCTTTAGGTGCTTTAATATAGCCAAGCTCCTGGCCGATCGTAATAGCATTATCCATGCTTCGGCCGAATACTGCTATTTTTCTGCCGTGATGAACAGCAGCGTTTACAGCCTGCTGGAGACGGTAAATATTGGAAGCGAAGGTGGCGAATATAACCCGTCCTTCTGCATTCTGGAATATTTTATCAATACTCTTGCTTACCGTTCTCTCCGACATGCTGAATCCCGGAACTTCACTGTTTGTACTGTCAGAAAGAAGGCACAATACTCCTTCATCCCCGATCTGGGCCATTTTGGAAAGGTTCGCAGGCTGGCTTACCGGAGTGAAATCAAATTTGAAGTCACCAGTATGAACAATATTCCCTTCAGGTGTGTTTACAACAACACCGAGAGAATCGGGAATGCTGTGCGTTGTTTTGAAAAATGAAATAGAAAGATTCGCAAAGCTGATCACATCTTCTTCCTTAATAACATGCAGCTTCGTTTTACGGAGCAGACCATGTTCCTCAAGCTTTCTTTTCAGAAGGCCCAGAGCAAGCTGCCCGCCGTAAACGGGAATGTTCATCTCGCGAAGAAAATAAGGAATGCCGCCGATGTGATCTTCGTGTCCGTGCGTAATAAATAAGCCCTTTATCTTATGCTGGTTTCGAACAAGGTATGTGTAATCCGGGATAACATAATCGATACCCAGAAGTTCATCCTCGGGAAACATAATCCCTGCATCAATAACAATAATTTCTTCTTTATATTCAATTGCATACGTATTTTTGCCGATTTCCCCAAGTCCTCCAAGGGCAAATACAGCTACCTGGTCGTTTTGTAGTTGTTTCATATTTTAGATGTTCTCCACTTTGAAGTCTTCTTTTTGTTTTTCAAAAGCAAGAAGAGCTTCTGATACAGGCTGAACAAATTCAATATTGTATGGACGGTCTTTTAGTTTTATTCTAACGTCCATTTCTGAATCTGCTTCTATATACATAGACTCTGTGTTTTCGCGAACAGCTATTTCCGTTGAATCCTTTTGATATAATACTTTGTAAATCATAGGTATAGTCTCTCCTTTGTATTGGGTGATTTTCTATTAAGCAGGATGCGTGAACCCCGTTATTACTTCATGTACCGGATAAGAAAAATTAAGGACCTCGTTTCTTGTGCATCCGAAAAAAACATCAAGAAATAAGCATAGGATTTCATAATATAAATTAAGAAAAGGGCTTCAAATATTTATACGCAAAGCGGAACGGGCGGACAGTCCACTTTGATAAAACACTCGATTCTCAAATTGTAATCGATTTACAGCTTTTTTTCAATAGACGAAGCTATCTAAAGGACGGGGACCGATCTTTAGTATGCTAAAGCTTTAAAACAAAAATCCCTCCTCTCATCTACTCCCCGGCAAATTAATAAAGCTGCAAGGCAGAAATGAAAGGGGGGACTCGGTTAATTGGATTCTTCTTCAATTCTGTCATAAAACATAATACCGTCAAGATGGTCAAGCTCGTGCTGAAAAGCAATAGAAGGAAGGCCTCTGAGGCGCAGGCGGATTTTCTCATTATCCATCGTGTATCCTTCAATAGTAACGCGTGAATAGCGGGGGACTTCCCCTTCTATTTCTCTATCTACAGACAGGCAGCCTTCGCCGCCCTCTAAATGATTGAGTTCTACAGAATGACTGACTATTTTTGGATTAACCAGGCCGTAGCTGTACAATTTATCCTTATCATCTGTAAGATGCAGTGCAAACATTCGTTTATTAATTCCTAATTGAGGAGCCGCAATACCTACTCCAGAACGCAGGTCGTACTTTTCTGCTATATCATCGTCCTGTGAATTTTGAAGAAATTCAAGCATGTCCTCCAGTGTTTTTTTGTCCTCAGCTGATAAGGGCAGCTGCACAGGCTCTGAGATTTTACGTAGAGCAGGGTGTCCTTCACGGACAATGTCATTCATTGTTATCATTATATGTGCCTCCTGCATAATCTGCTTCATCGAATCAAAATGAATGAAGATGACTCGCTGATTTTGTCTATAAAATAGTATAGCAAAACAGGTGCTATTACAAAAGAAAAATCATTCCGAAGAATAATTATCCAAACAGTAATATAGGAAGAAATGTGAAAGGAATAATAGAAGCAGGTGTTTGTACCTCCAGTTTATTGATTTCCCTATTTTTTTCCTATATGATGAACAAATAGAAGGAATTTTAAGAATAGAAAGGAACAAACATGCCCATACATAAAAAAACAGCGATCACGTACACGGCTATAGGCGCAGCATTATTATTAGGAGGATGTGGAGGAAGTCCCGAGGAACAGATGCAGAATAGTCTGGAAGGGGCTGCAGAAGCAGAGGAAGAATTTGCAGAACAGCAGCAGCCAATGATGGATCTTCATGAAGAAGAACAAAGCCTGTTTGCTTCCATGCAGGAGCTTTCTGTCGAAGAAATGGACGAAATTGAATCGCAGTCAGAAGAGGCAGTCAGCCTGGCTGAAGAGCGGGAAAGTCACCTGGAAACGGAAAAAGAAAGTATTGAAAGTTCTTATGAAGAATTTCAGCAGGGCATCGAAAGCGGGGAAGAGGCAGAAGCGGATCTCAGCTCAGAGCTTCAATCGGCACAGGAGTCAATGGAAGGACGCTACAATGCCTATCAGAACCTCAACGAAGCTTATGCAGAAGGTATTGATCGAGATAAAGAATTGTACGAGGCTCTAACGAACGAAAACCTTACTATAGATGAGCTTCAAAATCAGATTGACAAGGTTAACGAGTCCTACACAATTGTGGCAGATGAACAGGAGCAGTTTAACACGTATACCGACCAGTATAATGAAGCAAAAACTTCTCTTTATGAAGCAGCCGGTATTGAACAGGAATGAATAGTAACCTGAATGGATTATTCATTCAGGTTTTTTCTTTAGAAAAATAAGGGAAGACAGATGGGCAGGGGTGTTGCTTATCTGTATTAACACCTAAAAAAGAATATTCTCCTCTTAATCGGAAAAGCTGTTAGTGTCGGGGAAGGAAATGCTATATAACAGTTTACATAAAGATTCAATCCGCATAAACATAAATTATGCTGAAAAGCCTTTAGTTAAAAAGGATTGACTAACCTTTTTAATATAGTATATTCTAACAATATAGCTTTATTGTTATAATCTTTATTTCTTTTCTAATGAGACAGTTTCCGCAAAATGATAAATGCAATAACAGGTTATTTTTTCTCCGAATCAGGGTAGTAAGTTTAGAGTTAACGTATCTGACTGGACACGGGCTTTAATGCTGGCTGCCTGTTTGGAATGAAGAGGAAATTGTTTTAATAGAAAATAATCGAACAATTAGGAAGGTAGAGGTGACTGCAGTGGCTGAAAAAACACTGAAAAATATTGAAGAGCAGTTTGAAATGTTCCAAATCCTCAATGAAGAAGGCAAGATAGTAAACAAAGATGCTCTTCCGGATTTATCAGATGAAGAGCTTCAGGAACTAATGAGAAGAATGGTTTATACAAGAATATGGGATCAGCGTGCAATTTCCCTTAATAGACAGGGAAGACTTGGATTTTATGCACCGGTAGCCGGACAGGAAGCGTCTATGCTAGGTTCTCAGTTCAGCCTGGATAAAGAAGACTGGATTCTGCCGGGTTACCGGGATATTCCACAGATGGTATGGCATGGTATGTCACTTCATCAGGCATTTCTTTTCTCCCGCGGCCATTTCAAAGGCGGCCAGATGGCAGAAGGACTTAATCTTGTTATGCCCCAGATTATTATTGGAGCACAGATTATTCAGACAGCCGGCGTAGCACTTGGATTGAAACGCAGAGGCAAGGACAATGTCGCTATTACGTATACCGGTGACGGCGGTGCCTCGCAGGGTGACTTCTATGAAGGTATGAACTTTGCAGGCGCATATAAAGCCCCGGCTATTTTTGTTGTGCAGAACAACTACTTTGCCATTTCTGTTCCCGTTGAAGAGCAGTCTGCTGCAAAGACTATTGCCCAAAAAGCAGTGGCAGCAGGAATTAATGGAATTCAGGTAGATGGAATGGACGTTCTTGCAGTTTATGCGGCAACTAAAGAAGCCCGTAAAAACGCATTAGAAGGTACACCTACCCTTATTGAAACATTAACGTACAGATATGGACCGCACACGATGGCCGGTGATGACCCAACAAGATATAGAACGTCCGAGCTTGACAGTGAATGGGAAAAGAAGGATCCAATCGTTCGTTTCCGTAAATACCTTGAAAGCAAAAAGCTCTGGTCTGAAGAAGAAGAAAACAAAGTAGTTGAAAAAGCTAAAGAAGAAATCAAAGCAGCAATTAAAGAAACAGACGAAGTTGCTCCTCAAAAAGTAACAGATTTAATCGGCAACATGTTTGAAGAGCTTCCAGTAAATCTGCAGCAGCAGATGGACGAATATAAAGAGAAGGAGTCGAAGTAAGCTATGGCGCAAATGACAATGATTCAGGCTATTACCGATGCGATGCGTACGGAGCTGAAAAACGACGAAAATGTCTTAGTTTTCGGCGAAGATGTCGGTAAAAACGGTGGAGTATTTAGAGCAACAGAAGGACTGCAGGATGAATTCGGCGAAGAACGCGTATTCGACACACCACTTGCAGAGTCAGGAATCGGCGGGCTTTCAATCGGTCTTGGCCTTACAGGCTTCCGTCCTGTTATGGAAATTCAGTTTTTCGGTTTCGTATTCGAAACAATGGATGCAGTAGTAGGACAGATGGCAAGAATGCGCTATCGTTCAGGCGGGCATTATAACATGCCGGTAACGATCCGCTCTCCATTTGGAGGCGGGGTTAAAACACCTGAGCTTCACGCGGACAGCCTTGAAGGCTTAATTGCGCAATCGCCCGGCGTACGTGTAGTTATTCCGTCCACTCCTTATGATGCAAAAGGTCTTCTTATTTCTTCTATCCGTAATAACGACCCGGTTGTTTTTCTTGAGCACATGAAGCTTTATCGTTCTTTCCGTGAGGAAGTACCAGAGGAAGAATACACTATTGATCTTGATAAAGCAGACGTAAAGCGTGAAGGTAAAGATGTAACGCTTATCGCTTACGGTGCCATGGTTCACACTTCACTCAAAGCAGCGGAAGAACTATCAGAAGAAGGCATTGAAGCGGAAGTTATTGACCTTCGCACGATCAGCCCTATTGATATAGAGACTATTCTTGAGTCCGTGAAGAAAACAAACCGTGCCGTTGTTGTTCAGGAAGCGCAGAAAATGGCTGGTATCGCAGCAAGCGTAGCAGCTGCTATTACAGATGAAGCTATTCTTCATTTGGAAGCGCCTGTTCTTCGTGTTACAGCTCCGGACACTGTCTTTCCATTTGCAGCAGCAGAAGATGTGTGGCTGCCTAATGAAACAGATGTTAAAGAGCGCGTAAAAGCAGTTATAAACTTCTAAATAAAGCAATTCAAGAAAGCAGGCTGAAAAAGAAATCAGAAACAAGGTTTCCTTTTTCAGTCTCTTTTATCCTTTATATAAAAAATGATAGGTAGCAGAAAGGGAGGCAATTATAGTGGCTTTCGAATTTAAATTACCAGATATTGGTGAAGGTATCCATGAAGGCGAAATCGTTAAATGGTTCGTCAAAGTAGGAGACACCATTAAAGAAGACGATATCCTTGTTGAAGTGCAAAACGATAAAGCTGTAGTAGAGATTCCTTCTTCAGTTGACGGCACGGTTAAAGAAGTAAGGGTAGATGAAGGTGTTACAACTACTGTAGGTGAAGTCATTCTCGTTATAGATGATGGCAGTGAAGATGCACCTTCAGAAGAAGCGCCGAAAGAAGAGCCAAAAGAAGATAAAAGTAAATCAGGTGAAGAACAAAACGCAGAAAATCCTGCAGACGAAACAGAAAAACAGCCTGATGAACAGCCATCTGAAAAGCCGGCTGCTGAAGATACAGAGGATGATGACTCCAGAGTAATCGCAATGCCATCTGTACGTAAGTTCGCCAGAGAAAAAGATGTTAACATCCGTAAAGTCAGCGGAAGCGGCAAAAACGGACGAGTGTTAAAAGAAGATATTGAGTCCTACTTGAGCGGCGGACAGGAAACTGAGGAAGCATCATCAGATTCTGCTGACGCAAAAGAAGAAAGCAAATCTGCTTCTAAAGCTCCTGTTTCCCAGAACACAACGGAACTTGAAGAGCGTGTACCGATGAAAGGTATTAGAAAAGCAATTGCCAAGGCAATGGTTAATTCTAAGCACACCGCTCCTCACGTAACGCATATGGATGAAATTGATGTAACAAACCTTGTAGCAAACCGTAAAAAATTCAAGCCGATTGCTGCAGATAAAGGAACAAAACTTACGTATCTGCCATATGTCGTTAAAGCACTTACTTCAGCTTTAAGAGCATATCCTTCATTAAATGCATCAATTGATGACGAAAACCAAGAAATTGTTTACAAAAACTATTATAATATAGGTATTGCTGCAGATACGGAGCAAGGACTTGTTGTTCCTGTAGTAAAAGATGCTGATCGTAAATCAATTTTCATGCTTGCTGATGAAATTAATGAGCTGGCTGTAAAAGCCCGCGACGGCAAGCTCAGCTCTGATGAAATGAGAGGCGGAACAAGCACTATTTCCAACGTAGGATCTGCTCAGGGTCTCTGGTTTACTCCAGTTATTAATCACCCGGAAGTAGCAATCCTTGGTATTGGCCGTATTGAAGAAAAAGCAGTTGTACGCGATGGGGAAATTGTAGCCGCACCAATGCTTGCTCTTTCATTAAGCTATGACCACAGACTAGTGGACGGCGTAACAGCTCAAAGCGCATTGAACCACGTGAAGCGTCTATTGAATGATCCAGAACTAATCATCATGGAGGGATAAGAATGGTAGTAGGAGATTTCGCAGAAGAAGTAGATACACTGATAGTAGGTTCTGGTCCAGGGGGCTATGTCGCGGCAATCCGTGCAGCCCAGCTTGGACAAAAAGTAACAATCGTAGAAAAAGGCGAAATAGGCGGTGTCTGCCTTAACGTCGGATGCATTCCATCTAAAGCGCTTATTCAGGCCGGTCACCGTTTCCATGATGCACAGCATGGAAGCGAAGATATGGGAATTGCTACAGAAAAAGCAACAGTAGATTTTTCGAAAGTCCAGGAATGGAAAGCCGGCGTTGTGAAAAAGCTGACCGGCGGCGTTGAAGGGCTTCTTAAAGGTAATAAAGTTAACATCGTACAGGGAGAAGCATACTTTTCTGATAAAAATCAGGTTAAGGTTTCTTCTGATGAATACAACTCACAGACGTACAAGTTTAAAAACTGCATTATCGCTACTGGTTCAAGACCAATTGAGATTCCGACTCTTAAGTACACGGACCGTGTGATCAATTCCACAGGCGCCCTGCAGCTTGAAGAAATTCCTAAAAAGCTGGTTGTTGTCGGTGGAGGATATATTGGTGTCGAGCTTGCTACAGCCTATGCAAACCTTGGTTCTGAAGTAACTATTCTTGAAGGTGAAAAGCGGATTCTTGGCGGATTTGAAAAGCAGATGAGCCAATTGGTTGACCGCCGCCTGAAAAAGAATGGTGTAACGGTAGAAACAGAGGCATTTGCTCAATCTGTTAAAGAAACGAAAAAAAGCGTTAAGCTTACAGCTGAAGTTAAAGGCGAAGAAAAAACGTTTGAAGCAGACTATGTTCTTGTATCTGTAGGCCGCAGACCAAACACGGAAGAACTCGGTCTGGAGCAGATCGGTGTAGATATGACGGACAGAGGGCTTATTAAAATCGACAAGCAGTCCCGTACAAGCTTAGATAATATCTATGCTATCGGAGATATTGTAGATGGTCCTGCACTTGCTCATAAAGCTTCTTATGAAGGTAAAGTAGCAGCAGAAGCAATTTCCGGTGAAGCATCGGCTATTGACTATCTTGCTATCCCTCTTGTAGCCTTTACAGAGCCTGAACTTGCAAGCGTCGGCTATACTGAGGACGAAGCGAAAGAAGCGGGCTATGATGCTAAAGCATCTAAATTCCCATTCCAGGCAAATGGAAGAGCACTTTCTCTTAACGACTCAGAAGGCTTTATGAAGCTCATTACCCGCAAAGAAGATGGATTAGTGATCGGTGCACAAATCGCAGGTCCTAACGCTTCTGATATGGTAGCAGAACTTGGTTTGGCTATCGAAGCTGGTATGACAGCTGAAGATGTAGCAATGACTATTCACGCCCACCCAACTCTTGGTGAAATTACGATGGAAGCAGCAGAAGTTGCTTTGGGATTACCAATCCACATTAAATAAAATGCGTCAAAGAGCGGCCTTCTTCCTAAGAGGCCGCTCTTTTTTTATTTCAATAAGATGGAAGAAGTAAATAGTATAAATACATACAAAAAAGGCTGCCCCATTTAGGGACAGCCTTTTAATTAAAATGATTATTTTTTTCCTGCGCTGAGATCTTCTTTTTCTTTTTTGATTTTTTCTCTTTCTTCACGAAGGCGTCTGCGTTCAGCCTGATTATTTAATTTATCAGCCTGCAGAATTTCATGCTCCGTCTGAAGCGATTTTAAGAGGGAGACGATCATTGCCAGCATTATAAAGGTGAAAGGCAGAGCTGCAATAATCATGGCCGTCTCGAGACCGCCGATACCGCCGGAAATTAAAAGGACGGCAGCAGCAGCCGAGATAATAATACCCCATGTGAATTTAACAGAGTTGGAAGGATTCAGGCTTCCATTTGTTGTTAGCATACCGAGTACAAATGTACCGGAGTCTGCTGATGTAATAAAGAAGGAGATAATCAGCAGTATGGCTAGAATGAGTGTTACTGAGCTTAATGGAAATTGATCGAGCAGGGAGAATAAGGCAATTTCATCGCCGCGTTCTACCATGATGTTATATAATCCTCCGCTGTTCTGTCCATCAAGGAAGATAGCCGTTGAACCAAATACAGAGAACCAGAGGCCGCTGAAAATAGTCGGTACAGCAAGCACACCGATAAGAAACTCGCGAATCGTACGTCCGCGGGATACGCGTGCGATAAATGTACCAACAAATGCAGACCAGGCAATCCACCAGGCCCAATAGAAAATGGTCCAGCTTTCGAGCCAGTCACGGTCACCGCTGAATGTATTTGTACTGAAACTCATGCTTGGAAGGTTTTGAACATAGCTTCCAATTGTGGTCGTAAAGGAATCCATAATATATACAGTAGGGCCTAAAATCAACACGAACAGCATAAGCAGGATGGCAAGTACAACGTTTGTCATACTTAAGATCCGTATACCTTTGTTCAGGCCGGTCATAGCTGAAGCCAGGAATAATACAGTAATAACAATAATGACAACTACTTGTGTAAATGTATTGTTTGTAATGAAGTCAAATGTATAACCAAGACCACCGGTTACCTGTACGGCACCAAAACCAAGTGAGGTAGCTATACCAAATATGGTTGCAAAAACAGCAATTACATCGATAGTAGTACCGATAGGTCCATCCACTTTGTCGCCAATAAGAGGACGGAATGTGGCGCTGATTACACCAGGTGCATCTTTTCTAAACTTAAAGTAAGCAAGAGTAAGAGCTACAATAGCGTAAATAGCCCACGGATGAAGTCCCCAGTGAAAGAAGGAATACTGAAGCGCTGCTGCTGCTGCGGCAGTACTTTCTGCTTCCTGATCAGGAGGACCATAGTAATGGTAAAGTGGCTCTGCCACGCCCCAGAAGACAAGGCCGATTCCCATACCGGCTGTAAATAAAAAAGCAAACCAGGTAAAGTAACTATACTCAGGCCGCTCATCCGGTTTTCCTAATCTGATTTTTCCATACGGGCTGACAATAAGAAACAAAGCAAACAACAAGAAGATTGTTGCCGCAATTAAGTAGAACCAGCCAAATGATTCTGAAATGTTAGCCTGGATTCCGCTTGTAATACTGTTCACATTTTCAGGAGCAATAACACCCCATAATATGAAAGCAATAGCAATTGCCAGGGAAATAAAGAACACGGGTGTTAATTTCTTCATAACGGACGTCAACCACCTTTCTTCGATTTTAAAATTTTACAGCTTGTAATATTATACCGATTTATGCAAGTATCATGCAAAATCCCTTTAAAGCCACAAAGATTATTATAACATGGTACGGGTATGTTGCAAGTTCAGTACTAAGTATATATAGGCCCGAAAAGTTTTATTCAGAAAAAGTGATCTTAAATCCATTACGTACTATCTATATATTTAACAATTTATTCCTTATATATATAATTAATCTAATGGTTTTGATATGATATAGATATTCTACAGGCTGGAGGCATACATAGTGAAAAAGTTTATGATGATTAGTTTTACGGCGCTTGTGTTAGCAGGCTGTTCCGATAGCGGACAGGAAAATTCAGAAGCGGAAGAAGTGGAAGAAACAGAAGAAACTGAGGAAGCAGCTGAACAGGAGGAAACGGATACCGAATCCGAATCATCGCAGGAGGAAGAGCAGCAATCGGATAATGCAGCAGCTTATTCTGTGAATGAAGCGGATGCTTCTCTGCAGGCAGAGACAGAAACAGAAAATCCAGCTGTACTTTTAACAATTGATGACGCACCTGATACATACGGGGTGGAAATGGCTGAAAAGTTAAAAGAAAGAGATATTCCAGCTATTTTCTTTGTTAATGGGCACTTCATTAACGACGAAGAAGGTAAAAAAGATCTTCAGGCGATATATAACATGGGCTTTGAGATTGGCAATCATACCATGTCGCATCCGGATCTGACATCTCTTTCTGAAGAAGAACAAAAAACAGAAATAGTAGAACTTAATAATGAAATAGAAGAAATAACAGGAGAAAAACCACAATTTTTCCGTGCTCCGTTTGGTATGAATACAGAGTATTCAAAAGCGCTGATGGAAGAAGAAGATATGATTTGGATGAACTGGACCTATGGTTATGACTGGGAACCGGAATATCAAAATGCAGAGGCACTTGCAGACATTATGGTCAACACAGAGCTGGTAAGAGACGGTGCTAATTTATTAATGCACGATAGAGAGTGGACAAACGAAGCTCTTCCGGAAATAATTGATGGATTCGAAGAAAATGGCTATGATTTTATTGATCCGGCTCATATTGAATCCAATTAAAGCATATAAAAGACTGCCCCTATTTCAGGGGCAGTCTTTTAATATTTAAATAAGTTATACTATTTAGTGTTGACAAAGCAAATGTGACATACTAATATAAAGGTACAGCATTTTTAAAACGCTTACAAAAAAGGGAGAGATTAGAATGGGAACAATTGTATGCCAGGTATGTAACGAAACAATTGAGCACTTTGAAGGAGAAAAGGTTGCTACACTGTACTCATCCTGCTCTTCATGTGGTTCTGAGAAAAAAAATCACGGACAACGGTAAATATAACTAGAAAAACCGGAGAGAAATTCTCCGGTTTTTTATTTGCCTTTTCGCCTGGAGGAAAAGCTATGCATGATGATGCCTGCTACAATAATAAAAATACCTGTCCAGGCATAGGTGTTTGGCATAGGGCTCGATAAAAGCAGCCATTCGCCGACAACGACAAATAAAATCTGCAGGGACTGTGTGGCTTCTACGGAAGCGAGCGCAGTTTTATTTTTTCTGGCTGCGTTTGTTGCGATGAAAAACAAGGTAGTAGCAATTACCCCGGAACAGACAGCTACAATAAACGTCTGAACGGTCTGGTTTACAGAAGGCGGCCCGGACTGTACTAATTCTATTCCTGCGACAATAAGCCATACAGGTAGGGTGCATAACAGCATTCCTAAAATGCGCTGAAAAGTATCCAGTCTCCCGTCACAGAGATCCATCATTTTTCTATTTCCAAGCGGATATGCAAAAGCTGCTGCCAGCACAGGAATAAGAATAAACATCATATCCTGAGAAGAGATGTAGGTAAAGGACTGGGCCTGAATAAGAGCAATACCGGATAAAATGAAAAGTGAAATCCATAAAGAACGAACCGGCCATTTATCCTTTAGTTTTTCTTTGCGGCTGGAGGCAGAAAGAAAAGGAGATATGAGTACTCCGGCAACAATCGTAATCTGCCATGAGCCTGCAACGAGCCACCCCGGTCCGTAGGCAGCCGCAAATGTAAGCGGGGCATAGAACAGGACAAAGCCTGTAAAGCTCCATATTATCCAGGGGAGGGGCTTAGCGGCTATTTCAATGAATACTTGTTTCACTCCCCTGCGCAGAAGTACAATAAGAAGAAGGAAAGGAATCATGAATAAAAATCGCAGGGATGCACTCCATGCCCAGCTTCCGCCATCCAGTTCCATAGCACGGTTTAATATAAAAGTAATCGAAAAAAATAAAGAAGCTAAGAGCCCCAGTCCCATTTCACGCATAAACTTCACCTCAATTTAAAAAGTTCATTATAATATACCATAAGTTAATTATAATTATAAGGGGGCGTAAAAGATGAAAGAAGAAGATCCGCTTAGACTATCAAAAAAGCTTGGTACCATCTTAAAAAAGTATCGGAAGGAGCGGGGGATAGGAATTCAGGAGCTTGCAGAAATGTCTTCTGTAAGTAAACTGACGTTAATTAATATTGAAAAAGGGGAAGCAAATCCATCTTTATCTATTATGTGGAAACTGGCAAACAGTCTGCAGATTCCAATTTCTTCACTGCTTGAGGAAGAAAGAAGCATTACCATATCTAGAAGCGGAAAAGGCTATCAAATGCTTAGTGCTAATGAAGCGTGTACGCTTGAAACTGTTTTTCACACGACTCACAGCGGAAAAATAGAAATGCACAGGGCTTTTTTGAAACCGGGTGGAAGTTATTTTTCAGAAAGCCACCAGCCGGGCGTTGTGGAATATGTAACCGTGATGAAAGGATCGGCTGCCATTATGATTGGGGAGGAAATAGTCGAACTGAGACAGTGGGACAGCGTAAGCTTCACCGCTGACGTAGAGCACGGATACGTAAACAGAAACCAGGAGGAAGAAACCGTTCTTCATTTTGTTATGACATATTCGGGCACTACTACATAAAAAAAGAAGCACATTGCTGTGCTTCTAACGAATTGGCCGTGCTTCTTTGATAACACGTATTTGTTCAAGGGAAGAATCTTCCGGTCCCTGAACAGGAAGCCCGGCCGCGGCATTTTCTTTAATATAAACAATGTTGGTTTCCGTAATCACTTCACCAGGAAGCAGGACGGGAATACCTGGGGGGTAAATCATAACAAATTCAGCAATAATCCGGCCGGCGCTTTCTTCAAAGGGAATTGTTTCCGTAGGTGCATAAAAAGCATCGCGCGGAGGGATGGCAAGAACCGGTATGTCTGGAAGGTGAATGGAGACGGGACTTCCAAGTTTACCGGCTCCGACAAACGCTTCGGATAGATTCCTAAGGGCGCGTAATAAAAAATCTGTATCGCTTCTGTCGTCTCCAAAGGAGATAATGCAGAGAATATTATATAAATCAGAAAGCTCAATTTCAATATTGTACTGGGAGCGAAGCCATTTCTCTACTTCATAGCCGGTTATTCCAAGATCGGCAACAGAGATTAAAATTTTTGTCGGATCAAAGGCAAAAGCGGCGTTGCTGTCGAGCATTTCCCGGCCCGGACAGTACAGGCCGGGAATGGCGTTAACTTCTTTTCTCACGGATTCAGCAAGAGCGATGGTCTGCTCCAGCAGACGCTCTCCCTGCGTGGCAAGGTACTTTCTTGCTGTATCCAGAGAAGCAAGAAGAAGATAAGACGTGGAGGTGGTAGTGAGCATGCTCATTACTGCCTGGACGTGGTGGGGGTCCACCAGTCCTTTCTTCACGTTTAATACAGAACTCTGTGTCATCGACCCCCCAAGTTTATGAACGCTTGTAGCGGCCAGATCAGCACCTGCCTGCATGGCGGATAAGGGGAGATCCGGGTGGAAATGAATGTGAACGCCGTGGGCTTCATCAACTAAAACCGGTATACCGGCCTGATGAGCAGTATCAACGATCAGCTTCAAATCAGCAGAAACGCCGAAATAAGTAGGATTAATGACAAGAAGAGCTTTCGCCTCGGGATGTTCCTGCACAGCGGTCTGAACAGAGGCTGGAGTAATACCATGCGAAATTCCCAGTTTTTTATCAAGTTCCGGATAAATAAATACCGGAACGGCACCGGCAAAAATGATCGCTGACATAATTGATTTATGCACATTGCGCGGAACGAGAATCTTATCACCGGGGGCGCAGACAGATAATATCATCGTCATAATCGCGCCGCTTGTTCCCTGTACCGAAAAAAAAGTATAATCAGCAGAAAATGCGTCGGCGGCAAGCTCCTGTGCTTCATGGATGATGCCATGCGGATGATGGAGGTCGTCGAGCGGTTCAATATTTATTAGATCTATAGATAAAGCATTATGGCCGATAAAATCCCGGAATTCGGGATTCATTCCTTTTCCTTTTTTATGGCCGGGAATATGAAAAGGTTTTGGTTCGGCGGAAGCATGCTTTAATAACGCATGAAATAAAGGTGTTTCCCATTGGTTGAGCATATGACGGCTCCTTCTATTAAAAATTCAAAACAAGAAAAAGTATACCAAACATACAGGCAGGTGCAAACAAATACTATTTGCTGGAGGCAGAAATTATGGACTGGACAACCCGTATTACATCTATGCTGGGAATCAAATATCCAATTATTCAGGGAGGGCTTGCTTATTTAGCCTACTCGGATCTGGCGGCAGCCGTATCAAATGCGGGCGGGCTCGGTCAGATAACGGCGATGTCTTTAAATAATGAGGAAGAACTGGTCGAGGAAATACGTAAAGTCCGGATGAAAACGGATCGTCCTTTTGGCGTAAATTTTGCTATCGGCCAGCACGGCCGCCCTTTTGAACATATGGTGCAGGCAGCTGTTGAGGCAGAAGTTCCTGTCATCTCCATGACTGGAGGCAACCCAAAACCTATTTTGGACATGCTGGAACATACTCCTATTAAAAAGCTGGTTCTCGTGGCTGCTAAACGGCAGGCGGTAAAAGCAGAAGAACTTGGCGCGGATGCTGTAATGGTTGTGGGTCAGGAAGGTGGAGGGCATTTAGGACGGAATGATACCGGAACGATGGTGCTTATCCCACAGGTCGTCGACGCTGTTTCCATCCCGGTTATTGCTTCCGGCGGCATTGGAGATGGTCGTGGATTGATGGCTGCTTTTTCGCTCGGAGCAGAAGGTATTGAAATGGGGACAAGGTTTATCGCTACAAAAGAATGCGTACATGCCCATCATGTTTACAAGCAGGCATTGATAGAAGCCGGCGATGGTGATACGGTAGTAATCAAAAGAACGCTGGGCGCTCCTGCCAGAGCACTTAAGAATACATGGACAGAACAGATACTGGAAGCAGAAGAACAAAACCCTTCTTACGAAAATATAAAGCATCTGATCAGCGGAGAAGCAAATAAAGCCTATATATATGAAGGAAAAAAAGAAAATGGATTCGGCTGGGCGGGCCAAATTGCTGCTTCTATAGACGACTGTCCCAATGTTGAAACACTAATTGATTCATTAATCGGGCAGGCAGAACAAATCCGTAACAGATGGAAAGGAGAATAACATGGAAGAATCAGTAAATATTCCAATTTCAATGGATTGGTCTACAGAAGAAGTGGTAGATGTAGTGGAGTTTTTTACAATTATTGAAAAAGCATACGACAAAGGAGTGAAAAAAGAAGTACTCCTGGATCATTACAATCGTTTTAAAAAAGTGGTCCCTTCAAAATCCGAAGAAAAAACAATCTGCGGTGAATTTGAAGGAAAAACAAATGTCTCGTGCTGGCACACTGTGCAGGCTGCGAGAAAAGCAGAAAGCGCAGCGCTTATTAAAATGAGTTAATATATAAAGCCCTTCCGGAAAATGATTCCGGAAGGGCTTTATTATATTATTGATACTGCTTCTGTTTCTCAAAAGAAAGCTGATAAAATGGGATCAGCTGCCTCATAACAGAAAGAGCTTCGTTAAAAAATGCTTCACCGTCCTGAAGAACGGCGTCTCCTGCCTGATAATGACGGCCAATCAGTAATTCGCCTTTTTTCACATCACGGAAACGCTTCAGCATAGTTGACAATTCTTCTTCGGAAAGATTCTCAAGTGCATAAGCCTCTTTTTTCATATGATCCGGAGAAATAACAAATTCACCGGGGAGATTTTCGAACATGTCCAGCTGCTCTAGAAAACGATCGGCAGCTTTTGCTTTGTCAGGCATTTCATAAATGAAAGCAAGCCATACAAAAACATGGTCATCGAACATGCCTACCTGAAAATGAGGGTGTTTTTTATAGCCTCTTTTATTATCCGCAATGCCAAGCCATGTATCATTAGGTGGATTTACTTTGCGGCGGGCGTGTTTTGCAATATGCAGAAACATTTCTTTATTGAGCTCCATCGTCAGTTCTTCAGAAAGAGCTGTACCAAGCTGCTGGAATTTAGGCTGGATACGCTCTTGTATAGCTTTCATCCGGCCATCCAGCCCTTCAATAGAAAATGCATCAAAATCGTGCTGCGAAAATCCTGTAAAGTCCATGTGTGTTTCCCCCTTTTTTCCAATAGATACATCATATCCGTTATTAAAAAAAGTCGCAAATATTAGCAGGAGATTTTTTGTTGCTTTTCATTAATCATGTGATATACTATCAGAAACAAAATGTCTGAAAATTTTGTTATATGTGCCGATGCAGCCAGGTCCAGAGAATATCCATTTAAAAAAGGGGTGTGGAGACGATGGAACAAGTCATAGAAACGCTGAAAAGAAGAGATGCCGAAGAGCGGATTCCAGTATTGAAGCTTGAAATAGACTATGAACTCGTGACGCTGCATGATGCATTAATACAAAATTGCATGGATGAAATCGCAAACTGTAAAATCAGGCTTGAAAAATTCCGGCAGGAACTAATACGGCTTGAAGTATAATAAATAAATGCAGCCAGCAGGTAAACATAAGTGAATATCCAATAAATCAAAGTCCGCCGCAGGCGGGCTTTTCTTTTTCAAGCGTCATGGTTACAAGCGACATTTTTCGGGAAATAAGATAAGATGTAGAAACAGACACAATAGTAGGAGTGGTCAAGGTGAGTATAAACTATCCAGAATTATTACATATAGTGAAAGGCTGGGTTGAAGAAGCAGGGGAAACGATAAGAACCTCTATGGATAAACCTTTAAATATAGAAACAAAATCAAATGTGAATGATTTAGTAACCGAAATGGACTATCAAACAGAAGCTTTCTTTAAAGAAAAAATAGCGGCTCATTACCCGCACCATCAAATGCTGGGGGAAGAAGGAACAGGAGAGTCGCTTCGTTCTACTAAAGGCGTGCTCTGGATTATAGATCCTATTGACGGTACGACTAATTTTGTTCATCAGCAGTATAACTTTGCCATCTCAATAGGAATTTTTGAAGATGGGGTAGGGCAGCTGGGGATTGTCTATGACGTGATGAAGCGGGAATGGTTTACAGCTCTAAAAGGGGAAGGTGCCTTCCAAAATGATAAACAACTGGAAAAAAGAAAACCGGTAACGCTTGAAAAAGCAATAGTCGGCCTGAACAGCCGCTGGCTTGTATGGGAGCATAAAAATGGCGGGGAAAAGCTTCATGACCTGGTACATAAATCGAGGAGTGCCCGTTCCTATGGTTCAGCTGCGCTGGAATTGTGCTATGTTGCCTGTGGAAGGCTCGATACGTATATTAATCTTCGACTGTCTCCCTGGGATTATGCCGGAAGTTTAATTATATTAAAAGAGGTAGGAGCATCCGCTACGACATTTTCTAATGAAAATCCCTCACTTTTGGAAAAGGGAACGTTTATTGCAAGTGCTCCTTCCCTGCATGAGGAATTACTGTCTTATATGCCGGAAATAAAGTAAAAAAAGTCTTTGACAACGTTTTCATATGCGTTTATAATCAAGTTAAGTTAATGAAGAGCTACTAAGAGAAGATGAGACCAGTAGATATTTTTCACGCCGATAGTATCGTGATTAATTTTCCACTGGTCTTTTTTGCGTAGCGATAGCTGTAACCTAGGAAAACAGCTTTTATTTTCTGAATATTTATAATTTTTAATAATATAAAGGAGGAACAAACATGTCGCCATTTATTGGAGAACTGCTGGGCACAATGATACTTATTATTTTCGGTGGTGGTGTTGTAGCAGGCGTAGTATTGAAGAAATCAAAATCAGAAGGGTCCGGCTGGATAGTTATTACTATTGCCTGGGGTCTCGGGGTTGCAATGGCTATTTATGCGGTAGGACAGATAAGTGATGCGCACATTAATCCAGCTGTAACGGTTGGTCTTGCAATGGCAGGAGATTTCCCTTGGGCAAGCGTACCAGGCTACATTGCAGCTCAGGTGATTGGAGCATTTATTGGAGGCACGCTCGTATGGCTCCACTACTATCCTCATTTCAAAGAAACAGAAGATCAGGGTGCAAAACTTGCAGTTTTTGCTACAGATCCGGCAATTCGTTTCCGGCCGTCCAACTTTTTTGGTGAAGCACTCGGTACATTTATGCTGGTATTCGGAATCCTGGCTATCGGAGCAAACGATTTTACGGAAGGATTGAATCCTCTCATTGTAGGAGCGTTAATTATTGTTATCGGTTTATCTCTCGGCGGTACTACCGGGTATGCAATCAACCCGGCACGTGATTTTGGACCGCGGCTTGTACACTTTTTCATGCCTATTGCAGGAAAAGGAAAGTCAGACTGGGGCTATGCCTGGGTACCAATAGTAGGACCGCTTCTTGGCGGATCACTCGGGGCACTCAGCTATAATTCCTGGTTTAATGGAATAACCACGCCGGCTTATTTCATCGTATTAGCTGTATTCTTGGCTGTTCAGCTTACAACCATTATGATGGAGCGCAAATCAACGAAACAAGACAGACCGGGACGCAATATTGTTCATGAAAAAGCAACACCTAAAATGTAGCGTTCAACAGCTCTCTGCTAAAAGCAGAGGGCTTTTTTTTGTTCATTTTTATGAGCAGAATGTTTTTAACTTTCTTTTCATTTCAATATGTTTCTAAGGTTACACTCGAAAGAATTGTCTGATAAATTTAGCAGATAAATCTTTCTGCTTTATTATGCAAGCGCATACAAATAAAGCTAACCGAAGATAGAGTGGAGGAGGAACGAATAATGACTAGTTTATTAGGATTTATAACGATTTTTACTATTGTTACCCTGCTTATTACCAAAAAAATATCCCCCGTAGTAGCATTAATACTTATTCCTGTTATTAGTGCACTGCTTCTGGGGACCGGTGCCGCTGAATTAACAGGATACTTTGAAGATGGTATTGATGCCGTCATATCTGTCGTTATTATGTTTATATTTGCTATATTGTTTTTCGGAATTATGCAGGATGCTGGTTTATTTGATCCAATAATAAAAAAACTTGTTTCCCTTACAAGAGGAAATGTGATAATCGTAGCGATGGTAACTATCGCTATTGCAATCATTGCAGGACTTGACGGATCGGGGGCATCAACCTTTCTTATTACGATCCCTGCACTACTGCCTTTATACAAACGACTGCATATGAGTCCTTATTTATTGATGCTGCTTGTTGTCCTGAGTATTGGAGTGATGAACCTGCTTCCCTGGGCAGGACCGATCGGGAGAGCGGCTTCTGTATTGAATATGGATCCTGTCGAATTGTGGAGGCCTCTCATTCCTCTTCAGCTTATAGAAATCGGACTGCTGTTTATTATCGGAGCATTGTTTGGATGGAGAGAGAAGAAACGTATAGAACAAAAATTTGGTATAGAAGCGTACCGTGAATCAGCTGCAGCCGTAGATGTGACTGCAAAGGAAATGACGGTTCATGAGGAAGAGCGGGAAAAGCTGAGAAGACCGAAACTGCTGTGGATTAATATTCTGCTGACCGCTGGGGTAATAGGCATGCTGATGAGCGGCTTTCTTCCTTCCGGATTTGTATTTATGATAGGTCTTGCGATTGCACTTCCGTTGAATTACCCAAAAGTGGATGAGCAAATGGACCGCATTAAGGCCCACGCACCAAATGCCCTGATGATGGCAGGTATTATTTTGGCTGCGGGTTCATTTTTAGGAATTTTAGAAGGAACGGGAATGCTTGATGAAATGGCAGGGGATATTGTTAACCTGCTGCCGGCTGTTTTTATTCCATATCTGCACATTATTATCGGCTTGTTCGGTGTTCCATTTGATTTAGTATTAAGTACAGATGCTTATTACTTTGCCTTGGTTCCAATTGTAGAACAAATTGTCTCTCAGGCAGGAGTAGCTTCAACAACGATTATATATACGCTGGTAATTGGAAATATCATTGGAACGATGGTGAGTCCATTTGCCCCTGCTTTATGGCTTGGACTTGGCCTTGCTGGTATTGAGATGGGCAGGCACCTGCGCTATTCGTTTTTCTGGGTATGGGGGTTCAGCATCATTCTATTAGGCGTTGCATGGATGATTGGCATTATAGGAGTATAGAAAAAGCACCTGCCCCGGCAGGTGCTTTTTAATTTCTACGGGCTGTAACCTGGTAAAGACGCTGAGGCCTTCCCGGATCTCCGTAGCTTGAAAATACTTCTGCATAATTTATGCTGGCCAGATATTCCAGATAACGCCGGGCTGTAGGGCGGCTTACCCCTGCCAGGCCGGCAGCTTTTGCTGCAGAAACGCCCGCCTGCTCTTTATTAAGGGAATGTTTAATATGTTCAAGAGTGGCAGGATCGATTCCTTTAGGCAGCACTTCGTCCAGTCGGGAAGCCGTGTTTTTCTTCTGATGGATAAGCCGATCGATATCCTCCTGTTCAAGCTCTTCCTGCTGCTGAAGCATGGCATGATGGCTGGCATATTGCTTCAGCGTTTCCTGAAACCGCTGAAAATCTATCGGCTTTAAAATATAATCGTAAATACCTGATCGAATTGCTTCCTGTATCGTTTCAGTCTCGCGGGCAGCCGTAATCATAATAATATCAAGCTTCCCGTATAACTCCCGTATCTCACGAAGAAGGGAAAGGCCGTCCGCATCCGGAATATATACATCGAGAAGAACTAAGTCTGGAAGCGAGGGACAGCTTTTAAGAAAATCGATTGTTTCCCGTGCTGTTTTGGTTTTATTGATAACCTGGTACGAGGAACTATTATGAACCGCATCTTCGATGATGCCGGCAACTCTGAAGTCGTCTTCTACAATTAATACGCTTAGCGTGGTCAACGCCGATTCCTCCTTTTATTTAGGGATCACTGCAATAAAGCAGGCACCGCCGTATTCTCCCTCTTCTACATAGATTGTGCCGCCTGCCTCCTTTATCTGGATATGACAGAGGTGAAGTCCGATACCGCGGTCTTTTTCTTGTTTTGTCGTTATTCCTTTTTCAAATAAAGAATCTGTTACATCCTCAGAAATACCAGGACCATTATCTTCAACTTCTATAATAATATTGTTACCGGCATCATGAAAATGAATCCATACAGCTGGATCAGGCTGCCCTGCCAATGCGTCAAAGGCGTTCTCGATTAAATTACCGATAACGGTTAACAGCGTTCTGCGCTGTTGTTCGGACAGTAGAGAGGTTAAGCTGCTTTCCTCGTCAATATGCAGGGCTGTTTTTAATTCAGAAGCCTGATTGTACTTTCCGATTAAAAGTCCTGCCAGTGCCGGATCAGATACATTTTTAATGAAAAACTGCAGGCGGCTCTGCTGGATATTGGTTTCTTCTTGGATATACTGAACGGCGTCTTCTTTTTTTCCAAGCTGCAGCATTCCTGAAATAGTAAATAGCTTGTTGAAAAACTCATGTGACTGCGCTCTCAATGTATCTGCATACTGCAGCGTCTGGGATAGTTCCTTCGCCATTACATCCAGCTCGGACTTATGGTGAAAGGAAGCAACTGCTCCTACAGATTCTTTTTCATGTTTAATCGGAATAAGACTCAGTATTAAAGTCGTGTTATCAAATGGTATTTCCTGCTTCGACAAGCTTTCTCCGGAATAGTATACATCCTCTACCATGGAAGCAGGGATCAGGCCGACGAGATAATTTTCTTTTTCATCTTTATGGGAGTATTTTAAGGAAGCTGCAATAGTGGAAGCAGCATGGTTAATTAAAGTTGGCTCAAAGTGGCGGTCAAAAGCAATAATTCCCTCATAAGTAGTCTGCAGTATCGTTTCTTTTTGAAGATAAAGCTGTGAAATTTCTGCCGGTTCTAGGCCGAATAATTGTTTTTTTATATGATAGGCAATAAACACGGCACCTATAATACTGACGGTCAGCAGAAAAGCCAGAAGAAACATGATTTCTGTACGAAATGCGTTTATCGTATCATTTACTTCGTTTACAAGGAAACCAACAGACACAACTCCGATAATTGTGCCGTCTTCATCATAAACAGGTGCCTTACCGCGGATAGAAGGGCCAAGCGATCCTTCCTCCCGGCTTACATAGCTTTCGCCCCGAAGCAGAGCACGGTCATTGTCTGCTCCGATCATCTGCTCTCCTATACGGTCCGGATCCGGATGGGAGTAACGTATTTCTTCGGTATTGCCTACTACAATAAATTCAGCATCGGTCTGCTCGCGCATCGGGTCCACTATCGGCTGAATAACAGCTTCAGGATTTTCTCTGCCGAATGCTTCCTGTATATCAGGTATATTAGCTACTGTAATCGCAAGATTCAAAGCATTGTCACCTACATTTTTTTCCAGGGAATCGGAAAGCACTACGAACACAAAAAAGGCAGCTGTGCCAATGCTGATAACTAAAAGCACGCTCATTAATAAAATCATTTTATGCAGGAGCTTTAAGGGAAACTGCTTAAAAGAAGAAAACATATGTATCCATCCTATCCTGGGAATCTCCTTCTATTATATAGCCTTCCATAGTCAAAACTAAAGAAGCACCTGGAAAGAAAACACTCCTGGGGGAAGCGCATGAGATTTTCTTAAAGGTGGCTGATGGAAAAAGAAGGATTCAGGTCATGGCATGGACCTGCTATACTATAAAAAAAACGTTCTACTGGAGGGAATCATGAAAATAGGAATAATTGGACTAGGTAATATAGCGTTAAAAGCATATCTGCCCAGTATATCCCAAATGAAGCAGATAGATATTCACTTGTGCACCAGAAATGAACAAGTACTGCAGGACGTAATGGATCGTTTTCATATTAGTAATGGCCACACCTCTTTAGAAACTCTCGTAGAACAAAAGCTTGATGCAGCCTTTGTTCATTCATCCACCGACTCCCATGAGAAAATTATTGATTTTCTACTCGATCACAATATACATGTGTATGTAGATAAGCCGTTAACAAATAATGCAGAGGCCACCAACCGGTTGATTGATAAAGCAAATCGACTAGGTTTATTACTTATGGTTGGATTTAACAGGCGGTATGCTAAAGTCTACCAGAAGCTTAAAGAAGTAAAAGACCCTACTATGATTCTGATGCAGAAAAACCGAACCTTCCAATTGGATACTGTAAGAGAATTTGTGCTGGATGATTTTATCCATGTGATTGATACTGTTCTTTTTCTATTTCCGCACGATATTGAACACGTGCATGTTTCCGGTGAAGTGAAAGAAAACTGCCTGCATCACGCAGTGGTGCAGATAACAGGCGGAGGGAGTACAGCAATCGCTGTAATGAACAGAGTGAATGGAGCATCGGAGGAACGTGCGGAAGCGGCCGGAGCGGATGAAAAAAGAGTAGCGGAGAATGTTCGGGAGCTGTATATTTTAAAAGATAAACGAACAGAAAAGCAGGCAGAAGATGACTGGGAACCAACATTAACGAAGAGAGGATTTACACCTATGATTGAAGATTTCCTGTCTGCAGTTCGGAATGGTTCATCGCCTGCGGAAAACACAAATGACCAGGTCCGCCTTGTGCATGAACTGGCTGAAGATATTATTCAAAAATTAGAATTCAGTAAGTAATAATAGTTCCGATCTATTAAGATGAATCAACAAGCTCCCTTGCGGCAGCTTGTTTTTTTTATTCCTCTAATTCGTACATAAAAGCTATGGCACCGGGACCTGTGTGTGTGCTGATAACCGGTGTAGTGTCCTCAATGGGAATGGTAAGCCCGGGAGCAGTTTTTCTGATCGCCTCAGATGTTTTTAAAGCAAGCTCTTTTCCATCCGCGTGAGCAATGCCGGCTTTTTTAACGGTGCGTCCGGCAGTATCGGAAGCGAACTGTTCACTTAGAAAACGAATGACCTGAGAGGAACTTCTTACTTTTGTTACCGGCGCATATACACCATCTTCAAGAACAGCAATAGGTTTTATTTTAAGCAGAGTGCCGATCAGTCCGCGTCCTTTCCCAATCCGGCCGCCTTTTATTAAATTCTCCAGAGTATGCACTACGACAAACAGGTGGGTGTTCTTTTGAACCTGTTCCAATTTCGTAACTATTTCAGCCATGGATTTATCCTCGGCTGCCATCTCGCATGCTTCTTCCACTTGAAAAGACAGCGCTTTCGAAATGAACTTGGAATCTACTATAGTGACATCAGCTTCTGTCATCTCAGAAGCAGTATAGGCAGCATTAATCGTACCACTGAGTCCGCTTGAGGCATGTATCGATAAAACCTGGAAACCTTCTTTATGAATCTCATCGTATACCTTGGCAAAAGCACCCGGAGAAGGCTGGGAGGTTTTAGGTAATTCATTAGAAGCTTTCATTTTTTTTATGAATTCCTGTGGAGAAATATCTATTCTGTCCAAAAAGGTTTCTTCATCTATGGAAATAGAAAGCGGAACTACTTTTACTCCGTACTTTAGAATGTCTTCTTCACTCATATCAAGAGTTGAATCCGTTACGATTTTTATTTTTTTCATAAATAGACGCCTGCTTTCCTGTCATTTAATTAAAATCATGAAAGATCCCAGTATACCAACGTATACAAAGTGAATTAAACGTATCAAACAGGCGGGGAGAAGTCAATGTCAGAACTTTCTAGTATCGTCAACATTGACATTGATAATCATTATCAGTTATGGTGAGTGTATCCTGATAGTTGAAAGGAGAACGCTGCGATGGCTTCTATTCTACTTGTTTTTGCCAGCTTATCCGGAAATACAGAGGAAATAGCTGATATTATACAGAGTCAACTCAAGCCTCATGCAGATGTAACAAGAAGGCATATCGATATGGATGATATCGAAGCTGCAGAACTGGAAAGCTACGATGGTATATTATTTGGAACGTACACATGGGGAGATGGAGATCTGCCGTATGAACTGGAAGATTTCTATGATGATATGGAAGACATTGACCTGAAGGGGATACCGGCCGCCTGCTTTGGTTCCTGTGATTCCTCCTACCTGGAATATGGAGCAGCAGTAGATACAGTCAGCATGAAGCTTCAGAAAAAAGGAGCCGTGCTTGTGGAACCTAACTTAAAAATTGAGCTGGATCCGGAAGGTGAAGAAATAACCCGCTGCGAGGAATTTGCACAGCAGTTTTTAGTTAAGTGGAAAATACATCTTCAGAAGGCTTAATGAAAGCAGGCATTTGGGTATGAAGAAACCCAGCTGTCTGTTTTTTTGAATCATTATTTCAAAAAAACTCCTGCCGTGCTAAACTGCTTATGATATAAGCGAATCAAGACAAAAATATTACCATTAGGAGGATACGGAATGGATAAATCCAGCATGGATTTTTTATTAACATTGCTCAACACTCCATCTCCTTCCGGAAGCGAAGAAGATATCCAGCGGAAGTGGCTCAATTACACGAAGCCATTTGCCGACGAGCAGAGAGCGGATGGAGCGGGGAACGCTATTTCAATTATTAATCCAGAGGGCACATTAAAAATTATGCTCGCCGGCCATTGCGATGAGATTGGTTTTATGGTTAAAGAAATAGATGCAGAGGGCTATATACGAGTGGAAAAACTTGGCGGTATCAGTCATAAGCCTGCGCTTGGTATGAAGGTAGACATACTGGGGGAAAAAGAAGTTGTTACCGGGGTATTCGGGGTGAATGCCGAGCATCAGGGAGGGACCGGAGACGGCTTTTCTTTTTCCGATTTGTTCATTGACTGCGGAGCGTCTAATAGAGAAGAGGTCGCCGAAGTTATATCTATTGGTGATACAGCCGTTTACCATAGATCTCCGGAATTACTTTTTGGAAATAAAATAAGCGGCAGGGGTCTGGATAATCGTACAGGTGCATTTATCGCGGCAGAAACGATAAAACGTTTAAAACTGAAAACAATTCCGGCCAGCGTAGCAGCAGTCAGTACAGTGAATGAAGAAACCAATATGGGCGGTGCGTACTATGCAGGAGCTGCCATTCAGCCGGATCTGGCCATAGTAATTGATGTAACATTTGCTTACGATTATCCGGGTTCCAACCGGGGCGGTCAGCCGGAAGTGAAGCTGGGCGGAGGCCCAGTACTCGCTGTAGGTCCTCCGGTAAATAAAAAAGCCGGTCTTGGATTAAAAGAGACGGCAGAAAAGCAGGGTATAAATATACAATATGAACTAACCCCAAGACAAACAGGAACAGATGCAGACAAGATCCGCTATACGGGCAGCGGAATTACTACAGTTAATGTATCTCTTCCTCTCCGTTACATGCACTCTCCTGTTGAAACAGCAAGCCTCGAGGATATAGAGGACGTAATTACCCTGCTGGCGGCTTATATTGAAGGTCTGGGGGCTGATACATCTTTTCAGCCGCTGATATTGGATTGATATCTATACACGTGCGAAGATAAAGATAGTATAATAAACACCATCCTGAATAAAGAAAGGATACTTTAGTTTGATTTCATTAAAAACAAAAAGAGAAATACAGTTGATGGAAGATGCCGGTAAACTTCTGGCATCATGCCATAAAGAAATAGAGCAGCGCATAAAGCCGGGTGTTTCTACGAAAGAAATAAATGCGTTTGTGGAAACATATTTAAAAAAACATGGAGCAGTGCCTGAGCAGAAAGGATACATGGGATATAAGTACGCTACCTGTGCCAGCATAAATGATGAAATCTGCCACGGCTTTCCGAGAGCTTCTTTATTAAAAGAAGGGGATATTGTTACCGTGGATATGGTAGTCAATTTAAGGGGAGGGCTGGCAGATTCGGCCTGGACTTATAAAGCCGGCAGAGTATCCGATAAGACAGAAAAATTACTGAAAGTCACTAAACAATCCCTCGATTTAGGTATAGAGCAGGCGGTGGATGGGAATAGAATTGGTGACATCGGCCATGCGATCCAAAGCTATGCAGAAAAAGAAGGCTATTCCGTAGTCAGGGATTTTTCCGGTCACGGCATTGGACGTACTATTCACGAAGATCCACAAATTCCCCATTATGGAGAAGCCGGCAAAGGACAGCGGTTGAAAAAAGGGATGGCGGTAACTATAGAACCGATGATTAATGAAGGAAGCTGGCACAGCAGAATGGACAGCAACGGCTGGACAGCCCGTACAAAAGATGGGAAAAAATCGGCTCAGTATGAACATACGATCATCATTACAGAGGATGAGCCTATAATATTAACCCGGCAGTCATAAAATATTGTAGGAGGAATGCAGGATGAAACAAGTAAATGATTATATTCAATCCGTTTTTCAGCCAAATGATGATGAATTAACAGAGGTACTCAAATCGATCCGGGAAAACAATATGCCGGAAATTTCCGTGAGCCCTAATGTAGGAAAGATATTAACTATGCTGGTGAAAATATCCCGTTCCAAAAACATACTGGAAATCGGTGCCCTCGGAGGGTACAGCGGTATCTGCCTTGCCAGAGGATTTGGAAAAGAAGGACATTTAACCAGCCTGGAAGTAAATGAAGATTTTGCGCAGGTATCCAAGCAGAACCATATCCGCGCCGGATTTGAAGGCCAGACAACCATTATGGTCGGCGAGGCCCTTGATACATTAAAGCATCTAAGAGAAAGTGAAAATTCCTACGATTTTATTTTTATTGATGCGGATAAAAAGAATTATGTAAATTATCTCGATTATGCTGTAGAACTTGCCAATCCCCAGGCTTTAATTGTCGCAGATAACGTTCTGGCAGGAGATACCGTGTTCAATGCCGACCTGGAAGATAAGCGCTACACGGAAGCCATCCGGCAGTTTAATGAAAAAGTAGCATCACATCCTCAGCTGGAATCCACCCTTATACCAAGTGGAGACGGAATTACTGTATCCCGGGTTGTAAAAAACGAAAACCGGGAATAATACGGCCGGTGCAGATATGTGCCGGCAGCGGAAACGGCTGATCTAAGGCAGGTGAAAGAATGAAACATTTAAAAGGGAAAAAAGCAGTGATTGCCACCGTGCTGTCATTGCTGCTCCCCGGAATAGGGCAGATGTATTTAAAAAAATTCATCAGCGGAATCCTTTTTTTTATAATATATATTGCACTGTTCACAACCGTATATGCGCCTTCCATATTTGTGGCGGGAATTGCGGCTGTGCATGCCTATGCTTACGCACCGGATGAAAATAAAGCAGAAAAAAACAGCAGCGTTCAATGAACACTGCTGTTTTCTTATGCGTTGGACTGCTGCTTTACACGTAATTTTCTCGCACCATAAAAAGATACGAGCAAACCGGCAATACATAGTACAGCAATCAAAAGAGAGCCTTCTGCAACAGCAATGCCAAGGCTGGCAATGCTGAAAGTAGCAAGAAAGGCGAGGAAAAGAAATACCCATTTTACTGCAGTCATCGTAGTAAACACCACTTTTCGCTATTACTTTATTCTACTTAATAGTCTACAATGGAATAAGAGAATTTAAAAGCATGACAGATATTTTACCTTAATTAAGCAAAAAGTACTTCCAATCAAAAGGGAATGTGCTACAATTGATAGGTTAAGGAATGATAGTATCGGATAGGAGCGGTAAACGAATGGAATTACGTAATGATTTAAGAAATATTGCTATTATAGCTCACGTTGACCACGGAAAAACAACATTGGTAGACGAGCTGTTAAAACAGTCTGGAACGTATCGGGAAAATGAGCATGTCGATGAGCGTGCAATGGACAATAACGACATTGAAAAAGAACGCGGTATTACTATTCTTGCTAAAAACACGGCAGTAAAGTATAAAGACACCCGCATTAACATAATGGATACTCCAGGACACGCCGATTTTGGCGGAGAAGTTGAACGTATCCTTAAAATGGTGGATGGTGTACTTCTAGTAGTGGACGCATACGAAGGATGTATGCCGCAGACACGTTTTGTGCTTAAGAAAGCATTGGAACAAAAGCTTACTCCTCTTGTAGTAGTGAACAAAATTGACCGTCCTATGGCCCGTCCTGATGAGGTCGTGGATGAAGTACTTGATCTATTCATCGAGCTTGGCGCTGATGAAGAGCAGATCGAGTTTCCGGTAGTATTTGCTTCTGCAATTAATGGAACAGCAAGCATGGATTCAGAGAACCAGGATGGTAAAATGGATATCCTGTTTGATGTTATCCTTGATACTGTACCGGCACCTATTGATAACAGCAGCGAGCCGGCACAATTCCAGGTTACTATGCTTGATTATAATGATTACCTTGGACGTATCGGTATTGGAAGAGTATTCCGGGGAACCATTAAAAACGGAGATCAGGTTTCTTTAATTAAACTTGATGGTACAGTTAGAAGCTTTAGAATTACAAAGCTTTTCGGTTTTATGGGATTGAAGCGTATGGAAATCGATGTGGCAACAGCCGGTGACCTTATTGCTATTGCAGGTATTGAAGACATCATGGTCGGAGAAACAATCTGTCCGGCAGATCACCAGGATCCGCTTCCGGCACTTCGTATTGATGAACCTACTCTTCAAATGACTTTTCTTGTAAACAACAGTCCTTTTGCAGGCCGTGAAGGCGACTACGTTACAAGCAGAAAAATTGAAGAACGTCTGATGACACAGCTTGAAACGGATGTCAGCCTCCGCGTGGAACACACCGAATCGCCGGACGTATGGACAGTTTCAGGACGAGGCGAGCTTCATTTGAGTATTCTCATTGAAAACCTCCGCCGTGAAGGTTATGAAATTCAAGTATCCAAGCCCCAGGTTATTATTAAAGAAGTAGATGGTGTTGTATCTGAGCCGGTTGAACGGGTGCAGGTAGATGTACCGGAAGACTATACTGGTGCAGTAATGGAATCTCTTGGAGAAAGAAAAGGAGAAATGCGTGACATGGTTAACCGTGGAGACGGTCAGGTCCGCATGGAATTTTATGTTCCTTCCAGAGGCCTTATTGGTTATTCCACGGAATTTATGGCACAGACTAAAGGTTACGGTATTATTAACCACGTGTTTGACGGCTATCGTCCCCTTCACAGCGGACAGGTCGGCGGACGCCGCCAGGGTGTACTTGTTTCTATGGAAACAGGAAAATGTACTCCTTACGGCATGATGCAGGTAGAAGACCGCGGTACCCTTTTCCTTGAGCCGGGTACGGAAATATACGAAGGTATGATCGTCGGTGAGCACACGCGTGACAACGACTTAACTGTTAACATCACTAAGATGAAGCAGCAGACAAACGTTCGTTCCGCTAACAAAGACAACACGGTTACGATGAAGCGCCCAAGAATTCTGACGCTTGAAGAAGCATTGGAATATCTAAACGAGGACGAGTACTGTGAAGTAACACCAAAATCAATCCGCCTTCGTAAAAAGATTCTTGATAAGAGTGCCAGAGAGCGCGATGAGAAGCGGAGCAAAGTATCGAAATAAAGCACTACCTCAGCATAAACGGCATTTCATGAGGAGGGAAACGTAATGAACGGCGGATCAACCAACTCCGGAGATATTGCTGTCACGCAGGATCAGCTGTCATGGACGGCCGGTATGCTTGGCATCCATGAATATCCGATTACGGGCTTTTGGCTTTTGTATGCAGCTGTAGTAATTATGTGTATTCTTGTGTTCAACATGGGTTTTGCACGAAAGCTGCCTCTGCTCAAAAACGTTATCGTTTATAGTGCCCTTCTCATAGGTGCCCTTCCTTTAACTATCTTTGCTATTGGGATGGCGGTAGTGGAGTCTTTATTTGCAGCAGCAGTTGTGCTGGCCATATATCGTCTGCGGCTGAAACGCCATAAACAAGAGCAGAACCAGCAGCCATCTGCATAAAAAAGCTTTCCCTTTTGGGAAAGCTTTTTTTATTACAGCTTATACGGAGAAAAAAGAATGGATACAAAAAAACGCTCCCGGGGGAGCGCTTTTGACACAGCATGTTTTACCATCCATCATCCTGAGTAGGGTCCCGGTATAAATGAAAATTACCGGTCTCCGCTCTTTCTTCTGTACGTTTAGCAATTCGTGCCCGGCAGGTTTCGCACATATACGTATGAATCGGGCGGTTCCGCAGCTTCTTAGCCAGCGGATTTCCATCATCAAGATCATGAATGTCATCGCAGAGTACACATTTGACTTTCATATCTAAATCCTCCAGTAGGATGAGCAATTTTATCGAGATTGTTTCATTTATAGTATAACATGAAAGGTGGAAGGCTATCACTGATGAACTTCCAAAGAACGATTAGTGAACAGGAAATTAAAGGAGTTTCCACCTGAAATGTCGTATATGTAAAATAATAGGCATACGCATCGCCTGTTAAGGGAATTAAAAAATACATAAGGGGGTTATGGAATGGCAAACCGAATGGAAAAAAATCTCAACGATGAACTGCTGGCTCTTCTAAAAAAAGAACGGTACATTTCATTAACTACAGTAGATTATGAAACGAAGGCTCCAGATGTGAGAGTTCTCTCGTGGATATACGCACCGGATAGAGAAACACTTCGATTTACTATTGATAATCGGTCCAAAATGATGGAAAACATGAAGCACAATTCCGGAATCGTCATTACTGTTATAGGCAACGGATCTACGTATGCGATTGCCGGCGAAGTGAAAATACTCAAAGAAGAAATAGAAGATGTGCCTATTAAGCTGGCGCTGGCGGAACTCGATATTAAGGAAGTAAAGGATATTATGTTTTACGGAGCTAAGATGACGCTGGAGCCGCGCTACGAAAAAACATACGACGCGGAAGCGGCAGCAAAGCTGGATAATCAAGTGATGAAGGCCATGAAAACAGTCTGATCGTATACGGCCTCCTCCACAACCTATAGACATCATTCTATTCTTATAAGAATAGAACAGACTTTCACTTACTTCTGGGGGGAATAACGTTGAAAAAAATATACGTGCTCGATACTAATGTGCTTCTTCAGGACCCTCGTGCTATATACCAGTTTAAAGAAAACGATGTTGTGATTCCAGCGGTAGTGCTGGAAGAAATTGATTCAAAAAAGCGATACATGGATGAAATCGGCCGGAATGCCCGGGAGACTGCCAGAATTCTGGACAGCCTGAGAGCTGTAGGGAAGCTTCATGAAGGCGTGCCGCTTGATTCAGGCGGTTCTGTACGGGTAGAGCTGAACCATAAATCCTATCAGTATCTAAAAGACATGTTTATAGAGGTAACAAACGATAACCGTATTTTAGCAGTAGCCCATAATCTTCATACGCAGCAGCTTGAAGAAAAAACAGGAAAAAGCGTTATTATAGTAAGCAAAGATGGGCTGGTGCGTGTAAAAGCTGATGCTCTGGGCCTGCATGCTGAAGATTTCCTGAATGACCGCGTAACGGAATTTGATAATATGTACAGAGGCAAGCGGCATATCGCTGTGTCAAAAGATCTTATTGATACCTTCTATGCAGAGAATGCGCTTCCACTGGAACAATTAGAAGAAAAAGGGATGTACCCGCATGAATTTGTCGTGCTTCGGGACAGCGCAGGAGGATCTTCGTCTGCTCTTTGTAAGGTTAATACGGCAGCAACCCAATTAGTGCCTTTTACGAATGAACACGAGCACGCCTGGGGTATTAAGCCACGGAATGTGGAACAAAAAATGGCGCTCGAGCTTCTTTTACGAAACGATATTCCGCTCGTTACTCTTACCGGAAAAGCAGGAACAGGAAAAACGCTTCTAACGCTTGCCTGTGGACTTATGCTTACGGAAGACTACGGCAATTACAATAAGCTGCTGGTGGCAAGACCCGTTGTGCCAATGGGAAAAGATATAGGCTACCTTCCTGGTGAAAAAGATGAAAAACTGAGGCCGTGGATGCAGCCAATCTTCGATAACCTCGAGTATTTATTTAACGCTAAAAAGCCCGGCGAACTCGATCAAATTCTAGCCGGAATGGGTTCTATTGAAGTAGAAGCACTGACATACATTAGGGGCAGAAGTATTCCTGATCAGTTTATTATTATTGATGAAGCGCAGAATTTAACAAAACATGAAGTGAAAACTATCCTGACAAGAGTAGGGGAAGGAAGTAAAATTGTATTGATGGGGGATCCGAAACAAATTGATCACCCATATTTAGATGAATTAAATAACGGGCTTGCCTACGTGGTGGAAGTGTTCAAAGATCAATCGATCAGCGGCCACGTAAAGCTGGAAAAGGGAGAAAGATCCGGCCTTGCCCAGCTCGCAGCTGATCTATTGTAGCTAAACGATGCGGAATCCTGTCACGAAAGTGATGGGATTTTCTTTATTATCCCCGTTTCCATAATAAATATGAACAGGTCCGTCTTCTTTCAGGCTGGCCCCGTCTTTGGAAAATCCTGCAATAAAGTCTTTTGCCGTATCCAGATCTACAATAAGTTCTGATCCTTCAGAACGTTCTACAACTACTTTAGAGGCGTCTTCACCAGGTTCTGCATTTTCAATAAAAGAGTGAAAAGGAATGCCGAAGGTACCATTAATCAGCGTTTCTTTTTTGTTCCGGACCTCATTTGTTTTTGTTCGTTTTGGAATGCGGGCGCCTTCTGTCATTTCTCTATCCCAATGCTCAGAAGCAGCCCGTGTATATTCTTCAAGAGAAGTGTCTGCTTTTTTCTCCTGCTCAAACCAGGTGGTCAAATCAACTTTTCTGTCATCAAAAATCCAAACGGTAGGATCAATGGTAATCGTGTATTTGGTATTTCCATATATGAAAAGAATAAACTCCATAATGTGATTCCTCCTTGTATATGCAATAGTACTATAATATCATAGGAAAGGAAGTCTTGGAAAATAAGCAGGATGTTTAAAAATGGTGAACTTTTCAATACTTTCTTGCATTTTTCCCGGTAAATAGATAAGATAGATTTAATTAGCTAAATATTAGGAGGGGTCACCTTGAGCGTAAAGGCAGAAACCGAACATAAAGAAAAAGCATATGCCCTTCTTGTTGCCGATGCCGAAAAAATCAGAAAACTGATTGAAGTCCAGATGGAAAACTTAACCATGCCTCAATGTCCTCTTTATGAAGAGGTATTGGATACGCAGATGTTTGGTCTTTCCCGTGAGATAGACTTTGCTATCCGTTTGAATCTTATTGAAGATGCGACGGGTAAACATATTCTTTCCGAACTAGAGCGGAAGCTTTCCGCTTTCCATGAAGCAACAGTAAATAGTTAAAAACAAGCTGCAGGCCGCAGCTTGTTTTTTTATGTATGAAACACCCGAAAAAAATTTCGACTTTTGACAAAAATGAATGGCATGGTATGATAAAATATATTTGGAATTGTCAGTAAATAAACGTAAAAGAGATAATGGAAACCGGGAGGAACGAGATGAGCCAACTGAAAAATATTAAAAAAGTATTAGTTGCAAACCGTGGAGAAATCGCGATCCGGATTTTTAGAGCGTGTACCGAGCTGCATATCCGCACCGTAGCTATTTACTCTAAGGAAGATACAGGGGCTTTTCATCGTTATAAAGCAGATGAAGCTTACCTGGTGGGTGAAGGAAAAAAGCCCATTGACGCTTATCTTGATATTGAAGACATTATTGCGACTGCAAAAGAAAATAATATTGATGCCATTCACCCAGGCTATGGATTTTTGTCTGAAAACATTGGTTTTGCCAGACGGTGTGAAGAAGAAGGCATCATTTTTATTGGACCGGAAACCAAACATTTAAACATGTTCGGCGACAAAGTTAAGGCCCGAACCACGGCGCTGGAGGCAGGCCTTCCTGTTATTCCGGGAAGTGACGGCCCGGTGGAGAGCCTGGAGGAGGTCCGCTCATTTGCCGAAGCCAATGGCTATCCGTTTATTATTAAAGCATCTCTTGGCGGCGGCGGACGCGGTATGAGAATTGTCCGCGACGCAGATTCTTTATCTGAATCTTACGACAGGGCCAAATCAGAAGCCAAGTCAGCATTTGGTAACGATGAGGTCTACGTAGAGAAGTTTGTGGAAAGTCCGAAACACATAGAAGTCCAGATTCTTGGAGACTCGCACGGCAACGTCGTGCACTTATATGAAAGAGACTGCTCGGTGCAAAGAAGGCACCAGAAAGTAGTGGAGATTGCTCCAAGCGTATCATTGAGTGATGAACTTCGGGAGGAAATCTGTGAAGCTGCCGTCAAGCTGAGTAAAAATATTGATTATGTGAATGCGGGAACGGTTGAATTTCTGGTTGATCCCCACGGCGAATTTTTCTTCATCGAAGTAAATCCCAGAGTGCAGGTAGAACATACGATTACAGAAATGATTACAGGTTTTGATATTGTGCAGGCCCAGCTCTATATAGCGGACGGAAAATCCCTGCACGGAAAAGAATTAAACATACCGGAGCAGAAAGATATAAAAACGTTTGGCTATGCGATCCAGTCCCGTGTGACAACAGAGGATCCGGCTAACGATTTTATGCCTGATACCGGAAAAATTATGGCTTACCGCTCCAGCGGCGGATTCGGCGTACGGCTTGATGCCGGAAATGGCTTTCAGGGGGCTGTTATTTCCCCGCACTATGATTCCCTGCTCGTGAAAGTATCGACCTGGTCGCTAACGTTTGAAGGAGCTGCAGCCAAAATGCTTCGGAACCTTCGCGAATTCCGGATCCGGGGCATTATCACCAACATTCCGTTTCTGGAAAATCTCGTGCAGCACAGCGGCTTTCTGAGCGGCGATTACAACACGTCCTTTATTGACCAGACACAGGAACTGTTCGTTTTCCCGAAACGAAAAGACCGGGGTACGAAAATGCTTACCTTTATTGGCGAAACGATTGTGAACGGCTACCCGGGACTGGAAAAAATGAAAAAGCCTGTTCTGGACAAGCCGCCGGTACCTATTATTGAAAAAGCGGCAGAGCCGCTGAAAGGAACCAAACAGATTTTGGATGAACGCGGTCCGGAGGGGCTCGCCGACTGGGTGAAAAGCCAAAAGCAGGTGCTGTTAACGGATACAACGTTCCGTGATGCCCACCAGTCGCTGCTCGCTACAAGAGTCCGGACGCAGGATCTAAAGAAAATTGCGGCGCCGACGTCCCACATGCTGCCACAGCTGTTTTCGTCAGAAATGTGGGGCGGAGCAACGTTTGACGTGTCCATGCGCTTTCTGCACGAAGATCCGTGGGAGCGTCTCCTGCTGCTAAGAGAGAAGATGCCTAATATTCTGCTGCAGATGCTGCTCCGGGCTTCCAATGCCGTTGGATACAAAAACTATCCGGATAACGTGATAAAAGAATTTGTCGAAAAAAGTGCCGATGCCGGTATTGATGTATTCCGTATTTTTGACTCCCTGAACTGGCTCGAGGGTATGCAGCTTGCCATTGATGAAGTGAGAAACCAGCAGAAGGTGGCGGAAGCATCGATCTGCTACACCGGTGATATTCTTGATTCTGCACGTACCAAATACGACCTTCAGTATTATAAAGACATGGCTGTATCTCTTGAAAAGGCAGGCGCTCATATTTTAGGCATTAAAGATATGGCGGGGCTTCTTAAACCGGAAGCGGCCTATCAGCTCGTGACCGAGCTCAAGCAGACGATTTCGATTCCTATTCATCTGCATACCCACGATACGAGCGGAAATGGTATTTTTACGTATGCTAAAGCGATTGAAGCGGGCGTCGATATTGTCGATGTCGCTATCAGTTCGATGGCGGGATTAACATCTCAGCCAAGCATGAACAGCCTGTATTATGCGATCAAAGGCACGGAAAGACAGCCTGATATCGATATTAAAGCAGTCGAAGAGCTGAATGAATACTGGGACTATACCCGGAAATATTACCAGGGCTTTGAAAGCGGCATGAATGCACCGCATACAGAGGTGTATGAGCACGAAATGCCGGGAGGCCAGTACAGCAACCTGCAGCAGCAGGCGAAAGCGGTAGGGCTTGGAGCACGCTGGAATGACGTGAAAAAAATGTACCGCCGGGTGAACGATATGTTTGGAGATGTCGTGAAGGTTACACCTTCTTCCAAAGTGGTTGGCGACATGGCTTTGTATATGGTCCAAAATAACCTTTCGGAAGAAGATGTGCTGGAAAAAGGCGGAAGTCTCGACTTTCCTGATTCTGTGGTAGAACTGTTCCAGGGATATCTGGGCCAGCCGTATCAAGGCTTCCCGAAAGACCTGCAGGACGTTATTCTCAAAGGGCGCGAGGCGATCACCAATCGTCCCGGCGAAAATATGCATGATGTGGACTTTAAAAGCCTGCAGGAAGAGCTGTATAAAGAAGTAGACCGCCAGATTACCAGCCATGACTTATTGTCCTATGCGCTGTATCCGAAAGTGTATATGGATTTCGAGCGTTTCCGCCAGCAGTTCGGCGATGTTACGGTGCTCGATACGGCTACTTTCTTTTATGGACTCCGCCTGGGTGAAGAGATTGAAGTGGAGATTGAACAGGGAAAAACGTTGATTGTGAAGCTGATTTCGATTTCCAAACCGCAGGACAATGGTACAAGAATTGTGTATTTCGAACTTAACGGCCAGCCGCGGGAAGTGAATATTAAAGACCAGAACGTGGCAGCTTCTGTCACGGAGCGGCCAAAGGTAGATAAGAAAAACGCGAATCAAATTGGTGCCTCTATGCCTGGGACTGTGATTAAGACCCTGGTGGTAGACGGAGAAAAAGTGAAAAAAGGCGATCATTTGATGATCACCGAAGCCATGAAAATGGAAACAACCGTTCAGGCTCCGTTCGATGGGGAAGTGAAGTCCATTCACGTAGCCGATGGCGATGCAATCGCCACCGGCGACCTGCTGATCGAATTTTCCTCCTGATAAAAAAGGAACCGTCTGAAGACGTAATATCTTCAGGCGGTTTTTTTATTTTTAAAAACGTTTAAAAGGGGTATAAGAAAAAGTGAAGCAGAGAGGATGATGGAAGATGGCAGAGACAGCACTATTATGGTTTAGAAGGGACTTACGGCTCACTGATAATCACGCGATGTATGCGCTCGAACAGTGGCTGCAGGAAGACAATTCCAGAACATGGATGGCTTTTTTCCATATAGAGAAAAAACGGATTGAAGATCCATGCCCCCACCACGATTATTTTTTTCAGAATCTGGAAGCTTTCTCTAAAGAATGCAAAGAAAAAGATATCCGCCTTTACATAAAAGTGGGAAAAATCGGGAAAGTATTCGAAAGTTTAGGCAAAGAAAAAGAAATCAGCGCAGTTTTCTTTAACGAAGATGAAGTACCCAGGGCAGTAAAAAGAGATGAAAAAGCACGGAAGGGCCTAAAACAAGCTGTCTTCTATCCTTTTAAAGATGCTCATTTTCACGCCTCCGATGAAGTGCTGAAAAAAGATGACAGCTACTATGAGGTATTTACGCCATATTACAGAAGCTGGTTTAAAAAGCAAAAAGATAAGCCATTTCGTGCGGATCCTGCTTTTCTGGCATCCCGTCAGGTAAACAAAGCTCTATCTGATAAAAAAGACCGGGATATATTGAAAGAGTACAATAAACAGGCTGAAACAAATTGGGAGAAAGTAAAGGAACAGGATGCCCTCGATCGTCTGGATACGTTTGCTGATGATCCGGTTAAATATTACGAAAACGAACGGGATATTCTGGCAGAGGATGGAACAAGCAGACTGTCAGCTTATTTAAAAACAGGAAGAATATCAGTACGTACTATTTATGAGGCTTTGCTTCCAAAACTGGAAGAAGAAGATAAAGGAGCCGGGACATTTTTAAGCGAGCTGGCATGGAGGGATTTTTATAATATGATTCATGTATCTCATCCTGACTTGAAAAATAAGGAATTAAAAGAAGCCTACCAGTCCCTGAGCTGGAGTAATAATAAAGAAAATCTGGATAAGTGGAAGAATGCGGAAACAGGATATCCGGTAGTTGACGCCTGTATGACCCAATTAAATGAAACAGGCTGGATGCATAACCGCGGCAGAATGATAACTGCCTCTTTCCTGGTTAAGGACTTTTTGGAAGATTGGAGGGAGGGAGAGCAGTATTTCGGACGGCGTCTGATAGACTACGATCCATCCTCCAATGCCGGGGGATGGCAGTGGGCTGCTTCCACCGGTTCTGATGCAGTACCTTATTTTCGGGTATTTTCTCCGATACGGCAAAGTCAGCGTTTTGATGAAAAAGGAGAATTTATTAAAAAATACCTGCCCGTTTTAAAAGATGTGCCTTCCCGATTTATTCATGAGCCCTGGAAAATGAGTAAAGAGGAGCAGGAAAAAGCATCATGCATTATAGGAAAGGATTATCCAGAGCCGATAGTAGATCATGCTGTTCAGCGGAAACGGGCTATCGCTATGTTCAAAGGAGAGGACGAATAAGGTGGAAATACGAAAAATGAAGCCGGCAGAGATTGACCAGAATATAACACTAGGTGAATTTGCTTTTCAGTTTGAACTTTCAACGGAACAGCGGGAGGATCGCAAAAAAATCATTAAGCCGGAAAATACCTGGGTGGCAGTGGAAAATAAAGAAATAGCCTCAAAGCTTACAATTTTTCCATCCGACATTTATATTGCCGGGGAAGTAATGAGAATGGGAGGCATTTCCGGAGTAGCCACCTGGCCGGAGAAACGACGCAGTGGATTGGTACGGGAACTGCTCCGGGCGGCCATGAAAGATGTGAAAGAGAGGGGCTGTGAAGTTTCTCTGCTATATCCGTTTTCCTTTTCATTTTATCGGAAATTTGGATGGGAGCTGTTTGCAGATGCTAAAATATGGACACTTTCAAGCTCACAGCTGCCCCAGCCTGCACCTTTGGAACAAGGCACTATTTACAGAGTGACGCAAAAGGCAGCGGCTGTCCTGCAGCCCATTTATGAGAAGTGGGCAGTTTCCTATACCGGGGCTGTTCTCCGTGATAAACAATGGTGGGAAGATATGGTGTTAAAGCGTAAAACAGGGGAAATAGTGGTGTTCAAAAACGAACAGGGAGAAGATAGAGGGTACATTATTTATAAAATAAAAAATCAAAAGATGGAAGTGAAAGAATTTATATGGCTTGATGAAGAGACAAGAACGGCGCTCTGGAGTTTCTTAGCCCAGCATGATTCGATGATAACGGAAGTAGAAATAAGACCGGCTGTAAACGATCCAAGCCGTTTTCTGCTTGCGGATTCCAGAATCACTGAAAAGCGGGAAAGTTATTTCATGGCCAGAATTGTAGACATGACCTCCTTTCTGCAGAAATATCCACTGCACTTAAAAGAAGGGGAAGAACTTGATCTGAAAATAGAAGACGATTTCTGTGAGTGGAATAAAGGATTTTACAGTCTGGAAAATGTAGATGGCAGCATTCACATCCGTTTTTATCCGGGACACTCGGAAAAAAAAGGACTGGAAATGAATATTCAAACAGCAGCAGCAGTCTTTATGGGATACATCACCGCCGAACAGGCCTGGAAAGCCGGAAGAATTCAGGGGGAACCGGAGCAGGTGACTCTTCTGCAGGCAGGCGTCAGCGATTTGGAGCCATTTATATACGATTTTTTTTAATAAGCAGAAAAGCTTTCTGAAGTCATGATATCTTGGATAAGAGAGGACTCGTCCTGCGGTTTCCTCTATTCTAAAAGAATTCGGGCATCCTGCTTATTAACAAAAGCCCCGCCTCTCTTTCAAGGAGAGGCGGGGCTTTTGCGTATCTTATTAATGAGTGGTTATTTATAATGTCGGCCGACTGCCGGCTTCCTCGTGGCAATCATCACCATATATCCGAGCGTTGTAAATAAAAACGTGACGGTAATGGCATGGGTTAAGGCGGAAGCCAGGTAAGCAGTAACGTATACGACAGATATTCCTGCCGCGATCTGGACAATAGTTAAAGCAAAAACAAGAATACTTGCTGTTTTTAATGAAGCAGATGAAGCGAAGCGCCTAATGGTCCAGATCATCAGAATGGCGATAAAAATAAATAAGATAGTAGCAAATACACGATGGGCAAAATGAATGCCTATCTGAAAACCTAATGCACCGCTGATATCCGGTATAATCTGGTTGTTGCAGAGCGGAAAGCCTTCACACGCATAAGTGGCATCCGTATGCTTTACATAGGCACCGGTATAAATAACAGCATAGCAGTAGATGATAACAAACAGAAGATAGTTTCTATATCCTTTGCTTACTGTAGGAGCAGGGGCATTTTTTTTATTTTCAAATGCTAAAATCGTCAGAAGAACGACGGTAGCAAAAGATATAGTGGAAATGCCAAAATGAAGAGCAAGTACAAGGCTGGAATTACCCCATATAACAGCACCGGCTCCCATCATTCCCTGAAACACAATAAAAAGAACAGCCATCAGGGCCATAAATTTTGTTTCTCTTAAGTGCGGGAGCTTTTTCCAGGCCCACACCGCCAGAATGATAACAAACAGGCCCATAAGCCCTGACCATAATCGGTGGCTGTATTCTATAATAGTTTCCAAAGCAGGCGAATCAGGTATGACTTCTCCAAAGCAGAGGGGCCACGTTGCTCCGCATCCTTCTCCGGAACCTGTCTTTGTTACAAGGGAACCTTGAATAAGTACAATTAACATTCCAATAGAAGTAAAAACACCAAAAACCTTTAAGCCAATATTGTTCACTGCTATTCACCTCAGTCCAATCTGTGCTGTATAAGTAACGAACCTATTGTAATCGTAGGGATTCTGCATATAAAAGTCAATTTAATAGTAATGAACATTTAGAGGCGTTTCGTAAACATGAATAAATTGTGAAAATAAGGAAACAGATGAAAGCGGAGAACATTTAAGCTATAATATTATAGTAAGGTTGCGGTGTGACCTTGTAATTGTTGTTTCTAACCAGTGTATTTTAATGCTACAATATAAACAGTGAAGCGTACACACAGGGGGATTAATTTAATAGGAGGTGTAATCATGAATAGGACAGAATCATCTGCTGATTCGCTTCATCATCCAGCGGCCTCCGGGAAAAACCAATTTACTGCGCGTCCATTCTTTTTATTCAGGAGAACAGCGCTTTTATTTTCTGTATTTTTGATAACGTTTACAGTAATGCTGGCTGCAGAACCTTTCTCCAGCTTTCAATGGCAGCAGAATCTGCATCTGTTTATTCTTACTTTTGCCGGAACAGGACTGCTTCTACAGGGGTGCTTTATGGTGGAAACCCTTCTTGGTAAAAAGCGCGGGAACGTTACGGAAAAAAAGGATAAACAGACGCTTGGCACAGGGCTTCTGATAACAGCTGTAGGTGTTATGCTGCTTTTTTCCATCAGCATGACAACCGGACTGCTTGGAACAGCCGCGGCTTTCGGATATATTATAGGATTTGCTTACTGGCTCAAGTATCGTTCAAGCTTTGGAAGTTTTATGCAGGCAGGTGTTTTCGCTGTGTTTCCTTTAATTGCCTGGTCTGCAGCAGATGACTCGCTGCATGCAGCGGCCTGGATTTTGGCATTTCTTTTTTTCATCTGGTACTGCACATACTCGCTGGCTCTTTCCGTTTTGAAAAAGGAAGAATACATAAAAGCAGGTATACCTGTACTGGCAGTAATAACTGGAAACAAAACCGCCAAACTTCAAAGCATTTTATACGCATCCGTTTTTATATTGGGAGCTCTTATGCTTGGACAATATGGAACCGTGTATCTTGTATCTGTAATGGTTGGAGGGGCTGTCTGGCTGATCTGGCTGGCAGCCGGACTGAAGATGCAGTCGGATAAAAAATGGGCAGCCGGAGCACTCGCCTGCTCGATCGGATGTTTTTCTATCGTATTAATTACCATGGCAATACCGGCTTTATGAACTGCGCCAATCAGGCGTTAATATATCATTTATTAAAGAAAGAGGGGTTAAGTGAATGATGAATAAGCATACGTTTATGATGCGGCTTCTGCCTTTATCTTTCATACTGCTTTTACTGTCAGGATGCGGTGAAGAACGTCTTACTGCACTGGACCCATACGGCCCTCAGGCGGAATGGATTCTTGATAACCTGATTTTAAGTTTGTATGTGATGGCAGTAGTAATTATTGTTGTGTTTGCACTGTACTTTATCGCCGTAGTGAAATTTAGAAGAAAACCGGGTGATAATGAGTATCCTAAGCAGGTAGAAGGAAGCAAAGCACTGGAGCTTACCTGGACTATTATTCCTTTATTTTTACTGGCAATTCTAGCCGTACCAACGATTACAGGTACATATTATTTTGCGGATACTACGCCTCAGGCCGCAGGGTCAAGCGGCGAGGGAGAAGGAGAAGGTGTCTCCATCAATGTAACAGGTCATCAATACTGGTGGCAGTTTGATTATGAAGACGGTTTTACCTCTGGAAATGAAGTATACATTCCTGTGGGGGAAAAAGTAGAATTTACGCTTACTGCTGAAGACGTTATCCACTCTTTCTGGGTACCGGCACTTGGCGGAAAGATTGATGCCATCCCTGGAATTGAAAACCAGCTTTGGCTGGAAGCAGATGAACCAGGCATTTATAAAGGGAAATGCGCCGAGTTGTGCGGACCTTCCCATGCATTAATGGATTTTAAAGTAGTAGCACTTGAGCGTGACGAGTATAACAGCTGGGTTGAAACAATGGCGTCTGAGCCGGCTGAACCTGAGGAAAATACAACAGCTTCAGAAGGACGCCAGGTATTTGAAGACCAGGGCTGTATCGGCTGTCACGCTGTAGGAGGCCAGGGTACTGCCCAGGGACCGACGCTGACTAACTTTGCCGACCGGGAAACTATCGCCGGGGTCGTGGAATACAACGAAGAAAATCTTGAAGCCTGGATCCGTGATCCACAGTCTTTCAAACAGGGAAACAATATGCAGGCTTATCCGGATATGGAAGACCAGGATATGGACGCACTGCTTGAGTATCTTGCCAGCCTGGAAGTAGAACAGCCGGCTCTTGGAAGACAAGTGGAGACAGACGGCTCAGACAGGATTGAAGAACCACAAAATGAATAAAGAGTAAGGGAGGGTAAACCCAATGGCGGATTATTCAGCAATTATAAAAGAAAAGAAAGATAAAAGCGTCTTAATGGACTGGCTTACCACAGTCGACCATAAAAAGTTAGGCGTTATGTATTTGATAGCAGGTACGCTGTTTTTCCTGAAAGCAGGCCTAATGGCAGTTTTTATGAGAATACAGCTTATGTTTCCGGAAAGTAATTTTCTGGACGGACAAACATACAATGAATTCATTACGATGCATGGAACCATCATGCTGTTCCTTGCAGCCACACCATTATTGTTTGCTTTTATGAACTACATTATTCCTCTTCAAATAGGGGCGCGGGATGTAGCGTTTCCTTTTGTCAATGCTCTTGGTTTTTGGATTTTCTTTTTCGGCGGGCTGCTATTAAGCGTCAGCTGGTTTTTCGGAGGTGCTCCCGATGCGGGGTGGACAGCTTATGTTCCACTGTCAGCTGGAGATTACGGGCATTTAGGAATGGATTTCTATGTTATCGGTCTTCAAATAAGCGGTATTGGAACATTAATCTCCGCTATTAACTTTATTGTAACGATTGTAAACATGCGTGCTCCAGGTATGACGATGATGAGAATGCCGCTTTTCTGCTGGACCTCACTCGTTACTTCCCTGCTGATCGTATTTGCTTTTACGCCTTTGGCTGCCGGACTTGCGCTTCTTATGCTCGATAGATTGTTCGGCGCTCAGTTCTTTTCTCCTGACAGCGGAGGAAATGCCGTTTTATGGCAGCATATTTTCTGGATTTTCGGTCACCCGGAAGTATATATTTTAGTGCTGCCGGCTTTCGGAATCATTTCCGAAGTTATACCAGCCTTCTCCAGAAAGCGTTTATTCGGGTATACGGCAATGGTGTTCGCTACATTGATTATTGCTTTTCTCGGATTTATGGTATGGGTCCACCACATGTTTACCGTTGGTATCGGCCCGGTAACAAACTCTGTTTTCGCTATTGCTACTATGGCAATAGGAATACCTACTGGTATTAAAATATTCAACTGGCTCTTCACGATGTGGGGCGGTAAGCTTACGTTTAATACAGCTATGCTCTGCGCTTCTTCTTTTGTCCCTACCTTTGTGCTGGGTGGTGTAACAGGTGTTATGCTTTCCATGGTGCCGGTCGACTATTTGTACCATGACACGTACTTTGTAGTAGCCCACTTCCACTACATAATTGTTGGGGGTATCGTTCTCGGGCTGCTGGCCGGATTGTACTACTGGTATCCAAAAATGTTTGGACATCATTTAAATGAAAAACTTGGTATGCTCATGTTCTGGATGTTTTATATTGGTTTTCACATGACATTCTTTGTTCAGCATATTCTCGGCCTTATTGGAATGCCAAGACGGGTATACACGTATCTGGAAGGCCAGGGTATGGATACGATGAACCTGATTTCTTCTATTGGAGCATTTCTAATGTCTGCGGGCATTATCGTACTGGTTATTAACATCGTATACTCTGCCTTGAAATCAGAGCGTGTAGTAGTAAGTGATCCTTGGGATGCCAGAACACTGGAATGGTCAACTCCTACTCCAATTCCGGAATATAATTTCGCCCAGGTTCCACAGGTACGTTCTCTTGATCCTTTGTTTTATGAAAAGATTCATGGAGACGGAAAAATGAAGCCGGCTGAACCATTATCCGATATTCATATGCCAAACGGCTCTATTTTACCCTTTATTATTGGGATTGGCATGTTCGTATGGGGATTTGGCATGATTATGCTTAATATGGAAAATGCTATCATAACTCCTTACGCCGTCATTATTCCAGGTTTTCTGCTTACATTTGGTTCTATGCTGGTGCGTTCGATTAAAGAGGACCACGGCTACCATATTACAGTGGAAGAATTAAAAAAGCTGGAAAAGGAGGTAAGTTAACATGGCCGATCACGTAGATATGACAAAAGGCCTTCCTTCCAACCCCGAAAAAGCAACGTTGGAAGGAAGAAATAAATTTCTCGGTTTTTGGATCTTTCTCAGCGGTGAAACAATCATGTTTGCCACCTTCTTTGGAGCTTTTCTCGGATTAAGGGAAGGAACAGCAGGCGGCCCGACGGCGGAAGAATTATTTCAGCTGCCGCTTGTATTTATTATGACCATGCTTTTGTTAACCAGTTCGCTTACAAGTGTTCTTGCCATGTATGCGATGAAACGGAATAATTTTAAAGCGATGATGATCTGGATGAGCACTACGGTGCTGTTAGGTCTTGCGTTTCTTGGTTTAGAAATCTATGAATTTGTGGAATATGTACATCATGGGCTTGGTTATACGACAAGTGCTTTTGGCTCTTCTTTCTATACGCTTGTCGGACTGCACGGGGCCCACGTTGTATTCGGCCTGGCATGGATCAGCACACTGCTTATCCGCTATGCGAAATCCGGTATAACATTAACAAATGCCCCCAAGTTTTACGTGGCCAGTCTTTACTGGCATTTCATTGACGTTGTGTGGGTATTTATATTTACTGTCGTTTATCTTATGGGAATAGGGGGAGCTTAAAAATGGCAAATGAGTTATCCAAACCATTCGAAAAAAGCGCGCTTTCAGAAGAAGACCTGTATAAGATGAACAAAGAAAAGAAAGTACAGATTACTTCGTTTGCTTTTATGATTTTTCTAACCTTCCTGGCATTTATTGCGGTGGCAACGGAAATGGTGGCTCCGGCCTTTGCGGTTCCATTTATACTTGTACTGGCAGGGATGCAGTTTTTTCTGCAGATGTTTTACTTCATGCACTTGAAGGATAAGGGACATGAATGGGCAAATACTTTTATCATTGCCGGTGTGGTGCTTTCCACTCCAGCATTAATTGCATTAACGTTTCTGCTTGGTATGACAAAATATTAAAAAAGAAACGGTCTTCCATATCGGGAGACTGTTTCTTTTTGCTTGTTCACTGATTTGTTAGAGATTAGAGGGGAATGACAGCTGCTTTCCTGTATAATGAAGAACAGATAAATAGAGAAATGGGGGAGAAGATGAGTAAATCTTCAAATCAAATATCAACACAACAAAAAGGTACTTCGGATAAAAGCCATGTGGCGATAGTAGTTACCCTTACTATTGTTATTAATGGCCTCGTCACCCTTCTATTTTTTATGGAAGGACTGGGCGGAGACGTTGAAGGTTTTGATTTAACTATTCTGCCGATGATGAATGCTATTTTTAACAGTTTTACAACGGTCTTTTTATTTACGGCACTGTTTTTTATTTTACGAAAAAATATTACGATGCATAAGCGTTTTATTTACGCAGCCTTTACATCCACTGCGTTGTTTCTTGTAACCTACCTTACGTATCATGCGCTGTCGGAATCAACGGCTTTTGGCGGCTCTGGAGCCATTGCTGCTATTTATTACTTTATTTTAATTTCGCATATCATCCTCGCAATTATTATTGTGCCGCTTGCGCTGTGGACGTTCTTGAAAGGTATAACATCCCAGGTGGAAAAGCACCGGAAAATTGCCAGATGGACCATGCCGCTCTGGCTTTATGTCAGCATAACGGGAGTAATTGTTTATTTAATGATTTCTCCTTACTATTAAAGAATAAAAAACGGACTGCTCAAAAGAGCGGTCCGTTTTTGTCAGGTTAAATTTTAAAGTCAAGCTTAATGAGGCCGGCTTCCCTGGCGGATGTAAACGCAATGACAGCCAGAGGACCTACGATAAAGCCGATAATACCCAGCAGGGAAAGGCCGATGTATAAAGATATCAAAGTGGCCAGCGGCGATAAGCCAATGTGATGACCCATTACTTTAGGTTCAACCGTACGGCGGATAATGAGAAGGATGATGCCGAGTACGAGCAGCTGCGTACCAAGCACAGCATCGCCTGCCAGATATTGAAATATCGCCCAGGGGGCAAGTATAGCAATAGAGCCGATGATAGGAATAAAGTCAATGACCCATATAACGAGAGCCATCACCAGGGCCACTTCAGGCGCAATAAAGTATAAGCCAATATAAGTAACGGTAACAATAATCAGACTCACCAGGAACTGGGCCTTAAAAAAGCCTATAATAACCTTTCCAAGACGGGCGGTCATAAAGTGGACTTTCTGGGCTGTTTCCACTTTCATGAAAGAATACATCTTCCTGCTCAAGCGGGGAAGATCCATCATAAATAGGAACAATGCGATTAAGTATACAATAAATGACACAAGGTATCCTGGAATAGAAGCAACGATACTCGTAACGGTATTTAGAAACTGGCCGTCCGTAAAGCGATTACGAAAGTTATTAAGCATATCCGTTATCTGGGCATTGATTTCGTTAATGACATCAGGCGGGAGATTCATTCGATCATAGGTATTCTCAATAGAAATCTGCATATCATTCCATGAGCGATTCACTTCAGCTATGTAATCCGGCAGATTTTCCACAAATAAAATAGCCTGTGTTACCACCTGGGTAATAATTAAATACCCGGCGATTCCGAGAGAAATAAGAAATAAGGTGAAGACAACCATAACGGCAATAGAACGACGCCATTTGGCCTTTTCATTTAACAGCCTGACGAGAGGTGACAGGGCAAGAGCTGTAAGCAGGGCAAGTATAATAGGTCCTGAAACTGGAAGAATAAAAACTAAAGCTATAATAATTAAAACAACGGATAAAAAACGGATCAAATTCTTTTTCGTAAGCAACGATGACACAGCTATTCCCCTTTCAGACATTCGGACAAGATAGTATAACAATTAGTATATAGGATTTGATAGAAGAGAACAAAATATTTATCCCGGAGAAATAGAAAAGAAGCTGATATCAGCTTCTTTTCTGTTACGTTTTAGTTTTTAGAACATCCCATACTGCTTTCGTTTTATCCCTGCATTTTTGAATGATTTTTTCCGGGAATTCTTCATCGTATTCTATCCCGTGCGGATAATAGTGTCTTCCAAAGTAAGGAGTGAGGATTTGAACGACTGTGTCTTCAGCCGGAATGTCTCCTTCTACTGCGTAAGCCGGGATACGCAGGTAGTACGTTGCGTCATCAGTCCGGTCAAAAAATTTATAATCAAACGTTACACGTTCATAGTCCCACTGCCCGGCGTGAATAAAGCCCGCATCTTTAATAATCCTATGTAGCCTGCCGAACGTGATTTGAGTGCCCTCAAATTCATAGTCTGTAATTTGCATGTGCAGTGCCCCCTATTTATCCATATAGTCTTATCTTAATATTAAAATAAAGCGTTTGCAATGGAAGAGACAGAATTTCATGCTCTAGGCGAGAAAATCAATCACATAAAAGGTGCCGGTTCCATAAGCAATGATTTGATCTTTTTCATCTTTAATTGTAGAAGCTAAAAAAAGCGTTTTTGAGCTTTGGGATATAATTTCGGAACGGCAGTATAAATAATCCCCTTTTCCAGGTTTTAAATAATTCACTTTTATTTCCATTGTAACGGCAGCCTTTTTGGAAGGAGTGGAGTGATTGGCCAGTGTGCCCATACAGGTATCCATTAATGTAGCCGTTACGCCGCCATGGACAATTTCAAGCGGATTTTGAACGCCCTTATGAATGGGTATGCGTATTTGATAGCTTCCATCTTCATTCCAATCACCTTCGGCCTGAATCCAGCCGCTGACATAAGACGGATGATGCCCTTCGTGTTTCTGCCTGAGTCCGTTTAAAAACTGCTGCAGTACTTCTTTTTCGCCGTCTGTGGCGGCCTGAAGAAAATCCTGAATATCTGTGGATAGCGTTTTTGTATCAGTCATATAGAATCCTTTCCTAGTGCTTTGATATGTATATTGTAGCAATCCGTCCCGGCCCTGCCAATTAAATCTTCGAACAAAGGCCGGTTACATGTTATACTCCCGGTAGGAGGTGCAATCATGAACAGTACTGCATATACGTCAACACCAGCTGACATTTTAACAGCATCAGAGGAGCTGACAGCCTTGTTGTTTACCTCTGATATATACATCACCTACACAAGGGCCAAAAACGAAATGGAAACCGATAAAGAAGCCCGCAGGCTTATTTCTGAATTCAACGCATGGAAAGACCGCTATGAGGAAGTCCAGCGCTTCGGAAAATATCATCCGGACTACAAAATGGTTTCAAAAGAAATCCGTCTTAAAAAAAGGGAAATGGATGTTCATCCAGCTATTACTGCTTTTAAAAAAGCGGAAAAAGATCTGGAAACCCTTTTAAATGAAATTTCCGGCGAAATTGCAGGGGCCGTTTCCCCAAACATAAAAGTACCGACAGGTAATCCATTTTTCGATAATGCTTCCTGCGGAAGCGGCGGATGTGGATCCGGCGGTTCGTGTGGATGCAGTGCATAATCAGCCTTTACCTGTTTCAAGATTTTTTTCTTTCATCCAGTAATCGCTGTCGAGGAGGAATAGTATGTTTAAAGGAAGTATTGAGTACCAGACTATCGTAAAAGCTCCGAGAAGCGAAGTGTGGAATTTCTTTCAGGACTCTAAGGCGCTGGAAGGACTGACAGATTTTCCGAAGGTGACAGTATTATCCAACGGAGAATCAAAAGCCGGGGAAACAGTGGAGATCCAAATTGAAGCGGGGCCGTTGAAGGCCAACTGGCTTTCTGCGATTACGGAGAGCAAAGAGGAAGAATTTTTTGTGGATATAGGACAAGAGATGCCTTTTCCTTTGATCAAATGGAAGCACACTCATTCTTTTCAAGCACTGGCTGAAGGAGAGCTCACAGGAATTACCGATCATGTAGAGTTCGAAAGCTATGTCCCGTCTGTATTCATTAAAGCAGGTTTATATAATATGTTTAAAGACAGGGAAAAAGCGCTGCAAAGCCAATTTAAGGATAACTAAAAGAGCCGTCCGGAGGGACGGCTCTTTCGGTTTGCGGCAGTTGCCTGAGTATGTTTATTACTTTTCAAAATGACGGTGAATTAGAGCAAGAATGGATCGTCTTGTTAAAATACCGACAAACGAATGGTCATGATCTTCAATGCAGACAAAGGGATGATTAATAGAAAGCATCAGCGCTTTTCCAAAGGTTTCATCTTTGTGCATTCGAGGAACTTTCGGAGACATCACGTCTTTTACTTTGTAATCGTGAAGGCGCTCCATTTCAATACGTTCAATTCCCAGGATGGAATCCAGAATATGGGCTTTGCTGATCTGGCCCTGCACCCGGTAGGATTTATCAAGCACAGGAATAGCGGTATACCCTGATTTAATCAAAATAAGTAAAGCATGGTCAAGCGGATTTTCAAGCTGAACGTGCGCCACTTTTTCATCTGATACAATAAGCTGTTTTATTTCATTATCCATGATCTGGCTGTTTTTTAATGTTTGCATGTGTTTCATCACTTTCTTTCTGTAGGCGCTGCCGCGCCGGAAGTTTCAATAAAGCATCTCAGCACAAAGTGTGGCATTCAGAGTGGCTGTGAAAAAGCTGATACCTCTTTAATCGTATTCTCAAAAAATAGGAAAGTCAAGAAAATATTGTAAGCGTTCCATAAAGAAGAAAGAAGGTATGCCGCCACTTACATATACCCCTTTACTTTTGTATTTAATCCAAAATATGTTTATTTCCGCAGGTTGAAAGCAGCATTCAGCTGGCCGCGAAGCATTTTGTCGCGAAGTTCTGAATTCTTCATTTTCTTCTGTTCCATCCGGCGTATCTCAAACGTCTGCATACCATCTTCCATTTTATCAGCTATGTCAATAAGGCGTTCTACATCTCCAAAAGAATATTTTCTGGTGCCTCCGGAAGACCGCTCCGGAAATATCAATTTTCTCTCTTCATAGTATCTTATTTTTCTTTCCGACAAGCCTGTAAGTTCACTAATAACCCCTATTGTAATGACTTTTTTGTCTTTGTAGTTTGAAGACATCTACAAGCGCCCCTTTTTCTCTAATGTTTCTAACAACATATCATAAAATCTCACATAGTAAATGTACATTGTTAGATTTCCTCACATGATTGACGTCCTTTTCTGCCTGTCATACGTTATACTAAAAGAAGAAACAAATGAAAAAGACTGCTTGAAGGGGAAAGCTCCATCTCCGGGGAACTGAAAGGAAAGCAGGATACATACAATATCCAATGCGTTAGGCAAAAGAGCTTCCGTAAGGGCGTCTAAGCGCTCTATACGTGGTGTCAGCAGAATAAACGTCCTTTGTGGCAGTTCCATATTTGTGATAAGCTAATGTTTGTGAAATTTTCAGAATTTAAATTAAAGGAATTTATTTAATTGGGAGAGTGTGAACGAATGAATGTAGCAAAATTTGGAGGATCTTCTCTTGCTGATGCAGGGCAGATCAAAAAAGTAGCGTCAATCATCACGGCTGATACAGATAGAAAAATTATTGTCGTTTCCGCACCTGGAAAAAGAAGCGATGAAGATACAAAAGTAACGGACCTGCTGATACATTTAGGAGAAACCGCGCTGGCTGGAAAAGATACGGCAGACGCGCTCCAAAACGTAGTGGAACGGTTTCGTTCCATTACCGAAGAATTAGGGCTGTCTGAAGACATGCTCCGCATCATAGAGAAAGACCTGCAGGAAAGAGTTGATTACACGAAGGAAAGCCCCGAACGTTTTCTTGATCAAATGAAAGCTGCAGGCGAAGACAATAATGCGAAAGTTATTGCGGGTTATCTGCAGAGCCAGGGTGTGCTGTCAGAATACATAAATCCGGCAGAAGCCGGCCTCTATGTCAGCGATACGCCGGGTAATGCACAGGTACTTCCGGAATCCTATGACAACCTGTATAAGCTGAGGGAACGTAAAGGCATTTTAATATTTCCTGGATTTTTTGGCTATTCCAAGGAAGGAAAGCTGGTTACTTTTTCCAGAGGAGGATCTGATATTACAGGTTCAATCGTTGCAGCCGGTATTAAAGCTGATTTATACGAAAACTTCACCGACGTGGACAGTGTGTTTGCAGCCAATCCAAAAGTAGTGAAAGATCCTGTAGCAATAAAAAGAATGACATATAGAGAAATGCGGGAGCTTTCTTATGCGGGATTTGCCGTTTTCCATGACGAAGCACTGATTCCTGCTTTCCAAAAGTCAATTCCGGTATGTGTAAAGAACACAAATAACCCTAAAACAAGCGGAACAATGATTATTTCCGAAAGAGAGTATGCATTAAATCCCGTTATCGGTATTGCAGCCGACAAGGGCTTCAGCACGCTCTATGTGAGGAAATATCTAATGAATAGAGAAGTAGGGTTCGGCCGCAGGTTATTGTCTATTATCGAAGACGAGGGTATCTCCTACGAACACATCCCTTCCGGTATTGATGATACTTCAGTTATTTTGGATAACAGTCAGTTGACGCCGGCTGCTGAGGAGAAAATTATCAGCCGTATTACAGAAGAGCTTGAGGCAGACGATGTTTACTTTGAAAAAGGACTGGCGATGATTATGCTGGTTGGAGAAGGCATGCATGAAACAGTCGGTATTGCAGCAAGAGCTACAAAGGCGTTAATGGAAAAAGAAATAAATATCGAAATGATCAACCAGGGATCTTCGGAGGTTTCACTTGCCTTCGGAATTAAAGAAGAACAGGTGGACGACGCGATTAGAGGCCTGTACGAAGAATTTTTCAGCACGAAGGAAGTATTGCAGTAAAAAAAGAAAAGACGGGGACCGGCAGTAATCACCGGTTCCCGTCTTTTTTCTGTTCGATTATCAGCTGTTTGAGTTCCTGTATTTCTTTCTGCAGTTCTTTTGTCGTAACTTCCGGACCGTCGGCTGCTTCTTTTTCCATATTATCAGCTTTTTCTACATTACTGACAATAACCCCGATAAAAAGGTTAAAGATAATAAAGGTACCGATCAAAACGAAGCTGACAAAATAAAACCATGACATCGGAGCCTGCTCAAGTACAGGCCGCATTACGCCGCTTGCCCATGATTCAAGAGTAACGACCTGGAAAAGCGTTAAAAGAGTCAGCTGCAGATTGCCAAAGTATTCAGGCTCGATGTCCTGATAGAGCATCGTGCCTATAACAGCGTAAATATAAAAGAAAATACTCATAAGAAACATAATGTTGCCGAGCGAAGGTATCGTTAAAAGCAGGGCGTCCACAAGCCGCTTGAGCGATGGTATGATCGATATAGCCCGAAGTACACGGAGCACTCTTAAAATCCGGAGCACGGTAACAAAATGGGCACCGGCAAACACATGACCGGCAAATACAATTAGAAAGTCAAACCAGTTCCACGGGCTTTTAAAAAATCGGTAGGAAGGTTTAAAAGCGATGATCCGGAGAACAATTTCAACAGTGAATATCCAAAGCAGGATTCTATCTGCTATGTAAAACCAATTCTGATTTCCCTGGTAGACATCGGGATATGTCTCAATTCCCACTAAAGCAGCATTGATTAAAATGATAATCATAATCGTGTTAATAAAAATTGGACTTTCAACAAGAACAGCTAATTTATCCCGCCACGTCCGGCGTTGGTTTGACTCTTTCATAAACCTGAAAACTCCCTCTGTCCTCTATTGATGGATAGTGCCGATATAGTTAGCAGTAATAATAAAACGAATACAACTATCTTATTGTACTAAAACGAGGATGCCATGAAAAGATTTCTTTCTCGACAGCCGTAGATTGAGTAAAGCTGGTCGAGGGTATAGAACATTATAGATAAAGGGGATGAGAGCAGATGAAAAAGAAACGAGTAATTATTGTAGGCTCAGGCCTGGCTGCATGGAGCGCACATACTTATCTGGAAGCAAAAGGTATAAAGACCACTATATTGGAAAAAAGCAGAGGCGTGGGAGGGCGCATGGCTACACGGCGCATCGGTGAAGGACGCGCAGACCATGGCGCCCAGTTTTTTACAGCCAGAAGTGAAGAAATGAAACAGCTTGTCCAGGAGTGGCAGAAGAACGGCTGGGTAAAAGAGTGGAACAAAGGCTTTGCAGGGGCGGAAGACGCTGCAGATGGGATTATCACAGAGGAAGGCGGCGATGGTCATCCCCGCTACACCGGGATGGAAGGGATGTCTCCTCTCGTAAAACGACTCTGGAAAGGCAAAGACATACATACTTCTCATCTTGTACAGTCTATAAAACCCGGAAAAGAAGGGTGGATAGTAGAAGGAGAAGCAGGAGAAGATCATTTTTTCTTTTCAGCGGAAGGAGTTCTGGTTACGTCGCCTATGCCGCAGACGCTTGCATTGTTTCCTGAATTCCCGGGTTCTTCCGAAGATAAAAAAGCGCTGGAAGGACTTACGTATGAAAAAAGTATTGGATTAATGATTGCTTATTCCGGAAAAGCCGGCATTCCTGAAGCCGGCGGTATACAATGGAAAAAAGGAGACATCGCTTTTGCCGGCTGTAACTACCAAAAAGGTATTTCAAAGAAAAAAATACTGACCATTCATGCCAGCGGGGAATGGTCCGATACAAATTGGGAAGAAGCAGATAATGTCCTGAAGGATGCACTTCTTCAAAAAATAGACTGGCTGCTGACTGATGCTGAAATACAGGAGGTACAAGTGAAAAAATGGCGCTACGCCAAGCCGGATGTGCTTTTTCCGGAAAGAAGCATCAGTTGGAAAGAACCGGCACCTGCAGCGTTTGCCGGAGATATTTTCAAAGAAGGCAAAGTAGAAGGATCTGTTCTGTCAGGAAGGCATGCGGCCGAACAGTTATTCCAATAAAACAGAAATCCCGTCGAAGGGTTATCCTTCGGCGGGATTTTTCATTTAAAAGGGGTGGCAGTGGTATTTCCTAACTCTTTGGAACGCTCAATAGCACGCATGATAGCGGCGGTAAAATGTTCCTGTACTTGATGCTGTTCGAGCACATCGAAGGCAGCTTCAGTCGTTCCGGCGGGACTCATGATTTCTTTATACAGCTCTTTTGAGGTTTTTTCTGTGTGCTGAAGGCGCAGAGCTGCTCCAAAAAACGTTTGAATGATAAGTTCTTTGGCTTCATCTTCACGAAGGCCTGCCTGGCGCCCGGCGTGTTCCATTGCTTCTACCATGTAATACAAATAAGCAGGTCCGCTGCCGGCAATGCCGGTGACGGCATCCATTTTTTCTTCTGCCAGTTCAGTTACGGTGCCGATCGAACGAAATAAGGCTTCAGCTATCCGGCCATCTGTTGAAGAAGCATAGGAGCCTAAACAGATAGCTGTAGCAGAGGCTCCCACTTTGGCGGAAGTGTTCGGCATCGCTCGTATGACCGGGGGATGGATTGCAAAAAGATTTTCCATATACATCGTGGAAATGCCGGCCATGACAGAAACAACAATCTGTTCATTTGAGACTTTATGACGTATTGAATGAATCGCATCTTCTGCATGCTTTGGCTTCATCGCCAGAATGATAACCGAGGCATTAATTACTTCTGTTTTTTTCAGCTGAAAGGAACGGATGCCGTATTCTTTTTCCAGACGGAGAAGTTTATCTTTATCTGAATGATTGGTTACTGAAATCTGATCAGGCTGAACAAGTTCTTTTCGAATCAGGCCCCCGATAATGGCCTCTGCCATGGCTCCTGCTCCTATAAAAGCAAACGTCTGGTTCGTAAGCATAAGTTCCCCCTATTCTTTCACCTGGCCGGTGCCTTGAATAATATATTTATATGACGTAAGCGCTTTAAGTCCCATCGGTCCCCGGGCATGAAGTTTTTGGGTGCTGATGCCGATTTCTGCACCAAACCCAAATTCGAATCCATCGGTAAAACGCGTAGAAGCGTTATGGTAAAGAGCTGCTGCATCAATACCTGCAAAAAAAGCCAGCTTATTGTCTTCATTTTCGGTCACAATAGACTCGGAATGACTGGTGCCGTACATTTTAATATGGGAAATACCCTCTTCTACATTGTCAATGCACTTCATGGAAACAATATAGTCGAGGTATTCTTCCCCCCAGTCAGACTCAACTGCTGCTTTGATATCAGGGTGAAGGGCCTGAATTCGTTCATCACCGCGGATTTCAACACCCGCAAGAAAAAGTTCTTCAATTAGTTCACTTCCGTTTTCCTGCAGCCATTTTTCATGTACGAGGATAGTTTCGCACGCATTGCATACAGAAGGACGCTGGGTTTTCGCATTAATTGCAATATCAATAGCCATTTTTCTTTCAGCTGTTTCATCGATTAGAACATGGCAGTTTCCTACACCTGTTTCCAGAACGGGAATAGAAGACTGATCGACTACCGTTTGAATAAGACCAGCGCCGCCCCGTGGAATGAGAACATCAAGATATTTATTCATTTTAAACATTTCCGAAGCACCTTCACGTGAGGTGTCTTCGGCAAGTTGAATGGAATCTGGAGCAAGAGAATATTTAGCCATTCCCGCATGAATTGCATCAATAATCGCCTGATTGGAATGATAGGCGGAAGAGCTTCCACGCAGAAGTGCGGCATTTCCGGTTTTTACTGCTAGAGCCGTCGCATCAGCCGTCACATTTGGTCTTGCTTCATAAATAATGCCGACAGCGCCCAGGGGAACACGGATTTTTTTGATTTCAAGGCCGTTAGGGCGGTCCCATGCTTCTATTTCTTCCCCGATAGGATCTGGAAGAGCAGCAACATCACGAAAGCCGTCCGCCATCGTTTTTATGCGTTCTTCTGATAAACGCAGCCTGTCGAGAAGAGCCTCTGTAAATCCCTTTTCCATCCCTGCTTCTATATCCTTTTGGTTCGCCTCCAGAATAGTGAGCGTATGTTCTTCCAAAGACAAAGCCAGTTCGTTTAATATATTGTTTTTCTGTGCGGCATTCAGTACAGCTAAATCACCGGCTGCCTGTTTAACTTTGAGGCCCTGTTCTATCATTTTACTCATTTTATTTCATCTCCTTCATAGCAACCCAGTCATCACGGTGGATTACTTCAGCTTTTATTGTTTTAGTGTATGCCGCAGCTTCTGTGCTCGATTTTCCTTTAATATCCGCTAATTCAGCAGAAGACATATTTACCTGGCCTTTGCCGATAAGTGAGCCTTTTTCATCAACAACCTGTACGACCGATCCGCTGGAAAAAGTGCCTTTAATTAATTTAATTCCGGCAGGAAGAAGGCTGCGTCCATTTTGAAGCAGGGCCCTTTTGGCGCCTCCATCCACGACCAGCTCACCTGACGGAAGAGAATGCATGGCGAGCCACTGCTGTTTTGATTTCAGTGTAAATTGACCGGGGTAGCCGATATACGTACCGTTTCCTTTGCCATCAATAATATCCGTTAGTTTACGCGGGCCTGAGCCGGTGCCTATAAATATACGAAGTCCCAGCTGAAGCGCCGTCTGGGCTGCAAGCAGCTTTGATTTCATCCCGCCCGTGCCGACAAGACTGCCGCTGCCGCCGGCTCCAATAAGAAGTTCATCTGTAATTTCAGAAAGAAAATGATACTTTTTGGCGTCCGGGTTATCTTTAGGGTGCGAATCGTAAAGACCGTCCACATCGGTAAGAATAAACAAATCATCTGCCTGGCATAAGCCGCCGACAAGAGCAGATAACATGTCGTTGTCGCCAAACGTAAGCTCATCAACAACGATGGAATCATTTTCATTAATAATAGGGAGAACCTGGCGCTGAAGCAGTTCAGAAAGAGTATTATAAGCATTTTGATACTGTGGCCTGTTGGAAAAGTTATCGCGGGTCAGCAGCAGCTGCCCAGTCGGGATGCCGTATGCATGAAACTCTTTCGTGTACGCTTCCATAAGCAGGCCCTGCCCAACCGCTGCCGCGGCCTGTTTGCCGGCGAGCTTTACCGGGCGGGATGGATAGCCAAGCTGTCCAAAACCGGCCGCCACTGCTCCTGACGAAACGAGAATTACTTGATGGCCCCGCTCTCTAAGGCCTGCAATGGCAGAAACATGTTCTTTTAGTTTTTCACCGCTCAGCCTTCCGTTAGGCGTGGTCAGCGAACTGCTCCCAATTTTAACGACAATTCGTTCCTTTTTCATTTGGCCTTTTCTCTCCCTTTTTTACCTGCTAAAACAAAAAAAGCCTCCATCCTCATAAAGGACGGAGACGTATAATCCGCGGTGCCACCTTCGTTGAAAAATGATAAGAATCATTTTTCCACTTGGAACTTTAACGCAGTTAACGATCAGGTATTTATACCTGACAGCTCCAGAGCAGGTTCATAAAAGAGATGTTACAGCGCCTCTCAGCCAGTGAGCGCCATTTTCTGTACGACATCCTGCATTTATTACTATTCTCTTTCGACGCTGTTTCTCTTTTTTTAATTCGGGATGATACAATAGTTGTTCATATTATGTTTCATAGAGGCGGAGTTGTCAAGCAAATAAAAACAGCAGAAATAATGCTGCCGGGAAAGAAGGATGAAAGCATGAAAATAGAGAAAACGGTAGTAATTACCGGAGCCGGAAGCGGTCTCGGACGATATATCAGCATTGAAAGCGCAAAGCGCGGCTATTATCCTATTCTAGTAGGAAGGTCCGGAGAAAAGCTGAGAAGCGTGCAGCGCGAGCTGGTAGATCTGGGAGTTCCCTCCGATATAGAAGAAGCTGATATTAGAAATCATACCGATAATAAGAGAGCGTCAGAAGCTGTTCTAAATCGGACTAAAAAAATTGATGTACTTATTAATAATGCCGGCGCCGGTTTTTTTGCAGAGGCAGACAGCCTTTCGTATGAAAAGGCAAGACAGATGTTGGAAGTGAACCTGCTCGGATTGATCGACTGGACAAGCTTTTTTCTGCCCGCTTTAAAAGAGCAGCAGAACGGACGGATTATCAATATTGGTTCGATGGCAGGCAGAATAGCGACGCCTAAAGCATCTGCCTATGCCGCCAGTAAAGCCGGGGTGATTGCCTATTCCAATGCGCTGCGGATGGAGTTGAAACCGCACCGTGTTTCTATAATGACCGTAAACACGGGGCCGGTAAAAACGCCATTTTCAAATAAAGCGGATCCAACAGGAGAGTATGAAAAATCTGTAAAGCGGCTGGCCATACGACCTGATAAACTGGCCCGGACCATCGTGAAAAATATGGAAACCCGCACAAGAGAAATCAACCTGCCCGGATATATGAACAAGGCGGCCGTGATGTACAGTTTATTTCCGAAAACGGTGGAGCAGCTTGGTAAAAGGCAGTTCATGAAAAAATAACAGCGGTTTTTAGTCAGATCTGCTCTTCTTTATAAAAACGGGAGCCGGTAATCGATTCATATACATGAATACCGCTCATCGTAACGGCCATCGTACTTCCTCCCGGGAAAACGGAATCCCCGCACATCCACAGCCCGGGCAGGTTTGTGCGGTGGGAAAGGCTGTTAAAAAGAGCATAGCGGCTTGTTTGGGGAAAGCCGCCGACCATGCCGTCCGGCCGGTGAATATAGTGCTCCCACGCATGCGGCGCACCGGGAAGCAGAGAAGTAAGTGCACCGGACCAGCCTGTCTGTGCCAGCAGGATTTGTTTTAGCTCTTCCAGCGTCTGTTGTTTCTGCTCGTCATAAGAGGCCTTGTTTTTCCAGCGCTCAGGACTGGTGTGGGTAGAGACGGTAAATGTTCGTTCACGTCCTGGAGCTCTCAAGGTGTCCTTTTCTTCAGATAACGATACAAACATGTGCTCTTTTTCAAATGCGTTTTCCGGCCCCCACATAATCTGCTGAAATAATGGAGTATCGGCGGGAGCTTCGGTCAGTGTGCCGTACATAGAAAAAGCGCTCCAGATGGAAGTACGGCTTCTTTTCTGCCATTTTCCTCCCATTGCGGTAAAGTCAGCATCGCTCATTAAAGAGGGAAGAGCCTGCACAGGTACGTTAAGAACAAGGTCCTGCGCTGCAAATAGTCTGCCTCGCTTATCAACTGCTTCCCAGCGGCCGTTGTTTCTGTAAATTTTCTCGATTGTCCGCCTTTTCACAGCCTGCCCGCCATTTGTTTTAACAGCGGCAGCCAATGATTCGGCGCTGCGGTAGAGGCCGCCTTTCATGTAATGGGAGCCCTGGTGATAAATAGCAAGACCGTACAGACCGAGGAGTGCGGCTGCTTCGTCAGCTGAAGCCTGCATACTGTCCAGCAGCTGGCCGTTTATATACTGCATAAATCCATAATGCTTATCAAGCTGAAACTGGCCCAGCACCTGTGTTACCGTTTTACGGTAATAAGGAACAAGAGCAGCAGCTCTGCCATCGGCAGAAGCAAGCAGCGATTTCCAATCGCGCCATGTTTTCGGCGGCATAACCGGTGCTTTTTTTAATAACGATAAAAATATATCTCCTGTTTTGGCAACAAGACGGTAAAAATCCTGGATCCGGTCGCTGATTTCAGGAAAAACCCGGCACAGGTGCTGTATGTGGGTATCCATATCAGCATGCACTCTAATAGAGAACCCGGCAGAATGAACATCCATGACTGTCGTCAGGAGCGTTTTTTCCGGCTGGGGTATGCCAAGGTGATTGAATACCCGGTAATGAAGGCCGTGCGGTTCCTGAAATCCCAGGCCCAGCGTGGCTCCGACCGGATAAATGTAATCACCTCTCCTGAATTTCCCCGCACTGCCGCCCCATTCATTGGAAGCTTCCAGCAGCGTAACGGATTTCCCCGCCCGGCTTAGAAGACCGGCCGCCGTAAGCCCGCCAAACCCGCCGCCTATAATTAATACATCAGTATATTCCATCAGCATATTCCTTTCTTAAAAGCAGCAGGAGTGCGCTGCTTTATTGCTCTTATTGTATACCCATGCTAGACTAAAAAGAAATCCAGTAAAAGGGGAAGACCTTATGTATCCAAAACGAACGGGTATCGCTATATGGCTGAAGTCCACAAAGCATGCTAGACAGCTTCGCCGGTACGGGGTCGTTCACTATGTTTCGAAGTCGATGAACTACGCGATTGTTTACTGCAATGAAACGAGCGTGGAATCGGTTATAGAGGATATAAAAAACCTTCATTTTGTTGAGAAGGCAGAACGATCCATGAAACCATCCGTTGCTACAGAATATAAAAAGAAGACAATAGAAAAAGAGCCGGCGCCGGACTACAATATGGGATTATAAGCTGACTTTTTTTCGCACATGAAACGGACCTCCTGATATGGGAGGTTCTTTTTATTGAAACCGTGCCTCTCCCGTCGATATTGTTTCGGGTGCCGGAATATAATATAATGAGCGGGAAAGAAGGAATTCATATGCCAAAATGGAAAAAGAATCTCTATATACTTGTAGTGTCTCAATTTATGGTAATGGCTGCCATGACGATGATTATCCCTTTTCTTCCGCTCTATTTACAGGAACTCGGAGTAACCGACCCGCAGTCCATAACTATTTGGGCGGGGTTTATATTTGGTATTAACTTTTTAAGTGCCTTTATTGTTTCTCCATTCTGGGGGAAGCTGGCTGATAAGTATGGAAGAAAACCGATGGTGCTGCGATCGGGAATTGGTATGGCTATCGTTATGATTTTAACCGGTTTTGCCACAGGTCCGTGGAGTCTGTTGTTTTTAAGGTTTCTAAATGGAACCATTTCCGGATTTATTCCTGCTTCTATTGCCCTCGTATCTACCAACACCCCAAAAGAAAAAGCAGGCTATGCCCTTGGTATTCTTCAATCCGGTGCCGTAGCCGGCGGCATATGCGGGCCGTTGTTCGGCGGGCTTCTGGCCGAAGCCTTTGGGTTCCGGACTATTTTTAATATTACGGGTGTCGGTCTGGCATTAGCTGCGCTGACCGTCTGGCTGTTTGTAAAAGAAGATTTTACACCGCCGGAAGCTGGAGAAAAAACAAGCACAATGGACGATTTTAAAAAAATAGCAGCAGTATCTCCAATTATTCAGATATACATGGTCGTGTTTATTATTCAGTTCGCACTGATTGGGGTTAACCCGCTCGTCTCATTGTACGTAGAAGATTTAAGCGGCGGGGTGAACAGTGCATTTTATGCCGGTCTGGCTGTGTCCTCGATGGGTATAGCCAACATGGTGGCGGCTCCTATTCTCGGAAAAACGAGTGACAATAAGGGAGCGTACTATACGCTTTTCGTTTGTCTGATCGGCGCGGCTGTGTTTTCCGTACCGCAGGCCTTTGTTACTAATTTATGGCAGCTTATCGCTATGCGGTTTATGACAGGTCTCTGCTTAGGAGGCCTGCTTCCTGCGGCGAATACGTTGATCAGGCAGCTGGCCCCATCCGGCATGGAAAGCAGAACTTACGGATTTTCCAACAGCTTTTTATTCCTGGGTTCCCTGCTTGGTCCAATTATTGGTGGTCTGCTGGCGGCGGTTTACGGTATTCAGGGAGTGTTTTTAGTGTCAGCGGTGATGCTGACAATAGCCGTTATCATTATGAAGATATATGTTATCCCAGGCATAAAAAAGAGAAAAGATGACAGCGGAGACTAGAGGGTTTGCACCACTCCTGGGAATGCGGTACTATTTGATCAGAAAACACCCGTGATATAAAGGAGAGGAAACATAGTGAGAATAGTAGCGGGATCTTTTAAGGGAACAGTCATCAAAGCAGTGGCCGGAAACAAAACAAGGCCTACGGCTGATAAAGTGAAAGAAGCGGTCTTTCACCGCCTGGGTCCTTTTTTTGACGGAGGAGAGGCACTGGACTTGTTTGCCGGTACAGGAAGTCTTGGGCTCGAAGCTTTAAGCCGCGGGTTCGACAGCGCTGTGTTTGTTGACCAGTCGTCCCAGGCGCTCAAAACGATTAAGCTGAATATTAATCAGTGCCGCTGTGAAGACCAGGCGGAAGTATACAAAAACGATGCGGAGCGCGGGATTGAAGCACTGGCACGCAGGGGAAGATCATTTGATGCCGTGTTTTTGGATCCCCCTTATGCAGCTGGGAAGATTCCGAATCTGCTTGAAAAGCTGGATAAACATCAGCTGGTTAAAGAGGAGGGGTTCGTTTTATGCGAACACGCTTCTAAAGAGACACTGCCTGCGCAGGCCGGCAGCCTTGAGAAGCACAGGGAAGACAAGTATGGGGATACGATGATAACAATTTATTACAAAAGCTGATATAATAAAGCGAATCAACAGACCATAGAGTATGCTGACGTTAAGTAGTGCAGATATAGAGGGGGAGCCGTTATGGCAAGTGTAGCTGTATATCCGGGAAGCTTTGATCCAATTACAAATGGCCATCTGGATATCATTGAAAGAAGCGCTAAAGTGTTTGACCGGGTAATTATATCCGTTTTACATAATAGAAATAAAGTACCTTTATTTTCTGTTGAAGAACGAGTAGCTATGCTGCAGGATTCAATACAGCATATCCCAAATACAGAAGTAGATTCGTTTAACGGGCTGCTGATAGAATATATAAAAGAAAAAAAAGCCCACACCATCGTAAGAGGACTGCGTGCAGTGTCTGATTTTGAATATGAAATGCAGGCAGCTTCCATCAACCGTAAGCTTGCACCGAACATTGAAACCTTTTTTATGATGACAAACAATCAATACTCGTATTTAAGCTCGAGTATCGTAAAAGAAGTAGCAAAGTATGAAGCGGACGTGAGTGATCTCGTTCCGCCAATGGTAGAGCGCGAGCTGAAAAAGAAGTTTTCTGCCTCTACGTAACATACTTTAAGGTTTGGGGCAGCAGACCCCAAACTTTTTCTATGTAGAAAAGCCTGGAAAGATTTTGGCAGAGGTGGAGGAGGAAAACGATTGGCAGAACGAATGAAAAAGAAAAAATGGAGCCGCAGCTGGACAATATTCGGGCTGCTTCTAATAATACTTATAGTAAACCAAATTCCGCTTCCTTATTATTATTCGCAGCCGGGAGAGGCGAATGCCCTTGAAGATATCATTATGGTAGAAGGAGGAGAAGGCGAGGAAGGGGAATTTTATATAACTACCATTCTTCAGAGAAGAGCAAATATCCCGCTATATGTATGGGCTCAGATATCGCCTTATAGAGAAGTTACGCCGACAGACTCCTACTTGATGGATGGAGAAACAGATGATGAATACTTTCACCGTCAGGAAATGATGATGACAAGTTCGCAGGAGGCTTCCAAGCTGGTAGCCTACCGGGAGGCGGGGCTGGAACCCGATATTGAATATGAAGGCATTAGAGTAACGGAAGTGATCGACGGAATGGATGCTGCAGACCATCTGCAGGAGGGAGATCTTATTACGTCTGTGAACGGCACAGACGTCAATACACTCGAGGAGCTTAATGCAGAGCTCGAAAACGTGGAAATCGGCACTGAAGTTACGGTCGATCTGACGAGAGAGGAAGAAGCAGAAACAGCCTCGGTCGCCATCGACATGTTTCCGGAAGAAATGGATAGTGAAGGACGGGGCGGACTCGGCCTTTTGTTTCCTTATACAGAGCGGAGTATTGAATTCGATCCGGAGGTTGATATTGAAGCCGGCTCGATCGGCGGGCCATCAGCAGGGTTGATGTTTGCCCTGGAGATATATAACCAGCTTACGCCGGATGACCTGACAAAGGGGTTAAAAGTAGCGGGCACAGGTACTATTGACGATGAAGGAAATATTGGCCGTATTGGCGGGATTGAACAAAAAGTAGTCGCCGCAGAGGAGTCTGAAGTAGATATATTTTTTGCTCCGGAAGATGATCTGGATTCGCCATCGAACTACGAGCTGGCGATTGACACGGCTGCGGATATAAACGCAGAAATGGAAGTTGTCGGAGTCAGGACCTTCGATGAAGCAGCTGCTTATTTGGAGGACTACACTCCTTCTTAATACAAAAAGCCGGAATGCCCATGAGGCAGTCCGGCTTTTATAGTATTACGGGGGGAAGGGTGTACTCTTCTTTCCAGCGCTCATTTTTGGAAGCAGGAAAAGGGAGATAGTAAGTAACTGCAGCTCTTTCTTCCAATAAAGCCTGTCCGGTTTTTTTGCCGGGGATGGATGTTTTTAACGGAATTGTAAATGATTTTTTGCGGTGCTGCAGATATCGGCGTCCGGCGGCTGTCATGCCAAGCAGCCTCATATATTGAGGCTGGCCGTCAGTCATCGCTCCAGCCATTTCTGATTTTGTTACTCCAAGAAGAATTTGAATACAGGCGCGCTGCAGACGGGTCATGGTATAGCGTTTTGTTTTAGCTTCTTTCATCATAACGGAAAAGCTCTCTGAACGGGCATGTTTGGCAAGAAGCCGTTCCAGGCCTTCCTCCGCTTCGTACATAGTACTGAGATGCTTAGAGGAAACAGTGAGAAGCTTCGCCTGAAGAAAAGGGAAATAGTGCTCCCATTGCACAAGAGGCGCCTTCCCGGCATAATTGGAAAGCAGGGAAAAGGAAGAGGCGGGCATATAAGGTTCAACAGAAGCCGGACTTTCATATGTAAGCTTGTGCCGAATGGCTGTCGCGCTCGCTATATGTTTGGATGGGAGTTCCTTGTCGTGAAATGCTGCACCCGTCCTTTTAATAGTGACAGGAACCATAGAGGCTCCCAGGCTCTGCACAGCCTGTATGTAATGCAGGCCGAGACTGTTATTGGGCTCAGCCATATCAGGAAGATCCGCCGATGGAGAAAGCGCCTTAAAAGCTGAAGACGCAGCACGAGGATAGCTGTAGCCGAGCCGGCTGAAATAACGAACGTGAGTATCGTATTCCGTGCGGTGTTCCTTTAAAAAAGAAGCAAGAGCCAGAAAAGGTTCAATCGTACCGGCTTCACTTCCAAAACAAAGATAGTCTGCGCCAAGCTGATGCAGAATAGACACAGCGCCGCGGGCAAATATGGAAGCGTGCTGACTGGAGAAAGCATAAGGGAGTTCTACTACAATATCCGCCCCTTCCAATAGCGCCATTTCGGTGCGCAGTCTGCGCGGCACTACTGCCGGTTCACCTCTTTGAAGAAAATAGCCGCTCATCACGGCTACTACCGTATCGGCTCCTGTAACACGCCTTGCTTCCTGAAGATGAAAAGCGTGTCCATTATGAAACGGATTGTATTCAACCACTACTCCTACTACTGTCATAAAGGCCTCTTTTCTATATTTGCTGTCATTAGTATTTTTTTCTTTATTAAGACGTACCAAAGTGATAAAATAGAGCCACTATTCCTTACATTATAATGTAAAGAAAATATGTTGACAAATATAGTGATGGTGGATATAATTATTTTTGTTGCCTTGAGGTGATGTTTATGAAATGGAGTATACAGCAGCTTTACGCGAAGCGGGTCCGAGGACTTGTTATTGACGATGAAGTGAATGTAGATGAGTTAAAAGAAAGAGACAGTGAGATTAGAGAGATTTCACCTGCAAAAGTGAGCGGCCGCGCTGAGTTTTCAGCGGACGGACTAGTTACGTTTTTTCTTCGTATTTCCGGTGAGATGACACTTCCATGTGCCAGATCGCTCGCAGATGTCCGCTATTCATTTGAAACGGAAACAGAAGAAATGTTTCAAATAGATGGCTATAAGGACACGGAAGATGAAGAAGTCCGTGAACCTGAGAACGGTTTTGTCGATTTGCTTCCGGCTGTGAAAGAAAGTATTCTGCTTTCTATTCCTATCCAGGTTTTTGCTGATGAAGAAGCACAGAAAAAAGGCCCGGCCCCGTTAGAAGGAGAAAACTGGTCTTTGATTTCAGAAGACGAAGCATCTGAAGAAACGGAAAAAGAAACAGACACTGTAGACCCTAGATTAAAGGATTTAAGTAAATTCTTTGATAAATAAAGATGAAGCATAAAGACAACTGCATTTTCTTTTCTATTCATCAGAGAAATTCTGCTGAATATATGGTAAAATGTTGTGTCTGACTAGAAATGTAACTTGTATAAGGAGGTGGGTAACATGGCAGTACCATTTAGACGTACTTCTAAAACCCGCAAAAGACAGCGCCGTTCACATTTGAGAATGGAAATTCCGGGTATGGTAAAATGTCCGGATTGTGGTGAAATGAAACTTTCACACCGCATCTGTAAAAATTGCGGTTCTTATAAGGGAGAAACAGTAATCGAAAAAAAATAATCAAGAAAAAGCTGTATAGTGGATGTTTCCATTATGCAGTTTTTTTTGGTGATAATGATAGCGTTTTCAGAAAAGGAGGAGCGAATGGAAACAAAAGTAATAAAAACAATTGTCGACGGGAAGTGCATAATACGTATTAATCGGCCGGCAGTCCATAATGCTGTCGATTTTGATGTTATACATCTTTTGAATAAATATCTTGATGAAGCTGCCGGGGATGAAACCATTGATACACTTGTTCTTAAAGGCACAGGAGAGAAAGCATTCTGCGCAGGTGGGGATTTAAAAGCCTTTCAGCATTTACATACGAAAGAAGAAGCGTTTCAAATGCTTTCCGGAATGAGTCGTGTGCTGAAGAAAATTGCGGTCTTTCCCCTCCCGACTGCGGCTTTATTAAATGGAAACGCGTATGGCGGCGGAGCGGAACTTGCTATGGCCTGTGATATAAGAGCGGCCGTTCCTTCTGCCTCTTTTGGCTTTACCCAGGGTCGGTTTGCAATAACTACAGGCTGGGGCGGAGGATCGCTGCTGTTGAATAAAGTGTCTCATGACACGGCTGTGAACGTATTATGCAGCTCGGAAGTTTACTCAGCCAGGGACTGGTATAAAATGGGGATAATTACCTCGATAAAAGAAAACGCTGAAACGGAGTGGGTTCCGGAATGGAGCGGAACGATAAAAGAAGTAAATAAAGCGTACAAAGCACTGGCGTTAAAAAAACTTAACCGTGAGAAACTGTTTGAAATGATGGATGAAGAAGTCCGGACATGTGCAGAATTATGGGCTGAACCCGCCCATGAAAAAGCGGTGGAACAGTTTCATTCCAGAAAAAGAGTATAAAAAAAGGCCCTTTCCATTATTGGAAATCGGGCCGGTATTATTATTCCTGCGGCTGAACACCAGCAGGGTACCAGACGAATGGATTTTCCCCGCGGTCGCGGTCTGGATCATACGTAACGGGCTGAAAGTCCATTTTGTTCCAGAAATCATCAGAACGCTGGCGGGCATTGGTTTTTACAGGGATATTGAAACTCTTGGCATGTTCAACTAGCGCCTGGCCGTATCCTTTATGTTTATAACCTTCCAATACTTCAAGCTTCCACAGTTCCAGATAGCCTTTTGGCGGATCAAAATACTGATCGTATTTGCTTTCAATCTTGTACAGGCACATTCTTGCAACCAGACGGTCTCCGTAATAAATACCGTAAAAAGGAGATTCACTGTCGTTTTCAATAATATTTTCCTCGAGCTCTTCTTTCATGGACAGCTCCTGCGCGCCCACCTCTTTAAACTGCTGAAAATCCTCAAGTGTTTTGAAATTTATAAGTAAGCGCTTTACTTTTTCCGTTGCCATATTCATCCTCCTCTGTCTATTCTAATCCTATTGTACTATAAAGATTCCCATTTTTGTGTAATAATAAATGCAGAAAAAAATAGACCGAATAGTAAGAAAAATAAAGAATCAAACTTAGGGGTTAGGCAATAGGAAAGGAGTATGCTAGAATTTATAGGGATTACAAAATGACTACACGGAGCTTGGCGTAAACAGGTAAAAGCTCCGGAAGAAAGCGTGAAGTATATGCAGATTTTTATAGACGCAATAGTAGGCACTTTATTGCTTCTCCCATTTTTAGCATGGTACATATTATATCTAATACAAGCAAAAATCACGAAGAAAAAAAGAAAATCAATGCGGAGGGCTTCGGAATTTTCCTTTCTGTTCTTTGCAGCTTCCATCTATTTTTATGCCCAGCTTTTATGGGGAGTGTCTGTATTATGGATTATCTTTTTAATCGTACTGGTGATTGGCATTATTGTACTTATCCTTCATCGTAAATATAGATTGGATATGGAATTTCCAAAGATCATAAAAAGTATGATGCGTTTTTCTTTTGCCGTATTTTTTTCGGTATATGTCTTGATGCTGATTTATGGATTAATTGATTATTTCTTTATTGTTTAAGAAAGGCAGGCCTCTCATGAATACCACCATTGGAGATGTAGAGTTATCTACGTTTAACACAGCTTATAAAAACCTGCATCCGTCTGCGGTGTCCCTGTTTGATTATGCACCTTCTAAAGCAGGCATAAAAGAACGGCATGCGGCATTATTAAAGAAGTCATTTAAGAGAGAAGAGCTGGCTGAAGCTCTTTTTTCATTCAATAAACAGTTTTTATACAGCGAAAAAGCAATAGAAGCTATAGAACGTTTGAAAGACAAAGAAGCTTCAGTAGTAGTGGGGGGGCAGCAGGCTGGTTTGTTAACCGGGCCGATGCTCGTTATTTCCAAAGCGTTGAGTATTATAACGCAGGCTGAAGAACTGCAAAAAACAACGGGATCTCCGGTGCTTCCTGTATTCTGGATAGCCGGGGAGGATCATGACTGGCTTGAGATTAATCATGTATGGGTGCCCGGCGAACATGGTCCTGTTAAAGTAAGATATAAAGGATACAAAAAGGACCAGCTGCCGGCTTCCGAACAAAAGCTTCCTTCAAAGGATCTGTCCGCGTTTATTTCGGAAGTGTTCAAGCATTTAGAAGAAACGGAGCATTCGGCTTCTCTGCTTCGCACCGTAAATCAGCTCGCAGAAAGATCCGCATCGGTTTCGATGTTTTTCGGTGAGTGTATGCGCTGGCTTTTTAAAGACACTGATCTTATTCTGCTTGATGCGAATGATGAACAGATAAGAGCTCTGGAAAAAGATGTGTTCGCAAACATAATAGCTGATAATTATAAAATAAGAACAGCCCTTGCAGAAGGGGAAAAGAATCGAAAAGATGCGGGCTTTTCTTCAGTAGAAGGAATTAATACGAAAAGCAGCCATCTCTTTTATCACCTGCCACATCGGGAATTATTGTTTCCTCTGCCTGATGGGGGGATGGAATCAAAAAGCGGGCACGTATTCAGCAGAGACTTACTAATGAAGAGCGTGCAGGCCGAGCCATTTCCATTCAGTTCCAATGTAGTAACGAGACCGCTGACGCAGGAAACGCTTCTGCCCGTCCTGGCATTTATCGGCGGGCCGGGTGAAGTTAACTACTGGAGCCTTCTGAAACCGGTGTTTCATGCTTTAGACTGTGATATGCCACCGGTTCTGCTAAGACAGCATTTGACGATTATTGATAAACGTGTTCAAAAAACATTAAAAAACGAAAATATTTCGGCGGGCAGCGGCGCATCCGGGGAGCTGCAGCGCAGATTGGAGAACATTATAAATTCTCCTGCTTTTCGGGAAGGGCAGACAGCCGCTCAATCAATGATTGAAGAAATAAAACCGATGCACCAAGAGCTGGCACAGAATTGGAAAGAAAAAAGGCCGGCAGAAAAAAGCTTCGCAGAAAATAATTGGCAGAGAATACAAAATGAAATATTTGCTCTGGCCAATCGTATTGATTCCGTGGAAAAAGAAAAAGCAGGGCGCAGACTTCGGAATTTGGAAGCATCGCTGCAGCTTCTTCAACCCAAAGGTATACCGCAGGAAAGAGTGTATTCGATATTCTGGCTTCTTAATCTTCACGGGCCGGAAATAGTAAATGACATGTCTGAATCGCTGCAGACTTCCACTGAGCCGTTCCAGCATTATATAGAATTGTAAGCCGCCTGTTTTTCAGGCGGTTTTTTTTATATTTTTTTAGAAAGAAAACACCTTAATTGTAAAATATTCCAAAAAAATACCGATAGTAATGAGGAAGAAAATGAAAAGGAGTTATTAAATCATGTGGAACAATAGAAAAATCGGTTCAAAAATCAATATGATTGTACTGTCTATTCTGGCTCTGCTTTTTATTGGACTGGGCAGCGTCGTTTACTGGCAGACCTCAGAAAGTATTAAAAAAGCATCAACGGAAAAAGCGGCCTCTGACCTTCAATTGGGAAGAGAAGCATTGAATGGAGCCTATCCAGGCAGCTGGGCTTTGGAAGATGGCACACTCGTTAAAGGCGGGACGGCGGTATCCGATGAAATGGTCGATTACATAGGAGATATTACCGGCGGCACCGTGACTATATTTCAAGAGGATACCCGGGCGGCTACTAATGTAATGGTAGACGGAGAGCGGGCGGTCGGAACCCAGGCTTCTCCTGAAGTAATAGAATCTGTTATCAACCGTCAGGAAACGTATACCGGGGAAGCGGACGTAGCGGGTAATACATATCAGACAGCATATGAGCCTATTATAGATGAGAATGGACAGGTTATCGGGATGTGGTATGTAGGGGCCTCCCAGGAATTGATCAGTGAAACGGTAACGATTATGATGACCGCTTTTGTGCTCATTTTCCTTCTCATGGCGGCACTGGCATCTTTTTGTGTGTGGCTGTTTACAAAAGGGCTTAATAAGCGGCTTCAAACCATGACCAATGCGCTGCAGCGCGCAGGGAAAGGTGATTTTTCTGTTGAGCTGGAGGATCATTCAGGCGATGAAATTGGCCGTCTTGCCCGGGACTATAACGAAATGAAAGGAAAATTGACCAATCTTGTCCAGCAGTTATCCATATCTGCGGAGCAGGTAGCTGCTTCTTCTGAAGAGCTGACAGCGAGTGCTGAAGAAACAAGCAGAGCGTCAGAACAGATATCGGAGAGCATCCAGCAGGTTGCCTCCGGAACGGATAGACAAAGCGCCTCTACGGAAGACAATCTTACGATATTAAAACATCTCGTTTCAGGTATGAATGACCTGACCGAGCAGGTACAAAAAGCAAAAACAGTTTCAGAAGACACCTCCTCTAAATCCAATAACGGATTTACAGCAGTGGAGCTGGCTACAAGCCAGATGGAAAGTATAAGAAACACTACAGCGGACAGCTCAGTCCATGTCGAAACATTAGGCCGTCAGTCCAATCAGATAGGAAGTATCGTAACCCTTATCAGGGAAGTGGCTGAGCAGACCAATCTGCTGGCTTTAAATGCTGCGATTGAAGCAGCGAGAGCAGGAGAGCAGGGAAGAGGATTTGCGGTGGTAGCAGAAGAGGTGAGGAAACTTGCAGAAGAATCGCAGCTTTCCGCCAAGCAGATTGAAACAATCGTTTTCGATATAAAAACCGGCATTGAATCAGCAGTGGTATCGATGAAAGAAGGCGAAAAAGCAGTCGATACAGGCATGGATTATGTTGTGAAAGCAGGCCGCTCTTTCAAAGAAATCTCGCAGGGAGTCCAAGAAATGGAAGAACAGATGATTATGGCTTCCGGCAATGTAGAGAATATGGCTGAAAAAACAAAAGGGCTTGAACATTCGATCGCAGCATCCCTGTCTGTATTAAAAGAAGCCACAGGATATTCGGAAAATGTTGCGGCAGCAGCCGAAGAACAGACTGCATCCATGCAGGAAGTGTCCAATGCATCCGCCGGTTTGGCTGAGACAGCTGAAGAATTACAGCAATCTATGCAGTCATTTATCCTGAAGTGAATAAAAGAAAGCCCGGCCCGCGTCCTTAAAGGATCTGCGGGCTTTAATTAGGACTATATTAGATAATTGTGAATTTAAGTAAATTTTTTTTAAGAAACCGTGGTACAAAGTGGTGGAATGTGGTAACTTTAGGATAGATAGTGGAGGAAGAGGGTTGCAGCCATGTTTATGGGAGAGCATCACCATAATATTGATGACAAAGGAAGAATGATTATTCCATCCCGTTTTAGAGAAGCACTGGGAAAAACATTTGTTATCACTAGAGGAATGGATGAATGCCTGTTTGTTTACCCCATGGAAGAATGGCAGCTGCTTGAAAAGAAAATGGAAAATCTTCCGTTCACTAAAAAAGATGCAAGAGCTTTCACCAGATTTTTTTTCTCTGGGGCTTCCGAATGTGAATTAGACAAGCAGGGAAGAACTATGATTCCTGCGACCCTTCGCCAATACGCTGGTTTATCTAAAGAGTGTGTTGTAATTGGTGTCTCAGCAAGAGTGGAGATTTGGAGCAAAGAAAACTGGGAGAGGTATTTTTCCGCTTCGCAGGAGTCTTTCTCCGAAATAGCAGAAAACATTGCAGATTTCGACTTTTAAGCCAATGAAGGGAACAATGGAGGTGCCTTTAACGTTTTGGATAAGTTTACTCATGAAACAGTCCTTTTGAATGAAGCCGTGGAAGGACTTGCTGTAAAAAAGAACGGCATCTATGTTGACGCCACCCTCGGCGGGGGCGGACACAGTGAAGAAATAGTAAAGCAGCTGGACGGCACGGGCCATCTATACGCATTTGATCAGGATGAGCGGGCGATCGCTGCTGCAGAAAAAAGACTGGCTCCCTTCAAAAAAAATATAACCATAATCCGGGCAAACTTTGCCTCTATTAAAGAGGAACTTAATCAGCTTGGTATTGATAAAGTAGATGGGGTGCTGTTTGATCTGGGTGTGTCATCACCGCAGTTTGATGAGGCGGATAGAGGATTCAGCTATCGTTATGATGCACCGCTGGATATGAGAATGGACCAGCGCCAGCATCTTACTGCCTGGCATATAGTAAATGAATGGAGTTTTTCTGATATCCAGCGTGTGATTTCGAGATTTGGAGAGGAAAAATTCGCCAAACAGATTGCCAGAAAAATTGAAGCAGCACGGGAAATCAAACCTATAGACAGTACATTCGAGCTTATTGACATAATTAAAGATGCCATCCCGGCTCCGGCCCGCAGAAAAGGCGGACACCCGGCAAAAAGAACATTTCAGGGCATTCGTATGGCGGTAAACGGCGAGCTCGACGTAATGGAAAAAGCGTTGATCGACAGTATAGCCATGCTGGGTAAAGGTGGAAGACTCAGCGTTATTACTTTTCATTCTTTAGAAGACCGCCTCTGTAAGCGGATTATTAAAGAAAAAAGTTCCTACCCTGAACTGCCGCGGGGCCTTCCCGTTATCCCTGAAAGTGCAGAACCCGAATTGAAAAAAATTACAACGAAACCAATTATTCCAACAGAGCAGGAGCAGGACGAAAACAGGAGATCCCATTCTGCAAAATTAAGAATAGCTGAAAAAAATCAGGAGGTCAGCAATGGATAATTTAGCCAAGCAAATTCAGCGGCAGAGACATCAAAAAGTTGAAATACATAAAGAAGCACATGAACATGTGAAAAAGAGCATAACAAAAGGTGAAAAAATTATTATTGGTACAGCCGCTGCATTAATTATGGCCGCATGCTTTTTCATTGTATCCAACTTTGCTGCCATTTATGGACACGAAAGAGAAATATCTGCTTTGTCCCAATCGGTCAGTCAACAATCGGAAGTAAATCAGAGCCTTGAAGTCGAAATCTCCGAATTAAGTGCTCCAGACCGCATTATGTATTATGCTAAAGAAGAGCTTGGCATGAGCCTTCAGGATGATCAGGTAAAAGTAATTCAAAGTGTTAATCAATAATCGTACATGAGAGGCTGGCTGCGGGGGAATCTCCTTCATGCCAGCCTCTTTCCAGGATAAGAACAAAAAAACGGGACTTGCTTAATAAGCCCCCAGATACTACAGGCGGTGAAAGGTGTTATGGCAGCACGGAAAAAAAGCACAATTATGAGGGCACTGATTCTACTAGGTATTGTGAGCTTATTTTTTATGATTTTTGCAGCAAGAGTGGTATATGTTCAGGTAGGTAAAGAAGTCAAGGGACAAGATCTTGAAGAAATGGCTGAATCCAGGTGGACGACCACCCAGCCTCTACACGGAGAGCGTGGGACTATTTATGACCGCGGCGGAGAGGCGCTGGCTGAAGAAGTCCAATCTTTTACAGCTTTTGCGATAATCGATGAAGACTATGAAGACCATATCGAAGACCCGGCCCAGGCTGCCAGTGACTTATCGCCATTAATTAATATGGAAGAAGAAGAACTTGAAAATCTCCTCTCCCAGGAAGATAGGTTTCAGGTGGAGCTTGGATCGGGCGCTAAATATTTAAGCCTCTCTGAAAAAGAAGCGATAGAAGAATTGGATATTAACGGGATTCAGTTTATAACGGAACCGAAACGGTATTACCCAAACCAGACGTTTGCATCACATGTACTTGGTTTTACAAACCGGGATATGACTGAATCGCTTATGGGACTGGAACGAGGTCTAAACGATAACCTGGAGCCCGAAGACGGAGAGTTGAGCTACGAAAGAAACCGTCAGGGGGTGCCTCTTCTTGATCCCAATGAAATTATAGACGAACCTGAAGACGGGGAAGACGTGTATCTTACGATTGATTCCAATATCCAGACCGTGCTGGAACAGGCGATGACAGAGGTGGATGAAACCTATAGCCCTAACAAAATAACGGCTGTTGTAGCGAACGCAAAAACCGGGGAAATACTGGGTATGAGCAACCGGCCGAGTTTTAATCCGAACGAATATGAGTCAATTACAAATTACACAAACTTTGCTGTATCCGACAGAATTGAGCCCGGCTCAACGATGAAAATGTTCACGCTGGCAGCAGCTATTGAAGAAGGCGTGTATGATGGAGAAGAAACATATCAATCCGGGCGCTATGAAATTCTGGACAGCCGGATTTCCGATCATAATAATGGAGAAGGCTGGGGCGAGATTGACTTTGATGAAGGTCTGCAGCGCTCGTCCAACGTAGCATTTGCCAAGCTTGTGCTAGAGAAGCTTGGTGCGGATACATTTTTCTCTTATATTGATGCTTTTGGGTTCAGGGACATAACGGGTATTGATCTTCCAAATGAAACAAACAGCTCGATAGCGGATTCTGATGACCTGGATGCCGGCGTCTCCGGATTTGGGCAGGCATCTGCCTATACGCCGATTCAGCTTGTACAGGCAGCTACAGCTATTGCAAATGATGGAGAAATGATGAAACCTTACGTAGTGGACCGCATTCATAACGAGCAGGAAGATAAGAACACCTATACAGCGGAACCTGAATCGGCAGGCAATCCTATCAGTGCCGAAACGGCAAAGGAGGTACGGGAAAAGCTGGAAACTGTTGTATCAGGCGAGTATGGAACAGGTAAACCGTACCAAATTGATGGAATAGATGTCGCAGGAAAGACAGGAACCGCTCAAATCAGCAGTGATGATGGATCCGGCTATTTGTCCGGGGAAAACGAAAATATTTTTTCCTTTATGGGAATGGCTCCGGCAGATGACCCAAGCATTATTGTGTACGTGGCTGTTGACCGTCCGGAGCTGGATGGTTCCGAATCTGGTTCTGCTCCAGTTTCGCAGATATTTAATCCAGTTATGAAACAAAGCCTTTCTTACATGAATATTGCTCCTGAGACCGATGTAGAAAATGACGAAGTTTTTGAAGAAACAGGAATTGATACGGTTAACTTCACGGAAATGACGACACAGCAGGCGCAGGAAAAAGCTGAATCTCTTGGTTTAGTTCCGGTGGTTGTAGGAGCTGGAAACGATATTGAATCCCAGCTTCCAGAATCGGGAAACAATGTTATTGCAGGTGAAAAAATATTTTTAAGAACAAACGGTGAAGCCATTATGCCGGATATGACGGGCTGGTCTATCAGAGACGCCAAAAGATTCAGTGAACTGCTGGATAAACCACTTCGTTTCGAAGGTTCCGGCTATGTAAGCGAGCAGAATATTGATCCGGAAGCAGCCATTCCAGATAAAGGTGCCATTACGATTACGCTTATGACACCGGCTGAAATGAGAGAAGAAGAGGCTGCAGAAGAAGAACCAGCAGAAGAATCTGAAGAAAACGCCTCTGAAGATGCAGAGGAAACTCAAGAAGATGCAAGCGACGGAGAAACAGAAGAAGAAACCCCGGAAGAAGGGGAGGAAATTCAGGATAACGAAGAGGAATCAGAAGCAGCAGAGGAAACCGTTCCCGAAGAAGCTCCTCTTGAAGAAGAGCCGGCTGAAACAGAATAAATGAAGCCTTCGAGCGGAAATGATAAAAACGAGGGTGACAAATTTTTATAGGAAGCTTAAAATGAAAATGGTGAAACGGCCGAGGTGTTACCTTGGCCTATTCATTTGTCAGCCCGGTTTTTACAAATAAAAAACGCAATTCGCAGGAGAGTATAAGATGATAACCCTACATGATTTACTGCCGCCGGTACTTGTTCACGGCGCCCTTCCAACGGAAAATCCAGAAATAACATCCATCCACATGGACTCCAGAGAAGTGGTTTCCGGAGGGGTGTTTTTCTGCATTGAAGGTTATACCGTAGATGGACATGAATACGCAGAACAGGCTGTAAGAAATGGTGCCTGCGCAGTAATAGCCAAATATCCGCTGCCGCTTTCTGTTCCGGTACTCGTAGTCCGGGACACACAAAAAACAATGGCTATCGCTGCCAGCCGTTTTTATCAGCATCCTACAGGAGAAATGAGATTAATTGGGATTACTGGTACAAATGGAAAAACCACCACAAGCCATCTTCTAGAAGCTGTGCTGAAAGAAAATGCTGTGCAGACCGGCCTGATCGGCACAATGTATACTAAAATTAACGAAGAAATTTTTGAGACGAAAAATACGACCCCGGAATCTGTCACCATCCAGAAAATATTCCGGGATATGAAAGATCAGGATGTGGATTCCTGCATTATGGAAGTTTCCTCTCACGCTCTCGATTTAGGCAGAGTGAGAGGCTGTGATTTTAATACGGTAGTTTTTACAAATCTAACAAAAGATCACCTTGACTACCATGAAACGATGGATAAATACAGACAGGCTAAAAGCCTGCTGTTCAGCCAGCTGGGAAACTCCTACGAAGGGGAAGAAAAAACGGCTGTCCTTAATGCAGACGACAGTGCTTCTCTTTTCTTTGAGAAGGTATGCCCGGCTCCTGTGCTCACGTATGGAATAGACGAACCGGCAGATATCCGGGCGGAAAACATTTCCATGACGCCGACAGGAACATCCTTTACGATTGTGACCCCATGGGGTGAGGAGTCGCTCTCTCTTTCCATGGCAGGGAAATTTAGTATCTATAACGCGCTTGCAGCAGCAACGGCTGCTCTTTCTGAAGGTATTTCACTTTCCACCATCGTTTCGGCGCTTGGAAAAGTAAAAGGAGTTGCAGGAAGATTTGAGCTGGTCGAGTCTGAGGAGGAATTTGCGGTTATCGTTGATTACGCCCATACGCCGGACAGCCTGAAAAATGTTCTGGAGACGGCCCGGGAAATGGCAGCAGGCTCTGTTTACACCGTGGTAGGCTGCGGAGGCAACCGTGATAAAACGAAGCGGCCGGAAATGGCGAAGATTGCCGTTACGTTATCCGACATGAGTATTTTCACAGCAGACAATCCACGCGATGAGAACCCGGCTTCTATTATTGACGACATGACAATAGGGCTGACTAATACAAACTTTAAAGTAATTGAAGACCGCCGGGAAGCTATTAAATATGCGATAGAACATGCAGAACCTGGGGACCTGGTATTAATTGCCGGCAAAGGACACGAAACGTACCAGATAATAAAAGACGAAGTATTTTCTTTTGATGATAGAAAAGAAGCAGAAACAGCAATAAAAAATAAAACACATAAGTAAAACTGTTTGTTTTTAATAGAAAGGACGTCCAATAATGGCGCTCAATGTAATAACAGCCAGCATTCTGGCTTTCGTATTTATGATTATTCTTACTCCCTTTTTTATTCCGGCCCTGAAGAAATTTAAATTCGGGCAGAGTATCAGGGAGGAAGGACCGGAGTCCCATATGAAAAAAGGCGGCACTCCAACAATGGGCGGCATCGTAATTCTTGTTTCGCTTATTTTGACCATGCTTGTTATGACAATATGGACCGGGTTCAGTACCGAACTTTTTTTACTGCTTTTAGTAACAATTGGTTTTGGTACACTCGGTTTTCTTGATGATTTTATAAAAATTGTAAAAAAACGCAATCTCGGTCTGACATCTAAACAAAAGCTTGCCGGCCAGGCAGTAATAGCGCTGATCTTCTTTATCGTTATTTACTCCGGGGATTTTAGTACATCCGTGTCGGTGCCTGCAACCAATTTCAGCATTGATCTGGGCTTTATGTACTTTTTCCTGGTTATCTTTATGCTGGTCGGGGCATCCAATGCTGTAAACTTAACTGATGGCCTGGACGGTCTTTTAGCAGGTACAGGAGCCGTAGCTTTTTTGGCTTTTGCGATTCTGGCATGGATCCAGGGTGCATCCGATGTTGCTGTCTTTTCTTTTGCGATAGTGGGCGCCTGCTTAGGGTTTCTTGTGTTTAATGCACATCCAGCTAAAGTATTTATGGGAGACACGGGATCTCTTGCGCTTGGCGGGGCGATTGCAGCTATTGCCATTCTGCTTGGAGCTGAGCTGATTCTCGTTATTATCGGCGGCGTGTTTGTTATTGAAACGCTATCCGTGATTATCCAGGTGGCATCGTTTAAATTAAGAGGCAAGCGAATCTTTAAAATGAGTCCAATCCACCACCATTTTGAACTGTCCGGCTGGTCGGAATGGAAAGTAGTTACTGTGTTCTGGAGTACTGGACTCGTTCTGGCTGTGGCAGGAATTATAATTGAGGTGCTGATATAATGAAGCAATCCCTGTATAAAGATAAACACGTGTTAATTGTAGGACTGGCTAAAAGCGGAATGTCAGCCGCAAGGCTTCTTCACCGCCTCGGTGCCCATGTAATAGTAAATAATGGGTCTTCTTCTGAAGGTTCAACAGAAGAAAAAGAATTAAAACAGCTCGGAATTCCCCTTCACAGCGGAGGGCATCCGTTGTCCCTCCTTGAAGAAAAAATAGATATAATAGTGAAAAATCCAGGTATCCGCTACGATCTGCCGCTGTTTGAAAAGGCCGGCGAGTTGAATATACCTATTATTACAGAAATGGAAATAGCAGGCCGCTTATGCGAAGGTACGATGATAGCTATTACCGGTTCCAACGGAAAAACAACTACTTCAAGCCTTCTCCATGCATTGCTCGTAGAGGGTGGAAAGAAGTCCTATTTAGCCGGAAATATTGGAACGGTAGCCTGTGAAGTATCGGAACAGGTAAAGCAGGATGAATTTATGGTGACCGAGGTTTCGAGTTTTCAATTAAAAGGAAGCCCTGCCTTTCAGCCGAATATCGGTATTATTTTAAACATATTTGACGCTCATTTGGATTATCATGGTTCAAAAGAAGATTATGTAGCATCCAAAGGAAAAATGTTTGCCAATATGACCGAGGAAGAATATGCACTTTATAACGCGGACGATCCTGAAGTGACGGCGCTTGCCAAACAATCGAACGCGAGGCTGTTTCCTTTTTCCACGACAGAAATATTGTCAGAGGGAGCCTGCATTAAAGACGGATGGATGATGTTTCAAAACGAGCCCGTAATGGAAATGAGTAAAGCATCCCTGCCGGGCAGGCATAATCATGAAAACATGCTTGCAGCGGCAGCAGCTGCTATGCTTAGCGGCGTAGACCGTCAAGCAGTGGAAAACGTATTAACAACCTTCTCGGGTATTAAGCATAGGCTTCAGTACGTAGGAGATGTGAACGGTATTCGGGTGTATAACGATTCCAAAGCTACCAATATTCTTTCCACCCAAAAGGCTATTGAAGCTTTTTCAGACCCGGTCGTCCTGATTGCGGGCGGCCTGGACAGGGGGAACGAATTTGACAGCCTCGAGGCCGCTTTTGCGGGTCTTAAAGCAGTAGTAGCATATGGTGAAACAAAATATAAACTGGCAGACACTGCAGAAAAAGCAGGTCTGAACATAGTGAAAATAGTAGATACTCTTGAAGAAGCAACGGCGGCGGCGGCTGCTGTTGCAGAAGCGGGGGATGTACTTCTTCTTTCTCCGGCCTGTGCAAGCTGGGACCAGTTCAAAACGTTTGAGCAAAGAGGCGACCTTTTTATTCAGGAAATGAACAAACAAAAAAAGCAGTGATGGCTTCTCCGGCAGCGAAGAAGCATAAAGGAGTATTTTAATGAGAATAGTAATAACCGGAGGCGGAACCGGAGGCCACATTTATCCGGCACTGGCCCTCGTTAAAGAAATAAAAAGAATAGCGCCTGAGAGTGAATTTTTATATATCGGAACAGAAAAAGGCCTGGAGAGCGATATTGTGCCCCGGGAGGGCATTCCGTTCCAAACCATTGAAATTACCGGATTTAAACGGAAGCTTTCTCTGGATAATGCAAAGACGATCTGGCGGTTTATAAATGGAACATCCAAAGCAAAAAAAATGATTAAAGAGTTTAAAGCAGACATTGTTATCGGTACCGGAGGCTACGTAGCTGGACCGGTCGTATACGCAGGGGCGAAGCTTAACATTCCTTGTATCATCCACGAACAAAACAGTGTTCCCGGGTTAACCAACAAATTTTTGAGCAGGTACGCTGAAAAAGTCGGCATTGCTTTTCAGGAAGCCGCCTCGTTTTTCCCTTCAGAAAAGGTGGAGTTTGTAGGAAATCCCCGGGCATCTGAAGTGGCAAACCATTCCCCGGTAAATCCGCTGGCCTCTCTCGGTCTTCAGCCCGGCCGTAAAACCGTTCTTATTGTAGGCGGCAGCAGAGGGGCAAAACCTATTAACGAAGCATTTCTTGGCTCATTAAAGGAAACCGCCGGCCATGACTGGCAGTATCTGTACGTTACCGGCTCCGTTCATTACGATAATGTGATGGAAAAGGTACAAGAAGCTGGAAACCCGGAGAATGTTTCCATCCAGCCTTTTCTTCATAACATGCCGGACGTGCTTCATCACGTGGACCTGATTGTCACAAGAGCAGGGGCTACCACAATCGCAGAGATTACAGCGCTCGGTGTGCCCGCCGTTTTAATCCCAAGCCCTTACGTCACGAACAACCATCAGGAAAAGAATGCGCTCGCCCTCGAAGTGAATGGGGCTGCTGTTCTTCGTAAAGAAAAAGATGTAACAAGTGAAGTGCTTATGCAGGACATACAATCCATCTTGTCAGAAGAAAACAAATGGAAAGAGATGAAAGAAGCCTCACTCAGCCTGGGTGTGCCTGATGCATCCAGCCGCTTATACAAACTAATGGATTCATTAATAAAGTCAAATAAATAGAGAAAGGAGCACTTCCATGAAAGAGGTATTGCAGCGTCTTAAAGACGAACAGGTAGGCTATGTAGCCGAAGACGAGCCATTATCCAAGCATACTACCTGGAAAATAGGCGGACCGGCGGATTTATTTATCGAGCCGGATTCCGTAGAAGGGCTGGTAACAGCTCTGGAAGAAATTAAAGAACAAAAGCTTCCCTGGCGCGCTATTGGAAGAGGATCCAACCTTTTAGTTGATGATAAAGGGATCGAAGGTGCGGTTATTAAACTGGGCAACCGCCTCAGCGGCATGGAGCTGGAAGAGGAAACCGGCATACTAACTGTCGATGCAGGCTATTCATTAATTAAGCTGGCAACCATTATTAGCAAAAAAGGATTTTCCGGATTTGAATTCGCGGGAGGAATTCCAGGAACAATAGGGGGAGCTGTCTTTATGAATGCCGGCGCCCACGGCACAGAAATTGCGGATGTTCTTGTAAAAGCAAGAGTGCTGTATCCGGATGGAAGGCTCGAATGGATAGATACAGAAAATATGGGATTTTCTTATCGCACATCGAGACTTCAGAAGGAAAAGGGTATCTGCGTACAGGCTGTTTTTCAGCTCAAAGAAGGAATAAAAGAAGACATTGTAGCAGAAATGCAAAAACATAAAAGCTACAGGAGAGAAACACAGCCATGGAATCTGCCGTGTGCAGGAAGTGTGTTCCGAAACCCCCTTCCCCATCACGCCGGGCAGCTGGTTGAATCCTCCGGCCTGAAAGGGTATGTACATGGCGGAGCGCAGATTTCAGAACTCCACGGAAATTTCATTGTAAATACCGGAGAGGCTAAAGCGGAAGATGTACTCGCTATTGTCGAACATGTAAAGCATACTGTATGGGAAAAATATCAGGTAGTAATGAATACAGAAGTAGAAATTGTGAAAAGACGCGGGTGATGCGTTTTTTCACGATTTCTTTACATAGTATCCGGGGCAGGATTGGAGGTTGAAAAAGGTGTCTGATAAGAAAGTAGTGCCGATTGAAGAACGGATTCCCACCTTGCAGGAGCAGAGAAGAAAGCGTTCGAACAGGCGTTTTGTAATATATCTTTCCATCTTTTTGATCTTAATTGGTCTGGTTATTTATTTCCAGTCTCCATTGAGCAATATACGCGCTGTGGAAGTAGAAGGAAATCAAATTGCAGAAAAAAACGTCATCATTGAAACAAGCGGCATCGTCACTGGAGAAAACATCTGGTCCGTCGACCGGGGGAGCGCGGAAGCAGAGATAGAAGAGCTGGAAGAAGTCCAGGAAGCCTCCATCAGCCGTTCTCTTCCCGGCAGAGTAGTCATTGATATTACAGAGCAGGAACGAGTCGGCTATGTGATGTCAGAAGGCACGTTTATCCCTGTATTAACAACAGGAGCTGTACTGCGTAATAAACCTTCCGAACAGATTCCAAGCGATGCCCCGCTTCTGCACGGGTTCTCTGATGAAGAAAAGCTCGAACGCTTTTCAAAAGAAATGAGTAAGGCAGGAGACGGTATTAGAAACAGTATCTCGGAAGTAATTTTTTCGCCGACAGAAGAAGATCCCAATGAACTAAAGCTTTATATGAACGACGGCATTGAAGTAGAAAGCACGATTCCGGGATTTGCTGAACACATGGCATCTTATCCCTCTGTTTCTGCGGAGGTCGACCGCAGCGTCCCGGGTGTTCTGCATATGAAGCTGACACCGTATTTTGAAAGCGATGAAGAGGCTGAAGAAGAAAGCGGAACCGGAGAGGAAGATCTCCCGGCAGAAGAAGGCGGAAACGACGGGGCTCCGGAGGAAGCGGCTGCAGAAGAAGCCGGAGAAGCAGCAGAATCTTCTGAAGAAGAAGTTCCGGCTGAGGACCCTGTAGAAGTTGAGACGGATGAAGTTCCGGCCGAAGAAACCGAAGAATCTGCTGATGAGAACGGCGATATTTCGGAAACAGCACCGGAAAATGAAGAATCCACCCCGGTTAATGAAGAATAACAGTGAATTTAATTCAACGTGCTCTTTTCTGCTGAGCATAATTCATGTAAACTAGACGTTATAAGTGTAAATAACCTTTCCATTCTATAGTAAAAAGTGATCTCATTAAAAAAAGTAAATAATTTTCTGTTAAGATACCACAACAGCGTGTTGCTCATGTAATATAAATAGAGTAAACAACTCGGAATCTAAAACAGAGACTTGGGTGTTAGCATAGGAGGTGCCGACTAGTGAATAATGAAGATATTTATGTAAGTTTAGATATTGGTACATCTGCCGTTAAAGTAATTATTGGGGAGATGTCAGGCAAATCTTTACAGGTGATCGGTGTAGGAACCGCACCTTCCAGAGGAATGAAGCGAGGAGCTATTGTCGATATAGATGAAACAGTTCATTCTATTAGAGAAGCGATTCAAAAAGCAGAGCGCATGGTAGGCCTTTCTATTACCCGCGTTATTCTCGGAGTGAACGGCAATCATATTGAAATGAAACCATGCAGCGGAGTAGTGGCTGTATCGAGCTCTGACCGTGAAATCCGCGATGAAGATATAGACCGGGTTATGGATGCAGCTCAGGTCCTCTCCATTCCTCCTGAAAGAGAAATTGTAGATACGATCCCGACACAGTTCATTGTAGATGGATTAGAGGGAATCACAGATCCACGGGGAATGATGGGTGTACGCCTCGAAGTGGAAGCTACGCTTATTACCGGTGCCAAAACAACTTTACATAACCTGCTGCGTTGTGTAGAAAGAGCGGGACTGGAAATAGAAGCGCTGTGTCTTCAGCCTTTAGCAGCCGGTGATTTTGCTCTTTCCAAAGATGAAAAAACGCTTGGTGTGGCCATGGTTGATATCGGTGGCGGGTCTACCACCATTTCTGTATTCAAAGATGGCATGATGCAGGCTCTGCGTGTGCTGTCTATTGGCGGGGATCATATTACTAATGATATTTCTGTCGGCCTGCGTACCACTTCAGAAGAAGCGGAGCGCATTAAACGGCATCATGGCTATGCATTTATTGACGATGCTTCCGAAGATGTAACATTCAGCATGAATACGATGGGAAATGACCATTCTGAAGATTATTCCCAATATGAAATTGCACAGATTATCGAGCCAAGGCTGGAAGAGATTTTTGAGCTTGTGCATGAAGAAATTTACCGTATGGGCTATTCCGACCTGCCCGGCGGATATATCTTTACAGGCGGCTCTGTAATGATACCGGGAACGCTTGATCTCGCAGAGGATGTCCTGCGCCAAAACGTACGCATGACAGTACCTGACTATATCGGCGTCAGAGAGCCTATTTATACAACTGCGATTGGTCTTATTGAATTTGCCCATGAACATGTTAAAATTCAAGATAAGGAAATGGCGGTCACATCTTCTTCGGAAGAGCAGTCTTTTCAGGCAGCGCCTCTTCCGCCGGCAGATGCAAAGCCTAAGAAAGACCGTAAAGAACTCAGGGAACAGCGCGAAAAAGAAAATCAATCTAATCAGTCTGATCAGCCTACAGTAAAAAGCAAAGTGAAGAATTTCTTCAAAGTGTTTTTTGAATAAAAGAACGGGTCAGAATTGATAAACTAGGAGGATCATTGATGTTAGAATTTGAAATGGATATGGACCAGCTCGCACAGATTAAGGTTATCGGAGTAGGGGGCGGCGGTTCCAATGCGGTTAACCGCATGATTGAAAACGGACTACAGGGTGTAGAGTTTATTTCTGTTAACACAGACGCCCAGGCACTTCAGCTCTCCCAGGCTGAAACAAAGCTTCAGCTTGGCGGAAAGCTTACCCGCGGTCTTGGAGCAGGAGCTAATCCTGAGATCGGTAAAAAAGCTGCTGAGGAAAGCAAAGAGCAGATCGAAGAGGCGCTTATGGGTGCTGATATGGTATTTATCACTGCAGGTATGGGAGGCGGTACAGGAACAGGTGCTGCTCCCGTTATCGCAGAAATTGCTAAAGAAATCGGCGCCCTTACAGTAGGCGTTGTAACACGTCCGTTTACATTCGAAGGCAGAAAGCGTTCCAGCCAGGCAGCAAACGGAATTATATCTTTAAAAGAGAAAGTAGATACATTGATTGTCATTCCAAACGATCGTCTGCTTGAAATTGTAGACAAGAGCACGCCGATGCTTGAAGCATTCCAGGAAGCTGATAACGTACTCCGCCAGGGTGTACAGGGTATCTCTGACTTAATCGCAGTACCGGGACTGATTAACCTGGACTTTGCCGACGTTAAAACAATTATGAGTGAAAAAGGTTCTGCTCTCATGGGAATCGGTATTGCTACCGGCGAAAACCGGGCAGCTGAAGCCGCTAAAAAAGCAATTTCAAGCCCGCTTCTTGAAACGTCTGTTAATGGGGCACAGGGTGTTCTCATGAATATTACAGGCGGAGCGAACTTAAGCCTGTTTGAAGTACATGAAGCAGCAGAAATTGTTTCTGAAGCCTCTGATCTTGAAGTTAATATGATCTTCGGTTCGGTTATTAACGAAAACCTTCAGGACGAAATAGTTGTAACGGTTATTGCTACAGGGTTTGAAGATAATGAAGATAAACGTGCACGGGTGAATCCAAGAGGACAGAGCCAGCAGCCGAGTGCTTCTCCAAGAAGAAGCCAGCAGTACAGCCAGCCGGCTCCAGCGAGAAGCCGTCAGACTCCGCCGCCGGGTGCCGGACGTGATGACGAGTATACAGAGCAGCCAAGAGAAAGAGAATCTCATTCTCCAGCTGAAGAAGAATCAGATGCACTTGATATTCCGGCATTCCTTAGAAACCGCCGTAAGAAAAAATAAATTCTTAAGCCGGACGTGTTCAACGCGTCCGGCTTTTTTCAAGAATGGCTTATTAAAAAGGAGAATTATACATGTCAGCCAGCAGGGAACCTTTTACACAATCCGCGAGCTCGTTTTTGACCCTTACTTCCCCTTCGTTTTCGGCACCGGGAAATATAACAGCCGGATTTACGATAAGATCCGGCGGTCACAGCCCGGCTCCTTTTTCGAGCAATAATATGGCCTTTCACGTTGGAGACGAAGCTGATAACGTTGTCGAAAACCGAAAAATGGTCGCGGCTGAGGCGGGCAGGCCGCTTTCCACATGGACAGCAGCCGAGCAGGTGCACAAAGCAGACATTATACATGCTGTCAGGGATGACGCCGGAAAAGGGGCTTTGACGCGAGAAAGCCGGGTAGGCGAAGCAGATGGCATGTATACCAGCTCTGCCGATGTAACGCTGGTGAGCTTCTATGCAGACTGTGTGCCATTATATTTTCACGCACCGCGCAGCGGGCTGGTCGGACTGGCCCATGCAGGCTGGAAAGGAACCGCTCTAAATATAGGAGCGCGGATGATTGAAACTTGGGAAAAAGAAGAAGGTATCGCTCCGGAAAAAATATACGCTGTGATCGGTCCTTGTATTTCACAGCAGCATTATGAAGTGGATGACACCGTTATAAATGCAATGAAACAGGTACTGGGTTCTTCAGCTGCCGCGCCCTGGACTAAGAACAGCAGCGGGGGGTATCAGCTGGATATGAAAGCAGTGAACCGTCTGCTTCTAGAACAGGCGGGGATACCTGCAGCGCAAATTGAAGCTACTTCCTATTGTTCATTTGAGCAGGAGCAGTTATTTTTTTCACACCGCCGGGATAAAGGTAAGAGCGGGCGGATGATGAGCTTTATCGGTAAAAATGCAGATTAGAAAGGGGAACAGCACGTTGGGAGATGTAGAGGAAAATCTGGCAGGCATTAAACAGACAGTCGCAGAAGCATGCAGCAGAGCCGGACGCCGGGAAGATGAGGTTCATATTATCGCTGTAACAAAATATGTGTCGATGGAAACAGCCGAACGTGCTATTGAAGCAGGAATTTCCCATCTTGGAGAGAATAGGATAGAAGGGGCACTGGATAAATGGGAAAAGCTTCAGGATAAAGCATCTTTTCATTTTATCGGTCAGCTTCAATCCAAAAAAGCGAAAAAAATTATCGGCAAATATGAATATATTCACTCATTGGATCGTATGTCATTAGCAGAAGAGCTGGAAAAAAGGCTGGAGGATGGAAATAAAGTAAAATGCTTTGTGCAGGTAAACGTGTCCGGTGAAGCTTCCAAAGCAGGCCTGGATGCTGCAGAAGTCATTCCGTTTATCCAACGTCTTGAAGGCTTTTCTGCTATTGAAGTGGTAGGACTGATGACAATGGCACCGTATGAAGAAGAACCGGAAAAAACAAGGGGCTTGTTCCGTGAGCTGAGAGAGCTGAGAGATCGTGTGCGGGCGCTCGGCCAGCCGAACGCTCCCTGTGAAGAGCTGTCAATGGGGATGTCCAATGATTATGCTATTGCAATCGAAGAAGGCGCAACGTATATTAGACTTGGAACAAGTCTTGTAGGTAATGAAACGAACGCCTGAGAGGCATCATACTATTAAAGGCAGGAGGAAAATCCATGGGTTTCAAAAAAAACTTTAAGCGTTTTTTTGAATTAGAAGACGGCACGGTCGAGGACAGGGACCCGCTTATAAAATACGAAGAGGATCCGGTTCCCGATCCGGCACCGCCTGCAAAAGAAAAGTCCAATGTTGTCAGTCTGCAAAGTCTTCAGCAATCAGCAAAAATGATATTGGTCGAGCCCAGAACCTATGAAGAGGCACAGGATATTGCAGATCATTTAAAAAATAGAAAATCTGTTATTATTAATTTGCAGCGCCTTCAGCACGACCAGGCAAAGCGGATTGTTGATTTTCTCAGCGGCACTGTTTATGCTATAGGCGGAGACATTCAAAAAGTCGGTGAAAATATATTTTTATGCACTCCGGACAATATTGATGTATCCGGTGCCATTTCCGAAGCACTGTATGAACACAATCAGGAACAACCTTAAAGGAGAGAAATAATGGCGCAAATTGGAGCAATTTTAGCTGCAGGAATGCAGATCTATTCATTTATCGTACTCGCTTATATTCTTATGTCTTGGTTTCCCAATGCCAGGGAAACATCCATCGGCCAGTTTATCGGATCCATCGTGGAACCTTTTCTCGAGCCGTTCCGACGCGTGATTCCACCGCTTGGTATGTTTGATATTTCTCCACTAGTGGCTCTGCTCGTATTAAATATGGCAAGCCGCGGCGTTGCTGCGTTATTTATGTAAAAGGAGCATCTATGGACTATTCTGAGCATTTTCGAAAAGAAGAACACCCCTTCATCGAGCAGGTGAGGGATTGGAAGCAGGCAGTAGAAACGTATTATGAAACCAAGCTGACAGATTTTCTCGATCCGCGCGAACAGGACCTGCTCGCGATGATCATCGGTAAAGATGAAACCGTACGTTTTCAGTTTCATGGAGGAGCCAATGGGGCTGAACGAAGAAGAGCCTGTATCTATCCTTTTTATGAAGAAATAACAGAAGAGTCGTTTCATTTAGCTTTATACGAACTTTCCTATCCCGCCAAGTTTGTAACCCTCCGCCACCCCGATATACTGGGGACGTTGACGGGTCTTGGCATTAAAAGAGAAAAATATGGGGATATTATAGCCGGTGAAGGGTTTTTTCACTGTGTGGTAAGCGAAGAAGTCAGCCTGTACCTGGAAATGAACTTGACTAAAGCCGGTAATGCACCGGTGCAGGTCGAGAGAAAGCCGCTGCAGGATGCTTTGGAAGCAGAGGAAAGCTGGGAGGAAGTAAGCTCCACGATTACTTCTTTCCGGCTTGATGTCCTTATTGCTGAAATGTACGGCGTTTCCAGAAGCAAAGCGCTCCCTTATATTGAAAAAGAAAAGGTAAAAGTGAACTGGAAGACCATTACCCAGCCGGCTTACCAGGTTGCCCCCGGCGATTATGTGTCCGTGCGGGGCATGGGACGGCGGAAAATTTTAAGTAATGAAGGATTAACGAAAAAAGGACGTTACCGTTTACAGTACGGAAAAAAGAAAGACCAATAAACAACAGCAGAGGTGAAGCCAGTGCCAATTACTCCTTTAGATATCCATAATAAAGAGTTTACAAAAGGATTCCGCGGCTATGATGAAGATGAGGTTAATGAGTTTTTGGATCAGGTAATTAAAGATTTTGAAGCTGCTATCCGTGAAAAAAACGAATGGCAGACAAAAGCAGAAGATCTGGAAGAACGTGTAGAACACTTCTCAGCTATTGAAGATACGCTGAATAAGTCGATTATGGTTTCCCAGGAAACGGCAGAAGAAGTAAGAAAAAGCTCCAATAAAGAATCCCAGCTGATTATTCAGGAAGCGGAGAAAAACGCTGATCGTCTGATTAACGACGCATTAAGCCGTACAAAGAAAATGGAATTGGAAATGCAGGAGTTAAAAAAGCAGGCCAGCGTCTACCGGATGAGGTTTAAAATGCTTGTCGAAGCCCAGATGAATCTCTTACATAGCGAAGAATGGGAAGATATTGCGAAGGAAACGCCTGCAGCAGAGACGGATCGAAATATTGACTAACCGGATTTTCTGAATTATACTTTCTACACAACATATTAAAAAACGAAGACAGGGACATACTTTATCGTACGCCGTCTGAACAGCGAGCTGTGACATGGTGAAAGCACAGTACAATGGCAGGTAAAGACATCACCCTGTAGTTCCGATACTGAAATAAAAGTAGGTACCGGCGGTTGTTTACCGTTATACAAACCCAAAGTGGCTGTGTTTTTTCAGCTATTAGGGTGGTACCGCGAGCCTTCTCGTCCCTATCGGATCGAGAGGGCTTTTTTGTGTGTCTGGATGATGTATCCGTATATTGAAACTTTTAAAAAGAGCTTACAAGTAAATGAATGGGGGAAATAAAATGAGTTACAAAGAAACACTTCTCATGCCGAAAACGGCGTTTCCAATGCGCGGCAATCTGCCGAACCGGGAGCCGGAAAGACAAAAAGAATGGGAAAGCGAAGATATGTACCAAAAAGTACAGGAACGCACAGCCGGACGTCCGCTGTTTGTGCTCCATGATGGACCGCCGTATGCCAACGGAGATATCCATATGGGTCATGCCCTGAATAAAGTATTAAAGGATTTCATCGTCCGCTACAAATCCATGTCCGGGTTTCATGCACCGTATGTGCCGGGCTGGGATACCCACGGTCTTCCGATTGAAACGGCATTAACAAAAAACAAAAAAGTAAACCGGAAGAAAATGTCGGTGGCAGAATTCCGCCAGGCCTGTGAAGACTACGCGTTAAAGCAGGTGGACCGCCAGCGCGAGCAGTTTAAAAGACTCGGCGTGCGCGGAGACTGGGATAACCCGTATATTACGCTCACTAATGACTACGAAGCCCAGCAGATTAAAGTATTTGGAGAAATGGCCAAGCGTGGGTATATCTATAAAGGCAAAAAGCCGGTCTATTGGTCACCTTCTTCCGAATCAGCTCTGGCCGAAGCGGAAATTGAATACCATGATAAAAAATCACCATCTATTTATGTCACGTTTGATGTAAAAGACGGCAAAAATATTCTGGACGGGGACGAAAAATTTCTTATCTGGACCACGACTCCCTGGACAATCCCGGCAAACCTTGCGATTGCCGTTCATCCGGAGCTGACGTATGTATCGGTCAGGCACAATGATAAAAAATATATCGTGGCAGAAGGCCTGCTGGAGCAGCTGAAAACCGAACTGGAATGGGAAGAAGCCGAAACGCTCCGCACGTTTAAAGGAGAAGAGCTTGAGCATGTAATGACAAGCCACCCTATTTATGGAAGGGACTCTCTTGTTATTCTGGGCGATCATGTAACGCTGGATGCTGGTACAGGCTGTGTCCATACAGCGCCCGGACACGGGGAGGATGACTATGTAGTAGGTCAGCAGTATGGCCTGGAAGTTCTCTGTCCAGTAGATGATAAAGGGTATTTCACGGATGAGGCGCCCGGTTTTGAAGGACTTTTCTATGATGAAGCAAACAAGCAGATCACTCAAAAGCTTGAGGAATTAAATGCGCTGGAAAAACTGCAGTTTATCAAGCACTCCTATCCGCATGACTGGCGTACGAAAAAACCGGTTATTTTCCGGGCTACTGCTCAGTGGTTCGCTTCCATTAAAGACTTTAGGGAACAACTGCTCGAAGAAGTAAAAAATGTAACGTGGCTTCCTGAGTGGGGAGAAACAAGACTATTTAATATGGTTCGTGACCGCGGGGACTGGTGTATTTCCAGACAGCGGGCGTGGGGCGTTCCAATTCCCGTGTTTTACGGAGAAGATGGTGTGGAAATTGTGACAGACGAAACGATTTCCCACGTATCGGATTTATTTAGAAAGCATGGTTCCAACATCTGGTTTGAATGGGACACAAAAGACCTTCTGCCCGAAGGATATCAGTCCGAACAGAGCCCGAACGGCACGTTTACGAGAGAAACAGATATTATGGACGTATGGTTTGACAGCGGCTCCTCCCACCAGGCGGTGCTCGAAGAGCGGGAAGAACTGCAGCGTCCGGCCGATGTTTATCTTGAAGGTTCCGATCAATATAGAGGCTGGTTCAACTCCTCGCTTTCCACAAGCGTTGCTGTAACTGGTAAATCACCTTATAAAGCAGTAATCAGCCACGGATTTGCGTTAGACGGAAAAGGCCATAAAATGAGTAAGTCGATCGGCAACACCGTTATTCCAAATGACGTCATGAAGCAGCTCGGTGCTGACATTCTTCGTCTTTGGGTATCAAGCGTAGATTATCAGGCAGATGTGCGTATTTCCGACGATATTCTAAAGCAGGTAGCCGAGGTGTACCGCAAAATCAGAAATACGTTCCGCTTTATGCTCGGTAACCTGAATGACTTTAATCCTGCAGAGGACCGCGTAGCTGTAGATGACCTTCCTGAGCTCGATTTGTTTATGCATGTGAAGCTTCAGGACCTTATTGCTAAAGTAACAAAGGGCTATGAAGAGTACCAGTTTGCAGCGGTTTACCATGCTATTCATAACTACTGCACGGTAGAGCTCAGCTCCTTTTATATGGACAGTGCGAAGGATACTCTGTATATTGAAGCGGCCGACAGCAAAAAGCGCCGGGCCATTCAGACGGTTATTTATGACACGCTTCTTGCCCTGACTCGTCTTGCTGCACCAATTATTCCACATACGGCAGAGGAAGCATGGACCTACATTCCGGAAACATCCGCAGAAAGCGTCCACTTAACGGACATGCCGGAAGCGTTAAGTACAGAAAGCTATCAGGCGTTAAAGAAAAAATGGAATACAATGATGGACGTGCGTGATGACGTGTTAAAAACGCTCGAGCAGGCACGAGCCGAAAAGCTTATTGGCAAATCGTTAACAGCATCCATTAAGCTGTATCCTGTACCGGAGCTGAAATCACTTCTGGAAGATACGGACGATCTCGAAAAGTTATTTATCGTTTCCAAAGCAGAAATTGCTGGGGAAAAGGAAGAGGCGCCGCCGGAAGCTGATGTATATCAGTCTCTTGCTATTACGGTTCAGGCAGCAGACGGCGACACATGTGAGCGCTGCTGGACGGTTTCAGAAACGGTAGGGGAAGATAAAGACCACCCTACACTTTGCAGCAAATGCAGCACGATTGTTAAAGAACATTATTCGGAAGTATAATAAAAAGAGCTTCTCTCCTCATGGAGGGAAGCTCTTTTAAAGTAGATCCCGATGAAGCTTCTTTTCTAACGGGCGCTGTTATGCTAAAATGCATAAGTACGTACAACTTAAGATAAGCCGGAGGAAAACCAGATGATGATATTTTATTATTTGCTGGCATTGTTTATTATTGCTTTGGACCAGCTGACAAAATATGCAGTCGTTATTTATATGGATATAGGAGAAAGCATTGAGCTGATCCCGGACTTTTTATACCTTACTTCCCATAGGAATGAAGGAGCCGCCTTTGGCATTCTCCAGGGGCAGATGTGGTTCTTTTATATTATTACCGTAGTAGTGGTTGCAGCGATTATTTATCACCTGCATAAATACGGGAAAAACAGTATTATGATCGGTCTGCCGCTTGTCCTCATACTGGGGGGAGCGCTTGGCAATTTCATTGACCGGGTGTTGTTTGGAGCGGTCGTGGATTTCGTGGATACGTATTTCTGGGGGTACAGCTATCCTATCTTTAACGTAGCGGATTCTGCTTTAGTCGTAGGCGTAGGATTATTAATTATAAAAATGATGAGTGACGAATGGAAAGAAAAGAGGAAAAGCAAACATGGAAGTAATGCAGTGGATCATAACAACGGATGAAGAAGGTTCAAGAATCGATCAATTTGTAACAAAACAGGGGGAAGACTGGTCCCGGTCCATGGTACAGCAGTGGATTAAAGAAGGTCAGGTGCTCGTTAATAACAAAACGGTAAAAAGCAACTACAAACTAAACGCGGAAGATGAAGTCGAAGTCAGCGTGCCGGAAGCGGTAGAACCGGACATCCTGCCGGAGAATATTCCACTGCAGGTTGTTTATGAAGACGCAGACGTTATCGTTATAAACAAAGAACGGGGTATAGTCGTTCACCCTGCACCGGGGCATTACAGCGGAACGCTTGTGAATGCTCTTATGTATCACTGTAATGACCTTTCCGGTATTAACGGCGAAAAGCGTCCGGGTATTGTTCATCGTATTGATAAAGATACGACGGGGCTGCTGGTGGCTGCCAAGCACGATAAAGCACATGAGCAGCTGAGCCGTCAGCTTCAGGATAAATCCATGAAGCGCGAATACGCAGCGATTGTGCACGGCGTGGTTGAGCATGACAAAGGCACCATTGATGCGCCGATCGGCCGTGACGAAAGAGACCGTCAGAAAATGAAGGTAACCCAGCGCAATGCGAAGGACGCAGTCACCCATTTTGACGTGCTTGAGCGCTTTGCCCATTACACGTACATTCATTGTGAACTGGAAACGGGAAGAACCCACCAGATTCGTGTTCACATGAAATATATTAACCACGTCATTGCGGGAGACCCGAAGTACGGCAAGAAAAACACGCTGCCGATCGACGGCCAGGCTCTTCATGCCCATACGCTCTCTTTCATCCACCCGATGACGCAGGAACGGATGACGTTTAAAGCGCCGCTGCCGGAAGAAATGGAGTCGCTCCTGGAAAGTCTTCGAAAAATTACTTGACCCGGACAGTCACTGTTTGTCATAATAACAACAGACCAACAATCGAATAGCCATTCCTTTAACGACAGTCCCGTGAGGCTGAGAAGGACTTTGCCCTGCATAACAGCTTTCCTGTGAGAAGACTGTTTTGTTATGACGCAGTACATCCATCCTCTCATCCCACCGGACGAGGGGATTTTTTTTGTACGCTTTTAACGGGAAACAATACAGGAGGTGCAGGCAGTGGAAACGACAGAACGGGTATTATTGGATGAGCAGGCTGTAAGAAGAGCGCTAACGCGTATTTCGCATGAAATGATTGAAAAAAATAAAGGGATGGACGAATGCATCCTTGTCGGCATCAAAACACGGGGCGCTCATATTGCAAACCGCATTGCTGAGCAGATCGAAAAAATCGAAGGCCGGCCGGTAGCGGTGGGAGAAGTCGATATAACGCTGTACAGGGATGATCTCAGCCACCGCAGCCAGAATGAGGAGCCGGAACTCAAAGGCACCTCCATTCCGCACACGGTTAAAGATAAACGGGTTATTTTAGTCGATGACGTTCTGTATACCGGAAGAACCGTCAGAGCGGCGATGGATGCCGTCATGGACATCGGGCGTCCTTCTCTTATTCAGCTCGCCGTCCTGATTGACCGGGGACATCGTGAGCTTCCGCTCCGTCCGGATTATATCGGCAAAAATGTACCTACATCCAAAGATGAAATTATTGCAGTGAAGCTTAAAGAAAGTGATCAGGCGGACGAAGTAAGCATCCGCCACCAAACTTCATAAAGTACTCTTTAAATCAGTCCAGTGAGACAGATAAGAGGCGATTGGAACGAAGCAGGCCTGTGTAAATCAAGCCTGCCTGCTCCTGCGTACCTCTTTGTCTGATGATAAAGAGGTTTTTTGTATAAATTAAATCACAGCGGGGGTAACAATAATGAATAACGACGTAAAATTAGATGTACACGAAAAACCAAAATGGAATCAATGGCTGATTCTCAGCATGCAGCATTTATTTGCGATGTTCGGAGCAACCGTACTTGTACCGGTTCTGACCGGTCTCAGTCCGTCTGTCGCTTTAGTATCAAGCGGACTTGGAACGCTGGCCTATCTTGTCATCACAAAAGGGCAGGTACCGGCCTATCTGGGCTCATCGTTTGCCTTTATTATGCCGGTCATCGCAGCAGTGTCCATCGGAGGGCCGGAAGGTGTGATGATAGGTACCTTTACGGCAGGTCTCATCTACGGGGTGACGGCGGTAATTATACAACGTACCGGTGTAAATTGGCTGATGAATGTGCTGCCGCCGATTGTAGTCGGTCCCGTTATTATCGTTATCGGTCTCGGACTTGCCGGCACCGCCATCGACATGGCAATGAACTATGACGAAGCGTCGGCTTCCTATATCAACCCATCGCTTCATTTTTCGGTAGCGCTGGCCACTTTATTTATTACGATTATTGCCTCCGTATTTTTCAAAGGGTTTCTGAACCTGGTGCCTATCCTGCTCGGTATTATAGGAGGATATCTGGTAGCAGTAGCCGCCGGGCTCGTATCTTTTCAAAGTGTCATAGAGGCTCCCTGGCTTCATGTGCCGGACTTCGTCATCCCATTTGCAACGTTTACGCCGCAGTGGTCCTGGACAATTGTGCTGATTATGGCCCCTATTGCGGTCGTAACGCTGGCAGAGCATATAGGAGATCAAATGGTGCTCAGTAAAGTAGTAGGCCGCAATTTTATTAAAAAGCCGGGCCTGCACCGCTCGATTATGGGTGATGGTGCGGCTACCATCGTAGCTTCGCTTCTTGGCGGGCCGCCTAACACGACTTACGGAGAGAACATCGGCGTACTCGCCATTACTAGAGTCTTCAGCGTATATGTTATCGGTGGAGCAGCGCTTATGGCGATAGCCTTTGGATTTGTAGGAAAGGTAGAGGCACTGATCGCTACGATCCCGGGGGCAGTCATGGGAGGCGTTTCCATTCTGCTGTTTGGCATTATCGCCTCTTCGGGTCTTCGTATGCTGATTGACAATCAAATTAATTTCGGCATTAAACGTAATTTAATTATCGCCTCGGTGATTCTGGTAACCGGCATCGGCGGAGCATTTATCGAAGTGGGCGATCAGCTTGAAATCGCCGGCATGGCGTTTGCGACCTTTATCGGTATTCTGCTGAATGCAGTACTTCCTGGAAAAGAGCATGGATTTGGAAACAGGGCAATGTTTAAGTCTCTTGATGAAGCAGCAAATGAAGACGACGCGGCCTGAATAACTGGATTCTGCGTTTCGAAATGAATAGGAGGACTGGGGATGAGAAGTATGGCAGAAGAACAAAAAAAACCAGCAAAAACAGGAAAGCAGGGGGATTTTTTAACCCTTGATGAGTGCAGCATAGAGGAAATTGAAGCTCTTCTTCAAAGAGCCCAGGCTTTTGCCGAGGGAGAAAAATGGGAGCCGAAAGAAAAAGTGTTTGCTGTAAATCTTTTTTTCGAGCCGAGCACGAGAACAAAAATCAGCTTTGAAGCAGCAGAAAAAAGGCTTGGACTCGATGTCCTTCAGTTTGATGCAGATACATCAAGTGTTAAAAAAGGAGAAACGCTCTACGATACGGTGCGAACGCTGGAAAGTATTGGAGCAGATGTCGCGGTGATCCGCCACAGCAAAGAACGATATTTCGATGAGCTGAGAGAGCAGATTGGCATTCCGATTATAAACGGAGGCGATGGCTGCGGGCATCATCCGACCCAGTCCATGCTGGACCTGCTCACGATCAAACAGGAATTCGGATCATTTGCCGGCATGAATGTAGTCATTGCAGGCGACATCCGGCACAGCCGGGTCGCCCGGTCGAATATAGAGGTATTGGAGCGGCTTGGTGCGAATGTATACGTAAGCGGACCACAAGAATGGATGGATAAAGACATGATGCGCCGCTTTCTTCCAATAGAAAATGCAGTAGAACAGGCGGACGTCATGATGATGCTTCGGATCCAGCACGAAAGGCATACGGTGAAAATGGTAGCCGGAGCTTCCGAATATCATCATTTGTACGGCCTGACGCCGGAACGGGAAGCAAGAATGAAACCAAATAGTATCATTATGCACCCCGCCCCGATTAACCGGAATGTGGAAATTGCAGATGAACTGGTAGAGTGCAGGCGCTCCCGTATTTTTAAGCAGATGACAAACGGTGTTTACTCCAGAATGGCTGTACTGGAAAAAGCCCTTACTACGCAAAAGGAGAGATCATAATGAATGGATGGATCACAAACGCAAAGGTAATGGATGAAACAGGAAAGCTTCAAACCAAGGATGTATTGATTAAAGATAAAAAAATTGGCGCTGTAGGAAGCATGCCGGAGACAGAAGAAGCAGCCATTGATGCAAAGGGCGCCTTTCTTTCCCCGGGCCTTGTGGATGTGCATGTTCACTTAAGAGAACCAGGCGGCGAAAAGAAAGAAACGATTGAAACGGGTACTAAAGCAGCTGCAAAAGGCGGATTTACTACAGTATGTCCGATGCCGAATACAAGGCCGGTTCCGGACTCCGCTGAACATATGGATGCCCTTCAAAAAAAAATCAGCGAAACAGCGGTAGTGCGTGTGCTTCCATATGCTTCAATTACCATACGGGAGCTCGGAAAAGATATCGTTGATATGAAAGATTTAAAAAGCCGGGGCGCCTTTGCGTTTACAGATGACGGAGTAGGGGTGCAGGATGCATCGGTTATGCTCGAAGCCATGAAGCGGGCAGCGTCTTTAAATATGCCGGTTGTAGCCCACTGTGAAGAAAATACGTTAATCAACAAAGGCAGTGTACATGAAGGGAATTTTTCAAAAAAACACGGCCTGCGGGGCATTCCGGCGGTATGCGAATCCGTACATATTGCAAGAGATGTGCTGCTGGCAGAAGCCGCCGGAGCTCATTATCATGTCTGTCACGTGAGTACGAAAGAGTCCGTCCGGGTCATCCGCGACGCAAAGCGCGCCGGTATCCACGTTACGGCCGAAGTGACGCCGCATCACCTGATTTTATGCGAGGATGATATTCCTTCTGTGGACGCCCAGTACAAAATGAATCCGCCGCTTCGGGGCAGTCAGGACCGGGACGCCCTTATCGAAGGACTTCTCGATGGAACGATTGACTGCATTGCAACTGATCACGCCCCTCATACAGAAGAGGATAAAAACCAGCCACTGGAAAAGGCTCCATTTGGCATTACGGGAGCAGAAACTGCTTTTCCTCTGCTGTATACGTACCTGGTGAAAAAAGGAACGCTTACCTTTAAGCAGCTGGTAGACGGCCTGACAAAAGATCCGGCCGGAGTGTTCGGGCTGGAGTCCGGCACGCTTACTGAAGGTGCAGCCGCAGATCTCACCTTGATTGATCTGGAAAAAGAAGACACGATTCGTCCGGAAACGTTTGTATCCAAAGGTAAAAATACGCCGTTTAAAGAATGGAAGGCAAGCGGCTGGCCGGTATGGACGATGGTAAACGGCACCGTAGTATATCAAAAAGAGGGAGTGTTCCAATAGGATGAAAAGAAAACTAATCTTAGAAGACGGCACGGTATTTACCGGCCATGCGATAGGAAGTACAAAAGAAACGACCGGAGAGGTCGTGTTCAATACGAGTATGACAGGGTATCAGGAAATTCTCTCCGATCCCTCCTACTGCGACCAGATTATTACACTGACATATCCTCTTATTGGAAACTATGGAACGAACCGCGACGATTTTGAAACACTCCTGCCTTCAGCAGGCGGTCTGATTGTAAAAGAGTCAGCCATTCATCCGAGCAACTTCCGCAATATCGGTACGCTGGATGACTGGTTGAAAGAACATGATATTCCGGGTCTCACAGGTATCGACACAAGAATGCTGACCCGTCTTATCCGGGACCGCGGTACGATGCACGGAAGGCTTGCTGCTGAAACAGCCGATGAAAAGGCGATTATCGAATCGCTGCAGTCGTTTGTACCGTCCAAAGACAAAGTAGCGCAGGTATCTACGAAAAACGCCTACCATGCACCTGGAGCAGGGCGCCGGGTCGTATTAATGGATTACGGTGCCAAGCACGGCATAGCCAGAAATCTTATTAAACGCAACTGCGATGTATTTGTAATGCCGTACAATGCCACAGCAGAGGAGATTTTAAAGCTGGATCCGGACGGCGTGATGCTGAGCAACGGTCCGGGAGATCCGGAAGACGTGCCGGAAGCGGTCGAGGCCGTAAAGAATCTTCTCGGCAAAGTACCGGTATTTGGTATCTGCCTTGGCCATCAGCTGTTGAGCCTGGCAGGCGGCGCCACTTCCTCCAAGCTGAAGTTCGGGCACCGGGGCGCAAACCATCCGGTGAAAAATATCCGCACCGGTAAAGTAGACATTACGTCGCAGAACCACGGATATACGATTGACCGGGATTCCCTTATGGGCACGGACTTAATGCTGACGCATGTTAATGTAAACGACAATACGGTAGAAGGCGTGGCGCATGAATACTATCCGGCTTTCAGCGTTCAGTACCATCCGGAAGCATGCCCGGGACCAAACGATTCCAATGAATTATTCGATCAGTTTATGAGCATGATAGACAAACATAAAAAAGCATCTACAGCTGTTTAAAAAAAGGGGAGACTATAATGCCGAAAAGAACGGATATTCATAGAATTTTAGTGATTGGTTCAGGACCGATCGTCATAGGACAGGCAGCGGAGTTTGATTATGCAGGAACACAGGCTTGCCAGGCGCTTCAGGAAGAGGGATACGAAGTTATTCTAATAAACTCCAACCCGGCAACGATTATGACCGATACAAATATGGCAGACCGGGTATACATTGAACCGATTACACTCGAGTTTGTGAGCCGCATTATCCGCAAGGAACAGCCGGACGCCCTCCTGCCGACGCTCGGCGGACAAACCGGATTAAACATGGCGATGGAGCTTCACCGCGAAGGTGTTCTGGAACGTCACAATGTAGAACTGCTCGGTACAAAGCTTGATTCGATTGAAAAAGCAGAAGACCGGGACGCGTTCCGGAATCTAATGTATGAATTAAATGAACCGGTGCCGGAAAGCCGCATCGTAAATAAGCTCGAAGAGGCTCAGGCTTTTGTGGAGGAAGTCGGCTTCCCTATTATCGTTCGTCCGGCCTACACGCTTGGAGGCACGGGAGGCGGATTGGTTGATAATGAGGCAGAGCTGATTGAAATCGTTACATCCGGCCTGAAATACAGCCCGGTTACCCAGTGCCTGATTGAAAAAAGCATCGCCGGCTGGAAAGAAGTCGAATACGAAGTCATGCGCGACAAGGATGATCAGGCTATCATCGTATGTAATATGGAAAACATTGATCCGGTCGGCGTGCATACCGGAGACTCCATTGTCACGGCACCGAGCCAGACGCTTTCCGACAAGGAGTACCAGATGCTGCGGGAGTCTTCCTTAAAAATCATCCGCGCCCTCAAAATTGAAGGAGGCTGTAACGTTCAATTTGCACTGGCCACCGACAGCTTTGACTACAATATTATTGAAGTAAATCCGCGGGTAAGCCGTTCCTCGGCACTTGCTTCCAAAGCGACCGGCTATCCGATCGCCAAGCTGGCAGCAAAAATTGCCGTTGGCTATCATCTGGATGAACTGATGAATCCGATCACCGGTAAAACGTATGCCAGCTTTGAACCGGCACTTGATTATATCGTCACAAAAATACCGAGATGGCCTTTTGATAAATTTGAAGCAGCCAACCGCAGACTCGGCACGCAGATGAAAGCAACCGGCGAAGTGATGGCTATCGGGCGTTCATTTGAAGAGTCCATTATGAAAGGGATCCGCTCGCTCGAACTTGGAAAAAATCACTTGTATGATGACACACATAAGCACTTAAGTGATGAGGAAGTGGAAAGCCAGCTCCGCTACGCGGAAGATGAGCGCTTATTCATTATCGGGGAAGCACTCCGCCGCGGCTGGTCGTCCGAACGGATTCATGATATTACGAAAATTGATATGTTCTTTATTGAAAAGTTTCTCGGTATCGCGCGCGTTGGAGAAATGCTGCAGGGCAATACCGGCGATCTCGACATTTTAAAGATGGCGAAAGAAACGGGCATCGTGGATGAATTTATCGCGCAGAGCTGGAACTGGAGCGTGGACGAAGTGGAAACGTTCCGCAGGCAGGAAGGGCTCGTGCCGGTTTATAAAATGGTGGACACGTGTGCAGCCGAGTTTGAATCGGCGACCCCTTATTATTATTCCTCCTATGAACAGGAAAATGAAAGCATTCGTACAGACAAGCCCTCAGTGCTCGTACTGGGCTCGGGACCTATCCGCATCGGGCAGGGTATTGAGTTTGATTACGCTACCGTACACACCGTCTGGGCGATCCAGCAGGCAGGCTATGAAGCCATTATTATGAATAACAACCCGGAAACGGTTTCCACGGACTTCAGCGTTTCCGATAAATTGTATTTCGAGCCGCTGACGATTGAAGACGTTATGCACGTAATCGACCTGGAGCAGCCGATGGGCGTGATTGTTCAGTTCGGCGGTCAGACAGCAATTAATTTAGCGGAAGATCTCGACCGCAAAGGGGTAAAAATCCTGGGAACGTCGATGGAGGACATGGACCGCTCAGAAGACCGCGATAAATTTGAAGCGGCTTTGAGAGAACTTGAAATTCCAATGCCGCTCGGACAGACCGCCGTCTCGTCAGAAGATGCGGTAAGAACAGCTTCGGAAATTGGTTATCCTGTTCTTGTACGGCCTTCGTATGTTCTCGGCGGTCGGGCGATGGAAATTATCGAAAAAGAAGAAGAACTGCTTTCATATATGAAACGCTCGGTAAAAGTAAATGAAAAGCATCCCGTGTTAATTGACCGCTACATGGTCGGAAAAGAAATTGAAGTAGATGCGATTTCTGACGGGGAGACCGTTGTTGTTCCGGGCATTATGGAGCATATCGAACGGGCAGGAGTCCACTCCGGGGACTCGATTGCCGTGTATCCACCGCAGTCGCTTTCCGATGCCATGAAACAGAAGCTGGTAGAACGCACGATAGCGATTGGAAAAGGGCTTGGCATTATCGGCCTGCTCAATATCCAGTTTGTTATTCACGAAGACGAAGTGTATGTTCTGGAAGTGAACCCAAGAGCCAGCCGTACGCTGCCTTTTCTAAGTAAAATTACAGGCGTGCCGATTGCAGCAGCAGCAACAAACGTGATGCTGGGCACTTCGTTAAAGGAACAGGGCTATAAAGAAGGTGTGCTTCCGGAAAAGGATGAAGTATTTGTGAAAGTGCCGGTGTTCTCCTTTGCGAAACTGCGCCGGGTGGATATTACACTAGGACCGGAAATGAAATCAACCGGAGAAGTAATGGGGCGTGATGTGACACTGGAAAAAGCCTTGTATAAAGGACTTATCGCCTCCGGCATGAATATACCAGAGCACGGCTCGGTGCTGTTTACGATTGCTGACGACCGCAAGGCAGAAGCACTTTCGCTGGCGCACCGTTTCCATAAAATCGGCTACACGCTGATGGCAACAGCCGGTACGGCAGAAATGCTTCATAAAGAGCATATTCCCGTTAAAACAGTCAGCAAGGTAGAAGAGGCTTCCCCTAATATTCTTGATGTGATCCGGGAAGGGCATGCCCAGTTCGTGATTAATACGATGGATAAAGGCAAACAGGCGGCCAAAGACGGATTCCGTATCCGCCGTGAGGCTGTTGAAAATGAAGTCGTCTGCATGACATCACTTGATACAGCAGGAGCTCTTCTGTCGGTGCTTGAAATGATCACTTTCTCGGCCGAGGCTATGCCTGCCATGATAGAAACTAAGGCTCCGGCTCCAGAGGTGAGCCGTAAATGATTAAGGAAAATATGCGGGTCGAAGCCCAGCGGGAAATTGCCCCGGCTATTTATGAAATAACGCTTTTTGGAGAGCTCGTCACCCACGTCAGTGCGCCCGGACAGTTTCTTCATATTAAACCGGCGCCGGGTACCGAGTTTACGCTGAGGCGTCCTTTAAGCATCAGCCACGTAAATGAAGCAGACAAGACGCTGACCGTTATTTACCGCGCAGATGGACAGGGGACAAAACGGATTTCCGAGAAACGTCCCGGAGATGTTATAAATGTGTTCGGTCCGCTTGGCAACGGCTTTTCTACGAGCAGTATACAGTCCGGTGACCAGGTGCTTATTGTAGGTGGCGGTGTCGGTATTCCTCCGTTATACGGGCTTGCCAAAGACATTTTGAAAAAGGGTGCGTCGGTTACGACGGTGCTTGGATTTGCAGATGCATCCGCCGTCTTTTACAAAGACGTTTTCGAAGCACAGGGACCGTTATTTATCAGCACAATGGACGGCAGTGAAGGAACAAAAGGTGTCGTTACGGATGTGATCCGCGAGCAGGGACTGAGCTTTGATTACTTGTATGCCTGCGGTCCTAACCCGATGCTGCGTGCGTTAAATAAAGACTACTCCGAAGCCCGTGGAGCGGTTTCGCTGGAAGAGCGAATGGGCTGCGGCATCGGTGCCTGTTTTGCCTGTGTGTGCCATCCGGTCGACGATCCGACGGGTACCGGCTACCGCAAGATATGCAGCGATGGCCCGGTATTTAACTGGGGAGAGGTGATCATATGAACCGAACAGCTGTAAATCTGCCGGGACTGCCGATGAAAAATCCTGTTATGCCGGCCTCCGGATGTTTTGGATTTGGCCGGGAGTTTGCGAAGCTTTATGATTTAAATAAACTGGGAGCTATTGCGATAAAAGCTACGACACGGGAGTCCCGGTTTGGAAATGAGACCCCGCGGGTGGCGGAAACATCCGCCGGAATGCTAAATGCCATCGGCCTGCAGAATCCGGGCATGGAAAAAGTGACGGCCGAAGAAATTGACTGGCTCACCAGCCGCTATGAAACGCCTCTTCTTGCCAACATTGCCGGATCAACAATGGAAGACTACGAAGCCGTAGCGGCCCATTTGTCCGAGAACAATAAAGTATCCGCGTTTGAACTGAATATTTCCTGCCCGAATGTTAAAGAAGGCGGCATTGCGTTTGGTACGGATCCTAAATTAGCCTATGAGCTGACAAAACGGGTAAAAGCTCTTTCGACCGTACCGCTTTACGTAAAGCTTTCTCCAAATGTAACAAACATCAGGGAGATCGCCGAGGCCGTAGAGAAAGCAGGAGCAGACGGGCTCAGCATGATTAATACGCTCTCCGGCATGAAGCTCGATGTGAAAACAGGCCGTCCGGTTCTTGCCAATCAGATCGGAGGGCTCTCCGGACCGGCTATTAAACCGATAGCGGTAAAAATGATCTATGAAGTACGCCAGCAGACAAACCTCCCTATTATCGGTATGGGCGGAGTGACAACGCTTGAGGACATCATTGAATTCTTCATGGCAGGAGCGGATGCTGTTGCTATCGGCACGGCGAACTTCACTAATCCGTTCGCCTGTCCGGAGCTTATAGACGAATTTGAAGAGTGGATGGAACAAAAAGGCTACAACAGCCCGGCTGATATCCGAAAAGGGGTGGAAGCATTATCATGATAAACCAGCCGATTATAGCGGTGGATGTAGAAAATGCGGAAAAAGCAGCGGCTCTGCTGGAAAAGCTGCCAAAGGAGCCTTTGTTTCTAAAAGTGGGCATGGAGCTGTTTTATCAGGCGGGGCCGTCATTTGTGAGGGAATTAAAAAAACAGGGTCATCGTATTTTTCTTGATTTAAAACTGCATGACATTCCCCATACCGTAGAAAAAGCGGCGCTGCAGATTGCCGCGCTGGAGGTCGATCTGTTTACGGTCCATGCAGCCGGGGGTCAGGCAATGATAGAGGCTGCCGTCCGCGGAGCTGAAAAAGGGACCCGGGAAGGCGCGGCACCTCCTGTCTGCCTGACGGTTACCCAGCTGACGAGTACGACCGAGCAGATGATGCAAAAGGAGCTTCTTATCGGTGGATCTTTAGCAGAAGCGGTCCGCCACTTTTCCGGACTGGCGGCCCGAGCCGGTGCCGGCGGAGTTATCTGCTCCGCATGGGAAGCAGCCGCCGTCCGTGAAGAGCAGGCTTCCGGATTTATGGCCGTTACGCCGGGAATCCGTTTGAAAGGCGAGGATGCCGGAGACCAGAAACGGGTAGCCGATCCGGCCCTGGCAAAAGAAATGGGCAGCAGTGCGATCGTAGTCGGGCGGAGCATTACCGGCGCCGCCGATCCGTCCGCAGCCTACCACACAATTGAGAAAGCTTGGAGGAATGCCTGATGGAACATGAAATTGCAAAAGAATTGTTAAAAATACAGGCGGTCTCCTTAAGTCCGGCCGCTCCCTATACCTGGTCTTCCGGCATGAAGTCTCCGATTTACTGCGATAACAGGCTGACCTTGTCCTACCCTTCGCTGCGTACAGCGATAGCAGAAGGGCTGGCGGAAAAAATTACCGCTCATTTCCCGGAGGCGGATGTGCTGGCGGGTACTGCGACAGCCGGTATTGCCCATGCCGCTTTGACAGCCGATAAGATGCAGCTTCCGATGGTATATGTACGAAGCTCGTCTAAATCGCACGGCAAAGGCAATCAAATTGAGGGGCAGATCAAAGAAGGACAAAAAGTAGTTATTGTGGAGGATCTTATTTCTACAGGCAAAAGTATTATTGAAGTCCAGCGGGCTCTTGAATCCGCAGGAGCGGTTGTACTTGGAGCAGCGGCTATCTTTACATACGGTCTCCAAAAAGGGACAGACCAGCTTCAGGAAGCAGGTCTCACTGTAGAAGTTCTGACCGGATTTGATGCCCTGATAGAAGCCGCCGAAAAAGAAAATTATATTGAAGCTGCCGATATGGAGCGCTTAAAACAATGGAAACAGAATCCGGAGTCGGAAGACTGGATGAGCAGGTAGCTCCCTGCTGAAAAAAAAGAGGAAGCCGATGTGGGCTTCCTCTTTTCTAGCTTTCCTGTCTGGATTGTTCTTTTCGATGCTGCTTTTCATTCTCGCGGAGCTGCAGGACAAGCTCTTCGGTTGGAGTGACAAACAGAGTGGACTGATTGTCATAAGTGACAAAGCCTGGTTTAGCCCCGCTTGGTTTTTTCACATGGCGGATCAGCGTGTAGTCGACCGGTACGGAGCCGGACTCCCGTGCTTTGGAATAAAAGGCGGCAATAGAAGCGGCTTCCTTCAGCGTCTGCTCGGAAAAGTCCTCTCCCTGTATCACGACATGAGATCCGGGTATGTCTTTCGTATGAAGCCACGTATGAGAAGCACGTGAGAGTTTATTCGTTAAATATTCGTTTTGTTTATTGTTTTTGCCGACAAAAATTAACGTACCGTCTGTGGAGAGGTATTTCTCAATCACAGGGGCAGAAGGTTTTTTTCGTTTCTGGCCTTTTTTCATTTTCCGTTTCATATAGCCCTGTTCCGCAAGTTCCTCGCGGATGTCTTCAATGTCCCCCGGCGAGGCGGAAGCCAGCTGCTGGAGAATCTGATCGAGGTAGTTCATTTCCCGTTTGGCATCACGGATCTGACGCTTCACAAAACTCAGCGATGTTTTCGCTTTATTGTAGCGTTTGAAATACTTCTGCGCGTTCTCGGAAGGAGAGAGACGTGGATCCAGGGTCAGCGTGAGAGTGGCCCCATCCGGATCATAGTAGTCCATCACTTCAATTTCCTTTTCCCCGCCTTTAATCAGGTGAAGGTGGGCGGTCAGCAGTTCGCCGTATTTCTGGTAGTCAAGCGAGTTTTCCGACTGCTGAAGCGTCTTTTCCAGTTTTTTAATCTTTTTCTTGTTTTTCTGCCATTCGTTCTGCAGAAACCGCTGCATATCGTGGGACTGCTGCTTAACCCGGTCCCGTTCTGCTTTACCGGTGTGAAAGCGTTCGAGCAGTTCGCTCGTGGAAGAGAAAGTAGTGACCTCTCCTTTTAAATGATCAAGAGGAAGAACCGAATAGTATTCTTTTCCGCCGGCAACAATCATCTGCGGCTGAAAACGCAGTTGGTTAACGTCTTCCATCATACGGACAAATGTATCAGCCACCTGGGAAACCGATCCGAGGCCCGCCTGGTGGATGACCTCTTTTGTTATTTGAGGGGATACGCCGGTATAAGCCTGAAGCAGCTGTTTATCGAGCCGGCCCTGGTTGGCATCGAGGTGACGGAGAACGTCATCCCTTTCTGCTGTAAGGGGATCGGCTTTTTCCTGGGAAGGAGGTTCTATATACGGACGTCCCGGTAGAATGGTACGATAGCTGTTTACAGAGGGTGGCAGGTGCTTCAGGCTGTCGAGAATGGTATTAGACCCGGCATCGAGAAGAATGATATTGCTGTGTTTGCCCATAATTTCTACAATCAGCTTTTTTTCCTGCTTTTCTCCTATTTCGTCTTTTCCTTCAATATAAAGAGTAATGATCCGTTCCATTCCGTGCTGCTCGATGCGCCGGATAAATCCGCCTTCCAAATGCTTTCTTAAAAGCACACAGAACATCGGCGGCTCAGGAGCATTTTCGTAGCGCTGCGAAGTGAAATGCAGCCTTGCAAAATTGGGATTTGAAGATAAAAAAAGCTGATGATTCACGCGTTCGGCACGAATCGTCATGCTGATATCCATTTTATAAGGCTGTTTAATTTTAGAAATCCGCCCATTAAGTACGGTTTCGTTTAATTCTGCTGTAATGGCTCTTGCCATAATTCCGTCGAAGCTCATGTTACCTACATCCTTTCATCCTTTACAGTATATCATGCACCGGGAAACGGAAGATACCGGCAGGGCCGGCGAAGTTATTGGTTTTTTTGTGGAAATAAGCTTTATTATTTCCCTTAGTTGTTAGGAATGATAAAATTAGGTAGAATATATAAGCGGATGTGATAAAAATGGCTGTAAGCATGACGGGGTTTGGAACATCAGCAGTACCGATTGGACAAGCAACCATACATATTGAAATGAAAACGGTGAACCACCGCTACAGTGATATTATGCTCCGTATGCCCGGTGCATTCCATTCAGCGGAGCACGCAGTTCGCAAACATATAGCAGCAGGCATCAGCCGGGGAAAAATCGACGTGTTCATGTCTATTGAAGGTATTCTCCCTTCTTCCAAAAAAGTCTATGTGGACTGGGAGCTTTTAGCTGATTATCTGAATGTTGCCGAAAAAATGGACAGAATGGAGATGTTTACGCCGGCTCTTTCAGCAGAATCATTTATTCTGCATTCGGACGTAGTACACGTAACGGAAAATCCACAGCTCGGTGAAGAATGGCAGGATGCCCTTCTTTCCGGAATTCAGCAGGCTCTTGATGCCGTGGTGGTAATGAGGGCACATGAAGGCCTCGCGCTTACGCAGGATCTTCAGGATCGTCTCTTTCTGCTCGAAGATTTTACAAAGCAGCTTGAAGCGAGAGTGCCTTCTATAGTAGAAGGGTACCGCTCCAGACTCGAGCAGCGTTTAAAAGAAGTCGATACCGCGAATCTTCCCAACGAGGATCAACTATACAGGGAGGTTATTCTGTTTGCTGAAAAAATCAGCATAGCAGAGGAAATAACCAGGCTGTATGCTCATATTAAACAGTTTTCCTATATTTTAAACGAACAAACGGCAGTGGGAAGGAAGCTTGACTTCCTGCTGCAGGAAATGAACAGGGAAATGAATACAATAGGCTCCAAGGCAAGCGATGCGGCATCGAGCCATATTGTAGTGGACATGAAGAGCGAGCTTGAAAAAATGAGAGAACAAGTTCAAAATATAGAGTAGATATCGAACGCGTTTTCGTCTATACTCAAACAAGCAGGAAACAGCACGGTTGACCAGAATAGGGGGGTAACAAATTGAGCATAAAACTAATAAATATAGGTTTTGGCAATATTGTTTCAGCAAATAGAATTATCTCCATCGTAAGCCCTGAATCGGCGCCTATTAAAAGAATTATTCAGGAAGCAAGGGATCGGAGCATGCTGATTGATGCGACTTATGGCAGAAGAACAAGAGCTGTTATTATTACAGACAGTGACCACGTTATTTTGTCAGCCGTTCAGCCTGAAACAGTTGCACAAAGGCTTCATACGAAAGAAGAACTCTCCGAAGATTAACTTTTGAACAGAAGGAAGGACGTTGTGTATTATGAAAGACGATAAGGGGCTGCTCATCGTATTATCGGGTCCGGCCGGTGTGGGCAAAGGCACGGTTTGCAGCGCTTTGCGGCAGAAAGACAGCAGCATTGAGTATTCTGTCTCTGCTACTACAAGAAAGCCGCGTGAAGGAGAAATAGATGGTGTAAACTATTTTTTCAAAACCCACGAGGCGTTTGAAGAAATGATTAAGCAGGATAAACTGCTTGAGCATGCCAAATATGTAGATAATTATTACGGCACACCGATTGATTATGTACTCGATACCATTGAAGAAGGACGCGACGTCATTCTTGAAATTGAAGTGCAGGGAGCAAAGAAAGTAAGGGAAAAACATCCGGAAGGGATATTTATTTTCCTGATTCCGCCAAGTCTGGCTGAACTTCGTGATAGAATTACAAAGCGGGGAACGGAAACAGCCGATATCATTAACAAACGCATGGATATTGCGAAAGAAGAAATCGAGATGATGGACTATTACGATTATGTCGTGCAAAATGATGAAGTAGACAAAGCAGTCGAACGTGTGCAGTCGATTGTTACTGCGGAGCACTGCAGAAAAGAACGGCTGATTGACAAATACAAAAAAGCAGTGGAGGTCGAATAATATGTTATATCCATCTATTGATACGCTTATGACTCATATTAATTCAAAATATACGCTATGCACCATTTCAGCAAGAAGAGCAAGAGAGCTGCTTGAATTGGAAGAAGCTGTTCCAATGATTGACAACATTAAGTCTGCTAAGTACGTAGGCGTGGCTCTGGAAGAAATCGAACGCGGGAAGCTCGACTACACAGCTTCGGACGATCCGTCCAAACAGCAGCAGGATAAGTAAAAGACAGCGGCCTTCTTCACGGGGGGGCGGCTTTTTTTTTCAAATCTATTAATGGCAGGAGGAAACGGCAGATGCAGGGTAAAAATATAGTGCTGGCAGTAAGCGGCGGTATTGCCGCGTTTAAAGCAGCTGCACTGGCCAGCAGGCTCAAGCAGAGCGGGGCTCATGTAAAGGTAATGATGACCGATCATGCACAGGAATTTGTTACGCCGCTTACATTTCAGGCGTTAACGAGGGAACGGGTGTATACTGATACGTTTGCTGAAAAAGAACCCGAAGTAGTAGCCCACATTGATATTGCAGACTGGGCGGATATTTTTATTATTGCGCCTGCCACGTCCAATATTTTAGGGAAGCTGGCAAATGGAATTGCTGATGATATGGTAACGACTACCGCGCTTGCAACCAAAGCATCGATGTACGCAGTGCCGGCGATGAACGTAAACATGTACAATCATCCGGCGGTACAGCGCAGCATGAATCAGCTCAAGCAGGACGGCTACCGGTTTGTTGAGCCCGGTGAAGGCTACCTGGCGTGCGGCTGGATTGGAAAAGGACGGATGGCAGAGCCGGAAGATATTATTGGCTTTCTATCTCATCAGGAAAAAGCTAAAAAAGCACTTGCCGGGCGCCGTGTCCTTGTAACGGCAGGGCCGACACATGAATACATCGACCCAGTGCGCGTTCTGACCAACCCTTCCAGCGGAAAGATGGGTTTTGCTTTCGCCAGAGCTGCAGCTGACATGGGAGCTGAAGTCACGCTGGTCGCAGGTCCGGTTAAGCTGGAGACGCCGCCTGGTGTAAAGCGTGTAGATGTTATTTCAGCAGCGGATATGCATCACGAAGTGATGGCGGCAGCCGGCAGCCAGGATGTTGTTGTAAAAGCAGCGGCAGTCAGTGACTATCGCGCAAAAGAACGGCTGGCTCATAAAGAAAAGAAAACAGACGGCACCCACCAGATAGAAATGGAACGTACGACAGATATACTGCAGGAATTAGGTACGCTTGCAGAAAAACCTTTTCTTATTGGTTTTGCAGCGGAATCGGAAAATGTTGAATCCTATGCACAGGAAAAGCTCCAGCGGAAAAATGCCGATATGATTGTTGCCAACAATATTGCTTCTGAGGGAACCGGGTTTAATGCGGATACCAATGAAGTGTTTGTTGTACAAAAAGAAAAGCCGCTGGTTCATATACCGCTTCAGAGTAAACAGGCAATAGCTGAAACAATTCTTGCTATGACGGTTGATCAGTTAGAGGATGCGGATAAGAAATGATTGCTAAAGTTATCGTTGATGTACCGACAGGCCAGACAAACAGGTTATACGATTATAAAATCCCGGAAGAAATGGAAGAGTTTATCCAGCCCGGAATGAGAGTGAACGTACCTTTCGGACCCCGGCAGATTCAGGGGTTTGTGACGGACACGACAGCCTCTACGGAAGTAAAGCGTATTAAAGAAATCACCTCCCTGCTCGATCCTTCTCCGGTTCTAAGCGGAGAGCTTCTCCAGCTCGGCCGGTGGATTGCAGAAGAAACGGTGTGCTTTTTGATTACAGCCTACCAGTCCATGGTTCCTTCAGCAATCCGGGCAAAGCCGAAAAAAAGACTGTTTTTAGCGGAGGATTCTGAAGCCGTGCCTGTAGAAATTGCGGACGCCTTTGCCGGGAAAACGATTCTGGACTGGGAAGCTTTTCCGGCAGAGAAGAAGGCCATGAAGCTTCTTAATGAAGAAATTCAGGCAGGGCGTGTTATCGTCGATTATTTATTAAAAAACCGCACTGAAAAAAAGATGCAGACGATTTTGTCTTTAGCAAAGGAATATCAGGCAGCCGGGTCTAAACACAATCTATCAGGAAACGCCAAAAAACAGCAGCAGATTGTTGAGTGGATGCAGAACGAACTGGGAGATAAAGAAATTGCCCAGCCCGAACTGCTTGAAAAAACGGAAGCCGGCCGCCAGGCAGTCCGTGCTCTAGTGGACAAAGGCCTTCTTATCGAAAAAAAGACAGAGTTTTACCGGGATCCCTACAAAGATAAAATGTTTCAAAAATCAACCGCGCTGCCATTAATGGAAGAACAGCAGACAGCGGTGGATAATATTCTGGAAAGCCTCCACAAAGGCCGGACAGATTCTTATCTGCTTCATGGCGTTACCGGAAGCGGAAAGACCGAAGTATACCTGCAGGCTATCGATGAGGTAATCTCGCAGGGGAAGGAAGCCATTGTTCTTGTTCCGGAAATTTCATTAACTCCGCAGATGGTTAATCGATTTAAAGGAAGATTTGGAGCCGAAGTGGCTGTTCTGCATAGTGCCCTTTCCGCCGGGGAAAAGTATGACGAATGGCGGAAGATTCACCGGAAGGAAGTGAAGGTAGCGGTAGGGGCGAGGTCGGCCGTATTTGCGCCTTTTGATAATCTGGGACTAATTGTTATGGATGAGGAGCATGAAGGGAGCTATAAGCAGGAGGATCATCCGCGCTATCATGCAAAGCACGTTGCCATTTGGCGGGCCGAATATCACCACTGTCCTGTGGTGTTTGGCAGCGCAACGCCAAGTCTCGAATCCTATGTACGTGCTGAGAAAGGCGTCTACACACTGCTCGAGCTTCCGCAGCGCGTGAACCGCAAAGCCATGCCTGAAGTAACCATTCAGGATATGAGAGAAGAGCTCCGGCAGGGAAACCGCTCCGTCTTTTCCACGCTTCTGCTCGATAAGTTAAAAGAGCGTATTGATAAAAAAGAGCAGAGCGTCCTGTTTTTAAACCGCCGCGGGCATTCGACTTTTGTGATGTGCCGGGACTGCGGATTTACGCCTTCCTGTCCGCACTGCGAAATTACGCTCACCTACCATCATACAAACCGCCGTTTAAAGTGCCATTACTGCGGACACGAAGAGCAGATGCTGCACACGTGCCCCTCCTGCCAGAGCAGTCAGATTCGTTTTTTCGGCACGGGCACGCAGAAAGTGGAAGAAGAGCTGACAAGGCTTCTCCCGGAAGCCCGCGTGATCCGAATGGATATGGATACGACGAGCCGGAAAGGTTCGCACGAAAAACTGCTTGATGCATTCGGGCGCGGGGAAGCGGACATTCTTCTTGGCACACAGATGATAGCAAAAGGTCTCGACTTCCCTAAAATTACGCTGGCCGGCATTCTGGCGGCGGATACGATGCTGCATCTTCCGGACTTCCGTGCGGCGGAACGGACGTTTCAGCTTCTCACCCAGGTAAGCGGACGGGCAGGAAGAGATGAATTAAAGGGTGAGGTCGTTGTTCAATCCTATACGCCTGAGCACTACAGCATCCAGCATGCAAAAACCCATAACTATAAAGCCTTCTATCAGGAAGAAATGCTCCAGCGCAGGCGGGGGGGTTATCCGCCGTTTTATTATTTAGCGATGGTTAATGCAGCCCACGAAGATCTGGCAGAAGTTATGAAAACAGCAGATAAAATTACGGAGTATATCCGCAGTTCCCTCTCTGAAAAAGCAGTAGTACTGGGTCCTACGGTTTCTCCTATTGCAAGGATTAAAGATAGATATCGGTATCAATGCATGATAAAATATAAAAATGAACCTGAACTTACAAAGGTGCTTCAATCTGTAGCAGAGCGTTACAATTCGGAAATTGCCAAAGGAAAGCTTCAGCTTTCCATGGATATGTATCCTTATATGTTTATGTAAATAGAGCCCCGCGGACCATCGTGACAAATGGAGAGCGGGGTTGTTTGTTTGTTCCAAACGTCCATCGTTAGAAGAAAAGGAGACACGGATCATGAATATTGTGTTTATGGGAACACCTGATTTTTCCGTCCCGGTTCTGCAGGGGCTGGTCAAAGAAGAGTATACGATAGCGGCAGTAGTGACGCAGCCGGATCGTCCGAAAGGAAGAAAAAAAATACTTTCTCCGCCCCCGGTAAAAGAAGAAGCCATCAGGCAGGGTCTGAAAGTGCTGCAGCCGGAAAAGCTGAAAGGCAGTCCGGAGCTTGCAGAAATCATTTCCCTTCAGCCGGACCTGATTGTTACCGCGGCCTATGGGCAGATCCTTCCAAAGGAGCTGTTGGATACGCCGGCACTTGGAGCCGTGAATGTCCACGCCTCCCTGCTTCCTAAATACAGGGGAGGCGCCCCCATCCATCAGGCGGTCATGGATGGAGAAAAGAAAACCGGCGTAACCATTATGTATATGGTGCCAAAGCTTGATGCCGGAGACATTATTACCCAGGTGGAAGTATCGATTGAAGAGGATGATACGACCGGAACGATTCATGATAAATTAAGCGGAGCCGGTGCTAAGCTTCTATTGGAAACTATTCCAGTTCTAAAGTCAGGAGAAGTTTCTCCGCAAAAGCAGAATGAAGCAGAAGCTACGTTTGCTTCCAACATTACAAGAGACCAGGAGAAAATTGACTGGAACCGTCCCGCCCGGGATATTCATAATCAAGTACGGGGATTGTTTCCGTGGCCTGTAGCCTACACCACATTTGAAAACAAATTATATAAAATCAGAAAAACAGTACGGCTGGATGAAGAGTCCGAAGGGAAACCGGGCGAAATTGCAGCAGTAAAACCAGATTCGATCTGGATTACGGCAGGCGACCACCAGCTTCTTGCCGTTACGGAGCTCCAGCCATCCGGAAAAAAGAAAATGACCGTTGAAGAACTGCTGAGAGGCAGGCATCCATTTGAAGAGGGGAAGCGTTTCACGAGTGAAGACTAAACAGCCGAATGACGTTAGAAGCATTGCCGTTTCTTTAATAGAACGGGTGGAAAAAGAAGGGGCATACAGCCATTTAGTACTGGACGCAGCCATTAAAGACCGTCTCGTGCCCGAACGGGATACCGCGCTTCTCACCGAGCTTGTCTACGGCACGATCAAAAGAAGAAATACGCTTGATTACTGCCTGAATGCTCATGTAAAAAAAGGGGTCGGCTCTTTACAAACATGGGTGGCATCCTTATTAAGAATGTCGCTGTATCAGATGATTTATCTGGACCGCGTGCCGGAAAGAGCCGTGCTGTACGAGGCCGTCCGCATTGCTAAAGAAAAAGGCCACGAAGGAATCGGCAGTCTTGTGAACGCCGTGCTTCGTTCATATCAACGCGCCGGCTTTCCTGCACTTCCGGAACAGATGGAAAGATTGGAAAAGCTTTCTGTAGAGTACAGCCATCCCCGGTGGCTTCTGGAAGAATGGGAAACCGCCTACGGCCAAGAGAATACGGCAGCAATGGCCGCTCAGAATCTTGTACCCCCGCAGACGAGTATCCGGGTTAACCGCATGAAAGCGTCAAGAGAAGAAGTGATGGAAAAGCTGGAACGTGAAGGCTGTGATACAGAAAAAGGAGCCTTGTCCGAAGATGCTCTCATTGTACTGACTGGAAATGTGCTGATGACAAAAGCATACAATGAAGGTTATTTTACGATACAGGACGAAAGCTCGATGCTTGTAGCAGCAGCGCTTGATGCCAAAGCAGGTATGACCGTACTTGATGCATGCGCCGCACCGGGCGGAAAAACAACCCACATTGCTGAGCGAATGCATAATCAGGGAAGTGTTCATGCGTTTGACCTTCATCAAAAAAAACTCAGGCATATTGAAGAACAGGCGGAAAGGCTTGAACTTTCCATTATTTCAACGAAAAAGCTGGATGCCAGAAATATTTTAACCGAGATAGACGAGCAGCATTACGATCGTATTCTTATCGATGCTCCCTGCAGCGGTATGGGAGTAATCCGCAGAAAACCGGAATTAAAATGGAACAAAAAGCCGGATGACTTAATTTCCCTGCCTTCGGTACAGTATGATATATTAACAGAAGCAGCTAAAACCTTGAAAATAGGCGGCAGGATCGTGTATAGTACATGCACAGTGCGTCCGGAAGAAAACGAACAGGTAGTGAAGGCATTTTTAGAAGCCCACCCTTCCTTTGTTCGGGATGATTCCATGAAAAGACGCTTAACTCAGGACACGGAAAGCGGAAGTGAATGGACCATTCTTCCGCACAATTACGAGACGGACGGATTTTACATGGCGGCATTTGAAAGAAAAGGTTAGAAAGAGGGATTTTATATGCAGGAATTAAAAAAAGAAGTACAGGCAGAAATCGCAGGAAAAAAAGGATCGGTATACACGCTTCAGTTTGACGATTTAAAAGCGTGGCTGCAGGAAGCAGGGGAGCCGTCCTTTAGGGCTGACCAGATCTTCTACTGGCTCTATGACAAACGGGTGGAGCAGTTTGACGAAATGACAAACCTGTCCAAAGCGCTCAGAGAGAGACTCAGCAGCACATTTTCCATTACGCCGCTTAAAGAAGTAGCCAAGCAGGAATCCGTAGACGGAACAGTGAAGCTGTTGTTTGAACTTGAGGACGGCAATACGATTGAAACAGTTGTTATGAAGCATGGATACGGCAACAGCGTATGTGTAACGAGCCAGGTAGGCTGCAGACTCGGCTGTACGTTCTGCGCTTCCACGCTTGGCGGCTTAAAGCGTAACCTGGAAGCCGGAGAAATTACGGCTCAGGTGCTCGCTTCCCAGCGCGCGCTTGATGAAAAAGGAGAACGGGTCAGCTCTGTTGTTGTAATGGGGATTGGAGAACCATTTGACAACTATAAAGAACTGATTGGGTTTTTAAAAGTTATTAATCACGACAAAGGCTTAAATATTGGTGCAAGACATATCACGGTTTCCACAAGTGGTGTCGTACCTAAAATTTATGATTTTGCGGATGAAAAACTGCAGATTAATTTTGCCGTTTCCCTTCATGCGCCGACGACAGAAATAAGAAGCCGCCTGATGCCGGTAAACCGCGCATGGCCGCTGGATAAACTTATGGAGTCAATTAAGTATTACCAGGAAACGACGAACCGCCGGGTTACGTTTGAGTACGGTCTTTTCGGCGGCGTCAACGATCAGGTGGAACATGCAAAACAGCTTGCTGAACTTATCAAAGGCCTTAAATGCCACGTGAACTTAATACCCGTGAACCATGTACCGGAGCGGGATTATGTACGGACTAAACGGGAAGATATCTTTGCTTTTGAAAAAACACTCAAAGAAGCGGGAGTCAACGTAACGATCCGCCGTGAACAGGGTCATGATATTGATGCTGCCTGCGGCCAGCTCCGTGCGAACGAAGGAAAAAAGAAGTGAGGTGAACCGCTCCTTGAAGCAGGCGTATAAAACCATTACCGGCAAAGTAAGAAGACACAATGAAGATGCCGCAGGGATTTTTAAAAACCAAAGCGGTGAGTATTTGGCAGTCGTTTGTGATGGAATGGGCGGGCACCAGGCAGGAGATACAGCCAGTGCTGCTGCTCTGGAAATATTAAAAAAGGAGTGGGAGCATGAACCGTTCCCGCTGCTTCCGGAAGAAGCAAGAGCCTGGCTTATCAATCGGATGGAAAAGGTCAATGCGGCTATTTTTGAGCTGTCCCGTCAGGACGTATATCTGCAGGGAATGGGAACTACTGCCGTTGCTGCTGTATGCACCCCGGGGTTTATAGCAATCGCTCATGTAGGAGACAGCCGTGCTTATGTATTCGATGAACAAGGTGTATATCAAAAAACGCAGGATCACTCTCTAGTAAACGAACTTCGTCTAAGAGGCGAATTAACGGAACAGGAAGCAGAAAGCCATCCTAGAAAAAATGTACTAACCCGTGCGCTTGGTACGGATAAAAACGTTAAATGTGATGCTTCTGTTATGGAATGGGATAAAGGGGAAGGCGTCTTTTTGTGCTCAGACGGCCTTTCCAATAAAGTAACAAGCCTGGAAATCGCTGACTTGCTGCAGAGCAGAAGCTCTGTAGAAGAAGCGGTGGAAAGGATTGTACATAAAGCAAACGACCGTGGCGGAGAAGACAACATTACGATAGCTGCAGTAATTAATTCCTTTTCGATGAAAAGGAGGATGCAGTGATGGACCTGATCGGCAAACGAATGAGCGACCGTTATGAAATCATCAGCCTTATCGGCGTGGGCGGCATGGCTCATGTATATAAAGCCAATGACATCATTTTGGAGCGGTTCGTCGCTGTGAAAATTCTGCAGCCTCAATTTAACGCAGACAACGACTTTATCAGGCGCTTCCATCGTGAAGCCCAGGCAGCCACCAGCCTCCATCATCCTCATATTGTAAATATTTATGACGTGGGGGAAGATGAAGATACGTATTACATCGTGATGGAATATGTAGAAGGCATTACGCTGAAAGAAAAGATTACGCAAGAAGGACCGCTTCCTGTGGAAGAAGCAGTGGAAATCATGAAGCAGGTTCTTGGCGCTATTGAGCAGGCTCATGCCAATAGAGTCGTGCATAGAGATTTAAAGCCGCAGAATATACTTATAGAAAACAGCACTGCCAAAGTAGCTGATTTTGGGATAGCCAGAGCGGCCTCTTCGGCTACGATTACGCACACAAACTCCGTCATCGGATCCGTCCATTATTTATCGCCGGAACAGGCGAAAGGAAGCGTTATCACTCACCGTGCCGATATATATTCTCTCGGGATTCTCCTGTTTGAGATGGTTACGGGAAGTCTGCCCTTTAAAGCGGAGTCGGCAGTCAGTATTGCTTTAATGCACATCCAGGAAAGCATACCGATGCCGACAGACAGGCGGTACGGGCTGCCCCAGAGCATAGAAAACATCATTCTCCGGGCTGTCGAAAAAGATCCGGATGACCGTTACCAGACTGCGTTTTCCATGAAAGAAGACCTGCAGACATCCCTGCAGGAAAGCAGAAAAAATGAAGCGCCTTATATAGGGTTTTATCAGACGCTGGCGATGGCCTCTGTATATACAGGACCTGATGCCGAGAGTGAGGAAACAAAAATACTGCCGGTGCAGGCTGTTACGGGCCCGAGAGAAGATACCAGTGGAAGAAAAAAAAGCCCGTCCCAGAAAAACAGCTGGTTTTTGTCTTTTCTCATTGTACTGCTTCTCGTGTTTGCATCAATTGTTGCAGCCTTTACGTTTGTTCCTGAAATATTAAGCGTAGAAGACGTGAATGTTCCTGAACTGGAAGGCCTGCATGCCGATGAAGCTTTGGAACGTCTGGAAAATAAAGGGCTTGCTGCTTTGCCGGAGGAAGTAACAATTGAGGATAGAGCCAGCGGGGAGACAACCGGCCAGCTGCCGGCGGCTGGTTCTTCTGTGAAAAAGCATTCGGAAGTGACTATTTATGTTAATGATCTTTCCACTATGGATCTGGCAGCGGAAAACGGCAGCCGGGAACAAAACGGCTGGACCGCCATTTGGACGGAGCTCCTGCTTCCCGGAAATGTGCAGGCAGAAGATTAAAAGGAGGAAGCATGCGAGAAGGACTTATTATTAAAGCACTCAGTGGATTTTATTATGTAAAAAATGACGATGGCGTTTTCCAATGCAGAGGCAGGGGCTTATTTCGAAAACAGAAAATCTCCCCTCTGGTAGGAGATCGGGTGGAATTTGACGCAGATAATGACAAAGAAGGGTATGTCCAGGAAATAAAAGAACGAAAAAACGAGCTCGTCCGCCCATCGGTTGCAAATATTGATCAGGGCATACTCGTGTTTTCAGCGGTCGAACCCGTGTTTTCTACCATGCTGCTGGACCGGTTTCTTGTGCATCTGGAGGCGCATGATATTGAACCTGTTATTGTAGTGACAAAAAAAGACCTGGCTTCCCCTTCAGAACAGGAGGAGATAGAAAAATATGCGGATCTATACCGAAGCATCGGCTATTCTGTTTATTTTTTAAGCGTCCAGACTCCGGAAAGCCTGGAGCAGATCTCCCATTTATTTGCAGGGAAACTTTCCATTTTTGCCGGCCAGTCCGGCGTGGGGAAGTCCACGCTGCTAAATTATCTGAACCCAAAGCTGCACCTGGAAACGGGTGTTATATCAGACCATTTAAAACGGGGCAAGCATACGACGCGGCACGTAGAGCTGGTGGAAGTATTTGGTGGACTGGTTGCAGACACGCCGGGATTCAGCTCTCTGGAATTTACGGGTCTGCTGAAAGAAAATGTTGATATTTATTTTCCTGAAATGGCAGAAAGGCTTCCGGACTGCAAGTTCAGAGGCTGCAAGCATATAAAGGAACCGGGATGCGCAGTAACGGCTGCATGGAAAGAAGGCACTATTGCCGATCACCGCTATCAGCACTATTTACAATTTTATAAAGAAATCGCAGACATTCGGAGGTATTAATTCAATGACAAAAATAGCACCGTCAATTCTAGCCGCAGATTTCGCACGTCTAAAAGAAGAAATTGAAGAAGTGGACAAAGGAGGGGCTGAATACATTCATATTGATGTAATGGACGGTCACTTTGTACCTAATATTACGATCGGCCCGCTGATTGTAGAAGCTGTCCGTCCGCATACCGAAAAGGTACTGGATGTTCATCTAATGATTGAAAATCCGGATCAGTATATTGAAACATTCGCCAAAGCGGGTGCAGACATTATTTCCGTACATGTGGAAGCGTGCCCGCATCTGCACCGTACGATTGAATTAATTAAACAGTCCGGAAAAAAAGCCGGCGTCGTGTTAAACCCGGCTACTCCGGTTCAAAGCATTCTTCCTATTCTAAAAGAAGTGGATCTTGTATTGTTTATGACCGTGAATCCCGGTTTTGGCGGCCAGGCATTTATTCCGGAGGTTATGGATAAAGTAAAAGAGCTGCGGAGTATTATAGATGAAAAAGCCTACCACGCTGAAATTGAAATTGACGGCGGCGTCAATGAAAAAACAGCCCGGCTCTGCGTGGAAGCCGGAGCAGATGTCCTTGTAGCAGGATCGGCGATTTACAGTCAAAAAGATCGTGCCCGGGCTATCGAAGCTATTCGGGGCTAGTAACTTATAATAATATTATGTAAACAAATGAAATAAAAAAAAGAACAACGGCCATAAGCCGTTGTTCTTTTTAATGCGCAGGCAATTATATGATTATACGCGCTGCACTTTGCCGGATTTAAGAGCACGAGCAGAAACGTATACACGTTTTGGTTTGCCATCTACTAGGATTCTAACTTTCTGAACGTTAGCATTCCAGCGTCTTTTCGTAGCATTATTAGCGTGGGAACGGTTGTGGCCGGATTTAGGGCCTTTACCGGTAATAAAACATTTGCGAGCCATGAAACGCACCTCCTTTATGTTTCTCTGTACCAATTAATTCATACTAAATGATTTTAGCACAACACTTTCCGCAATGCAATCCTTGTTAAGAAAAGATCTTGACAAGCCCGGCAGTGAATCGGAATCAGCCGCTTTTTTTCAGCGTCTGAATGAAATATACCAGAGAAATTGTCCAGCGCTTTCAAAAAAGGCGGGGCTATAGTAAACTATAAGGCAGAATGTTTAATAGGCCGAGGAGGAATATGTATGACAATCGAAGTTTCAACAACGCTTGGAAAAATTGAGATATCTGATGATACGATCTCCACTGCTGCCGGCGGAGCTGCTGTTGACTGCTATGGGATTGTAGGCATGGCCTCCCAAAAGCATTTTAAGGACGGCATTTCCGATCTGCTCAAAAAAGAGAATATCGAAAAAGGAATTGTTCTTCGAAGAGAAAAAGAAGAAGTACATATTGATATGTACATTATTGTAAGCTATGGCATTAAAATATCCGAGGTGGCCTCCAATGTACAAAGTGCAGTGAAGTACCAGATAAAGCATATGCTCGGAATAGATGTAAAGGCTGTTAACGTATATGTCCAGGGAGTAAGAGTGATTGATGCGTAATAGAAATGAGGAGGAAGCAGCGTGTTGGAAAATGAGTTAAAGGCTTCAAAACTTGCGGATATGCTTGGAGAAGGAGCTGCAATGCTTCATAAGCATGCCCAGGAAGTAGATGCACTAAACGTATTTCCGGTTCCGGATGGTGATACTGGAAAAAATATGAATTTAACTATATCTTCAGGAATGAAAGAGGTAATGGCGGCAGACCACAGTGAGTCAGCTGGAAACACTGCGAAAGCTTTTTCCAAAGGACTGTTGATGGGAGCAAGAGGAAATTCCGGGGTGATTTTGTCCCAGCTTTTTCGCGGATTCAGCCAGGTTCTTGAAAAAGAAACGAACGTCACGGCAGTGCAGCTGGCTGCTGCTTTTAATGAAGGGGTGCATACGGCCTATAAAGCTGTCATGAAGCCGGTGGAAGGTACTATTCTAACAGTAGCCAGAGAAGGCGCAGCGTATGCACAGGAACAGCTGCAGGACAGCACGACCCCGGAAGAATATTTTCGTTTTCTGGTGGAAGGCTCAGAGCAGTCGCTTGCGGGTACTCCGGAACTGCTTCCAATTTTAAAAGAAGTTGGGGTAGTGGATTCCGGCGGGCAGGGGCTTGTTTATATTTATAAAGGGATGTACAACGTGCTGGCCGGTCTGGCCTCATCAGACGCCAGGGAGGAAGTGCCTTCACTGGATGATCTCGTGAAGCTTGAGCATCACCAGCAGGCCCAGACGCAGCTCTCAACAGAAGATATGGAATACGGCTACTGTACGGAAGTGATGATTTGTTTTGACGAAGAGAAGCTCAATAAAAATCCGTATGATGAAACAGCTTTTAGAAACGAGCTGTCTGCATGGGGAGATTCCCTACTGGTCGTAAACGATGAAGAGCTGTTAAAGATACATATTCATGCGGAATATCCGGGTGAAGTGATCAATAGAGCCCAGCGGTACGGATCGCTGCGCCATATTAAAGCGGAAGATATGCGCGAGCAGCATCAGGCTATTGTAGAAGAAGATTCCAGGCAGAAGGCCGGCTCAGTTAAGCCGAAAAGCCGCTACGGCGTTGTAGCCGTGTCGGCGGGACCTGGAATGGACGAACTGTTTAAAGGCATGGGAGCCCACGAGATTATCAGCGGGGGACAGACCATGAATCCAAGCACAGAGGATTTTCTGCAGGCAATAGAGCGTGTGAACGCCGAGCATGTATTTCTGCTTCCCAATAATGGAAATATTATTATGGCAGCCGGCCAGGCAGCTGAGGTCGCCGATAAGCAGACAACGGTTATTGAAACAAAAACGATACCGGAAGGACTAAGCGCGCTTTTAGCTCTGGATGAGTCAAAAGATGCTTCTGCAAACAGCCGCGCGATGGCTGAAGCCAAAAGCCGTGTGAAAAGCGGAGAGGTTACTTTTTCTGTTCGGGACACGATGATAAATGGCAGATCAATTGCAAAAGACGATTATATGGGGATCAGCGGAAAAGATATTATCAGTGCGGGGACCGATATAAAAGAAGTAACAAATGAACTTCTCGCCAGCATGATCAACGAAGAAACGGAAATCGTTACGATTATTGAAGGAGAAGACAGTGATGAAGAAACATCAGCAGCTGTCCAGGCTTTTATTGAAAAACATTACGAAGAAGCCGAAGTGGAACGGCATCACGGAGGCCAGCCGCTTTATCCTTATATAATTTCCGTGGAATAGAGCGGGACGAAGCTGACAGGGGATAAGGGCACTTTTCCCCTGACGCCTCGTTTTGGCTGGAAATACGAATGAATATATATGCGGATTCGAAACAAATACTGTATCTGAAAGCCTTTTTGTTAAAGAAAAGGCTTTTTTGCCATGAACGGGTTTTCTCCTGTAAAACAAGGGAAGGAGAGTGCTATAATAAAGGCGAACGTACATTTCCACTTTTACTTTTCCAAAGGCCTGGAAAAGCAGGGAGGCTGACTAATGAATATGCAAATTCATTTATTATATAAAAATAAAAAACGCTGCGGCACCGCTTCAAAAGAGAGCGGGTGGCGGCAATGAGTACGATTCATTTAAACGATCCGGTGGCAGTGCTTCATGGAGTTGGCAAAGAAAAAGAGCTCGAACTTCAGCAGATCGGAATCAATACCGTACAGCAGCTGATTGAGCATTTTCCATATCGTTATGAAAACCATGAAATTGTACCAATCCACGAGCTCGAACATGAGCAGAAGGCAACCATTACCGGAACGGTCCAGGGGGAGCCGCTGCTTCGTTATTTCGGCCGGAAGAAATCAAGGCTGACGGTCCGGCTGGTATGTGATGGTATTCTCGTGACGGCTACTTTCTTTAACCGTGCCTTTTTAAAAAATAAAATAAAGCAGGGAGAAGCGGTCACCCTGACGGGAAAATGGGATAAACACAGACTGACGATGACCGTGCAGGGATTTCAGGAAGGAGAACCAGATCCTTCCAAAAGCCTGGCTCCGGTCTACTCCATCGGCGGAAATCTCTCGATGTTTCAGCTTAAAAAATTCATTCAGACGGCATTGAAGGAATACAGCAGCGGGATAACAGAGGTCCTTCCGGAGGAATATTTAAAAAAGTATAAACTGCCCGGCAAGCAGAGCGCTTATTGGAGCATTCACCAGCCGGGAAGCCACGAAGAGCTTAAGCATGCCAGGCGGCGGATTGTTTACGAGGAACTGCTGTTATTTCAGCTTGGCATGCAGGCATTAAAACGATCCAAGCGGATGGCGGCTCAGGGGAATAAACTGAGCTACGACAAGCCTGAGCTGAAGAAATTTATTCAAACGATACCGTTTTCTTTAACGGGAGCCCAAAAAAGGTCTGTAAACGAAATTGTGACCGATATGCTCCAGCCCGGAAGAATGAACCGGCTTCTGCAGGGGGATGTCGGGTCCGGAAAAACGGTGGTAGCCCTTATTGTCATGTATGCCCAGTATTTGGGAGGGAACCAGTCTGCGCTTATGGTGCCAACGGAAATTCTTGCTGAACAGCATTTTCAATCCCTGCAGCCATTTTTTGAAAATACAGGAGTGAAAATCGGCCTGTTAACCGGATCGGTGAAGGGCAAGAAAAGACAGGCTGTGTATGAGGCGATTCAGACCGGCGGCGTGGATATTGTAGTGGGGACACATGCTTTAATTCAGGAAGGCGTGGAGTTTCAGCGGCTCGGGCTCGTTATAACGGACGAACAGCACCGTTTTGGCGTGAATCAGAGAAGAACGCTGCAGAGCAAAGGAGAAAAGCCGGATGTTCTTTTTATGACAGCCACCCCTATTCCGCGGACGATGGCCATTTCCGTCTTCGGGGACATGGATGTATCCGTGATCGATGAGATGCCGGCCGGCAGAAAGCCCATTCAAACATTCAGTGCCAAACATACGATGCTTGAGCGGGTGCTTGGATTTATGAAAAAAGAACTGGATCAGGGCAGGCAGGGATATGTGATCTGTCCGCTGATTGAAGAATCAGAGATGCTGGATGTGCAGAACGCTATCGATGTACATGCCCAGCTCAGTGCCTACTATACCAATTATGAAGTTGGATTAATGCACGGCCGCCTTTCAGCGGACGAAAAAGAAGCGGTAATGGCGTCTTTTGCAGAAGGCAGAGTATCGGTGCTTGTTTCCACTACGGTAGTAGAAGTAGGCGTAAACGTACCAAATGCCTCCGTTATGGTTATTTATGACGCAGACCGCTTCGGGCTTGCCCAGCTTCATCAGCTGAGGGGAAGAGTCGGACGAGGCGAAGATCAGTCTTACTGCATTCTGCTTGCCGACCCCAAGTCAGAAACAGGAAAAGAAAGAATGCGTATTATGGAGGATACGAATGACGGGTTTGTTGTTTCCGAAAAAGATCTGGAGCTGAGAGGCCCCGGGGATTTCCTGGGAAGCAAACAAAGCGGCCTGCCCTACTTTAAGCTTGCCGATGTAGTTCTGGATTACCGCGCGCTGGAAACCGCCAGGCAGGATGCCCAGGAGCTGATAAACAGTTCCTCTTTCTGGGAGGAAAACGAGTACAGTCCGCTTCGGGATTATCTGCACCGGCATGGTGCCCTGCGCGGGGAAAAGCTTGACTAACGGTTGCAAAAACAGACCTGGAATTATATACTACTTTTATTACCTAGTCATAACATTGGATGGTGGCCTGATGAAATACACTAAAAAGCAGCGCCAGGAAAAATTACAAAATAAAATTATAGAAAATCCATTTATTACGGATGAAGATCTGGCTGATTTTTTCAGCGTAAGCGTGCAGACTATCCGTCTGGATCGTCTGGCTTTATCAATTCCCGAGCTCAGGGAGCGCATCAAGCATGTAGCCCGTGAGCATCTAGACGATGTGAAAGCACTGCCTGAAGAAGAAGTGATTGGGGAAATTATTGATCTTCAGCTTGATAAGGAAGCAATTTCTCTTCTTGATATAAAAAAAGAACACGTGTTTTCACGAACCGGCATCGCCCGCGGCCATTATTTATTTGCCCAGGCAAACTCACTGGCGGTTGCTATCATAGATGAAAAGATGGCTTTAACCGCTAAAGCCTCCGTCCACTTTCACCGCCGTGTAAAAGAAGGGGAGCGGGTGATCGCCAAGGCGGAAGTGAAAGGCACCAAAGATGGAAAAACCATTGTACATGTCGTAAGCAATGTTAAAGAAGAAATGGTATTTTATGGAGAGTTTTCCATGTACCGTTCAGGAAAATAAATCAGTTGAAGGAGCCGGTACAATGAGAATCGCTATTGATGTAATGGGAGGCGACCATGCGCCGAAAGCGCATATTGCCGGGGCCATGGCAGCCGTCCGCTCTTTTAAAGATATAGAGTTTACTCTCATTGGAGATGAAACGGAGATTTTGAAACATCTATCCGATAAAAAGCAGATGACTATTCTACATACGACGGAAATGATAGCAGATGATGATACACCGACTAAAGCCGTCCGCAAGAAGAAGGACTCATCAATGGTTCTGGCGGTCCGGGAAGTGAAGGAAGGGCGTGCGGATGCGTGTATTTCTTCTGGTAATACCGGGGCGCTGATGACAGCAGGCCTCCTTCATATCGGCCGGATTCCAGGCATTGAAAGGCCTTCTCTTGCTCCTATGCTGCCGACTATCGGAGGCGAAGGTTTTTTGCTGCTTGATGTGGGAGCGAACATGGATGCCAAAGCTTCCCATCTACTGCAGAATGCAATTATGGGAAGCATATACATGGAAAAAGTGAAAAAAATGGACCGGCCCAGAGTCGGCCTCGTTAACGTAGGTACCGAAGAAGGAAAAGGCAACGAGCTTACCAAGCAGGCTCATCAACTTCTGTCAGCGGCGCCGATTAATTATATTGGAAGCGTAGAAACAAGAGGTCTTCTTGAAGGAGGCTGTGATGTGGTCGTATGCGACGGATTTTCCGGCAATCTGCTGTTGAAATCCATTGAAGGTACGGCAAAAACCATCTTTAGTCTCCTGAAGCAGGAAATGAACTCCAGCTTAACGAATAAGCTGGCAGCCGGCGTTTTAAGAAGCAGCTTTAAAAATATTGGTGAAAAAATGAACTATGTTCATTACGGCGGCGCAGCCTTATTCGGCTTAAAAGCCCCCGTTATTAAAGCACACGGTTCATCGGACCATATCGCCATTTTTCACGCGATACGTCAGGCAAGGCAGATGGTCGAAGAAGACGTAACATCGGTTATTCAAAAAGAAGTGCAGCAGCAGGAGGAATCGCAATGAAAAAAACAGCCTTTTTATTTCCAGGCCAGGGCTCACAATATGTAGGCATGGGAAAAGAATTATATGAAAGCTCTTCAGACGCAAAAGAACTGCTTGACCGGGCGGATATGGTGCTTGGTTTTTCGTTAACGGATTTAATGTTTAACGGCCCTGAAGAAAAGCTGAAACAAACCGAACATGCCCAGCCGGCTCTTTTAGCAGCAAGTATTATCGCATGGAAAGAGCTCGACAAACAGGGCGTGACGGCAGATTATACCGCCGGCCACAGCCTGGGGGAATATTCAGCAGCTGTTGCATCCGGCGTGCTGTCTTTTGAAGATGCCGTGCAGGCGGTTCATCAGCGCGGCCTGTTTATGGAAGAGGCCGTACCGGCAGGGAAAGGCGCTATGGCAGCCATAATGGGGATGGAACGGGAGGCGCTTGAACAGGTAACCCGCTCTGTCACGACGGGCAGCGTTGAGCTGGCCAATATCAATGCCCCCGGCCAAATTGTTATCTCCGGCGATAAAGAAGCCGTAGAGGAAGCAGGAGAAGCAGCAAAAGAGCAGGGAGCAAAAAAAGTGATTCCGCTTTCTGTCAGCGGACCATTTCATTCAAAAGGAATGGAGCCGGCAAAAAACAAGTTAGCCGGTGTTCTGGATGGGATTGTCTTTACCGAAGCACAGATTCCACTGGTGTCCAATGTAACGGCTGAACCTGTAAGAGATAAAGAGCAGATAAAATCCCAGCTGATTGAGCAGGTGACTTCTCCCGTGCTTTGGGAGGATTCGATGAAAAAACTGATCGAAGAAGGCACCGTGACATTTATTGAAGTAGGTCCGGGCAAAGTACTAAGCGGACTGATGCGCAGAATTCAGCGCCGCGGCCTGGATGTTATGGCAGCAGAAGATACGGAAACAATTAATAAAGCAGCAGAATCATGGAAGGGAGAGGTATAATGCTAAAAGGCCAGTCCGCCCTCGTAACCGGAGGATCCAGAGGAATTGGAAAAGCTATTGCGGTTGAACTTGCAAAGCAGGGAGTCAACGTAGCTGTAAACTATTCAGGTAACAGGGAAAAAGCAGAAGAAGTGGCGAATTCGTGCCGCAAATATGACGTGGAAGCTTTCACCTGGAAAGCAGATATTTCAAAAGAAGAAGAAGTAAAAACAATGCTTAAGGAAGTTACTTCCGCCTTTGGAGGACTCGATATTCTTGTAAATAATGCAGGTATTACGAGAGACAACCTTATGATGCGGATGAAAGAGGACGATTGGGACGACGTTATGAACATTAACCTCAAAGGCGTGTTCTTCTGTTCCAAAGCAGCGGCCCGCACGATGTCCAAGCAGCGCAGCGGAAAAATCATTAATATTGCCTCGGTGGTCGGACTGACAGGAAATCCGGGACAGGCAAACTATACGGCTGCCAAAGCGGGCGTGATCGGATTAACAAAAACGATGGCCAAAGAGTTTGCTTCCCGTAATATTCAGGTGAATGCTGTAGCACCCGGATTTATTGCTACGGATATGACCGAACAGATGTCGGAAGAAGCCCGGGACGCCGTGCTTTCACAAATACCGGCTTCCCACCTCGGAAAACCGGACGATGTGGCACATGCTGTAACTTTTCTTGCGTCAAGCAGCGCAGGCTACATTACGGGACAGACAATTAACGTAGACGGCGGTATGGTGATGTAGGGTTTCTAGGTGCCTTGTAGAAAAAGGGTGGTTTTTTCAGGGTACATCTTCTATAATGTCTAATAGTGTGAGAATGATATATTCTCTCGAGGAGGTGAAAAGCATGGCAGATGTGGAAGAACGCGTAAAAGGTATTGTAGTGGAACGCCTCGGTGTAGAGGAAACAGAAGTAACCAGAGAAGCTAGATTCAAAGAAGATCTGGGCGCTGACTCATTGGACGTCGTCGAGCTTGTAATGGAGCTTGAAGATGAGTTTGACCTGGAAATTTCTGATGAAGACGCAGAAAAGATTGTTACTGTGGCTGATGTAGTAGATTACATACAGGCTCAGCAATAATACCCTGGTTATTATTACTTCTTTTAATAAAGAGTATTTGATATGCTGTATATGAATAAGCCAAGTTCTATAATGAACTTGGCTGTTTCTATATAAGCCTGTAGAAAATGAAAAGAAAAACACAGCTGCCAATCAGGCGCTGATGTTTTAAAGAGGAGAAAGAGTGATGCCAAAAGATATGTCACATTCATCAGGCCAAAAACCGCCGGTATCGAAAAAAAGAAAAAAAACGCGGGCAAAAATGGTGTTTCCTCCTGAACAAAAGCAGCGTATCAAAGACAAAATGGCGCAGCTCGGATTTACTTTTCAGGCAGAACATTTACTATTACAGGCTTTTACGCATTCATCCTATGTGAATGAGCATCGGATCCGGTCTGTGCAGGATAATGAAAGACTGGAGTTTCTAGGAGATGCAGTAGTCGAACTGGCTGTTTCCCGCTATTTATATACTCATTTCCCGGATATGAGCGAGGGGGAAATGACAAAGCTCCGTGCGGCAGCTGTATGCGAACCTTCCTTATCAAAGCTTGCAAAGGAACAAGGATTTGGTGAGCTTGTATTCATCGGAAAAGGAGAAGAAATGACGGGGGGAAGACTCCGCCCGGCGCTGCTTGCTGATGTATACGAATCATTTCTCGGAGCTTTGTATCTCGATCAGGGAATGGAACAGGCTCAGTTGTTTTTAAATGAGTCCATGTTTACAAAGCTGAAAAACGGTGCTTTTTCGCATATGATGGATTTCAAAAGCCAGCTTCAGGAAACGATTCAAAAAGAAAATGGCGGAACGCTCCTGTATGAAATTCAGGATGAAAGAGGACCTGCCCACAGCCGGGAGTTCTCTGCTGTGCTTAAACTTGATGATACGGTACTCGGGGAAGGCACCGGACGATCTAAAAAAGAAGCAGAACAGCAGGCGGCTGAAAACGCCTTGAAATATTTAGAACAGAACCGCAGCAGCGGCCCCAAGTAAAAAAAGACCGCTACTCTTTCCCGGGAAAGAGTAGCGGTCTTCTATTCTGGCAGCTTATCTGCCTTTGGTCAGTTTTCCGAGCTCGGATACGATAGCGTCCATTTCGCTTACGCTGAACTTATCTTTACTGCTCACCATATCGTATAATTCTTTGATCTCATCGTAACGGTTCAGGTCAAAGTTTTCAGCATCAAGTGCTGCCGGGTTTACAATTTGAAGCTTTATTCTCATAACGTCCATCATTTCATGAACATTTTCTGTCGTTGGTTCCTGTAAACTCACGCTATCTCCTCCAGATTATCCGATAATTATTTATTGTAGGGGTTTTTCATGAAAAGAGCAAAGGTAAATTACAGGATGAATGCTTCTGAACCCTGAAGGAATATGATAAAATAAAGTGTTGCAGTGAAATATCAGCGCAGAACCTGGACAAGCCGTCCAGCACATGCCGGCTGAAATAAAATACGAAATGATAGAGGGGGAATTGGATGTTCCTCAAACGATTGGAAATTCAAGGATTTAAATCCTTTGCTGAAGAGATGGACATAGAATTTACACCGGGAATGACAACCGTCGTTGGTCCCAACGGCAGTGGAAAAAGCAATATCGCAGATGGAATACGCTGGGTGCTCGGCGAACAGTCGCCCCGTTCCCTGCGCGGTTCAAAAATGGAAGACGTCATTTTTGCAGGCAGTGATACAAGGGCGCCGTTGAACATGGCGGAAGTAACGCTGGTCCTGAATAATGAACAGGAAGAGCTCGGCATGGAGTGGAGCGAAATAAGCGTAACACGCAAGCTGTATCGTTCCGGGGAAAGTGAATACTTAATAAACAGGCAGCCGTGCCGGCGCAGGGATATTGTCGATTTGTTTATGGACTCCGGAATGGGAAGAGAAGCTTTTTCCATTATCGGGCAGGGCCGGGTGGAAGAAGTACTGTCGAGCCGGCCGGAAGACAGGCGTTCCATATTTGAAGAAGCTGCCGGTGTGCTTAAATATAAACAAAGAAAACAACAGGCCGGACGGAAACTAGAAGATACCGTGGAAAATCTGCAGCGGGTCGAAGATATTCTGCACGAACTGGAAAGCCAGATTGAGCCGTTAAAAGAACAGGCATCGCTTGCAAAGGAATACCTGGAAAAGTCTGAAGAGCTTGAACAACAGGAAGCTGCCCTGACCGTATATGAAATAGAAGAACGGCATGCTCTGTGGAAAACGCAGGTCGAAACAGCGGAACAGCTGGAAAGAAAATACAAACAAACAGAAAAAGAATGGGCATCCCTTCAGGACGAGCGCGAACGATTAACGAGCAGGATAAAAAAACAAGCCCGCGAGCTGGAAGAAAATCAGCAGAAATATATGGCGCTCCGGGAACAGCTTGAAAAAGAAGAAGGAAGACGCCTGCTTTTTCAGGAAAAAGAAAAAAATATTGAAGAAAAAAAAGCAGAACTGCAGCAAAGAATCGAGCAATTGCACGTGCAGGCAGACTTCAGCCAAAAAGAATGGGAAGCTCAAACAGACGAGCTCCAGCAGATGAAAACAAAAGAGGATCAGGTAAAAGAATCCCTGTCGCTTATTCAAAAGCAGCTTGCAGAAAACATGCATTCCCTGCAGCCGCAGATTGAAGAAATGAAGTCGGATTATATTGAAAAGCTCAATGCGCGGGCTGCCATCCGCAACGAAGAAAAATACCTTCAGGATCAACAGACGGGAATGCGCCGTAAAGCGGGCTCCGCTGATGCGGAAAATGAAGCTTTTCTGAATGAACGTAAAGAAGCTGAAGCCGCATTTGCGGAAAAACAGAAAGAAAGCAGCGAATGGAGCAGGGAGGATGCTGCCTGCAAAGAAGCTGAAGAACTGGCCGAAAAAAACAACCGTCTGGCAGGCGGGAAAGCTTCTGAAAAAGAAAAACAAATGTACAAAGCCTACCGCTACTTGGATGAAGCAAAATCGAGGCTCTCGCTTTTAAAAGAAATGGAAACCGACTACTCCGGTTTTAATCAAGGGGTAAAAGAAATATTAAAAGCTCGAAGCACGAAGCTCAACGGCATTATCGGAGCCGTGGCAGAACTTATAACGGTACCGGAGAAATATGTAACGGCCGTGGAAACAGCCCTAGGCGCTGCGATGCAGCATATCGTCGTCGAAGAAGAGGCAGACGCACGCGGAGCAATTTCCTATTTAAAACAGCAGAAAAAAGGCAGAGCAACCTTTCTGCCAATAACATCGATACGCCGGAAAGAAGTACCGGCTAACACGAAAAAACAGCTGGAACAGATGGCGGGCTTCGAGGGAGTAGCAGCCAGTCATATTTCCGCAGATAACAAATACCATGCTATCGTGCATTCCCTGCTGGGTCACGTGATTTTAGCTGCAGATCTGGAAGCGGCCAACCAAATGGCCAGACAGTCCGGGTTCCGGGTACGGATAGTGACGCTCGAAGGTGACGTAGTAAATCCCGGCGGCTCTATGACCGGCGGGGCCCTGCAGCGGCAGGGATCGGCACTGCTCGGCAGAAAGCAGGAAAGAATCAAGCTTGAGGCATCTTTAAAAGACATGCAGGAAAAGACGATTCAGCTTGAAACAGAAGCAGAACAGGCCAAACAGGAAGCCGGGAAACAGTACGAAGCCTGGCAGGCGGCAAAATCCCGGCGGGAGCAGGCCCGCTTAAAAGCAGAAGAAGCCAGAGGACTGGCCCAGGAAGCAAAATCAAAGCTCGACAATGTTACTTCAAAGCTGTCCCATTATGATAGAGAAGCCCTTTCACTTCAGGCAGAACTGAACCGCATTCAGGAAAGAGAAGCGCTTCTTCAGGAAAATAAAGAATCCGTGCAGGCGGCGATCGAAAAGCTGGATGAAGATATCTCAGCAGTTGAACAAAAAGAAACAGCCAGAACAGCGCTGATTACTGAAGCGAAAGAAAAAGAAACAGCCTTGAAAATGGAATGGTCGGCGCTGCACGAAACTGTAGTCAACCAGGAAAGAGAAGCCGCCCGTCTAAAAAAAGAACACGAGCAGAAAAAAGCAGAACTGCAGAGTGCCTCAGAAGATCTGGAGTATTTTGCAAGCGATATTGTCTCGATGCAGGGCGGGGAAAAACAGCTTCAGTCCGACATAAATGAAGTGAAAGAGGCCATAGAGGAACTTTCCGCCAGGATAGAAACGGTGCGCACGGATCAGCAGCAAAAAACAGAAAAAAATGAAGAAATGGAACAAACACAGATGAGGCTGCAAAAAAAGCAGACCCAGGAACAAAACAGCCACCATGAAGCAAAAGTGCAGATGAATCGTCTTGATGCAGAGCTGGAAACGAGACTGCAGTTTATACAGGATCATTTGTCCATGAGCTTTGAACGGGCGAAAGAGACGTATACATTAGAAGACGATCCGGAAGCAGTCCGCGATAGGATCCATCTGCTGAAGCTGGACATTTCCGAGCTGGGCACAGTGAATCTGGGTGCAGTGGAAGAATATGACAGGGTACACGAGCGGTTCACCTTCCTGTCCGGTCAAAAGCAGGATCTGACCGGAGCAAAAGAATCGCTGGATGAAGTGATGGCGGAAATGGATGAGGAGGTAACCCGCCGATTCAACGAATCTTTTACGGCTATAAAAAAAGAATTCCAGCAGATATACGCGGAGTTATTCGGAGGCGGGGAAGCTGATCTGTACCTGACCAATCCGGATGATCTGCTGACAACGGGAGTGGACATTATGGCCCGTCCTCCTGGGAAAAAGAGACAGCATTTATCTTTATTGTCCGGAGGCGAAAAGGCTCTGACGGCCATTGCGCTTTTGTTTGCCATCGTAAAGGTAAAGCCGGCGCCCTTCTGCGTGCTCGATGAAGTAGAGGCGGCACTCGATGAAGCCAACGTAACCAGGTTCGCCAGATATCTCCGGACCTTCAGCGAAACTACCCAGTTTATTGTGATCAGCCACCGCAAAGGCACGATGGAGGAAGCGGATGTGCTGTACGGGGTAACGATGCAGGAATCCGGCGTTTCACGAATGGTTTCCGTGCGGCTTGAAGAAGCAATGAAAGCAACTGTATAAGAAAATCGAGGAGGAAGACGATGAGCTTTTTTGATAAATTAAAAAATAAATTTTCCAATCAATCAGATGGCGTGACCTCCAAATTTAAAGACGGCCTCTCCAAAACAAGAGATAATTTCACCGGCCGAATGAATGAGCTGTTCGCGCAGTACCGGACAGTAGATGAAGACTTTTTTGAAGAACTGGAAGAAATTCTGATCGGAGCCGACGTAGGGGTGACGACGGTAATGGAGCTGGTGGAAGAGCTCGAACATGAAGCCCGCATTCAAAACATTACGGATACGAGAAAGCTGGCTCCGGTTATCAGCGAAAAACTGGCCGCAAAGCTGGAGAAGCGGGAGGACGATACCCGGCTTAACGTTCAAAAGGATGGGCTTACTGTCTTTTTATTCGTAGGTGTTAACGGTGTAGGCAAAACAACAACCATTGGAAAAGTTGCCCATTCTTTTAAGCAGGAAGGAAAAAAGGTCATGCTTGCTGCAGGTGACACGTTCCGTGCCGGAGCAATTGAACAGCTCGAAGTGTGGGGAGAGCGGGTAGGCGTCGATGTGATTAAGCAGCAGGCAGGATCAGATCCCGCGGCGGTGATGTATGATGCCATCCAGTCAGCCCGTTCGAGAAAAGCGGATATTCTGCTCTGTGATACGGCCGGCCGGCTGCAGAACAAAGTGAATTTAATGAATGAGCTTGAAAAAGTAAAGCGTGTTATCAGCAAAGAAATTCCCGATGCTCCGCATGAAGTGCTTCTCGTACTCGATGCCACAACAGGCCAGAACGCGCTCAGCCAGGCAAAAACGTTTAAACAGGTAACGAATATAAGCGGTATTGTCCTCACGAAACTTGATGGTACGGCGAAGGGCGGGATCGTGCTCGCTATTAGAAACGAACTTGATGTACCGGTGAAACTGATCGGACTGGGTGAAAAAGTCGAGGATCTGCAGCCATTTGACGCCGAACAGTTCGTTTACGGTCTATTCAAAGAACTTGTGGAAGCGTAAGCTGTTAAGTTATTAACTTGACGGAAAAACTACGATACGTTAAAATAAAATCGTCCTTTCCATCCAAAAGCATAAGGTAATAGATATTTTGCAGAAGAAGGTGGAGACCATGTTAGAAAAAACAGTCCGCATTAATGCCCTGTTTGATTTTTACCAGCTTCTTTTAACAGATAAACAACAAAAATATGTAGAACTTTACTTTTTAGATGACTACTCGCTTGGCGAAATTGCAGAATGGTTTAATGTAAGCCGACAGGCTGTTTTTGATAATATTAAACGCACAGAGGCGATGCTCGAAGAATACGAACAGAAACTTGGATTATACAGTAAGTATATAGCAAGATCTGAACTGTATGAAAAGATCAAAACAGACAGCGCCCATGTCCTGCGGTATGTAGAACAGCTGGAAACGATGGAAGAGGGGGGAATAAGCGAATGGCATTTGAAGGATTAGCTGAACGACTCCAGGGGACCTTTGACAAAATTAAAAGCCGCGGCGTCGTTACCGAAGCAGATGTAAAAGAAATGATGCGTGAGGTGAGGCTCGCCCTGCTTGAAGCCGACGTAAACTTTAAAGTCGTAAAAAAGTTTGTTAATGATGTTAAAGAGCGGGCCACAGGCCAGGAAGTAATGAAAAGCCTGACGCCCGGACAGCAGGTTATTAAAGTGGTTAACGAAGAGCTGACCAACCTGATGGGAAAAGAGCAGAGCAAAATTGCGGTTTCCTCCAAATCGCCGACTGTGGTTATGATGGTCGGTCTGCAGGGGGCAGGTAAGACAACAACAACCGCAAAGCTTGCCCAGTTTCTGCGCAAAAAAAATAACCGCAAGCCGTTGATGGCTGCAGCCGACGTCTATCGTCCGGCCGCTATCAAACAGCTTGAAACGCTCGGAACAGAGCTCAGCATGCCGGTGTTTTCCATGGGAGATCAGGTAAGCCCGGTGGAAATTGCGACCAGGTCCGTGGAGCAGGCAAAAGAAGATCATCAGGACTATGTGCTGATTGATACTGCCGGCCGTCTGCATTTGGATGAAACGTTGATGGATGAGCTTGTGAACATCAAAGAAGCAGTCAATCCAGATGAAATTCTTCTCGTTGTCGATGCAATGACCGGTCAGGATGCGGTCAATGTGGCGGAAAGCTTCAATGAACAGCTGGGCATCACGGGAGTGGTCTTAACGAAACTGGACGGCGATACTAGGGGCGGTGCAGCGATATCAGTTAAGGCTGTTACCGATAAACCGATTAAGTTTGCCGGTACCGGAGAGAAAATTGATGCGCTTGAAGTATTTCACCCCGAGCGGATGGCTTCCCGGATTCTCGGGATGGGAGACGTATTGTCCCTCATTGAAAAAGCAGAATTCTCGGTAGACGAAGAAAAAGCCAAAGAAATGGAACGGAAGATGCGTACAGCAGACCTGACGTTTGATGATTTCCTTGAACAGCTAGAGCAGGTCAGAGGCATGGGACCGTTGGATGAATTATTAAACATGATTCCAGGTGCCGGAAAAATGAAAGGCCTGAAAAACGCCCAGGTGGATGAAAGCCAGATCGGCCGTGTCGAAGCAATCGTCCGCTCGATGACCAAAAAGGAAAAATCGGAGCCGGCTATTATTAATGCAAGCCGGAAACGTCGGATTGCCAAAGGCAGCGGAACGACTATTCAGGACGTGAACCGTCTGCTCAAACAGTTCGAAGATATGAAGAAGATGATGAAGCAGATGAGCTCTATGAGTAAAGGAAAGAAAAAGGGAAAAGGCAATATGTCCTTCCCATTTATGTAGTGAAAAGGAAAACCCCTTTACAGCGTTACAATTTTTTATTATAATAAGCAAATGTGCGAAAATAATCTAGGAGGTGCCTATATATGGCAGTTAAAATCAGACTTAAAAGAATGGGTTCAAAAAAGAGACCTTTTTACCGTGTAGTAGTGGCGGATTCCCGCGCTCCTCGTGATGGACGTTTTATTGAAGAAATCGGAACGTACAATCCTTTGGAAAAGCCGGCAGCTGTAAAGCTTGACGAAGACAAAGCTCTTGCATGGATGCAGGATGGTGCAAAACCTTCCGACACAGTAAGAAACTTGTTCTCCCGTGAAGGCCTTATGCAAAAGCTTCATGAAGCAAAAAGCGAAGCAAAAAAAGCTAAATAGTTTATGAAGATAGAAAGGCGGTAACAGGATGAAAGAACTTGTGGAAACAATTGCGCGAGCTTTAGTTGACCACCCTGAACATGTGAATGTGAGCGAAGAGCAGCAGCGCGAGACCAGAGTGATCACCCTGTCTGTGCACAAAGAAGACATGGGGAAAGTTATCGGAAAGCAAGGCAAAGTAGCTACCGCGATCAGGTCTGTCGTGTATGCTGCAGCGTCGCAGCAGCATCAGCATGTCCGCCTGGAAATTGCGGATTAAACGACTGGAAAAGAGCGGGGGATACTCCGCTCTTTTTTTGTATTTACATAGAAACATAGACTGAAAACCTATATAATTTTAATAGAAGAGGTGAGCTAATGAATATTATAAAAAAAGTAACAGTCAAACATGTTTTAACAGAATCTCTTAGAGAGAAAATGCTGGCGGATTTTGGAAAGCAGAAAAAAAAGCTTCAGACGGAAATTGAGCAGCTTCGTTTTCAGCTGCAGAAATATAAAAAATCAAACGGTCAGTCCAACCAGCAGGCTGTAGATCGTCTCGGACAGGAAGCAAAAAAGCGGGAAGATAAAAACGATAAGCTGGACAAGCAGATCACAAGACTCAAAGATCTGGCAGTCGGCACCGAAATTTCTTTCGGGCAGGTGGACCAGGTCAAGGACGTACAGGTCGGCGATGCATGGATCGGCGGAAGCCGGGAAGAAATCATTGTTAAAGACCAGCGCGTGATTGAGATTAGAGCAGTGGAGGCAGAAGACACGAATGGAATGGTTTAATGTAGGAAGAATTGTTAATACGCACGGCGTCAGAGGAGAAGTGAGGGTTATTCCGGTTACCGATTTTGAGGAAGAACGGTTTCGTACCGGCAACGTCCTGTACGTCGGTGACCGGCCCCTTACGATTAAAGCAACACGTCCGCATAAGCAGTTTCAGCTGCTGACGTTTGAAGAAATTACTTCTTTAGACCAGGCGCTTTCATTAAAAGACACCGTGCTCCAGATTCCGGAGACGGAGCGGGGGGCTCTCGAAGAAGGAGAGTTTTATTACAGCGATATTATAGGATGCGGCGTCTGGAGCGATGAGGGAGACTATCTCGGGAAAATAAAAGAAATTCTCTCCCCCGGTGCAAACGACGTATGGGTCATCTCTGCCGGCCAGAATAAAAAAGACATTCTCCTTCCTTATATCGACGATGTCGTCAAAAAAATAGACATTGAATCGAAACGGATCGACGTTCATGTTATAGAGGGGCTGCTTTCCTGATGCGGATCGATTTTCTTACGTTATTTCCGGAAATGTTTACAGGGGTGCTTCATTCCTCAATGCTGAAGAAAGCACAGGAAAAAAACGCAGTCCGGTATTTTCTGCACAATTTCCGGGAATATACCGAAAATAAGCACAACCGCGTGGACGATTATCCATATGGAGGAGGAGCGGGAATGGTGCTTTCCCCCCAGCCAGTCTATGATGCCCTGGAGGCAGTCAAGGCGGCCGCCGGCGATACGAAGCCCCGCATCATCCTCCTTTGCCCGCAGGGAGAACGCTATACCCAGGAGAAAGCAAGAGAGCTTGCCGAAGCACAGCATCTGATTCTCGTATGCGGACATTATGAAGGCTATGATGAACGAATTCGGGAACACATGGTAACAGACGAAATCTCAATCGGTGATTTCGTCCTGACAGGCGGAGAGCTGGGTGCGATGGTGATTGCAGACAGCGTAACCCGTCTCCTTCCGGAAGTACTGGGAAATGAAGAATCGGCACAAAAGGATTCATTTGAAGAAAACCGGCTGGAACATCCTCATTATACGAGACCTGCAGAATTCAGGGGCTGGAAGGTACCGGACGTTCTTCTTTCCGGCCATCATAAAAATATTGAAGCATGGCGGGAAAACGAATCTTTAAAACGTACCCGGGAACGGCGCCCGGATTTACTGGCAGTCGAAGCAGAACGCAAAAATAATAAAAAATAGCATTGAAGTGAAGCTTTTGCTGTGCTATGATGTAATTTGTGGCGAAAGCCGATTGAATACGATGTTCCGCTGCCGTAGAACGGGCAAGAACATGGGGAAAAGGAGGCGAATACAAATGCAAGAACTTATTCGCGAAATTACAAAAGACCAAATTAAAACGGATTTACCAGAATTTCGTGCGGGTGATACGGTTGTCGTACACGTGAAAGTAGTTGAGGGCACGCGTGAGCGTATCCAGCTGTTTGAAGGTGTCGTTATTAAAAGACGCGGCGGCGGAATCAGCGAAACATTTACAGTTCGTAAGATTTCTTACGGAACTGGTGTAGAGCGTACATTCCCAGTCCATTCACCACGTATTGATAAGATTGAGCGTAAACGCCGTGGTAAGGTTCGTCAAGCGAAGCTATTCTACTTGCGCAAACTACGCGGAAAAGCAGCCCGTATTAAAGAAATTCGTTAATAGGATGCATGTAAAGACTGCAGCGGTATACGCTGCAGTCTTTTTTCCAATAGGCGCATATACATAGAAAACCAATAGCAGGATAAAGAGAGTAGGAATAGAGATGCATATTCAGTGGTATCCCGGCCATATGGCAAAAGCGAAACGAGAAGTAACCGAACAACTAAAAAAAGTAGATATTATTATAGAACTGGCAGATGCGAGAATTCCTTTTTCTTCAAGAAATCCAATGCTGGATTCCATCACTCAGCATAAACCGAGGCTTATTATTTTAACGAAAAGCGACAAAGCAGATCCGGTACTCACGTCGAAATGGACCGAGCTTTGGAAAAACGAGCATACAGAAGTGCTGTCCATGAATGCGCTGGAACAGCGCGGCGTTAAAGAGCTGACCAATTCCGCCCAGCGGCTGGCCGCGCCTATGTTCGAGAAGATGAGAAAGAAGGGTATTCGTCCCCGTGCGATCCGTGCAATGATTATCGGTATTCCCAATGTCGGCAAATCAACCCTGATCAACAGGCTTGTCGGAAGAAAGACGGCGAAAACTGGAGACCGTCCGGGTGTAACGAAAGCACAGCAGTGGCTGAAGGTAGGCAGTGATCTGGAGCTGCTCGATACACCAGGTATACTCTGGCCGAAATTTGATGACCAGCGCGTAGGCTATCATTTGGCTGCAACGGGAGCCATTAAAGATGAACTGCTGGATTTTCAGGATATTGCCTTATTTATCATCAAAGAGTTAAGATCGAAGTACCCGGATGCCCTTCAAAGGCGCTATAACCTCACAGAAGAGCTGCCGGAAGAAGATACGGAGCTGTTCGAAATGATCGGCAGAAAGCGCGGCTGTCTTCTGCAGGGAGGCTTCGTGGACTACGATAAAGCAGCGGAGCTTATTATTAATGATTTACGAAAAGATAAACTTGGCGCTATTACGCTGGAGCACCCGGAAGACCTTCCCGAGTCTTAAAAAAGTTAATATTATAAATCCAAAGCCGATATAAGGAGTAGAAAATGCCAGAGAGCACAATTGCGCAGATAAAAACACTGCTGGACACAAACAAAGCAACGAATGAGCAGCTGCAGGCCTGGAAACAGGATGAAAGAGCGGGCGTACAGCAGGTATTAAACAGGTATGAAAAAAAACAGCAGCAGATAAATAAAGAGCTGCAGATGTATGCAGATATGAGCCGGTTTGAAAAAGAGTACCACCAGCAGGGCATTCAGCTTGTAGCCGGCGTCGATGAAGTCGGAAGAGGACCGCTGGCAGGCCCCGTTACGGCTGCTGCAGTCATTCTGCCGGAAACGTTAACTATTCCGGGACTGACAGACTCTAAAAAGCTATCAGAAGCCAAGCGAAATTACTATAGTGAGATAATAAAAGAAAAAGCGCTGGCCTATTGTATAAAGCACGTGGGTGCTGCTGATATAGACAAATACAATATATATCAAGCATCCAAAATGGCTATGACATGGGCAGTGGAAGGACTCGATATAAAGGCAGGCGCGCTGCTTGTTGACGCGATGGAACTGCCGATTTCGCTTCCTCAAAAGTCTCTAATTAAAGGGGATTCAAGAAGCGTTTCTATTGCAGCGGCATCTGTTATTGCCAAAGTAGAGCGGGACGCGGCGATGAAAAAGATGGCAGAAGCCTATCCCGGGTATTCGTTTGAAGACCATAAAGGCTATGGGACGAAGGCTCATTTGGAAGCATTAAAGCAGCATGGCCTGACAAGACATCACCGCAGAAGTTTTAAACCGGTCAGCGATCTACTGTAAAAGAGGAGGGAAGGCATGGGTGTTCAAAATATTACCGGCAGCAGTTTTCAAACCAGGGCTGCCTCCCCGGGTCTTCCTTCCCTGCAGAAAGGAGACCTGTTTCAAGCGAAAGCAGCAAAGCTTCTTCCCAATCAGCAGGTTATCCTTCAAATAGGAAAAAATAGTATATCAGGAAAATTATCTGCTCCACTTCAGGTAAACGTTAACTATCTATTCCGGGTAGAAAATAATCAGGAAACGCTGCATTTAAAAGTGTTAGGTGCCCTCCCGGCAGACGGACAGGGAAAAGTTCCGGGAATGGCGGCGCTTCTGCAGAAGGCAGGAATGAACGGGCAAAAAGGGATACAGACGCTTGTACAATCGTTATTACAGAAAAGCATTCCCTTTTCCCAGGCATTTATCGAACAGAGCAGCCGGCTGTTAAAGGAAACCAGTGGCGCCAATATGGAAAAAAGCATAGAGGCATTAGCGGCCATGGCTGCCAAAAAAATTATGCCGGACAGAGCCCTTCTGGCAGCCGCGGTAAATCCTAAAAGTACGGCGTCCGTTTTCCGCGACACGCAGCAGGCCCTTTTCAATATGCAGAATCCGGGCATGCCTGTCCGGGCGCTTACCACGCAGCTGGGAGATATGGAATCCCTTCTGCAGCTGAATAAAAATCAAACATCTGTTTCCCCGGCTCTTCTCGATGCCGCGAAGGTCGTGCTTGACAGAGGGTCAGAGCCATCCCTGAAAGAGGGGGCTTTTTCTCTTCTTATCAAAGCTGGAGCAGCTGCACCGGGGCAGACCCAGGCAGCATGGACGGCGGCTCTTTATCGAGCGGCCGTGTCCGATTCTTCGGCCCCCGTGCAGTCTCCTCAAATGCAGCAGCAGTTTTTACATACATTTTTTAAATCCATCGAATCGTTATCCCCGGAAGCACAGTGGGCGAAAGCGGGTCAGCTTTTTACCTCCACTGTTCCAGGCGAGATAAAGCCTCTGCATACTCTTATTCAACCAGGAAGCTCTCCGCTTCAGCCGCTGGAACAAAAAGCATTGACGCAGTTGTTCCAGGCTAAAGCATCAGCAGATACGTTTTGGAACCCTTCCTTTGAATCGCTCTCCCGGCAGTGGCTGCAGCTGCAGCAGAAGCTGGGTTTGTTTCATGAGGCTTCGATTACGCAGAGCAATGCGCGCCCGGCCCCGGACATGGAAGCCAAATCCCTGCTGCTTCAGGCCCAGGCCGAGCTGAATGGTTCAGCCAGGCAGCAGCTTGACCCTCTGCTTGGCCGGATTACCTCCCAGCAGCTGCAGGCGCTGGAACAGCCCGGTATTCTTCAGCAGCTTCAGACCCAGATACCTTTATTTCTCGGCTCCTTTGCCGCTGACTTAACAATTGACTGGGAAGCAAAAAAAACGCCGGACGGCAGTCTTGATCCTGACCACTGCCGGATGCTCCTGCACGTAACGTTAGAAAAGCTCGGGGAAACGGCGGCGGATATTACAATTCAAAATCGAAAGCTGCAGCTGACAATTTATAACGGACAGGCGAAGCCGGAGGGCTTGTTTGAAATGTTAAAACCGTTTTTGGAAACCCAGCTTGGCCGGATGAATTATGATCTCTATTCCGTAAACTGGAAGCAGACTGAAGAAATAAAAAAACAAATTCAGCCTTCCGTTATGCGGCTTGATAATAAAGGGGTGGATGTCAGAATATGAACAGCAGAGAACCTGAAGCAAAAAAAATGGCAGCTGCCCTGAAGTATGACCCGGCGCTCTGGCAGTCTCCAGTCCTCAAGGCGAAAGGAAAGGGGAAAACTGCTGAAGAAATCATGGCGCTGGCCGAAGCGAACGGCATTCCCGTCCAGAAAGATCCAATGCTTGTTGAAATGCTGGCGCAGCTTGAAGTCAACCAGACGATCCCGGAAGAGCTGTATGAAGTAGTCGCAGAGGTGTTTTCTTTTTTATACCGGCTGGATCGGCAGTCCTATACAAAAAAATGAATAAACATTCATAAAAAGAAAATAAATAAAGTTTTGACGAATTGTTGAATTTGTTGCGTTTTTTTTATACGATAATACATGTGTGCGAGATGTTGTTTGTATAACTCAATGTTTCCGCCCAGTCCTTGCCCACAGGATAAATGAATGTGGTACTTCGTACAGAATCGTTAAGGAGGATGGAGAATACATGAATATTCATGAGTATCAGGGAAAAGATCTCCTCAGAAAATACGGCGTCGCTGTACCTAACGGAAAAGTAGCTTTCTCAGTGGAAGAAGCTGTAGAAGCTGCAAAAGAATTAGGAACAGAAGTCAGCGTAGTGAAAGCCCAGATCCACGCGGGCGGCAGAGGAAAAGCCGGTGGAGTAAAAGTAGCGAAAAATCTGGATGAAGTTCGTGAATATGCGAATGAAATTCTTGGCAAAACGCTTGTTACACATCAAACGGGACCAGAAGGTAAAGAAGTAAAGCGCTTACTTATTGAAGAAGGCTGCGATATTAAAAAAGAATATTATGTCGGCCTTGTCCTTGACCGCGAAACGTCTAAAGTCGTTATGATGGCTTCAGAAGAAGGCGGCACGGAAATTGAAGAAGTGGCGGAAAAAACGCCTGAGAAAATCTTCAGGGAATATATTGATCCTGCTGTCGGCATGCAGGCTTTTCAGGCACGCCGTCTAGCTTTTAATATTAACATTCCTAAAGAGCAGCTTGGACAGGCAGTTAAGTTTATGCTTGGTCTTTACCAGGTATTTGTCGAAAAAGACTGCTCAATTGCTGAAATTAATCCCCTCGTTACAACAGGAGACGGCGGCGTTATGGCACTTGACGCAAAGCTGAACTTTGATTCCAACGCATTATACCGTCAGAAGGATATTGTGGAATACAGAGACCTTGATGAAGAGGATCTAAAAGAAATTGAAGCATCCAAGCACGATTTAAGCTATATTGCGCTTGATGGAAATATCGGGTGCATGGTGAATGGTGCCGGCCTTGCTATGGCTACAATGGATATTATCAAGCACTATCACGGCGATCCCGCCAACTTCCTTGACGTTGGGGGCGGTGCTACTGCTGAAAAAGTAACGGAAGCCTTTAAAATCATCCTTTCCGATGAGCAGGTAAAAGGTATCTATGTAAACATTTTCGGCGGTATCATGAAGTGTGACATTATTGCTGATGGTGTTGTGGAAGCAACAAAACAGATTGGACTTGAAATTCCGCTTGTTGTCCGCCTAGAAGGTACAAACGTGGAACGTGGAAAAGAAATTCTTAAAGAATCAGGTCTTAACATTACCGCGGCTGATTCCATGGCTGATGGTGCACAAAAAATTGTATCTCTAGTAAAATAGAAAGGCGGGTCAATAATCATGAGTATTTTTATCAATAAAGATACAAAGGTAATTGTTCAGGGTATTACAGGCGCAACCGGCTTGTTTCATACCAAACAGGCTGTTGAATATGGCACGCAGATCGTAGGCGGTGTAACCCCTAAAAAAGGCGGTACAGAAGTAGAAGGTATCCCTGTTTTTGATACGGTGACTGATGCGGTTAAAGCTACTGGTGCTACGGCATCTGTTATCTATGTTCCACCAGGCTTCGCGGCAGACGCTATTATGGAAGCCGTAGATGCAGAGCTTGATCTTGCTATCTGCATTACAGAAGGTATTCCCGTACTGGACATGACGAAAGTAAAACGCTACATGGAAGGCAAAAAAACCCGCCTTGTCGGGCCAAACTGCCCTGGTGTTATTACACCTGAAGAATGCAAAATCGGTATTATGCCGGGATACATTCACAAAAAAGGCCATGTAGGCGTTGTTTCCAGATCAGGAACACTGACGTACGAAGCAGTACATCAGCTTTCCACAGCAGGTGTAGGTCAGTCTACAGCTGTTGGAATCGGAGGCGACCCTGTGAACGGTACAGACTTTATCGATGTTCTTAATGCCTTTAACGAAGATGACGATACAGAGGCAGTAATCATGATCGGTGAGATCGGCGGAACAGCTGAAGAAGAAGCTGCAGAGTGGATCAAAGCGAATATGACAAAGCCGGTTGTTGGATTTATCGGCGGCGCTACAGCCCCTCCAGGCAAAAGAATGGGCCACGCAGGCGCTATTATTTCCGGAGGAAAAGGAACAGCTGAAGAAAAAATCAAAACGCTTGAAGCATGCGGTGTCAGCGTAGCGGCAACGCCATCTGATATGGGCGAGACGCTTCTAAAAGCACTTAAAGAAAACAATTTGTATGATAAGTGTCTGACTCACGAACCAACCTCAAAATAAGTAAAAAAAAGCGGCGCTGTTCCGGCAGCGCCGCCTTATTCATTATAACCCCCGCACGTCCATCCACGATAAGAAAGGAACAACCCATGACAATCACCCCCTCCGAAAGACTGATTCATTTACATGCAGCACCTTATTTAACGTGGCACAGGCTGCGTACCTTGTACTACATAGATCCTTCGTTTTCTGCTGTATATACATTTAGTCCAACCCGCCTTCAGGAGAGGCTGAAGCTCTCCGGCATTCAGGCAGCGGGTCTTTTTGAGTATCTTCATAACACTTCGCCCGGCACTACGGCAGCGTACTATCATTCCTGCGGAGTCAAGACCGTGACCAGTCTGGATTCATCCTATCCGCAGCGTCTCTTATCAATATATGATCCTCCGTGGGTGCTGTATTTTTTAGGAGAAAAAGCGCTGTTCCATTCATCAAAGATGCTGGCTGTCGTTGGCTCCCGTACCCCGACCGCCTATGGAAAAAAAGTTATCTCAATGTTTATGCCTGAATTGAGCAGAGACCGCGTTACCATTATAAGCGGGCTTGCAGCAGGAGTGGACGGAGAGGCTCACAAACAGTGCATAGCAAACGGGGGCCGGACGATAGCCGTGCTTGGCTCCGGGTTTAAGCATATTTATCCAAAGCAGCATACAGAACTTGCCAGGCAGATAAAAAAAGACCATTTACTCGTCAGTGAATACCCGCCGGACGTCCCTCCGCAGAAATGGCAGTTTCCGATGAGAAACCGGATTATCAGTGCTTTATCGGATGCGGTATTCGTGGTAGAAGCGAAAGAAAGAAGCGGTTCCTTGATCACAGCCTACCAGGGACTGGACCAGGGCAGGGATATTAAGGCGCTTCCCGGACCGATTTTGTCAAAAGAAAGCGCAGGGACCAATCAGCTTATTGCAGAGGGCGCGGAGCCGGTCCTGAAATATGCCGATCTAATGGCTGCTTCCTGGATATGATTCGCTCTGCAGAAAGTAAATAGGTAGACAGCTTATAGAAACTGTGCAAAAATGATGATACTTTGAAGTGCCGCATTATATAAATAGAAGAAATACGATTTTTTTAAAAGATGTTTGACAAAGATGTCGAAAGTGTTTGATAATGGTGAAGATTTTAAAAGGGAAAAGGGGGAGGAAACTCCAACTATGGCAGATTATCTAGTAATCGTTGAATCTCCCGCTAAAGCGAAAACAATCGGGAAATATCTTGGCAAAAAATACACGGTGAAAGCTTCGATGGGACACGTTCGGGATCTTCCGAAAAGTCAGATGGGAGTAGACACAGAAAACCGCTATGAGCCCAAGTATATAACGATACGCGGGAAAGGGCCCGTGTTAAAAGAATTAAAAACAGCCGCAAAAAAGGTGAAAAAAGTATATCTCGCAGCTGACCCCGATAGAGAAGGGGAAGCAATAGCATGGCATTTAGCCCACAGCTTGAACATTGATGAAACCTCACCATGCCGGGTTGTTTTTAATGAAATAACAAAAACGGCCATTAAAGATGCATTTAAAGACCCAAAACCAATTAATATGGATTTAGTCGATGCCCAGCAGGCTAGACGAATCCTGGACCGTCTGGTTGGTTATAATATTAGCCCGCTTTTATGGAAAAAGGTAAAAAAAGGACTAAGCGCCGGACGTGTTCAGTCCATTGCAGTAAAAATGATTATTGATAGAGAAAAAGAAATACAGGCTTTTATTCCGGAAGAATACTGGAGCATAGAAGGAACCTTCAGCACAGGAGAAGAGTCCTTCGAAGCGAAGTTCCATCAGCTGGATGGTAAAAAGACGAACCTTCAGACGCAGGATGACGTGAATGAAGTCACCGGCAGACTGAAAGGCGACGATTTTACCATACAGACCGTAACAAAAAAGGAAAGAAAACGAAATCCCGTTCTGCCTTTTACGACATCTTCCCTGCAGCAGGAAGCCGCAAGAAAGCTAAACTTCCGTGCTAAGAAAACAATGATGATTGCCCAGCAGCTTTATGAGGGAATTGATCTAGGGAAAAAAGAAGGAACGGTTGGTTTAATTACGTACATGAGAACGGATTCAACAAGAGTATCCGAGACTGCGAAGGCAGAAGTGAAATCGTTTATTGAAGAAAAATACGGTGACGAATACACGCGCAAAGAAAAACAGCAGCCGGCTAAAAAGAAAAACAATACGCAGGATGCCCACGAAGCGGTGCGCCCGACTTCTGTTATGTACGAACCGAAAAACGTAAAAGCCAACTTATCGAGAGATCAGTACCGCTTGTATAAATTAGTCTGGGAGCGCCTTGTAGCAAGTGAAATGGCGGCCGCTGTAATGGATACAATGAGCGTGGATCTTGAAAATAACGGCGTAATGTTCCGGGCTACCGGTTCTAAAATTAAATTTGCCGGCTTTATGAAAGTTTATGTTGAAGGCAGAGATGACGGTAAAAAAGAAGAAGACCGTCTGCTTCCGGACTTAAAAGAAGGCCAGGAAGTTCAAAAAGTCGAAATAGAAGAAAACCAGCACTTTACGCAGCCGCCGCCGCGTTATACAGAAGCAAGGCTCGTAAAAACAATGGAAGAACTGGGAATTGGGCGTCCATCTACGTATGCACCGACTCTCGATACGATTCAGCGCAGAAACTATGTTTCCCTGCAGGATAAACGTTTTGTTCCGACGGAACTGGGGGAAATTGTATTAGAGCTGGTAGTAGAGTTCTTCCCGGAAATTCTCGATGTTGCTTTTACCGCTAAAATGGAAAATGACCTGGATTTTGTTGAAGAAGGCAGTGAAAACTGGATTGAGATTATTGATGCCTTTTACCAGGGATTTGACAAACGCTTAAAAGTAGCAGAAGAAGAAATGCGCGAAGTGGAGATCAAAGACGAGCCGGCAGGAGAAGACTGCGAACTCTGCGGCAATGCGATGGTTTATAAAATGGGGCGCTACGGAAAGTTTATGGCCTGTTCCAATTTCCCTGACTGCCGCAATACAAAAGCAATCGTTAAAGATATCGGCGTGAAGTGTCCTACGTGTAAAACAGGAAATGTTGTGGAAAGAAAAAGTAAAAAGCAGCGCACATTTTTTGGTTGCGACCGCTACCCTGAATGTGAATTTGTTTCCTGGGACAAGCCGATTTCGAGAGTCTGCCCGAAAGGCGATCATCTGCTTGTTGAAAAGAAAACGAAAAAAGGGGTACATGTTGAATGTACCGTATGTGATTATAAAGAAGAGCCGAACTAAATCCCCAGTGAAGAAGAACGAGACAAGAGCAGATACCCCTTTGAAAAAAGGGGTTTTGCTATGCAGTATGTACAATGGAAGAAACACGTCTACAGAAGTAAAAATGAAACGAAGAAAGGATTATGGCGTATGAATAAAGAACACACAGTGACAGTAATAGGAGCAGGTCTGGCGGGCAGTGAAGCGGCCTGGCAGCTGGCCAATAGAGGAATTAACGTAAAATTGTATGAAATGAGGCCGGTAAAGCAGACGCCTGCTCATCATACGGATAAATTTGCGGAGCTTGTCTGCAGCAACTCCCTTCGTGGAAATAGCCTGGCAAATGCCGTCGGCGTACTAAAAGAAGAAATGAGACAGCTTGATTCTGTTATTATCAAGGCAGCAGATCACTGCGCCGTTCCTGCCGGTGGAGCTCTTGCGGTGGATCGTCATGAGTTTGCAGCAAAAGTAACAGAGCTCGTAAAAGAGCATGAGCTCGTTGAAGTCCGCCACGAAGAAATTACCGAAATCCCGGAGGGACCTGTCATTATAGCCACAGGGCCATTGACGACAGAGAAACTGTCGAAGCAGATTCAGGAACTGAGTGGACAGGAGCATCTTTATTTCTACGATGCGGCGGCTCCAATTATTGAAACGGACAGCATCGACATGGATAAGGCATATTTGAAATCCCGGTATGACAAAGGGGAAGCCGCCTACATTAACTGTCCGATGACCGAAGAGGAATTCGACCGGTTTTATGAAGCGTTAACGGAAGCTGAAACAGTACCTTTAAAAGAGTTTGAAAAAGAAATTTTCTTTGAAGGATGCATGCCTGTGGAAGTCATGGCAAACCGCGGGAAGAAAACGCTGCTGTTTGGTCCGATGAAGCCAGTAGGCCTTGAACATCCGGAAACCGGAAAGCGGCCGTATGCGGTGGTTCAGCTGCGCCGGGACAATCAATCAGGCACGCTTTATAATATTGTAGGTTTTCAAACCCATTTAAAATGGGGGCCTCAGAAGGAAGTACTTCGGCTGATACCCGGTCTCGAAAATGCAGAAGTCGTCCGCTATGGCGTGATGCACCGGAATACATTTATTAATTCACCGAATTTAATGGAGCCGACCTACCAGACGAAAGCAAGAAAAGATTTGTTCTTTGCCGGACAGATTACAGGTGTGGAAGGATATGTAGAATCTGCGGCAGCTGGACTGATAGCCGGCAGAAATGCAGCGAATATAGTCAAAGGTGAAGAACCCGAAGTGCTGCCGCATGAAACGGTTATCGGCGCGCTTGCCCACTATATTACGACCGCTGACCCGAACAATTTCCAGCCTATGAATGCCAACTTCGGCTTGTTATCCCCGCTCGAACCGAGAATCAAAAAAAAGCAGGAGCGCAATGAAAAGCTGGCTGAACGGGCATTGGAATCCATTCAGAATTTTATGAAAAAATAATATATTGGGTTGCGGTTACATTCTTTCCTATGATAAGATTTAATAGCTTTTGTCAATGAGGTGACGTGAATGCCACAGTCAGCATCACACCAGGATGTGCAGTCTTTTATCCGATATTTGCAAATTGAAAAAAATGCTTCTTTATTAACAATTAAAGCGTACAAAGAAGATATTGGGGCCTTTTTTGTATTTTTACAGGAAGAAGGCCTTGATTACGGGGAGCAGATAGATACGGCAGTAGTCAGGCAGTATTACACGCATCTGTTTTCCAAAAATTATCAAAGAGCAACGCTTGCCCGAAAAATTTCGGCCCTCCGCACGTTTTACAAATATCTGAAACGGGAGGAAAAAGTAGCAGTTAATCCTTTTCAGGCAGCAGTTCTGCCTAAAAAGCAGCAAAAACTGCCGCGGTTTTTGTATACGAAAGAACTGGAAAAACTGTTCCAGTCTTTTGATACGTCCACTCCCGCGGGCCAGCGGGATCTCGCACTCTTTGAACTGCTGTATTCCACCGGCATGCGCATCAGCGAATGTACGTCCTTAATGGAAACGGATGTGGATGCCGGTACGCAGATGGTTCTAGTAGAGGGAAAAGGGCAGAAACAGCGCTATATCCCTGTCGGTTCTTTTGCACTTGAAGCAGTTACGAGCTACCGGGAAGAGGGCAGAAAGCAGCTCGCTTCCAAAAACAACGCACAGGAGCCGGCGCTGTTCTTAAACAATAGAGGAAAAGCCTTAACCGATAGAGGCTGCCGCTATATCGTCGAAAAAAGGGTAAAGGATATGTCGCACACATTAAAGCTCTCCCCTCATGATCTCAGGCATACATTTGCTACTCATATGCTTGATAATGGGGCTGATTTGAGAAGCGTCCAGGACTTACTTGGACATGAACATTTATCGACAACGCAGATTTATACCCATGTAACCAAAGACCGTTTAAAGCAGGTTTATGACAAAGCCCATCCACGGGCGGATAAAAGAGAGGACTGACATATGGATCAATCTTTTCATGCAACGACTATCTTCGCCGTCAGGCATAACGGCCGCAGTGCTATGGCCGGAGACGGGCAGGTAACGTTCGGCCAGGCGGTGGTCATGAAGCATACGGCAAAGAAAGTAAGAAAAATCTATAACGGCCAGGTTCTTGCAGGTTTTGCAGGCTCAGTGGCAGATGCTTTTACGTTGTTCGACATGTTTGAAGGCAAGCTCGAGCAGTGGAAAGGAAATCTGCAGCGTGCTGCAGTAGAGGTGGCCAAAGAATGGCGCAGCGATAAAGCGCTCAGGAGACTAGAAGCGATGCTTATCGTTATGGATAAGGACACGCTGCTGCTCGTAGCAGGGACCGGTGAAGTAATAGAACCGGATGATGATATGATCGCTATCGGATCCGGCGGAAATTACGCCCTGGCAGCCGGCCGCGCTTTAAAAAACTATGCGCCTGATATGGAAGCTAAAGCTATTGCTGAAGCGGCACTCCGCACAGCAGGAGAAATCTGTATTTTTACAAATGACCAGCTGACCATGGAAGAAATTAACGAAGCATCGGAATAACAATTAGTTCCGGCTGGAAGGGAGATAAAAGCATGAGCATATCGCTTACCCCAAAAGAAATAGTTGAAAAACTGGACCAATATATTGTAGGCCAGCATTCAGCCAAGCGCTCCGTAGCAGTAGCCCTTCGTAACCGCTACCGCCGAAGCAGGCTGACAGAATCGGTCCAGGAGGAAATCACTCCCAAAAATATCCTTATGATCGGCCCCACCGGTGTGGGTAAAACAGAAATTGCCCGCAGACTTGCTAAGCTGGCCGGGGCGCCGTTTGCTAAAGTAGAAGCGACCAAGTTCACGGAAGTCGGCTATGTCGGCCGCGATGTGGAATCAATGATCCGGGATCTGGTGGAAACGTCGGTACGGCTTGTAAAAGAAGAAAAGATGGCCAGCGTGCAGGGAGAAGCAGAACGTGAAGCGAACAAAAGGCTGGTTAAGCTCCTCGTTCCGGAGAAAAAGAAAAAGCAGTCCTCTGTAAAAAATCCATTTGAGATGCTTTTTCAGCAGCAGAATGAAGAGGAAGAAGAGCCTGAGCAGGAAGATCAGTCGATTGCCCAGCAGAGACGGCAGATAGATCATCAGCTGCGTATGGGCGAACTCGAAGACCATATCGTACAGGTGGAAGTAGAACAGCAGTCTTCTCCGATGGCGGATATGTTTCAGGGTGCCGGCATGGATCAAATGGGTATGAACATGCAGGAAATGATGAGCAGTATGCTTCCGAAGAAAAAAACAACGCGGAAGCTGACCGTAAGAGAAGCTAGAAAAGTAATAACCGAACAGGAAGCACAAAAGCTTGTGGATATGGATGAAATAGGCCAGGATGCTGTGTTCAAAGCAGAGCAGCTCGGCATCATATTTATAGATGAAATGGATAAAGTAGCTGGCAAACAGCAGAACAGCAGCGCGGATGTTTCACGGGAAGGCGTGCAGCGCGATATTCTTCCTATTGTAGAAGGATCAACGGTTACAACAAAATATGGACCTGTGAAAACAGACCACATATTGTTTATTGCAGCCGGAGCCTTTCACATGTCCAAGCCTTCCGATTTAATTCCGGAGCTGCAGGGACGTTTTCCTATTCGGGTGGAACTGGACAGCTTAAATATAGAAGACTTTATAAAAATCCTAAAAGAGCCTGATCATGCTCTATTAAAACAGTATCAGGCGCTGCTGGCTACAGAAGATATTAAAGTGGAGTTCAGCGATGCGGCCATTAGAAAGATCGCAGAGCTCGCTCTGGAAGTGAACCAGCAGACAGAGGATATAGGAGCAAGAAGGCTTCATACGCTGCTGGAGCGGCTTCTGGAAGACCTCTCGTTTGAAGCATCAAGTATTACTATGGATAAAATAACAATTACCCCGGAATATGTAGAAGAAAAACTGGCTTCTATAGCTAAAAATAGAGATATGAGCCGATATATTTTATAGGGGACAAGGAGGATGCATCAATGGATTTACTATCAAAAAGCAGGAAAATTAATGAAATGCTGCAAAAAACAACAGGAGACCATGTGAACTTTAAAGACATGGCAGAAACCCTGCAGGAAGTTATTGGGGCCAACGTATTTGTAGTGAGCCGGCGTGGAAAGCTGCTTGGTTTTTCTATAAAGCAGGAAATTGAAAATGAACGAATGAAAAAAATGCTTGAAGAAAGACAATTCCCGGAAGAATATACGACCGGCCTTTTCAAGCTTGAAGAAACGTCGTCGAATCTTGATGTGAACAGTGAATATACCGCTTTTCCTGTAGAAAACAAAGACCTGTTTAAATCCGGTCTTACGACGGTAGTACCAATTACCGGAGGCGGACAGCGCCTGGGCACGCTCGTATTGGCGAGACTGAATGAATCGTTTAATGATGATGACCTAATCCTTGCTGAATACGGCGCAACCGTAGTAGGAATGGAAATTCTTCATGAAAAAACCCAGGAAATTGAAGAAGAAGCCAGAAGCAAAGCTGTTGTGCAGATGGCTATCAGCTCGTTGTCATACAGTGAATTAGAAGCCGTGGAGCATATTTTTGAAGAGCTGGACGGTAAAGAAGGACTGCTCGTAGCCAGTAAAATTGCAGACCGCGTCGGCATTACAAGATCTGTAATCGTGAACGCACTGAGAAAGCTGGAAAGCGCAGGAGTGATTGAATCAAGATCGCTTGGCATGAAAGGCACATATATTAAAGTGCTTAATGATAAATTTTTAGTAGAGCTGGATAAAATTAAATCAAGTAATTAACTCAATGTTTCCCCGCCTGGATAAGGCGGGGTTTTTTTTATGAAAAAACTGCTTAGATGGAAAATAGTACAAAAGGATGGTGAATAGGACTATTTATTTAAACTGGGTATTTATTAGCGACTTTATGAATAATACAAACTCTATTAGACAAACGTCCTATTTTTTTATACAATTTTAATAGTTAAGCTAGTTAAATGTAATTTTTTGGAATAAATACTGTCAAAATGTCTTGGTATATAAACATGCTAATAAAATAAAATAGGAGGAAAAAGTATGGGATTATTTGATTCCACAACTATTCAACAGCTGGAACGCGGGTTATCCGGGGCGGCCAATGAACAAAAAGCTATTTCGCAGAACATAGCAAATGCTGATACACCGGGTTATAAAGAAAGAAGAGCTTCCTTTAAGCAGAGTCTGGAAGAAGCATCTGCAGAGCAGGGTCTTCAGGCCCATAAGACGAATGCGAAGCATATAAACTTTAGTAGTGGGAATAAAGATTCATACATAAACGAAAAGACCCAGGAAATGTACCATGCAAATGGGAACGGCGTTGATATTGATAAGGAAATGTCCGAGCTGGCTAAAAATCAGCTTTACTTTAATGCTGTGACCGACCGTCTCAGCGGGAAATTTGGCAGCCTGAAAACAGCTGTACGGGGAGGGTCTTAATAAATGGCATTATTTGATGGTATTAATGCATCCGCAAGCGCTCTTACTGCGCAGCGGCTCCGCATGGATGTTACTTCCGCTAACGTGGCAAATGCCGACTCCACGAGAGGAACGCTGGTGGACGGAGAATGGGAGCCCTACAGAAGAAAGATGGTGGCTTTCGAGCCGCAGGAAAACTTTTCCTCCCATCTTTCACAGGCGATGAAGAAAGGCAGTCCCGATCAGGGCGGCGTGAATGTGCGTACGATCCAGGATGACACGACGCCTTTTCGGGAAGTGTACCAGCCTGAACACCCGGAAGCCAATGAGGAAGGCTATGTACAGCTGCCAAACGTAGATCCATTAAAAGAGATGGTGAATATGATGGGAGCAACAAGATCTTATGAAGCAAACGTTACAACAATGAATGCCACAAAGAATATGATGCTCAAAGCACTTGAGATTGGCAGAAATTAATAGAAAAGAGGCAGAAAATGAATATAGAATCGGTTATGCCTAACAGTGCTTCAGGAGCTCTTCAGCAGAAGCCGGCTGAAAATACTCCGGCAGAAGCAATGAATTCGTTTAAAGATGTTTTAAATGACGCTGTAACAAACGTGAATAAAGCGTCTCTGCATTCGGATGAAATGACAACAAAACTTGCAACAGGAGAAACAGATAACCTGCATGAAGTTATGGTGGCAGCGGAGAAATCAAGCGTTATGCTGCAAACCACGGTAGAAGTAAGAAATAAAGTGATTGAAGCTTATCAAGAAATTATGCGCATGCAGGTGTAAGAAAGCAGGGCGAGAGCTGGGGGAGCTATGAAGGAACAATTTTCAACATTAAGAGCGAAATGGAAAGAGTACTGGTCTGCTAAAACAAAAAAGCAGCATGTGATGTTAATAAGCGGCCTTCTTGCTATTATCCTATTTTTCTTTTTACTGCTATTCTTCACGATGAGAACCAATTACGTTACCTTGTATTCGGATCTTCCAGCCGCAGAAGCAGGGCAGATTAAAGAAAGCCTGGACAGCAAGGGCGTAAAGTCAGAGATTACAAACGATGGAACAAGCATAAGCGTTCCGAAAGAACAGGCGGATGCCCTTAAAGTAGAGCTGGCATCAGAAGGCATCCCCGAAAGCGGAGCGATCGATTATACGTTTATTGAAGATCAGATGGGATTTGGCATGACCGATAATGAGTTCTCTGTTATGGAACGCGCTGCGATGCAGACGGAACTGCAGGGGCTTATTGAAAATATTAACGGCGTGCAGGCGGCTAGCGTGATGATCACCCTTCCGGAAGAATCAACATGGCTTGCTGACGAAGCCGGCACAGCAACCGCTTCTATCGTGGTGGAAATGGGAAGTGAAACCCTCGAAGAGTCCGAGATTAAAGCACTCTACCACCTCGTATCGAAAAGTGTACCCAACCTGCCGGTCGAAAACGTTGTTATCATGAACCAGAATTCAGAACAGTTCGATTACGACGGCGGCGGCTCAGGCGGCACGATGAGTGCTTTTGAAGAACAAAATGAAATTCAGAAGCAAATAGAAAAAGACCTTCAGCAGCAGCTGCACCAAATGCTCGGCACGATGATGGGCAATGACAAAGTAGTTGTTTCTGTTACCACAGATATTGACTTTACCCAGGAGAACCGGGAAGAAGCGCTTGTGGAGCCTGTAGATGAAGAAAACATGGAAGGGCTGGAAGTGAGTGCAGAACGTATAACCGAAACCTTTGAAGGAGCAGATGTGGAAGAGGGCGGAGTTGTTGGAGCCGGAGAAGAGGATATAGCTAACTATCCTGCCGGAGCCTACGGTGCAGCCGGAGATTCCGAACGGACAGAAGAGAGAATTAATACAGAAGTAAACCGAATCCACAAAGAAATTGCAGAGAGTCCATATAAAATAAGAGACCTTGGTATTCAGGTGATGGTAGAGCCGCCGGATCCGGAAGATCCCAACTCGCTGCCGGCTGAAAGCATTGCCGATATTGAAGACATTCTTACAACGGCGGTTAGCACCAGTATTGATGAAGAATTTTTAAACGAAGAAAATGCCGGAGACATTGAAGATAAAATTTTTGTTTCTTCCCAGGCGTTTAATGGAAAAGTAGAAACCGAAGAAGCCGGAAACGGTCTTCCATGGTGGGCTTATGCAATAGGAGGCGTTCTTGCCGCTGCAGTAATTGTTCTGGTCATTATTCTTATCCGGCGCAGAAAAGCAGATGAGGAAGAAGATATTGATGAGCTGGAAGCGTCAGCAGTGCCTGATCCAGTCCTGCCGTTGCAAGAGCCGCAGGAGTCACCGGAAACGGCTAAAAGAAAGCAGCTGGAAAAACTGGCTAAGGAAAACCCGGATGAATTCACAAAGCTGTTAAGAACGTGGCTTTCAGATGACTAAAAGAGAGGAGGCAGAGCAGTGGCAAAAACAAAAGATAAATTAAACGGCAGACAAAAAGCCGCTATTCTTCTTATCTCCATGGGCCCTGATGTCAGCGCAGGAGTATATAAACATTTGACGGAGCAGGAAATTGAAAAATTAACATTGGAAATTGCCAACGTGCGCAGAGTGGAAAATGATGTGAAAGATACGATTATGGACGAATTTCATCACATTGCCATGGCACAGGAATACATTACCCAGGGCGGCATCGGCTATGCGAAGAATGTGCTTGAAAAAGCACTCGGAGAAGACCATGCCATGAAGATGATTGAAAGACTCACGTCCACGCTGCATGTAAAGCCGTTTGACTTTGCGAGGAAAGCGGATGCGGGCCAGATTCTTAACTTTATTCAAAATGAACATCCTCAGACGATTGCGCTTATTCTCTCGTATCTGCAGTCGGAGCAGGCAGGACAGGTTTTGTCCGCTCTTCCTGAAAAACTGCAGGCGGATGTAGCAAAACGTATCGCTACCATGGACAGCACTTCGCCTGAAATCGTCAGCCAGGTGGAGCATATTCTGGAACAGAAGCTCTCAGCAACGGTGACTCAGGACTATACCGAGGCCGGCGGCATTGAGTCGGTTGTTGAAGTATTAAACAGCGTAGACAGAGCCACTGAAAGAACCATACTGGAGGCACTGGAGGCGGAGGATTCTGAACTGGCCGAAGAAATCAAAAAGCGGATGTTCGTATTTGAAGATATTGTTACTCTGGACAAACGCTCGATTCAGCGCGTCATCCGGGATGTGGAAAACGAAGACCTGCAGCTCAGCCTGAAAGTAGCCAGTGAAGAAGTAAAGTCTATTATTTTCCAGAATATGTCCGACCGGATGGCCGAATCATTCAAAGAAGAGATGGAGTATATGGGGCCTGTACGGGTTAAAAGTGTGGAAGAAGCCCAGACGCGCATCGTTAATACCGTGCGCCGCCTGGAAGAGAATGGGGAAATTGTTATTACAAGAGGGGGAGGGGACGATATCGTTGTCTAGAGTAATTAAAGAAACACATGCGCTTTACGAGGCTTCTGAACGCTCTATAGCTATTCACGCCTCCTTTATTCCGGAAAAACAAACTACCCAGGGCTCTTCTGTCCTGCCGGAAATTCACCGGACCAGAATCCGGGCGCGGCAGGTTGAAGCGGATGCCCGCGCTAAGCTGGAACAGGCAGAGCGGGAACTCGAACAGGTCCGCTTTCAAATAAGCCGGGAAGAAGAGGATTCGAAAGCAGGAATTCAGCAGGCGTATGAAGATGCAAAGCAGGCCGGTGCTGCGGAAGGCTTCGCAGAAGGTTATGAGACCGGAAAAAAAAGCTGGGAAGAAGAAATAGACAAAGCAGGCCGGGTAGTACAGTCTTCCCGTGTGGAAAAAGAAGCCTACCTGGAAGCGTCTGAAGGGACGATTTTGAAACTGGCTATGGCGGTAGCGGAACGAATGCTTGGAAAATCCGTTCTTCAGGATGAAACACTTTGGGTGGATCTGGTAAAACAGGCACTTATTGAAGTGAAAGAAGAAAAAGAAATAACTATTTATGTGGCGCCCGACCAATATGATATTACCGTTGACCGCAAAGATGAAATAGAAGCGGTACTGTATCAAAATCAACAGCTCTGGATTGTACCTAGTCATCAGCTTGAACAAAATCAGTGTTACATAGAAACGCCATTTGGAAGGGTGAATGCGTCTCTTGACACTCAATTTGCGGAAATAAAGCAGCAGCTGGAGAAGCTGCTGGAAGAAGGGGCTGCTGATGAAAGCCATTCAACTGCTTCCTAGCATCGAGAAAGTGAGTCCTTACATTCGTTATGGCAAAGTAACGAAAGTTGTGGGATTAACTATTGAGTCAAAAGGGCCAAAAACGTCCATAGGAGATCTCTGCTATATTCATCACTCCGATCAATCAACGCCAATCACAGCAGAAGTTGTTGGTTTTAAAGAAGAAAACGTTTTGTTGATGCCCTTAAAAAAAGGAACGGATATCAGCCCGGGCAGTCTGGTGGAAACAACACGAAAACCGCTGCAGATATCGGCAGGCACCGGCCTGATCGGCAGAGTTATTGACGGCATGGGAGAGCCTATGGACGGCAGACCGCTTCCTTCCGGGCTGCTTAAAGTAAATACGTCCAAAGAACCGCCCAATCCGTTATCAAGACCCCGGATAAAAGCGCCGATGTCGCTTGGCATTAAAGTTATAGACGGGCTGCTTACGGTAGGGGAAGGTCAGCGTGTAGGAATTTTCGCCGGAAGCGGAGTAGGAAAGAGTACGCTGCTGTCCATGATCACCCGTTATTCCGAAGCCGATATTAACGTAATTGCGCTTATCGGGGAGCGGGGGCGCGAAGTAAAGGATTTTATTGAAAGAGATCTTGGGGAAGAAGGCATGAAAAAATCTATTGTAGTGGCTGCTACATCAGACCAGACCGCCCTAATGAGAATAAAAGGTGCAATGACAGCCACCGCCGTTGCCGAATATTTCAGGGACCAGGGCAAAAAAGTGAACTTGATGATGGATTCTGTTACCCGCTTTGCCATGGCTCAGCGTGAAATAGGACTTGCCGTCGGGGAACCACCGACAACGAAAGGATATACTCCTTCTGTTTTCGCTATGCTGCCCAGTCTTCTGGAACGATCGGGAACAAGCAGTGCCGGATCAATTACCGCTTTTTACACGGTGCTCGTGGATGGGGACGATTTTAATGAACCAATAGCAGATGCGGTGCGGGGTATTCTGGATGGACACTTTGTGCTGGACCGCAGCCTTGCCGATAAAGCTCATTATCCATCCATTAACGTATTAAAAAGCGTCAGCCGTGTAATGAATGAAGTCGTTTCAACGGATCATGCAAAAGCTGCCAGAAGGCTGAGGGAAATGCTGGCCACCTATACAGAAGCTGAGGATTTAATCCAGATCGGTGCCTATAAAAGAGGTTCTTCGCAGAAGATTGATGAAGCTGTTTCCATGCGGGAGCTGACATTACAGTTCGTCCAGCAGGAAGAAACAGAGCGCTTTACCCTGTTAGAAGCAGAGGAGCAGTTATTAAAAGATTTTGGTGAAGGAGAGCGGCCATGAGTAAAACAAGAGACGTTTTTGAAAAAATGCTGAAGTGGCACGAACAGGAAAAACAGGTAAAAACGAAGGAATATCAGCAGGCGCTTACTTTTTTTGAAGAAACGGCTACAAAATTGTACGAACTTCTCCGAAAGAAAGAAGAGCAGGAAGGTAAAGATACCGAAGCTCTAAGAGCAGGTGTGCCTGTTCTGCATTTACAGCACCACGGAAAAGTAATGAAATTTATACATCAGGACATACATACATTAACAGTAGAAACAAACAAAGCGCGCTCCAAAATGGATACTGCTAAAGAAGAACTGACGGTTTCTTTTCAGGAGTTTAAAAAATATGAAAAACTTCTGGAAAAAAAGAAAGAAGAAGAAACAAAGCTTACAAAACAAACCGATGCAAAATTAATGGACGAACTTTCTGCACGGGCCTTTGTTTTTAACGGGAATTAAGCAATGGCGAAAACGAAAAAACCATCCATTGATGAAAAAGAGAAAGAAAAAAAAGGCGGTATGGTGCAGTGGTTTGTGTTGATTGTACTCGTACCGGTCACTTTTGCGATCATTATCGGCGTCGTTATTTTGTCGATGATGGGCGTACCGCTTGCGGAAATGAGCAAAAATGCGGCTGCCGGCATACCGGGCATCTCCGCCCTTGTGGAAGATGAACCGGAGCAGGAAGCTGGAGCATCCCCGGAAAATGAAGAGACGATCGCCCTGCTTGAAGAGGAAATACAGGCAATGGAGCAGGAACTCGTTGAAAAGGATGAAGAGCTGCTTTCGATGCAGGAGGAAGTGGACGCAGCGGGACAAGAAGCAGATGCGGAAGAAGAAGAAATCGAACCCAACCCTGAGCTGGCAGAACTTGCTTCCATGTATGAAGAAATGTCCGCAAAAAATGCAGCAGCTATACTAAATGAATTGGACGATGCTGAAGCGATCCGCCACATGCAGGAAATGAATACAGAAAACCGATCCGCTATATTGGAAAAAATGGAAGTGGAAAAAGCAGCGGTAATTATGGGAGCATTTGCAGAACCTGCCGCAGAAACCGGATGATACTACTGTATTACTAAGAAAGGAGGTGAACTAGTGCAGGCTATTCAGCAGATATTAAGCCTTTCCGGGATTAAACCGGCGGGGGCCCCGAACCAGGCTAAAGGAACCAATGCTGGTTTCCTCGATGTTCTAGGTAAAGCGGGCAGAAATTATAATGAAATGCAGCAGGAAAGCGGTAACGAGTCGGGAAAAGATGCCCCGGAGAGCAGGATGGAAGCAGAAGCGTCATTAGATCATATTATAACGACGCTGAAAAAAGCCTTTTCTGTGACTGCAGAAGCATCGGACTCGTCACCTGCCGCCGAAGAGCTGCAAGCGAAATTGGAAAAACTTTCATCTTCACAGTCCGGATTATCGGCTGAAGAAATTGCTGAACAAGTAAACAAGCTCTTCCAAACATACGATTCTTCTTTTCTGGAAAACGAACTGCATGTTTTTTTTGAACAACAGAACGTTCAGGAACAGGGCGCTGAAGTGAATTGGCAGAAAACAGATGTCGAAGCGCTTCAAATACAGGAAGCAGCCGTATACGACGCGGCGGACGCTGTGGAAAACAACAGTAAGGTAAAGCCGGAACTTGTTATTTCAGCTGTCACTGCTCTTGTGATTCGAAACAGGGCAGTAGAAACTGCTGCATCCCATCCGGAGGCCGCTCTTCTTCAACAGATTCATCATCTTCATCAACAAAGCGAAACTGCAGCGGAAGATCAAACAACGAAGGCAGAACCGGAAGGCCGGTTGATAGTAGAGCAGGCAGCAAAAGAGCTTCCTGCCCTCAAAAATCATCCCATTCTAAAAGAAGCTGCCTTGATCACACCGGCGTTGGAAAAAGCAGTATCCAACCTGGAAAAAGCAGTCGCAGCCGGCGCAGAACCTGCTGTTGTAAAAAAAGCATTATCCGGACTGGCTTCAGAATTAGATGTATTAAAAGCCGTCTTGAACGACACAACGATGAAAGCAGCCATTCCATCCGGGCAGGAGCTGTTAAAAAATGGATCGCCGGCTTCGGTCCGATTGCCTGAGTTATTAAAAGGCAGTCCACCGCCAGGTACCGCTGCCGATGAAAAAAGGACAGATACGGTTAAAGCACCAGTGCTGGTTGTAAAAGAGCTGGGAGCGGAGGCGAACAGAAAAACGACAGAAGGCTACAAAGTGATTACAGATCCCATCCGCTTCGTGCAGCTTTTATCGGAAGCGGGAAGCTCCGGACCTGTTCTGCCTGAAAAGCCAGGTGCGGCACAGGTGGAAACGGGTATCAGTCCAGCTGCAGTTTCGAGAACTGATGGCGGGGCTGAACTGCAGCAGGTTTTAACAAAACCTGCAGTAGAGTCAGGAGCGATCCCGCAGGCCCAGCAGGTTCTCATACAGCTGGGTGAAGCGAAAACGGCTCATGGCCGGCAGCAGGAATTTATTAAGCAGTTTCAGGAAATATTAAACAGATCATCGCTTCAGGCATTTAAAAATGGAACTCAGCAGCTCACTTTAATATTAAGACCTGCCCATTTAGGGCGGATTGATATGAAAATTTTAATGAAGGATGGGGTCATGACGGCCCAGCTCACCGCTTCTTCCAAAGGAGCAAGAGAGATTATGGAGCAGAATCTTCCTTCGTTAAGGCAGAGCTTCGCTTCCCAGCAGCTGCAGGTGGAACGGATTGATATTACGGAACAGCAGGAGAGCCTCTTGAAAGAAAAAGAGGAGCAGGAAGAAAAGCGCCGTCTGTTTAAACATATTCAGCCTGAACCGGACTCTGAAGAATCAGCATTCTCAGATGTCCTCGAAGACATACTCTTTAACGAGAAAGTGTAGGGATAAAATGAATAGTGTAGATATGAATTACCTGCTTCCCCAGGATAATAAAGTCGCTGTAAAAGACGCAAAAGACGGTGCACTCGGAAAAGATGAATTTTTAAAAATACTAATCGCTCAGCTGCAGAACCAGGATCCGATGAATCCAATGGAAGATAAGGAATTCATTGCGCAGATGGCCTCTTTTTCCTCACTGGAGCAAATGACAAATATGAATCAGTCGCTGCAGAAATTTACAGAAGCGCAGGAAAGCGGCTCGCTTGTCCAGCACAGCCAGCTGATCAATAAAGAAATTACATGGCAGTCTAAAGGGGACGAAGTAAATGGGCTGGCTGAAACAAAAGATCATCAAAATACAGTGACGTCCGTTCAGAAAGACAGCAAAGGCGCTATCCGCTATTTACTGGACAACAACAGCTGGATTGACAGTTCCCAGCTCGTGCAGGTAAGGGCAGACAAGGGCACTGCGGAACCCCCAACCTTATAGAGAGGATCCCAACCTATGATTCAGGATATTGGAAAGCAGGACTGGAACCGGCTTCCACATCCAGCCACGGCGGTGAAGCAGCCCGCAGATAACAGCCAGAAAGCCTCTTTTGCCGAACTGCTTCATTCCCGGCAGGCCGAACCGCTGAAAATCAGCAGACATGCAGAAAAAAGAATCCTGCAGCGGGACGTCCGGGTGTCGGAAGGTGAATGGAAAGCGATTGAAGAAAAGATGTTGGAAGCGCGGCATCAGGGAGTCAAAGACTCTGTCGTATGGACGAGTCATGCGGCGCTTGTCGTGAGCGCAGAAAATCATACAGTTATTACGGCAATGACCCATAAAGAAGCAAGCAACCACGTATTCACCAATATTAACGGAACGATGTTCGTAAAAGAAGAAGCCTGACCTTACGAGGAAGCTTCACGCATCAGGCCGACGATTCTGATGCTGCTAAATAACTTATAAAAAACCAGGAGGAATTATTATGATTAAATCCATGTATTCAAGTATTGCAGGAATGAAGAACTTTCAACAGAAGCTGGACGTAACAAGTAACAACATCGCCAACGTCAACACGTTCGGCTTTAAAAAAGGAAGAGCGACGTTTCAGGATATGATCAGCCAGCAGATGGGTGGAGGAGCCCAGGCTGCAGCAGGAGGCCAGGGAGGCATTAACGGCAAGCAGGTGGGAATGGGTTCCAAAATGGGAAGCATCGATACGGTTCATACGCAGGGAAGCCTGCAGAACACCGGGCGCCAGCTTGACCTTGGTATAACCGGAGAAGGATTTTTCCAGGTGAATAACGGCGAGGAAGATTTGTATACGAGATCAGGTAATTTCTATCTTGATGAAGCCGGAACCGTTGTAAACGCAGAAGGTATGATTCTGCAGGGAGCAGACGGCGGTCCAATTAATATTCCGGCAGATGCCCAGAGTTTTAGTATTAATACAGACGGAGCTGTAAACATTACAAACGCCGCCGGAGATAACGAAAATGTCGGTCAGATAGCTCTTACTACGTTCAATAACCCGGAAGGACTTGCAAAGGCTGGAGGCAGCACCTACAGAATAACGGATAACTCCGGAGCAGGCGTCCAGGATATACCTGGAGTTGACGGCAGGGGGGATCTTATCTCCGGGACGCTGGAAATGTCCAACGTGGATCTGGCGGATGAATTTACGGAAATGATCGTGGCGCAGCGTGGTTTCCAGGCCAATACCCGCGGTATTACAACGGCAGACGAAATCCTGCAGGAACTGATGAGCCTGAAGCGTTAATACTAAGAAAAGGAGAGCAGGCCGGGTAAAACAGGGTTCCGGCCTGTTATATTACATATGATTACATTAACCAGATTAACAGGAGATACGTTTTTGTTGAATGTCCCTTTTATTGAACAAATGGAAGCCCGTCCCGATACAACAATTACGCTATGGAGCGGAAAAAAGATTTTTGTAAAAGAATCCCTGACAGAAGTGAAAGCACTTTGTGAGGAAGCATACCGCAAAATGGGGCTGGTGGGATCAATTATAAACCCGGAAAGGGAGAGCTGAGTGAATAACAAAAAAGTAATGGGGATGCTGTTAATTTTTATAGTAACCGTGGGCGTTATCGGGGCTGGAGCGTTTTATTTTATCCAAAACACCAGCTCAACGGCAGAAGCGGATGATGCGGAAGTATTATCGGCAGATGAGATGGCTGCAAACTCCTGGGAGCTCGAAGAACTGACAACCAATCTGGCAGATGATCATTTTATTAAAGCCTCATTCAAAATCCAGCTGGATTCGGAAAAAGGAAGAGAAGAGCTGGAGAAAAGAGATTATCAGGTTAAAAACGCAATAATCATGGATTTATCCTCGCGTTCTGCAGAATCGCTGCAGACGACAGAAGGCCTTAAAGAAATGGAAAAAGCGCTTCAGGAAACGATAAATAAAGAAATGACAAAAGGCAAAGTGGTTAAAGTATACATCACCCAGCGCTTAATTCAATAGAAATAAAGGGGGGGAGCAAGTGGCTGATGTATTATCCCAGGGAGAGATAGATGCCCTGATGTCTGCATTATCAACAGGAGAAATGAATGCAGATCAACTCAAGCAGGAAGAACATGAAAAAAAAGTACGGACATATGATTTCAAACGGGCGCTCCGATTTTCCAAGGACCAGATCCGCAGTCTTTCCAGAATTCACGAAAATTTCGCCAGACTGCTCACTACCACCCTTTCCGCACAGCTGCGGACGTTTGTGCAGATTTCCGTTTCCACGGTGGATCAGCTGCCGTACGATGAATTTATTATTTCCATACCGAAAATGACGCTTTTAAACGTATTTGAAGCACAGCCTATGGCAGGCCGGCTCTTAATGGAAGTGAATCCAAACATCGCTTATGCCATGATGGACCGCCTCCTAGGCGGTCACGGCAGCAGTGTAAATAAAATCGATAATTTAACAGAAATCGAAACAATCATTATGACGAGGCTTTTTCAGACGATGCTTGATTCTTTTCAAGGGGCATGGGAATCGGTAATGGAAATCGATCCGGTCGCAGAAGAGATGGAAGTAAATCCGCAGTTTCTGCAGATGGTGTCTCCCAATGAAACGGTTGTGGTGATTTCGTTATCGACGACTATCGGTGAAACGACGGGTATGATCAATATCTGTCTTCCCCACGTTGTAATGGAGGATATACTTCCTGATATTTCCGGGCATTACTGGATGCAGACAGCCAAAAAGGAAACCAATCAGGAAGAGTACCTGAAGCTGTCCAATCAGATAAAAACAGCTCCTCTTACGCTGCAGGCAGTACTCGGTCATTCCAGTATTACGATTGAAGAATTTCTGCAGCTGTATGAAGGAGACGTAATTGAACTCGACCAGAAAATTAATGAGCCGTTGACGATATTAACAGAAGGCGTGCCCAAGTATAAAGCACAGCCCGGCAGACGTGGAAAAAAGCTCGGCGTGCAGATTATAGAAGAAATAAAGGAGGAACCAAATGAGTGATGATATGCTTTCCCAGGACGAGATCAACAATCTGTTAAAACGAGTAGCAGAAGAAGAAAACGGCGGGGGAACAGCCGAAGAGGAACTGCCTGAGCTGGATTCCATTGAAAAAGATGCGCTCGGAGAAATAGGGAACATTTCGTTTGGAAGTGCGGCGACGGCTCTTTCTACGCTGCTGAATCAAAAAGTGGAAATCACTACACCGGAAATTTCCGTTATTGACAGCTCCGAGCTCAATGAGGAGTTTCCTGTCCCTCATGTTGCAGTGAATGTAGATTATACCGCCGGATTTGAAGGAACCAACTTACTGGTAATCAACTCAACGGATGCGGCCGTTATCGCAGATTTAATGATGGGTAATGATGGAACGTCTCCGGAGGCTGTATTAAGTGAAATGTATTTAAGTGCCATGCAGGAAGCGATGAATCAGATGATGGGATCTGCTTCTACATCAATGTCAACAATTTTTAACAAAAAAGTAGATATTTCCCCACCCGGTATTGAAGTAATGGACGTGGGAAATGAAGAAGGAACGGCCCACATACCTAAAGATAAAAAGCTCGTAAAAATTGCGTTTCATATGAAAATCGGTACGCTGGTTGATTCTTATTTAATGCAGATTGTCACGATTCCTTTTGCTAAAAAAATGGTGGAAGAATTAATGGGCACGCCGGAAGAAGAGCTCTCTGCTGACGAACATATCGTCGAGGAGCCGGTTCCTCCGGCTTCTCCCATGCAGGAAAAAACCAACACTTCTGTTTCGGAGTCAAAAGAACAGCCGGCTGCCAACCGGGTCGAAAATGCTGCTTTTTCTCCATTTGAAGAAATGGAACGCGGGACATCAGATTCGAAAAATCTCGACATGCTTCTTGATATTTCATTAGAGGTGACGGTAGAACTGGGCAGGACAAAGAAATCGATTAAAGATATTCTGCATTTTTCGCAGGGGTCCATTATCGAATTGGATAAGCTTGCCGGCGAGCCGGTTGATATTTTAGTTAACCAAAAATTGGTAGCACGCGGAGAAGTCGTCGTTATTGATGAAAATTTCGGAGTGCGTGTGACAGATATCGCAAGCCGGGAAGACCGAATCCGACATATTCAATAAAATATTTTTCAAAACACGCTATCTCTAAACGGATATAGCGTGTTTTTAATGTGATGAAAAAAACTAGTCTTAAAGTAGTCCTTTATTCCTTGAATGATAGAACATCCTATCGGAATTCTACCTTTGGTGGTTAAACATAAGATATTTACAATCACTGCTGCTGCAGTCTTGTACAAAGGACTATAAAAATAAACTGGGCATTTATTACTAACATATTCAAAAACCAAAAGACTGTTAGACAAACGTCCTAATTTTTTGTACAATTTTAATAGTTGATCTGATAGTTTGTAATAATTTGGAATAAAAGTTGTTATAAAGTCATAATATATTTACGCTGATTATTTATTTTTAGAAAACAGAGGATCCTTGTACCCAGATGAAAGGAGGCAGTTGGGTATAAATACATTTTCAAAAAATGTGGTGAGGGTGCTTCTATTTTCAGCTGCTCCGGCTGTTACATAATACTGTACTGTATTTTACTTATATAAAGATAAGAGGCGAAACAATGATTAAAAAAATATGCAGCATGTGGCTTATCGCTTTATTGTTTTTTCTTGGAATGGCTGCATCTGTTCAGGCGGAGGAAAACCGAACGCTGAATGATGCGCTCGAAGAAGGAACGCCGCCGGCAGAAGAAACGGATGCTGCAGAAGAAGAAATCGCTCTTGTAGAAGAAAGAAGCGCGGTCATGATCTTCGGACAGATGATTCTTGCACTGGCAGCCGTTATTACGATTATGTACCTGCTTCTCAAATTCATAAACAAACGAACCAAAAAATATTCTTCCAACCAGACGATGCAGAATCTGGGAGGGGTGCCGCTTGGGCAGAACAAGTCGGTTCAGCTCGTCAAAGTCGGCGAAAGACTTTTAGTTGTAGGCGTGGGCGAATCGATTCAGCTTTTAAAAGAAATAGAAGATGAGGAGGAAAGGGAGACATTATTGGAACAGCCTGAACCTGAACCATCTTTCTTTTTTAAGAAAAAACAAAAAAAAGAAGACCACGCCGGATTTCAATTCAAGTCGATTTTGGATAAAAGGCTTGAAGAAATAGAAAAAAACCGCAAACCGGGCAGCGGGAGGGATGAAGGTTCATGATACTGATGTTTCCAAGTATTGATTTTGGGGCCTTTACAAGCGACGACCCGGAAAACATGGCAACGACACTGCAGCTTGTAGCGCTTATGACGGTCTTATCACTAGCTCCAGCTATTCTTATTTTGATGACCAGCTTTACACGCATTGTTATTGTACTCAGCTTTGTACGAATGGGACTGGCTACCCAGCAGATGCCTCCGAACCAGGTTCTTATCAGCCTGGCATTATTTATGACTTTTTTCATTATGGCTCCGGTATTCTCGGACATTAATGAGTCCGCGCTGACGCCGATGCTTGATGGGGAAATGACGCAGGAAGAAGCCTTTACGGAAGGAACGGAGCCGCTTAAAGAGTTCATGTCCCAGCATACGCGGGAAAAGGATCTGGCTTTATTTATGGGATATGCCGGACTCGAGAGACCGGAAACGCTGGAAGATGTTCCTTTAACAGCACTGATTCCCGCTTTTGCAATAAGTGAACTGAAAACAGCCTTTCAAATCGGTTTTCTGATTTTTGTTCCGTTTCTGGTTATTGACATGATTGTGGCGAGTATTCTTATGTCGATGGGTATGATGATGCTGCCGCCGGTCATGATTTCGCTGCCGTTTAAAATTTTATTATTTGTGCTCGTGGATGGATGGTATTTAATTGTAGAATCGCTTTTATTAAGTTATTAGAGGGTGAAATGATATGACGCCGGAAACGGTCATTAATATAGCGGAAAGCGGAGTATGGATGGTATTCATTATCGCTGGTCCGCTGCTGGTTGTCGCTTTAGTCCTGGGATTTGGAGTAGCGATTTTCCAGGCAACTACACAGATTCAGGAACAGACGCTGGCGTTCATACCAAAAATTTTCGGAGTATTGATCTGCCTGATTCTATTCGGGCCCTGGATGCTTTCCCAGATGGTTCACTTTACATATCAGCTGCTAAGCAACTTAAACGACTTTATTGGATAGGGAGAACATTATGGAATGGATAGAGCAGCTGCCCGCTTACTTATTGGTCCTGGCCAGGGTTCTGGCTTTTTTTACAACGATGCCTCTATTCTCTTATCGGAATGTTCCTTCCTATTTTAAAGTTGGACTGGGAATTTTCTTTGCTTTTTTTATATTATTCAGCATTGATGCCCCGGCGATGGAGGTAGACAGCACGTTCGTGCTTATTCTATTTAAAGAAATTCTGGTAGGGCTTAGTATCGGCCTGCTGGCGGGGATGCTTTTATACGCTGTGCAGACGGCAGGTATGTTTCTGGACACGTCGCTCGGGTTTCTAATGGCCAACGTAATTGATCCGCAGACAGGTGCTCAGACCCCGCTGACAGGAGGGTATCTTTATACGTTTACGCTTCTGCTGCTTCTCGCGCTCGACGGCCATCACATGATGCTCGATGGCATGTTTTACAGCTACAACTTTATTCCAATGGAACAGGTCACGCTGCCTTTCGGGGATGAAGAAGTGGTGCGGCATATTGCCAGATCTTTTGCGCTGATGTTTATGATTGCTTTTCAAATGGCCTTTCCGGTCATGGGGGCTTTGTTTTTAGTAGACATCGCGCTTGGCATGATGGCGCGGGCGGTTCCGCAGATGAACGTATTTGTAGTCGGACTGCCTCTTAAAATATTTGCAGGGATGCCGCTTTTGGCTATAGGCCTGCCCAGCTTTTACTTAGTAGTGGAAAATCTATTCGATCAAACATATGAGGCGATGCGTGTGTTAATGACTTTGCTGGGGAGTGCATAATATGAAGCTTCGTCTGGATCTGCAGTTTTTCTCGGGGGAAAAAACAGAAAAAGCCACCCCGAAGAAAAAAGAAGAATCAAGAAACAAAGGCCAGGTGGCAAAAAGTAACGATGTAAATACAGCGCTGATGATGCTTGGGTTTTTCCTGTTTTTGTTTTTTTATGCGGGGACAGTCGGAGAATATCTAATGGACATGATGAGTCATGTGTTCACCGAATACCTGCTTCGTGACATTACGATTGCAAGCGTGGAAGACATCATGTTTGAAATAACGGTGGAATCCTCCATCGTTCTGCTGCCGCTGATGGCCGTAGCCGTCGTAATCGGCACCGCGGCGGCTGCTATGCAGGTGGGGCTGAAGTACACCCCGGAAGCCATCAAAATGAAACTGGAAAAAATTGATCCTTTAAAAGGCTTTAAACGAATATTCTCCGCCCGGGCGATTGTGGAGCTATTCAAATCATTATTCAAGATCACGCTTGTTGGAGCCGTTGTTTTTACGATTATTTATATTCATCTCGATGACCTGCTGATGATGTATCAGAAGCATCCGCTGGACGGGTTCTACCTGATTGCGAGACTCACCGGCCTGATCGGGGTGGCAAGCGCCATCCTGCTCGTTATCCTGGCAGTTCCGGATTATATCTATCAGCGCTATGACCATGAAAAACAGATGAGAATGTCCAAGCATGACGTGAAAGAAGAACATAAAAAAATGGAAGGGGATCCGCGCATCAAATCAAAAAGGCGCCAGAAGCAGATGGATATGGCGATGAACCGGATGATGCAGGAAGTACCAAAAGCGGATGTTGTCATAACCAACCCTACCCATTTTGCTGTCGTACTCAAATATGAAGACGGTTCGATGGCTGCTCCGGTAGTCACTGCCAAAGGCGCGGATTTTGTTGCAAAAAAAATTAAAGAACTGGCCCGCGAAGACCATATTCCGATGGTGGAAAACAAGCCGCTTGCAAGAGCCTTGTTCAGCCAGGCGGATATCGGTGACGAAGTGCCGGAGGATTTGTTCAAAGCCGTCGCGGAAGTACTCGCGTACATTTACCGGCTTAAGCACAAAATATGAAAAGGAGAGGAGGAAGTAAATGAAAATTAGAGAGTTTTCCGTATTGTTCGGCGTCATCATGATTGTAGTTATGCTGATTATTCCTCTTCCCACCCTGATACTGGATTTATTAATCATTTTAAATATTTCGCTGGCGCTGTTAATTATTCTTGTCGCAATGAATACGAAAGAACCACTGGAATTTTCTATATTTCCGACCCTCCTGCTGCTCGTCACCCTTTTCCGGCTGGGTCTTAACGTCTCCACGACCCGTTCGATATTAAGCAATGCCGATGCGGGAAACGTCATTGAAACATTTGGTAATTTCGTTATATCGGGAAGTGCACTAGTCGGCTTTGTTGTTTTTCTTATCTTAATTATTATTCAATTCGTCGTGATCGTAAAAGGAGCCGAGCGGGTTTCGGAAGTCGGCGCCCGATTTACGCTTGATGCTATGCCTGGTAAGCAGATGAGTATTGATGCAGATTTGAATGCGGGGATGATCTCCGACCTGGAAGCCAAGCAGCGCCGTGAAAAAATTGAACGGGAAGCTGATTTTTACGGCTCCATGGACGGGGCAAGTAAATTTGTAAAAGGGGATGCGATTGCAGGTATCGTTATCGTCATTATTAACATGATCTTCGGCATCGTGATCGGCATGACCGAACACAGTATGGATGTCGGCACCGCAGCGAATACGTTTACGCTTCTTACTGTAGGAGACGGACTTGTCAGCCAAATACCTGCGCTGCTTATCTCGACTGCTACCGGTATTATCGTTACAAGAGCCGTATCGGAAGGTAACCTGGGCTCGGATGTAACCCGGCAGCTGCTGGCTTTTCCTACCATGCTCTATATTGCGGCAGGGTCCATTTTTGCCCTCGGCGTTTTTACGCCGATTAACTTCTTTTTAACATTTTCTATTGCTTCGCTGCTCTTTGTTTTAGCCTGGTTTGCCAACAAAACGCTCAAATCGGAAGCTCTCGAAGCCGAAACGGCAGCAGCGGCAGGCCAGGAAGAAGAAGTGGACATGAAGTCTCCGGAAAATGTGGTTCATTTGTTAACTGTTGACCCTATTGAATTTGAGTTCGGATACGGGCTGATTCCATTAGCTGATACCAATCAGGGGGGCGACCTGCTCGACCGGATTGTGATGATCCGCCGCCAGCTCGCTCTGGAAATGGGAATGATTGTGCCGGTTATCCGCATCCGGGATAACATCCAGCTGCAGCCTAATGAATACGTGATAAAAATGAAAGGCAATGAAGTAGCAGGAGGAGAAATGCTGCTCGATCATTATCTGGCGATGAGCCCGGGAGTCGAAGATCCGGCCGTACAGGGAATCGAGACAGTGGAGCCGGCATTTGGTCTGGCGGCCCTCTGGATAACCGAGGACATGAAAGACACCGCTGAAGGCTCCGGCTATACGGTTGTTGATCCGCCTTCCGTTGTGTCCACGCATTTAACAGAAGTTGTAAAAGCCCACGCGCACGAGCTGCTTGGACGGGAAGAAACAAAACAGCTGGTGGACCATCTGAAAGAAACATATCCAACGCTTGTGGAGGAAGTAACACCTTCTCCGCTGCAGCTTGGAGAAATTCAGAAAGTGCTTTCCAATCTGCTGAAGGAAAAAATATCGATCCGCAACCTGCCTACTATTTTTGAAATTCTTGCAGAATACGGCCAGATGACAAAAGATATGGATTTAATTACAGAATATGTGCGGCAGGGTCTTTCCAGACAGATCACCAAACAGTTCGCGCAGGAAGGAAGCGCGATGCAGGTCATTACGATCAGCGGAGGAATTGAAAAGCAGATAGCTGACAATATCCAGCAGACAGAACATGGGAATTATCTGGCGATGGATCCAGGCGTAAGCCAGCAGATATTGGAATCGATAAGCAGGGAAACGGAACGGGCTGCCGGAAACGGACAGCCGGCCATTCTCCTTTGTTCACCGGCTGTGCGTATGCATCTGCGTCAGCTTGTGGAACGCTATCTGCCGCAGGTGCCGGTTCTTTCTTACAATGAACTCGAGCCAAGCCAGGAAGTCCAGAGTATTGGCATCGTTCAGCTATAGGAAGAGGAGGACTGGAAAGTGATCGATGTGCTGGTAGTTGATGATTCAGCGTTTATGAGAAAAATGCTTTCGGAATTTATAAACAGCCAGACGGATATGACCGTAAAAGCAGCAGCAAGAAACGGCAGCGATGCTTTGAAAAAAGTTCAGGCCGAACATTTTGACGTAATGACGCTGGATGTGGAAATGCCGGTTATGAACGGCATAGACGTATTAAAGAAAATCCCTGCAGGCGGGCCGGCCGTTATTATGGTCAGCTCAAAAACCCAGCGCGGTTCCGATATGGCCGTTGAGGCCCTGGAACTCGGAGCAGTAGAAGTAGTAGCCAAGCCCTCGGGATCTATATCCCTTGATATAGATAAAGTTAAAGAAGAATTTCTTTCCAAAATAAGAATAGCGGCAGCGGCAGGTACGGGAAAGCCGGTGGTGGATCGAAGCCTATCCAGAGCATCTGCACCGACGGTTCCACCTAAAGCAGTTGTCCATTCAGGATGCAGGAACGTTATTGCCATCGGTACATCAACGGGAGGGCCGAAAGCTCTTCAGGTCGTTATACCAAAACTTCCGGCATCACTCCCTGCCCCTGTTTTTGTTGTTCAGCATATGCCTCCCTCCTTTACAGGCTCTCTTGCCAGACGGCTTAACCAAATTTCCGGAGTGCGTGTGAAAGAGGCGGAGCATAATGAAACGGCCGAAAACGGCGTCGTTTATATTGCGCCGGGGGGAAGCCAGATGCGTGTCGGTAAAAAAGAGGGAAGGCTGTTTCTTTCCGTGACACAAGAAGAAGCTAACGAAGGGCACCGGCCTTCAGTAGACGTTTTATTTAAATCATTATCCGCCTTAAAACATGTCCGCGTTACAGCGGCAGTGCTTACCGGAATGGGAAGGGACGGGGCGGAGGGAGTAAGGCAGCTGCTTGAAGAGAATTCGAGCCGCATTGCAGCGGAGTCGGAAACGACTGCGGTTATATACGGAATGCCAAAAGCGGCAGCCCGGATTGCCGGGGTGGAAAATATAGCACTGGAGCATATATCGGCTTTTCTTACCCGGGACTTTTCCGGCTGAAAATGAAAATAGAAAGGACGCAGAGAAATGAACCTGACGATAGATGACAGATTTGAGGATATGCTTAAGGAGGCGGCCAATATTGGTTCCGGCCGTGCCGTTAACTCGCTGTCCCTGCTGCTGGGCGAGCCCGTATCAATGAAGCCTGTTCAATTGAAAGTGGTCTCTTTTCAAGAACTTATGTCTGAATATGGTGATAAAGAGGAAGTGATGGCAGCTTCTCTGCTTCCTTTCTACGGTGATTTAGAAGGCATTGTATACCTGCTTTTTTCACAGGACGATATAAACGCATTAGCCGGCTCCTTAATAGGAAGATCTGTAACAATGAAAGAACTGGAAACGGATCCGTATATGCACTCTATGCTGATGGAGCTTGGCAATATTCTGTCAGGAGCCTACATTTCAGCGCTGGCTGACTTTACCTCTTTAAACATGCAGACGGCTGCTCCCTCTGCAGCCGTTGATATGGCTGTTTCTCTGTGGAATGAGGGGCTGACATATACTCAGGAAACGCAGAACGAAGTGCTTTTTCTGGAATCAGAATGGAAGAGTGCCTCCCTTCCAGGCGGAACAGCCTCGGGACGCTTCTTATTTCTGCCGGATGCAGCCTCTTTTCAAGTGCTGCTGCGCAGTCTGGAGGAAAAAATAAATGACTAGTATTTCAGCTGGATTATATATAAGGGTGGGGATGTCCGACTGGAAAGCCTCTACAGATAAAGAGCAGCTCCGCACTTCCGGGCTAGGCTCCTGCATCGGCGTAGTCATCTACCAGCGGAGCGGCGCTCTGGCTGTTATGGCTCATATTCTGCTTCCTGCCTGCCCGGAGAACCAGTTGGAAAACACGCAGCTGAGAGCTAAATTTGCTGATACTTCTATAGAAGATATTGTTCATTTTTTTCATAAACAAAATATTCCCTCCCGAAAACTTGCCGCCAAAATGGCAGGGGGAGCACAGATGTTTGCTGTATCTTCTGGAAGAGAAAATAAAAGCATCGGTTTCCGGAATGCAGAAGCGGTAAAAGAAGCGCTGCAGCTTTACTCCGTACCGCTGCTTGCTGAGGATACCGGGGGCGACAAAGGCAGAACGATTACATTTGATCCTGGGTCAGCCAATCTTTACATACGAAAAGCCTATGGGGAAGAAAATGCAATTTAAAACGATGGAAAAGGGGGAACTACAATGGCAAGAACAACTTTTCATGAGCATCAGGAGCTTTGGGAAAAATGGATAGAGCATAGAGACATGGAGGCATGCAATCAGCTCATGCATGAGTACCAGCCGCTTGTTCATTATCACGTGCAGCGTATTGGAGCGGGGCTGCCAAAAAGTGTACGCCGGGACGATCTGTGGAGCCATGCAATGGCAGGCCTGTATGACGCGATGAAAAAATTTGATTTCAGCCGTGACCTGAAATTTGATACCTATGCCTCTTTTCGTATAAAAGGTTCTATTCTGGACGGTCTTCGACAGGAGGATTGGATGCCCAGGTCATTAAGGGAAAAGTCGAAAAAACTGGAAGAGACGACGGAAATGCTTGAACAAAAGCACGGCAGGTATGTGACGGAAGAGGAAGTGGCCATGCAGATGAACGTAACGACTGCGGAAGTGCGGAAGGTAAGTGCAGAAAGCTTTTTCGCCAATGTCCTCTCAATGGACGAAGAAAGCGCAGAAGGCGATAAATCAGAATCATTTAAAGTAGCTATACGTGATGAAAAAACCCTGAGCCCTGAAGATCTAATGATGAAGGATGCATCCATTCAGGAACTTGCCGAAGTGATTCAATCCCTCACTGATAAAGAAAAAATGGTCGTCAGTCTGTTTTATACAGAAGAGATGACGCTTACGGAAATCGGGGAAATCATGAGCCTTTCCACTTCCCGGATTTCCCAGATCCACTCCAAAGCCCTCTTCAAATTAAAACAGGCTCTGGAAAAAAGAAAACTGCAGAACAACGGATAAAACGGTTAAATAGAAAATAAATTTTTTACAAATAAATAAAGTTCATTATCTTGATTTGCCTATATGCATATGATATATTAATTGACGGTGTTAAATACACACGCCCGGCTGATCTGCAATAAGGTGGCTGCTGAATGCAGCTGAAATGCAGAAAAGATGCAGGCGGAGGAAAAAACCTAAGGAGGAATAAATCATGGCAGTTATTTCCATGAAACAATTACTAGAAGCAGGGGTGCACTTTGGTCATCAGACCAGACGCTGGAACCCGAAAATGAGCCGTTATATCTTTACTGAAAGAAATGGTATCTATATCATTGACCTTCAGAAGACGGTTAAAAAAGTAGAAGAAGCATACAACTACGTACGCGACATTGCTGCAGACGGAGGAAAAATTCTTTTCGTTGGAACGAAAAAGCAGGCTCAGGATTCTGTCCGTGACGAAGCTATCCGTTCAGGTCAGTTCTATATCAACCAGCGCTGGCTCGGAGGAACTCTTACGAACTTTGCAACGATCCGTAAGCGTATTGCCCGCCTAAAAGATATCGAAAAAATGCAGGAAAATGGTACATTCGAAGTCCTGCCTAAAAAAGAAGTAATGCTTCTCGTTAAAGAAATGGACCGTTTGGAAAAATTCCTCGGCGGAATTAAAGAAATGAAGAAGCTGCCGGCAGCTATCTTTATTATTGACCCGCGCAAGGAAAGAATTGCTGTCGCAGAAGCGCACAAGCTTAATATTCCAATCGTTTCTATTGTAGATACAAACTGCGACCCGGATGAAATTGATAAAGTAATTCCTGGTAACGACGACGCGATCCGCGCTGTACGTCTTTTAACTTCAAAAATGGCAGATGCTGTTATTGAAGCAAATAGAGCTAATGAGCAGGCCGAACTTGAGAAAGAAACAGAAGAAGAAGCTGCTGAAAATCAGGAAACAATTTCATAATCACAGCATCCGCATCATGAATACGAGTGCTGTACACAAAAGGGTGGTATAAGGGGATTGCCCTTTATCATCCTTTTGTTATAGAAAAAAGAAACAGGCATTTATTCAGAGGAGGAATATAACAATGGCAATTACAGCTGGTATGGTAAAAGAGCTCCGCGCAAAAACAGGAGCCGGAATGATGGACTGCAAAAAAGCACTAACGGAAACAGACGGAGATATGGATCAGGCAGTTGATTATCTTCGCGAAAAAGGTATTTCCAAAGCCGCAAAGAAAGCAGATCGTGTGGCAGCAGAAGGTCTTTCCTCCGTATTAATCGAAGGAAACAAAGCAGTTATTCTTGAAATTAATGCAGAGACAGATTTCGTAGCTAAAAACGAAAACTTCCAGGCACTGGTCAAAGATGTAGCTTCCTATCTTCTTTCAGAAGAGCCGGCAGATGTTGACACAGCACTTGCTGCTTCGTTTAAAGAAGGAGTAACGCTTCAGGATTACCTGAACGACCAGATCGCTAAAATCGGGGAGAAAATTTCCCTCCGCCGTTTTGAAATTGTAAAGAAAAGCGACAATGATTCGTTCGGCTCGTATCTTCATATGGGAGGACGCATTGGTGTTCTTACGCTTCTTGAAGGCACAACCGATGATCAGGCAGCTAAAGACGTAGCAATGCACATCGCTGCTATCAACCCGAGCTACACGTCCCGTGATCAGGTACCTCAGGAAGAAGCAGATCGTGAAAGAGAAGTTCTTAAGCAGCAGGCTCTTAACGAAGGCAAGCCGGAAAACATCGTTGAAAAGATGGTAGAAGGCCGTATTAATAAATACTTCGAGCAGATCTGCCTATTGGATCAGGAATTCGTAAAAGATCCGGACCAGAAAGTCGGCAAGTATGTGAAAAGCTTCGGCGCTGAAGTAAAAGGCTTTGTCCGCTATGAAGTTGGAGAAGGTATGGAAAAACGTGAAGATAACTTTGCTGAAGAAGTTATGTCCCAAGTGAAAAAATAATGGTGCAGCGGGTATGCTCCCTGGATATATCCAGTGGGGCAGGCCCTCTTTCCATGTTATAGAAGGGTTTCACAATAATACCTGACAAGCGGAGGTAAATGATGGAAAAGTACAACAGAGTAGTATTGAAATTAAGCGGTGAAGCTCTTGCTGGAAAATTAGGATATGGAATTGACCCGGAAGTTATTCAGTCCATAGCCACCCAGATTAAAGAGATTGTGGCTTATGATATTGAAATAGCTATCGTAGTCGGCGGCGGAAATATCTGGCGCGGAATGGCTGGCAGCGCAAAAGGAATGGACCGCGCAACAGCTGATTATATGGGAATGCTTGCAACAGTCATGAACTCACTGGCACTTCAGGACAGCCTGGAAGATAACGGCGTTCAGTCCAGAGTACAGACATCGATTGAAATGAGACAGGTTGCTGAACCATACATAAGACGCAAGGCGATCAGGCACTTGGAGAAAAAACGTGTTGTTATTTTTGCAGCCGGCACAGGCAATCCGTATTTTTCTACAGATACGACAGCTGCCCTTCGCGCTGCTGAAATTGAAGCCGAAGTGATTCTTATGGCCAAAAATAAAGTAGACGGCGTATATGATGCAGATCCATTTGTTCATCCGGAAGCCAAAAAGTATCAGGAGCTTACTTACCTTGATCTGCTGAACGGAAACCTTGGCGTCATGGATTCAACCGCCTCTACTCTTTGTATGGACAACGACATCCCTCTTCTCGTGTTTTCCATTATGGAAGAGGGCAATATTAAAAAAGCTGTACTCAAAGAAAAAATTGGTACAGTAATTAGGGGGAAGTAAACGTGGCAGAGAACGCAAAGCAGGAAACATCCGCTAAAATGAAAAAGTCCATCGACTCCTTTCAACGGGAGCTTGCAACATTAAGAGCAGGAAGGGCTAACCCTTCTATGCTTGATAAAGTAATCGTGAGCTATTACGGGGCGGAAACACCTCTAAATCAGCTGGCTTCCATTTCTGTGCCGGAAGCACGGCTTCTGGTTGTAGCACCTTATGACAAATCCTCCATTAACGATATGGAAAAAGGAATCCAAAAAGCCAACCTCGGTCTTACTCCGAGCAACGACGGCGAAGTGATCCGTATATCCATACCGGCTCTTACAGAGGAACGCCGTAAAGACTTATCAAAACTGGTAGGCAAATATGCAGAAGAGGCAAAAGTGGCGATCCGCAATCTCCGCCGCGATGCTAACGAATCTCTTAAAAAGCAGCAAAAAGATGGAGATATTACAGAAGATGACCTTCGTCGCCAGCAGGATGATATTCAAAAAGTAACAGATCAGCATATTGCAGAAATCGATAAAGCAGCAGCAGATAAAGAAAAAGAAATTATGGAAGTTTAAGCTCACAGACGATACAATAGAAAGAATGTAAAACCCTCTTCTTGCAGGAGGGTTTTTCCTTTTATTAAACGAAATAAAGAAGAGGGCTGCCGCATGAACAGGAAAAGTTTCCCTCATCTCTTGTGTTTGAGAGCACTAATGCATTAAGATGAAAAAGGACTGCATAACTCTGCCGGTATAGAAAACAGGCAGAAAAAATAATGGGTTACATATTAAAAGAAGGCTGGTGCCCCAACCATGATTGATAGATTTTTAAAAAATCCAGAAGAACGCCCGCATCAAAAGGCCGACACTGCTAAATCAGGTAACATACCGGCTCACGTTGCTATCATAATGGATGGAAATGGGCGCTGGGCAAAAGAACGAGGTATGCCGCGCGTTGCTGGACACCGTGAAGGCATGAAAACCATTAATCGCATTGTAGAAAAAGCCCATTTAATGGGAATTAAATATATAACGCTCTATGCATTTTCAACAGAAAACTGGAAACGTCCCAAGTCAGAAGTGGAATTTCTCATGAGGATGCCGGAAAAGTTTATTACGAAAGAGCTTCCCTCCCTGATGGAAAATAACGTTAAAGTTCAAATGATGGGGAGCACGGATCTGCTTCCGGCCCATACGTTGAAAGCTGTTAAAAAAGCAATCGATGATACGGCCGGCAACACAGGTATTGTTATGAATATTGCCATGAATTACGGCGGACGGGATGAACTGGTCCGCGCCGTGAAAGCACTTGGAGAAGAAGTGGAGAGCGGTTCTATTAAAGCTGAAGACATTTCGGAAAAAGATATAAAGGCAAAACTTTTCAGCAGCAATCTTCCGGATCCGGATCTGCTCATACGAACGAGCGGAGAGATACGCCTGAGCAACTTTATGCTGTGGCAGCTGGCTTACAGCGAGTTTTGGTTTACAGATGTTCTCTGGCCGGACTTCAACGGGGAACACCTGGAAGAAGCAGTTAAGGTGTTTCAGGAAAGGAAGCGGCGGTACGGGGGCGTTTAGATGGGGGAGACACAATGAGACAACGAATAGTAACAGCAGTAATTGGAGGCATTGTATTACTTGGCGCTGTTATTGCAGGCGGAGTGTTTTTTACAGCGTTTGTGGCTATTATTGCTTCAGCTGCTATGTATGAACTGATTCGAATGAAACATATTAAAGCCAGGTCGTTTATGGGACTGATCAGCATGTTGTTTATGTGGACGCTCCTCATTCCCGCTGAATGGCTGAACGTCGTATTTCTGGATCATGTGTCAAAGTCCGAACTTTTCTTCGTCATGATTTTGTTTTTGCTTGCATGGACCGTAGTAACCAAAAACTCATTTACATTTGATGAGGCCGGTTTTGTTATTTTATCAGCGGTCTACGTCGGTTACGGATTTTATCACCTGATTATTACCCGTAACCTCGAGGATATTGGACTGCTCATTGTATTTTTTACTTTATTTATTATCTGGGCGACCGATTCCGGTGCCTATTTTATCGGCCGGAAGTGGGGAAAGCATAAGCTCTGGCCCGATATCAGTCCGAAAAAAACAATTGAAGGATTCATAGGGGGAATAGGTGCCGCGCTTATTGTAGGGTGGGTATTTCACATGTTCTTTCCTATCTATTCGTCGGCATGGGTCGTCACTGCATTTATTTTAACGGCTTCTATATTTGGACAGCTCGGAGATCTGGTAGAATCAGCGTTAAAACGCCATTATGCCGTAAAGGATTCCGGAACGCTGCTGCCGGGCCACGGCGGTGTGCTCGACCGCTTTGACAGCTTGATTTTTGTCATGCCTCTGCTGCACTTTTTCTATTTTTTATCGTAGAACGTACATACTACAGACAGGCTGATTAATAAAGGAGACTACTATGAAAAAAATCTCACTGCTTGGATCCACCGGCTCTATTGGCACACAAACGCTGGACGTCATTAAAAGCCATCCGGAAGAATTTTCGCTCGCGGCTATGACAGCCGGTAAAAACATTACGCTTGCGGCAGAACAGATAGCGCTGTTTAAGCCATCGCTTGTCAGCGTAGAACGAAAAGAAGATGCAGAGCGGCTTCAAAAAGAATTTCCGAATATCCGGGTTCTTTTTGGCAGAGACGGGCTGATTGAAGCTGCCTCATATAAGGAAGCTGATTTTCTAATGAACGCAGTGATGGGAAGTGTCGGACTGGAGCCGACGCTTGCAGCTATTGAAGCGGGCAAGGATATCGGCATTGCCAATAAAGAAACGCTTGTGACGGCCGGTCACATCGTTACGCAGGCAGCTAAAAAGCATGAGGCGCTGCTGCTGCCCGTGGACAGCGAGCATTCGGCTATTTACCAGTGCCTGCTCGGCAATAGAAGAGAGGACGTAGACCGGTTAATTATTACAGCATCCGGCGGAAGCTTCCGTGATCTAAACCGGGATCAGCTGCAGAATGTAACAAAAGAAGATGCCCTGAACCATCCGAACTGGTCAATGGGCGCAAAAATAACGATCGATTCGGCAACGATGATGAACAAAGGCTTTGAAGTTATCGAAGCCCACTGGCTCTTTGATATGGCGTATGATGACATTGAAGTTGTTATCCACCGGGAGAGTATTGTGCATTCCCTCGTGGAATATAAAGACAAAAGCGTGATAGCCCATCTTGGATCGCCTGATATGAGGGTTCCCATTCAGTTTGCCCTGTCCCAGCCTAAAAGGCTTGAATTAAAAGATACAAACAGGTTAAACTTATGGGAAGCAGGAGCGCTTCATTTTTCAAAGCCGGATTTCGACCGGTACCGCTGTCTGCAGTATGCGTATGATGCAGGAAAAACCGGCGGTACGATGACAGCTGTTTTAAATGCGGCAAACGAAATAGCGGTGGCGGAATTTCTCGCAGGCCGGATTTCCTTTGTGGCTATTGAAGAGTATATAGAAAAAGCAATGCATCGGCACTCGTCCCAGCGTGCTCCTGATTTACAGACCATTCTTGAAGTGGATAAAGAAACAAGGGAATATGTGGCTTCTTTAATAGGGTAAAGGTGGGAAAAAATTGGATACATTAATTGCAATAATTATTATTTTTGGAGTGCTGGTGGCAGTCCATGAATGGGGGCATCTTTACTTTGCCAAAAAAGCCGGTATATTATGCCGGGAATTTGCAATTGGCTTCGGCCCGAAAATATTTTCAACAAAACGTAATGAAACGCTCTACACCGTCAGGCTGCTTCCGCTTGGAGGCTATGTACGTATGGCCGGCGAAGAACCGGAGCAGGTACAGATTAAGCCCGGCTATGAAGTAGGTCTCGTCTGGAATGAAGCCGGCAAGGTAAAAGAAATCATCGTAAACAATAAATCAAAGCATCCTGAAGCAAAAGTAGTGTCCGTCGAACGTATAGATCTTGATAAACAGCTGTTTATTGAAGCATATACCGATGACGAAGAAGAGCTGCAGCGCTTTGATGTAGATGATGCCTGCAATATGATCGTCGATGAAAAGCCGGAGCAGATTGCCCCGTACCACAGGCAGTTCGGCTCCAAGAAACCGGGTCCCAAGTTTTTGACCATATTTGCGGGTCCGGCCATGAACTTTATTCTCGCCTTTGTACTGTTTATGACGTTTGCGCTGATTAACGGCGTACCAACAGACGAAGCTTCCATGGGAGAACTGGTGGACGGAAGTCCTGCCCAGGAAGCCGGCCTGATGCAGGGCGATGAAGTAAACGCCGTGGACGGCCAGCAGGTAAATACGTGGCAGGAAATGACGTCAGTCATTCAGCAGAACCCGGGTCAGGCTGTTCCGTTTGATATTGTGCGTGATGGTCAGGAACAGACCATCACCGTAGAGCCGGACAGCGTGTACGATGAAATGGCGGAGCAGGAAATCGGTCAGATCGGCGTAAATGCGCCGGCTCCGGAGCATTCCTTCTTTGGAGCGATTGAATATGGTGCGACCAGCGTCGTCGAAGTAGCGACCTTGATTTTTCAGGTGCTGAGTACGATTTTAACCGGCCAGTTTTCACTCGATGACCTGGCAGGGCCTGTCGGTATTTATAATGCTACAGGCGAAGTTGCCTCTTTAGGCATTCTGGTGCTAGTGCAGTGGGCTGCAATGCTGAGTGTGAATCTTGGTATTGTGAACCTGCTGCCGCTTCCGGCATTGGATGGCGGAAGGCTTATCTTTATTACGCTTGAAGCAATCCGCCGCAAGCCGATTGATCCGCAGAAAGAGGGCATGGTCCATTTACTCGGATTTGCCCTGCTGATTCTGCTGATGCTGGCGGTAACGTGGAATGATATTAACCGTTTCTTTTTATAATAATGCTGCAAGGCTTCAGTGCCCGAGCTTTCTCCGAGGAGATAACGACTCAAAAGGTGAGCCTTTTGTCGGGAGCGGGTACTGGCGCCTTTGTTTTATCTAAATACGATACCGGCAGGAATATTTCTGCCTGTTTAACTTGAAGAAAGAGGGTTCCTACTACTATGAGACAACAATCATTTTTCAGTCCCACGATGCGTGATGTGCCGCAGGGCGCAGACATAACGAGCCATCAGCTGATGCTCAGAGCCGGACTTATCCGTCAGACGGCTTCCGGAATTTACAGCTATCTTCCGCTCGGCTATAAAGTACTTAGAAAAATTGAAAATATCGTTAGAGAAGAAATGAACAATGCCGGAGCTCAGGAAATTCTTATGCCGGCGGTGCAGCCAGCTGAAATATGGGAGGAATCCGGCCGTATTCACGATTATGGTCCGGAACTGATGCGCTTGAAAGACAGGCACAACCGCGATTTCGTACTCGGTGCCACGCATGAAGAAGTGATCACCTCACTTGTGCGCGATGAGTTGAATTCCTACAAAAAACTGCCGGTGAATCTCTACCAGATTCAAAACAAATACCGGGATGAAAGAAGACCGCGTTTTGGGGTGTTACGTTCCCGCGAGTTTGTTATGAAAGATGCCTATTCTTTTGACAGCAGTGAAGAAGGGCTTGAAGAAAGCTACTGGAACATGTTCCGCGCCTATCAATCTGTATTTAAAAGATGCGGCCTCGATTTCCGTGCAGTGGAAGCAGATGCCGGAGCGATCGGCGGCAAAGGCGGCACCCATGAATTTATGGCCCTTTCCGACGTAGGTGAAGACACGATTGCCTATTCGGACGCTTCCGATTTTGCGGCCAATATTGAAGTGGCAAAGATTGCCGACGGTTATGAAAAGCCGGCCAGGCCGGAAACGTCCATGGCGCCGATTGATACCCCGTCGATGAAAACGATTGACGATTTGATGAAAGGTCTTTCGATAGAAAGTACTTCCATTATTAAATCTGTGTTATTTATAGCAGATGAAGAACCTGTGCTTGTTTTAGTCAGGGGAGATCATGAAGTAAATGAGATTAAAGTTGCCAACCTGCTGGACTCCTCAGAAGTCAGGCTGGCAGAAGATGCCGAGGTCGAGCAGGTAATGGGATGCCGCACAGGCTTTATCGGGCCGGTCCGTGCACCGGAAAACGTGAAAATACTGGCTGATTATGCTGTACGAGGCATAGCGGAAGCGGTAACAGGAGCTAACGAATCAGATAAGCATTTTATTAACGTTCATCCGGACCGCGATATTACAATCAGCTCCTATGAGGATCTGCGTTTTATCAAAGAAGGAGATCCGGCTCCGGATGGCAAAGGAACGATCCGCTTCGCCAAAGGGATTGAAGTCGGTCAGGTATTTAAGCTGGGAACCAAGTATTCTAAAGCGTTAAAAGCTGATTTTCTGGACGAACAGGGAAAAGCACAGCCGTTAATCATGGGATGTTACGGCATCGGCGTGAGCCGGACTATTGCGGCAATTGTCGAACAGCATCATGATGAATCCGGCATCATCTGGCCGAAAAATGTCGCTCCTTTCGATATCCACCTGCTGACGATGAATGTAAAACAGGAAGATCAGGCTGCCCTTGGAGAATCCTTGTACAAGAAGCTCCGCGAAGCCGGTTTTGATGTGTTATACGATGACCGGAAAGAACGCGCCGGAGTGAAATTCAAAGATGCTGATTTATACGGTATTCCGGTCAGAGTGGCCTGCGGCAAAAAAGCGGCGGAAGATATTGTGGAAGTGAAACTTAGAGAAGGTGGAGAAGCCGTGGAAGTTGCGGTATCCGGCCTTATGGACTATTTAAAACAGCACGCATAATCGAAGAATCAAGCTATTATCCCATGGGCCTTTATTAGAAATGACACTTTCTAATCGAAGAAAACCATGGGATAATTTTATGAAGAAAGTAACGAAAGGGGTGCTCTGCAGTGAGTTCAGACAACCGTATCAGAGAAGAAAGATTTCAGCTGCTGATGGAGCAGCTGGATGTCCCCGCTGACATAAAAGAGAGATACCTGCAGGAGGGGCGGATAGAAAAACTGGAAATCAGCAAGCAGGAGAAAAAGTGGCACTTTTATTTCTACCTTCCGGTTCCGCTTCCCTATGAAATATTCGAGCTGATTGAAAATAAGATGAACACAGCGTTTACGCACGTTGCGTCAACTTCTTTTTCCATACAATATCAAGAAGAACAGCCGTATGACCGTCTGACATCCTACTGGCCGGCCGTAGTTAAGCGGATTGACGGCATGGCGCCTCATTTGAGGCAGCGTCTTAACGGCGGCCTGCCTGCCATCGAAAATAACGTGATCACTCTTTCCTGTAAAAATGAGGCAGAAGCTTCGATGATGGAGCGAAAGCTCGCGGATTCCCTTCAGGAGATTATGCCGGGTCTTGGATTCGGCAAGTGCATCGTTAAAGCGGACGTCAAGAACTCGCAGGAAGAGCGGGAGGCGTTTGAAGAAAAGAAGAAAGAAGAAGATCACTCCAAAGTAGTCGAAGCTATGATGGAGCGTAAAAAGCAGGAAGACCGGTCCAAAAAAGCCGGCGATTCCGGTTCTCTTCGTATCGGCTATCCTATTAAAGAGGAACCGGTTCCGATTGAAACGATCCAGGACGAAGAACGCCGGATTGCTATACAGGGGTATATTTTTGAGGCGGAAACAAGAGAGTTGCGAAGCGGACGTACGCTTCTAACTTTTAAAATTACCGATTATACCGATTCCATCAGCGTGAAAATGTTCTCCAGAGATAAAGAAGATCTGCCGATGTACCTGGCCCTGAAAAAGGGCATGTGGGTGAAAGTAAGGGGCGGCGTACAGAATGACACATTTGTGCGTGATCTGGTGATGATCGGAAATGATGTCACACAGATTCAGCCTGCGGTAAGAACAGATAAAGCAGATCCTGAGGAAACAAGAGTAGAGCTTCATGCTCATACAAATATGAGTCAGATGGATGCGACGACGACGGCTTCCGAATACGTAGCAAAAGCAGCAGAATGGGGACATCAGGCAGTGGCCATCACCGACCATGGTGTAGCCCAGTCTTTCCCGGATGCGTACAGCGCATCGAAGAAGCACGGCGTGAAAATCCTGTACGGGCTCGAGGCTAACCTTGTGGATGACGGGGTGCCGATTGCATATAACGAAGCGGACCGTGATCTGGCGACCGGCACTTATATTGTGTTTGACGTAGAAACGACGGGACTGAGCGTTGTGTACGACACCATTATTGAGCTGGCAGCTGTGAAAATAAGAGATGGAGAAATCGTAGACAGGTTTGAACGATTTTCCAATCCGCATCAGAAGCTGTCGGATACGATTATTGATTTGACCGGTATTACCGATGATATGCTCGAAGGGGCACCGGAACTTAACGACGTGCTTACTGATTTTGAAACCTTTATGGAGGATGGTATTCTCGTCGCTCATAATGCCAGCTTTGATATGGGATTTCTAAATGAAGGCTACCGGAAAATGGATCAGGATAAAGTGGAAAATCCTGTGATTGACACATTGGAGCTGGGACGTTTTTTATACCCGCATTTAAAAAACCACCGCCTGAACTCTTTATGTAAAGCGTTTGATATTGAACTCGTCAGCCACCACCGGGCTATTTATGATGCAGAAGCAACAGGATACCTGCTCTGGAAAATGCTTAAAGACGCAATGAACAAAGAAATTGCCAATCATAATCAGCTGAATCAGAACATGGGTCAGGGCGATTTCTACAGACTCCGCCCTTCCCACTGCACGCTGATCGCCCAGACTCAGGAAGGCCTGAAAAATCTTTATACGCTTATTTCCAAATCCCATCTGGAGTATTTCTTCCGGACCCCCCGTATTCCAAGGTCGGTTCTGCAGAAGCACCGTGCCGGACTTATAGTCGGCTCTGGATGTGACAAGGGAGAAGTGTTTGAAACGATGATGCAGAAGTCGGCAGAAGAAGCTAAGGTAGCCGCAGAATTCTATGATTATCTGGAAATCCAGCCGCCCGGCAACTACGCCCATCTGGTGGAAAAAGAGCTGCTCAAAGACCAGGATGCTGTTTATGACATTACCAAAAAAATAGCCGCTCTGGGCGAAGAACTCGGCAAGCCTGTTATCGCTACGGGTAATGCCCATTATATTGAACCCGAAGACAGCGTTTATCGTAAAATACTGGTAGCTTCCCAGGGCGGAGCGAACCCTTTGAACCGTCAGACGCTGCCTGCCGTTCATTTTCGGACAACAGATGAAATGCTGGAGGAATTTTCGTTTCTTGGAGACGATCTTGCAAAGAAAGTTGTAGTGACCGAATCGAGGGCACTGGCCGATTCAGTCGAGGAGATTCATCCCATCCCCGACCAGCTTTATACGCCTACCATTGAAGGCTCGGATAAAGAAATCAGGGATATGTGCTATACGAAAGCGGAGGAACTTTACGGCTCCCCGCTTCCTGAAATTGTTGAAAGCAGGCTGGAAAAAGAGCTGGCCAGCATTATCGGCCATGGATTTGATGTTATTTATCTCATTTCACAGAAGCTTGTAAAAAAATCACTGGACGACGGCTATCTGGTCGGTTCCAGAGGGTCGGTCGGATCTTCATTTGTAGCAACGATGACCGAAATAACGGAAGTGAATCCACTCCCGCCCCACTACGTGTGTCCGTCCTGTAAGCATTCCTACTTCTTTAACGACGGTTCCGTAATGTCGGGCTATGACCTGCCTGACAAAGCGTGTGAAAAGTGCGGAAGCACATATATTAAAGAAGGTCAGGATATTCCGTTTGAAACGTTCCTCGGATTTAAAGGGGATAAAGTGCCTGATATCGATTTAAACTTCTCCGGTGACTATCAGCCGAGAGCGCATCATTATACAAAAGAGTTATTCGGCGAAAAAAACGTCTACCGGGCCGGAACGATAGGTACCGTTGCTGATAAAACGGCTTACGGGTACGTGAAGGGATATCAAAGTGATCATGATATGCATCTGCGCGGGGCGGAAATTGACCGGCTTGTGTCAGGGTGTACAGGTGTTAAGCGTACAACCGGCCAGCACCCGGGGGGTATAATCGTTGTACCCGAGGAGTATGATATCCATGATTTCAGCCCGGTTCAGTTTCCGGCTGATGATAAAAGTTCGGAATGGCGGACGACCCATTTTGACTTTCATTCCATTCATGATAACCTGCTGAAGCTCGATATTCTTGGACACGATGACCCGACTGTCATTCGTATGCTGCAGGATTTAAGCGGTATTGATCCAAAGACCATTCCCGTAGATGATAAAGAAGTAATGAAGATATTCAGCTCGCCCGAAGTACTCGGCGTAACGCCGGAACAGATTATGTGTAAAACGGGCACCTACGGCATTCCTGAATTTGGTACGCGGTTCGTCCGGCAGATGCTCGAGGAAACGAACCCGACCACATTTTCAGAGCTGCTGCAGATTTCCGGACTTTCCCACGGCGCAGACGTATGGCTTGGAAATGCCCAGGAACTGATCCAGAGCGGCACGTGCCAGCTTAAAGATGTAATCGGCTGCCGTGACGATATTATGGTTTACCTTATCTACAAAGGGGTGGACGACGCCCTGGCATTTAAAATTATGGAATTTGTCCGTAAAGGAAAAGGTCTTCAGGAAGAATGGGTTGAAGAAATGAAAAAGCACGGCGTACCGGACTGGTATGTGGAATCCTGCTTAAAAATCAAGTACATGTTTCCAAAAGCCCACGCCTCTGCTTATGTATTAATGGCAGTGCGGATTGCCTATTTTAAAGTGCATCATCCAATGTTTTTCTATGCCGCTTATTTTACCGTCCGGGCCGATGACTTTGATTTAAATACGATGATCAAAGGCGGTACTTCCATTAAGAGCCGGATTCAGGAAATACAGGCAAAAGGCTTTGATGCCACACCGAAAGAAAAAAATATTGTGACCGTACTCGAACTTGCTCTTGAAATGGTAGAGCGTGGCTATTCCTTCCAGAAAGCAGACCTTTACCGGTCAAAAGCATCAGAATTCATCGTAGAAGGGGATTCGCTCATACCGCCTTTTAACGCGCTTGACGGCGTCGGCACAAATGCAGCGCTCAGTATTGTAAAAGCAAGAGAAGGCGGCGAATTTCTATCCAAAGAAGATCTGCAGCAGCGCAGTAAAGCGACAAAAACGGTTATTGAAAATCTCGATCTGCACGGCTGCCTGCAGGGTCTGCCGGATTCCAATCAGCTGTCTTTATTTTAAAAACAGACACGAAGAAGCAGAACCTGGATGATAAAACGAACAACAGGAGCCTGTAAGGCGCATGAAAACAAGCTCTGGTTGCATTTTCAGTCGTTTTATGGTAATCTATTAAGCGAAAGCAATGGATATGAAGCGTCGGGAGAAGAGTGGGTAAATACCCACTCTTTCGTTTGTAAAAAAGGGTATTTTGCACTTATTTCATACATGAACAGGCGTAGCGTAAAGAAAACAGCTTATCATATAAATCAAGGAGGATGGTTATGAGCGAGCGGGTCAAAGATACCGCCAGACGACTTGTTCAGCCCATCTTGGAAGATTTAGGGCTAGAACTAGTTGAAGTGGAATATAAAAAAGAAGGAAAAAATTGGTTTCTGCGTGTATATATAGATAGTCCAAAAGGAATAGCTATTGAAGACTGTGGAACCGTAAGTGAGAGACTAAGCGAAAAACTTGATGAACAGGATCCGGTAAATGAAAATTATTACCTCGAAGTATCCTCACCAGGTGCAGAGCGTCCGCTCAAATCGGAGGAAGACATTAAGCGCGCTGTAGGCAAATACATTAACATTACGACCTATAAGCCTTTAAACGGCGATAAAGTCTTCGAAGGAACGCTGCTCTCTTTTCAAGATGGCATATTGGAAATCAGCCAAAAAGAAAAGCAGAAAAAAGTCAGAATGGAAATTCCTTATAAAAAAGTAGCAAAAGCCAGACTGGCCATCGAATTTTAAGAGGTACCGATAACAAGGGGGAGGATAATCCGTGAATACAGATTTTATGGATGCACTAAATTCACTGGAAAAAGATAAAGGCATTGAAAAAGAAATTATTCTGGAAGCGATTGAAGCTGCATTAATATCAGCTTATAAGCGCAATTTTAACCAGGCACAGAACGTACGGGTGGATGTAAGCCGTGATAATGGAAGCATCCGCGTGTTCGCACGTAAAGAAATAGTCGAAGAGGTATTTGATCCGAGACTTGAAATTTCGCTTGCAGAGGCACGGGAAATGTACTCCGAGTATGAGCTTGATGATGTAGTGGAGCTGGAGGTAACGCCGAAAAACTTCGGACGTATCGCGGCCCAGACGGCAAAGCAGGTCGTTACCCAGCGTGTCCGCGAGGCAGAAAGAGGCATTATTTATTCTGACTTCATAGACCGCGAAGAAGATATCATGACTGGGATCGTTCAGCGCCAGGATCACCGGTTTATTTACGTCGATCTTGGAAAAGTAGAGGCGCTTCTTCCGCAGGGAGAGCAGATGCCCAATGAAAACTATAAGCACAACGACCGGATTAAAGCGTATATTACGAAGGTGGAAAAAACGACAAAAGGTCCGCAGATCGTTATTTCCAGAACCCACCCGGGTCTGCTGAAAAGACTATTTGAATTAGAAGTGCCGGAAATATATGATGGAACTGTGGAGATTATTTCTGTTGCAAGAGAAGCGGGAGACCGTTCAAAAATATCCGTTCACGCAGAAGACCCGGAAGTGGATCCGGTAGGATCCTGTGTAGGCCAGCGCGGTCAGCGTGTTCAGGCAATCGTCGATGAATTAAAAGGCGAAAAAATTGATATTGTACAGTGGTCTACAGACCCGTTTGAATACGTAGCAAATGCGCTGAGTCCTTCTAAAGTTCTCGATGTGCAGGTGGATGATGATAATAAAAGCACGCTCGTTATCGTGCCGGATTACCAATTATCCCTTGCTATCGGAAAAAGAGGCCAGAATGCACGTCTGGCTGCAAAGCTTACCGGCTGGAAAATAGATATAAAAAGCCAGACGGAAGCCGAAGAGCTCGGTCTTTATGTTCCAAAAGAAGAAACAGAAGAAGAAGCCTGGGATGACAGCTTCGAAGAGTCATAACAGCGAGTTTAAAGGAGCGAAAAGAGTTGAAACGCAAACCTCCTATTAGAAAATGCATTGTAAGCGGAGAATCAGGTACTAAAAAAGAGCTTGTCCGTATCGTGCGTGATACCGAGGGATATGTAAGCGTAGACTTCAGCGGCAAAAAAAACGGCCGCGGCGCTTATCTGACAAACGAGGAATCCGTTTTTCTGGAAGCAAAGAAACGGGATGCGCTTTCCCGTCACCTGAAAGTATCCCTCAGCCCGGACGACTATGACCGCTTGCTGCAGGAAAGAAACAAAGGAAAAAAACCATGAATGATAAATTTTATTCGCTGCTTGGACTGGCGTCCAGAGCCGGTAAAGTAAAAACTGGTGACACAGCCGTCCTGAAAGATATCCGCAGCCAGACGCTCCGGCTCGTTATTGTAGCCGGGGATGCGTCGGAAAATACGCAGAAGAAATTTAACGACAAATCCAGCTATTATCGCGTACCGTACAGAATTGCCGGAACCCGTCAGACGCTGGGACAAGCGCTTGGAAAAGGGGAAAGGGTGACCGTAGGGATTACCGATGAAGGATTCGCGAAAAAGCTAATCTCATTGCTGGATAATTAGAAGGTGGAGGTTAGGCTTATGAGCAAAATGAGGGTGTACGAATATGCCAAACAGGTGGACAAGTCCAGTAAGGACATCGTCCAGGCTCTAAAAAGCAAAGGCGTGGAAGTTTCCAACCATATGTCGATTATTAGCGATGAGGATATAAAAAAAATCCAGGCACCGGCAAAGCCGGCGGCAGAAGCTCCAAAAGCTTCTACTAATAAAAAAACAGAAAATGAGGGAAAGAAAAATACAAATATGAATAATACTAAAAATAACTCGAAACCAAACAACCGCGGCAGTCAATCCAATCCAAGAGGCAGAGGAAAAAGAAGAGGAAGCTCACGTCAGCAGAGCAAGTCACCTCACCAGATTCTTGCCCTACCTAAAAAGATTACGTTCATCGAATCTTTAACCGTAGGAGAACTGGCTGAAAAGCTGCACAGAGATTCTTCCGAAGTTATTAAAAAGCTGATGAAACTCGGCGTAATGGCAACAAAAAACGAATCACTTGATAAAGAAACCATTGAACTGATCACGGCTGATTACGGCGTGGAAGTTGAAGAAGAAGAAGTAATAGACAAGCTCGATATTGATATCTACACAGACGAAAACGACAGCGAAGAAAACCGTACGGAACGTCCGCCGGTAGTTACTATCATGGGACACGTTGACCACGGTAAAACGACGCTTCTTGATTCGATCCGTCATACAAAAGTAACGGCAGGCGAAGCAGGCGGCATTACGCAGCACATTGGTGCCTACCAGATTGAAGAAAATAATAAAAAAATTACGTTCCTTGATACTCCCGGACACGCTGCATTTACTACAATGAGAGCCCGCGGTGCCCAGGTAACAGATATTACGATCCTTGTGGTAGCCGCAGACGACGGTGTTATGCCGCAGACAAAAGAGGCAATTGCCCATGCAAAAGCAGCGGAAGTGCCGATTATTGTAGCGGTAAACAAAATGGACAAAGAGGGTGCCAACCCGGACCGCGTAATGCAGGAACTGACAGAATTTGAATTGGTTCCGGAAGCATGGGGCGGCGAAACGATTTTCGTTAACGTATCTGCTATTAAGGGAGAAGGCATTGATGAGCTCGTTGAAATGATCCTTCTTGTATCCGAAGTAGAAGAATACAAAGCAAACCCGGACAAACGTGCGACGGGCACGGTTATTGAAGCAGAGCTCGATAAAGGAAAAGGACCAGTTGCGACCCTTCTTGTGCAGGACGGCACCATGCATGTCGGCGATCCGATCGTAGTCGGAAACACATTCGGTCGAATCCGCGCCATGGTCAATGATCTCGGCCGCCGCGTGAAGTCAGCAGCGCCATCCACTCCGGTTGAAATTACTGGTTTGAGTGACGTACCGCAGGCAGGCGATCAGTTTGTTGTATTCGAAGACGAGAAAAAAGCCCGCAGCGTTGGGGAGCAGAGAGCCGCCAGAGCGAAAGACGAAGAGCGCAACCTAACAAACCGCGTCAGCATTGATGATCTGTTCAGCCAGATTCAGGACGGCAATATGAAAGAGATCAATGTTATTGTAAAAGCAGACGTACAGGGTTCTGTAGAAGCAGTAAAAGGCTCATTGGAAAAAATTGATGTAGAAGGTGTCAAGATTAATATTATCCATGCAGGAGCAGGCGCTATTGCAGAATCAGACGTTATTCTGGCTTCCGCTTCCAATGCCATTATTATTGGATTCAACGTACGACCTGACGTGAACGCTAAGCGTACGGCTGATGTAGAAAAAGTAGATATCCGCCAGCACCGTGTTATATACGATGCAATTGAAGAGATTGAAGCAGCGATGAAAGGTATGCTTGACCCGATATTTGAAGAAAAAGTTATCGGTCAGGTGGAAATCCGCCAGCTGTTTAAAGTATCGAAAATTGGTACCATTGCAGGAAGCTACGTAACGGAAGGTAAAATCACCAGAGATTCTACCGTCCGCCTTATCCGTGATGGCATCGTTATTTATGAAGGTGCAATCAACGCGCTGAAACGCTTTAAAGATGACGTGAAAGAAGTAAGCGCCGGCTATGAGTGCGGTGTAACGCTTACCAAGTTTAATGATCTGCGAGAAGGCGACGTAATTGAAGCGTACGTCATGGAAGAAATCAAACGCACATGATCGGAGCCGTTCATTTTGAATGCCTGATACACAGCGCTTATTCCCTAAAGGATAAGCGCTCTGTGCTTTTACGGCTGAAAAATAAAATCCGGAAGCACTGTAATGTATCCATTGCGGAAATGGACTATCACGACACATGGAACCTCACAGCCCTTTCTGCTGTCACCGTAGCCAATTCAAAGAAAGCAGCTGAAAAAGAGCTGGCACACGTTTTAGAATGGGCAGACAGGGAAATGGAAATAGAACGAACAATCACAACGTATGAGTGGCTGTAAGAAGGAGGCAGAAGAACGATGAGTAATATCCGTGCCAACCGGGTTGGAGAACAGATGAAAAAAGAACTGGCTTCCATGTTTACCCGGGATCTAAAAGATCCAAGAATAGAATTTATTACGGTCACCGGTGTGGACGTGACCGGAGACCTGCAGCAGGCCAAAGTATTTATTACCGTACTTGGCGATGACGAAAAGAAAAATGATGCACTTCAGGCTTTAACGAAAGCAAAAGGATATATCCGCAGCGAAATCGGCAAACGGATTCAGCTTCGCAAAACGCCGGAAATTATGTTTGAATTTGATGAGTCGATTGACTATGGTAATAGAATTGAATCCCTTCTTAGAGAAATCCATCATGAAGATGATAAATAGAAGGTAAACAAAGCAGGAACTGTCCATACGAAGGGTTATTTTCTCAAGAAAATAGAACTTCATTTATGGACAGTTCTTTTTGTTTTGCGCTAGTATAGATAACAAGAGTGAATTGATAGATAAGAGGAGCCGTCATTATGAGTATTGAAGGGATTATTCCCGTTTGGAAACCTGCAGGAATCACGTCACATGACTGTGTATATAAAATAAGAAAAATTGCCGGCACCAAAAAAGTAGGCCACACCGGCACACTTGATCCAGCTGTCGAAGGCATACTGCCGATTTGCATTGAACGTGCCACAAAGATCTCCGATTACATGATGGATCTTCCTAAAAGCTACCGGTGTGTAGTAGCTCTTGGAAGCAGCACTACAACCGAAGACGCAGAAGGCGAGCTGGTCGATACGCTCGACCCGGGATCCGTTTCTAAAAAAGATATTGAAAACACGCTGCAGCAGTTTACCGGGGAGCTCGTGCAGGTTCCGCCGATGTATTCAGCAGTGAAAGTGAACGGCAGAAAGTTATATGAATATGCCCGGGAAGGAAAAGAAGTAGAAAGGCCTTCCAAGAAAATAACCATCTATTCGATTACGTTAAACGAAGACAGTTTGTCCTACAGCGGCGGTGAATTTACATTTGAATGTGATATTGTCTGCAGTAAAGGCACCTACATACGGACGCTTGCCGTTGATATAGGAAAAGCCCTTTCCGTGCCGGCTCATATGAAAAGCCTCATCCGGACAGGATCGGGTCCCTTCAGGGAAAAAGACAGCTGGACGCTGGAGCAGCTGGCACAGCTTCAGGCAGAAAACAGGCTTGGAACGGCCGTCATTCCTATTGCCGGAGCACTGGCTCATATAGAGCGGCGGGAGGCAGCTGAGGAAGAAACAGCGTTAATTAAAAATGGAGCTGTGCTTCCATACGAGGAAGGCATGCCCTCCCCGTTTATCTTTATGGCCGGTCAAACGCCGCTGGCTGTGTATGAGAAGCATCCGACGAAACCTGATAAAATAAAACCGAAAACTATGCTGCATATCGAAGCCAGGTCATAGCAGAAGCCCGGGCGATTGGAAAGGTGAGATAATGAAAACTATTTATGTATACCACGACAACATACCAAAAGCTGAAGATTTTCCGCCTTTGGTTATGGCTCTGGGTTATTTTGACGGGGTTCACCGGGGGCATCAGGAGGTCATCCGCACCGCAGGGCAGATTGCCGGCCAAAAACAGGCAAAGCTTGCAGTGATGACGTTCAGCCCCCATCCTAAAACGGTTTTATCTCCCGATTATTCCGAGGAAACAATGCGGTATATTACGCCGCTTCCGGTTAAGGAAGAAGAGATGAAAAAGCTGGAAGTTGATTACCTGTTCGTCGTTCATTTTGACCAGCAGTTTGCAGAGCTCGAGCCTCAGGAATTTGTCGATTCCTATTTGATCGGATCGCGTACGATTCACGTTGTGGCAGGATTCGATTTTTCCTACGGCCGTCTCGGTAAGGGGACGATGGAAACTCTTCCTTTTCATGCGCGGGGCAAACTGGACTACACAACGGTTGGGAAAAAAGAATGGGAAAACGAAAAGATCAGCTCGACGTTAATCAAGCAGTGTATTTTGGAAGGCAATGTGGAAAAGGCTTCCGTACTGCTCGGGAGACTATACGCGATCAGAGGATTAGTCGTTAAGGGAGAACAGCGGGGCCGGACGATTGGATTTCCAACGGCTAATGTCCAGATAGAAGATCCTTATATCGTTCCCGATACCGGCGTTTATGCGGTTTGGTTTACTGTGCAGGGCAGACGCTGGAAAGGGGTCTGCAATATCGGCTATAAGCCGACTTTCCATGACATCAGGGCAGAACGCCCGGAGGTGGAAGTGCACGTATTTGATATGGATGAGTCGATTTACGGAGCCAAAGTAGACGTAGAATGGGTACAGCGTCTGCGCGGGGAAAAGAAATTTTCTTCGGTGGAAAACCTCATTGAACAGCTCCATCTCGATAAAAAGCAGGCAGAGAAAGTGCTTTCGGGACAGCACCGGGAAATCCGGACGCAGGATTTGTGAAAAGAAAGAGTTAATGCCTTGCATTTTCCTGAAAAAAAGCGTATTCTATTGAATGTAATCAAGCCGTTGCTTGGCATGCACGTTCCTCCGACGTCCTGCTAGGGAATTGGCGTTAACTAATTGAAGGAGGTGCTTTGGATGGCTTTAACTTTGGAAAGAAAAACTGAAATTGTTGAGCAGTACAAAACGCACGAAAATGATACGGGTTCACCAGAAGTACAGGTAGCAATTTTAACGGAGCAGATCAACACACTTAACGAGCATTTGCGCACACACAAGAAAGATCATCATTCCCGCCGCGGCTTGTTAAAAATGGTTGGTAAGCGTCGTAACCTGCTTACGTACCTTCGTAACAAAGATGTTATGCGTTATCGTGAATTAATCAAAAGTCTTGGATTGCGTAGATAAATGTAAGAAAAGCGGGAGGGCAACTCCCGCTTTTTTTGCCATTTTTAAGAAATTATTTCAGTCTGCGGACTGTTCTATATAATTGTTTTACATGAACATAGAAACACAGGCAGCACTTTGGAAGTGCGCACTATAGAAACAGGAGGATACCCTATTGAGCACAGAACAAGAAAGCAGATCGTTTAGTATAGATTGGGCAGGACGGGAATTAACGATTGAAACAGGGAAATATGCAAAGCAGGCTAACGGGGCGGTAATGGTTCGTTATGGCGATACGGTTGTATTATCAACGGCTACAGCTTCCAAAGAACCGAAGGATCTGCCGTTTTTCCCATTAACGGTAAACTATGAAGAGCGCCTTTATGCCGCCGGTAAAATCCCGGGCGGGTTTATTAAACGAGAAGGACGTCCAAGTGAGAACGCTATTTTAACGAGCCGCTTAATTGACCGTCCGATCCGTCCATTATTTCCGGACGGCTTTCGTAACGATCTTCAGGTTATCAGCATCGTCATGAGCATTGATAAAGACTGCTCGCCCGAAATGGCCGCAATGATTGGCTCTTCGATGGCGCTCAGCGTGTCTGATATTCCATTTGACGGACCGATTGCAGGAGTCCGCGTAGGTCGTGTGAACGAAGAGTTTGTTATTAATCCTTCGATGAAGCAGCTTGAAGAAAGCGACATTGACCTTACGGTTGCCGGCACGAAAAATGCGATCAACATGGTAGAAGCAGGAGCAAAACAGGTTACTGAAGATATTATGCTTGAAGCAATTATGTTCGGTCACGAAGAAATTAAAAAGCTTGTCACGTTCCAGGAAAAAATCGTTTCCGAAATGAATGTAGTAAAACGCGACATTCAACTACGTACGCCGGATGAGGATCTGACCGTACGGGTAAAGGAAGCAGCAGGAACGGATCTGCGCGAAGCTGTCATGGTAAGAGAAAAACAGGCCCGCGATGTAGCTACAAAAGAAGTCTCCGATCGGATTATGGAATCTTTTACAGAAGAAGAGCACGGGGAAGTAAAAGAAATCATCCAGGGCCTTGTTAAAAAAGAGTTCCGAAAACTCATCACTAAAGATAAAATCCGTCCGGACGGCCGAACATCCGATGAAATCCGTCCTTTGACTTCAGAAGTAAAGCTGTTGTCGAGAACGCACGGATCCGGACTATTTACACGCGGTCAGACACAGGCGCTCAGCGTGTGTACGCTTGGACCGCTCGGCGACGTTCAGATTCTGGACGGCATCGGCGAAGAAGAATCCAAACGCTTTATGCATCACTATAATTTCCCATCGTTCAGCGTAGGGGAAACCGGACCTATCCGCGCGCCCGGCAGAAGAGAAATCGGCCACGGCGCCCTTGGCGAACGGGCATTGGAAGCTATTATTCCCGACGAAAAGGATTTCCCATATACAATTCGTCTTGTCTCGGAAGTGCTTGAATCCAACGGTTCGACTTCACAGGCCAGCATCTGCGCAAGCGCACTCGCTATGATGGACGCAGGTGTACCTATTAAAGCACCGGTAGCCGGTATTGCAATGGGGCTTGTAAAAGAGGACGAAGATGTGACGGTTCTTACCGATATTCAGGGTATGGAAGACGCGCTTGGCGATATGGACTTTAAAGTAGCGGGCTCTGAAAAAGGGGTAACCGCGCTGCAGATGGATATAAAAATTGACGGCATTGACCGTGAAATATTAAAATTTGCATTAGAACAGGCAAGACAGGCACGTCTGCACGTACTCGACAATATGCTCTCTGCTATCGGCGGATCAAGAGAGGAGCTGTCTACGTACGCTCCGAAAATCCTGACGCTTCATATTAAACCGGAGAAAATCCGCGACGTTATCGGACCGAGCGGAAAAACCATCAACCAGATTATTGATGACACCGGCGTGAAAATTGATATTGAACAGGATGGAACCGTGTATATTTCTTCTACGGATTCCAGTGCCAATGCGGCTGCCAAGAAACGTATCGAAGATCTTGTGCGTGAAGTACAGGTCGGCGAAACGTATCTTGGTAAAGTAAAACGCATTGAAAAGTTCGGCGCGTTTGTTGAGCTGTTCAAAGGCAAAGACGGACTAGTCCACATTTCACAGCTTGCAGAAGAGCGCGTGAACAAAGTGGAAGACGTGGTTAAGCTTGATGATGAAATCATGGTCAAAGTTACAGAAATTGATAACCAGGGCCGGGTTAACTTATCAAGAAAAGTTTTGTTGAAAGAAGAAAGCAGCAATAAATAAGAAAATAAAATCGGGTTCTGGCCTGGCCAGTCAAATTGAATAGGCACGAACCTGAAAAGCTTGGCTTAGGCCAAGTTTTTCTTATATCACGGGATAAAAGAAGCAAAAAGGAGGAAGCTGTTGATAAATAAAAAAGAACTGGCCAATGGGGTGAGGATCGTTACCGAACACATTCCCTTTGTCCGCTCCATTACGATCGGTATTTGGGTCGGCACCGGATCGCGCTATGAAAAAGCAGAAGAAAACGGGATCTCGCACTTCCTGGAGCATATGTTTTTTAAAGGCACAAACACAAGAACGCCCGCAGATATCGCGGAAAACTTCGACCGCATCGGCGGGCAGGTAAATGCTTTTACGGCAAAAGAGTATACCTGCTTTTATGCGAAAGTGCTTGACGAACATGCCGGCCAGGCGCTTGATATTCTGTCCGATATGTTTTTTCATTCGACGTTTGATGAAGAGGAACTGGAAAAAGAACGAAGCGTTATTTTTGAAGAAATAAAAATGGTGGACGATACGCCTGATGATATTGTGCATGATTACTTAGACTCGGTTTCCTACGGTTCCCATTCTCTGGGACGGCCGATACTCGGTACTACCGGCACCGTCGGCTCATTCACTGCAGCTTCTTTGAAAGCATATTTGGAAAAATATTATACAGGAAGCAATGTTGTCATTTCTGTCGCAGGAAATACGAATGAAGCCTTCTTGGATAAAGTGGAAGAAACATTTTCTGTACTGGGCCGCAGAGGAGCGGAAAATAAATCGGAAAGCCCCGTATTTTTACCGGGGGAAAGCGTGCACGCCAAACAGGCGGAACAGGCTCATCTCTGTCTTGGGTTCCCCGGCCTGGAAGCCGGACACGCTGATTCCTTTGCTCTCGTTCTATTGAATAATGTGCTGGGAGGAAGCATGAGCAGCAGGCTTTTCCAGGATATCAGGGAAACGCGCGGGCTTGCCTACTCCGTCTATTCCTATCAATCTGCCTACCGCGACAGCGGAATGCTTACCATTTATGGAGGAACCGGAGCCGAACATCTGGATGAAATGTTTGACTCCATGCAGGGTATTATTAAAGAGCTTTCCCAGAACGGCATCCATCGGAAAGAATGGGAAAATGGGAAAGAACAGCTGAAAGGAAGCGTTATGCTCGGACTGGAAAGCACAAGCAGCCGGATGAACCGCAACGGCCGCAATGAGCTGCTTCTCGGCTATCACCAGAGTCTGGACGATATTGTTGAAAAGATAGAAGCGGTTACGCTGGAGGATACAGCACGTGTTGCAGATGCTCTGTTAGGACAGGATTACTCGATCTCTCTTATCAGCCCGGAAGGCAGGCTGCCGGAAAATCATACGAAAAAAACAGAAATTTCCCGCCGTTAGGCATTTCCATTGAAATATCTGCAGGCGGTTCAGGATCATTTATGTTAATATAGGTAGAGATTAAATGAATTTGTTATTTTGAAAGGGAGTATAACTCAATGTCAAATAAAACAGGATTCACGGTAGCAGTAGTAGGAGCAACAGGAGCGGTCGGACAGCAAATGCTGAAGACGCTCGATGAAAAGAATTTCCCTATTAAGGAATTAAAGCTTCTTTCCTCAAGCAGGTCAGCAGGCAAAAAAGTAGAATTTCAAGGTAACGAATATACGCTGGAAGAAGCGAAACCGGAATCATTTGAAGGCGTGCAGATTGCCTTGTTTTCAGCAGGCGGTTCTGTATCGAAAGAATTAGCGCCGGAAGCGGTTAAGCGCGGAGCTGTATGTATTGACAATACGAGCGCCTACCGGATGGATAAAGATGTTCCGCTTGTTGTACCGGAAGTAAATGAGGCGGATCTTCATAATCATAACGGCATCATCGCAAATCCAAACTGCTCGACGATTCAAATGGTTGTCGCATTAGAACCGATTCGTAAAAAGCACGGATTGAAAAAAGTAATCGTTTCTACGTATCAGGCCGTTTCAGGTGCAGGCTGGGCCGCTGTGGAAGAGATGAAAAACCAGTCCCGTGATATGCTGGACGGCAAAGAAGCCGCTCCGGAAATTCTTCCTGTCGGTGGTGACAAAAAGCATTTCCCTATTGCGTTTAACGCGATTCCACAGATTGATAAATTTCAGGAAAACGGCTATACGTTTGAAGAAATTAAAATGATGAACGAAACAAAAAAGATTCTGCATCAGGACGAGCTTGAAGTAGCGGCTACCTGCGTGCGTCTTCCAGTTGAAACCGGCCACTCTGAATCAGTCTATATTGAAACGGAGAACGGAAACCCGGGCGTAGACGAGTTAAAGGCACTTTTAAAAGATTCCGCGGGAGTAACGCTTAAAGATGATCCTGCCAACCAGGAGTATCCAATGGCACTGGACAGCGTCGGCCTGCCTGACGTATTTGTCGGCCGGATCAGAAAAGACCTGGATCGTGCGAACGCCTATCATTTCTGGGTTGTTTCAGACAACCTTCTAAAAGGTGCTGCCTACAACTCCGTACAAATTGCAGAAAGCTTACTAAAACTTGGTCTTGTAAAGCCATCGTAAAATAATAAACGAGGTGCAGCAGCATGAAAGTCATAGTACAAAAATTCGGCGGAACATCCGTTAAAGATAAAGAAACGAGAGAACTCGCAGCTGCTCACGTAGAACGTGCGGTAGAAGAAGGATACAAAGTCGTCGCCGTTGTTTCGGCAATGGGACGGCAGGGAGACCCTTATGCAACAGATACGCTGCTCGGCCTGCTGAATCAAAACGGTTCCCAGATCAGCACTAGGGAAAAAGATATGCTCGTAAGCGTAGGAGAAACAATTTCTTCCGTTATCTTCACGGAGCTGCTGCAATCGAAAAAATTAAAAGCGTCAGCTATGACCGGCGCGCAGGCCGGCTTCCGCACAGACGGGCAGTACGGGTCAGCTCGTATTGTGGACATGCAGACCGAAGCGCTCGTACATCGGCTCGAAGAAGTTGATGTTGTAGTCGTAGCCGGATTTCAAGGCGTATCCGGTGATGGAGAGCTTACTACGCTTGGCCGGGGAGGCAGTGATACGTCGGCAACAGCAATCGGCGCAGCCCTCCAGGCAGAGTATGTGGATATTTTTACCGATGTAGAAGGCATTATGACCGCTGACCCGCGCGTTGTCGGCGAAGCAGAAATTCTTCCGTCTGCGACCTATCAGGAAATCTGTAATATGGCCTATCAGGGTGCCAAGGTTATTCATCCCCGGGCAGTGGAAATAGCAATGCAGGGGAAAGTTCCTATCCGAATCCGCTCGACGGCATCAGAAGCTGCCGGAACGCTGATTTCATCTGTTATCGGGGGTGCAGCAGGCTCGGACCGGATAGAACGCCAGGTGACCGGAATTGCCCATATTTCCGGCGTCACACAGGTTACCGTGGAGCATACCGAAGGAGTAGTGCAGCAGGCGGCCATATTCAGAGAGCTGGCTGACAATGACATTTCCGTCGACTTTATTACGATTCAGCCGCAGCGCCTGGTCTTTACGGTACCGGACGAAAGAAGCCCGGAAGTGAAAATTCTGCTCGACACAAAGCAGCTTGAAGGTACTTTTATTCATAACTGCGCCAAGATATCTGCAGTGGGCGCGGGCATGACCGGAGTTCCCGGCGTCGTATCCAAAATTGTAGGAGCGCTCGCTGAAAAAGATATATCCATCCTGCAGTCAGCTGATTCACATACGACGATCTGGACGCTTGTTCACGGAGAAGATATGAATAAAGCCGTGCTGGCACTTCACCAGATGTTTGAATTAGGCCGGCAGGTGAAACAGTAATAAAGTAAAGCATTCTCCATTTTCCTATATAAAAAAACCAAAGTAAAAAAGGAAAGGGGGAGGGAGAGCTTGGAATTTGGCCGAATATTAACCGCCATGGTCACTCCCTTCGACAGCGAGGGGAAGATTGACTGGCAGGGCGTGGAAAAAGTTGTGGAACATCTGATACTGACTGGAAGTGAAGGTCTGGTTATAGCTGGTACCACCGGAGAATCACCGACACTCACCACCGAAGAAAAACTAAAACTTTTTCAACGGACCGCGGAAATCAGCGGACGACGTGTTCCGGTTATTGCCGGTACGGGTACAAATGATACCGGTTATTCCACCGCTCTAACGGAAAAAGCCTCGAAGCTCGGCATAGACGGAATAATGGCAGTGACGCCATATTACAATAAGCCAAGCCAGGAAGGCATGTATGAACATTTTAAAGCGATCGCTTCAGCTACAACTCTTCCTGTTATGGTATATAACATACCAGGACGCTGCATTATTAACCTGCAGGCGGAAACGATGATTAAGCTGGCCGGCATACCTAACATTACGTCGGTGAAAGAAGCAAGTGGAAGCCTCGATCAGATTTCGCATATCATTGCTTCGACTCCGGAACATTTCGCAGTGTACAGCGGGGATGATTCGATGACGCTTCCGATTATGAGTGTAGGCGGACATGGAGTAGTGTCCGTCGCTGCCCACATTGCAGGACATGAACTTAGAGAAATGGTTCAGGCCTTCTCTGAAGGGTCTGTGGAGCATGCATCGGCTATTCACCGGTCGCTGCTTCCTAAAATGAAAGCATGCTTTATTGCTCCAAATCCGGCGCCGGTTAAAGCGATGCTCGAGCAGCAGGGAATTATATCACGCGACACAAGACTGCCGATGCTTCCGCTGACGGACGCGGAAATTAAGCAGCTGGAACAGTGGTTCAGCCTGGCCTGACGGCCGGGCTTTTTATTTGCACAATGGCGGGATGAAAAGGCCTGATTACATATGGAAAAGACAACCGGGCCCCTTTTCCGATAGCAAAGAACCTTGTATTCTTATTTCTACTTGCGTTATACTACAATCAAGTGCTGGACCGGGTATGCAAAGAAAATAGATGACTGCTGCGATCACACTACTACAGAAGAATATAGACTATATAGGAGGAAACACATTGTCAAATCAAAATACAGACAGCATTCGTATTTTTGCCTTGGGCGGCGTAGGCGAAATTGGTAAAAATATGTATGTTGTGGAAACAGAAGAAGATATTCTCATTATTGAAGCGGGGCTAATGTTCCCGGAAGATGATATGCTCGGCGTAGACATCGTTATTCCGGACATCTCGTACCTCGTACAGAACAAAGAAAAAATCCGAGGTATCATCGTGACACACGGACACGAAGATCACATAGGAGCGCTTCCCTACATTCTTCGTAAGATTAACGCGCCGGTTTACGGCACAAAGCTTACGATTGCGATTGTGGAAGATCATATTAAAGAAAACGGCCTCCGTAAAAAATCGGATCTGCGCACGTTTGATCCTAAATCCCGTCTGACAATCGGCAGCCTGCCTGTGAGCTTTTTCAGAACGACGCACAGCCTGCCGGATTCTATCGGCGTATGCATCGACACTCCGCAGGGACTGATCGTGCATACAGGAGATTTCAAATTCGACCAGACGCCGATAGACGGCCAGCTTACTGAAATCGGCAAGCTGACCAATTACGGTAAAAAAGGCGTTCTCTGCCTGCTTTCCGACAGTATTAACGCGGAAGTACCGGGGACGACTCCTTCTGAAGCGGTAGCAGGCGAGCAGATGATGGATGCCTTTATTGAAACAAAAGGCCGTATTGTCGTAACAACGTTTGCATCCAATATTCACCGTATTCAGCAGGTGATTAATGCATCAGAAAAAGAAGGACGCAAAATTGCGGTAGTGGGCCACAGTATGCTCAAAGCAATTGAAATTTCACACAAACTCGGCTACCTTCAGCATCATGAAGATACCTTTATTGAGACAAACGAGGTGGAAAGCTATGCGCCTCATCAAATAACCATATTGTGTGCCGGAAGCCAGGGAGAGCCGATGTCTGCGCTGACCCGTCTTGTGAAAGGGGCAAACCGCCAGCTTTCCATTCAGGAAGGCGACAAAGTGCTTATTGCTGCCAATCCGATACCGGGCCATGAAAAAACCGTCAGCCGTACAATTGATGCAATTTATCAAGTAGGCGCGGAAGTGGTTTATGGAAAGAACAGCATTCATACGTCCGGGCACGCCAGCCAGCAGGAATTAATGACAATGCTCAATATTGTTAAACCGAAGTATTTTATCCCGATCCACGGGGAATACCGGATGCAGTCCGCCCACGGCGAACTTGCTGAGAAAGCCGGCGTTAATCCGGCCAATATCTTTTTAGTCGATAAAGGTGAAGTGGTTGAATTTACGAAACGCAAAGCCCGCCGCGCCGGCAAAGTATCTTCCGGCAACGTATTAATTGACGGACTCGGCGTAGGAGATGTCGGAAACATCGTTCTCCGTGACAGGCGCCTTCTATCCGAAGACGGCATTCTCGTTGTGGTCGTTACCCTGCATAAGAAAACGGGAACGATTGCTTCCGGTCCGGATATTATTTCCAGAGGGTTCGTGTATGTACGCGAATCGGAGGAACTGCTTGAAGAAGCCAATAAAAAAGTAACAGCTACGCTTGAGAAATGCATTGCTGAAAAAGAAAAAGAATGGTCTACGTTAAAAAGCAGCGTCCGCGACGTGCTGAGCCGTTTTCTTTATGAAAAAACGAAGCGCCGTCCTATGATTCTGCCTATTATTATGGAAGTTTAATTTAAAAAAGAAGAAGAGCCCTGCTGATTGGAATCTATGATTCTCCAGCAGGCTCTTTGCATATGAAGAACTAAAAAATACAAGCCGCAGCGCCTTAGCAGCAAAGGCATATGCTATAATAACAACAGGCATATCCGAACATAGAATGGTTTTAAAACAACAGGTGAGAACAGATAATGAGGTGGACAATCAGTGGCAAAAACACGTAAACGAACAAAAAAATGGTCCAAAAAACGAAAAAGCGAAATGAAGATAGAGTGGACGGGACTGGTTCTGCTTACCCTGGCTTTAACAGCGCTGTTTCAATTCGGGCTGGTAGGAGAGCTGCTCGTTTCTTTTCTGCGCTTTTTTGCAGGGGACTTTCATATCGTACTGAACCTTGCTGTAATGGCAGTAGCAGCTGCTTTCATTTTCAAGAAGAAATGGCCGCGGATAAATAAACGCATTGGAGCAGGCGTTCTGCTGGGCGCTCTCTCCGTACTGATTTTCAGCCACATTTCTTTTATGAACCGGGCAGGAAATGGGGAGAGCAGCCTGGCCGTCACGTGGAATGCATTTACAGAGCAGGCGTCAGGAGCAGCCAATGCATCAATTGGAGGAGGCATGACAGGAGCGCTGCTGTATACGGGTACATACACCCTTTTCGGGGTGCCGGGCTCTTATCTGATTGCTGTGCTGCTTGCTGTCGTGGCGTTAATGATTATTACCGGCGTAACGATACAGGATCTGGCTAATGGGACAAAAACCAAAGCAGGACCAGCTGTGAAAAAGACGCAGGCCGTGCTCAGTGAAAAATATCAGGCTTCCAAAGAACAGCGGGAGCAGAAAAAGCAGGCTCGCGAAGCTGAACCAACACCAAAACCTGCAAAAAAGAAGCAGGCACCAAAAGCTAAAGAGCCGGAGTACGAACAGCAGGAGCTGGTGGAACAGGAGCCGGAAACCCCGCTTATCTACAATTTTGCAGAAAACGCCTACGAAAAGCAGGAGGAGCCGGAAAAACCAGCCGCCGCGCCGGCAAAGGAAAAAGCAGCAGAAAAGCCTGCTGAAACAGGCGGAGACGCTGAAGTGATTGAGGAAGCTGTACTGGCCTCTTCGGCGGAAGAAGAGAATAAAAATTATATACTGCCTTCACTTGATTTATTAAATGCACCGGAGCGGAATACCCAGCATGTAGAAAAACGTATGCTGAGTTCAAATGCAAGAAAACTGGAAGAGACTTTGTTAAGCTTTGGAGTGAAAGCAAAGGTTAACGAAGTTCACCTGGGACCGGCCGTAACTAAATACGAAGTGCAGCCGGATACCGGCGTGAAAGTGAGCAGGATTGTCAATTTAACCGACGATCTGGCACTGGCTCTGGCAGCTCGTGATATCCGTATTGAAGCACCTATTCCAGGAAAATCAGCCGTCGGCATTGAAATACCGAATCAGGAAGTGGCAATGGTGACGGTCCGGGAAGTGCTGGAAACCGGAATGAAAAAAGACAATCACCCGCTTGCCGTTGCTCTTGGCCGTGACATATCAGGAGAACCAGTGCTGGCTGCCCTGAATAAAATGCCGCATCTTCTCGTAGCAGGTGCTACAGGAAGCGGAAAAAGTGTGTGTATTAATGGAATCATTACGAGTATTCTTATGAAAGCAAGGCCGCACGAAGTAAAACTGATGATGATTGACCCTAAAATGGTAGAGCTTAACGTGTATAACGGTATTCCACATCTGCTGGCACCGGTAGTAACAGAGCCAAAACGTGCCGCACAGGCACTGAAAAAAGTAGTAGCCGAAATGGAACGGCGCTATGATCTGTTTTCCCACACAGGTACGCGCAACATGGAGGGCTACAATCAGTATGTAAAGAAAGAAAACGAGAAAAATACGGAAAAACAGCTGGAACTGCCTTACATCGTTGTCATCGTGGATGAGCTGGCCGATTTAATGATGGTCGCTTCAAGCGACGTAGAAGATGCGATTACAAGACTGGCACAAATGGCAAGAGCTGCAGGGATTCATATGATTATCGCAACCCAGCGCCCGTCTGTTAATGTAATAACAGGAGTAATTAAAGCAAACATTCCATCGCGGATCGCATTTGGGGTAACGAGCCAGATCGACTCCCGTACGATCCTTGACAGCGGGGGTGCTGAGAAACTTCTCGGAAAAGGGGATATGCTGTTTTCTCCAGTAGGATCAAACAAATCCACCCGTATTCAGGGCGCATTTATTTCCGACGGGGAAGTTGAAGCGATTGTCGCCTCCGTAATTGCCCAGCAGAAAGCAAATTACCAGGAAGAAATGATTCCTGATGACAAGGTAGAACAGGTAGAAGAAATAGATGATTCTTTATATGACGAAGCGGTAGCATTTGTTGTAGAAAGACAAAGCGCCTCTGTTTCCATGCTGCAGCGTAAGTTCAGGGTAGGCTATACGAGAGCCGCACGCCTGATTGACGCCATGGAAGAACGGGGTATTGTAGGACCTTACGGCGGGAGCAAACCAAGAGATGTGATCTCCGCCCCTCCGGCAGCCGAAGAAGAAGCACCGCGCTATTAAGAAAGGGGCTCAAAGCCAATGGTAGAGAAAGAACAGATTAATACGGGAGCCGCACTTCATCTGCTTCCGACAAAAAAATTCAAAACGACAACGATTCTTCTGCAGATGCTTGCACCGCTTGAGGCGGAAACCGCAACAGAACGTTCGCTGCTTTCCCAGGTATTAAAAAGTGCAACAGCCGACTATCCTTCACGTAAAAGCATCCGCTCCCACCTGGATTATTTATATGGAGCCGTTTTTACGACGGACGTAGCAAAAAAAGGCGACTATCATCTGCTGACCTTCCGGCTCGATATTGCCAATGAGCGGTATATTGAACATGCAGAACCGCTATTGGAAGAAGGACTCGCTTTTCTAAAAGGAGCTGTTCTGTCCCCTTATCTGGAAAATGGTATCTTCTCTGAGAAAATTATTGCAGAGGAAAAACGCAACCTCCAACAGCGGATGGAAGCCGTATACGATGACAAAATCCGCTATGCCAACAACCGTATGCTCCAGCATATGTTTCCGGAGGATCCTTATAGATTACAGGCTCAGGGAGAGCTCGAACGTCTGGAGGCTGTATCAGCGGAGCGCCTGATGACAGTATATGAATCCATGCTGAAAGAAGATAAGGTCGATATGTATATCATCGGGGATGTAGAAGAAGCCCAGGCCGCCAAAGCAGCTTCGGCCTTTTCCGTATTTGAAGAAAATCGTCACGTTAAAAAAGCTGCAGGAACCGCTTATTCCGTCAGGGAGACGCCTAATCATATAAAAGAAACCGATGATATTCAGCAGGGTAAACTGCATATTGGCTGCCGGGTGCCGGTCTATTTTAAAGATTCTTCGTTTGCTGCCATGCAGGTAGCCAATGCGCTGCTCGGCGGATTTCCTCATTCGAAGCTGTTTTTAAACGTCAGGGAAAAAGAAAGCCTCGCTTATTATGCAGCATCGAGGTATGACAGCCTAAAAGGCTTTGTAACAATTATGGCCGGTATCGAAACGTCCCAGTATGATAAAGCACTCGCTATTATTACAGAGCAGATTGAAGACATGAAAATCGGGCGTTTTACCGAAGACGAAGTAGAGCAGACTAAAGGCATGCTCGTCAATCAGCTGCTTGAAACTGCCGATTCGGCAAAGGGTACCGCAGACCTGCTGTATCAGGGCATTGTCGGAGAACGCCAGATATCCATGGATGAATGGATCAGCCAGGTGCAAGCCGTTACGCTTGAAGAAGTAGCCGACTGCGCAGCAGATATTGTAATAGATACTGTATTTTTTCTTCACGGAGAGAAGGAGGACCAATAAATGAACACGCTCGAAAAAAGCACCATTGATGAAAAGCTTTATTACGAAGTACTTGATAACGGCCTGCAGGTGTATATTCTGCCGAAGAAAGGCTTTCATAAAACATTTGCCACATTTACGACGAACTACGGCTCAATCGACAATCATTTTACGCCGATTGGAGGCAGTGAGCCGGTAAAAGTACCGGACGGCATTGCTCATTTTCTGGAGCATAAAATGTTTGAAGATGAAGAAGGGGATGTGTTCCAGACGTTTGGTAAACAGGGGGCATCGTCCAATGCGTTTACGAGCTTTACGAAAACGGCCTACTTGTTTTCAAGCACCGCGCAGACAGAAAAAAATATCAGTACGCTGCTGGATTTTGTACAGCATCCTTATTTTACGGAGGACAGCGTGGAAAAAGAGAAGGGCATTATTGAACAGGAAATCCGCATGTACGAAGATCAGGCGGACTGGCTTGCCTTTTTCCAGCTTCTTGGAGGCATGTATCATGAGCATCCGGCAAAAATCGATATCGCCGGTACGGTAGAATCTATCTATGACATTACGAAAGAAGATTTATATACGTGCTATGAAACGTTTTACCATCCATCCAACATGGCGCTGTTCATTGCAGGCGACGCCGAGCCGGAGGCGCTGATGGCGTTAATTAAAGAGAACCAGGCAGGCAAGGAGTTTCCTCCTGCACCGGAGCTGAAACGAATTCTTCCGGAAGAGCCGGCTGAAGCGGCATCTGATAAGAAAGTTCTGGAAATGAGCGTTAATACGCCAAAAGTGCTCGTCGGCTATAAAGTGCTTCAGGAAAGAACCGGCGAAGATTTAATGCGTTATGAACTTGCCATGGATCTGCTGATGGATACGCTGATCGGCCCCGGCACTACCTTTTACGAATCTTTGTACGAAGAAGGTCTGATAGATGACTCGTTTTCCGGTGAGTTTCAGGTAGACCGTTCGTTCACCTTTTTTGTAGCAGGCGGGGACACGGCGCAGCCGGACGAGCTTCAAAATCGTATTACAAGCCTGCTCGAAACAAAAGATCCGGCTGCTTTTGATTCAGAAATGTTTGAGCGTATTAAGCGCCGCAACATTGGTACGTTTCTGCGCCAGCTTAACAGTCTCGAATTTATGGCAAGTCAGTATACGAGCTATGCCTTCGCGGGAATGGATATGTTTGACACAGCAGCTATGCTGGAGTCTATTACAGCAGAAGAATGCCTGGAATTATGGAATCAGCACTTCCACGGACCGGAACGTTCCGTATCTCAAGTCGTAAAAAAGAAAAATGAGTAGCAGAAAGCCGTTTGTATTAGTAACCGGGGCAAGCGGTGCGATTGGAAGCGCCGCTGCCGTTAAACTTGCCGGGGAAGGGCATTCATTGTTTCTGCACTGCCACAGCGCTTCGGAAGACCATATGGATGAACTTGCCGAAGCGTGCCGCTCCTATGGGGCGGAAGCATATGTAGTCCGTGCCGATTTATCAAAAGAAAATGGAGCAGAAATCTTGCTTCAGCAGGTGCATTCCCCGGTCAGCGGTCTGGTTTATGCAGCAGGAGCTTCTTTGTATGGGCTCCTGCAGGATGCAGAGCCGGAAGAAATTATGAACCAGTTCCATTCCCATTTGATTCAGGCGGTCTTCACGTCCCAAAAGCTGCTTCCTTATATGATTCAGGAAAAACAGGGAACGATGGTGTTTATTTCTTCTATCTGGGCAAGCAGCGGGACGGCCATGGAAACGGTTTATTCGGCTGCTAAAGGGGGAATGGAGGCATTTGTTCGTTCTCTTGCAAAAGAAGCTGCTCCGAGCGGTGTGAAAGTTAATGCAGTTGCTCCCGGAGTAATTGATACTCCCATGAACGGTATTTTTACCGGCGAAGAGCGTGAAGATCTCGTCGCGCAGATTCCGGCAGGGAGAATGGGCCGGCCTGATGAAGTGGCAGAAGCCGTCGCTTTTTTATTCTCAAACAGCTCATCGTACATGAATGGTCATATTCTGCAAATAGACGGAGGCTTTTCATAAAAAAGCTTTGTACCGTATTTAGACAAACGTTACAATAACAGTAACCAATCTATATATAGTTCAGTACAGAAAGGCAGGCGGAGACAATAGAACCTAAAGAATGGTATATGGAGTATGAAATTCATGAGAACAGACCCGGCCTTCTCGGGGACATTTCTTCCCTGCTCGGTATGCTCTCTATTAACATCGTAACGATCAATGGCGTAGAAAACAGCCGCCGCGGCATGCTGATCCGCAGCCGGCAGGATGATTCGGTCGTAAGACTTCGCAGCATTATGGAAACAATCGACACTATTACCCTTCGGAAAATCCGGGAACCGAGGCTCCGCGACCGGCTGGCCGTTATGCACGGGCGCTATATTGAGCGGGATGCCGATGATAAAAAAACGTTTCGGTTTGTACGGGATGAATTAGGACTGCTCGTTGATTTTATTGCCGAGCTATTCAAAAAAGATCGGCATTATTTAGTTGGTATCCGCGGGATGCCCCGTGTCGGAAAGACCGAATCGCTTGTCGCAGCAAGCGTATGCGCCAATAAGCGCTGGACATTTATATCGTCCACTCTTCTTCGCCAGACGGTAAGAAGCCATCTGGGGGAAGATGAAAAAGGAGAAGGACATATTTATATTATTGACGGCATCGTCAGCATGATGCGGGCTCCACAGAAGCACAGGGATCTTGTTGACCAGGTGATGAAGCTCCCCTCGGTTAAAGTAGTCGAGCACCCGGATATATTTATCCGTGAGTCCCACTACACGATCCAGGATTTTGATTGTATTATAGAACTGCGTAATGATGAAAGTCAGGTTATTACGTATGACGTAGTGGATTCCGGCTTTTCTTCGTTTGATATTAGTTAAATGATAGGTGGTACAGCATGTCAGAATTAGGAGCTTTTCTGCGAAACAAACGGTTGGATCAGAACATGTCCCTTGATTATCTCCAGGAAGCGACGAAAATTCAAAAACGTTATCTGCTGGCCATTGAAAACGGACAGTATGAAGCTCTTCCGGGAGCTTTTTATGCAAAAGCCTTCGTAAAAAGCTATTCGGAAGCGCTCGGCCTCAATCCGGATACGGTAATAGAACAGTACGGAGGAGAGCTTCCGGAAGTCCATCATCCTGAAAACAGGCGGAAATCCCGCATGGATCGTCTCCAGCGCCGCAGGAAAGCGTCCGGAAAGTCTCAGGGCAGACCAACGCTTCTGCCTGTATTTGCGGGCATCCTATTTCTGGGAATTGTCGGTTTCGGGCTGTTTCTGGCTATTCAGGGCCTGAGCGACAGCGGCGACCAGTCCTCTTCTCCGGGGGACGATCCGGGAGTGCAGGTAGAATCAAACGAAGACCCCGGAGAACCGCCTGCTTCTCAGGAAAATGAACAAGAAGAGGATGCTCCGGCAGAAGAAGAAGAAGAAAACGGCAGCCAGCCGGAAGAAGTATCAAGTGAAGGCATGGTAACTACATTTGACGTCTCTGGTATGGAAACGCTGGAGATAGAGCTGACGTTCACCGGCGAATCGTATATTGATACAAAGGATGAGAGCGGCAGTATTATTGACCAGTATGATGGAACCGCTGATATGGACCCTGTCACTCTGGATTATAGTGATCTGGATTATGTTCTCTTGAATATCGGGAATACCTCAGGTGTAGAACTAACCATTAACGGCGAAGCATTTGAATGGCCGAATGATTCTATTCACCAGAACATTGTGTTTGAAAGAATGGAGTAAAAAGCGCCGCAGCTCCGGCGCTTTTTTTCATCCATTATTTACAGATGCGATCTGCCGGTTAAAAGAAGAACGGAAAAAAGCCCGGCAGACCAGCGGGAAATGTATACGCATCCGCCGCTGGGTGGAAGAATTATGGTACAATAACAACTGACATCATTTTTTTAGATGAGCGCTGTTTAGAAAGAAAAAGAAGAGAGGTAAGCGCCTGATGAACCTTCCTAATAAAATTACATTGGCACGAATAGCATTAATTCCACTGTTTGTGTTTTTCATGTTAATTCCTCCATGGTTTGGCATGATTGGATCCGGCACGTCCAGTATCCCTGTGTCTCATGTAATAGGCGGTGTTATTTTTATTGTGGCCGCTGCTACCGACTGGCTTGATGGATATATTGCCAGGAAGCACCAGTTGATAACAAGCTTCGGAAAATTTCTTGATCCGCTTGCAGACAAGCTGCTTGTTACAGCTGCGCTGCTTGCATTAATTGATTTACAGCTTCTGCCTTCCTGGATGGCGATCGTGATTTTAAGCCGGGAGTTTGCCGTAACCGGCATCCGGCTTGTAGCTGCTGCCGAAGGGGACGTCATTGCCGCAAGCGGACTTGGCAAATGGAAAACTGTTTTTCAGATGGCGGCTATTACCGTGCTGCTTTTCCATAACCTTCCGTTTAGTTTGATCGGGCTTCCGCTCGGCATGGGACTGATGTGGATTGCTGTAATCCTGACTATTGTTTCCGGCGTTGATTATTTTATGAAAAACAGACATGTGATGCTGAAATCCACCTAACAGAAAGAAGGACTGTCCTTATGAATGCAGAAATAATCGCGGTAGGATCAGAGCTGCTGCTCGGCCAAATAGCCAACACGAACGGCCAGCATTTGTCAAAAGAACTGGCAGCTCTTGGTATCAGCATTTTCAGGCATACTGTGATTGGAGATAATACCGCACGGCTTCACGAAGCAATAACCGAGGCTGAAAAGCGGGCGGATCTGGTAGTACTGACCGGAGGGCTTGGACCGACAGAAGATGACCTTACCAAAGATGTGGCAGCAGAGCATGCAGGACGTAAATTAATAGAGCATCCCCCTTCAATGAAAAGTCTCACGCTATTTTTTGAAGAGCGGGGGATGGCGCTGACAGAGGCCAATAAGCGTCAGGCTCTATACTTAGAAGACAGCTGTGTGCTGGAAAATCACAACGGGCTTGCCTGCGGGGTAGCATTTAAGCAGAACGATACGCATTATATGCTTCTTCCCGGACCGCCTCATGAAATGAAAATGATGTTTGAAAAAGAAGGAAAGCCTTATCTGCTGAAAAACAGGAAGGAAAATAAAGTGATCGAATCAAAAATTTTCCGCTTTACGGAAATCGGAGAGTCGACGCTTGAAGCAAAACTTAAAGATATTATAGGATTTCAATCCAATCCAACCATTGCACCGCTTGCTTCAGAAGGAGAAGTCATTATACGCGTAACAGCGGCCGCTTCGACAGCAGAGGAAGCTGACAAGCTGATCGCTGCAACCGAACAGCAGATTCTCGAACGCGCCGGAGAGTACTGCTATGCTGTTGGGGAGAAGCCGTTGATTGAGCTGACGCTCGACCGGCTGAGAGAGTCCGGCAAAACCATTGCAGCGGCGGAAAGTCTGACCGGCGGATGGTTTGCCAAAAAAGCGATAGATGTAGAGGGCGCTTCAGCCGTATTTGCGGGGGGAGCCGTAGCCTATTCGGCCTCTGCCAAGGAGCAGCTTCTCGGTGTCAAAGCTGAAACGATTGCTTCCTACGGTACGGTAAGCCGGGAGTGCGCCGAAGAAATGGCCGTGAACGTTAAAGACTACATGCAGGCTGATGTAGGTATAAGTTTTACAGGAGTGGCCGGACCGGACCCGCTTGAAGGTCATCCGCCGGGCACCGTCTGGATCGGACTGGCTGTAGATAATGAAGTAAAAGCTTTTCCGCTCGAACTAAGAGGAAGCAGAAAATTAATCAGGCATTCTGCCGTGTTTCACGGCTATCGACTGTTATGGAAAGAAAAGGTGATAAATAATGACGTTTTTTGATGATTTTTCAATTCGCAGTGAAATAAAACAGGCTGTAAAGGAAATGGGATTTGAAGAACCTTCCCCTATTCAGGAAAAAGCTATCCCGAAAATTCTGGAAAAAATTGATTTAATCGGGCAGGCCCAGACAGGTACGGGAAAAACAGCTGCTTTCGGCATTCCGATTATTAACAGCGTAACGACAGAAAAACACGTTCAGGCTATTATTCTGACCCCTACAAGAGAGCTTGCCATCCAGGTGTCCGGAGAAATTCAAAAGCTGTCCCGTCATGTAGGTGTTCGTACGATGCCTATATACGGCGGCCAGTCGATCGGCCATCAGATCCGGGCTTTAAAAGAAGGAGTCCAGATTGTGATCGGCACACCGGGCCGTGTTCAGGATCACCTCCGCCGGGGCACGCTTGAACTGAATCAGGTGAAAACAGTCGTCCTTGACGAAGCAGACGAAATGCTCGATATGGGGTTTGTTGAAGATATTGAAACGATATTAAAAAGAGTGAATAAAGACAGGCAGACTCTGCTATTCTCCGCCACAATGCCTCCTGCTATTAAGAAGCTTTCCCAGAAATACATGGTAAAGCCGCAGGTTGTATCCATTAATAAAGGAGAAGTAACGGCTCCTTCCATCGCCCAGGTATATTATAAAGTGCTGGAAAAGAACAAACAGGATTCCCTGTGCCGAATTCTCGACAGCCAGGATCCTGAGCTCGGAATTATTTTCTGCCGTACAAAAAAAGGCGTTGCGGAACTAACAGAAGCGCTGCAGGCGCGGGGATATCTGGCGGACGGCCTGCACGGCGATTTAAACCAGGCCCAGCGTGATGCGGTCATGAAAAAATTCCGTGATGCGTCGATCGAATTTCTTGTGGCAACAGATGTAGCGGCACGCGGGATCGACGTACAGAACGTCAGCCACGTGATTAACTATGATATTCCCCAGGATCCGGAAAGCTATGTGCATCGTATCGGCCGGACCGGACGCGCCGGTAAGAACGGTCAGGCGCTTACGATTGTAACTCCGAGGGAAATGAAGCACCTTCGCTCTATTGAAGCAGAAATCAAAATGACCATTCCGTCCAGTGAAGTGCCTTCTATTGAAGAAGTGGTCGAAAAGCAGCAGGAATCGTGGAAAAAAATGATTACGGATCAGTTCAGCGAAGAAGAGCACCTGAATTTATTTGATGACCTTACCGATGAATTATTAAAAGAATCCGATCCAAAAGACATTATCCGTGCGTTAATGAAAATGAATTTTTCGGGCTCGCTCGGCGGAAATGACGATGCGTATAACTTCGGAGAAACCGGCGGAGCTAAAGGGATGACGCGTTTCTTTATTAACGTAGGAAGAAACGTTAATATGAGCCCTAAAATTCTGATCGAGGAAATCTCCGAAGCGGTTGGCATTGCCGGCAAAGCAGTGGGACGCATCGATATTTTTGAAAACTTTACGTTCGTAGAAGTGCCGGATGACGTGGCGCCGTTCGTATATGAATCTCTGCGCTATTCCAGAATTAACGGAGCAAGGGTAAACCTTGAACCGGCAAAGCCACGGCCGAAACGTACAAATACGTCTCCCCGTCCTGCTGCGCGACAGACAAAATAGTACCGGGCTGCCTGCATCGAAGCAGGCAGCTTTTCCATTAGCCGCCGTTATGGCCCCTTTGGAAAAAATAATAAAAAAAGCGAATGGATGTTCGCAAATTAGTTGGCAAACGGAACAAAAAAGGGTATGATGTATTTAGCGATAAAGTGCAGCAGCGATTCACCAGCGTTCCTTCTTTTTTCCAATAAATCGGGGGAGGCATTGGAAAAAAACAGCATTTAATAAAAAGGAGAGATCATATGAATGATAGAAAAGCCGCGCTCGACCAGGCGTTGAAAAATATTGAAAAGCAGTTTGGAAAAGGATCCATAATGAAAATGGGGGAGCAGACCGACCGCCGCGTCTCCACCATTTCAAGCGGTACATTGGCAGTTGATATTGCTCTTGGAGTCGGCGGTTACCCGCGCGGCCGTGTTATTGAAATTTACGGACCGGAATCTTCAGGTAAAACAACAGTTGCCCTCCATGCGATTGCAGAAGTGCAGCGCGGCGGCGGCCAGGCGGCATTTATCGATGCAGAGCACGCGCTCGATCCGGCATATGCAGCCAAACTCGGCGTCAACATTGATGAACTTCTTTTGTCCCAGCCGGACACGGGAGAACAGGCGCTTGAAATAGCAGAAGCACTTGTACGAAGCGGCGCAGTTGAGATGATCGTTGTTGACTCCGTAGCAGCGCTTGTACCAAAAGCGGAGATTGAAGGAGAAATGGGCGATACCCACGTTGGTCTTCAGGCACGCCTAATGTCTCAGGCGCTTCGTAAATTATCCGGTGCGATCAGCAAGTCAAACTCGATCTGCGTATTTATTAACCAGATCCGTGAAAAAGTCGGCGTTATGTTCGGAAGCCCGGAAACAACTCCAGGCGGACGCGCGCTTAAGTTCTACTCTTCCGTACGTCTTGACGTAAGACGTGCGGAAACGCTGAAACAGGGAAATGAAATGATCGGTAACAAAACGAGAATCAAAGTCGTAAAAAATAAAGTGGCACCTCCGTTTAAAGTAGCAGAGGTGGATATTATGTACGGAGAAGGAATTTCCCGTGAAGGATCGGTGCTTGATATTGCAGCCGAACTGGATATCGTTCTGAAAAGCGGTGCCTGGTATTCATATGAGGGCGAACGCCTTGGCCAGGGACGCGAAAATTCCAAGCAGTATTTAAAAGAGCATCCGGAAATATTGAACGCCATCGAGCGGCGTGTCCGCGAACACCACAATTTAACTATCACACCTGAAGAAGATGTGAAACAGGAAACAGAGCCGGCTCTTTCTCTCGAAGACGAATAACGATATGTTCAGAAAGCACTGTCCACAACGGACGGTGTTTTTTTTCGTGAATGTGACATGGCTCACAGGCAGCATCCGCCGTATCGGCTACACTAATAAAAGAACCACTATTTTTATTTCGACAAGGAGGAATAAAATGAAGGCAGCGTTATGGCATAAAGCCAAACATGTTACCGTGGAAGATGTAGAGGAGCCGGCGGCAGGTGCGTATGAAGTTAAAATTAAAGTGAAATGGTGCGGGATCTGCGGAAGCGACCTGCATGAATACCTGGCAGGACCTATTTTTATACCTGTAGAAGCACCGCATCCTATCAGCGGGGGCAAAGCACCTATTATTATGGGACATGAATTTGCAGGAGAAGTGGTTGAAATTGGCGAGGGTGTAACGAAAGTAGTGCCGGGCGACCGGATAGCGGTTGAACCGATTCTGGCTCCTCATGAAAAAGGCTCCTATATAGATGAAAAGTATAATTTAACTCCATTATTAGGGTTTCATGGTCTGTCAGGAGGAGGCGGAGGTTTTTCGGAATATACGGTAGTAGGAGAACATATGGTGCATAAACTGCCTGAAGAACTCTCCTATGAGCAGGGGGCACTTGTCGAACCGGCGGCAGTAGCGCTGCACGCAGTGCGCCGGAGCAGTTTAAAAGCCGGCGACACGGCCGCTGTATTTGGCACCGGCCCTATCGGCCTGCTTGTGCTGGAAGCGCTGCGGGCTGCTGGTGCTTCCAAAGTGTTCGCAGTTGAAGTGTCCGACTCTCGTAAAAAGATGGCAGGGCAGCTTGGCGCTCACGTAATTGATCCGACTGAAACAGATCCGGCGGCCGAAATTCAGCGGCTCACAAATGGAGGGGTGGATGTTTCTTTTGAAGTAACCGGAATACCGAAAGTGCTGAATCAATGTATTAACAGCAGCCACAGTGGAGGAGAAACGGTCATTGTAAGTATTTGGGAATCTGAGGCGTCGATTTCCCCAAACGATCTTGTCATAAAAGAAAAAACAGTAAAAGGCATTATTGCCTACCGCCATGTGTACCCAGCTGTGATGGAATTAATGAAACAAGGGTACTTTAAAGGTGAAACCATGGTTACAAACAAAATTACGCTTGCTGAAGTCGTGGCACAGGGATTTGAACAGCTCGCTCATGATAAAAGCCAGATAAAAATTTTAGTCAGTCCCGAATAGCCGCTGTATTATTTTTAATGAAGGATGCCTCCGTGCATAGGAAGCATCCTTTTCTGCCTGCCTGAAGAGAACGTATGATCTTTTTTCCCTTTCATGCCTTAAAGAATGAAATGGCATACATAAAGCCCCGGCTATCGGTGAAACCGTCTGAAATCCTTATAAGATAAGGGTTTCAACGATTACAATATCTTGACATGTATCTTTCATAAGGATACAATTAAGAAGCAGATACCGAATGAAGCGTCCGGAAGATGTCTGGTATACGTCTTTTGGAAGGTTTTTGGTATCTTACCGTTTTATGCATAAAAGTAGAATGAAACGCTTTTTTCTTTTCTGGATAAAAAAACAGTAAAAGCATGCCTGTCAGGCATGTGAAGATTGAAATGAAGAAAAGGGCATTCTCCTGGAGGTAACAGGAGGCAAAACTAGATAGCAAGAGGAGGTGACAAGTATGGATAATATCTTACTCATCTCCATTTTGCTTATTGTCGTTGCAGCTTTAAGTGGATTTGCAGGCTATTTTGTACGTCGTTCTATTGCAGAAGCGAAGATTTCTAGTGCAGAACAGGCAGCTAAAAATATCGTGGAAGATGCAGAGCGAAAAGCAGAAGCCAGCAAGAAAGAGGCTGTATTAGAAGCGAAGGACAAGGCTCATCAGCTTCGCGCTGAGGCGGAACAGGATGTAAGAGACCGACGAAATGAAGTGCAGAAACAAGAATCGCGTCTGTTGCATAAAGAAGAAACTCTGGACCGTAAAAGTGAAACCCTGGATAAAAAAGAAGAATCGTTGGAAAGAAGAGAGGAAACTCTCGCTGATAAACAACGACAGGTGGACGATAAAAACAGCAAAGTGGAGGAGATTTTATCTCAACAGCAGGAAGAATTAAATAGAATTTCCGGCTTGACCCGCGAAGAAGCGCAGGATATCATACGCCGCGATGTCGAGAAGGAACTGCAGCATGATCTGGCCGTACTCGTCAAAGAAGAAACGGCCCGTGCGAAAGAGGAAGCAAACAAAAAATCCAAAGAAATACTTTCGCTTGCCATTCAGCGCTGTGCAGCAGATCACGTCGCGGAAACAACCGTGTCGGTAGTTAACCTTCCAAATGACGAAATGAAGGGACGTATTATCGGTCGTGAAGGCCGTAATATCCGTGCTCTTGAGACATTGACGGGAATTGATCTTATTATTGATGATACGCCTGAAGCCGTTATTTTATCCGGTTTTGACCCTATTCGAAGAGAAATTGCCCGTACAGCTTTAGATAAGCTCGTACAGGACGGGCGTATTCACCCGGCCCGCATTGAAGAAACGGTAGAGAAATCCCGCCGTGAAATCGATGAAATGATCCGGGAATACGGGGAACAGGCTACCTTTGAAATGGGTATTCACAACCTGCACCCGGATTTAATAAAAATTCTCGGACGTCTGCGCTATCGTACAAGCTATGGACAAAACGTCCTGAAGCACTCTATGGAAGTAGCCCATTTAACGGCTATGATGGCTGCAGAACTTGGAGAAGACGAACATCTGGCACGCCGCGCCGGCCTGCTTCATGACATCGGTAAAGCGATTGACCATGAAGTGGAAGGAAGCCACGTGGAAATCGGCGTAGAGCTTGGCCAGAAGTACCGGGAAAATAGTGTAGTTATTAACAGTATCGCTTCCCACCACGGTGATACGGAAGCAACTTCTGTTATTGCGACACTCGTAGCCGCAGCGGATGCGCTGTCAGCAGCGCGTCCCGGGGCAAGACGTGAGACGCTTGAAACGTATATCCGCCGTCTGGAAAAGCTCGAAGAAATTTCAGAGTCTTTTGAGGGCGTGGAGAAAACCTATGCTATTCAGGCCGGACGTGAAGTCCGCATCATGGTAAAACCAGAAATTGTAGATGATGTGGTAGCCCACCGTCTGGCACGGGATATCACAAAACGGATTGAAAATGAACTGGATTATCCGGGACATATCCGGGTAACCGTTATCCGTGAAACAAGAGCAGTAGAGTATGCTAAATAAAGCGGCGGCAGCGCCGCTTTATTTTTTTCGTTAAATAATACGCTGAAAGTTTGAAAGAAAAGAGGACGTGTAGAATGAAATTATTATTTGTAGGGGATGTGGTCGGCTCTCCCGGCCGCAAAATGATTACGGAGTACCTGCCGAAATTAAAGAAAAAATACAAGCCCGCCGTGACGATCGTAAATGGGGAAAATGCTGCCGGCGGACGCGGTATTACAGAGAAGATATACAAAGGCTTTCTGGAAAGTGGAGCCCAGGCTATTACGATGGGAAACCATACGTGGGACAATCGGGAAATTTTTGAATTCATCGGAAATGCCCCGCGGCTGGTGAGACCCGCCAACCTCCCTGCAGGCGTACCGGGAGTCGGCTGTACGTATGTGAAAATAAATACGCTCGAAGTCGCCGTGATCAATTTGATTGGACGTACGTTTATGCAGGCAAGCGATGATCCTTTTCAAAAAGCAGAAGAGCTGATCGAGGAAGCCAGAGCGAGAACGCCTTTTGTTTTTGTTGATTTTCATGCAGAAGCAACGAGTGAAAAGCAGGCAATGGGCTGGACGCTGGACGGAAGAGCAACAGCTGTCGTCGGCACGCACACCCACGTCCAGACCGCGGATGAAAGAATTCTGCCGGAAGGAACAGCTTATTTAAGTGATGTAGGAATGACCGGTCCGCGTGACGGCATACTTGGAATGGAACGGGAAAGCGTTCTTTATAAGTTCAAGACCGGCCTGCCGGCCAGGTTTGAAGTGGCGCAGGGACGGGAACAATTAAGTGCAGTCCTTATTGATGCAGACGATAAAACCGGACGTGCCGTTTCCATTAAACGCATCCAAATAGACGAGGATCATCCATTCTTTGAATAAAGCACCGGAGGATTTTTTCCTCTCTGTTTAATTGTCAAAATCCTTTGATTTTTTAAAAAACAGTTACCAGAAAAAGGAGGATTTTTCAGTTCTTCTCTTGAATACTATTAAAACAATGGTCCAGGCTTTAACCCACACAAGGAGGTACTATTAATGGAAGTATTAAAAGTATCAGCCAAGTCAACCCCAAACTCTGTAGCAGGTGCCTTAGCCGGTGTAATTAGAGAAAAAGGAGCAGCAGAAATTCAGGCGATAGGTGCAGGCGCCATTAACCAGTCTGTAAAAGCCATTGCTATAGCCCGTGGATTTGTTGCACCGAGCGGTATTGATTTAGTATGTGTCCCCGCTTTTACAGATATTGTTATTGACGGGGAAGAGCGGACGGCTATCAAACTCATAGTAGAACCAAGGTAACTGGAAAAACAGGGCGCGGGCGTCCTGTTTTTTTACGTCCTTTATGCTTTCTATTTCCAGTGCAGGTCCGTAAAAGCAGGCAGCCTTGATTTTTTCTGTCCCGGGCTCTATCATGGAGGAAGAGAAAATATTAGTTACGGAGCCGTATATAAAAGGCAGGCACCTGAAAATCAGGTGCCTTTTCTATGCCTGTTATTATTTGAAGGAGGAAACGATATAGATGCAGCAATTAAAAAAGCAGCTACAGCGGATTGATAAAAAAGGCTATAAAGCCTATAACGATATAAAAGGATCTTATAGATTTGAAGGATTTACACTCAAAGTGGATCATGTGCAGGCGGATCCTTATGCTTCGCCTTCCAAAGTACGGGTGGTCATCTCCCTGCAGGACCTCGGTATCGGGAAAGATGAACAAACGACTCCTTCCCGTAAAACAGCAGTAATTGACTATTTCGCTGAGCGGATGATGAAAGAGCTCCGCAGCGGAAAAGACCAGGGAGGAATTTTAATTGACGGCCCGGGGCAGGAGGTCATGGATCGTACCGCTGTAAAAATCAGCGCCGGCGAACTGGAAGTAAGGCTTTCGGTACACCTGCCGGCAAAAGGACGCACGATAATGGGAAAACAGGCGGAAGAGCGTTTAACCGGAAGGCTTCCGGCCGCCGTGAAAAAAGCGGTTCATCAATTTGAACAGAAAAGCCTGAAAGACGCGCTGGAACTGGCCGATCAGCAGGATGAAATCCGTCGTTATCTGACAGAAAACAAAGCAGCCGGATTTATTGCAAACGGCGCCGTTCTTCCCAGGGAGAGCGGCATCAGCAGCCGTCCAATGAAAAGCGCGGAAGCCCGCACGTTTCAATCACCGCCGTCCATGGAAGTGACTATCCCGCTTCCCCACCGCAGCCCAATTTCCGGAATGCTGATAAAGGAAGGCGTGACGCTTATTACCGGAGGCGGCTATCACGGTAAAAGCACCCTGCTCGAAGCAATCGAAAGCGGTGTGTATAATCACCGCCGGGGAGACGGACGCGAGTATGTGATCACGTTGGCCGATGCAGCAAAAATAAGAGCTGAGGACGGCCGCAGCGTGACCCGGACGGATATTTCCATGTTTATATCCAACCTGCCCAATAAAAAAAACACGGCTCAATTTACAACAGAAAATGCAAGTGGCAGCACGTCCCAGGCCGCAAATATTATGGAAAGCCTGGAAGCAGGGAGCCGCTGCCTGCTGATTGATGAGGATACAAGTGCCACGAATTTCATGATCCGCGACAGCCGCATGCAGGAACTTGTTCACAGCAGCAAGGAACCGATCACGCCATTTGTATCAAGGGTTCGTCCTTTGTACAAAGAACACGGTGTTTCTACGATATTAGTTGTCGGCGGCACCGGGGATTATTTCAGTAAAGCGGATACGGTTCTGATGATGGATGAGTACATTCCGTATGATGTAACTGAAGAAGCCCACCGGATTGCTGAAAAAGATGTAAGAGCAGAACCGGCAGAAAGCGCTGCTCCGCTCCCTGCCGGCCGGAAAATACAGTGGAACAGTTTTGATGCAAGCCGGGGCAGGAAAACGAAGGCAGGCGCAAAAGGACGCAGCACGATCATGTATGGAAAAGAAACGATTGATCTTTCCAGCGTGGAGCAGATTGTCAACACAAGCCAGACAGAAGCAGTGGCCCGGATAATCCAGGCACTTGAAAAGCATTTTGCTTCCCGCGCGGTGTCGTTTGAGGAAGCGTTCCGCTATATTGATAAAATCTACAAAGAAAAAGGACTCGACGGCTTTTCCATTCATGAAGGCGTTCATCCGGGAGAAATGGCTCTTCCGCGAACGGTGGAAATTGCTGCCGCCGCCAGCCGCTACCGCAGGCTCCGCACGGAGTAGTCGGAGCTTCTATACAGCGCGGCGTTAATATACTACAATGTATAAAGAAGAAAGCTATAAGCCTTCCTTGAAGGACCAGAGAGAAAGGAGAGGGCGTAATGAACGAAGACCAGAGAAAACAACAGCTCAACGAATCACCCTCATATAATCATGACAAAAAGGATACACCACAGAAAGACTACAGCGCCTATTTTGACTTTTCGAGCGCTTCCATAGAGGAAAAAGAAGGCCGCCAGTATATGAAAATCGGCGGCCGCAGCATTCAAATTAACGAACAGCCTGATTTTAAAAAGGGGAAAAAGCGCGGCAAAGAAGAAGTGGAAGTTCAGTATGGCTTCAACGTTCCTGAAGAAATGCGCCAGATGGGCCGTGGGAAAAAATATTTAATCCGAACGTATGGCTGCCAGATGAATGTACATGATACAGAAAATATGTCAGGCATCCTCGAAGAAATGGGCTTTACAGAAACATCGGAAACGACTGAAGCGGACGTTATCTTTTTAAATACGTGCGCGATCCGCGAAAATGCTGAAAATAAAGTGTTTGGAGAACTCGGCCATTTAAAACCGCTTAAACTGGAAAAGCCGGAGCTTATTATCGGCGTATGCGGCTGTATGTCCCAGGAAGAAACCGTCGTAAACCGGATTCTGCAAAAGCATAACCATGTGGATCTTATTTTTGGTACACACAATATTCACCGGGTGCCTGAACTGCTTCAGGATGCCATTTTAGGAAAAGAAATGGTCGTTGAAGTATGGTCCAAAGAAGGCGATGTTGTCGAAAACATGCCCCGTAAACGCGCTGGAAAAACACAGGCATGGGTAAACATTATGTACGGCTGTGACAAGTTCTGTACATACTGTATTGTGCCTTATACAAGAGGGAAAGAACGAAGCCGGATGCCGGAGGATATTATTCACGAAGTCCGGGACCTTGCCAGACAGGGCTACAAAGAGATTACGCTTCTGGGCCAGAACGTAAACGCCTACGGCAAAGATCTGGAAGGCAACTACCGGCTGGGGCATTTAATGGATGACCTGCACAAAATTGATATTCCGAGAATCCGCTTTACGACAAGCCATCCCCGTGATTTTGATGATCATCTGATCGAAGTGCTCGCCAAAGGCGGCAACCTCGTCGAACACATTCATCTGCCCGTACAGTCCGGAAGCAGTGAAGTGCTGAAGCTGATGGCCCGTAAGTATACGAGAGAGCAGTACGTCGAACTTGCCGGCAAAATTAAAGCAGCTATTCCGCATGCCTCGTTTACAACGGATATTATCGTCGGCTTTCCAAACGAAACAGACGCCCAGTTTGAAGAAACGATGTCGCTCGTAGAGGAAATGGATTACGATATCGCCTATACGTATATTTATTCCCCAAGGGATAATACGCCGGCTGCAAAAATGGAAGACAACGTACCGATGGAAGTGAAAAAAGAGCGGCTCGCCCGCCTGAATAAACTCGTCAATGATATTTCTGCACGCCGCAACGCAGAACTCGAAGGCAAAGTGGTCGAAGTGCTGATTGAAGGCGTCAGCAAGAAAAACGAAAACGTCTTATCCGGTCGCACAAGAACGAATAAAATGGTCAACGTAGCCGCACCGGCAAGCTGCATCGGCCAGGTCATTTATACGAGAATTACAGAAGCAAAAACATGGTCTCTAAACGGAGAGCTTGTAGAAATGGCGGAGGTGTAACGATGGAACAGCAGTATGCAACAAAAGCAGACGTGCTGGCGAAAGCCAAAGAACTGGGATCCATGATCGCAGAAACCGAAGAAGTCGATTTTTTCAAGCGCGCAGAAGCACAAATCAATAAAAACCTGCGTGTGCAGGAACTGATCGGAAAAATAAAAGCCAAACAAAAAGAAGCGGTAAACCTGCAGCATTACCAAAAGCACGAAGCGCTGAAAGAAACAGAGCGCGAAATTGATGAGCTTAATGCAGAAATTGAAAGCATTCCTCTCGTCGTGGAGTTCCAGCAGAGCCAGACAGAAGTAAATCATCTGCTGCAGCTCGTCTCCACGTCTATCTCCAATACGGTGACAGATACAATTATTGAATCAACGGGCGGGGACAAGCTGCAGGGTACGACAAACCATAATCCGTTCATGAATATCACAAAAAAGTAAGCTGCATATTGTTCAAAGGGCCGGCCGGCGTTTATTAACCTAAACGCCGGCTGCTTTTTCATCATGGACCAAAATAAAACGTTATTATATAATTTCACAAACCAAAATATTTTTAAATAAGAGGTTTCCTTCGTTTAGGGGAAGGAATCAGCTATGCTATAATAAAACAGATATAAAGCGATTGAAAAGCTGGAGGAATGATTTTTGTGACTCAGGAAACGCCAATGATGCAGCAATATAAACGAATTAAAGCAGAATATACCGATGCTTTTTTATTTTACCGTTTGGGTGATTTTTATGAATTGTTTTTCGAAGACGCAGTAAAAGCTGCGCAGGAATTGGAGATTACGCTGACGAAGCGCGGAAGCAAAGGGGATCAGGATATTCCTATGTGCGGGGTGCCGCATCATTCGGCAGAAGGGTATATTTCCACGTTGATTGAAAAAGGGTATAAAATTGCGGTCTGCGAGCAGGTGGAGGATCCGAAAACGGCCAAAGGGGTCGTAAAAAGAGAAGTCGTTAACCTGATAACGCCGGGAACCGTTATGGAAGGCCGGGCCATTCATGAAAAAGAAAATAATTTTATTGCCGCCCATTACCAGCAGGAGGATGGCACAGCGGGTTTTGTAAAAGCCGATCTAACAACCGGTGAAATTTACGGTGCCCGGCTGGAAGCCGACCGTCCCGCCTGGGAGCAGGAGGCTTCTAAAGCTAATGTGAAAGAACTTATTCTGCAGGAAGAGCCTAAAGACGGGGAGTGGAAAACATTTGCCGGCACGTTTTCGGTACAGAAGTCAGCTGAGATTCCAGAAGAATTCTCCTCCCTCTGCACCCATATAAGCAGTGCTGCGATCCTGCGGGCTTTCGGTTTATTAAGCAGCTACCTGTCGCGGACGCAGAAACGTTCGCTTGATCATCTGCAGCCGATTCACCTGTATGAACCCCGTCAAAAAATGCAGCTGGACCGAAATTCACGGAGGAACCTGGAGCTCACCGAAACGATCCGGGACCATAAGAAAAAAGGCTCCCTGCTATGGCTGATGGACCAGACGATGACAGCGATGGGGGCACGCCGGGTAAAAAGCTGGATGGAAGAGCCTCTGCTTCAGGAAAAAGAAATAACGGACCGCCAGAGTATCGTGCAGTCCCTGCTTGACCATTTCTTTGAAAGAGGGGATCTGCGGGATCGTCTTAAGTTTGTGTATGACCTGGAGCGGCTCGCCGGTAAGGCGGCCTTTGGAAACGTAAACGCGCGGGAGCTTGTGCAGATGCGCCGCACGCTTCAGGAGCTGCCCGAAATTATTTCGATTTTAAAGCAGGTGGATAACGGCCTGCTTCAGGAATGGATTACTCCGCTCGATCAGTTTCATGGACTGCTGGAACTGTTGGAAGACGGTTTGGTGGAAGAACCTCCCGCTCTTATTACAGAAGGCGGGATGTTCCGTATGGGCTTTCACGAGACGCTGGATGAATACCGGGAAGCGAGTACAAATGGCCGGCAGTGGATCTCCAAGCTGGAGCGTGATGAAAAGCAGGCAACGGGTATAAAATCCCTTAAAGTAGGCTTTAATCGCGTGTTTGGATATTATATCGAAGTGACAAAAGCGAACATTCCGCTTCTGCCTGAGGGGAGATATGACCGGAAGCAGACGTTGACGAACGCTGAGCGTTTTACAACCCCCGAGCTGAAAGAAAAAGAAGCGTTGATTCTGGGCGCTCAGGAAAAAAGTGTAGAACTTGAACATACGCTCTTCTTAGAACTAAGAGAAAAGGTGAAAACGTATCTTCGTCCTCTACAGGAAGCAGCGCTTGTAATCAGCCAGCTTGATGTGCTGCAGGGATTTGCCGAACTAAGCGACCGCCAGGGCTACGTCCGGCCGCAGATGAGCAGGGACGGCAGCGTCCATATTAAAAACGGTCGACACCCGGTCGTGGAAAAAATTGTAGGCCCGGGAGAATATGTGGCAAACGATGTTTATATGGACCAGGGCCGCAATATGCTGCTTATCACCGGACCGAATATGTCTGGTAAAAGCACCTTTATGAGACAGGCTGCTTTGATTTCAATCATGTCCCAGACCGGCTGCTTTGTACCGGCGGAGGAAGCAGAGCTGCCTATTTTTGATCAGGTATTCACGAGAATTGGAGCTGCTGATGATCTGGCATCCGGACAAAGCACCTTTATGGTAGAGATGCTCGAAACCAACTATGCGCTCTCCCATGCGTCCAAAAACAGTCTGATACTGCTTGATGAGATTGGAAGAGGCACGTCCACCTACGACGGCATGGCACTTGCCCAGGCCATTATTGAGCACATACATGAGAGCATCGGCGCGAAAACGATGTTTTCAACGCATTACCATGAATTAACGACCATCGCTGATTCTCTTTCCAATCTGCAGAATGTTCATGTGCGGGCGATTGAAGAGGAAGGACAGATTGTCTTTCTGCATAAAGTGGAGGAAGGAAGCGCCGATGAAAGCTACGGCATTCACGTAGCGAAGCTTGCTGATCTTCCGGATCCCCTGCTGAGCAGAGCAGATGAGCTGTTAAAACAGCTTGAGCAGAAAGAAAAAAGCAGCGGAATGGTTGAACCTGTCTCCATTCGGGAAGCAGCCCCTGCAAACGATGAGCCGACCCAGCTGACGCTGTTTCAGGAAGAAGAACAGGCCGAAGCAGCAAAAGCAAAAAACGGAAAGCTTCATCCAATCCTGGAGGATATCCGTAAAACAGACGTGCTCCATTTATCGCCGATGGAAGCACTTGAGAAGCTTTACCGGATGCAGCAGAGACTCCGCTGATGAGGAAGGGAGACAACAATGGCTAAAATCACGAAACTGCCGGACGATTTATCCAATAAAATAGCGGCAGGCGAAGTTGTGGAACGTCCGAGTTCCGTAGTAAAAGAATTGGTGGAAAATGCGATTGATGCAGGCGGCACCCGCATCCAGGTCGACCTCGAGGAAGGAGGTCTGTCTTTAATCCGGGTTGTAGATAATGGAAGCGGCATGGACCGTGAAGACGCAGACCTTGCCTTTTACCGTCATGCGACGAGTAAAATCACCTCTGAAAAAGATTTATTTGATATCCATACGCTTGGATTCCGCGGGGAAGCACTGCCGAGTATCGCCGCCGTGTCACAGTTGGAAATGGAAACCGGGAATGGGCGCGATGCAGGTACGCTTCTCCGCTATCAGGGGGGAAGACGGATTACGCTGACTTCGTCCAAAAGCCGGAAGGGAACGGAAATCAGCGTCCGCGATTTATTTTTTAATACGCCGGCACGGTTGAAATACATGAAAACCGTTCATACGGAAGTAGGCAAAGTTAGTGACATTATTAACCGTCTTGCGATGTCGAGGCCTGATATTTCGTTCCGGCTGGCCCATAATGGGAAGCAAATACTGCACACTAACGGGGATGGCAGACTGCAGACGGTTATTGCATCGATTTACGGCAGGCAGACCGCAAAATCTTTTCTTCCGATTCATCATGAATCAAACGATTATACGGTAACCGGTTATATAGCCAAGCCGGAAATCAACCGGGCCTCCCGTCATTATATGTCTACCTTTTTAAATGAACGGTTTATCCGCCATTATCCACTTACAAAAGCAATAGAGCAGGCATATCATACGCTGCTTCCAATTGGCCGTCATCCAATGGCCGTGCTGCATATTAAGCTGAATCCGACGTTAATGGACGTCAACGTTCATCCATCCAAAATGGAAGTGCGTCTTAGTAAAGAAAAAGAGATGCTTCATGACGTGGAGCACACGATCAAACAGGCTCTGCAGCAGCTTTCCCTCATTCCGGAAGCAGATATGGCACGGGGCAGGCGTATGCAGTCGGAAGCGCTGGAACTTCCCCTGCAGCAGGAAAAGCGGGAAATCCCTCCTAAAGTGGAGGAATCCGCGCCGCCGGAATTTCGTCAGGAGCAGCAGGACTGGCAGCGTGCAGAGGCAGTAGCGGAGCCGGAATCATACACGGAGCCCTCCATTCAGGAAATGCCTGCTCCTGTAGAAGAGCCGCCTGCAGCGGAAGAAAACTACAGGACAGAGCCTGAGAACGGAGCGGGACTATATCGGCATAGAGAACTGCTTGAGCTGGAGCCGATCGGCCAGCTGCACGGGACGTATCTGCTGACGCAGAGCCGGGACGGCATGTATATTATTGATCAGCATGCTGCCCAGGAGCGGATATTTTATGAGTTTTTCCGCGAAAAAATCGGCAGCGTTAATGGAGAGATGCAGGATCTGTTGATTCCGCTGACGTTTGAAGTGACCAGCCAGGAAAAGATGGTAATTACGAACTCCCGCGAAGAGCTGGAACAGGCAGGCGTATATTTGGAGGAATTCGGAGAGAACACGTTCCGGATCCGGTCGCAGCCTACCTGGTTTCCGGTTCAGGAAGCAGAATCGGTTATACGGGAACTGCTCGAGCAGCTGCAGCAGGAAAAAAATATCAGCACGCATAAAGTACGGGAAGAAGCAGCGATCTTAATGTCCTGCAAGGCAGCGATCAAAGCCAACCGCCACCTGCGCAAAGATGAGATTGCTGCTCTTATCGAAAAACTCGGCACATGCAGAGACCCATATACGTGTCCGCACGGGCGCCCGATCGTGATCCATTTTTCCTCGTACGATATGGAGAAAATGTTTAAACGAATCCAGTAAAAAAGCGCTCTCATTTTTCCCTGTTCCCCCGCTTATGTATGCTATAATAAAAACAAATATTACATAGCGGGGGGAATCAGCTCATGTCAGCACTAGATGTCGTAGCTATCGGCGGTATTTCTTTTTTTGTTATTGTAGTAAGTGTCATCATGGCGTATTACTTTTTGAAACGGTCACAGTCCGATAACTAAAAGCGCCGAAACGGCGCTTTTTTCACGTTTAAATAGACAGGCAGGCGACATACAGTATGATTATAACGACAACTAAAGCCGCCGGGGCCATCACTGCGCAGAAAGCCGAAGCGCTTGCGGTCCGCTGGGAGGCCTCCTACCAGCAGCGGAATAAACGCTCGATAAAAAAATGGCTTCTTGAAACAGGGGAAGCTATTTATGTAGCGGGTGATGAGGCGGACATGTTTTATCCCCCCCACAGCAGAAACGGCTTCTTTTTTCATCCAAGCATGGCAAAACTCCGGGCGAAGCGCGTCATGGATGGAGGCAGGGATCCGCTGGTCGAAGCCGCCGGCATTTCAGAGGGAATGAGCGTGCTGGACTGTACTCTCGGTCTCGGCTCGGACAGCATTGTTCTGAGTGCTGCAACAGGAAAGACAGGCCAGGTGCAGGCACTGGAGAAAACAAAAGAGATCGAAGAAGTAGTAAAAAAAGGGCTGCAGCAATGGAAGCAGTCGGATGTGTTATTGAATGAAGCGATGGAGCGGGTAAACACGGTGCATGCAGACTATTCAGAGTGGCTGCGGGAAGCTCCTGCAGCTTCATGGGATGTTGTATACTTCGATCCGATGTTTCATGAAGCATTAGCTGAATCGTCCTCTATGGAGCCGCTGAGAGAGGCTGCAAGCTATGGCGGTCTTCAGGCTGCGGACGTCCGGGAGGCGCTCCGGGTCTGCCGGAAGAGAGTCGTGTTTAAAGAGCACACCAGAAGTCCGGTTTGGAATACCTTTCCGGAAGCGGTCAGGAAAAAAAGCCATGCAGCGTTTGCTTATGGCATATTGGAAAAGGACGTTTAAACGATGATGAAACAAGAAATAATTATTATTGTCGGGCCCACTGCGTCGGGAAAAACAGAAGCAGGTATGATGATAGCGGAACAACTCGGCGGAGAAATCATCAGCGGTGATTCGATGCAGGCCTATCAGGGTCTCGATATCGGCACTGCCAAAGCTTCCCCTGCAGAAAGAAATGCCGTGCAGCACCATGGCATCGATATAAAAACAATTCATGAGGCGTACACGGCAGCAGATTTTAAAAACCGGGCAGCGGGGTGGATTGAAGACATCATCCGCCGGGGGAAAGTTCCTGTCATCGTCGGAGGAACCGGCCTCTACATCCGTGCCCTGACGAGAAATTTTGATTTTCAGCAGAGCGAATCAGATCCCGAATACAGGGCGGAGCTGGAAAGGCAGCTTGCTGAACACGGAAAAGAGCGGCTGCATGAGCAGCTTCGTTTTCAGGACAGTGCAGCCGCAGAGCGTATTCACCCAAATAATACCCGACGCGTGATTCGCGCGCTGGAAATTTTAAAGCAGCAGGGCGGCCGCACAAAATCTTTTTCTGAACAGGAAGAAGCAGAAAGTCCTTATACGGTCCGGATGATCGGTCTGGATATACAAAGAGACGTCCTTTATAAACGTATTAATGACAGGGTCGATCAGATGGCGGATGCCGGTCTGATCGAAGAAGCACGGTGGCTGCTCGAACATGCGGGACCGGATGTACAGGCAGCGCAGGCGATTGGGTACAAGGAGCTGTTTCCTTACCTGCGACAGGAGTCTACGCTCGAGCAGGCACTCGATACGTTAAAACAGCACTCAAGAAATTATGCAAAAAGACAGCTGACTTGGTTTCGGAATAAAGAAGATGTGGAATGGATGAATATGACAGATACTTCCACCGCTTCAAAACAGGCAAAACTTCTTTCGTATCTTGAAGGAATCAGGCAGCCTCTGTCGAAAGGTATACAAGCAGGAAGAAAGCAGAGGGGAGATCCAGACGATGAAACATGTTAATATTCAGGACCAATACTTAAATACGCTCCGAAAAGACAAAATTCCAGTGACGGTATTTTTAACGAATGGATTTCAACTCAGAGGCCACATTAAAGCATTTGATAATTTTACCATTGTTCTGGACAGCGACGGCAAACAGCAGCTGGTGTATAAGCATGCTATTTCTACATTTTCGCCGCAGCGCAATGTGCCGCTTCAGACTACCCCTGATACGGATGAATCCTAAACACAAAAGAAGGCCCCCGGCTGATGGGGACCTTCTTTTTTTAGCTGTCTGCCTGATTTACAAAGGAAATGTACTTGTTTAATGTTAGAATAGACTGCAGGCCAAGCGTTTCTTTCATATGTTCGGGACTAATGCCTTTTTTCAATTCATTCACTATATAGGTGTTCCGGAAATGCTTTGCAGAAAAGGACCGGTCAATGCCTGCCCGGCGGCGTTCTTCACGCAGCATTTTCTGTATAGCGACCTCCGTCAGATTTTTCGGGGCATCATTTTCATAACTCCAGCGGTACGTCTGGCGCTGGAAGTCAAAGGCGACAAATACAGGATGATGGGGATAAGAGGGCCGCACCGGCTCCGGAATCAGCTGAAAGTACTGGAAAAAAAGCTTTTTCTCAGCAGCTGACAGCTGTACAATTCTGGGATTGCCGGTGAATTCCGAAATTGCAAGCTCCCCTTTTCCCAGATTAACCTGGCGGTAAGTAAGTGTGGAAAGCTCCTGAAGCCGAAGTCCGTGCTGCAGGAAAAGCTGAATCATCAACAGGTTTCTTGGGGCAAGCATTGGACGAACGGCGGCCTGACGGGCGGAGAGGCCGGCATCGGAACGAAGCGAATGAAACAATTTTTTCACTTCGGCAGGAAAAACGAGGTCTTTTTCCTGCAGGCGTTCTGTCACCGCTTCTTCCGCTGTAATACCTGTCATTGGATTGGAAGCGATACGCTGTGTGCTGTGAAGAAACGAAAAGTAACGAAGCAGCACGGTGTGAATTCGCTTGATCGTCTTGGCATGGTAATGCCTGCCCTCAGCGAGCAGGGAAAAATACCCTTCGAGAAGCGAAGGGGGGATTCGCTTTGAAGCAGGCGGACGATCCTCCTCCAGTTCCACGGAGACAAAGGCGTAAAAATCCTGAAGATCATACCGGTAGCGCCGGATCGTACTTTCCTTTCTCCCCCGTGAAGCGAGGTAATCCAAAAATAAAGTGACGTCTGTTGGTTCCGTTAACAATGCTTCATGAGCCATAGGGCAGGATCCTTTCTTTTAAATAAACGAATATATACCAAGGAGGCTTTTTCATTGAAAGAAGATGTAATTATTGTAGGTATTATTGATAAGAGCCGCAAAGATTCAAGATTTGACGCTTCTATTGAAGAATTAAGAGCGCTCGTCGACACAGCTGGCGGCACGGTTGTTGAATTGTTTACCCAGGAAAGATATTCCCCGCACCGTTCTACTTATCTTGGTAAAGGTAAGATAGAAGAGCTTTATGAAAAAGCGGAAGAGCTGAATGTAGATACTATCATTTTTAATGACGAATTGTCTTCCAGTCAAGTTAAACATTTAACCGATGAGCTCGACCGCAAAGTAATGGACCGCACGCAGCTTATTCTGGATATCTTTGCCCGCCGTGCACGTACGAAAGAGGGTATTATCCAGGTTGAACTGGCCCAGATGTCTTATCTTCTGCCGCGCCTCTCCGGACAGGGGCAGATGATGTCCCGTCTCGGAGGTGGTATTGGTACGAGAGGTCCGGGTGAAACAAAGCTGGAAACCGACCGCCGCCACATTCAAAAACGAATGGACGATTTGAAATCGCAATTAAAAGAAATGATTTCCCACCGCGAAGGCTACCGTAAACAGCGGAAAAATAACTACGCGATCCAGTACGCTCTCGTAGGCTATACAAACGCCGGCAAATCAACCATTATTAACAAATTGACGCAGGCAGATACGATGGAAAAAGATGAATTATTTGCCACGCTTGACCCGTTGACACGGAAAATGGATATTCCGTCCGGACTGTCTGTGTTGATTACGGATACAGTTGGATTTATTGAAGATCTGCCGACTACGCTGATTGCCGCTTTCCGCTCCACCCTTGAAGAAGTAAAAGAAGCCGACGTGCTGCTTCATGTCGTAGATGCATCCCATCCGGACTGCCACCAGCACATGAAAACAGTCGATAAGCTTCTCACGGAGCTTGATGCCGGAGCGATTCCCGTTCTTACCATCTATAACAAAATAGATCAGGTGACAGACACCGAGCTTCTTACCGGAGAAAACAGTCCGTCCATCCGGATATCGGCCCGCGACGATGCAGACATTGAGCGTCTTCGTGAAGCGATGGAAGACGTTTTAAAAGAGCAGATGCAGTTTCATAAAATCCGCATCCCGATGTGGGAAGGAAAAGACTTATCGAGTCTTTACGAAAGTACTATTCTAAAGAAAGAAACGTTAATAGAAAAAGAAAACATGCTCGTATGGGAAGGGTTTGCGCCCATCGATCATCCGGTGAACGGCATTATAAAAAAATATAAAACGACAGAATAAAGGCAGGGAATGAACGTGCAGGATACACAAGAACAGCTGGGCGGCTGGAAAAGAAAAGCCCGGCAGAATATTGCATTGTACACCGAGGAAATAGATGAAACGACCGATAGAAATACAGAAAGACTTCTTACGCTGTTCCGCGAACACAACGTGGGAGCCTTTCATTTTACTCCATCCACCGGGTACGGGTACGACGACCTGGGACGGGAAAAGCTTGACAGCCTGTATGCAGGCGTATTTGGAACGGAGACGGCGTTTGTGCGCTCCCAGTTTATTTCCGGCACGCATGCTATTACTGCGGCATTATTTGGGGTGCTGCGGCCCGGAGATGAGCTGCTGTATGCTACAGGCATGCCATACGATACGCTGCGGACCGTTATTGGAATCGAAGGAGAAGCGGAAGGGACCCTTCAGGAATGGGGGATTACGTATAAGGAATCTCCCTATGAAGTAGGCGAAGAGCTTTCTGCCGACCGTATTCTTTCCCACGTAACCGAAGCGACAAAGGTTATTGCAATTCAGCGGTCGCGAGGCTACGCTGAACGCGAATCTGTTCCGATGGAAAAAATGAACCAGGTCATAGCAGCCATTAAGCAAAAAGTGCCGGACGTTATTGTGTTTGTAGATAACTGTTACGGGGAGTTTACCGAAACGAGCGAACCAGGCCATGCCGGAGCCGATTTAATGGCAGGGTCTCTTATTAAAAATCCCGGCGGCGGTATTGTGAAAACGGGCGGTTATATTGCAGGCCGGAAAGATTTGATTGAAAAAGCGGCATCAAGATTTGCCGCTCCGGGTATAGGCATGGAAGGCGGGCCGACGCTGTACAGCCTGCAGGAAATGTTCCAGGGGCTTTTCCTCGCGCCTCACGTAGTAGGCGAAGCACTGAAAGGCTCTCTGTATACAGCTGCTCTCCTGGAGGAGTCCGGACTGCAGACCACGCCTTCGTATACAGAAAAACGTACGGACCTGATTCAGTCGGTTACGTTTGCCTCCAAAGAACAGATGGTTACGTTCTGCCAGGCAATTCAGGAAGCCTCACCAGTAGACGCACGCGTCATACCACAGCCGGCCTACATGCCGGGGTATACATCAGACGTGATTATGGCTGCGGGGACGTTTATACAAGGGGCGAGCATTGAACTAAGCGCGGACGGTCCGATACGTCCTCCCTACACGGCTTACGTTCAGGGCGGACTGACATTTTCCCACGTGAAAATCGCCGTGGAACATGCGGTAACCCGGCTGCTCGAGAAAGAACTTTTAGCTTCTTTACTATAAAATTTCTTACTTTCAGAAAATTTTGATGTGAAAAAAGCTCACATGGACTTGACTATAAAAGTAACATCGGGTAGGATGAAAATATCTTCCTTAGGGAAGGAGGCCTACTGATGAATGATCATATTAGAAGAAACATGCCTTTATTTCCCATTAGTATTGTCAAAAAGCTGACGGAATTGTCCGCCAGACAGATTCGTTATTATGAAGAATACGGATTGGTTTTTCCTTCCAGAACAGAAGGTAATCAGCGCCTGTTCTCTTTTAATGACGTAGACCGTCTCCTTGAAATTAAAAGCCTGCTTGAACGCGGTGTTAATCTTCAGGGTATCCGGGAAATTTTTCTGCTGCGCGAGCACAATACTTCCAAAACAGCTGGACCCCCTATGAGAAGAGACGGAGATCTTACCGACCTGGAGCTCAGGCGTCATTTGAAAAATGAGCTGGTGTACACAGGCAAATACGGAAGAACTTCCCTAATCCAGGGGCAGCTATCACGGTTTTTTGACTAGAACAGCGGTTTTACCTTCTGCCCTGCAGAAGATTATATAATTTTTTGTTCAAAGAAGGAGAGGAGTTTCTACAAATGGCTAACAGTTATTCGAAAAAAGATATCATGAAAATGGCAGATGACGAAAATGTAAAATTCATCCGTTTGCAGTTCACAGATTTACAGGGGATTATCAAGAACGTGGAGATTCCTGTGGATCAGCTTACAAAAGCACTAGACAATCAAATGATGTTTGACGGTTCTTCTATCGAAGGATTTGTCCGCATTGAGGAATCCGATATGTACTTATACCCGGATCTGGATACATGGGTTATCTTCCCGTGGACACCGGAAAAAGGTAAAGTAGCGCGCCTTATCTGCGACATCTACGAGCCGGGCAAGCCTGGAGACGAGCCAAAGCCTTTCGCAGGTGACCCACGCGGTATTTTGAAGCGTGTACTTAAAGAAGCAGAGCAGCTTGGCTTTACTGACTTTAACATTGGACCTGAGCCTGAGTTCTTCCTTTTCAGAAATGATGAAAAAGGCGAGCCAACGCTTGAGCTTAACGACAAAGGCGGATACTTTGACCTTGCTCCAACGGATCTTGGTGAAAACTGCCGTCGTGATATCGTACTTGAACTGGAAGAAATGGGCTTTGAAATCGAAGCTTCCCACCACGAAGTGGCACCAGGACAGCACGAAATCGACTTTAAATATGCAGATGCCGTTACAACATGCGACAACATTCAAACGTTTAAGCTTGTTGTAAAAACAATCGCCAGAAAGCACGGCCTTCACGCAACATTCATGCCTAAGCCGCTCTTTGGTGTAAACGGTTCTGGTATGCACTTGAACATGTCTCTTTTCAAAGGCAAAGACAACGTGTTCTTTGACAAGAAAACAGACTCCCAGCTAAGCGAAACAGCTATGCAGTTTATGTCTGGTATCCTTGAGCACGCACAGGGCTTTACAGCGTTAACGAACCCAATTGTTAACTCTTACAAGCGTCTTGTTCCTGGATTTGAAGCACCGGTTTATGTAGCATGGTCTGCACGCAACAGAAGCCCGCTTGTCCGTATTCCTTCATCCCGCGGCCTGAGCACGCGTATTGAAGTAAGAAGCCCGGATCCATCTGCGAACCCATACCTTGCTATTGCAGCAATGCTGGCTTCCGGTTTAGATGGTATTAAGCGTAAGCTTGTTGCACCAGAGCCAACGGACCGCAACATTTATATCATGAACAAAGAAGAGCGTAAGCAGGAAGGTATTGAAGATCTTCCAGCTGACCTTAATGAGGCAGTAAACAGCCTTCTTGAAGATGAAGTACTTGTAACGGCTATTGGACCACACGCAATCGAGCATTTCGCAGAAGCGAAAGAAATCGAGTGGGACATGTTCCGCACACAGGTTCACCCATGGGAAAGAGATCAGTTCCTACAGACTTACTAATAGATAGAAAAAACCTACAGCCAAAGGGGCTGTAGGTTTTTTAGTATTTAAATCTGCTGCGGTTCTGCCGGACAGGCAGCGCCTGAATGTTACGTTGTTTATACTTCTTCGTCAACATCCGGGTTTTCCGGCGGTGTGTCCTCCGGTGCCTCTTCTTCTCCGCCGCAGGCAGCTGTTGCTAATAATAAACTAAAAGCCAGTGCCATTAAACCTGTTCGTCTCATTTTTATACCCCCTGGTGTGTTATTTTCCGTTGTTGTAATGAACATCTGCGGTCTTTTATGACTCATAAATAATGAGGAAGCCCAAACATCATATTACTTTATAGTTTCCGCCCCAGGGCTAAAGTAAACGTGAAAATAAAAAGCAGCGAATAAAAGAAAAAATCCCGATGACGCGTCTGTGCGGTCATCGGGATATCTCTGCAATTTCCAGCAGCAAGAAGCTTTGCGCTGCATATAAGAATTACTCCATTTCTATATAAGGGGTGAGCATGTGCTCAAACACCGAGTCGGCCATTTCCTTTGTAAATTCGACTTTTCTGTTCGGATCTGCTGACCAGAAACAGTTCGCCGTATCAACCAGATACGCATTTTCATATTTAGGCTGTCCCAGGCTGAAGTTAGCGTCATCAATATAAACAGAAAAAGAAGCTTCAGCTTTTCTCATAGGGTGGTTTGTCGTATCAATCCGGATTTTTAAAATAGCCTGATCGAAGGTAAAAGAGGCTTCATAATATTCCCGGAAATAGTTCACCTGTACCTCCGTCTGTTCGTTAATATCATCTCGAACGGAGTTAAATAAGTCAAATAAATGATCAATGCATTCTGTTAGTTTTTCATCAGAAATTTCATTTTTTTCTTTGATTTTTTGGATGTTGCGCTCCAGCGCGTCTTTTGATACGTTCTCTTTCCAGTTATTCATATGACAAGACCCTCCTGATTTTATTCCCGGCTCCACAAGTTGAGTACAGCAGGAGATGATTAACAAGAAAAACAGCAGCCATGTTATGTACTGTTGTTTCTTTCCACTATATCATAAGTAGAAGCCCTGTTAATACGGTGATTCCTAAAGAAACCGCCGTAGACAGGCTTTTTTTCAAAAACGAAGCAGATAAATAAAAAGAATGAATAAATAGTTGACGAAAAGAAAATACACGTTATATAATATACCCCGTAAGGTATTAAAAGAGAACATGAAAGAAAGGAAGCAGGTATATATGGACTATTCAACAGAAATGAAAAACCGCCTGAAGCGCGTGGAAGGCCAGGTCAGAGGCGTTCAGCGTATGATGAATGAAGAGAAAGACTGTAAAGACGTTGTGTATCAGCTGTCGGCAGCCAGATCAGCGATCGATCGGGCAATCTCATTTATTGTAGCGGAAAACCTGGAGCAGTGCATTAGAGATCAAATTGAAAAAGGCGAAGATACAGCTGATTTTGTTCAGGAAGCTATTCAATTATTAGGAAAAAGCAAATAAAAAAATTTTTAGCCGTTTATATACCCGTGGGGGTAATGTAAATAGAGAGAAATGGATGAGGTGCTCATCGTGGAACTAACATTGTTTTTTATTTTTGTGTTATTTTTTATTGGATTTATCGGCTCTTTCGTTTCCGGAATGGTAGGAATAGGCGGATCTATCATTAAATATCCAATGCTTTTATATATTCCGCCTCTGCTCGGTCTGTCGGCATTTACCGCTCATGAAGTAGCCGGTATCAGCGCCGTGCAGGTATTCTTCGCTACCATAGGGGGTGTCTGGGCTTATAGAAAGGGAGGGTATTTAAATAAATCTCTTATATTTTATATGGGGACAAGCATTCTGGCGGGAAGTTTGATCGGGGCTGTCGGCTCTAATTATATGAGCAATGACGGTGTGAACATGGTGTACGCGGTTCTTGCAACGCTCGCGGTTATTATGATGTTCCTTCCTAAAAAAGGAAAGGACGACACGCCTAACGATCAAGTGACCTTTAACAAGCCGACAGCCGCTGTTTCCGCTTTTCTTGTAGGTATAGGAGCAGGCATTGTCGGTGCAGCCGGGGCATTTATCCTCGTTCCGATTCTTCTCGTGGTACTGAAAATCCCGACAAGAATGACGATTGCAACATCGCTTGCTGTTACGTTTATTTCCTCTATAGGTGCTACTATTGGAAAAATCGCTACAGACCAGGTATTAATCGGTCCGGCTGCTGTGATGGTCGCGGCAAGTTTAATCGCTGCACCGCTTGGGGTGATGGCGGGCAAGCGGATGAATACAAAGCATCTTCAATGGCTTCTCGCTTTACTCATTCTAGGAACAGCCATTAAAATCTGGCTGGATATATTATAAAAGGTTGACAGCTATTTTTTTACTTGGTAATATACCCATACGGGTATGAGTTTATTTTTTTGTTTATTTTAATACCCCATAGAGTATAAAAGGAGGACTAATAATGAATGTAAATTTAGTAGTGGATGCAAAAGGGCTGGCATGTCCAATGCCAATCGTTAAAACCAAAAAGGCGATGGACTCAATTAATGCAGGAGAAGTAATGGAAGTGCAGGCAACGGACCGGGGCTCTTTAGCCGATATGAAAGGCTGGGCTAAGACTACAGGCCATGAATACATCGGTTCTAAAGAAGAAGGAGAGGTACTGCTGCATTATGTAAGAAAAGCCAATCCTGAAGAAGTGAAAGAAACAAAACCTTATCCGAAGGAAATGACAAATGAAAAACTCGAAGAGGCTCTTGAAAAAGACAATATAACAATACTGGATGTGAGAGAACCTGCCGAATATTCCTTTTCACATATACCGGGAGCTGTTTCGATTCCTCTAGGGGAGCTGGAAACCAGAGCGGGGGAATTAGATGATTCAAAAGCAATATATGTCGTGTGCCGCACAGGCAACAGAAGCAGTATGGCAGCCTACACCCTGGAAGAAAAAGGGTTTACGAATGTGCAGAACGTAAAACCGGGAATGAGCGGCTGGAACGGCCCGACCGAGGAAAAATAAAGGAGGAACCACATATGTCTATGAAAGCAATGACAGCTGCCGAATTGGCAGAGATAGTGATTAACCAGAAGGATTTATTTATTTTAGATGTCCGAAACGAAGATGCCTTTAAAGATTGGCAGATAGAAGGAAAAAATGTAGAGATATTAAACATTCCGTATTTCGATCTGTTGGAAGGAGTCGAATCTGTTCTTCCACGGATACCAGCGGACAAACCAGTCATAGTAGTCTGTGCCAAAGAAGGATCTTCCAAATTCGTGGCTGAGCAGCTGGTAGAAGCTGCAAACCGGGATGTTTACTACCTGGAAGGCGGAATGAAGACGTGGAGTGAACATGTGGAACCGGTAAAAATCGGTGATCTTTACGATGGCGGAGAGCTGTATCAGTTTGTACGTATTGGAAAAGGCTGCCTGTCCTATATGGTCGTCTCTGGAGGAGAAGCTATAGTTATTGATCCAATGCGTCTGACAAATGTATATACAGATTTTCTAAAACAAAAAAATGCCGTTCTTAAGTATGCAGTGGACACGCATCTTCATGCCGATCATATTTCCGGGGGAAGAATACTGGCTGAAAAAACAGGAGCTGCGTATTATATTCCGGAAGACGATGCTGCAGAAGTAACGTTTTCCTACAAGCCTCTAAACAATAACGATGTATTACAGGCGGGAAAGACAGAAGTGGCTGTCCAGGCTTTGTACTCCCCAGGCCATACCATTGGGAGTACCTCTTTAATTGTTGATAATCGTTACCTGCTTACCGGCGATATTCTCTTTATCGATTCTATCGGACGTCCGGATCTCGCAGGAAAAGCAGAAGACTGGGTGGGTGATTTGAGAGAATCTCTTTATGTCACCTACCAGGCACTGAACGATGACCTGTTGGTACTTCCTGCTCATTTTTCGAAAAAAGAAGAAATGGATGACCGGGGACGAGTAATGGAGAAGCTTCGTGTGCTGTATAAAGAAAATGCCGGACTGCAGGTAGAAGACGAGGAGATATTCCGCAAAATGGTGACGGAAAACCTTCCTCTGCAGCCAAATGCTTATGAAGAAATCCGTCAGACAAACATGGGAAGAGTGCAGCCGGAGCCCGAGGAACAAACAGAAATGGAAATTGGACCAAACCGCTGCGCTGTATCATAACTAAAAAGGAGAGATTAATATGAACGTGACAAAAACAGTAGATGCAAAAGGATTGGCCTGCCCAATGCCGGTAGTAAAAGCAAAAAAAGCAATGGATGAACTTCAGGCAGGAGATGTACTCGAAATCATATCTACAGATAAGGGAGCGAAAGCAGATCTCCCGGCATGGACCAAGTCCTCAGGCCACGAATTAGTGGAGCAGACTGAAGCAGGTAACGAATATACATTTTGGATAAAAAAAGGATAAGGGGAGAATGAAGAATGGAAGAAACAAAAAATGGAACAACGATGGTCGTATTTGACGGAGACCTCGATAAAGCAATAGCCAGTTTTATTATTGCCACAGGAGCTGCAGCAATGGGAAAGAACGTAACGATGTTTTTTACTTTCTGGGGATTAAATGTGCTCCGAAAAGATAATGTGATCAGCGGCAGTGATAAAACAATGATGGAGAAAATGTTCGGAAAAATGATGCCGCGCGGTCCGGAAAAATTAGCACTGTCCAAAATGAATTTTGGTGGAATGGGACCGAAGATGATGAAAAAAATGATGAAAAATCATAATGTATCTTCTTTAAAAGAAATGATTGAAATGGCCCAGGATCTTGATGTGAAAATGGTAGCCTGTACGATGTCCATGGACGTTATGGGGCTGAAGGAAGAAGAGCTGATTGACGGACTGGATTATGCGGGTGTAGCTTCATATCTGGCAGAAGCTGAAGAATCAAATATTAATCTGTTTATTTAATGGCTGTATCATGGAAAAGAAAAAAGGCAGCATCTAAGGTTATACAAATTTCCAGCAGCTGAAACAAATACGTGATAAACCAAGAGCCTGCCCCCTTAAAGGGACAGGCTCTTTTCCTATGTAAGCAGAAACTAGTATACGGACTGAACGACAGAAACCAGGCAGTTGTTATGCAATGCCGCAGGAAGTGACAGCGCCCATAATGCCGGCTATAGCAATTCCTACTATAAATTTTTTCACGTTAGTCCTCCTGTATCTATAGATTCATAATTATGGTAAATAGTTTACTTTATTATAGTCGATAATTCCTAAAAAAGGTTGCATTTTTATTACTTTTTCTAAATATCGGCTTGAATGAAAAATTGTGAAGAGAAAATCTTTTTATATTATAATAAGAATAAAGGAAAGTGGGGAGATAAAATGACAGAAGAGCTGTATCACGACCTTTTTTTGAAAGATGCGGGATTTCTTCCAGTGGAAATCGAAAAATTAATGATGGAATATGCCGAAGAGTTTCAGCAGGCGGAAATTCAGCAGGTTATTAAACATACAGATGAGCATTATACCGTTGTGACAAAAGTGACAAAGTAAAAAAGCTCCCCTATAAGGAGAGCTTCAATTATTACTTCTTTTGTATTTCAACAGCTTTACGCTCTATTTCTTCATACGAATTTGTTCCGTTGGCATAATCTTTTACCATGCTTTCAAAAGAGCGGAACAATCGTTCATCTGCAGGGTCCTGAAGATCGAGGCCCATCGATTTGGCAGCTTCCTGTTGATCCCTGCGGAATGTGTCATCAGCTTCAAACGTGTTTCCTTCCTTGTACTTTTCCAAGTGGTGATCGACAAATCTTTTAATAACGTCCATATATATCGCTCTCCTTCTATTTAAACAGGTTCAGTGTTCTTTTCCCGCTTCTCACGATATCAAACCGATGAGCGGGCTGATGCGGACCGTTCGCATTGAGCACCGGCATACGATAGATTTTATATACGGATAAACGGAAAAAGGACTCACCCTTGAAGGATAAGGTATACTGTAGGATAATGGCATACGGAAAGGGGATGGAATGAATATGGTAAGCGGAAGAAATACAGAAGATATGATTATGGACCTAGCAAGCCAGCTCTCTATTGAGCAGGCAAGAAACAAAATTTTATGGGATCTTATTCTACGTCATAACGTACTCTCTCAGCAGGATGTGGATAAAGAAGTAGAAAAGCATTATGAAACCTACCGTACCACTTCTTATGAAGAATTAACCGGTTTTAACTTGAAAGAAGACACCAAGCCGGTAAAAGAACCGGAAACAGAAGAATAAAAAAAAGCGTTCCCGAAGGGGGAGCGCTTTTTTTATTGCCTTACAACATCCAGCAGCAGAAAAAAGATTGATTTTACTGCTGTGAATACCATAAGAAAGATGAACACCAGTACAAGTATAGTAAGAGCGAGATCCCCCTGAAAGTGGAGAATATCGATCAGAATTAAATTGGCAAGAACGGCGGAAATCACGCCGATAAATAGTGTGCTGTTAAATACTCGTTCCATTATATAAGAGGGAGCCATATCAACATCTCCTGAATGTAGTATAGTGTGAACTTGTGAAATAGTGAGCGTTGTTTATCCTAACCCTATTAAACCGCATTAAAGAAAGGAAATCAATAGCTGAAAAGTGACAAAACTGCGAAATAAATGGCTAAGTGGTGAACATTAATAAATGAAGACAAAAAAATAAAGCATCCATTTGGACGCTTTATTTTTCATATATATCTTCTGCCAGTAATTTAATAGGACTTCCACAGTGAGGGCAGTTTTGATACTCCTCCTGGATGTTCTCGTTGCTTAGTTCGGAAACCGACATCTGTACTTCTGCTTTTGTTTCTGTTCCACATGAATGACATTTAATATAGAGCACTGTTTATTTCTCCTTTCCATGACTGCTGCTGAATTTAATGAAGTATATTATATATTTGTATACCACAACAATTTTTTTCAAAACCTTTCCAATCAAAAAGCGGCTGTCTTCTTTTCCGAAGACAGCCGCTTTTTATCATTAATGAATCGTACGGAAAACACCAATAACTTTACCTAGAACGGTACAGTCATCAAGAATAATAGGATCCATAGCAGCATTTTCAGGCTGCAGGCGGATATAGCCGCTTTCTCTGTAAAAACGCTTTACAGTAGCTTCAAGCTCCTCTGTCATCGCCACAATGATGTCTCCGTTGTTGGCTGTCTGCTGCTGCCTGACAATAACAAGGTCCTTATCATATATTCCGGCTTCAATCATACTTTCACCTTGAATCGTAAGCACAAACACGTTCTCGTGTTCATTTGCTACCATACGCTCCGGGAGGGGAATGTATTCCTCTATGTTTTCTATGGCGGTTATTGGTTCACCGGCTGTAACTTTACCGAGCATCGGCACGTACACAGCAGAACTTTCAGATATTTCCGGCGGTGCATCTTCAAAAGACAGCACTTCTATAGCTCTTGGCTTAGTAGGGTCGCGTCGAATAAATCCTTTACTTTCCAGCCTGGATAAATGGCCGTGCACCGTAGAACTGGAGGCAAGCCCCACAGCCTCCCCGATTTCACGGACAGACGGGGGATAGCCTTTTAGACGTACTTCCCCTTTTATATAGTCAAGTATTTGCTCTTGTCTTTTTGATAATTTAGTCAAAGTCCCGGCACCTCCTGTGCGTGTAATGTTATTTTAAAAAATTGTATCATGAATAAAACGAACATGCAAACATCCGTTCTAATTTTCCTTGACGGGAACAAAAGTTCTTATTATACTTTTAAAAAAGGGAACACACATTCTTAAAAATGGGGGAATTACAATGATTTCAAAAATATCGAATGTAACGACACAGGAATGGATGATATTATTACTGTTTGCAGCATCTATATTATTCTTAATTATAGCCGTACAGGTAAATGCACCGGCCTCAGAGACCGGCTTTGTCTATGAAGACGATATGGTGGAGGAAAAAGAAGAACTTCAGCTCGAACAGGAATTAACATCCTATCAGTGGGTGAATTACAACCTCGACTAAGCAAAGCAATCAGAAGGTGAAGTGGAAAGATGGAAAAGTGTATAATTTACTGCAGAGTCAGTACCGAAAAAAAAGAACAGCAGACATCTCTGGAGCGTCAAGTGGAGGAATTAACCTCTCTTGCCAAGAGAAACAACCTGCCCATCTATAAAACCATTAAAGAAGAACAGAGCGGTTATTCAATGGAAAGAGAAGGACTGCTGGAAATACTTGACGACTTTTCAGCAGGAAAGGCGTCGATTTTGTGTGTGCAGGATGACACGAGACTGGGGAGAGGCCATGCCAAAGTAGCCGTACTCCATGCTCTGCATAAGAGTGGTGTTACTATTTACTCCGTTCGTGAAAACGGGGTGCTGGAACTGTCCGAATCTGACAGCATGCTGATCGATATATTATCCATCGTGGAGGAGCACCAGCGGAAGCTTCATAATTTTAAAATTAAACGCGGCATGAAGCGGGCGGTGGAAAATGGCTACAGGCCGGATAAAAATTTAAAAAACAGAGGGCAGGGGGAACGTATAAAAAAAGAAGTTCCGATAGAAGAAATCATCAGGCTCCGTCAGCGCGATCTTCCTTTTTATGACATTGCAGCCACCCTCCGCGGGCTCGGATATGATGTATCCAAAGCCACGGTCCACAGGCGTTACCGGGAACATATGAAAAAAGAAGATGAACGGTCATAGTGAAGGCTGAGCGCCGTTGATGAGCTTCTATACCCTCCTATCCCTCTTTAAAAGAGATGGTTCTGTTTGCATAAAAGCGGGTATATAAGTACCATTAATATAGAAGGATATTTATGTATACGAACATAAAGGGGGGAATATCATGTTATCCCAAGATAAAATTGCACGTATCAACGAGCTGTCCCAGCGCGCAAAGACAACCGGCTTGTCGGAGTCTGAAAGTCTGGAACAGCACGAGCTGAGAGAAGAATACCTGCAGAGTTTCCGATCCTCTTTTAAAGATCAGCTTCATTCCGTTAAAGTAGTAGATCCTGAAGGCGCAGACGTTACCCCGGATAAGCTGGACAGATCAAAGAAAGAACGAAAAGTTTACCGTTCCAGGTAATGCAGTAGTGAATATATCCTTCACTGAATGAAACAGGTATTATATTTATATACAAACTGCTGACCGGCAGTGGATTCCAAAAGACCATTTTCGATCAAGTATAAGAGAGTGGTCTTTTCAGCGTGTAATGAACCGGTGATAAGCAGGAAAAAGACGATGAGAATTGCCATCACACCAGCTTAAAGAAAGAAAGCAGGTACGATTTAGAAAAAATCCACGTATTTTGCCCCGGTTCTTGTATAATAAAAAGAAAGCGTTTATTATTTACTCATGGATGGACGTTAATTACTAAATAGAGACAAGGGGAGAATACGATTATGGCAGCGCAGACAACAACAGCACAATTAGAAAACTTAGCTATTAATACGATTCGTACATTATCTATCGACAGCATTGAGAGGGCTAATTCCGGTCACCCAGGTCTGCCTATGGGAGCCGCACCAATGGCTTTTACTTTATGGACAGAATGTATGAACCACAATCCCGGCAACCCGGAATGGTTTAACCGCGACCGTTTTGTACTATCCGCCGGTCACGGCTCTATGCTTTTATACAGTCTGCTTCACCTCACAGGGTACGATCTTTCCCTGGAAGAACTGCAAAATTTCAGGCAGTGGGGAAGTAAAACACCGGGTCACCCGGAATATGGTCACACTCCAGGTGTTGAAGCAACAACAGGACCTCTTGGACAAGGACTTGCGATGGCAACCGGTATGGCAATGGCAGAGCGCCATATGGCAGCCACTTACAACAAAAGCAGCTTTCCGCTCGTGGATCATTATACATATGTTCTATGCGGAGATGGAGATATTATGGAAGGCGTCAGCGCAGAGTCAGCTTCATTAGCCGGTCATCTTAATCTGGACCGCCTGATCGTACTTTACGATTCCAACGATATTTCCCTCGATGGCGATCTGCATCAGTCGTTTTCCGAAAACGTTATGCAGCGTTATGATGCATACGGCTGGCACACAATTCTTGTAAAAGATGGCAACGATACGAAAGCTATCAAAGAAGCTATTGAAGAAGCAAAACAGGCGGGCAAGCCAACTTTGATTGAAGTTAAAACTACAATCGGCTATGGTTCTCCTAATAAAGGCGGCACCAATGCAGCACACGGCGCCCCGCTTGGTGCAGATGAGATTACATTAGCTAAAGGAATGTACAAGTGGGAATATGAAGAAGAATTCCATGTACCGGCGGAAGTAACGGCCTTTTTTGCCGACAAAAAAGCAGAAGGCGCCCGCAAGGAAAAGGAATGGAACGACTTATTCGCAGACTACCAGAAAAAGCATCCTAAAGACGCAGAGCAATTCATAACAGCGCTTAAGGGAGACCTTCCTGAAGGATGGGAAAAGGAACTGCCGGCCTATACGAACGAAAAAGTAGCCACACGCGCTGCATCAGGTGATGCGCTTCAGGCAATTTCCAAACACGTACCATCTTTATTCGGGGGATCAGCTGACTTGGCTTCTTCGAATAAAACACTTATTAAAGAAGAAACAGATTTTACAAAAGACAACTACCAGGGACGTAATATCTGGTTTGGTGTTAGAGAATTTGCGATGGCTTCCGCACTAAACGGTCTTAAGCTGCACGGCGGAGTACATCCATATGCTTCTACGTTCCTCGTGTTTTCCGACTACCTGCGTCCGGCTCTTCGTCTTAGTGCCTTAATGAATCTGCCTGTCACTTATGTGTTCACGCATGACAGTATTGCAGTCGGAGAAGACGGACCTACTCACGAACCGGTAGAACAGATCGCTGCTCTCCGTGCAATACCAGGCGTTCATGTTATCCGTCCGGCTGACGGTAACGAAACATCTGCAGCCTGGAAAGTAGCATTGGAGAGCACGGGCGGACCAACCGTTCTTTCCCTTACAAGACAAGGGCTTCCTACCCTTTCTACTTCCGGCGAAAGAGCGCAGGAAGGGGTAGCAAAAGGCGCGTATATCGTGGAATCGGTTGATTCTCCAGACGTCCAGCTGCTGGCTTCCGGCTCTGAAGTAGCTCTGGCTGTGGATGCCAAAGCAGCCCTTGAACAGGAAGGCATTGCTGCAAACGTAGTAAGTATGCCTGATTTCCTTTCGTTTGACCGCCAGCCGCAAAGCTACAAAGACAGCGTGCTGTTAAAAGGTGTGCCGGCTCTCGGAATGGAAATGGGATCAACAATGCCATGGTATAAATACGTAGGCACAGAAGGCGCGGTACTTGGTATCGATGAATTCGGCGCTTCTGCACCTGGAGACAAAATTATGGCAGAGTATGGATTTACTACCGAAAACGTAGTAGCTATTGTAAAAGACCTGCTTCAAAAATAAAAAGCAAAGCCTGGACAAGATCCAGGCTTCTTTTTTACGAATAGGGAAATAAAAGCAAATCAACGTGATGCTCTTTTCATCCGTCGGTTAGTAAGGTATAATATTAGGGGTCCTTACAGTATCCCCGGATGATAATGAAGGATGTTCACTAGAGATAGAAGGAGGAAGTGCCGGAATGGATTGGCTTTGGTTTGTACTCGTCGGCGTACTGTGTTTAATCGCAGGAGCAGCGCTTGGCTTTTTTATTGCCAGAAAAACAATGATGAATTACCTAAAGAAAAACCCGCCTATTAACGAACAGATGCTTCGGGTTATGATGATGCAGATGGGGCAGAACCCTTCACAGAAGAAAATTAATCAAATGATGAAGGCTATGCAGCGTCAGCAGGATACAAAAGAATCAAAAAAAGAAACAAAAAAAGAACTAAAAAATGCCAAAAAATAATAGGAGCGCTCTCTAAATCGGAGAGCGTTTTTTTATGCATTTCATGCCGGTTCCGGGCGCCCTTTCTTGAAGATAAAACGGAAGATAACGTATGATAATAAAGAATGAAAGATAACGGAGAAGAAAGCAGGGAGACACATGCAGATATTCTGGTCGCTACGATGGTTTTTTCAAAAAGAATGGCTGGCATACAGCGTGGGCATAGGCATATTAATGCTTGTTTCCGCCCTGGCTCTGCTTCCCCCCTATGCCGCGGGCAGAGTAGTAGACCAGATTGCCGAGGGAACGCTGACCGTAGGGGATCTGCAGTACTGGGCGGTTCTCCTTCTTGGAGCAGGAATTTTGATGTATATCTTCCGTTATATATGGCGGATTATGATTTTTGGTGCGGCTATTCGTCTGGCAAAGCTGTTAAGAAGCCGCCTGTACGAACACTACACAAAAATGAGCGCCTCTTTTTACAATAGACGACGGACGGGCGATTTAATGGCCCACTCCACCAACGACATAAAAGCGGTGGAGCAGACGGCGGGCATTGGTGTATTAACGCTTGTTGATTCGATCGCCATGGGCGGTTTTGTTATAGCTGCGATGGCTTTTACGATCAGCTGGCAGCTTACACTGTTATGTCTGCTGCCGATGCCGTTAATGGCCGCAGCAACAAGCATCTATGGCAATATTCTTCATCACCGCTTCGGACAGGCCCAGGCCGCTTTTTCCGAGCTGAATAATAAAGTACAGGAAAGTGTTTCCGGTATCCGAGTAACGAAAGCATTTGGACAGGAGAAAGCTGAAGTGGCGGCCTTTTCCAGACAGTCGGATAAGGTAGTTGAAAAAAATGAGAATGTTGCCAGAGTAGATGCACTATTTGAACCAACGATCTCGCTGGTCGTAGGTATTTCGTATTTTCTGGCCGTGTTTTTCGGAGCGAGGTTCGTGATTGCAGGAGATCTAACAATAGGCGAACTGACAAGCTTTACGGTCTATCTGGGCATGCTGACGTGGCCTATGCTTGCATTCGGACTGCTCTTTAATATAGTCGAGCGTGGAAGGGCAAGCTATGGACGAATTGAATCGCTGCTGGAGGAAAAGCAGGATATTACTGATGAACGTGCAGAATACAGCAGTATTCCGACTGGCTCTATAAACGTTGTTATAGAAAGCTGCCACTATCCGGAAGCAGAACAGGCATCGCTTCAGGACATTTCCTTTTATGTGCAGAAAGGCGAAACCATTGGCATAGCGGGACGAACGGGGAGTGGGAAGACGACGCTGCTTAAATTACTGCTTCGGGAAATGGAAGATCCGCTGAGCCGGATTGAAGTCGATGGGGTATCCGCAGCCTCCTATCAGCTGGACAGCTACCGGATGGCTTTTGGCTACGTGCCGCAGGACCATTTTCTCTTTTCGATTTCCATTGCCGATAACATTGCTTTTGCACGCCCGGATGCTTCCTTCAAAGAAATTGTACACGCGGCTAAAACAGCGCACGTTCATGAGGACATTATAAATATGGAATACGGATACGATACGATTGTAGGAGAACGGGGAGTTACGCTGTCAGGCGGCCAGAAGCAGAGGCTTGCTATAGCAAGGGCCTTAATTACAGACCCGGAAATTCTTATTCTTGATGACTCCCTTTCTGCCGTGGATGCTAAAACAGAAGAATCGATTCTCTCTCACCTGCAGCGGGAACGTCACAATAAAACCACATGGATTGTTTCGCACCGCATGAGTGCAATTAAACATGCCGATCAGATTGTAGTGCTTGAAAATGGGCGCCAGATAGAAAGAGGCACGCATGATGAATTAATGAAAGACCACCGCTGGTACGCTGATATGTATGACATGCAGCAGCTTGAAAGCTTAGTGGAGAAAGGAGGAAAAGATGGAGCACCAGGATAGGGTACTAAGCAGCAAAGAGCAATGGAGCATTTTTAAACGATTATTAAAAGCAGCTGTACCTTATAAAAAACAACTGGCAGCTGCTGCTCTTTTCCTTCTGGTTGGCACAAGTGCCGATCTGGTCGGACCCATATTAGTAAAAGTGTTTATTGATGATTATTTAACCCAGAACAGCTTTCCGGCTGGTCCGCTCGTTCTGCTGGGCGTAAGCTACGGTGTGCTTCATCTGCTTGCTGTGGTTCTGGGCTATTATCAGATTTTCTGGTTTCAGCGGATCGCTCTGCAGATTATTCGCACGCTGCGGATTGATGTATTCAAAAAGGTAGAGCAGTCCCGGCTTCGTTTTTTTGACCGGACCGCCGCCGGGGGTTTGATATCGAGACTGACCAACGATACGGAATCAGTAAAAGAAATGTATGTGGAAGTACTGGCTGTCATTATTCATAATGGAGTGTTTCTAATCGGCGTCTTTATTGCAATGGCGATATTGGACGCACAGCTGGCTCTGCTTTGTCTTTCCTTGTTTCCTATCATACTTGTTTTAATATATTATTACCGGAAAAAAAGCGCTGTATTTTTCGGAGCAATGAGCGGTCGGTTGAGCATGCTTAATGCCAAAATAAATGAATCTATTCAAGGGATGAGCATTATTCAAGTGTTCCGCCAGGAAAAACGCATGCGCCATGAATTTGAAGATATTAACGAAAAGCACCGCCGCTCTTCCGTGCAGACGATGAAGCTTGACGGTCTGCTTCTCCGGCCTGCTATTGATTTGATCAGCGTAGCGACGCTTGTGCTGGTCCTTACTTATTTTGGGCTGGCTTCTTTCGGAGGAAGCGTACAACTGGGTGTGCTTTATGCTTTTATTAACTACATCGACCGTCTATTTGAGCCGGTTAACCAGATTATGCAGCAGCTCTCCAAGCAGCAGCAGGCCATTGTGTCGGCGGGCCGGGTATACCAAATCCTGGACCGGAAAGAGGATATGGAGCCTGCGGTGGATCATTCTTATGCCGGTACTATGATAAAAGAAGGCAACGTTCGGTTTGACAACGTTTCTTTTGGATATGACCCGGACAATCCTGTATTAAAAAATATTTCGTTTCAGGTAAATAAAGGAGAAACGCTCGCTATCGTCGGCCATACCGGAAGCGGTAAAAGTTCGATTGTGCAGGTGCTTCTGCGTTTTTACGATGCCCAGCAGGGCAGAATTACCGTGGATGGAACCGATATCCATCAGTATGAGAATAAAGAAATCCGCAGAAACATCGGGCTTGTACTTCAGGATCCGTTTTTGTTTACCGGTACCGTTAAAGATAATATTATTTTCCACGATCCGGACGTGAACGAGCAGGATATGAAGCGGGCGGCAGAAAAAGTAGAGGCATCGCCATTTATCGAAAAGCTGCCCTTTAAATACGAGGAACCGGTTGGAGAAAGGGGAAGTTCTTTTTCCAACGGGGAAAAACAGCTGATCACGTTTGCAAGAACCATTGCGAAAGATCCAAGAATTCTCGTTCTGGATGAAGCGACGGCAAGTATTGACTCCGAAACGGAACAGGATATTCAGACGGCGCTGGAACGCATGAAAAAGGGGCGCACGACTATTATGATTGCCCACCGTCTTTCTACCATAAAAGACGCAGACCACATTATTGTGCTGCATCAGGGGGAAATACGTGAAGAAGGAAATCACGAATCCCTGCTCAGGCAGCAGGGGCTTTACCGGACGATGTATGAACTGCAGCAGGGCAGGCTCGAGCAGGAAAAAGCCTATAACACCGAAATAGGATAACAAGCATTGCAAGATAACGTTTTCACGGTGTAAAATAGAAACATAGCTGTAAGCGTAGAAGCGTTTGCAGTTCGGCCCCGGGCATTTAGTACAGGCACGGGGAGGGGAGTGAGTGCAAATGAATATAGCTTTACTGGCAACAACCGCCGGGGCGGCTTGTATGGCAATGATTGCGCTCTTTATCCGAATGAAGGCAATCAAAAAGCCGGCAAGCATAAAGAAAATTATTCTGCCGCCATTTTTCATGTCCACCGGTATGCTGATGTTTGTATATGAACCGGCACGTCTGGTACCGCTTCAAATTATAGAAGCGCTGACCGTCGGCATTATTTTTTCCTTCTTATTAATGCGTACGACCAGCTTTGAAGTACGCAACAGCGATATTTATATGAAGCGCTCGAAAGCTTTTGCTTTTATTTTAATCGGACTGTTGATTGCACGTGTGATATTCAAGCTGATTATTGGAGACGCCATCGAAGTTGCGGAGCTTGGAGGTATGTTTTACTTATTGGCTTTCGGAATGATTATTCCCTGGAGAATCTATATGCTGATCCGTTTTAGAGAAATAGAAAAACGGCATCATGCTTCCATTGATGAACCGGCCTCCGTGTTATCCAAAAAAATGGTTAAATAAAAGCTGCCTTCTCTGTTATTCAGAGGAAGCAGCTTTTTCTTTAAACAAATATTCATACTCAGTTAAATCGATATTCTTTTCCCGGCATTTTTTCCGCAAGAATTTATGATCCCGTTTCGGGGTAGCAAGAATATATCCGCGGATTAAAAGCGGCTCATCTATTGTCTGCGCATGCTCTTCCAGAGCAATCCGGCCTATTTCCCCGGCTATCCGCTCACGTGCCACGTCCCGGAACAGTTCAGGTACAGGCTCAACCAGTTCTTCAAGCAGGTTTTTTTTGGACTGCGGCCATAAATGACTCGTTTCCTGAAGATAGTAATCCTGCCAGTCCAGAATGGAAAGGCCGTCCTCTTTTGGAAAGCGCTTTAAAAATTTGCGGAACATGAAAAAACCGCCTATGAACATAAAGACCGTTAAAAAAACCGACCATGCCATAATAAACCACATAAACGTATCAGAAGGCATCTGAATCCCCTCCATTCATATCGACGATAAAAAAACTGTTTACTCATCTTGCCTTATTTTATCATAGTTTCAAGTATAGTAGTATAATGAAAAGAAGCCCAAAGATAAAAGTAGGAGTGGTAAATATGGCTGGAAAAGAAGTAAACGATATATTAAATGAAGGCATTTACGGAAAAAAAGACATCCGCCCCGATGAAAAGAGGCAGTACCTGGGCGTGTACCGGGAACGTATTCTGCTTGTCCTGACAAAAAAGCAGGTTATGGAAAAAGGCACAAGACCGGAAGTGGAAACGGAAATGAAACAGCATAGAGACGCAGTCATCGTCTTAAATGGAAAGCTCAGCTATCAGGCTCTTAAAGGGTATCAAAAGCTTGCCAAAAAATATGGAATAGACTATACAAATGTTTCCTCGCTGGATAATGTAACAGAAATTGGGCTTGTACTGGCGAAGCCTTACGCTATTCATAAAGAAGAAATTGAAGTAGAAGACAAGCAGCCGGAAGCAGCGCCTCCTAAAAAACCGTGGTGGAAGCGAATTTTTGCGTAGCATCCGCAGAGGAATGGAAGTGAGGGAAAAAGAATGAAGCGTGCTTTATATATGGTGTTAACCGCCGTTGTATTATTATGGACCAGTCCGGCAGCAGCTGCCGACTCACCGGTGAAGAACCAGGATCTTACTGGAATATTTATCTTAATAACCATTGGCATGTTCGCTGTGATTATTGCGGTGTTTGTCTGGTTTTTAAATAAATACAAAAAGAATAAATAGGCTGAGCCGGATCATTCCGGCCGGTCATTAATCGATATTTTACTAAGATGCACAAAAAGTTTTGATTATTTTGCATATTTGATGGTAGTATATATAGATACCTGCTGAAGCGGGTGTCTTTTTATACAAATCAAGGGTCGCCAAACGTCCTTGCGGGACATGTAATGACCCAAAAATCGATGTGAAGATCGTATCAACCAGGAGGAAACTAACCATGACACAGACAGATAATCAAAGCAGCCTGCTTCGAAATGATGTAAAGAAGCTTGGTACCATTCTCGGGAAGATATTAAAGCATCACGGAGGAGACACACTTTTTAATCAAGTAGAGGAGATTAGAAAATCAACAATTGAACTCCGCCAGGATTTTGATGAAGAGGCGTACAATGAATTAAAACAAAAAATCAGCAGGTTAAAGCCGCCGATGCGCCAGCACGTAATCCGCGCATTTTCTACATACTTTAACCTGGTAAATATTGCAGAGCAGAACCACCGGATCCGCAGACGCCGCCAGTATCAGCTCGAAGATGACGGTGTAGCCCAGCCGTTTTCTATTGAAGGAGCCGTTACGTCGATCAAAGAAAATAATATTTCTACAGAAGTAATTGAAGACGTTCTGCAGAAGCTTTCGCTCGAGCTTATTATTACAGCTCATCCAACAGAAGCAACGAAACGGACGGTACTTGAAATACAAAAGCGTATTTCCACTATTCTGCAGCAGCTGGATAGTCCTGTCCTGACAAAGCGGGAGCGTAAAAATCTGGATGAAAGCCTGTTTAACGAAGTAACGGCGCTGTGGCAGACAGATGAACTGCGCCATCGTAAGCCTACCGTTATGGATGAAGTAAGAAACGGCCTTTATTATTTTGACCAGACATTATTTGAAGTGCTTCCTGATATTCATCAGGAGCTGGAAGAACAGCTGGAAGAGCACTATCCGGACACGCAGTGGAAGGTACCTAACTTTCTTACCTTCGGTTCATGGATCGGCGGAGATAGAGACGGAAATCCAAACGTAACGCCGGAAATTACCTGGGAGACATTAACAAGACAGCGCGAGCTGGTACTGAAAAAGTATAAAAAAGTAATTGAGGAATCGATGAGACGCTTCAGCCACTCCTCGGCCCGTACGACAATTGATGAATCTCTTGTTCTACAGGTAGGGCATGAAGAAGAGAAGTATCTGCAGCCGGATGAAATCTGGCCGGTGGTTTCAGAAGTCTACCGCCGCAAGTTTGCGGTTATCTTAAAGCGTCTTAGTGAAACAGGTGTATCTGAAAACGGATATGAGTATTCAGAGGAACTGCTGGAGGATCTTAACTCCATTAAAGAGAGCGTAGAAAAGCATCAGCCGTCGCACCACCGTCTCAAGATGATCAGAAAGCTGATCAGGCAGGTTCAGCTGTTTGGTTTTCACCTGGCTTCTCTTGATATTAGAAATCACAGTGGAGAGCACGAATCGGCGCTGGCAGAAGTGCTGAAAGCTGTGCACATTACCGATAATTATGCCGAGCTGGAAGAATCCGAAAAAACCGCGATTCTTGAAAAAGTTCTGAATGATCCAAGACCGCTCCTGCTTTCCAAGGACAGCTACTCCAAAGAGACGCAGGAAATGCTGAAGGTATTTACTATGATCAAACAGGCTCATGAAGAATTCGGCTCCCGCTCCATTGAAGTGTATTTAATCAGCATGGCGGAATCCGCAAGCGACATTCTTGAAGTACTTGTTCTTGCCAAAGAAGCAGGTATCTATGCTCAGCTTCCGGATGGTACAGTGAAAAGCGGACTTCATGTGGCACCGCTGCTCGAAACCATTGACGATCTGGTAGCCGGTCCGGCTATCATGAAGCAGATGTTCGAAATGGACGTCTACCGCCGTCATCTGGAAGTCAGAGGAAATCATCAGGAAGTAATGCTCGGTTATTCAGATGGAAGCAAAGACGGCGGAACGATGACCGCAAACTGGAAGCTGTTTAAAGCCCAGCAGGAAATTCATGACGTAGCAAAAGACTATGAAATCGGCCTTAAGTTTTTCCACGGACGCGGAGGTTCACTGGGACGTGGAGGCGGCCCGTTAAACCGGAGTATTCTTTCCCAGCCGGCCGAAACACTGGGAGACGGCGTGAAAATTACCGAGCAGGGAGAAGTGTTAAGCTCCCGCTATCTGCTGGAGGATATTGCTTACAGAAGCCTGGAACAGGGAGCTTCCGCGCTGCTTGAATCCACGGCCAAAACATCACAGGCGTCCGAACGTGCCGATCATAGGGAAAGTACATGGGAAGAGGCTATGGAACGTGTGTCCAGCCATTCTCTGAAAAAATACCAGTCTCTTGTATTCGGAGATCCGGATTTTCTTACCTACTTCAACGAAGCGACTCCGCTCAATGGACTTGGCGCGCTTAACATTGGCTCCCGCCCAATGAGCCGGAAAAACAGCAGTAAGTTTGAAGACCTCCGTGCGATTCCATGGGTATTTGCATGGACGCAGAGCAGGCAGTTAATTCCGGCCTGGTACGCGGCAGGAACAGGCCTTCAGGCATTCGCGGAAGAAGACGCAGGCAACCTGGAGCTTCTGAAGAAAATGTATCAGGAATGGCCGTTTTTCCAATCAACGGTAAATAATCTGCAGATGGCATTAATGAAAGCTGATATAAACACAGCAAAAGAATATACCAAATTGGTAAATGATGAAAAAATTGCTGAACGTATTTTCAGTGATATTACGGATGAATACAATAAAACACGTAGTATTCTGCTTGAAATTACGGAAAAACAGGAACTTCTCGATCATACGCCGAATATTCAAGAGTCGGTCTGGAGAAGAAATCCTTATGTAGATCCACTGAACTTCCTTCAGGTAGAACTGATAAAGCTTATGCGTGAAGAAGATGAACAGTCTGAAGAGCTGCTGACAGAAATGCTGTTGACTATCAGCGGTATTGCTGCCGGCCTTAGAAACACAGGCTGATATGATACAAAAAAAGCACCGCTTTCCGAAAAGGAGAGCGGTGCTTTTATTTATCCGGCGCTTTTATGCTTTTGGTAGCTGATAACACGAAAGATGAGATTGGTGAGCGGGAATAAAGCTGCAAGAATTAATAAACTTCCCCACAGAATATTGCCGGCGATAAAATGAATAAAAGCCAGGACAATACAAATAACAAACAGCAGTACAAGCCAGGCAATTTTAAGCTTAAAGGCTGTTGAACCTTTCATGGAAACACCTCTTTTATAGAATCATACAGTCCCGTCAATTATAGCAAGAGAAACATCAAATTGACCAGCGCCTTCCTTTTGCCCTGAACAGATTTCTCATATACACTAAAAGAAGACAAAAAGAAAGAAGGTGGCACGATGCAGGAAAACAATCAATTGCACCAGGACACATTGGGCATTAGAACAGAACAGGCCATTTTCGGCCTTGGCTGATTCTGGGGACCGGATGCCCAGTTTGGGCAGCTTAAAGGAGTAGTAAGAACACAGGTCGGCTATACCGGGGGTGCGAAAGAGGACCCGACTTACCGGAGAATGGGGGATCATACGGAATCCCTGCTGATTGAATATGATCCTTCCTATTTGAGCTACGAGGATCTCCTGAATATGTTCTGGAGCGCGCATAATCCCCGGAAAAAAAGCCTGTTCCGCGATCGGCAGTATATGTCTCTTTTGATCTACAATAACCAACAGCAGCACGAGACGGCTCTGAGATCAAAAGAAATGTGGGAAAAAGAGCTGGGAGGACCTATTAAAACGGAATTTCAGGAAGCTTCCACGTTTTATCAGGCAGAGGATTATCACCAGAAGTACTTTCTGAAACGGTTTCCGCGTGCGGTCAAAGCGCTTGAGTCAGTGTATCCGACGGCAAGGCAGCTGACAGATTCCACAGTGGCAGCCAGAATGAACGGGATGGTACGTGGATCCGGCAAGACGGCTGAATTAAAAAAAGAACTGCTGACCTGGAACATTTCGGAGCAGGAAAAAACACAGCTGCTGCAGGCGCTTGATCAGGTACGCTGGTAGAAAAATCAGAATAGGCAGCAACCCGGGACTCCTGTGTAACAGGAGTCTTTTTTTATAAAAATAAACCTTGAAATCAAACGTATGTTCGTATAAAATAAGTGTATACTACATAATATAATCAGTGCCAGAATCATATAAGTATACAACTTAATAATTCAGAATATTTAAAATTAATTACATAAGGAGGGATAAAATGAAAAGACAGGAAGTTAACAGTCCAATTGCTATTGAAGCAAAAGGTCTGGTAAAACGGTTTGGGACGAATGCCGCTGTTGATGGGGTCGATTTATCTATTCCTAAAGGATCGGTTTATGGTTTCCTCGGACCGAATGGTGCAGGAAAAACAACAACAATCCGCATACTTGCCACGCTGCTGGAACCAAGCAGTGGATCTGCTTCTATTCTGGGCCTTGACTTAAAAAGAGATGCCCATCACATCCGCGGGAAAATCAGCCTGACAGGCCAGTTTGCTTCTGTAGATGAAGATCTCACAGGATTGGAAAACTTAGTAATGGTAGCCAGGCTTTTAGGGTTTTCCTGGAAAGAAGCAAAAAAGCGTGCCATGGAGCTGCTGACTGCATTTGGCCTCAAGGAAGCCGCTAGGCAGCAGGTGAAAAATTATTCCGGCGGCATGCGCAGGCGCCTTGATGTAGCCGCAAGCATTGTTGTTGCTCCGGAAATATTGTTCCTGGATGAACCGACAACCGGACTCGATCCAAGAAGCAGAAACCAGGTATGGGATATTATCCGGACTCTTGCAGAGAGCGGCACAACCGTTCTTTTGACGACCCAGTATTTAGATGAAGCCGATCAGCTGGCTGAAAGGATTGCAGTGATTGATGAAGGGAAAATTATTGCCGAAGGAACAAGCAGAGAGTTAAAAGCCTCTGTTGGAGCAGGGGCCCTGTCGATCCAGTTCTCTGACGAAGGGTCCCGCATCAAGGGAGAACGGCTTATAAAACAACGGCTGCCGGCTGTTCTTCAGTCCCAGCCGGACGCTGCTTCACTTACGGTTAGAACGTCTCATGCAAATGAAGGAATAACCGTACTGGATATATTGGCTCAGGCTGGTATTGAAGTGATTGATTTTTCTTTCGGTAACCCGACGCTTGATGAAGTATTTCTTGCACTAACCGGTGAGGCAGCCGGGGACAAAAATAAGAAAGAAGGTATAAAATAATGAAAACGCCGGTTTCTTCTATTTCCACTACCGCGCAGGAATCGCTCCGGGATTCGATCGCGCGGGAAAAAAAGCAGGACAGGCGGGCAGGTGCTCTTTCTGCTTCGGTCACTTTTGGATGGAGGGCGCTTTTAAAAATCAAGCACGTCCCGGAACAGCTTTTTGACGTAACGGCTTTTCCAATAATTTTTCTATTAATGTTTACGTATCTATTCGGGGGAGCTATAGCAGGATCGACAGGAGATTATTTACAGTTTCTCCTTCCCGGCATTCTGGTAATGACGGTTACGATGATCACCATGTACACCGGCATGGATTTGAATAAAGATATCGTTAAAGGGGTGTTTGACCGCTTCCGCACACTCCCAATCTGGAGACCGGCTCTGCTGGTCGGAGCACTTGCCGTAGATATGGTCCGTTATTCCATGGCCGCTTTTATTATGATATCTCTTGGTCTTCTTCTCGGTTTTCGGCCTGAAGGCGGTACGGTTGGAGTATTGGCTGCGGTGGCTCTTCTGCTCGTATTTTCCTTTAGTTTTTCCTGGATCTGGACGGCGCTTGGCATTATGATGAGGTCTGAGAAATCACTTATGATGATCAGCATGATGTTTTTATTCCCGCTCACGTTTGTAAGTAACGTTTTTGTTGACCCGGCAACGCTTCCTTCCTGGCTGCACGGATTTGTAGAGTGGAACCCAATTTCTTTACTTGTCACAGCGATCAGAGGGCTTATGCATGGATCTGCATCGATCGAAGACATTGGGTGGGTGCTGCTCGTTTCTATGTTACTGACAGCTGTTTTTGCTCCTCTCACCATGTATTTATTCCGTCATAAGAGATAAAGCCGGCAGATGCCGGTTTGTATATCATGTAATAAGGCCCTCCCCATATTATAGGGAGGGCCTTAGCAGTTACCAGGTAAAGGTTACGGCTGATTCAGAAGGAAGGGAGTACATAAATGATTCGTCGCCTTCTTTTACTTTAAACTCTTCTTCATCGGCGCTGAGGTTGGCTGCAATCAATACTTTGGAACCGTCCGGATTCTCAAAAGCCACCGTTTCAATCGAATCTTCATAGTGGGTGGAATCGATACGGACTGCTCCGGTTTCGACAAATTTACTTGCATGCCCGAGCGTGTAGTACTCGACGTTCTCCGTAACGTCTCCTGTTTCCGGATCAATAGTGACGACACCGCGGCAGTCAGGGCACCCGCCGTTTTGCGGACCATCGGAAGGATCCAGTGCCAGATTCCAGAAAAGAATGCTTTCGGCATAATTTCTCGTGCCGCCGATCAGCATATTGGTCATATTCCAGCTCAGGTTCTCCCCAAAATCGGTATTCCAGCTGCCGCCGCTGCATTCTGTAACGTACATGTTTTTGTTCGGATAGGCTTCATGCACGTCCGTCATAGCTTCCGGTTCGCCGCCGTAGCAGTGAAAAGCTGTTCCGTCCGTGTATTCATTTGCCTGTTCATCGCCCAGCACGGCGTTGGCATAATCAAGTCCTGTATCCCAGTTATGATCAAAGGCGATGATTTCTGTATCAATATTGTTTTCTTCAAAAGCGGGACCAAGCTGTTCTTTAATAAACGTACGCTGTTCGATGCCATTCATGCTCATCGTCGGATACTCATCAGAAGTGTATTCCGGCTCGTTTTGAACCGTGATGGCATCTATTTCGACGCCTTCTTCTTCATAAGCCTGAATGTATTTTACGAAGTACTGCGCATACGTTTCGTAAATTTCCGGATCTGTGTAATCAAGAAATGATCCATTGAACGTATACTCTTCTTTCATCCAGGGCGGGGCAGACCAGGGAGAGCCGAGTATGAATGTGTCATCATTTTTATCCTGAATTTCGTCCAGTAAAGACCATACTTCTCGATCCGGTTCAATAGAGAAATTGTCCAGATTATAATCGGTGCTGCCCTCAGCTGCGTCACTATAGGAATAGCTGAGCGGATCGCCGTTTTCATCAACGGAATAATCAGAGGCGCCGATAGAATGACGGATAAAATTCAGGCTGATGCCATCGTCTGTAAATATGTCATCCAGCAGGTCGTCTTTCTGGGAAGGAGTCAGCACGTTATTAATTAAATAGGCTGAAGAACCGGTGACTGCCATGCCGAATCCTTCTATTTCCTGATAGGTAACGGCTGGGTCCACTTCCACTGTAAGAGGGGCCTCCGGCGTCTCTTCATCCGGCTGGAACTCCTGTTCCTGCTGCTCGTCAAGCAGGTTTTCCTCATCCCCTGTAGTAAGCCATACCTCTGCGCTGTTGTCCAGATAATCGGCGAGCCGAAACACGCCGATTACAGCAGCAAGCAGACCGGCAAGTATAAGTGCTGTTCGTAACCATTTGTTTTTAAGTATATAGACCGCTCCTTTATAGTTTTAGAATAGCCGGAAAATCAGGCACTTATTTATTATATCTATTTTAACGAACGAAATACAATAAAGTAACTTATATATCGAACAATATGATCAATACCTGAAAAAACCTTACTACACAAAAAACGCTTCGGCCTAAATGATAGGCCGAAGCGTTTCTTACATGAGTGTTTCATTTGAAACACTTATTATCAATTATAGTAGCGCTCCAGTCCTCTAACAATGGCACTGGCCGCTGCCTCGCGAAATGCACTTGAACGAAGTTTCGCTGCATCAGACGGTTCATCGATAAAAGCCGTCTCAGCCAGAACAGCCGGCATGGACGTATTGCGAATAACAGAAAAATTACCATCGCGGCTGCCGCGGTCTGCTGTTCCGAGAGCCTTCACCATTTCCTCCTGGATCAGACCGGCAAGTTCTGCCCCGTCCCGGCTGCCGGAATAATAAAATGTTTCCGAGCCGGATGCGGCACCGTTAAATGCATTTGCATGAATGCTGACAAAACTGTCGGCATTGGCCGAATTGGCGATTTGGGCACGCCTTTCCAGTCCTACATATACATCATTGCTGCGCGTCATCACTACGTTTGAGCCCGCAGCGTTTAATTTCTGCTCGACGCGGCGTCCGATATCAAGAACGACGTCTTTTTCCTGAAGGCCGTTTCCTACGGCACCAGGATCACTGCCGCCGTGGCCGGGGTCAATTGCTATCGTTTCCCCGGTTAGCGGGCTGCCTGCAACAGGTGAAGGAGAGCTGCCTTCTACTACGGACAGGTAGCTGAGGCTCACGTAGCCGTATGTGTCATTGAAATAAATAAGCGCCCAGTTGCCCACCGTGGACTCGACTTCAACTGTCGTGCCGTTAGGAAGAGAACCACGGATTTCTGAAGATGCATTGGCTCCGGAGCGGACATTCAGGCTGGTGTTAACGCCTGTCACAGTTCCCTGATACTCTCCTGTCCGACCGCTGGAGCCGGCAGACGGTTTATTTAAATCAACGTAGTTCATGCTGACGTATCCATATGTATCGTTGAAGTAAATCAATGCCCAGTTTCCTACAATATCCTCAATTTCGATCGTAGAGCCATTTGGCAGCCCGCCCCTGATCTCTGAAGACGCATTGGCTCCAGAACGGACGTTCAGGCTGCTTTCTACGCCGCTTACGATTCCTGTCCGGCTTGTTTCTTCTGCGCTGGCTTCTTTATGCTCCTGAAACGGGGAAAAGAAAAACAGCAGGCTTGTAACAGCCAAAGCAAAAACCATAATAACGGCTGTCTGTTTTTTGTACATATATCGCTCCTTTTCGTATGTCGGTTGCTTCCATTTCCCTGAATCAGGGCAATATCCTAGGGTAAAACAGCTTATGTATACAGAGAAAAGGAAGCCCATACATGAAATACTACCTGTGCGGATATAAGATGGAAAGTCCTATTCTTGAATTAGTGCTTACCTCGCGCTGGATAAATTAGCTATTATCGGAAGAAAAGTGGTATTTCGTACAGGCAGTGATATTCTTTTTAAAATCCATGCAGGATTATAGGCACTGAAGGGTATAGTCGTAAAAAGGACTGATTACATGACGGCAGGAAGTACGGAAAGGAAGGGCATACTTATGAACAAGCAGGAAGTTATTATAATCGGGGCAGGACCAACCGGGCTGACGCTGGCGCTTGAACTTTCCCGTTACCATATTCCGTTTCGGATTATAGCAAAAGACAGCGGGCCCGGCGAAGCGTCAAGGGCAATGGCCGTAGTGCCGCGGACGCTGGAGTTTTACCGGCAGTTTGGCATAGACCAGGAAGTAATTAATAACGGCATTAAACTGGATAATATTTTAGTAAGGGTAGAGGGAGAAGAAAAAGCCAAGGTGAACTTTCAGCAGCTGGGCGGGGATTTAAGTCCCTATCCGTTTGTACTGACTTACCCCCAGGATGACCACGAAGCTTTTCTTATCGAAAAACTTAAAAAACAGGGGACAGAAATAGAATGGGGAACCGAACTGGTATCATTTTCCCATCATGCTGAGGGCACAACGGCTATCGTAAAAAAAGAAGGGCAGCTAGAAGAAATTCAAAGTGCTTATCTGGTAGGCTGTGACGGTGCATCAAGTGTGGTACGGACTGAATTGGATATAGACTTTAAAGGAGGTACCTATCCGCAGATTTTCTGCGTCATTGATATCGAAGGAGAAGGGGAGGCGATTAGTTCAAGAAGCATGAATATGTGTTTCAGCGGAGATGAATTTGCGATATTTATGCCCGTTCGAAGCAGCGGAACAACCAGGTTAATCAGCATTATCCCAAAAGAACTGCAGGACCAGGGAAAAACGTCCTTTGAAGAGATCAAGCCATTTTTGGAATCGGCCTTTAAAGTGCGTATTGATAAAGTAAATTGGTATTCCACGTACAGTGTTCATCACCGTGTGGCAGAGCGTTTTCAAAAAGGACGGGTGTTTCTGGCCGGAGATGCCGCTCATATACACAGTCCAGCCGGAGGACAGGGAATGAATACCGGAATTGGCGATGCGGTGAACCTGGGATGGAAGCTGGCATCGGTTATCCAGAAGCGGGCGGATGCCACGGTACTGGAAACGTACAGTCCCGAACGACGTGATTTTGCGAAAGTGCTTGTAGCCAGTACCGACCGTGCGTTTACGCGGATTGTAGCAAAAGACAAGCCGAGCAAGCTGCTGCGCAAAAACATTATACCCGCAGGCATTCCCCTGTTGAACTATTCGGCTTTTATCCGCCGGATCGTATTTAATATCCTATCGCAGATCCGCGTTAACTATAAAAAAAGCGAACTGAGCTATGGGCATAAAAACAGGCTTTATGCCGGCCAGCGCCTTCCGTATACCGGTTATAATTACGACGCTCTCAAAGAAATGGACTGGCAGATCCACATTTATGGACAGGCAAGTGCCTCAATGAAAGAATTTGCTTCCACGCACCATATCACTTTATTCGAATGGGTATGGAACAAACGGGCAGCTAAAGCGGGTCTTGTGGAAGATGCGCTCTGCTTTATCCGCCCGGACGGGCATATTGGATTTTTAAGTGAGTATCAGGACACTCATGAGCTGAAAGCCTATATGAGAGAGCATGGTATTGTAACGGAAGCTGCAATCAGCAGTACAATGGAATAGGGAAAACGTGATATAGTAGAGGAAACCCGAAAAGGGGGGGCTTATGCAAATATCAAAAGCACGGTTCACTTTGATGTGTGTCTGTCATACTATGATGTTTCTTTTTTCTGCTTTGCTGCTGGGCCTTCTGCTCAGTGGAATACTTACAACGGAAAGAAATACGCTGTACCTGGTACTCGGAACTGTTATTCTTTTTTCCAGTATCATTGGAATAGACAATATGCTGAAAATGCTGGAAGAAAGAAAAACGGCATAAAAAAGCCCCGTTTCTTATAAAGAAGCGGGGCTTTTCAGTGTCTATGAGTTGTTGCTCTGCGTATTGTTAGGTTTAGACTCGAGCAGTAACAGGCCTGAAGAGGTCTGATCCCGCTGCTGTAGTTCGTAAAGAGAAGTGGTCAGTTCCATAAACCATTCTTTATCATTGGATTCCAGCGCCAGGTCAATCATATTAAGCAGGCCGGCTTCGTAATCAAGGCCTGCATCTTCCAGCTTCGTTACTTTCTGCTGAATCAGCGCTATCTTGCGGCCGATGGACGTTTTGTTATCAGAAGATACTACAACAAGCGTTACCGTTTCATTTAATGAATTCACGTGGTCAACGTAGCCAAAGATCAGTTCATCATTATTTGTCACAGCTTTTACCCAATCACCATATTGAAGCGTATCTTTTCTTGTGAGCATTCTGTAAACCTCCTCAAAGGATATCTATAAAATAGAGAGTGCCTTGTCTTCGGGTCCATGTCGGGAATGCATTGAATCTGTTCTCATTGTACCGTACAGGGGTACAGCACCGTCAACTTATCTGCTTTTATCCCAAAGATCGGATAAGTCGGCAATGGTGTAGTTTTTTAAAAAGTCTCCTAAGTGCTCTTCGGCATCGGTGAAGATGATGGACAAAAGCGTGTTCGTAGAAGAATGAAGAGAGTAGGAAACCTTTTCCTCCGCTCCTTTAGGGCGCAGGGTGCCTTCCGCAGTTACCTGATAGATATCCCATAAATTAATCCGGCTCGAATCTCCCTTTAGAGAAAATCCTCCGCCGATGCCTTCCTTTGATTCTACATATCCGCAGTCTCTAAGAACGCTCAGTACTTTTCTTACCTGGACCGGGTGAGCCTGTGCGCTGGATGCTATTTCAGCACTTCTTGCATAGCGTTCCGGTTTTGCATCGAGAAACAATAAACTATGCACAGCCAGCGTAAATTCTCTATTCACAGGCATCACCCTTTCCAGAAAAGCGATCCTTACTTATACTGTAAGTGTAATTGTTACAGAAAATTCTGTCAATTAAAAAGATTTAAAAAGTGAAAACGGTTTTTCAATGACATCTGCTTCAATAAAGACAGTACACAAATATCTGCTGCATGCCTATCTAGAAGTATGGTTATCGAATGTAATTAATACTATGAGGGACGTGGGATTGAAGGTTTTTTTAATAATTTTTATTGAGATGAAAATTATTTTGATAATAAATGGACTGAAAAATAGATAATCCTATGTTTGGCGTGTGATTAAACAATTTAAGCGGAGTTTTGAAATTTACGGAAATAACCATTAAATCCTATAGGCAGTATGGGAAAGGCTTGAATTATCTATGTAGAAAGTAACGAATAAAAAATAAGGGGATTTTAAATAATATGTATTAAAAGGGATAACGTTCCAGCGGAGTGTAATAAGGTCAATTTATTGTTATCTTTTTGCATGGAAGGGAGATAAAGCAGAGTAACATATTAATAAAAACCCCCTATATTGTATATAGAAGGCTGCGAAAATAAAATTATATGTATGGCGGGACTGTGTGGGAATCGAACCCACCGGAGACGGCACGCGCCTCCCTGAAGGTTTTGAAGACCTCGGCAAGCACCAGCTACACAACCAGCCCTTAGAAAACCATTCATATCAGTGTTTTTACCACATTATCGAAAGGTCTTATAGCATATTATCCAAAGGTTTTTCCCGCAACCCTCAAGTTTTTTATACTATTAATATACAATGAAATCTTAGATTAATAAAGATAAAATGTACAATTGCTATCCATCAAAGGATAATTTGTGGATACCAGTGTTTATGTTTACGGAATTAGGTATTTAAACTGTGGGTATGGATATAATAGGAAATTTGATATAGTTATAATAGATTTACAAAAAGTAAATGATCCAAGCGAGGGGAAATAAATGAGTAAATTAACATTACAACAACTAGAAGCACACTTATGGGAGTCAGCGAACATACTAAGAGGAAGCATTGATTCCTCTGATTATAAAAATTACATATTCGGACTGCTGTTTTTGAAACGACTAAATGATGTATTTGTTGAGAAAGCAGAGAAAGTTGAAAGAGAAGAAGGGGATGACTACGCATGGCGTGACCCCGATGAACACCAGTTTTTCGTATCCGAACGAGCCCGTTGGAAGCACATTCAGGGAACCACTCAGGACATTGGAGATATGATCAATAAAGCGTTTGAATCGTTGGAGGAAGAAAACCCATCTCTACAGGGCGTATTGGCTAGTATCGATTTTAACGATAAAGAAAAGCTGCCTGACAGTCTGCTTTTACAATTAGTACAGCATTTTACAGCAATTGATTTACGTAATGATAATTTATCCGAGCCCGATATGTTAGGTAGGGCTTATGAGTATTTGATCAAACAGTTTGCCGATGATGCCGGGAAAAAAGGCGGGGAGTTCTATACCCCTAGTAAAGTGGTGGAACTCATAGTTAATCTAATTAAACCAGAAGAAGGAATGCGCATCAGTGATCCTACGGTTGGATCAGGGGGAATGCTCATTCAATCTGCTGACTATATTAAGTCTATCGGAGGGAACCCGCGAAACCTTACCTTGCATGGGCAGGAGCGTAACTTAAGTACATGGGCGATCTGTAAAATGAATTTACTCTTACATGGAATGAGCGACCACCGTATAGAAAAAGGCGATACTATCCGCAATCCGAAATTGTTGGAAGACGGGGAACTGATTCTGTATGATCGCGTAATCGCAAATCCTCCATTTAGTTTAAGCAGCTGGGGAAGAGAAGAAGCTGAAAGCGACCAGTACGGGCGTTTTCGATTTGGTATGCCTCCAAAAGATAAAGGTGATTTAGCATTCGTGCAGCATATGGTGTCGACGCTGAATCAGAATGGAAAAGCGGGAGTAGTGATGCCACACGGGATTCTTTTCCGTGGGGGAGTAGAAGGGAAAATACGCCAGGGGCTACTGGAAGAAGATGCAGTAGAAGCAGTTATAGGCTTACCCTCTAAATTATTCTATGGTACAGGCATTCCGGCAAGTATCCTGTTATTAAACCGAAACAAAGAAGAGAAAAACAAAGAAAAAGTGTTCTTTATTCACGGAGCTGATGATTACCAAGAAGGAAAAAACCAAAACATGCTACGGGATCAGGATATCGAAAAGATTGTATCTGCCTATGATAAGGGAGAAGAATTAGAGAAATACTGCCGTTCTGTGCCGTTAGCTGAAATTAAAGAAAACGACTACAATTTAAATATTGCCCGATATATCGATACAACAGAGGAAGTAGAGCAAATTGATGTAGCGCAAGCAATAGCCGAACTTCGTGCATTAGAAGAAGAAAGAAATCAAGTGGATGACAAAATGTACGAGTATTTGAAGGAGTTGGGGTATAGTGAGTGAATGGAGAAAGGTTCAATTAGGAGAAGTACTTAAAATAACAAGTGGAAAGTCAAAGCCGCTGAAAAACCTTCAACCTTATTCTAAAAAGAATCCTTATCCAGTCTATGGTGGTAATGGAATCAACGGTTATACTAACGAATTTCTTATCGAAAAAGAAGCTATTGTTATCGGGCGTGTAGGTGAATACTGTGGAGTTGTACATAAAACTAAAGGCCCATCATGGGTGACTGATAATGCACTATTTTCTAAAGAATTTATTATCAAAACTGATCTGAAGTTCATCTCATATTTACTTAAATATCATGATTTAGGTAAATTAAGAAGTCAATCTGGACAACCACTAGTTTCTCAAAAGCCAATATACAATTATGAAATCAACTTACCTTTGTTAAATGAACAAAAAAAAATCGCAGCAATCCTCACTTCAGTCGATAACGCCATTGAAAAAACAGAAGCGATCATTAAGCAGGCAGAAAAAGTGAAAAAAGGATTAATGCAACAGCTTCTTACAAAAGGAATTGGACATACGAAGTTTAAGCAAACGGAAATCGGTGAGATTCCTAAGGAATGGGAATTTGTAAAATTGGGAGATATCACCACTCTAACAATGGGACAATCGCCTAAAGGTGATTCTTATAATAATATAGGTGTAGGCATCCCCTTATTGAACGGTCCTACAGAGTTTGGAAAGGTTAATCCTAAAGTAATTCAATGGACAAATAAGCCAACGAAAATTTGTAAAGAAAGCGATATTTTATTAACAGTTAGAGGGAGCTCGACTGGTAGAATGAATGTAGCAGACAAAGAATACTGTATAGGTCGTGGTTTAGCAGCTATTACTGCCCTTAGAGGGATAACAGACCAAAATTTTATAATGTATCATATTCAAAAGCTTGCAACTACTATACTATCCCAATCTACTGGTTCAACATTTCCTAATATAGATAAACAAAGATTGTCAAACTTGTTTATACCACTGCCAAAATTAAAAGAACAAATAAAAATAGCAAATATTCTTTATACAGCTGATAACAAAATTAAAATAGAAGGCAATAAACTTTTACAACTTCAAAATCTTAAAAAATCCCTTATGCAAGTTCTTCTCACTGGCAAAGTCCGGGTCAAAGTCAATGAATTGGAGGCAGTTAAATGACCTCAACGTCGAAATGGAATGAAAAACAGCTGGTTGAAAATAGATTAATTGAACAACTGGAGGGAATGGGCTATGAGTATCTTCATGGCTCTTCTTTGGATGCAGAACGGGAAACCAGGAATGACGTGATCCTTCGAGATCGTTTAACTAGGACATTGAAACGTTTGAACCCCTGGATGGATGAAAATAATACGCAGAAGGTGCTGCGTTCCCTTCTTTACATAGAGGCAACGAGCGTGATGGAAGCTAATGAGAAATTTCATCACATGCTTGTGAATTACATATCCGTGCAGCAGGATCTCGGAAAAGGGAAGAAAAATCAAACGGTCAAACTGATTGACTTTGACTATCTTGAAAATAATGAATATCTAGTAGTAGATCAGTTCAGCATTACAAGCCCACAAGGGACGATCCGCCCTGATCTGATAGTTTTTGTGAATGGCCTTCCTCTAGTTATTATCGAATGCAAAAGTCCGCTGCTTAACGGTAGTGAACAGATCGGTCAGGGGATCAAGCAGCTAATCCGCTACCAGGACGAGCAGGAGCGGCTTTTTCACTATAATCAATTTATGGTTGTTGCCAGTAATGACCGCGCCAGGGCAGGCACAATTGGAGCCCAGGCGAAGCACTATGGTCTTTGGAAAGACCCGTATCCTCTTACAGCTCCCAAAATTGGGGACAGCCCTTCCCCACAGGATATTTTAACAGCGGGGATGCTTTCCAAAGAGAACCTGCTCGACCTTGTGCAAAATTTCATCGTGTATGAGCCAGAGGGGGGACGAGTGATTAAGAAGCTCGCCCGGTACCAGCAGTTTCGTGCCGTGCGAAAAGCGATTGATCGGATTCTGTATGCCAAATCTCCTGAAGACCGTGGCGGGGTTGTATGGCATACGCAGGGCAGCGGAAAGTCGTTATCAATGCTGTATCTGGCCGTGAAGCTTCGTCGCCTGGAAGCGCTCAAAAACCCGACTATTGTACTGGTGACAGATCGGAAAGACCTGGATATTCAAATAACCGCTACATTTCGCCGCTGTGGGTTTCCGAATCCCCAGCAGGCAGCAGGCGTCAAGCAATTAAAGGGGCTTCTTTCCCAGGGTCCGGGTTCTACTATTATGACGCTTGTCCAGAAGTTTCAGGAAGATAAAGAAACAAGCACTTATCCCGAACTTTCAACTTCCGAAAATATTTTTGTGATGGTCGATGAAAGTCACCGCAGCCAGTACAAAGGGTTAGCGATGAACATGCGGACCGCGATGCCGAATGCCTGTTACCTCGGGTTTACAGGAACACCGATTGATAAAGAAGACAAAAGCACCACCGCTACCTTTGGACCGTATATTGACAAATACACGATTGAACAAGCTGTGGATGACGGAGCGACCGTGCCGATCTTTTATGAAGCCCGTTTATCGAATCTGCATGTGCACGGCGAAACCCTGGATCAATTGTTTAATCGAAAATTTCGGGAGTATGATGACGAAACCCGGGAAGAGATCAAGAAAAAGTATGCAAACGAGCAGGCGATCATCGCTTCTCCCAAAAGGATAGAGCAAATTGCTTTGGATATTATTGAACACTACCAAACACATATTAAGCCGAACGGCTTTAAAGCACAGATTGTGGCGATCTCCCGGGAAGCCGCAATTATGTACAAAGAAAAATTAGATGAACTTAGTGACTACGAATCCGCTGTGATTATATCAGGCGGGCATAATGATGAGCCGGGAATGAAGAAGCACCAATTAGCTCCCGATGAGGAAAAAAAGCAGATTGAGAAATTCAAAGAGCCTTTTTCCGAAAGCAGCTTGGCGTTTATTATTGTTTGCGACAAGTTGTTAACAGGATTTGATGCGCCGATCGAACAGGTCATGTATTTGGACAAACCGATTAAGGAACATAACCTGCTTCAGGCCATCGCACGAACAAATCGAACGTATGCAAAGAAGGATTACGGCTTAATCGTTGATTATTACGGCGTGTCCCGCTTTCTGGAACAAGCGCTTGGCATTTTTACTAAAAGTGACATTCAGGGAGCACTGAAACCAATTGACAGCGAGATACCACGGCTGCAGTCCCGTCACCGTGTGGCAATGAACTACTTTAATTATATTAATCAAAGCAATGCAGAGGCGTGTGTACAGGCGCTGGAGCCGGAAGATGTGAGAAATGAATTTGAAACAGCCTTCAAGCGTTTTTCCGAAAGTATGGATATGGTAATGCCAAATCCGAAAGCGCAGCCGTACGTGGAGAATCTCAAGTTTCTCGGAAAGATTCGCCAGCTGGCTAAGTCCCGGTACCGCGAAGAAGGAATGGACATTACCGAATGCGGGGAAAAGGTGCGCCAATTAATCGCTGATCATCTATATGCTTCTTCTGTGGAAGTGCTGCATGATCCGATCGATATTTTATCAAATAAGTTCGAACAGAAAATCGAACAGGCGGAGAGTGAGGAAGCAAAAGCGTCTGAAATGGAACATGCGCTTCGCCACGAGATCAAAATAAAGATGGAAGAGAATCCTGTGTACTATTCCTCCTTAAAAGAAAAGCTGGAAGAACTGATCAGCTCCAGGCGGGCGAATCAGATGGAAATTATTGATCTGGTGGACTCGCTGCGCGAAATGGTTCAAGACATGCGGGAAAAGACGCAGAAAGGCGAGGAGCATGGGTTTACCCGCGAACAGTTTCCTTTTTTTCAGTTACTTAAACAAGAGCTCGCGGAAGAGAACAAGGAAGAGATAAAAGACCTCACGTTTATTGTCACGGGTATTGTACAATCCAAACTAGTGATTGAGTGGACGAAGAAAGAGGATGTAAAGCGCGAGATGAGAAGTGAAATAAAGAAAAAGCTCCGACAGAAAATAGAGCATCCGAAACTCGAAGCTGTAGCCCAGCAGCTGATGGATTTAGCAGCCGTACACTTTAAGAAGTAACGCGAAAAGCCCTTACGTAACGACGTGAGGGCTTTCGTGTGCTATAGACAATTTAGGACCGTTGACGCGGAGCCATTCTTTACTCTGGTCATAATCAGGGATAATCGATCGTACGAACCGCCAAAAATCTTTGGAGTGATTGGGGTACTTGAGGTGCGCTAGTTCGTGAACCAACAGATAGTCTACAATGGGAAGAGGGGCCATCATAATTCTCCAATTGACATAAATATCCCCATTAGACGTACACGTCCCCCAGCGTCTTTTCTGTTCTTTCAATTTCACACTCTCCGGCGCAATGTTCATCTTTTCTGAGTATATCTTCAGCCTTTGTGGTAACTTTTTTTCTCCTTGCTTGAGATACCACTTTTTAAAAGCGGTCGAGAGGGCATCATTTTTCTCTTCTTCCGAAAAACGAGCCGGAACGTTAGCTATGAATCTCCCTCGATAAAAGACGAGGTGAGCCTTATCGATGTTTGTATGTCTATATACTTTCAGTCGGTAGTTTCTTCCCAAATAACTAAACTTTTCGCCGCTGACAAATTCCTTCGGAGCGGGTTTATCAGCAATTTCATCAAATGCCTTCCATTTGGACAAAATCCACGGGGCTTTTTGATGAAGCAGGTGCTGTAGCTGCTGCTCTTTTATATCATGCGGAGCGGTCACTTTCACTCCGTCAAGCCATTCTACAGCTATGGAAACATCTTTACTGTCAAAGCTATAGTCAAGCTGATAGTCTATCGTTGTTTTCCCGTACATGAAGCAGGGCATTGCGGAGCCACCTCTTTCTGTATTCATTGTAGCTCGTCTGATTATCAAGTTCAATTGAAAGCTGAATACTAGTATAAAGGGAGAAAGCACAGAAAACATGCAGAGGAAGACCTATTCTAGCGATAAATTTAGTTAACTTCTTTTGGTAAATAGACGAAAAAGAGAGTAGGAAGAATCTTTTTTTTAAAAATATTAGGAGTGAGTGCAGATGGAAAAAATAAGATTGGTCGAGCGTTGCGATATAAGTGAGGACGGTCTTTATCGATATGGGCTTGAAGTTCGAATTGCCCCACAGAACGGGTATGTAAAAAAACTTGTAGTTATTCAAAAAAATCCCTCAACGGCAGACGAACATACAACAGATGCCACGGTCAGAAGAGTAGAGAATTGGGCAAGAGATAAAGGATTTACCACGGTGAGTTACTTAAATTTATTTGCATTTCGCTCCACAAAACCAGAGGTGTTGAACGAATATGAGTATAATGAAATTGTTGGCGAAAGAAATAATCAAGTGCTGGAGAAAGAAATCAAACAAAGCGATACCGTTATCATTGGCTGGGGCAATCCCAGTAACATAAAAAAAGCTTATTATAATAAAAGATCCAAAGAGGTGCACGACCTTGTGATGAAAACTTGCGGAAAGATATGTGTAGTAGGGGAGATAACCAAAGATGGATATCCAAGGCATGGATTGTTGTGGCGGGATCAATGGGTCGTTTCTATCATCGAGGACAGCAGTGTGTTTGCTTATATGAAGACGAAACTTTTTAAAGGATAGTGGGAGAGGGCTAGTTATAAAAGAAACTCATATAGAGTTAGCTGCAAGGTCTGCTTATTTTTTGGAAGGATAGCATATTAGTTATTATATGAATTTTTCTAAAAAAAAAGCTTTCTACAGATTTGTAAAAAGCTAAATACTAATTCTGGTTTTAGAATTTTATTTTATATAAGTTTAATAATCAAAAGTGTCTGCATAAGCGCTATTTTCAACGCTATCTATTTTTTCAATTTGCTCTTTTGGTAAATCTTCTCCAGATATTTCAAATCCACTTGTTTGATTTGGCTGTAATGTAGTATCACCAGAAGTAGAATCTAAACCCAGAAAGTTACCGTTTTCATCTCTAAAAACACTGTAAACAGTATGATTATATAAGGGAGTTTCTGATTGATTTGTTATTTCTCCTAAAATATGAACATAGCTTTCATCCCAACTATCTGTTTTTGCCTCAAAATGATCGTTCTCTACTTTCAACTCTTCAGTAGAAGAATAAGAAGCATAGGGAGTTAGATTTAGTTCAGTATTTTTTAAGTCTTTAACACCACTTGTGACATCAGAATAACTTATATATCCTTTTTCACCAGGTTCGATAACTGTAGGAAATACTTCTATACTAGAATCGGTTACCATAGAAACATTGTCATCGTTATCGTACCAAGTAATACTGACACTTGAAATATCTAAAGGTTCTGATCCATTGTTTTTTAATTCAGCGAAATAAACAGTTTCATCGGAATCAACGAAAAATTCTGCTTCAGTATTGAAAAAAACTTCATTTTCAATAGTAATATCTTTAGAGTAATCTGCATTACTTTCTAGGTCTTCATCATAAATGGTAACTACTCCATTATTGTAATTTATTACTTCAACCTTTGAACCATCAATGGCCGGAATTTCCATTCCCGTATTTACTCCTAAATATTCGCCAGTAACTTTAACGTCGTCTCCTATCATAAGTGTTTCATTAGCAGAATGAGTAATATCATAAGCTTCTTCTCCATTTGCATCAGTAATGATTGTATACTGTGTATCACCATATAATTCTCCAGGAGCAGTGCCCCCTTCAGCATATGTTATTTGACCTTCAACTGTAACGATATCTCCTTCTTTAGAAGACTCTGAGAATCCTTGTGGATCTTCAGATGTTTCTGCACTTTTTGCTTTAGGAATTTCTTTAGAGCTTTCTTCACTGCATGCCGTAAGGCTTATTACAATAACTGATATAAATCCAAATTGCATTAATTTATTCAAAATTGCTCCTCCTTCATTATAGTATTTATATAATACTACTAAGTCTTAAGGAGTGCTACTTATTTCTTATTTAAATGTAACGAAATGTTTTAAATTCAACTATTTATTTTAAGGTTCTTACGTATTGAATTGATTAAAACTAATAAATGAAAAGAGTTGTTAATGTGGATACCTACATTAAAGATTGGCATAATATTATTTTAAATTGCAGCTTCGACAATACCTATAAAATGGTATGGGCTAAATCATTAGTAGAGTTAGCAGTAAACTCTCAAGAAAAAAATGATAAGGTTACTTTTAATTTTCGTGAGATAAGTGAGCTTTGTTTGAAATATTATTGGAATCAAACTATATATTTCAATCTAATACAAGGCTCCAACATAAAAAAACCACCTGAAATATTAACTTATGTAAAAGAACTTATTGGAGATTACATAACTAAAACAGGTAAAACTCAACCTATACGATTTGAAAAGCTGAATTTAACGGCTTTGGAATTAGAAAGTAAATATGAAAAAGTAATTAATAAAATATCGAATACTTTAAAAAGCGATGTATGTTGGCGTTTTAAAAATTTAGCCGGAATTACATATGAACTTTATGATTTAGATCGTGATAAAAAAACGGTAACTTTTAATAAAGAAGATATTCTTAATATAAAAGAGCAAAGCGATTTCTTGTTTTCCTTCATTAACTATAAATGGACACAAATGCTGGAAAGTTTTAATTTTAGTCCGAAAATATCCCAAAAAGTAAGAGGGATAGATGAAGGTAAGGTTAAACGATCTCCACTTAAGAAATACCATGAATATCTTGATCTAATGTGCAGCAATGGCAAAAGAATATGTTTCTATTGCAATAAAGAAATAAACGAAACAGATTTGTCTATTGATCATGTTATACCTTGGTCTTTTATGTTTTCTGATGATATATGGAATTTAGTTTACTGCCATAAAAACGAAAATTCAGAGAAGTCGAATCGTTTACCAAGCGAGAATGATATTAACAGATTAGAGGAGCGTAACATAAGACTGATGAAACTTATGGAAAACTCAGATTTCCATAAAAATAAAAATTTTGATCAATTACAATTAGCTAATGAAAAAAATTATGTTAGGTCATTTTGGATTTCTTGTAAATATTAAATGAAATTTGAGAGGTGAATAAAAAGTGGATGTCTTAGCATTTAGAATATGAAGATTGATAAGTTTGGTTGAATATACTCGGGGACAAGCTTGCTTGTTTTCGAGTATATTGCCCAAAACTCGGTGTGCGCAGGTTGACCTTTAGGTCAAATGCGACAACGAGTTGCGGGAGTGAGCAGTAGGCTTTAGCCTGCTGCAAATAATATATATTTTATACTAAAAATATTGATAAAAAAACGCTTCCATGTTATAATAAGATATAGCAATAGTATATAGTTGCTATATCTTTAACTTTGTTTAAGGGGAGTTGCTTGAAACCCTTGATAAACAAGGGTTTTTAAGTTTGATTTGCACTTTTTTATCTTTGTTTTTGCATTGATGAATTACATGCGTAATTAAAAATTCCCGTGAAAGAAAAATTTAAGAGAAAGCTGGTGATAGTTCTTTATTAGATTTTGTGTAACATTTTTAATATTTAAAAATAAAAAGAATAGGAGCAATTAATGAAAAATGAAAGAAGTAAATATTATCGATTCAATAATGGGAAGCGGTAAAACCTCATGGGCAAAACAATATATGAATAAGTATAAAGATTTTCAGAATTTTATATATGTGACTCCATACTTAGATGAAATTGAAAACAACGTGTTATTAGACTGTCCTTTTTTAACTCAACCCTGTTCTAAAAAAGGAAAGGGAAGTAAGTTAAAAGACTTTAAAAATTTAATTAAAGAAGGCAAAAGTGTTATAACTACTCACGCATTATTTGGATTATTTGATAAAGAAGTCATAGAATTAATAGAAAATTCAGATTACATAATTATAATTGATGAAGTTGCAAATGTAATAGAACAGATAAATCAAATATCAAAAGACGATATAAAACACATGTTAGATTCTAAATTAATTGAAATTGAGGAGGGGAATAATAAAGTTCATTGGCTAGTAAATGATTATAAAGGGGTTTTTCAAAGTAAATACATAAATATAAAAGAGCAAGCTGAACAAGGAAATATTTATTCATATAATAAAGAAATATTGTTTTGGACTTTTCCAGATAAAGTCTTTAAAATATTTAAAGAAGTTTACATATTGACTTACTTATTTGACGGGCAAATACAAAGATACTATTATGACATGTTCAATATTAGCTATAAATATTATAGTATCAAAAAGGTAGATGAGATTTACGAGCTTGATGAGTACAATCCCTTGAAAGAAAATCGTGGTAAATATAAAGAGATACTCAATATATACATAGGAGAATCAAACAGAAATTACACTTCTAATAAGTTAACTGGTTATGAATTATCGGTTACGTGGTTTTCAAAAGCAAATAAAGAACAGCTTAATCGTTTGAAGAAAAATACATATACTTATTTTCGAAAACATGGTAAATCAGATGATAATTTATGGACTACTATAAAAGACATGAGAACAAAATTACAAGGTAAGGGGTACACAAAAGGATTTATACCATGGAATACTAGAGCTACAAATAATTATCAAGAAAAACACAATCTAGCATTTCTACTTAATATATATATGAATCCTATCGAAAAAAGGTTCTTTGAAAATGCTGGTGTCAAAGTGAATCAAGATTTATTAGCCGTTAGTAGTTTACTACAATGGATTTGGAGAAGCAATATAAGGAAGGAAAACGCAACACAAGTGAATCTTTATATACCAAGTTTGAGAATGAGAACATTACTTTACCAATGGCTTGATCACAAAGAAGTTAAATTCGGAATGGAAAATGTGTATGTTGTATATTATGAAGCCGAACAAAGAAACAAAGTCTTCAACTAGTTAGGTAAAAAGTTAATTATTGTTTACTACATAGAAAATCATAATAAGGTCTACATAATCAGTGTAGACCTTATTATGATTTTAAAATATAAATAATACTTCAGATAATCATTTTTGATAATATGTTAAAATTAAGATTACTTTATTTATATAGAAAAATTTTCAAGAGTAGTGTACTAAACGGAGGTCTTTACTTGACGTGTTACCAGTAAGAATGAACCATAATTTAACTATGGGAGACGAGTTATTGAAAAAAACAGGTACAGGAAATCTGTTTATGGTGTTTGGAGAGCCAGATATTGAAATTAATGAAGATAAAACAGATAAAATAAAAGTAGAAATAAATGGTTTAGATGTGCATGATCCTACAACTGGCCAAATAAGGAGTAATTCTACTTCAGATATTGCTTGTTGGTTTATAGACACTGACTATAATGGTGAAAGTTTTATAGTTAGGCAAGCTTACTTTACAGGAACAAAAGATCCTTACAAAAAATTAATGAAGACACTAAAATCAGATATAAGTGAAGAAGCTTGGGAATCCTTGTATTCTACTTCAAGTATGCCGTTTAATAAGCCGAGTACTGGAAAAATCAGTGTGAAAGTAATCAATCATTATGGTGATGAAGTAATGCAAATATACAAAGTATGATTTGATTTAATTTTAAGTTTTATAAAACTATAATAGAAGTGATCTTAAATTTAGAACTTAGATATTATTTAATATGAAGGGTATTTTTGCCATAGAATGTTTATAGAGTAAGATAAATAGTATTTTATGTTTAATAAAGAAAACATTGAAAGATTAATTAATGTTTTCAAAAAGTAGGCCAATACATTAGTATTGGCTTACTTTCGTTTGATAAAAGACATATTTTATCTTTAATTGAAATTATTATGTTAAAAGTACTCTTTTACTCACAGAACTCTGTTAAATAGTGTCTCGTATGATAATAGAGATAAAGTTGTTATTAAAGGCATTTTCACGTACGAGGTTAATATTTTCTATTAATTTATACAAATGTTTATAAGATGAATGTAACAATATTAGTATTATGTTACTTTCATTTTGTTATAAATAAGCACTTTAACTCTATTTGATGCTAAAATAAGAATAAGTGATATTATGTTACATTCAAAACATTGATTTTGTTGACTTCTGAGAGGAGAGCAAAATGACTAATAAGCAAAAACTAAATAAAAAAGAGGAAATAAAAGATGTTCAACCTATTCGTACTCTAGCTCAAATTGAAGATATGAAATGGGCTTTAAAAAGACATTGTTCTGAGAGAGATTACATTATGTTTTTATTGGGGATTAACACTGGGTTAAGAATAAGTGATTTATTAAATTTAAAAGTTCAAGATATAAAATCTAAAAAAAGAATAGTTATAAGAGAAGGAAAGACAAAAAAACCCCGTACGATCTATCTTACTAATATTTATGATGAACTAAATAATTATTTAGATACCTTAAATAACTCTTCTTGGGTATTTCCAAGTAGAAAAGGCGATAATGCAATAAGTAGAATACAAGCACATCGGCAATTGAAGAAAGGCGCAGATATGGCTGACATTCCATATGGTATATCGACACATACAATGAGAAAAACATTTGGTTATTTTTATTATAAACAAACTAAAGATATAGCTTCTTTACAAACAATACTAAATCATGCACATCCTAAGGTGACATTAAGATATATTGGAATAGTGGAGGAAGATATTGAAAATAGCATGAATAACTTTGCGTTATAATAAAATGTAATAGCGAGTTTATTATACTGGGGGTAGGTTATCACCTTTTTAAACGGGATTGAGTATGAGTTAGACCATAGCACTTACACTCCCGCACTTTACCCCTTTTTGTGGACAGAAAAGCTAGCTGATTAGTTAGTCTAATAGAGAAGTATTAAATTAGTATTGTTAAAGTATACAAGCCTTAATAATAAACTAATTAACGAATTTTATTAGAGTGGAGGCTTAATATGACAAGGAGTATGATACCTGGCGCTAGTGATTATGGTGGACAATCATTGGAGGAATTAATAGATGACTTAACAGACTGGCAAGATAATATCAAAGAGGTACTTAAAATATTCACAGAAAATATAGATGAACTAGAGAGTAATGGATACTGGGAAAAAGTTGATTATGATTTTAAATCTAGTTGTCTTTTTTTAAAAAGGGATTTCATTAGCTCTTTAAAAGATATTGAAGAGATACTTACAGGGATAGATAGAGAAATAAAAGATTATCATGTTAGATTAGCTAATCAAAGAGGGATTTATGCTAAAGAAAACCATAGGCATCATAGAAAGGTTTGGAAAGCAAGTTTTAGAGAATATGACGGAAGTGAAAATTTCAATAAATTAGAAGTTTTATATACTGAAGGTTCTGATATGACCGTAAACATGATAGATTTATGTAACTTATCTTATAGACTTCAAGATTTTGTAGGGAGAACTAACAATGAAACATCGCTAACTCCCTCTTATATAACCCATTTTAATGCGCCTGTTCAAGGATATATGCAAAATATCAGCAGTGAAAGTTCACAACAAAATAATAACAATTCTTCAAAAGATAATGAAGAGATTTATCAATTGAAAATAATTTTGGAAGAACTTAAACAATTAATAAATGAAAATAAAAATGAAGAATTTGTAGAAATGCGTGAGAATATTCTAGACCTTGAAAACGAAATCAATAAAGATCAATTTAAAAAGAACAGAATAAAAAGTTTTGGCAAATCATTAATTGATGATATGCAAAAATTTAATACAATGAATGCTTTCTCTATAAATTTAAATTCAACTATTGAGCAATTTATTAAAGTTATTGAGAGATTAGGTTGAATTTATTTTTTTCTTACTGCCAATTTATTATTTTAGCTAAATTAATTAGAAGTTTCTAAGGAGAATTAAAATGCCAGATGTTATTGTAAACTCTTTAGCATTACTATCATGGAGTGGAATACTATTATGGGTTGCGTATTATTTATTTAAAAAGTGGACTAACACAAAAATTGAAAATCACTTTAATGAAAAACTTGAAAGTTATAAAAAAGAGCTAGATAACGAAAGAGAGAACCATAAAAACATACTTAGACGAATAGAAAATGAGCAATTACTAGATCACAAGAGGAAATTACAAGATTTTTCATACTACTCTTCTCAAAGACAACAAATTTACATAGCGTTATATAATAAAATTTTAGTATGTTCAAGTCGAGTTTATAGTTTAATCGGATTAACGAAATCTATTAATTTATCTATGATGAGTAAAGAAGAATTAGACGAATTTATGAGATCAAATAATTACTCAGATCAGGATAAAAATAAAATAGATCAGTTATATAAGCAAAATAGAAAAATGGAGCTATTTCAAGAAATCTCAGATATTGAAGAAAAACTTTCTTATTTGAGAGTCGAACGAGCTTTATCAGATTTAAAAAATTACCTTGTATATAATGAACTATTTATCAAAGATAAGTTATTTCAAGAAATTAATTACCTTTATAATAAATTTAGTAATTTTAAGAGTTATGTAGAGAATATTAGAAATATACCCCCGGAACGAATCGGTGATCCAGGGGAAGTTGCTGATAGTTACGAAAAGAGGGTAAGTCAGTATCAAAAAGAATGCGAAGAGTCTGTATCAAAAATAAAAGAAATGCTGAAAAAGGATTTAAGTATCGGTGATTATAAGAAAAAGGAGTGAATTATTAACTTTTATTGTTCCCTTATCATAGTTTTTATAGCCAAAATGAGCTTTTTTATAATTTTGCTAAAGGTGAAAATTTATTATGTTGATTTATAACATCGTTATTATTCATTTGTATATACTTTCGGCACATAGCCATACTAGAGTGACCTAAAATACGTTGGAGGCTAAAGACATCTCCTCCATTTAATACATATAGTAAAGCACCAGTATGCCTGAAAGTATGAGGGGACACACGTTTGTTTGTTATACCAGCTACCTTTCCCAATTCTTGTAGGTTTTTCCTAACTGTATTATCAGATAGTTTTTTACCTTCATAGGTTAAGAAAAGAAATTCGGAATCAAAGTCTGCTATCTCTTTCTTATATTCATTTAAAATATCAATCGCTTTTACGGACAGAGGAACAAGACGAGCTTTCTTAGTTTTCGTATTGATGCTTTCTAATAGAATAGTACCTGCTTTTAGATCAACATTGTTTTTCTTAATATTGATTAACTCAGAACAACGAATCATGGTATCTAATAAAGTAAAGATAATAGCTAAATCTCTAAATCCTTTAAAGGTAGAAGTGTTTACACTATTTATTAATGATTTAATCTCGGTCATTGTGAAGGATTCAATAGTGTCTTCTTTAGTTTTAACCACTTTAAATCTATCGTGTATAGGCTCTGTGATCCAACCTTCTAAGAAGCAATATCTCACAAAGGCTCTTAAAGTTCTAATGCGTACATTAGCTGTTACAGGGGACAATCTCTTTGTATTAAGCATGTAGTCTGTAAATTGCCTAAAAAGGTCTAAAGTGACTTGTTCGCTGGGAATATCTTTTCCTATAAAGTCTACAAGATATTGAATGTGTTTATGGTAATCACGTAATGTAATTTCAGTTAATCCTTCCGCTTCTTTCGTTACCATAAACTTATTGAACATAGATAGTAAGGTTAATTCTTTTGATGAAGTAGGTACGTAATGCGAATAGGTAGAACTAGTATGATTGTACTTACGCAAAGTCTTTTTCTTTTTTTGTTCCATAACAAAAACCTCCTATAGCGTATATAGAAGGTTGCGGAAAGGATAATTATACAGATCAACCCCAGAGGTCTCACAAAAAGGTCTCCAGAGGTTTAGCCGTATATAGCCATTAGACCTCGTGATAGATCGTATGAGCAAAATATGCTGTATCCTATATGTATGGCGGGACTGTGTGGGAATCGAACCCACCGGAGACGGCACGCGCCTCCCTGAAGGTTTTGAAGACCTCGGCAAGCACCAGCTACACAACCAGCCCCATCTGTTTTATGGTGCACTTCGCTATTCTACTATTCCGTTACGGGAATTACAACTATTTAACATGCCGGCCGGACTTGTTTTATTTGATTGGGGAGCCGCCGGGATAGTAAGATAGAACAGTAGAAAAGCGCCGGACGAGAGAGGCAGGGACCAGCATGGCAAAACGAATGCTTACAGTAGGAATGGCCGGGCATATTGACCACGGCAAAACGACATTAACCAAAGCTTTAACCAATATAGATACCGATCGGCTGAAAGAAGAAAAAGACCGCAGTATCTCCATCGAACCAGGATTTGCCCCGCTTACGCTGCGGGAAGATATGGATGTCTCTATTATTGATGTCCCCGGACATGAACGCTTCATCCGTCAGATGATTGCCGGAGTGGCGGGAATTGATGGAGTGATCCTAACCGTAGCCGCAGATGAAGGCGTTATGCCCCAGACAAAAGAGCATTTGGAAATATTAACGCTTCTCGGCATTCCGGGAAGCGTCATTGCGGTAACGAAGGCGGATAAGGTGGACGAAGAACTGCTTGAACTTGCGGGAGAGGACATCCGCGATGAAGTGCAGGGAACGCCCTTTGCTGAGGCAGAAATGGTCTTTATAGACAGCTTGAGCGGGCGTGGTCTGGAGGAGTTGAAACAGCAGCTGATTCAGATGCTGGAAAAAGTACCGGACCGCGATCCGCGGGGAGCCTTCCGTCTGCCGATTGACAATGTGTTCAGCGTACACGGCCAGGGAACGGTCGTGCGGGGCACGGTATACGAAGGAAGTGTAGCCGAAGGAGAAACGCTGCAGCTGCTTCCGCAGCAGACCTATGTGAAAGTACGCCAGCTGCAGATTCATCATGAACCGGTAAAGTCGGGAAGTGCCGGCCAGAGACTTGCACTTAATATCAGCGGCGTCTCGAAGCAGGATGTACATCGTGGTGATGTGCTTGTGGCGGCCCAGCATTATACAACCACAGACAGGCTTGATGTAGTGCTTTATGGGGCGACAGCGGCGGCTTATGCCGTAAAACAGCGCGGCTACGTCATGCTTCACCTTGGTACAGCTGAAGTGTACGGTAAAATTATCTTTTTTGACCGCAATACGCTGGAGCCGGGATTTGATGAGGTCATCTGCCAGCTGGAACTTGAAGAAAAAGTAGTCACGAAAAGAGGCGATGCTTTTATTCTGCGCCGTCCATCTCCGGCTGAAACGTTTGCAGGCGGATGGGTAATTCAGGCACAGGCGGAAAAGCACCGCTTTGGTACGGATACCGTGAGTGCACTTGAAAAAATGATGGAGGATACACCGGAAGAACAGCTAATGGAAGCCATACGAAAAAATGTATGGCTCAGCAAGGAAGAAGGTGCCCTCTATACGGGCCGCCCGGAAGAGGAGGTAGAGCAGCTGATCCATCAGGGTCTGGAGAATGGCACGCTTGTATCGATGGGGAAAAAGAAAGTTACCTCTGTTCAGGAGCAGCAGAAGACGCTTGCCGTTATTAAAGAACAGCTGCAGCAATTTCATGAAGCTCACTCTCTGCGCTCCGGTCAAAATCGACAGGAGTTAATCCAATCACACGTCCAGCGTGGGATTCCAAAAGAATTCGCTGCGCAGTTGATACAGCAGGCGCTTGATCAGCGAGAAATTGTATCCCATCAGCAGTTTATCGCCCTGGCGGAGTTTTCACCGACAGCTCCAAAAGGCTGGGAACGCAGAATAGAAAACCTCCAGGAACAATGGCAAAAAGACGGACTGCAGGTAAAAGCATGGAATGAATACATGGAAGCAGCCGGCCTGCCGGAAGAAGTAGGCAGGGAATTGAAGTGGTCTTTACTGGAAAGAAACCGGGCAGTGAAAATGGATGATACTCATATTTGGCCGGCGGAAGTTTTTAAAGACAAGGCCCTTTCTTTAAAGAAAACCTTTCCGGAATCCTTCACGTTTCAACAAGCCAAGGAAATTCTGCCGCTCAGCCGCAAATTTATGGTGCCATATCTTGAAGCGCTTGATGCTTCCGGATGGACAAAGCGTAAAGACGATGTGAGGGAGTGGCTGGAGCAATGACTACCCTTCCAAACGTCCTGTTTTTGACGCCTTATTACCAATCCAGACGCGGCAATGCCACAACGGCACGGAGACTCGAAGCTTCCATGAAAAGAATAGGCCAGCCTTTTACTTTGTTTGCATATGAAGAAGAACCGGAAGCAGAAGGCCTTTCTAAGCTGGCAGAGGCTGATGTGGTTCACGCCCTTCATATCCGCCGTACGTACGAATGGCTCCAGCAGGCTGAGACAGCTTTGCAGATGCCCTATGTACTAACGAGTGGGGGAACGGATATTAATGTAGATATCCAACAAAAGCAGAAGGCAGCTGATCTGGAAGCTTTTGTCCGGCAGGCGGATCGGATTTCGGTTTTCAGCCGTGATGGCGTAAAAAAGCTTGATCAGGCTTATCCGGAACTAAGCCGTCACATTAGTATCGTTCCCCAGGGAGTCGATCCTGCGGCGGCTGTCCATAATAATGAGCTTTCAGGTTGGCTGCAGGCCCACAGCGGAACGCCGAACATTCTAATCCCAGCGGGACTGAGAAGTGTGAAAGATGTGCTCTTTGGTTTAAAAGTACTAGAGGCATTGAGAGCTCGTTTTCCTTCCATTCAATTTATGATTGTGGGTGAAGCGATGGAAGAAACCGTAAAGCAGGAAGTCGTTCAGGCTGCTGCAGCAAGAAGCTGGATGCATTATCATGAAGGTGTGGAAATGGAATTAATGCCAGCATTCTATGAGTGGGCGGATGTAGTTATTAATACATCCCTGTCAGAAGGCCAGCCGATGGCGGTTTTGGAAGCCATGATGCATCACATTCCTGTCCTTGCCAGACGTAACGGAGGAAATGAAAGTGTGATCCAGAATGGAAAGAACGGCCTGCTGTTTGGCGATGAGCGGACGTTTCACGAGCAGCTCGAACAGCTTCTCGACAACCCGGAGCTGAAAAAAAAGCTCACCGTTCAGGCGAAATCAGACGTGCTTGAACGTCATTCCAGCGACAAAGAAGCCCGGCAGTATCAGAATATATATAAAGAAATCTGTCATGCCGGCAAAGAGAAAGACAGCTCCGTTTAGGAACTGTCTTTTCTTCTGCCTATTGTGATGAAATAACCGGTGCCTGAAAGGTACGGGCGAGCTCAGAAAAAGCATGAATCATCGGCTCCTCTGCACGTTCAGTGAGCATAGACAGATGGAGGTGGCGGAATCCGGGAAGGCGGCCTTTATTCACACAGCCTCTGGATACAGCAGAAGCCAGGGCGTATTCGGAAATAATCCCATAGCCTATCCCTGCCTGAACGAGCGAAAGCACGCTTTCTGTGTTTGGCACGACAGCGGCTGTTTCCAGGTCAAGCAGGGACCCGCCCCACTGCTGCAGACTCTGTTCCGCAGCCAGATAGGTACCGGAGCCTTTTTTCCGCTTAATAAATGGCTGGCAGCTGATATCGGCAAAAGATTCTGCCGGTCCGGGGGAAGCATCCGGCGGTCCGATAAGGACCAGATGATCCTTCCAGAGAGGAACCGTATGAACTTCCGGGTGATGAAAGGCCTGACCGATAATTGCGGCATCCACCTCCCGCTGCAGAAGCAGATCGGTGATCGTGCTGGAGTCATCCACCTGGAGGTAAAATTTAGTCCGTGGAAACTGCTCATGACAGCTCGCGCAGAGCCCCGGCAGGAAATAGGTGCCGGGCGTTGTGCTGGCTCCAAGTTTTAACGTCTCGGTATAAGGCGAGCTGTTCTTGTTAAACTGGCTGCGGAGCCTGGCCCAGTCCTGAAGCCACTGTCCGGCCTGAGCGTATAAAGCCTCTCCCTCATCTGTAAGGGTGAGGGTTTTTCGTTCTATTAATAATACATGAAGCTCGCGTTCTAAGTGCTGTAAATACTTTGTTACGGTAGACTGGGATATATCGAGCTCGCGGGCAGCAAGAGAAAAACTGCGCGCTCTTGCGAGAACGACAAATACGTGAAGCCATTTTTCATTCATAGGGCATCCTCCATAGGGGCGTTTGTCTTTACTTTTATCATAATCAATGATAGCTTATTAACGCAATCACATTCGAAATCTGCATAATTCTTATTACATATTGGAAAATGGGGGAGAAAAGAAAATGAAAAAATGGCTGACAGCAGTATCCGCAGGAAGCGTACTCGTACTTGGCGCGTGCGGCGGCGGAGAAGAAGAATCACAGGGAGGCGGAGAAGGCGGAGAAACTCAGGATACGCTTGAAGTAGCGGTTATCCCGGCACAGTCATCAGGTGAAATGGAAAGCGGCGTGCAAAGCCTGGAAGACACCTTAAATGAAAGCCTCGATCAGGAAGTTTCAGTAGAAACCTACCCAAACTACAACGCCGTGGTGGAAGCATTAAACTACGGTGAGCTTGATCTTGCCTATTTAGGGCCGCTTACCTACGTAATCGCTCATGAAGAAAGCGGAGCGGAAGCGATATTAACTCAGGAAATTGATGGAGAGCCGTACTATTATTCCTACATTATTACACACGTGGACCAGCCCTGGGAAACTTTAGATGAGATGCTCGAAGACAGCGGGGAAGTTGATTTTGCTTTTGGCAGCATTTCCTCTACGTCCGGGTCGCTTATTCCCGGCCTGGAGCTTAGAGAACGCGGAGCGTTTGAGTCAGAACAGGAAAATGAATTTGCTTCTGTGCGTTATACGGGATCCCACGATGTGACGGCTCAGGTCGTTCAGTCGCAGGACGTTGACGCCGGTGCTATCGACAGCGCCATCTACAACGAACTGGTGGAGGAAGGCGCTATTGATGAAAGCCAAATCCGCACCATTTGGGAATCAGATCAATTGTATCAGTATCCTTGGGCCGTGCCGGAGGATATGGATGATGAGTTAAAAGCAGACATCCAGGAAGCTTTCATAAATATTGAAGACGAGGAAATACTCAATGTGTTCGGCGGCGCTTCTTCTTTTGTAGAAACCGACCACAGCAACTACGAGTCCATTACGCAGGCAGCCGAAGACTTTGGCATGCTGAATATGGATGCGATTGAGGACTAGCACGTCTGCTTTAGAGAAAAAGGGGTTCGTTAAATGATTTGGTTTCGAAAAAGGCTGATTATCTACACTGTCATTTTAATTATTGCCACGTGGTGGGCGATGGGAAAAACAGAATTCGAATGGGAAAACTTTGCGAACTTCAGTAAGGCATTTTCTTTTATCGGCGACCGTTTTCTTCCATTGGACTGGAGCATTCTCCCGTCCTTGTTTGATCCTATGCTCGTCACGCTGGCGATTGCTTTTTTAGGTACATTTTTTGCTCTGCTGGTGGCCCTGCCGCTGGCATTCGCTTCCGCAAAAAATACAAGCAGCAATCCATTGTTATATTATATTAACCGCTTTTTTCTTTCCGGTCTTCGTTCCGTGCCGGAAATCGTATTCGGCCTTATTTTTGTCGTTGTATTGGGACTGGGACCGTTCCCGGCCGTCTTTGCTATCTTTCTTCATAATATCGGCGTGCTCGGAAAGTTAATTTCGGAGCTGATTGAGGCCTCGGATAGAGGACCGCAGGAAGCAATGGAATCAGTCGGATCAACAAGGAAAGTCGGCAACCTGTTTGCGATTATCCCGCAGATCTGGCCCAATATTCTATCACAGTATTTTTACCGTTTTGAAGTCGCTATCCGCACCTCGCTCGTCCTCGGTTTTATCGGAGGCGGCGGGATCGGCCAGCGCCTGATTAATGATTTTGAAAGCTTTAATTACCCGGCCGTCGGAGTGGAAGTGTTATGCATCATGGCTATGGTTATCCTGGTTGACCTGTTTGGTGCCTTTGTTCGTAAACGCGTAATTTAGAGAGGAGATGATCAGCATGATTGAATTAAAAGATGTTTCTGTTCAATACGATAAAAGCGGGGAGCCCGCACTTAAAAAGCTGAATCTCTCTTTAGAGCGCGGAGAATTTGTCAGCGTGCTCGGACCAAGCGGCGCCGGGAAATCAACGATGATCCGGACGATTAATGCGCTTCAGCCTGCTACAGGGGGAGACGTCCTGATTGACGGGAAATCCCTTGCCGGCTTTTCACGCCGGGAGCAGCGGCAGTGGCGCAGCCGTGCCGGAATGATCTTTCAGCATTTTCATCTTATTCCAAGGCTTACGGTAAAACAAAATGTGCTGTCCGGCTTATTTGGAAAAAAAGATCCCTGGTCAAACCTGGGCGGCTTTTTCTCGGCGGCTGAAAAAAAACAGGCGGCTGTTGTGATTGAGCAGGTCGGCCTGCAAGGCATGGAAGACCGCAAAATTGAACAGCTGAGCGGCGGCCAGAAGCAGCGTGTCGGAGTGGCGCGTGCCCTGATTCAGGATCCTGACGTATTTTTAGGAGATGAACCGGTGGCCAGTCTCGACCCCGGCACCTCACGCTCTATTTTTTCTCTCATAGAAGAAGTGCATAAGCGAAACAATCTGGTCACGATGATTAACGTGCATGACATTGATCTTGCTAAAATGTATTCTGACCGGATTATTGGACTGTCTGAAGGAGAGGTCGTGTATGACGGCCCTCCCAGCCGGCTGAATGATACTGTAATTGAACGAATTTATGGAAAAAATATGATGGCAGATAAAAAGACGCAGACCGTTAGATAACGGCCTGCGTTTTTTGTATTAATCAATTTCCAGGTAGTAATCGGATTTTTCTTCTACTTCACCAATAATGGCTGCTTCCATAATACCGGCTGCATGAAGGTCTTTCACATAGCTTTCTGCCTGTTCCGGGGAAAGGGCAGCAAGCAGGCCTCCTGAAGTGATCGAGTCACAAAGAATCTGCTGCGTAACGGCTGTAATGCCATCTGCGCGGTGTATATGATCGAGCAGATAGGATTCATTGGATTTGGAACCGCCGGGGATAATGCCTTTTTCCGCCAGTTCGTAAGTTCCTTCCAGAAGCGGGATGTCGTTCGAATGAAAACGGAACGTCACTTCGCTTGCGGATGCCATCTCATAAGAGTGGCCGAGCAGACCGAATCCGGTAACATCCGTGACGGCGCAGGGATCATAGGCATGCAGTGCTTCAGCGGCTTCTTTGTTTAAAGATGCCATAACTTTCGTCACTGCTGCTTCCTGTTCCTTTGTAACGGCCTGTCTTTTAATACCGGTCGTCATAATGCCGACGCCAAGCGGTTTGGTGAGCACAAGAACATCACCGGGCTTCGCGCCTTTGTTTGCCCAGAATTTCTCCGGGTGCACAATACCGGTAGCGGCAAGACCGAATTTAGGCTCGTCGTCATCAATTGAGTGCCCGCCGACTATTGTAGCGCCGGACTCTCTGACTTTATCGGCAGCCCCTTTCATAATGCCTGCAAGTACATGATCAGGCAGTTTTTTGATAGGGAAGCCAACAATATTCAGCACTGTCTTCGGCGTGCCTCCCATTGCATAAATATCGCTCAGGGCGTTTGCGGCAGCGATTTGTCCGAACTCGTAAGGATCATCGACGATCGGTGTGAAGTAGTCAACAGACTGGACGAGAGCAATGTCATCGGTCAACTTGTAGACTCCTCCATCATCTGATGTGTCAGTTCCAACGAGAAGAGCAGGATCAGGGGCGGTTTTTGGTATATGACGCAATACTTGCGCCAGGTCCTCAGGACCTATTTTGCAGCCTCAACCAGCTTTCGAGGAAAGCGTCGTCAGGCGGATTTCTTCTTCTTTATTCATTCTTGAACCCTCCTTTTTTCTACTTTATCAGTATAAGCGCTCTATTTGCGAGAACACAAACCATACACTACAATAATAATAGATAAAAGCAAAGGAGTGGGTCTCCGATGAAAATTATGATCGAATTCTGTATGCAGTGAAACTTTTCCCCAAAGGCCGTGAGTCTCACGGACGCCATATATAAAGCCTATGGAGGAGCCATTAAAGAAGTACAGCTGGTCACGTCCTCCGGCGGTGTGTTTGAAGTATACGTAAATGACGAAAAAGTGCATTCCAAGAAAGAAACGCGGAAATTTCCAAACGAAGAGCAGTTAATCGAAAAACTGAGAGGCTATGGGCCCTCATAAATTAAAGGGGTCACTATCATGCCGGATGCAAGAAATATTCCTTCCGTTCATGCCGTGCTTCAGGATGAACAAATACGTCTTCTAATAGATGAAACAAACGACGAACGGACTGTAACAAATATTGTCCGGGCCGAAACGGATAACCTCCGCCGCGCCGTACTGGACGGAATGGCGCTCGAATCAAAGAAAAAAGCTGAAGAAATCATTATTGAACACGCCGGGCAGCAGGTTCGGCGCTTTTTTTCGGAGCGGCTGCACAGCGTTATTAACGCGACGGGAACGATTCTCCATACGAACCTTGGGCGTGCCCCTTTAGGCCCGGACGCTGTAAAAAAAGTTGTTGAGGCCGCTTCCGGATACTCCAATCTGGAATATAACGTGGAAGCGGGGAGCCGCGGATCGAGGCACGATATTCTCGAAGACCTTCTCTGCGAAGTGACCGGAGCGGAAGCAGCCATGGCGGTAAATAACAACGCAGCTGCCGTATATCTGGTGCTTCGTGCCCTGACGGCGGAAAAAGAGGTTATAGTATCCCGGGGAGAGCTCGTAGAAATCGGCGGGTCGTTCCGGGTTTCATCTATAATGGAAGAAAGCGGTGCAGTGCTTAAAGAAGTGGGCACCACAAATAAAACCCACCCGTATGACTACGAGGATGCGGTAAACGAGCAGACGGCCATGCTGATGAAAGTGCATACGAGCAATTTTAAGATGCAGGGGTTCACAAGCAGCGTTTCTACAAAAGAGATAAGCCGGATAGGGAAAAGCCGCGGTGTGCTCGTTTACGAAGATCTTGGAAGCGGGGCGTTATATGATTTCCGTATTCATGGAATAGGCGAGGAGCCGACCGTAAAAGAAGCACTCGAAGCAGGGGCTGATCTCGTATCCTTCTCCGGCGATAAGCTGCTCGGCGGACCGCAGGCGGGTATTATTGCCGGGCGGAAAGATTTAATCGACCGTCTGAAAAAACATCAGCTTGCCCGGGTGCTCCGCTGCGATAAAATGACGCTGGCCGCACTTGAAGCAACCATCAAGGCCTATCTTCCCGGCGGAACAGGGACGGAGGATATTCCTGCCGTGCACATGCTGCTGATGGAAAAAGAAGAGCTTGAGGCAAAGGCAGATTTATTTTTAACGGAATGCCGGCTTCAGGAATGGACGCTCAGCAAAGCGGATGATTTTTCCAAAGTGGGGGGCGGGACGATGCCGGAAGTGATGCTTCCAACGATGGTTGTTCGTCTTAATACAGTGACTATAACAGCAGAGCAGGCAGCACGGGCTCTGCGGATGAAGCAGGGACGACCGGTTATTGCCCGGGTGCATAAAGAGCAGCTTCTGTTTGATATGCGCACCCTGAAGGATGCCGACATTACCGAAATCACCGCCTTCCTGATGGAACTGGAAAAAGAAGGGTTAGACGTTTAGAAAACGGGTACCGTTAAGTGTAACCGGATTAATTTTTTCGGAAAGCCATTTATATTTGTCCGGAATTTTGCTATTCTAAAGGGGTGGACGGAAATGGCATATCGACTAAAGCCAGGTTACAGAATCCGAGAATGGGATATTTTTTTCGACATTTAACACCGTCTGTTATATGATACAACTAAAAGGAGGATGCTACATATGAGTGAAAACCACGATTTGTTCAATGCACGCAAAACGTTCTCATCGAGCGGCAAGTCATATCATTATTATGATTTAAAAGCTATTGAGGACGCTGGAGTAGGTAATGTAGCTAAGCTGCCTTATTCTATCCGCGTACTGCTTGAGTCTGTTCTAAGACAGCTGGATGGAAAAGTAATCAAGAAAGAACACGTAGAGAGCCTTGCTAAATGGGGCACGAAAAATAACAACGAGGAGGACGTACCATTTAAGCCTTCCCGTGTTATTCTTCAGGACTTCACCGGCGTACCTGCCGTTGTTGACCTTGCGTCGCTTCGTAAAGCAATGGCAGACATCGGGGGAGACCCGCAGGAAATTAATCCGGCGATTCCGGTTGACCTTGTAGTTGACCACTCTGTTCAGGTAGACCGCTTTGGCGCGGAAGATTCCCTCCGCCGCAATATGGACCTTGAATTTGAAAGAAATGAAGAAAGATATAAACTGCTCAGCTGGGCTACGAAAGCATTTGACAACTACAGTGCTGTACCGCCCGCTACGGGTATCGTTCACCAGGTTAACCTGGAGTATCTTGCGTCCGTAGTACACGCTAAAGAATCGGAGAACGGCGAAATTGAAACGTTCCCGGACACTTTGGTTGGAACGGATTCCCATACAACAATGATCAACGGACTAGGCGTTCTCGGCTGGGGCGTAGGCGGTATTGAGGCAGAAGCAGGAATGCTTCAGCAGCCTTCTTATTTCCCTGCACCGGAAGTAGTCGGTGTAAAGCTGACAGGAGCCCTTCCTAACGGCGCTACAGCCACCGACCTTGCGCTTAAAGTAACACAGGTGCTTCGTGAAACAAACGTTGTCGGCAAGTTCGTGGAATTCTACGGTCCAGGCCTGAAGGAAATGCCTCTTGCAGACCGTGCGACAATCTCCAACATGGCTCCAGAGTATGGCGCCACATGTGGTTTCTTCCCGGTAGATGAAGAGTCGCTGAACTATCTGCGCCTTACCGGCCGTGATGAAGACCACATTCAGCTTGTAAAGGACTACTGCCAGGCTAACCATCTTTTCTACGAAGACGGCAGCGAAGAGCCGAACTTTACAAGAGTTCTTGAAGTAAAGCTTGAAGAAATTCTTCCAAGTCTTTCCGGCCCGAAACGTCCCCAGGACCTTATCGAGCTGACGGACATGAAAAAGAAATTCAATGAAGCACTTACAGCTCCAGCCGGCAACCAGGGATTCGGCCTGGCTCCTGAAGATGTAGAAAAAGAAGTAGAAGTAAAACACCCAAGCGGCAAAACAACTACATTAAGCACAGGTGCTGTGACGATTGCAGCGATTACCAGCTGTACGAACACGTCCAACCCTTACGTTATGATTGGTGCCGGCCTGCTTGCAAAGAAAGCGATCGAACGCGGACTCGAAGTACCGGAATACGTGAAGACATCGCTTGCACCAGGTTCAAAAGTTGTAACACGCTATCTAGAAGATGCGGGTCTTATGCCTTATCTTGACCAGCTTGGCTTCAACCTTGTCGGCTACGGCTGTACAACATGTATCGGTAACAGCGGTCCGCTTCCAATTGAAGTGGAAGAAGCGATTGCAGATAACGATGTTCTGGTTTCCTCTGTACTAAGCGGAAACAGAAACTTCGAAGGACGTATCCACCCGCTTGTTAAGGCGAACTATCTTGCTTCTCCACCGCTTGTTGTCGCCTATGCACTTGCCGGAAATGTAAACTTTGATTTCTACAAGGACAGCTTTGGTAAAGACAAAGACGGAAACGACATCTACTTTGAAGAGCTGTGGCCTACGACTGAAGAAATCAAGAACACGGTTCACAATAACGTATCTCCGAAGCTCTTTAAAGAAGAATACGAAAATGTGTTCACAAACAACGAACGCTGGAATGATCTCCAGTCTGATGAAAATGCTGCTCTTTACGACTTTGATGAGGAATCCACTTACATTCAGAATCCTCCATTCTTCGTAGACATGGCGAAAGATCCGGAAGACATTAAGCCGCTTAACAGCCTTCGTGTTATCGGGAAATTCGGCGACAGTGTAACAACAGACCACATTTCACCAGCAGGCGCTATTGCGAAAAACAGCCCGGCCGGTCGTTACCTGATCGAAAAAGGCCTGTCTCCTGCTCAATTTAACTCGTATGGTTCCCGCCGCGGTAACCACGAAGTAATGATGAGAGGTACATTCGCCAATATCCGTATTAAGAACCAGCTTGCTCCTGGTACAGAAGGCGGCTATACGACATACTGGCCAAACGGCGAAACGATGGCTATCTATGACGCTGCCATGAAGTACAAGGATGACAAAACAGATCTTATGGTTATTGCCGGAAATGACTACGGCATGGGAAGCTCCAGAGACTGGGCTGCAAAAGGTACCAACCTTCTAGGAATTAAAACAGTTCTTGCCCAGAGCTTTGAGCGTATCCACCGCAGTAACCTCGTGTTAATGGGAGTTCTTCCGCTTCAGTTTAAAGACGGAGACAGCCCGGAATCACTTGGTCTGACTGGTAAAGAAGCATTTGATGTAAAAGTAACCAACAACGTGCGTCCACGTGATGTGATCGAAGTAGTGGCTACAGATGAAGATGGAAAAGTAACAACATTCCAGGTCATCGCCCGCTTTGATAGTGAAATCGAAATGGACTATTACCGCCACGGCGGTATCCTGCAGATGGTTCTTCGCAACAACCTTGCGAAAACAGAAGCAGCGCGCGATAACTAATACGCTTTATAAGCCCTCCCGCCTTTCAGGCGTGGAGGGTTTTTTTATGTGTGCCTCCTGTTTGTGAAATAAAATAGTGTAAAAATATCTATTGCTATAACGGCCGGAAAAAATCATAATATAGGAGTGAACTCATCAGCAGAAAGCAGGTATAACCGTGACAGAGGAAGAACCAGCATCAAGAGAACCAAAACACACAAAATTCCGCAAAGGACTCGTGGCCGCCTTTCTTCTTTATATGGCGGCCCTTCTATACGTAACCCTGCTGGCCTGGAACTACGGCTCGTCATACGGTGCGCAGGGACCGGGAAGCCGTAACTATAACCTTCATCCGTTTGAAAGCATTATGAATATTGCACTCTACAGCGATAACATCATGGATCCACTGACGATTCTGGCAGGAAATATTATTATGTTTATGCCCTTTGGCTTCCTGCTCGGGCTGCTTATCCATTCCCGCACCAAAGTCTTCTGGCTGGTGCCTTTGTTTGCCTGTGTGCTCTCTATCGGCATTGAGTCGGCCCAGTTTATGTTTACGTACCGGGTCTCCAATGTTGACGATGTGATCCTGAACACGGCAGGCGGTATTTTCGGCACGTGGTTGGCCTTATTTGTACGCTGGCTTGCAGGCAAGTATAATAAGAAATAGAAAGACTCCAGGGTATGGTTCCCTGGAGTTTTGTTATAAAGGCAGAAGCATGGATTGTTACGCAAAAGCATGCTTTCGTATAAAAGGAGAGACCCGTTATGACGATTTCATCCACTGACCAGCTGAAAGAAAAGATAGAAGCCTGGGAAAAACAGCCTTCCTCTCTATCCATTGACGCGGTTCAGGAATTTATTGGACAGATAGATGCAGCAGACGCCGGACAGCGCCGTCTGGCGGCCAGAGCCTATGCGGTTCTGGCAAAAGAACGATTTTCCAGAAGGGACCGGTTTGATCCGCTGATCCGCAGCTGGGTCGAGCAGGGACTGGAGTGGGATGATACCGAGAAAGACCTGTTATTTTTAAAAGGGCTGGAAACGTTATTTGCCGTCCGGGATATGGCGTTTAGCCGTGCTATGGCACCGATACGGGAAACAGACCAGAGCTCTGCAAGAAAAAAAGCAGCCGAGCAGTTAAAAGCAAATGCAGAAACCGAAAGAGAGCAGCTCAAGCAGGCAGCCGACATTCTGCAGCAGTCCACCGTAGATGAAGCGCTGTTCGCTGAACATCTTCCCGGCATTCTCGAAGCCGTCCATAAAGGGACCGCGTTATATACAAAAGTAGCGGAGGAAGCTGAAGAATACCTGGAGACCGCCTCCGGCTCCTTTTATTCCCCGGAGCAGGTGAAAAAGCTGAAGCTCTCTATTCAGGAGCTGCAGGACGTAAAAAAGGAGTGGGAGAGCCAGTTCGCATCATTGGATCAATACACGGCGATGCTGCCGGGGGATCCGCTGACCGAACTTGACCAGATGATCGGGCTCGAGCAGGTAAAGGATAACGTCCACCGGATGTATCATTACCTGCAGTATCAAAAGCAGCGCAAAGACCAGGGGTATCAATGGAAGGATGAGCGGAGCCTTCATATGATTCTGACTGGAAATCCCGGTACCGGGAAAACGATGCTTGCCCGGATGCTGGCTAAAATTTATCATCACCTCGGTATTCTGCCCCGCGATGAAGTACTGGAAGCGGACCGTTCCCAGCTTGTCGGCGCCTATGTGGGCCAGACCGAAGAAAAAACCATGCATCTCGTAAAGGAAGCAGTCGGCGGCGTGTTGTTTATTGATGAAGCCTACAGCCTCCGGCGCGAGGGAATGTCCGGCAATGATTTCGGGCAGACCGCGGTGGACACGCTCGTATCAGCTATGACGAGCGGCGAATATGCTGGTTCCTTTGCGATTATTCTTGCCGGGTATCCGGAGGAAATGCGGCAGTTTCTGCATTCCAACCCGGGCCTGCGCAGCCGTTTTCCGGAAAGCAATCATATTCACCTTCCCGATTATTCGATGAAAGAACTGACCCAGATTGCAGAAAAAACGGCGATCGACAACGACTTTATGCTCAATGACGCAAGCCGCCGTGTCCTGCAGGAGCGCCTGGAAAAAGAGCAGGTGGATGAAACATTCGGAAATGGGCGCACTGCTAAAAACATTATCATGGACGCTATTTTTCAAAAGGGGTCCAAAATCGGTGAAAAGACCGACGTCAGCGTAGAGGATTATTCTATTCTTACGCCCGAGGATATGAGCGGATCGGCTTTTTCATTAGATGAAGACGCCCGTAAAGAACCTATGATAAAATTAGAGGAAATGATCGGCTTACAGGAAGTAAAAAATGAGCTGAAAAAATTAGCCAGCTTTATATCGGTTCAGAAAAAAAGAAAAGAAGAAGGGGCGCCGAGTGTTCCCCTGCAGCTTCACACCGTTTTCACGGGAGAGGCAGGAACCGGAAAAACAACCGTGGCAAAGCTTTATGCCGGCATTTTAAAAGAAATGGGATTTTTGAAGCGGGGTCATACGATTGTATGCGGACGAAGCGATCTGGTCGCTGAGTATACCGGGCAGACCGCCGTGAAAACAAGAAAAAAAATCCGTGAAGCATTAGGCGGCGTATTGTTTATTGATGAAGCCTACGCGTTAGCGACGGGAAGCCGGTCGGATTTCGGCAAGGAGGCCCTGGATACGCTTGTGGAAGAAATGACCAAGCATGACGAGAATCTGGTGGTGATTCTGTCCGGATACGCCGGGCCGATGGATCATCTGCTTGAAATCAATCCCGGCCTTCGCTCGCGTTTTAAAAAGACATTCTATTTTCCGCCTTACAGCGCCGAAGAGCTTCTTGAAATTACCCGTCTGAAAACAAAAGAGTACGGATATACGTGCACGGAGGCCGCGCTTGAAGTGCTCAAAAGCGCATATGAGCGGATGGATACCTCCGGGAACGCCCGCTTCGCTGAAGATATGGCTGAAGAAATGTTTCAGCAGCAGGCTGGACGGGTGATGGACACGGCAGAAGGAAACCTGCACGAACTCAATGAAACAGATGCAAAAAAAGCAGCAGCCTACAAAGAAAAAGAAAGTATTAAAGGAGACCGTTAAATGACACGCACAACCGCCTATACGTCGGTGCCGGTCCGCTACGCAGAAACAGATCAGATGGGCATCGTCCATCATTCGGTCTATGTGATCTGGTGCGAGCTCGGGCGCACAGAGCTGATAAAAAAACTGGGCTTCCGCTACAATGAGCTGGAAAAGCAGGGCTACCTGTCCCCGGTAACCGGCATCAACCTGCAATACAAAAGATCTGCTGTATACGATGAAACAATGACCATCCAGACGTGGGTGAAAGATTACAGCGGTGTTCGTATCGAATACGGCTACCTGATCAGCAATGAAAACGGAGAAACGTGTGTGGAAGGATCGTCTGAGCATGTGTGCGTATCTAAAGACAGCTTCCGCCCGCTTTCTATCAAAAAACACCTTCCGGAGTGGCACGAGATGTATACGAGGGAAGTGTCGCATTAGGAGGCCGTTATGGCATTTGGCATTTCAAAAAAAGAGCTGGCCGACTGGAAAAACAAAGCCGCGGCCGGCGAAATTGCGCTGTTAACTCATTATTGGTATGACCCGCGTTATCCGGAGTTTCATACCGTCACAAAAGCCGCCTGCGGCGATCACGACAAGCTGCTCGAATGGGGCAGGCAGTTTGGCTTTCAGCCCCACTGGATTCACTACCGCGAGGAGTACTCCCACTTTGATATCCGCGGCCCGAAACAGGTGGAAGTGCTGGAAGCCTGCGGCCTTTCCGAAGACATCAGGCGTTTTCGCCTTTCGGCCGGCAAGGTTTAAAAAAAGAGAAAATAAGGAAAAATAGGACTAAAAGAAAGGGGACTACTATGACTATTACACAGCAGCATATTATAAACGACCTTGAAGTACATCCGTCTGTGCAGGCAGCAGAGGAAATAACGACTCGTAAAGAGTTTCTGAAAAAGTATCTGCTTGCATCCGGAGCAAAAGGTTTTGTACTGGGGATTTCCGGCGGACAGGACTCCACGCTTGCCGGCAGAATCGCCCAGATGGCGGTTAATGAACTCAATGAAACCGGAGAAGGTTATCAATTTATCGCCCTTCGTCTGCCCTATGGGGTCCAGCATGACGAAGAGGACGCCCAGCTTGCCCTTTCTTTTATCGATCCTTCCCGCACCATTACCGTCAATATTCAGAAGGCAGTGGATGCCTCCGAGAGCGACTTTGTGGAAGGCACCGGGGAGCAAATGACGGATTTTAACAAAGGAAACACAAAAGCCCGGGAGCGGATGAAAGTCCATTATGACATTGCCGCCCATTATCAGCTGCTCGTTATCGGAACCGATCATGCCGCAGAAGCAATTACCGGCTTTTATACGAAATACGGCGACGGCGCCTGCGATATCGCCCCGCTGTTTGGCCTGAACAAACGCCAGGGCAAAGAGCTGCTCAGGGAACTTGAAGCACCTTCAAAAACGTTTGAAAAAGTACCTACCGCTGACCTGGAGTCAGATAAGCCCGGCCTTTCCGATGAAGAAGCCCTCGGCCTGACCTATGATCAGATCGATGACTTTCTGGAAGGAAAAGAAATAGAAGCTGACGCCTCAGAGAAATTGATTAACTATTACACCAAAACGAGACATAAACGCAGCGAGCCGGTAACCATCCATGACGACTGGTGGAAAGAATAACAAATAATTGGTGCGGCAGAACGTCCTGCCGGCCTGAGTTTTTTTGAAAAATACCGCTTCTCCTTAGCAGGGAGGGGTATACATACAGTTGCTTTCCACGTCTATTCGTGATACTTTTCTATCATTATCTACCGCTTATTAGCCAGGCCTAAATAGAAATAAAGGAGCAGGAGAGTTAATGCCAATTAAAGTGCCCGACCATTTACCGGCTAAAGATATTCTCACCAAAGAGGATATTTTTATCATGAACGAAAGCAGAGCCTACAACCAGGACATCCGTCCTCTGAATATACTCATTTTGAATTTAATGCCGCTGAAAAAAGCGACGGAAACCCAGATTCTCCGTATGCTGGGCAACACGCCGCTGCAGCTTGACGTGTCTTTTCTTCATCCGAATACCCACTCCTCCAAAAATACGCCGCACGAGCACCTGGCTGCTTTTTACAAAACAATCGACGAAGTCAGCAGCAAACGATTCGACGGCATGATTATTACCGGAGCGCCTGTAGAGAAGCTTCCCTTTGAACAGGTGGACTACTGGGAGGAAATGACGGATATACTGGAATGGAGCAAATCCCATGTAACTTCGACCCTGCATATCTGTTGGGGCGCCCAGGCCGGATTGTATCACCATTTCGGCATTCCGAAGCATCCAATGGAAAAGAAAAAGTTCGGTGTTTATGAGCATACGGTGCAGATGCCCGAGGAAAAGCTGCTGCGCGGGTTTGATGAAGTATTCTGGGCCCCTCATTCGCGCTATACGGAAACCCGGCTTGAAGATGTGAAAAAAATAGACGCACTCGATATATTATCCGAGTCGGACGACGCCGGATTATACCTGCTCGCCACGAAAGACCGCAAGCAGATTTTTATGACCGGCCACGGCGAGTATGACCGGGAAACGCTCCGCGAGGAATTCGAGCGGGACAGCCGCCGCGGCATTTCCACAGCGCTTCCGGAAAATTATTTTCCGAAGGGAAATCATCTTTTGAATCCGCCGATGCGCTGGCGTGCCCATTCGAACCTGCTGTTTACCAACTGGCTGAACTATTACGTGTATCAGGAGACGCCATTTGATTTAACCTAAAAATAACAAGAGCGTGAAGCTCTATAGAAAAGGGCTGAAAAAGAAGGTGATACATGTGGATGCGTTAGATATAGTGATGCAGAAAGAAAAAGTCGTAGCCCATTTTCAACCGATCGTCAGCGCCGACACTCTGGAAATTACCGGGTACGAAGTGATGGGACGATTTCACGAAACCGAAAACGAAAGCATGAGCCTGCGCGCGTTTTTCCAGGATCACAGCATTCCGGATGAATACCGTCAGGAAGTCGAGGATCACATCCATGACCAGGCGTTGAATGCCTATCTGGAAGAAGGACGCGACGAAGTGTTGTTTTTAAATGTAGATGTGAATCTGCTGGTTCAGGACGGCGGCGAGAGCTTTGTCGAACGCCTGAAGGAGTTTCAGGAAAAGGGACTCACCTTCGACAAAATCGTGCTCGAGCTTAAGGAACACCATTTTATCGGGGACCAGTCCCAGCTGAAGCATTTCGTGCAGTACGTGCAGAGCCTCGGCATTAAAGTCGCGCTGGATGATGTAGGCAAAAATACGACCAATCTGGATCAGATTGCCTACCTGATGCCGAATATCATTAAAGTCGATCTGGCCTTTACGGAGGAAAATTCCATTCCGAGCATGTTCCGGGATGTGCTGCATTCCTTATCGATGCTGTCGCGGAAAATCGGCGCCTCGCTCTTGTTTGAAGAAGTAAACGGCTTTAATCAGCTCAATTATGCCTGGAGGAACGGAGCCCGCTACTTTCAGGGCGATTACCTGCGCAAGCCGAAAAACGCGTTCAGCGACAAGCAGATGCTTACCGAAGTACTCCGCAAGGATTTTCACCATTTTATTACGCTGGAACGCAAAAAAATGGAAGCCCAGATTGAATTAATGACGTCGATGAACAAACGACTGAGCGCTATTTTGAAAAAAGAAGGCCAGTGGACCGATGTGGATGCGCTCACGATGAACATTGCGCACGCGCTGGAAGACATCTCCTTTCGGGTGTACATCTGCGATCACGAAGGCTACCAGAAGTCAGGAAATGCCTTGAAGGAAACCGAAGGCTGGACATATCACCCGGAAGGTCGCAACCGTAACTGGAGCTGGCGGCCGTATTTTCTCGAGAACATCGTCCGCATGAATTTTGAAAAACGAGGTATCCTTTCTGATCTGTATTCTGATATTCACCAGAATGAAATGATCCGCACGTATTCGCATCCGCTTACCGATGACCTGTATGTGTTTATTGATATACCATATGAGTATTTATTTGAAAAAGACCATTTGATTTAGGGGCCTCCTGCAGGCCTCTTTTTTTAGAAACAGCGCGAAAGCGTTTGCTGTTTGACCGCAGCAGGAATAGTCGTTCATCGAAAGGAGTTCTGCGCAGATGAAAATGCCTTCCGTTCAGGATGTCCTGCTCTCCCGTGAGGAGAGAGACGAATTCTGGACCCGCCGTAAATTTAAGAAAGAGCCGCTCCTTGACCTGAAAGCCCGACTTTCTGAATGGGCCGACGAGGATACGCAGGAGGTGCTTGAGGGAATTGAAAAAAAGTGGCACGCCGGCCGTAAAACCATTTTATGCTGCGGGGTGTTTTCAGCAGGCAAGTCCACGTTTATTAATCGGTTGATCGGCGAAGATCATCTGCCCTCGCACCCGATTCCAACCAGCGCCAACGTGGTGCACTTCCAGAAAGGGCGTCCCGGCATTACGCTCGTACACGAAGACAGCCGGCCGGACACGGTGTTTCCGGATCTGGACGCCTGGGACGCAGACTGGTTTCAGCAGGGAGGCGCGGTGAAGGAAGTGTATCTTCAGGACGCGGAAACTAAACTTCCGGACGGGGTGGAGCTGATTGATACGCCGGGTATTGATTCTACAGTAGAAACCCATCAGCTCGCCGCGGAGTCGCGGCTGCCGGAAGCCGATACGGTTTGTTACGTCATGGACTACCAGCAGGTGGAATCCGAAGAAAACATTGCTTTTTTAAGCAAGCTCAACCAAATGGATATCCGGCCGGTTTTAATCGTTAATCAGGCCGACAAGCATAACCCGGAGCAGGGAACAATCGATGCATTCCGGGAGCGGATGGAAGCTTCTTTTCAAAAACGGGGCATCCGTTATAACGACGTGTACTTTATTTCCTCACGCTTTCCAGAACAGACCCCTGAGCAATGGGGAAAGCTGATGGATTACTTATTTTCAGCTTCGGTGCCACACGATATCCAGGTATCCCAGACGGCGGCGAAAAGCCTGTACCGGATGATGGCAGAAGCAGCCGGACAGAAAGAAAAACAGCAGCACCCGCCAAAAGATATCCACCGTGCCCTTGAGCAGTACGCTTCTCTGAAGGATCTGCAGGAAGAAAAGCTCCAGGCGGTGCAGAAACAGGAGGAAATGGAGGAGTGGCAGGATACGCTCGAAAAAAGAATATTTGCCACGGTGGATCTGGTATTTACGAATGCGAAGCTGACGCCTTATCATACCCGCAATGCCGCCAGGGATTACCTCGAATCTCGTCAGACGGCCTACCGGATTAAAGGGCTGTTCGGCAAAAACAAAACCCGCCGCTCGCGCGAGGAGAGGCTGGAAGCACTGAAAAGCAGTCTTACGGAAAACGCCCGCAATTATATTGATATTCCGCTTCGCGAACAGATGACAAACCTGCTGGCTTCGTACCGCGTGGAAGACCAGAATCTGCAGCGCCGGCTGCTCGATATGACCTGTACCATTGATGATGAATTAATCAGCCGGTCTGAGCGCACCGGAGCCGCTTTTACGCAGGGGTATGTGCTCAGCTTCAGCCGCTGGCTCACCGAAGAAATTAAGCGCGTGTACAAGCAGCAGCTCATTCAGCTGCTGCCGAAAATCAAAACCCTGCTTGCCGCCGAGCAGAAAAAAGAAGCTGTGCGTCTGGAAAACCGTCGTATTAGGGCGGCCGAGCTGCTGGAAGAAGCAGAAGCGTGGCAGGCAAGGCAGGAGCAGTGGGTGAAAACGGCAGAAGAATGGATGAACGCCTTTTGGGAAGCGGCCGAGCCCTTTGAGCCGGTACATACATCCGTGTCCGGAGCTTATGAGATAAAAGCTGCAGGCACGCAGAAGCCGCTTACTTTTCCTATTCAGGAATGGTATGAGCGGCACGGCAGCGGGACCGGCACCCGGCCGGCGCGCGGAAAGGCTCCGCATGAACTGCGCGAAGCCGCCGGTATGATGAAGGGGTTTCGGGTTCTAGATGCCGCCGCCGCTTCGCTGAACAGCAAAGCAGAGCGCCTCGAGCAGGCTGCTTACCGGGTCGCTTTATTCGGCGCGTTCAGCTCCGGCAAAACGACCTTTGCCAATGCCCTCATCGGCGAGCCGCTGCTGCCCGTTTCTTCGCATCCAACCACTGCGTTCGTAACGACGATCCGCCCGGCAGCGCCGGCCAGTCACGGGACGGTCTCAGTTGTCTATAAAACCGAAGAACGGGTCATTGAAGAAATGAATGAGCTGCTTTTTCAAACAAACACCGCAGTTGGTTCCATGGATGAATGGGCGGCTTTGAAAGAAGAGCGCCGCAAAAAACTCGCTGAGCAGAAGAAAAAGCAGGAGAAGCAAAAAGAAGAGGACAATAAGGAAAGCAGGAAAGAAGAATGGATAGATCCGCTGCTGCTGTTGGACGCAGAAGAAAAAAACCGGCTGGATGAATATGAAGCGTCGTTTCGAAACTACGAGGACCAGCAGGGCACCCGTGTAGAAATGAAGCTCGAAGCGTTCCAGCAGCTGACAGGAAATGCGGAAGAGGCGATGATGATCGACCGGGCCGATGTCGATGCCGCCGGCGCCTTTACTGATAAAGGCTATACGCTCACGGATACACCCGGTGTGCACAGCATTTATAAACGGCATACGCTGCTGGCATTTGAAGAAATGAAAAAAGCCGATGCGATTTTTTTTGCGACGTATTACAATCATGCGTTTTCGCGTGCCGACGTAATGTTTCTCACTCAGCTTGGCCGCCTGACGCAGTATTTTTCCTACAACAAAATCTTTTTCCTCGTGAACGCCGCAGATCTCGCCGAAGATACAGAAGAGCTGGAAAGCGTCATTCGCTACGTGAAGCGGGAGCTGGAGTCATTTGGCCTGGAAGACCCTCCGGTATATCCGGTATCAAGCCTGCAGGCCGGAGGCGGGAGCCGCCCGGTATCCGGCATGGATGACTTTATGGAAGCGTTTGAGCATTTTTCCTATGAGCAGCTGCAGGGAATTGTGCTGGAGGAAGGACGGGGCGAAATCCGCCAGGCTGTCCGCACTCTGGAGGATATGATGGAAACAGCGGCGCTGGATGCTTCCCGTCAGCAGGAAAAAAAGCAGCAGCGTCTGAATGCTCTGGAGGAAGCGGAACATCAACTGCAGGCGTATTCCTTTGCGCTCGAGCTTGATATGATGCACCGCGAGATGGAAGAGCTGCTGTTTTATGTAAAGCAGCGCGTTTTTTACCGCTACTATGACCTGTTTAAAGATTATTTTACGCCCTATGCGTTTCAAAAGGAGCGTTCCTTCGCCGAGCAGATGAAGCGGCAGACAAACAGCCTCGTGCAGGAAGTGTTTCTGGAGTTTGATAAAGAACTGCAGGCAACCGGCTACCGGATGGAGCAGTATATGAAAGAGCGGAGCTGGCGCATAGCGGAAACGTTTTCCGGGCAGATTCCCGAATCAATGCTGTCTGCGTTTCACTGGGAGCTGCCTCAATTTGACAGTTTTTCGTCCAACGAACAGCCGCCGCTTGACCGGATGACGTTTTCCTTTTTCAGCAGTTACACGTCCTACAGCGCGTTTTTTATGGACCAGCAGATTAAACCGTTCAAAGACGAGCTCGAAGAAGAACTGCGCCCGCCTGCCGATGAGCTGCTGGAAAAAGAGTGGGGGCAGATGCGCGATCATTTTACCGGCCAGTGGGAAAGATGGTGGGCGGATTTTGCAGAAAGCTGGAAGCACAATATTGAATCGAGCCGCCGGATCGAAGAAGGGGCGGAAATCACCTATACCATGGAGGACGTGGAACAGGTGAAGAACCTTCTGCAGAGCCGGTTTGAATAATGGGTAGAAATAAGGCCTATTTTCTGTTATACTATAGTTTAACAGCCACTAAGACATGAACACACATTTCTCATATTATAAAGGAGGATGTATGGAAAACGTACAAAAGTACAATATTTTCCTGGATGATGTGAGGCCTTGTCCGAGCGGGTATATTCTAGTAGAAACCGTAGCAGAATGTATTGCCATGATCCGATCCAAAAAACTGGTATCTCACTTATCATTGGATCACGACTTAGGAAGTTATGCAAAGAACGGATTTGAAGTCGTGCTGCACTTACTGGAACACAAAATTTTTCCTGACTGCATTACGATTCACTCAGCCAATGCCGTAGGCGGCAAACGAATGTACGACCGGTTAATCGAAGCAAAAAGGAGCGGGCAGGTCCCTTCCTACGTGAAGATTTTTCACCAGCCATTACCAATAGGCTTCGCATTGTAATAGTACACGCGTTTAATAAGGAGGCTTCCTAAGGGAGCCTCCTTTCTTAATTTTAAAAATGATCAGGTTGCACTCAGGTTTAGATAAAAGGCAAAAGCTGGTTTTCTTGCTTTCCGCCCGCTCTGAATCTACAATTATCAGTAGGACAAAGGAGGAATAGCTATGCATACAATCCGATTAACCGAAAGAGCGGAACAAACCATGCAGGGGCTGCCCGGCAGTATAATGGCTTTCCGCCTGGAATCAAAGCTCACCGGCGGCTGACAAGGAATTCGGGAGTATTCCTTGGTTCCGGTGGAATCAGCTGACGATGCATATACGGTCACAACCGACGAAGACACGTTTGAAGCAATCAAGCCGTCGCCGGTGCTGGACAATCATCCTTCTCTCGGATGGATGCTTAAAAACAGCAGCGAAACGATAGCGTACGCAATCAAGGTAAAAAAACAGGATCACCCGGTTTAAACCGCAGAAAAAATCCCTTATACTAAGAAATAGAAAAGGAGAGATACCATGAACATTACCGATCAGGCAAAAGAATTTATTCACGGCGTGATGAAAGAACACAGCGCCGGTAATATCCGCGTCGTCTTTTCAGGCATGGGCTGAGGAGGCCCTAAATTGGGTCTGGCTCTGGATGAGCCAGCTGAAGATGATGAAAGACGGGAAATTAACGGCATTGATGTAGCCATTGAGAAGCAGGTATTACCACACGTCGAGAACATCACATTGGACGTACAAACCAATAGTGAAGGACAGTCCGGCCTTGTAATGGACGGCGGCTCCGACAGCGACTGCTGTTAATAGAAAAGAAATCCAGCGCTTACTCTGAAAAGAGGAGGCGCTGGATTTTTGTTTTTTACATATGACGATAGGTATCCATTGTCTAAGACTTATTTTAATTTATTCACATCCGACTCCGTCTCCATCACGATCTAAATGCTTGGCGTAACCAGGTTCTCCTCTATATACAGGGGCAGCTCCGGCCGATCTCGCTGCAGTGCAGTTTTTATAATAAATTGATGATGAATCAGATGAGGTAGAGCTGTTGTCATTTGAAGAGTCAGATTGCGTTGATGAATTATTAGAATCAGATGAACTGCTGTTAGAAGAAGGAGAAGATGTGGTATTAGATATTGCTGTTTCGAGTTCTGCTACTTTCTCTTGTGAAGCTTCTAATTCTCCTTTAACTTCTATAAGTTCCTTTTCTTTCTCTGTTGTACTTTCAGTAAATTCTTCATTTTGTAGTTCAACCTCTTCAATTCTTTGTTCAGCCTCTTCTAATGCAATATTCTCTTCGCTTTTTAGTTCATCCAGTTGTTCTTGGGCTTCCTCTAATGCAGTCTCGGCTTCTTGCAGAGCTTCTTCATTGCCTTGTAATGAACTAATTTCAGCTTCTAAAGTAATTATTTGTTCGGCTGCGATATCCAGTTGTTCCTCTGTAGTAGCCGCCTCTTCTTCTAAAGTCGATATCGTTTCAGCGTTTGCTGCTAGTTCTTCGTTTTCAGCCGTAACGGTTTCGCTTTCTTTTTCTTCAGAAAGTTGATCTTCTTCTTTTTCTAACTGACGCTCTTCTTGTCTAGCATCATTGTCAGCTGCAATTTCGGCAGCCGTTCGATCATCCAATAATGAAGCAATACCTCCTAAAAGTAGCAAAAGCATAAAACCATAGCCTATGAGAGCTATCAATGCTTTCCACCATTGTCCGGATCGGAAGCCAGGTACTTTATGGTACCATTTTACACTTTTTAAATATCGTCCCATATCATTCGGCCCCACCTTTCATAAACTGTTTACGATTTCAACATTTCTATATAAAGTAAACATTTATAGATCTGGCTAGGTTTTGGGAGATTTTTCATCAGTAGTATTGGCGATTATTTCAAGATAGTGTCTTCCAATTAATTACTATTGTCTGTGAGTGAATAGTAAAACCAAAAAAATAAGCAATCGGTCGATAGCCAATTAATCATTACGTTTTTCTCTTCCTCTTAATATAACATAATTATTTAAATAATCAGAATATTTATATTCGCTAAAGAGCAGTCAGATTGACCAGAAAGATAATTGATAATAAATTTAAGCAAGTCTGTACCTTTTACGAAATGTTCATTATAAAACGATCTCTAATGCTTGGTAATAAGTAAATATAATACTATAAAGATCTCTATAAATAGCTAATTAATATGGGGACTGAAATCTATCCCATCTGATTTCTTAGAACATGATTGGCAAAAAGTAACATCTAAACATGGGGTGCTACTTGATTACCAGGTACATACTAAAAGAGAAGAGGTGCCTCATGCCGACTATCAATAATTTCATCTGGGAGGCTCAATTTAAAGGCCACAGGAGAGCTTTGATAACGATAATGGCCCCAACAATAGGGACAATGTAAAAGTACTGCCTTGAAGCTGTGAGAAAGTACAGGGGGAAAGATATTATCAGTATTGATTTAATTAAGGAGCTGGTAATTGTCATATGAGCTTAACTCATGAGTAGCATATAGCATTTCAAAAACAGGTGATTAGAGAGGAAGATGTTCATGATCGTCTTTAGCCGGTGTGAAGGCGGAATGGAGAAGGGATATACAATATACGCACAAAATAGCGTAGACTTAAAAGAAAAGCTGGACCGGTTAAACATACGAGCGGATAATGTGATTTCGTTATTGGTGAATAAAAATGGTACTGCGAGTGAAATGAATCCGGTTAAGTTAAATGAGTTATAAAGGTGTAATATTTGGATAATATGGAAAATATTGATGTGGTATACAGACGGAAAGCCTTGATATTGATATACTTAAGAGAGATAAGCCATGTGTGATTGTTTAAAGCGAGGTAAAGCTAAATTGAAAGAATTACCGAAGCACGGGGAAACAAAGGTTATTACCCATCAGTGGAAAGTGAAGCGGATAAGGTATGAAGAGGGGGAGGATTTTTGAATAGACAGGGGGATAAATTTCATGAATGAATCGCCTCAAATATCGGAGGAAATTGTAAATGAATTAATCAGACTTACTGAAGAAAATGCACAGCATTATAATAATTTAATTAACTTTACCAAATTTAAACTTTCCAATTATCCTGTTATTAGTTTTAATAAAGCTTCGGAAAAAGATAAAGAAGTATTGGGTGAATTAATATTTTTTGATTGTGTTTATGAAATTTCAACCTCCCTCATGTATGCAAATGAGGCACTACAATCAGAAGACTTAGGAGTCATGTTTTCACTATTACGGAAACCTCTTCAAGATTTATTAGCTTGTATAGAATATATAACTTTTGATCGTGTAACTTTTGTTAACGCTATGATAAACGATGAATTTGAAAGTATTGATTTTTCTGATTGGAAAGTAAGAAATTTTATAAAAACTGAAATTAAAAAAATAATTAATAACAACTCTGACATATTAAAAAGAATAAATGAACAACAAGTTGATATACTCTTCGAACAACGCTATGGATCAAAAGAAAATGATCAGACACTTTCTGGATATTTAGATCAATCCTTACATTTAATTACAACACGTAAAAAAGGCTTTAGAACAAATAAAAATAGTCTAAATTATTTGCCCCTATTTCATACTTCTGAAAGAATTAATAGTTTTAAATATATATACGTAACAGCTTTACCTTTAATATTCAGTTATGTAAATCAACTCATGTATTTTAATTTAATTAAAAACTTTAATCGTACTGATAGTTTTTTGGTCGAAGAAATAAAAAAAATGAGTAAGATAGACGATAAAAATATAGATTTTATCCAAAAAGTAAGGAATTTATAGAAAGTTCTACCAGCCATCTGAAGGACACTGAACGACAGCATACCGCTTTTGCTTGGTGTTCTTGACTTTAATTAACATACGTGATGAAAAAGTGACATAAATAAACTGGAACAAGGGAGGGGTTTTAATGGCGGGTACGCCCTGGAAGTCAGATGAGAAAGTTACAGTAATTTTTGATAATGAAAATCAAAATGATAGAACATATAGATATTCATTGAAATGCATATGGGATGATCAGAAAGATATTGTAACTTTTATAATGTTAAATCCCAGTGTTGCTGATGCTGATCTATGTGATCCAACTTTGAAACGATGTATGAATTTTTCGAAGTCGTGGGGATATGGAGGCATGAACATATTGAATTTGTATGCCCTTATTAGCACAAATCCAAAAGGATTGAAATTGCATAACGATCCAATTGGACCAGAAAACGATAAACATCTTTTTGAAGCTTTGAAAAATACCGATAAGATAGTTCTTGCATGTGGTCAAAGCTATAAAGGAGTAAAAAACCGTATCACAAACATTATGTCGTTAATAAATGATCAAGAAATTTATTGTATTGATACGACTGTAAAGAATATCCCCAAACATCCTTTGTATTTAAAAGGGAATTCGGTCTTAAAGCCCTATACGATATAAAATTTAAAAATATCCTAAGTATGTAATATTGAAAAAAAGATTATTACCCACCATTGGAAAGTAAAAAGAGTGAGGCAGGATGAGGAGGAAGAGTTTTAACAATTTCAACTTAATTTTGAATGAAGGAGAAGTCTTTATGAAATTAACAACTAAGCTAATCGAAGAAGCTGAAAAAGCGCTCGAAAAGGTTTTTAAAGAACATTTTAACGATAAAGAAATTGAATTCGATACTAATGACGCCGCTACTATAGGTTTGTATGTAGATATGATACAAAAAGTTAAATCTTTTAAAATACTTATAGAAGCAGAGGCTAGCGCTGGAACAGATGCCATAGCAAGAACTATTATGGAGAATCATGTCTATTTAAAATTATTATTAAAAAATCCTGAATTTAACATTAGATACGGTAAATCATTTTTAGTGGCTAATAGAGTAAAACAATTAAAAATGTATGAAAAGTTTATAGAAAAGAGTAGAAGTGGAGAAAAGATTCGAAATTTACTAGGTATGAGTAGAGAAGAATTTATAGAAGGTACTGGTATATCAGATGTGAAAGAAAAAATTGAAATTTTAGAACAAGATTATGCTGAAGTTTTCCGATACCGTGAACATAAAGACAACTGGTATAACTTAGACAAACGTACTAAATCTTTTGAACAATTATGTAACCGAAAAGATATCGATATGGACGTTGACTATGAAGTTATATATCGATATTTTTCTTCTGAAATACATGCTACGAATGCTGGTGAGAGGATATATGCAAAAGAAAAAGAAGAATTAGAGATAAAAATACTCCCGGAAAATTACGAATTACAAAAAGCGATTGTCAGATCGTACTTATATGATACGATAACTAAAGTTTATGAGTATTATGAATTAAACGGGTTAAGGCAATATCAATCAAATATAGCTATACATCATAAATTTAATTAAGTTCTACCAGCCAACTGGAGGACACTGAACGACAGCAATAAGCTGTGGTTTGGTGTCCTCTTTTTTATTTTAAAGGGGGAAACTACATGCTATTCACAGACCAGCTCATTGAAGAATACAGAGAAAACAAACGAAGCCTGCAGCAGCTCACGAACACATATGGCACAAAGAATCCCCAGGACAAAGAAGATAAATCGAAAGTGAATAGTATGATTGATAGCATGGCGTTTGCTATTAAGTGGATGGAGACAGGCCGGCAGCCAGGTTTATTCAGAGGGATAGATAAAAGGGGTATCTATCAGCAAATCGAGTTAGAAGAAGCTTATATGATCCTTGATATTGTAGAACAGATAGATATCAACGATAAAGAGATACATTTATCTGATGAGCAGAAACAAACGTTGCTGCAGATATTCTCTAATTTATCGATTCGAGAGAGGCAGTGTTATCTAATGCATGTTGCGGAAGGGCTTAGTATGAGCAGGATTGCGAATGAGATAGGAATCAGCAAGCGGACGGTGCAGCAATATATAGAGAGAGCGAAACAGAAGGTAGAAAACATCATGACGTACGCCTGACGTACGATTTACTATATAGTGAGGGCTCAAAAATATTTATATCTAAACTATAAGTTATTTTTAATATTCACAAATTTTATAGGCTCTTTTTTTCTATTATTTTATATAACTATTTGAATTATCTTCCGGATTAACTTTACGATATAATCTACCTATTAATATTGTTGGAGGAAATTCATGAAAATAACTAAAGAAGATGTAGAAACCTTAATAAATCAGATAGGTAGCCTTTTAAATGATGATGAAGAATGTGATGAGGCTGGGTAATTGTTATTGAAAAGAAATTATTGGTAGGTTATTACTCCTTCTAACTAGAATATGGCAGTGAACCATAAATTTAGGAGGGATAAAATGCGAGTTAAGTTCATTAGTGCTAATAATTACGAGTATCTAGAAAACCAGATAAATGACTTTTTCAAAAATAAACCTGATTTAGAACTAATTACTGTTGAACATCTAACAAAGCAGGGAAGGCAAGCTATGACTGCAAGAGAAATGGCTGAAACTATTTATAGCGTTGCTCTTTACTACAAAATAACTTAAGTGTAGATTGCCCTCCTAGTGAGGGTATTTTTAATGCACCAAAATAGAACAAATGTTCTTTTTGTGTTAATATTAAAGTAAGAAAGTGTAAAATTTTTTTACAGTCAAAGGAAATTCTCCTTAAATATAGAAGATATATTTAAGGAGGCGAATAAATTGGATATACAAAATGTTATTAGCTTAATTGATGAAAGAAAAGAAGATAATTCGAACGTCAGGCTTTATTTTACAAATAAAAAGAGAAAAAATTCGTATGAGTCCTTTTCTCCCTCACTAAGTGAGGATCTACAAGAAGAAATTGTAAAAATGGCTTTAAATTCTTTGAGATATTATGAAGAAGTAGATCAGAAAAAGTTTAGCCCTATAGGACAAGTAGAAGGTTTTATAGAAACCATACCTATTGGAGAAGTGGAAAGCTACACTGATATAATCAATAGTTTTCGAGAAGACTATGTTTTTCGTCAATCTCCTAACCATAAGCAGATTAATGATTTAAATTTTTATTGTCTTAAGATTGAAATTGAAGAAGAAGAGGATATTTATTTATTTAGAAGAGTTAACAAATTTAAAAAGTTATCTGAAGCAGGAATTATCGGTCGGTTTAGCGGAGAAAATGACTTTATTAAATTCAGAGAAAATATTCTGGGTTTAGATGGAAATATTGATATTTTAGTTTACAATGATGAAATTTTAATTCTAAATCATATTGCTTTGGAAAGAGTATTTTCTATAAGTGATCAATTTTTGGATAACGCGCAAAAGACACTAAAATATGTAGAAGATAAGAATAGAATTGAGAATTTTGAAGCTTTCAAAGAAGACTGTTTATCTAATAAAAGAATAACTAGAATTCTAACTAAAATTTTAGATGAGCAAGATAAGATGGAGATCGTTTTCGAGAATTTTGAGAATGTAATTAATGTAATAAATACATTCGAATTGAAGATAGAATTAGCTGAAAGCAATACAAAAATCATTTATGATAATAAAGATCAGTTGATGAATATTACATATCTTATAAGAGACTCTTTCTATAAGAGTATTATAGGAGATCGAGGAGGAAGAGACGAAAGTATCTAATGAGCAGATAAAGGGGGAAGGATTATGGCACCAGTATTGTTCAGGATTGGTTTGTTTATTTCATCGTTTTCCCCTTTATATTTGTTGCTTTTATTAGATAATTACGAGTATCTTATATCTAAAAGTAAATTATGGGAGATTCTTCTTTTTAATAATATAAGCATTTCACTTTTTTTCCTTATTCTCTTTGTACTAATTATATATTCGATTTGGATTGTTTCAAGAATAAAAACGATTTCTTTAAATGAAAGGCAAGCTTTTGAAGATGTCAATAAAACTGAAGACAATCTTTTAAGTTATGTAGTAACTTATTTAGTGCCTATACTTTCAATCAACATTTTAGAAATTAATAGTTTGCTTGTGAATGCAGGATTATTTTTATTACTAGGTTTTATTTACGTAAAAAACAGCTTAGTTTATTTAAATCCTTTATTTTTATTCTTTGGTTTTAATATATTCTTGACTAGCAATTCAGAAGTATTAATTTCTGATTACAGCATAACTGAATTAAAACAATTGGAACATGAAAAAATTTGGTATAGAAAATTGAGTTATAAGATTTATTTAATTAGAAAAACATCCCTACATTAGGGGTGTTTTTTGTTATCTGAAAATAGAGTGTAAAGAGGAGTGCGAGACTCCTGCTCTATTTTGAGGTAACAATGAAAAAGGAGGTAGGGCTGATGTAGTATGAACTGGGAAACGATTAGAAACGAATATGAAACAACCTCTATTACATTAAAAGCCCTATCAGAAAAACATGCTATTAAATTAGGGACTTTAAAGAGTAGAAAGAGTCGAGAAGAATGGAACCGGGATGCAACCCAAACCAAAAAGGTTGCAACCAATAAGAGTCCTCCTGGTGCAAAACCTAAAAAGGATACCAAGCCTATTGTAGAATCGGAGAAATTAACCGAGAAGCAAAGGCTTTTTTGTATGCATTATTTAAAGAGCTTCAATGCTACACAGTCTGCTATTAAGGCGGGATATAGCAAAGATAGCGCTCATGTTCAAGGACCCAGGCTGTTAGGTAATGTTAGAGTTGGCGACTATATCAGGCAGCTGAAAGAAGAGATTCAGGCGCAGCTGTTTGTGAGTGCAGCTGATGTATTGAACGCCTATATGAACGAAAACTACCGGATCGATGCCAGTATTTCCAGTGCAAAAAACTGTGGAGAAAACGGGGTCTATGCCGACGCAACCAGCACGGTTAACGCCTGGGGTATTGATACTGATGGGTCACATACCAGTGTCCGATCCCAAAACGGAGGCGTGGTCAACGTAGGGTATGACCTAGACAGCGGAACTATTTCTAAATTAAACAATGCGCTTCATACAGCCATTCATACCGCCAAAGGCGGTAAAGTATATTGCGACCGTACTGAAATACTAAACGCGGGCTATCAAGCGATTAACAGTAACGGTGGAGAAGTATACGGGATTGATGTAAACCTATCAGGAACGGGAACGTCTGTAGATGTGAATGTCGAAAAAGGTGGACACGTCACCTTAATTGATAGCAGCCCTGTATCCGTTACCGAAGCAACCGGCGGTGTATTCACAGATAACACAAGCGGGGTGCAAACACATGAAAGACCAAATCTGGAAAACGGCTGGACACTGGGAGATATGGGACTCACCTTTACAAAAATAAACAATCAAGTGTTCGTCACAGGAAACATGATTCCTGGCACGATAACCAAAGGAATCGTTCTCAGCTATATGCCATCTTGGGCTATGCCGCCAGAACGGATGCGTCTCCCGGTTACAGAAAAAAGAGTTGGTCAGGCTTCTCAAGCGTACATTGCCGATTTTCGTGAAAATGGAACCGTGCGAATCGACTTTGAAACAGATTGGAACAGCGGCGCTTACAGCCAATACTATGTAAACGTCTTTTATTTCGTAGATTAATCCAATTGGCTTCGCGCCAGTTATAGTTATATTTAAAAATAGAACCATAATCACTCACATCCTCCAGGGTGTGCTTCCTATATAAACCGTTGTAATTTCTATAGATACAGTTAAGGAGAATTTGTTATAATATGAATTGGGGGCTTTATGACAAATAATCCGAATGAATTTATAAAAATCGATAATAATTCTGCAAGAATAGAAATCTTGTATGATCATCCACAAAAACAATTCGTTTGTTTTGTCGAAAAAAATAACGGTAAATATTTTGCACAGGAAGCTTTAGAAGATTCTAAAACAAACGCAGGATTAAGTAAACTATCTAATGAACAAAAAGAAGTTTTTAAAGAGAAAGCCATCTCACTCTCTAAAGAATACGGCTTTTAAAATAATCTAATTTATATTATGGCTCTTTAAAACATATTTTTTAGAAGGGAGTGGCTTATTGTGGCGGAAACCACTTGGGTAAATATTGGTTTGGGCAGGGATTTAAGAACAGACCATTATGAAACATTTCAAGATTTTTATCGTTTCATTTATACAATAAATGGTGAGGATTTCAGTATCGATTACTACCCTGACAAATATCCTGGCGAAGATATAGTTATTTCACCAGAAGATGTTTATGTAGTTAGTAAGTCGCAAAGAAGAACCGCTGTAACTCGAGATGCTCGTAAGATAATACAAGAAGTTCTCAAGAACGAGACACCCTAACCGGTGTCTTTTTTTATTCTAAAGAAAGGAGCGAAGCAAGGGTGTGAATTTAATAGGGGGTGGCGGTCATACACGATGACAAACGCAACTGGCCGCCGGAGGTGCGGCAGTATCAGTTAGAAGAACGACAGAGGCGGCAAGGTTTAAAGATAGGTAAGTTAGAAAAGTTGCTGGAAGATCCGGAAAATGGTTTATTAGCCCGTGTAAAAGTACTGGAAACCGAAGTGGCCCGTTGGATTGACCGCGAGAATTGGTGGAAAGGAATTTTAAACAAAATCATTGTGGGTGTGGTTGTAGCAGCTGCTCTTGCTGTGTTTGGCCGGATTGGTACATGGATGTTCGGAATCTTCTAGAAAGGAGAAAGCTGCATGTGAGGAATATTCCATTGTTTGAAACATTTATACTGGTAGTCATTGGATTAGAAGCTATTATGCTAGTATCCTTTGATATTTTTACGCCGCGGTCGGACTTCTATCAACTAATGGCGGGTATTATGCCACAAGGGGGCTGGGGGCTTTTATGTTTCTTGGCACTCTTTTGCCAGGCCATAGGCTTATTAGGGAATATACCGATCTTTCGCTATGTAGGATTAGGCATAAGCGGTGTGTTCTTTGCTTGTTTATTCTTTATAAACACATTCGAGTTTCCAAATCTAATGTCAGGGATCACATTAAGCATTGCGATTTTTTGTTTTATCTCCTGGTCCTTTGTCAGAGATACCGACTTAGTCCGCTGGGATAAGAAACATGTGTTAGGTACCGATGAAGACGAAGCATAATTATATAGAAGAAACACAGTAAAGCTTCTCCAGTGGAGGGCTTTTTTATTATGAAGAAGGAGTGAAGATAAAATGGCAAAAGTAGGATTAGATTTAGGTCATGGAAGAAACACGTATCCACCAAGTAAAGGTGTCCCTAGTATGGCAGAATTCAGCTTTAATCAGGGAGTAGGTAAGGTTGCTAAACGTTTGCTGGAAGAGAGCGGAGTGGAAGTCGTATTAGGTCAGCCATTTGATTCTAATGACGTTCCTTTAGGTACCAGAACAGATAAATATAATGCAGAAGATGTAGATATCGTCATGAGCGTTCACGCTGATTTTAATGGGAATGATGAAGCAACCGGTTTCTGGGGATTCTATTGGTACACATCATCCGGAGGCAGACGTTTAGCGCAGATATGGTCAAAACACCTAGAAGCTGAGTCTGATATGCGCGATAGGGGAATTCAACAGTCGAAACGCGGGTCATGGACGAACTTCCATATGGTAAGAGAAACAAAAGCACCTGCTGTTCTGATGGAGCATGGCTTTATGTCTAATAAGAACGACTTGGCTAAACTGAAGTCAACAAAATATCGTACAGAAGCAGGCATAGCGTTAGCAAAAGCAGCGTGTGAATACCTGGGTATTCCATTCAAAGGAAAAGTCACAGCAACAGCCAGCGCTTCTACAAACTCTTCTTCCATTTCGACCAATGAATGGTTTGACCGTAAAGGGAAGGACGTAAAAGAATTGCAAGATCTTTTGTTGGCTGCAGGAGAGAAGTTACCGAAGTTTGGAGCAGATGCTCACTTTGGAAAGGAAACATTACTGGCGGTTCAATCCTTCCAGCGCAAGCATGACATCTCCACACCAAAAGGTGATTTTTACGGAGTACCGGGACCGCGCACAATGGAGAAGTTGTCCGAGGTAACGGAATCAAAGGTCATAGCAAAAGCGCCAGAAGAAGTGAAGAAAGAAGAAGCAAAAGACCCGCACCGCTTGCATACGGGTACATTCCCAACAGCAGAAGCATTGGCCAATGGAATCAAGCGATTGGAGAAAGAGTTCAGCTGGATCTTTTACGAGCGTGCGGAGAGCACGAAGTTTAATGCTGGCTACCGTATTTTTACTGGTGTATATCCAACGAAGGAAGCAGCCGAACGTGCAGCGGAAAGAATCAGAGAACTTACAGGTTGGTTAGTGTACGTCATCGAAGCATAGGAGGGGTATCATGGAACAGTTACCAACTGAACTACTCATTTACATGTCCATTATTGCGCCTATCCTTACAGCATTGGTGCAGGCATTGAAGAGAGCTTTTAAGTTACCGAAAAACTATATTCCACTTATTACTGCAGGATTAGGCTTACTCATTGGCCTGATCCCTTTTCCTTTTATGGAGCTCACTATCACTATGACAGCATGGGGTGGCTTCATCGCAGGGTTAGGTGGCACGGGATTATTTGAGGTAGTGAGACAAAAGAAGAATTAATAAAAGAGGGCATAACCCCCTCTTTTTACATAAGAATATCCTATTGTTGTAAGTGCTTATATAAAATACAATAAAAGTAATTGCTATACGAAGGGGGATTGGCTATGGGTTATTGGCAAGTTCCATTAATTATTAAGAGTAATTTACATTCACTAGCACATTCATTAAAAGGTCATGTAGGAATTGAAATTATTTATGGTACTTCAGATGAAGAACGTTATTACTTAACTTCTCCACATTTTAATTTTGAAGAACATGAATATGAAGAAGCTTATTACACTGCTAAAGGTCTATTATATATAGTTAATGGGGTATTAAAACTTTTCGGTATTTCTAAGTTTGAACCCTACCAAGAAGAAGTTATGTGGAGAATTAATGAGGATGAGGCACACAATTATCCTATTTATGTATCTAATAAAGAAAAAATGTATGAAAAAATACTTAACCCTTTTATCTCGTATGAAACTGAGGTAACAAAGAATGGTATAAGTGACTATGTAAAATTAGCCTATGATAATGATTTAATTAGAGAGGTTTTTATTTTATATAACTTAAGTCAAGAAGACCCATTATATTTTTTAGCTAATGTCTATAAAATTCAAGAAATTATAGATTTCGATAAAAATAATAGTGATATAGAAGGATTACAAAATGAAGAACTTAATATTTTATTGAAAAAAAATAAAAAGTTTAATCGTTACATTAACACTAGAGATGGATCAAAAATATTCTCGAGGCATGGAGCTGCTAAAGAAAAAGGGCCAGAAGAAGCTCCTTTATTTGAAGATATCAATACAAATACAGTTAATTTAATTCATAAATGGATAGATATACATTTAGAAGATGCATATAAAATTAGATACAATAAATCTTATAAGCCAGGAGAAATACTAGAACCAATGACAGATGAAGATTACGATTATTTTTTATGATGATATAGTTAAGTGAAGTAAAGCTATTTAAAGAGGGGAGATTATACCCTCTCTTCAAATAACTTTAAGGTCTTTCAAACAGCCAAACTTAATATAACAAATATCCTCTTTATTCTTCACATGAAACTGCTTATCCATCATATTAATGTACACACATTCACCTGTGAACGTTATAAAGTGTCCATCCTCCCAGTAAGTAAATTCCAAAAAGATTCTGTGCTCGAACGCTTCATGTAGTAACAACTCTAACTCATCCCATTTGTGTTCATCCAATATCGGTTTTGGTACGTGCATAGATGAAGCTCTCCGTTTCTCCCAGGCATCCTTATGTTCGGGTAATATCATCCGCATGGATTCCCAGCGCATATTGGATCCGAGAGTTAACTTATTTTCTGCCATGCGATCACCTCCTTTTAAGAGCTATTACACACGAACAAACGTTCTTTAAAACATAATTATAATTATATAGTTGGTCACATTATGGTCACGGCATATTGAAAAACTCTAACAAACAATGATGTTTATATCGAATGAATATAGATACATCATGCATTACAAAAGCCGATAAAAGCCTTCAAATAAGGGGTTAGGCTCTGGATGAGCCGGCAGAAGATGATGAAAGACGCGAAATCAACGGCATCGACGTAGCGATTGAGAAGCAGGTGCTTCCACACGTCGAGAACATCACATTGGACGTACAAACCAATAGTGAAGGACAGTCCGGCCTTGTAATGGACGGCGCCTCCGACAGCGACTGCTGTTAATAGAATTAGAACTCCAGCGCTTACTCTGAAAAGAGAAGGCGCTGGAGTTTTTTATGGCCAGAAATCTATACTATAAAATCGAAAAGACCTTATTCAGGGCTTAAAAAAGGTATAGAAAAGGTATTGTGAGTTTTAATTTTATAAAAAAGCTGGTGATTGTCATATTAGCCTAACGCATGAGCAGCAGATAGGATTCTAAAAATATGGGATCAGAAAGGGATATGTTCATGATCGCATGGATACGGTACAGAGACGGGATAGAGAAGAGATATACAGTATACGCAAGAAAAGCGTGAACTTAAAAGAGAAGCTGGACGGGTTAAACATATGAGCGGATAATATTATTTCTCCAATAGTGAATAATAATCATACTACGAGAGAAATAGATTCAGATAAATTAAATGAATTATAGGGTTGGAGCACTTGGATAAAATGGAAAATATTGATATAGATATGCAGACGAGAAGCCTTGATATTGATATACTTAAGAGAAATAAACCGCTTGCTACTATATGTAGCGGTGATAAGGCTAAATTGGAGGAATTACCGGATCATGGAGAGGTAAAGATTATTACCTACCAGTGTAAAGTTAAGAGAGTGAAGCAGGATGAGGGGGGAGGATTTCTGAATAATATAATCAATTTTTTTAATGAGGTTTCTCCTGGTGGATGGATGAGTTTTTTCGGAACAATTGCAGCTGCTTTTGTAGGCGTTATAACCTATAAACTGTCCGAAAAACAAGCTGAACACAGAGACCGTATTAAACAGAGAGATGAATATAGAAAAGTTCTGTTAGATAATGAAAGAAAAATTGACAACATATTAAATTCCTATAAATCATATTGAGATGGAAGCATTACTAACTTAAAAGCTAATGAATTAGCGAGGAAAAATGAACAAGTAATTGCAAAAATAGAAAGTAATCTCAAACAATTTTCTTTAGTGCCTTCTGAAGATTATATTCAAATAAAGAGATTTCTCAAATTTTTAAACCGCGGAAATAGTTTAATGATGTTTTTACAAGATGATAACCAAATTCGTCTAGAAACAACCGATGACAAAGTAGAAGAAAGAGATATTAGTAATTTCTCTAAGATATCGAAGAGTATGTTAAAAGATGTTGAGGGAAACTGGAAAGATATAAAGAAAAAGTTTAATTTACCAAAAGGTTAAATTGTTCTACCAGTCATCTGGAGGACACTGAACGACAGCATTTTGCTGTTACTTGGTGTTCTCTTTTTTTATTTCAAAGGGGAAAATACATGCTATTCACAGACCAGCTCATTGAAGAATACAGAGAAAATAAAAAAAGCCTGCAGCAGCTCACCAACACATACAATTCAACGGATCCCCAGGATAAAGAAGATAAATCGAAAGTGAATAGTATGATTGAGAGCATGGCGTTTGCTATTGAGTGGATGGAGATAGGCGACAGCCGGAGTTATTCAGAGGAATCGATAAACAGGGCACCTATCAGCAAGTATAGCTGGAGGAGGCGTATATGGTCCCTGACATAAGAACGATATTCGGCTTATAATTTATTCACTGAGATTGCAGGAGTTCACTGGAAGTTGTATGATGTGATTACTGTGTACAGGGAAAGAAATACATATAAGCAGTTGAAAGAGTGCACAGACATATTGATAAATGATGGTGAATATAGTGAAAAAGAATCGATTGAACGTTCTCTTAATTATTTTAGTAAGTGCCGGGTATTTGTTTATGACAGCTATTGGCGGTTATTTGCTGTTTGGGTTTGGATCGCTTGTATATGATGTACTAGGGAATGCAGTTACAGCAGTTAACACGTCACAGATGAGGTTTGTGATGGTTATTGTAATACTCCTGGGGCTGCATACTATCTATACAGGAGTAGTGAAGGCAAGCTATTGGTCCAGAGTGTATGGAGAAGATTACACCTACTACAAGGAATAAGTCTGCGCATGCAGAGGTTTTTGACAAGATCGTCCGGAAAGTGCTTATTTTAAAGAGCCGGGGTTGATAAACAAATTATTCGCTTTTTCCCCTGATGGGTTTCAGAATGGTGGTAAGCCACATATTTAGGGGGATCTCATGAAGGAACAATCAAAGGAATCCGAAAAGCGCTCTAAAGAGGTAGAAGCTATCACCCAGCACAATCGCGAGGCATTAATAGATGCTGCTAAAAGTGTAGAAGTACTAAAAGATATTATGATCGAAGAAGGATTAACAACCGAAGAAAATTTTAATAAGCGTAAAAGCGAAGTGAATGTATCTATAGACAAGTATCTGAAATAATAGATGTTGTCCCAAAACCTACTTTGTGAATTTTAATGAGAAAAAAGAGATCCATCAAAACACCTCGTATTCCTATCAACAGGAAGCCGAGGTGTTTTCCGTTTATCCCAATACTCATCTCTGCCGAAAGCTTCCGCCTGGTTTTGTTCTAATCTTTTTATATATAAGAGTTTTGTCTGCTTAATAGACTTTTAGGACAGCTTATGTTTAATGAAATGTAAAAAAATAATCCAATAATAGGTTCTTCTCTCTTTTTTCGGGAATAGGGTAAACAGCCGTATCATTGAGGAGGATCGTAACCATGTATGGACGAGTCATACTGTTGGACGGAAGCTATAAAGATATTGTGCTGCCGGAGGGAAAAACGAGTGAATCAGACCTGGAAGAGTTGAGAAGTCAATTAATGAAGCATGGCGGAACGTACCAGATTATCGGCAGTGCTGAGGAATCTGCTGCCTTCAGCCCGGACGAGGTTATTAACGTAACGTTTCACGAAAATACAAAATAAGAATAGTACTATTTATCTTGTTTGAAATAGGGTATAGCTTACTAAAATACCTTAGGAGGAATAGTATGTCAGTCAGCATTAAAGTATATGAACAGGGAGAACGACTCTCAGAAGATATTCACGAAGGAACCGAGGCGAAGCCTTTGTTTGACTTAATTGATGGTTCCTATTCTCATTTAATAATAGAGGATGCAGATGCAAAAAAAGCAAAAGAGTTATCGAAAGAAAAGGACTATAGAGTTATCTGTATAGATGATACAAATGGGATAGGCGCAGAAACAAAGACCGCGGGCATCACGGAATATGTAGTTGAATTTGATGCTGAACTGCACAGACAGCTGACCAGTTTAATAAAATAATAAAGAGCAAAAGCATTAAAATCAGAGGAGGCTAATCATGGAATTTAATCAGGAAGTGATCGATTTCTTTGTCAAAAAATGCCTTGACGAAAACATTAACGAGTGGAATGAATTATTGGACCGGGGAGAAATTGAAGGCCTGTCCACGGTAGAGCTGAACAGCTTTATGGAGTATATCCGGGATCAGGGTATGGCTGTAGAAACGGATGGACCAACTGGAGAAAAAGAACGGGCGCTTATGGTTAAGGATAACCTGCAGATTAGAAATATGGCGAAGCAGGATAACTAAAAAATAGTTAAAAAAGCCGGTGCTTCTTCTCATTGGAGAATGCCCCGGCTTTTTTTGTTCGTCGCTTTTATTTTAATATCGTATAGGGGGTCCTCCTGTGAAAACAGCTGAGCCCGCATCAGGCACCTTTTGGATATAATTTTAACGTCAGATCCAGACGATGGCTGCCGTCCGCTTCTGCCGTATGCCGGGCAGCGTTTATAGCAATAAAAGTTGATTTAGGGATGGGGGTAACCTCATATCCGTTAAATATAGAAAAACCGGCTTCTTTTACAGCCAGGGCAAGGTCCCGGTCGATATCATAAACGAGCAGCGGTTTTAGCTGTGGGGAATCGCAGGCACGGTAGTGATGTTGAAGACGGCTGCAGAAGTCGTTGAGTTCCTGTTTATCGTTAAACTGGAGGGAGAGCCCCGCAAGAATAGTAGAGTCGGATGGGGATGGGTAGTAAAGCCGTCTATTGGTGCTTGCATGGATTTTATCAAATAAATCTTTATATAAATAGTTGGCCAGTTCGGCGCGGTCAATCAGGCTGCTGCTCATGAGAACTCCCCTTTGCATAAACATATTTTTGGAAATTATATCATTATTCGTTAAATAACGGATAGCGCTTACAGAAAATCAGTAATAAGGGAGCTGGGCTGAAGGTCGCAGGAGATTATATGCCATCCCGGCAGGGCTTTTCACAAGACCTGCAGAACATGTTATATTTGCTTCATCATACTAAAAAAGGATTGATACAGATGAAAAGCCCCATCCCGGAGGAAATGGTAAATCATTATATTGTCTCGATGGAACAGTATATCAGCGAAGCCATGGAAGAGCAGGAATTTAATGAAATAGAACTTACGGTCATGAAAGAAGTAGGACTGGATAATACTAAAGAAGGACATCGGGCCTTTTACGATGTAATGAGTACAACGGCCTCGTTTTTGTATGGAGAATGCGAAAAGGAAGATATTTACGTAGAGTTAAATAAACTGGCGGCACCCGAATGAAAAGACGGATAAAACCAGCTGTGGTGTATACAGTCATCTTTGCTGCAGCTGGATTTCTAATTGGTTTTGTCGTAGAGGGAGCCGTTGATTGAATGCTGGTTCTCAGCATGATCATAACGGGAGCCGTGTGCGGATTTTTTATATCACCTGACTTGCATTTAGCATCCGGCACTAAGCAGGAAAGGAGAACTTTTGATCGAAGAGTGCTGCATCTTCTGCTTGTAGGTACCACAGTATTCTTTCTGCTGGGGCTGGCAGCTGTTCTGCAGGCAGACGGGCCGAATTGGTTTTTAACAGGCGTAACGACGGTACCGCTCCTCGTCGTTCTCTTATTATATACACGGCACAGAAGAGGATATAAAAACCCCTGACTCCGCGGTGGAAGTCAGGGGCTGCCGTGCCTGCTTCCGGTTATTTATTTTTCTTCCGGATTAGACAATTCATCTATAAAGGGCTGCACGTTCCGTTTTTTATCGCCGCGGAGCGTATTCAGCATGCCGAGAAGAACGGCTACTTCATCGTAATCAAGCGTCAGTGTTACTTCATCATTTTTGATATCGTCTACTGCTTTTGCCATTGTATGTCCCCCCTGATCAAATAATTGTTTTATACGTTACTGCAGATACATCTAAGCATAGCCGGGTACTTCTTTTACTATCATTCACCATTTTCCATTTTCTGAAACGTGTCTCTTTTTTTTAAAAGCATGAATAGACGTTAATAAAATTTCACAAACCATATTATTTTCACAAAATATAAAACTGCAAATAATCCTCGTTTTTATAACCTGGAGTTTTCCTTTAGTAAATTTATGTCTTTTAAGAGAGAATAAGACAACAGTGAAATATCGTATGTACAGTAGATAAATGTTAAAAGATAGCGTTATAAATATCCAAATCAAGGGAATAGAGAGTAGAAAACGTTAATGTAGGGTGATACAGCAGCTGTGTAAAAATAAAATATAGTGAATAGATGTGGAAATTATTGTATATTTTTAGTGAAATAAAGAGAACTTTCTTATATACTTATATTAAACTAAAGGTATATACACTCACTGAATGTGGTCCGGGGAATTTATTCTGGAGAGGATGCTTGCCGTGAAAATGGATAATAAAGAAACCATGATCGATCAGTCCGAAATTAGCAAATCCATTTTGAATTCCCTTGGAGATCAAATATGTGTGATCGATCGTGCCGGAATGATACTTTTCGTAAATGATGAATGGATTCGTGAGTCTACCAGCAGCAGCCGTCTTTTTGATATTCAGGGGGTTGGGGTCAACTACATGCAGGCTGTGGAAACCAACGCCTATGTTCATGAAGGCCTGCTTTCTATTTTGTCAGGAAAAGAAAAATATTTCACGTATGAATATTCCTGTCATACGGCGACGGAAAAAAGGTGGAACGTGATGCAGGCTACGCCGCTTGTCGTAAATGGAAGCGGCAGCGAGGGTGTCGTAATCCGCCACGTAGACGTAACAAAGCAGAAACTGCTGGAAATGCAGCTCAAACATCAGGCAGAAACCGATTCATTGACCGGGTTATACAATCGCAGGTATTTCGAAACCCGGCTGGAGCAGGAAATCGCGATGCTTCAACGAAGCGGTGCCAGCTTATCGCTGCTGGCTATTGATGTAGATAACTTTAAAGCCGTTAACGATCTCTTTGGCCATCAGATAGGAGATATTGTGCTTAAACAGCTGGCTATGCTGATCGGCGAATCCACGAGAAAAACGGATATACTGGCCAGAGTCGGCGGCGATGAATTTGCTGTTCTGCTGCCTGGAACAAATAAGGCCGGCTTAAATAAAGTAGCGTCTAAAATACTCAGTGTTGTGCAGCAGCAGAATAATAATGAAGGCAACCCGTACCCGATAACTCTTAATATTTCCATAGGCGGCTCCCATTTTTCCAGCAGGGATTCGATGGAAGCCATATTAAAGAAAACAGACCAGGCCCTGTATGGCGCAAAAGACCGTGGGAAAAACCAGGTAAATATTATTTAGCATATAAAAAAAGAAGCCGTACATTTACGGCTTCTTTTTTGTATCGTCCGCGTAGTGCAGAAAATCCCTGACCTGTTCAACGGTAAGTCCAGTTTTTTTAGCCTCGAGAATCAACGCCATCCATTCGTGGTCCAGCTTCTTTTCGTTCTGTTTGGTCATCAACCCTCACACCTTTAGGAGTATTCCCCAGGCGGTCCAGCCGTCTTAGCATGATATGCCTTAGACCTGTAACTTTGCGAAACTGCTTTTCAACAGCGTAGCCTTTTTCTGAAGGTTGGTAATTTTCTTTATTATACTATGAAATGTTCAATAGAAAAAAGTCAAAATATAAAAAATTTCAAAAATTAATATTCCAGTTCTTTAGCATTATACGACCTGGCAGCTGATTGGATTAACTATCTCCCGGCAGAAAGGAACCATTGTTCTAACAGAGCAATATGCTTATAATAGAAAGAGAAGAAACAGGTGACAAGGAGGACGTTATGGAAGATCGATTGAAATTTGCTGTGATTTACGCGGCTCTTGTATTTGTTATTGCCGTCCCTTTTACCTTTGTTGTAAAAGAAAGCGACGTAAGCTGGGGGCTGAGCCTTGGCACAAGCGCCATTACCTTTTTATACTGGTATTTTACATATAAGAAAGAAGAAAAGGTGGTCGGCGGTACGCGGTACAATAAAAAGACCAAAGGACAGGCCGGCTCTAAAATGATTTATGCTACTATCATGTACTGCTTTGTGTTTGCCTACCTGATTGTGACAAACAGTTATGATGACGGGAACTGGCTGACGCTGCTTCTGCTTACGTCTCTTCTGTTTTTAGCGGTCCAGCTGTTTCAGAACAATAAAGAAAAGCTGGTAAAAGAGTAACAGAGACCATCCGGGAAAGAAATCACTATGATAGAGGCTGAAGCTGGAGCATATTCTCCGGCTTCAGCTTTTGTTATTTATTCTCCCCGGCAGCAGACACGTGCCAGAGAACCCCGAACGAATCTTTCACCTGGCCGTATGCCGGACTGAAAAACGTTTCCTGCAGGGACATAATTATTTCTCCACCGGGCTCGAGTGCATGAAAGGCCTGCTCTGCGGAAGACGCGTCCTCGAAAAACAGCGCAATGGATACGAGACTGCCGGACGTTTCTTCGCTCCCCGGCAGCGAATCAGACAGCATGACATCCATGTCGCCGATTTTTAAATAGGCATGCAAAATAAGGCTTTCGGCCCCTTCAGGTATATCCATGCCTTCCATCTCTCCATATGACATACTGTCTATCACCTCAGCGCCTAAAGCTTTTTCATAAAAAGCGATTGCTTCCCGTCCGCTGCCATCAAACGTCAGATACGGATTCATGGCTTTGATCGACATAAAATCACCTCCTGTTTATTAATATAGTACTGGCTGTATTCTCCAGGGATTGCCATTTTTCTTTAAATAAAAAATCCCTGTACAGAAAGCTACAGGGTGAAATTGTGCGGATTGGCTACAATGAGCTCCTCCGACCGGTCGGTCGCTGAAGGGGGAGCCGGAGATAAGGCAGAGATCTCATCACGCCACTCAGGCGTCATCGGAATCTCCAGGGAGCGCAGCGAATGCTCAAGCTGTTCAGGACTGCGGGCCCCGATAATAGGAGCAGTAACGCCCGGGTGGGATTTGGCCCAGGCTACAGCTAAGGAAGCAGGGTGGATGCCATGCTCGGCTGCGTAGGAAGAAAACCGTGCCGCAATGTCAAAATTGACCGTATCTGCATAACGATCGGTGTACATCTTCTGTTCAACCAGGCGTCCCTGGACCGGCCTGTCGGTCACGCCGTATTTACCGGTAAGCAGCCCGCCGCCGAGAGGGCTGTAGGAAATAACCCCGACCTGCTCGGAAATCGCAAATGGAAGAATTTCAACCTCCGCCTGGCGTTTGGCCAGATTATACATAGGCTGGATCAGCTCAAAGCGGCTGAGTTGTTCTTTGGCTGAGATTCCGAGTGCCTTCGCGAGCTGCCAGGCCGCCCAGTTGCTGGCTGCAGGATAGAGAATTTTTCCCTGACGCTGCAGGTCATCGAGCGCACGGAGGGTTTCTTCCATTGGAGTGAGCGGATCGAACTTATGTAGAAAATAAAAGTCAATCCGGTCTGTTTTCAGACGGCGCAGGCTATTTTCGACTTCGAGTATTATATGGCGTCTCGACAATCCCCGTGCATTCACATCCGTTCCGGTCGGATTGGCTACTTTTGTAGTCAGTACGATATCATTCCGGCATCCGGCGATACAGTCCCCCAAAATCATTTCCGCCTGGCTGTCATTGTAGTTATTGGCTGTATCAAAAAAGTTAATGCCTGCCTCCCGGCAGCGATTAAACATGTGTTTGGACGTTTCCTCGTCTGCGTTTCCCCCAAAAGACATCGTTCCAAAGCAGAGTTCAGATACAGAAATGCCTGTTTTTCCAACCGGGTTGTATTTCATAGAAAACGCCTCCTGCTTGAAGTATTTACAAAAAGTATAAAGCTTAACCTGCATTATGTAAACGCTGTAATGTAAAATATTGGTTTAAGGGCTTCGGGAAAGACGCCGGTTTTATTTGAACGCATAGTAGATGTCAAAAAAAGACGTATCGTCGAGCAGATAATAGCGGAGCAGTTCACTGATCCGTTTTTTCATATTCAGTTTTAAAAGGTGCAGGCGCTCGTGGCGTCCGCAGCAGTAAATGTCATAAACGATAAAACCGGGGTACGCCTCATCTGACCGGGCAAGCCGGATATCCTGCTGCTTTAGAGAAAGTTTAATATCATGGAGATCCTGTTTAATGCGCAGAATCAGCACATCAAACAATTCCTGATAAAAATGGCCGAGCTTCATCGTCTTCTCCAGAAAAAACGACCGATCCTGTTCCATTGTGTTAACGAGCAGCTCTGTGAGCAGATAACGGTCTGCGGTCTGAAGGTGCTCTTCTTCTATCATTTTCACGTCTTCCATTAGACAGCCTCTCTTTCCAAAACAAAAGCCGGTTTTTTCTAAGTATATACGAATAAGTGTTCGTATGGGAAGGCCTGAATAAAAAAAGCAGCAGCTTCCCTGAATTTTGGGAAAGCTGCTGCTTTTATTTTTCCTGGGAATGGCGGCCTCTTTGTTTATATACTCTGGAAACATGAATGTGATGAGTGAGCGCAATAAAGGGGCGCACAAGCATCAGCAGGCTTCCGGCGACAAACAGCCAGGTCCCGTAATAGGTAAGGGTATCGGAAAAAAAGAAAAAACTGCCGATCAAAAAGATAACTCCGATGATAATGTCATTTATTTGATACAGCATCTGATATATTCTCGAAATTTCCAGTTCATAGTGTCCAAAAATAATATCGATATTTTTCCCCATGGTCGTTTCCTTCTTTCTTCAGCGTAGTCACTATCGTTCTACCCGTTTAAAAAAAGGAGAAAACCTTTATGGTGTCATACGAACAGCGCCGACATAGCCATTGTTCCAGTAGTTGGAGAAGCTGGTATAATCCACACCTTTGCTCACTGTTGCATGTAACAATGTTTTTTCATCAATATAGATAGATACGTGGTTAATTCTGTCGTCTTTATTCGTATCAAAAAACACGAGATCTCCTTTTTTCAACTCAGTGCGCTCGACCGGGGTGCCTGCCAAAAACTGCTGGCGCGACGTCCGTGGAAGGGTAATTCCATTTTCGGCAAATGCACGCTGGGTAAAGGAAGAACAGTCAAAAGCGTCGGTATTCGATGAAGCTGCTCCAAACAGATAAGGGGTACCGATATAGCTCTCACCTGTGGCAATAACATTATCAATAACATCTGTATGAACGCCGCCCACCTGCTCTTTAGGAGGTTCAGGAGTAGAAGTATCGCTGTTGGATGCTGATTCATAAGCTGCCATCACAGAATCGCTGATGGCTGCGGTTCCGCCCAGAATCAAACTGCTGGATGGGGAATTTTGAGCGTAATCAATAGTAGCTGAACGTGCACCGCTGTGATGGGATAAAATAACCGGTGAATTTAATTTATTAGCCAGTCCTGCTGCCGCCACGGCATCCGGATAATCTTCTCTCTCGCTGTTTACGGAAGTTCCGCGCACATAGATATTTTTAGATCCGGAAGCTGATAAGGATCGGGCCGCAGCGATGCTCGTTTCATAGCGGTCATCTCCCTGAATTCTTTCCACTGTACGTCCTTCGCTGCGCAGCTTCTGTTCGACAGCTGCACTTACTGCAGCCGTACCTCCGAAAATAGTTACGTGCTTGATACCAGCCGGTAAATCGACGCTTAGACTGTCTTTGCGGGTTAAATAAATGGGTCTTTCTTTTATCGCAGCCATGCCGGAGGCACTTAATGCGTCAGCAGCTACTTGCCCGCTCACCAGGAGGGCTGAGCTTTTTTTATCATAGCTGGACGTTTTGTTCACCGCTTCTGCTGTTTCATAACGTGTTTCCCCGGAAATGCGTTGAACAGAAATCCCTTCAGCTTTTAACTTTTGTTCTACAGTGGAGGAAATAGCTTGTGTACCGCCTAAAAGGTAAACTGTTTTCGTATTCAGGCGGCGCAGTTCAGAAATGGTCCGGGTGTCAAGAGAGCCTGATTTTGTTAACAGAATAGGAGCATCATTTTTGGCCACCAGGCTTGCAGAAGCTAATGCATCCGCGGGGTGATCAGCTCTGGCTAAAATGGCAAAATCGCTTTTAGACCAGCCGTATTCGGAAATTTCAATGGACGTGCCAATACGGTCCTCACCGTGTATTCGTTCGGAAGCGTCAGCCGTAGAAGGGATCGCAGCAAAGCCGATCACGCAGGCAAATACCACAGGAGTTGTGCAGCGAAGTAAAGATTTTTTCATTATGTATTCCTCCATATGTATGTTTTGATGAATCTGAGATCACGTGAAAAGGGTCTCTATTATGTATGATGCATACTCCTGTTATCGGCAGGTTCTTTCTTTTTTTGAAGGGTAAATTCAAATTGACCACTTCGGTCGAATGTGCTATATTTAAGTCGACCAACATGGTCTAATACTTAAGATCGGGGGGATGGCTTATTACGACAACTTTTTCAAATCTTCAGCCGGAAAAGAGAAAAGCCATTCTGGACGCAGCCTTAAAAGAATTCAGCGACAACGGATACAAGCAGGCATCCACGAACACTATCGTAAAAAATGCCCAAATCGGCAAAGGGATGTTGTTTTATTACTTCAAAAGCAAAAAAGGGATGTATGAGTATTTAATTGACTACAGCCTCGATTTTATAAAAACAGAGTATTACGGCTACATCGATGAGTCCGAAACAGATTTTATTGAAAGGTACCGGAAAACCTCCGAACAGAAACTTCACTGCTATCTGGCTCATCCGTATATTTTTACTTTTCTCGGCACGTTGTTTCTGTCCGATGAAAAAGAATGGAGCCCTTCTCTGCGGGAGAAATATGAGGAATTAACTAAAACGGGATACAGAAAAATGTACCACAATGTGGATATGAGCCTTTTCCGGGATGACGTAGAGGTCGAAAAAGTGTTCAAGCTGATTGCCTGGGCATTGGAAGGCTATGGAAATGATTTAAGACAGCGGCTTCAGGGACAGAAAATAAGTGAGATAAACATGGAACCTTACTGGAACGAATTTCATGACTATTTAGACATATTAAAAAAAAGCTTCTATAAACAGGAGGAATGCGGTCATGACTATTCTGGAAACGACGGATCTGACAAAGATGTTCGGACGGGTTAAGGCACTGGACCGGGTGAATATCGAAATGAAAGAAGGAGAAGTATACGGATTTATCGGGCCGAATGGAGCCGGCAAATCCACGACTCTCCGCGTTCTGTTGGGTGCAATTAAAGCAACGAGCGGAAGCGCACGGATTTTTGGAAAGGACGTGTGGAAAGACGCAGTGGCGGTGCATCGGCGGATTGCTTATGTACCGGGGGATGTCAGCTTGTGGCCGAACTTAACGGGCGGAGAAGTTATTGATCTGTTCATGAAACTGCACGGCACGAAAAACCGCGGACGGCGCAGCGAGCTGATCGACTTATTTGATCTAGATCCTGCAAAAAAGTGCGGCACCTATTCGAAGGGAAACCGCCAGAAAGTAGCCCTGATTGCCGCATTCGCTTCAGATGCAGACCTATATATTATGGATGAACCAACGTCCGGTCTTGACCCGCTGATGGAGAAACTTTTTCAAAAGCAGGTACTCGAGGCCAGGGAAAACGGAAAAAGCGTCTTGTTATCCAGTCATATTCTTTCCGAGGTGGAAAAGCTCTGCGACCGGGTCAGTATTATCCGGCAGGGCGCCATTATTGAAACCGGCAGCCTGACCGACCTTCGTCATTTAACGAGAACGACGCTGCTGCTGGAAACAAAAAAACCGCCGCAGGGGCTGTCTGCTGTAAAGGGAGTACACGAACTGGCCCATAAGGAAGGCGCCATTCAGTTTCAGGTGGACACAGAAGAGTTGGATCACGTGATGGCTTTTGTCAGCGCATTTGGCATTATCCGCCTCGAGAGTGCACCACCTACGCTCGAAGACTTGTTCCTGCGTCATTATGAAACTGCACGCCCACAAGCTCAATAAAGGGGGAAGCATAATGTACCAGTCTTTGTTTGCCCAGACGGGAAATCTGTCCTGGTTTGTTATAAAGCGTAACAAACTGCGGTTTTTAATATGGCTGCTGGCCCTGACTGCATTAACTGCCGGAACAGCAGCCTCCTTTTTAGGGCTGTATCCTTCCGAAGCAGAACGCCAGGCACTTACAACCGCGATGGTCAATCCGGCAACGACGGCGATGGTAGGACGCGGCTACGGCCTGGATAATTATACGTTTGGAGCTATGCTGGGTCACCAGATGCTTGCGATGACGGCTCTTACAGCAGGCATTATGAACATTCTGTTTGTCAGCCGCAATACACGGGGCGATGAAGAGGATGGAAAAACAGAAACGCTGCTGGCTCTACCGATTGGCAGAACATCTTCTTTGACCTCAGTGATCGCATCAGCGCTTCTCTTAAATGTCGTGCTGGTTCTTGCGATGACGGGGGCGCTGGTCATGCTGGACATCGAAAGCATCAACTTGGAAGGAGCCCTGCTCTATTCTGCTGCTATTGGACTCTGCGGCTTCTTTTTTGCAGCAGGAACCGCTTTTTCCGCCCAGCTTGCTCAAGGAGCTAAAACGGCGACCGGCCTGGCATTTGGCTTGTTAATGGCCGCTTATACTCTCCGTGCAGTAGGCGATGTAAATGAAAACGCCCTCTCCTGGTTTTCGCCAATAGGATGGGCGCAGCGGACCGAAGTGTTTGTAAGCAACATCTGGTGGCCGCTGTGGCTGTTGGCAGGTTCGTCATTTCTTATAGCAGTAGCCGCCTTGTATATTAATGCAGCAAGGGACACCGGGGCCGGTCTATTCTCCGCGTCAAAAGGCAGAAAAGAAGCAGGATTTCTGCTTCAGGGTACAGGCGGGCTTATCTGGCGGCTGCAGCGGACCGGTATTTTCTTCTGGACAGTGGCGATGTTTCTGCTGGGAATAACCTATGGTTCTGTGCTGACGGATACTGAAGCTTTCTTTGAATCAACGAACGTGATACAGGGAGTGGTTTCTCAAACATCCGACTTAACATTAAGTGAGCAGTTCCTGCCTGTATTAATGTCGGTGATGGCTCTTATTGGAACGATTCCGGTAGTAATGGCCGCATTAAAAATAAAAACGGAAGAAAAAAAAGATCGTATGCAGCATATACTAGGCCGTTCGGTCTCACGTATCGGGCAGCTCGCACACTACGCTGTTTTTTCTATAGCGCTTAGTATAGTGATGATGCTGGCGACAGCAGGAGGGATGGCGCTGGCTATGGATCAGGAGAGCCTTTCCGGATCCACCGTGTTTGCTTCTGCTTTTCTATACCTGCCGGCTTTTTGGGTCATGACGGGACTAGCTGTGCTGCTGATTGGCTTTTTTCCTAAGTACACATTTGTGATCTGGCTGTATTTAGGCTATTCCTATATTGCGGTTTATTTTGGGAGGATCTTTCAGTTTCCTGATTGGGTAGGGGAACTTACTCCGTTTGGATGGGTGGCCTCCTATCCCGTTGAAGAGATTAAACCTATGCCTGTCATAGGATTGGCGCTGGTATCCCTGGTGATCGGAGCGGCCGGATTCTTTGGCTTTATCAGGCGGGATACAAACGGATAATCTGCAGAAAATAAAAGCGACGCATCTTTATTTACTGTATTAATATTATGTAAACAAATATATAATTTCTTTTCTGGTATAAGATCTTTAAAAACGGGTATGCGTTTATATAACCTAAAGGAGAGTGTACACAATGAGAAGAATTGGAATCACAAAAATATCCATCAATGAAAAAACTCACTATAAAGCTGATGAAATGGTGCTGGAATGGCATTCCAACAGCAGATGGGTTCTCCATGTCCAGTATTTGAATTTAGCTTTAAAGGATTTTCAAAAAGCAGCGGATGGAAGCGTGGAATTGACCATTTATTCTGGTAATGATAAATTCGGGACGTATCAGGGAAGAGCAAGAGCTATACCGGTACACGGGGATAAAAAGAGCAAAGGCGTTTATAATTATAAGTTCCAGGGCGTCGAGCCTTTAAACGAAATCAATCAAGAAGAAGTATCGTAGCACTTCGAAGAAAGGAGTATTTATTTATGAAGCAGTACAGTGAAGACGTTTTAGCGGAACGGGGCTTTGTTTTTGACGAAGAAGCCACAAAAGAAGAGACGAAAAATAAATTTAATTCCAACGGGTATAAAATTTATACGCAGTGGCTTAAAGATGAAAGGATCGCTTCTATAGGCGTAAACAATGATACAGAAGATAAGCACATTATCTCGTCACTGAACAAGCTCGAAGAGGATCGGAAGAAAAATACCAATTAAGTATCATTTGGGAGGCTGATTGGATGAGAGACATTGAGATAAAGCTTGTATATATCAATGATCAATTCATAGACTGCCGGGGCGGTACTTTATCTATCGAAAATCATGCAGAAAACTGGCAGTTTGAGATGTACGATCCGGTGTTGACCTTGGAAGAGGAAGGGCTGCATCATACGGACGAATATTATTTAAAACTCTATACCGCAGATGATGCCATGTTTACCGGACGCAGCTTTACGTCTGAAAATATCGAACGTAAAAAAGAACTCCTCGTTTTCGAAGGAGCCGGTGAACTGCATGAAGCGTAAAGAAAAGCCTCCGGTCTGTGCCGGAGGCTTTTTAGATGGACGAAAGTTAATCGTTCAGCTGTTTCATCACATATTTTAATCCGTTTTTGGAATGCGGAAAGGTTGGAATGTTCCGGTCCAGCCTGCCCATCGTCATGGCCAGGTTGCTGCTCATGCCAACAATAATACACTGCGTGCCGACTAATTTTAAGCTGTCATGCACCCGCTGAATATAAAATTTCAACCGATCCTCAAATTCATAAACAGCGCCGAGGTTTAAAATAACGTACTCGATCCGGTGTACATTGCATTCCTCCAGAAGAGAATGCAGCAGATGCCCGCCGCGTTCTTCATCAAATTCTCCAATTAACGGCAGGGCAATAGTGCGGTCCCAGATATGTACAATTGGAATGGAGAGCTTTCGGTACCACGCCTCTTTACGCTTTTCTTCCTCCGCACGGGAAGTGACATCCATCAGCATAACGACAAACCCAATAATGCTGCTGTCTTCCTGAAGCGGCGTGATCACGATATCGGCTACGATCGTGTTCTTTATGGTAATGCGCGTCCGCCGTGTCTGCTGCATATGTTTCATCACATCGAGCTGATGCGCGCTTAAGTCATAAAAATAGTTAATGGATACGCCGATAAAATCCTCAGGTGCGCGCATGTGAAACAAAGGCGCCGCTTCATCGAGCAGCACAGACGCCTGTTTATTGGCCCAGATGATGGTATGATTATCATCCAACAGCATGACGTTTTCGCCAATACTATTAAGTATGGTCCGGGAGCTCATATTCGAGGGAATACTGCCAATACCTGACATAAGATACCGCCTCCTTCTAAACAAAAAATCAAGTGTATGCTTTTAATTATAGATTACCACATAAACCCGGCCTCAGGCTTTAAAAATCAGCAAGGTTTCAAGAGGAAAAAAAGAAGGAATATAACGAAAGTTGATAACTTTTAACGAAAATAAAGGAGTTTTATACATGAAAGCAGTAACGGTAAAAGAAGCAGGGAGTGCGGATCAGCTGCAGATAACGGACCAGCCGGTGCCGGAACCGGGAAAAGGAGAGCTTTTAATTAAAGTGGAGGCTGCTGCGATTAACAGAACAGACATCCTGGCACGCGAAGGCAAAGCGGGCTATATGAAAAATCCTATTCTGGGAATAGAAGTGGCCGGCACGGTAGTGGAGAGCAGCAGTCCATCCTGGAGCGAAGGAGATCGTATTATGGGGCTGGTTGAAGGCGGAGGCTATGCAGAGTACGCGGTTATGCCGGCTGACCGGGGAATGCCGATCCCGTCCTCTTTATCCTTTGAAGAGGCAGCGGCAGTTCCTGAAGTGTTTTTGACCGCATTCCAGACGCTGTACTGGATTGGAAAACTTCAAAAAGAAGAAACGGTGCTGATTCATGCAGGCGCAAGCGGAGTGGGAACCGCCGCTATTCAGCTTGCCCACAAGCTGAGCCGGGCCAGGACAATCGTAACCGCAGGGTCGGAGAAGAAGCTGAACGTCTGCCGTGAGCTGGGTGCTGATGTAGGTATAAATTATAAAACAGACGCATTTGAAAAAGAAGTGCTGAAGCAGACCAATGATACCGGAGCAGATCTGATTCTTGACTTTATCGGCGCATCCTATTGGGAAAAGAACCTGATGAGTGTAAGAACCGATGGACGCTGGGTACTAATTGGTATATTAGGCGGCGCTGAAGTGGAAAAAATAAATCTAATGGATATTCTGCTAAAACGTGTACAGATTACCGGTACGCTGTTAACCCCCAGAAGCAGCGAATACAAAGCCGAGCTGACCGCTGATTTCGTCAAACACACGATGCATTTATTCCAGCGGGGGGACCTGGCGCCGGTAGTGGACGAGGTGTTTTCACTAGAAGACGTGCCGGAAGCACATAGAAAAATGGAAGCCAATAAAAACATTGGCAAAATAGTGCTCCGCATTCATTAAACAAAAACAGGCACGCCTGCCGTGGTGCCTGTTTTTTATGTTAAAATAAAGAATGAACATTCATTCATTTATTTATTTATTCAGGAGGGAATCCATGATCAAACCAGGAGATATATTCAGGGAAGAAAAAACGTTTCATCGGGAAGAAGTGCGTCATTTCGCAGAAATAACTGGAGACACGGGGAAACACCATATGAAAGAAGATGAAAAAGGACGGGTTATGGTTCACGGGCTGTTAACGGCCAGTATCGGTACAAAAATTGGCGGCGGTCTGCATTATATTGCCAGAGAACTGAACAGCGAATTTCTGCGTCCGGTGTTCAGCGGCGACACGGTTATCTGTGAACTGGAAATCCTCACTGTTGATAAACAGGACGCCCGCCGGGTGGTGTCGCTTCGATCCACGTATCGAAACCAGGACGGAAAAGAAGTCCTGCGGGGCACAAGCAGCGGCGTTATACTGGACAGTTAAAAAAGCCTCTTCTTCAATGGAAGAGGCCTTTTTAATGATTAGTATACAGCCACAACTGCTGGGCGGGGCCCTTTTGTAGTATAGTGCAGGGTCACCGTGCTTCCTTCCTTTAAGGAATATGAGGTGTTGTAGGCCTTGCTTACTGCCGTTTCACGGCCGTTGAGCTGGAAGTAAAGCGTGTGATTATCACCCTGGCCGATATACTTAGCCTTGGACGTAATTACATTTGGTATCTTTAAACTCTCTCCGGTACGGAGGAAGGCAGTGCTTTTGTTATTTAGCTGCTTTAATGTAGTGACCGTTGTACCGTACCGGGCTGCGAGCGAGTACATGGTATCCCCCGGCTGAACTTTGTACACAGCCTTTGCAGCCGGTGCTTCAGAAGAGCTCTTTACTTTCAGCGTTTCTCCTACATGAATAATAGTATTTGATTTCTTATTTAACTGCTGCAGAGCAGGAACGGTCATATTATGCATCCGGGCAATGCGGTATAATGTATCACCGGATGTCACCGTGTAGCTCCCTGTAGTAGATTTACTGTTTCTAAACTGATCGAGCGGCACACCTCTGCCTTTGTTGGCGTTCTCATTATTGGCTGCCTCTATGGGTACGAGAAGCGTCTGGCCGGAGCGGATAGTATACGAATGCAGTTCGTTTACGCTCTGCAGCTGTTCTACGGTTACTTTATGTTTTGCTGCGATCGCATAAAGCGTGTCTCCCGGCTGCACCATATAATCTTCGCTGCATGCGCAGGCACTGCCGGCGCTCGATAATGATAAGAAACCAGCTGCCGCGATGCTTGAAGCGATGGAAACCCGTAAAACGCTGCGCCGGGTTTGTTTCTGCCGTCTGGTGGAACGAGTAGTTAGAGAAGAGACCATTTTCAACAACTCCTTTTCGTTAGTGAGATTCACTAAAATGCAGCATGTACATTTATAAATACGAAAAAAGGAAAAATGGAATCACTGGAGGGGAAAGTAGAAAATAAGTACTACTATTATTATACCTGTAAAACAAGGAAAATAAACAAAAATTCGTTTAAAAGAACGATATTTTTAAATGGAACAGATTGAATAAAAATACATATGTATGATTATTTATTTACATTTCTACTACTATCTATTACACTGTATAAAAGAGTATATGAATAAAAGGAGAAAGTTCATGGTTACGATAAGAAAAGCCCGGCACGGGGATATAGAAGCTATATATACAATCGTATACGATTACGCCCTGCAGGGGCTCATGCTTCATCGCACCCGTGAGGCAATCCAGCAGGAAATAGAAGCAGAAGCGATGTTCGTGGCAGAAGAAGCGTCGTCCATTTACGGCGTAGCGGGAATTACTGTCTTTGATCCTTCCCTGGCAGAAATCCGTTCGCTTGCCGTAAATAAAAGCGGGCAGGGAAAAGGGATCGGCCGAAAGCTTGTAGCCCGGATTGTGGAAGAAACAAAGCAGCGGCGCATCGAAAAGCTGTTGTCGCTTACCTATCAGGTGCCGTTCTTCGAAAAGTGCGGATTTCATATCACCCAGAAGGAAACGATGCCGCAGAAAGTATGGAAAGACTGCATCCACTGTGCGAAATTCACCAACTGCGACGAAGTAGCCATGGTCGTTTATGTATAAAGAAGAGGAATAACCAGATGGTACAGCGAATACTGAAGAGGTAGAGATAAAAGGAGGTGCCTGCATGCATTACCGCGTAACTTATTTTTTTTCCAAAGATTTTTCCGTGGTTCATATGGTCAAGACAGATGAACCGGCTGAATCGTTCAGCAACCGTGTTTTTGCTGAAAATGAAGTCCAGTTTCATGATTCCTCCGGAACGCTTCACCGATTTTTAATGAAGGATGTCGTACTTATTACGATCGATAAAGCTCATCAAGAGGCATAGCCCGAACGGCACATCCCGGGGCGGGGTGTGTTTTTTTTATTGCCAGAAAAGGCAGGGTATTTTATAATGCAGAGGACAAAAGGAGAGTGGCAGGAATGATTAAAGGTGTTATATTTGATTTTGACGGATTGATTCTGGATACGGAAACGCACCAGTATGAAGTAATGAATGCTATATACAAAGAGCACGGTCACGAACTTCCGCTCGCGATGTGGCAGGAACAGATCGGCACATACACGGGATTCCGGCCTTTTTCCTATTTGGAAGAGCAGATGCAGTCTCCAGTAGAGCACGACGTGCTGGAAAAAAGGCTGAGTGAAACGTTTGTGGAAAAAATTTCTTCTGAGCAGCCGCGTCCCGGCGTTCATGATTATCTGCAGGCAGCCGGGCATTTAAATTTAAAAGTCGGCCTGGCCTCAAGTTCTGATTTTTCATGGGTGTCCCGTCATTTAAAGAATTTAGGATTATATGATCATTTTGAAACGATAAATACTAAGGATGATGTAAAGATTGTGAAACCCGATCCTTCGCTCTATCAAATAACGGCCGAGCAGCTGGGACTTGCTCCAGAGGAGTGCCTCGTTTTTGAAGACTCCGCCAACGGCGCGCTGGCTGCAAGAAGAGCGGGAATGGCCTGCGTGGTTTTTCCGAATACGGTGACAAAAGCGATGGAGTTCGGGGAAGTGTCCCACCAGCTGGAATCCATGGCAGACATGGAACTGCAGGAATTAATTCAATATATTAATGAAAAAGCATAAACAAAAAAAGGAATCCCACAGAGGGATTCCTTTTTTATGATTGATTGGCCCGTTCGTTCCGGGAGGAATACAAGCCGGGATTTCCGGGGCTGACGATGGCAGCGACGACGCGGTCATGATCTGCATCTACATCCTGCAGGGAATAAATTTCCTGAACAATCTGCGCAGGCGTCTGCCGGAATGACGTTTCGATCATCCAGCAGGAGCTTGTCAGCTCTCGTGATTTATAAGAAGTGCGGATATAGTTTTCAATTGCGCCGAAGTCACGCTGGCGGCCGGTTATAGCTAGTTCATAATTCACGATCATAAAACTCATGGCGTATTCTCTCCCTTTTTCTGAATGTACTTGTTCAGTGTACCAAATCACAGGCAGGGCAGAAAGCGGGACGCTCTCCGTAAAGCTTGATTCATTGCGGTTGCCCTGAAAGTTAATTATAGTAAATAAAGAAAGGAGAGGGTAAGGATGAGTGTACATGATTTTACGGTGAAAACGCCTAAAGAAGAAGAGAAAGCATTAGCGGACTATAAAGGACAGGTGATGCTTATCGTAAACACGGCCACTAAATGCGGGCTTGCTCCGCAGTTTGACGGGCTTGAAGCGCTTCATAAAGAGTATAAAGAAGAGGGTCTCGCGGTAGTAGGATTTCCGTCAAATGACTTTTTAAACCAGGAGCCCGTAGAAAATGAAGCAATGGAAGAAACGTGTAAAGTGAATTTCGGCGTGACGTTTCCTTTGTTTGCCAAAGTAAAAGTGAACGGGCCGGATGCCCATCCCTTGTATAAATACTTAAAGAAAGAAGAAGGCGGCATGTTTGGTTCTTCTATTAAATGGAACTTCACGAAGTTTCTCGTAGACCAGGAGGGAAATGTGGTTTCCCGGTACGGACCAAAAACAGAACCGAAAGATATGGAAGACGATATCCGCAGACTTCTTAAAAAAGACGAGTAAAGCCGATGCGGCCCGTGCTGGGCCGTTTTTTTACAGTTTTATGTTTATAAGACGGATTATTTGCGGAGTCATTTGTTTTATATCATAATAATAACCATTCCGATTTAATAGAAAAGGTGGTGACAGGCAGGCAGACCCTGCCGCTGTTTATGCCGGAAAATGACATTAAGACGTTTTTTAAATTTCATCCTATAGAAAAACAGCGCTATTCGTTTGTGCTCGATAATAAGCTGCATATGATTGACAGCGATTTTATGATAGACGTTATCCTGGCTTCCTCCGAACAGGAGCAGGAAGAAGTAATGAGCATGCTGCAGCACATTGGTAATGATCAGCAGACCATTCATGATATGCTCAAGCATTTTGCCGTAGTATACGTCAAATATCAATAAAAAAACAAACATAGAACCTCAAAAGAGGAAAATGTCTTTCTCTTTATGACAAATTGGCGAAAATGATTGTTTGTTTATGGAATACCGGTAGAATGAGAGGGGTGCATGACGAGTTTAACGCAGTTATTGGAGGATACATATGAAATTAATTATTCGTTTGCTTGCCGGAATTGCTGCCGGTGTCCTTATAGGCCTTGCAGCTAACGAAACTATCGTACGTCTGATGGTTACTATAAAAGAAATTATTGGAACGTTTATCTTTTTTATGGTTCCTTTAATTATTTTATTTTTCATTACAGCAGGGATTGCTTCTCTTGGGAAAGGGGCAGGGCGTATACTCGGCACAACAGTCGGGGCAGCTTACGCTTCTACTATCCTTGCAGGTACCTTTGCATTAAGTATAGTAATTTTTGTGCTTCCCGCTTTGGGACTTACAGGCGGGGAGGCAGCACAGCCGTCAGAAATGGAAGGCTTTATTGATTTCACGATTGCGCCGGTATTTGATGTACTGACGGCTCTAATACTGGCCTTCGTATTTGGTATTGGGATTGCAGCTACAGGATCCCGGAAGCTGCTGGGCTTTTTTACAGAAGGACAGTCCATTGTTGAACTGTCTATCCGGAAAGTTATTATCCCGCTGCTTCCCTTTTATATAGCAGGCGTGTTTTCTGAAATGAGCTATGAGGGTACGGTCGTCCAGACGCTCGGCGTGTTTGGAATTGTTCTCCTATTGGCGGTGGGAATGCATATAGCCTGGCTTCTTATCCAATACAGCATTGCCGGAGCCATGAGCCGGACCAATCCTTTTGTGCTGTTAAAAACGATGCTTCCCGCGTATTTCACGGCGTTAGGAACGATGAGCAGCGCCGCTACCATTCCGGTGACGCTCGCCTCTGTCAAAAAGACAAAGGCGCGGCATGCAGTAGCAAACTTTGTCGTTCCGCTTTGTGCCAACATTCATTTATCAGGAAGCATGATTACGATAGTAACAGCCGCTACGGCCGTTATGTACGTGTATCCGGGTCTTGCTTTTCCAGGCTTTCTTGCAATGATTCCCGTCATTATGACGCTTGGCGTGATGATGGTGGCAGCCCCCGGCGTTCCGGGAGGAGCGGTAGTGGCGGCAGTCGGCGTATTATCGGCGATGCTTGGTTTTGACGAAGGAGCCGTAGCTCTGATGATTGCCATTTATCTCGCCCAGGACAGCTTTGGAACAGCCGCCAATGTAACCGGAGACGGCGCAATCACAATGATGATTAACTCGTTGAAAAGCAGCAAAAGTAATACCGATAAAGAATAGAAAGCAGAGCCCATCCGGCTCTGCTCTTTTTTTAGGAAAATACCCACTGTTGAGATTCAGTTTTATGGGGCCATGGAAAGGGGTATAATTAAAGCAGACAGCAGGATGCAAAGCAAAGGAGAATTTATATGAATATTGCAGTATTTCAAATGAATATCATTCCCGGAGAACCTGCACGGAATAGAGAAAAGGTGAAGGCATGGTTTGAACGAAACGCCGGACCTTCGATAGATATTATTGTACTCCCGGAAATGTGGACAACCGCTTATGCATTGGAGGAGCTTGATCAGCTGGCAGAGCCGTCTGACGGCCCTACCGTTACTTTTCTTCAAGAGCTGGCGGTAAAGTATGATGTCCATCTCATTGGCGGATCGATAGCGGTGAAAGAAGACGGAAAGATTTTTAACCGGGCCGTGGTCATTGACAGAAAAGGAACCGTTGTTTACGAATACGATAAAATTCATCTCGTTCCTATGCTTGACGAACCAAAGTACCTGAACGGCGGAACCAGCAGCGTAAAGGCGTTTGAACTGGACGGTGTTAAAATGGGCGTGGTGATATGCTACGATCTGCGTTTTCCGGAAATTATCCGGGATCTGGCTCTTCAGGGAATCCAGGTTTTATTTATCCCGGCGGAGTGGCCGGAAGCACGAGCGGCCCATTGGGAAACGCTTAGTGTGGCCCGTGCTGTCGAAAATCAAATGTATGTAGTTACCTGTAACCGTATCGGCTCCTACAACGGAACTACGTTTGCCGGGCGTTCTATGTTTATAGAGCCATTTGGAGGTGTACTTTCCAAGGGGACCCCGGATGAAGAAGAAGTCCTGCAGAATACGCTGGATCTGGAAAGCGTCAAGCGGGTAAGAGAAGAAGTTCCTATTTTTAAGAGCAGAGTGCCCGGTTTGTATAAATAATAGAAGAGTCCCCTCAGGGCACAGCCTTGAGCGGGCTTTTCCATCTACATAAAGGCAGGGGGAGGCCTATGAATAAAATCGGCATGATTTATAAAGAAAACGGGAGCCGGATTGAATACACGGTAAAAGGAACCGGACCGGCCGTGCTGGTTCTTCACGGCGGGCATTCCAACTGCCGGGAACAGCTCGGTTACGAAGAGCTTTTAAATGCAGGTTATTCCATTATAACGCCTTCCCGTTCGGGGTATGGAGAAACCACAACAGCATGCGGAGCTTCGCTGGAAACGGCTGCAGCAAACTGGATACAGGTGCTCGATGAATGCAGCATTCAAGCCGCGGCTGTTATAGCGATGTCGGCCGGGGGGCCCGAAGGTATAGCGCTGGCTGCACTGTACCCGGAGAGGGTGAAATGTCTGGTACTGCAGTCTGCCGTAACGAAAAAATGGCTCACTCCGGCTGACAGGGAATACACTGCGGCCCAGCTGCTTTTTAACCGTTATACGGAAAAAGGAACATGGCGCATGCTTTCTGCAGCGAGCCGGATGAGCCCCGGGCTCGTATATAGAATAATGAGTTCCTCTTTTAGTACGCTTCCCTATGAAGAAGTAGCTTCTGCCACCCTGCCGGAGGACATACCGGCTTTTACACAAATGATCAGAAGGCAGCGTTCGAAAACAGGATTTTTAAATGATATCGCCCTAACTGGTCAGTGTACGCCTGGCCTGCTCCAAAAAATTACCTGTCCGGTTCTTGTTCAGCACAGCCAAAATGATGCGTCCGTAGACATCGCTCATATGTATCATGTGGGAAATCATGTATCGCAGGCAGAGCTGCAGCCATTAAATACCTGGGGGCATTTAATCTGGCTGGGGAAGCATTCTGATCAAATGAAAGAAAAGCTGAAACAATTTTTAAAAACATACAGCTGAGCTCCTGCAGTAAAAGGATACACGGCGATATAGAAAAGCTTTCTGCTGAGGCAGAAGGCTTTTTTGTTTGATAGATAATCTGACGCAATCGGCGTTTACTGTAAGAAGGTGTGATAGTTTTGTATCAATTATGCATGAAGAAAAACAAAAGTAACGCTTACAAAACTAAATTTTGAAAATTGTTTGACAAATTAAAAGGGGGAGGGTACAGTATGGGTATTCAACTGGTATACCAGACACCACATATCAGATACCTAATATTGGAAAAGATGTATAGGAGGAGATAACTTGAAAAAAATCGGAAAGTTCGTTTCTTATACCGATCAAGTTTATAGAGAGATAAAGGATGCAGTAATCAGCCTGGATATCAGACCTGGGGACTCCCTGCAGGAACGCTCCATCGCAGAAAAGCTGGGGGTGAGCCGTACACCGGTCAGAGAAGCACTGAAAAAACTTGAATTTGAAGGCTGGGTGGAAACGATCCCCTGGAAAGGGGTTGTCGTAAAGGAAATTGAGCGCCAGGATATTTTTGAAGTGTTCCAATGCCGCTATGCAAATGAAGGTTTTGTCGGTGAACTGGTTGCTTCTCTTATTACAGAAGAACATATTACTGATTTAAAAGAATATCAGAAACGAATGACCACGCTCGCCGAGCAGGACCGGCAGCAATTTATTAACGAAGACCGCGATTTTCATATGTATTTGGCGCAGCTTACCGGCAACAGCCGATTGATTCAGTTTCTGGATCATTTAAGCGATCAAATGCTGCGCTTTGGAATCCGGGCTGTCAGCAATGACAGCCGGATGAAAGAAACGCTTAAAGAACATCAGGCTATTATCGATGCGTTTGAAACAGGATCAAAGGAAAAAGCAAGAAAAGCGCTGGAGTTTCATATACAAAACAGTCAGGACATATTGTTAGCGATGATTGACGAGGAGGATGCAAATTGACAACAACAAAAGAAGTCGTACAGCTTACCGTAAAAGGACAGCAGAAATCATTAAAGGTAGATCAGGTCATCTGTATCGGTTATTCGGGCCGGGACCAGGCTAAAGTGAAAGAACATATTGAAGAACTTGCTGAAATTGGAGTGCCAAGACCAAATGAAGTACCGGCTTTGTTCCCTATGCGGCGTTCGAGTCTGGAAACAGAAGGGCTGCTTGAAGTAGTAGGAGAGCAGACGAGTGGAGAAGCAGAACCCGTGCTGGTTTTCGGAGAAGATGAAAATGAAGTGTATCTCACCCTGGGAAGTGACCATACCGATCGGGAGCTGGAGACGGTGCACATCGGTAAATCGAAACAGGTTTGCGATAAGCCAATCGCAGAAGAGGCGTGGGATTTAAAAGAAGTAGTCGATCATTGGGATGACCTGATTCTATCCTCAGAAATATATATCGATGGGGAATGGGTGCCTTATCAGAACAATCCGGTATCTGCGATTATGCCGTATGAAGATTTGAAAAATCATTTAAAAAATCAATCGATTGCCCTGCCGCACTCAGTTTTCCTTATTGGGACAGTACCATTACTGAGCGGATTTAAATTCGGCAGCGCCCACCGTATGTCTTTAAAGGATCCGGTAGCAGGAGAGGAAATTACGCTGGAATATAAGATTGAGATTATATAAGAAAGGAGAGAAACGATGAATATTACCGTTTTTCAATTAGATATCATAGCCGGTAACCCGGAAGCGAATCAGGAAAAAGCGGCTGTCTGGTTTGCAGAAAACGTCAAGCCGGATACGGATGTAGTCGTCCTTCCTGAAATGTGGACTACTGCCTACACGCTGGACGCATTGGAAGACACAGCAGAAGCGGCGGACGGGGAGAGTGTGGTTTTTCTCCAGAAGCTTGCCTCCTCCTATGCTGTTAATATTATCGGCGGATCGATTGCGGTGAAAGTAGATTCGCTTATTTACAACCGGGCCGTGGTGATAGACCGGAAAGGAAACCTGATCTACCATTACGACAAAATTCATTTAGTACCGATGCTTAATGAGCCTGCTTATCTGGAAGGCGGCAGGGCAAAGGTCCAGACATTTGTACTGGATGGCGTAAAAATGGGTGTTGTTATCTGTTTTGATCTCCGCTTCCCTGAAATTATCAGGCAGCTCGCCCTCCAGGAAGCCCAGGTTCTTTTTATTCCAGCAGAATGGCCGGAAGCGAGAGCGGGGCACTGGGAAACGCTCAGCACGGCCAGAGCGATTGAAAACCAAATGTATGTCGTTACGTGCAACCGCGTAGGAACCTATGACGGCGTTGAGTTTGCCGGGCGCTCGATGTTTATTGATCCATGGGGCACTGTGCTTGCGAAAGGGTCATCATCTAATGAAGAAGTTATTACAAGACAGCTGGACCTGGAAAGCGTAAAAACAGTCAGAGATACCGTACCGATATTTACAAGCCGCGTACCGGCTCTATATTAATCATCTTTATAAAAAAATCAGAGGGGTGTTTTGGTTATGAAGAAAAAATTAATATCTGTAATGTCTGTGTCAGCGTGTGCGATTGCTTTATCTGCCTGCGGAGGAGGCGGCGACAGTGCTGGAGGAGAGGAAGAAAACGTAACGCTTCGACTGGCCCACTCGGGCTCTGATTCCCACCAATATCATATCGCGGCCGAGCATTTTAAAGAAACAGTGGAAGAGAAAACAGGAGGAAGCGTGGAAATTGATATTCATGGAAATGCCACGCTTGGAAGCGAAGATGAAGCGATTGAACAGATTCAGGATGGGACGCTTGATATGACAACGGTCGCCGCAGACAGCAGCTTTGCAAATACCGTTCCGGAAATGAATTTATTTGGGATACCTTACTTATTTGAAGACACCGAGCACGTATACGAAACGCTGGACGGCGACATCGGACAGGAACTGCTCGATACGGTGAACGAAACAGGAATGATTGGACTTGGCTACTGGGAAGTAGGCATGCGCCATGTGACAAATAATGCGGTGGAAATTGAATCACCGGAGGATATGGATGGACTTAGTATCCGCGTGCAGCCATCTCCAGTATGGGAAGCCCATATGGAAGCGCTTGGCGCCAGCCCGACGCCGGTAGATTTTAACGAATTGTATTCTGCTCTTGACCAGGGAGTTGTTGACGGACAGGAAAATCCGCTGCCAACGATAGATTCGATGAACTTCTATGAAGTACAGGATTATGTATCTTTAACCGAGCACACGTATTCTCCTGCTATCGTTGTTATGAGCAGCGGCGCAGAAGGCAAGCTCAGCGAAGAGCAGCTGACTTCTGTTGAAGAAGCAGTGGAAGAAACAACGACGTACCACAGAGAAACGCTGGCTGAAAAAGAAGCAGAAATACTCGACATGCTTGAATCAGAAGGCGTCACGGTTACAGAAGACCCGGACCGCGAAGCCTTCCGTGAAGCAACAGAAGGCGTAGCCGATGTTGTATCAGACCAGGTTCCAAGCGATCTTGTAGAGCGTGTAAGAAACAGAGAGTAAATAAAAAAGGGGGCCGGTGGATAACACCGGTCCTGCTTTATAGAAAGGAAGATAGAGAATGGCTCGTGTTGATTATTACCTGGGGAAATGCATGGAAACGTTAATGCTTGTGTCTCTGTTTCTAACAGTGGCTGTTACGCTGGCACAGGTTATTTTCCGCTATGTTCTGGGATCGTCGCTTGCCTGGTCGCAGGAACTTGCGTTAATTGGCTTTGTGTATTCTGTCCTGTTCGGAGCTGTGGTTTGTTTGAAAAATAATGATCACCTGCAGGTGGATTTACTCGACAATGCTCCTTTATGGATGCAGAAGCTTTCCAGTATTCTGGAATTTACTATTATTACTATTTTTATTCTGGTTCTTCTATATTTCGGCTTTCAGCTTTTTCTAAATAACCTAATGTCCGGCCAGGTAGTGGGAATTCTGCCCGTGCAGAAGGCTTACGTATATCTCGCCCTTCCTCTTAGTGCTGTATTCATGCTTTATTTTCACATAAGGAAGGTGATGACATGATCTGGCTGATTCCACTGTTGTTTGCACTCATTCTCTTTCGGATTCCGATCGCATTTGCTTTGGGATTCGTGTCATTACTCGGGATTCTCGTAACGGATCCCGCTCTTTTGATCAATCTGCCACGCCGGCTTTACAATGGCATTGAAAGCTTTACCTTGATTGCAGTGCCTTTGTTTGTGCTCGCAGGTGAAATCATGACCAAAGGGGGAATTTCCAAGCGGTTGATTAATTTTTCCCAGCTGGTCGTTGGCTTTATGCCGGGAGGGCTCGCTATGGTCGTCGTTATGGCCAGCATGTTTTTTTCCGCTTTAACCGGCACGGCAATCGCTGCGGCGGCCGCCATTGGAGGCATGATGATACCGGCGATGAAAGAGCAGGGGTATGACGTCCGGTTTTCGGCAAGCCTTGTCGCAAGCTCCTCGACGATCGGGCCGATTATCCCCCCGAGTATCGTTCTGATTCTATACGGAGTCATTGCCAGTGTATCCATCAGTGACTTATTTGTAGCGGGCGTTCTTCCCGGCATGCTGATGGGTCTCGGCTTAATGACGTATTGCTTTATTATTGGGATGAAAACAAAAGACAAAACAAGAACACCGTTTCCAAAGCCAAAAGAACTATTATTCAGCTTTAAGGACGCGATTCTTGCTCTATTGATGCCTGTCATCATTTTAGGTGGCATTATTTCCGGGATGTTTACTGCAACTGAATCAGGCGTTATTGCCGTTATTTATGCGCTTTTGATCGGTCTTTTTGTGTACGGGGATCTTAAGTTTAAAGATATTGTGCCTGTGTTTATGGATTCGGGCCGGACAACAGCCAGTATTATTTTTCTTATTGGTAACGCCTCGATTTTTATCTGGCTGCTTTCCTATCACAGCATTCCGCAGCAGCTTTTGGACGTACTGGGACCTTTCGGCGAAAATCCGCTCCTGCTTCTGCTGCTGATCAATCTTATCTTGCTGCTGGCAGGAACATTTATTGACACGATTAGTGCAGTATCGATCTTTACGCCTTTGTTTCTGCCCTTAATTCTGCAGGCTGGAATAGATCCTGTACATTTTGGCATTATTATGGCCGTTAACCTGACGATCGGCATGGTGACGCCGCCGCTCGGGGTTGCCTTGTTTGTTACCGCACGGATTGCTAATATTAAAGTACCGGAAATGTTCCGCTACCTGATCCCGCAGATCGGCATTCTTCTGGCAGTCCTGCTTATTGTGACATATCTGCCGGATGTAATCATGTTTATTCCGGAAAACTATGAAAGCTGGTTCAATACGACACCGGCTGAGTGAGAAGGAGGTAACCAATAATGACACCGGCTGAAAAAGCAAGGCAGCAGATACGAACCCAGAAGCATACCGGGCCGACAGCGGGTATGGCTTCTGACTATACCCAGACGAATGTAGTAATACTTCCGGAAAAAGAGGCAGCGGCCTTTCGGGAATTCGCCCGCTTAAATCCCAAGTCCTGCCCCGTGCTGGAGGAAATCCCCGCTGGAGAATGGATTTCCTCTCTGGCAGCAGGCTCTGATATCCGCAGTGATGTACCGAAGTACCGCGTGTATATAAACGGCCAATATGCAGAACAGCGGACCGATATAACAGATTTATGGGAAGCGGATTTTGTAACGTTTCTCATAGGCTGCAGTTTTACCTTTGAAGCCGCTCTTCTCGAAGCGTTGGTCCCAATACGGCACATGGAGGAGCACTGCAATGTTCCGATGTATAAAACATCTGTACCGACGGAAGAATCTCTTCCTTTTCAAGGGAAGATGGTCGTCAGCATGAGGCCGATTCCGAAAGCACTCGTAGAAACGGCAGAGCGTATTACTTCGCAGTATCCTGACGTGCATGGTGCTCCCGTTCATATTGGAAGTCCGGCGGAGCTCGGCATTGTGGATCTGCAGCACCCGGATTATGGGGATCCGGTAACGATTCATCCGGGAGAAATACCCGTATTCTGGGCCTGCGGGGTAACTCCGCAGAATGCCCTGCTTGAAGCAAAGCTTGCGCTTGCCATTACCCATGAACCGGGCCACATGTTTATTACAGACCAGCCTCACGCAGCCTATAAGAAAACATAAATAAAAAGAGCCTTTTCCTGTTTTAAGGAAGAGGCTCTTTTGGTGTATCGATCAGTTCAAAATCAACGGCGCTTTTTTCTTCACCGTTGATCAAAATGGCAAGCGTGTGCTGACCCGGAAAATGGATCCGGGTCGTTAGCTGCCGGAAGGATAACTGTTTGGTAAACCGTCTTGATGTCATAGGTGCCATGTCGGTTTCTGTGACGTGGAACACTTTTCTTGTCCGTCGGCCGCTGCTTTTTACGTAGTCGACGGCGAATTCCACCCGCACTTTGGTTTCCAGTTCAGCCGACACAACAAATGAAAATTCGGCACTGTCCCCGATAGGCAGGCGGCTGGGAGCGAAGGTGAGCTTAGACACGTTTGTGCTCCCGGGATAAAAACCAAACAAAGCCAGTATCCGGGAATCACCTTTTTTCAAAAGGGACCGTGATGCATGTTTGACGATCCAGCCGGTGCGTCCACCTTTCTCCTTCCAGCGGGTCACCGTTTCGATAAATAAATCGGGATGTGTTTTGGATATATCATTTAAATGATTGGCTACGCTTTTCTGCACATAGATGGAAGGATCCTGAGCCAGCTCTTCTAGTATTGGCAGAGTAAGATCCGGATTCTTTTTTAAGGCAGGAACTCCTTCTCCCCAGGGAAGGCGTGGGCGGCTGCCTTCGCTTGCGAGCCGGCGGACGTGCTCATCCGGGCTTTTTGTCCAGGCCGTCATTCGTTTGAGTGTGCCGGAGAGGTCTTGTTTTAAAAAAGGCCGAACCGCAAATTCGGAGCTGGAATAGCGCGTATAAGTTTCCAGCGCCTGCAGGGAACGCTCCTGGTGATCAAGGCCGAACCGTGCGACAAATTCAGGAAACACAATACCTTCAAGCCCTCCAAATGAAGGAGCTGCTTCATCGAGTACTGCAAGTGCTGCCGGGTAATCACCGGGAAGCACCCTCTGCATGGATTCGGCAATTCTCGCAGCCCGCTGCTTAAACTCCAGCTGCTCCCAATCGTTTCCGTACACCGCGTTCTGAAAATCTGTCACAGAAACGGCAGTAGAGAAAGCGGAAAGCGTCCGGCCGAGCCGTTCAATATATTCAGGACTGTAAATGCTTTTTATACTGTCTGCCATACAAACCTCCCGTACAAAGAATAGTGAAAAATGCAGCATCTAACTAATATAGATAAATTATTCCGTTCTTCTGCCGATAATAAAGAAAAGGCCTGATACTATATTATACGTGATAAAAGGAGACTATCGAATGGCATTTCAAACGAAAACACGCTGGCTGAGGTCAGGAAAAAAAGAAACTGCGGCCGCCTCTGTTTATCAAGGGCAGGGAAAACTGTCCATCCCACCGGGCAGCGATATGAACCGTCAGCTGCACATTATTAATTTAAACGAAGCGGATCTTACCGTAGTGAAGTCCCTCAAACCGCTGATTGAAAAAAACATAGAATGGATTACCGAACAGTTTTACGGCAACATTACGAAACAGCCTAACCTGCTGGCGATTATAGAACAGCATAGTCACGTGGAACGTCTGAAAATGACGCTCAAAACACATATTGTGGAGCTGTTTAACGGAACGATCGATGATGCTTTTCTGGCAAAAAGAAAACGAATTGCCCATGCCCATGTCCGGATCGGGCTGGAAACAAAGTGGTATATGTCTGCGTTTCAGGACCTTCTGAACTCTTTGGCAAAAATAGCCCAGGATCATATTGAAAACAGGGAGGACCTCACGCAGGCAGTTCTAATTATAAGCAAGCTTATTAATTTTGAACAGCAGATAGTGCTCGAAGCTTATGAAGAAGAGAATAAGCGAATCCGTTTGGAAGATCAGGCGGTAAAAGATACGTTTATTGAACGGGTCAGCGAAACCTCTGAAGAATTGTCCGCTATCTCAGAGGAAACGAGTGCTTCTATTAAACAAACAACCATCCAGTCGGAAAATATTCTGTGTCTCGCCCAGCAGGGATCGGAGCTTGCCGATAAGTCTGAATCATTTTCTGCCAGCGGAAAACTTCAGGTCGAGCAGCAGAGTGAGAATATGACATTTATTAAACAAAGCATGGATACTATCCTGCAGGACTCAAAAGAACTGCAGGTGATTTCCCGGCAGATTAATGAGGTGATCGATATCGTTCAGGATATTGCGGTAAAAACAAATCTGCTGGCTCTGAATGCGGCTATTGAAGCTTCCCGGGCCGGCGAACATGGGAGAGGTTTTTCCGTCGTGGCTGATGAAATACGGGCCCTTTCCACCCAGACAAAACACTCAACGTCCACCGTATCCGACCTGATTGCCAAAACGAACAGCCAGGTGAAAAATGTTTCTGCTTCTGTTGATAAGGTTAATGTTCTCGTCCAGGAAGGCACAGAAGGCATGGTGGAAACAGATCGTTATTTCGCGGAAATTCTAGCAGCTATGAAAGAATCGAAGGGACAAAATGAGAAGATCGAAATGGAGCTCGGAACATTTGCAGCGGTCATGAAAGAAATAGAACATGCTATGGGAGAGGTTGCCGGGTCGGCAGAAGGGCTCAGCCGCATCCGGGAAGAATTTGAACAAAAACAGCGCTGAAAAAAAACGGAACCCCTTATTTAAAAGAGGTTCCGTTTTTTTTCGGGTTCGGGCCGGCGGGAAGAAGCAAGCTGCAGGTTGGACTGCACGCAGTTGCGCCCGCGGCTTTTTGCTTTATACAGCGCTTTGTCCGCCTGCTCTGCTACGGGACAGAGCGGGGGCGGATGAAAACCCGCTGAAGTGTATGTGGAAGCTACGCCGAAACTCGATGTGACGGTAATACTCTGGTCTCCAATAGTAATAGAAGAAGCTGCAATTTTCTGGCGCAGGTTTTCGGCGATTCTGACTGCGTGCTTCAGCGGGACATCAGGAAGGCAGATAATGAATTCTTCTCCGCCGTACCGGCCGATGATATCAGAGGCGCGCAGATTGTCCCTGGCGGTCAGCGCTACGTTTCGGAGTGCCCGGTCGCCTGCTTCATGACCGAACGTGTCATTAACCTGCTTGAAGTAGTCAATATCAAACATAATTATGCTGATATAACCGCCTTTGCGGCTCAATGCTTTATTTGCATTATTTGCCTGCTCAATAAAAGCTGCTTTATTAAGAAGCATCGTAAGAGAATCAATGGTCGCAAGCTCTTTAAGCTCTTTTTCGATTTCGACACGAGTGGTAACGTCCATCAGCGTGATGATTTTGCCGATATCGGTATTATTTTTATCATAAATCAAGGAGAAGCGGGGCTGAAAATGATAAGAACCATTCTCTATCTCCCATGTGAAATCTTCTTCTTTTTCCTGGTAAATAATTTTTAGAAATTCCTGATGTCCGGCGAGCACTTTGTCCACCGGCTGCCCGATGGCACTTTGATTTAGTACCGGCAGCAGCTTCTGCATAGGGCGGGTATAATCGATAATCATGTTCTGTTTATTCAAAACGATTACCGGCTCTTTCATATTTTCAAATACGCGATCCCTGGCAATCGGTGCCACGAGAAAAAAGGGAAACATGATAAGGGCAGTCCCATGAAACAGAAAGGAGACAGCCAGAAAAACCGGAGCTAAATCAAGACCGGCCGGCTGCAGATTATACGCATGCAGAATACCGGAAAGAATCGGAATACAGATGCCGGCAGCCATTAACAAGGTAGGGACTCTGTATCTTGGCGAAACACTCTGCAGCTGATGCATCAGAATCAGGACGCTGGATAGCAGGCAGAAGAAAACGAAAAAGGCGTGCATATAGTACCATGGACCGGGAACTAAATTGAGTACGGGGAACGGCCCGTTGTTTTCAAACGAGACAGAAGAATAAAAGTAAGTGTGCAGGTGGCTCGTCTGCTGCATTAAGATCGTCACAACAGGGAGTGCACACAACAGCTGAAACAGCCAGGATGGTATTTTCAGTCCGACATAGCGGACGCACATGAGTAAAATAAACAGCGGAATAAACGGAATGAATAAGTATTCCACATTCAGCCAGAATCTTATGTTTTCAAAAGAAGAGGCAGATAAACGAAACACATGAGAAAAGGAGTACAAGGCCGTAGCGAGCGCCGCTAGAATAAAATAAAATCCGCCGGGAGAGCTCCTGATTTTAAACACGGCGAATAAACTGAGCATCAGGCTGAGCAAGCCGCTGAAGACAACAGCGCTCATATAAATGCTTAATTCTCCCATCGTTACGACCCCTTTCTGCAGATAGTTCAGCACGTAATTCTATAAAGAACTATATACAGTATAAATGATCTATATAACGAATGGTATGGTTATTCATATAAGAATAGTAAAAAGAAGGAAATAACGCTAAATATTATTAAACCGGCTATTTATGAGCGGCTGCCTGCTGCGGCAGGGAAGGCTGGTAGGCGCGTACACAGTTTCGGCCTTCCCGCTTTGCTTCATACAAAGCAAGATCTGCTTTTTTGATTCCTTCACGCAGCTCTGCTGCGGGATCGGAATGAAAGTCAAGAAGCATATGGGCAATACCGAAACTGGACGTTACCTGAATAGGCGCCGTTTCGGAAATGATTTTATGATCGGCTATGGCCAGGCGGAGTCTGTTGGCAATATTGACCGCTTCTGCTTTTGAAGTGCCGGGAAGGCACAGGACAAATTCTTCTCCTCCATAGCGGCCGGCAATATCTGTTGTGCGCAGGTGTTTTTTAGTGATCCGGGCGATACTTGTCAAGACCTGGTCGCCGGTATCATGCCCGTACGTATCATTTACCTGTTTAAAAAAATCAATATCAAACAATATGAGCGAGGCCTGTACGGAAGAGGATAAAGGCAGGCTGAGAGTATATTCGGCTTCTTCCATAAAGTACGTTCTGTTATACATCTGGGTAAGACCGTCCGTGCGGGCTAAATGCTTTAACGTTTCCTCCATGGCTACTCGCTCGGTGATATTTAGAAAGGTAATAACCGTACCGGCATGACTGTTGTTTTTACTGTAGATAGGAGAAAAATGGACATGGAAATAAGCGAGCTGTTCTTTTATCTGAAGAGATACGTCACATTCTTCTCCTTTTTTCACAGCGGCAATAAGGTTATCGTGTTTTTGTAAAACGTCAGTAATGGGATCTCCAATAATGGAAGCTGGAATATTCAGGCAGAGACGGGTAAAGGACTTATTGTAGTCAATAATAATATCATTGGCATTGAGGACGAGAACCCCCTGTTCAATACTCTCAAATACAACATCTCTTGCGATAGGCGCTACATCGAACATGCGCAGCGAGGTTAATGCAAGTGCATGAAACACAAATGAAAGACTCATAAAAATAGGAACAAGATCAATACTTTCCGGTCCTATATCCGCTGCATTCAGCAGGCCGCCGATACTCGGCACAAAAAGGCCGACAATCATTAAATAAGTCTGCTTTCGAAACGGCTTAACTAAAGTGCGCAGCTGGTTGAGCAGAAGCATGATACTAATAAAAACGCAGCTGTAAAAAAAGAAGGTGTGCAGCAGATAAAAAGGCCCGTGCTGCAGATAAACGACGGAAAACGGATTGTTAACGAGAACACCCATAGAGGTATAGTATAAATAATGCAGTTCATTCGTATTCTGCATGACTATAGTAACCACAGGAATAATCAGAAGAAAGCCGCACATCCACAGTCGTACTTTGTATCCGCAGTATTCTACAGCCATAAGAAGAATAAATACTGGCAGCAGCGGCAGGGCGAGGTATTCAATGCGCAGCCAAAAGCGCATGGCTTCATAAGTAACGCTGTAAATCTCCAGGGCATAAGCGAAAGTGAACAATGCACTCAGGGCAGTAACGATAATGTAAAAGCGACCGCCCGGAGCGTGCCTGAACCGTAATAAACCATAAATAGATAAAAACGTACTTAATACGGATGCGAGGCAGACAATGACGAAATAGATAATAACGGTGGAGGCCATGCTTTTTTCTCCTTATACGTAATAGATTGGTTATATTAAGTATATAGAGAGGACATTCGTTCGTCTATAGTGTACATATAACGAAATAACTCAACAATATCAGCGAATATGCTTCTAATCAGTCTGTTGAAAAAGACAAAAAACAGGTATTTTTATACAAAATCTTTACAGGGGGTGCTTTCCACAGGCCATGCCTCAGCTAAAGAGGAAATACGCCTCTTTATCTTTTTCTATGGCTGTTCTGCAGGAGTCATCCCTGTTTATTTTTCTTCTTTTTTTCATAAAAATTTTAAAAATATTCGAAATCATGTATGGATATACAAGATGAAACACCTTCTAAACAAAGTGCTGTTTTTATTATCCATTAGTCAACAAATCAAAGAATAAAGGTGAGTCCATAAGCAATCAGTATACTTGATCCAATAAAGTACAATGAAAATGGGAGATTCCAAAAGCTCAGCTGAAAAGGAACGAGGTTCATCTGCCCGGCCAAAAGCGATACAGATAAATTATAAGGACTGTAAATAGCTGTCGCGAGACTGGACGTAATTAACACAAGCGCCAGGGAAATAGAAGAAATATCAGCCAGCACTGGAGAGAGTACTTCCCCAAGCAGGGCAATGGACACAAGTGGATGAAACCCGCTGAAGGATGCCAGAATAAAATAGAGGCCAATCAACCCAAACAGCAGAAGCTCATGCTCGGTGTTTGTCAGAAAGACTGCTTCCAGATAAGCAATAAAAGGAGACGCTGACAGCATTTCCACAAAAAAACCGGCGCTCAAGAACATAAAAAAGTAATTGGAAAGAAAAAAGGTGCGTTCCTTAAATACGGGAACCGCGATATTCAAATACCGCCGGCGCCTGTTGATTAATAGCGCCCAAATAAAAGCAATCGGTACGATGGATATAACAACGGAAAACAAAAATCCTTTCTCAAATAAGTATTCAAAAAGAGTGGCAGTCAGGACGAGCACACAAAGCATGCCCATCATCTGGGCTGTTTTTCTTAAGATTTTTTTTAAGGGGATGCTGCCGCTGTTTTCCATAACGAGCGGCAGGTCCTTATATTGTCTGCGTGAAAAGATCCAATCGGAAAAAAACATCAGCAGAACGAGCGGAATTAAAAATGGGACCACGTTAATATAGCTGTATCCTGTTAAATCAAGGGAAATTATCACCATAATTTCAATCGGGCTCCACACGAGACAAAGGGCGTAGCCGCGCAGAATGCTCCGTGTATAAAAAATATCGGCCATTTTTGTTTTCATTCCGGATAGAGACGGCTTTAACGTCCGGTGGACCAGAGAGACCGTAGCTATGTTTAAAAACAGACCCAGAAAGTGGGAAATTAGAAAGCTGCGCGTATACAGCGTATGCAGGTCATGAACCCCGTTCTGCAGAAGCCGGCGCAGGCTCGTATCATACTGGCCGGCGCGAATAATGGAATTTAAAAAAGGCAGCACGAAAAATAAAGATAATATACCGATCATAGAATCAAAGTATAAAAAGAATGAGCTCCAGGCGGTTCCGTTATAGACGAACAGTATAGACGCCAGAATAAGAAAGGCGAGCCCTGATTTTTTATACAGGCCGGAAGCGTAAAAAGAGGCAGCCGCGAGTGACAGTACAGCCAAAATGCCTACAGCATAGGAGAAGAATAGATTGTCCCAGAAGCGGGAGACGGTATAGATTACTATTAAACTGGAATATAACGTAATGATGATTGGCCTCATAGTCTCCTCCTTCTCCTCGAATAAAACTTATTATCTCATGTATTTTTACCCTGACCTATAAATATTTAAAGAAAGTAGTTACAGCAGCGGATTGTTTCCGATAAACTAGGGTGTAGAGAAACGCAGCTTGCCTATAAAAAGCAGCAAAGCAAAAGCAGGAGGTACATCCGTCATGACTACAAAAGCGCAAAGCCTGGATCTACATAAATATACTTCTACCGTGTGTACCGCCCTCGTAGGAAAAACGGCGGAAGAACTGGACCGGGAGCTCGATATTATTCTGCCAAAAGAGCCCGACGTTCTGGAATGGCGGGCTGATCATTTAGAGACACTGGCTGACACAGGCCGCTTATTGAAAGCTGCCGATTCGATAAGAAAACGGGCCGGAAAGCTTCCGATTATATTTACGATCCGCTCCGTGCATGAGGGCGGGGAAACGATCGACATCGATGAGGAAGCGAAGGTGGAGGTGCTTCAGCAGATAGCCGCCTCCGGCAGTGTAAGCGCCCTGGATTACGAATGGAGCAATAACAGGGAGCGGGTGACCGGCGTGCAGAACGCCTGCCGGAAACATGGGATCAAATGCATTTTATCCTATCATAACTTCCAGGAGACGCCTTCCCGTGAAGAGATGATCCGAATGCTTAAGGAAATGGCGGAGCAGAAGCCGGACTACGGCAAACTTGCCGTCATGCCGCAGAATAACACCGATGTTCTGCAGCTGCTGGATGTGACCGAAGAAATCACCAGCTCTCTGGAGATGCCAATTATTACGATGGCTATGGGGCCGCTCGGAGGGATTACCCGTCTTGCCGGCTGGCAGTATGGATCGGTTCTCACGTTTGCCGTGGGAAGCAGCAGCTCTGCTCCAGGCCAGATTCCGATTGATTTAGTTCGACGTGTGGAGCAAGCGCTAAAATAAAGCCGGTTGTTCTGTAATACACACTATATGTCTGCATGTAAAAAGCCGCCTGAGTGCCAGGCGGCTTTCTTTTCGTATTCTACAGTTTAGTCCGCCGGATATTTAACGGCGTTTTTAGCCAGTTTACGCTCGATAATGTCTTTTACATCCAGATCCAGATCCGAGCACAGCATCAATGCGTATATGAGCACGTCGGCGATTTCTTCCTGGATATTCTCACCGTTTGCTTCCAGCGCCTGGGCGCTCGTTTTCCATTGGAAATCCTCCAGCAGCTCAGCGGCTTCTATCGATAGGGAAATCGCGAGATCTTTTGGATTGTGATACTGACGCCAGTCTCTTTTGTCACGGAACTGATTAATTTCTTCTATTAAATGATTAATATCGCTCATCTTTTGCTCCTTTGCTTACTGCCTGCAGTTTCTTTTTCAGCTTCGGGTCGACCGCGTACAAAAACAGGCCGTGGATGCCCCGCTTCATTAACATATTAAGTGAATTCAGGATAATTTCTTCTTTCATCTGTTCATTTTCGGCTTCCGTGTAGTCTTTCCGGGAAGCGAATGCGCCTTTGTCCTGGTATTTAGTTGTGTCCACAACCAGCCTGTCTGTTTCTTCGTCATAGCTTATCGAAGGACCGATGACGACACCGGCATAATTTAAATCAAAGCCCTGAACCGTATAAATAGAACCTACTTCTTTGATTGTCTGAGGGCTCTCGGCCCATGTTTTTTTATTATCGGTTTGGTTCCACGGCATGTTCAGGCCGTTTTCGTCGACATAGTAGGTGCCGCCGTCCTTTTTATGCAGGTAATCGAATGTCGATACGATCCGGGACAGACCGTGCTGATCATTCTTTTCTTCGATCGCCCGGCGGAAGGCGTCCGGATCGTCAAACAGCTGAAATTCATAGTCGTCCAGCCGGTGCCGAGGAAAAGCAGATACCCGTTTATCAAGAAAAGCATTGATCCAGTTCACAATGGATTGATCTGCGTTCATCCGCAGCTGGGAAGTAAGCGGCAGCGTTTTGGTTTTATACTGCCTGCTGATCTCACGCATCAGCTTTTCGTTCCAGTAGCTTTTTATTTTCAATACCTGTTTTGGATCGAATATAATGATAGTGATTTTGCTGCGCTTCATAATTTCCTGCAGATGATTGGGAGCGTTGAAATTATTGTAGGAATCTTCTTTTGTGAGAAGAAGGTGTGCTTCGTCTACCAGCGTAATATCAGCCATCTTGTCCTGTTTTGTCATTCTATTAATAAACGATGTCGGCTTGTCAAAATTATTTTTCTTTAAATTAGGCAGGCTTTCTGCCATATTTTTATAGGTTTTCAGCATTTCCGCATGATTGACGAGCAGGTAGTTTTTCGTTTTATAAAGCGTGGAGCCCTGGTCGCCGGCTTCATCCTGAATCGTATTAAACAGAGAGCTCAGCAGCACGCTTTTACCGGTACCGGCATCTCCCTGAATAATGAACACGCGATGCTCCGAGCCGCGGATATTTTCTCTGCAGTAGGCGAGCATTTTTTCTTTTACATCAACCTGCTCCGGAGAAAGCTCCTTAAAAGGAGAAAGCTTAAACAAATCCTTGTTTTCTAGATACGTTAGGGATTCGGAAACAATATTCAGGCTGCGCAGCTTTTCCCAGATTTCCTGAAAAACGGTGTCATTGTAATAGCTTTTCTGATAGTACTGATGCATCTTTCTTGTTTCACGCTGGCTGACGTTCTGCAGCATGTATTGGTTGTCTGCGATAAAGTAATTAATAAGATTGGATTCAATGTTATATGTAGCCGACTGATTAAATCTCTCATGGCCGAATAGGAGCAGCGAGCTGAGACCGCTGCGTTTCCGGTTGGTAAGGTGGTTCTTCAGACGACGTTCCGCCTGTACGGACTGACCGATATAAGCCGTGGGCTTATCACCTCCGTACAGAATATATATAACAGGCTGATTGCTTAATGCCTGTATGGGCATGGAGCCAATAGTTTCTCTGGTAAATGTATGATGTTCGACGATTAATGGGTCCATACTTTCTCCTTAAGTGTATTTTAATCATCGTACCATATTAGTGAAAGCGGCAGAATGAACGTGAAGAAATTAACATAGAAATTGGAGAACGATTATTGTATACTATAACAATAAGTTAAATAATTCCTGTATTAAAACACGACCTGGTATTCTCATCTTCATTCTATGGTGATACAATATAATAAGGTAACTGTGTGTATATGAAGCGGATGTACAGTAGACGCTGTTTAATATCAAAAAGTAAAACGCTTACATCCTCTCAAATAAAATTAAGGTATAGAGGCGATAACATGAGTAAAGAACATACTTCTACAGACGTCATTTTAATTGGTGCAGGCATTATGAGCGCCACCCTCGGCTCGCTTTTAAAAGAAGTAGCGCCGGAATGGAACATCACAATGTTTGAAAGGCTGAGCGGAGCAGGCGAAGAGAGTTCCAATGAATGGAACAACGCAGGCACGGGCCATTCTTCGCTCTGTGAGCTTAACTACACGGATCAAAAGCCGGATGGCTCGATTGACATCAGCAAAGCCGTTAAGGTCAATGAAGAATACCAGCTCTCCAAACAGTTCTGGTCCTACCTTGTCACCAGCGGAAAAATACAGAATCCGAGGGACTTTATTATGCCGGTGCCGCATATGAGCTTTGTGCAGGGCGAGGATAATATGGAATTCCTGCAGAAGAGACTGGATGCGTTGTCAAAGAATCCATTATTCCAAGGAATGGAATACACGAAGGATCCAGAAACGCTGAAAAAATGGATTCCGCTGATGATGAAAGGACGTTCGCTCAACGAACCGATCGCTGCAACAAAAATCGATGCCGGCACTGACGTGAACTTCGGCGCCTTAACGCGAAAGCTGTTCAACCATCTGGAGAGTCAGGACGTTAATATGAAGTTCAGGCATCAGGTGGAAGACATTAAGCGCGTAAGCGGCGGCGGATGGAAGCTGAAGATACAGAATCTGGAGACCGGTAAAACAGAGTATCACCAGGCGAAGTTCGTATTTATCGGCGGAGGGGGCGGAAGCCTTCATCTTCTGCAGAAAACCGGAATACCGGAAAGCAGAGGCATCGGCGGATTCCCGGTGAGCGGCATGTTTATGGTGTGCAAGAAGCCGGAAATCGTCGAACAGCACCGTGCGAAAGTGTACGGTAAGGCGCCGGTTGGGGCACCGCCAATGTCTGTCCCCCACCTGGATACGAGATTGATTGATAAAGAAGAATCGCTCTTCTTCGGTCCATTCGCAGGTTTTTCTCCAAAATTCCTGAAGACAGGATCGAATATGGATCTGTTTACATCTGTCCGCGCCAACAATTTGATCACGATGTCTGCGGCCGGCATGAAAAACATGCCGCTTACGAAGTACCTGATTAATCAACTGAGACTCAATAAAGAGCAGCGGATGGAAGAACTTCGTGACTTCGTACCGGAAGCGAAAAGCGAAGACTGGGAGCTTCTCGTTGCAGGTCAGCGCGTGCAGGTAATCAAAGACACAGCTGATGGCAAGGGCACCCTGCAGTTCGGTACCGAAGTGGTAAGCTCCGCCGACGGTTCCGTGTCCGCCCTTCTCGGCGCATCGCCGGGAGCGTCCACGGCAGTCGCCGTCATGCTCGAAGTAATGCAGAAATGCTTTCCGGACAAAGCGAGCCGCTGGGAGCCGAAGATCAAAGAAATGATCCCATCCTACGGCAAACAGTTGTCCGATCACCCCGAACTAGTGGACGAGCTGCACGAATCTACAGCAAAAGCACTGAACCTGGAACAGGAAGAAGAAAAGCAGGGGAATTTAGTTTAATAGTAATTAATAAAGCGCATGCGGCCGAAGGGCTGTGTGCGTTTTTATAAAATTAAAATTTTAGAATAATGTATGTTGAAGCTTGTCTTAAGTAATTATGCTAAAAGCAGGTTGTCATGTTTTAATAAAGAGGCTTTTAAAAAAATTAAAGTACTTCCTGGTGTTATTTTTGAAATAGATAATAACAATAAAATCTTACAAGCAATCCTATCCTTCCATTAAGAAGAATATAGAAATCGTAAAAACCCATTTTAATCAGAATCAGCTTGAATAAGATATCCTCTAATTCAAGCGGATATGTTTATAAAGTTAAGATACCTCGAATAGTTATAGTTGCTGCTCCTGCTACTTTGATAACTGGTTCTGACTGATTCGGAATGACAGTCACATAAAGTCTTCCAGCTTTTCCTATCGCGTCTCCTTGAGCGATCTTAAGGTGTGTCGTCTCACTTTGAGGTAGAACACCTTCTAAATAGAGGAAACCAGCTAATGCGCCATTTGCTGCTCCCGTTACGGGATCCTCAGGTATGCCAATCCCTGGTGCGAAATCTCTGGTATATAAATCACATTCTTTCAAATTATTAAAAGTATAAAGGTGTGTCGTGCTGATATTATGTTCTTTATTACACTTTCCTAAGGCCACTAAGTCTGGAGTAGCATTGTCAATATCCATTTGATTTTTCATAGGAACAAGTAAATGCCAGTTTCCAGTATTCGCCAGTTTAATTGGATAGGCTGGGTCGATGCTTTCAGTTTTAACTCCAATCAATCGACTAAGCTCTTCCAAGTCAATTTTGAAATCTTGTGTTTTTGGAGTAACTTGTGTCATTTCCACATCAATTAAATTATCATTTTCCTTATGCCACATAACAGGTACTTTACCTATATTCGTTTCTAACACAATCCCTTCTTTTTTCTCTGATAGACCAAATTCAGTCGCTAAAAGCCAGGTTAACCCAACAGTTGCATGGCCGCAGAAGTTGATTTCTTCAACAGGTGTAAAGTATTTTACTTTATAATCGATTTCCTCTTTATTTGAAGGCAGTAAAAATACAGACTCCGGTAAATTTAATTCTTTTGCGATGCTTTGCATTTCAATTTCCGATAATTTTTCTGCGTCTAATACGATTCCTGCTGTATTGCCTCCAAATTTCTCTCTTGTAAAAGCATCGACATGATACACTCTTATTTCTTCCATTTTTTTAACTCCCTTCAAGCATTTTTTGATAATCTCATAATATGCCTTAGTGATGCATTAGTAAAATGAATCTTTTTTATCTAATAAATCGAAAATGTTAACGCAAGTTAAACCTCATTTAGATTAAACCGGTAGAACAATGTTGGAAGTGAATTATTGTTCAGTTTATAACTAAATCTAGTAGTAATAAATCGCACTTCAATAAATTGGCTTAAACAAACACAAACCGGGAATAATAAACCTAAGCGCACTATATCTTAGACCGTGAGGAGGTTTTTTATGCTTGATTATAAGTTAACCCGGGTGATTGATTTGACGATTATGAAGCAGAACCTGGAAGGGTTTCCGGAAAATGTTCTGGCGGATGCCCATCGAGAGCTGGCTCAGGAAATTGGCTATGAGTTGACGAATGAAGATAAAGAAGAGCTCGACCGCACGACGCAGCTGATTGATGACTATTTGAATATGAAGCTGGGCTATCAGGAATTAAAAGAAGCTGTGCAGCAGCAGCAAAAAGAGCAGTAAAAAACGAGCAGATGGGCTTTTCGGCCTGTCTGCTCGTTTTGTTTATGCCTCTGCTTCTGTTTTGTTTTTCTCTGTTTTATCAATGACCTTTGTTCCCACCAGATCACCGGTCACGTTCAAGGCTGTGGCTCCCATTCCGATCAGTACGTCTACCGCTGCAAGCAGGGCGACCGCTTCCATCGGAAGGCCGAGCTGAGCAAAGACGGTAGCGATCATAATGATACCGGCGCCTGGGACTCCAGCTGTTCCGATGGTAGCAAGTGTACCAATCAGTACGATCTGCAGGATGGCGACAAAGCCGAGTGGTTCACCGATGACGTTAGCGGCGAACACGGCAGATACTGCCACACGTATCGCTGCGCCGTCCATGTTAATCGTAGAGCCGAGCGGAATGCTAAAGCCGTACAGGCTCTGTCTGATGCCGAGCTTTTTTGCTGCATTGAGCGTAATCGGAACGGTTCCTGTACTGCTCTGGGTGACAAAAGCCGTAAGCATCGGCGTGCGGGCTTCCCGGAAAAATGACCCGAGTTTTGTTTTCGTTGCAAGCAGGAGTCCGATATACAGGACTAGCTGCACGGCGAGCGCAACATACAGCACAAGGATAAAGTTGCCGAGAGACAGAAGCGTACTGACGCCCTGCGTGCCGACAATACCGGCAATAATGGCGAAAATTCCAAATGGAATGTACTGAAGAATGCCTTTCATGACGGTAATAGTCATTTCATTTAACGCTTCCGCTCCGCGGTAAAGCTTATCTCCTATATCCCTGTTAGAGGGGGAAGAGCGCAGATAGGAAATGGCGATACCAAAAACGATGGCGGTAAAAATGATGCCGAGCAAATTCATTTCCGTGAAAGCAACGGCAATGTTATCCGGTACAATATTTAAAACCACTTCCGTTAATCCCGGGCTGTCAGGCGAATCAAAACTTTCACTGCCGTCGAGCGTCAGACCTGTACCGGGATTAAACAGGCTGGCCACTGACGTTCCTACGATAATCGCTATCGCAGAGGTAACTACGTAATACAGAAATACTTTTCCGCCCATACGTCCGAGTCCTTCAATTGTAGTCTGGTTTACCCCGACAATAAGCGTAAATAGAATAAGTGGAATAATAATAAACTGCAGGAGGCGCATCAGCAGATCGCCGAAAGGCGCAAGCACAGAGGCATTTTCCCCAAATATAAGTCCAACTGCAATACCGGCTATAAGAGCGACGGTGATTTTTTTAATTAAGGATGTTTCGAAATATTTTTTTAATAACTGCTTCAAGCCAATCCCTCCTTTATAAAAACCTATCGATTTAGTCAACATTAAATAAACTACCTAAAATAGACGGGAAAGTCAATAAGGTTGCTTTCAATTTATATAAAATTTATTGAAATTAGATGGTTTAATTATTGTTATTTATTTCAAAATGAGGGGAAAGAAGAAAGCAGGACAGAAACAAAACGAAACATTATTTTATGGTAAAGAAAGGTGATAGGAGGAAAGACATGAAATACATAGGCTTGTTTATTCTATATACGATTGTTGGTTCCCTGGCTGCCATGGCCTTTCGGATTGTCATAAATGCATTCGGAGAACAGCCCCTTTTCGCGGATATTCCGCAGGCCTTCATTAATGGGGTAGTATTCGGCGCGGTCTATGCCGCCGTGATTCTTATTATGGGAAGAAAAAGGGCAGGGAAGAAAGCCTGAAGTGAATGCTCGGTGAGAAAGCACAGCTTTTTAAAGTGATCGTTTTGGGGTAAGGATAATACATATTGAAAATGGTATATTTTTACGGAAAAGAACTCAGTAAAATGGACAGCTTCGCCTCTTCATTTGTTTACTTTATCTATACGGTTTCCCAATGAAGAGCGGAGGGGCTCAACTTTTATTTAACATAACATAGGTTCCGCCGATATATGATTGTATCGTATATCGTTTAAATAACATTACAGGAGGAATTATGAATGACAAAAACAGTATGGTCCATTGATCCTGCGCACAGTGAAATTGGTTTTTCGGTAAAGCATATGATGATATCCAGAGTAAAAGGCACATTTGAAGAATTTGATGCAGCGCTCACATTAGATGAAGACGAATTAACAAACTCCGAGGCAGAAATAACAATCAAGGTTGCCAGCATAAACACACGTGAAGAAAATCGGGACGGCCATCTGCGCTCCGCAGACTTCTTTGACGCAGACAATCATCCTAACATTACGTTTAAAGCGAAATCGATTACGAAAACAAAGGACAGTCAATATGATGTAACGGGAGATCTTACGATCAGAGGAACGACCAAAGAGATTACCATTGATACTACATTTGAAGGGCAGAGCAAAGATCCGATGAGTGGAAATATCGTAGCAGGAGTAAGCGGTGAGGCAGTTATTAATCGGAAAGAATTTGGCCTGACATGGAATGCAACAGTCGAAACAGGCGGCGTTCTTGTCGGAGAAGACGTAAAAATTCACCTTGAACTGGAACTGCACAAACAAGAAGAAAAATAAAAGCAATACAAAAAGGAGAGAAGACGCTTTATTCAGCGTTTTCTCTCCTTTTTTATGTTATTCATCTCTTGTTAACTGACGTCCGGCAAAATGAATGCGGTCAATCTCGTGATCGGTACGTATTCCCTCGATAGAAATAACCTGACTCTGAAAAGGAATAGTCAGCTGGAAGGGACCGACAGATCGTGCCGGGATTTCTGCTCCAGATAAAGCAACAATAAGCTGGTCATCCCCTTCTTTAATTTCCACCTTGATTCCTTCCTGACTTGAATATATTCCGAGCATGGACTGACGCTCTGTCTTACTCGGTTCATAGTCCTCGTACGAAAGGTAATGTTCCTCCGCTTCTCTTTCGCTTACCATATTTAACCCGCCCATCAGCATAGGATTGGCTGGTGCTCCAGCAACATTGGTTAAGCAGACTCCCTTAATATTTTTATCAGGCAGAATTGCAAAAGAGGCAGACGCTCCTTTTATTCCGCCGCTGTGTTCAATAAGAGTGGTGCCAAAATAGTCGGGAGACACCATCCATCCATAGCCGTAGTAAACGCCGGGCTGCATTTGAATATGAGGAAACATCATAGAATGAATGCTTTTCTCTGACAGAATCTGTGGATGATGATTGGAAAAAAGGTCACCGTAGTGAAGCATGTCCTCCGCTGTTGATTTAACGTAGCCGGAAGCATACATAGGCGGAGCATCCCACCACAGGGAGGAAGCAGCCATTTCTACTTTATCCCCGTGCATTTCAGGAGTATATAAAAGGGTCACCTCGTTTTTGTTTTTAAGGGTATCGGGGGAAAAGAATGTATTCTTCATTCCCAGTGGTTTAAATAAATGCTCGATCAAATAGTCAGCGTAAGTCTGACCGCTCACCCGTTCAATAATAATACCAAGAAGGGCATAGGCATCGTTGGAGTAACTCATATACTGGCCTGGCTCTCCAAGAAGACGGTAATCCTGTGCAGCAAGAAAAGCGATCAGATCTTCATTTGTTTCAATGGAGCCCTTCTCCTCATCCCATTTGATTCCCATCGCCTCATACTGCTCCATGGAACCTTCGGCTTCAATGCTTTTTTTGTTCGCATAAAATAAAGTTGGCAGGGGAGGGATACCGGAAGAGTGGGTCATGAAATGATGGATGGTCATTTGCTTAGTCCTCGTGGGATCGGGCGTTTGGAACTCCGGCAGATAGGCGAGAACTGAATCATGAACGGAGAGTTTTCCGGCTTCCTGTAATTGCAGAATGGCGGCACAGGTCATTGATTTTGTAATACTTCCTATTCCGAAAACTGTCTGGCTGGATACTTCACGTTTTTGGTCAACATCGCGGTAGCCGAATCCTTTCTTGAAAGTATCGACACCGTCTTTTTGTATGGCAATCATCGTACCGGGAATCTTGTGCTGTTCTACCATATTGTCTGCAAATGTGTTGAATTTTCTGTTGTCCATTGTGTCCTCCTGAATGTCTCTCGGTTGGTTATGATTTTTTACAGAAGCAAGTATAACTTCATATTCCATTATTATCCACTAAAATATAATCCTTTTTATTTTGCGGAACGGATCTTTCTGTTAGAAAGGTTTAAAAAAAAGAAGAAAAGGAATGCTTATTTATGTACAACGATTACGAAATATTATTAGAGAATCAAAAGTACGTAAAAAGAAAGGATGACAAACATGCAAAAAAGAAAGCTGGGAACATCAGAACTTGAAGTATCACCGCTGGGGCTCGGATGCATGGGCATGTCTGAATTTTACGGTACAGGAAATGATGAGGAATCCATTCAAACAATACAATACGCACTTGATCAGGGAGTAACGTTTCTGGATACAGCCGATATGTACGGCGTCGGTCACAATGAAAAGCTGATCGGCCGGGCAATTAAAGACCGCCGCGATGACGTGGTTCTAGCCACAAAGTTCGGCAACGTTCGGGGAGAGGACGGTTCTTTTCAAGGAGTGAACGGGCATCCGGACTATGTGAAGCAATCATGTGAGGACAGCTTAAAGCGCCTTGGAATCGACCATATTGATTTATACTACCAGCATCGCGTGGACCCGGAAGTGCCGATTGAAGAGACGGTGGGAGCCATGGCCGAACTTGTCAAAGAAGGCAAAGTCCGTTATTTAGGATTGTCTGAAGCTTCCCCGAAAACGATCAAAAAAGCGCATCAGGAGCATACCATTACTGCCCTGCAGACGGAATATTCGCTCTGGAGCCGGGACGTGGAAGAGGAAATTCTTCCATTATGCCGGGAGCTTGGCATTGGATTCGTTCCATATAGTCCGCTTGGCCGCGGGTTCTTAACCGGGCAGATCAAAACGTTCGATGACCTGGAAGAAGACGATTTCCGCCGTTACAATCCCCGCTTTCAGGGCGAAAACTTCCAGAAAAATATTGATCTGGTGAAAAAAATAGAAGCGATGGCAGAAGAAAAAGGCTGCGAACCATCTCAGCTTGCTTTAGCCTGGCTTCTTGCCCGGGGAGACGATATTGTGCCTATCCCGGGAACCAAGCGCCGCAAATACGTGGACAGCAACCTCGGAGCGCTTAAGGTGAATGTGTCGAAGCAGGAGCTCGAACAAATTGATAAAATAGCCCCCCGTGGTGCCTTTGCCGGAGAGCGTTATCCAGCAGAGCAGATGAAAAGCCTTAACCAATAATAGAAGCTGCACACGATCTTTTATGAAAGAAGCACAGCTAATAGAATTCGGCTGTGCTTTTTCACATGTTACTAATTTAAATACAAAAGGAGTAAATAGCATGGCTGACGAACGACCATTTGTTATGATTACGGGGGCTTCCTCAGGACTGGGGCTGGAACTAGCCAAATTATTCGCGCAGGATGGGTATGATATAGCGATTTCAGGCTCCAGTGAGCGTATTTTTGAAGCAGAAACGACGATCAAAAGCTATGGAGTGCAAGCGTATCCTCTCCAAGCCGATGCCTCTACCTATGAAGGAGTAGAAGCATTCTGGCAGTTTGTAAAAAACAAAAATAAAAAGCTGGATGCAGCTGTGTTGAATGTTGGTGTTAGTAAGGGCGGTTCCTTCCTGGAAAATGATTTAGAAAAAGAGTTAAAGTTAATCGATATTAATATTAGAGGAACGGTGCATATGGCAAAACGCGTCGTGCAGGATATGGTTCCAAATAAAGAAGGAAATATACTGCTCGTGTCTTCTGTATCGGCGACGCTGCCGACTCCGTACGAAACAGTATACGGACCCTCTAAAGCATTTGGGTTTATGTTTGCGGAAGCTCTTAGAGAAGAATTAAAAGAAACAGGGGTCAATGTAACGGCGATGCTTCCCGGCGCCACCAATACAGACTTTCACCATAACGCCGGCATGGATTCTACGTACTTTGGCGACGAGCGGAACAAAAACGATAAAGAATTAGTCGCCCGGCAGGGGTACGAAGCGTTTAAGAATAAAGTAGACCACGTCGTGTGCGGGGATGAAGCGACGAAGAAAGAAGCGGAAGATAATCGAACAACACCGGAAGAGGTAAAAGCCGCGGCCCATGCGAAAAAAGCAAAACCTCAATAATAGAAAAAGGGGACTGTCCCAAAACCTATTTTGTGAATTTTATTTTAAAGTTTATTAAAAAACCTCGTATTCCTGTTGAAAGGAATACGAGGTTTTTACGTTACCCTAATGGATTCTGTCTGTAGAAAATAAAGATTGTTGCAAGATTAAAAAAGACCAGGCGGTGACTCAGGCAGAACAGCCATCGGTGAAGATAAAGAGAGTGTTCTTCTTCTCTTTAGCTGAGACATGGCCTGCCGAAAGCTTCTGCCTGGTCCTGTTTCTATCTTTTTATCAGCTCGTTATTTTATTTATTCTGCCGGTTTTACTTTATACACTTCGCGTGAAACGACGAGACCCTCTGTGTTTTCACGGTAGGCCTGGTAATGCTCACTCTGAATATGCTGCTGAACGGCTTCTTCATCTTTCCACTTTTCCGAAAAGATAAACACTCCGTCCTGCGCTTCTGATTCATATAATACATACTCCAGGCAGCCTGCTTCTGCCTGCGATGGAGCGATTGCTTTTTTAAGCTCTTTTCTTAGGGCTTCTTCTTTTCCAGGTTCCGCCTGCAAAAATGCTTTAATAGTTACAGTCATACATCTTCCTCCTTTGAGTGTTTATTATAAGACATCACGGCCTTTAACTGCACGTTTCAGGGCTTAATCTTTTGCCAGAATCATGTAGTAACTTGAGAGTTTTAGACAGATAACATTTATATTCATTAAATGGAATAAATTTCTTTTTTTCTTTAAATTGATTATCTGTCTTGGTAAAGTAAGAACTAAGTATATTTATTCATAAGAAATCTCACTAAAAAAGTATAATTAGTCGATTAATGCAGGCATGAAATTTTTTTCGCTCTCAAAGAACTTAAGAAAGAAGGAGAGAATAAAATGTACCAGTTTAAGGGATTGGACCATATAGAATTAGCGGCGCCAAAAGCTGCAGAAACAGAAGCCAAAGAATTCTTTACATAAATTCTTGGTATGGAAGAGATAACGAAGCCTGAAAACCTGGCAAAGAGAGACGATGTTTGGTTTCAATGCTGAAAGCATCAACTGCAAATTGGCATTAAAAATGAATTTATAGCTGCGAAATAGCCCACGCTGCTATTGAAGTGGAGAATCTGGAAGATTTAAAAGAATAAATACAGAAAAAAATATACTCGTAATGGAAGATGAACCATAAAAAGGAGCTAAACGATTTTACATAGACGATCTCTTCGGGAATCGGTTGGAATTTTTAGAGTAGTTATAGATGAATTACTTTATAAGCAGGCGTTGGTTGAAAGAACAATTCATAATAATTAAGAGGCAAAAGTTAATTAAAATAGTACGATCAGGACAAAAATTTAGGAGCAAGCAGACATGAATTATTTAAAAAATATCTTAAAATGGACTGTTATTAGCGTGGTTATTTTTCTATTGGTTGGCATTATATATCACGCAACTATTGGAGGTGGAGTTACAACCAGCACTATTATTCAAAGTGCTGTTCGTGGAGCAGTTTCAGGAGTGGTGATTGGAATAATTAACGCTTTAAAAGGATTTAAAAATTACTCTGCATAGTCTTTTTATAAGAAGAAAACGAAGACCTTAGTAAAGAGGTGTTAAAACTTGTCTTTTTATGTTTATGCTATAGTAATTTCTTTCCTTATTTCAGGCGTTGTTTTCTTTATTAAAAATGCTTCAAACATGAGTAAAACATATTTTTTATTGACCCTTATAGCAGGAATACTATCATTGGGTTTCATCTTAATTGGTTTTATCATTCCAGGATTGGGTGGTTTTACTGGTATATTTCTTTCGCAAATTGCCTTAATTTTATATGTAATCTTCTTTTTAATGTCTATTCTTTATCCAACTAGTGAAAAAGACAGCGAGTAGACAGCTCCATATACATACTGAAAGAAATAATTGTTTTCTCCACTATATTTTTAAAAGTAAAAGCAAAAAGGAGAGCAAATGCTGGTGAAAGCATTTGCTCTCCTTTCTTATTTGCTCAGCTTCAACAGCGGTGTTTTCGGTTGTTTAAAATAAGCGCTGAAAATGATAATAAAATAAAAATGAACAAAATGCACACGTTCATCGTACTATTAATGAAAAGCAGCGGAAGGGGTGACGTAATGGATGAAACAGAGGAACGAATAAAGCGCGCAAAAAAAGGAGACGATGAAGCGCTGGCTGCGGTTCTGCTTGAACAGTATGATTTCGTCTATCACTACCTTCTGAAGCTGACCATGCATCCGGCAGTGGCTGAAGACATGACGCAGGAGACGATGATTAGAGCAATTGAACGTTTTAAACAATACAATCCAAAGAAAGCAAAAGTATCAACCTGGCTGATACAAATCGGAACGAACCTATGGACCGATGAGAAAAGAAAAGAGAAAAGAGCAAAAAAATTCACCAATCAGCATCAACTCGAATGGGAGCTCCGTCACCACTCCTCTGATGATTGGCTGATTGTCACCTCAGCTTTGGAGAAATTGAAAGAAATACACCGTGTTCCTGTTATTTTAAAACATTACTACGGATACAGCTACGAAGACATCGCTGCCATCTGCAAGGTTCCGATCGGGACCGTGAAATCACGGCTTAATATTGCTCTTAAATGTCTGAGAGAGGAGCTTTCCAATGAAGGACAATGAAGTGAAGGAACGATTAAAACAATCTTTGTCGGTAATGGAAGAATCCAGCCCGGGTGACAAACCAACGTTAAATGAAATGGTTACGCAGGTGAAGCAGACCCGCCAAAAACAAAAAAAAGAACTGTACATTTTTTTCATTATCGCTCTTATATTCATTACCGGTATTATTCTGTTCATCGCAAGTGAGCCTCTGGTGTTCATTGTTTTTCAAGCAGCTGCGACGATACTGGGGATTGGATTTTTAATTGTGGAGAGGAGGCTGCAGCATGAATGAACTCCAGGAGATTCCTATATGGCTGTACATCCTGATATTTTTCTTTTTGTTTGCACAAAGTACATTTCTGTTTATTCACAGCCGCAGAAACGGCCGTCTGCGCTGGTTCTGGGGAATCTGGGGCATGCTTAATGTGCCGACCCCGCTTGTCGTCTACATTATTTACATTAAATATATCATTCCCTACAGAGAGAGGAGGCTTACTCATGACGACTGATTTGTTTTATCTGCTGCTGCCGATTCTAGTCATAGATCTGTTATTAAAGGGGACAGCCCTTATTGATCTTTACCGCGGCCCGCAGGAGAGCGGGCAAAAGTGGATATGGGCATTTGTGATTATTTTCGTAAGTACATTCGGCCCGATTATTTATTTCCTCTTCGGCCGTTCAAAAGGAGTGTCATCCCATGATTAGTGTGGAAAACCTATCAAAAGCTATGGCAGGCACAGAAATCATCAAGCGTATTACTTTTAGTCTTCGGTCTCATAAGATCACGGCGCTTCTCGGTATGAACGGGGCAGGGAAAACGACCACGCTTCATATGCTTGCTGCGATCATGAAGCCGGATGCCGGGCGGATTGTGATGCACGATACGGGCCGGGATGCGCGCACGGAAATCGGCTTTCTGCCCCAGCACCCCACCTTTCATGGCTGGATGAACGCCTGCGAATATGTAACGATGGCAGGGGAGCTTGGCGGGTTACCGCGTAAAGAAGCGGTAAAGCGGGCGGAGACGGTGCTTGTACAGACGGGTCTCCAGGAAAGTGCTGAGCAGCGGATTTCGGAATTTTCCGGGGGCATGAAACAAAGACTTGGTATTGCCCAGGCCATTATTCACCGCCCTAGGCTTTTGCTGTTGGATGAGCCAATGTCAGCACTTGATCCGCAGGGTAGAAAAGACATTGTTCTGCTGCTTGCTGAACTGAAGAAAACAACCACTATCTTATACTCCACCCATATTTTACACGATGCAGAGCAGATTGCCGATGACATTCTTATGATGAACAAAGGGGAGATAGCAGCCTTTGAACGGCTCGATAAGCTCATGAGCGGGTCGTCGAATCGAACATTTACCGTTCATACGGACGTGCCTCTGGATGACTGGGGCGAACATCTGCGGAAGCGTTATCCGGAGTGGACGATTTATGTCAACGAAACAAAAGCAGAAATAGAAGGACCTTCAGCAGAAAGCGCCATGCAGGCAAAAGTAATGGAGAGTCTTATAGAAAATCAAATAACGGTCCGAAGTTTAACTGCCGGCAGCCAGTCGTTAGATACATTATTTCGTGAGGTGATGGAACATGTTTAACGTCCTATTAAGAAAGGAGCTGCTGGAAACGTTCCGCAGCTACCGCTGGTTATGGCTTCCCGTGTTTTTCATTGGGCTGGCGATGTTGCAGCCGGTCTCTAGTTTTTATATGGAGGATATTCTTGAACAGTTTGGCGGCCTGCCGGAAAATACGCTTATCGCGATTCCAACACCAACAGCCGGACAGGTCTACGGGGAAACACTCGGGCAGTTCACCCAGGTTGGCACATTTATTCTCGTTCTTGCATTTATGGGAAGTATAAGCAGCGAGCGCAGGAGCGGGGAAACCATACTTATACTAAGCAAACCAACGAACTATTACGCCTATTGGTTCTCAAAGTGGGTGTCAGCATTAGGCATAACGACAATAAGCTATGCGCTGGGCAGCGCTGCGGCAATATATTACATTGGCATTTTATTTGAACCGCTGCCGGCCGGAGAGATTCTTTTTTCGATATTTGTCTATTGGGTGTGGCTGCTATTTGTCGTTACGACAGCACTTGTCTGGAGTACAGTGAGCAAACGTACGAGTGTAGCGGCAGCAGGAGCTCTTATTACACTGCTTTTACTAAATCTGTCAGCTTCCATGTTTGGAGAACTAACGTCATGGACGCCAGGCATTCTGCCGGAGGCCGCAGCGGATCTACAAGCGGATATCGTTGTAGCACCACCGATTATTATAAGTGTCGTGCTGGCAGCAATACTTATTGCAGCTTCTGTGAGCTATATGAAAAAAACCGATTGGCTGCTGTAAAAGAAATGGACAACACGAATCTGTCTGCGTGCTAAAAACGCAGACAGAATTTTTTATGGAATAGAAAAAAATTAATCGACAATGTCGAGCCCGAGAAGAGCTGCAAACTGCAGGGCCTGGTAACTGGAAACTTTACAGCCGAATAAGTTTTCAGGAGATATCGTAAGAGAATCAAACGTAGATGTGCTGATATCGATTCCTTTTAAGGACGTTTTCTCAAAGTTGGCATTCGTAATATTGCAGAACTGGAAGGCGACATTTTTAAAGAGACAGTCATAGAAATCAGTGTGCACCAGCGAGCTGTCCTGAAAGGCAGTTTTTTCGCATTTGGACTCGCCGAACGCTGTCAGGTTTAAAAGGGAATTCTCAAATGACACATGGCCGATCCGGGATTCGGTAAAGTTGACCCCGAGCAGCTTGCAGCTGCGGAATACGACGCGGTGAATGGAAGAATGGCTTAAATCAGCATTGGAGAAATCGCAGTTTTCAAACTCCACATCAGTTAAGTCAATGTCCCGGAAGACCGTGTGTGCGAACCGGCAGTTCTTAATAATCATCTTCGACAAACGAGCCCGTGGCAGCGTTTCCGCTTCAAAGGAAGAATCCGAAATGGAACAAAGTTCGAGCTCCGGATCTTCTTCGGTCAAAATAGTATTAAATTCTTTTGGGAAAAGATTGTCCGGGATCTTAGGAGCATTTATTTTCATCACAAAAAACCTCTTTCTATGTGTATCGTTTAACTATAAGAAAAAGACAGCTGGAAAAATAGACTGTATTTTTTGCCGGAGGTGTGAACAAAGGTAATAACATAAATAATTTCACGCATCATAATATATTATAAATAAAAAAGCAGCTAATACACAAAATCACTTAAAAATTCCATATAAATCCTTGTAGCTATATGTGATAAAGTTAAAGAAAAACCTGGGGCGGGGTGAAGCACGATGCATATAGTAGAACGGCATCAGTTTTGGATATGGCTCCTGCTTTTGATGGGAGCATGGGGATCCATTTTACTTACCCCATCTTCGTTAGTAGAGCTTCCGTTGAAAGTCCTGCTGGCGGCTTTCTTTTTTACCGTGTTTTTTCTGCTTCCCCTCGCAGATGACCATTCGAAAGCACAGGCCGGGCTTATCCTGCTGTTGGGTCTGCTTGCCGGTGCGGCGGCGTTTCCGGTGGGAACTGCGGAGCCTATGTATGAACTGCTGCTCGTTTATTCGCTGCTCGGCGGACTGGCGGTTTTTTATCTGCCTGGTTCATATGCAGCCGGACTTGGTGTCGTACTTATTGTTTTTGCGGCACTGGGCGGGATGGCGGTCAACGTAAGCTTTTTTCTGCTTTACATACTAACTGCTGGTTCGGGATTAGCCATGTATAAGTTTATGTATATGAAAGAACAGCGGCTGTCCCAACGAAATGAAGTTTTATTTACAGAATTCCGCCGGATGAAACGCTCTTTAATTTCAGGAGAACAGGCGGTGCGCCGGGAAGAGCGGACCCAGATTGCAAGAGAAATCCACGATTCGGTCGGCCATAAATTAACGGCTCTGTTAATGCAGCTGGAAGTCTTCAGAATCCAGCACGCTCCGGAGAAACAGGAAGAACTGCAGGCGCTGAAGCAGCTTACTAATGAAAGTCTGGAAGAAACAAGATCGGCTGTGAAATCACTGAAGCGTGACGAAAGTGCAGGACTCCCGGCGATTTTGCTGCTTATCCGCAAGTTGGAAGCAGAAAGTATGGTGACGATCCATTTTACCATTAAAGAGAGAGCACTTACGGCCCCTTTAAGCAACGTGCAGTCTATAGCCGTTTACCGAGGCGTGCAGGAAGCAATTACGAACGCCATGAAACACGGCAGTTCCAATCAAATAAGCATCACATTTGAAGCGCCGGCCGGCCATATTTTCCGGTTTATTGTAAGCAACCCTGTTAAATCCGGAAATTTTCTAAAAGAAGGCTTTGGTCTTTCCTCCATGAGAGAACGAATGGAGGAAGCAGGAGGCGCTTTGAAAGTAGAAACATATCAAGAGACATTTATTGTAACGGGAACACTGCCATTGGAACAGGAAGGAGGTGGAGATATTGATTCATATACTGCTGGCGGAGGACCAGAAGATGGTGCGACAGGGACTGAAAGTAATGATTGAAACGGACGAGGACATGCTCGTGAGCGGGGAGGCAGCAAACGGCCTCGAAGCCGTAGAGCTTTGTCAGAGCGGAAAATTCTTTGATATCGCCATTCTTGATATCCGTATGCCGGTTATGGATGGACTGAAAGCTGCAAAAAAACTGCATGAAGACTATCCGCAGATGAAAATTCTCATGCTCACGACATTCAACGACGATGAGTATGCGATTGAAGCGCTGAAAAACGGAGCGAGAGGCTACCTGCTGAAAAATGCGGACACGGAGGAGCTGATCCGCTCCATCCACACCTGCCTTGAGGGTGGACTCGTCCTGGAAAGCCATGTCGCAGCCAAGGTGCTTCCTAATTTAATCGGACGCAGCCCTCAGGAAAAACAGTTTCTGGATCCATCACTGACCGATCGGGAAGTGGCGCTCATCTGCTGCGTGGGAAAAGGGATGAACAATAAAGAAATAGCGGATACCCTTCATCTTTCTATCGGCACGGTAAAAAATCAGATCAGTGTAATTCTCGATAAGCTGGAGCTTCGGGATCGGACCCAGCTTGCGATTTATGCGATCCGCAATCAGATGGTGTAAAGAAATGACGAAAGTCATCCCGGTAATGCAGCATCGATGACCTAAGACAGTGGGAGCACTGTCTTTTTGTTTATATACTACATATAACTACAAAAGAAGGAGGTACGTCTATGCTGGAGGTAGAGAATGTTTCCAAATCATTTAAGGGCAGAAATGTAGTGGAGGGAATGAATCTTTATTTGGAAAAAGGCGAGTCGATCGGTCTGCTCGGACCAAACGGAGCCGGGAAATCAACGACTATTTCCATTATTTCATCCCTCATTAAGCCGAGCAGCGGCGACGTGAAGCTGAACGGCAGCAGTGTGATTAAAAAACCGGCAGCGATCCGCAAGGTAATCGGCATTGTACCGCAGGATATCGCATTATATGAAGAGCTGTCTGCCTATGAAAACCTGCTCTTCTTCGGCCAGATGTACGGTATGAGCAAAGCCGGACTGGCAGCAAAAATACAGGAGGTGTGCAGGCTGGTCGGACTGGAAGACCGCCAGAAAGATATAGTTAAGACGTATTCCGGCGGCATGAAACGGCGGGTCAATATTGCGGCAGCGCTTCTGCATGACCCGGAAATTCTAATTATGGACGAGCCGACAGTTGGCATTGATCCTCAGTCCCGCAGCTATATTCTGGAAATGATCCGAAACTTAAATATAGAAAGAGGAATGACCGTGTTGTACACGAGCCATTATATGGAGGAAGTCGAGCGGCTCTGTGACCGGGTGTATATTATGGATCATGGAAAGGTTATTTCATCCGGCACAAAGGAGGAGCTGAAAAATATTCTTTCTGCCGAAGAAACCATTTATATCGATTTTGACCGGGTGTATCCAGCGATGTATGACGAACTTCAGCATCATCAAGACATCCTGCGTGCATCAGAAACCGAGAACGGCCTGAAGCTGATTGTACCTAAGGGAAGCCGCCTTTTAAGCCGGGTTTTTCAAATTACCGAACGGCATAAAGCCCAGGTCACCAATGTGAACGTCAGCGTTCCGTCACTCGAAGATGTGTTTCTCCATTTAACGGGACGCAAACTTCGCGATTAGGGGGGAGTAACGTGAGACCTTTTCTTATTAAAGATTTTAAAATAATGCTTCGGGACCGCTCGGAGCTTGTGGCACTGCTGCTCATGCCCTTCATCATCATGGGAATACTCGGGACGGCCCTGAGCGGTGTAATGGAAGGTGATACATCTTCTATTGATATCCAGCTGGCTGTAGTCGAAGAGGACGCGCAGCAGGAAGGCATCGCAGCTTTTCAGGAGCAGGTCAGAAACAGCGGAGTGCCTCCGGAAGCGGAAGAAGAACTAGCTGCCGCCGCTGAACACATGAATCCGGCCCGTTTATTAAACAATATGCTGGAAGATCCGGAACTGTCGGAAATGATTCACGTGCAGACGATGGAGCAAAGCGACGCACAAGCAGCTGTTCGTGCAGGGGATGTAGATGCAGTGCTTACTTTTCCGGAACACTTTACGGAAGATACGCTGAATGCGATGTTAATGAATAATGGAAATGGAAGCGAACTGGAGCTGCTTGTCAGTGACGAAGGCTCTATCAATACAACGATTATGGAAGATCTGCTGGCTGGCTTTACAGATAATCTTAACGCAGAAAGTGCTATTGCTGCAGCCGGAGCCGGCGGTGAGGAGGCTGCCTCAATAGAAATCGGCGGCACCGAAACACTGTCCCAAAATGAGCCGGTCAGTGCGATGCAGTATTATTCAATCGGAATGGCCGTTATGTTTGTCCTTTACGTTGCGGGAACAATAGCTAGTAAGGCTTTCGTAGAAAAACAGCAGCAGGTGTATAACAGGATTATTTTATCCGGAACAAAAACCTGGAAATATCTGGCGGGTAAAATCATATCCACTGCTGTGATTGCTTTTGTACAGCTGACTATTCTCTTTATTCTTTCCGCTCTCGTATTTCGAACCTTTGAACTAACTTCTTTTTCCTTTTGGATAGGAATGCTCGGTATTTCTGCCGTTCTTGCAGTCTGTGTAGGATGTATAGGCGGCTTGTTGACTTCCTTGTCAATCCGCACCGAATCAGATACGGCTTCAGGAGTTTTTACAGGCGTCATTGTAACACTGTTTGCGTTTGCCGGAGGCAGTTTCTTTCCACTGGACGGTATGCCTGCCTTTATCAGTGCCTTTGGGAGCTGGACGCCTAATGGAGCGGCGATGAATGCGTATATACGCTGGGTGCAGGGGTTTGGGTGGAGTGAGCTGGCATGGCCGATCATGCAAATTAGTCTCGTTTCCATTGCAGCAGCCATAATCAGCTTTCTGGTCTTTCCAAGAAGGAGGTCGGTGTCCTCATGAAAGCTATATTCTTTTTACAGTGGAAAAGACTGCGGCGGAAGCCTTATCTCGTTCTTACATTTTTCGTGCTTACGCTGTTGTTTGTCTTTTTCTTAGGAAGCAACAACCAGGGAAGTCAGGGAGGACAAATGGAAGTCAATGCGTACACAGGGGAAGGCGCGCAGGAAGCAGAGGCTGCCGGCTGGATAGACAGGCTCAATGATTCGGACTCCTTTCATTTTGAACTGGTGGATGAAGAGCAGGCACGAAAGGACATTATGGACGGAAGCCGGAGCCTGGCGCTTGAAATAAGAGAAAATGACTACCGGATGCTGGTTGCGGTGGAAGATCAGGATCATCAGCTGGTCGACAGTTATGCTAATCAGGTATTCAGGGAAGAACAGAGGCTGCAGCAGGCAGAGGAGCAGACAGGAACAGCTGATCTAAGAGAACGGGTGCAGGAAGAAATGAACCATCCGCCGCTTGATTTAACGATAACTTCAGTAAGCGGGGAAGAAAGCGGGTTTGTATATAACGCCAGCCTGCAGGCGCTGTTTGGAATGACGCTGTTTTTTTCCATGTACACGATTATGTTCAGCCTTTCCAACGTAGTAGACGAAAAGCGGCAGGGTACATGGGACCGGATGATCGTGTCGCCGCTCCGAAAATGGGAAGTATATGCGGGCCAACTGGCGTACTGCTTTGTACTCGGTATGCTGCAGATTATGATGATCTTTGTCTTTTTTGAATGGGTGCTCGGTTATGACGTTAATATTCCTCTGGGAACGACAGCCGTTATTACAGCCTGCTTTACGTTTGCTGTCGTTTCTGTCGGCATGCTGCTGATCGGACTGGTCCGTACAACCCAGCAGCTGCAGGCGGTTATTCCTATTGTCGTCACCTCGATGGCGATGCTCGGAGGAGCCTTCTGGCCGCTGGAAATCGTCTCAAATTCGTTTGTGCTCGCATTATCCAAAGGGACACCGATATACTATGGGATTCAGGCTCTGCATGATGCTTCGGCGCTTGGATACGGAATTACCGGACTGGGCGGCCCTTTATCCCTGCTTATTCTGTTTGGTGTTCTCTGCATGGGTATCGGTATCAATTTAATGGAACGCAGAAGTTAAAAAAGCAGAAATCCTCGATAAATGGAGGATTTCTGCTTTTTATGTTACAGCATCTGGCTGACGGTTTTCGGGTGCATGTGCTGGATAAGGTAATCGGGTCCGCCTGCTTTAGCATCGGTACCGGACATTTTAAAGCCGCCGAATGGGTGGTACCCGACGATAGCGCCGGTGCAGTTGCGGTTAAAGTACAGGTTACCGACGTGAAAGCGCTGCTTGGCATATTCCAAATGTTCGATCGTACGGGAGATCACGGCGCCGGTTAGGCCATACTCGGTGTTGTTGGCGATCTCAATCGCCTGTTCATAGCTTTCCGCTGACGTGAATGCGACCACCGGGCCGAATATTTCCTCCTGCATAATACGGGAGTCGGGAGTCGCATCTGCAAACACGGTCGGCTGAATAAAGTAGCCGGTGGAGTCATCGCTTTCGCCGCCCGTTACGAGCCGTGCTTCCCTGCGGCCTATATCAATGTAGCCGGTAATTTTATCAAAGGCTTTCTGATTTACGACCGGACCCATGTAGTGCTTGAAGTCAACAGGATCGCCGACAGTGAGGCGCTGGGTACGTTCCTCGATAATGCTGAGCAGCTCCTCATACACGTCCTGATGGGCAATCACGCGCGAACCGGCGGAACATTTCTGGCCGGAAAAACCAAAAGCAGACTGAATCACAGCATCCGCTGCCACTTCGAGGTCGGCATCGCTGTCGACGACAATGGTGTCCTTGCCGCCCATTTCAATAATAACCCGCTTTAAATGAAACTGATTTTCCTGAATAACAGCCGCGCGGTTATATATACGCGTACCGGTCGCACGGGAGCCGGTAAAGCTGATAATTGACGTCTTCGGATGATCCACCATGTAATCGCCGATAGCTTCCGGATCGCCTGGCACAAAGTTTACGACACCTTTTGGAACGCCCGCTTCGTGGAGAATGTTAACAAATTCAGCGGCAATGACAGGTGTTGGCTCTGCCGGCTTTAACAGCACGGTGTTTCCGCTGACGAGCGGTGCTACAGTGATCCCTACCATAATCGCGCAGGCAAAATTCCACGGCGGAATCGAAACCGTTACGCCGATCGGCTGGTACACATACTGATTGTATTCGCCTTCGCGGCTGTTAATCGGCTTGCCGTCTTTCAGTTCGATCATCTGGCGGGCGTAGTATTCCATAAAGTCGATCGCTTCGGCTGTATCGGCGTCTGCTTCTTTCCACGGCTTGCCGGCTTCTTTTACGAGGAGAGCAGAGAATTCATGCCGGCGCCGGCGCATGATTGCTGCCGCCCGAAACAGCATTTCCGCACGGGCTTCCGGTTTTGTATAGCGCCAGCTTTCGAACGCTATGGACGCCGCCTGGAAGGCCTGGTCAATATGAGCGGTCGTAGCTTTGGATACACGGCCGATTACTTCTTCTTTTCTGGCCGGATTAATCGAAACAAGTTTATCTTCTGTCGTGACAGCTTCCCCGTTAATTACGAGCGGATAATCCCGGCCGAGGGACTTTTCAATGGTTTCAAGAGCACGGGTGAATGCCTGTTGGTTTTTTTCGTCGGTAAAATCAGTAAATGGTTCGTGCTTGTAGGGAGTGTACATGGCAAAGCCTCCTTAGTTTGTAGTAAAGACGTCTTCAATCCGGGAAATCGCCCAGTCCAGGTCCTCCTGCTCAATCACGAGCGGCGGGGCAAAGCGGATCACCGTTTCATGGGTTTCCTTGCATAAGAGACCTTTTTCTTTTAGTTTTTCACAGTATTCACGTGCAGGTACGGTCAGCTCCAGGCCGATAAAAAGCCCGCGGCCGCGTACTTCTTTAATAATCGGGTTCTCAATAGCGCTCAGCTTATGTTTAAAGTACGTGCCAAGCTCGAGCGACCGCTCTGCCAGCTGTTCTTCTTCCAGTACTTCAAGCGCGGCAATGGATACGGCGCAGGCGAGCGGATTGCCGCCGAACGTAGAGCCGTGGGAGCCGGGGGTAAACACGCCGAGGATATCGTGATCGGCCGCAACGCAGGAAATCGGGAAGACCCCGCCTCCGAGCGCTTTACCAAGAATATACATGTCAGGCACGACATCTTCCCAGTCGCAGGCAAAGGTTCTGCCGGTACGGCCGAGTCCGGACTGAATTTCATCTGCAACAAACAGGACATTCTGTTCCCGGCAGATTGCAGAGGCTTCTTTTAGAAACCCTTCCGGGGGGATGACAATACCTGCTTCTCCCTGAATCGGCTCCACAAGGAAAGCGGCGGTCTGCGGTGTGATAGCTTCCCGCAGTGCTTCGGCATCGCCATAGGGAATCAGCTTAATGCCGGGCAGCACCGGACCGAATGCCTGCTTGTTTTCTAGTTCGGAAGAAAGCGACACGGCGGTCATGGTTCTGCCGTGAAAATTGTTTTCACAAGCAATGATTTCTGCACGGTCCTGTTCAATCCCTTTTTTTTCATAGCTCCAGCGGCGGACGGCCTTAATGGCGGTTTCCACAGCTTCTGCTCCCGTATTCATCGGCAGAATCATATCTTTGTGCGTTAACGCAGCTACTTTTTCATAAAACGGAGCGAGCGGCTCGCTGTGAAAAGCGCGTGAGGTAAGGGTTACTTTTTCTGCCTGCTCCTGCAGGGCGCGGATAATTTTAGGGTGGCAGTGACCCTGATTTACCGCAGAGTAGGCGCTCAGCATATCAATGTAGCGGTTTCCCTCCGGATCCTCAACCCATACTCCTTTCGCTTTGGTAATAACAATCGGAAGCGGCTTATAATTATGGGCGCCGTATTGTTCGGTCTGTTCAATGATAGAAGTGGTGGAAATAGATGCTGTCATTGTGCTCTCTCCTTTATATTTATAGTTTTCCTGCGACCAGCGGCCTTCTGTCTAGCAGAGCTTTTCGCCGAAAAGGGAGCCGATTAGATCTACCGCGGCTTTGGCCGTGCGGTTTTTTTCATCCAATATAGGATTCACTTCCACAAAATCAGCAGACGTGATAATCTCTGCCTCGGCAAGCATTTCCATTGCCAGATGGCTTTCCCGGTAGCTGAGCCCGCCGACGACGGGGGTGCCGACACCGGGTGCATGCTGAGGATCAAGCGCGTCCAGATCGAGACTAAGGTGAACACCGTCTGTTTTTTCCTTAAGATAAGCAATAGCTTCTGCCATCATCGCACTCATACCGTGACGGTCAATTTCATGCATCGTATACACTTTGATGCCGAGCTGTTTGATTAACTGCTTTTCTCTATCATCGAGCGCACGGGCGCCAAAAATAACGATATTTTCCGGACGGAGCTTCGCCTCGCTTCCGCCGATATGGCTGAGCTGTTCTTCACCGAGGCCGAGTGCAGCAGCCAGTGGCATGCCGTGAATATTGCCGGATGGGGAAGTACTGCTCGTATTCAGATCGGCATGGGCATCATACCAGATCACTCCTGGATTTTTATAATGGCCGGAAACACCGGCAACTGAGCCAATGGCGATACTGTGATCCCCTCCAAGCGTTAGAGGAAAGCTGCCGGAGGCGATAATATCGTCTATTTCCTTAGCCAGTCTTGTATTTACCTCAACGACCTGGCTTAAATTCCGTAGGCTTTCGGACTCGGAAGCGTTGCTTGCAGAAAGCGGAGGCGCCAGGTCGCCCAGATCTGTAACCTGATGGCCCAGGTTCTGAAGCCGTTCCACGACACCGGCATAGCGGATCGCACTTGGCCCCATATCAACCCCGCGCCGCTGCTGTCCCAGATCCATGGAAGCGCCCAGAATACTAATATGTTTCATGGTTGTCCTCCTTAAACGTATGTATGATTCTCTTATATAGTAATGCAATCTTCGTGCCAACTTTATGCTGATATAAATAATTTTAAAAAACAGAACGGACGGCATCCGTTCTGCTTTTCATTACACTAATATTTTCTGGATGCCGAGTTTTTTCAAACGGTACTGCAGGCTCTGGCGGCTGAGGCCGAGTATGCCCGCGGCCTGTTTAATATTGTAGTTATTTTCTTCAAGAATCTGCTTTACATACTGCTTTTCAGCCTGAAATAAATATTCATGCAGTCCGGGAGACCCTTCGATGGGAGAAATGACTGCAGGATCGTGCTGTTTTGCGGTAGAAATTGCCGGAGTATGATCCGGAACAGGACGGTTTCGGAAGGGAAAAGGGAGGTGCTTCGTATCTATTAATTCTTCAGTTTCGATTACGTTCATAGCGCCTTCAATGACGTGCTCGAGTTCGCGGACATTTCCCGGCCAGTTGTGTTCCTGAAACAAACGCTCCACTGCCGGCGTAAGTCCTGTTACATGCAGCTGAAATAAGCGGTTATATTTTGCTGTAAAAAATTCAGCGAGCGGCGCAATATCGGCTTTACGCTCCTGCAGCGGCGGAATAAAAAGTGTGACCACACCGAGGCGGTAATATAAATCCTTGCGCAGCCGGTTTTCGGTAATCGCATCAACGGGATCTTCATTCATCGTAGCGATAATCCGGATATCCACTTCCACATCTTTCGTACCGCCTATCCTTCGGATGGTACGTTCCTGGAGTACGCGCAGCAGTTTGGACTGCAGGTGCGGGCTTAATGAGTTCAGCTCATCGAGCAGGAGCGTACCGCCTTCGGCCTGTTCAAACAGACCCGGCCTGTCAGAAGCACCGGTGAACGCCCCTTTGTTTGTACCAAACAGTATACTTTCAATCAGGCTGTCCGGCAGGGCTGCGCAGTTCTGGCTGATAAATGGCTTAGCGGCCCGGCTGCTTTCGTTATGAATGCTCTGGGCGAAAATTTCCTTTCCTGTGCCCGTTTCTCCAATAATTAAGACAGAGGAAGTAGTGCGGGTGGCCCGTCTCGCAAATTCTACTGCTTCCATGAGTTCGCGGCTGCTGCCAATAATATGCTGAAACGTGTATTTTCGGCTGCTCTGGCTGCGGTTTTCCTGAAGAATCCGTTCCAGCTTTGTAATATCCTTGGCTATTTCAACTGCCCCGATAATTCGTCCGCCTTCCCGGACAGGGAAGGTGTGGTTGACTGTAGTAATCTCGACTCCCTGGTTATTTAAATACGTCTGGCGGGGTTTATGGGATTCCGTGCCATTCCGCCACGCCTGCTCGAGGGTACTTCCATGTCCCTCATTAAAAGCAAACACATCAGAAATATTGCGGTACAGCACATCACGGCTGTTCATATTTTCAATCTGTGCCATTTTTTCGTTATAAATAACCGTTTTCCCCGTATCATCTACTATATGGATGCCAAGATCCATATGCTGAATTAATGTCTGGTAAATTGTTTCCGAAAGAACCATCCTATATCCCCGCTTTCTAAACATATGCAAATTTTTTTTGCGTAAGAAAGATTATTTATTTAAATACTAGCATGAGAAAACAGAAAGGCAAAATAATTTTTCGGGATAAGATGTAAAAAAAAACAGACAGGGGATCCCTGTCTGTGAGAAGGCTTAATTATTGTTCTTTCATGAGTTTCTGCACCATCTGTTCCGCAATAGCATGTCTCCTGGAATCTGCCTCATAGCCGGTGTAGGAGGCGGCTCCTTTGCGCACCGCTTCAATAAAGGCAGCAGTAATGCCGAAAAAGCCTCGTTTTTGCAGCATCGGCTCCCAGTCGTTCACAGGGTGTTTGTTAATTTGTTTATTCTGATGGGTAACGATGTCGCTGATATTGTGCACGACTCTTGTTTCGCTTTCGCTCATCAGCTCGACGGTTTCTTCTGTAGTTCCTGCATTTCGGTTCATGATGCCGATGGCGGTGCCTTCGTCTGCTTCAAGCTCAAGCATCACGTGGTGGACGAGGCCATCCTTCTGCATGCCGCGAATACGAATGTCCTGGATCGTATATGGAAATAAATATAGAAGTGTATCAATAACATGGATAAAGTCTTCTACGATAAACGTGCGGAATTCAGCAGCCTGATGGTCTCTATTTTTCTGCATAATGATCATGTTGGGATCGGGTACTTCTTTTATTGACTGGTAAGGCGGGGCATACCGGCGGTTAAAGCCCACCATTAAAATAAGGTTATTGTCTTTTGCTTTTGCGAGCAGTCGTTCAGAAGCCTCACCGTAAAAAGTAATCGGTTTATCCACATATACGTGAATGCCGTGATCGAGCAGTTCGTCAACAATCTCCTCATGCGCGCCGGTCGCCGTGCTGACAAAAGCAGCTTCGATGCCGCTCTCAATCCAGCTTTCTCTATCGGTAAATGTTGTGCAGCCGGGGAATGTAGCGGCGGCTTCTTCTAAAGCCTCCCGATTTCTGGAGCATAAATAAAGATCTACGTCTTTTGCCTGGATGAGCGCCGGAAGATATGCTTTTTTGGCAATATCACCGATGCCGATTAATCCTATTTTCATGTTTTTAACCCTCGTCTCAGCTGTTAGTTTTCTCCTCTTATAGAATACCCTCCTTTGCCAGGAATGAACCGCGCCGCAGGAAAAACAAATAAAAAAAACAGCGGACAGGTCTAAGCCTGTCCGCTGTGTATGATTATGAAGAAGAAGAGGTCGTAGCCGTAATATCAGTTAACTTTCTTTTATCCGGTGTAATCGGCTTCACGTTCTCGCGGTTCGCCAGGAATTCCGGACGCGGCGACTGGCCGGAGAACGGGTGGGTGAGCTTGTTTTCGATGGAGTTGAATACAAAGAACACGTTGCTGCGCGCATACGGGGAAATGTTCCCGGATGAGCCGTGCATGGTGTTGCAGTCAAAGAACAGCACGGAGCCGGCCGGGCCGGTGGCGCGGTCGATGCGGCCGCCGGC
>NZ_RAPK01000006.1:623450-765852 GCF_003610495.1 Sinobaca qinghaiensis | reverse complement strand
ACTTTGAAACGTGGCACGTCGAAGACGGCATGCCCGACATGCGCGCGGTCAGCTGCTCGATTGTGCTGACCGACAACTACGAGTTCAACGGCCCGCTGATGCTTGTACCGGGCTCACAGAAATGGTACATTTCCTGCCCCGGCGAGACGCCGAAGGACAACTACAAGTCGTCCCTGCAGAAGCAGGAAAGCGGCGTGCCGGACAACGACAGCATGAGCTGGCTCGTGGACAAGGCCGGCGGCCGCATCGACCGCGCCACCGGCCCGGCCGGCTCCGTGCTGTTCTTTGACTGCAACACCATGCACGGCTCATCCGGGAACATTTCCCCGTATGCGCGCAGCAACGTGTTCTTTGTATTCAACTCCATCGAAAACAAGCTCACCCACCCGTTCTCCGGCCAGTCGCCGCGTCCGGAATTCCTGGCGAACCGCGAGAACATTCAGCCCATCACACCAAAACCAGAGAAACTAACAGATATCCCATCCACTACTACCTCTAAAACAAAAACAAAATCATAAATAAACTGCTGCGGTTGACCTCCCCGCAGCAGTCTTTTTTTATTATTTTTTATAAATACCCTGGCTTTCCGCCATTTGTTTTGCTGCACGAGGCGCAAGCCACAGTGTCGGCAGCAGAATAATAGAAACCGGAACAGCCGTTACGACAATAAAAGACTGCAGGGCATCTACGCTGCCTTCTCCAATAAATAGAAGACAGGCTGCTGCCCCGCCCATTGCCGCTACCCAGAAAACGCGGACAACTGAATGAGGCTCATCTCTACCGCTAACTACCATGGAAATCGTATAGGCCATCGAGTCAGTCGTAGTAATAACAAACAAAATAGTAACGAGAAGAAAACCAAATGTCAGGACACCTGCTAATGGAAGCTGCTGAACAATCGCCATCATTGAAGCCGGCATCCCTCCTTCATATAATGGATCCGATACAGAGCCGGGCCTGTTCAGTTCGTAAAAAACCCCCGTTCCTCCTACAATCGTAAACCAAAAATTAGTTACTACCGGGGCAATAACCGCCACTGATAACACGAGCTGACGTATCGTTCTTCCTCTTGATATTTTGGTAATAAAGATAGCCATCATCGGTCCGTATCCGAGGAACCATCCCCAGAAAAAAATAGTCCAAAGCCCAAGCCAGTCATCGTCGCCCCGAAATGTCGCCATGCGTGGGAACTCCTGAACATACACTCCAAACGAAGATATAAACATATCAATAATAAAGCCGCCCGGCCCGGCCAGCAGAATCGCTGCGATAAGAACGACTGTAAACCAGACGTTGAAGCTGCTGAGCCACTGAATGCCTTTATGGACTCCTGTTACCGCGGAAATGGAAGCAACAATAACCAGGCCGGCAATAATAGCCAGCTGGACCGGATACTCATTAGGAATACCCATAAGCGTTTCCATACCATATCCTGCCTGCGTTCCTAAAAATCCAATAGGTCCAATTGTTCCAGCTGCTACAGCAATAATAGAGCAGATATCTACAGTTGATCCGATCCAGCTTTTTTCCGCAATTCCCCTGCCGAATATTGGATATAGTAACGATCTTGGCTTCAAAGGCATGCCTTTTTCATAGTGGGCATGCATTAAAACAATAGTACTCAGCGTACCTAGTACCGCCCAGGCAAGAAAGCCCCAGTGCAGATAACTCTGGGCAAGTGCCGGAGCAGCAGCCTCCATAGAAGACCCTTCTATTCCCGAAAATACTGGTGGAAGTTCCATAAAATGATAAATAGGTTCAGCCGCTGCCCAAAAGACACCGCCTCCTGCCAGCAGGGTACACATAATAATAGATAGCCATTTTCCCGTTGCAAATTCCGGAGCATTTTTATTTCCCAGCCTTACTTTTCCATATGTAGAAAATGCTAAGTATAACGCTGTAATAAACGTACCCAGCAGCAGAAGCTGCCAAAATCCGCCAAACCAGGCTGCAGCCCATCCGAAAGTAACGTTTACGAAACTTCCAACCGCATCCGGATTCCAAACCGAGGCAATAATAAACAACACGAGCAGACCGCCGCTCACTCCAATAACCGGCCAGTCATTCTGCTTCATGGATGAAGATTTTTTTGTATTCATTCTATTCCCGCTTTCTCTCTCTATTCTAAACACTAATGAGCTATCGTAATAGATACGGCTTTTTCCGTCAATAAATTTATCTTTTGCATTTCCTTTTACAATTTGGAGTGTAAAATTCTGTAGAAAGTGGTACAGTACACTTTGCACTAAAAATAGAATGCGGGGATGATATATGAACATACAACGCTTTATGCCCAGACCAATTCGTAAGCTCTTAAGCTTATCGTCACATCAATTAAAATATGAATTACGATCAAACCTCTGGTTTATCTGCGTCATATATGCACTTATAGGAATAGGTATTGCTGGAATAGCCTACTGGATCGATATTTCCAGTCAGTACGGGGAGTCAGCCCCTGCCTTTTTCTCAGCAGGCTACTCTCAGACAAGTACAATTGTAAGTTCCCTTATTGCAGGGAGTATTACATTGAACGCGTTTACGCTGAACTCTATTCTCGTCGTACTTACGAACTTCTCCGGCCAGTTTACGCCGCGGATGCTCGTTACGTTTGTAGCAGATAAACGGACCCAGCATGTTCTGGGAATGTTTAACTTAGTATTTGTATTTATTTTAATGGCGTTTTTCCTGATCGACGCCAATGTAGAAACATATGTTGCTTTCCCTACCTTAACGATTATCTTTATGTTTCTTGGGCTTGCTACTTTTATTTACTTTCTAAACCACGCAGTAAACTGGATGCAGGTGCCTAACCTGACGCTTAACATGAAAAATGAATCCCAGGAACGAATTCTGGCTACTTTAGTGCAGGATCTTGAACCCTACCGCACAAAGGAACCGAACACCTCCGTCGATGAACTGCCGGAAACGGACAAAATGTACATCGCCGCGGACGGTGCCGGCTTTGTACAGATTATCGATTACCGGCGGATGGTTTCCTACGCGGAAGACCATAACCTTGTCGTGAAACTGGAAAAGCGAATCGGTGATTTTGTGCTCGAAGGCATTCCTGTTGTAAGTTACTGGAAAAAAGATAACACACCGGTTGATGAAAACGCTCTGCGCCGGTTTATTTTTCTCGGGTCAAAGAAAACGGAAGTTCAGGATATTGAGTTCGGTATTAACAAACTAAAAGAAATAGCGATCAAGTCAATTGGAAACGATGATCCTAACACGGCTTCCAACGCTATTTACCAGCTTACAGACCTGCTGCTCTCCATTTCCAAAATCACCCGCTTCACTCCTTATTTGACGGACACGAATAATGATCTGCGGGTTATTATTGAAGATGAATCGTTTGATTATTATCTATATGCTGCTTTAGCACATATAAGTATTTATGCAAAGTCAGATCCAATCATTACCAATGATGTACTGGAAGCTTTAGCGCTTCTTACCGAATCGGTAGCCGGAGAAAATCATGATATGTGCTGGAACTTCGCAGCAATGATTGCCCGCGGTTATATAAGTCCGTTTGTATTTGAACACAACGAAAAAAGATTTTATGCAAGTCTTCGCAGTATATCTGAGACAACGGATAAGCGTGAAGAATACAGAAGCCTCGAAGAAGAACTACGTGCGCGCCTGACTCCAGATAACGAATAACCAGAAGCAGCCGGCCGGCTGCTTCTTTTTCTATATTGCGAGTTCCGGCATTTCCTAGTATGATAAGTAGTATTGCCATAGTTTTCTGACAACAGATGAGAGAGGATGTATAAAAATGGGAGATAAGAAAGACCTCCGTATCCGCAGTAAAGTAATCAGCGAAGGTGCGAACCGCACGCCAAACCGTGCCATGCTCCGCGCTGTAGGATTCAAAGACGAAGACTTTAAAAAACCGATGATTGGTATCGCAAGCACATGGAGCGAGGTCACCCCGTGTAATATACATATCGATGGCCTTGCCCGGGAAGCAAAAAAAGGCGCTGCCCAGGCCGGCGGTGCTCCCATGATATTTAATACTATTACTGTATCTGACGGTATTGCGATGGGCCACGAAGGCATGCACTATTCCCTTCCAAGCCGTGAAATCATTGCAGATTCTATGGAAACCGTGACCAGCGCTGAACGCCTTGATGGGGTTGTAGCAATCGGCGGCTGTGACAAAACGACGCCGGCTTCCCTGATTGCACTTGCCCGTCTTAACCTTCCAAGTGTGTATGTATACGGCGGCACCATTCAGCCGGGAAAACTGAACGGAAAAGACGTAGACATTGTTTCTTCCTTTGAAGCCGTAGGACAGCACCAGCAGGGCATCATCAATGATGAAGAGCTTCATCAGGTGGAATGTAACTCATGTCCCGGCGCCGGCGCGTGCGGAGGCATGTACACAGCAAATACAATGGCAGCCGCAGTAGAAGCACTTGGTATGAGCATACCTGGATCTTCTTCTACTCCTGCTATCAACAAATATAAGGAAACAGAATGCCAGCAGGCTGGAGAGCTCGTTATTCAGCTGCTGGAAAAGGATATCTATCCAAAAGACATCATGACGAAAGAAGCGTTCGAAAATGCGATTACGGTCGTTATGGCGCTCGGCGGATCTACCAATGCCTTCCTTCACCTGCTTGCCATCGCTCATTCTGCCGGAGTTGATTTATCCTATGATGATTTTGAAAGAGTACGTAAACACGTTCCGCACCTCGCTGATTTAAAACCAAGCGGCCGCTATGTTATGCAGGATCTTTATGCAGTCGGCGGAGTGCCCGGCGTAATGAAAATTCTTTTGGAAAATGGGCTGCTTCACGGCGACTGTCTGACCGTTACAGGCAGAACGCTTGCTGAAAATCTGGCAGACGCGCCTGACCTCACTGAAGGACAGGACGTCATCCGCGCCTTTGATAATCCGTTGAAACCAAACGGCCCGCTTGTCGTATTAAAAGGGAATCTTGCTCCGGAAGGCGCTGTAGCCAAAATGTCCGGCCAGAAAATCAGCCGCTTTGAAGGCCCTGCACGCGTATATGATTCAGAAGATGATGCAACAAAAGCAATCATGGATGATGACATTAAAGAAGGTGATGTTCTCGTTATCCGCCATGTAGGACCAAAAGGCGGACCGGGTATGCCTGAGATGCTTTCCATTACTTCTATGATCGTCGGACGCGGACTCGGCGGCAAAGTCGCCCTTTTAACAGACGGCCGTTTTTCCGGCGGCTCGCACGGATTCGTTATCGGCCATGTGGCTCCTGAAGCACACACCGGCGGTCCAATCGGCCTTCTTCAGGAAGGTGATATCGTTACGATAGACAGCGAAACACAGGAGATTAACTTTAAGATTACAGACGAAGAATTCGAAAAGCGCCAGAAAGCCTGGACAACACCTGAGCTGCCGGCCAGAATCGGTACGCTGGCCAAGTATGCTAAGCTCGTTTCAAGCAGTGCCAAAGGCGCCGTCACCGATTTGGATTTGTAATATATTAAATGGCAGGGTCCGTCAGAGGATGGTTTTTCTGGCGGTCCTTTCCTTTTGTAAAAGGAGAGACATGCAGTGGCTAAAAAAAAGACATCCGCTTCTACTAAATCAAAACGTTCGCCAAAGCTTCTTATCGTTATTATTGCTGCGCTTGCTGTAGTAATGGCAGCCATTCTATTTGTTGGTAACCTTGAACCTTCCGCTTCCGGGGACATTGACCTGGAAGGGCAGCCGGTCAAGGGAGAAGAAAATGCCGTTTCTATTGTAGAGTTCGGCGATTATAAATGCCCGGCCTGCAAAAATTTTCATGAATCCATGGTTCCTATGATTGAACAGGAGCTCGTAGAAACCGGTGATGCTTCTTTCACCTACATGAATTACCCATTTTTAAACGTGGATTCCAGCCGTGCGGCACTTTATGCCGAAACCGTTTACGGAGAGCTTGGAAATGACACGTTCTGGGAATTTCATGACCGCCTGTTTACTGAACAGGATCCGGAAGCCGAGTCCCAGGACTTTTTCACAGAAGAACGCCTAAACAGCATTCTGGAAGAAATCGTATCAGCAGATGAAGCTTCACAGGTGTCAGAGGCATTTCAGGCTGAAGAATATGAAGATGCCCTTGAAACAGATACTGACTATGTCTCTGAACTCGGTGTACAGAGCACGCCTACGCTGTTTGTAAACGGTGAACAGTTTGAGGGCGGTTCGTTTGAGGAACTGCGCGACATGGTAGAGGAAGCAGCGAATGAGTAAGGGAATTCTCCTTGCCTGGATTGTTTCTATTTCGGCGGTACTCGGGAGCTTATATTTCAGTGAAGTCCGCGGCTTTGTACCGTGCGAGTGGTGCTGGTATCAGAGAATTTTAATGTATCCCCTGCCCGTCCTGCTCGGTATTGGTTTATTCCGGGAGGACCGCGCCGTAAAGATTTATGCGCTTCCCTTTGCTGTACTGGGAATCGCCGCTTCCCTCTTTCATTATGCCCAGCAGAAAATTCCCTATTTCGCGAGCCTCACCTCCTGCTCGGATGGCGTGCCATGCTCCGGTGAATATATTAATATGCTTGGGTTTATTACGATCCCGCTTTTAGCATTTACCGCTTTTTCTATCATCACAGCAGCACTGCTGCTTTCCAAAAAATAAGCAATACAAAAAGGAACCTTCTATTGCAGAGGGTTCCTTTTTCATGTCGTTTATTTGTTGGGGCCGCGCTATTCCACAGATTCCGTTCCTTTTTCTTTTGTCTTCCATTGATAGTAATTATACAGCAGCTGTATTATAGACAATAGAAAATGCGCTGATAAAAGAATGACAATCACTATTACATCCCAATCCGCTGCAAGATAAACAATAAACAAAATAAGTGCCAGAATGGGAAGCATAATTATCGTTCTTATCATTTTTCTGCGATAAGAGAGCCGAAAGTAATTAAACATATACCCTTCATCTACTTTTTTCCTATTTCTAAAACCTAGAGAAATAAAGAATAAAATTACTAAAGAAACCAGTAAATAAATAATAAATTCTTCCAGTACCAAAGTTCTTCTCCCCTTTTCGGCTTTACGTTTCCTATATGTATTTCCCTTTTATTTGGAAACAGCTGTTTTTCAGTTTATCATACTTCTTATCTGAAAAAATCAAAAAACTGAGCTCTCAGAGAGAACTCAGTTTTGCTGTTATTCAGAAACGCTTTCCTGGATTTCATCTGCCATCATCGAAACGGAGGTCAATCCGCCGCCGCTTAAATACCAGACTTCCGGATCAAGATACGTTACATTGTCGTTCTCTACTGCCTGCGTTCCCTGCATTAATTCGTTATCAAGCACCTGTTCGGAAGACGATTCTCCTCCAACAACGGCTCCTCTATCCACTACAAATAAATGTTCCGGATCCTGTTCTGCAACGTATTCAAATGATACGTTCTGGCCGTGGCGGGTGTCCGCTTCAATATTCTCATCAGCCGGGGTAAATCCGAACTCGTCATGGATCAGGCCGTATCTGGACCCCGGTCCAAACGCGCTCAGGCTGCCGTCATTAGCAAGTACAACCAGCGCTTCTCCATCGGTTTCTTCCGTCTGCGCTTTTACTTCTTCAATCTGGTCCTGGATGGCCGTAACTTCTTCTTCTATTTCTGCTTCTTTATTAAATACCTGGCCAAGATTGTTCATGCTCTCTTCGAATGAAGGCATGTAATTGGCAGCATCTACAGCTGAATAAAGCGTAGGAGCAATCCCTTCAAGCTCTTCGTAAGCCTCTGCCTGTCTGCCGGAGATTATGATCAGATCCGGATCGATTTCATTAATTTTCTCAAAATCCGGCTCCTTCAGCGATCCCACATTCTCATAATCGTCTCCTTCATACTTTTCCAGGTAGGAAGGCAGACTGTCTTTTGCTACACCGGCTACTTCAATATCGAGCTTGTCCAAAGAATCAAGTACTCCATAATCAAATACGACGACGGTTTCCGGTGTGCCTTCTACTGTGGTTTCTCCCAGCTCATGCGTCACGGTTATCTCTTCCGATGAATTTCCTGAGGCTTCACTTTCTTCTGCACTATCTTCTCCGCTGTTCTCTTCTGCCGATCCGCTTCCGCATGCTGCCGTAACCGCTGCTGTAAAAGCAAGCATCATAACTAAAAATATGTTTTTATTCATTTTATATCCCCCTGTATAGTATGTGTGCATGAACTTTTCAACTATGTTTTACAAGCCCGCTCAGTATTCCCCCTTTCCGGCTTTTCCTGACTCGCAGATTTTAGGAAAAGTACACACAGATTTTGTTGTCGTTGATCGTCTGAATCGGCATTTCCATTTCGTAAATTTTCTTAAGGACGTCACTTTGCATCATAGCCTCCTTCGTTCCTTCGCTGATCACCAGGCCATCTTTCAGGGCTACGATATAGTCGGAGTAGCAGGAGGCAAAGTTAATGTCGTGAATGACGATAACCACCGTTTTATTCAGGTCTTTTACGAGGCGCTGCAGCACTTTCATAATCTGGACGGAATGTTTCATATCCAGGTTATTGAGAGGCTCGTCGAGCAGGATATACTCGGTGTTCTGGGCAATGACCATTGCAATGAACGCACGCTGTTTCTGACCGCCGCTCAGTTGATCAAGGTACATATCTTCCATATCCTTGAGTTCCATGTATTCAATCGCCTCTTCTATATGAAGCCAGTCTTCTTTTTTCAAACGACCCTGCGAATAGGGAAAGCGTCCAAAACAGACTAATTCTTTTACGGTCAGACGGATATTAATGGAGTTGGCCTGTTTAAGAATGGATACCTTTTTTGCCAGTTCATTGCTGTTGCACGTGCTCACTTCTTTGTCATCAATCCATACGTTTCCTTCATCCGCTTTGATCAAACGGCTGATAACGGAAAGCAGGGTGCTTTTTCCGGCTCCGTTCGGCCCGATAAAGGAGGTGATTTTCCCTTTCGGTATTTTCAGCGAAATGTTTTCTATGACGTTTTTTCCACCATACTGCTTAGTAATGCCCTGTACTTCTACCATGCTTTATTCCTCCTCAGTAATAAATAAATGAAATAGACGCCGCCGATAAAATTAATAATAACGCTGACCGTAGTGGAGAAAGTAAATATTCGTTCGACAATAAACTGTCCGCCGACAAGAGCAATTATGCTGATTAATACGGAACCGATAATAAGGGCACCGTGTTTATATGTTTTCAAAAATTCGTGTGCTACGTTAGCTACAAGAAGCCCGAGAAACGTCATCGGACCGACCAGCGCGGTAGCAATCGCAATCAAGACAAATATAATAATCAAAAGCCTTTTGACTACACGGTCATACGGTACTCCAAGATTTACCGCATGATCCCGGCCGAGGGACAAAATATCAAGGTATTTGGAAAAGCGGAGAAAATACAGGCTGCAGAGTAAAAGCAGCAGCGCAGACAGCCAGAGAATGTCTGTGTTTACGTTATTGAAGCTTGCAAACATGCGGTCCTGAATCGTCATGAATTCGTTTGGATCAATCACCATCTGCATGAACGACGACAGGCTGGAAAAAAAGGTACCGCAGATAATACCGATAAGCAGTAAAAAATAGATGTCATTCGGTCCTTCCCGCTTGAACAGCAATTTATAAAGAACAAACGAAAAAAACACCATCATTGCTACGGAAAGCAGGAAGTTCAGCTCCCGGTTTAATAATGCCTGGCTGGTGGAGCCGAGAAAAAAGATAAAGGAAGTCTGCAGCAGCATATACAAAGAATCGAGCCCCAGTATACTTGGTGTCAGAATCCGGTTGTTGGTGATTGTCTGAAATACCATCGTGGCAAAAGCAATAGCCGCACCTGTTAATACAATCGCGAAAAGTTTTTTCCCGCGGCTGGGGAGAATATAGTCCCAATTCCCATTGGCTCCCACTACCATAAACAAGACAATCAGAACTAAAGCTAATGCAGCAAGGATGGCGAGTTTTGGTTTATAGCCCATAATGCCTTCTCCTCACTAACAGGTAAATAAATACAGCACTTCCTATCACACCAACGGTAAGGCCTATAGATATCTCATACGGGAAGATAATCAGCCTGCCCAGAATGTCGCAGAACAATACGAAAACGGCTCCGAGCAGAGCAGTGTGATGGAGGCTTTTCTTTAAATGGTCTCCTAAGTATATGGTGACGATGTTTGGAATAATTAATCCCAGGAAAGGGATAGCCCCTACAATAAGTACAATCACGGATGTGACCATCGCTACAATAATGAGCCCGATGTTAATGACCTGGCGGTAATTCAAGCCAAGATTTACCGCAAACTCCTCCCCCATCCCCGCTACCGTGAAACGATTGGCAAAAAAATAAGCCAGCAGCAGTACAGGCAGGGCCAGATAAATCAATTCATACTGGCCGCCGATGATCAGGGAAAAATCGCCGAACATCCAGGAATTCATATTTTGGATAAGATCATTCCGGTAGGCGAAAAAGGTCGTTACCGATCCAATAATATTCCCAAACATCAAACCGACGAGCGGAATAAAAATAGGATCTTTAAACTGGACTTTCTCCAGAATCTTCATGAATACAAACGTGCCGGCCAAAGCGAATAAAAAGGCGATGCCTGCTTTAAAAAGCGGGGTTGCGGCCGTGAAAAACATCAGTGATACTAAAATACCGAGGCTGGCGGAATCAAGCGTTCCCGCTGTCGTTGGAGAAACGAATTTATTTCTCGTCAGCTGCTGCATGATCAGCCCGCAGATGCTCATGCTCATGCCGGCAATAATAATACTCGCAAGCCTGGGTATTCTGCTTACCGTCAGTGTCTGCCACTGATCCTCGGTCATGGTGAACAAATCAAGCGGAGTTAGATCACTCACTCCAATAAATAAAGAAACAAAAGATAAAACAATCAATGCGACAACTAAGTACCATATTTTCATGCCATCAAACTTTCTACGTACAGACCATATTCTGTATTCTTTTTTATTAATAATGATATTCATTATCAATTAGGAACACTTTTCATTCTATCGCATTTTTACAGCCTGTCAATAACCGGTCAGGTGTTTTTTGAAAAAACACCTAAAAAAAAGCCGCCCGGGGGGCAGCTTTTCTTTCTTTAATCTCCAAAATAGTGAGCAGGTGTTCCTTTTACATCAACACGGACTTTAAAAAGACCGCCTGCCTGGGGCTGTTCTTTTTTCTGTTCGTCATCCAAAGCAGAGCTTCCTGTCGTAATGTACAGATCTTTGAGGTCTTTTCCCCCGAAAGTACACGAGGTCGTAACAGAGACAGGTACTTTTATTTTTTCCAGAGCGTTTCCGCTTTCAGGGTCCCAGCGGATCACCTGCCCTTCCCCAAAGTGGGCAATCCACAGCTTTCCTTCGGAATCAATGGTCATCCCGTCCGGCGGCCCTTCTTCATCCGGCACGACAAATGCAACTTCCGGATCGTCCGCTGTTCCTGTGAGCGGATCCATGTTCATCGCATAGATTGTCTTCGCTGGCGTATCGATAAAGTACATTAACGAGCCGTCTTCCGACCAGGCCATGCCGTTGGAAATAGTTAAATTGTTTACGACAGTATACACCGAATGATCGGAATGAAGACGGTAAAGAGAGGCTTCGCCTTCTTCCTGGTCAAAAGACATTGTGCCTGCCCAGAAACGGCCGAATGGATCGCACTTGCCGTCATTAAAACGATTATTCGGCTTGTGCTGTTCCGGATCATGAATCGCTTCTAATTGCTTAGTATTTAAATCAAATTCATAAAACCCATGCTGCATGGCCAATATAAGACCGCCGTCCCGTTTGGGCACTGCGGCTCCTATGTACTGATCGAGCGGGATAGTTTCGTTTTTATTTTCTGCCGGATCATATATCATCAGTTTTTTCCCTTCGATATCGACCCAGTACAGCACCTCAAGCTCTGCATTCCAGCTTGGCCCTTCCCCCAGTTCTGCCTTTTCATCGACTACACATTCTGCTGTTTTCATAACACTTCACCCTTTTCCTTCTTTTTGTTTATGTTCCCCTCTCCCTTTCTGCTAAACCTTTATATTAAATGCGTCTGACATGCTCGTTAAATACGCTGCTCCAATAGCCTTCCTCCAGGCTTTCCACTGCAGCTCCCGTACTTTCCTGAGCGCCGATATATTCTCCATTTCCTATATAAATGCCTACATGACCGTCTTTTTTGTACGTATCAAAAAACACAAGATCCCCGGTCTGCATCTCTTCCGGAGAAATCCGCTCACCCTTATGTTTTAGTGTATCCGTAGTGACTCCACGCATGGACCCCAGCTTCATTCCTTCTTGTTCAAATGCCCAGTGCACAAAGCTTGAGCAGTCAAAAATACCTTCTTCCCGCTCTGCTTCAGTTCTGCCGGCTCCAAATTCATATTCTGTGTTTCCAATTTGTGCAGCTGCGGCTTCGATTACGCTTTCCCGGTCTGACTGACTCCAGTCTGCAGGCGGTTCTGCTTCAAAGGAACAGCCTGCCAGCCCGAGAAAGACTGCTGCATATATCATCACGAAATAACGGGACATCATATGCTCCTTTATTTTTTATTTATCTTTCCAGTATAATACAACTATTTCTTTTATTTCTATCAAACTGGTTTCTCTTTTTGCTTTAAACTGCATCCATTCTCCTTCATACTGGAAAAAAGCTGTTTTTACCACTTTCCCGGAAAGGGCTGACCGCTGTTGAACTTTCGTTCGATTTCTATCTACCAGTTACTTCTTCAGCTTATGAGGGCAGTAGCCGTTGTTTCCTCCAGTGCGGTCGCTGTTCTGTCTACCATGCTTCCGTTATTTATTTATTATGCTTTTTCTTTTTCTACTTTATTTTTTACTATGCTTTTTTTATTGGCAGGAGCGTTTGCGGTGCACGGCGTATTAACGCATGCTTTTAATGATTACAGCGATCACCTCTCCGGAACAGACACGTTGAGCCCTGCTCTGCTCTCTGGAGGAAGCCGGGTGATTCAGGAAGGACGTATTTCCCCTGATGCTCTATTAACGCTTGGAAAAGCACTTGCCGGCCTTCTGTTAATTGCCGCAGCGGTTGCTGCTATTTTTGGATTTATTCCTGTTGCTGTTCTTTTGGTTGTTGGTGTATGGGCCGCTGCTTCTTATTCGCTTCCGCCTTTTCAGTTCAGCTACACTCCTCTGGCCGGGGAATGGCTGAGCCTGTTTCCTTCCATTTTTGTTCTGGGACTCGCCGGTCCATGGCTTATTCTTGGAACCGTTCCGGAATGGGGTTACCAGAACGCAGCGGTGAACGCTCTTTTATGCCTGGCCTGGGTAATGGTTCATCATATTCCGGACCAGAAAGCAGACCGCCAGGCCTCTCCTGTAAAAAATACAACCGTTGTATGGGCAGTTTCACGGTTTGGACCGGCTGCGGCGAAAGCCCCTGCACTGCTTTATTTAATATTGGCTGCCGGCTGCGCCCTCTGGATCGGAAGTGACCGGATATGGGCTGCTGCCGGATCTTTAATATTCATTGGCCTTTCCCTGCTGCTGGTCTGGAAAATGAATGTTCATGATGTTCAGCAGGTGACTCAGCATGAAAAATGGCTGCTTCTTCTTGCAATGGCTGCAGCGATCTGGCTCGGCCTGTTTATTTAAAAGCACATAAAACCCGCCGGGCAGCCCGGCGGGTTTTAATTACTTACTGCTGTTTTTTTATTTCTTTTTACTGCTTTTTATTTCTTTTTTTATCTGCTTTTTTAGATCTTTCTGCACATCTTTTACCAGCTTCTCTTTATACTCATCCGTTAACTCTTTACGAACTTGATCTATTACATCCTGTTTTACCTGATCCAGAATATCTTTTTTAAGTTCATTTTTCAATTCTTCTTTAATATCATCAACGAGCTGACTTACCGAGCTGTCAGGCAGGAAGGATTTTTTCTCATCATCTTCTGTTTCCTCTTCGTCCTCTTCCTCTGATTCTTCTTCGTCCTCTTCCTCTGTTTCTTCTTCGTCTTCTTCCTCTGATTCTTCTTCGTCCTCTTCCTCTGATTCTTCTTCGTCCTCTTCCTCTGATTCTTCTTCGTCCTCTTCCTCTGTTTCCTCTTCGTCCTCTTCTTCTGTTTCCTCTTCGTCCTCTTCTTCTGTTTCCTCTTCGTCCTCTTCTTCTGTTTCTTCTTCGTCTTCTTCTGTTTCCTCTTCGTCCTCTTCTTCTGTTTCTTCTTCGTCTTCTTCTGTTTCCTCTTCGTCTTCTTCGTCTTCTTCTGTTTCCTCTTCGTCTTCTTCGTCTTCTTCTGTTTCCTCTTCGTCTTCTTCTTCGCTGCTTTCAGAGGACTGTTCTTCTACAAATTCTATAATATCATCGATAATGTCTGATTTCTTTTTTGAACTTAATTCCATGCCGCTGTTTTCCGCCAGTTCTTTTAACTCTTTTACACTTAGCGTTTCCAGGTCGATTTCTTCGTTTTCATCATCCTCGTTTGTAATTTCTACGATGGCGTTTTCTCTCTTTTGACTCATTCTTTATTCCTTCTTTCGCGATAGTTGTATTTATTCTTCTTTTTTCAGGGTTTTGCTTCTTGGACGCAGGCTGACGCGCTGATAGGAAACAACTTCTAAATCTTTATTAATTTTTGTTTCGTATACTCCGAGAAGCATGTCTTTTGCATATTTTTTCATGTATTCTTCTTCTTCAATTACTTCCACTTCCACATCCCAGCCTTCTTCGTGGGCCGCTACTGATGTTATTTTAAAAGGGGGAAGAATATTCGTCGTAAAAAAGGACTGGATGGTATCCAGAACCTGGCCCATGGAAGCTTCTTCTTTTTTCGTACTTGATTTCGGCTTCACATTTAACTTTTTAGCACTGCTTTTGTTGGAAGCTTTAGCTTGATCTGCGATAATAATCTCCTCCTGCTCTTGAAAATAAAAACGTGTGCTTTTTATTTATTCGGATGACCTTTGATTAAGAACGTCTGTCCTAATCGATACCCTTCCTAATCTATATTCAATCTTTTTTATGCATAATTAATATGTTTTCATCAATAGGTAAAATTTTACAAAGAAAAAAGCTATGCTCTAAGCACAGCTTCCTCCTTATCCCTGCGTACTATCCTCTGCCTGGATAGCTTCCGCTTCGTCAAATTCCACGTCTATCTGCATTTCCTGATAATTATCGTCCAGCTGGAAGTTATTTACGCTCTCGTTCATCAGCTGCAGCTCGTTGGACTGCGGCGTTACGTCCAGATCGGGAAGCACCTGTCCCAGTTCGAGCAGAGCCTCTTCATCTTCGACTTCTCTTTCTTCATCTCCACGGGAGTCTGAAATCTCCGCCTGCGGATCACCATTGTTATAATCATAGGAAACATCATATTCCCCGTATTCATATTCTACTTCCATCTCAAAAGAAGTATAGCCGAGTTCATCATACCAGGCCGCCTCTTCCAACTCTGAATCATCATCACTTAAAGGCTGGCTTTCTATGCTCGGTCCGCTTTCATCAGACCCGCAGGCTGCCAGTGCAAAAGGCAGGCTGGCTGTCAGCAAAAATAGTCCCGTTTTTTTCATTCTGCATCCCCTCTCTTATCTGCACATCCTTTCCCTGAAAACAGCTATGCAAAACAAAAAAGGATGCCGGGAGCCGGCATCCTTTCTATTTAGTATGTATGGTGGAGATGGTGGGATTCGAACCCACGTCCAGAGATATCGCCACTTGAGCTTCTACGAGCGTAGTCGCTATATTATATTTCGCCTATGCTTCAGCCTAGCAACAGGCTTCAGCACAGCTAGCCTGATTAGTCTCTTCAGCCGACCTCAGGCGGAGATCGGAGCTGCGTAGCCCACTATTAGGTGAGACCCCAAATCACTCGACATGGGCGATCGAGTGCGGGATCCGCATTAGTCAGTTATTATGCTGCTACTGCGAGGTTTTCGTTAGTTTTGCCAGTTATTATTGGCGTGGCCATTTTACGAGATTGCCTCTCGGCTCGCAACTCAAGCTCAACCTATCCCTGTCGAAGCCAAGTCATCCCCATGGGAATAAGGAAAAGAAATGAATCTTTTCCTTAGAGTAATTATATTATCATTCTTTCCCCGTGTTTTCAATAGAAAAGCCTTATTACTCGCCTTTCATGCGGGAACGGATCGCTCTGTCCATTTCGCGCTGCGCGTCTTTTTGCTTTAAGGTTTCCCGTTTGTCATACTGCTTTTTCCCTTTGGCGAGGCCGATTAATACTTTCGCCTTTCCCCGCTTAATATACACTTTCAAAGGAACAATCGAATAACCCGGCTGCTGGCTCTGGCCGATCAGCTTATTGATTTCCCGACGGTGAAGCAGCAGCTTTCTCGTGCGGAGCGGATCATGGTTAAACTGGTTGCCATGTTCATACAGGCCGATATGGGCATTGTGGAGGAATAATTCTCCTCCATCAATTTTCCCAAAGCTGTCCTTTAAGTTCATACGGCCTTCACGAATGGCTTTTATTTCGGTTCCTTTTAAAGCAAGTCCGGCTTCGTACGTTTCTTCAATAAAAAAGTCATGGCGGGCTTTCTTATTCTGGGCAAGCACTCTTCCCTCTGTCTGCTGAGCCATGCGTCCATCCCCCCTGTTCTCAAACGACCTGTGTTATTTTCTTTTGTTGGGTTTTTTCTTCCCTACATTTTCGTAGTACGGCTTATCTTTTCCAGGCTTTTTTGCCCCGGTTTTTCCTTTTTGGCGTCCTTTTTTAGCCGTCGGCTTGTTTTCACTTTTGCCCGGCCGTTTTGATCCGCCTCTTCCATCGATTACTTTCGGCGTTTCTTTTCTTTTGCGTTTAACAGGTGCTTTCATGCCGACTACTTCAAAGTCAATGTCAGCTTCTTCTACATTAACCTTAAGCACGCGGATATCGAGTTCATCGCCGATCCGGAATATATTAGCCGTCCGTTCTCCTATCAGCGCATACTGCTTTTCATCAAAGTGATAGTAATCATCAGTAAGGTAACTGATGTGCACCATACCTTCTATCGTATTTTCCAGTTCCACAAACAGCCCGAAGTTCGCCACGCCGCTTATCACGCCCGTGTACTCTTCGCCTACTTTGTCTTCCATATACTGCGCTTTCTTTAAATCATCGACTTCGCGCTCGGCATCTACTGCCCGGCGTTCCATTTCTGACGTATGCTTGGCAATATCAGGAAGCTTATTCTGCCAGTTGGACTTTGTCTTCTGATCTGTTTTTCCGTTAATCAAGTACGTACGGATCAAACGGTGCACGATTAAGTCCGGATAACGGCGGATCGGTGACGTAAAGTGCGTATAATATTCAGATGCCAGGCCGAAGTGTCCAAGATTTTCCGGATCATATTTTGCCTGGTTCATCGAGCGGAGCATCACGGTGCTGAGCACAGCTTCTTCCGGCTCTCCCTTCACGTCTGCCAGAATCTTCTGCAGGGCGCTTGGGTGAAGAGAGCTGCCCTTGCCTTTAATCGTATAGCCGAAATTCGCTACAAATTCAATGAACTTCTGCAGCTTTTCCTCATTTGGATCTTCGTGGATCCGGTAAATAAATGGTACTTTCATCTTGGAAAAGTGTTCGGCCACCGTTTCGTTGGCTGCGAGCATAAATTCTTCTATCAGCTTTTCAGCAACGGAGCGTTCCCGGATTAGAATGTCCTCCGGCTTCCCGTTTTCGTCTACTTTCACCTGGGCTTCTTTAAAATCAAAGTCAATGGCGCCGCGGTCAAACCGTTTTTTACGCAGAATGGCTGCGAGCTCTTCCATACGTTCAAAGAAAGGCACAAGTTCTTCATATTTCTTACGTGTATCTTCATCTTTTTCATCCAGAATCAGGCGAACATCATTGTACGTCATTCTTTCATTCGTGCGGATCACACTTTCAAAAATGTCGTGATTTACAATGTCCCCATCTTCGGTTACTTCCATCTCGCAGGAAAGCGTCAGGCGGTCCACCTGCGGATTCAAGCTGCAGATTCCGTTGGACAGGCGATGAGGAATCATAGGGATTACCCGGTCCACCAAATACACGCTGGTACCGCGCTCTACTGCTTCCTCGTCAATTGCTGAACCTTCCGGCACATAGTAACTCACATCGGCAATGTGTACACCGAGCTGATAATTTCCGTTGGAGAGCTTTTTAACGGCTACGGCATCATCCAGGTCTTTTGCATCTGCGCCGTCAATGGTAACAATTGTTTCGTCACGGAGATCCCGGCGCTTGCTGATCTCATTTTCTGTAATACGGTCCGGTGCTTCGTTGGCATGCGTAATCGCTGCTTCCGGAAATTCACCGGGCAGTTCATGCTTATGAATGATGGAAAGAATATCAACACCCGGGTCATTTTTATGGCCGAGAATATTGACTACTTTTCCTTCTGCGCTGAAGCGCTTTTCCGGGTACTTTGTTATTTCCACGACGACTTTATGGCCGTCTACCGCGCCGTGTTCTTTGTGCTGGGGAATAAAGATATCCTGATTGATATGCTTGTCATCCACTTCAACAAATCCGTAATTTTTATTGTCGATATACGTACCGACCACTTTTGTCGTGCCTCTTTCAATAATGCGGATAATAGAGCCCTCCGGCTTGGAGTCGCGTCCTTTCTGCTGCACACGTACGAGCACGGTGTCTTTGTGCATGGCACCGCCCATTTCCGGTGCGGGAATAAATACGTCCGCCTCTCCTTCTTCTTCCGGCAGGATGAAAGCAAACCCGCGCTGGTGCATCTGCACTCTGCCGCGCATGATGTCCATTTTTTCGGGGACACCGTATCGGTTGCTTCTTGTGCGGACAAGTTTTCCGCTTTCCTCCAGTTCATTCAGGGCTTTCATTAATTCTTTCGTCTGTTCAGGTTCCGTCATCTGGTACGCTTCCTGTAGTTCTTCAATAGACATAGGCTTTTGGGCAATATCCTGCAGATACTGCATCATCTGGTGCTTTTGTTCTTCTGTCATATTGTTTTCATCTCCTCTCTATCTACTTTTGCTGCTTTGTTGGTTTGTGTCATTTTGTGCTCCAATCCAGGCTTTCTAAAAACTGATATATATTTTCATGCAGGTCCTGTTTTTCAGGGCCCAGTGTGATTACGTGCGGGGATTCTTCGTACCAGTCCAGGGATTTAACAGAAGACGCTACTTCCTCGTATATAATATCTGCGCTTTTTAATTCTACCATTTCGTCTTGTCTGGCCTGAACTACTTTCACCGGCGCATAAATCATATCCAGAGAGTCTTTTACTTCTGTAATCATGCCATTAAGAGAGTCAAGTGCATCAAGAGGAAGTTGTTTAAAAGCTTCCATTTCTTCGTCCACCTGTTCCTCGTCTTTGCCTTCGAGCTGCTTGTATTCTTTTGCATACTGAAGGACGCCTTTATACAAACGTTCTTTGTTTTCAATGGTTGTCAACGGGGCGCACATAGGTACAATACCCTTTGCTCCGAACGTATACCCTGCTTTTAATGACATTAGTCCTCCAAGGGAAAGACCGGCTACGGCTATTTCTTCATAGCCCTGTTCTTTTAAATGGTTCCATCCGGCTTCGACGTCTTTCCACCAGTCGGAAGCGTTGGAGTCCATCAGTTCTTCCGGCGGAACTCCGTGGCCTTTATACACAGGCGCATGTGACGTGTAGCCCTGCTTCTGCAGATAGCGTCCCAGCATTCTAACATCGGCTGAACTTCCAGTAAAACCGTGTAGAAGCAGGACCGCCCGGTTTCCTCCTTCAAAGGTAAATGGTTTTGGGGGTACAACTTTCATTATCTTCCACTCCTATTCTATCTTACACCTGATCACTGCTTTTCCAGACGACATCAGGCTCTATTTTTTCAGCCAGCAGAAAGTGCAGTACATCTTCAATCAGCTGCTTCTGATTCTCGCTGTGTACAATAAAATGATGAGACTGCTCATAAAAATAAAGCTGTTTTTCTTTGGCGGCAATTTCTTTATATAAAAACAAGGCGCTGCTTTTACGGACCAGGCTGTCTTTCATTCCCTGGGCAATAAACGTTGGCACTTCTACTTCTTTAATAAATGGTTCAATCGTGCGGACCACTTTCTGGAATTCAGAAAGGGACCGGACCGGGGTATGAATTTTAGACCAGAATATCGGGTACCAGGGCTGTTTTTTTAACTGGCCTTTAATCATATTCTTCATAATCAGTGCCATATCCTTTGAAAGCTGGGAAGGATTAACGTAATGGGCCGCTGCACTTAACAATACCAGCTTTTCGACTGGATATCTCGCCGCAATGTACGTCGCAAGAATTCCTCCCATCGAGAAACCGATAACATATACTTTCGAACAGCGCTCAAACAATTCTTTTGCTGCCAGATCTGCTGTATGAATCCAGGTTTTGTGGTCCGACTCTTTGAACCGGGAGCGAAATTCGCGTTCGCTTAAATCAGTCATCAGATCATGGCCGGGGAGAACAGGGGTGTAGACGAGCCAGTCTGTTTCTTCCTCGAGCACTCTGGAAAGCGGTTCAAGCTCCCACGGTGCCCCTGTAAAACCGTGCAGGCATAGACACCCAATCATAAGCGGAACGCCTCTCATTCTTGTTCTTTTATTTGTTCTGCATGGAAGAATATATGAAAAAAAGCAGCAAGACACTAATACATGTCCTGCTGCATGATTTCATTTCATATTCGCTATAGGTCCGCAGTCTCTTCTTATAGAAAATAAGCAAGAAGAATCGTTAATACGAAAAAGACCACGGCTAGAATAACTGTCATTCTGCTTAAAAAGGCTTCTACTCCACGTGCCTTCTGCTTTCCGACTAATTGTTCCGCTCCCCCGGAAATTGACCCGGAGAGCCCTGCGCTTCTTCCCGATTGTAATAATACTACGGCTATTAATGAAATCGATACAATAATTAATAGGACATACAATATGGTTTGCATCTCCGCCACCTCCACGTTCAAATCACACATATATAAAATTAACATATAACGTATTCAATTACAATAGAAGGAGCATGTTCTCCTTTAATGAACAACATTTTTTATTATACAGCAAAAGACAGCGGGATTCCGATGCCCGCTGTCTTTCTAATGCTGTTTTATTTATTAATGTTGTAGAATGCGCCTTTTTGTAAAAATACAGACGTATCATCAAGCTCATCTTCGATACGGATAAGCTGGTTGTACTTAGCGACACGGTCCGTACGGGACGGAGCACCTGTCTTGATCTGGCCGGCGTTGGAAGCTACAGCAATATCTGCAATAGTAGCGTCTTCTGTTTCACCGGAACGGTGGGAAATAACCGCTGTATAGCCGGCGCGCTTCGCCATTTCAATCGCGTCAAATGTTTCTGTAAGCGTACCAATCTGGTTTACTTTGATTAGGATAGAGTTACCGATGCCTTTTTTGATGCCTTCAGAGAGTTTTGTTGTGTTTGTAACGAACAGGTCATCACCAACAAGCTGTACTTTGTCTCCAAGAGCTTCTGTAAGCTTCTTCCATCCATCCCAGTCATTTTCGTCCAGGCCGTCTTCAATAGAAACAATCGGATACTTTGATACGAGATCCTGATAGAATTCGATCATTTCTTCTGTTGTTTTTACGACGCCTTCACCTTTAAGGTGATATTTGCCGTCTTCGTACATTTCGGATGCTGCTGTATCCATCGCAAGCATAACTTCTTCACCTGGCTTGTAGCCGGCTTTTTCGATTGCAGTAATAATCGTTTGAAGCGCTTCTTCGTTTGAACCAAGGTTTGGTGCAAAGCCGCCTTCGTCCCCTACAGCTGTGTTATGGCCCTGGTCTTTTAGTACTTTTTTCAGGTTATGGAAAATTTCTGCGCCAATACGTACGGCGTGGGCAAGGCTTTCTGCTCCTACAGGCATAACCATGAATTCCTGAATGTCGACGCTGTTGTCTGCGTGCTCGCCGCCATTTAGGATGTTCATCATTGGTACAGGGAGCGTCTTCGCGTTAAATCCGCCCAGGTACTGGTAAAGCGGAAGGCCAAGCTCGTCAGCTGCTGCGTGGGCAGCGGCCATGGAAATACCAAGAATCGCATTAGCTCCGAATTTTTCTTTGTTTTCCGTACCATCCAGATCAATAAGAAGCTTATCGATGCCTGTCTGGTCTGTTACGTCCATGCCAAGCAGTTCAGGTGCGATTTCTTCGTTTACGTTGTCTACTGCTTTAAGAACACCTTTTCCCATGTAACGGTCGCCGCCATCACGAAGCTCTACTGCTTCATATTCACCGGTGGATGCACCACTTGGTACAAGTGCGCGTCCAAAAGCGCCTGTTTCTGTAATGATTTCTACCTCAACTGTTGGATTCCCGCGGGAATCCAGTACTTCGCGTGCGTAAACATCAGTAATCATACCCATTGTAAAAATCGCTCCTTTGTCGTGTCTATTTTTTTAGTAAGGATGTGCCTGTCATTTCTTCCGGCTTTTCCATTTCAAGAAGATCTACTGCTGTTGGAATTAAATCTGCGAGAACGCCTCCGCTGCGCAGTTCCCCGGATTCTTTGGTGACGATAACCGGAACCGGGTTCGTCGTATGGGCCGTCATTGGCTTATCATCCGGCGTCGTAACTTCGTCTGCGTTTCCGTGGTCGGCGGTAATAATAGCCGTACCATTTTTCTCATGGAGAAGATCTACAATTTTCCCAAGGCATTCATCTACTGTTTCAATCGCCTTTACCGTAGCATCCATATCTCCGGAGTGTCCAACCATATCAGGATTGGCAAAGTTTAAAACGATAAAATCATGGTTTTCTTCTTTGATTTCCTGCAGAAGTGCATCGGTTACTCCGTATGCGCTCATTTCCGGCTGCAGGTCATACGTTGCTACTTTCGGGGAGTCAATAAGAATTCTTTTTTCCCCTTCAAATTCCTCTTCCTGGCCGCCGCTGAAAAAGAACGTAACGTGAGGGAATTTCTCTGTTTCGGCAATGCGGAGCTGCTTGAGCCCTGCTTTGGAAACAGCTTCTCCCATCGTGTTTTTCAGTTCCTGCGGAGGATAGGCTACGTTTGCTTCTACTTTTTCACTATAGTCGGTCATGGTTACATAGTGAAGGTTTTCCGGGAAACGGTCCCCGCGGTCAAAGCTGTCGAAATTGTTGTCAGTGAAAACACGCGACATCTGTATCGCACGGTCGGGACGGAAGTTGAAGAAAATAACAGCATCATTATCCTGCATGTCCGCCACCGGTTCTCCGTTTTCTTTTGTCATAACAGCCGGAACAATAAACTCATCCCAGACGTCTTTATCGTAATTGGCTTTGATGGCCTCTTTAGCTGAAGAATAGCTCGGGCCTTCCCCATATACAATCGCACGGTAGGACTTCTCCAGTCTTTCCCAGCGGTTGTCGCGGTCCATCGAGTAGTAGCGGCCGTGAAGTGTTGCTATTTCACCGATGCCAAGCTCATTCATTTTTCCTTCAAGAGCCTCCACGTACTGTTCTGCCGTACGCTGGCCAACATCCCGTCCATCCATAAAGGCATGAACGTATACTTTTTTGATGTCTTTGTTTTTTGCCATTTCCAGGAGAGCATACAGATGATTAATGTGGCTGTGTACGCCTCCGTCGGAAAGCAGACCGTAAATATGCAGACTGCCGTCATTTTTCAGTACATGCTCGGAAGCACCTAAAAGAGCTTCGTTTTCCTGGAACGTGCCTTCTTTAATATCTTTGTTGATGCGGGTAAGGCTTTGATAAACTACTCTTCCTGCACCGATATTTAAATGGCCGACTTCAGAGTTTCCCATCTGCCCTTCCGGAAGGCCGACAGCCTCTCCGCTTGCTGTAAGCTGCGAATGCGGATATTTATTCCAGAAACGGTCGAAGTTTGGCGTATTTGCTTTTTTTACTGCATTCCCCTTTGTTTCATCCCGGAGGGCAAAGCCATCCAGGATAATCAAAGCGACAGGGTTTTTACTGCTCATTGGATCCCGCCTCCACTAGTTGTAAAAATGCGTCCGGCTTGAGGCTGGCTCCTCCTACAAGGGCGCCGTCGATGTGTTCCATAGCCATATAGCCGCCGATATTTTCAGGTTTCACACTGCCGCCGTACTGAATACGGACTGCTTCTGCTGTTTCCTGGTCATACAGCTCAGATAAAATGCGGCGGATCGTTCCGCACGTTTCGTTGGCATCTTTCGCTGTAGAAGATTTGCCGGTACCGATGGCCCAGATAGGCTCATACGCAACAACAACCTGTGCTGCCTGCTCTTTGCTGAGTCCTGCAAAGCCTTTTTCCACCTGGCCGCGTACAACAGATTCTGTTTTGTCGCTTTCTCTTTCTTCAAGCGTTTCACCGCAGCACATGATCGGTACAAGCTTGTGATTGAATGCCGCGTGAAGCTTTTTATTTACAGAGTCGTCTGTTTCGTTAAACATTTCCCGGCGCTCGGAGTGTCCGATAATAACGTAGGGAATGGAAAGGTCAGCCAGTGCTTCCGGGCTGATTTCGCCGGTAAAAGCTCCGTTGTCTTCAAAGTGCATTGTCTGGGCGCCGACAGCTACGTCGCTTCCTTCTGACGCATCATTCATGCTTTTAAGAAATAGGGCGGGGGCGCAGACAACCGTGTCTACTTTGCTGCCGGCCGGCACCTTTTCTTTAATATCTTCGATAAAACTTACTGCTTCCTCGTGGGTTTTATTCATTTTCCAGTTACCTGCAATAATTGGTTTTCTCAAATTACTCCACCTCTTCTTTTGTTTATTTGTCGTTCAGTGCTGCTACGCCTGGAAGTTCTTTACCCTCCATAAATTCAAGGGAAGCTCCTCCGCCTGTGGACATATGATCCATTTGACCGGCAAGGCCGAACTTTTCAACAGCTGCAGCGGAATCGCCGCCGCCGATTACAGAATACGTATCATCTGCTCCAGCGAGCGCCTCTGCCACGGCTTTGGTTCCATGTGCAAATGCCTCGATTTCAAATACGCCCATAGGACCGTTCCAAATAACGAGCTTGGAGCTTTCAATAACTTCCTGATACTTCTTTCTTGTTTCCGGGCCAATGTCGAGTGCTTCCCAGTCAGAAGGAATCTCATCAATCGGTACGACTTTAATATTTGCATCACCGGAAAAATCATCGGCTACTGTAACGTCAACCGGCATGTAGAAGTTCACGCCTTTATCTTTGGCTTTCTGCATAAACTCATTTGCAAGATCAAGCTTGTCTTTTTCGAGCAGGGATTTACCTACTTCGTGGCCTTGAGCCTTAACGAAAGTATAGGCAAGACCGCCCCCGATAATAAGGTTATCCACTTTATCAAGCAGATTATCGATCACACCGATTTTGTCTTTTACTTTTGCTCCGCCGACAATCGCAGTAAACGGGCGTGCCGGGTCAGATAACGCTTTTCCAAGAACCTCAAGTTCTTTCTGCATAAGAAGTCCAGCCGCAGCCGGAAGGTGCTGTGCGATTCCTTCTGTAGAAGCGTGGGCTCTGTGCGCCGCTCCAAATGCATCATTTACATATATGTCAGCAATAGCTGCAAATTCTTTTGCTAGTTCCGGGTCGTTCTTTTCTTCTCCTGCTTCAAAACGAACGTTCTCAACAAGAAGAATTTCTCCGTCCATCAAAGAATCGGCTGCCTGCTTTACTACAGGGCCGTAAACTTCATCTACTTTCCGAACGTCTCTTCTCAGCAGTTCGCCGAGACGGACGCCTACGGGACCCAGACGAAGTTCTTCCACAGCCTCTCCTTTTGGACGGCCCAGGTGGCTGGCCAGGATAACCCGGGCTCCCTGGTCCACTAAGTATTCAATTGTAGGAATGGCGGCTTTAATACGGCTGTCATCCGTTACTTTCCCATCTTCCATCGGCACGTTGAAATCCACGCGGCAGAAAACCTTTTTTCCTTTTACATCGATATCTTTAATAGATTTCTTATTCATATTGCTGCCTCCTTTTTCCTCTGTGTTCTTCATCCTTTTCCCTAAATAATACAAAAAGGAACGTATAATTATAATACAAAGAAAAGCATAAACCCGGCCTTCCTATAAAGCGTTCATCTAAAAAGAGCCGGGTTTTCTGCTGATAAAAAGCAAACATGTTCTGCAGTTCATTCATGCTGTTTCGATATCTATTGTAGCAGGAAACTGCACAGGAAAGGGGAGCAAGAAAATACTTTTTCTTCTCCCCTGCCCTTTATCTGCTTTATTAAGCCTGCTGTTTTGCAACATATTCTACAAGGTCTACAACGCGGCTGGAATAGCCGAACTCGTTGTCGTACCAGGAAATAACTTTAACCATGTTGTCTTCCAATACCATAGTGGATAGACCATCAATAGTAGAAGAGTTGGAGTTGCCGTTATAGTCTTTAGATACAAGCGGCTCGTCGCTGAAACCAAGGATGCCTTTAAGGTTTCCTTCAGCGGCTTCTTTTAGTACGTTGTTTACTTCTTCAGCAGTAACGTTTGTATCAAGCTCTGCTACAAGGTCAACAAGAGATACGTTTGGAGTAGGAACACGCATTGCAGCGCCGTTAAGCTTGCCGTCAAGTTCAGGAAGAACGAGGGCTACTGCTTTTGCAGCTCCAGTTGATGTTGGAATGATGTTTTCAGCAGCTGCACGTGCACGACGGTAGTCACTGTGCGGAAGGTCAAGAATCTGCTGATCATTCGTGTAGGAGTGAACAGTGTTCATTAGGCCGCGCTTAATGCCGAACTTGTCGTTAAGCACTTTAGCAAACGGTGCCAGGCAGTTTGTTGTGCATGATGCGTTGGACATAACGTTGTGCTTGGATGGGTCATACGTGTTTTCGTTAACGCCCATTACGAATGTTGCATCAACGTTTTTACCAGGTGCAGAGATAATAACTTTCTTCGCTCCGCCTTCAAGGTGTTTGCCGGCGCTTTCGCCATCTACGAAGCGACCTGTTGCTTCAACAACGATTTCCACTTCAGCCTGGCCCCATGGAATCTGTGCTGGATTTTTTTCAGCAGTGATGCGGATTTCTTTACCGTCAACAACAAGGTTGTCGCCGTTTACAGATACACTCTGCTTTAAGTTGCCGTGTACTGTGTCATATTTTAAAAGGTGAGCAAGCATATTAGCGTCTGTAAGGTCGTTAATGCTTACGATTTCTACGTTGTCATTTTCAAGAGAAGCACGGAATACTGCGCGTCCAATTCTTCCAAATCCATTAATACCAATCTTTGTAGCCATGTTTAATTTCCTCCTCTTATTATGGTGCACGTTATTCAATACTATATGAGAAACTGATTGTAAAATCAGTTGTCATCGATTTAAAATTGCCTTCGCTGCCCCTTCATCTGTAATCAGCAGATTGCTGGGGCGGTATTTCATGTAGGCAGAAATGGCTTCTGCTTTCGAGCTTCCTCCGGCAACAGTAATGACCGTCTGTGCTTCGTTCAGATCATTAAGCTGCAGACCGATCGTTCTTTCTTTATGAACGATATGCCCTTCCCGGTCAAAATAATACCCGAATGCTTCACCAACTGCTGCTTTTTCCTTAATCTGCTGCACGGCACCGTCGCTCGTTTCGCGCCGGTCTGCCATAATTTCAGCTTCTCCGATGCCGTGGATCACAATTTTCGCCTTCCGGATAAGAGCAAGTAATTCTTTAATACCAGGTTCAAGACTAAGCGATGTTCTGGTTTCGTTGCTGAGCTGATCCGGGACATGCAGAAGCCTGTATGCTGCCCGGGCTTTAGTAGCCATTGTCGAACTGATTGTGTTCGACTGGATTTCTACCTTTTCCCCGAGGCCGCCTCTTGCTGGTACAAAAACCGCGTCTTTCCATTTTTCGGACGGGCTGACCATATCGGCAACAGCTGCAAGCGTCGTTCCTCCGGCGACAGCAATAATGTCTCCGGGGGCTATCTGCTTTTTCATCTGCTGTACGCAGGCGCGTCCCAGTTCTTTTTTTACCCAGCTGTATTCGTCGCTGTCGCCGGAAACCACTATGACTTTCTCGACGTTAAGCACTTCAGCTACCTGCTTTTCCAGATCTTCAAGTCCGAAAGCGATTTTCATCGCCGGCTCCATGCCTTCCAGCAGGGCTTCTCCTTCATCAGAAAGAGTCATACCGGAAGGATGAATCATAATTAATCCCTGATTTTTTAAAAATGTTACCTCTGTCCGAAGTACTCTCTCCGAAAGATCCAGGCTGACGGCAAGCGTTCTTCTGCCGACCGGCTGCATCAACCGGAGATACTGGAGAATCCGGTAGCGTTTTCCCATGATTTCCAAAATATCAGGCTGCAGTTTTTTCTGCCATTCGAGTAATTCTCTCATTCAGGGATCACCAGTTTTCTCTCAGGGACACTTTTTGTCCCATATAGACATTTTAAGTCCCACTTTATCAAAAGATAAAACCCAGGGGAAAATCCCTAAGTGGTGTTCAGCCTTTTGATACTTTCATTATACCAAGAATAAAATAACATAGCAATAAAAATTAAAAGCCGGTTCGAGGTATACAGTACCTTTTCCCGGCCATCCTTTTTTAAAACATCATGCGTATCTTTTTCTTTTCGAGGAAGAGGCAATCTGCAGTTCTCCGCGGTACTTGGCTATCGCTCTGCGGGAGATCGGAATACCGTGTTCTTCCTTAATGAGCTCAGCTATTTTCTGGTCGGATAGAGGCCTTTTTTTATTTTCCGCTTCGACCATTTTGTTCATTATTTCTTTTATAACATTCGTAGACGTCTGCTCTCCTTCTGCATTGTTCATACCAGCAGAAAAGAAATGCTTTAATTCAAATAATCCGTGCGGGGTCTGCACATATTTGTTCGTAGTCGTCCGTGAAACCGTGGACTCATGCACTTCTGCTTCTTCCGCTATCTCACGCAGGGTCAGCGGTTTCATGGCAGCAGGTCCGTTTTCAAAGAATGCTTCCTGAAAAAGCAGGATAGCTTCCGTAATTTTCCGGAGCGATGTCTGCCGCTGATCAATGCTTTTCAGCAGCCAGACGAGCTGTTTGTATTTTTTGCGGGCATATTCTCCCGCCTCTCCCTGTTCCCCGCTCTCCAGCAGATGGCGGTATTGTTTATTCAGCCTTATTTTCGGCAGGCTTTCATTATTAAGTACAACTGTGAACGCCCCGTTCTTTTTTTCCACATACACATCCGGCGTAATTGCGGCTGATTCACTTCTTCCAATGCAGGCGCAGGGGTGAGGCGTGAGCTGCTGAATCGTATCATAGATCGCCTGCACATCTTCCACCGAAATATGAAGCGTCTTCGCTATCTGCTTCCACCTTCTCGCTGCCAGATCTTCCAGGTGATGTTTGACTACTTCGATGACAAGCAGGTCAGACGGATAATTTCTCGTTAACTGCAGAAGCAGGCATTCCTGAAGATTCCTTGCACCGACACCTGCAGGCTCAAGTTTCTGAAGCATTGTAACGCCCTGCTCGTATTCATCCTCTGTAATGGTATAAAAACGTCCTGCTTCTTCCCAGCTTCCCTCCAGGTAGCCATTTGTATCTACGTTGTCGGCAAGATACAGCATAAGCTCCCGGTAGTGATCAGTTGTATCAAGAAAACGGATCTGACTGTATAAGTGGTCGGCCAGTCCTTCTTCATAAGCCTGGATTCTATCCAGCTGGGATTCATTTCTGCCTTCATACGCTTCATATCCATCTCCATAATCATCTGTCCACATTACCGGGCTGTCATATATAGGCAGTTCCTTTTCTTCCGGGACTGGTTCTTCCGTCTCTATAAGCGGATTTTCAAGAGCCTGTTCCGATATGTAATCAGAAAGCTCCTGGGTCGAGAGCTGCAGCAGGGAAATGGCCTGGCGGAGTTCCTGCGTCATTACAAGGCTCATCGTCTGTTTTTGAAATAATCCCATTTCTAGATTCATGTAAAATGACCTCTCCTTCTTGTAAGCGCTTTCTATCATTTATTATATCACAGGCAGCATTATCGTCTATATGTAATTAGGCCTTCACATGAAGTGTAGCAAACAGCGTCTGCCTCCTTCTTTCTTTTGTCATATAATCTTCCATAGTTTTAATCAGCATAAAATAGGTTATACTCACTATTAGGCATATGACAATTGCTTCCTTTGTTTTAATGCTGAAGATTGAAAGGTTCTCTTTACTCTTGTTATAGTAGGAGAAGCAGAATAGCGTCTGGACAATAAAAAGATAAAAAATAAACGCTTTTTATTTGACCAACATTGACCATTCGAGTATGATATAACTATTCTCAACAATATGAAAAACATACGTGTTTTTCGTTATGGAGTCAGTATTTACACAATTTATATAATAGGAGGAAATAAGACATGAACTTAATTCCAACAGTAATTGAACAAACAAGCCGCGGGGAAAGAGCATATGATATTTATTCCCGCCTTCTGAAAGACCGCATTATCATGCTTGGTTCCGGAATTGACGATAACGTGTCCAACTCCATTGTAGCCCAGCTTTTATTCCTGGCTGCTGAAGATCCGGAAAAAGACATTTCCATTTACATTAACAGCCCAGGTGGTTCCATCACTGCAGGTATGGCTATTTATGACACGATGCAGTACATCCAGCCTAAAGTTTCTACTATCTGCGTTGGTATGGCAGCTTCCATGGGAGCATTTCTTCTTGCAGCCGGTGAGCCGGGCAAGCGTTTCGCTCTTCCAAACAGTGAAGTAATGATTCACCAGCCGCTCGGAGGCACACAGGGTCAGGCTTCTGATATCGAAATTCACGCCCGCCGCATTATTCAAATGCGCGAGAAGCTGAACCAGATCCTAGCAGATCGTTCCGGCCAGCCGCTCGAAGTAATTCAGCGCGATACAGATCGTGATAACTTCATGACAGCTCATGAAGCAAGAGATTACGGCCTGATTGACACTGTTTACGAAAAGTAATACGAAAACCCTCTCTTCTGCTTAGAAGAGAGGGTTTTTTTAGATTGTCTATAAACTATTTCATCTTGTCTATCTATTCATGACTCCGAGTTCTTTAAATATGTTGCTGAAAACAAACAATGAAAAATAAACAGCGACGGCTCCCTCGGAGAAAGACTTTTGTATAAAGATATCTATTTTTTGTCTTTTTCAACAGACTGAAAAACCTCTCTCCTGCTTAGGAGAGAGGTTTTTACTCTTTTTTTACATAATCCACAAGTGCTTTCATTGCGTCTGCTTCGTCATTGCCGTTGATCATTATTTTGATGGAGGCACCGTTTCGGACAGCAAGGCTCATAATACCCATAATACTTTTCGCGTTTACAACCTTTCCATCCTTTTCAATGGAAATATCCGAATGAAACCTGTTGGCTTCCTGTACAAATAAAGCGGCCGGCCTTGCCTGAAGACCTGTTTTTAACTGAACTTCAACGTTTTCTTCTACCATGTCTACCTCCTCCAGCTGCCAGTTATGCTTTTTATTATACTATGAAACCGTTTCCCCGTTTCGGATTTTTTCAGCTAATTCATCTATTTTTCGAAGCCTATGATTTACGCCTGACTTACTCACTGGCCCGCCTGAGGCCATTTCTCCCAGTTCTTTCAGCGTAATATCCTGATGCTCCACCCTCAATTCAGCAATTTCCCTGATTTTATGGGGAAGATTTTCGAGGCCGATTTCCCTTTGGATCAAGCGGATATTCTCCACCTGGCGTAAGGCTGCCCCTACTGTTTTATTGAGGTTCGCTGTTTCACAGTTAACGAGACGGTTCACGGAGTTGCGCATATCCTTCATAATCCGGACATCCTCGAAATACAGCAGGGCTTGATGGGCCCCGATCACGCTGAGAAATTCAGTGATTTTCTCACTTTCCTTCACGTATAAAATATAGCCTTTTTTCCGTTCCAGGCTTTTGGAAGGAATATGAAATTCCTTAAAAAGCTGGCGGAGGGAATAATTATGCTCTTCGTAGTTCGAGAAAATTTCCAGATGATACGACGAGGTATCCGGATGATTGATCGATCCCCCGGCTAGAAAAGCCCCGCGCAGATACGCCCGTTTACAGCAGGATTTTTTTATCATATCCGGGGAAATAGAGCGGACAAACCGGTAATTTTCTTCCATTATATGAAGATCGGACAAAAATTTCTGGGTATTTTCTTTAATACGTACAATATAAACGTTGTTTTTCTTTAAGCGCATTTTTTTCCGGACAAGGACTTCCAGCTGCATTTCACTGAAGCCTTTTTTGATTAAAGTATAAATCCGCCTGGCAATCGCTGCATTTTCTGTAGAGACGTCAAGCGTTAACAGGCCGCTTCCAAATTTCATAGTTCCATTCATTCGAATAAGCGCAGCAAGTTCCGCCTTCACACAGCAATCTTTTAATTCAAGCTGTGTTAATTCTTTTTTAGTCATCGCTGCAAATGACGACATAGGCTCTTCACCGCCTCTTTCTACTTCGCCTACAGCTCCATAAGAAGGGACTGAGCGACTTTGACTGCATTGTGGCGCAGCATCATTCCATCGTATCGAATGAATTCGTCCTGCACGACACGGCAGCCGAAGGCTCTCATATTATCTTCATCAAATGGAACCGGATGGGCGTCCTCTTGTTGATATTTTTTAATGAGCTCGTCTGGAATTATTCCATTGTTTACCAGTACTGTTTCGATAAACTGCTCATGAGTATGATTAAAAATAGCCTGCACGTGATCGGAAGCGGAAAAATTATCTGTTTCCCCTTTTTGCGTCATCACGTTGCAAATGTATACTTTCCGTGCTTTGGATTCCTGAATAGCTTCAATAATACCAGGCACTAAAAGGTTCGGCAGTATACTAGTGTAAAGGCTTCCCGGCCCCAGCACAATCAAATCGGCTTCCTCAATTGCTTTTAAACTCTCTGGAAGCGCTTTAACTCCCTCCGGACGTAAAAACACATGCCGGATCTGTTTTTCTGCCTGAGGAATGAGTGATTCTCCCTCCACCGTCGTGCCATCCATCATTTTTGCATGAAGCACTACGCTTTGATTCGAAGAAGGCAGTACTTTCCCGCGTACATTCAGGACAGTACTGAGCTCACTGATGCCTTTGGCAAAGTCTCCTGTTATTGATGTCATGCCTGCAAGAAGCAGATTGCCGAGCGAATGGCCGACCAGCCCTTCGCCGGTAGTAAACCGGTGCTGGAACAGCTGCTCGATCATAGGCTCGACCTCTGCCAGCGCAACCAGCACGTTTCGTACATCACCGGGCGGCGGTATATTCATTTCCTTTCGGAGGCGCCCGGAACTTCCTCCATCGTCTGCAACAGTTACGATTGCTGTGATGTCGACCGGAAAGGTTTTCAGGCCCCTCAGTAATACAGACAGACCCGTCCCTCCGCCTAGAACGACTATATTGGACCGTTTCATACAAGAATGCCTTTTGCTTTTTCTATATCCCGGTGCGTAGTGGACATGGAATAAGAGGAGGCAAAGTGCTCAGCCAGATATTCAGCCAGCGTTACGGACCGGTGTTTTCCGCCGGTGCATCCAATGGCAATGATCAGCTGGCTCTTTCCTTCTTTTTTGTACTGAGGCAGCATGTATTCAAGAAGATTTATCAGCTTTGTTAAAAATTCCTGTGTCTCTGACCACTTAAGGACATAAGATGAGACTTCTTCCTGCAGGCCTGTTTTAGGCTGCAGCAATTCTACATAATGCGGATTTGGCAGAAATCTTACATCAAAAACGAGATCTGCGTCTATCGGAAGTCCATATTTAAACCCAAAAGACATCATATTTACAGAAAAGACGTCTTTAGCTGTGCCGGAAATATATTGAATAATTCGTTCCCGCAGCTGTTTAGGCTTCATGTCACTGGTGTCAATAACCTGAGCCGCACGGCCTTTCAGCTCTGCAAGCATATTGCGCTCCTGCTGTATGCCTTCAAGCGGAGCTTCTTCCGCGGCAAGGGGGTGAGAACGTCTCGTTTCTTTATAGCGCTGGACGAGCACATTGTCTTTTGCATCCAAATAGAGAATATGAAGATTTAAATTCTGCTTGGAGGATAAATGATCCACCGTTTCAAACAAATGCTCAAAAAATTCGCGTCCGCGCAGGTCAATAACCAGCGCTATTTTCTTCACTTTTCCTTCTGAGGATTCCACCAGCTCAATAAAGGTTGGAATAATAGCAGGAGGAAGATTATCAACGCAGTAATAGCCTAAATCTTCAAAGCTTTGGACAGCTACCGTCTTCCCCGCACCTGACATTCCCGTAATAATCACTACGTCTAAATCGTTCTCACGGTTTCCCACGGCTTCTTCATCCTCTCTCATTTCCAGATTCATTCAGCTCTCCTCCACTTAGTTCATACGAAATCAGTTCGTTTTCCGGCGTGAAGTAGAATGTTCCATACATCACTCCTTTTCCAAAGAGCGTATGCTGTAAAATATGATAATCGCCGGGATTCATATCAAGACTGCTGACGCTGTCTTTATCAATCCATTCAAGCAGTCCTTCCGGTGAATATTCCCAGGCTGTTCCTTCCCATTTAAAAGCTTCAAAAGAAAAGAGCATCCATTCCGAGATAGTCTCCCCCTGGTCTTTAATCACCATTGTATAAATCCCTCTTATGTTTGGGTTTTTCACTAATATATTTGTTTCTTCTTTTGTTTCCCTTACAGCAGAATCCTGGATGGATTCTTCCGGCTCCATTTTGCCGCCGGGAGCGACCCACCATAAACGGCTGGGTTTTTGAAGCATAAGTATTTTTCCATTGTTGTGAATAACGCAATTTGTTATCCTCTGCATGCTCATCACCTCACATTGCCTGTTTTAAGTATACTATTCCTTTTCTTTTCCCACAAATAGAAATAACCATTCCTAAAGTTACAGCGGCTTCCCTTCCGTCCTTTTTTATAAAAAAAAGCGCAGGCTCCGCAGCCTGCGCATGAAAAAGGGGGGGTGGTAATAGTATACTCATACCCCCTTTTCGTTTCGTATAGATTACAGCAGGGTTAAGATACATTTACAGTATCTTTCTGCTGCCTTATGCCTGTACGGCGTTTTTGAGTTCTTCTACATATTTCTGGGCCGTCTGCGCGGCAAGGGAGCCGTCTCCAGTAGCAGTAACAATCTGGCGGAGAGTTTTTTCACGAAGATCTCCGGCTGCAAAAATGCCGGGAATCTTTGTTTCCATTTCCTCATTCGTCACAATGTAGCCCTCTTCATTCGTAATGCCAAGATTTTTCACGGCATTGTTAAGCGGCAGCATGCCGACATACACGAAGACACCTTCTGTTGGGAAGTCATAATCTTCGCCTGATTTCAGGTCCGTCAGCGTGACGCTGGATACTTTGTTGTTTTCTCCATTAATTTCCTTTACAACATGACTCCACTTAAAGTCAATCTTGTCGTTAACAAATGCACGCTGCTGCAGAATTTTCTGGGCACGCAGCTCATCACGGCGGTGAATAACCGTTACTTTATCAGCAAAGCGGGTAAGATAAACCGCTTCTTCTACGGCCGAATCTCCGCCGCCGACAACGACAATTTCTTTTTTACGGAAAAAGGCTCCGTCGCAGACAGCACAGTAGGAGACACCGCGTCCGCCGAGTTCCTTTTCACCGGGAACGCCGAGATTTTTATACTCCGCGCCCGTTGTTACAATAACCGCTCTTGCCTTATATTCTTTGTTGCCGGCAATGACTGTTTTGTATTCTTTTCCTTCGATAATTTCTTTTACATCACCGTACGCATATTCTGCGCCGAACTTCTTAGCATGCTCAAACATTTTGTTGGACAGGTCGGGCCCAAGAATATGCTCAAACCCGGGATAATTTTCAACATCTTCCGTATTAGCCATCTGTCCGCCGGGGATCCCGCGTTCGAGCATAAGTGTGTCAAGCTCTGCACGAGAAGTATACACTGCTGCTGTCATTCCCGCCGGGCCTGCCCCGGCAATAATTACATCATAAATTCTTTCTTCACTCACGCGTAAGTCCTCCTTTTAATCGTTTCCTGTTTTTCATATAGTAAACTCATTGTTTTTTTCGAGTTGTTTCGTTCTGTTATATCGTATGAGATTTTGTACTCTTCGTCCACTAATCTGCTTACAGCTTGTAATGCTCTTTGACCGCAGACTGAACAGCTTCCGTGGACAAGCCGTCTTCTTTCCAGTGCTTCAGCAGTTCGCCTGCCGTATGGTTGTCTTTGTTCATGCTCTGCTTCCACTGCTGTTCAGCCTGGATAGTGCGCCCGGACTGATATGCCGAAGCCCCGAAAAATAAATGAAAGCCTTCCTGGGTCGGCGCGTGCCGTTTAACATAGCGTTCAAACAAAAGGCGGGATTCTTCATAAAAGCCGAGGCGGCACAGGGTGGAAGCCGCGTAAAATAAGTGCGATTTATCCAGCGGGATAATATTTTTCAGCATTTCCGCCGTCTCCTGCGCTTCTGTATCCCTTCCCATTTCTGCATACAGCACGGCAAGCTGGCACAGCGCCGGAAGGTACATATGCTCCCGGGCAATATCTTTCACAAGGGCCAGTGCCTCTTCGGACCGGTCCTGCTCATGAAGAAGCCGGGCAAGCTGGCATTTTGCCGGCAGGTAATCCGGATAATCTGCAATAATTTCTTCGAGTATCTGGTCTGCTTCCGCAAACTGCTTTGTTTTCATTAAGCGCTCGGACTTTTCGTATTTCATAATCAGCTCTTCTTCCTGCTGATTGTTTTCTTCTTCCTCATCTTCAAGCAGCAGATCCAGCAGGTCCCGGGCATCTTTGGAAAAGTCCCCCTCCGGCTGCATCGTAAGATACGACTCGGCCATCTCTTTGGCTTTATCGAATAGACCGAGGTATACATAGTTATTTGCTAAAAAGAAATAGCATTCACTCAGGCTGCTGTCCAGATCTTCGAGCACATGCCAGAGCAGGCGGTTGGACTCTTCATACTCGCCGGTATCAGAATATACGACAGCAAGCTGGCACTGAAATACCCCCTGGGTTGGATCCATATCGATTGCTTTTTTCAAATATTTGACCGCACGATCCAGCTCTCTTTTTTGGAAAGCGTGGATGCCGCGTTTAAAATAGTGTTCTTCGTTCTGCAGAAACGGCAGTACTCTGCCGGTTTTTTCCGTTGATGATTTCATTCACTCTCTCCCTCCAGTTGGGGTCCCGATTGCAATAAGAGTAGTATATCATTTATTCAAACGATAAGAAAAGTACTGATATCGGGAAACGTGCATAAAAAAGCCCGCTGCTTTTCGGCAGCGGGTGTTTATCCTTATTTTTTATGACGCTGTCCCAATACGTCCAGAACATCGTCAAGCGGCAGCTTCTGCTCTCTTAAAAGCACAAGCAGGTGATAAAGAAGATCGGCGGTTTCCCACTTCAGCTCCTCCGGATCGCGGTTTTTGGAAGCAATGATTACTTCACTTGCTTCTTCTCCGACTTTCTTCAAAATTTTATCCACGCCTTCTGTAAACAAATACGTCGTGTAGGCGCCTTCCGGCATTTCTGCTTCACGCTGGGCAATAATCTGCTCGAGCTCATTGATAATCGCAAACCGGTCCGGCTGCTTCTCCGGTACTTCTTCTCCGAGAAGAGAGGACGTAAAACAGCTGTAGGATCCGGTATGGCAGGCGGGGCCTGCCGGATGAACGAGAACGACAAGCGAATCCGCGTCGCAGTCGTAACGGATGTCTTCGACTTTCTGAATATTACCCGATGTTTCTCCCTTATGCCACAGCTCCTGGCGGGAACGGCTGAAAAACCAGGTTTCTTTCGTTTCAATCGTTTTCTGCAGGGATTCTTCATTCATGTAGGCGAGCGTCAGAACTTCTTTGCTTACGGCATCCTGAACGATCGCTGGTATATAGCCTTTTTCATCAAAGGTCAGGTTATTGCTGTTCATCGTACCCGGACCCCTTTCTCTCGTAAGTAGGTTTTTACTTCTTCAATAGATGTTTCTTTATAATGGAAGATCGAAGCGGCAAGCGCGGCATCCGCATTTCCCTCTTCGAAGGCTCCAATGAAGTGTTCCCTGGAACCGGCGCCTCCGGAAGCAATAACCGGCACGTTTACAACTTCATTGACTGCCTGAAGCAGTTTAATGTCAAAACCGGTTTTCGCCCCGTCCTGATCCATGCTTGTTAACAGAATTTCCCCGGCGCCGCGACGGACGGCTTCTTTCACCCAGTCCTGAATTTCCCAGTCTGTCGGCGTTCTGCCGCCGTGGGTGTATACACGCCAGGAGCCGAGCGCTTCTTCATATTTGGCATCAACAGCAAGCACAATGCACTGTGAGCCAAAATGATCCGCGCCTTCGTTAATCAGCTCCGGGCGGTCTACTGCGGCGGTATTAACCGAGACTTTATCCGCTCCGGCCCGCAGAATTGCGCGCATGTCCTCGAGGGAGTGAATGCCTCCGCCGACGGTGAATGGAATAGCAAGCGTTCCTGCCACTTCTTCGACCACTTCGACCATCGTTTTGCGGCCTTCATGAGAAGCGGAAATATCGAGAAAAACCAGCTCGTCCGCTCCCTGGGCATCATAAATTTCCGCCAGTTCCACCGGATCACCGGCATCGCGGAGGTCTACAAATTGAATGCCTTTTACAACTCTTCCCTCTTTTACATCCAGACAAGGAATAATGCGTTTCGTCAGCATGCGCCATCCACCTTTCTTAAAGCCTCTTCCATCGTAAACCGGCCTGTATAAACCGCTTTGCCTATAATAGCACCGCTGATACCTTGCCCTTTATAGGAAGCGAGCTTCTGCAGATCATCAATGCTGCTTACGCCGCCGGACGCAATCACTTCCTGCCCGGTTTCACGCGCAAGCTCAGCAATAGCGTCCACATTCGGGCCGGAGAGCATGCCGTCTTTGGCAATATCCGTAAAAATAAATGTCTTCGCTCCGTGTGCGGCCATTTCTTTTCCAACGTTAACCGCCGTCATTTCAGACGTTTCCAGCCAGCCGTTCACGGCAACATAGCCATCTCTTGCATCGAGTCCGATAGCGATTTTCTCCCCATACTCGGCAAGCATTTCTTTTGCGAAATCCGGATGGCTGATCGCCACGCTTCCAAGAATGACCCGGTCCACGCCGCGGTCCAGGTAGTAGGCTACATCTTCTTTCGTGCGGATGCCGCCGCCGATCTGCACGCGCATGTTCAGCTTTGCTGCTTCGAGCACATGTTCATGATTAATCCGCTTTTTGGCTTTGGCGCCGTCAAGATCGACCATATGCAGCCAAAAAGCACCGGCCTGCTCAAATGTGCGGGCCATATCGGCCGGCGAGTCGCCGTAAATTGTTTCCTGATCGTAGTCGCCCTGCACGAGACGGACGCATTTGCCGTCTCTCATATCGATGGCCGGATACAGAATAAAATCACTCATAGGTGTTCCGCCCCTTTGCTACATCGGTGACGAAGTTTTTAAGAATACCCATGCCGACCGTACTGCTCTTTTCCGGGTGAAACTGCGTACCGATAATACGGCCGCGCCCTACGATAGCAGGTACGTCTCCGGCATAATCACATACGGCGATCAATACGTCTTCGTCTTTTGTTTCAATAACGTAGGAATGCACGAAATACACGTGCCCTTCTTCCACGTCACGGAGCACGTCATGATCCGGCAGGCGGTATTCGAGCTTATTCCATCCCATATGAGGAATCTTTAAGGCCGGATCCATATCTTTACGCTTGGAAAAATGGCGTGCATACCCGGGTAAAAAGGCAAGGCCGTCTGTATCGCCGTTTTCTTCGCTGCCGTCAAACAACAGCTGCATGCCAAGGCAGATGCCGAGAAGCGGGTTGCCGTCCGCCGCCCACTTTTTAATAAAATCTTCCTGATTTTTCTCTTTGAGCAGCGTCATCGCGTCTTTAAATGAGCCGACCCCCGGAAGGATCAAGCCTTCTGCTTTGTTCAGTTCTTCCGGATCTTCGGAAATAAAATAGGGCTGGTCCAGGCGTTCGAGCGCCTTGCTGACGCTGTGAAGATTACCCATTCCATAATCGATAATACCAATCATGCACGTCCACTCCTTGTCTATTTCTAACAGTCCGAATCTGTATTATTTATTACAGCATGCCTTTTGTAGAAGGCACTCCCTTGACGCGTTCGTCCAACTGGGTGGCTTCATCCAAAGCACGTGCCAGCGCCTTGAAAATAGCTTCTATCATATGATGGGTGTTAAACCCGTAATGCACAATGACGTGCAGGTTCATTCTTGATTCCAGAGCAAGCTTCCAGAGAAATTCATGAACGAGCTCTACGTCAAAGGTGCCGACTTTCTGTGCTGGAAATTCACCGCGGAATTCCAGATGCGGACGGTTGCTCAAATCAACAACCACCTGCGCCATGGCTTCATCCATTGGAACAAAGGCATTGCCATAGCGGCGGATCCCTTTTTTATCGCCGAGTGCCTCTTTGAGGACATGGCCAAGACAGATGCCGATATCTTCCGTCGTGTGGTGGTCATCTACGTCGGTGTCGCCTTTTGCATCCACGGTCAGGTCAAACTGGCCGTGCTTGGTAAACAGATCAAGCATATGCGTCATGAAAGGGACGCCGGTTTCAATCCGGCTCGTTCCCGTCCCGTCCACCTGGAAATCGAGTGTAATATTTGTTTCATTTGTTTTTCTTGTAATAGACGCTTTTCGTTCTGTCATTCGACTTTCTCCCCCTTTTTACGTGCATCAACCGCCCGGGCGTGTGCTTCGAGCCCTTCCATGCGTGCAATGGCTGCCACGTCATCGGCATCCCTGAAAAAGGCCTGTTCGCTGTAGGAAATAACGCTTGATTTTTTCACAAAATCATCTACGCTGAGCGGACTGGAAAAGCGTGCCGTTCCGTTTGTCGGCAGGACGTGGTTCGGCCCTGCGAAGTAGTCACCGAGCGGCTCAGGGCTGTAGGGCCCGAGAAAAATAGCGCCGGCATGGCGGATTCTTCCCATTATTTCATATGGGTAGGCAGTGATAATTTCCAGGTGTTCCGGTGCGATTTCGTTAACCGCCTCGACGGCTTCTTCCATCGAATCCGCGATATATATAACGCCGTGATCTTTAATTGACGCCTCGGCGATGTCTTTTTTAGGAAGATCGACCAGCTGCGCTTCTATTTCCTCTTTTGTTTGTTCAGCAAGTTCCCGTGATGTCGTTACAAGGACGGAGGACGCCATCTGGTCATGCTCCGCCTGGGAGAGCATGTCTGCTGCGACGAGCTCAGCTCTTGCCGTTTCATCAGCCAGCACGACAATTTCGCTCGGTCCTGCAATCATATCAATATCGACCCATCCGTAAACGGCCCGCTTGGCAAGCGCTACGAATACATTGCCGGGACCGACAATTTTATCGACTGCTTCCACGCTTTCCGTTCCAAAGGCGAGTGCCGCTATAGCCTGGGCGCCTCCTGCTTTCAGAATCGTGTCTATTCCCAGTTCCGCTGCCACGACGAGTACCGTTGGGGAAATCATGCCTTCTTCATTAGGCGGTGTCGCCATGACAATGCGCTGCACCCCTGCCGTCTGGGCCGGAATAACGTTCATCATCACGGTGGACGGATACGCGGCCTTGCCGCCTGGTACGTATACGCCGGCTGAGTCGAACGGCGTTACTTTCTGGCCGAGAACGGTGCCGTCGTCTTTTGTCACAAACCAGGACTGCTGCACCTGGCGCTGATGAAAGTCGCGGATATTCACGATAGCGCGGCGGAGCGATGCCAGATGATCCGGATCAAACGCTTCGTACGCCTCTTCCATTTCTTCTTTTGTAACAAAAAGCTCATCAATTTCTACATTATCAAAGATCTCCGTCAGTTCCCGGAGCGCGCTGTCCCCTTCTTCGCGGACACGCGTAATAATCGCGTCAACTGCTTCCCGCTGTTTTTCATTACCGGTTTCTACATCTCTTTTTAACTGAGGCTTTCCGGATATTTCTTTAATCTCCATGTTACTCCTCCTCTACCACTTTCGCGAGCCGTTCCACTACTTCATCAATTTGTTTGTCCTTGATTCTATAGCTGACCGGATTAACGATCAGTCTTGATGTAATCGGCACAATAGTCTCCAGTTCCACAAGGCCGTTTTCCTTCAGCGTCTGGCCGGTGGAGACAATATCAACGATCCGATCGGCCAGTCCTACCATAGGCGCAAGCTCGATCGATCCGTTGAGTTTAATAATTTCCACCTGTTCACCCTGCTCTTTAAAATACTGGGCTGCCAGGTGAGGGTACTTGGAGGCGACTTTCGGATTAATATCCGTTTTCTGATAGCCGGGAAGGGACGCCACGGCCATGTAGCAGGCACTGATATGAAGATCCAGCACTTCGTACACGTCGCGCTCTTCCTCAATCATCGTGTCTTTGCCGGCCACGCCAAGATCCGCCACGCCGTGCTCTACATAGGTGGGAACATCCATCGGCTTTGCCAGGATAAAGCGCATATTTGCTTCCGGTGCATCGACAATTAATTTGCGTGAGTCGTCAAACTCGGGCGGCAGGGGAAAACCTGCTTCCCTTAACAGATCTGCTGCTTCTTCAAAGATACGCCCTTTCGGCATTGCTATCGTTAAAAAATCACTCATGCGTATCGGCCTCTTTCTTTTTTCCAATGTAATAGTAAAGGTCGGTGTAGGCTTCGCTCAGCTGGTCCATGCTCTCAACGCCCTGAAGATCCTGAAGCACAACGCGCTCTCCGTTTTTTCTGCGCTTCACCGCTTCTGCGATCGCTTCCGCACGGCGCTCTTTGCTGAACACAATACAGGACGGCTCCGGAAATTCCTCGGAAGGCTGCAGCGCTTCTGCGAGAAGATCAAGACGGATGCCAAACCCTGTCGCCTGTGCCGGCCGGTCGAACTTCTGGAGCAGTTCATCGTAGCGTCCGCCGCTGGACAAAGGCACGCCGAGATTGTTTCCATACCCTTCAAATACAATGCCCGTATAGTAGCTCATATGCATGACGAGGTTAAGATCAAGCGTAACCAGCTCGCTCACGCCATAGGCACGCAGGACGTCAAACAGCTGTTTAAGGTCTTCTACTGCCTTCTTCGCCTGCGGATGGCTGCTTAAAGCGGATGCCTCTTCGAGCACCGATTCGCCCCCGCGGAGCTTAAGCAGGCCGAGCAGCCTGTTTTTATCTATAGTAGATAAAGGAAGCTGCTTTACATGATACCGGTAGCCTACATAATTTTTCTCATATAAAAAGCGGCGCAGTTCATCTGCCCGTTCATCGTTTCCAAGTACATCCACAAGCAGTGCATTCACAAATCCGATATGTCCCGCTGCAATGCGGAAATCCTTCAGTCCCGTTCCTTCAAGGGCCGCTGCCATCAGGGCAATTACTTCTCCGTCGGCACTCGTTGTGCCGTCACCGATCAGCTCGACTCCCACCTGTTCAAATTCCGCCGGACGTCCGCCTTCTCTCTGCTGGGCCCGGAATAAATTGGTGTGGTAGGAAAGGCGGAGTGGAAATGCCTGATCCTGAAGGCTTGAAGCCGCCACTCTTGCAATAGGCGCTGTCATATCCGGACGCAGGACGAGCGTATCTCCCTGCTGATCCAGGAGCTTAAACAGCTGCTGGTCGAGGATAGCCGAAGCACTGCCGACTGTTTCGTAGTACTCCAAAGTGGGCGTTTCGATGGTTAAGTATCCCCATTTTTCCATTTCCCCTGCGGTCGAACGCCGAATCGCGTCTTTTGCCTGAAAATATCCAGGCAGCCTGTCTCTCATTCCTACGGGCTTTTCAAACATAAAAGGCTGGCTCATTTATGGTAACTCTCCTTTAATTGCTCATCTATTTGCTTTAGTTCGCTAATGTACTACTAAGGTAAAGAATATATTTTGTAGTTTACACACAATTCAGGGAGGGGTCAATAGAAAACCACCCGGAAAGAAAAAAGCTTCTTTTTTGGCAAAAGAAGCTTCAGTCTGTCAAAAACAGCCGGCGTGGATCGTTTATAAGAAAAGGGAACTGGCAGGCTTTCAGCTTTGCGGTTTTTTTATCTCCACCATCGGATTGCCTCCGACAAAAGCGCCGGCCGGCACGTCTTTATAGACGAGGGTTGCCGCTGAAATCACGGCGCCGTCCCCGATCGTCACGCCCGGAAGCACCGTGGTGTTTGCTCCGATCATCACATTGCTGCCGATGATCACTTCACCCAGCCGGTACTCATCAATTAAATATTCATGAGTGAGTATCGTCGTATTGTAGCCGATAATGGAATTTTTACCGATCGTGATTTTTTCCGGAAACATGACATCGACCATCACCATCAGGGCGAATGCGGTCTGTTCCCCGACTCTCATACCGAGAAACGTCCGGTACAGCCAATTTTTCATCGAAAGAAACGGGGTATACCGCGCCAGCTGAATAACAATAAAATTTTTCATTACTTTCCAGAACGACACCGTTTTGTACACCTGCCACAGGGCGTTCGATGACGTGACAGGGTAACGGTCCGTGCGTCGCATTAGATATGCACTCCATCATAAAGCCGTAACAGCTCGCGCATATCCTGAAGCATATGGTCCGGTTCAAACGTCTGCAGCCATTCTTCTCCCTTGATCGTCCAGGAAACGCCGGCCGTTGTTACGCCGGCATTCTGACCGGATAAAATATCATACTGGCTGTCGCCGACCATGATCGTTTCCTCCGGAACAGAGCCTAAAATGTTCATGGCAAGCTGAACAGGCTGCGGATGCGGCTTGGCGTGCTCTACGTCTTCTATAGCAACCATCGTGGAGAAATACGGAAGCAGGTCCATTTTTTCTGCGCCGCGAAGCGCTGCTTCCCGTCTTTTCGTCGTCACAATACCGAGCTTGAATCCTCTTTCATGCAGGGAATGAATCGCTTCTTTTACCCCTTCATATTCTTCAATTAATGCATCGTGATGCTCCATATTATGCGTTTGATACGTTTTCACCAGTTCCGGTGCGCGTTCCGCATCAATATTTTCGAAATTCTCCAGAAGCGGCGTGCCGATCATTCCAATAATGTCGTCACGACTGTAAACTCCCGGATAATAGAGGTTCAGCGTGTATTCAAACGAGGAAATAATCAGCGGATTCGTATTAATTAACGTGCCGTCCAGATCGAACAGCATGGTATTTACGGCCATGGGCAGCCTCCTTAGTTTTTCTTTTGTTTTTTAGGCGTGCTTTTCGCGGACGGTTTTTCAGTTTCCAGTCCGCCGCCATCGTCATCGAGATAGTGCGCGGTTACGTTCATTTTCGAACGGCGGTACCACATCAATATAAAGGCAGCAGCTATCAGTACAATAGAAATCACCTGAGCCGTACGCAGTACATCGCCGATCATTAAGCTGTCTGTGCGCATTCCTTCTATAAAGAAACGTCCGGCAGAATACCAGATCACATAGGAAAGGAACATCTCGCCGCGGCGGAGATTGTACCGGCGGAGCCAGATCAGAACGGCAAAGCCGGCCAGGTTCCATAAGGACTCATATAAAAAAGTAGGGTGATAATAAATGCCTTCAATAAACATCTGGTTGATAATAAAATCCGGAAGAAACAGCCCTTCCAAAAATTCTCTTGTTACCGGCCCGCCGTGGGCCTCCTGGTTCATAAAGTTCCCCCAGCGTCCTATGGCCTGCCCAAGTATAATACTTGGTGCCACAATATCGGCCAGCTTCCAGAAGGAAATCTTCCGGACACGGGCAAAAATAACGGCCGTGATCACAGATCCAATTAACGCACCGTGGATGGCAAGACCGCCTTCCCAGATCGCTAAAATACTGCCGGGATTCTGCGAATAGTAGTCCCAGCTGAATATCACGTAATATAACCTGGCGGATAGAATCGCGATCGGCACTGCGAAAATAAGCAGGTCCGCAATAATATCAGCCGGCATGCCTCTTTTTTTAGCTTCCCGATTGGCAATAATATACCCGAGAACGGCTCCAAGGCCGATAATAATCCCATACCAGTAAACCGTCAGCGGCCCAAGCTCGAGGGCCGTGCGGTCGATGGGCTGTATTGAAAATAACAATGCCTGTCACCTCTTCTTAAAAATCTTCTTTGTCGCCTTCTTCAATAACACCGGTCAGGCGGTCCGAAAACTCCTGCGCGGTATTAATACCCATTCGTTTCAGCCTGAAGTTCATGGCTGCGACCTCAACGATAACCGCAAGGTTTCTTCCCGGGCGAACCGGAATAGTTAATCTTGGTATTTCAGAATCAATAATTTTCACGGTAACTTCTTCAATCCCCAGACGGTCGTAGGCCTTTTTGTCGTCCCAAAGCTCCAGGTTAATCGTCAGCGCAATCCGTTTGAATGGACGGACGGCACCGGCGCCGAACAGCGTCATCACATCAATAATGCCGAGTCCGCGGATTTCCAGAAGATGCTGAATCAAATCAGGAGCTCGTCCGACGAGCGTGTTGCCCTGTTCCTGGCGGATTTCCACAGAGTCGTCCGCTACGAGACGGTGGCCGCGGCGCACCAGGTCGAGCGCGGTTTCGCTTTTACCGACGCCGCTTGCCCCGGTAAGAAGTACGCCTATGCCGTAAATGTCCATCAGGACGCCGTGCATGGCTGTTGATTTAGCGAGCTTCGTTTCCAGAAATGTCGTAATCTGACTGCTCAGCCTCGTGGTCGTCACGTCTGCCCGCATAAGCGGAACGCCGACTTTATTTGCGTTATTAATCAGTTCATCCGGGGCGGTCAGGTCCCGGGAAATGATAATCCCCGGGGTATCATATGTACACAGCTTTTCCATCCGCTCCTGCTTTTCTTCATCATTGAGCTGCTGGTAAAAAGAAAGCTCTGTTCTACCCAAAAGCTGCAGCCGTTTGGCAGGGTAATACGTAAAATAACCGGCCATCTCAATTCCCGGCCGGGAAATATCACTTGTTGTAATTGCGCGATATACGCCTTCATGCCCGGCAAGCACCTCAAAATCAAAATGCTCGACCAGGTCCTTTGCTGTCACCTTCGCCATGCTTTTCCCTCCACTCGTTCTTGCCCATCCGGGCGCTGTCACTTTTTTCATTGTAGCATGATTTGCAGGCAAAGGATAACGTTGCCTGCCCATAAAAAACAGGATGCCGAAAGACGGCATCCTGTCAGGGATCGATAGGTATCAGCGGCGGCTTCCTTTGCTTAAAGGATCCGCAATAAAATTAGAAAGTACCATATTCAGCAGGGCAATAATAACGGATGCAAGCAGAGCCATGCCAAATCCGGAAATTTCAAAAGAGCTTCCCATTAGTGCTGCTGTAAGCATAAGCATGAGCGCGTTAATAACGAATATAAACAACCCAAACGTAACAACGGTAAACGGCAGCGTCAGCAGGACGAGAAGCGGGCGGATGAAAAAGTTAACCACGGTCAGGATAATACCTGCCATAAGGGCCGCACCAAAACCTTCCAGGTAAAATCCATTAAAGACACCCGCCACCGCCATAAGCGTCAGCGTATTAATGAGAAAAGGCGTTAAGCAGCCTACCATCAGCTCGCGCTTCCTTCTTTAGGCAGCACGAATGCCAATACGATATAAAGAATAATAATCGGAACACCTGACGTAAGCAGGGAAAGAATAACGGTACTAACACGCACAAGCGTGGTGTTAACGTTTAAATAGTCCGCCAGTCCTCCACAAATACCTGCAAGCATCTTATCGGTTTCGGAACGATACAATTTTTTCTTCATCATACATCTCCTTGTCTGTGGTTTATATCTTTGGCTTTACCGTAATAGAGCCCGTCTTCGTCAACGCTTCCAGCCTCAAAGTTGGAGAAGCGGTTGGACGTGACATAAACCGCACTGATTTTTGGACGAATTCTTTTTGTTCTTCCAGTATTTCTACTTCGGCTAAATCATTGTGGTACGTACCGGTCATCGTTTCGAGATGGCCGTCCGTACGCGCGGAAGGTTCCAGCTCCAGGTCAATATTGCCTGTTTTGGCCTGAATAACCGCTTTTGCATCTTCTTTATAGGAAAGGATGCCGGTAACAGAACCATTAAACACTTCGACTTCAAGATCTTTCACTTCCGCCCGGCACATAACGGATCCATTCCAGGTTTTCAGCGTAGCAAGATCGGCGCTGCCGCCCTGAAGCGTAATCGGGCCGTTACCTGTTTCCGCGAACATGCGGGAAGCCTGAACGTCCCGGAAGAAAAGGGAACCGTTTGATGCCTTGGCAGAGAAGCGGTCTGTATCGATAGATTCCCCTTTTAAATGGCCGTTAAACGTGTGCCATTTAATAGACTCATACCGTTTGGACGGCACATAGACTACGGCTTCCACTTTCATCGCTTTGGATTTGGTCCGGAACAGCAGACGGCCTTCCTCCGAGCCGAATTCGGCGTCATTTAGAAAACGGCTGGACGCCTGATCCTCTGACTCTTCGCGGTAGACTTTCACACGACAGTCGATTTTGATGCCGGGCATGTCCCATGTTTTCCATTCGAAGGAGCCATTTTCAAGCGCAAACTCAATATTTTTGTCGCTCAGATGCTGCAGCTCAAAGGTATGACTCACTTCTGTATATGGACCAAAGTTGAAATCCAGGTCCATTTCTTTTACTTTTTTTACAGCAGTATCAACAAATGAACTTGCCTGATCCGACCATTCCTGGAACATTTTTTTCTCTTTGTCAAACGGCGGCTGGCGGTCTCTGCGCTGAAACGCACGCCCTGCCGCATCGCGGAAGATATTAAATGGATCCGCACCGAAACCGCCGGAGGAACGCTGGCTGGACCGCGTGGAGCCATTTTTTCTGCCTGAACGGGATGAGCCGCTTTTGTCAGCTGATAATGCTTCCAAAAGACGGACCCCTTCCTCTGCTGAAATTTTGCCCTCTTCAATCATGCGTAAAATTTGTCTGCGTTCTTCTTCCATGCTGTACCCTTCCTTTCAGGTATCTTTTCATTCACCGCTCCTGGCGGCTTCTTGTATTCTGTATTTACGAAAGACCTGCAGGGACGTTTCATTTTAATGGGACGGCGTTCAGGAAGAAGCTTCTGCCACCCGGTCCGCCTGCAGGCGGCGGGTTTTCATCCGTTCTTCTTCCCGTTCAAGAATCGGCTTCAAATAATAGCCGGTGTAGGATTCCTCCACATCCGCTATTTTCTCCGGCGTGCCTTTCGCAACAATGGTACCGCCGTTGTCTCCGCCTTCCGGGCCGAGATCGACGATATAATCCACCGTTTTAATTACATCCAGATTGTGTTCAATAACCAGTACCGTATCGCCATTATCTACAAGGCGCTGCAGTACTTTAAGCAGACGGTCAATATCGTCTACGTGCAGGCCGGTAGTCGGCTCGTCAAGAATATAGAGCGATTTACCGGTGGAACGCTTATGAAGCTGGGAAGCAAGCTTCACACGCTGGGCTTCCCCGCCGGAAAGCGTCGTTGCCTGCTGTCCTAGTTTTATATACCCTAATCCGACATCATATAACGTCTGGATTTTGCGTTTGATTTTTGGAATGTTTTCAAAGAAGTCCACTGCCTCTTCCACGGTCATTTCCAGAACGTCGGCAATGTTTTTCCCTTTGTATTTAATATCCAGCGTTTCCCGGTTATACCGTCTGCCTTCGCATTCTTCGCAGGAAACGTACACATCGGGAAGAAAGTGCATCTCAATTTTTATAATACCGTCACCGCGGCAGGCTTCACAGCGTCCGCCTTTTACATTAAAGCTGAAGCGTCCTTTTTTATAGCCGCGCAGCTTCGCTTCATTCGTCAGCGAAAACACGTCGCGGATATCATCAAACACGCCGGTATACGTAGCCGGATTCGAACGTGGGGTGCGGCCGATCGGAGACTGGTCTATATCAATAACCTTTTCCAGCTGGTCAAGACCTTCCACGGATTTGTGCGCGCCCGGCTTATGCTTGCTCTTATACAGCTTCTGTGCTACGGATTTGTAAAGGATATCATTAATCAACGTACTTTTTCCGGAGCCGGATACGCCGGTGATGGCAGTAAACAGCCCGAGCGGGAAGTCCGCATTTACCCGCTTTAAGTTATTTTCGGAAGCACCTTTGATTTTCAGCCAGCGTCCCTGCGGTTTTCTGCGTTCCGCCGGCAGCGGAATAAAGCGCTCACCGGACAAATACTGGCCGGTCAAAGAGTCTTTATCGGCCATGACTTCTTCCGGCGTGCCTTCCGAAATAATGTAACCGCCGTGCATCCCTGCTCCGGGGCCGATGTCGACAATGTGGTCGGCGGCAAGCATCGTATCTTCATCGTGCTCGACTACAATTAACGTATTGCCGAGGTCCCTCATCCGCTGCAGTGTGGCAATCAGACGGTCGTTATCGCGCTGATGGAGGCCGATCGACGGCTCATCGAGTATATAGAGAACACCCATCAGAGAAGAACCAATCTGGGTGGCAAGACGGATCCGCTGGGCTTCCCCGCCGGAGAGCGTACCGGCTGCCCGGCTTAGCGTCAGGTAGTCGAGGCCGACATTGTTTAAAAAGCCGAGACGTTCTTCGATTTCTCTTAGAATCATGTTTGCAATTTCTTTTTCTTTGTCCGTCAAATGAATAGACTCTCCGAAAAACTCCATCGCGTTCTTGATGCTCATATCGGTTACCTGGCCGACGTGATGATCATTAATCTTCACCGACAGGCTTTCTTTACGAAGGCGGTGGCCTTTGCAGGTCGGACAAGGCTTGCTCGTCATATATTGTTCCATCTGCTCCCTGATGTAATCGGAGCTCGTTTCATGATAGCGGCGGTTGATATTTTCCAGTACGCCCTCAAAGTAAATACGGCGCTCTCTTACACCGCCGCGGTCATTTTCATACCGGAATGTCATTTTTTCTTTCGTGCTTCCATGTAAAAGAATATCCATCTTCTTTTCAGAAATTTTCTTGACCGGTACATCCATTTTAATATCAAAATGGCGGCATACGGATTCAAGCAGCTGCGGATAGTACTGGGAGCTCGTCGGCTTCCATGCGGCAATAGCATGCTCTTTGAGCGTCAGGTCCGGATCCGGGATAACCAGTTCTTTGTCCACTTCCAGCTTGCTGCCAAGACCATCACACGACGGGCAGGCACCAAACGGGCTGTTAAAGGAAAACAGGCGCGGCTCCAGCTCACCAATAGAAAATCCACAGTGCGGGCAGGCATGATGCTGGCTGAATAACAGCTCTTCTTCCCCGATAACATCAATTTTTGCCTGGCCGTCGCCTAGGCGCAGGGCTGTTTCCAGTGAGTCGGCAAGTCTTGTTTCTACATCCGGCTTAATGACGATCCGGTCAATTACCGCTTCAATGCTGTGCTTTTTATTTTTTTCAAGCGTAATATCATCGCTTACTTCGCGCATTTCCCCGTCCACACGGACACGGACATAGCCTTCTTTTTTCAGGTCTTCGAGCACTTTTACGTGCTCGCCTTTGCGCCCTGAAATAAGCGGCGATAAAATCTGCATTTTCGTCCGCTCCGGATAGGCCATCATCCGGTCCACCATCTGCTGGACGGTCTGTGAAGCAATTTCAATGCCGTGGTTCGGGCAGACCGGCCGGCCGATGCGGGCAAACAAAAGCCGCAGATAGTCATAAATTTCCGTAACCGTTCCTACCGTAGAACGGGGGTTTTTGCTCGTTGTTTTCTGGTCAATGGAAATGGCCGGAGAGAGCCCTTCAATAGAGTCCACGTCCGGCTTATCCATCTGCCCGAGAAACTGGCGGGCATAGGCAGAAAGCGATTCAACATAGCGTCTCTGCCCTTCTGCATATATCGTATCAAAGGCCAGGGAGGATTTCCCCGAGCCCGATAATCCTGTAAACACAATCAGTTTGTCTCTTGGTATCGTAATATCTACGTTCTTTAAGTTGTGGGAGCGTGCGCCTTTAATTTGTAAGTTTTCCAGTGCCATTCTATCTATCCTTCCGCTTTTAATTCAAGAACGAGGTCACGAAGTTCAGCGGCCCGTTCAAACTGCAGGTCTCTTGCTGCCTGCTTCATTTCCGCCTCAAGCTCATCTGCATATTTCCGGCGTTCGGTTTTGTTCATTTTCGAAAGCATAGGTACCTGTTCCACTTCTTCCCCATCTTCGGTCACAATAGTCGCCTTAATTAATTCCGGGATGGATTTCTGAATGGTTTTCGGCGTAATGCCGTGCTCTTCGTTGTAGGCGAGCTGAATTTCGCGGCGCCGGTTTGTTTCGGAAATAGCGATATCCATCGATTTTGTAATCCGGTCCGCATACATAATAACGTGGCCGTTGGCGTTTCTGGCCGCCCGTCCCATCGTTTGAATCAAGGAACGCTCGGCGCGCAGAAATCCTTCCTTGTCCGCATCGAGAATCGTAACGAGCGATACTTCCGGAATATCAAGGCCTTCTCTTAACAGGTTAATTCCGACAAGTGCGTCAAAATGGCCCATGCGCAGCTGGCGGACAATATCTATTCGGTCCAGCGTCTTAATATCGGAGTGAAGATACTTCACCCGTATTCCTACTTCTTTTAAATAGTCGGTCAGGTCTTCTGACATTTTCTTCGTCAGGGTCGTAATGAGCACGCGCTCGTTTCGGGCTGCCCGTTCGTTAATTTCACCGATCAGGTCATCAATCTGCCCTTCAATCGGACGGATGTCGATCGTCGGATCAATTAAGCCGGTCGGGCGGATAATCTGTTCAATCATTTCCGGCGTATGTTCTTCTTCGAACGCTCCCGGCGTTGCAGAAATAAACAGTGCCTGATGAACGCGTTCCTGGAATTCATCAAACTTCAGCGGACGATTATCCATCGCGGAAGGCAGACGAAATCCGTGATTGACGAGCACTTCTTTTCTCGCCCGGTCCCCGTTGTACATGCCCCGTACCTGAGGAAGGGTAACGTGGGACTCATCGACCACGATTAGAAAATCGTCCGGAAAGAAATCAAGCAGCGTGTAGGGGGAATCGCCCGGGTTCCGGAACGTCAGATGGCGGGAGTAGTTCTCGATTCCTGAACAAAAGCCCATCTCCTGCATCATTTCGATGTCATACCGGGTGCGCTGTTCGAGGCGCTGTGCTTCGAGCAGTTTATCCTCGGAGCGGAAAACGGCAAGCTGATCTTCCAGTTCCTTTTCTATATTTACGATCGCTTTGTTCAGTTTCTCTTCTCTGGTTACGAAGTGGGACGCCGGAAAAATCGCCACGTGGCTGCGTTCGCCGTTGATTTCTCCTGTCAGGGCATTCACTTCCGTGATGCGGTCAATTTCATCTCCGAAAAATTCCACGCGGATACACTGCTCATCGCGTGAAGCCGGAAAAATTTCCACAACGTCGCCGCGCACGCGGAACGTTCCGCGCACAAAATTAATGTCATTGCGGTCATATTGTATATCCACAAGCCGGCGCAGCAGTTCATTGCGCTCCATTTCCATATCTTTCCGGAGCGACAGCACAAGGTCCCGGTAATCTTCCGGGGAACCAAGACCGTAGATGCAGGACACGCTGGCTACAACAATGACATCATCACGCTCAAACAGCGAGCTTGTCGCGGAGTGGCGGAGCTTATCAATTTCGTCGTTGATGCTCGCGTCTTTTTCAATAAACATATCCGTCTGCGGAATATAGGCTTCCGGCTGATAGTAATCATAATAACTGACAAAATACTCCACCGCGTTGTTCGGGAAGAGTTCTTTAAATTCACTGTACAGCTGGCCGGCCAGCGTTTTATTGTGGGCAATAACAAGCGTCGGCTTTTTTATTTCCTGAACGACATTCGAGACGGTAAACGTCTTTCCTGTTCCTGTAGCGCCGAGCAGGGTCTGATACTTCCTGCCTTCACGCAGCCCTTCGTTCAGCGCTTTTATTGCATTGGGCTGATCGCCTTCCGGCTTGTATTTGGATACTAATTCAAATGCTTCGCTCATGGCGTGTCCGCCTCCATATTCTTAAAATTCTCGTCTATTATTCTGCTTCATTATACCACATTTACGCTGTTTCCAAACGCAAAAAACGAATACATGTTCGTTTTAGAGAGACGTAAAAGACCATCCTCGGCAGATGGTCTTTTCGTCTGGTTCTATAAAGTATAAGCATCCTACTCTTGTTTTACAAGCAATAAGCCGAGCAGGTAATGTTCGTTTGCGTAAACCGCGATCTGCGTATAGCGCAGCTCCTGATTCAAGTCGATGACGCCGATTTTGCTGTAGGCGGAATTAAGCTGAATCGCCTGGTAAAGGTCATTTTCATTCGTTACCGTCTGACCGTTGACCCTGGTAATTATTTCTCCCGGCTTAATATCCATTTTCTCCGCCGGAGAGTATGGAAGAATGCCTGCTACACGCAGACCCCGGTCCGGCACGGTGTAAATCGGCCGGCTTGATGCTTCCCGGCGTTTCTGTGACCACGTAATCCATTCTCTTCCGAGAAGAGCTGCAGCGGCTGCGATGTAGATCGGATAGTCAACCAAATAGGCAGCACCAGCTGCGGCTCCGAGGACAAGACCCCAAAGCACAATTTTTCCACCGATACGCCGCACGGCCTGCTGCGGAACGCTTCCGATAATGTCGAGCCTGAGGGCTGCGGCAAATGGAAACAGCAGCAGGGAAAGACCGGTTCCTTCTATAGGAAACAGCGGCCACCAGCCGATGGCCTGAAGCGCATCCCCCGGTACGAGAATAAATGCCGGCAGAAGCCATACACGCTTTAAACGATGAGCTCCCTGCCACTTGCCCCGCGGTGTTTTAAAAAGATAGGGAGACGTATGATGCCGTTTCGTGCGGAGAAGAAGCAGGCCTTCCGTAAGAACAAGCAGTGCTGTAAGTACGAACGCAGGGCGCAGATCCGCCTCCTGCAGGGACGACATGATCCCGCCCCAGAAGCCGCCGGACGGGTTCCAGATTAGCGGAACTACGTGTGCGGCCACTACGCTCAGTCCGAGCACATGAGCCGGGGTGGCAAAACGCATCAGTCCGCAGACGATAAATAAAATCCACAATACAGCGGCGGCTGCCAGCACTTCCAGTGGTACGAAAAGTCCTGACACCACGACCAGTATCGATACGAGCAGGCCGTAGGCTATGCCCGGCCAGATTGATACAAGTACATCGTAAAGCGGCGGGTAAAGCCTCGTCTTAAAATCTTTCCGCTCCTGTTTTACTCTTTTAGAGCCTATCCAAAATGCTGTACCGATAATTACATATGTAAGAGGGTTGGCAAAAAACCAGCCGACCGCCCTCGCTATTTCCCATAACCACGTTATCCAGTCCAATGAAGCACCTTCCTTTCCTATCCTTTGACTTAGTCGGTAACTTGTTTTATTTAAATGAAAAGCACAGGCAGGAGACGCCCTGCCTGCGGTTTATTTATTCAGATGACTGCTCGGCAGCTTCCTGCAGGGCACGTTCAAGCTGGGCGTCGTTTTCCGGATCACGGATATTTTCGAGCAGGGCCTGGTTCAGCGCCTCTGCCGTATCCTCATCAATCGTCCCGTTTGCTTCCAGATCCTGTTCTTCCTGGAAGTTCTGCACGGCTGTTTCGGTTTCTTCATTGAAGTATCCGTCGGAGCGACCCGGCTCGTAGCCAAGTCCCTGCAGCATATTCTGGGCTGTTCCGATATCTTCTCCAACCTGGTCAAGCTCGAGTGGATCTTCCGGATCAAGGGCAGCGGAAGTAAAGTAATCAGGCTGCTCTACTTCAATAGTAGGCTCTACGCCCTCTCCATCGATCCAATTGCCGTCCGGCGTCAGCCACTTGAACATGGAAAGCTTCAGCTGGCTGCCATCTCCAAGCTCCATCGACTGCTGAACTGTTCCTTTTCCGTAAGTGGTCTGTCCTACCAGGTCATAGCTGCCGGCTTCTTTTAATGCACCTGCTAGAATCTCGGAAGCAGATACACTGCCTTCGTCAATGACGCCGACAATTGGATAATCTTTCGGCTCGGCAAGGTCGCTCGTAAACTCCTCCACCTGCTCGTTTCGATCTTCAATCTGCACGAGAGGCTTGTCGCTGGAAATAACCAGTTCGCCGATTTCTTCCACGGCATTTAAATAGCCGCCCGGATTTCCGCGTACATCAATAACCAGTGCATCCATCCCTTCTTCTTCAAGGGAATTAAGCTGTTCTTCAAACTCGGAAGCCGTGCTTTCCCCAAAGGAAGTTAAGGAGAGGTGGCCGATTCTGGATCCGTCTTCTTCGATTATTTCCGATTGCACGGTTTCCACCGGAATCTCATCGCGTTCAACTACGACATCAAACGGTTCGCTGCTTCCGGCACGCTGCACGGTAAGCGTTACGTCGGTTCCCTGCTCCCCGCGGATACGGAGCACGGTTTCATTAAGCGTTTCTCCTTCCGTCGATTCCCCGTCCACTTCGAGCACCTGATCATTTGGCTGCAGACCGGCCTGTTCGGCCGGAGAATCCTGAAACGGGGCTACGATCGTGACGGTATCATCAATAAGGCTCACCTCTGCTCCAATACCTTCAAAAGAGGACTCCAGCGACTGATTAAACTCTTCTGACATTTCCTGATTCATGTAGGAGGAGTGGGGATCGCCAAGCTCTTCGATCATCCCCTCCATCGCTCCTTCCATCAGCTGGCCGGAATCCACTTCGTCCATGTAGTCTTCACTGATCGTGCTGTATACTTGTTCGAACCGCTCCATGTCCTCCGTATGTGTATTTCCTGTAGAGGCCTGGCCCGAACTTCCGGAGGTACCGGAACCAGTGTCTGAGAGGTTGGCGCCTAGAAACACGCCTCCTGTTCCCGCGACCAGCGCTGCACCCGTGAACGCTGCTGCCGTCTTTTTATTCCATCCCATATATAATCCACTCCATTATGTGCTCTGGCTGCTGTGTTTCAGTAATCGCGCCGGACTTATCGTGTCTTCTCCGTTGCAATAAACATACTTCCTTTATTCTAGCATGAAAGAAGCATGTAACAAATGAAAATATCCCTGTTTTTCACATATCTGCCTGCACCGCATATGCTAAAATAAAAATACTACATATTATAGAAAGGCGGCACCTACTATGAGACAGGTGTACATGGATTACAATGCAAGCACCCCGCTTTCCACCAACGTAAAAACCGTTCTTTCCTACTGGATGGACCGGTCCTACGGCAACCCTTCCGCCGGGCACTGGGCCGGCACAGAAGCCAAAAAGGCAGTCGAGAAAGCACGTTCCCGCGTGGCGGATTTCATCGGCGCCGAACCAGGCGAAATAGTGTTTACAAGCGGCGGAACAGAAGGAAACAACCATGTGTTAAAAGGAATATACGAGCTGTGCGGAGCAAAGCCCTGCCATATCATTACAACCGCTGTCGAGCATCCTGCAGTAATGGAACCCTGCCGCTATCTGGAAAAACATGGAGCTGTTGTCACCTATGTTGGGACGGATTCCTACGGCCGTGTTAATCCGTTTGATATTGAGGCAGCCATTACGAAAGACACGGCGCTCATTTCCGTTATGCATGCCAATAATGAAACAGGAACCGTTCAGCCCATTGAAGAAATCAGCGCCATTGCACGCCGGTTCAAGGTGCCGTTTCATACCGACGCTTCACAGTCGCTCGGCAAAATTCCCGTGAATGTGAATGACCTTGGCGTTGACTTTTTGACCATTGCCGGACATAAAATTTATGCGCCGAAAGGGATCGGTGCGCTGTACATCAGAAAAACGGCTGCCCTGTCCCCCCTGCTTCACGGAGCTTCTCACGAAACGGGCAGACGGGCCGGAACGGAAAACGTATTGTTCACTGCCGCCCTCGGGGAAGCGTGCGCGGATGCTGCTTCTATTGACATAACCGAGGTGCAGAGGCTGCGTAATTTATTCTGGGAACTGCTGCAGCAGAATTTCCCGCTCCGGGTGCACCGCAACGGCCATCCGGTTCACACGCTCCCCAACACGCTGCACGTCCGTTTTACAGGCATCACCGGTCAGGACCTTCTGCAGCAGATGCCTTTTCTGGCAGCTTCAACAGGGGCTGCCTGCCACAGCGGTTCAGTGGAATTATCGGCTGCTCTCCGGGCTCTAGGCCTTACCGAGCAGGAGGGCGCGGGCGCGGTCCGTTTCAGCCTCGGTCCGTACAGTACGGACGAGGACGTGTTTGCTGTTATTGAAGCGTTAAAACAAATCCTTTAACCACCTATAAACTCCGGAGGCCAACAGGCTTTCCGGAGTTTTTTCTTAAAAATCAACATAGCGGCGCGGATTCACGGAACGCGACTTCCGGGTGTCCCAGACGCCTTCATGCACTTCAAAATGAAGATGGGGCCCCCGGGAAGCGCCTGTATTCCCCATCAGTCCGAGCTTCTCACCCTGTGCCACCTTCCGGCCGGCGGTGACGCCGATCGAAGCCAGATGCGCGTAAAGCGTCATCATCTCCCTGCCGTTCATTGTGTGGGAGACCATCACGGTATTGCCGTAGCCGTTACGATATTTGGCTTCCACAACGGTACCGGCTGCGGCGGCTGTGACCGGCACATTCATCCGGCCGCCCCGGCCGATGTCAATGCCGTGATGCATGCGGCCGTTGCGCGGCCCATATTCCGATGTGATCCGTCCGGTCGCCGGGCGGACAAATCCGGTTACTGTTTCTTCTGCTGCCGCAAAAGCGGAAAATGTCTGCACCGGCGTATCTGAAATAGAAAATACCGCCGCAGTGTCTTTTTTCACGTGTTCTGCCGGCACCGGCGGAAGGACAATTACCATTTTTTCTTCTGCTGCCTCGGCGTCTGCTTCCATACTTATCAGCAAACACAGACAGACCGCCGCAGCGGGAAGCCAGGGGAGCTTTCTTTTATGTAAAGCGGAATAATCAGGGTGGAAATTCTTTTCAAAGCGGGGGATTCGTGGTGTCACGTAGTCACTTCCTTCTTTTTTAGTGGACATACTTAAAAAACCTATTCTTTGTAGAAAGCCTCACCTCTTTTAAAGGACATACAGAATAAATAGTTCATAAGGGAAAAAGATGCGTTAAGCAGAGGAGGAAAAACAAGGAGGAAAAAACCAATACTAATTACCTGGTAATTAATTAAAAAAAGAAAGGAGAGGGGACTCTCCAATCTTTAACCATTACTTATATACTACTGCTCTGCAACCCAGGTTGCAACACTTTCTGCTTCAGTGCCTTCTAAAAGGCCGGCCGGCATGCCGTTGCCTCCGTTTTCAATCATGGTAAGTACCTGATCTTCTTCAAGGTTTCCGCCATCAAGTGCCGGACCATTATTGCCTTCGAGGTTCTCCCCGTGACAGGTCGCACAGTTCTGCTGATACAGCTGTTCGGGAGCCGCCGTGGTGTCCTCTTCTTCTCCGCCGCCTCCCCCGCCGCAGGCGGCCAGCATAAACATCGAGCTTCCAGCAACAGCCAGCAATGCTTTTTTCATTATACATACCCCTCTCTATTCCATTATGTCATTGTTTATTTAATACCCTGCCTGGCCGTTCTGAAACGCCGGTAAGGTCCTATCTTTAATATGCGCTGACGGCACCGCCTTCGACGAGAATAATCTGCCCGGTCGTATAGGAATTGGCCGGGGAGCCGAGAAACACGACCTGTCTCGCAAATTCTTCCGGGAGACCGTAGCGGCCGAGCGGAATGGAGGCTTCGCTTTGTTGTTTTGCCTTTTCAAACGTAACGCCTTCACGCGCTGCGGTTTTTTCCAGCAGGCTTGTCGTCCTTCCGGTTTCAATTCTTCCCGGACCTACGGTATTAATTAAAATACCGTGCGGCGCAAATTCAATCGCCAGGCTTTTAGAAAAGCCGGCAATGCCGGAGCGGAACGTATTGGAGAGCAGCAGATGGTCCACCGGCTGTTTAATCGAAGACGAAGCGATATTCACGATCCGGCCCCTGCTTTTTTTCAGCAGCGGAAGGGCCGCCCGTATCGCGCGGATATAGCTGAACAGCGTCAGCTCAAACGCATACTGCCAGTCTTCATCTTCCATATCTTCAAAATCCCCGGCGGGCGGGCCCCCGGTATTGTTCACGAGTACATCGATGCCGCCCAGTTTATTTTCAGCTTCTTTCATCAGCTGTTTAATGTCTTCCGGCTTGGTGACGTCACATACATGCCAGTATACAGAACCCCCGCCTTTTACAGCAGCTGCCGCTTCCGCCAGGCTTTCTTCTTCGCGGCCGGCAAGCATCACGTTGGCTCCTTCCTGCGCGTACAAAGATGCAGCAGCAAATCCAAGACCTTTACTTGAAGCAAGAACAACGACTGCTTTTCCTTTCAGCCCTAAATCCATAAGATACGCCTCCTTTATGCTTTCATGCTGTAACGCAGGTATTCATCAATAAAGGGATCAATCTTCCCGTCCATTACGCCGCCGGTATTTCCGACTTCAAAATTGGTGCGGTGGTCTTTGACCATGTTGTACGGGTGGAAGACGTACGAACGGATCTGGCTGCCCCAGCCGATTTCCATCTGTTCGCCGCGGATTTCATCAATTTCTTCCTGCTGTTCATCAAGCTTAAGCTGGTACAGCTTAGCCCGCAGCATTTTCATCGCCTGCTCACGGTTTTTGATCTGGGAGCGTTCGTTCTGGCAGGTGACGACTGCGTTTGTCGGAAGGTGGGTAATACGGACGGCGGAATCGGTCGTGTTGACGTGCTGTCCGCCGGCACCGCTCGCGCGGTACGTATCAATTTTTAAATCCTCGGTATTGATGTCAATTTCCACGTCATCATCCATTTCCGGCATTACTTCGCAGGAAACAAACGACGTGTGGCGGCGTCCGGATGAATCAAACGGTGAAATCCGCACAAGGCGGTGCACCCCTTTTTCCGCTTTCAGGTAGCCGTAGGCATTGCGTCCTTTAATAAGAAGCGTGACGCTTTTCACACCGGCTTCATCACCCGGCTGGTAGTCGAGCATATCGACGGAAAAGCTGCGCAGGTCTGCCCAGCGCTTGTACATTCTAAGCAGCATCGAGGCCCAGTCCTGCGACTCGGTGCCGCCAGCACCTGGATGAAGCTCCAGGATCGCATTGTTTTTATCGTACGGCTCGCTGAGAAGCATCTGCAGCTCATAGTCGTTAATTGCGCGGCGGAGCGCGCTCATGCCGTCATCGAGGTCTTTTTTCAGATCCTCCTCCGGCTCTTCTTTGACCAGTTCGTAGGAGACTTCCAGGTTTTCGAGCTCTTCTTCAAGCTCTTGAAAGCCGTGGACCGTTTCCTTTAAAATATTTACCTCATCAATGACTTTTTTTGAATTGTTCTGGTCGTCCCAGAAGTCCGGATACGTCATTTTTTCTTCCAGTTCTGCTATACGTTCTTCTTTGGCAGCGAGGTCAAAGAGACCCCCTAAAGTCGTTGAGTACCTTGCTCATTTTTGATAATTCATTGCGTATATCTGCGATTTCCATTGTAATTCCCCTTTTCCTGTTCATCATTTCTAGTGAAGGCTGAAAAAAGAGGAGGAGACTGGTCCGCCTTTCCTCCCCCTGCATCTTTTATTGAGCTTTCGTATCTTCCTGGCCGTGGCAGTTTTTATATTTTTTGCCGCTGCCGCACGGGCAGGGATCGTTTCTTCCTACATCTTCCGTATTGCGGGCCGGACGCTTCTTGGCTGCGTCCGAGCGGTCTGTTTCTCCGTGAACCGCCTGATTCTGCGACACTACTTCTTTACGTTCAAGGTTGTTGTTTACCTGGGCTTTCATCACGTAGGTGGCTGTTTCTTCTTCAATGGACGCGATCATGTCTTCAAACATGTTAAAGCCTTCAAACTTATACTCGCGGAGTGGATCGTTCTGGCCGTAAGCACGCAGGTGAATACCCTGACGGAGCTGGTCCATCTGATCGATGTGGTTCATCCATTTACGGTCCACGGCACGAAGCATAATAACTTTTTCAAATTCACGCATCGTTGGTGCAGTAAGCTCTTCTTCTTTTTCATCGTATTTCTTCATGACGATGCCTTTTACTTTATCAATAATTTCTTCGGAATCCAGTCCTTCGATGTCTTTTACGTGCAGATCATCCATGGAAAGCACCGTACCGCTCAGATAATGCGTAAGACCTTCCAGATCCCAGTCCTCATGCACTTCATTTTCCGGCGTGTACAGGTGAACGGTCCGCTCAATTACCGTGCCGATCATCGTTTTCACGATCGCGCTCAGGTTATCGGACTCGAGCACTTCCATCCGCTGCTTGTAGATCACGTCGCGCTGTTCGCGCATAACATCATCATACTGCAGAACCTGCTTCCGGGCATCGAAGTTCGAGCCTTCCACACGCTTCTGGGCCTGCTCTACCGCACGGCTGACAAGCTTGCTTTCAATCGGCTGGTCTTCTTCCATGCCGAGGCGGTCCATCATGCTTCTCATGTTATCAGACCCAAAGCGGCGCATCAGCTCATCATCCATGGAAAGGAAGAACTGAGAGGCACCCGGGTCACCCTGGCGTCCGGCACGCCCGCGCAGCTGATTATCGATCCGGCGGCTTTCATGACGCTCGGTACCGAGCACAAACAGTCCGCCCAGTTCCTTTACGCCGTCGCCGAGCTTAATGTCGGTTCCGCGTCCGGCCATGTTTGTCGCAATCGTTACTGCGGAACGCTGACCGGCATTTTCAATGATTTTCGCTTCGTTTTCATGGTTCTTTGCATTCAATACGTGATGCGGCACGCGGCGCTTCTGCAGGTGGCTTGCCACAAGCTCGGACGTTTCCACGCTTACCGTACCGACAAGCACCGGCTGGCCGGATTTGTACAGTTCTTCAATTTTGTTCACGACCGCTTTGAATTTCCCCATTTTGGACTTGAAAATCAGGTCCGGGCTGTCCGTCCGGTCGATCGGTTTATTGGTTGGAATGGACGTTACGCTCATTCCGTAAATATCTTTAAGCTCTTCTTCCTCCGTTTTGGCCGTACCGGTCATCCCGGCAAGCTTCTGATACATCCGGAAGTAGTTCTGGAACGTAATCGAGGCGAGCGTCATGCTTTCTTTCTGCACTTCCATGCCCTCTTTTGCTTCGATGGCCTGATGAAGTCCGTCGCTGTAGCGGCGGCCTTTCATTAAACGGCCGGTAAACTGGTCCACAATGACGACGTTGCCGTCTTCGACCACATAGTCGGAATCACGGTGCATTGCCACACGCGCCTTAAGCGCCTGGTTAATATGGTGGATCAGCTGCACGTGGCGCTGGTCAAACAGGTTTTCAATTTGAAAGGCAGATTCTGCCTTATTGACGCCCTCTTCTGTCAGCTGGACGTTTTTTGTTTTTTCATCGTACGTATAGTCAGTTTCCAGTGTCAGGCGGCGCACAAACGTATTGGCTGTTGCATACATTTTCGTGGACTGTTCCGCAGTTCCGGAAATAATCAGCGGCGTTCTTGCTTCATCAATTAAAATTGAGTCCACTTCATCGACCACGGCAAAATGGAGCGGACGCTGAACCATCTGCTCTTTGTAAAGAACCATGTTGTCACGCAGATAGTCAAAGCCGAGCTCATTGTTCGTGCTGTACGTAATGTCGAATTGATACGCTTCCCGCTTTTCTTCCTTGGTCATGCCTTTTTGATTCAGGCCGACTTCCAGACCTAGAAATTCATAAAGCGGCGCCATCATTTCACTGTCCCGACGGGCAAGGTAGTCGTTCACGGTAACGACATGTACACCTTTTCCTGCAATCGCATTAAGGTACACCGGCATGGTAGCCACAAGGGTTTTACCTTCACCGGTTTTCATTTCCGCAATGTTGCCGCGGTGCATGACAATCGCACCCATAATCTGAACAGGGAACGGAGTCATCTTCAGGACGCGGGCCGCTGCTTCCCGGACAACCGCGTATGCTTCCGGCAGCAGGTCATCGAGCTTTTTCCCGTCTGCATATTCTTTTTTGAACTGCTCTGTTTTCATGCGCAGTCCATCGTCACTGAGCTTTTTCATATCGTCAGCGTAGGATTCCACTGCCTCCACGGTTTTCTGCATTTTCTTTACGTGGCGCTGGTCGGTGTCTCCTATCACTTTTTTAAGCATACCTATCATTCGTTCATCATCGCCCTCTCTTCCCCTTTTGGGAAATAGAATCGATTGTCCATATAATATTCCTGCCCGTTTCGGCAGAGGAAAATCGAGTACTTGTATCATTCATTTATTTTTCTTCATACCTTACATTATTCTATCAGTTTACTGGGGACCTTACAATTAAAAACAGGAGGCAAAAAGGAGCCCCCTCTGCGGGGACTCCTTTCTATCCGAAAGCATTTCTGCTGTCCGGCTGTTTATTTATTCAGGCTCAATCAGCCCGTATCTTCCATCTTTACGTTTGTAAACGACGCTTGTGTCTCCGTTTACCGCATTGGAGAAAACGAAGAAATTGTGGCCGAGCATGTCCATCTGCAGAATAGCTTCTTCTGCATCCATCGGCTTCAAATTAAAGCGCTTCGTGCGGACGACTTCTAAATCATCGACCGGATCTTCGGGGAATTCTGCATTGGATGGGTCGCCATTTTGGGATACCTGCTCCTGCAGAGCTTCCATGTTGTTGTTAAACAGCTGCTTCACGCTGCCATTTTGTCTGAATTTTCTGTTTACTTTCGTTTTGTATTTACGGATCTGCCTTTCCAGCTTCTCCACTACAAGATCCACAGCAGCGTACATATCAGCATGATTCTCTTCGGCACGCAGTAAAAGCTGCGGCATCGGAATCGTCACCTCAATAATGCTGTCGCTGTTCTGCTTTTGAAGCTTTACATGAACATCTGCTACCGGGGTAGTATCAAAATACCTTTCAAGTTTGCTTACCTTTTTCTCCACATATGTTTTCAATGCGGGAGTCACCTCTAAGTTTTCACCACGAATGTTATAATTCACTAGTAAACTCCTCCTCTCGGTTGTTAATACACTTCTCTATTCCACTCTTATATACCTTCTTAAACACAAAAGAAATTTAAAAAAAAGCACATTTATTTTTAAAATAATCCGCATTAGAACAAGGGCTCAGGACCTTTTGCATAGAAAAAGGCGCTTCGTAATCGAAGCGCCCGGTTTTTTTACAGTCCCATGGAAATATATTTAGTTTCAAGAAATGCTTCAATACCCTGATGCCCGCCTTCGCGTTCCATTCCGCTTTCTTTCCAGCCGCCGAACGGTGCCTGGGCAGCGGACGGAGCGCCGTCGTTCCAGCCGACAATACCGAATTCCAGCCCTTCGGCTACTTTCATGCCGCGGCTCAGACTTTCGGTAAAGAAGTAGGAGGCGAGACCGAACGGGGAATCATTGGCAAGGCGCACGCCTTCTTCATCGCTTGATATCTTCTGAATCGGCGCGACAGGTCCGAACGTTTCTTCATTCATAATCAACATATCGTGGGTAATGTCTTTAAGAACGGTCGGATTGTAAAAATACGCGCCGTCCTTTTCAAAACCGTCGCCGCCTTCAACGACTACAGCTCCTTGATCTACTGCATCTTTTACGTGGCGCTCAACTTTTTCGTAGCCTTCTTTATTAATAAGCGGCCCGATTTCGACTTTGTCAAAACCATTGCCGACTTTCAGTTCAGAGACTTTTTTCTGGAATTTCTCGATAAACTCATCGTAAATGCCTTCCTGAACATAAACGCGGTTACCGCATACGCAGGTCTGTCCGGCGTTGCGGAATTTCGATGCAATCGTGCCGGTGACGGCTTTATCAATATCAGCATCATCAAGCACGATAATCGGTGCGTGTCCGCCCAGTTCAAGAGAAAGTTTCTTCATATGATCGGCGCCCTGCTTCATCAGAACTTTTCCGACCTCGGTGGAGCCGGTGAACGTAACCTTACGAACGGCTTTATTGTTCATCATTGCTTCCCCGATTTCCGAGCCGCTGTTCGCACTGATCAAATTAAAGACGCCTTTTGGAAGGCCGGCTTCTTCGCAGATCTCCGCGAATTTAAATGCGGAGAGCGGTGTGTCTCCTGCCGGCTTTAGAACAATCGTGCAGCCAGCAGCAAGTGCCGGCGCTACTTTACGGGTAACCATCGCCTGCGGGAAGTTCCACGGCGTAATTGCCCCTACAACGCCGACCGGCTGGTGAATAACCATGATCCGCTTTTCCGTGGAGCTTGCCGGAATTGTTTCGCCGTACACGCGTTTCGCTTCCTCGGCAAACCATTCAATGAAAGAGGCCGCGTATTCAATTTCCCCTTTTGCCTCATGGAGAGGTTTTCCCATTTCTTTTGTTATTAATTCTCCAAGCTCATCTTTCTTTTCAAGCATGAGCTGGTGGATTTTCTTCATATATTTAGCGCGTTCTGCCGCCGTCGTTTTTGACCATGTTTTAAATGCTTCGTTCGCGGCTTCAATAGCTTCGTCTGTATCTTTGCTGCTGCCGTTGGCTGCGGTGCCGATTTTTTTCCCTGTGCCGGGATCAAGCACGTCAAAGCGTTCCTTGGATCCGTCTTTCCATTCTCCGTTGATATAAAGTTTACTATCCAATATGGACACTCCTTTTTAAATCACGTTTTTTCGTTCCGTACCACATGTACTCTATACCCATATTGATGGAAGTTTATTCCGGGAAAGACCGTTAATTTTACCGGAGATGTGCCGTACGTGACATACGGACACGCCAGCTTCACACTGTGAAAGTGTTTTGGTAAATAGAGAAAAAGGCCGCCGCTCCAGCATCTGCTACAATAAAAACCAGACAGCGCCCCTATATATCTCCGCATACATACATTAATTTTCCTTCTGGTGTAAAAGCCCGTCCACTAACAGCTTCCAACGCTGGAACACCGGCAGCAGCACGGTACTCAGGTAAGTTATTTTTTCATGCCGGTTTTTGGTTTCCAGCATCTTCCCCGCTTCGGCTGTCGTTTGATAAAACTGTTTCAGCACCTTCTGATGCTCCCCGCGTTCGGATACAATATGCGCCATCGTCATATTCTCCGGCGAATACGGCAGCACGCTTTCCAGCATCTGCAGCAACAGACGGTCCCCGCTTTCTTCAAACCCTTCCCGGTAGAAATAGGCTACCGAGCTAAATCCATCCTCCAGCGTATCAAGCAGCGCGGAGTATGTAGCCAGAAAGTCCAGCTCCGCTTTTTCCAATGATTTCGCCATTGCCTGATCCCCCCCTTTCCCCTAAGCCTATCACGCTTATCATCTGAAAAAAATGCAAAAAACCTGCTCTGGAATGGGCAGGTTTTTCAGGTTTTGGAAAAATATAAATTTTTATAGGCGGACGCTTTCGGCAGGCCATGTTTTTTTAACTTCTATTAATTCTTCTGGTCAAAAAATACGCCGTCCGACGCTGGTTCTGCGTAGGGATTCTGGTAGAGCTTGTTGGACTGCTTTTTCGCTTTGAGCTGCTGTACGTCCTTTTTCCAGCGTTCCAGCACGTTTTCCATACAGGCATCAATGACCTGGTTCATCTTTGTCATTTCATCGCCGAGCTTCTGTTCTTCTGCCGTAAAAGTACCGGATGAAGGAACCTCAGCAAGAAGCGAATCGCGTCTGGTGAGATGCTTATTTACGCGCTCTAAGTAAGCTTCGCGGTCAGCTTCTCCTTCGGGGTCGCTTCCGGTGACTAAATCATGAAGCTGCTTTGTTTCTTCATATAAAGCGTTAATCATGCCTGGCCTCCGCTCCCGAAACGCTGCTGGCGGTCGAGTTTCATGACTTCCTTCCATGTATCGCGGAAGTCAGTCACAAGTCCCGCTGCCTCCTGCAGTGCCTGCGGATCGTTGTTTATGTTGGCGTCTTTGAGGCGCGATAAAATAAAATCATACAACTGCAGCATATTTTTACCCACATCGCTGTCCGTTCTAAGCGTAATCATGAGCTCGCGGATAATATCCTGGGCTTTCATAATATACGTGTGCCGCTCTTCAGGATCTTTTGCCGCAATAGCGGTCTCTGCCCGGCTGATAAATTTCAGGCAGCCGTTATACAGCAGCAGCGTTAAATCTCCCTTGGATGCGGTCTGTACCGACTGATTTTTATACGCCTGTGATGGAGCATTCAGAGGCGGAGCCGGGGCTTTTGTTTCTCTTGCCATCGTACTGACGGAAGCAAGCGGCTTAGATGGGCCCGCAGCCTGCATATTTTTTTTATAAAGGTCCTGTGCTTGATTAAATGCCATGTGTACTGTCCTCCCAGACGTAGTGCAGTTTTATTATTGGTTGCTGTTAAACATCGAAAAGATCATGTTGGACTGGTTATTTGCCGCAGACATCGCCTTTTCCATTGCGCTGAACTGCCTCCAGTAGCGGTCTTCAATCATCGTCAGCTTGCGCTCAAAATCGCTGATACGGTCATCCGTATTCATAAGCTCACGCCCGAGCGTAAACTGATTGTTTTGTACTTTTCCTTTTAACCCGCCGGCCCGCTCGGCAATCTGCGTGATTGCGGTATCAAGGCTGTCACGCATCCTCCGGGCAACACCCTGCTCGTTCTTCGTCTCTCCGTTAGCGGCAAACACGTTAAACACACCTTCAGCATCAGACTCAATCGCAGCACGGAGCTTCGTTTCATCAATCTCCAGCTTGCCGCCGTCCATATAGTTTCTCGTTGTTGTAATACCGAGCGACGTTAAGTTTCCGAAAGACGAGCCGCTGACTGATCCATAGAGATCATTACGAATCGTTGTCATCGCATTGCTGATAATGCGATCGTTACGGATCATGCCACTTTGAGCCAATTTATCCCATTTTTCGATTTCAGACTCACTTAGCTCTGCACGCTGCTCATCGGTAAGCGGCGGATAATCACGGTTCAACGTTTCTTTTAATTTGCCGTTAATGGTCTCCAGCATTTTGTTGTATTCATCCACAAACCCTTTTACCGTATCAAACACTCCATCCGTATTAACAGTGGAAGAAAGCGTGACCGCGCCTTCCGCAGCGGTGAACGTATCCTTTAATGTCATCGTCATGCCGTTAACGGTAAATGTATTGGACGTGCGCTCTGTATCCATTCCATTCAACGTGAACTTTGCATTTGAGGCATCGGTATAGTTGGCACTGCCCAGTCCAAGCGTATTTTGAAAGAAGTTTCCCTCAAATGTCATCTCCGGGCCGTCTGGATTAAATTTCCCGGTTTCAGAGCGGTTCATGGAAATATTACCAGTGAACTGATCATAAAAGCCCTGTACGCCTACTTTAGAATTACGGACAGCCGTCATGACCTGATTAAGCGACTGCCCGCTTTGGATAATAAACTGTTCCTTCACTTCTTTGCCTTCCGCGTTGAAGGTGGAAATAGCCCCAGTTTCATACTGCTGGGTATAGTTCACCTCTAAGGCTTCCGTCGTAGCTTCTGCCAGGCGGATCTGTCCGGTCGCACTGTTTAAGTAAGCTTCGCCTGCCTGCAGCGTTTGATCAGGATCGGTAACAATCACTAACGGTCCCCCACCTCCTACACGGATATCAAGGGTCGACGGATCTATTGAACCTTTTCCAATCGAAAAAGTCGACTGGGCCGCCGTTGGATTAAATGACTGAGTGGCGCTCGTCGTAAAATAATCAACGCTTACATCGCCGCTTGTCGGAGCTTTACCAAATTCCAGCTCCATGCTGCTGCCGTCTCCGGCAAAAGTGACGCGAACCTGATTAGCTGTAAGCACCGCATCGCCGGTTACGACTTCATAATTTTGATTTCTTCCTTTAATAATCATATCGCCGGCTGCATCTGTTTTCAGATTGTCTTTTGATACCGTAAATGCGGTTTGGGTACCATCGGCGCGCAGTGTTTCTTTCTGCGTGACGCCCGCTTTCCATTCCGGCGCATTGGCTGCATAGCTCTGCGAACCAAGGCTGGCTGTGCTTTTAAACGTTTCATCCCCGACCCGCGCCGAGGTCGTTAACGAAGCCGCCTTCGCCAGCTCACGGACTTCGCTGAGCTGGTAGCTGGAATTTCCGGCCTCGGCGTTAGCTGTTGACGTTACCCGGGCATCATTCGTTGAAGCCGCCGTACGTGCCTGCATATTGGAAGCACGCATAACGGTATCGAAGGTACTCGTGCGGAAATCGTTAAACATGCGGTTCACGCTGCGGTATTCCTCCATCTGGTACGCAATCGTTGTTTTTTTCTGCGTGAGCTTATCCATCGGCATCCGCTCAGCGCGCATAAGGTCTTTTACCATCTGATTAATATCCATTCCGGAGCCAAAGCCGGTAACCCGGTTCATCGCCATCTCATTTCATCCTCTCGTTCTCGAACTCTACTCTCTTTATCGGTCTACAAGGCGATAAACTAAACCTTTTGTTGTAAAAAAGTATTCAGCCGGCTATGTATTTCGCATATAACAAAACCTCAGCTGATCAGCTGAGGTTTTCGTTGTATTTTAAACACTCTCATCCACAATTAATCCTGCCTGCTTCATAAAAGCCGCCACCATATCCATAAATTTTTCCGGCGGTATCTCGCGGATCAATTCTTTTGTATCACGGTCTACTATTCTCACAATCGGTCGGTGCAGATCTTCATGCAGGGAAAACTCCAGGCTCGTATGCCTCATCAGCTTATTTCCTTCGCTCACAGTATTGGATAATAGGATCGCGTCATATCCCTTTTCAATACCGGGACGGACGACTTTTTTATCAGTCTGCTCAATAGACGTCACTTTCTGTTCTTCAATGACTGCCTTCTTCCAAAACTGTACCGCATCGCTGAATCCTGAAATCCCCTCGCTCATAGATCATTCCTTCTTCCTTTTTATCTTATCTTGACAGAAATAAATGCCTCTTTTTCTACCAAAATGACAATCTTCTAATCGAAAATTATTAGTTAATGAAAATATGTCACTTACCCTATTTCTTTTGCTGCACCTTGTTAATACTTTTTCGCATAGGCTGTTCTATACATCCTCTATTATTTTTTAAAATCAATACTTCCTCCTAAATGCGGCTGGGCTGCTTGCTTTATCTTTTGCACATCAGCTGATTCAATCAGCTTTTTTAGAGCTTCACTTTGTTCACCTGCCTGCCCCATCACTTTCTTCATCATCGAGACCGACGCCTGTTGTTTCACTTCTCCTTGACTCATTGCCATAGATAATGCAGCAATATCCATCATAGCACCTTCTTTCAATTAGAATAAAAAATGATATGCGAATCAAACAAAATTTCCATTCACCTTTAACCCTTTTAAATTAGGAATAAGCCTGGACGGAAGATGAACGAAACTTATGTAAAAATATAGGGTTTATGTACCGAATTTGCTTTGGGTAGCAATTTCAACTCTTTCATCACTTTGGGTTAAATAATATCTGATATTGTTTTTGAAGTTTCACTTAAAGGATTGGTCATGTTTTAAAATATTGTTAAAAATTATTCACGAACTTGCTAAATACTTTCCCAATTTATTGGAGTACCTTTTTTAAATCCAGTTTTTGCGGTTTTCCCTAATAATATCTCAAAATACTTCGGCTCCAATCCATATCCCGGTCTAACGATTTTCAAATTTTCTTTCGAAAACGCTTCTCCTGCCGTTATATCTTTTGATACATAAATAGATCTTCTAAACTTCAACGATGCTTTTTCTTTCTCTGTTGGTCCATACGTCACTTTGCCAAGTGCCTGCCATGCGCTTTTTGATTCTTCCACTAAACTTCTCATTTCATCCGGTTCCATAGAAAATGCGGAGTCTACGCCTCCATCAGCCCTGGATAAGGTAAAATGCTTTTCAATAACGGTTGCACCTAACGCTACACTTGCTATCGCTGCACCAATTCCCAACGTATGATCAGATAATCCAACCTGACAGTTAAACAACTTTCTCATATGAGGTATAGTTATAATATTTGTATTATCCGGAGCTGCCGGGTATGTGCTTGTACATTTTAAAAGTATAAGATCATTGCAGCCTGCTTCCCTTGCTGTTCTGACTGTTTCATCTAATTCAGCAATAGAGGCCATGCCAGTTGATATAATCATCGGCTTACCCGTTGCTGCCACTTTCTTAATTAACGGAAGATGATTGTTTTCAAAAGAAGCAATCTTGTACATTGGAACATCTAATGTTTCTAAAAAGTCTACTGCCGTCTCATCAAATGGGGAACTAAATGGAACCATACCAAGTTCACGACATCTCTTAAAGATCGGTTCGTGCCATTCCCAAGGTGTATAAGCCTGCTCATAAAGTTTGTAAAGAGAATTCCCTTTCCATAAATTCTCTGCATCTTGAATTTGAAAATCTTCATTATCAATATTTAACGTTAAAGTATCTGCTGTATAAGTTTGTAACTTTAAAGCTTGAGCACCAGTTTTTGCTGCTTCTTCTACAATTTTAAGAGCACGTTCCAAAGATTGATTATGATTGCCTGACATTTCAGCAATAATAAAAGGGGGATTATTTTCTCCAATCTTTATACCTTCCACTGTAAGGCCATTTTTCATCATTTAACTGCTCCTTCTAATTTTTTCTTCAAGTTGTTTTTACTATGTCTCCATTGATGCTCAAATTGTGCCATTAACACAACATCAATAAATTCGTTCCCTTTATTAATGTGTTCTACCAAACGTCCTTCTTCAGCAAAACCCATCTTTTGATGAAATTCAATACTTTGTGTGTTGTATCCAATGATTTCAGAACAGACTTTTCTAATGCTTTGAGTTTCAAATATATAATTAAGAGCCAGGTAACCTAGGATAGTGCCTGCTCCTTTAGGAGCGTCCATGGCTCCAATATAAAAACCCCAATAACACTTATTATCAAAGGCGTTTATTTTATTAAAATTAACTAAACCTATTGGTTCACCTAAATATAATAAAATTTTAATTATAGTTTTATTAGAATTCCTAAAAGACTCAAACCAATTCCAATGTTCTTCCAATGAAATAATTTTATCCGTATACATCATTGTTCGAATCTCATTCGAATTTCTCCATCTTAAAACAATTTCTAGATGTTTTTCTTCAATGGACACTAATTTAAAATCAGCTATTCTAATAACCCTGGCCTCCTCCAAATAAATTAATGGCTAATTAGCTTGCTGGATTGAATTGACATTTGCTTCAAAGTATTGTTATTGCTTAATAATGATTTAATTTGCTCTACCAAATTCTCTATTGAAATATGCGAAGAATATCCTAAATTTATAATAGCTCCTGACTTTTCAACTGCTCGTAGTATCTCCATCTGATTGTAAGCTACTCCAATAGTAATAGCCGGTAATCCTAAATAGCATCTCTCCCACGTTGCACTTCCACCCGCACCTATGGCTAAATCTGCATTTAACATTAACTCTGCCATATTTGAAACCTGACAGTGATAAATCATATTTGGGAATTTATTCACTAAGGTCTCGACTTGATCTTTATTAGGATTAGAGGCTCCTACAACCACATCAACAAAAATGTTTTTTTTATCTATTTTTTCTATAGCCTTTATAGCTTTTTTTGTTTCATTAGTCGGATCGCTGCCTCCAAAAAAAACCAGTATTCTTTGAATGTCTCCACTTCGAACTTTTAGCTTTTTTTCAGCTTCCTTGAACTCTTTTCGGAGCAGTGCATACTTGGGCCCCAGCAGTAATGTACAATGCTTATCTACTAAACCTTCATATCTTTTCTCCATGTCTAAGTAAAAATTTTGGTCTAATAGTAGATCGCAATGATGATATCGATCTGCTAAATCATCGATCACAAACATTTTCTTTGCTCTATCTTTAATTATTAGCTCCCAACGATAGTCAATAGCATAATGATCAACAACCATCAAATCAATTGTGGGCAATTCTGCTATTGCGTGAAGTACACCTTTAGCATCCACTTCTTGTGAAGTTCCCAGCCAGTGACTATGTTGAAGCTCCTCTTTGATACTATTTTCTTTAGAAGGCTTCTTCAGCTTAATAACCTGAAAACCTTTTGATTGGATGAAATCAGCCAAATGACCTTCATGATCACTTGTTATAAATGTTACATCATAACTATCATCATGTAATTCTTCTGCCAGCGTGAGGCACCTCATTACATGACCTGTCCCGATCTCAATAGAAGCATCAACTCTTATGACAGCCGTTTTCATCGTTTATAATCCTAACTTTTTTTGTTCGATGGCTGCATTTATTGTTTTAAGCTCAGGGTGTTTATTTATATAAGATAGTGTATCTTCCATACTGAAGTTATTAGCTTCAGCATTAAAATGTACGAGAATCTTTTCAATTAGTAAAAAGTCCTCTTCTGTATCTACCGTCCATCGGTGGGAACTTTGATCAGTTACATACTCCAGGTTATGTAAGTGAAATGTTTTAGAATTCAAGTAAATATATGGAGTAACATGCTCTCTTTCAAATGGCTTATCCGCATTTTTATGAGCTTTTTCTAATGCCTCAAAAGCAAATACTTCGGTATCCATTCCCCTTGGATAGGATCTTTTTAATGTATTAGACACATAGTCATGTTCATTATTTTCGAAGGTTAAAATAATATTATCTACAACACTCGGATCAATAATCGGACAGTCTGCGGTTAAACGAACAACAGTATCGGCACTGTATTTTTTTGCTGCCTCATAATATCTTGAAAGTACATCATTTTCTGATCCTCTGAAATAAGACAGATTATTGTTTTTGCAAAATTCGATAATAGGATCATCGGCTTTGTTCGTTGTTGTTGCAATGATTAGTTGATCTATTTTTTTTGTTTGTTTTAAACGCTCAAATTGATATTCTAACAAAGGCTTATTATTTATTTCTTTTAAAACTTTTCCTGGTAACCTAGTCGATCCCATCCTGGCTTGTATAATTGCGACAACCTTCATTTTTTCACCTTCTACCTTGAATATAATAAGATGATCTTTTTCACTGCATTTATAACATCATTTACATCTTTGTCATTCATGGAAGGAAATAATGGTAATGAAATGATTTCTTCATATAATTGCTCTGCTTTAGAACATAAACCTTTTTTGTATCCCAGTTGTTGATAGTACGGTTGATAGTATACCGGTATATAATGTACATTAACGCCGATGTTTTCCTTTTGGAGAGCTTCAAAAATTTCTTTTCGACTCACTGTTAGTGTCTCCAGCTTCAAACGAATAATATACAGATGCCAACTAGAATTGCCCTCAGGTGATTGATAGGGTATTTTTATTTGTTCTAATTTAGAGAATGCTTCATTGTAAAATGAAACGTACTTTCTTCTTAACTCCACAAATTCATCCAGCTTTTCCAACTGGCTCATTCCAAGAGCTGCCTGGATATCGGTCATTCGATAGTTATATCCTAAAAATTGCATTTCGTAGTACCATGGACCATCATTTTCGATTAGTTTATCTGGATCACGGGTAATTCCATGAGAGCGGAATTGCAGCAGTTTCTCATAGTATTCTTTATTATCTGTCGTAATCATGCCACCCTCACCCGTCGTAATATGCTTGACAGGATGAAGACTGAACATGGTCATATCACTGATGGCCCCAATTTTGTGATCTTTGTAGACTGCTCCAACAGCATGAGCTGCGTCTTCAATGACAATAAGGTTATGATCCTTCGCTATTTTGTTGATTTCGTCTAAGTTGACTGGTTGACCAGTGAAGTCTACAGGAATAATCGCTTTTGTCTTATCATTAATAAGTTCTTTTACTTTAACCGGGTCTATATTATAAGTATCTTCACAAATATCGGCAAAAACAGGCCTCGCACTTTGATATAATACACAATTTGCGCTTGCTGCAAAAGTCATTGGTGTCGTAATAACTTCATCACCAACACCAATATCAGCTGCAAAACAAGCACCGTGTAAAGCAGCCGTCCCACTTGAAAAAGAAACAGCATATTTTGCCCCTACATAGTGTGCAAATAACTCTTCAAACTTTTTGACAGCAGGTCCTGTTGTTAAATAATCACTCTTTAATACGTCGATAACGGCTTGTATATCTTTATCATCTATCCATTGCTTACCGTAAGGGAGATAAGCTTCGCGAATAGGCTTAATTTCCTCATCACTATTAAAATTCATCAAACCATCTCCAAATTTTTACTCACCTTATTTTTTAATAGTCTCTTTATCTTCTATTAATAATTGTAAGTCTTCGACAGACAGCCACTCCTCATTAATATTACTAATGTAACCAAATCCTTCAGAAACAGGTTTTCCATCTATTCCATTTTCATTTCTCCACCAAGGGAATTCAGGCTGGATAACGTAATACGTATCATATTCTAACGTACGCCTTGCATCGTCCTCAGTAATCATAGCTTCGTGTAATTTTTCTCCAGGTCTGATACCTACTACTTCAATTTTACATTCCGGTGCAACAGCCTGCGCAAGGTCTATCACTTTCATACTAGGAATTTTCGGTACAAAGGTCTCTCCTCCATGCATACGCTTAAGGCTGTCTAACACAAATTGTACACCATGCTCCAGAGTAATCCAGAATCTTGTCATCCGCTCATCAGTAATTGGCACGGTACCGGTATGCCTAATCTTTTTGAAGAAAGGAACGACACTTCCTCGACTTCCAACAACATTACCGTACCGCACCACTGCGAACTTAGTATCTTTCTCGCCAACATAGGAGTTAGCGGCAACAAAAAGTTTATCTGAGGCCAGTTTTGTTGCGCCATATAAGTTTACCGGACTGCAAGCTTTATCTGTACTTAATGCAATAACTCGGTTAACACCTCGATCGATTGCAGCTTCAATTATATTTTGAGCACCATTTATATTCGTCTTTACAGCTTCAAATGGATTATACTCACAAGCCTCTACATGTTTCATAGCCGCAGCATGGACTACAATATCCACACCATCGAAGGCACGATAAAGACGTTCTTTATCTCTAACATCACCTATAAAAAAACGGAGTCGTGTATCCGAAAATTCCTGGGCCATTTCATATTGTTTTAGTTCATCTCTACTAAAAACAATCACTTTTTTTACATCCAGCTTTAGAATCCGGGCAACAAACATTTTCCCAAATGAACCAGTACCACCTGTTATTAAAATAGTTTTATTTATAATATCCACTAAATTCTCAACTCATTTCCAATTATTTTTTTCGGATTCTTCTTCAATTTCTGTCATCACATTATTATAAACAGGTACTACCATCTCAAGAACTTGTTCAATATGGTTAAAGTAGTTCGAGAATACCTTTACCATTTTTTCTCCCTTTTTAAATGTATCCTGTTCAAATCGAAATTCCTCTACTTGTTTAGCTGTCACTTCATTTTGAACACGTATCATGGGCAGAATAAACACTTTGTAAAAATCTAGATTTTTAAGCTTCTTAAGCAATTTATCAAATTTGCTAAATAGATCATGTATCAATTGAATCGACTGAGCATCAATTAATTTCTTTATTTGTCTTGTAATTTGCTGCAAATGGTCAATGATAACGATTAATTCCCTCAAACTCTCATCCATTTCCCGTTTTTTACTCATAAATTCATATGGCTTTAAAGGTGCTTCCAAAAAATCGTACCAGTTTACAACAATCTGCTTTTCAGTTAATTCACGTTTGATTACTTGCTGCAAAGATAAAAATGTTGTTCCGTCAATTCTTGCCCCGCCCTGAGTTGTATTAATAAACGTACAATTATTTATCTTTTGAAAGGCCTCGATCACCCGCTCCATTTGCATCTTCATTTTTAAAAAACCTTCATTTGTTAATATAAATTCTCCTTGAACGTTTTCTACAGTTATCGATTTATTCAGAATTTTTTCAGAGACAGCATTTGACATTCCTTCATATTCAATCCCCTGTGCGTAGTGGGAATTATTTAAATAAGCAAAATTTTGTCCAACAAAGATAATTGGGTCGCATTCCAGCCTATTTAACAATTCTGTGGTTACTACAGCTATAGAAGGCGCGTCTGACACTTTCACTAATTCATTTTGCCTGTCCTGCTGATAAAAATAAGAAGATACCATATCCTGGCTGGTGATCATATGTGCTTTAGATCCCCTGTATTTTTGAATTGTTTCAAAACCAACGCTCGTGCCGTATATCATAGGGATTTCCCAATCCGCCTGTTTGGTGACAGTTTTCTCAAAAACTTTATAATTGTGGGATTGAGGATCATACGTACATGCAGCATCAGGGTAAATACCATAATCCACTAATGTATTAATAGCAGAACCTACAGAAAAAATATAGGCAAGTCCATTCATTTTAATGTGCTTAAGATGCTCTAACTCTTCATTCAAAGATGGACCTGCTGCAACAATAATAGCCGGTTTTCCTTGAAATATATGTTTGTTTTCAATATGTAAAATATTTGGTGTATGCATTGTTTCTTTTAAATTCATCAAACTATTTATAGTCCAACGCTGTTCATAAGCAAAGCTTGTTCGTAGGTTCATTCTTTTATTTTTGAGCTCATGAGTAAATATTTCCATAAATTTCTTGTTTTCATCCTTAAATATCCGCTCATAACTTGGTAGAGTAATCAAAAGAACATCGTCATTTACTTCCATTGCAAAATTACGAAGGAATTGATTTCTATTTTCTTCAGAAGTTTCCACAAATAAATCTTTTATAGCTTCATCAGCTAAATTTTTAATTAATTTAGTTTCCATAAGACATTGGAAAACATCAACGTTTGGTTCATACAATGTTATAGAAATATGTGGATATTGCTTTCTAATCGCCTCGATATGATATCCTAACCCTATTCCGTAAAAAAATACATTTTTCTTTTCATTTAATTCTTCAGAATACTGCTTAACAAGTTTTACAGCTTCTTGAATAGGATCGTATTTACTGTGCAAATAAAGTATGCGTCCATCGTTCTTTATAGTTAAAGTCGGAAGATCTTTTTTAGAATTTATCACATTTACATCATTATTTTTATAGTGTTCTTTAGTAACTTTTCTGACTTCCGGGAAATTCTTTCTAAGATAATTGATATTTTCAATTTGTACCATTTCTAGCTCCAGCTTCATTGATAATTGTTGCTGCTTGTTTTTTAATATCAATTAATAATGGTTCGATTTCATATTGCAGTAAATCGGCAAAAACAATCGTATCTTGATTCTCAAATACTTCTTCCATGTCTTTCACAACCATTTCTAAACTTGTAACTGAAATCAGTAAGTTATTCCAATCTTTAGGACGCACTTCTAATTGATCTGTATTTTTTATGACCCTATGTATCCATTGAATGCCTTCTAATAACTGAAGAGTCTTATTTGATCCAATATCTGCTTCACTACTGTAAAGTTCACCCACAAAAATTTTAATTTCTGGTAATAACCGTTCTAAATAGCTTTCCATTGAATGTAATGATTCAATGACAAATTCAGAAGCAGTTTTAAAAACAGCTTCAACTCTTTCAACCGATTGAAAATTTTCTTCAAAGTACTGTTCATAACTATCAAAGACAGACGTATTATCGACATTAAAATGACTAAAATAATAATCTTTATTTTTTAATTCGTTATTAACTAAATCTGTCATAGACTGTAATGCTTCACTTTTATTGTTAAACTCATAAACTTTTCTTTGAATCACAAATTTCATAATGTACCTCCCTTTATTCATACCTTTATAATTAATATCGGTTTAACCTATGCAATTATAAAGGAACATTAACTATTATTAATATGAAATAAAAAAGAAGACTTCATCGAAGTCTTCTTTTTTAAAACTATTATCCAAGCAACTGTAGTACTGATTGCGGCTGCTGATTTGCCTGAGCAAGCATCGATTGAGAAGCCTGGGAAAGAATGTTATTTTTAGTCATTTCCATCATTTCTTTTGCCATGTCTACGTCTCTAACACGAGATTCTGCCGCCGAAAGATTTTCTGAAGCATTATCAAGGTTTGTAATAGTGTAATCTAAACGATTCTGCATAGCCCCAAGATAAGAACGTCCCTCAGAAACTGTTTTGATTTGGTCTTCAACTTCTGTAATTGCTGCTTGAGCTCCACTAAATGTAGAAATATCTCCTGATTGAATAGCAGCAACCGTTCCAGATAAGTTAACTCCAGATGTAGTAAAATCAAGTTCAGTGATTTCTGCAGCGTTAGCTCCAACTTGGATACTAACAGTTCCACTTGCTCCTGCAGTACCATCTAAGAGATTTTGCTTGTTAAATTGAGTGTTATCCTTAATTCTTTCAATTTCATTTCCTAATTCCTTAAACTCATTTTGTAAAGCATCTCGATCCTGATCAACGTTTGTATCGTTAGAAGCCTGCACTGCCAGTTCTCTCATACGCTGCAGAATATCATGCGTTTCATTAAGAGCACCTTCAGCTGTTTGAATCATCGAGATACCGTCCTGAGCGTTACGGCTTGCCTGATCTAAGCCTTTAACCTGTGCACGCATTTTTTCGGAAATTGCAAGACCTGCTGCGTCATCGCCGGCTTTGTTAATTCTTGAACCGGAAGACAATTTTTCCATTGAGTTCTGCATGTTTGCCTGGTTTGCTCCCAGTTGACGGTGAGCGTTCATTGCACTTACGTTTGTGTTGATAATCATAATATAAAACCTCCATATTGTTTTTTTACTCCACGTCCTTGTGGAGCGTTTATGTAAGGCATTCAGACACCGGCTACGATCGCTGACCGGTCTGTCTTTCCTGCTTACACTGTTTATATCGGCAGAGGTTTTTATATGTTTAACACTTTTTTAAGAAATTTTATGCCGATTAGGTATATCCTCCTAAAATCGGTGGACGACCTATCCTTATTGTGGTAATTTAGTCTTGTGACCGCGGAGTAGCGGGCTTTGCGGCCGCAATACTTTAAAAGGGGATAAAAGAAACTTGGAGAAAACATTAGAGAACATTCTACAAATGTATCAAATTACGACCAGCACCCAGGCGATTGAGCCTTGCTTCGAGGGGGAAGCGAAGGCTGTCGTCCGGGAGGAGGGCGGCGCTGTGTATTTTGTTAAGCAGACGCCGGCTGCGATTATCAGCCATGCCTGCCTGGAGAACGGCTCTTCTTTAAAAGGACGGGGAGACGCGGTCAAGCACCTTACCGGTTTTATTCGACGCAAACCTATTCCGATAGACGAAAAACGCCGTATTTTTGCTTTTCCAATTCATTCCCAACGTTCTCCCGATAACGTCTGGCTGTTCTATTTCCACGTTCGCAGCGCAAAAACGGAAGGCTTGATTGAATTCCGTGACCATTCTACGATGCCGACGGAAGTCAGCGCATATTCGATTCAGCAGCAGCTGCTTCGTACGAGCCACTGCATGTCTCATTTTACCGATATCGGCTGAAACCGAACCGTACTTAGATGAAACGAAAAACCCCCGGACGCATGGCGTTGCTCCGGGGGTTTCGTTATGTGGTTTTTAGTAACGTTTGGAATCAGGAGACTGGGTGATGCTGATCCAGCCTTCCTCGATCGCCCGCTTAATCGTATGCGTGCGGTCGTTCGCTTTCATTTTTTTCGTTAAATGGCTCACATGGTTGTTAACAGTCGCCACTGCCAGGTAGCATTCTTCCGCGATGCGGCGGTTGCTTTTGCCTTCGATGATCTTCTCGAGAATGCGGATTTCCGCATCCGAGAGGACCGCTCTGGCTTTATCGCTTTCGAGCTGCATCTGCTGCTCCTTCGGCTGTTCCTGCTGGCGGTGGAGACTGCGGTAGCGCTCCATAAAGTACGGCTGAAAGTATGGATCCATATACGTCTGAAAGGCTTCCGCTTTTTCAAACTGGTCGCACCATTCCTTCATCGGACGGTCTGCGGCCATCATAATGGATACGTCCCTACTCATTAAATATTCAAGCAGGTGCGAATCCACGGATGACACGTTGACACCGAGCCGGACCGGCAGCCCCATTTCGGCCACCTTTTCCATAAGCTCCAGCAGATCTGTGTTTTCGCATTCGGCACAGTAGACCGTGTCTCTAGCGATTCCTTCCTGTGTTAAGAGAGAAAGAGACTCCGGCGTTTCCGCTTCGACTGTTTTCCCCATATAAGCCACCGCACGTCTTACCATGGCTTCACCGGAGGTATCAATAAACAATACCGGCCGGCGGTGGACTGGACCTTTACGTCTAAGCATTTTTGGCATTATGTATTCCTCCTGAACTATCTCTGAAAGTGTGATTTTTTCTTGCAGGTAAATGATTACACTTCCACCAAGCTGCCCCTTGCTGCCCTATTCTCTCTATAACTGTATGTAGCCGTTTATGCAAGCGGTTTTCTCTTCTTTATCCCCTATGTGTACTGCTGATGACCATTCTTTCAAATTTTATCTTGTAACACCTTTTCTTACAACGAACCAAAAGGCCTTGTGTTCGCTTAGGTAGAACGTCAAAAGCATTATTTGTCATGGTTCTTTTGACATATATTATAGCGTAATATACTTTTAGGCATCAAGAAATTTTTAGTAATTTGATAAATTAATGAGACTTTTGCTACAAAAAAAGGAGGTTTGGCTTATTTTTTGTTTTTTTTCATTAATTCGGAAATTTGTGAAAGCATTGATACGTCCACATTAGATGCCTGATTGTTTTCTTTTTGAATCATTTCGTATACTTCTTTTCGATGAATTTCGACATGTTTAGGGGCACTTATACCTACCTTTACCTGTTCCCCTTCCACAGCGGTGATGGTAATTTCAATGTCGTCGCCGATTTTGATTGTCTGGTCTTTTTTTCTCGTCAATATAAGCATTTACCGTCCTCCACTCTCGGCAGAAATCGTCTGCGGGGCGTTGGGAAACAGCTTGTGCTTCGTACGGTACAACGCGTCCGGCAGAATAATCTGCCTGCCTTTCTGTTTAGCCGGGTTCAGCACAACGGGCGCCTGCAGGTTGGCGGTCGTTTCGTGAAACGGCTCCTGAACGGTCAATACCGCAAATACAGCTATATCTTTCTGGCTTTCCGCTTTCAGCTCCGACGTCTGCGAATCGTTCAGCATAATCTCATAGTCCTTAAAAAATGGAAATGGATCGGTAATAACCAGTGCCACCTGGGCTCTTGTAATTGATTGTAACACATATAAAAGTCCTGATTCGTCAAATGGAAGCAGTGCAAATTCTTTTTCTTCCTCAAAGCCCGGGAGACCGTGCTCGAAAATAAATTTATCCTTGGGTGAAATCGTTACTGTGCCGTTGTATTTCGTATGTATGTTCATTTTTTTATTCCCCCTTTATAAAATAAAAAAAGAAAAGCAGGTCCTGTTCCCAACCCGCTTTTCTTTTTAACGAAGAAAATCCATTAGCGATGGCTGAATAATTCTTGCACCTGCGGAAAGGGAGGCCTGATGCACGTTCTCGAGCAGCATCAGTTCAATAATCGTCTTTTCCAGATCCACGTCTTCGTTTTTGCTCATGACTTTCTCGGCGATCAGCTCCTGGTTTCCCAGTCGGTTCTCCATCATTTCAATCCGGTTCGTGCGCGCTCCAAGCTCCGCCCGCTCGTTCACTGTGTTATTCATATGAATATCTATTTTCGATAAAAAGCCCTCTATGTCAGAAGATCCGGCATCCGGATTGCTCAGCGTCCGCTCGAGCTGTTCCAGATCGGCAAACAACTCCTGGTTAAAAACGCTGTCCGGTGAAATGTTCACTGGCATCATTGTATCATGAAGCAGCTCAATATTCACCCGACCCTGATTCACAGATATCGCTGTCTCGTCATACACAAAAGCTGCGTCTGGTTCTGCAGCGGTACCGTTTACGTTCAGTTCTATTTCATCTTCGTTTCGGGTGAAGGTAACGATTTCGTCAGCGTCATTCGTAAACTGAATCGTATCGTCATCCAGGCGGGCTGCATTACTGTAAACGGCTCCGTCTATATTAACGCTGAGCGATTCCAGTTCTTCTGCTTCCATTGCAAACATATTATCCGCTGCTATACCAAGTCTGGCGGAATCGACCGGAGCATTGTTTGTGTCCGTGCCGTTAAAAATGTATTTACCGTTGATGGACGTGTTCGCCATCGTAGCCATATGTTCTTTCAGCTGCTTGACTTCTTTAGCAATATTACCACGCTCACTGGCTTCATACGTATCGTTTGCTGCCTGAGTCGTTAGTTCCTTCAGCCGCTGCAGCACCTGCGTGGCTTCACCTAAGGCCGTGTCTCCAGCATCCATCCATGTATGGGCTTCCTGGACGTTGCGCTGGAACTGCTCCACCTCTGCCACCTGGGCCCGGTAGCGCATGCCGTTTACGGCGACGACCGGATCCTGGGACGGACGCGAGATTTTTTTGCCGGTTGAAAGCTGGTTCTGCATTTCGCTTAAGTTTTTATAGTTCTGAGTAACGTGGCGCAGCGACTGCTGGGCCAGCATCCCTTGTGTAACTCTCATACGCGTCCCTCTTTTCTGCGGTTATCTGCCGACAAGTCCCATGTTATTGATGATCCGGTCGAGCATTTCATCCACGGATGTAATATTTCTCGCAGCCGCATTGTAGGCGTGCTGAAACTGAATCATGCTGACCATTTCTTCATCAAGCGACACGCTGCTCACCTGCATGCGGCGGTTGTCTGCGCTCGAACGCAGGGAGTCGGAGGTATTTGCTTTCTGGCCGGCTTCGGAAATTTTGACCGCCATCTCCCCGATTACTCCCTGATAAAAGCTTTGAATCGTCGTGTTCGGCCCCTCGCCGAAACCGAGCTTAACGTTCTTTAACGCTGCCAGTTCCCGGGCGTTGGAGCCGTCCCCGCTGTAGGCGATCGCTCCATCCGCATTTGCTGCTGGAGAAGCCGCTGCAATAAGGTCCAGATTGCCTTTAATCTCGGAGCTGAGACTGATGGAGCGTGCGGCTCCCAGTTCGGCACGATCCTGCTGAATCGTAAAAAATGCGACATCATCGCCTTTTGTTTTGTTTTCAATATCCTGCAGATTCCAGCCTGCCTCATGCACGTCGTTAAACGCGGTCATAAAGGTTTCTGCCATTATGTCCAGGTTATTCATCATGTCCGGGTAGGTGCCTTTTGCTTCATTTGTTGCTGGATCCACATATCCGTATGTTTCTACGAGTGCCTTGAGCTTGCCGTCGCTGTTCAGCACCGCTACCGCTCCAGGATCCCCCGCGTTTTCCGGCTCGGTGCCGGCCTGGGCATTTGCCCACGTAAAGGAAAGTGAGTCAATTGGATCGTGCTGCTGATCCGGATTCGTCGTTACCGCCATCTGCTTAAACGCATCGGCCTGGCCGTCCACGAGCGTAAAGAGCCTGGTGCCTTCTCCGTCTGTAGCATAAATATTCATTTTACCTTCTGCGGCCGCCATCGCATTCGATCCGCCTTCGTTGCGGACCACTTCTATCGAAAGCATGCCGGAAAGCTCATCGACGAGATTGTCGCGAACGTCGTACAAATCATTGGGAATCTGGCCGTGGGGCTCGACTTTTCCAATCTGTGTGTTCACTTCATTAATGCGCGATAACAGCGAGTTCACCTCTTTTTCGGTAATATCGAGCTCTGTCCGCACATCCAGCTTATTAGCCTGAAGGGAATCTCCTATGTAGCGGAACGTCTCGGCAAGCGATTCGCCGCGCTGGCGCATAACCGAACGGGCACCTGCGTCTTCCGGCTGCACGGACACATCCTGCGCCGCTTCCCAGAACTGGGTAACAGAGTTGGAGAGGCCGTGTTCGGAAGGCTCGTTCATGATGTCCTCCATCCGTTCCATCGCGCTCGCATGCGTGCTCCAGTATTCAGTTTTGCTCGTTTCCGTGCGGTATTGTATGTCCAGATACTGTTCACGAATTCGTTCCACAAATGGGGTATGTACCCCTGTGCCCATCTGTCCTGCAATCATTGGGGCATTCATCGCGGCTTTCGGAAACGCCTGTGCGGCTTCCATCGTGACCCGCTGCCGGGTGTATCCGGGAGTATTGGCATTGGCAATATTATGACCTGTCGTCTGCAGTGCCGACTGCTGGGCAGTCATCGCCCGCTTGGCTGTTTCCAGTCCATGAAACGTAGAATACATACATGACACCTCCCTTAAGTATGGCGTTTACGCCTTTGAATCAAAAAATGAATACGCCTGCGTCTGGTTTTTCTGACCGGGCGGAGTGTAACGGGACTGGTCCGCTGCCGGACGCATCCATTCCATATTTTTCTGAAGAAAATAAAGAGAATCAGCCAGAAGCACACGGTTTAGTTCCTGCTGCTGCTGGAGCTTTTGAATCGTTTCACCGAGTCGTGCCTGCAGCTGCCGGAGCTCAGACTGAACACCCTCGGGCAGAACCCTCAGCAGGCTGCGGATCGTCACCTCATCTGCCGCATATTCCCCGGCCACCGCTTCCGCTTCTGCGGCGCGGGCCGTTTCCGCTGTTTCTACCTCACGGATGCAGAGCGCTTCTTTTTTTACAAGCTCCTGGAGCTGTTTAGCTTCATTGTTTTTCAGCAGCTCTGTTTTTTCCAGGCTCAGCTCGTGCAGCTGCTCATGCAGGCCGGCCAGTTCTTTCATATGGTCTACCAGTTCTTTCACTGCCATCCTGATTTCTCTCCTTCTCTACTGACCGTTACTGCTTTGTCCAAAAGTCATAAAATTTTCTGGCGGTTTCTTCGGCATCAATTTTGTAATCGCCGCTTTCTACTTTACTCTTCAATGCGTCCACCTTTGCCTGGCGGGCTGGATCAATTTTATCGCTGTTTAGCATATCCTTTGCTTCCTTTGAAATTTCCAGTTTATCGGTCTTCTGCGGAGCGGCCTGTTCCGATGCCTGCGCTTTTACCGTTTTTTGATACGGGTTGTTAATAGGTCCGCTTGGATTGATTTTCATGGCTGCTGCCTCCTCTGGCGAGTCCGATCTGTACTGCTGTGTTTCTTATATCGGCTGTTTTTTCTATTATTACACGACTACCGGATAGGTTTCGACCGGTAAATGTTGGATTGTTCTTCCCGAAGCCGATCTGTGCGCTTTTGTTCGTACGTTTCCTGTTCCAGATCCGTTTTCAATCGGGTATGGCAGCTGCTGCAGATTTTCCCATCGCGGATGCCTTCTCCACAGGATGCACATGGATAAAACAGCTGTGGAAAAGATTTCAGCTCCAGCCTGCCTTCTTTAATAAACTGAATAATTTCTTTTTCCTCCACCCCAATGGCTTCGGAAATATCGGCCATCGTGGCCTGGCGGTTCTGCTTTTTACGAATAAACTGGTAGACCGCCTGAAACCGATCTTCGCGTTTTTTATGGCAGGGCGGGCAGATGTCCCGTACGGTTCGTACATAAAGCTGCTCGCAGACGCTGCAGTTTTCAAGCTGGTTCATTGGGCTTTCTCCTCTTTTCTGGAAAGGGTACCCGTACTTCGTGCAAGCGTAAATGAAGCAACCCGCTCCGCTCCCGCACTCCGCAGAACAGACGCTGCTTTTCTGACGGTGGTCCCTGTAGTATATATATCGTCCACCAGCAGAATTTTTTCACCATTAAATCTAATTTTTTCCTGATTGTTCATATAAAAAGGTTGATAGAACAGGCTTTCTCTTTGATTTTTAGTACTTTTGCTCTGTTTTTTCGGCTCATCTTTTTTTTCTAGTCCGTTCAGCCTATCCCCCGGCAGCATATCCGCCAGCAGGACGGCCTGATTGAAGCCTCTTTCCTGCGTTCTGCCGGGACCGGCAGGCAGTGCCATAACCTTCCAGGAAGCGTAAGAGCGTCGCCAGATCTGGACCCATTCTTTTTGAAACACAGCTGTAAGCGCCGGGTCCCCGCGGTATTTCCAGCGTGCCATCCACTGCTGCATGGCTTTATCATACCGGTACAGGGAAATGTTATGATCAAGAGCACGTCCTATGTCTTTTTCTCCCCACGCTACGCAGTCGCCGCAGCGCGTATCCTGAAAAAACGGTGCGCTCTGTTCATCTTTTTCCCGGCCGCAGATCCGGCAGTCCCGGGACATCAGCATCGTAAATAATGCCCGGCAGTCCGGACAGACCGGGTCATCGGCACGGCTGATCAGCCCGTGCCAGGAGAGCTGCTCCTGCCTTGGTTCCATACAGTATAAACAGCGGCGCTTACTCCCCATGTGCATTGCTCCCTTGTTTGTTCATCGTCTGAATATGACGGACCGCCTCCAGCATCGCGCTCGTTTTTCCGTAATGGAAATACATCACGTCCCCCTCCGGCTGGTCTTTGCTTCTTCCCACCCTTCCGGCAATCTGCACGAGCGCCTTTTCGTCAAATATGCTTTCTTCGGCGCCAAGCACCGCCGCTTCTGCCCCTTTAATCGTAACGCCGCGTTCCAGAATGGTCGTCGTCACTAAAATCGGCGCTTTTTTATTGCGGAACAGCTGGATTTTTTCGTGGCGCCGCGGATCTGCGGCGTGTACGCCGATCGTACCTTCCCACTTTTCTGCAAGCAGCCGTGCCGCTGTTTCCGCCTGTTCGACAGAAGAGACAAAGACAAATACCGGTACACCGGCGGACGTCTTTTTTTCGCACCAGGCGAGCAGTGCCGGCGGGATCCGGTCTTTTTTTAATGCTTTTTTCCAGTTTCCTATCCATTTGAGTGTCGGTACGGGAAGGGGATAGCCGTGATAGCGGCGCGGGATTTGTATAAAGGGAAGCTTTCCGTCCCGCGCCTGTTTTTTTAACAGCCTGGAGGGGGTGGCAGTTAAATAAATCCTGGCGGCGCCGGATTTGGCTGCCTTGTCGACCGCCTGCTTAAGAGAGGGATCGTAGGAGAAGGGAAACGCATCAATTTCATCAATAATAACCACGTCAAAGGCATCACGGAACCGTCTTGTCTGATGAGTGGTGGCTATGTGAATATCAGCGTAGCCGAAGCGCTCTTCACTGCCGCCGTAGAGGCCTTTCACGATCAATCCCGGAAAGGCCGCTCGAATCCGTGGGAGGAGCTCCATCACCACCTCGGCGCGCGGCGTAGTGAGAAGAATCCGCCTGCGGCTGAGGCAGGCGTCTTCTATCCCCCGGAAAAGGATTTCTGTTTTTCCCGCGCCGCAGACGGCCCAGATAAGCAGCTCCGTGCCATCCGCAACGGCCCGGCAAAGCGCGTTGGATGCTTTCTGCTGGCCCGGAGATAGCTCCCCCTGCCACTGCAGAGAGGCGGTGCCTTCGGGAAGCGGTGCGCGGCCGTTCCAGGAGAACAGCACCCCGCACGTGTCTATCCGCCCCATCTCCAGGCAGGTACGGCAGTACGTGCAGACCTGCCCGCAGCGAGCGCAGGAAAATGCGGCAAACAATCCGGGATCGCTTTCCAGACAGCGGTGACAGAGCCAGCCTTTCCCCGATTTCGATAAGCCGGGGCGCATCACTATATGCCCTGCCTGTAGAAAAGGAAGCAGAACCTCCAGCGGTTCGCCGATTTCCTCCAGCAGAAGATCGCGTCCGGCAAGACGCGTGCAGATTTCGTTATAGGAAGGATGGTTAAAATCGGCGTCCCCTTGTATCGGGGACACCGCAGGTAAACTATCTATACTTCTTGGAGCTGAGGGATCGTTCGTTACAGGAAGGTAGCGTGTTTCTCCTGATTTGGAGAGAAATGAATGGATACGTATCGGGGGTCACTCCTTTGAGGGGGTTTATATGAGGAAAGCAGCAGACGGGTGCCTGCCGCTTCTTATTACTTACTGTACCAGCCGAGCGCAAGCGCGCCTTCGCCGAGGTGGGTGGCGATGACCGGTCCAAACTCACTGACAACGATGTTTGCCTGTGGGTGGGCCTGGGAAAGTTCTTCTTTCATTTGTTCCGCTTTTTCCGGTCGGTTGGAATGAATCACGGTAGCCTGGACCGACGTACTGTTTTTAATATCATCGGCAAAAATATCATAAATGCGGGCAATTGCTTTTTTCGCGGTCCGCACTTTCTCAAATGGCACAATTTTCGTGTCTTCAAAGTGGAGTACGGGCTTAATCTGCAGAAGGCTTCCTACAATCGCCTGCGCTCCGTTCAGGCGTCCGCCGCGGTGGAGGTGATTTAGGTTGTCTACGACAAAATACGCCTTCGTCCGCTTTCTCATATCGGAAAGTACATCAAGAATTTCATCCACGGTGTGGCCTGCTTCGCTCATCTCCGCCGCGCGGATCGCATAGAACCCCTGCGGCATACAGCTGATTTCCGAATCAAAGCAGTATACTTCTACTTTATCGCTCACCTGCTCTGCGGCAGCACAGGCGGTCTGATACGTACCGCTGACACCGCTGGACAAATGGATCGAAATAATAGCTTCATATTCCTTACTGAGCTCTTCAAAAAGGGCAGTGAATTCGCCGATAGGCGGCTGAGAGGTCGTCGGCAGGCTGTCTGCATTATTCATTTTCTCCAGAAAGTCATCTTTGGAAATATCTATTTCTTCCCGGTAGGCGTCTTCTCCAAATACGACACTCAATGGAATGACGGATATGTGGTGGGCCTCTTTCACTTCATCTGCCAAATAGGCCGTGCTGTCGGTAACAATTGCAATCTGCGGCATACTCGTTCCTCGCTTTATTATAGAATGGAATTTCTTTCCGTCAGGATAAGAAAAGCCGAAGATGCATGACACCTCCGGCTTCCTTTACTTTATAGCGTCTGCCTTATCTGACTTTGACCCAGCCTTTTTTGATGGCTTCGACCACGGCCTGGGTACGGTCATTTACGTTCATTTTCTGCAGAATATTACTTACGTGGTTTTTCACCGTTTTTTCACTGATATAGAGCGCTTCTCCGATCATGCGGTTGCTGTAGCCGTCTGTCATCAGCTGAAGCACTTCGCACTCGCGTCTTGTCAGGATATGAAGCGGCTTGCGGTATTCCACTTCCCGGTAGCCGATTTCCTCCGGCTCCATTTCGCCTTCTGTGCCAAGGGCCAGGCGGCGGTATTCCTTAATCAGGTTCTGGGTGACCTTTGGATGAATATAGGCGCCCCCGGATCCGACTACTTTTACGGCTTCAATCAGCGCATCGGCATCCATTTCCTTGAGCAGATAGCCGGAAGCCCCTGATTTCAGAACGTGGGTGACGTATGTTTCATCGTCATGAATTGAAAGGATCAGGACTTTCACTTTTGGGAAGCGGTCAAGAAGCTGTCTGGTCGCCTCAACGCCGTTGATATTGGGCATATTAATGTCCATCAGCACAACGTCCGGTTCGTTTTCTTCGACAAGGGAAACTGCCTGCTCGCCGTCATCGCCTTCTCCGACTACCTCAAAATTATCTTCCATGTTTAAAATTCGCTTTACACCTTCGCGGAACAGCTGGTGGTCGTCTATTAATACTAACTTAATATGCTCTTGTATCATCACATTCATCCTTTCGAATACATACCTCGGCATAGTCTAGTAGAACTATGTGTCCAGCATGTTTCAGCCGCTCATTTTATTAACTTTTCATTCCAGCGGTATCTTAATGATCACCGTGGTTCCTTTTCCAGGTTCCGACTGAACGCGCATTTCCCCATTAAGGGCCAGTACTCTTTCCTTCATGCCGACAATGCCAAATGAATTTTCCTTTGACTTTTCTGTTTCAAATCCCTTGCCGTTATCTTTAATTAAAGCGGTCACAAAATCGTTTCCCACTTCCAGATTGACGCGGACCATATCAGCTTCTGCATGCTTGGACGTGTTCTGAACTGCTTCCTGAATTAAGCGGAATAACGCAATTTCTACATGCGGGGGAAGCCGCAGCGCTGTGCTGAGCTCCCGGAAATAGATCGTCATGCCGGTGCGTTCCTCCACCGTCTGCAGGTATTTCCGCAGGGCCGGAACCAGGCCGAGATCATCGAGTGCCATCGGGCGGAGGTCATAAATGATGCGCCTCACCTCTGCCAGGCTGTCCTGGATCAGGTAACGCACATCCCTTATTTCCTCAAGAGCAGGTTCAATGCCCTTATCGTTATACACGCGCTCGACAAGCTCGGATCGCAGCATGACGTTTGCCAGCATCTGCGCCGGGCCGTCATGAATTTCCCGGGCGACTTTCTTTCGTTCTTCTTCCTGTGCTTCAATAATTTTTAAGCTGAAACGCTGTTTCTCTTTCGCGTTTGCCACCAGTTCCCCAACATCTTTTAAATCTCCGTCCAAAAAGTTATACACGACCGACACCTGGTGAATGAGCGTTTCGGCTTTGCCGATCTGTTCCTGCAGAAGCACGAGCCGGCGTTCAATATAATCGCGCCGCTCCCGCAGCTGCTTCTCTTCCTGGCGCACAACAGCAAGCTCTACCTGAAGAGCATTTGCTTTCTCATAGGCATTCTGAACATCTTTGTCGCTGTATTCCTTGAAAGTCCGGCTCATCTGCGCTAATCTGTTTCTTGCAATACGGGCACGGATTTCCATTTTGTCCGAAGCTTCAATCGTTGCTGCTACTTTTTTCTTTATCTCTCTTAATTCATCATTCAATGCGTCAAATTCGGACCGCGACTGCTCGCCGATATCAAAAAGCTGGCGTTTGCTTAGGTCCACAGTACCGAGCATTTTCTTTACTACTTCATCTAAAGCAGGTTTCCATACCAAGGATACCCCTCACCCTTTTTACATCCTTTACCTAATGTATTCCAAGGGGGAAAGAATGATTTTTTAGCCTGCGTATTTTCTTTCCGGCTTCTCAGCCTCTACAAAAAATAACGCTTTGCTATGATTAGTTTAGCACATTCTGAATTACCTATTACAGGTTTTAAAAAAATAATTTGTTCCTATTTTATTAACATTCTCGTAAAATGTCTTTATAAATCATAACATTTATTATTTTTACGTTGTTTTACAATATGATTATAGTGTGATGACATAACTAGAAGGAGTTACCATATGCTTACATCTTATTACACCGTTAAACAGCCCGGAACCCACGAAATTGTTATCCAGAAATCCCGGTTTATTACTTTCGTCCGGCGCGCCTACACAGAAGAGGAGGCGCAGTCTTTTATAGAAGAGGTTAAAAAGGAGCATAAAAATGCCAATCATAACTGCTCGGCCTACCTTATCGGCGAGCAGGATCACATCCAAAAAGCAAATGATGACGGAGAGCCAAGCGGCACAGCCGGGGTCCCCATGCTCGACGTGCTCAAAAAGCAGAAGCTGAAAAACACGGTCGTTGTTGTAACCAGATATTTCGGCGGCATCAAGCTCGGCGCCGGCGGCTTAATCCGTGCCTACGGTTCTTCGGTTACCGAGGCCATCTCGGCTGTCGGTGTTGTCGAACGCATCCGCACGCAGATTATGACCGTAACGGCAGATTACACCCTGCTCGGAAAACTCGAAAACGATATCCGCCGTTCCTCCTACCAGCTGAAGGACATCCGCTACGAGGAAAACGTGCATATAGATACGTATGTGGCGGCGGCAGAAACAGAAACCTTTACCGCCTGGATCACTGAACTATCCAACGGCCAGGCAGAGGTTAAAGAAGGAAATACCGCTTTTCTTGAACGAACACTTGAATAATCCTTTCTCTAAAAAAAAGGATTATTCTTTTTTTGTAACTATTGTTTTGTTACAGCGTCTTACATAGAGGAAATTGAATATACATATCCCATATTTACTATCTGAAGGTCTTTCTGTAGAATGAAGAGAAGTGGCTGTTTGCCGTGAAAAAGCCGTAAAGGAGCACAGGCCTTGAGTAGACATTCATAAGGAAGCTCCATCTATACGACAGCTTGGGAAAATACTAGAACATCATATGTGAGGGAGCAGTTAACTAAATGGCAGATATAAATGAACAAACAAGACTCCAGCGCCGGAATAAAAAGGTACGCCGCCGCCGGAGAATAATTAAAATTTTCGGTCTTCTCGGAATCCTTGGAGTATTAGCCGTAGCGGTTGCAGCCGGCTATTTCCTTATCCAGCTCAGCAGCGTTACCGCCGATACCCAGGAAGAACTCGAACGAGGCGAAAAATCAGATCTGCGTACAGAAGCCGTTGATCTGCAGGAAGATAACTTTTCCGTCCTGATTATGGGCGTTGATGACAGAGACGGCTCCAATCTGGAAGGCCGCACAGATGCAATGGTGCTTGCTACATTTAATAAAGATGAAAAAACAGTTAAGACTACCAGTATCCCGAGAGACTCTTTAGTTAATATCCCCGGCCGGGGCGAAGATAAAATCACCCATGCCCATGCATACGGTGGAACTGATCTTGCTATTGAAAGTGTAGAAAACCTTTTTAATATCCCCGTGGATTATTATATAAAGCTTGATTTTATCGCTTTTGTCGAAATCGTTGATGCCCTTGGAGGTATTGAAGTCGACTCTCCGCTCGCTTTTACCGAGCAGGACAGTGAAAGCAACCCTAATGCTATTCAAATTGAAGAAGGCGAACAGACCTTAAATGGAGAAGAAGCACTGGCTTTTGTCCGCATGAGAAAGCAGGATCCCCGTGGAGATCTTGGTCGAGGCGAACGCCAGCAGATAGTCATTGAATCATTGATTAACAAATCCGCTTCGTTTTCTTCGATTAATAAATTTGATGACGTGTTTGACAGCGTGCGTTCGAATATGAGGATGAACTTCACCTTTGGAAACCTGGTATCGCTGCAGGGCTATTCCCGTTCACTTGACGATGTAGAAAGCCTTCAGCTCGGGGGCACAGACGCTACAATCAACGGTATCTATTATTACCAGCTTGACCAGGGATCACGCGAAGAAATATCTGAAACGTTAACCGATCACCTGGAAATTGAAGGCACAAACGCCTATATGCCGGAACAGCCTACCTCCGGTTCTCCTTCTGCCGGAGAAGCTCCGGTTGAAGAACAGCCGGCTGAAACTCAGGCTCCTGTAGAGCAGGAAGAGCAGCCGGCTGAACAGGAAAGCCAGCCGCAGAGTGAATCTTCAGGCGAACAAACACCCTACTTTTCTACAGTAGAATAAGAAAAAGCGTTTTTCCGCTAATCGGAAAAACGCTTTTTTTATGCCGTTAAAAAGAATCGACATCACCCTGGGTAATAAACCAACTGGATGGGTCATCCAAAGATGGGGAAGAGGAAAGATTATGCGTGACAAAAGGAAGCGGCTGGTCCTTTTCCTTAAAGCCCAAATGCTGCAGGGAATCTGCCAATCCGGAATGCGGAAGCGTCCATGTCTGCACGACCAGGCATGATTTCAGCTCATACACAGCTTCACGCGCTAACGCTTCTGATTCTTCTGCCGTACCTGCGGAAATGTCAACAATGCTTCCTATGCCGATCGGCAGCCCTTTTACTTTTTTCTTTTCTTTTTTCGTCACAACGTATCCTCTTAACTTTCCTTCCATATAGCAGGCAGTCATTTTATACGAGTTAACCGGATGTTGAAAATACCTCCAGTTCAAAAAATCCGCATACTTATTTACATGCACCGGCCACTGGTCTTTATTTTGAGAGGCCAGTTCATTAAATTCCGGCCCGCACTCTGCTACAGGCTTAAACGTTAACTGGCTTACATCGGCTTTATTGCTGCCTCGTTTTAATCTGGCAGGAGCATATAAAATCCGGCGGGAAATATTCACCTGATGGCTGGCGTTCGTGTACTTTAGCAGCCGGCTGTTAGCTGCCGGAGAGGGAAATCCGTAAAGCATCACAATATTTTCTGCTTCAGCCCGCTGCAGCATGTCCTGATTCAAATAGTTATAAATGCCTTTTCCTCTTGCTTCCGGATCAACCATCGTATCCATTCTAAGCCCTATTTTAGAAGAACGGCCTTCTATATATGCCGGCATCACCCAAAGAGCGATATGACCTAATATCTGTTCGTTTTCCTCCCATACTAATACCAAAGGCTTGAGGGGCGGGCTGGAATATTTCCATTCCCAATATGAATCGGGATGCTCTTTATCAAACACTTTCTTAAATAAAGCCCTTACCGCTTCACGGTCTTCTGGATGATACAGCCGAATAGACATGGAACCTCCCCTGAATAGGTATTATTGATCAATAAAATTTTTAATTACGGAAAACATCTGCTCCTGTTTGGACTGAAATGGTTTGGGTTCAAATGTTTCGGACTCGTGGATGAGCTCGAGCAGGTTGTCTCCTTCTCCCCAATTCAGAATATGTCCCTGTTCCGTGAAGCTTTCTGTTAACTGCAGCTGGTGGTCATCATTATGTTCTCCATACTTTTCCAGCCTCGGTGCAGCAATAACTTTTTTCTTTTTTTTCAGTCCGGTAATAACCGACCCAGTACCGGCATGGGTAATAATCAGCCGTGCTTCATCAAACAGCTGATCCATCTGCTCAAATGTAACAAATGGCCGCAGTTCCATATACCCGCTCTTAAAAGGAGTATTGCCATTCTGTACGATAATTTCGTCTTCAATGAATCCTTCTTTTTTTAAACGCTCTACTTCATTTAACAGGCGTGTAAAGGGCAGTTCATGGGTTCCAAGAATAACGAATATCAATAGATAGTCCCTCCGTAAACAGCTTTTGGATATACTTTCAGCATGGATTCCCACTGAACTACAAATAAGTCAGCAATAGGATACACCATCCGTCCAGAAAGGTTAGCTGAAGAAGATTTGGAAAAGCTCTCAATGAACACTACTTTTTTCCGGAACAGCTTTGCAATGTAACACATCGGAACCGCCGTGTGGGTGCCTGTCGTAATAACTACATCCGGACGGTACTTTAAAAACAGCAGAAACGATTTGATAATGTTGTATGAAAATTTGAAGATGTATCGTACTGGGTAATTTCTTGCCCCATATACCAGATAGGACATAGGATACTTCTTTTTCATTTCCAGGGTGATTGATGATTTTTCCGTTACTATATGGTAGTCATACTGCGTGAATACCGGCTCCAGCTGAAGAAGCTGGGTGAGGTGTCCTCCAATGGAAGAAATCATCATTACTTTTTTCTTTTTGTCCACAGCAGACCCTGCCCCTCTCCCTTTTTTATTTGTTACCATCTTCTATTTCCAGTTTCTTTTTTCATAGACATTGTAAAAAGAAAGGCCAGTCCAACAGCCAGGTAAATACCGGCTCCCGGAGAAGACAGCACATGGCCGGCTGTAAATGCAGCACCAAGTCCAATACACGTGGCAAGTCCGGAAAATAAAACGTTTAAGCTGAACAGCCTGCCGTTTTTCAATATATTTACTATGCTGGCTCCGCCAACTGCTGCCAGCGGAATCATTAATAAAATAAATCCAACAAATCCGAAATTAAAGAACCAGTCAATAAAATCCATTTCAATGAATTTAGAGGTTTCTTCGTAATTACCTCCTCGTCCCATGCCTAAAATCTTCTGGGAAACGGGAGCTGCCTGAAATTGAGTCAGTGAATCATTGAAAAAGCTTTCTCTTCCACTTAGGAAAAAGGATTGAATCGGTCCTAAAGCAGGCCCTTCCGAAACATTTTCCGGGGTTTCCCCTGAATCAACACTTCCACCTTCTTCAGCAGCGCTTTCCTCTCCCTCTTCTTCTGCCGGGGCCTGGGAGATATCCATGGAAACCCCCAGATTATTTCCGATAGCCATAAAAGGGGAAATCGCAAGTGTCACTACGGTCAGCGCCGTGATAATAATAAGATTAAGGCCTTTTTTCTTTTTAATTAATTCCCAGAAGGACGTTACTACCCCTAGCAGCAGGGCAATGACCGCTCCTCCAAAGGCGACTTTTGTTCCAATATTAAGCATCGCTAATATCATCAAAAATAATGCGGGAATCATCAGCCATTTGATCAATCCACGCTTTGTTTTCAGGAAAAACAATACGGCGAAACAGAATCCCATGGCATAGATCGCACTCAGTTCGTTTCCGGAGAAAAACCATCCCGTGTGGCCTTCTCTAAGCAGCATACCGTAACTGCGCTGTCCGGTACCTGTAATATGAGCCAGCAGTACAATAATAGAGACGACCAGTAAGTTAATATAAATGAATTTGGGTATAGTCTTTTTTATATTCCATCTGGATTTTAACGTAAAGAACAGCATGATGTATACGATCAGCATGACCGCGAAGTAAACGGTCTTTATAATATAGGTAATTTCTTCTCCCATACTGATTGGGTCTTTGAAAATCATGTTATTGATGAAGTGAAGTCCCATATATATGAACAACACAGCCAGGTAAATTAATGAGATTTTCGTCCACTTTACAGAAGAAAATCCTAAAATAAATACCAGCCCTAAGGGAATAACAAGGGCCCGTATTAAAGTGGAAACAGGTATACCTACAAATGCAAACAGATCCAGAAAAGGCTGAAGCAATATGTAAAAAGCAAACAATATACCGAGTGAATAGTGCCATTTTTCAAATCGTAAACCTTTCATTAAGTGAAGCTCCTCTCACAACAATTCTTATATGCCGGATTTTAACTGAGTGATTTTCTATATACTTCTTTTTTAAAGGCCTGGCTTTTAGTGATTGCCCATAACAGCGTTTCTGTTCGATTAGCCTGTTTAAAAGCAGCCTTAAAATTATAACCGTGTCTCTTGATGTGAAAAGCTGATTTAATGAAAGCTTCTGTGTCCAATTCAATAAAAGCTTCAGCGTAGGAAATTCTTTTTTTCTTTACAAGATGCCTTTTATATTTATTTAATTTAATAAATCCGTCAAAAGCGATTGCCTGAGAAGAAAAAATAGTAATCGCTTTTTTCTTGTATTTCATTGTTTTGGAAACGTTCACGACGCAATTTATGAATTCGGGTGGAATCGGGCAGTTTATTTCATACAGACGAATCACCGGCTTTTTCTGCAGATGAACCGTTTGAAGCATATCAGCAAGCATTAGAGATGTATTCGTATGATCTGGATGAGCATCTATAAATGTATTCGTATAAATAATGTCAGGCTGTTCTGTCTCCAAAATTCCTTTCAGCCTGCTGTTGGAAGCCTCTGTCGGAACGATACCGCCGTCCTTTAAATCCAGATAACTCACCTGTTGAATCCCGAGAACTTTTTTTACCTTTTCCATTTCCCTGCGTCGTTCAGCTTTTAATTCATCTGCTGTCAGATCGCTTACACTTTGGCTTCCATCTGTTACGAGCACAACATGCACCCTGCTGTTACTTTCTACATGAGCACGTATAGTTCCTCCAAGTCCAATGGTTTCATCATCAACGTGTGGAACCATAACGACAATATTTTCATTTTCCTTCATAGAACAAAGCGGCAGCTTCGAGGCATAGTACCTTTTTAGAAAACTACCTGTTATAGGGTTCAGCGGAATGCCCGCTGATTTTATTGCGATATCTTTAAAGCGCATGCTGGTTCACCTATTCTTTCTTTTTAAATCGTTCTATAACGATATTTACTGATTTTGCTTTCACCAGCAGCAGCGATACTCCATAAACGGACGCTCCTGCCGCCCCCACGAGGGCAATTTGAAAAATATTAGCCCAATCTGTTATAAAAGGCTGTATCAAAAGGATAGATCCTGTCATAACTGCTGCCGCTGCTGTTATTTTGATAAACTCCACTGCTATTTTAAGGTGTGGCATTCCACCGATAAGCCGGGAGAAAACAATATAGCAGAGACCTGCGTAAAATAACCCTACAAAGGAAGAGGCCAAAGGAATGCCATTATAGCCAATAATAGAGGTAAAAATATAATTAAACAATATGTTCAATAAAACAGAAATACCGCCGATGATCAAAATTAAATGGCCTTTTTTCAATGTATAAAAGCCTTTGTTTATTACATTATTTAAGCTGAAGAACAGCACGGAACCAAAGTAATAATAAGCTACCATAGTTGTATTGGATACTGCCCCGGAGCCGAACTCCCCTCTTTGGTATAAAAGCTCTACTATATTAGGCATTAGGAGCATCATGCCGATAATAGAAGGCAGAACAATTAAATACATAGCGTTCAGCCCGTCTTCAACTCCTTTTTTAAATAAGTTGTTATTATGATTGGACATCGCTTTTGCAAGCATTGGGAAAATAACCGTCGCTATGGCGATGCCGAATATCTGCTGCGGAAAATGAACGAGGTTTTTAGCGTAATTAATATACGTAACCGCCCCTTCTGAAAACCGGCTGGCAAATACATTATCAACGGTCAAGTTAATCTGCCCAACCATAACGGTTAAAGCAACCGGGATAAAAATCGCATAAAACTTTTTTACCTCTGTCCAGTCTATATTGCTTTTCCATTCTATAATTCTATCACTTTTTAAAATAGGCATTTTAAACAACAGAGAGATAATGGTACCAGCCAGGTATCCATAGGCCAGTGAATACACGCTTAATTCCCCTGCTAATAATACCGCTCCCAAAATGGTGGAAAGCACAACGATCACCTGCGAAAAAATCGATAAAGAAAATCGTTTTTCCGCATCAAAGTAAGCCTCAAATACAGAATTCAGACCAACAAAAAATAAAGAAGAAAATAAAATAATTGTTACTACTGTCGAAATCTGGACGGCTTCCTCAGAAAATCCGCTGTACAATGTTCGTACGATAAAAGGAGCAAGCACGACGCCCAATAAAGAAAGAGCAAGGCTGATAACAGCTGTACCTTTAAGCACCTGGTTCAAATATTTTTTTCCTCTATTATGCTCCGCCGCATCTACGTAGCTGGGCACCAGAGCATTCTTCATACCGTTGGTCATAAACAGAAAAAGCATGTTTGGAATAATAAAGGCCGCAATATATGCGTCTGCTAAATAAGAATCACCAAAATAAAAAGCAATAGTCATATCTCTTAATAGACCGGAAACTTTTAGTATAAAAGTTACTCCAATCAACAATAGACTGGCTATTCCTAAATTTCTTTTCAACTTTAGAACCTCTCTCGCTCACTATATTAGATGCAAATTATTTCCCATGCAGCTTTCAAATAAATTCCTTTGCAGCTTTCAAATAAATTCCTTATTCATTCTACCATAATTACCAAGTGACGGACTTCCTTTTGTTCGTTAAATATGCCTTCTTTCCCGGATTAAATCCGTTTTTTTCAAAGAGCAGTAGACTATTCCTACTGACTTTTTATACATTTATATCTAATTACGAACGGATCGCTTATACTCAAATAGTATGTACCCGATTTAATAGAAAAAGGGGGATGGAAGTATAACAATGAACAGTCCGCAGGAGAAAAGCTTTTTTTATGAAATTAACTTCATTCGTGCTCTCGCCTGTTTAATGATAGTTATGGTTCATGTATCCGCCCAATTTGCCCAGGCAAACGGCGGCGATTTTACGACTTATACATATTTTTGGAACCAGATTACAAGATTTGGCACTCCTATTTTTGCGGTCATTGGCGGCTTTCTTCTTTTTAATCAATACCGGAAACGTGATTTTATTCTTTCCCGGTTCGCTTCTTCCCGGATAACAAAGGTATTATTTCCATTTTTATTCTGGAGCGTATTTTACATAATTTATAAAGATATTGCAGGGCTTCGAGCGTTCCCAAACCTTGGCACTCCCGGTGAAATCATAGACTTCGTGTATATTTTTGTAAGGGGCGAAACGAATTACCACCTTTATTTTATGTCGGTGGTACTCCAGTTTTATATCATTTTTCCTTTTCTTATTATGGCGGCAAAATCATTTAACCGCTATCTCGTTCTATTCATCCTTGCCTTTGCAGTTAACTTCCTGCTCGTCCGATACCATCCGGAAATAGGAAACTCCTATGTGGACATGATTATCTCTGAAAGATCCTTTTTATTCAGATGGATATTCTTTTTTATGATCGGAGGCATGTTGAGCTATTTTTGGGGACCTATTATGAAATGGGTGGCTCAATACAGAAGAACTTCCCTTTCAATCGGCCTTCTCATTTTTATTTTTGGAGCGCTAGAATATGCTGTACAGGGTTTTGTAGGATCCAATAGAGAAAGTAATTTTTTTAATATTCCCATGCTGTTTTTAGCCGGCGCTTCGTTGTATTTATTCTGCTCCAGACTTCCCCGGCTGCAGCATGCTGTTATCTCTTTAGGGAATCTATCTCTTGGTATATACTTGATTCATCCTTTTGTATTATTCGTCAGCAATGATTACCTGAGCGGATTATATACTAACGCCGTTTGGCTGCCTTTTTCTTACGCATTGGTGCTTGCCGGCAGTATAGCTCTCGTCCTGCTGATAAATAAACTTCCTTACAGCCAGTATATTATCACCGTGCCTAAACAAAAACAATGACGACAAGAAAAGCATGCCCCAGAGTGGAGCATGCTTTTTATTGATGACGTATAAACTCTTTTTCCATTAATTATAAATAATAAAAAAGTGTTCTGCATTTGTACTCTGCAAAACACCGTTTTTATTCAAAGCCTTCTTGGGAAATTATAAATTTTATCGACCAGATTAAGAACAGGACGATACTGTTTACTAACCAGCCCTACCTGCTCCACTAAAATCTCCACTGCAATTACCAATAGTGAAATAAGCACTAAAGAAACCCAGAGTGTGGATAACGTAAATATCACAGCTGCCAGCCCAAACATCGCACTAATGGCATAGATAATTAAGACCGTCTGTTTGTGGGAATATCCCAGGTTTAACAAACAGTGGTGTAAATGCGATTTATCCGGGGCAGACAAAGGCTGTCTGTGCACAATCCGTCTGATAATTGCAAAGAACGTATCAGAGATCGGCACCGCCAGAATAATGACCGGTACGACCAGCGAGAAAATAGTTACGTTTTTGAATCCTAACAGAGAAATAACGGCGATCATAAACCCTAAAAACAAGGCCCCTGTATCTCCCATGAAGATTTTAGCCGGGTTAAAATTATGCACTAGAAAGCCCAGCGTTCCTCCTAAAAGGGCAATACCCAGAGCTACGATGAAAATGTCTCCCTGAATAATAGCGAGGATAGATATGGTTGCCAATACGATAGAAGATACTCCTGCTGCCAAGCCATCAAGACCGTCTATTAAATTAATAGCATTGGTAATACCAACAATCCATAAGAGAGTGATAGGAATACTCAGCCACCCAAGCTGCAGGGAGCTTCCAAAAGGCAGGTTGATAAAATCAATCTGGACGCCGCCGGCAATAACAATTCCTGCAGCAGCTATCTGTCCCAGCAGCTTATATTTGGCCGACAGTTCGGTAATGTCATCCAGCACGCCGGTAACAATGATAATAGCGCCTGCCGCTAAAATATAAGGAAGATAGGCACTCTCCGGCTGCAAAATCAAAAGACCGATTAAGAAAGCTGCGTATATTGCTATGCCGCCAAGTCTAGCCATTGATTTGTTGTGAACTTTTCTCAGGTTAGGACTATCTGTCGCTCCGATGCGGAAGGCAACTTTTTTCACTACCGGTGTTAAAAGCAATGAAATCATGAAGCAGCTAATCAGTGCAATGGCAGTGATCATTAAGATCCTCCTCATTTGAATACATTTTTAAGTTATTTGAAGCTGATTTTTTTCACATGGATCTATTGTAACATAGGCATAAAGCTGTTAAGAGCACTTTCCTGCATTATATTTTTTCTTTAAGAACCATTATGTTAGACGGCAAATGACATTTTTAGTTACAAAAAACTTACTTATTGTTTCTGTAAATCTCAATAATTTCTTTGGCGATCTCCTTCGAGTTATTTTCTTTTGCTTTCAGCAGTCCTTTTTTAATAACTTTTTCTTTTAATAATTCATCGTCTAAAATAGAATGGACGGCCTCTGCCAGTTCCCCCGGTTCTTTCGGTGATACCAGCAGACCGGCACCATCTTTGAGCAGGTAGTAAAGTCCCCCGGTTCTTGTCCCGACTACCGGCGCTTCACATGCCATAGCTTCTACAGCTACCAATCCGAACCCTTCAATGTGCGAGGGCAGAATAAATACGTCAGCGGCTGACATCCAGTTTTTAAGCTCCTGGTACGGTTTTGGACCATGAAAATGCACGGCGTGTGTTAGATGATTTGATGAAACTTCTTTTTTCAGCCGTTCCAGGTAGAAATCCTGCTTGTGCTGCCCTACCAGATGAAGAACTGTTCTGTCGTTTTTTTCATGGATGAGACGAAAAGCCTTTATAAGATCCATTACCCCTTTTTCCTCAATTAAATTCCCCACGTAGAGCAGATGCTTTTGATCTTTATTAAAATCCACTTTGGCGGCGGCTTCGTGTTTAGGAACAGGATAAAAGGTATCCAAATCTACGCCCATGCTGTAAAGAGCTGTTTTCTCTTCGGGAATCTGATATTCATTAAGGACTTTGTCTTTTAAATCTTCGCCGACTACAATGACCTTAGAAGCGTCCTCCAGCACTTTTTTTGTCTGGTTTTTTAAGAACGAATTAATATTTGCCATTTTATTTAAGTCGCCGCCATGGCAGGTTACCACATAGGGAATGTTAAGCCTTTTTGCCATTAATCTGGCGATCGCTCCTGACGGAAAAGCGTAGTGAGCATGAATAACATCATAGCTGCCGCTCTTCTTTACATACGGCCGGACAAACTGCAGCATCCATGTGCTGTATTTTTTCAGCAGTTCTTTTTTTCCCATTTTTGGATTGTTATTTGAAATAACATCAACTGTATGACCTAATCCGGATAGCTCCTTCGCTTGATTTTTTACAAAAATACCGAAAGTAGGGTATTCCTGCGAAGGATACATATTGCTTATTATTAAAATTCTCATTTTTTCACTCATTTCTGCGCAGCTGTTCATAAAAAAACTGCTCTTTATGTTATTAATTTACCATAAAGAGCAGTGTATTTGGGTTATCTTGTAAAATTCACAACTGTGTTTGTGCTTACCGCACTTGTTCCACCAAGCGCTTTGATCGTTTGAAAAGAACTGTCGTTCGTTAAGGAAGACGTTTCTGATGGGATGCTGCCGGATCTCGTCAAAAGAAGTGCTCCGTTTTGTTTGGCAGCCAGCACAGATCCTGTGAGCGCATCAGGGAAATTCTCCCCGCTGACTATTAAGCCTGCTTCTTTAGGGCTGTTTAGTTCGTTGATAACTGCAGCAGCGGTACCATACCTTGTCGATCCGCTGATGCGTTTTGGGTTGGAGAGCGAGTTAAAGACTTTACCGCTCACCATACTCGTCCCTCCGACTACTGTAATGTTTTTGCTGTTACGCAGTTTGGACGCCGTTTCTGACGGCACCGAGGTTTCTCTTGTCAGCAGAATCGGGATGCCTTCACGTGCAGCATGAGGCGCAATAGATAAGGCATCAGGATACGAGTTTCCGTTTGCGAGGATGTACTCGCCCGAACCGCCGACTCTATCAGCGATTAAGCCTGCTGTCGCGTAACGGGTCGCTCCTGAAATTCTTTCCACTGATCGTCCCGTACTTCTAAGCTTATTCTCTACTTCTTTTGAAATAGCCTGTGTTCCACCCAGAATTACTATATTTTTTGCATTAAGACGGTTAATTTCTGCTTCTGTACGGGCTGGAAGTTCATTTGCACTGCTGAGAAGAATAGGAGCATTTAACTTATGGGCAAGCGGCGTTCCGGAAAGTGCATCAGGAAAGTCTTCTCCCGTTGCAATAACAACTGTTTCCGCCTGCATCCAGCCATTTTTTGAAATTTCTACAGCCGTATCATATCTTGTCGGCCCGGAAAGACGCTGCAGGGAAAGATAGCTCGCAGGAACATAGCCCGTTTCTCCGGAAGCATTTTTCACCTGGTACCAGCCGTGATGAACCAGCCTGTTTTCCTGATAAGTAATCGGCCCCGAAATAACTGCAAGCTGCCCTGCATCTAATTTCCCGGTTACAGCTCCGCCCGGAGCATTTCTCATGTTCACTGACGCTCTAGGCGCAACAACATCATCTTTTTTATAATTTTCTTTTGAGCGCGTATAGGGTGCTGTTGTTTGGTATTTCATTTTATCGGTAAAAATCATCAAGTTCGGGCTTTTTGGGTTTGTATATTTTATGTTCAGCGTATTTTCCGGGAATGGTTTTAACCCCAGGCTGCCCATATTTCCATTCATATGTTCGAATATTTTCGCCTGGTACGTATTCGATCTTTCTCTTGGATCATTTATTTTGGAAATTCCATTATAGGCGATTAATGCAAAATACCAGTTATCTACTACTTCTTTAGATCCATCATTCACTTGAGGAATGATTTTACCGGTCCAGTTCCATTTTTGCAGAAGTATTTCGATCCCTTTATCGATATTGTATTCGATATCCGTTTTAAGTCTCTGCTCAAACTCAGGAGTTCCGTCTTCCGGCAGCCCTGTATATCCCGGTGTAACCTGCATAATGCCAATACCTTTCCCGTCAAAACCAATAAGCGGATCTCCGTTTACATATTGTCTCCAGGTGCTTTCCTGCCAGGCAATAGCCTTTAGGAGTTCAGGCGGAATGCCGTGCTGGTTGGCTTTTCGCGTCAACAATTCATTGATTTCCGTAAACGACGGATTATCGTAATTGGCCAGTGTATTCATCTCCCCGGACTCCTCCGCGTATGATTGATTAAAGCTTTCCAGGCTCATTTCCTTAAATCCGGACTCATTCACTTCACCTTCAGTAAAAGAAATAGTGTTAGTCTCTACTTTTTCAGGTACGGCCTGGCTTTCTGCCGTCTCCAGGTCAGGCCTGCCGATCACAATCGAATCGTCCTCCACCGTTACAGAGCCGCTCATAATATCTTCTTCTTCATAAACCGTGTTCAATTTCTTTTCATTCCACTTATAAATATCTACATTCATAATATTACCATTTCCCTGATAACGCGAGAGTACGGTTATAAAAGCGGCTTCTTGATTGTTTGTATAAATAACCTTCTCCACGTAGCCGTTTTCTATTGTTTGAATCTCTTCTCCGTTTACTTCCACCGTTCCATTGTTCGAAGAATTACGTACTTGCAGCTTCATTTCTTCTCCTTTATCCATACTTTCGGAGCTGTCTTTTTCTACCTTTATTTCTTCCATTATAGTATCTGCCTGAGCCGCTGCCGGTAAGAACTGAAGAAAAGCTGCGAGAGAAGCACATGCGGCTGTCCACTTTATTCCCTTTTTCAATTTGAATATCCCCCTTTAATTTTTTACTGCCTGCGTTCCACTGCCTGTTCCATATCTATCCTGGTAATAACTGTTATAAATCCGATTATCTATTTCCCACTTTGTATGGGAACTGACCGCAGCCGTTCCACCAAGTACGGTAAAAGATTGAAAGTTACTCTGATTTGCAATAAATGTCGAGGAAACGTCCGGCACTTTATTTTTTTCAACAAATATCATTGGAGTATTCGTTTTTGCTCCCATTACCCCACCTGCTAAAGCGTCTGGAAAATTAGCTCCAGTAGCTACAAGAAGGTGATCTGAAGAAAGCGTCCCTTTAAAATATTCGTTTACTTTAATAGAAGTTTCGTAACGGTTGCTGCCGGAAATTCTCACCGGCTCTGGAAGATCCGCTGCCACTTCTTCAGAAACAGCATTGGTTCCGCCAATTACGTATGCCTTACTAAAATTGTATTTCTCCATGAATGCCCGGCTTGCTTCCGGAAGGGCGTTCTTTTGAACAAAAACTATCGGCAGCCCTTTTTTGGCAGCATAGCTCGATACTGCCAGTGCGTCAGGAAAGTTTTCTCCGGAAGCTACGACGACTTCCCCTCCCGGAACAGCGACATAGTCATTAACAACTGAAGCCGTTTCATAACGATTGCTTCCACGGAGGCGCATCGTTTCAAAACCGCTGGCTTGAATGGATTCTTCCACTTTTGATGATACAGCGTTGAACCCTCCGAGAAGAATGACGTTTGTTACGTTTAGTTTCTTCATTGTATTTACAGTAGTAGCATCCAGACGCGTTGGAGATGTAAGAAGCAGAGGCGCGTCAATTCTATTGGAAAGCCCGCTTGCTGCCAGGCTGTCTGCAAAGGACTGATTATTTGCCATAATGACAAATCGACCTTTTACCGGCGCCTCCTCTTCCTCACCGGATGCTTTGGAAAGAGTAGTTTCTTTAATGTCACTCCAGCCTTTTAAGGCAATTTCATTGGAGGTTTTTATGGAAGACGCACCATACAGCCTGTTTTCTTCTTTATATAGGGTTTGAGCGGTTTCGGCATTCGTCAGCCCGTATTTGGTTTTTTTATTGTCTCCCACTTTCGTGCTGGCCGCGCTTTCTATCAAATAGCTTAATTGATGGTTGGTAAGCTTTTGATCCTGAGCTTTCAGCATCCCTGCCATTGATGAAACCATTGGAGCCGCCATGCTTGTTCCACTGGATGGAATATACGGATTAGACTGGCTGCAATTGGTAAACGGATACAGTGAGCCTTTTGTACAAATGCTCCAGATATTCGTTCCTGGTGCAGAAACGTCAACCCAGGAGCCGTAATTGGAATAACCGGCAATATTATTTGTTTTATCGTCAACGGCTGAAACAGAAAGTACGCCATTGCTGGCAGCCGGATAAAATTTATTGGATGAACTATTATTGCCTGCTGCTGCGACTACCAGAATTCCTTCAAGGTTTGCTCTATTCACAGCCTCCTGTACTACAGTGGAAGAAGTTGGTCCTCCAAGACTCAGATTGATAATATCTGCTTTATTATCGATGGCGTAGTGAATGCCTCTGGCAATATTCATGTTTGTAATCTCTGTAGCTTCACCTACTTTTACCGGCATGATTTTTGCATTTTTCACTAATGAAGCAACACCGATACCATTATTTGTAACCGCACCTGCCGTGCCTGCTACATGAGTTCCGTGCCCGACTAAATCCTTCACGTTCGTTGTCTGGTTTACTACATTGAAAGGCTTTACTACTGCTTTGCCGATATCCGAATGAGCAGTCTGCAGTCCCGAATCAAGAACAGCTATCGTAGGAGTATACTTTGGCGTGTAGTTGTTCCAGGCGCCGTAACCACCTATTTTTTCAAAATTAATTTTCTGCCTGGACATAAAAGGATCGTTTGGCATTGTTGTGTACTCGTAGTAAATTTCTTCTTCTACAAATTTTATTTCTTCATTGTTTTCCAGTTCTTCCAGAGTTTCTTCATAGTCTTCTTCCGGAACACTTATTGTTTCCACCCTCTGCTTGTCTACAGATTGAAGCCCTATTGATTCTTCCTGGACGTGATCTTCGTATTCTATGTAAATTTCTTTGTCTTCTGCGTCTGCTTCCATTGGAAGAAAAATAAAAACCGCCAGTAGTGATGTCCCTATCTGCCATACTGTTTTTTTCAATAAACTACCACCCTTTTGACTATCGCATGATTATAAAAAAAGAGAGAAGCAGACAGCTTCTCTCTCATTTTCTGCCTTTTATTTACTTCCGTAATACGTCTCAAGACCATTTACAATCGCAATAGCAGATTTTTCTCTGAACTCATTTGTTTTTAATCTTTTTGCCTCAGCAGCATTTGTCAAAAATCCTAATTCCACAAGAGCGGAAGGCATGCTTGTAAGGCGAAGTACGGCAAAGTTATTATTTTTCACACCGCGGTTTGTTGTGCTCAGTTCTTCAATTAATTCTGTCTGTAGAGCCGTTGCCAGCTTTCTGCCTTCTGTGCTTGTTGGGTGATGGAATGTTTCTGTTCCATTGGCCGCAGCGTTAAAGGCATTGCCGTGAATGCTTATAAATGATGATGCTTTTGCATCGTTTGCAATTCTGGCACGTTGACCAAGTTCAATAAATGTATCTGTTTTTCTAGTCATAATAACCGTAGCTCCAAGGTCTTTTAATCTTTTTTCAACACGAAGCGCTACGTCAAGATTAAGTTCTTTTTCCTGAAGTCCATTAGCAACTGCACCTGGATCATTTCCTCCGTGGCCTGCATCAATGGATATAACTTTGCCGGCCAGAACGGATGGTTCCGGTTCCGGCTGTCCGCCGGTAAGATTTACATAGTTCCCTGGGATAAAACCGGTAGAGCTGCCGTATTTAATTTTGGCCCAGCCGTCTTTCACTTCGTAAACTTCTACTCCCTGGCCGTTTTTCACGGTCCCAAGAATATCAGCACTCCAGTTCGCTACGCTTCTAACATTAATTTCATATGGAGAACTAATAGTTGCTGAAGTTAAAGAGCTATCGTCTTCAGGAGCAGTGCTTCCTCCACTTGAAAGAGAAACATTAAGATCATTTAACGCTTTATTTGAAATAGCAGTGGTACCGCCTAAAACTAAATTTGTTTTGCTTGATGAACTGATATAGTTTTTGGTTACGCTGGCGGGGCTGCTGTTATGACTCAATATAACTGGAGCTCCAAGCTTTTTTGACAGCCCGGCAGATGCTACTGCATCCGGGTAATCTTCTGCGCTGCTCTTTACAGAAGTACCTCTAACTATTAAATTATGTTTACCTGAGAGCTTTGCCCATTTAGCCGCATTTACACTTGTTTCATATCTATCTGCGCCGGAAATACGCTGTACTGATTTCCCCTGCGATTTCAGCTTTTGTTCTACAGAAGAACTAATCGCTGCTGTTCCGCCGAAAATCACTACATTCTTTACAGTAGAAGGAAGCTCAACAGGTGTAGAGTTTGTTCTTGATAGATAGATAGGAAGATTTTTGTTTGCTGCAATTCCTGAAGCACTTAATGCATCAGCTACTGTACTGCCGTTTACCAGAATAGCAGTAGACGCTGAACCTAAGCCGGCTTCTTTGTTAACGCTTTGTGCCGTAGTATATCTTGTATCGCCGGAGACTCTTTTCACGCTGACACCTTGTGATTTTAATGAGCTCTCTACAGAACCGCTGATGGCTCCAGTGCCGCCAAGCAGATACACCTGCTTCGCGCCGAGCCGTTTGATTTCAGCCGTTAAACGGGAATCAAGGCTGCCTTTTTTACTTAAAAGAACCGGGGCACCTGTTTTGGCAACTAATCCCGCTGATGCTAAGGCATCGGCAGGGTGATCGGATCTGGCGATAATAACGCTTCCGCTCTTGTCCCAGCCGTGTTTGGAAAGCTCAATAGCCGTTCCAATCCGGTCCGAGCCGCTTAGCCGCTGGTCCTGGGCGAAGCTCTGCAGGGGAACGAGAATAAACAAGATGAGGGCAACAAGAACTGGAAGGACAATCTTTAAACAATTTCTTATCATACTTTTCTCCATTTCTTATGTAGAGTCTGCTTCATAAGTATTATATAAATGGATGCAATTGGAGTATATGTACTAATAAATGATACAAACGAAACAGCTACTATGAAGATATAACTATTTTAAACGAATTCATAGTCCTATATTTAAAAAACAGGTATAAACTACCAATACTTTAAAGCTATTATTTGACATTGTTGTTAAAACGACAAAAAAACCACCTTTCCCGGGGAAAGGTGGTTCATTCTATTTCCTGGCTGGTATAACACTTTCCAGGTATTCCTGGACCGCATCTTTCAAATCGTCACGCTCCAGGGCAAAGTCCACGGTCGCTTTTACAAAACCGAATTTGTCTCCTACGTCGTAACGCTGGCCTTTGAATTCGTAAGCCAGAACTTCCTGTGTTTTGTTTAGTTCTTTAATAGCGTCTGTAAGCTGAATTTCATTTCCGGAGCCGGGCGCCTGATTTTTTAGTATATCGAAAATCTCCGGGTTCAGAATGTAGCGTCCCATAATAGCGTAATTGGAAGGGGCGTCCTCGAGCTTCGGCTTTTCCTTCAAATCGGCTAACGGGAGAATTCCCGGCTTGTATTCTTTTCCTCTCGGTTCTACGATGCCGTATTTGGATACGTCCTTATCAGCCACTTCCTGGACACCAACGATAGAAGATTGATATTCATCATACACTTCAATCATCTGCTTTAGGCAGGGTTCCTCTGATTTAACAATATCATCCCCAAGAAGCACGGCGAACGGCTCGTCGCCGATAAAGCTGCTGGCACATGCAATGGCGTGGCCCAGGCCCTTCGGTTCTTTCTGGCGGATATAGTGAATGTTCGCCAGGTTGGAGATGTTCTGCACCTCTTCGAGCTGCTCCCATTTCTCTTTCTTCGCGAGCGTTTCTTCCAGCTCGTATGATTTATCAAAATGGTCTTCAATCGCGCGTTTGCCTCGTCCGCTGACAATAATAATGTCTTCAATGCCGGATGCAATCGCTTCTTCCACGATATATTGAATAGTCGGCTTATCTACAATAGGAAGCATTTCCTTTGGCTGGGCCTTTGTGGCAGGCAGAAATCTGGTTCCTAATCCGGCTGCCGGTATAATCGCTTTTCTTACTTTCATGTACAGGCCTCCTCTTAACTCTTTCTTGCTGTTATGTAACCTCCAGATGAAATTCTGGAGGGATTCTTCTGTATTATATCTTTTTGTGCAGGGTCGTTACCACCTTTTTTTTGGAAATACTTATTCAGCTGTCTGCAGCGACTTCTTTTTTCTTCTGCTTCCGACTTTGTGCTTAATCATATAAAGGGCTGGTACGACAAGAAGCGTCAGCAGAGTAGAAAATACGAGACCGGATACAATGGCAATACCAAGCGGCTGAAACAATGGATTGTTTCCAAATGCAATCGGCAGCAGTCCAACCGCTGTCGTTAAACTCGTTAGAAGAATCGGCCGGAACCGCTCCCGTCCCGCCTCCTGCACGGCCTGTTCGACCGGCTGTCCTTCTTTCAGTCGCTGTTCAATAAAATCAATCAGCACGAGTCCGTTACGGATAACGATTCCTGCCAGGCTCACTGCCCCCATCATCGACATGAATCCAAGTCCCGTCTGCGTAAGAAACAAGCCAAGAATCGCCCCGGCGGTTGATAAGTAGACAGCGCTCAGAACGATAAGCGGCAGCATGAGCGAATAAAAGGGAATGGCTATAACGATAAATATTAGAAACACGACAAGTATAAAAATCTGGCCGATATCAATGAATACATCTGCCCGCTCGGACGTTTCCCCGCCGATTGATACGTTAACCCCGGGCATTTCTTCTCCGGCCTCTAAAATCGGAGCCTCCACGGCGGCTTCAATATCCTCCACATTTTCATTGCCCGGGTAAGCGCGGACCGTTACAGTTCGTTCTGTTCCAATATGGGGAACCGCGCTGAAGGATGTTTCTTCTTCTCCAGCAATCAGTTCAGAAAGAGCAACAGGTTCCTCCTCTGCCGATGGTCCTTCTGCCTGCGGGGAAAATGCGATGTTCTCCAGATCTTCTTCGCTGACGGTTCCTGCAGTATTATAGGATATTCTCATATCCACCTGACGGCTCCCCTGCTGGAGGGTTCCAAGCGGCACCCCTTCTCCCAGCAGAAGGAGCTCCCGGCTGATAGCTTCCTTATCAACGCCTGCCGCTGCGGCAGCTTCTTCGTCTACCTCATATGATAGAGCAGATAGATTGTCATTAGCATCGGCTTCTGTTTCCTGTACTCCTTCTGCTTCAGCCAGAATCTGCTCTATCTGTTCCGCTGTCTGCAGAATATCATCCATATTTTCTCCGGAAACTTCCACTGCAATAGGCGCTCCTATCGGCGGTCCGGATTCAACGATGGATCCCCTTGTTGATACAATGCCGCTGAATGTTTCCGACCAGTCGTTGTTCCACGTGTTCATTACGTCACGCGCGGCGGCCTGGCTTCCATCTATATATACGAGGAACTGCATATCATTTTCACCAGTGGCGCCTCCACCGTTTCCGGAATTAAATATTCTCGGCACTTCCGTTCCTGCATAGGAGGAAACGGAACGGATTTCCTCTTGTTCAAGCAGCCACGTCTCTATTTCTTCGGCTTTTTCTTTCGTATCAGCAAGTGTTGTTCCTTCTTCCAGAGATGCTTCTATAAACACTTCTTCCCGGTCGGTGTCCGGGAAAAATTCAACTGGCGTAAATGGAACCAGTGCGTAGGCTGCTGTACCGAGCAGCAGTCCTCCTGCTGAAAACAATATCGGCCGCTTCACGACTTTTTTTAGAATACCTGTACTGTATAATTCGGCTCCTTTATCAATCCAGGAGCCAAGCAGCCCCGGAGAAGAAGACTTTCTGCGTTTTTTCTGACGTCTCAGGGCCCGTTCCTCCTGCGCAGCGCGGAACAGAGGCATGATAGTTAACGCTACGATCGTCGACGCAATAATAGCGGCAATCAGTACGACCGGAAGCGGTCGGATAAATGCCCCGGCCGAGCCCGGCAGAAGCAGAAGCGGAAAGAACGTAAACACAACCGTCAGCGTGGACACAATGACGGATACCGCTACCTGCCTGACACCAAGTGTCGCGGCACGAAACGGCGAATCCCCCAGCTTCAGCCTCCGGTCTATGTTTTCATTAACAACGATGGCATCATCTACAAGAATACCAAGGGAGATAATAAAGGCAATTAAAGAAATCTGATCCAGTCCGACATTGGCAAATGGAAGAACGATCGCCGCAATCGTTAAGGATACAGGAATGGAAATTCCTACGGCCGCAGCAGTACTGAAACTCAGACCGATCGCACAAATAAGAAAAACCGATAAAAATGCCAAAGCAAACGAAAAGGCCAGACCAGTAAACAATTCGGAAACCAGATCAGCCTGGGTATAAAGTTCTTCCAGCGCAGCGCCTTCCGGAAGCCCGGCTTCAAAGTCCTCAATCACAGGATCGAGTTCTTCCTGTGCTGCTGGAACACTGGCATCCTCAGCCAGGAAAAAGGTTAAGGACAGAGCCTGCTCTCCATTATGAGATACGGATGAAACTGGCGGAACAAGCGTATCCTCCACTCTTCCAACGTCTGAGAGACGAAGGCTGTCTCCCTGTTCATCTGCGCCGACAATAATTTCCTCCAGCTCTTCTGCTGTAGAAGCACCCGGGAGCTCTACACGCTGATTTCTGTCGTCTATCTGCCATTCCCCCGGCGGCACCGTCGATGTTTCTCCGCTGACGGCTCCAATCACCTGGCCCGCTGAAAGGCTGTCATCTGCTAATGCTTCAGGATCAAGTGTAAAACGGAGCTCTCGCTCCAGATCCCCTTCTACGCCTACCTCCGTGATAGAGGGAAGCTGCGTGAAGTTTCTTTCCCAGCTCTCAATATAACTCTGTACTTCGGAAAGTCCGGCATTATCATTCAATACTACCTGGTAAATAGCCAGACCCTGCCCGCCTGTGCTGTTGCTGAAGGACGGAGCTTCTGCGTCTTCCGGAAAACTGCGCGCCGCTTCGTTTATGTTTCTTTCAATTTCTGTCCAGATTTCGTTTGTATCACTGCGCCCTTCTTCGAGCTCCAGCGTAATAGAAGAAAAACCCGGACTCGAGACAGATGTAACTTCGGCAATGCCCTGGACATTGGCGGCCGACTCCTCCAGCGGATTGGTCAGACTCGACTCGACGGCTTCTGCCGAAGCACCGGGATATACCGTATTAATCTGTGCCACCGGCGGGTCAATAGCGGGAATTTCTTTTTGAGGAAGCTGTAAAAAAGCCAGTCCTCCGACAAGACAGAGCATAATGAAAAATAGAATCGTAATCTTCCGTTTTTTGATGATTTGTTCAATCATGAAAAAACCCCCTAATTTTTATAAAATATGTAGTGCTTTTTACCTAACATTCTGGTATATTTAAGACAACTTAAAAAGAAAGGAGAGTCGTTAACGCTTTATCGCTTCATTTACGTGCTGCAGGACGCCTCCCCCTATCGCGCCCGCTGTGTAGACGAATTACCCCTTCAAGTTTCACCCCGGCAGGACGCCACCTGCACCGCACTCCCCCTTTATTATAAAATGTTTACACCCGCCCGCTTTACCACACCATTCATCTAAGTACGAATCCACCCCTATACTTTCATAAAGGAGCTATGTATGTTTAATCAAGTCACGATGGTTGGACGTTTTACGAAAGATCCGGAACTGCTGTACACGAAAGAAGGAATTGCCGTCTGCCGTTTCACTCTGGCCGTTCAGCGCCATTTCAAGAATCAGCAGGGAGAATATGGAGCCGATTTTGTTCCCGTTACTGTCTGGAGAAAACAGGCTGAAAACACGGCATCCTACTGCCATAAAGGCGCTACAGTCGGCGTAACAGGACGGATACATACCCGTTCCTACGATAATAAAGATCAGCAGCGCGTACACGTTGTAGAAGTAAATGCCGAACAGGTGCGGTTTTTAAAGCTGCAGCCTCAAAAGGAAACATCCGTCCTGCATAATTTTGCGGCAGATGAAGATGAACCAATGGAAGATCCTGTATTTTCTTAGCATACAGCTGAACAGCTTTTATTCCGCTGTCTTTTATGTGAGTGCCTATCTATATCAGGACAGCATTTCCTCTATATACCTTCGATATCCCCCCTCTACTATCATCCCAATACACTCACATATTATTAGTGCACTGCGGATTCCATTATCCGCGGTGCCTTTTAAATGACACTCGTGTCATATTTTTCGAAAAAGATAAGCAGCCCCTTTGACTGCTTTAATATGACGGTTGTGTCATTTATTTATATCATAAAAAAGAGCCTGCGGAAACTATTTTATCCCGGGCTCATTCCTTTTGTCAGTACAGCATATATTGTATCCACCCATACATCCCGGCTGAGTTTAGCGTTCGGCGCTCTTACGAGAGACATAATGATGGCATTTAATGCTGTTCCGGAGAGATTTCTGTCTATATGTCCGCTGGCTTTTCCCTCTTCAATTAACAGCTGGACATGGCGGTTTAAGGTGCCGAAAAAGATGAAAAGCCGCTCGACATTTCTTTCTACCAGCGGGGAAGCGTGATGATCCATCACAGGTAAAATCTGCAGGGATTGATGAATATCCGCATAATCAATCCACACCCGGAGAAACGCTGTGAGCTTTTCTTCAAAAGGTTCTATAGCAGCTGCTTTTTCCATACGCTGCATAATCTGGTCAATGACGTACATCATGTATTCGGTGACCAGCTCTTCTTTTTTTGAGTAATAATTATAAATAGTGCTTCGTGCCACGCCGAGCCGTTTGGAGAGAGCCTGAAAATGAAAAGAATGATATCCCTCTTCGAGCAGCAGCTTTTCCGTTTCTTCGAAAAGCCGTTCTTTTTCGAGGGTACGCTGTCTTGCCATGGATGAAGTCTCCTTTTTGTCTAGTCCTCTTATTGTACTACACCCATACGATCCAGGTAATTGTTACCGTAATCAGCATGACAAAAAAGCTTACGGGAATGCCCAGCCTCATAAAATCGGTAAAACGATAGCCTGCCTGGTGATAAACGAACAGGTTCGTCTGGTAGCCTATCGGCGTAATAAAGCTTGCTGAAGCTGCAATAGCAACAATAACCGCCAGAGGAAGAATATCAATATCCAGAAGCCCGGCAGCTTCGATAGAGATGGGCAGCATAATAATTGCCGCAGCATTGTTGGTGATCATTTCTGTAAACAAATTGGTTACAATATAAATGACAATAAAGATACCGATGATGCCAAACGGCTGCACCCAGTTAATCAGCTGGCCGGCTCCAAATGCCGCGGCTCCAGTCTGAAGCATCGCTTCTCCCACTCCAAATGCGGCAGCAATAACAAGCAGAATAGGAATAGGAATATAATCGACTGCTTCTTTGACTGTCATCACGCGCAGCAGCAGAAGGAGTCCTGTTACAGCGAGAGAAGCATAAAAAATAGGCACAATCTGCAGAGCTGACAGCACTACCATCGCACTCATCAGTACAACCGGCAGGACAGCTTTCCAGGAAGGAAGATGAAAGAAAGGATTCTCTTTTTTCGTCAGCACGGTAAATTCATTATGATGCAGGGTTTTTTCTTCAAACTGGGGACCTGCCAGCAGAAGCAGCGTGTCCCCGGGCTTTACCGGTATGTCATTCAGGCTGCTTTCCTGAACATCCTGATGGCGGTGGACGCCCGCCACTTCCGCATCAAAACGGTCTGTGAAAGAAACAGACCCAATCGTTTGAAAAAGCAGGGACGAGTAGTGCGTCACCACAACTTCCAGGAGCTTGTTTTCTCCGTCCCGCAGTTTGTTAATGCCATACTGCCCGGAAGAATGGTGCTCTATCCCTTCCTTTCGTTCCATCGCAGCCAGAGCATCCAGGGTTCCTTTCACCCAGAGCCTGTCCCCTTCCTGCAGAATAAACTTTTCATCCCAGTGCAGCTGGCGTTTCTGCTTTCGGTATATGTCTTTTATTTCGATGGACTTTTCTGTCCACAATCCGGAAGAACGGATTGTTTTTAAATGATAGGCTTCTGTATTTCCTACAACAAATTCCATCATAAAACGCTTGCGGTCATCTTTTAATAAATAAGAAGGCGGCGTTCTGTCCGGAAGCAGAACAGGACCGAGCAGCACGATAAAAATAATTAAACCGATCGTTATCGGAACGCCGATGATGCTGAGCTGAAAAAACGAAAAGCCGTCATATCCCCTCTCCACCAGCATGCCGTGCACGACGAGGTTCGTAGACGTACCAATGAGTGTCATCGTGCCGCCTGTGATCGTTGCGTAGGACAGCGGCAGCAGAAACTTTGATGGAGATACATTATGGCGCTCACACCACTGTCTTACAAGCGGTGAAAACGTTGCTACTATGGGGGTATTATTTAAAAAACCGGACAATATAGAGGACGGGATCAATATGCGCAGAAGAGACTGCCGCTGCGTTTCCCCTTTGCTTAAAATCCGGTTGATAAACGTTTCTACCAGGCCGCTTCGCTGCACAGAGCCTGCTACAATGCAGAGCAGTCCCACCGTCAGCATCCCCTGGTTTGTAAAACCAGTCAGAGCATCCGAAAAGGAAAGAATACCGCTCACGACAAGAACGCCGAGCGCAAGCAGCAGGATTATTTCGGGAGGAGCTAATTCTTTTATGAGAGCGCCCATCATAACAACGATGATCAGGCCAAGCGCAATTATTTCCCAGGTCATGCCGTTAAGCTCCTTTATAATTAATACCAAGTAATTTTATATGTATTGTGTATTTAACAATGTATCCATCATTATACCTTCCCGTTTCTAAATGTAAAGAATCCTCTGTCCAGGCAGAAAAGAAATATTTCTCCTTTGCAGAAGGTATATAGAAAGCATTAAAACATCTTGTTCCATGTTACAATAGAAGCAATAAAGGGGGTGGAAAAATGGCTTTCGTTATTTTGGACCCATGTATCGGAGAAAAAGCCGGCGACTGCGTTGATGTCTGCCCGGTAGACTGTATTGAAGAAGGCCCGGATCAGTATTTCATCGACCCGGATGTCTGCATTGACTGCGGAGCCTGTATTGTCGTCTGTCCAGTAGAAGCAATCGTGGAGGAAGATGAACTGACACCTGCCACTGAGTCTTTTCTTGAAAAAGCAAAAGAATTCTATGGAACGACTTAAAACAAATATGAAAAAAATGATAAAAAAAGGATTAATTTCTTAAAAAGTGGGAATACTAAAACTAACCCACCCCATACCTCGATTATAGATCAGATACATTATCTGCATCCATAATTGTGCCACAGCAGAGAACCCTTCGGCATAAGCCGGAGGGTTTTTTGTGTTTATCCAACGGTCAGGTTTTCAATCCCTCTACAAAAGGTATATACATACTATACACATACGGAAGGGATTGAAGAGATATGCTCGCAGTCATTTCAGGAGGAACATCAGGAATAGGCAGTGCCACCGCCGTTCTTTTTGCAGAAAAAGGATACGAAGTGCATGTACTAGGCCGGAATGAAGAAAAAGGCACAGCTTTTGAAGAGGAACGCAGCGATCTAACGATTACTTACCACCAGGCCGATGCCGGCAGTGAAAAAGATGTGGAAGCCTTCTTTCAGGAGCTGGCTGATGCGGATAAAACAGTCGATGTGCTGTTTAACAACGCCGGTACGGTTGAATTTGCATTAGGTCCCCTGCAGCGTGTCAAAGAGGAAGACTGGAATGCGCTGTTTGATGCTAACCTGAAAAGTGTGTACTTGATGATCAAGCACGCCACCCCGCTTTTTGACAAAAAAGCCGGTGCTTCTATTATTAACAACGCGGCTATTGTAGGAAACGGCAAATATCCTTCAGCCCTCCCTGCTTATGCAAGTGCCAAGGCAGGCGTTGTGGCCATGACAAAATCGCTTGCGGTTCGTCATGCCAAGCAGAAGATGCGTTTTAATTCCATTTCGCCGGGCCCTGTAAACACAAGCCTTGCTCATCGGCTGTATGGAGGAGAAAGTAATTTTGAAGAAGCTTCGAAAAAACACCCGCGCGGAGAGGCGGCCGATCCAAAAGAAATTGCAGAAGTCGTCTACTTTCTTGCGTCCGATAAAGCTTCCTATATTAATGGCCACAACCTTGTCGTAGACGGCGGATATTCTCTCGCATAACTAACAGGCAGCTTCCATAAATAAAAAAGACAGAACCCGATAGAAACCGGGTTCTGTCTTTGTGCTGTTATTCTGATGCTAAATCTTCAATGGAGTCCGCTTCTACATATTCTGGAACAACAAGGCCGATTCTGGCACCTTCCAGATTCGCTCCGAGATCAGTAAACTGATCTTCGTAATCACTGAAGTACTGTTCGTGTGTAGCCGGCAGCCATGCTGCTACCATAGCGTCCTGCTCACCCTGTGCAACAGCCTGGAACATGATGTTTGCTTCCATAGGCGTTGTCTCTACTTCATACCCCTGGTCCATTAATACCTGTGCCACCACGTTGGTAGAGGCAATTTCGGAATCCCAGGCTACAAATGCAAGGCTTAATGGCTCTCCGTCTACTTCTTCGACGCCTTCAGTCCAAGTGCTGACTACATCTTCGTTTTCATCCACCCAGGTTCTGGCAGCTTCTTCCGGCTCAGCTCCATTATATATTTCGAGCATTACTTCTTCCATCTGCTCGCCTTCCCATTGGAAATTATCAAGAACTTCATAGGCTTCAGGTGCGTCTTCTTCCAATCCTTCACGTGCGATAGTATGAATATCTTCTGCTTCCCCAAAGGAGCCTTCCGGATCCTCTAAGTATTTTAAATCATGCACAGAAAACATCCAGTGAGGATTCCAGCCTGTAATAACGATAGGTTCTTCATTGGAAATCGCTTCGTCAAGCGCACTGGTCATCGCTGCGTCTGAACTCGACTGCAGGCTCCAGTCGTCAAGACCGTAGTCTTCGATAGACTGCTCGGCTGCAGCCATTACGCCTGCACCGGCATCAATACCGGTAATCGTATAATCCATTTCTTCGCCAATATTGCCTCCGGCGCTTTCTTCACTGCTTTCTCCGCCTTCCGATCCAGACTCCTGTTCTTCTGAATCGTCAGAACCGCCGCCTCCGCAGGCAGCCAGGGCTATTGTAAAAGATAGTCCTGCTGTTAAGCCAACATACTTAAAATTCTTTTTCATACCTTGATCCGCTCCCTTTTTGTTTTAATATATGTTTACTCCAGAAAATGGAGGTAAACTACTGTTTTGCTTTCGTTCCAAAGCTTTGCGTTAAACGGTCCAGGATAATGGCGAGAACAACAATGGCAATACCGGCTTCAAAACCGCCGCCTGCATCGTTACGTCCTACGGCAAAGTACACAGCCGTTCCGAGACCCTGGGCTCCGATCATGGAAGCAATAACCACCATGGAAAGCGCCAGCATAATCGTCTGGTTGATACCGGCCATAATAGTCGCTTTGGCCATTGGAAGCTGAACTTTAAACAGCTTTTGTGATCCGGTGGAACCAAACGCATCGGCCGCTTCAATCACTTCCGTCGAAACCTGCCTGATGCCAAGGTTCGTAAAACGAATCGTCGGCGGCATAGCAAAGATTACAGAAGCCACAACTCCAGGTACCATACCGATCCCAAAGAAAGCTACGGCTGGAATAAGGTAAACAAAAGCAGGCATCGTCTGCATAAAGTCCAGAACCGGCTTTACTACGTTTTCTACTAATCCCTTTTTCGCCATCCAGATGCCGATAGGAACTCCAATGACAATCGATATAATCGAAGCAGTAAGAACGATGGAAAGTGTTAAAATCATATCATCCCAGAAACCGAGGTTATCTATTAAGAACAGTCCCAGCAGCACAAAGATCGTTAATCCTATTTTTCGCCCTGCCAGGAAATAAGTAAGCAGCACAATTATAATCAAAAGCAGCCAGGCAGGCGGAAGGCTGAACACAGCTTCTATCGAGCTGATAATCCAGCCGATGCCGTTTGTCAGGGAATCAAAGAAAAACTCTGCATTTGTCAGCCATTCAACGAACGCATCAATCCATGCTGCCAGCGGCAGTTTCGGAAGTATTTCCATGCTCGATCACCTCCCCGCCGGACAGTGCAGCCATAACCGAACCACGAAACACGATGCCCTTTAATTTATTATCTTCTACAACAGCTAACGGAATATTGGTATACGTAAGCAGATTCATCATATCTTTAAGTACTGTTCCTTTTTCAACCGTTGGTACGTTTCTTTCAATTATTTCCTCCACGCTGTCTTTTCCTTCCTGCGCCAGGCGGGAGACATCACTCGAATGAACAACACCGAGCAGTTCTTTTTGGCGGTTTGTTACAAAGATGCTGGAGATGTTGCCTTCTTTCATACGCTGAAGGGCAACACGCGGTCCTTCTTTTTCTATGTTTATTGCCTCGGCACGTGACATAACGTGTTCTACAGTAAATACTTTCGAACGGTCCACATCTTCTACAAATTTCTCTACGTAGTCATCTTTTGGATGCATAAGAATCTGTTCCGGCGTGCCGGTCTGAATCACCGCACCGTCTTTCATAATCGTGATACGGTCTCCGATGCGCAGAGCCTCATCCAGATCATGGGTAATAAAAATGATCGTTTTTCTCATTTTCCCCTGCAGATCAAGAAGCTCATCCTGCATATCCTTTCGAATGAGAGGATCAAGCGCCGAGAAAGCCTCATCCATCAGTAGTACATCCGGATCGTTGGCAAGGGCGCGGGCAAGTCCCACCCTCTGCTGCATTCCTCCGGATAATTCGTCCGGGTGCATATTTTCATATCCCTGCAGTCCTACAAGCTCTAAAGCTTTACCTGCTTTTTCCTTGCGTTCGGCCGGATCCATTCCCTGAATTTCAAGCCCGTATTCCACGTTGCTCTGGATCGTGCGGAATGGAAACAGTCCGAATTTTTGGAATACCATGCTCATTTTTTTGCGTCGTACATCGCGGAGCGTTTTCTGATCCATCGTTGCCAGGTTTTCCCCATCAATCCAGACACTGCCGGCCGTTGGTTCAATTAAACGGTTGAATAACCGCACCAGCGTGGACTTTCCGCTTCCAGACAGACCCATTATAACGAAAATTTCTCCGTCTTCTACTTCAAAGGAGGCCTTGTTCACTCCCACTGTATTTCCCGTAGCTTTTAGAATAGCGTCTTTAGACTGGTTCTGGTCCAAAAGTTCCAGAGCCTTTTTGGGTTTTTTCCCGAATATCTTCGTAATATTCTCCACCTGAATTTTCACTGCCATGGTTTATCCCTCTTTTCATGAAAGCCTGCGCCCTTTTTCATGCTTCCCTATTACTATACAATTGTGGGAAAAATGGCGCAAATCGAATAATAGCTGATTTACGTCCATATTCTTTATAAAATATATACTGTACGCTCTTTACATCTGTCTTTTCACATAGATAATCGCTGTATCCTGCTATTGCCTGCTCATATCTCATTATCCGCTTTATCATTTATCTGCTATTCTAAACGTAATGTGCAGTTTATTCAGGGGGCGTGCTTATGGATAAAAAAGGAGAACTGCCGGTCGTAACGCAGGTAGAGCAGATCAGGCATCAGTTTATATCAGTTATTGCCCAGAACATGGGGTTATATAATATATCCGAAACCAATGGCCGCCTCTATGGGACCGTTCTTTTTGCCGGACAGCCTATGACGCTTGATGAAATGAGCGATGCGCTCAGCATGAGCAAAATGAGCATGAGCACAGGAATCCGTTCCTTAATGGATGCTTCTATGGTGGAAAGAGTATGGGAAAAAGGAGTACGCAAGGATTTATACCAGACGGAGCAGGACTGGTACAAATCGTTTACTTCCGTGTTTATCACAAGATGGAGAGAAGCAACCGATAACAATCACCAGGCAGCGCTTCAGGCACTTAAAGACCTTCGTCTGCTGCTCTCCTCTGCGCAGGATGAAGATATACAAATGATACATATGGATATTGAAAAGCTCGAAGGAGCTGTAGAATACTACGAATGGCTCGATGAGGTTATTCTTATATTTGAAAGCGGTAAAATTTTTGAGTGGGTGCCCCGCCGGCCTTCCTGATTCATTAAAGTAACGCAAAAAAAACGCAGCTCCTTTACAGGAGACTGCGATTTTTTTATTTCCTTTTGTTACTTCAGCCTCGGGGCAAAATGAAAGCTCGTAGAAGCCTGATAAGTTTCATCTGCTTTGAGCTCACAGGTTTTTCCCTGGCTGGAAAAACCAACGGGCAGCCGCTGCGTTTCAATGCAGAGGCCCGCAAATGGAAACGATGGCCCGTTTTTAAGCTTCAGATCGTCTCCCATTTGAGCTGCGGTGTAAATAACCGCCCCGGGCTCGGTTGTCTGCACGGTCATCTTTATACCGGTATCCCCTGCAAACACAATATCCTCTTTGGTCTTCGCCCATACAAAGAAATGATCCAGCCCTCTGCCGGTTAAAAGCAGCTGCGGATGATCGTTTTTCTTAATAGTGTTGATTGCCTCGCCGTCCTGCATAGGAAAGATATCCGAGGCAGGCAGCACTTCTCCTGTCGGGATCAGTTCAGCATCAAGTTCGAGTACCCCTTCAGCCGGCCCTTTCAGCGTCTGGTTCAGGATCGAACTCTGCAGATCCCCGCTTAAATTAAAGTAGCTGTGGTTGGTTAAGCTGACCAGCGTTGCTTTATCGCTCGACGCTTTATAATCTATTATCAGCGTGTCCTGGTCCAGCGTATAGGTGACCGTTACTTCCAGACGTCCCGGATATCCTTCTTCTCCATCTTCGGCAGTATAGGAAAATACAACAGCCGGCTTCTTCTCATCATCGTGAATGGCCGCATCCCAGAATACATTCGCAAATCCTTTTTCGCCGCCGTGCAGATGATGATTACCGTGGTTTTTCGTCAGAGAATACTTCTGCCCTTCCACTTCGGCTTCAGCATCGGGTATTCTTCCCGCTACGCGGCCTACTACCGCCCCAAGTGCATTTCCGTCTGTTAAATAATCAGCGGGATCTTCATAGGCCAGAACCAGGTTCTCTTCTTCCCCTTTTTCATTGGTTAAATAAATGCCGTTAATACGGCAGCCCAGATTCAGTGCCGTTACACGGAGACCGCTGTCATTTGTAAGCTCTGTTTCCGTCAAAATCTCTCCTGAATAGGTGCCGAGTTCTTTTTGTTTTATCATATTAATGTCTGCCTCCCGTTTTGGTTGTCCTGCCCCTTATTCCCATTTTGATTCGGATTCATGCTTTTTTCTAAAAATCCGGCCCGGCTCATGCTATACTTTTTTCAGGAGGAAGATACTTATGGCGTCTATAGATGACTTTCAGGCTCTTGATATTCGTGCCGGCACGATCACTGCGTCAAAGGATTTTCCAGAAGCAGTCAAACCCGCTTATCAATTATGGATCGACTTCGGAGAAGCTCTGGGCCAAAAGAAATCAAGTGCCCAGCTGACCGACCTTTATACAAAAGAAGAACTTATCGGAAAACAGGTGCTGGCCGTTGTGAATTTCCCGGACAGACAGATTGCCGGTTTCCGTTCTGAAGTACTAGTATTAGGATTATATTCAGAAAATGGTGTCGTATTGATTCAGCCCGATAAACAAATTTATAACGGCAGCAAATTAGGATAGAAAGGTTGCGTTTTTTTGAAACTAAGTGTATTAGACCAGTCGCCCATTCCTTCCGGCTCCGATGCCCACGAAGCGCTCTGCAATACAAAAGAGCTCGCCCAGCATGCAGAAGCCCTTGGGTATTCGCGGTTCTGGGTCGCTGAACACCACAGTACAAGCGGCCTCGCCGGTACATCACCGGAAATATTAATTTCCCACCTCGCTACCTGCACCAGCCGGATCCGGGTCGGATCCGGGGGCGTGCTGCTTCCGCAGTACAGCCCCTATAAAGTCGCTGAAAATTTCAAGGTGCTTGAAGCATTATTTCCCGGCCGGATTGACCTTGGTGTCGGCCGGTCTCCGGGAGGCGGCCAGACCATCCGGCTCGCCCTGACCGACGGAGTAAAGAAAAACCTGATTGAATTCCCAAGGCTTTTAGCTGACCTGCAGGGCTTTATTGACAGCAATCTGCCGAGCGGCCATCCTTATGCGTCCATTAAAGCCTCACCCCAAACAACGTTTCTGCCGGAAACGTGGGTGCTCGGCCTTTCCACGCGCGGAGCCAAACATGCAGCCAGAAACAGTGCCGGTTTTACCTACGGGCATTTTATTAATCCAACGCAGGGAAAGGATGCTGCCGAAGCATATATTCAAAATTTCCTTCCGAGCGAAAGACTTCCTTCTCCCGCGGTAAATTTCTGTATATTTGTTGTGTGCGCTCCTACCCAGGATGAAGCTGACAAGCTCGCGTTGAGCCAGGACAGATGGCTGCTTAACGTAGAGAAGGGCACAAGTACGAAGCTGCCTTCCCCGGATGAACTATTTCAGCAGCGCCTGTCCGAAGACGACAAAAAACGGATCCGGGAAAACCGGGCCCGGACCATTGTCGGTACGCCGCACACCGTTAAAGCGAAGCTGGAAAAACTGGCAGAACAGTACCAGGCGGATGAGGCTCTTATTATTACTAATATTTATGATCATGAAGCCCGCATGCGTTCGTATACGCTTTTAGCCGAAGCATTTAACCTATCCAGCTGAAAGAAAAACCCGGGACCGCTTCCACGCGTTCCCGGGTTTTAACTTACATAATGCTCCATTTGGCTTGCCTGCAGCTGCTGATAAAAACCCTTCTGCTTCATCAGCTCCTCATGGGAGCCTTTTTCAGCAATAGAACCGTCCTGCAGTACCACAATCTGGTCTGCCTGCTGGATGGTATTGAGCCGGTGGGCAATCACGAAACTAGTCCTGCCTTTAAGCAGGCGCTCTAGGGCCTCCTGAATTTTCACTTCTGTAATAGTGTCTACGTTGCTCGTCGCTTCATCAAGCACAAGAATTTTAGGATCCGCCAAAAGAGCGCGGGCAATGGAAATCAGCTGTTTCTGTCCCTGGCTGATACCGTCTCCGTCCTGCTGCAGAACCGTATCATACTGATCCGGAAGCCTCATAATAAAGCTGTGGGCGTTAGCTTCTCTTGCTGCTTTTTCCACTTCTTCATCAGTGGCATCGAGACGGCCGTAGCGAATATTTTCCCGCAGCGATCCTTGAAACAAAAAGGCTTCCTGAAGCACAAACCCCATCTGCTGCCGAAGATGAATCCGGGAGGCTTTATTAATGTCTACTCCATCGAGTGTAATCTGTCCTTCACCCGGCTCGTAAAAGCGGGATAGCAGCTGGATAAGGGTCGTTTTCCCTGCTCCAGTCGGCCCGACAAACGCCACGGTCTCTCCGGGCCTGGCACGCAGGCTGATATCTTTAATAGTCTGTCCATTTTCTTTATCGTAGGCAAAGCTGACATGGGAGAAGTCCACTTCTCCCCGAATCGTTTTCCAGGGAGATATGCCTTCCGGCTCCTCTTCCTTTTTTTCATCCATAATATCAAATACCCGCTCCGCCCCGGCAAGCGCAGACAAAATCGTATTAAACTGGTTGGCCAGGTCGCTCAGCGGACGGGTAAACTGTCGTGCATATTCCACAAATACAACGATCACACCTATCGTGATGACCCCCTGCACAGCAAGGAAACCTCCGGCGCCGGCTATAAGAGCAAAACTGACATTATTGAGCGTGTTCATCAGTTTGGGAATAAATCCGGAAATTGTCTGTGCCCAGAACCCCGCCTGCTTCAATTCCATGCTTTTATGATGAAATTCCTCCAGCACTCTCGGCTCCTGGGAAAATGATTTGATCATGCGCTGGCCGGACATTGTTTCCTGAATATATCCATTCAGATCACCCAGCCGGCGCTGCTGTGCTTTAAATAATATCCGGGTGCGCTTTGTAATCCATTTCAGCCCGACCGCCATCAAAGGAACGATAGTAAGCGTAATAACAGTGAGAAGCGGACTGAGCCAGAGCATAACAGCCAATGTACCGATCAGCGTCAGCAGGCTCGTAAACACTTGAATAATGGAGCTGTTCAGCGTCGTGCTGATATTATCCATGTCGTTGGTAACACGGCTCATCAAATCGCCGTGCTGCCTTTTATCAAAAAAAGGAATCGGCAGATCGTGCAGATGGTGAAACAAATCCTGCCGCATATGAAACACAGCCAGCTGAGCCACGCTGATCATCATAAACTGCTGAATCAGCACCGTGACCGAATGAAGAATATACACACCGGCCAGCAACAGCAGAAATACTCCAATAACAGAGGATTCCTGCGAAACAATAAACCGGTCGATCCCCATCCCTACGAGCAGTGGCCCGAGCAGTGCCAGAGCCGAGCTTAGAGCAATCATAATAATGATAACGACAAGCTTCCATTTCTTATATGTTAAGTAGGACCATAATCTTTTTAACGTCTGCCGCCAGTTCTGGACCTTGGGGCGGTCTGCTCTCGGAGCGTATTCCTCATACATTGCCCCAAGCTTTTCTCTCGAATAGGAAAAAGGGTCTTTGATCTGCTTAAACATAGGACACCGACCCCTTTCCAAACTGCGACTCTGTAATTTTCCGGTACAGCTCTGATTCTTTCAGCAGTTCTTCATGAGTTCCCTGCACGGATATAGTGCCGTCTTCGAGTAAAAACACTCTGTCGGCATTCATGGCTGTACTGATTTTCTGCGTAATAAGAAGGGTCGTACAGGCGTACTCCTGCAGTGCTTCAACAAGCTTTTTTTCCGTACCTGCATCAAGAGCGCTCGTGCTGTCATCGAGCAGGAGAATAGCCGGTTCCCTTACAAAAGCCCGCGCAATCGACACACGCTGTTTCTGGCCGCCGGATAAATTGACGCCTTTCTGGCCGACCAGTGTTTGATACCCATCCGGCAGATCCATAATCGTCTCATGAATCTGGGCGCGCTTTGCTGCTTTTTCAATTTCTGCATCGGTCGCATCTTCTTTACCCCATTCGATGTTTTCCCTCATCGTTCCGGTAAACAAAAATGGCTCCTGCGGCACATAGCCTACGTGCTGGCGCAGATCTGCTGTTTCTATCTCTTGGATATCTTTGCCGTCCAGTCGTATTGTACCGGTATCGGCTTCATACAGCTTGGGAATCAGCTGGAACAAAGACGTTTTACCGGAGCCGGTAGCGCCAAGAATCGCAATTCGTTCGCCTGCTTTTATATCAAAATTCACGTTTTCCAGTACCGGCATGGATGTGTCCGGATAATGAAATGCCACATTTTCAAAAGTAAGTCTTCCGTTTACGGCTGCCGGAGCGGATGTCCGTTTTTTATCCGTAAAAGGCTTTGTTTCCGTGTCAAGGACTTCCCCGACCCGTACTGAGGACGCTCTGGCTCTCGATACCATCATAATAATCCAGCCAAAAATGGAAAGCGCCCCTGTCATTCTCGTCGCGTAATTAACCAGCGCCACGATTTCTCCAGTAGTTGCTGATCCTGCCTGGACCTGTATATTTCCAAACCAGAGAACACCGATAATAGTAGCATTCATAATCAGCAGAATGACCGGCATCGTCATTTCAGCCATCCGCAGAGCCGAGACGGTTTGAAAACGAAGATCCTGGGCTGAATCGGTGAAATGACCTTTTTCAACATCCTGTCTTAAAAAAACACGAATCAGGCGGATACGGGACAGGTTGTCCTGCATCACCCGGTTCACCGTATCAAGCTTTGCCTGGACGGTGCGGAACATTTTATCGGCCCGCTTCATCACCCAGAAAAGAAATCCGAGAATGATCGGAACGGTAATCAAAAAAAGCAGGCCCAGCTGCCAGTTTACAACCAGTGCCATAACAACACTTCCCGCCACAAGAAGCGGCGCACGAATAAAAAAGCGCAGGCTCATAAAAATAGTCTGCTGTATTGATGTAACATCATTTGTCATTCTCGTTAAAAGCGTAGATGTCTGAAAAGCTGCGAAATGGGAGAAAGAAAAGGCCTGAACTTTATGATAGACGCGGCTTCGAATATCAAGACCCGCACTCTGGCTGATATGGGCGGCGTAAAAAGAACTGATAATCCCACCGGCAAATGCTACCAGCGATAGTCCCACCAGAAGGCCGCCGAGCCGAAAAACCACTCCCAGATCCTCCTGCATCACGCCTTCATCGATAATTCTGGCTATAATAAACGGCTGAAACAGCTCGACTGAAAGTTCAACGAGCATAACAAATAAAGCGATTGCAATTCCTATTTTATAAGGCCCTAAAAACGTCAGAATTCTACGCACCTTTTCTTCCTCCCTCCTATCTTTATTCTCTTCGAGTGTCTAAGTATTTTACCATATCCGTTCCTGTGCCTCAAAAGCAGAGGTTTCAAAAAGCCTTGTTTTATCTTCCTGCCCAAAAAAAAGCAGAATCCGGACGGATTCTGCTTTTGCTGAGCTTGTTTACACCATGTCTTCTCGTACGGTTTTTTCAACTTCACCTTTTGGACCGTAGCACTGCTCCGATTCATTCCAGGACATTTTTATTTCATTTACAACTTTTTTCGTGTCGATCGAATTGTCCGTATGCTTTTCAAAGAACTTAATACGATCCTGGGATGGAATTTCCCCTTCCATATACATCTGCTTAATCAGGCTGTTATATACACAGGTAGACAGCACCTCAATCATGCTTTCAATCGATTTCTGGTCGTCATCTTCCAGAAAATATACTTCGAGATCCGATTCCTGATCTATTGTGTAATCGCGGCCTGCACGTACTTCTACCGGCACATAATTCACTCTCACCTGGCCATCCATTTCTTTTTTTGCTTTTGGCTTAACAAAAGGAAAGCTGCAATTAATAACACCATCTGCATTTTTGTTTTTATCTAATCCAAACATCAAAACCCTCCTAATAGTACTTCCATCTTCTACTTTTGGTTATTGAGCACCAGCTTGCCGCGGACGTGGCCTTCCTGGCTGGACTGATGAGCCTGCTTTACTCCGGCTGCCGTCATCGGCAGTACTTCTGTTACGACAGGAACAATCATATCAAGCTGCAGCAGAACCGAAATTTCCTGCAGCTGCTTTCCGCTTGCTTCAATTGAATGATAAACAGTGCGGATATTTCTGCTTCTGGCGGCTTCTGTATCCGGATTTCCCGCAACGGAGACAAGAAGTCCCCCCTCTTTTAAAGCAGGAAGCGCCTTTTCTGCTGTCAAACCGCCTACAAGGTCAAATATTAAATCGACATCGCTTAGCAGATCAGCGGGATCTTCTTTTTTATAATCAATAGGGCGGTCGGCTCCAATTGATTTTAAAAATCCCTGATTTTCTTCACTAGCCGTAGCGGCTACATACGCACCTTTATGCTTGGCAATCTGTACCGCAAAGCTTCCTACGCCGCCGGCGCCGCCGAGAATCAATACGTTATCCCCGTCCTGCACATCCGCTACATCGTTTAGTACCTGCCATGCTGTAAGGCCGGCAAGCGGAACGGAAGCCGCTTCCGAAAAAGAGAGCCGTTCCGGCATTTTAGCCAGTTTTTCTTCTTCTATACAGGTATAATCCGCGTACGTTCCGTTTTCATTGGTTTCTGTTTTAGCAAATACGGCGTCGCCTTTTTTAAAAGCCGATACCCCGCTTCCTGTCTCTACAATCACTCCTGCTGCATCCCATCCTAAAATGGCCGGAAAGCGCAGAGGAAGCCTGTCTTTTAAGTACCCCTCTCTTACTTTCCAGTCGAGCGGGTTTACAGAGGCTGCTTTTACTTCGATCAGAACCTGTCCCGCTTTAGGAACAGGTCTGTCCATTTCTACCTCTTTAAATTCATTTTCATTTCCATACTTTTCAATGACGATGGCTTTCATGTCGTGTGCCCTCCTTCTAGTCTTCTGCTATCACTACTTTTCCGATCATTCTGCCGGATTCTACTTTCCGGTGGGCTTCCCTGATTTGTTCGGCATTTATAGGAAACAGTGTTTCTGTCAACGTAGATCGCAGCACTCCTTTGTCGATCATTTCTGCTGCTTCATTTAAAATCCGGTGCTGTTCACGAACATCATCTGTCATATAAGTGGAACGCGTGAACATGAATTCCCAGACGAAAGCAGCACTTTTATGCTGAAGCATCGTCAGGTCCAGCTTCTCTTCTGTTTCCACAATGGAACAGATAATTCCCTGTGGACTTATGATTTCAGCCATACTTTCCCAATGCCCGGCTGTATCATTCAGGCAGAAAATATACGGCACGTCCGGAAAACCGGACTGCTGCAGCTGCGGAAGCAGATCCTGCTTATGATTAATAATGTGATCTGCTCCTAATTCCCGGCACCAGTCCGCCGATTCTTCACGGGAAGCGGTGGCTATAACTTCCAGGCCGGCAGTCTTTGCCAGCTGAATAGCTGCAGATCCCGCTCCGCCGGCGCCGCCGATAATCAAAATCGGCTTCCGCTTGTCTTTTTCGCTGGAAATACCCATCCGCTCGAACAGTCCTTCCCAGGCCGTAAGCGTCGTAAGAGGCATGGCGGCACTCTCTGCAAAGCTGAGGCTTTTCGGCTTCTTTCCTGCAATCCGTTCATCAACTAGATGAAACTCACTGTTGGTACCGGGCCTGGTGATATCTCCGGCATAATAAACTTCGTCTCCCGGCTTAAACAGCTGACAGCGTTCCCCTACTTCTTCTACAACACCAGCTGCATCAAACCCAAGAACCCGGGCTTCCTCCGTTTTTTCTGTCCCGGACATCCTGACTTTTGTATCTACCGGATTAACTGACACCGCTTTTATCCGTACAAGAATATCATGATCTTCTGCTTTCGGTTTATCTTTTGTTATATTTTGTAAGCTTTCATTGTTATCAATAGATAAAGATTCAAAAAATCCAACTGCTTTCATAAGGTACATCCTTTCTTCTGCTCATGTTTCATATTTTTCATTAAATTCATCTTAAATAATTTACCTTTTTTTCTATAGATTAAAACCTTAATGCCCATTCTTTACAGTATGAATTTTTGTACTGCCTTTATTTGGACATAATTAAAAGCACGGCCGGTAGCCGTGCTTTTTTATATTCTATCATTGGGAATTAAACAGCAGCCGGTACTTTTCTTTTATCTGCAGCCCGTGCTTTTATATTTTTCATCGCTTCAAGTCCGGCCATATTAAGGTAATTCCAAGGCTTGTTAAAGTGAGGCTGGAAAAAGAAATCATTCATCGCAAGCTGTTCTACCGTCATCTGCTGTTGAATCGCCACGCTCAGCGTATTGATGGACTGGGTGAAATCCGCTTCGGAAATAACCTGTGCGCCCAGCAGACGGTGTGTTTTTGTGTCATATACAATTTTCAGCTTAATGACAGCATTATCCGGCATAAATGCTGGCCGGTAATCGTCCTCCACTACAGCAGTTCCGGTATCAAAACCGGCCTGTTTCGCCGCCATTTCCGTCAGTCCGGTAGAAGCCATTTGATGCTCATAGATTTTCAAACCGGATGTTCCCTGCGTACCGGGGTGGGCCAGAACAGGTTTTTCCAGGTTATGGGCGACCAGCGTTCCCATGCGTACCGCGTTTGTAGCCAGCGGAATATACGCATTACCACCTGTAGGATTATAAGGAACCGTGCAGCAGTCACCGGCAGCAAACACATCTTTCCGGCTTGTCTGCATATATTTGTCTACGATAATTGCACCATTGTCGAGCATATCCACTTCGCCGCGGAACAAATCTGTATTGGGACGGAATCCGATACACATTACGACCATGTCTGTTTCATATTCTCCATTAGTTGTCAGCACTTTCTGTACTGTTCCTTCTTCTCCTTTAAATTCGCGGACCGTTTCTCCAAGCACCATATTCACACCCCGGTCTTCCAGGGACTTCTGTACTGGAGCGGTAAATTCCGGATCCAGGTACTTGTTCAAAATTCTTGTTTCTCCGTCGATTAACGTAACTTTTTTACCGGCTTCTTCAAAAGCTTCCACCAGCTCAATGCCGATGTAGCCGGCTCCGACCACGGTAATGCTTTCGGCATGCTGTGCCTGTTTAATAATATGCTTTGCATGATTGAAGTTTTTGCAGAGCATAATATTATCAAGCTCCCGCCCTGGAATCGGCGGGGTGATCGGCCATGAACCGGTAGTAATTACCAGCTTATCGAAACCATATACCGTTTCTTGATTTGTCTGCAGATTTTTAGCCAGCAGCGTTTTGTTTTCCGTATCAGTTTCTAGCACTTCGTGTTCAAGGTGCATGTGCACCCCTAATTCTTCCATTCCTTTAGGAGATGCATAAAACAATCCATCCGGATCGTTTACCACTCCGCCGACGTATAAAGCGATGCCGCAGGATAAAAAAGATATATTATTATTTTTTTCGAATACGTGGATGTCGGCTTCCGGGTACATTTCTGCCATATTGGTAATAGCTGCTGTTCCCGCGTGGGTGCAGCCAATAACTGCTATTTTCATAGTAGTTCCTCCTGTTGTGAATGTTTTCACATATATTGTGAAATGATTCACATTTATTTGTTAACCTTAGTATAGTACGCCTTTATATGTTCTGCAAGCATTTGTGAATTTTTTCACATAAAGTTCACAGACAGAAAAACCGCAGCCTATGCAGCGCCGCGGTTCTTTGTTTACTACACTTCTATAACAAGCTTTCCGATCATTTTTCCGGATTCTACTTTTTTGTGAGCCTCTTTCACCGTATCGGCTTCGAGCGGTGACAATGTTACCGTCAACGTAGTCTGAAGCGCTCCTTTATCGAGAAGCTCGCTGACTTCTGTAAGCAGCCGGTGCTGGGCAATCATATCATCGGTCTGGTACAGCGCCCTTGTAAACATGTATTCCCAGGCAAATGTAACACTTTTGTGCTGAAGCTGGGAAAGATCGAGCGCCTCCTTAGATCCAACAATAGAGCAGATTTTTCCCTGCGGCGCGATGGAGTCAACCATGTTTCCCCAATGATAGGCGGTGTCATTTAGACAGAAAATGTATGGAACGCTCTCAATTCCAAGCGCCTGCAGCTGGGAAAGGAGCGGCTCCCGGTGATTAATCACTTCATCGGCGCCCATCTTTGTGCACCATTCCTCTGTTTCCGGTCTGGAAGCAGTTGCAATCACATGCAGGCCTGCCCATTTGGCAAGCTGGATTGCAATCGAGCCCACTCCTCCTGCTCCACCGATAATTAAAATAGATTTATACTGATCTTTCTCCGAATCAATGCCCAGCCTGGTAAACATACCTTCCCAGGCGGTGATGGCCGTCAACGGCAAAGCAGCACTCTCTGCAAAGCTGAGCTGTCTTGGCTTCTTGCCGACGATACGTTCATCCACTATGTGTTTTTCCCCATAGGCTCCGGGACGTGACTTATCTCCCGCATAGTATACTTCGTCTCCCGGCTTAAAAATCTGGCAGTGTTCGCCGACGGCTTCTACTACACCTGCAGCGTCCCATCCGATGATCTGTGGATGATCCTCTGTTACTTCAGATCCTTTGGACATCCGCGTTTTTGTGTCTACGGGGTTGACGGAAACGGCCTTCACTCGAACAACGAGGTCATGTGTACCCGGTACCGGATCCGGTACTTCTACGTTAAGGAAACTTTCTTTTTCTTCTATAGGAAGATATTGATAAAAACCTACTGCTTTCATAGCTGCCCCTCCATCCAGGTGATTTTGCTTCAAACGAATCTTATCTTATATTTCAGAGTACCTTACTTAAGAAGATTTCGAAACCGTTTTCCTTTAAAGCACCAAGACATGTTTATTTTTTTCCTTTATACTGAAAAAAGATATTATTGCAGGAAGGCGTTTTATTATGATAAAAAAATGGGTTTCTAAAATAAGAGGGGAGCGGATGATAAAAACAGCGCTCGCCGTTTTTTTCACTGTACTGATCTGCCGGTTTTTCGAACTCCCTCCGGCTTTTGCCGTAATCGCCGCTGTAGTGACGCTCGAACCAACGGCAGCCGACAGCGTGCAGAAGGGACTGCAGCGCTTTCCCGCAACTTTAATCGGCACCGCGCTTTCTTTAGGCTCTTTGTTTGTATTCGGCCAGTCCGCTGTTGCGTTTACGCTGGCGGCCGTGCTGACCATTTACATATGCTATAAGCTTCGTTTGGAAGCAGGAATTCTGGTTGCTACACTGACAGCCGTGTTGATGATCCCTGTGGCAGAAGCTCCTTATTTGATCGAATTCATTCAGCGTGCCGGCACCACGCTGATTGGAATCAGCGTATCCACCATCGTTAACCTCACCATTCTCCCTCCTCATTTCTCAAGAATGGTGGCGGAAAAAAATGATGTACTGTTTTCCCAGGCCGGCCGGCTCCTCCTTGAAAAAATGGCGGAAATTGTGGAGACCGGGGAATCCAAAAATTACACCCGAAAGCGTTTTTCCGATATGCAAAGACAGCTGAATGCTTCTATTGAACTGATTTCCCACCAGAAAAAAGAATGGAAATACCACCGCTACAGCGACCGGGATATGATGTTTTTCACTTATCAAAAAGAACAGCTTTATGCATTGGAACGGATTATTTACCATACGCACAGCTTATTTATGCTCAAAGACGATCATTTTAATCTTTTTCCGGAAAAGCAGGAGGTCGTAAATCAGGCTGCCCACTCCATCGCCAACGTGCTGGAGCGGAAAAGCCGGAGCATAACGGAGGCGCATTATCAAGTTATCGAACAGCTGGACTACACTTTTCGGCAGGTACAGCTTGATTGGCCGGAAACGAATGAATCCGCCTATCATCATCATTTTTCCGGGGAAGTAATTATTTTATATGTTCTGCTGTCCATTCACGATGTGCTGGAAGAACTGGAAAACATTCATGCTCAATATGAAGAAGATACATCCGGCTTTTGAGCAGTAATTGCATTAAACAATATATAGCACAGCGGTATATTCTTATTATTATTCACTTTTAGTCACCTTTTATAATGCCTGGGTGAATTGGGTATTGCCGCCGGGGAAAATCCTTACTTTTAATTATTGGATTATTATAGGGCTAGCGTTTATACTTAGAAAAGCTGGTTTATGTTGAGCGTGTGTCGATCAAACTTCCTATTTTTCTGTATAGCCTTTTTAAAACGTTTTTACATGCTCAGGACAGGGTACTTAATAATATAGTAAAAACAATTTATACATAATAAGTGATCCGATCGCTCTATATTTTCGTATACATTATTTATACACCAGAAAAGTGCTCAAACAGCACGTTATCTCATAAAAGGAGTCGTGACTATGCTTTTCTCGCTAACAACTGCACAGCAGCACCTATCTATTACGTCTATATGGGGACCGGAACAGACGGAGGTCGACTCCCTGTGCTATAACTCTTCGAATGCAGAAAAAAACGCTGCCTTCTTTTGTATTATCGGCTCTCAGGCGGATGGACACGAATATGCCAGGGAAGCAATCAACAACGGAGCATCAATGATTGTCGGTTCGAACGGACCATTTCTCCAGGAACTTGCCGCCGCTTTTCCTTCAATTACGTTTCTTGAAGTTGCCGATTCAAAAATCGCAATGGCAGAATTTTCAATATTTTTCCATAATTTTGTTCATAAATCTTTAAAGACCGTTGCCGTTACGGGAACAAACGGAAAAACGACCGTAACGGCATATACACGTACACTGCTTAATCGTCTGGCAGTTCCTACAGGCATTATGGGAACAGCAGGTATGTGGGATCATAAAAGCAAACTTATGTTTAAGCAGACAACACCTACCACACCGGAAGCACCGGATCTGCATGCTATTTTTGATAGAATATACCAAAACGGGGCAAAAGCAGTATCGCTCGAAGCCACTTCTATTGCCATTGAACAGCAGCGTCTTCACGGTATTATGTTTGACGTCGGTATTCATACGAACCTTTCACCCGAGCATTTGGATTTTCATGAAACGATGAATCATTATAAGCAGTCTAAACTTAAATTGTTTCTGCAGTCCAAACGCGCCGTAGTAAATCTTGACGATGAAGGAATGTCCGATGATATTCTCTCCATTTTCAAAGGCCCTCTATTAACGTATAGTATCGAAACAAAAGCTGATGTATATGCAGAACAGATCGTTCCCGACGAACACGGTACATCGTTAACGATCGTTATCCAAAACAACCGGTATGACATTCATGTGCCAATCTTTGGCACGTATAACGTATCCAACCTTCTTTCTTCTGTATGTGCCTGTATTCATTTAGGATTGGAAGAAGATCAGATTGTTGCCCAGCTTCCATTTATTGAAGGACCGGAAGGACGTTTCCAGATAATTGATCATTACCCGAGCTACAAAATAATTCTGGATTATGCACATACGCCCGACGCGCTCGAACTGGTCATTGAAGCTGCTAAAAAGCTTAAGCACCGCAGACTTATTTTAATGCTGACAGGCATTGGTTTAAGAGACCCTGGTAAAAGGCCTAAAATGGCTAAGGCAGCAGAAGGTAAAGCAGATGCATTTGTTGTCAGCGTTGACCACCCTGGTTTTGTAGACCGGGAAAAAGTAGCAGAAGATGTAGCATCCGGCTTCAGCGACCCTAACGCCTCGAATGTATATAAAGAACCTCTAAGGCAGGATGCCATTCACCGTTCCCTGTCCCTGTCAGAGGAGGGGGATCTGGTACTTATTACCGGATTAGGCTTCGGCGGCTATCAGCACGTAAAAGGAGAACAGGTTCCTTACGATGAGCTGCAGGTTATTCAGGATTTCTTTGATAAAGAAAAAACCCCAAACATTATTCAAGGATGACTTCGGAAGATAAAAAGGTATATACGTAAAAAGGACTGCCCTTTAAACCGGCAGTCCTTTTTAATGCACTATTAAGTTACATATTTAAACACTATTGGAATTTTGTTGAAAATTAGATATAATAAAACTAGAACTTTAGTCGCCAGATTAAAGTAATTAAAGACTACTATATTATGAATCTGCTTTTTTCTATTATTATAAGATTTTTATAAATATATAAAGATTATCTTAAGGAGGGGTTAGATGCCTTTATCCGAGTCATCTTTCCATTTTCAATCCATTACAGAACAGCTGGCTTTTTTTCACTATACAACCAGGCTTCCTATCTGCATATTTAATCACAGAGGGGAAATTCATTCTGCACGTCCGGATATCGACCCATGGTATGTGTTCGACCGAGCGTATCTGCAGAAATTATTAACCGAGGATACTTCTTTAGAAGACCCTTCCTGTGTGAAGTTAGTTTCTGACTCCAACAATTACCATTTCATCGTCAGTAAACATTTATCTCTTGAAGAAGAATGGATAGCAGCTGGTCCTTTCCTTTTAGAAAATCCACCTCTCTTTTCTTTTGAAAAAAGTGCATCCTCAAAACTTCGGAAAGATGAATTAATACCGACCACAACTCCTGTTCCTCCTTCCTGTACGCTAAGACAGATTAATTATTTAAAAGATATGCTTCGTTTGATAAAAACACATGCCTACCCTTCATCTAACGAAAGCAGTACGGAATTTGAAGAAGATATTCTACCGGAAGACCAAATATTTCAGCAGTCCGAAGAGTATACTCCTTTCCCTTATAAACTCGAACAACAATTTCTTCACCTTTTGAGAAACGGAGACGAGCAAGTATTAGAACTTATGCCGTCATTTGATCGTTATGATTCCCTGACGCTGGCAAGCACCCACTCCCGTTCCATTAAAAATAACCTTATTGTTTTCGTTAATACGATCATCCGCACCGCTATTGAAGCAGGCCTTGATCCTCTGCAGACCATAAAGCTGGGCGAATCGTTAATTAAGAAAGTCGAAGCCCAGCAAAATATCGAAATTCCTGAAATCCGCCGGTCATTGGAGCAGCAATTGTTAAAAACCGTTCTTTTAAGAATTAAACGCCATGTTACCGCCGACTACAATCGAATGACTCAACTGATTGTAGAATATATAGAAAAGCATCTGCATGAGAATATATCTTTAAAGGATATTGCGGACTACTGCAGCCGTCACCCCAACTACATCTCCACTCTTTTTAAAAAAGACACCGGCTACTCCATTCAGGAATTTCTTCTGAATAAACGAATCAGTAAGGCCAAACATTTCCTCAGACATTCCACCCATTCGATTTTAGACATTTCTTATTACTGCGGTTTTCAGAGCCAAAGTTATTTTACGCATCAATTTAAAAAAGTAACAAAACAGACCCCTAACGAATTTCGAAAAGGCGGTTAATTTTACGCCTTTTAATTCACTCACAGTCAAATTTAACAATTCATAATCTATATCCCTTATCTAAATTTTAGACAGACTGCTCTTATACAGGGTAAGCGTAGATGATAAACCTTTCCGGAGAATCACCTAAGTAGTTAAAGGGATAACAGGTAGAAAGTGTTAACACCTCTTCACCCATGGGACGGATGACACTTCTATCTTCCCGATCGACAATTTCTGAATGCCTCATTTCATATTCATATGTTCCATAAGGCAGTTCTACAATAAATCGATCACCGTTTTCCAATTCTCCGAAATCGGTAAAGGTCGTGTCCCGGTGGCCGGAAAATAGTATCTGCTCCCCCTGGCCGGGAAGTACGGTTTCTGTCATATGGCCCACCCCTTTGCGGAGACTGTCCGCATCCACCCCTTCTACTACGGGAAGTTCGGCCCCAATCGATGGAATATGAAGCAGAGCTATACCGTCACCGGTCTGTGGGTTAAAAGCATCCGCCTGTTCTGAAGAATCAGATGAATTTTCCGGTGTCTGCGCCATATCTTCATCATGTCCGGATATTTCATCCCGAGAGGAATTTTCTCTCCCGGCAGGGTCTGCTTGTTCTAAGTTCTGGCCTTGATCCGGGGTTTCTTCTATTGAGGTCGCTGTGCTTGTTTCAGACCCCTCCTCTTCGGCTGGCACAGAAGAAGAACTGCCGCCCGGACTGTCGAAGAAGGAAAACCAGCTGGACTCGCCTTGCTCTTCTTCATCTTTTCCAAGCAGTTCTTCAATTTCCCCGACTGTAGCTGCTTCCTCCTGCTGGACGGACATATAATCGTATACGCTGAAACCGACCATAGCGAGCCCGGCAGCGATTAATAAAGATGTTATTTTTTTAATCATTCAGGATCATCTCCTTCTGCTTCCCTGCAGGACTCTCCTCTCCCAAATATTCCATATAATAATGGCAGTAGCCGGATAAATAATGTTCAATATCATCAATTCTCGTGCGAAATGAGTGATGCCTGATAAAAAACGCTCCTTCAATTTTGTTGGGATATTTCATGTGCATAGCTGTTTCGGGGAAAAAATAGCCATTCAGCTGATACAAAGCTCTTTTTTCAATGGTTTCGTAAACCCGTTCGGTCGGGAAACCCTCCAGCAGGTAGCTCTTTCCTTGTTGTTTCATTACTTCTATCATATGATGGGCTGCCATTAACAGCTCAAGAAACGTCGGATAGGTTGTTTCACGGTGGTAAATAAACTCCAGCTTTCGTTGCACGTTTTTTAAACCAAACTGAAAATATTTATCTTCAGGAAGATACTTCGTCAGCTCATTCGTACAATAGCTAAGCCAATGATCGTGATGTTTCCAGTAATCATGTTCTATAAAATAATCAAACGTGCGGACTACTGTGCGAAGCCAGCTCTCCTCACGATCCAACTCATACAGACGCATTAATGCAAAGGCTGCTTCCCCGTCATAATAAATGATTCGAAATGCTTCTTTCACCTGAAGATCTTCCGCATAAAGAATGTGAACAAATCGGCCGTCTTTTTCCTGCATGGATTGAATTCCCCTGCCAAGGGCTTTCATGACGTGCATATAAGACGTATCTTCGAAAACGCTCGTATATTTACATAAGGCCAGCAGAGCAACCCCATTAGCACCCAGCTTGATTTCGTTATCATTTTTTTCATCTACTACGTAGGCGGCTGTACCATAGGTGCGATGGGATTTTAAAACGATACCCTGATCAATTAAATATTCAACAGCCCGATCAATTGAATTTTTTAAATCAGTGCTTTTTGTTAATGTATAAGCTTCGATCATAGAGTAAATGGTGCTTGCATGGCGAAGCATATTGTACCATTTGATTTCCTTATAAAAATGGGTGAAATACCCATATGTGAAGGCCCCATTTTCTTTTACTTCCCCTGCCAAAAATCGGGAAGAGCTTTCTATTACCTGAAAAACCGTATCGGCATCCGCTTCCGGCAGCTTTCTACGGCCGTGGTTCAGCCCTCCACTTTCCAATTCTTCCACACTGTCATTTTCACAGAAAAACCCAATCGTATTGAATAAAATAACCTGTTTAATATGAGTTTCCAGTATGGGGTATTGGAACCCTCTATGGGCTTTTGCATAAGCATTGATGTTTTTCAGCGACAGTACATCCTGTGTTTTTTTAGTTGATTTTAATATAAAGGCGTTGCTCAACACTTCCTGTTCCATAAAAGCGAGATTAAACTGCTCATCAAAGGAGATTCCTTTACGCAGATAATTTTTTTTCGTTTTTGTGGAAAGCGTGAAAAACTCCTCTAACGTCATCGCCTCCGGTGAAACGACGGCTTCCAGCCTCGCTATTAAACGTTCTGAAGATTTGAGGTTTTTGCTGCACAACTGCTGAACCATTTTAATGCCGGCCTCCAGCGTATTAGCAGAAGCAGAATAAACGGACGCACGCTTACTGCCATCGCTGACAGAAAGAAACACGATAAATTTCTGTTTTCTTCCAAAAAAACCACGGTTTTTTTCAGCTATATCTTTTTCTTTGGAAAGCAGGCTCTGTTTAAGCAGCGAAAACCCTTTAAGTTGTTCTTCTATTTTCCAAGGCATGCCTGTTCCTCCTTTTAATTAAACGAAACGATGTTCTATGTATGTACTTCCCCCAAAAAATGGGGGAAGGTATTATTTACTGCCATTTATTTCTTCTATTTAATGCAACTTTTGCTAAAATACCGGCCAATGCAATACCAAGTCCTGCTAATCCAATGGTAAAGATATTTGTAGCAGTGTCAGGCAGCCTTTCGCCATCTGCTCCGGCCTGACCACTATCCTCTTCTGCAGATGTCTCTCCACCGGATCCACTATCATCGACGTTAGTTCCCGCGCCAGTACCATCGGCGTCGGCATCTCCATCCGCGTCAGCATCTCCGTCCGCGTCGGCGTCTCCGTCCGCATCAGCATCTCCGTCCGCGTCAGCATCTCCGTCCGCATCAGCATCTCC
>NZ_RAPK01000006.1:622313-623215 GCF_003610495.1 Sinobaca qinghaiensis | reverse complement strand
GCATCTCCGTCCGCATCAGCATCTCCGTCCGCGTCGGCATCTCCGTCTGCGTCAGCGTCTCCATCCGCGTCAGCATCTCCGTCTCCGTCCGCGTCAGCATCTCCGTCTGCATCAGCGTCTCCGTCCGCGTCTGCGTCTCCATCTCCATCATCTAAAATAGAGAAAGTAAAGGTTTCTGCAGTGTCTGCTAATGCTTCAATGGAAAGCAGATTTTCATTTAATTGTCTTCCAGTTCCTTCGTAAGTTCCTGCAGCCGGCGTTTCTGAATAACTGATTGTGACATCAAAATCCACACCGTTCAACAGACCAATATCAGCTAATCCGCTTGCTGGAATCAATATTCTGTTGTTCTCTTCATCCAAAAATGCTTCATCTTCTGAAGGGTCTAAGCTGACATTTATTGCTCCACTACCTGCTTCGATTATTTCGATATTTTCAATGATAGAAGAATCAGTGAATTCAGGAGGAAGTTCAATAGCATAAAATGTTTCATTCAATGCTCCAACCGTAGCTAGATAATCTACTCCGTAATTGATATTAAGCTGATTAGAGCCTTCCACATACTCTCCGGACGCATCAGCGTTTCCTACAGCAATAACATCTAGTCCTCCGTCTGCATCTCCGTCCGCATCGGCGTCTCCATCGGCATCCGCGTCTGCGTCTCCATCAGCATCTGCGTCTCCATCAGCATCTGCGTCTCCATCGGCATCTGCGTCTCCATCGGCATCTGCGTCTCCATCGGCATCTGCGTCTCCATCGGCATCCGCGTCTCCATCGGCATCTGCGTCTCCATCAGCGTCTGCGTCTCCATCAGCGTCCGCGTCTCCATCGGCATCCGCGTCTCCATCAGCATCCGCGTCTCCATCAGCGTCTGCGTCTCCATCCGCGTCTGCGTCTCCATC
>NZ_RAPK01000006.1:368838-622056 GCF_003610495.1 Sinobaca qinghaiensis | reverse complement strand
GCGTCTCCATCGGCATCCGCGTCTCCATCAGCATCCGCGTCTCCATCGGCATCCGCGTCTCCGTCTCCTTCATCTACATCTTCTACTACAACTTCGGTTGTACCAGCATTTGTCGTTCCTACTGTTACATCGACTAGATCTCCATCAGTTGAAGCAGCTGATATAGGATATGTTCCTGGTGCCAGCGGCTCATCAAATGTAAGATCTAAATCCACTTGCAGATCAGGGCTTAATCCTAGTTCTATTAAAAGATCAGCAATATCAACTATTCCCAGATCTACTGCCAGAGCGTTAATCAAACTGGCATTCAATATTTGAGAAAAATCAACTCTGATCTGGTTGCCATCTACAACCGCCTCCGGGCTGCCCGCATTTACACTAAGAAGACCTCCCGATACGGTAGGTGTGCCTACTGTGGCGTTGTCCAGAACACCTTCAGGAAATTCAAAAATCACGACTCCGTCTTCAAGCACGCTTACATCTGCAAGTGAGCTTGCAGAATAGCTGAGATCCAGGGTTTGGCTCTCCGGCGTGTACGTGGAACTTAGAGAATTATTCTCAAAAATACTTACGTCAATGGCCTCTGCACTCTGCGTACCTGACAAAATATTGCTCATTGAACTGATTGTATTGGAACCCGTCTTTGCTCCATAGTCGCTCACCGCTCCGCCTGCAAACGGCATAATAGTAATAGATGCAGCGGTCATAATAGCTATTGTTTTGTGTTTATGCCTCTTTTGGCTTCGATCCATTTTTTTCCGGTAATCAATATGTGTACTCTGCTTTTTTTTCATTTGGTTCCCCCCTGTTATTTAATAAAGAAAGATTCCTGACCAGACTGTTAGTAAATATATATGCTGGATTCAAATAAGAACACTCCCTCTCTTGTGACGAAAGATTACTATTGAATTGTAAAATATTAATAAATCTGAAAATTTAAATATGTTAATATTTTTTGCAATAATTAAATATGCATATGTTTTATACAAAAAAATCCGTTTTTCCTTAAATAAGGAAAAACGGATTTTTTTCTGTACGTTTATTCAATTGGAAAACGAAGCACAAAGATAGTTTCACCAGGTCTGCTGCTTTTCAGCGCAAGGTCTCCATTTAAGCTCTGAGCGATCATCAGGCTGAATGCAAGGCCAAGCCCCAGCCCATGTGTTTCATATTTCTTATTTTCTCCACGGAAAAACCGTTCGAAAATATATTCTTTTTCTTCTTCCTCGATTCCTTTTCCGCTGTCTGTAACTTCAATGTATGCTTGTTCCTCTTCCTGCTTCATATTCACACAAATAGTACCTTCCATCCCTGTTCCAAACGATTGCTGGGCATTATTCAGCAGATTAATCATAATCTGCTGGAGCCGGGCGGAATCAATTTGAACGTATACCTTTTCATCCGGCACATCTAGTTGAAGAGTTGTCCGGCTTTCTTTGTTGGTGACTTCCCACTGATGAATAACTTCCTGCAGAAGAGCCCCTATTTCTCTTTTTTCCATCACGACGTTAACGCCATTAGCGCTGAACGTATTAAATGCCAGAAGGTCGGCTACCATTGTTTTCATCCGTTCGGTTTCTTTTAAGGAGATATCGATAAATTCTACAGCTTCCTCATCGGTCACTACGTCATCTTTTACCGCCTGCAGAAGGCCGCTGATGGAAGTAATCGGTGTTTTCAGCTCATGAGTTACTCCTGCGAGCAGTTCGGTCCGTAGTTTTTCCAGCCTTTGAAGCCGGGCGGACATTTCTTTAAAAGAGTCCACCAGCTCATAAATTTCTTTTTCCCGGACATTCTCAGGAAGGGTGAAATTATAATTCTGGTCTTTTACAAGCTTGGCAGCGCCGGATACACGCTTTACCGGGTAGGTAAGTCTCCGGGACAGCACATAAATCGTCAGCCAGCCTAAAAGAGACAGGGCTATTACCATAATGGCCACCAGACTGTATTCCTGGTTTAACTGGGCTACTTCATCCACCGGCTGAATAATAACCACCCAGCCAATGTTTGCCCCCTCCTGGATAATCGGCGCTTTCACTAAGAAAGAATTTCCTACCATATCTATATTTAAACGCTGAATCGAATCTTGTTTTTCCAGCACACTGGCCGGAAAAGCAAGTTCCGGTTCAAATCCCCGGATAGCGTTGCTTGTAATAGAATCTCCATTATTATCAACAATATAAATAAGTGGATTCGTTTCAATATTAAGAACGCTCTGCCGATCCTGAAAAAAATCGGGAACCTCTTCCCTCGGCAGGGTTCCGCTCCCGCTTTCTGTAGCCACACGATCCGCCATTTCCTGAGCTACCAGCTGTGTTACGTTCAGCCTGTGATCTACTGTCGTCTGGCGGATCCAGAACAAAGAAAGCACAGCGATAATAAGCAGTCCTATGAGCAGTGTCAGTAAATATAAAGTAGTCCAGTATCGGAGAATGGAGATTTTCCGGTTTTTATTCATAAACACAGAACTGATACCCCAATCCCCGGAGCGTTTTTATTTCTCCTTCTTTGGAAGGCCAGTGTTTTAAAGACTGGCGGATTCTTTTGATGGAAAGATCAACTGCCCGGTCGCTTCCTTCATAATCCATGCCCCACACGTGATAAATAATCTGTTCCCGCTCCATTGTCTGGTTGGGGTGGCCGGCCAGAAAGAGAAATAATGATAAATCACGCGGGGAAAATGTAATATCCACCCCATTTAACGTCACGCGGTGTGCTTTTGTGTAAATGGTCAGACTCCCAAAATGCTGGACGTCTTCTTCAGATAAAGTAGTACCAGAGCGGCGCAGCACCGCTTTCACACGGGCCACTACTTCTTTTCCGTCAAACGGTTTTGGTATGTAGTCGTCCGCTCCCTCATCAAGGCCTTTCAAGCGGTAATCCATGTCTCCCAATGCGGTCAGCATAATGACGGGACAGGCACTTTTTTCACGTATATGTTTCAGAATGTCCCAGCCGTCAATTCCCGGAAGCATCACATCGACTAAAGCCAGATCCGGCCGGTTACGATCAAAAGCTTTAATGCCTTCCTCTCCATGATAAACCTGTTCGGTGTCGAATCCTGCTTTTTGCAGATATGCTTTAAGTACTTGGCTGATTGACGCTTCATCTTCAATAATAAGTATTTTTTCCATTCGGTTCCCCTCACTTTTTTCCAGTATAACAGCTTTTTATATATTGCCTGCAGTTAAAAGAATATATAAAGAAAGAGCCTCCGATGGCGTTCGGAGACTCTCTCTTATATATTATTTAAAAGGGGGTATGCTTATAATATATAGACCCAATGTGTCCGGTGTATGTCGAATAAAAAAAGTTTTATATTTTTTTCAGCTGCCCAGAAAAAGAATGCCATACACAATGGAAAGAATGATCACGAAAGCAGGATGCACTTTCCACTTTTCCATCAGCAGATAGCTGCCGACAAGCAGAATAATCGTCTGCACGGCCCCGGCTCCTTCCAGTGCGCTTTCCAGAAACTGAAAGGTCAGGATGCCAAGCAGAACAGCAATAATCGGCCGTACATATGTTGTCAGTCTTTTTACTTTTGGTGACTGCCGGTACGCATATAGCAGGCCCATCAAAAGCAGCATTAGAATAAGAGAAGGTGCAATAGTGGCAAACAGGGCGACTGCTGCTCCGAACACCCCTCCTGTCTCGTATCCGATATAGGCCGCCATTTTTGTAGCAATAGGACCGGGAAGCGCATTTCCTATTGCAAGCACCTCACTGAACTCACCGACGCTCATCCACTCATACCGCTCCACCACTTCATGCTGAATCAGAGGGATCGAAGCCGGTCCGCCGCCGTATCCGAGAATTCCCGGCAGGAAAAAAGCTATAAAGATATTCCAATAAACGATCACGCCGATCCCTCCTTCTTTTTATCGTTGCGCAGAAGCGCTGCAGCAATTAAAAGAACGATAACAATCGCAGGATGGACATTCAGAACGCTGATAATAAGCAGGCCGAATATAATGAAAAACAATACCCGCACCCAGCCCAGATCTTTTGTAGATTTTTGGATAAAGCTCCATGTCAGGACACCCATCATAACAGTTACCACAGGAAGCACGCCGTTTGTAATGCCGTTCACCCAGGCGGCATCCTGAAAATTGGCAAGCACTGCAAACAGGGCAATCATTAACACAGCTGTCGGTCCTACGATTGCAATGACGCCGTTAACAGCCCCAAGTGCTCCTCCTTTTTTGTAGCCGATGTATCCCGCAAGCTTCGTCACAATTGGGCCGGGAAGCGTATTTCCAAGCGCAAGTACATCCCCAAATTCTTCATCTGTCATCCATTTATAGTGTTCAACCACTTCTTTATGTACTAAAGGAATGGAAGCCGGTCCGCCGCCGTACCCAAGCATCCCTACTCGAAAAAAAGCTAAAAAGATCCGCCACTGCATATAACCGTCCCCTTACTTTTGTTTTCATTATTCTAACACATAATAACTAACCGTTGTATTTTATCCAATAATAATGTCTTTTTGTTTATAATTTATGCTTATTATGTACTTTATGGTAGAATGAATAAAAATCTTAATCAAAGAGAAGGAGAATTTGGATGCTGGACAAAGTAGACCAGGGAATTGTTGATTGTTTAGTGGAGGATGGCCGGATGTCCTATGTGGATATTGGAAAACGTTTGAATATTTCCCGCGTATCGGTTAGAGACCGGGTGCAGCAGCTAAAAGAAAAAGGCATTATCGAACGATTCAGCGTCGTTGTCAACTCGGAAAAAACCGGGAAGACCGTTTCTGCTTTTTTTGAAGTAGACTGCGAACCGGCGTCGCTGGTAAAGGTTGCGGAAACGTTAGTGGAGAATCCAAGTGTGGCCAGCTGTTATCAAATGACCGGGCCAAGCACTCTGCACATGCACGTACTTGTAGATGATTTTAAAAGCCTGGAACTGTTTATAAATGAAGAGCTGTACGCGCTCGAAGGTATCACGAGAGTGGAAAGCCATATTCTGTTACGGCGTTTTAAAAGCAGATCCGGCTTGAAACTTTAAAACTGTCCGCATTTGAGATGTGGCATCTTTGTGAATTGTCGTTTAAACCTCCTCATTTAAGTGAAAACATAAACATAGGAATACTTACAAAGGGGAGAAGAACATGTGGAGAAAAAATATGCTGTTTCTTTTTACAGCAGCTTTTATTTTAATTCTTGCTGCCTGCGGAAGCAGTGGAGCAGAAGATGAAGACGATGAAATTGCCTCAGAAGGAGGCCAGTACACCGCTTCCGTTGATATGATAAACAGCGAAGAAGAGGAAGCCGGAACGGCCGAAATTGTTCAGGCTGAGGATGGAAACGTCACAATCCAATTGGATCTTTCCGGTCTTCCTGCTGACAGTACACATGGCATTCACCTTCACCAGACAGGCGAATGTACCGCGCCGGACTTTGAATCAGCCGGAGATCATTTTAACCCGACCGATGCTGAACACGGTACAGATTCAGAAGGCGGGCCACATGTAGGAGACCTTCCAAATATTGAAACAGATGAAAATGGTGAAGTGACTACAGAACTTGATGCATCTGATGAAATTATTGTAGACCGTATGGAAGATAATTCATTGTTTGACGATGATAATACGGCTCTCGTCGTGCATGAGAATGCCGATGACTATGAAACACAGCCTTCCGGAGATTCCGGAGACCGTATTGCCTGCGGAGTAGTTGAATAATTAAGCCTCAGCAGACCGCCCTTAAAAGGCGGTCTTTTTTAATATCCAGCTAAATCATCAAAAGTCGCCATGTTTTTTATCATTGCAGCCGAAGCTTCTAAAATAGAATGGGCAAGCAGAGCCCCCGTCCCTTCGCCAAGCCTCATTCCCAGTTCAAGAATGGGATCAAGGCCCAGTTTTTCGATAGCAAAAGCATGCCCTTTTTCCGCAGAACGATGCCCTAAAAAGAGATACGGTTTTATCTCCGGATGCATGGTAACAGCGGCCAGCGCTGCCGTCGTATTAATAAACCCGTCGACAATAACAGGTATTCTTTTTTCTGCCGCTTCCAGCATTGCTCCTGTCATTCCCGCTATCTCGTATCCGCCTACTTCGGCCAGCACGTTCCATATGTCAGAGGGATCAGGCTTTCTCTCTTCCAGGGATTCACGAATCACCATCTCCTTCTTTTTTATACCTTTGTCATCCAACCCCGTTCCCGCGCCGGTCACTTCAGCAGGATCCACCTGATACAACGCGGCCAGTACAGCACTGCTTGAGGTAGTATTGCCTATTCCCATTTCGCCGGTAATAAGGCATTCCAGATTATTTGTTTCAATAAAGGCGGCTGCTTCCTCTCTTCCAATCTGCACCGCAGCCTGCACCTGCTGTAGTGTCATCGCTGCTTCTTTCCTGAAATTTTTTGTTCCCTTTCCTGCTTTTCGGCTGATCCCAATAAAATGCGTATCCAGATCATCGACCATACCAATATCAATCAGCTGAAACGCAGCGTTTTTCTCTCGCGCAAAGGCATTAACGGCTGCCCCTTCATGCTGAAAGTTTTTAGCCATCTGCCCGGTTATACTCTGCGGAAAAGCAGATACTCCTTCTTCGGTAATTCCGTGATCAGCGGCAAATACGAGTACCCCTGCTTTTTTTACAGAAGGAGCCCTCACTTCAGTTATACCGGCAAGCTGGACGGCTATATCCTCCAGCTGCCCCAGGCTCCCGGGCGGCTTCGTCAAAGTTTGTATGTAGTTTCGTGCATCTTCGGCCGCCTTCTCATTAAATGGCGGAATCGTAAATGTCTGCATATCAGGCATGCTCCTTATCTTATAGGTGTGGATTTGCTATAACCATTGTAGCAATCCTTTTCCTATCTGGCGGGATTCTTTTTTTTACCGTTCAAAATTCATTATAATTACTTATATTCACTTAATTAAACTTGTGATAATATTAGCTTATCACTTACTTTCACTTATCCAGGAGGCAGCCATGTATCAGGAAGAAAGACTGATTGCGATAATAGATTACCTTGAAAAGCACGAACGTGTGTCCGCAGCGGTTATCTGCGAGTTATTCGATGTATCAAAAGACACTGCCCGCCGTGACCTTGTTCGCCTGGAAGAAGAAAAACGAATTATCCGGACAAGGGGCGGGGCCATTCTGCCGAGCAGGCACGATCAGGTAGGCGATTATCAACAGCGTCTGCAGACAGTGTCTACAGAAAAAAAGAAAATCGGGCGCACCGCGGCTTCTCTAGTATATGATGAAGATAAGCTTATACTCGACGCTTCCACTACGGTTCAGGCATGCGCGGAGTATATAAGCGACCAATCCTGTACGGTTATTACGAATTCCACCCATCAGGCGGCCATTCTTTCGTCAAAACCGAATGTTCGTATTCATATTCTAGGCGGGGAGCTGCACAAGGAGCAGCAGTTTCTTCATGGCGAATCTGTCACAGATAAGTTAAGTGAGTATTTCACCGATACGGCATTTCTTGGAGTGGTCGGTATTTCTGAACACGGCCTGACTATTGCACATGAAGAGGACGGCATGGTAAAGCGCAGGATGATCAAACAGGCGAAACGCCGAATTGCGCTGGCTGACCATTCAAAAATAGGGGTTACGTCTTTTTATAAGTTTGCCGACCTCTCTGAAATGGACGTATTGATTACCGACAGGCCCCCCTCCCCGTCTTTTCAAAAGCTTCTAAGCCAACACGGGGTGGAACTGCTTGTCAGTGAAGAAAGGACAAACAACCAATGAAAAAATTAGTTGCTGTTGATTTAGATGGAACCCTTTTAAACAGCTCCAGTCAAATCAGCCCGGAAAACCTGGATGCCATCCGCAAAGCCCAGCAGAATAATATAGAAGTAGTAATAGCTACAGGCCGGGCTCATTTTGATGTGAAATACTTGTTTGAAGGCACCGGCATTAACACGTGGATTATTGCAGCCAATGGCGCTACCCTCCACACTCCCGAATACGATGAACATACAAAAATCCCACTGGATAAACAGGAAGCTCTCTCTGCGCTGGAATGGCTGGAAAAAAACCGCTTCTACTATGAAGTATTCAGTAATAATGCTATTTATACAGCACAGAACAGCCGGGACATATTAACAATTGAAATGGATCGTATTGCAAGCGCTAATCCTGGAATAAACAAAGAAACACTTTTAAAATCGACACGCAAACAGTACAGTCAGTTTGGATTTTCCTTCATTAACAATCATAAGGAGCTCGCGGACGACTCCATTGACCTGTTTAATATTCTTGCATTTTCCTTCGATCCGGAGAAGCTCGATCTCGGCTGGAAAGAGTTTGAAGACCGCAGCGACCTTACTTTAGTAAGTTCTTCCAAACATAATTTCGAACTCGAACACCATACCGCCTCCAAAGGAAAAATGCTGAAACGTCTTGCTTTAGAACTGGGAGTATCGATGGAGCATACCACTGCGATTGGTGACAGCTTAAATGATGTATCAATGCTGACTGCCGCCGGACGGGGGTTTGCGATGGCCAACGCCCTTGAAGAAGTAAAGCATATCAGCACAGAGGTGACGAGGAGCAACGATGAACACGGCGTGGCCCATGTCCTGCATCAACTGATCGATTAATAGAAACCCCCGGCACAGTTGATGCACCGGGGGATTTTTATGCAGTTTTTGGTTCCCCCTGGCTCCCGCTTCCTGCTTTTTTTACAGTAACTACAATCGCCCCGGCCCAAAAGGCTAAGATCGCAAGGTGAATTACTACGCTCCATTCTTCCGGGACATGAATGGTGGATAAAAGCGTCCGGGCATTGGTCAAAATGATAAACCCACCTACCAGCACACCCAGCAGATGCGCAGGTACAATCCGCACCAGATAGGCAGCAATTGGGGCAGCTATCACGCCTCCGATTACGAAAGCACCAATTAATGCCCAGTTCAGCTGGGACCATCCCAGAAAGATGAGAAACCCAACAGATGCTGAAACGGCAATGAAAAACTCGCTTGTATCGACTGTGCCAATAATTTTTCTCGGGGTCAATCCACGTTGGGAAAGAAGAACCGGTGTATTAATAGGTCCCCATCCCCCGCCTCCAACTGCATCAAAGAATCCGGCAACCGCGCCAAGCGGCAGAAGAAATACGGTTTTATTCCGGCCCGGCTTTACGGTGACCGCTTTATTCATCTTAAAAAGAAATCGGTACATAATATAAACGCCTAGCGATAATAGAAAAATTGAAATAAACGGCTTAATAACGTCTCCCGGAATGCTGCTGAGAAGCGCAGCTCCGGCAAAAGCCCCTCCAACACCCGGCAGAATAAGCTTGAACAGCATTTCCTTATCCACATTCTTAAAATACAAGTGCGATGCCCCGGATGCGGCAGTCGTTGCTATTTCCGATAAGTGAACGGTTGCTGAAACAATGGCAGGGGCCATGCCGAACGTAAGCAGAAGCGTAGTGGACGTTGCGCCATATGACATGCCGAGTGCCCCATCTATAAGCTGGGCCAGAAAACCTACAATGGAAAAAATGATTAATTTACGCACCGCCATTCACTCCTCTTTTGTTTTCTTTTTAATCTTGACTATTCTTATATGGTTTATATGATATTAATCTGATTTTATAAATATAGCTATAGGTCTTTGTTCGCGTTATTGATAAAATAAGAAATTAAAAATACTTTTGTATTTAACCAGAGGATACGGGTATATTATTAATAACTAGTATTGCAACCAATGTTCCTCAGTCTATCATTTACTTAATCAATAGGAATAAAGGAGGGAAGTGTTTATGAATTATGGAATTCTAATACTCACCTTTTTCACTGTGGTTATTGTAGCCGTACTGGGAAATTTATTGATTGGCAAACAAGAATTGTCGTGGTTTGAGCAGTTAAAAAGACCAAAATTTTTTAATGCCTCCATAAAGCTTTTCCTGATTGTCGGAATACTATATTACATGATAGTGGGGATCATTTTGTATAGAGCCCTCGATGCAACAAATACGTTTGTTGTCGTGCTTTCCATTGTTATTTTGGTCTTGAATGAACTTTGGAACATTGCTTTTTTCAAACCTAAAAGCACATTTAACGGGTTTATGGGTATCGTTATTTACCTTGTTCCCTGCATCATTTTATTCACTGCTCTCCTCCGTTTTGACAACCTTTCTGCCTTTTTATTTTTTCTTTATGTACTATGGGTTTTGTATGATTTGTATTGGACCTATGGCTTATGGAAACTTAATAAAAGCAGAAAAAAATAAACAGATCGCGACTCATGCCGAAAAGACATTTATGAAGATAAAATGAAAGATTTTGCTTTTTTAGCTGAGGTATAACCAGCATAGAGCGTCTACCTTTGCAAAATTTTTATAAATATACGTACCTCTCATCTTTTTCAACAAACAAAAAAAGCCGCTTCCCCTCTCGGAGAAACGGCTTTTGCTTTTCGTTTATTAATTAATGTCGTTCTTATACTGCATGTAGACCACATGCGTTTCCAAGTGTTCTTCGAGGCCGTGCTTTCCGTCAGCTCCACCGAGTCCGGACTGTTTACGGCCCGCGTGGAAGCCTTGAATCGCTTCGAAGTTTTCACGGTTTACAAATGTTTCACCGAACTTCAATTCATTTGCTGCTCTCATAATTTCATGAATATTTTCGCTGAAGATAGAAGATGACAGGCCGAATACGGTATCATTGGCCATCTTAATAGCATCATCGAAATTCTTGTACGTCATGATCGGAAGAACCGGTCCGAAAATCTCTTCCTGAATAATTTCCATATCCTGCTTTACTGCGGTTAAAACAGTAGGCTGATAGAAAAAGCCTTTATCTGACTCTTTACGACTGCCACCGGTTTCTACTTTAGCTCCGGCTTTTACTGCGTTGTCCACCATTGCACTTACCGAATCAATCTGATCCTGGTTAACGAGAGGACCTACGTCAATATTTTGTTCATTCATGGAGTTTCCGACTTTAGCATTTTTCATTTTTTCCGTAATCTTACGGGTGAATTCTTCTGCTACGTCTTCATGCACATATACGCGCTCTGCGTTTGTACACGCCTGTCCGTTATTAATCGTACGGGACGCATATACATTTCCCACCGCCAGATCCACATCAGCATGCTTGGATACGATAGCAGGCGCCTTGCCGCCCAGTTCAAGATTTACTTTTGTAATACCTTTTGCAGCTGCTTCCATTACAGCAGAACCGGCATTAAAGCTTCCTGTCATGGAAATCATGCCCATTTTCGGATGGGAAGCCAACGTATTTCCTACCGTAGAGCCTTTACCATGAACAATATTGAATACGCCTTTTGGCAGATCCAGCTCGTGGATAAGTTTGGCAAATTCGCCGGCTGTGTTTGGTGTAGCCTGTCCCGGCTTAATAACAATCGTACAGCCTGTTAATAAAGCTGGTGCTACTTTTCGTGCCAGTATGAATACAGGGAAATTCCATGGAATGATGCCGCCGACTACGCCAATCGGTTTTTTAAACACCATAATATTTTCATTTGGACGGTCGCTTTCAAGAATCTCGCCTTCATACTTACGAGCCCAGCCTGCCATGTAACGGAAGTAATCGATAGCTACCGTTAATTCAGCATTGGACGTATCCATAGTTTTTCCATTTTCTTCTGTCAGGGTTTTAATAAAGTGGTCTTTTTTTTCTTCAAGCTTATCCGCAATTTTCATTAAATAGACGGCTCTATCTGCAACAGGAGTAGCTGCCCAGCTGTCAAACGCTTCGTCTGCGGCTGCTACTGCTCTTTCCGTTTCCTCTTTTGTGCCTGATGGGATAGTGGAAATAACTTCTTCTGTTGCTGGATTTATTACGTCTATTGTGTCGTCATGGTCCGATGGAACCCATTCTCCGTTAATATAATGCTGATATGTTACGTCCATAATAATAAATACCTCCCAGTATTGTTTTTGTTCGTCAGCTGCTTACTTCTTATAAGGGTACCCTAGTATATATACCACGTGTTCTTAAATTAAAACGTTTCTGAGCGAAACCGTCCGGCCTGTTTATAGAAAAAGCAGAAGCAGACAACGGAGAGAATGGCTATACCAATAAGAAAAGCGTAACTATTACTGTAGGCCGCACCTTCTCCCTGCCATACAAAAAACAAAGGACTTCCAGCCAGTCTATCCCAGCTGAGAAGTTTCCCGGAAACCGCAACCCCAAAGGCTCCGCCGATAAACTGGGTTAACTGCAGCAGTCCAAAACCGGAGGAAAATTCAGCAGGAGCCAGCTTTCCTGATAAATAATTGGGAACCCCCATCGTGATACAGGAAAACCCCAGACTGGAAACCAAAAAAAATAATCCCATCAGCCACGGTTCGTGTCCTCCAAATCCGGCGTACAAAATAGAGGCTGCTGTCACGCATACGGTCCCGCCCCCAATAATAAAGAGAATACCTGTTTTTTCTGCCATTCTGCCAATTAATATCATCAGAACAGCTGACCCGGCTGCACCTGGAAATATAATCCAACCTATAGCTGCCGTGTTTAAACTGTAAACATCAGCAAGCAGCAGTGGAGTAATAAATAAAATGGCAAAATGAATAAAAAATACAGCAAAACCGATAGCAAGGCTGAGCACGTAAATCGGCTGCTTAAGAAGAGCCGGGGCAATAAAAGGCTCTTTGACCCGGTTAATATGGATTAAAAAAAGAACAAAAGCCACAGCCCCTGCAAGAAAAAACAGACTGCCTGTTGATACAAAAAGCAGCGCGCTTACTGCTGAGGTACTTAACAATAAAAAGCCGGGGATATCAAATAATGACCCACCCGGCACTTCAAAGGGTACATTTTTTCTGTAAACCGGGATCATCAGCGCTCCCAGCACACTCACCATAAACAAAAAGCTCCAGCCTAAGTATTCCGTTAACAGTCCGCCCACGAGCGGCCCAAGCCCAAAACCCAATGTAGATGCCGAAGCATAAATGGACATGGCTTTCGCTTTTTCCTCTACTGGGAAATAACGTGTAATCATCTGCATACCAAGAGCTGACACTGATGAAGTCCCTGCCGCCTGAATAACTCTTGCGAGGATCAGCAGAGGATACGTTTCTGCGAATACGCCGAGAATAGAGCCTGCTCCGAGAAGCAGAAGGCCGATAGTCAGCAGAAAAGGTATAGCTGCATTTGTACCGAGCCTGCCGTAAATTACCACCCCGATTGCAAAAAAGACGGAATAACTGGTGACAATCCATGAGGCCGCAGCCGTATTGATTTGAAAGTCTTCCGTGATAACCGGAACGGCTATGTTAAACATAGAAGTATTCATCACCATTATTAACACATTTAAAAACAGGGCAAATAGAACTAATTTCTTTTTATAAACTATTGAATTATGCTTCATTTCCTCCATAAACGGGACCTCTTTTCATTCTAATGAACCACATCATACGATTTAAAGCCTTGATACATAAAGCTGTTAAAGAGTTAATCACAAAACAGTGTATCAGAATAATATGTTCAATATGCTGCTAAATAGTTTATTAGAATAAAAAAAAATGGGGTTTTTATCATAAGAAAACGTTCTTGATAGTGGGTAATCTTTACTTCTTTAGTGAATATCCGGCTGTTTTTCCCGTTTTTTCAGCTATTTCAGTAAAAACAATCGAGACTATTAGCACATTTTTCCATATTAGCACCGTGATAAGATTATATTTATTAGAGCAGACATACTGTAAAGGTGTACATAACTAAGGGGGTAATAAGCAAGTGTTAAATCAACAATCATTGTATGAAGAACTTCTTCGCTCTTCGGAGAATCCGACTAGAAGCTATATTGAACTATCGAATGCTATTTTGGATCAGAGCCATATTGATTCGGAACAGCGTCTGGTTATCATTAAGCGTATTTTAGCGGCTTATGAAGCGCTTCAGCCGGATAACAGCGTTTTTCCAGAGTTAAAGTCTTCATAATTTAACATTTGTTTATTCGTATCTATTTATTAAAAAAGCCATTTCCCGGCATCAGGAAATGGCTTTTTTTCTATTTATTTAAGTGCTTTGACCAATTCTTCTCCCATCAGTTCGGAAGAAAATGGATCACGGCTTGTTACGATCTGCTCGTCCGCCCAGACTGCATGAGCTTTCTTTTCCAGGCTGCCTTTATCGTAGTCTGCTGTTTTTGACAGTTCCTGTTCCAGACTGAACGGCAGAATATCAAGCAGGCCTTCCGGTTCGATTTCATCAGGATATCCCGTTACTTTTTTCCCCTCGATCAAGCTCGTACCGTCAGCTTTTTTTGCCCAAATCAACGGTGCGGGACCATGGCACTCTGCGGCAATAATTCCTTTATTGGTGTGAATGTCCGTAATCACATTGTGCAGCGCCTTGTCTTCTGCTAAATCATACATCGCTCCGTGGCCGCCTACAATTAGAAGCGCATCGTACGCTGTTGCATCCACATCGGTCAGTTTCATCGTATTGTCCGCACGACCGGATTCATACAAATTTTTATACTTTCCTTCCGGATCATAATCTTTTAGTAAACTTACTTCATCCAGTACCGGTTTGCCGCCTAATGGTGAGGCTATTTCTACGGTATGTCCTGCTTTTTCCAAAAGCTCAAGCGGTGCAAACAGTTCTTCCGCCCACCAGCCCGTTTCGTAATTATTTGCTTCGTCTTTATGACCACTTGATAATACTGCGAGTACTCTTGCCATTCTAAAACCTCCATTATAAATCATTCGTTACACACTAAATGTAATTACCCTGTTTGCCGGATCAGGAAACATCCTGCTTCGTAATAGGTTGGAGCAGTTCATATAGATATACCTTTACTTTAAAACCAATACCCCGGGTATCAGGAAACGCCGCATATCCTTTTTCCAACAGGCATTTGTTTTCATCATTTCCACCCTGTCAAAAAAAAGAAGACACCCCGCAAGGTGTCTTCTTTAAAGTCTGGATTATTGGAAATTCGTTGGAATGGTTGTCAGGTCCACTCCCCACATAAGAGGAAGCAGGTACATGACGGCCAGCGTAATAATGATGACGGCGACGACGTTGAGCCAGAAACCGTTTTTCACCATCTCAAGAATGGTTAACTTCCCGGTACCAAATATAATTGCGTTTGGCGGAGTTCCCACCGGAAGCATGAAGGCGCAGTTTGCTGCAAGCGCACATGGAACCATTAAAGCATACGGGTGTACATCCAGCGCTACGGAAAGTGCCGCAACAACCGGAAGAATCATCGTTGCTGTCGCTGTATTTGAAGTAATTTCTGTTAGGAAAAGAACCAGCAGCGCAGAAACAAAGATAATCAATAACAGGTTGGCGCCTTCCAGTACTGTCAGCCCCTCCCCGATCCACTCGGAAAGTCCGGTGCCGCTGAAGCCTGCCGCAAGTGCAAGACCACCGCCGAATAGAAGTAAAATACCCCAGGGAATTTCTTTGGAATCCTTCCATTCAAGAATTCTGCTTTCATTTTTCTTTGAAGCAGGAATAATAAACAATAGAACAGTGGCTGTCATCGCTACCATCCCGTCCGTAAGTTCAGGAACAAGATCAGCCCACAAAAAGGAGCGGGTTACCCACATAAAAGCAGCGAATGTGAAAACCGCCAGTACAGCTTTTTCTTCAAATGCTGTCTGTCCCAGCTTTTTCATTTCAGAATGAATAAGCTCACGGCCGCCCGGCAGCTGTTTTAACTGAATCTTATAAACAAACTTCGTTAAAAATACCCATGTTCCAAATAACATAATAACGGCAAGAGGCGCTGCAAATGCCATAAAACCGGCAAAGGAAATCTGTACGCCGTATAGTTCATTGACTGTACCTGCCAGAATGCTGTTTGGCGGCGTACCAATCAACGTACCCAGTCCACCAATGGTACCGGCATAACCGATACCAAATATAATAGCTTTTTCAAACTTTTTTAAGTCACTTTCATGTCCTTCTTCATTTTTCAATGCCTGCGTTACCTGATACACGATGGCAAGACCAATCGGTATCATCATCATAACGGAAGCCGTATTGGATACCCACATCGATAAAAATCCTGTGGCAAGCATAAAACCGAGGATAATTCGATTCGTGCTGACACCAATTAAATTGATAATAAACAGGGCGATTCGTTTATGGAGATTCCATTTCTCCATGGCTGTAGCAATAAAGAAACCACCGAGAAAAAGAAAGATAATATCATTACCATAAGCGGAAACGACTGTTTCATTGTCCATTGCCCCGATAATAGGAAGCAGAACGATAGGAAGCAAAGAAGTCGCAGGAATAGGAATGGCTTCTGTAATCCACCAGGTTGCCACCCACAGCGTTACCGCCAGAACGGCACGACCTTCGTATGCCAGATCAGCAGGATTAAAGAAAAACATAGCCATTAAAAATAATAAAGGACCAAGAATAAGGCCGACAAGCTGAGCTCTCGTGTAGGCTGGTTTCGGTTCGTTACCATCCGGCCCTCCTGTAGCAGCCGAAGCAGTAGAATCTCCTTTTTTGTCTGTGGAAGCTGCTATTTCCCCAGCTTTATTAACCTGGGAAAACTTTAGAAGCCGTTTTGTCTGATAGTGTGACTTCCAAAGACTTTTCCACATGGATTGTGCTGATTCAATCATGATACCCACCCTCTCTTCACAATTATGTAAACGTTTTCTTTTAATTTACCGGATTGAGCTTTCTTTGTATACCTTATGTAACTAAACGAACCCTTTTGTAACTAAAGTAAGCAAGAAAAGCGAGTCCTTTTGGTTACCTGCGCCGGATTTTGGAACTTCTTTTCCTATTATTCAGATCATAGAGCAAACATTCTTACTTTTCATTCGGGTCGTTAAAAAAGGCCGCTCTTTCCGGATTTGCCTTATACTGCCGAAGCGGACGTCCTGTTCCTTCGTAGCTCGCATCGATAAGCAGCACCTCCAGGCTTTCCAAATACTGCAGATATTTACGTAACGACACCCTCGAAATCCCGGTATCCTCGGCAAGCTCTCCGGTGGAAAACCAATTTCCATTTTTATGCTCTATTTGTTTTATAATTCGCTGAAAAGTAATTTTTGTCAAACCTTTTGGAAGCGGCTGGGATTCCTGGTTTTTATTTGTACGATTAATAATAAAATGGTCCAGCGCTTCCTGTTCCAATGATGGAGCATCCCTCATCCACGCTGTTTTTTCCTTATAACGGACCAGCGCTTCCTTAAAGCGGTCAAAATCAAAAGGCTTGATTAAATAATCGGCTGCCCCATATCGAAGGGCCCTCTCAATAGAGGCCCTGTCATTGGCGGAACTGACGACGATAACATCAACAGGCACCTCTTTTTTCCGCAGGCTGACCAGCATATCAATGCCATTCTCTCCTGCCATATAAACATCCAGAAGCAGCAGATCGATAGAGTGTGATTCAAGAGCTCTCCAGCCCTCTTCCACGCCGGAAGCTTCCGCCGCTACTTGAAAACCTGGAATTTTTTCTGTATATATTTTATTGAACTTTGCCACCATTGGGTCATCTTCAATAATCAGGACCTGTATCATCTGGGGCCTCCCTAAATGGTATTTTCACGTGAAAAACAGAGCCCTGCTGTGGTTCAGAAGAAACATCAAGTGTCCCTTCAACCGCATCCAGTGCATTTTTCAACAAATATAATCCGTATCCTCTGTCGGTGCCCTTTGTAGAAAAGCCTCTGACAAACAAATCATCCAGCTCTTCTTTCTCAATACCGGAGCCGTTGTCTTCTATAGAAAAGTGAAGCACACCGCTCTGGTAGTCAATCGCTATAATGATCTCTGCTTCGTCAACATCTTTTACTGCTTCAAATGCATTATCAGTCAGATTCCCGATAACTGTTATAACAGTATCAAGATAGGCGGGCTCTTCTAGCAGCGGCCACGGCTCGTCCCCTTCCATCGACACAAGCACGCCGTTTTCCTGAAAGTAGTTAAGCTTATTCATTAAATACCCCGCAATGACAGGATCACTGATATATCTTGTGACCCAGCCCACCTCCGTCTGATACGTATGCGAAATTTGATCAATATAGCCTTTCAGTTCTTCATACGATTCTGTAAATACCATAGCTGACATAACGTGAAGTTTGTTCATAAATTCATGAGTCTGGGCGCGTAGTGTTTCAGCGTAGGCCTTTGCACCGCTCAGCTGCTTAATAACAGCCGTAAGCTCAGTTTTATCCCGGAACGTTGCGAGCGCTCCAACAAGCCTGCCTTCTGCATATACAGGAACCCGGTTAACGACGATATCCATGCCATTTAAACTCTGCTCTTCATCGAATTCTGACCTTCCATGCACTAGCACTTCCGTCAATTTGGAATCAGGAAGAAATTCTTTCACATCATGACCGAGCGGATCTCCATAGATTCCTGCCTTTTTAAACATGGCAGCGGCAGCACGATTGGCCAATATGATAGAGCCGTCCTGGTCAATCGCTATGATACCTTCCCGGACTGAAGCAAGCATCGATTCACGTTCTTCCACCAGCTGGGAAATTTCGGCAGGCTCCATGCCGTGCATGGTTTTTTTAATTCTCCTGGCCAGCCATACAGCTCCGGCAACACCGATTAAAAGACCCGCTCCGCTACCTATATAAATATCACGCTGGCTTGAAAGTACTTCACTGTTAATATTGTCCATAAGTATCCCTACACTTACAACTCCCACCTGGGTACTTCCATTCCAGACCGGAACAAACGCACGCATCGATTCACCGAGGGTTCCCTCCGCAATGGACGTATAGGTTTCTCCATCGAAAGAATCATCCTCGTCATTTCCTACAAACCGTTCTCCAATCCGGTTTTCGTTCGGGTGGGTCAATCGAATATGATCCATGTTCATTACTACTATGTACTCCACCCCCGCCGCTTCCTGCACGTCCAGCGTATACTGCTGAAGTTCGGGACTTTCTTCTACGCCGTCGGCGAGCGTCTCCACGGTAAGAGGCGACCGAGATACGGAAACGGCCAAATTGGAAGCCTGGTCTGCCTGGTCTTCTCTTGTAGTCGCAGCTGCTTCAACTGCTACTAAAATACTCGTTACGCTTAAAGATAGTATTAATACCGCCAGCACAAGAAAAGTAATCCATGTTGTTAATGGCAGCGGCCTTCTTCCATTTGATTTACGCAGCATCTCCCATCGCACCTCTGCTAATATAATGTTTCTATTGTACCACGGCGATTTTTTCTTAAAAAATAAATGTTATCACTATCTTTCTGCCGCATAAAAAAACGCCGGGTCTATTGGACCCGGCGCGGAAAGAAAATTTATGCTGCCTGTGTCTGGTTCTGACGGCGGACCTTCTTCACATTAAAGCGAAGGAGAATCGCACAGACAAGAGCAACTATCAGCATAATATTTACAATATAAAAGGAAATAGCGTAACTGTTTGTTGCTTCTACTACAGAAGATACGATGGTTGGTCCGGCAATACCGGCCATAGCCCATGCGGTCAACAGGTAGCCGTGAATGGCTCCAAGCTGCTTTGTACCGAATAAGTCTCCGATATATGCCGGAAGACAGGCAAACCCGCCTCCGTAACAGGAGATAATAATACATAGCAGTATACCAAAGAGAACAACATTCGTAACGAGCGGCAGAACAAAAAATGCGATTACCTGAATAGAAAAGAATATAGTAAACACATTCGTCCGTCCTAAATAGTCGGAAGCTGACGCCCAGACAATTCGTCCCAGTCCATTAAAAAGTCCCATGATACCTACAATCGTCGCAGCGGTCGCCGCCGTTGATCCGGTAATTTCCTGCGTCATGCTTGATGCTACGGCTAAAAGCATAATACCAGCTGATATATTGATAAACATAATCAGCCATAACAGATAAAACCGGAGCGTCTTAATAGCCTCATTGGCTTTAAGCTGCGATAAATCTCCCGAAGGCTCTTCCTTTTTCTTTTCTTCTGTTGTATCGTTTTTACCTTCTTCTTTTTCCTGTTTCTCTCTTTCAATCATTGCTGCCGGTTTCCAGCCTTCAGGCGGTCTTTTCAGATAGCTTGCGCCTGCTACCATCATAATAATATAGGCAGTACCGAGAATATAAAATGCACCCGGTATGCTGACTGCTCCCATTAAAAACTCGGCTACGGGACTCGTAATAAGCGCTCCAGCACCAAAACCCATTACGGCCATACCAGTTGCCAGGCCTCGTCTATCCGGAAACCATTTTACCAGCGTTGAAACGGGAGTTATGTATCCAATACCCAGTCCAATTCCACCAATAACGCCATAAAAGGCAATAAACATAGGAAGGCTTTCAAGCTGAATACTCCAGCCTGCTCCCAGTGTTCCAATTCCAAACAAAGTTGCTGCTACAAACCCTGATATTCTCGGTCCGTATTTCTCTACGAAAAATCCTAAAAATGCAGCGGACATTCCCAGAAAGAAAATAGCAACAGTAAATGCCAGGCTGACATCCGAAACTGCCCAGCCTAATGTGTCGTTCAGTGGATTCTGATAGACACTGTATGCGTACACCGATCCAATAGAAAGGTGGATAGCTATTGCTGATAAAGCAATCAGCCATCTATTCTTGTTCGTTTCCATCTTTCATCCCCCTTAAGTTAATGACTATTTTTTCTTTCCCTGAATTTCATTTTCTGAAACGTTTTTGTCACATTTGACGTAACTATTTAATAAAAGAGGCGTTTATTTTTTAAAAATCATTAAAAATAAACGTGCCAGGTTTATCCTGTATCCTCTTTAAGTAAAACATAGTAAACTTACAGGCAGTAAACAAAACGAGGTGGTGAGTCTAATTGGATTTATCTAACACGATGAAATGGCTGACAGGTGCTTTTGAGCTTCTGCTGGGTATTCCCCTGCTTGGAGCGTCTATTGTACTCGGATTCGGCTACGGCCCTTTGGGCATTATGCTGATCCTCCATATTATTACTCTCTTAATATGCAGAAGAGAAATGACGGGAACCACGGGCAGCATATTTGGGATTGTCACTTCCATTATTGCGGTTATTCCTTTTGTAGGAATGGTTATGCACCTTATCACCGGCTTTATTCTTTTAATTGATGCAGCGCGTTCAAGATAAGAAAGATCCATGATATGTAAAAGCCGCCCCGTGAAATATCCCGGGGCGGCCTTTTTGTTACATGTTATACGGTGCTTTTTATTTACCAACTGGAAGTGGTGCTTTATCTGAAATGAGCCCGCGGTCTTTTAAGTCGGACCAGAAAGAAGCCGGAATCTCCTCTTTTGTCGCTTTAATATCTTCCGCCATACGATCCGGACGGCTTGAACCAGGGATAACCGCTTTGGTTACCGGGTGTGCTAAAGAGAACTGCAGCGCAGCGGACTTCAGCTCTATTTTATGATGGTCTGCTATTTCCTGCATCTGTTCGACTTTCTTTTTAATGTCAGGAGTGATCTGCTGATAATTGTAATGGGATCCGCCTACAAGCGCACCTGAATTATAAGGCGCCCCAACTACAATACCCACATCTTTTTCTTCAGCAGAAGGCATCAGGCGTTCCAGTGCATCATGATGATTGAGCAGCGTATACTGCGTAGCCTGCAGACATAAATCAGGCAGCGTATCTTCAAGCTCTAAAGCCATTTCAATAGGTTCTGTTGTATTTACGCCCAGTCCCCATGAAGAAATTACGCCTTCTTTGCGAAGCTGGGTCAACACTTTAAAAGCACCTGTTTTAGCTGTTTCAAAGTGTTCCTTCCAACCCTCACCAAGAAAATCCGGAGAGAGGTCATGTACATAAACGAAGTCCAGCCTATCGGTCTTCAAGCGTTCCAGGCTTTGTTCAATAGAACGTAACGTTGCATCTTCACTAAAATCCGTAATGATTTTATTTGGATTGCCAAGCTCGAACAGTCCGCTTTTCTCTTCTGTCTCATCAGAGATAACACGTCCTACTTTCGTGCTTAATGCATACTCATCGCGCTTATGCGCAGTTAATGCGTCACCTAAACGGCTCTCGGAGAGCCCAGCACCATAAAAGGGCGCTGTATCATAATAGCGGATGCCCTGGCTCCAGGCAGATTCTATCGTGGAAGTTGCTTCTTCCTCCGAAATTTTGCGGTACATGTTTCCTAATGGAGCCGTACCAAGACCGATTTTTCCTTTTATATCGTGTTTCATTTTTTGTTTCCTCCTTCATTTTGTAAATCAATCTTTGATACTTATTACCTTTACTTATTAAAAATAAACATCAGGCTCCACACGCCCCGGGCGGCCGCCTTTTATATTTCAAGTACTCCGGTAAATGATTCAGCACAGATCAATCGAAAAACTGGAAAAGAATCTTTACAGACAAACCCCCCTCATTATGTTTGAGGGGGGGGGTTACAGGCTGTTGAAAAAGAAACAGTGCCTTGTATTCTATTTACTTTTTTTACGCTTTTTCCGAATGAAAAAAAGCGGGGAGATAGTCTTTGTGGGCTTCGAGCATATCATCCAGAAGATATTTGGCGATTGTGTCGGATGGAACGAGCGGATTAATTGCCATAGCGGTCAAAGCGTTGTAGTAATCCCCTGAGACAGCAGCCTCCACTGCTGTTCTCTCAAATGATTTAATCTGCTGGACCAGTCCCCTCACTGCAACAGGAAGCTCTCCTACCGTTATTGGCTTTGGACCTTCTTTTGTAATGATGCAGTTTACTTCTACGGCAGAATCATATGGAATACCGGCTATCGCTCCGCAGTTTTTTGTGTTGACCGGCTGCACGTCCTGTTTGTTATTGTAAATCGAGTTAATCAAGCTGCAGGCAGCCTCGCTGTAGTAAGCCCCGCCCCGCTTTTCGAGCTGTTCCGGCTTTGTCTGCAGCTCCACGTTTTTATAAAGATCAAACAGCTCCGTTTCCACTCCTTTTACTACATCTGCCCGGGTCCCCGTCGTTTCGAAAGCTTCCAGCTCTTCTGCAAGCATTTCATCGGTTTTATAGTAATAACGATGATACGGACAGGGCAGCACGCCGATGCCTTTAATAAAATCCGGCTCCCAGCCCAGCGCTGCAATATTTTTCATCGACATTTGTTTCCCGGGATCAGACGCTGCCGCGAGGGCTTTTTCTTTAATGCTGATGCCGTCCAGAAATACATCGAGCCCGTAGACCATATGATTTAAACCGGCAAATTGTATTTCCAGCCGGTCCGCTTCCACTCCGAGCACTTCTGCCAGATCCATTTTCATTCCGATAGGCACATTACATAAACCAACCACTTTTTTAATGTTGGAATGACGGAGAACAGCTTCTGTAATCATTCCGGCAGGATTAGTAAAATTAACGAGCCATGCTTCCGGACAAAGCTCTTCTATGTCTTTTGTAATCTCCAATATCACCGGAATGGTACGCAGTGCTTTAAAAAGACCCCCGGGTCCGTTTGTTTCCTGGCCGATCACCCCATATTTTAATGGAATTGCTTCATCTTTCTGCCTGGCAGCAAGCAGGCCGACCCTGAACTGGGTCGTCACAAAGTCAGCTCCAGCAAGGGCCTGCCTGCGGTCTAACGTTAAATAAATAGTCATATCGATTCCTGCTTTTATGACCATCCGCCGGGCCAGCTCCCCGACAATATTTAATTTTTCTTCTCCTTCCGGAATGTCCACAAGCCACAATTCCCGGACCGGCAGTTCATGATGCCGATTGATAAATCCTTCCACTAATTCGGGGGTATAGCTTGATCCTCCGCCTATCACAGCTATTTTCAATCCTTTTTCCATCTGATTCGCCCTCCCGCTTTTCTCTTATTATAGAGCTGTTTTTCTACTTCCAGTGTATAAAGAAAACATTCTGATCTATATACATTCTTTTTCCACTTTTCACAGGAAATCATTGAATCAGGACGGCTGTATAGGTCCAGATTACTGTTCCTTCCATATATTGAAACTTTTATTTTGATATGCCGTATCTTTTCATTAAGAACGAAGTAGCTTATACTTGCATTTATTGTATATTTTCATATTTTATGTGAAAGATTGGAGAGTACCTACTACATATGAGCAGACCTATGATTATTTTTGGAAGCATCTTCATCGCTCTGCTGCTTGCCGGCGGTGGATATGCTCTTTATTTGTACGATCAGCTGAGTCAGACAGCTGATGATATTCACGAACCAATAGCACGGGAAAGCGAACTAAGAGAGCCATCTAATACGGAAGAAAACAGCAGCTCCGGGGATAATGCTGAAAGCACCTCTACAGAGGAGGATGAAGAGAATCCACAGCCATTGTCCTTTCTTATTATGGGCGTGGACGATGAAGAATCCACCAGCGGACGTTCCGATACGATGATACTTTTAACCGTAAATCCGGGAAAGGAATCCATTAAAATGGTGAGCATTCCAAGAGATACATTAACGGAAATATCCGGCCGGGGCACAGAAGACAAGATCAACCATGCCTACGCGTTCGGCGGGGCAGAGATGGCAATGGACAGCGTGGAAGGTCTCCTTGATGTACCGGTTGATCATTTTGCCACGGTCAATATGCAGAGTTTTGAAGACATTGTAGATACATTAGGAGGCGTGACCGTTCAAAACAATCTTTCCTTTGAAGACAACGGTCATTCCTATCCGGAAGGCGAAATTTCGCTTGATGGAGAAGAAGCTCTCTCTTTTGTACGTATGCGCTATGAAGACCCGCAGGGAGACCTGGGAAGAACCGAGCGGCAGCGGCAGGTGCTTGATGCTGTTATTCAGGAAGGTGCAAGTATTTCATCCATCACCCGTATTCAGGACTACTTAACTATCGTAGAGGACAATGTCCGGACCAGCCTGACATTTGCCGACATGCGCGAGCTTCAATCGGACTACCGGTCGGCCCGCCACAACATTGACACCCTTCAGCTGGAAGGCGAAGGCATTATGCAGGACGATATTTATTATTTGGAACTCAACGAGCAGAGAAAAAACGAAGTATCCGATCAATTGAAAGAGCATTTGGAAATCTAGCACTCTATCCCCCTGCCGACAGAACATTAAAAAATGGCTCTGAAAATTATTTATAGAAACCCGTCAGGGAAAAATCAGCGAATAGGAGAAGCGTATGAAAAAATTCTTAATTATTACTGCTGTCATATTTGGTGTTGTCATTATCGGCATCGCAGCCTACCTCTTTTACTTATTCCAATCCACGGCCAGCACAGCCGAAGAAATGCACGATCCTATTGGAAGAACCAGCGAGCTGCGGGAAGGCGAACCCGACCTGAGTAACGGTGATCCCTTCTCTATGCTGCTTCTCGGTATTGATTCAGAAGAAAGCACGAGCGGTCGTTCCGACACGATGATCGTCATGACCGTTAATCCAGAACTCGAATCTATAAAAATGGTCAGTATCCCCCGTGACAGTCTCGTTAACATTGAAGGCCGCGGCCAGGATAAAATTAATCACGCCTATGCGTTCGGCGGAGCAGAACTTGCTATGGATACTGTAGAAAATTTTATTGATGTTCCAATTGATTACTACGCAACGGTAAATATGGAAAGCTTTATTGATACAGTGGATATGGTAAACGGTGTAACTGTCAATAATGGACTTTCCTTTGAGTACGGCGGCTATACGTTTCCGGAAGGCGAAATTGAACTAAGCGGGGAAGAAGCGCTTGCTTTTGTAAGAATGCGTAAAGAAGATCCACAGGGCGATGCCGGACGTAACGAACGCCAGCGCCAGGTTATTGATGCTGTTATTAATGAAGGAGCCCAGATTTCCAACATTACAAAAATCGATGACTTTCTCGAGATTCTTGGAGACAATGCCAAGACAAGCTTCACGTTTGAAGAGATGAGACAGGTGCAGTCCAACTACAGAGCCGCACGCCATAATCTGGAAGAAACGCAGATGCGCGGAGAAGATGCAACCATTGATGGCATTTATTACATGGAAATTCCAGACCAGACCATTCAGGGAATCTCTACTGAATTAAATGAACATCTTCAGGTACAATAAGCTTTTACCGCCCTCTTTTCTCATTGGAAAAGAGGGCTTTTTTGTATGCCCCTGCTGGTTTCCTGCTATACTAAAACCAACCTGCACCTGAAAGGAAGATTCGATGGACCTAAGTCTCGACTACGCAAAGAAAATGGACGAAAATGACTCTCTTTATTCATTTCGAGAAGAGTTCCACCTTCAATCCGGTGTGTTATATATGGATGGAAATTCGCTTGGGCTGATGTCCAGACGCGCAGAAGCAAAAACGCTCGAGCTGATGGAAAGCTGGAAAACGCTCGGGATTAATGGATGGACTTCCGGCACGCATGCCTGGTATTACCTATCCGAACATATAGGACAGCAGATGGCCGGGATCACCGGAGCGCTGCCCCATGAAGTTATTGCAACAGGATCAACAACGGTTAATCTTCATCAGCTGCTGGCTTCTTTTTACAAGCCGGAGGGACGGAAAACAAAAATAATAGCAGACGCGCTTACGTTTCCCTCTGATATCTACGCCATTCAAAGCCAGATCGAACAGAAAGGGCTTACGGCTGCCGATCAGCTTCTTCAAATAGAAAGCCGGGATGGGTTTATGCTGGAGGAAGATGATATTATCGCTGCAATGACTGAGGAGACTGCTGTCGCCATTCTACCCGGCGTGCTCTACCGGAGCGGGCAGGTGCTTGATATGCAGCGCATTACTGAAGCCGCCCGTAAGAACGACATTATCATTGGATGGGATCTCAGCCACTCGGCCGGCGCCGTACCTCATCAGCTCCACGACTGGGGAGCCGATTTTGCCTTTTGGTGTACGTATAAACATTTGAACGGAGGCCCTGGGAGCGTCGGTGCATTGTTTGTGCATGAAAAACACAGCGGCCGGATGCCCGGTCTCGCTGGGTGGTTCGGTTCGGCTAAAGAAAAACAGTTCGACATGGATCACACGATGACGCCGGCTTCCGATGCAGGTGCTTTCCAGATCGGCACTCCGCACGTGCTCAGTCTGGCTCCGCTGCTTGGCTCTCTTGAAATCACTGAAGAAGCAGGGATACAGGCAATCCGGAAGAAGTCTCTTCAGCTGACGGATTATATGACCAGCCTGATAGAAGAAAAGCTGGCAGAACATGGCTTTACTATTGTCAGCCCGGTGGAGCATCATCGGCGCGGCGCCCATCTTTTCATCGAACATCCGGCAGCCGCCGGAATCTGCAAGGCTTTAAAAAATGAAGGAGTCGTACCCGACTTCCGCATGCCCAACGGCATCCGCCTTGCCCCCGTCGCGCTGTATACTTCTTTTGAAGATGTGTGGCACACCATTGTTATCCTGGAAAACATTATGAAAACCGAAGCATATAAACAGTATGACAACACCCGGGATATTGTCAGCTGAGGGTTCTTTACACAATCTTTATATTTCCTTACCTTCTCTTCATACCAGCTTGATTTTTAAGTTGTATGATAGCTTTAGAAAGATAGACTAGAGCTGAAGGAGGAAAAGAATGAAATTATATTTTTCATCTTCGTTAATGTGGGGTAAACCATTTGCCGATATTCTTCAGGAAGCTTCCCGTATCGGTGCAGAGGGTGTAGAAATCTGGGCGGAGCAGTTCTGGCTCCAGCAGGAATCACCCGCTGCTGTCTATTCGCTCAAGCAGGAACTTGGCCTTAAATTCACGCTGCATGCCTGCAGCTGGGATATAAATATACATTCCATCAATGAAGGCATCCGCCGGCAGTCCGTCCAGGAAATTTCTAAATCATTCGCACTCGCCAAACAACTGGGCGCTCACAATGTTACTGTCCACCCCGGCCGCCAGAGTACACCCGGCCTGATGAATCACAGCCTGAGTGTCTATATCGAGCTTGCAATGAAGGCGGCAGACTATGGATGCACGCTTTCGCTTGAACAAATGGAGGAAACGCCAAAAGAGCTGTTCTCCGAACCGGAGCAGATCAACGCATTGAGCCATTTTCTGCCGGAAGAAGTAAAAGTGACCTTTGATACGGCGCACGTTCCTTTGACCATTAATCCATATGATTACCTGAAAAAATTAGAACGGGTCAACAAGATCCACCTAAGTGACACATCGCTTGATAAATATCACGTTGCACTCGGCGAAGGACGTCTCCACCTGCCGGATATGCTCAGCATTCTTTCCAAAACCAGCCTCCCTGTCGTCCTCGAGGGGCTCGATCAGTCCGAGAACAACGACCTGTTGTCGAGACACCTTGACTATCTGCAGAAATCCGGCCTGCATTCCCTTCCCGAGCAGCGTCGTTCCTTTGTTTCCTCTTAATATACAAACAGAGCGCGAAGCCAATGCTCCGCGCCCTTTTTTCGTTTATTTTCCCTGTTTTTGTTTCCACAGGCGGAAATGATCGACTTCATCAGTCAGCCGGTTTACGATAAATCCAATAACCGCTGCATCATCGAAGAACCCAATAACCGGAATAAAGTCCGGGATTAAATCAATCGGGGAAACAAAATACAGTATTCCTGCTATTACCATGATGATGGATTTTTTATCAAGCTCAGTATAATCTCCTTTGATCCAGGAACGGAACATCTGCAGCATCAGCTGAAGATCCTCCCATACGTCGGATAAATTACGCTCTTCTTTTTTATCTTCTGCCTTGCCTTTTGCTTTTTTCAAAAGGCCTTTTGATTTATTTTTATCTTCGTAATATTCTTCGGCCTGTCCTTCAAACTTCTTATATCCTTTTTGATAGTCCTCTTTATTGAGATCTTTTTCCTTTTTGCCTCTGAATCGGTCAAACATGCTATAAGCCCCCTGGTATTTGTTTTATTTTTATATATTTACCTGAACTTTATGAATCCTTACATCAACGTAACCTCTTCTACATATTCCACATTTATGATGAATATAAACGAGGAGGTTATACATATGAAAAAAGTTCTTTTTGCATTTACTGCCGGTGCGTCTCTATTATCACTTGCTGCATGTGGCGGCAGTGCAGAATCCGAAGCTGACAGCGGGGACAATAACAGCTCAGGGGAAGAATTATCTTTTTATACATCCCAGCCCGACGAGGACGCCAATGCACTGATAGAAGCCTTTAATGAGGCTCATCCCGACATTGAGGTGAACTTATACCGCTCCGGAACTGAAGAAGTAGTAAGCAAAGTACAGGCGGAAAATCAGGCCGGATCCGTAGAAGCCGATGTTCTTCTTCTTGCAGACAGCGTCACATTTGAAAGCCTGAAAGAGCAGGATCTCCTTCAATCCTATGATTCGCCGGAAGCAGAAAATATATCTGAAGAGTTTATAGATCCGGATCAAATGTATTACGGAACTAAAGCGATGGCCACTATACTTGCCGTTAATACGAATGAAGTCGAGGAGATGCCTTCTTCCTGGAAGGATCTTACCGCTGAGGAAACAGCGGGTCAGACCGTTATGCCGAGCCCTCTTTATTCCGGAGCTGCCGCCTATAACGCAGGAGTGATAAGCCGGGAAGAAGGTCTTGGATGGGACTTCTTTGAAAACCTTTCCGATAACGATGTAACTATTGTGCAGGGAAATGGCGGTGCTCTCCAATCTGTTGCCTCCGGTGAAAAATCTTATGCAATGGTTGTTGATTTTATTGCTGCCAATGCTAAAGCCGAAGGATCTCCAGTGGAACTTGTTTATCCGGAAGAAGGAGTGCCTGTGATTACAGAACCAGTCGGCATCACAGAAGCATCAGATAATGTAGAAGCTTCTCAGGCATTTGTCGATTTTATTCTCTCCGAAGAAGGACAAACGTTAGCTGCTGATATGGGATATACACCGCTTCGTGATGACGTAGAAGTGCCGGAAGGCCTGAAAACGATGGATGAGCTTCAGATAATGTCTCAAGATGTTAAAACTCTGCTGGATTCACGAGAAGAAGACAAAACAACGTTTAGTGATATAACGGGGGCACAGTAATCAGCATTAATGAGAAAGTAGATTTTTATTTCCAGACAAGAAAGGTGCTGTATTATGTTCCATTCCACCGGCTTAAAAAAAGAGAGGGGAACGCCTCCCCTCTCTTTTCTCCTATCTGCTTTGGCAAAACGTAGAATTTTTGGCGGGATCTCTCTTTTATTACTGTTTATCTTTTTCGTACTGCCGCTCCTGCGATTAGTGGAATTAAGCTTTTCAGGAGAAGAGGGGTTCACTTTTTCTGTTTATCAGGAAGTATGGCGGGAGGCTTCCACCTGGACCACGCTTTGGAACACGGTAATCATTGTCGGGGTTTCTACTTTGTTTTCTGCAGGCGGCGGTCTGCTTGCAGCAATTATCGTTGCGTACAGCGATATCCGCGGCAAGTCAATCATGCATCTTTTCATTCTGCTTCCCTTTGTTATTCCTTCTTATATTGTAACGCTGGCATGGACGCAGCTTTTCAGCAGCAATGGCTGGGTGGCTGCTTTGCTGGAAAAACTCCCCGGTGATATAGCTGTTGTTAATTTATATAGTATGGGGGGCATCATTTTCGTATTAAGTATCTCCCACTTCCCTTTGGTTTATCTGCTCACCGTCAGCGTTTTACGCCGTATTCCCCGGGAACTCGAAGCAGCAGCACGGGTTTCAGGTGCAGGAAAATGGCAGACTTTCCGCACCGTATACTGGCCGCTCGCTCTGCCCGGGCTTGCCGGAGGCGGTCTGCTTGCTTTTCTGGCCAGCCTGGACAATTTTGGTATCCCTGCTTTTCTCGGCATCCCGGCAAATATACCTGTGCTGAGCACAGCTATTTATCAGGAAATAGCAGGATTTGGACCGCAGGCTTTTTCGAGAGCCGCTGTCCTGGCCTCTCTTTTAGGAGCTGCAGCACTGATCGGCACGCTTTTTCAGTGGCTTTTAACCAAGAAGTCACAGAACCATGAAACATCTTACGAAGATACAGCTCCCCGTTTCACTTTTGGGAAATACAGGAAATACGCAGAAATTATCATTTGGTCCTTTCTATTTATAATCAGCATCATTCCATTAACCGCTATGGCAGCTGCTTCCCTGTCGCCGGCTTTTGGCGCTCCCTTCCGTCTGGATACTATCACCTTTGAGCATTATCGTTTTCTGCTTGCAGGAAACAGTCAGGTAAGCGGAGCGATAACGAACAGTCTTACCCTGGCTTTGATCACTACTTTTGCTGCATTAGTTATCGGTACCACCATTGCCTATTTCCGGGTGTACCGCCCTTCCGCTTTCTCCAAGAGTGCTGAGCTTAGTATAGCTCTCCCTTATGCGCTTCCGGGAACGGTACTTGCGCTTGCGCTGATCTTTACCTGGATGCAGCCGGTACCGGGCTGGAATCCCGGCGTGTATGGAAGTATATGGATTTTAATTATTGCCTATATCACCCGCTTTACTATATTGCAGGGACGTGCCAGCACTACAGCTTTTATGCAGATCGGCCAATCTATGCAGGAAGCTGCCAGAAGCAGCGGAGCCGGTTTCTTTTCATTATGGCGAAAAATCATGATTCCGCTTATGCTGTCCGGTCTGGCAGGGGGTGCTTTCCTTGTTTTCCTTTCAGCCCTGGCAGAATTAACTGTTTCAGCACTGCTTTGGTCTTCAGGAAATGAAACGATCGGCGTTATGATTTTTCAATTTGAACAGGCAGGTTATACTACTCATTCCACAGCTTTTTCCTCCCTTATTGTCGGCGGTATGGCTGTTATAGGAATTGGATTGTTACTACTTAAAAAAAGGTTGGAGAAAAGAGGGGTTACAGCATGAGTACACGTCTGCACAGTGTTACCAAATCTTTCGGAGACTTACATGCCTTACAGAATATAAACCTGGAAGTAAAAGAAGGAGAGTTTGTGGCTATTGTAGGGCCATCCGGCTGTGGAAAATCGACTCTTCTTCGACTTTTAGCAGGATTTGACCGGCCTACCCACGGAGAAATCACTATTGGGGAAACAATGGCAGCCAACGCCTCCGAAGCTCTTCCTCCAGAGAAACGTTCCATTGGAATGGTTTTTCAATCCTTTGCCCTGTGGCCTCATATGCGGGTTCAAGAGCAGATTATGTTCCCGCTCCAGCACCGTTCCTCTAAAAAAATGAGCAAAAACGATAAACAAAAACGCGTAGAAGAAGTTCTTTCCTTAACGGGTATGACTGCATTCGCTGACCGAATGCCCCACCAGCTCTCCGGCGGCCAGAAGCAAAGAGTGGCTTTGGCCCGTGCTATTGTAGCTTCTCCTTCCCTGCTTTTGATGGATGAGCCTTTGAGCAGTCTGGACGCAGAGCTGCGCAGTGCCATGCGCCAGGAAATTCAACGCATTCATAAACACTCCGGTGCTACTATCGTTTATGTGACACATGATCAGGAGGAAGCTCTTGCTATGGCAGACCGGATCGTCGTTATGCAGAATGGGCAGATTGAACAGGCCGGCACCCCAAGAGGTATTTATTATTATCCAGCCACTGCTTTTGCTGCCACTTTTGTCAGTAAAGCGAATATCATACCCGGCGTCTGGAACCATTCTACCTTTCACCCTTTTAATCGATCTCATACGTTCTGGGAAAAACCAAAAGTCGCTCCATTTTTTCAAAAAAAATCTATCTTCCCCGCCCGGCCGGATGAACTGATTCTTATAGGAGAAGTTCAAAAAGACGGCCTTCAGGGAGTAATTAAAAATGTACAGTTTCAAGGCACCTATATTCAGTACACTGTTTCCGTTGAAGAAACAGATCTTACCGTACACGCTGACATTCTTCAGAATTTTGCTCCCGGCGATACGGTCACGCTTCAGCTTAAGGAATCCTCTATAAAAGGAATCGGCCTGAAACAGGCATAAATGAATAACCCGAAAGTCTTCCTTCCAAAAGGGAGACTTTTTTATCTTATTTTTCAGTCCCGATCTTCTTCAACTATGGCATACGGTCCCGTGGATAAAAAAAGGAAACACCAGCTTCATAATAAGCGCTTAGCTTCATTCACCCCGGCCGCAGTATGATAAGCCTACCATGGAATATACGGAAGGCGCGCCACTCCAGAGAAGGTTTATCATGCAGAATACTGCTTTTGAACAAGTAATGGAAGACTACATGCCCCTTATCGGGGGAATGATCAACCGGCTTCATATTCATAAAAACAAAGAAGAATTTATTCAAATCGGACAAATTGCCCTGTGGAAAGCCTGGCAGGGATTTAACGAGAGCAAAGGAACCTTTTCTACTTATGCTTTCAGCTATGTGCGCGGGGAGATGCTTACCCACCTGCGCCGGGAAGCCACTTACGACCAGCAGCACACATGGCTGACGGACGAAGCCGCGGAAGGGCTCATTTCCGGCTTTTCGGAAACTCCGGCCGCAGCAGAGGAATCCCTGGAGGACTACCTTCATTCTCTTTCTGCCAGGGAAAAAACGTGGGTCGTTGAAGCGATTATTTACGGCAGAACCATTCAGCAGATATCCGCACTGCATGGCGTTTCTTCTTCTACGGTAAAGTCGTGGAGGAAAATGGCGCTGAAAAAATTAAAAAAAGACTGCCCCGCCTCCCCCTTTTCTCCGCTCCGCTTCTATATAGAGAGTGAAAGGAGGTGACGCACGATGAATCAGGCCATTAAGTCAAAGCTGACCATTGAATTTTACGCAGGTCTTACAGAAGAAGGAAAAGAATCATTTGTATCCAAATCATTTCAACAGATCCGCAACCGCGCAGACAGCGCTCCGCTGTATGAAGCTGCCCAGGCTCTCGCTTCTCTTCAATCGCTTCCCGTTTCCGCTATTGTCCGCACAAATGAATACAGTCTTCACCATCTCGCCTAAAAAAACTATATAATTATACTAAAGGAGCTGTCCCCTATAATGAATAAACGACTTGAACTGCGCTTTGAAAACGAAGAAGGTAAACTAGTAACAATTACGTTGGACCAGCCGATTGAACCAGCTGACCCGATTGCGGTAGAAGCCGCAATGGATGCTGTTATTGCATCTGCTGCTTTCACCTCCTCCGGCGGTCTTTTCGTCGGCAAGCGGGATGCCCGTATTGTGGACCGCAGCGTTGATGTTATTTTTGAAGCATAATTTGAATAGTCAAGCCGGCCCGTAACCGGCTTACAATTTTCTTATTCAAACTCAAAGGAGATACAGTTGTGAATGCAGACCTCTGGATTCAAGTAATGAGCGATCACGGTATTTCAGCCGCCATTGCTTTTTACCTCCTGCACCGGATGGAAAAAAAGCTGGATATGCTGATTTATACTGTTCATCAGGCCCCTCCCCGTCCCGCTTCCTCTTCTGAAATCCATCCTTCCCCCTCATCCCCATTCGTGAAAGGAGATTTTCTTAATGACTGAAATACAGCAATCCCGTTTGGTAATCGAATTTTATACAGGTACGGACAGCACCGGGAAAGATACGTTCAAGAAAAAAACGTTCGCAAACATTTCCAGCCTGTCTGAGGATGAAGCTCTTGCCAAAGCTGCCGCATCCCTTATCACTCTTCAGCAGCACCCTATGCTGACGATGATCCGCTCTAATGAATACGATCTTGATCAAGCTAATATGTAACCAAAAACAGCCGCCGGCTCTAAAACCGGAGGCTGTTTTTTCACGTAAGAAAAACCGGCTTACAGAAAGCCGGCTCTCTTTTAGTTTTCCACAGCTGATGCGGTAACTACCAGTCTTTCGCGATGGGTACCGGCATCATTATCAAACTCTCCCGTGCATGTAATCAGCTGCAGTTTTCTTTCATTCGAGGCACCGAAAATCTGTTGAATCGGCGCATCGTCATACGGATAAGACGCAGCGGATTCCATTTCAAACGTCACCTTTTCTCCATCTTCACCGGTCACTTCTATCAGGTCGCCGGGTTGGAGTTTATCCAGGTGGTAAAATACAGCAGGCCCGGACCGGTCATTTACATGTCCCGCTATTACTGCATTTCCCTGCTGACCCGGTTTAAATCCCGGCGAAAACCAACCGGTATCTTCTCCGTTATCCGGGACTTCCATGCCTCCACTCTCTGTATATCCCATCTCATCCACTTCGGCGTCCAGGCCAATCGCATTTATTCTGATAGCTGCGGGGGAAACGGACTGCTGCGAAGAAACAGAAATCGTCTCTGCCCCACTCGTGGATTCTGCTGCTTCGGCTCCGTCTATTGATGCCTGCGGCGCATACTCTGTTTCCGCTTCCAGAAATTCTTCTGAACTTCCGGTCAAGAAAAGAATCAGGAAAGCGAAGACAATACTATGAAGAAGCGCCCGCGCGGCGGCGTACATAGTATCCAGCTCCAAGACCAGCTGCCATCAGGCCTGCCAGTACATACATCATCGTGTTATCTGTTCCGCCTGAGCCGGTCTGTGGCATTTCAGATGGCATGCTGTCACTAGAAGGAGTTGCCAGTACAATGGCATCAAGGGCAGGATCACCTTCTGCAAAACCAACAGCCAGTACGGAATAGCTCATGCCTTCCTCGAGCTCAGTTCCGGCAAGATCAAGTACTACATCCTCTGTGCCGGCAGGCCGTACTTCCAGGTCATAAGAACCTGCCTCCACTTCAAGATAATCCGTTACGCCGGTAAATGGTGCGTCTTCAAACAAAATATCGCCGTCTGTAACGGCCACGTCAACATTCGGTGCATCAGGGGAGAAGTGGGCCACTCTTACATCCGCCATACCTTCTGCTGTATCCTGCTTATCTTCAAGCACAGTCAGCTCAAGCTCTTCAAGCGTGTTGGTAGCCGCAGCTGTATAAGCTTCACCATCTTCTACATCAAGCGTTCCTGCCAGAACAGGATCTCCTTCACCGTTTTCACCTGCTGCAAAAATCTCTACTTCCCGTTCGCCTTCAGGTACTTCCAAATAATCAGTTGCATCCTTGAATGCCGCCCCTTCAACTACTGCTTCACCATCGACATATACATCGACTTCCGGTGCATCAGGGGATGCGTGAACAATTCTTACCATTCCGGTGTCTTCTGATGAACCATCATCCGTATCATGACTGTCGGCAAGCGCCGTGCCTCCTCCAACCAACCCAAATGCCAGCACACCAGTTAACATCGATCCAGCAAACTTTTTCATACCTTTCCCTTCTTTCTATTGAGATTCGTGTCTCAGGGACGGGGAATGTACAACCAACTATTAAACAATAGTTGTACATACTATATCCATTTATTATACACTTGAAACATATATTTTTCAATTTTCTAATAATTAATTAAATAAAAATATAAAAAGCCTGTTCCGACTAGGAACAGGCTGATTGAATATTATTTAGAAGCTTACATAATTTCTTGGGTCCACGGCATTTGATTTAGCACCGTTCCATGCGCCTTCGTGAATTTCAAAGTGCAGGTGTGTACCCGTTGATTGGCCTGTGTTGCCCATTACGCCGACAGATTCGCCCTGGCCGACACTCTGTCCGGCAGAAACGTTAATTGAAGCGAGGTGGGCATAAAGGGTTTCATACGTCTGACCGTTTACTGTGTGTTCTACAATGACCGTATTACCATAACCGCTCATCGTTGTTGCCTGCTTGACTGTACCAGAAGCAGCTGATTTAACCGCTATATTAGACTGGCCGCCGGACGCAACATCGATACCGTTATGCATGCCGCCGCCGCGTGGGCCGTATTCAGAGCTTACCGGTCCGTTTGCAGGATTAATAAATCCAGCAGACTGGGAAGCTTCTGATGTAGACGCGCCTGCTACTTTTTCTGAAGAAGCACTTGATCCGGTATTTCCGGCTGCTTCCAGATTCATAGCATCAAATGTATTATTGCCGGCAACACCGTCTACGCTTAATCCTTCAGAAGACTGAAGAGATTTTACAGCAGATTCTGTATTAGGACCGAAAATGCCGTCTACGGAACCTGCATCATGTCCTTTTTCATTTAACAATTCCTGAAGCTCGGATACGTCGGAATGATTCATTCCATCACGTAGTGTCTGATCGCCTACTGCAGCATCTGCTCCTGCAACGGGTCCTGCTAAAAGGGCTGTGCCCACGATTGAAGTTAAGATAAATTTTTTCATAAATGTACGAAGCGTTAGAATATCAATTGGCCGTTGGCAAAACATAGTCCCGAATCCCCATAACTCGATAAATCTATGTATTTCATATTGCGGCTTTCTTGAATTAACGCTCGTTCACCTCCTGAGTTTATTTTTTGTTTCTCTGAATGGCAATAGTGTCTGTTTGACTAGTTGAAGTATAGACAGCTGAATCTCTTAATACAATAGATTTTCCACGCTTGTTAGCAGAGTGTAATCGAAATTGAAATCCCGTCATTATCTCGTTAAATATGTAATACTTTGTAATTATAGCTTCCAATTCACTGGAAGAGCATAGCTGAAAGCGCCTGTAGTGAACACTCCGGATTTTATTTTCTTGTAATATATGCTGTTTTTACTGTTTCCTTTATTTACTAAACAGCGCAGGCAGCGGCTTTTTGTGGCCTGCAAATATTACAAACATTTTTTCAAAAAAAAGAAACCAGATGAACTGGTTTCCGGATCATGAAGAACTATTTGGGAAAGTACCTTTATTCGGATTCGGGTTCAGGTTTCGGCAGATACTTCATAAAATAAGCACCGAGCAGAAGAAGAACCGTAAATGCCACCCAGCTTACAATAGACGGCCATTCCAGCCAAAGGACGGCCAGATTCATAATGGGCACAAGCAGAAAGCAGATGGGCGTAAGAGCACTTTTGAAATCGTTAAGGCCCTTTCTTCTGCGCATCATATAAATACTGTAGCCGACAATAATAATAATCACTAAATAAGTAATGGTCATCGCAATAGGAAACAGGTTGATCACTTCCTTTCCTTACTGCCTCCAGTATACATGGAGAGGCCTTCCTTGTTAAACCTAGGCTTTCTGGCGTGCCAGAAGATAGAGAAAGTAAGGGGCGCCAATAACTGCTACTACAACTCCTGCCGGAATTTCCGACGGTTCAATGATAGAGCGGCCGATCGTATCAGCCGTTAAAAGCAGCAGTCCTCCGAGAAGTGCTGATGCCGGAAGCACCATTACATGCTGGCTTCCAACCAGCCTGCGTGCCAGATGCGGCGCGATCAGACCTACAAACCCAATACCACCGCTGACCGAGACGCCTGCCGCGGCAAGCGCCACGGCGGAGCCGGTCAGAATAAGGCGTTCTTTTTCCACCGTAACCCCGAGGCCTGTCGCCATTTTATCTCCAAAAGCAAGCGTATCAAGGTCTCTTGCCCGAAACATAATAATAATAAACAGAATAACGAGCCAGGGCAGCAGCGACAATACTTCATTCCACGTTGAGCCGCTGATGCGCCCGGCGAGCCATATGGCTACAAAGCTGTACTGTTCAGGTGCGAGGCGGAGCATAAGTATGGTCATTAAAGCACTGATGCCCGCAGCGATGGCAATTCCGTTCAGGATCATGCGGTACGGCAGAAGCCCGACATTTTTCTCATAAGATAAAATATAAATCAGAAAAGCGGTTATCGATCCGCCGATGAGAGCGAGAAACGGCAGCGTAAAAGCAGAGGCTGCTTCAAAAGACGAGGCATAGGAAATATACACCACAACAAACAATCCGGCTCCGGTCGTAATTCCTAAAATACCGGGGTCCGCCAGACTGTTCCGTGACACTCCCTGTAAAATACATCCGGAAACTGCGAGACAAGCACCAACCAGCAGAGCCAGCACGATCCGGGGAAGCCGGAATTCAAACAAAATCAAACTGCTTTGAGAATCCCCCAATCCGATAAACGTTTGAATTACTTCTATTGGAGAGAGACTTGTAAAGCCTGTGTTCATACTGTAAAAGAAGACGGCCAATATAAGGAGGATAATAACCGCGAAGAAAAACAGCTGTTTTCTCCGCAGTCGTTCCTGAACAATCGATTTCATAAGCTTTCTCTCCTTTCTTTACGGGCGATATAAAGAAAGAACGGAACGCCGATCAGGGCAAACAAGGCACCGATGGGCGTTTCGTATGGAGGATTTATCATTCGTGCGCCGATGTCCGCCATTGTCATAAATATTCCCCCTACAATAATAGAGCCGGGAATAATCAGCTGGTAGTCCGCCCCTACAAAGTAGCGGACGATATGCGGAATAACGAGACCCACAAAAGCGACCGGACCCACAATCGAAACCGCAAGCCCCCCTAAAATAAGAACAGCAATTACGCAGCCCAGCTTAATCCAGCGGACTCTTGCCCCAAGTCCAGCCGCAATCTCTTCCCCCAGACTTAAAAGCGTAATGGAACGCGACAGCACCATGGCCATACCAAGTCCTGCAGCGAGCCACGGGAGAGCCGGAAGCAGCTGCTCCCACCTCACTCCGGCAACGCCTCCTGCATACCAGAAAGCCAGATCCTGGCTCAAATCATAATAAATCGCGATGCCTTCACTTAAAGCAGTAAACAGAGCACTGATAGCTGCCCCCGCCAGAACGAGCCTGACCGGGGACAGCCCGCCTTTCGTCATGGCGCCAATGCCAAAAATCAGGCCTAGACTCATCGCAGCGCCTGCAAAGGAAAATAGTATAAGATTGCTGTAGGACATTCCCGGAAAAAAAGCAAAGCATACAGCGACCATAAAAATAGACCCTGCATTAATACCAAAGATCCCCGTCTCCGCCAGGGGATTGCGTGTCATACCCTGAAGAACAGCCCCCGCTACAGCAAAGGCCGCACCAACCACGACGTCAGCGGTTGAGCGGGGCAGACGCAGTTCTTGAATAATCACGTGCTGATTATTGGAAGAATCAAAGGAAAACAGCGATGCCCACACCGTCTGCAGGTTAATATCTGCTGCCCCTACAGAAATGGAGAGCATAAACATTAAGCACAAAAGCGGCGTTCCAATAATAAAAAGGAAGGCCGCGGAAAGCGGTTTGCGCTTTACCTTTTCTGTCTGGTTTTCTTTCATATGTAACCCTCATTGTTTTTATTATTTTAAGTGAGAATCATTTTCAATCATAAAAAGCTTAGCAATAACTACAGCAAATGTCTAGTTGTTTACTAATAATAAATAAGTTGCAAAATCAATAAAAAAAATATACGATAATGATAATCTTTATCATTTAAACAAAAGAAAAGGAGATTTATCATGCAAAAATGGATACATAGAAGCATGTTTACTGCTTCAGCAGCAGCACTGACGCTTTTGGCTGCCTGCGGCGGCGGTACAGAAAACTCTGAGGAAACGGACTCCTCTGAAGAAGAAAGTACACAGGAAGAAAGCTCCGGCGACACCGTAACCTATGAAGGACCCAACGGCTCCTTTGATATTCCGGCAGACCCGCAGAATATAGTCGTTCTCGCCCCTTCTTACGTCGGATATTTTCTGGCTTTGGATGAAAAGCCGATAGGAGCCACGACTCAGGCATTGGAAAACCCCTACTTTGACGAAGAAATGACAGAAGGAATTGAGGATTTGGGAGACGGCACTTCAGTAGAACAGGTGCTGTCCCTCGAACCTGATCTTATTGTCACACTAAGCTCTGATGAAAACCTCGAACAGCTTCAGGATGTAGCTCCTACGGTAACCATTGATTATGGTCAGCTTCCGTTTAAAGAGCAGCTGCAGGAATTTGGCACCATGACAGGCGAAGAAGAAGCTGCCGAAGCATGGATTACAGAGTGGGATGAATCGATCGAAGCAAACCGCGCCTCTGTAGAGGAGAGCGTAGGCGACCGGACCATTTCTCTTATCCAGCCATTTGAAAAAGGCGTTTACGTCTTTGGCAATACATTTGCCCGCGGCGGCGAAATCATCTATGATGAATTCGGTCTGGCTGCCCCTGATGCTGTACAGGAGGATGCTATTGACAGCGGCGAAGGCTTTGTCAATGTCTCACTGGAAGCGCTGGATGATTATGCCGGCGATATCATTTTCACAAGCCCGTGGCAGGAATCGGAAACCGGATCGGCAGATGAAGTATATGACAGCAATGTGTGGCAGAACCTTCCTGCCGTACAGGAGGATAACGTATATGAACTGGATACGGCTGCCTCTTTCTTTAATGATCCCGTTTCCCTTGAAAGCCAGCTTGATTTTGTCGTAGAAAGTCTCGAAGACAGCGCAGAATAACATCCTTTCTTTCATCATAAAAAAGCACGATCCCCACACAGGAGGATCGTGTTTTTTTACTTCGTAATCGATCCATTATCTCGTTCAAGCGCCCGGATCGAGGCGAGATTTTCTTTATATTGTTCTTTATATTCTTTCCAGCGGCGGCGTTCCTGCTCTTTTTGGTATTCCGCCTCCTGTTTATCATTCTGGAGGTCATCTACCATTTTCTTTCTTTCCAGCGCTGCTGCTTTTTTGTGGGGTTCATACGCATGCTCTGCGTCAATAAACTCATCCACCATTTTCCGCATTGCCTCATTGGCTTCACGCTTTTCTTTCTTTTCGTCCATATACGTTGTTACGTGAGCTGCCGTCCGGTTCATCATGCTTCGAAATCCGGCGCGTGGATTATGCTTCCGGCGCTGGCGTTCAATTTCATTCAAACGATTCATTGCTTCCCTGTATTCACTCCGGTGTGAAGAAAACGTATCGTTAATATCCCATTCTTTTAAACCGCTCGTATACAAAGACAGCCAAATATCGTTTTTTGCTTCATCAAGAGCAGACATACTCTTATCCAATTCCTGTTTTAACGATTGAATTTTCTGCTCCTGGGAGCGGATCACGGATTCCTGCGCGGATATTTTATTTTTTAACTGTTCCGCGCGCTCCAATTCATCCTTATAAAAGGCCGTACGTTTTTCCCAGGCTTTCAGCAGCGGTTCACACGTCTCCTCTTCTACGGTCGAGGAGAGCAGGGAAATGTACACGATCGTACTTGGCACAAGCAGTTTTTTAAAATAAAAATGTTGGGCTCCCTGTGAGAAAAAGCTGTTTCCCAGGATGACAGGCAGGAAAAAGAAAGGTGATGCAAAAGCAGCGGTTAAATAAGAAGTGTCTGTCTGCTCAGCAAACGGCACTTTTACTCCTTTTCGCTTCAGAAGAACCGGAAGCATCGTTTTTACTCCCAGATAAGAAGAAACTCCTTCTATTTCGGCCGCCGCAGAAAACAGCGTGCTGAGCTCAGATCGGCGGATAATCCGTTTCACTTCTCCCATAGTCGTGACCGGCTTTCCAATTTGATAAGCCAGCTCCTGTTTGGATTCATCCGACAGCGTATCCAGGTAACCGCCATGGAGAGCTGAAGCAGTTGCTTCAAGCTCCTCTTCCGAATATTCTTTTGTTTCTGTATCGATAATATCCAAAAGCGAGAGCATAATAAAATGAATCATATGATCTAACTTTGTGCCGCCCGTCTGCACGTCGGCAAACTGTTTAAACACTTTATTCTGCTTTTCCAAATAAGAATAAGCATGTTCCAGAATACTGTCTGCCTGACTTCTAATTGCCGCCTCGTTCGTCAGCGGCGGCTGTATAACGTTCATCAGGCGGCCGAGTTCTGAAAAAATATCCAGCTGCAGCATGGCGTCTTCTTCGCCTTCGAGCTGGCTGATTTCTCTTTCCAGATGCGAGCCGAAAGCATCTTCGCTTTCAGCAGACAGCGCTTCTCTTCCCCTTGAAATTAACAAATCAATGGTATTTGTTCTCTGCAGAAGAGCATATACCAGACGAAGCTTGTGTCCTTTTAAAGAGACCAGCCCTTTGCATAAAGAACGTTCATCCATCGTATTCACCATCCCATGTCCTAAGAATTGCATCATTTAAAGCCATAAGGATATTTTATACAATTTCGGGCCTAGATTCTATCCATTTATGAGAATAATTGTTTATCATGTCTGAATTTGATGATGTTAAGAGCCTTTTTTCCATTCTGCTGCTTGTTTTCCGTTTCTGACTTCCTGAAAGTGGTCCGCTAATTCTGTTAATGCGTCAGCTGCCTGGGGATATAGGCCGAGTTTATCAACAAAAGCATGATCCATTCCTTTATATTCCCATAGGCTTACAGGAACGCCGGCGGCTGCCACCTGTCTGGCATATTCCTGTCCTTGTATTTTCAAATAATCATACTCTGCCGTTACAATAGCCATGGGCGGCAGTCTGTGTTTATTTTCGCTGAGAATAGGTGATACAAGCGGCGAGTTCGCCTCATTCAGATCCTGAAGATACAAGGATTGAATAAACACGGTGGACTGCTGCATACTCGTTAATTCTTTCCGTATCAATGCTTCATCGTTATAAAATTTATACTGATCTATTTTCCACTGCTCTCCGGTAAAGTCTGCCAGATCAACAAGTGGATATAGAAGGGCTATATGCTTAATATCCCATTTTTCCTCCAGGCTCAGCTCACTTACGCCAAGAGCAAGATTAGCCCCTGCGCTTTCTCCTGCAAGGCTGATGTTATCTGTATCTATCTGCAGCTGATCTGCGTGCTCCCATACCCATCTGGTTCCTTCGAGGCAGTCATTTAATCCGTCTGCAAATGGATGTTCAGGCGCAAGGCGGTATCCAACGGAAACCACCACTGCATCTGCTTTGTGTGCGAGCCACTTGCATGGGTTTTCCACCATGCCGATATTACCGCTGAAAAATCCGCCTCCATGGAAATAAAGCATGACCGGCTTTTTTTCACTGCTTTCATTATAAATGCGGATAGGAATGCTTCGGTCTTCCAGATCAATTGAAAATTCCCGACTTGATACAAAAGAAGCGATGTCTGTATTTGGAAAACCTTCGTGCTCTCGGATCTCTTCCAGATCATCTACTTCCAGAGGCCTTCTCGTTTTATCAGGCTCTGATGTAAGCATCCATTCCTTTACTCTTGGATCCAGACCCCCGGTTTCTTCCTGGTCCGGAATATGCTTAATCATTTTTTCCATATTTCCATAGACCTGCCGCGTTTCTTTTTCGCGCATCTGTTTTCTCAGCTGATCGTGTCCTGCCATTTTATGCATCTCCTTAAAGAGAACGCTGCAGTAGTTTATATCCGGCTGCAGACTCTTTTATTTATATAAAAAGAAACCTGTTCTTTTAGTCCTTCTGTCCCTTTCCCGTAACTACTTACATTTAATCAGCTGTAGTGAATTTTCTCCATACAAAAACCATCCCCGTAAAAGCAGATGGCCAAATGGTCAGTATATTATTTCTTTAAAGTGCCGGGAAATTTCAGCAATCGCATCAGCTGCCTGGGGATAATAGCCCAGCTTTTCAACAAATGCATGATCCATGCCTTTATATTCAATATGACGGACAGGAACGGAAGCATCTGCTATCTGCCTGGCAAATTCGGCCCCCTGAACTTTTAAATAATCGAATTCAGCCGTAATAATGGTAACCGGTGGAATATCCTGCTTCACTTCGCTCAGTACCGGGGATACGAGAGGCGATATAGCCTGTTCCAGGTCGTCTAAATAAAGAGACTGGATAAAAAAAAGAGACTGTCTCATATTAATAAGTTCCCTTCGTATCAATGCTTCATCTTCCGAGAAATCGTACGCTGCCATATTCCATTTTTTTCCGGAAAAATCGGACAGGTCAACGAGCGGATACAGCAGGCCCAAATAATTAATAGACCAGGGTTCCTCTGAGCTCAAATGATTTACGCCAAGCGCCAGGTTCCCTCCTACGCTGTCCCCGACCAGACCGATGGCATCACGATCTATAGACAATTCATCGGCAAAATTATATACATAGCGGACCGCTTCCAGACAATCCATCAGCCCGGCGGCATATGGAAACTCCGGCGCCAGCCTGTACTCTACGGAAATAACGACAGCTCCTGTTTCCTGGGCCAAAAGCTTGCATGGATTTTCCACTACGTCCATATCGCCGTCAAAAAATCCCCCACCGTGGTAATAAATAATGGCTGGTTTTTTTTCTTCTCCGCGGTTATAAACACGTACACGCAGGGTGCTGTCTTCCTGAAAAACATTTCTGTTTTCCGTGCGGATCCCCTTGCTTAAATCAGCATTTTTGAAACCACCGCTGCTGCGGATTTCTTCCAGGTCCGCAAGCTCAATCGGTTTTTTTAATTTCGTATTTTCTTCGTCCAGCATAAGCTCTTTTACTCTTGGGTCCATTCCTTTTTTATTTTCATCAAAAGGAATTTTTTTATCTATTTTTTCAATGCCATTGTGATGGACAACGGCGTTTGTTTTTAAACGCTGGATTAACTCTTCCTGTGTGTACTGCATAACCGGCCCTCCTTATAATGACATGGTGATTGTTCTCTATATATCAACAACTACTTCCTGTTCACTATAACTACCAATTCCCGAATTACTGCTTCTAGTAACATCTGCTTTCGAATAAACAAAAAAAGAGCCGGTAGCGGCTCTCTCTTAAATCCATTTAACTTATACAGCGAAGTAGGAAATAAAGGGAAACAGGCCTTTGGCTTCTGCCTCTATTTCGTGATGATCCATTATTTCTCCGACGATATCATCCTGCGTTTTTCCTTTTACTTCTATGTTAAGAACGTCGGCTGCCTGCTTGAGCTGAATGGATTGGATATCCTTTATAACATCAAGCGGCTCTTTTTGCGCTGTGGTGATGTTATATTGACTGGCAGCCTGCTTTAAAACAGCGGCTTCTATTTCCTCGACAACGTCCAGGCGTGCTTTGTTTTCTACATCGATATTATACTGGGAGGCAATCTGCTTTAATGCGGTCTGCCACTGAAAAGCGAGGGTATCATCTACTTCCCTGCCTTCCAGGGCAGCGGACTGGTCTGCCGCTCCTGCTGCCTGGGCAGGAAGAACACCGGATGTGCCTATGGCAAAGCCCATTGCTGCTGCAATCATCCATTGATTGTTCATATAGCCACCTCCCGAAAGTTTGTTCTCTTTCTTTTTATAGTAAGTGTCTTTGCCGGTGCTGTCCAGTGCCTCGGGGCTTATTTATTCACTAAATAATTTTTTTATTTAAACATATTATAAAATAGAAACACGTCGGCTGCATGTTCAAACCTGTATTTTATTATGTCATTCTATTTTGAGTGTTTAGTCCTATTTAAGTTCTCGTAAAATGTAAGCGTATAAGGTATAATAAGTGGTAGCGTTTTTTGAATGAAAGCTGTGTGAACTATCTGATATTAGTCAAAAAGCGTTCACATATTATTGACAACATCCCGAACTCTTTCTTGATTTCAGGATTTGATAGTATTAATATGATACATTGGTTACATAACATTTCAACTCAAGGAGGAAGGAGAAGCAGATGAGAAGTGAAAATATCGAGCATAATGCTCAACAGGACTCTCTCCTCGTTCCGCAGCAGGCACTCCGTAAAGTACTTGCTGAGACGATAAAAACCGGAATCATTAAATCCAATTTAATTGTCATGTTCGCGGGGATCAGCCTTGCACTATTTATAAATGGAATATCTTTTTTCGACCAGATAGGAACAATTATTCTCGCTGTCATCGGATCGGCACTAGTCATAGGTGCCGCTGGTACATTCAATAATGTATACGACCGGGATATTGATAAAATTATGGATCGTACGAAAAACAGGCCGACCGTCACCGGGCGTATGAATTCCCGGAACGCTCTTATTCTCGGTACTGTAATGTCTCTTTCCGGTATCGGGTTTCTGGCCTTTGCTTCACCACTTGCTGCTCTTATGGGCTTTTTGGGGCTCTTTCTTTATGTTGTCCCCTATACGATGTGGACAAAGCGCCGCACTATTTACAATACAGAGGTTGGCAGCATCAGCGGAGCCGTGCCGCCGTTAATCGGCTGGGCCGCTATTACAAATGACTTTATGCACCTGGAAGTACTTGGCCTGTTCATTGTTATGGTCATCTGGCAGATGCCGCACTTCTATGCAATTGCGATCCGCCGTCATGATGAATACAAAGCAGCCGGCATTCCGATGCTTCCTGTTGTAAAGGGTAACCGCCGGACGTATATTCAAACGAACGTTTACCTTATTGCCCTTGTGCTTTCCAGCTTTCTTTTCATCCAGCTCAGCTCTTTTATAGTAGCTGTCGCTTTTATTTTAAGCGCCGCCTGGTTGATTACAAGCATTGCCACCTACAAAAAAATGGTTCCGGAAAAATGGGCAAAAACAATGTTTATCTTTTCGCTGAACCATATGACACTGTTATTTGCGGTTATTATCGGATACGCGCTTATTATGCCGTTTTTCCAGTAAACTATATGAAAGACCGGAGGTCACCCCCTCCGGTCTTTTTTTTTACATAATATCTGTTTTTTTCTCAGTTAAAGTGAAAAAGGCAATCAGACCGAGCATCGTTGTGCTGAACATAATGGCTCCCATTGGCACCGCGGTTGTTTCATCAATTCCCGCAAGCGGAGAGACGATAGACCCAATCAGCAGCGGCAGCATGCCGAGCAGCGCACTTGCGCTTCCCGCCCGGTGACCCTGTTTTGCGATCGCGAGCGTAAAGGAACTCGTTAATATCATTCCCATCGCTGTCATATAAATAAAAATAGGTATAACGATGAGTGCCAGCGGCCCTTCTATTATTGTTATCGTGAGAAGAAAAGCCGTGGCACCTGAGGCAACCAGAACCGCGGTCCGCAGAAGCGTCCGTTCTGTGACGATACCAGAGAGCCGTCCAATCAGAAAGCTTCCTATAATAATAGCAATACCATTAATCCCAAATAAAATACTGAACACCTGCGGCGATACGTTGTAAATGCCCTGATACACAAATGGCGTTCCGGATACATATGAAAAGCTGCCGCCGTGCACAAATCCGAGAGTAAGGGCGTAGCCGATAAATGCTTTGTCCTTCGTTAAGTCAAACAGTGTGCCGACGGACTGTCTGAGCGTGCTCGGCAGTCTTTTTTCCATCGGAAGAGTTTCTTCGAGCCGCAGACTAATGATGATGACGATGATCAGGCCAAGCAGGGCGAGAAAAAGAAAAATAGTCGACCAGTTGGCAAAAGGCAGCAGTAGGATAGCACCGCCCGCAATCGGAGCAGCCATCGGGGCTGTTGCGTTAATGACCATCAGAAGGGAGAAAAATTTAGTCAGCTCCCGTCCGCTGAATATATCCCGTACGACCGCCCGGGAAAGGACAACCCCTGCGGCTGCGGTGAATCCCTGCAGAAACCGGCCGATGATCAGTGTCGTAATGTTTGGCGCCACCGCGCAGAGAAAGGAAGCAACCGCAAATAAAATCAGCGAAATAATTAATGGTCTTCTTCTTCCTTTGGCATCACTGATCGGCCCCACAACGATCTGGCCGACGGCAAGTCCAATCAGGCAGGTGGTTAAACTGAGCTGGACCATGGAAGCACTGGCATTCAACTCTTCGGCAATGTTTGGAAAGCTGGGCAGGTACATATCAATATTAAGCGGACCAAGAATAGCAAGCAGGCTGAGAAGCACTGCCAGACCAAGCCGCTGTCTGCCCTGCGGATTTTGTATCATATACGTTGAACACCTTTCTATTCATAGCATCTTATTTTCCTTCTACAAGCATACCTGTTCCCTTCTGCCAGGTGTAGCCCTTAAGCTGGAAAAAAAGAAGTAAAAATTATCGGAAAATAAAAAGATAAAAACAGAACCAGGCGGAAGCACTTCTTTTCAACAAAAATGACCATTATGATAACGAAAAAAACCTCGTATTCCTTTTAAAAGGAGTACGAGATTTTTGATGGATCTTTTTTTCTAATTACGATGAACAATATAGATTTTGGGACAACTTCTGCTGATTATTCTTCTGTTTCAGATAATTCTGCACCCGTAACCCACTTGTGATTGGATACTTCCTCTCCCCCGTTGGTCGGAGTAAAGGTGATCATATAAACTGTCGTATTTTCTGCTGAATCAACTTCTGCTTCTGTTCCCATCATACCTTCCATATGATCGGTATTCATAACAGCTGTCTCACCAGGCTGAAGAGGAGCTTCTCCGGGATCCTCCAGCTCTTCATGTATCACCCATTTATGATTTTCTACAGGATCTCCGCCATTTTCCGGTGTATAGGAGACGGCATAGGCGGTCGTATCATATGCGCCTTCAATAACGGCTTCCGCTCCTTCCATGCCCTCCATGTGACCTGCTTCAATTATGGCCCTGCTGCCTTCTTCGAATTCAGGACTTTCAGCTTCCTGTAAATCTTCCGGCACTTCCCCGGAGCTGGAATGATTCATATGCCCTTCTGAATCTTCACCCATCATTTCCTGTTCGGACATATTATCTTCCATCGTCTCCTCATCCATCATGTCTTCATCCATCATATTTTCGGTTTCTTCTCCGCTCCCGCATGCTCCTAAAGCCAGTACAACGGTTAATAAGATGCTTCCTGCTGTTATTTTCTGCATATGTAAGGCGCCTCTCTCTTTTGTTTATTTTTATTTGAATACCCTCAGCTTACCCTACAAGTATGAAGAATTCGTGAAGAACAAATATATTCTCCCGAAAACCTGTTGACAGATAATTAAATTCGTATATAATTCTTTATAAAGAACTTTACATACTATAAAAAGAAGGTGGTTATCGATTGAATCTTTCCAACGACACCGTGATTCAGTTCATTTATGTTCCCGCTGACCCAAAGACAAAGCAGCAGGTATTGTTTTTCGATACGGTAGAAGCGCTGCGAACTTCTCCCATTCTGGACGAGAGCCTTAACGATTGGGATGGTTTCGAACTTGGGGAAGAATTTAACATTGGTGCCTATGAAACGAAAGTGACCGCCATCGATACCACACCGCATTCCAAAACTTCTTCCATTATTTCCTACTATATGATGCCTTCTGCACTTATTATATAAGTGAAGAAGCGTCGTAGCGCGTATCGTTCGCTGCTTAAAAGATAAACAAATAACCTCGTATTCCTCTTTACAGGAATACGAGGTTATTTAACTGAAGAGAAGCCGAAAACATGCGTCTGATAGAGATAACGTTTCTTTTTTTTCATAGACATTCTTTTAGGTAAAAGAACGAATCTGAATGCCTTCTTCAAGCAGCATATGACGAAGCGATCTTGTAAAAGCCAGTGTTTGGGGATTGTCTCCGTGAACACATAATGTATCTACTTCTAATGGAATGATTGTCCCGTCTACGGCAGTGCAGGTGCCCTCCAGAATCATCTGCTTTACGTGGCGGACCGCCGTATCGGCGTCATGAATAACAGCATTATCCCGGCCTCGCGGAGTGAGGGATCCGTCCGGCTGGTAGGTCCGGTCTGCAAATGCTTCCTTTGCCACGCGGAGTCCCTGTCTCTCCCCCGCTTTCACAAGCTCGCTTCCGGAAAGACCAAACAAAATCAGGCTTTTATCCACATCGTAAACGGCTGAAGCTATCGCTTCAGCAAGCCCGGGATCCCTGCCTGCCATGTTATATAAAGCGCCGTGCGGCTTTACGTGCTGCATGGCTGTGCCTTCTATACGGCAGAAACCCTGAAGCGCACTGACCTGATACACGGTCAACTGGTAGACGTCTTCCGGGCTCGTCTGTATTTCCCTGCGCCCGAACCCCTGCAGATCCTGAAACCCCGGGTGTGCACCTGCTGCCACACCGGCAGCGGCGGCCTGTTTAACGGTCTGAGCCATTACCCGGTAGTCTCCTGCATGATAACCGCAGGCTATATTGGCTGACGTAATTTCTTTTAATACCTCTTCATCGTTACCCAGTACATAAGGACCGAAGCTTTCCCCCAGGTCGCAGTTTAAATCAATATAGTGCTCCATACTTTTCCTCCTTTAAAACAGCTGTGGAAGCATATTTATCATCGTATATATGCCCAGGTACGTCGTCAGCCCGACTACAAGGGCACCAAATATAGTCATCCAGATGGGATGCTTGTAGTCTTTTACAATACTGACACGGTGGGCAGCCAGCAGTACCGATCCCAAAGTGAGTGGCAGAATCAGGCCGTTCACTGCTCCTGCCAGAACAAGCAGCGTTACCGGTTCCCCTACAACAGCCAGTATCACTGTGGACAGTACGATAAAAGCTACTGTCCAATAATTTTTGTAACGCTCCACGCTTTTATGAAAAGTAGTCAGAAATGACACCGACGTAAAGGCTGCTCCGATGACAGAAGTAATACCCGCACACCAAAGCACAAGCCCAAATATCCGGTAACCGATGTCTCCTGCCGCTATTTGGAAAGCAGAAGCTGTGGGATTGCCGGCGTCCAGTGAATGCCCGGCAGCAACTACTCCAAGGATGGCAAGGAAAAGAAGGGTACGCATTACCGAGGCTACAATGATGCCGGAGACAGCCGTTCTTGTCACATATGTTAAGTTTTCCCGGCCGGTAATTCCGGCCTCCAGCAGTCGGTGGCCGCCGGCAAAGGTGATATATCCGCCTACCGTTCCTCCTACAATCGTAATAATTACGAGAAAGTCTACTTCAAGCGGAGCAACCGTGCGGAGGGCAGCTTCCCCATAAGGCGGGTCGCTGATAATCATAATATAGGCAGTAAACCCGATCATCACAATGCCCAGATACCGGACAATCTGATCCATGGCAGCGTTGGCTTCTTTTAATAAAAAGATAACAATGCAGATAATACCTGTTAACACAGCACCTACCGTAGGATCGACGCCAAGCAGGGCATTTGCGCCAAGTCCGCCGCCGCCTACATTTCCAATATTAAAAGCAAGCCCTCCCAGAATAATGAAAAATGCCACCAGGTAGCCCAGCCCGGGGAAAACTGCGTTTGCTATATCCTGTCCTCTCATTTTTGCCACCGCAATAATCCGCCAGATATTGATCTGTGCACCGATGTCTAAAATAATCGACACGAGAATAACAAAAGCAAAGCTTGCCAGAAGCTGTTCGGTAAAAACGGCAGTCTGCGTAAGAAAGCCCGGTCCTATCGCGGAGGTTGCCATCAGAAAGACCGCACCGATCATTGCGTTCATCCGGCGCTTTGGAGACATATACGCCTCAGCCAGCTTGTCATTTTTCATGGGTACCGACTCCTCTCTTTTAGCCTAGTATAAACAAAAAAGCCGGTTTTGCCGACTTGATTTGTAAAATATGACATTTGATTCTTCTTTAAAAAAAAGTCGAGAACCACAATCCCATCGCTGTTGCTATATAGTTCCCAATAATATAACCGAGAGTACCTATAAGCAGAATCGGAACAATTAAATCTTTCCATCCTCTTGCTATAGCCATGGCTGCTGCTGTAGTAGGTCCACCTACATTAGCATTCGTTGCGAGAATAATTTCTTCCAGGCTGAAGTTGAAGAATTTTCCCAGAGTAAAGGAAATAAGCATATTAATAATCACTACAATAGCCACAAACACTAATAAAAGTGGAGCATTTTGAAAAATAATTGGTAAAGATGCCGGGATGCCGATGACTACGAAAAATATATAGATAAAATAGGTTCCGAATTCCTGACTGCCATTCATTGCCTCAAATTTCCGGGGAAACAACGAAACCGCTGCAATAGTGATCGTAGTTAACATTAAATAACTGTCTCCAAGAACTCCCCCAAGTACTGCATAAAACCAGAAGACGTTTTCTCCGGAAGGAATAATCGAAGCGAACCACTCTGCCAGTTTAAAAGATACAACGACCAGCAGAAATGCTGTTCCTATAGATAACGCAATGTCTTTAAGAGAAATGTCTTTTCTTGCCCAAAAACTTTCCGAAATTGTTTTACCTTCTGTGTTTTTTGCTTCTCTTTCTACTTCTTCTATATAAGGAGTCCGGTAATTCTTTCTAAAAAATCCGATTGCCGGTATAGCAATGAGAACGAAGAAGTAGCTTGCCATCATTAAGTTATCGGCGACTACTGTCGCGGAAACCAATTCACCGGGTGTGTCGAATTTAGCTGCCATTGCAGCAAAGTTTACTCCACCTCCAATGTAGGAACCTGTAATAATAGCCCCAATTTTATCAAGTTCAGGTATCACATCTTTTAATGCGAAAAAAGCCAGTGTGGTACCCGCTACTGTTCCAATAGAACTAATAAGAAAAATGAAAAGAATCCGGCTGCTTTCTTTCCATATTTTTTTCAAGTTAACTTGGAATAATAAAAGAGGAATCGCCAGCGGCACAATGTAGGACCATACGGCATCATACACAGGAGATTCTACAGGCAGCACATTGATATTCGTAAGTATCATCGCCCCCAGTAATGCAATAATAGCGCCGGAAATCTTGGAGGCCCATTGATACGTTTGTTCTAAATAAATACTCACCGCAGCCCATATAGCTAAAAATCCCCACAACACCCAATAATCATCTGGACTAATCAATGCTTCACCCATTTTACTTTTCCTCCTTTTCCTCATTCACAAATTAGTTGAATCGGCGCTGTACGCTGCTGTTTCTTCAAAAGGATACATAGAGGGACGAATATGCTGATAAGAAAACGAAAATAAATTGTTTGTACTAAGCCCTGGCGAATCTACGGTAATTATAGATGCAGCCAATGTACTGTAATAATCCCTGAAATGATGGCTCGATTTCAGGCCTGCTGTTCTGCAGGCAGAAACGTCAATACCATGCAGTAAGAAGACCTGATCATCAAACACCTGAGCCCGCCGGGAACATACAATAACGTCTACATTTCCTATCTGCAGTCTAGCGGTTTTTCCGATGTTTCTTTTCATTCCCTTCCACATTGCAGAAGATTGAATGAATTTCCCATCGGTTAACGATTTTACATAGCCTTTAATAGAAAGAGGACGTCCGTGTTTATTATCTATTTTTGCTCCGATAGAGCACTCGATATATTCACCTACCCCCGCTTCATGAGCCAGCTGGACTACTTCAGAATCATTTATAACGCCAAAGCAGCTGTTCTTTATGTTTTTCTCCAGCATCTCTTCTAATAAAAAAGTGCCGTCACCTGGTGTGCCTGCACCAGGGTTGTCTGAGGTCTCATTAATAATCACAGGCGACTCCCTGCTGACAGCAGCGGCTTCTACCCCCTCTTTTGGAGAAAAAAAAGATTGAAAGAACTGTTCTCTAACCTCCCAAATGGCTGAAGCAGCCGTTATGGCTGTTTCTTCTGCTAAAAGATTATCCGCATCGGTAATACAAATAACAGAAACACCGGCACTTTTCACGTCTGCATAAGGAAAGCCATGGATGAAGGAACAGTCCAGTACGCCGGACGGCTTTTCCAGTCTTCTGCATGTTAGAACAAGTGCTTTGGCAGGCTCATGCATTGTAGTAAATGTGGGGATAAGCAGGGGTAGTTTTTCAATATGCATGACCGGCTTTATTTCTCTTTTTACTATTTGCGAAGTAAGCTGCATCGCTTTTTTTCCAGTCGCGAATGTATCAATATGCGGATATTCTTTTATCGATAATAAAATATCTGCGTATGCAGCCATCTTTTCTGTGACATTGGCGTGTAAATCCAGAGTCACCACAATAGGTACAGACCTGCCTATTTCTTTTCTGAGCGTTTGTAATAGATCTCCTTCCAGATCATCAATCCCTTCTACTACTCCGGCCCCATGAAGAGCCAGACAATACGCGTCTACATTGGAATACTGAAGGCATTCCTGCAAAAACACTTTTTTAATATACGCATATGTACCTTTTTCAATCAGGCCGGAAGGAGAAGCCAGAGCAGATAAGGCAGGCAGAATTTCTATGTTTTCTTCTGATGCACTCTCTATCATCCCTCCAAGATAGTCCTGGACTCCTGTGTGATTGGCCAGCAGAGTTTCTTTCATTTCCCACTCCCCTGCTTCGAAAAAAGACAGGTCTGTCGTTTCTTCTAGAAAAGTGTTTGTTTCATGGGATAACTGTCCAATAACTATCCTCATTTTCTCTGCCTCCTTTATGAATAAGTATCAAATAGTTTACTTAAACTATATACACGCCGGTGTTTTCCTTTCGTGTTATGTGATTCTTTTCCAGTAACTTCTACCAGGTCTGCTTTTTCGAGCTGTCTTAAAATCCGTTGGGCACTTTTCACAGTAATGCTTATCCCTTCTGCCAATTGATTAGCAGTAAATTTCCCTTCATATGTCCTGGACAGCTCATACACTTTATTAAGGGTGAGTATGCTGATACCCACTTTATCAGCCAGTTCCCGGAAATCTGCCTGTATAGGTTTTCTTTTTATCTGCTTTACATAAGAGAACTCTTTTATAAATGGTTTCCCTGCTGTTTCTCTGGCTTCAAGCACAGCCTCTTGAAGCGTAAGTGAAAATCCAACACCAATATGAATAAGAATAGGAAGAAGGGCTTCTATTTTTGTTTTTAGTGCATCTATTTCACGAATAAATTCCTTTTTTTTCGTATGTGAAAGTGTAGCCATTAATAGAATTTCCTCGGGAGACCGCTGGACATGGCAGCCCTTTACTTTATCTGCAGAGGCATACATTAATTTTTCCAGTTCAAGTTCATATTCCTTTACTGCTATGGCATGTTGATTAACGGCCCATTCGCTGTAGCCTTTTAAAGAAATACTGCAGGCTGCTGCTTGAAAAGTATCCACCGGTTCCCTTTCACAGGACAATTCTATTTTTTCAAGAGTTTCCCGTATAACTGATTTAGGAGGCTTGATTCTTTTTACAGGCACATTCACCTGAGTTAACGCTTCGTAGCATTCTGCAAGACTCGTCAGTGCGTACTCCGTTTCTCCCTGTTCAAATAGCTCTTTATGAAACGATACGATACTGCTGACGCTCATGGAGCTTTCAAACTCGAGAATATGACCCGGTGCTTCCTCCATACCAATCTCCATAAGAGTTTCCAATATTGGTTTCTTATTCATCGTGTCCATACTGATGTTATTGATATTTACATTTTTTAAGGAATAAAGTGCTTTAAACAAACCCGCTCCTGTAAAAGGCAGAAAAAAAGCCGGCTTGTCCGTTAAACTCATTCGTTCTTTTATTTTATGAAAAGGAACCAGTCCTCCAAAAAGGACGGCAGCTGCACCCTTATCCACTGATTGAACTACCTCAGGAATTTCCTCTTCCTTTTTATATGCATACGGAAGCAGTTCCAACAGCGGAAACGTCTCCGTCACGTCCATACAGTCAGCGATAATATCACTCGGAGCTATCACTGCTACTTTATATCGATTCATACCATCACTTCTTTCATAAAAAGATCTTTATAGTTCCTTTATGTTCCCTATTGTAACCTTTATAAAATTAATTTCAATAAAAATATCAGAAAAATCAATAAATTATTGACTGACTAATTTTTAAAAAGGCATATTGACACGTTTTCCATGACATGTACAATATAAGAGGAGACTTTTTAGCACTCGAACACAATGAGTGCCAAATACACATACGAGGTGACGATAAACTATGACTACAAAGCCATTTCAGGCCGAATCGAAGCGTTTATTGGAAATGATGATTAATTCGATTTATTCGCAGAAAGAGATTTTCATCCGCGAATTGATTTCCAACGCAAGTGACGCCATTGATAAAATGTACTACCGTGCGCTTACGGATGATACGCTCACGTTTAATAAAGATGATTATTACATTAAGCTCCGTACCGACCAGGAAAATCGCGAGCTCGTTATTACGGACACCGGTATCGGCATGACAGAAGAAGAGCTGGAAGCCAATCTCGGCATTATTGCAAAGAGCGGTTCTCTTGCCTTCAAAAAAGAGAATGAAATCAAAGACGGCCATGACATTATCGGCCAGTTCGGCGTTGGCTTCTACTCTGCTTTTATGGCCGCTGACTATGTCACGGTCTACACAAAGTCTGCTGACAGCAGCCAGGCTTACAAATGGGAGTCGAACGGCGCGGACGGCTATACGATTGAACCTGCTGAAAAAGAAACCGTCGGCACCGAAGTGATCATTAAACTGCGCGAAAACACAGAAGATGAGAACTACGACGAGTATCTCGATGAGCATAAGCTTAAATCCATCGTTAAGAAGTATTCCGACTATATCCGCTATCCTATTAAAATGGACGTATCTGTCCACCAGCCAAAAGCAGACAATGAAGAAGAAACAGAAGAAGTACAGGAAGAACAGATTGTAAACAGCATGATTCCAATCTGGAGAAAAAATAAAAATGAATTAACCGACGCAGACTATGAAGCGTTTTATCAGGAAAAGCACTACGGCTTTGACAAGCCATTGACGCATATTCACCTCAGCGTGGATGGCGCTGTCCGCTATCAGGCGATTCTTTTCCTACCGGAAAACACGCCTTTTGATTACTATACGAAAGACTACGAAAAAGGACTTGAGCTTTATTCCAACGGTGTACTGATTATGGAAAAATGCGGAGACCTGCTCCCGGATTACTTTGGCTTTGTGAAAGGAATTGTCGATTCAGAGGATCTTTCCTTAAATATTTCCAGAGAAATGCTCCAGCACGACAGACAGCTGAAGCTGATTGCCAAAAATATTAAAAACAAAATCAAAACCCAGCTGAAAACGCTGCTTAAAGAAGACCGCGAAAAATACGAAACGTTCTTCCAGTCATTCGGACGCCAGCTTAAATTCGGTATTCAAATGGATTTTGGCGCCAACAAAGATGATTTAAAAGATCTCCTACTCTTCCACTCTTCCAAAGAGAAAAAGCTCGTTACGCTTGCGGAATATGTAGAAAGAATGCCGGAAGACCAGAAATATATCTACTATGCGACAGGCGAGTCCTACAACCGTATTGAAAAACTGCCGCAGACAGAAATGGTTCTCGACAAAGGCTACGAAATTCTTTACTTTACGGAAGACATTGACGAGTTTGCCATTAAGACGCTCATGAGCTACGAAGATAAAGAATTCAAATCGGTAGCTGCCGGTGATCTTGGCATTGAATCCGAGGAAGAAAAAGAAAAGGAAGAATCCGAAGAAAAAGAGAACGAAGAACTATTTACAGAAATTAAAAATCTCCTCTCCGGCAAGGTAAAAGACGTGCGGGCTTCCAAGCGTTTGAAAACCCACCCGGTCTGCCTGTCAGCCGATGGAGAAGTATCTATTGAAATGGAGAAAATCCTTCAGCAGATGCCGGATCAAAATCAGCACGTCCAGGCCGACAAAGTGCTCGAAATTAACATTAACCATGATGTATACCAGTCTCTGAAAGACGCCTACACGCAGGATAAAGAGAAGCTGGCGCTTTATACGAACCTTTTATACAACCAGGCACTTCTTATTGAAGGACTTTCTGTAGAAGACCCGGTGGCCTTCACCAACGACATGTGCAAAGTAATGATATAATATCAGGAAGAGAGCTGTTCCCGGCGTTATAGCCGCTAAAGGAACAGCTCTTTTTTATAGAAAGGTTTAAGCCGCCCCGCTTTAGGGAAAATTTGATGCAATATGTCTCTTTATGATCCGGCCTGGCTGCAGGCACGAAAATAAACGACAACACTAGACTTCGGGAGGTTCTTATGGCTAAAGATAAAGTCGAAAGACGCTGGAACAAGGAATTGGATCACTACTTAAAATCGGTGGAAACCAACAGTTCTGTAGCTGTTGATGTGATTGCACAGAAGCTGGAAGCTGATTTAAACAGCCCGCTGAAAATCGGCTTTTTTGGTTCGCCCGGCTGCGGCAAGTCCGCACTGATGGACACGCTCATCGGTGAACAGAAAACCGATACCGGAGTGACGCCCGGTACAAACGTCACTACCCATACCTGGGGCGAAAATGACTCTATTATGTTTGTGGATCTTCCCGGCTACGGCGGTCTGGATGAAGAACATACAGTAAGCGAATACTGGGAGAACTTCGAAATTGATTCCTTTGATGCCCTGCTCTGCTGCTTTGAAACAAAGCTCAATCAGGATGACGAGAACTTTTTTAAAGAAGCAATCGCGGAAGGCATTCAGGTTATCTTTGTCCGCACCAAAACAGATACCCTGCATGATGAGGAAAAAAGCAAGCGCGAATTAAAGCGCGACATCCGCCAGCATCTTATTTATGATGTATTTGGTGATGATAATGTTCTGGTCTTCACAAGCGCCCGCACAAAGCTTGGCATCGATAAACTGAACTTCGCCATCATAGACCATCTGGATACCGATAAAAAAGCGAAATACTACCGCAATGCCAAAGCTTATTCGGATTTATTTCTTGAAGAAAAAGCGAAAGCGGCGCACCGGGTCGTTATGTATTATTCCTTCATATCCGCGGGAAGCGGCGCAGTACCCGTTCCCTTTCTTGGGGCAGCCATTGATATCCCTGCGGTTATGCGGATGACAAATCAGATCGGCCGCCAGTTCGGGATTACCGAGCGCCGTCTGCGCCAGCTCACTTCCGAACAGGAAGACAAGCTGAGAATGTATGAACAGCTGATCCGCTTTATGGTGAAAGGCTCCAACCAGAAAATTATGACAAACTGGCTTTCCAACAATGCCGCAAAAGAAGCAACCAAAAATTTCTCCAAGCTCGTGCCTATTGTCGGCGGTGCCGGACTTGGATTTGGCTTAACGTACTATACAGGCCGGGAAGCTATTGAAGGCTGCCGGGAGATCGCTTCTGAAATACTCGAAGCAGAAATCCACAAAAAAAGATCGTAAACCATCGCTGCAATAGAGAAAAAGGGGGTTTTGGATGGTGGGTGTGAAACGAAAGAATCAATGGGATAAGGAATTGGAGCAGCTGTTTCAGGAGCTGCAGGTAGAAGAGGATACACCGGTCGAGGTTATTGCTGAACGGGTTGAATCTGAGCTCAGCACATCGTTGAAAATCGGCTTTTTCGGTTCGCCCGGCTGCGGCAAGTCTGCACTTATGAACGCAATGATCGGAGAACGTAAAACGGATACGAAAATCACGCCGGGCACGAACGTGACGACTCATATTTGGGGCGAAGACGACACGATGCTGTTTGTTGACCTTCCCGGATACGGTGGTCTTATAGAAGAACATACGGTGGATGACTACTGGGTCAACTACGACATTGAATCATTTGATGTACTGCTCTGCTGCTTTGAAACAAAGCTGAACCGTGATGATGAAGCTTTTTTTAAAGAAGCAAAAGAGCACGGCATCCAGATTATTTTTGTGCGCACAAAAAGCGACAACTTATATGACCCGAACAAAAGCCGTCGCGAGCTGAAACGCGAAATCCGCCGTCACTTAATTTATGACGTATTCGGCCGCGACAGCAAATTAGTTTTTACGAGCTCTAAAACCAAGCTTGGTATTGGTAAGCTGCATGATGCCGTTACCGAACGGCTCGACGCCAAAAAGCAGGATATTTTTTACCGAAATGCGAAAGCCTACTCCGAATCGTTCTTAAAACGGAAATCCAAAGCTGCCCACCGGGTTGTTTTTAAATATTCATTTCTTGCCGCCGGCAAAGGGGCCGAGTATGAAGATGTGCTCGATACGGCAGTAGATGTGGATGTTGTAACAGAAATGATTGAAAACGTGTCGGATCAGTTCGGGCTCACAGAAGAAAGGCTCCAGAAAATGATGCAGGAAGACCAGGAGGAAGTGGAAGACTTCGACCAGATTGCCGCTCTTTCTTCTGAAGATGACATCAGCGAACAGATGGTGCTGGAGTACATGGCTAAATTTAAAGGCCAGCAGCGTGTCGCCAATATTACAAAGGTTGTTCCCGTAGTCGGCGGTATGACAGCCGGCTTTGGCCTCTCTTATTACACGGGCCGGGAATTTATCCGCAGCTGCGAAGAAATTGCTGAACTGATTCTCGAAGCGGAGATTCAGGAGAAAAAATAAATGCATGCATAACTTATACAGGCGGACGTTTCCGCAGGCCGGGCCTCACAAAAAGACAAAGAGCGCCTCTTTATCTTTACCGATGGTTGGTCTGCTGGATTCGCAGCCTGATATTTTTGATTGATGAAAAAACTACGTGACCAAAGCGTTAAGGGGGGCTTTCGATGAAACCTAAAATAGAGGATGTAGCTAAGGCTGCCGGTGTTTCTCCAACAACTGTTTCCCGTGTATTGAATAACAGGGGCTATATCAGCGAAAATACGAAAAATAAAGTTTATCAGGCGATGACAGATATTAATTACATACCCAATGATCTGGCGCGTTCTCTCTATAATAAAAAAACTAACATTATCGGCTTAATTGTCCCTACAACGAAAAATCCTTTTTTTGGGGAAATAGCTGCAGAAATTGAAAATGACTGTTCCAATAGAGGATATAAAATGCTTATATGCAACAGTTTAAATAATATAGAAAAAGAAAGAAAATACTGGGAAATGCTGCGCCGCAATCAGGTGGATGGTGTAATTGTGGGAACTTATAACCGGGGCATCCTTGATTATGACCAGCATCAGCTTCCAACTGTAGCGATCGACCATTATTTATCTAAAAATATTCCAGTAGTTGGTTCAGATAATTACCAGGGCGGGAGGCTGGCCACGGAGAAACTTCTGGAGAGCGGCTGCCGATATATTATACATATTAACGGTCCAGGGGAATTGGAAACACCTGCAAACTATAGAAGAAAAGCATATGAAGATACGATGAACAAACGTGGCCAGGAGCCTGTCACTTATGAAATTTCCGGCGTGTTTGACCAGGTAGAGCAGGATCGTATTATACGTCAGGTATTTGATGAGCATCCTCATGCAGACGGTATATTCGCAAGCGACGATCTGCTGGCGCTTAACGTACTCCGCGAGGCCCATAAAAGAAATATTCCTATCCCTGAAAAACTGAAAATTATTGGATATGATGGGACAGAAACAATACGTACTACTGCCCCTCATCTTTCCACCATCTGCCAGCCTATTTCTACCATTGCAGAATCTGCTGTTGCTATACTTCAAAAACAGATTACAGACATGCTGCCTTTGGAAAAAAGTGAAACACGTCATCCCGTCTCTTTCCATAAAGGATCCACGGTATAACCATACATGACCTCGAATATTTTTAAAGTCTTTTATGAAAAGAAAAAAAGAAAATAAACAGGGGTGACTCCTGCAGAACAGCCATAGGAGAAGATAAAGCCGCGTTTTTCCTCTTTAGCTGAGGCATGGCCTGCGGAAAGCACCCCCTGTAAAGGTTTTGTATAAAAATACCTATTTTTTGTCTTTTTCAACAGCCTGAAAACCCATCAATATTTTTTACTATTGATGGGTTTTTCATTATTTTATAACTTTTTTTAAATTCCATGTATCTACGGTTGTCGATATAATATCTGTATTTGTTGTGAAAAGGGCTGCTTCTGTATGCGAAGGGTTGGGATAAATCCTATTCGTTATTACGGCATCTCCTTCTTCAGTAAATACTTCAATGGAAGAAGTGTCGATAAAAATTTGAAGCGACAGGCTGTCTTCTCTTTTCAGGCTTATTTCACAGGGCAGGGCTGGAGCGCTTTCTCCCGAGTTTGTTGTATCTACAACCAATTTTTGCTTTTCTATATCATAGTAAACTAAAGTCTGTTCTTTTCTATCGTTTGATGCCCTTAATATAAATCCAACCCTTCCTTTCCCTTCTTCTTTCTTCCATTTTATTTCCGTTTGTATCTCAAAACTGTTTGCAAGGTTTTTATTGCTATTAATATCCCGTACGCTGTCTGCTTTAAGCATTTCAATTTGATGCCTTTCATGCTCTATCCGCAGTTCTTTCATCTCCGGTACAGGGAGAAAAACAGGGTGATTACCGCTGTCCAGCGTAATTTCCCTCGGAATGGTCATGGCCCCTGCCCATCCTTCTTTTTTAGTAGGGAAATCGGTATCCCATGTATCCATCCAGGCGATCAGAATCCGTCTGCCTTTCTCGTCCGCGAACGTCTGGGCGGCATAGAAATCAATGCCTTCATCTATCTCTTTAAGAGTTTCCGGTATGAATGTACCCGAGGCATAATCCATCTCCCCAACGATAATAATATTTTTCCCATTTTCCATATTCATAGGGGAAACGATTAACGCATGTTTTTCTCCGATCGGAAATAAATCCGGGCATTCCCACATATCTCCCTGCGTTCCATCCCCCTCGAGAACCGTCCCGGCATAGTTCCAATCCTCCAGGTTTTTTGATGAATACAAAGCCGCCGCCCCATTTTCACCTTTGCTCGTGCCAACGACCATATACCACGTATTTTCATACTTCCATACTTTAGGATCCCGAAAATCATCGGATAATTCTGATGGAGGACCAGATATAATAGGATTATTCTTATTTTTTGTAAAATGAATGCCGTCTGACGACGTAGCGGCTGCCTGTACTTCTTTAGGTTCCCCGCCTTCAACATGACCGGTATAAATCAATACCAGTTCTTCCCCGTTTGTTACGGCACTTCCCGAGAAACAGCCAACTTCTGTTTTTTCAGCTTCGTATTCGTAGGTTTCTGAAGGAGCAAGGGCAATCGGTTCATGCTGCCATGTTATTAGATCTTTACTGGTCGCATGCCCCCAGTGCATCGGCCCCCAATCTGCGCTGTAGGGGTGATGCTGGTAAAATAAATGATATATTCCTTTATGCTGAATTAAGCCGTTCGGATCATTCAGCCAGCCTGACGGCGCCATGAAATGATAATCGAGCCGGTATACAGTATCTTCTAACTGACCTGTGTTTTTCTGTAGTGCTGCCTGTCCTTTTTTAAGCATCTGCTCGTGATTGTATGTCGTTTTCTGCATAGTAACTATCCCCTGACTAATTGATTTAATTTTGATTATTTCTGACCTGACCCGGAACTGCTTAATCCCTGGAGCAGATATTTCTGCGCTACAATATACACAATAATTAATGGAATCGTTGAAATGGTAAGGATGGCCATCACTTGATTAATGAAAACCGGCTCTGTCGCATTAATACTCGTTATAGCGACCTGCAGCGGGTATTTATCCGAATCGGTTAAAATCATCAAAGGCCAGATATAGTCGTTCCAGCTTCCAATAAATGCAAGTGTGCCGACTGTAGCTACTGCCGGCTTGGACATCGGCAGCATAATCCTCCAAAAGATGGTCCAGTGGCCGGCTCCTTCCATCTTTGCCGACTCAATAACGGAATCCGGAACAGCGATAAAGAAATTCCGGAAAAGATAGATAAAGAATGCATTCGCTATCAAGGGAATAATGACGGCCAGCCGGTTATCTACGAGCCCTAAATTATGAATGATAGTAAACTGGGTAATAATAATGGTTTCCACCGGAATAATCAGCATAGCGAGCAGCAGGCTGAACATGATATTTTTTCCTTTAAAGTGGAATTTAGCAAAGGCATATCCTGCCATGGCATTTACAACAATTGCTCCGGCCGTAACCAACAGGGCATAAAAAACGCTGTTAAATAAATAAGTGCCAATATCAAACCGGCTGAACAGTTCTGTATAGGTAGACAGCCATTCAGTAATCTGAAAAGACGGCAGGAGAGCCTGGACGGAGTTCAAATCCTGATAAATACTTTCTTCTGACTTCATGGAAGAAGAAACCATCCACAAAAGCGGGAAAATAAAGAAGAATGCCAGCAGTGTAAGCAGGACGTATTCTACTAATTTTTTCACATTCTTCATTTATAAGTCCTCCTTTGCAAATCTGCGCTGTACGAACGTTACGATGACAATCAATAGTCCAAACACTACTGTCATGGCGCTTGAGTAACCGACTAACCGATCAGTGAAGCCCGTCTGATAGATATAATAGATCGGTGTCATTGTTGAATTTAACGGTCCGCCCTGAGTCATGATCATCGGCTGAATAATCAGCTTGAATGCTGCAATCAATGTGGTAAAAACGATCAAGGTCGTTGTCGGTCTTAGCAGAGGAATGGTTACATGCAGAAAGCTTTTCCATTTGCCGGCTCCATCTATCCTGGCTGCTTCATACACATCACCAGGAATATTCTGAAGGCCCGCTAGAAAAATGAGCATCTGATACCCCGCCCCCTGCCAGACAGAAACGAGGATAATAGCGTAAATAGCCTGGTTCGGGCTGGTTAAAAATGGCTGGGCATTGATTCCCACTGCCTGCAGCATGGAGTTGACCAGCCCATCTGTTGGATTTAACAAATAGAGCCAAAGTACAGATATAACAACCAATGACATGACCACAGGAGAGAAAAAAGCTACTTTTAAAAAGATGTTTCCTCTGCGCTGTTTATTAATAAGTAAAGCAAGCCCGAGAGACATTCCTACTTGAAAAATAATAATACCTACTACAAAAATAGTGATGTTCTGCAGACTTCTTAAAAATACCGGATCCCCAAATATCTGCGTAAAGTTTCTTAATCCAACGAACTGACGCTGGTCGGGCGTTAATAAATAATAATCGGTAAACGCATAATAAATTGTTAAAAGCGCCGGCAGAAATAAAAACAATCCAAGAAGTATAATAGCTGGAAGCAGAAAATAAAAAGGCTGTGCCTGAAACGCAAGAGAACTGGATTTCCAGCCTTCCCAGCGCTTTAAGCGTGTCTGTTTTTTAGTAAGATCCATGTTATTCCCTTCTTTCTAATGAAGTCTGCATCTCTTTTGCTTTTTCATCCAGCAGCTCCTGCAGGCCTGCTTGGTCTTCATAATAAGGAAGACCGCTTATTGTCTGCTGAAAGGAACGGGTAATCTGCGGATACTCCGGCAGTACGGGTCTTGCTTTTCCGGAAGCCTCATTTTGTTCAATCAGGGTATTCATCTGCGGCGATACGTCATCTTCTATTTCTTCGATAGCTGAATATCTTGATGGCAGTACACTGTTTGCAAGACTGATATCCACCACTGCTTCCGTAGAAGTTAAAAAGTCAATTAATTCGCCGGCTCCTTCCTCATTTTCTGTTGCTGTGGACATGGCATACTGCCAGCTTCCGGTTGGAGTCACTAATTCACCGGTGTCCGGCGAAACAGGATAGGGCATGATATCGTAATCTATGTCCTGATAGTTAGTGTCCAACTGCTCCATCGTCCAGGAGCCGCTCATCTTCATAGGATACTGACCGGTTTCAAATCCGTTTTCAGCAGGAGAAATCGTTGTATAATCGTTATTGAGCATATGCTGTAGAAAAGACATCGCCTTCATGTTGGCTTCACTATTAAATACAGTTTCTGCCTGCCTTCCATCCTCAGAAGTAATTTCTCCTCCCTGCGACCATAAAAATGGAGAAAAAGCGTACATCAGCCACTCACTATTGTCATTAAGTCCCATATCTATAGCAGGAACTTCATAATAGTCGGTCAGTTTTTCGGAGAGCTGGGTAAATTCATCCCATGTCCACGGCTCATCAACTGTTGGCAGGGTCTCAAGATCAACACCTGCCTGCTCGAGCATTTCCTTGTTGTAATAGATGCCCACGCTGGATTCAGAATACCCCACCGCATACATCTCATCTTCATATGTTCCCTGCTCCACGATACTTGGCAGTAAATCCTCTGTATTAGAAATGACTCCGTCCAGCGGCGCTATTATTTCTGATTCTGCATAGGCGGCTGTATTTGGACCATCGAGGGTTAATACATCCGGCAGCGTTCCGGTAGAAACCGCAGCATTCACTTTATCTTCGTATCCTCCACCACCGCCACCGCGTGGAATAAATTCTATGTTGGCGGTATACGTCCCCTTAAACTGCTCATTAAATTTTTCCACCGATCCCTGCATAGCCTGTCCTTCAGGACTTTCACTCGATGTTTGCACCCATAGACTAATTTCATTATCGCCGCCATCGCTTTCTGCTTCATTTCCACAGGCAGACAGCAGTAAAGCAGTGGAAACCATTCCTGCTACCAAAACTCTCAATTTCATCACTCCCTATTTGTAAGCGTTTTCTGATCTTAGTATAGTACCCGCTTTATTTTATGTCAACCGGATGACATAAAATAAAAAAATAAAGTCCTCTCTTTTTAATAGAGGGAACTTTATCTTACCCTTTCCCCCATGGAAAAAGCCTTCTGCTTTTCTGCATGGGTACGGGCTCATACATGACGGCCGGCTTATCTTCGATAATATGCTCGGCATTTTTCTGCAGAAATCCGGTCCAGTCTGTACCAAACTCCAGATCAATGTAATCATATGCCTGTTTTAGGCGGAATGGTTCAAGAGCTGACCGCGGGGAAGAAGACAGCCCATGGGAAAGATTAGCCTGCAGAAACTTTATGGCCAGCTGCTGTGTTTCTTTCCCATGAATGCGCAGGATGGATTCAGCTGAAAGAATACTGACGGCTCCGCGATTAACGAAATAATGCAGAAATCCCGGGTTGTTAATAAACATCGGGGTGAACTCAGGAAAAATCAGAACCGGCCGATAGTTTCCTCTTTGCAGCCGATCTAAAAGGGTCTGTGCAAAAACAGCAGAAGAAAAACCACTTAAATCGACATACACATACGATGTTTCGTTTACCGTCAAAAGCTCCTGCTCCTTAGCTCCCTCTGTAACCCGTTTGCGGGAACGGATACAGTAGGCATGAAGCACCGTAAGGTCCAGGTTATTTTCTTCAAGCAGCGCCTGGAATTCTTTCTGCTCTTCGTCCAGCGTCATGGAAAAATTTTCATTTCCCCGCTTAACGAAGGGAGGAGCGTTCACAAAAGTAGTAATCCCATTTCGAACCGCACGTTCCGCGATTCCAATGCTTTCCGCCCAGGGCTCCTCCAGCTCTTGTTTCTCCAGAACGATTTTAGAGTATAAATTAATCACTCGCCAGCATCCTCTCATATCGAACCATTTATACTTTATTAAGAACATCATACCATATTTGGAAAAAAAGGAATATCCCCACCTGTTTTTGCCGGCCGGCTGTGGTTAAGGATAGTGTAAAAGGGGAATCTTATACTAGATATAACATTTTGGATAGAAAAGAATTTATTCATGCAGAATGGTGTGGCCTCAGGCCCATCGAATAAGGAGGCGTTTGTTTGAATATTCTTGTGCTAGGCGATTATGAAAACATTTATTCCTCCTCCCCCGCTGCCCGTATGCTTCACCAGAAAGGCTGGAACCTGGAGGCTGTTACGATTCCGGTTAAACCGGAGCAGATCCCTTCTCTTGCGGAAGGGAAAAAAGCCATTATCCTCGTCAGGGAGCGCACCCCCCTGCCGGCATCGGTTATTGATGAGCTTCATGACGTGCAGCTGATCTCCCAAACGGGAAAAGGCGTTGCTCATATTGATATGAAAGCACTGGAAACAAAAGGGATTGATATTAAAACCACTCCCGGAGGTTCCCGGACTTCTGTTGTTGAATTAACTATTGGCATGATGATCGGGGCGGTGAGACAATTTCCTGCTCATCAGGAAGCCTTCAGCCGTAATCAGTGGATTCAGCATACAGGCACAGAACTTCATGGCAAGCAGCTCGGCATATTGGGATTTGGGTCCATCGGTCAGGAAACCGCCCGTATAGCCCAGGCTCTCGGCATGAACGTGAAAGTATGGCGCCCCACCGGCGGGGACGGGTCTGAAAAAGAACTTGGCATTGAGCAGATGACGCTCGAAGACATACTGCGCACGTCCAATGTGATCAGTCTTCATATGCGTCTCACGCCGGAATGGACAGGATTTCTAAACGAAGAAAAACTGTCTTTAATGAAACAGGGAGCTGTATTTATTAATACATCGCGTGGAGCTTTTGTAGACGAACATGCCCTTGCCCGGCTTCTCCGCAGCCGTCACCTGGCAGGCGCAGGCCTGGATGTTTTTCAGGAAGAGCCCGTTCGCGAGCACCCCTTTCACGACTGCGATAATGTTATCCTCACGCCGCATATCGGCTATGTAACGTATGAAGTGCTGGAACGCTTTGCCGACCAGGCGCTGCATAACGCAGCGAATTATTTCGATAAACAGTAAAAAAGCAGGAGTTCTTCTCAGAGCTCCTGCTTTTTAATGCTTATGTTTCCATTTTCTCCAAAAAGAATGTCACGTTATCTGACAATTGTACTGTAGTCTTTTTCTGCTCATGATACGATGCTTTCATGAATTGCAGTAAAGCAGGTGATACTCATGCTCAAGATTTCCAAGAAAGAGCTGGCTCTGCGCTATAACGAAATTAATAAAGAGTTTTATCAGCACGGCGTGCAGAGCCAGAAGATCGATCTTTCCGAAAGTCAGATTACGATTTTTGCCTCCGTCAGCCGGACACCGATGCTCGATACGCTTGCCGACCGGCCCGACCTTGTGCTGTTTATTGATGCTTCTTTGAATCATAAGTATAAACAACGTATCAAGGATATCCTGGCCTCGGAATTTGACCTCGTAGTTAAAGCCATTTACAAAGATTTCGACCAGGACACCAATACCTCCTGCACTGTTATTCTACTCCATACATAATCTGCCGCTGTCAGGCGCTGCGTTATTACGCAGACCCGGCAGCAGGCAGGTAGCTTACAGCGCCGTTTCCCTGCCGTATACGGCAGGCAGGAAGCCGCAGCGAAGACTCTGTAAATCCATTACAGGCTTTCTGCGGCTTTTTTTATTACATGTTGAAATCATCGTTATAATAACTCTTAACTATAAAAAAGGATGGGATACTAATGGAAACGAAAATTAAAAAAACAGAAGCCGTGAAGCACCAGAACGATCAAAATCGTACAATGTATTATGGAAAAGGCGATGTATTTGTCTATCGTACCTATGCTTCTCCCCTTAAAAACATCCAGCCGATTCCTGAATCTTCCTTCACAGGACGCAGCAATATTATCTTTGCGATGGACATTCAAATTGCCTTAAAAGGGGAAGCCTTTTTCAGCTCCTTTTCAGAGGGAGACAACTCGAAAGTCATTGCAACGGATTCGATGAAAAATTTTATTCTCCGCCATGCCGGCAGCTTTGAAGGGGCAACGATGGAAGAATTTTTGGAATATATCAGTGGACGTTTTTATGAAACGTACAGCCATATTGACGGCATTGTCGTATCTGCGGTCCAGAAGCTGTTTACAGAAACAGACATCGGAGATGAAACCGGCATCCGCAGCAGTCCGCTCGTGTTTGATGAAAAGGAACGGGAGCTTCCGGTGGCATCGCTTGAAACAGAGCGTACTGAAGAAAACGAGCATGCGATTGTGTCCCGGCAGAGCGGCGTAAAGGATCTTCATTTAATCAAAGTAAAGGGCAGCTCGTTTCAGGGATATATTAAAGACGAATATACAACCCTTCCGGAAACAACAGACCGCCCCCTTTTTATTTATCTTGATATTAACTGGATTTATGAAGACAGCCGCGATTACCTGAAGAACTACGTCAGCTCCGAACAGGTAGCAGGCATTGCCCGCACACTTTTTCACGAACTGAATTCCCCGAGCATTCAGAGCCTGATTTATTACATCGGCCTGCGCGTGCTTGAGCGTTTTCCACAGCTCGCTGAAGTCTCCTTTGAATCAAACAACCGGACTTGGGAGTTAATTGTAGAGGAAACCAGCTCCAACGAAGGCCGGGTGTTTACCGATCCTCGTCCTCCTTTCGGATTCCAGGGTTTTTCGCTTCGTCGTTCCGATCTAAAGGCCTATAATCAATCCGAAAAGTAAATCATCACCCCACCCGCCGGTTTATAGACCGGCGGTTTTTTCTGGTACCATAAATATTTTTAATTTGGTTCTTTTTATCCGACCAAATAACGGGATAATGAAAAGTACTAAGATGAAGGAGGAGTTATGTATGTCATCCACTGTTACAATTAAAAATCCTGCCACCGGAGAAGCTGTCCGGGAGGTTCCGCTTCATTCCAAACAAGAGGTCGAGGCTGCTGTAGCACGTCTTCACGAAGCGTTTCCCGCCTGGTCCCGCCAGGCTGCTTCCCACCGTGCCGGCCTTTTGAAAAAATGGCATCAGCTTATTCTGGAAAACCAGGACATGCTTGCTTCTCTTATTACACAGGAAAATGGAAAACCGTTAAAAGAAGCGCGCGGCGAAGTCGTATATGCGGCAAACTATATTGAATACTACGCGGAGGAAGCGCGCCGCGTATTCGGCAAAACCCTTCCCGGTGCTGCCAACAAACGTTTATATGTGACAAAGGAAGCAGTCGGCCCGGTCGCTGCCATCACTCCATGGAATTTCCCGGCGGCTATGATTACGAGAAAAGCCGCTCCGGCGCTTGCAGCAGGCTGCACCTTTGTTATTAAGCCGGCTCCAAATACGCCGCTTACGGCAATGGAGCTCGTGCGTCTCGGACATGAAGCCGGTATTCCGGAAGATGTGCTTCAATTTGTAAACGGGGACGGGGCAGAAATCGGGGAAGTATTTACGAGCAGCCCGCTCATACGAAAAATTACTTTCACCGGCTCCACTCCTGTCGGCAAGCTGTTAATTAAAAACAGCGCAGATACGGTTAAACATGTATCAATGGAGCTTGGCGGACATGCTCCGCTTATCGTAGCAGAGGACGCGGACATTGATCTTGCTGTCGAGCATACGATGGCTTCTAAATTCCGCAATGCCGGCCAGACGTGCGTCTGCGCCAATCGTATTTTCGTACAGGAAAACGTGCTTGAAGAATATGCAGCCAAACTTGCAGCAAAAGCGGAGGCTCTTCAGGTTGGCAACGGCTTAGAAGAAGGAACCGATATCGGACCGCTTATTAATGCCCAGGGCTTTGAAAAAGTAAAAGGCCAGATTGAAGATGCAAAAGCAAAAGGCGCATCTGTTCTCACCGGTGCCCGCTACGAGGAAGATGCGGAAGCCGGCACCTACTTCGTGCACCCAACGGTACTAACCAACGTAGACCGCTCCATGGACATTATGCATGTGGAAACCTTCGGTCCGGTTGCACCTATCGTTTCCTTCTCTACACTTGATGAAGCGATCGATATGGCCAATGATACACCGTTTGGGCTGGCGGCTTACTTTTTCACGGAAAACTATCGTACCGGGCACTACCTGCACGAGCGTCTTCATTACGGCATTGTCGGCTGGAACGACGGCGCTCCGTCAGCTGCGGAAGCACCATTTGGCGGCATGAAAGAAAGCGGCCTCGGTCGTGAAGGCGGAAGCGAAGGAATCGCTCTTTATTTAGAAACAAAGTATCTTTCTATGGGATTATAATAGAAAAGAAGCGCGGATCGGCTCAGTCACCGATTCACGCTTCTTTTTTATTAGTTGTACAGAATCCCGCCATCAATAAGCACACACTGGCCGGTCATGTAATCGGAGTCTGATGACGCCAGGTAGGATACAAAATTTGCAACGTCCTCCGGGGTCTGGGCCCGTCCAAGTGCTATACCTTCCGTGAATTTTTTAAAGGCATCTCCGGAGCTTGCCAGTCCCATCTCCACGACCAGTCTGGCATCAATCCGTTCCCACATCGAGGTACCGACGACTCCCGGGCAGTAAGCGTTGACCGTAATTTTTTCCGGTGCCAGCTCCTGGGCGGCGGCCTGGGTTAGTCCGCGCACCGCAAATTTCGTTGCCGAATAAACGCCGAGAAGAGCAAATCCTTTATGGCCGGCAATGCTGCAGGCATTAATAATTTTGCCTCCTCCCTGTTTTTTCATCTGCTCGGCTGCTTCCTGGATGCCATATATTGTTCCGTTTACATTAACATTGAAAATGGTATTAATATCTTCTTCTGTTGCATTTAATAAGGGAGCAACCTGGTCAATGCCGGCGTTGTTCACAAACACATCCACACTTCCAAACTCATGAACGCTCTGCTGCACAAGATGGTGAATGTCAGATTTGCTCGTTACATTTGCTTTAATTGAAACGGCCTGTCCACCAGCATTTTTAATTTCCTGGACGACGTCCTCTGCCCTGCTCTCATCAATATCACTGATAACAATATTAAATCCGTCACCCGCCAGCCGAAGTGCGATCCCCCGGCCGATACCCTGTCCTGACCCTGTGATAACAGCTGTTTTACCCATCATTACACCAACCTCTCTTTTCTATTTTTAACATAATGCAATACTATTATACTCTAAATGTTCAGAAAATTAAGTCTTTTATAAAAAAGACTTGCTGACATTCAGCTCGTCGCTTTCATTAACTGATAATAGTATTCCGGTCGATGTGTTTTGTTGAGGTGGTACCATGCATCCAGCGTGTCTGGTGTAAACACGTCCAGTTTCTTCAGCACTTCTCTCGCAAATTCCAGCGGGGCTATTCCCGAGGCAGTAATAACATTCCCATCCGTCACAGCCGGTTCCGTTTCGTACAGTGCTTCTCCTTTATAATCCGGACAGACCATTTGAAGATACTCCAGATCATTGCTTGTATGCCTTTTTGTATCCAGATATCCCATTCGGGCAAGGCCAACTGTAGCTCCGCAGATAGCTGCAATGACAGCGCCGGCCTCCATCGCTTCCCCGACTTTTCTCAGAACAGGCTCGTGAATTTCTTCTCCCCATGTATCTCCGCCGGGCAGAATGAAAAGACTGTCCCTTTCAAACGAACATTCATCAAAAGACAACTCCGGCTGTATGCTCACTCCACCCATCGTAGTGACTTTTTCTTTATCCGCTCCGGCAGTGATTACTTTTAACGGCATTATGTCTTTTTTAAAACACCTTCCCGTGTTCAGCTCAGCCGTTAGATATCCATATTCCCAGTCAGCCATTGTGTCGAGTACATAAAGGTAAACATTTTTTATGCGCATCCCCACCAGCACTCCTTTTTTCCGTTTTTTCATTCCACAAGCAGCATGAAAGCAGCAGACGGCTTTTCTTCGGTGGAATATCTTTGCTTTAAACATACTCCCTTCTTTTCATTCAGACAATCAATTTTCTCTTACTTTATTAAAAAAAGCACCAGCATTTCTGCCGGTGCTGCGGTATTATTTCCACTGCTGATAGTGGGCTTTTGTTTCGGGTTTCATCTCGGTTAATGATTCGGTCAGTACTTCGGAAAAGCCGGAAATATTTGTTTCCATCCGGCCGGGAAATTCGGACTCTATAAAATCAAAGTTGTCTTTTTCCGGATCGTGCCAGACGGCTCCATGCTTTTCTGTCTGGGTATAGCCATCCTGCTCCCCAAGCTCCCAGTTCGTGGCTTCAAAATAGCCGATATCGATACCCGCTTCCTGGAAAGGGGCATGGTCACTCCAAAGCCCTGTTGTTCCTTCCGGGTATGCAGGATTGAGGCCGGGATTAGTCTGTATATCAATACCGGCATCCTCTGCCAGCTGCTGGGCAAAATTCCGGTACCATCCGCTTTTGCCTCCGCCTCCGTATACATACATCTGATCACCGGCAGCCAGGCTGTCGAGGTTAATCATCGCAAGCGTATTGTTTTTTTCTTTATTGGACATGTTTTCCACAAACTCTTCCGAGCCATTTAATCCGCCTTCCTCCGCTCCAAAGGCAATAAACCGGATCGTATAGGGAACGTCCATATCTTCAAGATGCTCTGCAGTTTCAAGCATTACGCCGACACCGGAGGCATTATCATCAATGCCTTCTACATCCGCTACCGTATCGTAGTGGGCACCGACAATAATTTCTTTTTTGAACTTCCCCGGCTTCACGGCAGAAAGATTTTCGGATTCAAGCTCTTCTCCGTCTCTCGTAAATGGGAACGCTTCGGTTTTTGTTTCATATCCCATGTCTTCCAGCGCTGTCTCTATGTATGCTTTCGCTTCGCGCTCGTCCTCTGTTCCAGCCGGACGCTCACCAATATCTTCGGATAGATAACGCATATGTTCCATTGCCTTATCTCCATAGTCTTCCTGAGCGCCTGCCGCCTGCGGCCATATTAGTGCCGCAGATGTGAGAGCAGCGGCCAAACCGATCTTTGCTTTTTTCATGGAAAAAACCTCCCTCTGTCCGTCTCTTTATTGAAGCATATATCCAGAATGTTTAGTATCCGTCCAAGTTCTCTTTTTATCCGGGCAAAAAAATACCCTCCGTCCCGGCAGGACGGAAAGGTATTTACCATCTGGATTTTTTAATAACAATTTCTCCTATACCGATGTCGGCCTGAAGATAAAGCTTATGCTCCGGATCAACGGGCGTCTTGTGCTCAAAATGGGCGTTGGAGAAGATGCCGCCTTCCTTCTGCTTGAGCATGTTCACTTCGCCGATTCCTATTTTTGTCTGGACGTCGGCATCCCACGTATCGGGGAGGAAAATTTTAATGCCGCCGACGCCTCCTTTTATGTGCAGGTGAACATCTCGTTCGTCGATTTCCGCTTTGGCGAGATCAATGGTTACTTCCCCAATAAAAAACTGAATCGCTGTCGGCGGCAGCTTATAAGGGATTTTTGTCCACTTTATCTCCCCGATCAGCATATTTTTTTCTCTCATCGGCCGGGAATAGTGGGATTCTGCGGGTTCTTCTTCCTCTTCTGTGCGCCCTCCCGGAAGGTCCCGGTCAATATCAACGACCGGATTGCGCCGCGAGTAGATAAGCATTCCTCCTGCAATCGCTGCTGCAGCCACAATGACCGAAAAGACGAGCACGAAAAACATTCCTTCCAGATGCCGGGCCAGATGAATAATTGCGAGCCCGACAAACAGCAGGCTGAGCCAGACTGATCCACCTTTGTAAAAGTAATATGCCAGTCCAAAAGCAATAGCCGGCCAGATAAGAAATCCAAAACTAATGCCGGCCTGAGATGATAATAAATTGGCACCGACAATAATAACGACCGGAACGATCCAACACATATTATGTCTCATTTTTTAACCGCCTTTACGTTCTGTCTGGATAAACATATTCTTTGTTCTATTATACGCCTCTGCGAAAAAGAAAAGAAGCTTCAATCAGAAGTGTATTTCTTTTTCCTCCGCATGTAAGAAGACTGGGATAAACCAAGTGCGGCAGCTGCCTTGCGGGTAGAGGAATATTTTGCCTCAGCTTCAAGAATCAGCTTCTGTTCCAGTTCTTCCACGGCTTCAGGAAGAGTCCGGTTTAATCCAAAAGCAAAGGAGTTTCCTCCTCCTGACACTTCACGGACAATATCATCGGGCAGATCCATCGTGTTCATGTCATCTTCCTCTGCGGTAATCACCATTCGTTCGACCACATTTTCCAGCTCACGGATATTTCCCGGCCACGAATAATCCTGCAGCAGCTTCAGCACCGCAGAAGTAAAGCGTCTTTGTTTGGTATGCTGCATATTAAACCGGTCAAGAGCCACCTGAAGCAGCGGATAAATATCTTCCTGGCGGTGGCGCAGCGCCGGCAGATGCACAGGCAGCACGTTCAGCCGGTAGTATAAATCCTCGCGGAAAGTTTGCCGGGCAATCATCTCCTTTAAGTTTTTATTCGTTGCGGTGACGATTCGGGCATCGACGGTACGGGAAGCGGTTTCGCCAATTGGCAGGTATGTTTTGTGCTGGACGAGCTGCAGCAGCTTCGACTGAATGTGCATCGGTACTTCTCCGATTTCGTCCAGAAACAGCGTCCCCTTATCAGCCAGCTCCACGAGTCCGACCTTCCCTCCCTGATAGGCGCCTGTAAAGGAGCCCTTTTTAAAGCCGAACAGCTCGGACTCCATCAGCGACTCCGGAATCGATCCGCAGTTAATGGAAATAAATGGTCCTTCATGCCGGTCGCTGAACTCGTGGATTTTCCCTGCCGCGGAGCTTTTTCCCACGCCGGTTTCCCCGGAAAGCAGGACGGTCGTATCCACTGCGGCGACTTTTTTTAATAAATCAAGTGTGTTTGTAAAGGCTTTGCTTTTTCCGGTAAACTGTTCCCCTTTTTCTTTATTGCGCTGCAGGCGGATCCCCCGGACTTCCTGGCTGTAAAAACGAAGCAGGTTTTCGGCCTGCTCGAGCTGCTTGGTTGTCTGCATGTCTTTTGTAATATCGCGGGAGAGCACCACGACCAGCTTTTCCTGTTCCCACGGAATAATATAGCCGCTCACAAAATACTGTCTGCCCTGCTGCGTAGTCTGCACCGTGCTGACAGCTTCCCCGGATTCGAGCACCATTTTGGTAATAGAGGGGTTCATAATCCCTTTTCCTTCAAGCTCCCACACGTTTTTTCCTCTTAGATCTTCTCTTTTCGAGCCGAGAATTTTTTCGCTCGCATCATTGTTCCAAAGCGTCTCACCTTTTTCGTTTGAAAAATAAAATCCATCCTCCAGTACGTTGAATAAGTCTTTAATCATTGGCGTTTCAAACAATGTTTTCAGATTCATTTTTTCCTCTTTTCGAAAGATTATTATAAATTTTTAGATTATTCTTTTATTTTGAACCATTATTGGTTCAATTCTTTAAAAAAGCTTGTTTAAACGAACCGATTTTCGTTCAATCGAACCGTATTTGACTATTTTTACCCGTATTTCAGTGTACTGATTCTCAGGTAACGTGTCAAAACAGCTCCAGAGGGCGGAAATGGCTTGTAAAAGTTGGCACGCTTTTTGCTTATGTATAGGGGAAGAATCGAATCAGGAGGTGAACGTGGTGAATATTGATGTGTTCATATTGTTTTTAAATGCTTTTTTAACGACACTCATATCTTCCATTATTGTCGTCATTATTTTAAGAAGAAAATACCTTCCTGCTATCCGGAAAATGGAGCAGGAGCAGGAAAAATCCAGGCAGCAGCCTGAATCAGAGAGGAGCGGGACCCAGTGACTACGACGATATTTTTTGTTGTACTGATTTTTTATGTGGTAGCCGGCGGCCTCGTTGCCCGGCTTGTTAAAAACAAATCTGACTTCTACGTAATGGGGGAAAAAGGTTCCACCCTGTTAATTGTCGGTACGCTCGGCGCTACTTACTTAAGTGCCGTTACGCTGCTCGGTATTGCCGGGCAGTCCTATGCAGAGGGACCGCTTGTAATCGCGGCCCTCGGCTCATTCGGCGCCTGGATCGGCACATTGATTGCCGTTGTTTATATCGGCCGGAAGATGAAGGCCTTAGGCTGCACGACGATGCCCGATTTTTTCGAAATGCGTTTTAAAAATAAAAAGGTCAGCATTATCGCCCTTGTTATTATGATTGTCGGCCTGCTCGGCTACGGCGTGATTCAGCTTATCGGAGCGGGACTTGTACTAAGCCAGGTTACCGGCATTTCCTTTCCGCTGATGATCGTGCTGTTCACGCTTGCACTGCTTGTGTTCTGTGCTCTTGGCGGCATGTACGGCGTTGTCGTGACTGACACAATTATGCTGTTCACGATGCTTGCTATTTCCTGCCTGATTGCCCCGCTGTTAATCGGCCAGGCAGGCTTTGATAATATGAAAGCACTAAGTGAGACCATTCCATTTTACTGGACAATCGGCGGCGCCGAACAACGGCCGCTGGGTTGGTCGATTTCGCAGTTTCTCGTCTGGATCTTATTCTTTTCCTGCACCCCGGCGCTCGTATCGCGGGTGTTTCCAGCCAAAAATGATTTTGTCATCCTAAAAGCTGCCGTAATCGGCGTATTTCTGGCTCCTTTTATGCAGGTGATCGTCTTTTTGGCAGCCGGCGGCATGCAGGTTATCCAGCCGGGAATTGAAACGACGGATAACGTTATGATTATCGGGTTTATGAATCACGTTCCGGAAGCGCTCGGCGGCCTCGGCCTTGCCGGACTGATGGCTTCTATTATGTCCACGGCCTCTACCCTGTTTGTCCTGACAGGTTTTGCTCTTGCCCGGGATTTGTATGAACATTTATTTGATAAAAAGCTGAGCGAAAAACGCAGCCTTCGCGTCGGGCGCTATGCACAGGTCCTCGTAGCGGTGGTTGTCTGCGTGATCGCAATTATGCAGCCGGCGGCTATTTACTGGATTTCCATCTATGCCGGTGCGATTTTCGGTGTCGGCTGGCTTCCGACTGTTGTAGGCGGACTCGAATGGAAACGAATGAACAGCCAGGCCGCTATCGGCAGCATGCTTGCCGGCACCACTGCTTTTATCGTAGTGGATGAACTTGTCCGAAGGGCTGTTATTACCCTACCCATCCATATTGATTCCTTAATGGTCGCCTTTGCAGTCGGTGTACTGACGCTGTTTATTATCGGCTTCTCGACGCGTCCTTCTGCCCATGAACAGGCTTTTTATAAAAAAATGAAGCAGACGAGCATGTCAGCGATTACGATTAAAGACTTCGCTTCGCGTCCAAACGGTCTTGCCCAGCTGAAAAAAGAGTATAAGCAGACGATGATTATTTCTATCAGCTTTGTATTTATAGCGGCACTTATCTGGGGTTACTTCTTGATGATGCTCGGCTTTTAAATCCAACTACAAAAGGAGATATGTTCTATGCCTCATTTACAAACCGCGCTTACGGATATTCATCAAGCCATTGACAACCACTGGGAAGAACAGCTTGATTTTCTAAAAGAAATTGGACGTTTTCCTTCCACGCTCGGCAACGAACAGCCGCTGCAGTCTTATATAGCCGATTATCTGAAGAATACGCTCGATATGGAAGTTGATCGCTTTACGCCGGATGTGAAAAAGTTATCCTCCCATCCGGGATTTTCCATCCCTGAGCATCCTTACGATGGCCGGGAAGTCGTTGCCGCCGTTTCAAAGAAGCACGGCAGCAGCGGCAAAAGTCTGCTGTTTCAAAGCCATATCGATGTGGTGCCGCCGGGTTCGCTCCGCTTCTGGTCCACCAATCCTTGGGATCCGGTTCAGCGGGGAAATAAACTGTACGGACGGGGGATGCAGGACATGAAGTCCGGTGCTTCGGCCATGATTTTTGCCTACCGGGCGATCCGTGAAGCAGGCTATGAGCCTGATGCTCCCTTTATGCTGCAGACCGTGATTGAAGAAGAATGCACAGGAAATGGAGCGCTTGCCGCGCTGGACAGAGGCTGGAATTCCGACGCTGTACTGATTCCAGAGCCATTCGGCATGAAAGCCTCCACCTCCCAGGTAGGCGTTGTCTGGTTTCGTATCACGGTTCTCGGCGCCGGCGCTCACACAGAACGCGCCAGTGAAGCCGTTAATGCTATCGAAAAATCATATAAAGTTATCGAAGCGTTGAAAAGCTACGAACAGATGATCAACAGCCGCGAACGTCCGGAGGCCTATAAACATCATCCCCATCCATTGAATATTAATATCGGTACGATTCAATCCGGCGACTGGCCATCAAGCGTGCCGGCTGAAGCTGTTATCGAAGGACGGGCCGGGTTGTTTCCGGGTCAGGATCCATCTGAGATAAAAGAAGAACTCAAAGCGTGGGTTCTCGAGCACGTAAAGGATGACGAGTGGCTCGCCTCCCATCCGCCTGATATTTATTTCTTCGGCTTTCATGCTGAAGGCGCTGTTGTAGAAGAAGACTCTCCGATGATGCAGACGCTCGGACGGGCTCACGAAACCATTCATGAGGAAGCTCTTTCCTTTCAGCCGATCACAGCGACCACAGATACACGATTTTATACCCTTTATTATGATACGCCGGCTACCTGCTACGGCCCGGTCGGCGGCAACATGCACGGCGGCGACGAATGGGTCGACCTGGAAAGCGTGAAACAGGTGACGAAAGTATACGCCGCTTTTCTCGCAGACTGGTGCGGATTAAAGAAACGGGAAGGTGACGGCTCATGACATCCCCCATCAGCATTACCCGTATCCGTGACCGGCATGCCCAGATTGCCGGCATTGGTGCGCTTGCCGGAGGCGGAGTATCCAGGCTTGCTTTGAGCGACGAAGATAAACAGGCAAGAGACGTCCTCCAGCAGTGGATGAAGGAGCTGAATCTGGACATATCGCAGGATGACCTCGGCAACATGTACGGCCTTCTTCCAGGCAGGGATCCTTCGCTTGACCCAATTGTTCTTGGCTCCCATCTTGACTCTGTTCCGAACGGCGGTACGTTTGACGGTGTTCTCGGTGTCCTCGCCGGACTGGAAGTGATCCAGTCCATCAAGGAATCCGGAAAGATGCCCGAGCGCCCGCTGCTGCTTGTTAATTTCACAAATGAAGAAGGTGCCCGCTTTCCCGTCCCGATGATCTCTTCGGGAGTGCTTGCGGAAACCTACAGTACACAAAAAATGATGACACTTACAGACGAGAACCATATCACGGTACAAAACGAGCTGGAGCGGCTCGTTCTTCAGGGAGACGAAACCAACCGGCTGCAGCAGGCGCATGCTTTTCTCGAGCTCCACATCGAGCAGGGCCCCGTGCTTGAAGATGAACGAAGACAAATTGGTCTTGTGAAAGGAATTCAGGGGCTGTCCTGGCATGAATTTACGATTTGGGGAGACGCCGACCACGCCGGACCCTCCCCAATGGCCTCTCGGGCAGACGCCGGTATTATGGCCATGAAAGCCATGCTGGCTCTTCATGAATGGGTATCCAGCCTGGAGGATCAGACGACAATCACATTTGGCCGGATCAAAACGGAGCCTTTTACCATCAATGTCATCCCGGGAAAAACGGTGTTCAGCGCGGATATCCGCCATCCGGATAAAGCGGTGCTGGACCAGCGGATCGATGAAATGCTGAAAATGGTAGAACAAACGATGGAGCAGGAATCGGGAAACTGGGAGGAGACTTCTCTTTCCTACATGCCGCCCGTCACGTTTCACGAACCTTTTCTTCAGGAGCTGGAATCCATCTGCCGGGAGCAGAATTTCTCCTATTACAGCATGTTCAGCGGAGCCGGACATGATGCTATGCATATCAGCAAATTCATTCCAACCGTCATGCTGTTTGTCCCAAGCATCGGTGGCAAAAGCCATCACCCGGCGGAACTTTCCCGCTGGGAGGACATCGGCCAGGCCGTGCAGCTAATGCATGAATGGACAACCGGGCACTGTTATTAAACATATAAAAAGCAAAAATCCCGGCTGCCGGGATTTTTGCTTTTTTATTAAAATTAATAGTTATTTTATTCCCTGTATACTCTCTGTTACTTTACGTGCTTCTGCTTCAACTTCTTCCACTGTTGATTTATACAGACTGCTGCCAATGCTTATAGCCGCGGCTCCTTTATTAATCCATTCTTTCGCATTTTCTGCGTTCACTCCGCCGGATGGCATAAGCTTTGCCTGCGGCACAGGGCCGTTTATTGTAGAAATAAACGAGGGACTCACTGTATTTCCAGGAAAAATCTTAATAATATCCGACCCATACTCCAGCGCCTCTATTACTTCCTTTACTGTGTAACACCCGGGAATATAAGGGATGCTGTAGCGATTGCACAAAAGTGCTGTTTCTTTATTAAAGCTGGGCGACACAATAAAAGCGGCGCCGGCTAAAATCGCTATTCTCGCAGTAACTTCATCCAGCACGGTGCCGGCTCCAACTACTGCTTTATCCGGATGATTTTTAATCAAAGAAGAAATAAGGGATGAAGCTCCTGGAACGGTATACGTAATTTCCAAAATAGAAATACCGCCTTTAAGTGAACCTTCTGCTACCATTTCCGCCTCTTCCACGGAACTGCCTCGTACCACAGCAACTGCTTTTTTATCTATCATCATCTGAAGCGTTTCTAATTTTCCAGCCATTATACCCTTCCTTTCCTACACACCCGAATATGCCATAAAGCCGCCGTCTACAGGTACGGTGATACCTGTAACAAAAGAAGAGTAGGCTGGATCGACGAGCCATAGCAGCGTCCCAATTAAATCTTCCGGTTCGCCGAATGTTTCCATCGGCGTCTGCGACATGATTTTCTGCGAACGTTCTGTCAGTTCTCCTTCTTCGGTCAGTAATAACTTCCGGTTTTGGTTTGTTAAAAAGAAGCCCGGGGCAATTGCATTGCAGCGGATGTTCTGTTTGGCCATATGAACGGCCAGCCACTGCGTAAAGTTATCTATTCCTGCTTTAGCTGCGCTGTAGGACATCACTTTCGTCATAGGGCTTGGTGCGCTCATCGAAGAGATGTTAATAACGCTGCTCCCCTTTTCGGAAAACATATGTTTCATAAATACCTGTGTAGACAATACGGCGCCCGTAAAATTCAAATCAAACACGTGCCGGATTGCTGTTTCTTCCAAATCGAAAAAAGAATTCTTTTCGGGATTTTCTACGTCTTCCCAATCAAACGCTTCTTCAGAAGTGGACGCATTAGGGTGATTACCTCCTGCTCCATTGATTAATATGTCATAGACAGGATAGATTTTTTGTATCTGCTCATTCACCTGTTCAATATCTTTTTTATCCAATACATCGCACGCAAATGCGACGGCTTCCCCATTTTCTCTCGTAATATCGTCCGCAACAGCCTGCGCATTCTCCAGCTTTCTGCTTAACACAACAACCTTTACTCCCTGGCGTCCAAGTGCTCTTGCCATTTCTCCGCAGAGAATGCCGCCGCCTCCTGTCACAATTGCCGTTTTCCCTTTAAGTGTTTCGTGATTGGCAAACATTATATCCTCCTTTTTTCTCTTTCGTCCCATATACCAAGCATATACATAATGCCTAAAGCTCTGTCATACAAACCGTATCCCGGACGACAGCTTTCATTCCATAAATGCCTGCCATGGTCCGGGCGGATGCAGCCGGTATAACCGATATCATGATAGGCTTTTATAATGTCGGTTATCGGCACGGAACCGTCCTGTTCTCTATGAGATGTTTCAATAAAGTCTCCGTTTGGATACCGGTATACATTTCTTACATGAGCGAATGCAATATTGTCTTTAAATTCATGGATCATTGCAGGCAGATCATTTTCCGGCAGGGCCCCGAGTGCGCCGCTGCAAAGCGTCAGCCCATTGTATTTACTGTCTACAAGACTTACGATTCGTCTAAGCTGTTCATGTGTGGACACAATCCGCGGCAGATTGAAAACAGACCAGGGTGGATCATCCGGATGTACGCCGAGCGTAATCTCATGCTCTTTGCAGACGGGAATGACCCGCTCGAGAAAATATTGCAGATTATTAAACAAATCGTCTTCCGTTACTTCTTCATACTGCTTGATTACCTGTTGAATATGAGCCAGTCTTTCCGGCTCCCATCCAGGCATTGTGAAATCAGGGTTTTGCAGCACTCTTTCCACGAGCTGCTCCGGCGTTACATCATTTACTAAATCTTTTTCATAAAATAACGCAGTCGATCCGTCTTCCATTTCCCTCGCTAAGTCGGTCCGGATCCAATCGAATACCGGCATGAAGTTATAGCAGATCACTTTTACTCCCGCTTCCCCAAGATGTCGGATCGTTTCGATATATGCATCAATATACCCATCCCTGGAGGGAAGGCCAAGCTTGATATCTTCGTGTATATTCACACTTTCCACCACATCCGTTTTAAAGCCATAGGATTGTATATAGTTGACTTCTTCTTCTATTTCCTTCTTTTCCCAGCGCTCACCTGCCTGTTTGTGGTGCAGCGCCCATACAATTTGAGAGGTACCGGGAATTTGGCGGATATCAGCCAGACTTACGCTGTCATTTCCCCTCCCATACCATCGAAATCCCATCTCCATTTTTTTGCCTCCTTTAATTATCGAACAACACCGCTGCCATCCTGGCTTTGGATGAACGCTTCGACGTCTTCTTTTGCTAAAACAAAGGCGTCGCCATCAATAGAATGGGCTAATACCCCGGCGGCGGCTGCAAATTGAATCTGGTCTTCCTGGCTTCTGCCCGCATGATGTACCAATTGATACAAAAGCCCGGCGGCATAAGCATCTCCTCCTCCAATTCGATCGTGGATTGTTACATCAAAAGCAGGAGAATAAGCCGTTCCTTTTTGTTTATGCATTACAGATGCCTGCAGCGTATGCTTTGTATTGGAATAGGTGGTTCTTGTCATAGACGCAAAGCATTCGATATCATATTCTTTCATAAAAGAAGTAACCAGATCAGCCTGTTCTTCTTTTCCGTATCCAAGAATATGTGTTAAATCTTTGGAACTGCCAAAACATATATCCACGTAAGGCAGAATTTCCTGAAAAGCCTGCTTCGCTTCATTTATTTCCCACAGTTTACTTCTGTAGTTAAAATCAAAGCTGATGCGGATGCCCCGGCGTGAAGCCTCTTTCACAACGGCGAGAGCCGCCTGTCTTGCTGTGGTCCCTAGAGCCAGCGTGATCCCGGTCGTATGAAGAACATCCACTCCTTTAAACAGTTCATCCCAGACCAGATTCTCCGGGGTCCACCCGGTAAATGAAGAAAATGCTCTATCATAGGTTACTTTCGATGGCCTTTCGGATGTCCCTTTTTCCACAAAGTAAAGTCCTACCCGGGAGCCCTGCCGGGCAATAAAAGACGTATCGACACCCTCTTTCCGTAAAGCAGCCAGTGCCATTCCCCCAACAGCGTTATCGGGAAGGGCTGTCAAAGTACGGGCGTCTCCTCCGAGGCTGCTGAAAGCGACGGCGACATTCATTTCCGCCCCTCCAACATAAACATTCCACTGATCTGTCTGCTTCAGCGTCCGCTCTCCGGGAGGGGACAAGCGGATAAGCAGTTCTCCCAACGTAACAATTCGTCCCATGCTTTCCCTCCTGTTAACTACGTATTTTATCAATCGATATTAGGATCCAATGGAAAAATAACGTTTCGCATTGTAATAGCAGATGTTTTCTACATATTTTTTTAATAATGCTTCATCGTTCGGCGCTTTTCCTTCTTCGACCCAGCTGCCGATCATATTACACAGTATTCTTCTGAAATATTCATGCCTGGAAAAAGAAAGGAAGCTTCTGGAATCTGTGAGCATGCCGATAAAGTGATAAATCAGTCCGATGTTGGCAAGAGAGTTCATCTGTTTTTCCATTCCGTCGATATGATCGTTAAACCACCAGGCGGTACCGACCTGAATTTTCCCCGGCAGGCTGCCGCTTTGAAAATTCCCTGCCATGGACGCCAGAATATCGTGATTGTTTGCGTTTACGCTGTAAAGAATAGTTTTAGGCAGTTTTTGTCTGTATTCCAGCTGATCGAGAAGCATTGCCAGTTTTTCTGAAACGGCACCATCGCCAATGGAGTCAAATCCGGTATCTTTTCCTGCGATCTCCAGCATTTTCTTATTATTGTTACGCTGCGGATGAAGATGAAGCTGCATCGCCCAATCCTTGTCAGCGTATTTCTCGCCTAGAAACAGCATAATATGCGTCTGATACTGCTCTGCCTCTTTCTGGGACAAAGTCTTTCCCTGTTTTCTTTTCTGAAACACAGCAGCTGCTTCTTCTTTCGTTGTTTTCTCAAAAAACACGTGCGAAATACCGTGGTCGGCGCTTCGGCATCCCATTTCATCGAACCAGTCAATACGATTTTCCAGTGCATCCAAAAGCTGATCGTAGCTTTGAATGGACATGGCGGTGGTCTGTTCCATTCTTTCTATCCAATTCAAGTAATCCGACTGCTCAATAAAAATAGCAGGGTCGGCCCGGAATGATGGAGATACTTGAAAATCGCTGTGCCCCTGCAGTTTCTTATGGGAAAGCAGCGGATCGGCGGGATCATCTGTCGTGCCGATAAATTCCACTTTATCCTTTTTCAGCAGGGACTGAACCGAGTATTCCGGGGACTGCAGTTTTTCTTTTGTACTGCTCCATATTTTTTCGGCTGTCTCTTCGTTCAACAGGTCCGTAATACCGAAGTAACGTCTCAATTCCAAATGGGTCCAATGGTAAAGCGGATTTCCAAGCGTTTTTGGTACCGTGCCAGCCCAGGCCATAAATTTCTCATGATCCCCGGCGTTCCCTGTCACGTAAGCTTCCTCTATTCCGTTGGCACGAAGCGCTCTCCATTTGTAATGATCTCCGTTCAGCCAGATTTCCCCTAAATTTTGAAACGATTTATCCTCTGCAATTTCCTCTGGAGGCAGGTGGTTGTGGTAATCAATAATAGGCAGATGGGCAGCCGTCTCGTGATACAGTTTTTTGGCAGTATTCGTATTTAATAAAAAATCTTCCTGCATAAATGTATTCATTGTATCTTCTCCTTTTCATTTGTTTACTAGACAAACTAAAAATTATATAATGACAGCAATCGCTGCCATACTCTGGCGCCTGGAGGAATGTATATGAATACCGGAGATACCCACTACATTAAACGTATGAATCGACGAATTATTATTGAAAATGTAATTAAACATGTCTCCCTTTCCCGAAGTGAATTATCACGCATCACGGGATTAAATAAAGCAACGATATCTTCCCAGGTTGGTGAACTGATGGAAGAAGGACATATTGTAGAACGAGAAACCGGCGCTTCTGTCACAAGAGGCCGAAAGCCTATTATGATCGAGATTAATGAACGTGCCGGCTTTACTATTGGCATCGATATTGATGAACAGGTTACCAATATATTGTGCTGTGATTTGAAGGGACAGCTTATTCACCGGCAGTCCGTTGCGCTGGATACTCATTACTTTGATGAGATGACAGAATCCCTTTTACACATACTAAAAGAAGATATTCTCCCTGCCGTCTCCCTGCTTCAGGAGATTCCATTAGTCGGCATTGGCGTCGGTATTCACGGTATCGTAAATAATGATCATCAGATCGTATTTACTCCCAAGCAGGAATGGGCAGATGAAGATATCAAAAGCAGGCTGGAGCAGGAAATGAACGTTCCTGTTTTTATCGATAACAGTGCAAATTTATCCGTCTTCGCGGAGCAGGTCTACTATGAGCAGGTATCTGATTTGTTCTGCCTGACTCTTCATTCCGGTATCGGCCTTGGTATCATCAAGGATTTCGACATCTACCGGGGATTCCAGGGCTTCGCCGGCGAAATCGGCCATATGATTGTCGAACCGAACGGCCTTCCCTGTCCCTGCGGCAATCATGGCTGCTGGGAGCTGTATGCTTCCAATAAAGCTCTTTTAAAAAATCTGCATCAGGATGCGGCACAATTATCAACAGAAAGCATGGCCGCCTTATTTCATAAGGAAGTTCAAGGAAGCGTTCTGGATAACTATTTAGACTATTTGGCTCTCGGATTAAATAATGTTATTAATATTTTTAATCCGGAACGTATCGTTATTAACAGTGCTCTCTTCTCCGCCCGCCCGGAACTGCTGGCGGCGTTAACCAGCCGGTTCCAGTCTAAATTCAACAACTACGATGAGCTGAAAATCTCCCGGCTTAATGAAGATGCCTGTGCGTATGGAGCTGCCGCTTTAGCTTTTAAGGGATTTTTTGATATTACGATTGTTGACCATTCCAAGCGGCACTCCGAAAAAATGAACGTTGACCTGGTTTAATTCAGTCTGGCGTTATAACAGATCAAACAATCCTGGAAGGAAGAGACTGATCTGCGGCACAAACGTAATAACAACAACCATAATGATCAGTACGATAAAGTAAGGCACCAGCATTTTTATTACATCTTCCAGCCTGGCTTTCGCTACGCTCGTTCCGACAAACAGTACGCTTCCTACAGGAGGCGTAATATTACCAATACACAAGTTAAACGCGATGATAATACCAAAGTGTACCGGATCGACTCCAAGCTCTGTAATCACCGGGAAGAATATCGGCGTAAAGATTAATACGGCCGGTGTGATATCCATGAATGTTCCCATGATCAGCAAAATCAGGTTAATAATTAACAGCAGCACGATCGTACTTTCTGTAAGAGACAGCAGACTTTCGCTGATGCTGGATGGAATGCCCGTATAGGACATAACCAGAGAAAACAACGATGATGCCGTGATAAGAAATAAAATCATTCCGGTAATTTCAATTGTTTCTTTAAAAATCGTTTTAAATTCCTGTACTTTCAACTGTTTATAGATAAGAGACAGAACCAGCGCATATAGTACCGCTACCGCTGCACCCTCTGTAGCTGTAAAGATACCAGCTACAATACCTCCGATAACAATGACGATTAAAAGCAGGCTGGGGATCGCATCGATCGCAATAAACGCGCGGTCCTTCCAGCTGATTTTTTCCGATACCGGATATTTCCTTTTTTTCGCATACACGTATGCTACAGCCATAACAGCTAATCCCCATAAAATACCCGGCAGATACCCGGCCATAAATAAAGCCGCTACAGATGTTCCACCGCTGACGAGCGAGTAGACAATCAGCATCGAACTTGGGGGAATAAGAAGTCCCGCAGGCGCTGATGCGATGTTTACCGCCGCTGTGTATGTCCGGGAATAGTTCTGGCGGAGCGCCATCGGCGTCATAATCCGTCCCATGGCAGCCGCTGCGGCCACACTCGAGCCGGAAATAGATCCAAACAGCATATTGCCGACCACATTTGTATGAGCGAGTGAACCCGGCATGCGTCCTACCAGCACTTTCGCTAAATTAATTAATTTGAAGGCGATGCCGCCGTTGTTCATGATCGTACCGGCTAAAACAAACAGCGGAATAGCCAGTATCGTAAAATTATCCACTCCTGTTGCGAGTCTTTGCGCAGCTGTAATGATAGAAACATCAAACGGAAGCACAAGACTGATCGTTAACACAGAACTCAAAGCAATGGATAGGGCAATGGGTACGCCCAGCAGCAGTAGAATTCCTAAAATACCAAATAGCATGAGGCTGGCTAATAAAGTCATTGACCCGTCTCCTCTCTATTTTCAGAATATGTTTCCGGTGTAACCATATGAGTGACAGCATAAATCGTCATAAACAGTCCGGAAACCGGCAGTGCGCTGTATACGAAAAGCATGGACAATCCTGTTGCCGGTGCTACTTCTGTATACGTATAGGAAAGCAGCCAGCTGCCCCCTGCGATCATGACCCCTACTCCGAAAACAATCCATAATATGTTTACGAATCTATTCAGTCCTTTCTGCCAGCCGGCATTCAGCTTTTCTTTAATAAAAGTAATCGCAATATGCTGCTGCTGTCCGAGAACATACGTCGCGGTAAGAAGGGTAAACCATATGAGCATAAAGCGGATAATCTCTTCACTCGTGGTGCTTGGAGCATCCAGAAAGTACCGCGCAATCACCTGCCATATGGACAGTAGTGTCATCGCTGTAATCAAGAAAGCATTCGCAGCTAAAAGTAGTTTATCCAGCGTTTTTTTGACCTGTTTCACCTTATGATTCCTCCTTTATCCTGGAATAAATATCTGCAGTATCAGGATTTTCCTGGAATTGTTCGTGAAGTGGCTGCACAGCGTCAATAAACGTCTGCTTATCGATGTCGTAGAATGTAACATCCATTTCCTCTTCAGCAATCGTCACTGATTCTTCTACCATTTCTGCCCAGAGTTCTTCGTGGTATTCCGTCGATTCTTCTGCAGCTTCTTCAATAACCTGCTGCTCTTCTTCTGTCAAATCACTGTACATTTCGTCGTTCATGATCAGCATATCCGGTACAATCGCATGCTCCGTGAAAAAGTAATTTTTCGCTACTTCTCCGTGGCTGCTGTTGACTAAAGCAGTTTCATTATTCTCAGCTGCGTCAATAACACCGGACTGCAGCGCCGTATAAACTTCTCCATAGCTCATCGGTGTCGGCGTGCCGCCAATCGCTTCAATCATTTGAACGCTGGTCCGGCTGGGCTGTACTCTTGTTTTTAAACCAGCCATATCTTCTGCACTTTCAATGATGCGGTCCTTTGTATACATGTTGCGAACGCCTGCATCATAATACGTGAGACCTCTAAATCCAATATCCGTCGTGTTGAGATAGATCTCATCGGTTATCTCTTCGTTCGCCATAATCTGCTTAAAACTCTCCTGGCTTTCAAACATATATGGAAGGCTGAAAATGGAATAGATCGGATCAAACCCCTCCAGCGCACTTGCGCTTACTTTTGCAATGTCCACGGTTCCGAACTGGGTATTTTCTATAACCTCTCTTTCACTGCCGAGCTCTCCGTTAGGATAAACATCAATGACAAGTTCCCCGTCTGACTTTTCGTCCACCAGCTCAGCAAACCGCGTCAACGATAAATGAACAGGGTGATCCGTAGGCTGATTATGAGCAAGTGTTAACTCTTTTGTCTCTTCTTCTCCTGCTGCCTGCTGGCATCCTGCTGTTACGAGAAGCAGCAGAAGCAGCCAAATATAATTTTTTTTCATCGTATGTTACCCCTCTCATTATGTGTGAAATAACGCTGTTTCTTCTCCATTGATCCAAAGCGTTCTCGTTTCAGAGGAAGGCATATGAAAAGCAAACTGCTGCGGCCTACCTTCTGCCGTTTCCGTTTTATGAACAGAAACAGAAATGGCAGAATCACTTGTTTCCATAGTCATATCAAACTGAGCGGTTTCTTCTTTTCCATCTGCTTCCGTACTGGTGCAGTAGGAAAAAGAAACGCTGGTCCCGGCTGCTGCCGGATACAGCTGTACCCGTACCTGTGTTTCTTCTTCTATAGGAAGAATGCTCCCGCCTTTTACCATAACCGGGGTGTACTCCAGTGGGGCAGGCACCGAAACGTCCTGCCCTCCTTCATACCATTTTTCCGTATAAAGGTCGTACCATCCTCCATCGTGTGTTGGAAGGTATACCGTCCTCTCCCTCTGCTCCGGTTCGACAATCGTGCAGACAAGCAGATCCCCGCCAAGCATGAATTCATCATTCTCTTTGTATGTGACCGGATCTTTTGGAAAGTTGTAAAAAACCGGCCGCACAATCGGTTCATAATCGGTTGAAGAATGATTGCCTATCGAATATAAATAACCGGACAGCCGGCGGTGCCAATTCATGGTTCCCGACACTTTTTCCGTAATTTCCGGATACATCCACGGTTCATTCACCGTGTTGTCATCGTTCCAGGAATGAATGGTAAAGCGCGGATAATAAATATTGCTCTGAATCCAGCGCAGAAGAAGTTCCGGCTCCGGTGCCCCTCCGGCAAAACCGCCGGTGTCGTGGCCAAAGTTGTAAACACCGGAAAGACTGAGTCCAATCGCCATTTTTATGTTGTACTTTAATGTGTGCCAGCTCGTGTCGTTATCGCCTGTCCATGTCTGCGCATATCTGCCGATTCCTGCGCTCCCCGATCTCGTAACGAGAAAAGGACGGCGCCCAGGGTCATGTTCGAGCTGGGCTGCTAAAGAAACTTTGGTCATCAGCATTGGAAAAATCGCACGATAATCCTGAAACCTTCCCTTTTTGCCGAACAAATCAATAACCGCATCCGGATCCCAGACTTCAAATTCATTGTTATCATTCCAGGTCGAGTCGATTCCGTTATGAAGCAGCTGTTCTTTTACATTTTCTTTCCACCATGAAATCGTTTTTTCATTCGTAAAGTCCAAATAAACGCCAAGGTCGTCCCAGAACTGCTGCTGCAATGGTTCTTCGTCTTCATTTTTAATCGTCATTCCCTGCTCGGAGGCTTCTTTGAATTTAGGATGATTAACAAGCAGGCTCGGTTTGATGTTAGCGATAATGTTTATGCTTTCTTTATGAAAATCCTCGGCAAATCGTTTAGGCTCCGGGAATTTCTCCCGGTTCCAGTGAAAGACATACCGTTTATCCTGAATGGACGTGTAACCGGAGGACAAATGAAAGGAAGAGCACGGAATATTGTGCGTTCTGCAGTTTTCAATAAATTCTCCAAGACGTTCCTGGGACCGTGGTTCATCTGTATAGGTCATCGTTGAGCCTGAATAGCCGTAGCTCCATTTAGGCATTCTCGCCGGCCGCCCGGTTAACCAGGAGAAAGTTTTCGTTACTTCAGGCACGTCCGGTCCCAGAATAAAATAATAATCCAGGAATTCAGAGCGTGTTTCAAAATAGCGATAGCTGCCATGATAGTTATCTTTTTCCTTGCCCAGATCGAAAGCGCATTCATTATAATCATCGTAGTAGAGTCCGTAGGCCAGACCGCTTGATTCTGAGTACGTGACGTAATAGGGAATATGTTTATATAGTGGATCTGTTTTTTCCGCATCATATCCCATCGCATCGATGTTAAGCATGCGGTAACGTTCCCCGTATTTATTAACGTTTCCTGTTTTTTCTCCAAGACCGAAATACAGCTCTCCCGGTTTTCTCGTCAGATAATGAGAAACTGGTGCTTTTTTGGCAATTTGAAAAAAATAAGCCTGAGTGCTTCGATCTTCTGCTGCCCATACCTCCTCTTTTGTTTCGTTATCTATCGCATACCATGTGAGATGCAGGTGTGTTTTATTAATAACCAGCTTAATCTTCTCTGTAGTAAGAATCAGCTGCGTATCATTTTCCTCCAGCTGATAAGAAGGCCGTTCAAAAAGCTCTGAAATCTCCTGCCGGTCCACTCCTTCCAGCGGCATTTCTGTGTCCCCGGGGGCAATTGCCCAGGAATGAATGGGAATCTCCGGGGAATGTTTCGTTACCGTAGTTCTAATCACATCTGCCTTTAGAACATAAATGGAGACATATACTTCATAAAACGGGGAGTGCAGCGTAAGCGCGTTCATTTCGTTTTTTATCATGTGAAAGGTAGTATCTGTCGTCATTAATAAATCACCCTTTTTTAATTTGTTTACTAAACAAATTAATTATTTCCTTCATGATAATGCTTTTTGAATCGTTTGGCAACTAGAATTTTTAGACGTCTTCGTTTGAATTTGTTTAAAAAAATGCCCTGCGAAGGTTTTCTTCACAGGGCATTTTTTATGCAGTCTTTTTTCTAGATAGTAAAAGCAAAAATCCAAGAAAAGCTGCTGTCAGTCCGCCGAGCACGTAAAATAGGCTGCTTCCAGCCGTATCAGGTAGTATACCGCCCTCTTTCTCAGCAGATACTGATGGTTTTTCTGCAGAACCGGAAGGAGCGGCGGCGATGATTTGTTCGGAGGCTGCCTCTTCCACAGCAGGCAGTGCTTCCATACCGCCGAATTCTTCAATAAACGCTGTATTAATAAACAAGTCAGCAAGCAGCGTTCCTTCCGTGTCGTAGATCTCTATCCACAGTACATCGATTGTCCAGCTTTCCATATCAAGCAGGTTGTTAAAAGAAAGGTCTTTTTTCTCCCCGGCGGTTTCCTCGGCAAATGAAACAGATATCTGCAGCAGACTCAGCAACTCATTCCACCAGCTCGCGAAGGTTTGTTTCTGCTCTTCCGTCCATACCAGCTCTTCCATCCATTCTGAAAAATCACTGGAGTCGTCCAGCAGGCTGAACAGCTTTTCTTCAAATTCTCCGGTCTGCTCTGCTCTCTTCTTAAAATGGGCCGTCAGTGCATCTATTTCCGCCGACGTTAAGCCAATTTCTGAAAAATCATCTTCCCATACTTCCTCTTCCCATTCTTCATCGTAGGGAAGATACTCATACAGGTCATCTGTAAACTTCAAATCTTCCAGCACAAGGCCGTCTTCTGCCAGACGTTCATCCAGCTCGTTTCTTGTCATATCAAATTCCTCTAGAAAAGCTGCCGCTGACTCTTCTGTCAGCTCTTCTCCGAGAAATTCCTGCAGTTCCTTCAGCGTTTCAAATTCATTAAGCGAAGTGTCCCACCCCTGCAGATAGGCCTCCATTTCTGTTTCTGTCCAGCCCAGATGCTCCAGATAGGATTCATATGCTTTACCGGACGGAGCTGCAGACATATTCTCCGCTGGCAGTGCTGCAAATAAAAGCAGGGCCGCAGCAAAAATAGTTATCCATTTTTTCATGTTTCTGTCTCCCTTACATAATATGTATTCTTTTTTATTATACTGTTTCATTATCAAAAAGAAATATGTAAAAAAATGGTACATCCTGCATTCCTGCCTTTTTTTCTCCTCCTTCCTTGTTACAATAAGAAAGGATGCTTTTAAATGGAGGGGACGGACATGATGACGCTTAGTACCGCGCAGAAACGGCTGATTATTTTTATCGTAGTTGGAGGAAATTTTTTGTTTTTGTTTAATCAGTTTCTTTTGATTACGGCGTTCCCTACGCTGATGCAGGAATTTGCTGTTAACGCAGCCCAGGTCCAATGGCTCACCACTGCGTTTCTCTTAACGTCTGCGGTCTTTATCCCGATGAGCGGCTATTTGATTGACCGGTTTACGACGAGAAGCCTTGTGCTGACCTCGTTTTTGTTTCTGGCAGCGGGTACGCTTCTCGCGCTTATGTCCGAAAGCTTTGCCATACTTATTCTGGCCCGGATCATTCAGGCAGTCGGAGCTGGAATTATGCTGCCCCTTGTACAAACGGTGCTTCTGCTTATTTTCCCTGTGAATCAGCGCGGAAAAGCGATGGGCCTTCTCGGTCTTGTTATGAACGTAGCACCCGCCACCGGACCCGCAGTTTCGGGCTATATTATTGATATGTACACGTGGAAGCACTTGTTTTGGATTATTCTTACGCCAACTCTCCTGCTGCTTCTTTTAGCCGTTTTTTTCCTGAAAAATATAACAGAACAGCGGGAAACCCGCTTTGACTTTCCTTCCGTGCTGCTTTCTACCATCGGCCTGACCGGCCTTCTCGTCGGTTCAAGCTATATCAGTACAGAAGGTCTGCTGCACTGGGTCGTCTGGCTGCCGATCATAGCAGGAGCTGCCAGCCTGTTTGTTTTCGGCAGACGGCAGCTGCAGTTAACAGCTCCTATTTTGAACGTGCGGGTTTTTCGTTATCCGGTTTATGCTCTTACGACAGGATCCGTCTTTTTTGTAGGGGTGCTGCTTTTATCAACGGAAACCATTCTGCCTCTGTTTGCCCAGGATGTCCAGGGCAGCAGTGCTTTTGTTTCCGGCTTCCTGTTAATGCCCGGGACCGCTATTCTCGCTTTCATGTCTCTTGCCGGCGGGATGGCTTATGATAAATACGGCGGCCGCCTCTTAATCAATACGGGCTTTGTCCTGCTGATTTCGTCTGTTATTCTATTCGCGTTTCTCCAGCCGGATACATCCATCTTATTTATCATCGCTGTATTCTGCCTGTTTATGGCAGGTATCGGGATGACGATGATGCCTCAGGTCGCAGCCGGCATGAATGACCTTCCCCGCGAGGAGCTGGCCCACGGCACCGCTCTAAGCAGTACCATCCGCCAGTTCGGCATGGCGCTCGGCGTTACGCTGCTCTCCACTATAGTCAGCGCCGGCGGCGGACCGGATATGAACTATCAGGAGTCACTGTTTCTTGGGATACGTCAGGCTTTTATCGTGATGGTCTTACTCGCCGTTATGTCTTTTTCCCTATACCGGCTGATTCCGCTTATGAAAAAAACATAAAAAAATCAGCCGGGGATATTCTCCTCAGCTGATCTTTTTATCCGGCATGCAACGCATGCAGGGTTTTATATTCAGTAGCTATGATGCCTTCCTTGGTTAACTGCCATTTTTTCAGTTCAAATATTGACTTGGATCTCAGCCAAATTGGAAGACAATCGTTTTTTATCGTTTTTGTCACGCGCAGCGGACGTTCTTCGAGCTGGCGCACATAATACAGCTGATCTTCGCCCCACTCCCAATTTTTATAATAGGGAAGAAAAAGATAGTTGTCGTTTAGCGCTTCATATTCATCTGCGCTGATAATTGATTGATTAAACAGACGAATCCAGCGTCCCTGGTACTTGCATTCTACATAATAAGTATACCCTCGCATGATGCATCTCCTTTGCTCATGCCTTTATTTTACCATAAATTATCCTTAAAACTAGTACTTTAGTCAGTATATAATACCTATTTATTCACTAAAAACAGACTAGGCTTATTTGCGCAGGCATAAAAAAAGAAGGCCGCAGCCTTCTCTTTTATACTGTATTCATTTAATCTTCCGGGGTAAATGAGCGCTTCGCGAGCTCCTGGTCCATCATAATAAACGCGTTACTGTCCTGGTCAATCCGGTTCAGCTTTTGAATCAGGTTGTCAAAGAGTGCCTCTTCTTCCACCTGCTCATTAATAAACCAGTTCAGGAAAGTCATTGTCGCATGCTCTCTCTCATCAAGAGCAATATCGGCCAGGTGATAAATACGCTTCGTCACTTCTTTTTCCTGAAGCAGGCTTTTTTCGAAGCAGTCAAGCACGCTGGAAAAGCTGTTGTTTGGCGCAGTGCTGCCTTCGACCATCACACGCTCGCCCATGTCATTTAAAAAGTGGTAAAATTTCATCGCATGGTATCGTTCTTCCTCTGCCTGCACAAGGAAGAAATTTGCAAATCCATCCAGTCCCTCTGCCGAGCAGTAGGCTGCTGTTGCCAGGTAGGCATTGGCAGAATAAAATTCATAGTTCATTTGATCGTTTAAGTTCTGCTTTAATGTTTCGCTGATCATATGATCTTCCTCCTTTTCGCTGGTTTCTTCTATTATGCCATACTTTTCTTCTGCCATTTCTTATTTTTTTCCTTAAATGCTTCATTGTGGGAGGATACCATTGCCCGGTCTCCGGCTTCCGGCTGGATATAGTACTTGGCCTGATTAACGGCATTGGCCGCATCCTGGAAGCAGCCGGCAATCAAATTAAGCTTCGCATCGTGCTTGACGATGTCTCCTGCCGCAAACATGCCCGGCACTGATGTATGGTTCAACGGGTCACCTGCGATAAAATGGGAATCAATCATATCAATTTTCAGCGTATTGCTCTCCAGCAGCGATTTATCCCGCTCGTAGCCGTGATTGATGATCACTTCGTCAATCGGAAGCGTGCTACGCTCACCGGTTTCCACATTGGTCAGCTCCACCTGGTCAATATTCTCCGTCGACTTTTCAGCGATCAGCTTGGAAATGCATGTATTGAAATAGCACTCTGCCGAGCTGCACATCAGCTTGTCCACCTGGGCTTCATGAGCTGCCGGGCATTCCTTGCGGTACGTTAGAAAGACTTTCCCTGCAATCGGCTCAAGCGCATTGGCCCAGTCGATTGCGGAGTTGCCGCCGCCGGAAATAATGACGTTTTTGCCTTTAAAACGGGCCAGTGACTTTACCGTATAGTGCAGATTGGATATTTCATACTTCTCTGCGCCTTCAAGCTCCAGCTTTTGCGGATTAAGGATGCCGCCGCCGATAGCCATAATGACCGTTTTTGAATAATGAACCTCGCCCTTGTCATTCGTAATCTCAAAAATCGCCGCATCGTTTTTAATAATGGACGCCACTTTTTCATTCAGGCAGACGGTCGGCTCGAACGTCATCGCCTGTTCCACCATCTGGGCAATCAGTTTTTCACCGGATGTAGGAGGAAGGCCGCCGACATCCCAGACAACTTTCTCCGGGTAAACGTTCACTTTGCCCCCGAGCACCGGCTGATATTCAAGAATCTTTGTTTTCATTCCGCGCATGCCACTGTAAAAAGCAGAATACAGCCCGGCAGGACCCCCGCCTACAATAGTAACGTCAAACAACTCGTGCTCTGTCATATGTACTTCCTCCTTCTATACCCCGTAAATGATTATCATTATCAATTAGTACGTTAAGAATACCATATCCCATCCAGATTTGCATAGAAAATGGTTTATTTTTGATTGGATAATCTATGGTACAATCGATGGGACTTTTTAGGAGAGCTGAGATAGATTCAGGTGAGACAGAAAGGAATTATGAACATGAGTAGTTTCGTTACAAAAAAACAGCGCATGGCCGAATTCGGCTATGTCCTGTTTGGTTCGACCCTGATCGCTTTAGCCTACAACATTTTTCTTCTGCCATCCCGCCTCGCAGCCGGCGGGGTGTCCGGTATCAGTACAATTGTTTACGAGCTCTATCAGTTTAATCCCGCATTTGTCCAGTGGATGATTAACATTCCTTTATTCTTTCTCGGGCTGATTCTGCTCGGAAAAGACTTTGGAATGAAATCGCTTCTCGGGACTTTTTTTGTGCCGCTCGTCATCTGGATAAGTGCCGATCTTCCCTTCGCGATTGATAACCCGCTGCTGGCAGCCATTTACGGGGGATCCATGATCGGTGTGGGCTTAGGCATTGTGTACCGGGGACGCGGTTCCACCGGCGGGCTGTCTACGCTTGGGCAGATTGTGAAAAAGTATTCCGGCCTTTCGAGCGGATATGCCCAGTTTATTGTTGATGGCTGCGTCGTGGTGACATCCGCTGTTGTCTTCGGTCTGGAAATCGCCCTGTTTGCGATGATTTCCATCTTTGTCATGAGCAAAGTCATCGACCTCGTTCAGCTTCAGGCGTCGCCTTCCAAGCTCGTTCTCATTATTACCGAGCGGGAAGCGCAGATACAGACTATTATTCGGGAGGAAATTGACCGCGGTTTAACCAAGGTCCGCTCGGTCGGCGGCTACACAAACGATGAAAAAACGATGATTCTCTGTGTCATGGAGCAGCAGGAAGCCGTTTATCTGAAGAGAGTCCTGCAGAACCAGGAGCCTTCTTCGTTTGTGATCTTTCTGAATGCCTCCGAAATTATCGGCCGCGGCTTTTCCTTTTCCAAGTTTTATGGCGCCGAAAAATAAAAAATCAGCACTCCAAAAGAGGGTGCTGTATTTAATTCCTGACAGCCTTTGTTCTATTAAAAAACCGGTTTCCCTTTAAAGGGAAACCGGTTTTTTAAATAATGTGAACAACTGCGCAAGTTCAGATGCAGGCATTGGTTTATGATAATAATACCCCTGCCCCCAGTCGACTTTGTGCGTCTGATAATACCTGTGCTGTTCTTTTGTTTCAATACCTTCCACTATACACTGCATGTCGAGCGAGTAGGCCAGTTCAATAATAGCCTCGACAATTTTTTTGCTGGAAATCGACGTTAAGTCAGCGCTCAGCTGCCGGTCAATTTTCAGAATATCAATTGGAAAACGATGCAGAAGATGAAAAGAAGCATAGCCGACTCCGAAATCATCAACTGCCAGTTTAATACCGATTTCTTTTAATTCAAGCAGATTCTCCAAAATTACAGGATTTTTCTCGAGAAAAATATTTTCCGTAATTTCAAAGGTAAGATGGGCGGCTGGATATCCGCTCTCCTTCAGGATATGCCGCACATTACATGGGAAATCCGGATCATAAAGCTGCACGGGTGATACATTAACTGAAAGCTTCAGATCGGTATTTACTGCTTTCATTTCGCTGCAGGCTCTCTGAAGTACCCAGAGGCCGATGCTGTGCATCGATTCCGACTGCTCTGCCAGTGGGATCCATATATTCGGCGGGAAGAAGCCGTGCACTGGATGATGCCAGCGTATTAAGGCTTCCACCCCGGTAATCGTTTCTTTCTGAATATCAATCTGCGGCTGGTAGGCTAAAGCAAGCTGGTCAGTAAAGCTTTCTTCTTCCATAGCATTACGGATCGTAAATTCCTGAATTTCTATTTTTTCCTGATCATCATTATCTGTAAAAATAAGTCCTTCTGTTCCTTTTAAATTTCCTCTTACGGCCCGCTGTTCTGATTTATCCCGCAGTTCGCTGAAGCTGTGAGAGTTTTCGCTGCTGACTGCCGCACCTATAACCATACGAATATACGACGTTTCATTATTTATCACACAGGGCATGCTTTTAAGATGGTTTAATAGTTTTTCTACATGAAATTCTGTCATGCTTTTCGGATTTTCATCCGCTTCAAAAGGAAGCAGGGCAATAAATTTATCCTGGGCCGCCCGAGCCAGCAGACTGCCTGCAGGAAATATTTCTAAGAGTGTTTTTGAGACTTTCTGCATTCGCAGGTCTCCTGTTTCAAAACCATAGCGCTCATTAAATATACGTGTGCCGCTTAAATTAATATAGAGCATACTCCAAGATGCATAGTCTGCCTGCTTTTTTTCAAACAAAGAAGGTAATGTAGATGAAAGATACAGGCCTGTCAAACTGTCCCTCATCTGTCTCTGCTCTACTTCCACCGCTTTTGCAATCAAATAAGCGTATCCCTTTAGCAAGGTCAGTTTATCTTCTGAAAAACAATTCAATTGGTCATTGATTAAACACAGTGTTCCCAGTGCCTCTCCATTTTCCTGCAATACAGCCGTCCCCATGAAGCTGCCGCTGCCTGTCTGTTTGGTAAACGGATGCTTTTTTGTAAAAGGATGCTCGGTGATATCTGGTATCACAATACTTTTTTCCGGTTGTTCGACGGCTAAATGACAGAAACTATCGCAGTAGGGATCTTCTTTTCCTTCCGGAATAGATAATTCTGCCTGATCCAGCACTTTCCGGATAATGTTCGTTTCTTTATCATTTGTAGCAAAGAAAATCGTATGGTCCGGGAAGTTTAAAGCCATCATTTCAAAGACCCTTTCCAGAAAATCCTTAAGTCCGGTATAGTGTTTCATATCTTCTTGAATCATATAATCCCCCCTTTAACTTCTTTTTGTCACTCTTTAAACCGGAGCACCTTGCTGATAATAATTGATCGGTCAACAGGCATATAAAAAGCATGCAGCTTATCTTTTTCTTTCATAATTGGATATGTAGGCAGCTTGTCATCTACTTCCACTACTTCGGCAATAGTGTTATTAGAGAGCTGCACTACAGCGTGCTGAGGGAAAATTTCCAACATTTCACAAAATGCTTTCATATATTCAATATTAATTTCCGTATGTTCCTGTATGACGATCTTCAGTGCTTTTGGTGCACTCAGAGATTGTCTGTAAGGCCTTTCCAGCGTCAGCGCCGAGTAAACGTCTACAAGCCGCAGAAGATCCAGTTCCTTCTGCCGGGTCTGTTTCTGGATTTCCTCCTCTCCGCTGAGGGCACTGAGCGGCTGATGGTGATACTTTAATATGTCCGTCACGAAGCTTCCGTGGCCTTTTTGTTTCAGCAGATGATAACCCTCTCCTGTGTGGGCACGCATCTGCAGCATCTCTCTTGAGCTCAGCTCGCTTGACTTTGTTAATATTTTCTTTTCCACCCGAAGCTTTCCTATATCATGCAGCAGGCAGCTCCTCGAGAATTCCGAAACATGCTCCAGTCCAATCTTTTTCGCAATCAGCGATCCCAGGATAAACACGTCGAGGGAATGATGGTACGTATTAAGATCCCAGTCTTTAAGCTGCTGCAGCAGGCGGTATGTACTTTTTTCCGATGTAATTTCAACAAACAGCTTCTGCACCCAAAGGTAGGAATCTACGTCATTTATAGCATAGCCAAATCGGTACTCATTACCCAGCTGCAGCATGTCCTGGAGAAAAGTCAGAAGAGTCTGCCTTTTTTCTTCCGACAATTTCTTCAAATCAATGTTTTTTTCTTCTATCTTTTCCTCTTCATCTGACTGAATAGGAAGAGAATTAATTTCCCACTGCTGTAATTTCCGGATTAAAGCAGCTGTTACCACGTGGCCTTTTCTGACAACCAAAGACGTCCCTTTGTATATATCTTCGGCTATTACTGCACCTTCCTTTAATTCTTTTACTGCAATATACTTCAATTTAAGTCCTCCTTAAATTGCATCTTATTACCTGATATTATATACCTATTCCATGACAATTGTAAGGTGTTATGTTATTTTTTTGTGTATTTACTGATTAAAAATAACTATATTATGAAAATTTAATTAATCTAGTAAAATATACCTGTAACTGATGCACCCGCAAAAATACCACAATAAGCCTGAATGCTTTGTTATTCCACTCCATTTAGTCTATATTAAATAAGGCAAAATAAATACACCCGTATATCACACAGGAGACAAGAGCTATGTATAAAGAAACGATCCGCGCACTCAATGAGCAGGGCGCTTCCAAAAGCGCTATGCTGAAACGATCGCCGCTGGTCTATCTATTATCGGCGATTATTGCAGGCAGCTATGTAGGCATCGGAGCGCTGATTATGTTTTCTCTCGGGGCGCCTTTGTATGACGTTCAGTCCCCTATTCTGGATCTGGTCGTCGGCTCTACGTTTGGCATTGCCCTGATTATTATTTTAATCGGCGGCTCCGACTTGTTTACCGGAAATAATATGATTATGACGACCTCGACTTTTTCCGGGGGAACTACTTGGAAAGAAACATTCGGCGTATGGGGCGCAAGCTATGTTGGAAATGCTGTTGGCGCTCTTCTGATCAGCCTGCTTGTTCTTGGAGCAGGTATTTTCCAGGACATTCCGGCAGATCATTATATGTTTTCCTTAGCGGCCGAAAAAATAAGCCTCCCCTGGAGTCAGCTGTTTTTTCAGGGAATTCTCTGCAACTGGATTGTCTGCCTGGCTATCTGGCTGACGCTTCGTACCGAAAGCGATACGGCAAAAATTATTATGGTGCTCGGAGTCATCCTGGCATTTGTCGCTTCCGGCTTCGAACACAGCATTGCAAACATGTCGATACTCGGCATGGCCTGGCTGCATGATTCTTACTCCATTCTGAGCTTTGGGGATATTATTTATAATTTGATCCCCGTTACGATCGGCAATATGATCGGCGGCGCCGTATTTGTGGCCGGTACGTATCTTATGCTGAACCGGGATGAAATGAAAGATGGGCAATAGTATTTAATTATTAAAAAAGCAGACTCCGCAGAGCCTGCTTTTTTCTAATGTTCTTTATACACAAAGTAATCAAAATCAGCGGGCAGGTTTTGGCCGGACGTATCCTGGCACTGCATTCCGACAAAGGCGCCTGTAAAGAAACCGCCGGAGTTCACGTAATCATCTGAGAGCTTATGACTTTGAAAATCGATCGGAATTTCCGTCCAGCTGCTGCCGTCAAAGGAGTAGGAGTAGCGGTACACTTCGGTATGAACGTCTACTTTCATATACACATCCTCCACGTCCTCCGGTACGGGAATCTGCTCGTTTCTCAACGGCTGGTCAAATGTAAAGTTATCGCATGTCACAATATCCAACACCCGTCCCTTTTCTTCATCCCATGTCACATGGAAGCCTGTCCAGTTTTTAGTATTGTAGTAATTAACCAATCCTGCTCCCTGCTGGAAGGAATTCGGCTGGAAAGAAAGCTTCGTTTCCGCCGTAAACGTAAAGCTCTGCCAGCGTCTTGCGACATAGGCCTGCGTAAACTGGGAAGTGAGTGACTCTTTTCCATACAGTCTCAGGTGACCCGGGTTATCGGTCAGTGAGAGAATCTTGTCATTCAATGGAATACGGAGCGTCTGGAAATGATGATTCAGCGTTGTATCATCAAAATCATCTTTTTCAGGAAAATCTTTTTCCCATGGATGTTCCGGCATGTCCGGCCCTTCAATTTCAAGTGATGGCTGATTGCCGCCGACTACATACGGCCAGTCTTCCTTCCACTCCATACGCTGGATAGCTGTTTCCCGGCCGAGCGGGCAGTAGCCTCTTGGATCAAGCAGTGCTTCTTCCGTTTTCGGAAGCGGACGTCCGGTTAAGTGAACAAGAAACCATTCATCCGTATGAGTGTGCACAAGCGAGGCATGCCCTGCTTTTTGCAGCGGATTTCTCGGATAGGGCATCGATGTGATCAACGGATTGTCCGGATGCACTTCGTACGGCCCTTCCAATGTTTTGGAGCGGGCGATCGTCGCCTGATGGTCGTATTTTGTGCCGCCTTCTGCGGTTAATAAATAATAATAACCATTTTCTTTGTACAGATGAGGCGCTTCCGTTAATTTCACATCGGTTCCTTTAAAAATAATGGATGGTTTGCCGATCAGCTGCTGCTTTTCCACGCTGTATTCCTGAAGCGCAATTCCGTAGAAGTCGTGCTTGTAGACGCGGTTATCCCACACCATATTCACTAAATATTTACGGCCGTCTTCTTCGTGAAACAACGATGGATCAAAACCGGAGCTGTTCAAATAAATGGGCTCGGACCATTCTCCATCGATCGTATCGCACGTCACCAGGTAGTTATGGCAGTCTTTCCAGCTGCCTTCTGTAACTTTCACATCAGTGAAAATCAGCCAGAACTTTCCGTCGCTGTAGGAAAGCGCCGGGGCCCATACGCCGCCGGAATCGGGATTTCCCATCATATTCAGCTGACTCCACCGGTTTAGAGGACGGGCAGCAAGACGCCAGTTTTTTAAATCTTTAGAGTGATAAATGCCTACTCCCGGAAACCACTCAAATGTGGATACCGCAATATAGTAGTCCTCCCCGTTCCGGCATATGCTCGGATCCGGGTTAAATCCTTTTAAAATGGGGTTTTGAATCACAGTCATGAAAATCCACCTTTCACTATGTTTATTCTTTTATCGGAATGCTGCCAGCTGCTTTGTAATATCTTTTGTCTGCGTATATACCTGCTGATACAAAGCAAAAATCTGCTCGTAGCGTTTTGTTTTTTCAGGATCAGGCATCACGGACACATCGTTTTGCACAAATACGACTGCCGCTTCCTGAAGCGATTCAAACCATCCGCATCCCGCTGCCGCTATAATAGCCGCTCCCATAGCAGGCCCCTGCTCGTTGCGGAGACTTACCACTTCCTTGCCGAAAATATCCGCCTGCATCTGCAGCCAGGCTTTTGATTTAGCGCCTCCGCCGATCGAAACAATCGTGTCTACTCCCATTCCATTTTGTTCAATTAAATTCAGGGATTCTTTCAAAGAAAACGTGATCCCTTCCATAATCGCTTTAACAAATTCGTTTTTCGTATGGGATGAATCCATGCCGATGAACGAACCACGGGCGAGCGCATCGTTGTGCGGGGTTCTTTCTCCCGTAATATACGGCGTGAACAACAGGCCGCGCGCTCCCGCCGGCACCGATTCGGTTTTCTGAACCATCTCGGAAAAATCATCATCCTTTAAGAAATTCTCTTTAAACCACTGCAGGCTGTAACCTGCAGCAAGCGTAACCCCCATCGCGTAGTATGTATCAGCCGGCGCATGGTTAAAGAAATGCAGCTTACCGTTAAAATGCGTTTTTTCTCCGCCTGCATACGATAACAGAACACCCGAAGTTCCGATACTGCACATCGTTTTTCCTTTTTCCAGAATCCCTGCTCCTACAGCTCCACATGCGTTATCCGCGCCTCCGGCAAAAATCATTACCGAAGAGGAACAGCCTGTTTCCTGCGCTGCTTCTTCAAGCATACCTCCACAGTGCTCGGTGGCTGGAAAAAGCGGCGGGCACAAAGAAGATGGAAGATCGAATGCCTCCAAAACAGCAGTGCTCCATTCGTTGGTGTTCAAGTCCATCAGCAGAGTGCCTGCTGCATCCGACAAGTCCATGCCGGCCTGTCCTGTTAGGCGGTACCGTACATAGTCTTTAGGAAGCAGAAACATTTCGGCGCGGGCAAATACGTCCGGCTCATGTTTTTTAACCCACAGAATTTTTGGAAGCGTAAATCCTTCCAGAGGGCTGTTTTTCGTAATTTCCCAGAGTTTTTCCTGACCAACCGCTTCTTCTATCTCTTTTACTTCCCGGCTTGTTCTCGTGTCATTCCAGAGAATAGCACGTCTTAATGGATTATGGTCCCCGTCAAGCAGAACGAGGCCGTGCATCTGGCCGGAAAAACTGATTCCTTTTATATCTCCGCCGTCCAGATTGTTGTTTTGAATGAGCTTTTTTAATACGCTTTTTGTCTGCCTCACCCAGTCTTCCGGATCCTGTTCGCTGTGTCCATCCTGTTCATGATAAATCGGATAGCTTTCTGATTCTTCTGCGGCAATGGTTCCCTGCCGGTCTGTTAATATTCCTTTAATACTGCTCGTGCCGAGGTCTAAGCCGATGACGTATTCCAATGAAATTTTCTCTCCTTTTAAGAAAAAGAAGCTGTTTACGCAACAGCTTCTTCTTTATTTTTATACTTTCGCAAATGCTCCTGCTTCCAGAATGTACTGATTCATAATGCCCTTAATCATTTCCTGGCGGCCGGACTCATGCTTGATTGTGTTCTCCATGGCGTAAGCTTCCAGCTCACGGAACGATGTCTTATTGTTTAAAATAGCTTCTCCGATACCGGACTGATAGCTTTCATAGCGCTTATCGATAATATTTTCAAATACGCGGTCTTCGATCATGCGGCTCGCTACTCTGAATCCAATCGCGAACGTATCCATACCGACAATGTGGCCGTGGACAAGGTCGATCGGCTCAAAGGATGGACGGCGAAGTTTTGCGTCAAAGTTCAGCCCGCCTTTACCGAGCCCGCCGTTTTTAAGAATTTCATACATCGCAAGCGTTGCGTTGTAAATATCTGTCGGGAACTCATCTGTATCCCAGCCGAGAAGCATATCGCCCTGGTTGGCGTCAACAGAACCAAGAATGCCGTGCTCTCTTGCATAGCGGAGCTCATGTTCAAATGTGTGGCCTGCAAGGGTGGCATGGTTGGCTTCAATATTGACTTTAAATTGATCCTGCAGGTTATAGTTCTGCAAAAATGCATATGTTGTGGCTGTATCGAAATCATACTGGTGTTTTGTCGGCTCTTTCGGCTTTGGTTCAATGAGGAACTGACCTTCGTATCCGATTTCTTTCGCGTAATCAACTGCCATATGATAGAAGCGCGCCAAGTTATCAAGCTCGAGCTTCGTATCTGTATATAGAAGGGAATCGTATCCTTCTCTTCCGCCCCAGAACACATAGTTTTCCGAGCCCAGTTCTTTTGCAATTTCCAGCTGCTTTTTTACTTTAGCTGCTGCATGTGCAAAAACGTCGGCTTTATTGGAAGTAGCTGCACCAAACATAAAGCGTGGATGATGGAACATGTTGGATGTATTCCACAGCACCGAAACGTTTTGTGCTTTCATTAACGGCTGGATCCGGCCGACAATTTCGTCCAGGTTGGCTCCGTATTCTTTCAGGTTGTTTCCTTCCGGAGCAATATCCACATCATGGAAAGCAAAGTAGTCAAATCCAAGCTTATCAATAAATTCAAAGTTGGCTTCCACTCTGGCTTTTGCGAGATCCATTCCGCTGTACTGATCCCACGGACGCTGCATTGTTCCCATACCGAATGGATCAGAACCATCCATAGTAAATGTATGCCAGTAGGCTACAGAAAATTTCAGCCAGTCCTTCATGCTTTTTCCGTTAAACATTTCTTCTGCATTATAATGTTTGAACGCAAGGGCATTACGGCTGCCGCTTCCCTCATATTTAATTTTGTCTATTTCCTGGAAATAACTCATTAAAAAACCACCTTTTATCATATTTTATGTTTACGCTTACATATTGCCTATTTTAAAATGCAAAACCAGTTTTCTATGGATAAAATTGAAAACTTTGTTTTACTAATAAATTAAGTATATTTATTTAAAATCTTATTGTCAATATATTTTCGTTTATTATTCACGCATATTATGAAATAATGAAGATATATTAAAAATGTATACATCGAAATGTTTAATGCACAAACTAATGACGGAGGAATGACTATGAAAACGGGAGATCAGGGCCTGGTCAAAAAAATTAATAAATCGATTGTACTGAGTAACATTCAAACCCAGAGTCCCATTTCAAGAGCACAGATATCGAAAGTAACGGGTTTAAATAAAGCCACTGTTTCAAGTCTTGTAAGCGAACTCATTGAAGAACATCTGGTGGATGAAATTGGCGCCGGCCTTTCAAGCGGCGGCCGGAAGCCGATGATGCTTTTCTTTAACCAGAACGCCGGCTACACGATCGGCATCGACCTCGGTGTCAATTACGCCTTTGGCGTGCTCACCGATTTAAAAGGAAATGTGATTCAACAGGATGAAGTTGTTATCACCGATACAGATGAAGAGATCGTATTTGCCCAGCTGAAAGATCTGGCCCAGCTTCTTATAGATAAAACACCTGCCTGCCCGTACGGCCTTGTCGGCATCGGTATCGGGGTTCCCGGCATGATCAACAACGAAGGCGTTATTTTATTTGCACCGAATATGGACTGGCATAACGTCCATTTAAAACAATATATGGAGCAGCATTTCAATGTGCCTATCACTATAGAAAACGAAGCCAAGGCCGGCGCCCACGGTGAAAAAATATACGGAGCTGGCAGAGCTTCCTCCAACCTTATTTATGTCAGTATCGGCATTGGTATTGGTTCCGGTATTATTATTGAAGATAAACTGTATAAAGGAACGAGCGGCATCTCCGGAGAAATCGGCCACTTCTCTATTGAATCCAACGGCAGAAAATGCCCATGCGGAAATAAAGGCTGCTGGGAACTATACAGCTCCGAGCATGCCCTTCTGGAAAAAACAGCGCCTCTTTTCCCTAATGAAAAGAATGTTAATTTAAGTTTTCTTATTCAACAGGCTGAAGACGGCAATCCTCAGGTTATTAACGCGTTTGACCAGATTGGTGAATATATCGGCATCGGCCTGACCAACATTGTAAATACTTTTAATCCGGAACAGATTATTATCGGCAACCGCCTGGCACGTCTTGAACCATGGCTGCGCAACCCTATTCAGCGGGTATTCAAGCAGCGCCTTCTTCCCTATTTTCAGGATTCTATTGCCCTTACATTCACGGACCGCAGTAAAAATTCCTGCGCCCTCGGATCCGCTGCATTTTCTATTGAAAAGTTTTTTGCAACAAATAAAGTCACCGTTGTGTAACCTGTCACCCGGTAAAGGAGGTCAAAATGAATACGTTCAGCGGATTCATTTATTCAGCACTTGAATGGATTACAAAGTTTGCTTATATTAATGTACTCTGGATTCTATTTACTCTTGCAGGAGGGATTATTCTGGGGCTTTACCCTGCTACCACTGCATTGTATGCGGTCGTACGGGACTGGCTGAAAGGCAACACCGATGCTCCGGTCGCCGCTTCTTTCTTCCATTTCTATAAAAGGGATTTTATAAAGAGCAATAAGCTCGGCCTTTTTATTACAGCACTCGGCCTTCTCGTCCTGCTTAACCTGCAGTACATCCAGGCGAGCCCTGCTTTGACGTGGATCCATATTCCACTGTTTGCTTTTGTATTATTATTTATTTTGTTTATCTGCTACGTGTTTCCGGCTTTTGTTCATTTTGATGTAACGACCCGGAAGGTCATGCATCATGCGTTTCTTCTATTACTTGTAAACCCGCTGCATACGGCAGCCATGGCACTTATGCTCGCAGCTGCCTTCTTTCTCATGAGCCTGCTTCCGGCGCTGTTATTTATTTTTGGTGCCAGCGTATTTGCGTTTATTACGATGTGGATCTGCTTTCATATGCTGCAGAAAGTCGGACGTACCAATGCCTCATAAATAGAAACAAAAAAAAATTTTAACAACTTAGTTTATCCACTGGACAAATAAACAAAGTCCTGATACTATAAGTTTATTAAAGAAAAGGGGGATTCAAATGAAGAAACTGAAAGCGGTTACATATTTAACGTCCGCTCTTGCTGCTACAGCCATTATTACCGGATGCGGAGGAGGCGGGGATGAAGCTTCCGGCGACGGAGAGACTAAGACAATAGATTTTATGCACCTTTGGCCTGAAGGAAGCTCTGCTGACCATAACAGAATTGTAGAAGATATTATTGCTGAGTATGAAGAACAGAACCCTGATGTTAATGTAGAACTTGAAGTTTTAAGCAACGAGCAGTATAAAGACAAACTGCAGGTGCTTGCTACTTCCGGCGAACTACCAGACGTGGGAATGACATGGCCGGCAGGCTTTATGGAGCCTTATATTGACGGTGAGATGTTTGCTCCCCTTGATGATGTGCTCGATGAAGACGGCCTCCGTGATGAATTCGTAGCCAGTACAGTAGAAGCCTATGAAGCAGATGGAAACACGTACGGTCTTCCGTTGGAACTGAATGTTGCAACCGTTTTCTACAACAAAGCTATCTTTGATGAATACGGATTGGAAGAGCCTACGACTTATGAAGAAATGGAAGAAGTAATTAACACACTCAACGAAAATGATGTGAACCCAATTGCTCTTGGAAACCGTGACCGCTGGACCGGCTCTTTATGGTACATGTATTTTGCCGACAGAATCGGTGGATCTGACACGCTGACAAACGCAATTGACCGCTCTGGTTCGTTTGAAGACCCGGCTCTTATTGAAGCCGCAGCCAAGACACAGGAAATGGTAGACATGGGGGCATTCTCCGAAGGCTTCAACGGACTTGCTGATGAAGAAGCAAAAAGCATGTTTATGAACGAGCAGTCCGCTATGTATCTTATTGCTACATGGGATCTGCCTAACTACACAACAAATGAAGATGTACCACAGGAATTCAGAGATTCTGTAGACTACTTCAGCTTCCCGACAGTTGACGGCGAAGGCAATGAAAACAGCTTTGTCGGCGGTCCTGGCGTAGGCCTCTTCGTTTCTGAGAATTCCGATGTAAAAGAAGAGTCTAAAGACTTCGTCAAGTACTTTACCGAGCAGTGGGGCGACACAGCCGTTCAGGATGCCGGCGTTATTCCTGCTACTACAGTTGATACAGAAGAAGTAGATCTTCCGGACATGTATAACGAAGTGCTTGATGACTTGAACACGGCTGAAAATATTACACTATTTGCAGATGTACAAATGAGCCCGGATGTAGCTGATCAGCACTTAAACGCTATCCAGAGCCTATTCGGCAACGAAATAACGCCGGAAGAGTTCGCCGAGCTTCATGAACAAGCCCTATCTGAAGAAGAATAATACTGCTTTATGCTTTCGTTTTAAACGGGACATTTCAATCATTTGAAATGTCCTTCATTTTTAAATCATTAGTTTATCCACTAGACAAAGATAAATTTTTTTGGTATTCTCAAACAATAATGTAAACGCTATCTCGACTCTGCCTAACGTTTGCATTATACTTTTCAAGCAGCCGCAGCGTTTAGGATTGTTTATTTTAAAAGATGGAGTTGAAATCAATGAATAAAGTCATGTCGAACAAATGGATTATTGCTATGTACGTGCTTCCCGCTTTTCTATTAATTGCTATTCTGATTTTTGTTCCGCTTATTTTAATCGGCTATTACGGTCTTATGGACTGGAACGGAATCGGCCCGATGACCTTTATCGGTCTGGAAAACTACATTAATGCCATTCAGGATTCTTCTTTCTGGCAGAGTGCTTATCATTCGTTTCTGCTCGCTTTGTTTTCTACATTGAGTCTGGCTCTTTATCTGGCGGTTTCCTTAATTCTCGCCTCCAAAATTAAAGGCGCTGACCTATTAAGAAAAATTTACCTCATTCCTATGCTCTTGTCTTCTGTTGCCATTGCGCAGCTTTGGATCAAAGTCTACAATCCGTCGAACGGAATGCTTAACACCATTCTCGGCTGGTTTGGAGTCGCCGATCCGCCGAACTGGCTGGCTGATCCTTCTATTGTTCTGTTTGCTATCTTTATTCCAATTTTGTGGCAGTATGCTGGTTTTTACATATTAATCTATTATGCTGCACTGAAGAATATACCGGAATCCTTGATTGAAGCCGCCAGAATAGACGGAGCGACGCCCCTTCAGATCGCGCTGCGCATCAAGCTTCCACTTATTATGGGAGTTGTGAAGGTTACCATCGTTCTTGCTGTGGTCGGTTCATTGAAATACTTTGACCTGATTTACATTATGACAGGCGGCGGACCGAACGGTGCCAGTGAAGTAATGGCTTCTTATATGTATACACTCGCCTTCAGCACGAACAACTTCGGCTACGGCAGTGCTATCGGATTTCTACTTCTCATCATTACGCTTGTCGTTACCGTTATTGTTCGTAAACTTACCGCAAATAAAGAAGAAATTCAGTACTAGAAAGGAGCTTTCCCTATGCGTCAATGGCTTGGGTACGCCTTACTCTATTTATGTCTAGCTTTCGTAGCCCTCTTTCAAATTTTTCCTTTGATCTGGCTGTTTCTTTTCTCTTTAAAAGATAACGCGGAGATTTTCTCCGGTTCGCCTTTTGCGCTTCCTTCCGATCCCCAGTTCGGCAACTACTTAACTGTATGGGAAGGAGGCATCGGCCTTTATTTCTTTAACAGTGTATGGATTACAGGACTCGCGATCGTGCTTACCGTTTTGTTTGCCAGCATGGCAACGTTTGCGATCACCCGTATGAACTGGAAACTTAATAAACTCGTTCTCGGCCTGTTTATGGTCGGCCTGATGATTCCGATTCACTCTGCGCTGATTCCACTTTTCAGCATGTTTCTCAGCGTCAACCTGATTGATAACCCGATGTCTATCGTTATTACGTATACGGCCTATAATCTGCCGATTACGATGATGATCCTGCTTGGCTTTTACTACACCCTTCCCCGTGAAATCGAGGAAGCGGCCATTATTGACGGCTGTTCGATCCACCGGTTGTTTTTCCGGATCATCCTGCCGATTACGACACCGATTATGTCAACGACCGTTATTATTAACATGATTTACAACTGGAATGAATTTGTATTCGTTAATACATTTATCAGCTCCGATCAGTATAAAACACTTACGGTCGGTATCCAGAACTTCATCGGCCAGTACATGACCGACTGGGGCGCCATTGGCGCAACACTCATCATCAGCGTGCTGCCGGTTATGATCGCCTTCTTCTTTTTCAGCAACAAAGTGGTTGAAGGTATTTCTTCAAGCGCCGTCAAAGGATAACACAGAAAAAACCGGGAGCAGAGGCTTCCGGTTTTTTTGTTTACCTATTTTTATAAAACTTTATCAGGCGGCGCTTTCCGTTCATATTTCCAGGATTTTATTAAGACAGTTTCTCCAGCGTGTAGACTGTATCCGCTGAGTAAATGTCTCCTGCTTTCAGCAGACAGCCCCGTCCTTTTGACGCGAAAGCATCAGGCAGCCGCTGGGTCTCAATACAGATGCCCCGGTATGGGGAAGCCTCTCCGTCGCGGAGCGGTGAAGAACTTTCCAACTTCTGGGAGGTGTAGATCACCGCTCCCGGCTCTGTTGTTTCTATTTTCAGGCGCCGTCCGCTGCCCGGATCTGTCAGTTCTATTTTTTTCACCTGAGCCGGATCCAGAATAAAGAAATGATCCACTCCCTGGCTGGCAAAGATAATCTGCTCATCGGGCGATCCGATCATGTCACGGAGCGGTTTAGCCTGTGTGATATCAAACAGCGTTCCGGACACGTCTATCAGTTCTCCAGTCGGGATTAGGGCATCATCCAATTCCAACACCGAAGCTGCCGGCGCTTTCAGATCGTAATCGAGAATGTGGGAGTTCTCCCCTTCCCCCATGTTGAAGTAGGCATGATTAGCCAGGCTGCACCATGTGTCTTTATCAGAAACGGCTCGAACCGAGAAGGTGACGGCATCACTATGTTTATCGAGCGCGTAGGTCACGCGCACAGAAAGGTTTCCTGGATAACCCATCTCTCCATCCTCGGACAAATAGGTCAGATGAAGTTCGAGAGACTGGGGCGTCTCTTTATACGCATACTCCCACATTACCTGGCTGAATCCGCCTGCTCCGCCGTGCAGCTGATGCTCGTCTTCATTTTGGTTCAGGTCATACGAAGTGTTTCCAAGCTTCATTTCCCCGAACTGCACTCTTCCTGCCGTTCTGCCTACTACAGCCCCTAAAAAATGATCATCTTCCAGGTAATCATTAACATCCTTATAACCAAGAACCATACTCTTTTCCGGACTTCCTGCCGGACACCAGCTTGTGATTCTGGCTCCATAATTCAATACCCGCAGGACGGCGCCATTTTCATTTGCCAGCTCCAGCTCTTTAACCGCCGTTTTTTTACTATCGGAGACAAGCGTTTCTTTAAACATATGATCTTCCTTTCCATTGTTCGTTGGTGAATATTTTACCTATTTCACACTTCGGTAACGCTTACTTTATTATATCACCTTTGTTTATTGGGTATTCATAGTTTGCGGTAATTTATAGTGTTCAACGCTCATAATTTTTTGAAAAATACATTGTTTAATGACTATACAAACAATCGATTGGCTGATACAATAATTAAAGCGTTTACAAATTGGAAGGAGGCTGGAAAAGAGAATTCGTTCTCTTTATATACTTATGAAAAATAAAACGACGTATATTGTAATGATTACGCTGGTTGCCACGCTTGGAGGCCTGCTGTTTGGATATGATACGGCTGTGATTTCCGGAGCGGAAGGCTCCCTGCAGACTTATTTTGCCGACAACCTCGGTCTGAGCCCCCTTGTTCACGGGCTTACAGTTTCCAGCGCGCTGATCGGCTGTATTATCGGCGGGCTTTTATCCGGCTACTTCGCCTCGCGGATGGGACGGAAATACACGCTGATTCTGGCAGCACTGCTGTTTTTATTCTCTGCGCTGGGATCTGCCTATCCGGAATTTTTGTTCTTCACAGCGGGAGAGCCGACTACTGCCCTCTTGATTACATTTAATGTGTACCGTATTATCGGCGGCATCGGGGTCGGCCTGGCATCTGCCGTCGCACCGATGTACATTGGTGAGATTGCGCCTCCTCATCTGCGGGGAAGACTTGTTTCCCTTAACCAGTTCGCTATCATCTTCGGAATGCTTGTTGTTTATTTCGTTAACTGGGGCATTGCCCGCGGGGAAACGATGGCTTGGGTGAACGAAATCGGCTGGAGATACATGTTTGCTTCCGAAGCCATTCCCGCCCTCTTGTTCCTGCTTCTGCTTTTTACAGTGCCGGAGAGCCCGCGTTACCTGGTATCCCGCAATCAGGAAGATAAAGCGATGAACGTTCTTTTGAAAACATACAGCACGACAATGGCTAAAGCGACTATGTTTGAAATCAAACAGTCCTTTGACCAGCGGAAAGAAAAGCTGTTTGCCTATGGAAAAATGATTATCGTTATTGGTATTCTGCTTTCTGTCTTTCAGCAGTTTGTCGGTATTAACGTCGCGTTATACTACGCGCCGCGGATTTTTGAAAGCATGGGAGCCGCCCGTGATGCTTCCTTATTCCAGACCATTGTGATGGGACTCGTAAACGTTATCTTTACTATCATTGCGATTGTAACGGTTGATAAATTCGGCCGGAAGCCGCTTTTGATTATCGGCTCCATAGGTATGACAATCGGTATGTTCGGCGTGGCCGGTCTCGCTTTCTTTGAGCAGATAGGTATCGCTACGCTTGTTTTCATTATTATTTACACGGCTTCCTTTATGATGTCGTGGGGCCCGGTCGTCTGGGTGCTTCTGTCTGAAATATTTCCAAATAAAATACGAGGACAGGCGCTGGCGATTGCTGTCGCTGCCCAATGGGCCGCCAACTACTTTATCTCCTCCACTTATCCAATGATGATGGAAGTAAGCGGCGGTATGACCTATGGCTTCTACGGTGTCATGAGTATTCTTTCTGCCGTCTTTGTATGGAAGCTTATTCCGGAAACCAAAGGAAAATCGCTGGAAGAATTGGAAACGATTTTAAAGAAATCAAGTTCTGTCAGAGAAGTAGTTAAACGGGCACAATAAGATAAAACAAATAACCTCGTATTCCTTTTTCATAGGAATACGAGGTTTTATTTTAAACGAAAAAATACAAAACCAGACGCCGTCCCGGTCTCCCGAAAGCATGCGTCTGGTGAATATAACGTTTCGTTTTTTAGAACTCTCTTTTTTAGGCTGATCTGCGTTTTCTAATAAACAGCAGAGCACCAAACAGAGTGGCTGCTCCCATTCCCATAAGGGCGAACAGAGGATTATTGGTGGCCGTATCCGGCAGCTGGCCGCCTTCTACCGTAACCCCTTCTTCCATTTCTTCTTCGGTCGGCACTTCGTCATCCATCATGCTCCAGTAGGCAGGTTTAACATTGTACTCCGTATCAAACGCAAACGGGGCGTCTTTTCCGATACCATCGTTAAATTCTTCTGCCCGGTCATTAAGCCATGTGTGATCATCGGCTATGCCCCAGAAGGTTACGCTGCTTAGGTCTGCATCCTGTTCTTCATACAGAGCGAACAGCTGATCATAGCGCTCGGCCTGTGTTTCAAACAGGCTGTCCGGAATTTCTTCGTATGTTGGGTAAGCCGGCTCCGGCGGATAGCCGTACAGACTGACATCCAGTTCGGTTACCTGATTTTCCAGCCCCAGTCCGGCAAACATCTCAAAGGACTCCCTGGATTCTTCAATCGAAGGCCAATCCAGCTGAATATGGGATTGGTGACCGACACCATCAATAGGAACGCCTTCGTCCACCATTTCTTCTACGAGATTATACAAATGGTCTCGTTTCGGCTCTATTTCCGTATTGTAATCATTAATAAAGAGCTTCGCATCTTCCCCGCCGTATTTTCTGGCGGCTTCAAATGCTTCTTTAATATAGTCAGTTCCAGTTACCTGGTACCATTCGGATTCCCGCAGCCCTTCTTCATTCGAAGCTTCGTCCGCAATGGCTTCGTTTACAACATCCCATGCGTCCACGTCATCTTTGTAGCGTTCCATTACTGCTTTAATATGCGAGTCAAGCCGTTCGAGCAGAAGCTCTTTGTTGGCTTCCTGCCGTTCCGGATCCGTCTCCTCTACCATTGGATTTCCTTCTTCATCTTCGAAAAACCATGCAGGCGTCTGACTGTGCCAGATAAGCGTGTGGAAACGAAGCTCCATATCATTTTCGTTGGCAAACGCTGCGATTTTATCTGCTTCTTCCCAGTTAAACTCACCCTCGACCGGCTGAATGGCTTCCGGCTTCATCACATTTTCAGCAACGAGGCTGTTGTAATGATGCTTTAGAATATCTCCGTGAATGCCTTCCAGCTGATAAGGTTCAACCGCTGCACCAATTTTAAATGAATCTTCATATCTTTCGTCCATGGGAGCTACTTCAAGTGCTCCTTTCGTTTCTTCCTGAGCGTCAACGCCCTGAGCGCCCACTGGTGCCAATAAAGCTAAAGCCAGTCCTGATAAAAGTGGTGTACGTAATCCTTTTCGCATATCATAACCCCTTTTTTATATTGGAATATAATGCTTTTGCTCAGTCCTCCTCTCCTTTCAAGCGTGGACATAGGCATCAAATATGTAAACGCTTACCTATTCCTGTTAAGTATATACAGAAAACTTAGTTTATTCAATACTTGAACTAAGTTTTCTGTACTATTTTTTTGACCAGAGAAAAACAGCTTTCCTCTCAAGGAGAAAAGCTGTTTTTGGTTATTCGTTAATTGGCTGCTGTTCGTAAGACACATAGCTGCGCCATTCGTGCTTTGGTTTCCACCCCAGCTGTTCTTTCGCCTGAGTGTTATCAAGCAGTGAATCATAGCCTTTTACACTGTCTTTAATCGGTACGTCCGGGTATCTTATTCTCATCAGTTCCCGGCTTTCCACGTTCATGCTCGTATCATCGGCTGCCAGGTTGAGAGCCACGGCGCCCAGTCCATCTTTTTCAACAGCCAGAATGCATGCAGATGCGATGTCTCTTGTATCAATATAGCTCCATAAAATCCGGTCACGCTGGGAAGGATCATGGATAAAAGACGGGAAATTTTCGTACATTTCCGGTGATATCACGTTACCGAGGCGGAAAGATACCACCTGCATCCCAGTACGCCTGTTCATCGCTTCAGCGGTTTTTTCATTTACGATTTTCGACAGGCCGTAGCTGTCTTCCGGAAGCTGGGGATGCTTTTCATCAATGGGAACATATTCAGGCTCCAAAGGATCCTTCGCGAAACAGATGCCGTAGGATGATTCACTTGAAGCAAGAACGACTTTCTTTATGCCAAGTCCTGCGGCTGCCTCCAAAATATTATACGTGGACATGACATTATTTTGAAACGTCACTTCGTTTGGAAAATCATAGGCTCTTGGAATTGCAGCCAGATGGATGACCGCATCTGCGCCCTCCAGCACCCCATATACTTCGCCGAGATTTTTTAAATCAGCAATCATCGTATGACAAAGGGGTTTCTCCGGCAGACGCAGATCACAATTTAATACGTCATAGCCATAGTCAAGAAGCTCTTTGATGACGGTCCGGCCGACCAGGCCGTTCCCTCCCGTTACTACTATCTTCATTATTTTCCCTCCAGGATTTTTTGTATTCGCTTACAATTTACTTTCTTCAAAACTTCGTTTCTTTACTAAACTAAGTGTATTTTGATTGTGGCTGTTTGTCAATTACAGAAAAAGGAAAACCGGCAGCCTGGACAGGCCGCCGGTTAACTATTCGTTATTCGTCCTTTAGTCTGCGAATGCCGAAATAGTTTGTATAGGGAGCAAGAAAAGCCAGCAGAGCGGAGAAGACAAAACCTCCCCAGTTAAATACGGCCCATGGCAGAAATTCAAAGTTGCCGACTCCAAGCGTCGTGGCGATAAATACGCCGGAGACAGTCCATGGCAGCAGTGCTTCCGTGATCGTGACAGAGTCTTCCATGCTTCTCGACAGATTCACTGGATGAAGCTTATGCTTTTTAAACGACTCCCCATAAATGTCCTTGATTAAAAAGTAGGTAACAAGCGCGTTCGACGTTCCATTAATAATGACAAAACCGGAAAGCAGAGTTGTGAAAATTAAACTTCCCGTTGATTTCAGGCGGCTGATAATTCCTTCCAGCAGGACGTGAAGCACCTGGGACGCTTCCATAGCGGATGCAAAAAAGAAGGCGCAGAATACAAAGAAGGTGGCGTTATACATCGAGTAGAGCCCTCCGCGGGTTAACAGCGATTCTATGTCTTCTGTAATTTCTATATTCTGCGGCAGCATGTCTACCGTGAAGCCGGATACAACGGCGGCAAATACATCCGCAAGTGCGGCTCCCTGAAAAATCATGGCAAGAAGCAGCGCCGTAATCGAAGACGCAAACAGTACAATTAAAGGCGGCTTTTTCATAATAGAACCAATTAATACGATCAAAGCCGGCAGCAGCAGAATAACATTTAAGGAAAACAGGCTTTCCAGCGCAGCAGTCATCTCGGTTACTGCCCCGAGCTGCTCGGATGACGTATCAATCGACGTGCCCGCGATCCAGAAAATAATGACGGCCAGTATTGAAGACGGAACAGCCGTATACAGCATATGCTGTATGTGTTCGTACAGGTTGGCTCCCGCCGCAATCGCACTCATGTTGGTCGTGTCTGATAAAGGCGACAGCTTGTCTCCAAAATAAGCGCCCGATACGACTGCACCTGCAGTGATCGCAAGTGAGACGTCCATCGTCTGCGCAATGCTTATTAATGCGACCCCGATCGTTCCGGCAGAGCCCCAGCTCGTACCGGTAAATGTGGAGACGATCGCCGTTACGAGAAAAGCGAGAATAAATAAGTACGCCGGGTCAATAATGTTAAGACCATAATACACCATTAATGGAATAGTGCCGGCAATCATCCAGGATCCGATAATAATTCCAATACTGAACAAAATGAGAATAGCAGGCAGCGCCCTTTTGATTTTTTCTCCCATTTCCTCTAAAATCCGTTCCCAGCTTACTCGGTAGAATCCTGCGAAAATAGTAAACACCACGCCGGCAAAGATGAGCATAAGCTCCGCCGGATACTGCATAATGCCAATGCCTACGACAAAAATAAAGATCGTTATCAGGACGGGAATCAAGGCCAGTCCTACACTTGGTTTAGGTTTTTTATAAACAGTCTGCTGCTCTGACATAACGTAACACCCCTTTTTTAATATGCGGTGACAGCTTGAAATCCTTTTTCCAGGTCTTTGATCTGCATGGCTGCGCCTTCGAGTCCTACGGAGAGCCTGATCATACCCAGGTCAAACCCCTGGGCTTTGAGCTGCTCGTGGTTGTCCTTTTTTAAAGGGGAGTTAACCAGGCTTTCATAGCCGCCCCAGCTCGTGCCGATTCGAAACAACGTTAAATGATTTATAAACGCGGCAACCTTCTCAAATCCGGCATCTTCTAATTCAAAACTGAGCAGCCCGGCATATCCCTGAAGCTGCTGTTCAATCAGCACCCGGTTCTGTTTATCTGCTGCAGGATGATGAACCGCTTTGACTTCAGGTCGGCTTTCCAAATAGGAAATCACCTGCAGGGCGTTGTCCTGATGCTGCTTCATCCGAAGCGGAAGCGTGCGCAGCCCCCGGATGATCATGGCAGCACTGTCTGCCTGCAGCACAGAGCCAAACAGCTGATAGCCTGAAAAAAACAGCTGCTTAATTAAGGCATGGCTGCTGATCACGGCTCCTCCCACTACATCGCTGTGACCTCCGATATATTTAGTTAACGAATGAATGACAATATCGACGCCAAGCGTCATCGGTTTTTGGAATAAAGGTGTGGCCCACGTATTGTCCATCATGGTATAAATACCGCGCTTTTTTGCGGCGTCTGTAATATGCTTTATGTCCACTACCTTCATTTTCATAGTGCCCGGGCTTTCCAGATAAATAAGCCTGGTGTTTTCCTTTATCCCTTCTTCTACAGCCCTCCCCTGTTCGTGATCAAATACCGTATATTCAATACCGAAACGTTCCATGTGTGCCGCGAGCTGCAGGGTCGGCCCGTAAATATTATTCATAAACAGAACATGATCTCCGGCTTTCAGCAGCGTCATCCAGACAGCGCTGATCGCCCCCATCCCGGACCCGAAGCATTTGCAGGCTTCTGCCCGTTCAAGCATCGCAAGTTTTTTTTCCAATACCTGCACCGTAGGATTCGTGCCGCGGCTGTAAACGAAATGCTGGTCCTCTTCGCTTTGTTCTTTAGTAAATGTTTCAAAGGAGCTTTTGGTAAAGATTGTGCTCTGGTAAATGGGCGGCGTGACTTCACCGTATGTACTGCCTTCTTCTGTAAGCGCTCCCATACAAATTTCTTCATCTGAATAGTTCACAATATCACCTGCTGTCTTTTTTATTTATACTATCATACTATCAACCTGTATGATAGGTCAAAATTTTCTAATAACTAATTATTTTTCTTTTTTATGAGCGGTAAACAGCCTCTGTCTAGGTTCCCCAATAAAAGCGTGCTAAAATAGAAACACGATCATGTCCCCGGGAAGGAGCACATCCGCTTGAAAGCATTGAAAAAACAACGTTTATCCGAACAGGCCGGTGAAGAAATATTAGGCTACATTAAATCTGAAGAATTAAAAGAAGGCGAGCGGCTGCCAAGCGTGGCGGCGCTGTCCGAACGTCTGCAGATAGGACGATCCACCCTGCGCGAAGCGCTTCAGGGACTGGAATCCCGCGGTATCGTGTCCATCATTAATGGGAAAGGCACTTATGTACGGGAGATTAACCCTTTCTATATTCAAACCACTTTTGATATCGAAAACGAGCAGCATTTTCTGCTGGAAGTGCTCGATGTCCGGGAGGCTCTCGAACAGCAGGCTATTAAGTTAGCGATCCGTAACGTCCAGCCGGAGGATATTACCATTCTGTCCGGTTATTTAAATGACTATGAAAAAGCGCTGAAACATAACGACCGCAAAACCGCCAACAAAGCAGATGCGGCCTTTCACCAGAAAATCTACCAGCTTGCCGGCAATGATTTTTTAAACAGTATTATCGAATCCGTTGCCGACCAGTTCAACCAGTTCTGGGAGGAGCCTTTCGGCAAAGAGGATATCTTCGATGAAAGCTATCCATACCACCGCTCCCTGCTCGAAGGCCTGCAGGAAAAGGATACCGCTAAAGCAGTAGAAGCCTTTCATCAGCTGATTGAATCCGTACGGACCTCGCTGCGAAGAATTAAATAAGAAAAGAACTGTTCCGCAGGGGACAGCTCTTTTTTAGATTATCGAGAAAGTATTGTGTCTTGTATATCCATACAAGATATCAAATATTTTTAAAATTTCTTATGAAAAAAAGAAGAAAAGAAACTGGGGGGTGACTCCTGCAGAACAGCCATAGGAGAAGATAAAGAGGCGTTTTTCCTCTTTAGCTGAGGCATGGCCTGCGGAAAGCACCCCCCTGTAAAGATTTTGTATAAAAATACCTATTTTTTGTCTTTTTCTTATTATTCTTTTCTTGTTTCCTGATAACTTGGAAAGTATCCTAAAATAAAAGCAATACCTGAAAACAATGCGGCTAATATGATCGTTGGCTGTGTCAGCATTTCACTGCTTTGAATCATCAGGTTCCCGTTTCCAATAAGCAGACCTATAATCTGGGTTACTACCATAATCAACGCCAGCAACAGCGATAGTATTAAACATATAGTAAAAAGACGCTCCAATAATTTTTGCATACCCTTGATACCTCCTTGTTAAATTGGCAGAATGCCCATTGCAATAAGCCAGCCTATAAGAATAACCGGTAAAGCATAATACAGGATTAATATAGCGAACGTTTTTTCCGGACGGGCTCCTACAATACCTGAAGCAATATAAATGGATCCTGAAGCTGGAGGCATCTGCGCTGAAGTGGAAGCAAACGTCATTACCACTACTGCTGAGATTAATGGAGAAAAACCAGTAGATACCAGAATTTCATAGGATACTAATCCAACAGCTGTCAGAGTACCCGTGGAGGTTAACGGACCGGCAATGGCGGTCACGCCAAATCCTATTATAAGAACGGTAATCCAGCCCGGTGCATTTACCGCTCCCATGATCTGAGCTATATTATCAGATAATCCTAAGGTGGTTAATACTTCACTTGAAGCTACCGCAAAGAATATTAGAGAGCCGATAACAGTAAACCGCGGGATCGATCTCTGAATAAGCGTAACCAATTCTCCTGCTGATTTAGGAGCAGCCTTTCCAGCCAGTAAAAATGAAATAGCTATCATCAGCGTCGGGATCCATATCACAATATCGATGCTGCCCAGTGCTTCTTCTCCAAGAGAAGGGATGCCTTCTATCCACCCGGCCAGCGGGCCAATAGTTAAAACCAATGGAATAATAGCTCCTAAATAGATCAGAATGGAAGTCCAGCCATTCTTAAAGGAGGTACGTAACGGATCCAATGACTCTGCCGGAAATGCTTTTATATTTTGTTTTTTTACAAAATAACCGATTAGAAGCATCCGATGAAGAAACTGGTAAGCGCCGGCTATTAATAAAGCAAGGAAAAATTCTCCTGTAGTTATTGCTGCTGCAACCGGGGCGAATCCTAAAATGATAAACATGGAGGTTGTCGGCGGCAGCGCTGAAGCCATGCCTCCATTTCCTACCATCACAGAAGCTGCAATTTCTTTATTCCATTTATTTCGAAGCATCCAGGGACCGGTAATCGATCCGGTTGCTGCAGTATTACCTGAATCGCCGCCGGAAAGGGTGCCCATTACGGAGGAACCGACCGCATCCATAATCGCAGGGGCGCCGGGCAGTCTTCCTACTAAGGAATTTAAAATAGCCAGGAGCCGCTCCACGATCCCAAACTTATCGATGACATATGCCATAAATACAAAAGCGATAGCAGCATACAGTACAGAGAAAGTGGAAGCAAACGTAATCCCCTGTATAAATAAAGCCGGGGCGTCCCATCCTCCCAGAGGAACGATAGCCAAAAACCCTACCAGTGCCGCTTCCCCCAAATTTCGTTTTAATACTATACTCCAAATAACTAAAACGCTTACAAATATAATTAAAGCAATAATGCCCATTGATCTCCCTCCTTCTTTTCTATTTTTGATTCATGGTGTGTATCATTTCTTTCCAATCATTTGGTTCTTTCTCCATAAAGGCCTCTCTAATATTACTTTCCGTGATAGCTTTCAATTTATCCCGTGTTGCTCTTGTCATCACAGGCTCTACATTGTTCTCAAGCATAAAATCAGCCACATTTTCCATTTCTTTCACTCGTCTTTCGGAGTGCTGCACATTTCCGGTGATTAATCTATTAAGTATATTTTCAAATGGCTCTTTGTCCATCGTATGTGTAATAGATTGTAGAATCGTATCTTCTAAATCGAGTGCAGAAGCTGTTTCCATTAATTCATGTAAAAGAGTAGACAGGCCTTTCGTGAAAATACTTCGAATAAATTTAATATTCGTGGCATCTCCCGGGGTTTTATTTACAAATTCCAGGTTCATTTCCACTTTTCTGCCCCATTCAATAAACGCTTCTGCCCCATTTCCACTTACCATGATCGGCACTTTATGCTGGTTTCCTTTTAATGGCCCCATAATTGCACCATCTACAAAAAACTGATTTTTTTCTATCATACTATCGCTTATTTGCTGTTTTACCTCCGCTGACGCTGTAGTTAAATCGATATAGATAGTTTCTTTATTTATATAAGACTCTATCGAAGACCAGGCTTCTTTTGTAAAAGAGGCTGGAACTGCTGTAAATAATACACTCAATGTCTGCTGGGCAACTTTTTCGGGGGCGTCGAACAAAACAGCCCCTATGGTTTCCGCCCTTTCTATTGTTTTGGGATTATCGTGCAGGTGATCGTAAACATATACTTTATTCCTATCGTTTTGAGCACGAAACCCTTTCGCCATTTCGTAACCGACTTCGCCGAATCCAATAAAGCCAATATTCATGTTGTTTCCTCCTAATGAGTGAATTTCTTTATTTTCGCTTCCAGCCAATCCGGTTGAAGTGATTTTTTATTCTTTTGATCCGCTTCTTTGACAAACTCCTTGATGATTTGTAAGCGATTCGTTTCATACTGGAGCTTCTGCTCTGCCTTCTGCAGAATTTCTTCGACTTTCTGCCGCGGAATGATCACCACTCCATCTTCATCCCCTACCACATAGTCTCCAGGAAAAACTACAGTTCCAGCGCAGGAAATTACATTATCAAGCGAACCCGGTCCCTCTTTACTTGGACCGGAAGGGACAAAACCTTTTGCATATATCTGGATAGCACTGTCACGAAGCTCGCGGTGATCCCGAACAAAACCATCTATTACAATCCCCTGAATATGAAGTGCTTCTGCAGCCCCTGCCATTAGTTCTCCTAAATAGGCGGCGCCGGTAAATCCTTTTCCGTCTACGATAAGTACCTCCCCCGGTTCTGCCTGGTAAATAGCATGATGTAAAAACAAATTATCGCCCGGCGGTAAGTCTACCGTTCTTGCACGTCCAACAAGAGGCTTTGAAAAATTAACAGGTTTCATCTCATAATGCATCACATTGCTCATTTCCATTACATCAGCAAAAACGGAAGATCCGATTTTTTTCATTCTAGTCATTATTTTATTTTCTTTCGTTTGCAGGCCTTCTTCCATAGTCATCACCCTTAGTAATATTTATTACTTTATTTAATTTAAAAGTAATATTTATTACTATAACAACACGAACCTATAATGTAAACCCTTTCAAAAAAATAAAATAAAAGTTCCTAAAAGGATTTCAGCCTCTTAGGAACTTTATATTTTATAGAAAAGATATACTTTTTACTCTTCATCCGCTTCTTTGTAATGGTAATTCATACTCGTTAATACGTTGTTCACCTCGTCTAATCGTTGCTTCGTTTTAGCTGATTGGCTCATAGCCGTAGCGTTGATCAGATAATCGACGACTACCATGGCGGCGATAGGAGAATTATGAAAGGCAAGACTTTCGGAATCACAGGGAAGCACGATATCGGCGTATTCCACAATCGGTGCCGAATAACTGTCTGTAATGGCCACCACTTTTACTTCCCGGAGCTTGGCTGCTTTGATGAAATCTATAATTCTTCGTGCATAGCGGGGGAAGCTCGTTGCGATAATTAAATCTCCAGGCTGCATAGAAATAACCTCATCTACCCAGTCCACTGTATCTGCCAGTACTAGTTTACAATTTCCCATCGTTCGGTTGAGCCCATGCGTTAAGTATTGTCCTACCGGGAGACCGCTGCGCACACTCGTGCAGTAGATTTGATTGGAGGAAAGGATTTGGTTGACTACTTCGTCCAGCTGACTCTTAGAGAGCTGACTTCTTACTTGGTGAATATGATCGAGGTGATGATCGATTGTTTTTCCCCATAAATCATCACTTCCTACATTTTTCAAATTATCTTCCAGACGGTTAGGAGGAGCCGTGCGATCTCTAAGCAGCTGCTGCAGACCTTTCTGAAATTCACTGTAGCCTGAATATCCCAAAGTGGAAGTCAGCCTCATGATTGTAGTAGTACTTGTGTTCACACGTTTAGCCAGCTGATTTACCGTTAAAAAAGCTGCTTCAGAGGAATTCTTAAGTATATAGTCAGCAATACTGCGCTGAGCATTTGTTAGATTGGACACATTATTTTTTAAATCATTAAGAGGATTTGTCATAGCATTCTCCGTCTATACGTTTATGTCTATGATGGCATACCTTATACATTATTAAAAGGAGAACTGTTTTCGTGATTCATATGAATTTCACAAAAAATAAACTCTCCGAAATAGGTTTCAGCACAGCTTTTTTTGTTTGTGTATATCCAAAGTGAAAGGTAAACAGCCATATTTTCTTTAACATTTATCTTTTTTTCAAGCAAAAAAAGCAGACCAAATTGTTTCCTGGCCTGCTTTTTATTTGCTGAATCTATTTTCTATTATCGTATCAGCGAGTCGTTCAGCGCTTTTTTGATTAAGGTGGTCACCACGAGCGACACAAACACGGCTCCTTTTTTGGCAACGGCTTCTGTTTCTGCCTGGGAGGTCGCAATGGTGCCAATGGGAACGTTCATTTCTTCCGCCTGCTGGTAAAGGCTGTCGAGCGTTTCCTGAACTTCCGGTCCGCCGATATTCTTTTTGTATCCCATATTAACGGATAGATCTGTTGGGCCGAGAAAGGCCATATCCACGCCGGGCACACTCATGATTTCTTTGAAATGTTTCACGGCTTCCATCGTTTCAATCTGCACCGTCACTAAAATATTATCGTCCGAGTCATCCATAAACTGTCCGTTGTTTAAAAAGCCGAATCCGGCGGCACGCATGGAAAATGCCGTTCCTCTTGATCCGCGGGGAGGATATTTCGCCAGGCTGACCGCTCTTTCGGCATCTTCCACTGTGTTAACCATCGGCACCTGAATGCCGAACGCCCCCCGGTCCAGCGCTTTTTGGATGCTGGAAGCGTCATAGCTCACCCTTACGATCGGAACGATGCCGGCGAGCTGGGAGGTGCGGATCATGTCTTCCATCTCCGATCCGCTGTAGGCTCCGTGTTCATCGTCCAGCACGATGAATTCGTATCCCGCATACCCAAGCATCTCCACTAAAGCGGGGGAATACAAGCTGGTAATAGCCCCCTGGGTCAATTCCTGGTTCTGGATTTTTTCTTTAACGTTATTGGCAAACATAGCGGCCTCCAATCGTACACTCTTCCTGAAGCCAGCAGGCCATCGCAGCCGTTACGGCCTGCGGCTGCTCAATCGGGCTTAAATGGCCGCACTCTTCGATAAAAACCAGTTTGGCTCCCGTTATATGAGCGGCCATCAACTGATGAATTTGATTGTTGCACAGCGCATCCTGGCGGCCGGCCATCACCAGCACAGGACATTGAATATCCAGCAGATCCTCCAGAAATCCCGGTCTTCCTTTGTTTGCCTCGAGCTGCTGAAAAAAACCATCTTCTCCGATTTCTGCTGCCATTTTCCTCGTAATCTCCTGAGCCGGTTCATTTTTTTCTTTTTCATACAGCACAGCCGGAATAAACTGTTCCTCCACGATACGGTCAAACTGTCTGTCCTGTATGCCCTGCTGCTGGCTGTTCCATCCCTTTATCTGCTCCGGGGTGGGCGGATTCGGGTTTGTATCGAGCAGAGCGAGCCTGTCTACCCGTTCCGGCTGCAGTTTCATAATTTCCATCGCGATAATCCCGCCCAGTGACAACCCGGCTAATGAAAACGTCCCGGGCACACTGTTCAGAATATGCTCTGCTGTTTTTGTCACACTGTCGTGCTCAGCTATAGATGGAATATAAACCTCCCGCCCTGCTGATAAATGTTTAGCCTGATGCTCCCACAGCTCTTCGGTGCACAATGATCCTGGTATTAAAACAAGAGGATCCATGCTCCCCCTCCTTTTATGCCCATCAGTTTTTCAACCGCCATTCGGCAGACAAGCGGTGTCCTTCCAACCCTTCAATTTCCGACTGGGCGGTGGCATGTTCCGCCAAATACTGCGTTCCGTTCCCTGTTATCGTTTGATGGGTGGCGACTTTCACGTAATTTCCGACCCATAATCCTCCGGTGTAACGGGCGCCGCGGTGCGTAGGAAGGGTGTGGTTCGTGCCGGAGACTTTATCGGAAAACACCACCGAGCTTTCTTCACCTGAAAATAAAGATCCGTAATGTTTGAACTGATCTTTAAACGTTTCATGCTGCGGAATATGAACATGCAGGTGTTCAATCGCATAGTCGTTGCAGCATTTAATACCTTCTTCAAGGCTGTCCACTACAAGAACTTCGCCCCCGCTGCTCCAGGCTTCATGGGCCGGAGATGTTTCTGCAAATGTCTCCAGCAGCTGTTCGACTTCTTCTATCACAGCCTCCGCCTGCTCTTTGGACAGGGAGACGAGAATGGCTCTGGAATTAGGATCGTGTTCTGCCTGCGCGAGCAGGTCTGCCGCACATGCTTTAGGATTAGACGTCTCATCAGCGAAAACGAGAATCTCACTCGGTCCTGCTATCAGGTCAATCCCAACTCTTCCAAAAACCTGGCGTTTGGCTTCTGCTACAAACCGGTTGCCGGGCCCGGATATTACATCCACTTCCGGTACCGTTTCTGTGCCAAGCGCCATCGCCGCCACTGCCTGGGCGCCGCCGATAGCAAACACGTCGGTGGCACCGGAGCATTTCAGTCCATACAGGACGGCCGGATGAATGCTGCCGTTATAATTAGCCGGACTGCAGGCAATAATTCTTTTCGCGCCGGCCACTTTCGCCGGTGCCGTTACCATCGGTCCTGAAGACAACAGCGGAAACCGTCCGCCCGGCACGTACGCGCCCACTTTTTCGACCGGAATAATGCGGTGGCCCATGCGAATACCGTCACCGAAGTCCTTATCCAGCGGGAGCAGGCATTCCATCTGCGCTTCGGCAAATTTCGTCACCCGGTCCACAATGCGCTCGATCAGCACTTTCGTTTCCTCCGGAAGCGCAGCTATACTTTCCTCCATTTCCTCTTCTGTTACCCTGAGCGGCCTGGAGGATTGGCTGAATTTTTTTTCATACATCTGAACCGCTTCATCTCCGCTGCTTTTCACATCTTTAATGATCTGCTTTACGGTGTTTTCGGTTTCCTCTGTTATTTCCATTGAGATATCGTTGGCTTTTTTTATATATTCCATAGGGACTTCCTTTCCGACATTCTGTATTATTTCACTGCGCCCGCGCTCATTCCTTTAACGAACTGTTTGCGGACAAGAAGCATAAAGACTACTGTCGGCAGCACATAGATCATGCCGGCCGCTGCCATTTCGTTCCAGATGACCCCGTTTTCGCCGACAAAATAAGACAGCGCTACGGGCAGAGTCACCGCGTCCTGGTTGGTGAGGATTAAGGCAAACATGTATTCATTCCAGGTGATAACGAAGCAGAATACCGTCGCCGTAATAATACCTGGGCGGGCCATCGGCAGAAGAATATGCCAGATTACTTTCATTCGTCCGGCCCCGTCAATTAAGCCCGCTTCTTCTATATCCTTAGGGATGCTGTCGATAAATCCTTTGATCAGCCAGATCGCGTAGGGAATCGTATGGCCGAGATTGACGATAATTAAGGCAAGCGTCGTATCCAAAATGCCCCAGTTGCGGAACATAATAAAGAAAGGAATGACGTTGACGATCAATGGGATAAACTGCGTAGCAAGGATCGCAAACATAAAGACCTGCTTGCCGCGCATCTGGAAACGGGAAATGCTGTAGGCTGCCAGTACGCTTACCGGAAGCGTAATAAGCAGCGTAAAAAACACCACAATGGAGCTGTTAAAATAAAAGTTCTCAAAATTATAGGCCGAGCTGAATATGCGGCTGAAGTTTTCAAGCGTCGGCTGAAAAAATACGCTGAGCGAGTAAACTTCCGACGCCGGCTTGAACGCAGTTAGTGCAATCCAGAAAATCGGAAGAAATAAGAAGGTCACGACAAGCAGAACGCCGACTTTTTCCACGACCTCGGCCGCTATTCTTCTTGTACTTACCGCTTTTGCTGCCTGCTTTTCTTTTTGGGCTGCCGTTACACTATTCATTAATTCCATTCGCCTCCTTTTACCAGACGCCTCATGTAAATAAGCACGAAACCAATGGTCATAATGGCTAAGATGTAACCAAGAGCTGCTCCATATCCCATATCAAAGTACCTGAAAGAGGTGCTGTAAATAAGGAAGTTGAGCACTTCTGTCGAATTGCCGGGTCCCCCGCTCGTCATCGTGACGATGGGGTCAAACTGCTTTAACGAAAACATCGTCATTAAGATAGAAGCAATGAGGATGATCGGCTGAAGCATAGGCAGGGTTATTTTAAACAAAATCTGCATATTAGAGGCACCGTCAATTTTAGCGGCTTCATAGACTTCATTAGGAAGCCCCATCAGCCCGCTGATAAACATCAGGCTGATAAACGGCAGCCAGATCCAGACGGCCACGGAAACCAGTGCCGCAAGCGCCGTCGTAGGTGTCCCCAGCATAACCACACCAGATAATGGTGGGATGAGAAACCCGATAATCCGATCAAATAAACCGTAGTCCGGGTTTAACATAAATCTCCAGGAATATCCTACAAGTGCCGGACTTAAAGCAAACGGAATAATCAAGATAGCCCGGAGAAAGGAAATATAAGGCTTTTCCTTACTCAAAAGAATTCCGACGGCTATCGCACTGGCTATCGTAATAAATACGGTAGCCAACGTGAACACGAGCGTGACGGTCACGCTGTTCCAAAAGCCACTGTCCCCCATGGCCTGCAGATAATTATCAATGCCGACAAATTCTCCGATGTCGAGGGAATCGGTTAAATTCCATTCGTGCAGGCTGATCCAGAAGGAGCGGATCAACGGATATATCGTGATGGTTCCAAGTATTAAAAAAGCCGGCGCGAGCAGCAGGTACTTGAAATATTTATTAGTCACCCCTTTACCTCCTTTATACTATTCACGTAGTTGCATGCTGTGTTTATTCGTCGTAGTAGCCCTCTTCTTCGAGCAGCTGCTCTACGTCTTCTGCTGCCTGGTTAAGGTTATCTTCCACTGATTCACCGGTCGCCATGTTGGAAATGGCATTGCTTATAATATCTGACACTTCCGGCCAGTTTTCGAATTTAGGAAGCGTCTGGGCGTTTTCAAATGATTCTCCGCCGGTCGTAAACAGGTCGTCTCCTGCTTCGTTGAGCTCCTCGTCATTCAGGTTGGCGGTCTGTGAAATATCGGTGGAAAACTGATTGGACGGTGAATCGCCGTTTAAGGCATCCAGCACGACTTCTTTTTCAAATTCAGGTTCGCTCAGCCACTTCATAAATTCCCAGGCGGCTTCCTTGTTTTCGGAGTCTTTCATCATAGCGAGCGGGAACGTGGAAATGTTCGACACGCTTTCTTTGCCTTCCCAGCCGGGAACCGTCGTGAATCCTACATTTCCGAGAACTTCTTCATCGGAGGAATCGCTGAAGTTAAAGTCTGAGTAGACCCACCACCAGCCGATCCACATCGCGGAATTGCTCTGTTTAAAGTTTGTTCTTGCTTCCTGCTCTCCAAACGAAACGGAGCCTGCCGTCGCAATTTCGTCTTCCACCAGCAGGTCGATATAGCGCTGGGTGGCTTCGATGCCTTCTTCGGAATTAAAGACAGGCTTCATTTCGTCATCGAGAATATCCGCCCCGTTACTCCATAAATAAGAGGTCCACATGTATAAATTCTGGCCGTTGTTTCCTGCTTGGTAGTAAGGCGCAATGCCGGCCATGTCGGTTTCTTCCGTAATCGTTTCTCCCGCCTGCTCGAGCTCTTCCCATGTTTCCGGAGGATCAATGCCTAAATCTTCGAACACGTCTTTGCGGTAAAACATCAGCTGGGCGTTGGCTCTAACCGGAAGGCTGTATATTTCTCCTTCATACGTGGATAAATCAAGCGTTGATTCCGGGAAACGGTCAAAATTGTAATCATCTTCTGCGGCGTAGTCATCCAGCGGCTCGAAGAACTGGCGGCTGGAAGGCCCCATAACGTCCAGATGCGTGACCAGGTCAAAGGTGCCCTGCCCTGAAATTCCTTCTGTTGTAATCCGGTCCAGCAGGTTGTTGTACGGAACTTCGGTGAATTCCACCTCGATGCCCGTTTCTTCCGTAAATTCCTCGCTTCTTGCCTGCCAGGCGTTAAATTGGCCAATGTCGCCTTCCGACAGGGCGACCGTAATGCTTTCGCCTTCTAAATCCTCTGAACTTGAATCATTGCCGCATGCACTCAGGACCAATGAAGAAACGACTGCGCCGGTAAAAAATACTGCTGAAGATTTTTTCAACATGTTTCCTCCTCATAAACTATTTTTTTAAACATTCGTACTATTCCGACTGCAGGGAATATCCCTACACTGTACAGCGTCGATTTCTTTCCTCGTAAAAAGAATCCAGAAAACGCGCTTCATACAGTAACGCCGTTTGTAAAAGAATGTCTTCCCGCAGCCAGCCGGAAATGAGCTGGATGCCTATTGGCATATTATTTTCAGTAAGACCTCCCGGCATCGTAAGCGCCGGATGGCCGGTCAAGCTGAATGGGCATGTGTAACGGATCATCGCATCATCAATACTTTCTCCGCCGGCAAGTATCTGGTCATGCAGTAAAGGCGGAGTGACGGGAAGCGTTGGCGTAATCAGCACATCAATCGTTCTAAATAACTGAGAGAGCTTTTCTTTCATTATGTTTCTTGTCTGCAGCGCCGTTACGTAGTCGAGCGCAGAGAAGCTCCGGCTTTTCTCAAAAACAGGAGCAATGTTCTCTCCGTAGTCTTTGAGATCGGCCCGGTATTCATGAATGTATGTTACTTCCGGAGCGGCTATCATTCTGGAAACGGCCGTCGCTTCTTTCAAAAAATCAACGTCCACTTCGATTAATTCTATATTCTCTGTTTCCAGGTTACGGAGAACCTGTTTATATGTGCGGCTTACCTCTTCATCAACACGTTCATTAAAAAAACCAGTCGGAACACCTATTTTTATTTTCCCCCCGGCCGGAAATAATCCGGCTGTTCCTCCCATATGCTCGTACAAAAGAGCCGTATCCTCCACCGTAGCCCCAATTGGGCCGACGTGATCCAGAGACCACGACAACGGGAAAACCCCGTTCGTGCGGATGGATCCGTAGGTTGGTTTCAGCCCGGTAACCCCGCAGCACGAGGCAGGCATTCGAATGGAGCCTGCCGTATCGGTTGCGATCGATCCAGAGCCGAAGCCTGCGGCCACCGCGGCGGCCGATCCGCCGCTTGATCCGCCTGCCATATACTGCTCGTTCCAGGGGTTTTTCACGTTTCCGTAAAAAGGGTTCCGCGAGGTAACGCCAAATGCGTATTCATGCAGGTTGGCTTTTCCCAGCGTGATGGCCCCGTTTTGACGGAGATCGTGCACCACCGCGGCATCTTCTGCCGGCACCTGGTGCCTGTCGATCCAGGCTCCATTGGTTGTACGGATGTTTTTTGTGTTAATAATGTCTTTGTAGGTGATGGGAACTCCCTCCAGCGGCCTGTTGCGGCCTGCTTTCAGGCGGGTTTCTGCAGCCAGCGCCTGCTGACGCGCTTCCTCTTCTGCGACGGTAATAAAGGAACAAAGCGACTCATCTGCTTTATGAATTTTCTGCAGGCATTCTTCGACGATTTCAGAGGGAGTAAATTGTTTTGCTGCGTAGCCTCTTTTTAGTTCTGCAATTGAACGCATGCCCGTCCACCTCTTTTTTCATTAAGAAACGCCCGTAAAGTTTCCATCCTCGAACGAGAAGTCTCCGTCATTGTCATCTTTATGGTCGGTATACACCTGGCGGAGCACTTCCAGACCGTCAAACAGGAACCATTCCTCCTGGATCTTCTGATTGCGGACTTTGTAATGGTTAATGCCGTTAATCTCTATTGCTTTTCCGCTCGGATAGCCGAAATAGCCGATGCCGCTGTGCAGACCCTGAATTCTCCACCGGACTGCTACATCCCAATCGTCGTCGGATCCTTTTTTGTTGCACGTCACCCGGTCGATGAGTACTTTTCCATTTGGAATGGAAGCAAACAGGTTCAGCAGGGTGCCCTGAATTTCACTGTGTCCCGCCATATCCTTGTTGCAGACGTAATGCATGACCGCATTTTTTTCATAAAAAGTTTTTACTTGATTGAACGAGCGGCGTTCCCAGACTTTATTAATCATTTCCAGCATAAAGTCGCCGATTTCAAATGAGGAAGACTTTGGTATATATTCCTTTGGCGGCATCCCTTCTTCAGCCGTCTGGGTTAAGTTAAAGGACATCGACGGCGCCAGCTTACTTGTCTGTTTAGCCGTGCGCTTTGCCACTTCGACCGGATCAAAGCCCAGCTGCTGTACAAGATGGTACGTGTCCATGACGAGCCACTCTTCGTAGATTTTATTTTCATGAATCAAGCAGTCTGCCACAGTGCGGAAGACAACTCTTTTACCGGTAGCCGGGCCGTACAGAGTATCACCCATGTTGGTAGCAATTGATCTGCCACGGTGGGAAGTAAAGAAACCGTCCTCGTCGTTGCCGGACCAGAGAATGCTGTAGCCTACGCCTGATCTGTCCGGGAATGCCTGCAGCGTCTGCATCGTACCGGAGATTACTTCGTTGACTCCGTGGCTGTTTACGCTGCCACGGTGAATCTGCACGCCGTAGCTGTAAGTATCATAGATCATGCCGATATCTTTTTCGTTCCATATCTGCCATGTGATTTTCACGATATAATCGATGATGTTATTGTAATCGCCGAAGCCTTTCATCGACTGTTTTTTCACGTCTTCTTTTGCTATGTGGTTCATGTAATCATCGTCATCGCGGCTGTCCATTGCATTCACGTCATTGCTGTCGGCATAATGAACGATATTGGCGGGAAAAGTGTTTTTCACGGCCCACCTTGGTTCTTCTGCTGAAGCTGAAGCTGAAGCCGGAGCCGGGCGGCCGTTGGGTTTTTCCACCTCTGTGTTTTCCTGCTTTTTAGCGGCTTTTTCTGTGTTTTTGCTTTCCATCTTGACTTCCTCCTTCTTATTTATGCTGCCTGGGCTGATTCTGTATCATGTGTATTCTGCCTTTATCGGTGGTTTACTCACCCATTTTTAATTTCTCGGCCATTTCCTTTTCCAGCTGTTTAAAATTATCGGGAGCGATCATTTTTCCTTTATCGTCCGCATCAAAGCCGTATTCCGCCGCTTTTCTCACGACTTCCGGAGCCCAGTATGGATCCTTGCCTTCAAACACTTCGTGCTGCTCGAGCACGGCGAACAGCCAGGCTTCTTCTTCACCGACGTTTTCAAGTCCTCTGTACAAGCCGGGCGGCAGCGTTATTAGATCCCACTCGCCGATAATTTCTTCGCCGTCAATTTGATCCGGGCCCTCTCCCCAGTAGAATCTCCACTTTCCGCTTAACGGTACGAATGTTTCAATGTAATCATGGGTATGAAAAGCGGGGCCGTTACCTGGTAGCGCTTTCACCATTCCGATCTGAAAACCGTGCGGTTCTGTGATCATCGGCTTATACTCAGGGTTTTCGCTTGCCGTATCACCGATAAGCGCGTAGTTAATGCGCTGATGGCCGGGAATAATGCTGTCGATAAACATCAGTGGAATTCCTTTTGCTTTTAAATCCTTAAATCGGATGATTCTGTCTTTCATTTGTTCATTTAATGTTTTTACTGACTTTTCACTCATACTATTCCTCCTGATTGGTTGTTTGGATTTTTTGTTCTACCATACGGTCCAGCCGCCATCAACGCGCAGCGTGTGGCCGGTGATCATGTCTGATGATGAAGAAGCTAGCAGCATGACAGCCCCGAATATATCCTCTGCACGGGCAAGCCTTCCCATCGGGATATTTGCCAGCACATCCCTGCGGAAATCCGGATCTTCGAACATCTTCGCCGTCATCGGTGTTTCAATAAATGTAGGCGCAATTGCGTTTACGTTAATATGATGCGGCGCCCACTCGACCGCGAGCGATTTGGTCAGCTGGGTAATGCCGCCTTTGCTCGAGCTGTACGCTGCTCTTTTATAATAGCCGACAAAGGCCATCTGGGAGGACATATTAATAATTTTGCCCCGGCCCTGCTTGATCATCCATTTTCCGGCCGCCTGTGAAGCAAAGAAAACGCTCTTTAAGTTAATATCATGTATTTGATCCCACTGCTTTTCTGTTACTTCCTCTGCCGGTACAGGAATATTCGTGCCGGCATTATTAATTAAGACATCAATTTTTCCAAATTTCTGATAAATACTTTCAAAAAGAGTCGGCAGCTCATTTGTGTTGGTTAAATCAAAAGCAAAGTACTCCGCATTAAAGCCGTCCGCTTTTATTTTCTCTGCAGCGGCCTTGAGCCCTGCTTCATCGCGGGCGACTAAAGCGACATCAGCCTTTGCTTCAGCAAGCATTTCTGCGACAGCCAGTCCCAGTCCTTTGTTGGCTCCTGTGATTACGATTGTTTTTCCTTCTACTGAAAAAAAGTCTCTGCTGATACGTCTGCCTCCTTATTTTGAATACGTATTCAAAATACATTAAAAAAAATGAGAACCTGTTAAATTCCGCCTAAATGATTGAATACGCACTCTTCTTGAATACGTATTCAAAGGTTAACAAGTTTTTTGATTTTTGTAAACTACTTTTGATACTTTTTTTTTAGGTCGTGCTTCGTTCGATAAGTTCCGGCTCCATAATTTCCTGTACGTGACGGGGTGCTTTTTCTTTTGCCTGGATCAGTTCTATCAGCCGTTCCACCGCGGACAGCGACATCACCTGATGCTTCTGCGAAACGGTCGTGAGGTCGATAAAAGGATTGGAGGATAAATGAATATCGTCAAAACCAATAACGGCCAGCTCTTCCGGAACGCTGATATTCATTCGTTTACAATGCTCCAAAAGCGTTACCGCAATCTGGTCCGAAGCGGCAAATACAGCCGTAACAGGGTCGGGCATCGATAATATCGATGTTAAGTATTTTTTTATTTCTTCTGCTTCCAGAGGCTGGTTGTACACAAGCTCCGGGTCGTATGGTATTCCCTTTTCCAGGAGAGCCTGCCTGTAGCCTTCCATTCTTTCATGAAGGGTGGAATATTTAGCAGACGGGGACACAAATCCAATCCGCTGGTGCTGTTTTTGAAACAGATAATTCATTGCTATTCTGGCACCTTTTTCATTATCAAGCACAAAGTAATCGCACGGGCTTTCATCCGTCCGCGTATTATACAGCACTACCGGGGTCTGGGAATGATACAGCCGTTCCACTTCTTCCTCGGTTCTTTCCACCGAGCCGATAATGATGCCTTCCACGCGCTTGCCTACCAGCATATCAATCGATTTTTTCAGGTTTTCTTTTTCATGGTCCGTGTCTGAGAGTATCACGTCGAATCCTCTTTTTCTCGCTTCGCTGATAATAATTTTTGCCGTCTCTGCAAAAAAGGAATTGGAAATATCCCCGACGATCAGCCCGATCGTCGCTGTTTTCCGTTTGTTGAGACTTCTCGCTACTTCGTCGGGAGTAAAGCCCATTTCTTCAATCGTTTTTAAGACTTTCTGCCTCGTCTCCTCCCGGATATAAGGATAATTATTGATCACTCTGGACACCGTGGACTGGGAGACTCCTGCTCTTTTTGCAACGTCATTGGACGTAACCGTTATTTTCATATAGTGGCACCTTTTTTATTTTGTCATAAAAGAAACGTTATTTCCCTCTTCTTCAGCTTATTTCCTTTTACAGCCTATTTCAATCGGCTTTCTGTTGATTTTAAAAAATCAGTCCTGTTATTTATCCAGCTGAATGCTGATTTGTTTATAATCGATGTAATTAATAGCCTGTTTTTAAAGCTTCTGCTAAAATTAACATATGACTCATTTTTACATATGAGGATGATCCATCCTGCTTTACTTATAAATCTCAAGGAGATGTGACGATGAACGCTGTACAGATTGCCTCTTTAGGAGAGGGTATTTTTCAACATAGAGAACAAATCGCCAGGGAAATCGGCGAATTCCTTCGTTTTTCCAGACACGGCCTCGAAAGCGAGGAAGTAATGAACATCCGTGCCAACTTTATCGGACTGGTCGGCCAGGCGATGTCTAAATATGAACGGGACGAAGCACTTGAAGAAATCAGCCGGTGGGGAAAGGAAATTGGCACTTTTTCTGCAGAAAAGGAGCTCCCGCTCGATGAAGCTCTTCAGTTTCTTCCACATTACCGGGAGGCAGTATTTCGATTTATTCAAAAGGAAATCGGCGGGGAGCAGCTCTCCTTTGATTGTTACCGCGGGATTGAATCAAGCGTCAACACGGCAATTGATGAGGCGGTCTACACGTTTTCCAGAGCCTACGTGGACTACAACCGAAAAGCGGCGGAGCTGACGCGCCAGGAAATTCTGGAGCTGTCCGTTCCGATTGTGCCGCTGACCGAGGATGCAGCGGTCCTGACGCTGATCGGTACGCTGGATGCGTCCCGGGCCCAGCGCTTAGTGGAGAAAACGATGCAGAAAGGCAGCGAACTTGGGCTTGCCTACTTAATTGTTGATCTGTCCGGCGTGTATCAAATGGATAATGTTGTCTCCCGAAGCATCCTCCAGCTGCACCAGGCGCTGAAGCTGCTCGGCATTACCGTTATTTTATCCGGCATGCGTCCGGAGCTCGCGCGGCAGATTGTAACGATGGGTATTTCGTTAAAGTCTCTTCGCGTTACCCGAAGCCTGCCGGAAGCGATGCTTTCCATCGGCTTGAAAATAGATGTGAACAAATAAAAGAAAGGCCGGCAGCTGTAAAAGCTGTCGGTCTTTCCTTTTTAATTTTTACACTTTCACCCGTATCATGCTCCAGGACATACGGGGCAGCTCTGCCTGCAGCATCGTCTCCTCAATAACTGCATTTCCCCTGCTGTGAGGTGTTACGTCTTCTTTGTCTTTCGTATTCGACGCTTTTGGATCGTCATGTTCCAGCACCACATGCTCAATAATTGCAGCTTTTTCAAAAGAACGCAGGTCACAGCTGACAGACAAGCCCTCTTCGAGATGCCTGTTGGTCATAAACAAAACCAGTTCATTTTTGCTTTCGTTTAAAACAACCGCGCTGTCCAAATACGGCACATCCGTAAATTCTTTGGAATCGTACTTATCCGAATGGATAATCGGCTGCAGCGCCTTTCCCCGTCCGTACACAGATAAATAGTAGTACGGGTAATAAATCGTCTGCTTCCAGGCTCTGCCCTGATTTTCCGTCATAATCGGCGCAATTACGTTAACGAGCTGCGCCATGCAGGCAATCTTTACGCGGTCGGCGTGGTTAATCAGGGTGTGAAGCATATTGGCCACCAACAGGGCGTCTTCAAAGGTGTACACATCTTCAAGCTGGGGCGGCGCAATCTGCCATGGCTCCAGCTGTTGATCGGCTTCACTGGAATGAAACCAGACGTTCCATTCGTCAAAGCTGAGGGTCATCGTTTTTTTGCTGCGTTTTTTTGATTTAATGTAATCGCAGGTGGAAATGACGGTACGGATGAACTGATCCATATCCAATGATTTAGCTAAAAAGTTCGCTGTGTCATTCTCGTCGTTGCCATAGTACTGGTGCAGCGATACATGATCGGCAAATTCATACGTATGGGAAAGCGTCACTGCTTCCCATTCCGGGAATGTAGGCATCGCGGCACCTGAACTGCCGCAGCTTACCAGTTCAATCGAAGAGTCCACCTGCTTCATTGCTTTTGCTGTTTCATACGCTATACGTCCGTATTCTTCCGCCGTTTTTCCGCCAAGCTGCCATGACCCGTCCATTTCATTTCCGAGACACCACGTTTTGATATCATGCGGTTTATCATAGCCGTGCTGTTTTCTTAAATCGCTGTAATAGGTACCAACGGCATGATTGCAGTATTCCAGCAGATTTCTGGCTGCATCAATTCCCCTTGTTCCCAGGTTTACCGCCATCATCACGTCACTTCCGGCTTTGGCCGCCCAGTCGGCAAACTCATTGGTTCCTACGTGATTTGTTTCAATCGTCTGCCAGGCAAGCTCCAGCCGCCGGGGTCGGTCTTCTTTCGGCCCCACTCCATCTTCCCAGTTGTAGGCTGACACCATATTGCCTCCCGGGTAACGGATAATAGGAACCTGCAGGTCTTTCACTAGCTTCATCACATCTTTGCGGAACCCCTGTTCATCTGCCTCGGGATGGTCCGGCTCATAAATTCCTCCATACACGGCCCGTCCCAGCTGTTCAATAAAAGAACCGTATATTCGTTTATCTATCTCAGAAATCACAAAGTCCTTATCAATAATGACGGATGCTCCGGGCTGCCTGCTCACCATGTGTCCTTCACTCCCTATTTTGTTTTACGTTTATTGATACCGTTTACATTTTTACGTATATAAACTATCGTTCCGACATTCTTTTCCCATCACTTAATTTATGCGTACAACTAAGTAAACTGTACTAAAATTTACTTATTATGACAAGTTATCTTTTGATAACATAAAAAACCGCTCCTCCTTTATTGGAGAAGCGGCAGCTGTTGTGTTTAGATCATAAAATCATTCGGTCCTTTAGCTGTCTGCTTTTTGTCGGGGGACGGCAGGCGGACGTTCATCTGTTCGAGAATGTGCTCGATGCTCTGGTAGCTGACGCGCTGCTGCAGGTCTTTTTTCCATTCGGCTTTGGCAATCGTGTCCCGCACGTAGCCTTTGACGTTGGCCAGATAGAAAGACATGCCGGTTTCCTGCTGGAGCTGCAGCAGAAATTCCTCCAGCTGCTCCACCGAAGAAGTGTCGATGTCATTAACACCGGACATGTCGATTACCATCCAGTAAATATCCGGCCGTTTGCCGGCATGTTCGCGGATATGTTCTTCCACGTAGGAGTAGTTGGCAAAATGAATGTTGGAATCAATCCGCATCAGCATGCCGTTCCGAAACAGCAGCGCTTCCGGAAACCGGCGCCGGTCCCGGAATTCGCCCTGCTCGCTTAAGTAGCCAAGCTCGGCGATATTAGGCTGCATGCTCTGCCGGATAATAAACAGGAGCGTAAAGACGGCACCGATAATAATCCCCCACTGAATGCCGACAATCAACGTAGACAGAAATGTCAGCACCCACACCCAGCCTTCGAGCGGACGAACGTCAAACAAGTGCCTTGCCTGCTGAATGTCGACCAGCTTGTACACGGCGGAAATAATAATCGCGGCAAGCACGGCGTTCGGCAGGTAATAAAACAGCGATGTGAAAAACAATAAAACAACAAGCACCCCGCCTGCTGTCAGAACAGAAGCGGCTTTTGTCCGGCCGCCTGCTTCGTGGTTCACCGCAGTCCGTGAAAAGCTGCCGTTTACCGGAAACCCCTGGAAAAAGGAACCGACAAGGTTCGACATGCCGAGCGCTTTGAGCTCCTGATTCGGACGCACCGCATAGTGTTCCTTTTTGCTGATCGCGCGTCCAATCGAAAGGGATTCCATAAAGCCCATCAAGGCAATAACGACGGCCATCGGAAGGAGATTAACGACCATACTGCCCGTTACTTCCGGCAGGGTAAATCCGGGAAGACCGGCCGGAATCTGCCCGACAATGGCAACTCCCGCGTCATCAAGTCCTAAAAACACCACGGCCGCGATAGCCAAACACAGTGCTATAAGAGGAGCCGGAAGCCGCGGCCACCTATTTTTCAGCCAGAGTATCAGCACAAGGCTGAGACTGCCGAGCAGCACGGTGTAGCCGTTAAAGCTGTTCCACTGGCTGCCCAGGTTGTACAAAATCGTATGGGCCCGCAGGTTTCCTTCTGACGTAACCCCCAGCAGATGATTGAGCTGGCTCAGTCCAATGATAATCGCGACGGCGGACGTGTAGGCGCTGAAAACCGAATGGGGAATAAATTTCACAATAAATCCAGCTTTTCCAAACCCAAGCAGCAGCTGAATCAGCCCGACCATCGCGGCCAGTACGATCACGTACTGAATGTATTCACCCGTATCCGCCGGTGCATAAGCCGATACGGCGGTAAACACGAGCAAGGACGTAATGGCGACCGGACCGACTGACAGATGCCGGGACGATCCGAGCAGCGCATAGACGAGCATCGGAATGGTGGCAGCATACAGCCCCATCACCGGCGGTACACCGGCAAGCAGTGCATACGCCATCCCCTGTGGAATAATCATTACAAGAAGCGTCAGGCTTGCGATACTATCCTGTTTCAGCAGACCTTTATTGTATGTAGGACGTTCTTTATAGATGCGGTTCACGTGCGTTCCCTTCTTTCTATCCACTCGTCCAGTGAATGTCTTCTTCTATTAAAACATAAAAAGAGGAGGCTCCGCTTGATAACGAATACTCCTCTTTCTATTCATTCACGATTATAAAGTATTTCCTATGTTTTCCCCTCGTACTCTTTTTGTTCCTGCTCTTTTTTTGCCTGTTTTTTACGCTGGCGCTGGCGGTAGCCGTAGGTGCCGTTTAAAACGGCTTCTTCATCCTCCAGACCCGCTCCGAGTGCTCCGATACATGTCGCAAGCGACGTGACCAGCCATGTAAGGGAAAGGTAATAAGCAAAGCCGACTTCCCTGTCCAAGCCGGTACTCGATTCCAGCAGCGAAACGGGAATAAATAGAAATACAGCGAAAAAGAAGAGGCAGAAAAGAACCACATAATATCCAAGTACGCCCATACTCAGCGTCAGAATAGTCGTCGTATTATGGAGCTTCACCATCGTAGCTGACTCTGTTTTTGACCGACGTTCCCACAGGCCGTGTGAAATAATAATCCAGCTCGTCAAAGCAGTAAAAGAAGCGGCCATTAATAAAAGAGAACGCTGCCAGTCATAGGCTTCCCCGAGCTGCCAGAGGGTAGGGAAAATCATCGCGTAGGCTCCTGAAGCAAAAGCCAGTGCAATTACATTTTTAAATGCAGAAAAAATGGTCCACGGGTTATTGGCCTGAATCATCCCCGTGATCAGACGAACGTACCCGTTCCATTTCGCTCGGGCCATAAACCGAACGTCGGATTCACTGCTGCTTTCTTTGGGCTGGGCACGATCAATAGGAGCCATCCGCTCAAACCACCCTTTTCTAACCAGGTCCCGGGCGTTCTTTTTAGGAATATGCTGCTCATTTCGGCGTTGGATTCGGTCCATCTTTTCCTGTTCCCTGTCTCTTACTTCCTTTGAACTGCCATGGTACATTTCACTAATTAATTGAAGCGAGGCTTCCCGCACCCTTTTTTTCATAGGAACAGCCCCCAGCGCGGGAATCGACAGCTGGGAGATCTTCCGCTTTCCGTTTACTTCTGCGACAAGAAAATTACCTTCCCGGAAAAAGGGAAGATCGGTAAGGCAAACGGCGTAATCCCAGCCGTGAGCTTCTTTTACGGCTTCCGCTTCCTTCATTATATCCGAGGCTTTTTCCGCAGAACCGGCAAACGCATCGGTAACTACTTCTACTTTCCACGACACGTTATCTTCAACGTATAACTCAAGAAAGAAAGGGAAATCCGGCTCTATTGCCTGCGCTATAGAAGAAGCCATTTCCGGGCTGGCTATCAGGCCGATACTCACTGTATCACCCGTTGGATCCTGCTCTTTGACCGTGCGGCTGTTGTTGTCCATGCTTTCCCCCTCGTATTTTAATAATGTGACATAATGACAGCTCCAACCTCGCTGCTTTCATGTTCCTTTATCATCATGATACCATCTTTCAAGATTATGCCTCATCCGCCATTCCGAGCATCTGCCTGGTCATGTCTTCCATATCTTTCAGGCCGGACGATACGGCAAACTCAGCCACTACCACCGCTTCTGCGGCTCTTAGTTCAATAATATGCTCTTTCATGTGCGGCCAGGTTCTGCCGCCTGCGTTTTCATAAGCAGCCATCACTTTGTCCAGACCGCTATCCCCAAAAATAAGGTAGTGTGCCGCAAAATCGCGGGACACGTCGGTTACCGCCGCTTCGGTCCAGTCGATCAAGCCGGTCGCTTCTGCCTGCGGGTTAATGAGAATATGCCCCGGGTGCACGTCGCCGTGCGTCAGCCCGGTATGATCCGGCCACAAGGCGTCATTGGCTATCCACGCCTGCCAGCGCTCCCACAGCTTCTGTTCCACGCTGAAGGTTTGCTTTACCTTTTCCATTCTTTCAGCCATCGAGCGTCTCGCTTCGATACTATTATGCATGGCGATTCCGGCCTCTTTCACATGTGCTGCAAGCATTTGATGCAGTTCCGCCAGCAATCGTCCTAAAGAAGAATGATAGGTGTCCGGACTGTTTTCGATATCAAACTGCCACACATAGTTTTGGACAGCTGGATCAATGGTTCCGGCAGGGACGCCGCCAAGCTGCTTATACGCAATCAGCTCCTCGGTAAAAATCCGCCAGTCCGGCGCCTCTATCCACGTATGGCGGTTCACCGCATCAAGTACGGCTTTTTCCTGCCCTGCCTTTGCCATCGAATCGCTTCTGCGGGGCAGGCGAAGAATCCATTTATCCCCCGCTTTATCCTCGGCGTGAAACACCTGAAAATCGAGTCCTGATTCGTTCCCCAGCAGCGTATCTTCCACTATATCCAGCTCGTTTTGTGCGGCGAGCTGTTTGACTTCCTGTTTGTTCATTCCATTCACCGTTCCTTCTCATGATTTTTTCCGTACCAGTACATACCAGAGCAAACGAAAGTACAGGTTCTGCTGAATCCAGTCATAAAAAAAGAAAGGCAGAAAAATCTGCCCTTCTTCCCTGAACCGCTGTGGCCCGTGAAGAGTATTAAAAATGTGCAGACTGCTACCGTTTACTCTGTTTTCCGAAAACAGAGCCTTTGAACATATCAAATTACTTGTTCAAAGCCGGGTGGCGCAATCTAATCGCTGCAGTCATTTTTAATACCCCTCCTTTTCCTTTAATACTGCTCATTATAGAGAGAGAAAAGAAGGAAGTCAAAACACGTTCATCACGATAAATCCGCCGATGCCTGCAAGCACACCGTAAATCAAGGCAGGAGCAAGTGTTTTCCGGATGACGCTGCCTTCTTTGCCTTCCATACCGACAACGGCACTCGCGGCAACCACGTTATGAATGCAGATCATATTGCCGGCACCGGAGCCAACGAGCTGCGCACCCAGTACAGTATTAACATCCACCCCGGTTGCGGTGGCGATGCTGTACTGAATCGGAGAAAACGTTAGTGTTGATACAGTTGCACTTCCGGTAATAAATGAGCCGAGCATCCCGAGAAATGGAGCGGCAAAGATCCACATCGGCCCAAAGACTGCCGCCATGCTTTCTGCAATGTACTCGGGCATGCTGATAATGTCATTGGCATTCATTCCGGAATTACTGAACACATGCACCATCGCAAGTGTCGCAAACAGCGTAATGCCGGTGATTTTGATCGTAGACAGCGCATCCAGCGCAGACGCTGTAAAGTTACGGAAAGAACGGCGGTGAATCAGCACTGCGAGAATGGCCGTCAGCGTTAAAATAGCCCCGGGCGAATACAGAAACGCCCACTCGGAGTTAACCCTCTCTACTCCCAGAATATTCATCCAGGACAAGTTAATCGCTGTATTGGTAAATTCCTCAAGCCAGGGCACGGTTCTCGTCAACAGCAGCAGAATTACGACGATAACGTAAGGAGACCAAGCCGTAAGCAGGCTCATATCTGATTTTTCCGTATCGATCGTAAAGTCATCCTGCAGAGCATCCGTCCACGTTTCTTTTGGCAGCAGCAACCCTTTTTTCGCCGTAATCGTGGCGACCGTAAGGCCGGTAAGAGAGCCGAGAATCGCTACAAATTCCGGTCCGAAAAGAAACGCATATAAGAGCGCGGAGCTCGTATATACCGCACCAATCATCAACGTCCAGGGGATCATCGGCCATACGTCCTTCAGGCCTTTTCCTTTTCCGAAAAACAGCACGAGCACGAAAATAAGGATGGCTGGTACAAAGGTGCCGCCGAACAAATCAATGAGCGTCACGGTCACCCCCACATCCTGAAAAAAGGCCGGCGTAGCTTCGTCAAGCGTGCTGAGACCGACAATAACCGGCGTGCCAACCGCTCCAAAAGCAACCGCCGAACTGTCGGCAATCAAAGCCGTCGCCACCGCGGCAAGCGGCTTGAATCCGAGCGCTACCATTAAGGGTGCCGTAATCATCGCAGGCGTTCCAAAACCGGCAACACCTTCAATTAACGAGCCGAACAAAAATGCAACGAGAATCAGCTGGACTCTCATATCGGCTGATATACTCTGAAATCCCTGGTTGATCCGGTCAACCGCTCCGTTTTTACGCAGCGTGTTCAGCAGCACGAGAGCTCCGAATAAAATCAGCAGGATCGTCAACGTTTTATGAGCTCCCTGCAGAATAGAAGACAGAATCACCCGGCTTTCCATGCCCCAGAATAACACCGCCAGAAAAATCACAATAGCGGCACTCAGCGACATACCCTTAATCGCGGGCATACGGAGCAGTACAAGAAAAAGAAACGGAAAAATAACGGCGCTCAAAGCGGTCAGCATTAGCATAGCGGTATCTCCTTCAGCAGATAAAAATGCGTTCTCATTTTTGGGAACGGATGAATGCCTGTATGTCATTCCAGCATTCACCTCTTAAGATCAGGTCATCTGATGACTAGCTTACTTACCTTTATTTTACCATGCGAGGAAATCGCTTTCAATTTCATTTTTGTCTTTCTTGTGTCCATTAAAAAAGAAGAACCCGCCTGCTCACGGATTCTTCTCTCAATTATTTTATTTTGGCGTTGCATGCTTCTATAAGATCAGTAAGGTTCTGTTCAGTGAAATGTCCGCTGCTGAAATTAATCAATCCGCGGAGCGGCATTTCCTTCATCATTGCTGCCATCATTGGATCCGCGGCACCGCCTTCCTCTGTCATCTGCTGCGCAAACAGATTGTTTGAAGCAAGCGGAGCAAGGTGCTTTTCAAGTACCGGGTTTAAATCCGGATGCTGCGCTAATTCTTCCAGCCGGGAGTTGCGGTGTATCCGGGTAACCGGCCGTGTGTCTTCTGTAACATCTACCTCTTCATGCAGACGCAGATCACGGGAGGAAGCACCGACGGCTATTGTAAACATGCCGGGTTCAACGATCCATTGGCTGAAGCCGTCATGGTAGTATGCAAAACTGCGCTCATTCAATTCAAATGTCACGTCTTTGGATTCACCGGGTTCCAAATGGACTTTCGTAAATCCTTTCAGTTCTCTTTCCGGTCGTTCGAGGCTGCTTTCCTGATCCTTAACATACAACTGAGCCGTTTCTTTGCCTGCTGTGGAACCGGTATTCGTGATCGTACAGGTAACAGTTACATTCGTACTGCCCGCTTCCGGCTGCTCGATCCGAAGATTGCTGTAGGAGAAGGTCGTATAGCTCAGCCCGTAGCCGAATGGAAACAGCGGCGTCTCTTCTTTGGCATCGTAATAACGGTAACCAACGTACAGCCCCTCGCCGTACATCACGCTGTCTTTATTGCCGGGAAAATGCAGGTAGGACGGGTTCTGCTGCAGCGTCATAGGAAAGGTTTCTGCGAGCTTCCCGGACGGATTCACCTTACCAAATAGAATATCAGCTGACGCCTGCCCCATTCCCTGGCCGCCAAGGTAGCATTCCACGACGCCTTTTACGCTTTCCAACCACGGCATTTCGATCGGCGCCCCGTTGCTGAGCATTACTGTCACGTTATCATGAACACGTCCCAGTTCTTCGATCAGCGCTGCCTGATTCGCCGGCATCTGTAGATGCGTACGGTCATATCCTTCCGATTCATACCGATCCGGAAGCCCTGCGTACAAGACGACTTTATCAGCGGCCTTCGCAGCCGCGAGTGCTTCTTCCACTAAAGCCGCATCTATGTCATTGCGGTCGATATGAAACCCTCGCGCATACGTAATCTGCTGATCTGCGGACGCTGTCTTTTTGATCTGTTCGAGCGGAATATCCAAATAGGCCGGATTTACCTTGGAGCTTCCCCCGCCCTGAAATCTCGGCTGTTCAGCAAATTCTCCGATCACTGCAACCGACTCCGAGGGCTGCAGCGGCAGCACGCCTTCATTTTTTAAAAGAACCATGCTTTCTGCGGCGGTTTTCACCGCAAAGTCGTGATGCTCCTTTTTATCCACGCTTTGCTTTCGGAATAAGCCTTTTTCGGCTTTCTCTGCAAAAGCAAGCATCCGCTCTACGGTGCGGTCAAGCACCGCTTCATCCAGCGTACCGTTTTCGATCGCATCCTGAATCGCTTTGTCGCCCACACCGCCGCTGGACGGCATTTCCAGATCCATTCCGGCTTTCAGACCGGCCACTCGCTCATTCACAGCACCCCAGTCCGAAACTACAAATCCTTCAAATCCCCATGTGTCCCGAAGAAGCTCCGTCAGCAGTTTATGATTTTCCGAAGCAAAGACGCCGTTTACTTTATTATAGGAGCACATCACAGACCAGGGCTGGCTGTTTTGCACCGTCGCTTCAAAAGCGGCCAGATATATTTCATGAAGCGTACGCTCATCCACCCGGGCATCCACAGTAAGCCGGTGATACTCCTGATTATTGACGGCAAAGTGCTTCAGAGAGGTGCCAATCCCTTCCTGCTGAACCGCATGAATATAGGCCGAAGCCATTTCAGAGGAGATATACGGATCTTCTGAAAAATATTCGAAATTACGTCCGCACAACGGAGAACGCTTGATGTTAATCCCCGGTCCCAGCAGCACCGCCACGTCTTCTGCTCCGGCTTCATGAGCCAGACGGCGTCCGACGCCTTCCATCAGCTCTCTGTTCCAGCTGGCAGCAAGTCCTGCCGCGGTCGGAAAACACGTAGCCGGGACGCTGTCGGACAGACCCAGGTGATCAGCACTGCCCCCCTGTTTGCGAAGGCCGTGCGGACCGTCGGTTACCATAAAACCTGGAATTTGATGTTCTTCTATGTTCTGCGTGTTCCAGAAATTCTTTCCGGAACAAAGGCTTGCTTTCTCTGCAAGAGTCAGCTTTTTGACCAGTTCGCTGTATGCTGCCATGATTATCTCCTCCACTTTTTAATACTTTGGTACTGTCCCCTTTTTTCCATATAGTTACACTTCAGAACAGAAAAAAAGCAGCCGCCTCTGCGCCCGCTTTTCGTTTCAAATAGTATTTTCTGTCATCAAAATATTTTAATACTGATAACGGCACTGCACGATTTCTATTTTTTCATCGTCTGACCGATATATAAGTCTATGCTCTGAGTCTATACGTCTACTGAAATAACCATGAAGATTTCCCTTTAAAGCTTCGAGTTTTCCTATTCCTTCCAGATTGCCGTGCCGCTTTATATCTTCGATCAACGTATTTATTCGTTTAAGTTTCTTTTTATCTTCCCTCTGCCAATACAAATACTCTTCCCAGGCATAATCTGTAAACAGCAGACGCTTTTTACTCATCTAGCAGATCCCGCTCCGTTGACTGCCTGTTTTTCAATTGCTCAATGGATTCCAGCAGACGCTTTGAATTCTCCGGACTTTTTAAAAGATATATCGTTTCCATCAAATTGTTATATTCGTCTTCTGCTAATAGTACGGCGTTTCCGTTTTTTCTTGCAATAACAATAGCTTCTTTATTATCGTTCACTTGATCCAGAATACGTTTGAAGTTTTTACGGGCATCGCTGTAAGTAATAAAAGACATAGTATCACCCCTTGTATTTGCTTATCAACATTGTACAAAATCACGTACAAACAAACAATTTTAGGAGATAGCAGCTAATAAATATTCTTCCTCTTTAATACCCTGCCTTCTGCACAAACGATTTTGCCGCCGCTGCTACTTCTGCTTCGGTGTTCTTGTACAGGCTGCTTCCAATGCTGACCGCTGCGGCTCCTTTTTGCAGCCAGTCCTGCACGTTCTCTTCGCTGACTCCGCCGGAAGGCATAAGGTTCGCCTGCGGCAGCGGGCCATTGATAGCCTTCAACCCGTCCGGTCCGCTCACGTTTCCCGGGAAGATTTTAATTACTTCTGCTCCTGCCTCCATCGCCCCCACTACTTCTTTTACGGAAAAGCAGCCTGGTATGTAAGGAATCTGATATCTATTGCAGAGCAGGGCCGTATCTTTGTTAAAAGACGGAGATACAATAAATCGGGCTCCGGCTAGAATGGCAAGCCGGGCCGTTACGTCATCGAGCACAGTGCCCGCTCCGATAATCCAGTCGCGGTCTTCCCGCTGCAGCTTTTCGATTAATCCAGAGGCGCCGGGCACGGTATACGTTATTTCCATTAGCTGAATACCGCCGCTGTGAGCGCCTTTTGCCACCATCTCTGCCTGATCTGCCGTTTCTCCGCGCACAACGGCTACTACCTTTTTCTCATAGAGCTTCTGCATAGTTTGTAATTTATTGTTCATCTATCTGATCCTTCCTGTCTTAACGAAGAACACCGCTTCCTCGTTGACTGTTCATGAAATTTTTAACTTCCTGCCTGGCCAACAGAAAGGCATCGCCTTTAATCGTATGCTGGAGAACCCCTGTCGCTGTGGCAAACACAACCGCCTCTTCCATCGCAGACTCCGTCTGATTAGACAACTGATCCAGAAAGCCCGCCGCAAAAGCATCGCCGCCTCCGATACGGTCCACCACATTCACCTCAAACACACCTGACCGGGCTGTTTTCCCGTTTTTATGCTGAATGGTGCCTTCCAGCTGATGATGCGTGTTAGTGAGCGTGGTACGCCGGGACGTCACAAACCAGGTGATGTCATATTTTTTCATAAAAGACGCGAAAAGACGCTGCTCCTCTTCTTCCGGCCATTGAAGCGTCAGAGTTAAATCGAGAGCACTCCCAAAGCAAATGTCCACATAAGGCAGAATCTGCTCGTAGGCTGATTTCGCCTGCTCTTTTGTCCATAGCTTGCTGCGGTAATTAAAATCAAAGCTTACCTGCACGCCGCGTTTTTTCGCTTCTTTGATCACGAGCTCCGCGGTTTCAAAGCCCGCTTCACCGAGTGCAAGCGTGATGCCGGTTGTGTGCAGTACGTCCACTTCGGCAAAGATACTGTCCCAGTCGAGCGGGCCGGGTATCCATTCCGAAAAGGAGGAATAAGCCCGGTCGTAGGTAACGCTTGCCGGCCTCTGCGCCGTGCCTTCTTCAATATAATAAATGCCCAGCCGTCTGCCGGTACGTTCAATCAAGCTCGTATCCACTCCTTCTCTGTTCAGATAAGCTATCGCCGCGTCCCCGGGCGTATTGTCTGGCAGGGCGGTGAGAAAAGTGGACGAATTTCCAAGGTTCCGGAAAGCCACCGCTACGTTTGCTTCCGCCCCTCCATAAAATGCACACAGCGTTTCACTTTGCTTCATTTTATAAGGGGCGGGAGGAGAAAGCCGCAACATGATTTCTCCGAGTGTGACGATACGATCCATTATGCTCTCCTCCTTCTATCACTTTTATACACCGGAATACGCCATAAAGCCGCCGTCGACAGGTACGGTAATCCCTGTCACAAATCCAGACATCTTCTCATCGGTTAACCACAATAAAGTGCCGAGCAGATCCTCCGGTTTTCCAAAGCGCTCCATCGGTGTCTGACTGATAATTTTGCCGGAGCGTGCGGTATGGCTGCCGTCTTCTTTCAGCAGTAGAGCCCGGTTCTGCGAAGTTAAAAAGAATCCGGGGGCAATTGCGTTGCATCGTATATTTTCTTTGGCCATATGAACCGCCAGCCACTGGGTAAAGTTATCAATTCCTGCTTTTGCAGAGCTGTAGGAAAGCACCTTTGTCATCGGGCTCGGCGCACTCATGGAGGAAATATTTATGACGATGCCATTGTCCCGTCCGACCATCTGCTTCATAAACTCCTGCGTTGCCATGACGGTTCCTACGTAATTCAGATTGAATACGTGCTTTAAGCCTTCTTCTGTCAGATCAAAAAACGTTTTTACATCAGGGTCTTCCAAATGCTCCTGCATAAAGTACTCTTCTGAAGTGGACGCATCCGGGTGGTTTCCCCCTGCTCCGTTAATGAGGATATCCAATCCGTCGGGAAATTGTTGTTTCACGGCTTCGGCGGCTTTCGTAATACTTGCCTGCTCGAGCACGTCACAGCTTAAAGCAAAAGCTTCTCCGCCGTCTTTCTTGATCTCATTCACAACTTCTTGAGCATTTTCTTCTTTCCGGCTGAGAACAGCAACTTTTACCCCGTGCCTGGCAAGCTCCATGGACATAGCGCCGCAGAGAACGCCCCCTCCGCCCGTTACTACCGCTGTTTTTCCTTTTAGATTATCGTTTATTGTGATCATGTGATGCTCCTTTCTTCATTTGCATCCCAAATCCCATTTAAGTACATTATTCCAAGAGCTCTATCATATAAACCGTATCCCGGCCGCCCGTCTTCTTTCCACAACAGTCTGCCGTGATCCGGCCTGATATATCCTTCAAAACGCATCTCAAATAACTTTTTCATAATTTCTGTAATAGGCAGTGATCCATCTTTTTCTAAATGGGATGTTTCAATAAAGTCTCCATTTTCATACCTCTTAATATTACGAATGTGGGCAAAATAGATTCTATCTTTGAACTCGTCGAGTATTTCCAACAGATCATTATCTTCTCTGGCTCCTAAAGAACCGGTGCAGTAAGTAATTCCGCTGTGCTCATTTGGTATAAGCTGCATAAAAGTCCGCAGATCCTCCTGAGTTGATATGATTCTTGGCAGACTAAACACCGACCAGGGCGGATCGTCTGGATGAATGGCCAGCTTTACGCCTGTCTCTTCGCAAACAGGAAGAACTTTTTCTAAAAAGTACCGCAGGTTCTCACGCAGGTCTTCTTTAGAAACGCCGGCATAGGCCTCCATCACTTTTTTTAATTGTTTAAGACGCTCTGGTTCCCATCCAGACATGATCATGTCCGGATCGGCCGTCATCCGCTGCACTAATTCAGCCGGCGAACTATTTTCTACTCGTTCTTTTTCATAGAACATCGTAGTAGAGCCGTCATCCATGTTTTTTTTCAATTCGGTCCGGATCCAATCGAAAACCGGCATGAAATTGTAGCAGATTACTTTGACCCCCGCTTCGGCTAAGTTCCGGATCGTTTCTATATAATTTGCAATGTAATGGTCTCTTGAATCCAGACCCAGTTTAATATCTTCATGTACGTTCACGCTTTCCACTACGTCGATACGAAAGCCGTGCTGCTCGATCTTTTTTTTCTCTACCTGAATTTCCTGCGGTTCCCATACTTCGCCCGGACTCTTGTTATGCAGAGCCCATATAATGCCCGATACGCCGGGTATTTGTTTGATATGTGACAGCGTTATTGCGTCGTCGTCTTCTCCATACCACCGGAAGCCCATGTTCATATTTTTGTCTCCGTTCTTTCAGAAATTTATTGCTGCTGTAAGCTATTCCTGTCTCTATACGCGTATGGCTTAACGCATAAGCAGTTCAGGCAGGAATAAAGTGATTTGAGGAAATACAACCAATAGAATGATAAAAACAATGATAGAAAGAATAAACGGTACTGATTCTTTCATGTAATCAATGACAGGAACATTTGCTAAAGAACATGCTGTATACATGGTTACTCCAATTGGCGGAGTCATCCCGCCCATCGTAACAATGGTCATCATCACAATCCCAAAATGTACCGGATCCATTCCTATACTTACAACAATAGGAAGAAGAATAGGAGTAAGCAGAAGCGTGTTTACGGTACTTTCCATAAACATCCCGGCGACCAGCAGGAACGTTAAAATAATCACCATAATAAGAATGGGATTTTCCGTTAATGACAGCATGCCCTGCGTTGCTTCCTGCGGGAGTCTGGCCGAAGTGATAACATGCCCTAAAATGGCTGCAGCGGCAATAATAAGCATAATGACTGCATTATCTTCCACCGTATTTTTTAATACTTTATTCAATTTAGCCCAGTTCAATTCCTTGTATATAAAAGCCCCTACTACAAATGCATATACAACAGCGAAAGCTCCTGCTTCTGATGCAGTAAAGACACCGAACCGAATACCTACAATTAAAATGACAGGAAACAGCAGTCCCCAGAAGCTTCTTCTAAATGTAACGACAACTTCCTTAAACGACGCACGCTTCACTCTGGAAGGTACATATTTTCTTTTCTTAGCGATAATCGTAGACGTAATCAATAAAGTAAGCGTCATCAAAATACCAGGTATAATGCCTGCCATGAAAAGCTGCCCGATGGACACCTCTCCTACAAACCCGAACAAGATCAGACCAATACTGGGAGGAATCGTCGCCGTAATTAAAGCACTTAACGCAATAACAGAAACAGAAAAGCCGCCGGAATATCCTTTCGCAATCATCTGAGGAGCCAGGATCCGGCTCTGCATCGCAGCATCCGCATTAGCTGAACCGGAAATCCCTCCCATCATGGCACTCAAAAGAATAGACACATGAGCCAGTCCGCCGACAATATGACCAATTAACGCATCCGCAAAATCGATCAGCCGTTTCGTAATACCTGTTTCATTCAGTAAATTTCCGGCAAGAACAAAGAACGGAACAGCCAGGAGCGGAAACGACTGGGTGCCTGATGCAAACCGCTGAATGGCAAGCTCTGTAGGAAGGTTTGGATCCAGTAGAAAATAAACCAGGCCGGCTGCGCCGATAGCAAAAGCAATAGGGACATTAATTAAGATAAATACCACAAACGCTATCAATACCCAGATCATGACAAGGCCTCCCTTTCCTTTTCTTTACTTGTGTTGTCAGGAAGGCTGAATTCCTCTTTTGACCCTCTTATGAAAGCAATCCATTTAGTAAGCAGGGTAATCAGCATTAACGTGCATCCCACCGGTATAGAAAATGTTATATAAGAATAACTGAACGGCAGGTTTTGTATGCTTCTCAATGTCTGCTCTGAGGCATAGATGAATCCATAATAAATACAGATCATAAGAAAAACAGCCACGACTGTGTTCGTGATAATCGTAATAACCAGCTTTCCTTTAAACGGCAGTTTTTCTACAAAATAGTCAATGCCAATATGCCGGTTATTCCTCAGCGACTGATTCGCCCCAAGAAATACAAGCCAGATGAATAAAAGCTGGGCCATTTCCACCGACCAGGCGACCGGCACGCCGGCCCACCTGACCATAGCAGAGTAAAATACCAGAATAACAATCCCTGCAAGCAGCAGTTTCGTAAGAACCTCTTCTATCTTAATAAGTGAAGATGCTAAATGTGGCACCTTAAAGCCTCCTCAAGAAATATTAATTTTCTGTAATCGTCATAATTTCTTCTCTTATTTCCGGATAGTTTTCAAACTTCTCATAGACGCCTTCCGTGGCTTCCTGGAATGGCTCGAGGTCCGGCTCTACAATTGTCATTCCTTCTTCTTCCATCATTCCTTCATACTCCTCTTCACCTTCAATAACGGTGTTGGACGCTTCAATTCCAGCTGCTTCCGCTTCTTCTGTTACGATCGTTTGATAGTCTTCCGGCAGATTGCTGAACCATTCCGCACCGACAACCAGGCCGGTAATTAATTGAATGTGGTTTGTTTTGGAAATATGATCTGCAACCTCATAAAGGCTGGCTCCATATGTTGCAGAATGCTGAGCCTCAGCCCCGTCAATAACTCCCTGCTGAATACCTGGATATACTTCCGCCCAATCCAAGCCGGTTGGGTTCGCTCCCATTGCTTCTATTGTTTCCAGAAAAACATCGGCACCAATTGTTCTAATACTTTGGCCGTTCATATCCTCCGGTGTATTAATAGCATTATTCGTTACCATATGACGCGCGCCCTGATACCAATTAAAAGACAATATCTGCAGGTTCTGGCTGGAGGAAAGATCTTCTTCCCATCCGGCAAACAGATCGGAGTCCGTTACCTTTTGAATATCTTCATAATTCTCAAATAAGTATGGTCCTTGCAGAATACCAATTTCCGGACTGTAGTCTGCCATGATTCCTGCGTCAGCGAGTGTCCCTACATTTGCTCCGGCGATAGCCTGTTCCTGTATTTCCGCTGTATCCCCTAAAGAAGAATCAGGGAAGATTTCAATAGCCAGATCGCCGTCCGTGCGCTCTTCCACGTTTTCTTTAAAGCTTTCCAGCCCTTCATACATTGGGTCGCTTTCCGACACTACGATCCCTACCTGCAGCTCATGTGATGGAGATCCTCCCCCCTCTTCTGATCCGCTTGATTCGGACTCTCCTCCTCCGCATCCCGCAATAACCAATGTGCTTCCCAGTGCTACCAGTGGTAAAAACTTTTTCATTGTAATTTCCCCTTTTCTTTTTTTAAGTGAAATTCCTGAAATTAACGTTAAACATCAAGTCTATGTCCCGGTGGATCGTATCTTTTTCTATTACAAGGCCTTTATCTTCAAGCGTTTGGTAACGTTCGACCAATATTTCGGCAATCACTTCTCTGGAGTGCTTCCACTTGTAAAGAAGCTGCTCCATTACCCGGCAGTCTGAATGCTGAGGAATAAATTTCATGCCCAGTTGATCAAACCGCATGGTTGTTATCTCGGTAATAAGCTGGGGGGTATTCAAGAACCACCAACAGCCAAATAACATTACATTTCTAAATTTCTGAGCTAAAACCGTTAGTTCATACTGTCCTTCCCTTGAGAGCATGGTGATTAAAAACTTCTGCTGCGGATAGGTTTTACATAAGTATTCAATATACGAAAGATCAAATATTCCCACTCCATCACCTGCCAGATGCAGATCAGGATTCAATGCTCGTTTCGGTCCGATCATTAGAGAAAGGGAAAGACCAGTCTCCTCACAGACAGGAAGGACACACTTTTCAAGTAAAGCGCTTTCATTTTTATCCCTTGGAAAATCCCATGGTAGAGAAGCGGCTACATAAATCGGATCCATTTTTTTCACCCAATGCCTTAAGAAAGCTTTTGTCTGCTCCAGGGTGTGTTCCGTTAGTTCCTCTGATACCTGGTACCCATCCTCATTAATAATCGTCCGGGCATTTTCCCACCCATTCAGGAGAGGATCTACTCGAAGAGCTGGTATAAATTGATCCCGATTAAAAGGTGTCTCCTTTTCATAATGCCTGCGTTCTTGTGGATCAAAAGGATTATTTGTCATCACGACAGCAGAAACGCCTGCTCTTTTCATCATCGCCTGCACATAATCTGAACCTTCCATTTGAGAAAGCCTGCTTCTTATCACATTTAAATCGTGATCGAACGAAATGTTTAGTGACTGCAGAACGGTTAATACTCCAACAGCAGCTTCGCTTGTAGGTGTTCTGTCGACGAACAGCGTTTTCCACACCAGATCTGCCTGTTCTGATTTAGGCCGTTGAAAAAAAGAATCATAGTCTTCTTCCAGCCAAAGAAATGTTTCAGCAATTAAATAATGAAACGTCAGCAGCTCGTCCATTCCCGTTAAACATAAGTCATTGAACTCCCCCGGGAATAAATGAGTATGCATATCTGTTACTTCTGTTTGCTCTAAAGCCTCTTTAACTATCTCCGCAATACGCATAAGTGCCTCCTTTTACCAAAACATATTACTTATCTTTAAAATATGACCCATACTGCTGCTTTAAATTGGCAATATCTACATTGACCATCGTTAAATGTTCTTTCATTACTGCTTTCGCTTGATCAGGGTCGTTCTTGGCAACTGCCTCTAGAATTTGCTTATGCTGCATTACGATCATTTCCCAGTTGAATTCAGAAGCAAGGCTCAGCATCCTTGTTCTATTTAAGTTGGCCATCATGTTTTGAACAGCTGTCCACGTTCTTTCTTTGTCGCACCCCAGGAAAAACACTTGGTGAAAATACTCATCCAGCTGAAACAAGCGTTTGTAATTTTTAGCCTCTACACTTTTTTCCTGTAGTAATATACTTTCTTCTAAATCTACTAAGTAATGATCAGGTATTTTCTGACATGCCAGTTCTATTACAGCCAGCTCCATATGCTCCCTCATGAAACGTCCTTCTTCTACATAGCTTTCATCAATCTGGGACACAAAAGAGCCCCTCTGGGGATATATGTCGATTAATCCTTCCTGGGCCAGACGTTTGAACGCTTCCCTTATCGGGGTTCTACTGACCTGAAGCCTTGATCCTAATTCACTTTCTGAAATTTTTTCTCCCGGCTCCAGCTCCAGATTAATAATTTGTTCTTTAATGACACTGTACGCATTGCTTCCAACCGATGTCTGCATTTTCTCACCCCTAACTTGTATACTAGTATACTAGAACACAATTTATTAATCCAGTTCTTTTTTTACTTTTATAATAAAAAGCTGATCTCAACGTGTGAGATCAGCTTTTGTCACCATATTATTCGGATCGTATCGCTGCTTTTAGAAATAATTTACTGTTCATACTCACGGCACCGGTGCCGTTTCTTTGTATTCTTCCACCAGGGCCTTGCTTTCCCATTTCCTGCTCCGCCAGCGTATATACATCAGGCTGGCTCTTCCCCATTCGTCTATCGTCATCGCGATCCAAATGCCGATCAGCCCAAATTCTAAATAAATTCCGAGTACATAGGCAAGCGGCACAGTCACGCCCCACATGAACAGCATTCCCATCAGAACAGGATAGCGTGCATCGCCTGTCGCCCGGAGCGCGCTGATGATAATAAGATTACCGGCTTTTCCCGGCTCCAGAATAATACCGATAAAAAGAAGAATCGTTCCTGTGGCTATAATATCCGGGTTGGACGTAAACAACTGAAATAATGCTTCGCCCGAAAAAGCCAGTACCATACCGACAAGCAGTACGATCAGCAATGCTATTTTAAGGCCCCGGAACATTTGATGATACGCTACTTCTCTTTCTCCTGCCCCGATAAGCTGCCCTACATAAATCTGCATGCCCTTTCCTACGGACAGCGAAAATATCATCATCAGGGCCATTAAGTTCAAAGCGTAGACTCTTGTAGAAAGAGCGGCAGCTCCAAGCGTGGTGATAAATATCGTTATAGCGAGCTGGCTCCCATTATAGGAGAGCTGCTCGCCGGCGGACGGAATACCGATATTAAGAATTTTTCCGGCATGGCGCCGCTCCCACTTGTAAAAATCACTCCATTTCAGCGAGACGTCCAAGCGGATATACAAAAGGACGGCTAAGACAGTCATAGCGAGTACCCTTGATATCACCGTGGACAGCGCTACCCCGGCCACTCCCCATTCCGGGAAGCCGAAAGCCCCGAAAATAAACGCATAGTTCCCGAACACATTTAATACGTTCATGCCAAGCACGACGTACATGACGTCTTTTGTATATCCTTTTCCCTGCAGCAGAGCAGAGAGCGTCATCACCAGCGCCTGGGTAAAAAGCGTGCCGCCGACAATGAGCATAAACGTATCCGCATATGTAACTAATTCCGGTGCCAGATTAAATAATTCCAACAGGGGAAGACGAAACAAGACCACCACAGCACTGATAAACAGGCCGAAGGCTAAGTTTATAATAATCGCATGCGAGACAATTTTACTGATATCTTCTGTTTTGCGGGCACCCGTATACTGCGAGATCACCACCCCTGCACCTAAAGCGGTAAAATTAAACAGGACAAACGTCAGCAGGAAAATCTGATTGACGACCCCTATGGAAGCGACCGCATCATCCGAAATAAAGCTGATCATGAAAACATCCACAAACTGCATCGCAATCTGTAAAAACACTTCAATAAAAATAGGCCATGTAATAAGAAACAGCGACAGTTTCTTACCAGGCAGCGGTTCCCTGGTTTTCTTTATCAAGGCAGATATCCTCCCTGCTTCTATATATGGGGAGACGTTCCCCACTTATGTATGTTTGATTTCATTACTATCAGTATAGTTATGTTAAATACCAATAACAATCTTTATTTATCGAATAAACTTAGTGCGGTGAAATAAAGCCCAATGCCAGAACAACTCTGACATTGGGCTTTTTATTTATACGATCACCTTATTTCAAAAAATACTCCCGTACGTCTCCCCAGCTGTCCACCCGTTCATAGCCGGTGACGTGCACGTTATGCGGGGAGGTAAACAAAAGCCCCGTGCCTTCAAAGCGTTTAAAATGGCGGGCGTTGTCATCAATCAGGTAATCGGCGTTGATGATGCCTTTATCCCCGCAGAAGACAAAATTCAGGTCGTTTAAAAACGAAAAGTGTTCTTTAAGCCATTCATATTTGGCGGTAAATGAGGTTGGAAACTCCATTGCCGCGGTTGTGATAAAAATTTCGTGGTCTTCGTGCAGCTCCTGTATCACATCCTGGGCGCCTTCCATCACGTCCAGATCACGGAAGAAACCGGGATCACTCAGGTAGCCGCGCAGCTCTTCGACTGCATGGGGACGGACTTCCCGGAGCTTTCTGCCATGCAGGTCCTCGAGCGTCAGCGCTTCCCCGAAATTCTCATTGTACAGCTGTAAATGCTTCGGGATGAGGTCGGCCATGACTTCATCCATATCAATTGCAATTCGTTTCATTGCTCTCTCCTCCTGAATTTATGTACGTTTCTTTCATTCTAGCGCGCTCCGGAGAAAAGCTAAAGCCTTATCTAAAAAAAACAGCCGGATAACCGGCTGTTTCTGGTAGTGATGGGGTTATCCAAACAAACGCCATTTCGGTTTTTTCATGTAGTCGATCTTGCCCGGCAGGTCAACTTCTACGTGGTCATCGGCCAGCACCCGGCCGCGGTTATCCCGCAGCGACGCGGCCGTTTCTTTTCCAATCTTGCTTTCCACTTTCGCATAGGCCGCTTCCAGCTCGTCTTCTTTGCCTTCAGGTGAATGCATAAAATGCGCCAGATTGCCGCGGATCATATTCATCGCCACCATTTGGGTTTTGCTGCGGTTCCGCCCGGCAATGGAAGCCGCGCTTATCATTCCGAGGCAGCCCTTACGGACAAGCCGATATAACGGCGTCTCATGACTGAGCAGCACCTCCGCAAGCTCCGGATACATAATGACCGGATAGTAGCCGGCAAGCTCCAGGTCATACAGCACTTTTTCCATGCCGGAGACCATTTCCGTGGAAGCAATATCAATATACGCATACCTCGTTTCATTTACGTATACCGCATAATCTTCAAAATCCACCTTATATACGTTGGTTCCAATGCCGGGATGATACACCGCTTCCTCGGAAAGCGGCTTTCCGAGCGTTTCTTTTAATCGTTTCTGCCGTTCCGTTAATGACACACCGTTATGGGAAGAATCTGAGCCTGCCATATGCATCCATCCTTTTCTAATAGACGTGGTGGAGAAGAAAAGCAGGAAGCGTAATCATCTTTATACTGTTACATTATTATTCCCCTGCATACTTCCGGTAAACCTATTTACAGACGACCTGACTGCGGCGGCAGATAATTATACAGATCATTTACCGTCTTATAAAATGAAAAAAGATGTTTTAGGAACTACGTAAAAGGTAATGGGGTTACTATCACCCCCGTGATAAATGTTTCACCTTACGTGTTTGTCTTTCACGACCTCCCTGTTCTTTTATAGAGCAGGGAGTTTTTCTGCGTAACATGAAAAACAGCCATTCTCTAAAGAACGGCTGTCTTTGGCATGCAGATAATTTTTTCACAGCATTAAATGCTCCATATGGATGAGGCGGTACTCTTTCGCCATAATCCCATCCTGTAAGATATCCCATTTTTTCAATTCCAGAATACCGACTGATTTCGGCTTATGCGGGGCATGGTGGAAGACGATCACTTTCGTAACCCGGAGCAGCTGGCTCTTGAATTCATTGATCTTTTCGATGGCGCACCCGGGCCATTCCCAGTTCTTATAATAGGGAATAAAGATATAGTTGTTTCCCACCCATCTCGCTTCTTCCCCGCTGATCAAGGCATGCTGAAATAGTTTCTTCCATTTCCCCTTATGTCTGTACTCAATGTAAAAAGCATATCCGGTCATGTTGCTTGTCCTTTCGTTTCAAGCGTTCACATGCAATAAAATATCCTTTTCCTGCGGGCAGAAAAAAGATATCGTATTGATTAATGATTAAAAAGAAAACCAGCTTCTTTGTTTTTTCAGGTAGTTCTTCTTAATCGGAGAATCTATTTCAATAGGCAGCCCCTGTAAAAGCATGCTTTTATTTTCTTTCAATGTATCGACGGATAAATTGGACAGCTGTGACTGAATTTTAGTATAGGCCGCTGCCAGGCTGCTTTCTCCGGTATTCGTGTCTTTGTCCCCAATAAAATGAGCAAGGTTATAGCGCAGCATATTTAAAGCTATCGTCTGCGCATGTTTTCCGTTCTCCCCTGTCACTGAGGCCGCGTCGACTAAGCTGAGGCCCCCGTTTCTAATAAAACGATACAGCGGAAGATCCTCCTCCAGCAACACGTCACTTTGTTCCGGATGGAGAATAACCGGCACATGACCTCCCAGCTGCAGATCGTACAGTACGCCTGCTACCGTTTTGACACTAGTTTCTTCGCGGATATCCACATAGGCGTACCGGGATTCACCGCTATAAAGAACGCAGTCGTTTTCTTTATAACGAATAAATTGGTCGTGCGGAATAATATCTGAATAAATACTGCTTTCTATGATGTTACTTCCCCCTGCGTTTTCTGTGTTGTATGAGCTGGAAACATCCAAATAGTTCATACTTTACCCCCGTGTATATGTAATCTTTTCTCTATATAGAATGGATTTTACCATATAATATACCTATATTCAATATAATATCTTCTATTTATGTAAAAAAGTAACCAGTTAATCATTGGAAATAAAGTCTATGTCATCTGTTTATCATTTTATCATTTACGTGTTCTTTACTGAGAATGATAATCAATCAATATGAATAGCCGTTATATATATAGAACAACTAATACACCATTTCTGTTTGCAGCAATAAAACAGGCAGCCCCTTTTTAGGACTGCCCGTGTTTTATTATTTTAAGACAGCAGCGACCAGCTGCTTCTGCGTTTCATATAGTTGGACCTGGACGGCTGATCCAGCTGAATATACTCATCGTTCTCTACCCGCCGGCGGTTCTCCCGTATCATATCCGCGTTCTGTGTTCCCATCCATTTTTCAATTTCCATGTAGGCGTTCTTCAAGCTGTCTTCCTGGAATGCTTCCTCTGCTGACGATCCTATCAACGGAGAAAGGCTGCCCTGCAGCAAATTCAAAGCAATGTCCCGGGTGCGCTTGCCATATGCTCCCGTAACAGAGGCAGCGTCCACCATACCAATGCCACCGCGGCGTGCAATCCGGTAAAAAGGTGAGTTGTTTGAAAGCAGCACGTCGCATTGCTCCGGATACATAATGATCGGATAGTAGCCGGCCATCTGCAGCTGATACAGTACCTGCCGGGCCGCACCGAGCGTTTGCATGGCCCGTATATCCACATAGACGTACCTCGTATGATCGAAGCGCAGCTCACAGCGCTCTTCTTCGATATACAGAACCTGCACTAAAGGCTTTTCTGCCATTTGGTGTGTGCTTTCCAGTCTGTTTTCAAATACGCCATAGGCTTTCTTTTCCCGGTTTGACAGCTTATTTCTATTGTTTCGATGCTCTGTTACGTTGTCCATTGAATATACCCCCACGCTGATTTATATTCGTTATAAAGAACATAATAGCACAATAAATAGGAACAATTCAACTGAAATAAGGAAATTTTATAGTTCTTTTCTAACAAGCATCATAAAAAGCCCGACAACTGGGCTGCCGGACTTCTGTATGAAGTATATTTATTGTGAAAAGAAACGCCGCTTTGGCCGCTTCATATAATCCATCTTAACAGGCAAATCCACTTCCACATGATCATCAGCGCTTACACGTTCCCGGTTACTGCGCAGCGTCTCTGCTGCTTCACTCCCTATTTTGCTTTCTACCTTTGCATAAGCTGCTTTTATATCATCTTCTCTCATCTCGTCCCTCTCAGAGCCGATAAAATGAGCCAGATTGCCCCTCGCCATATTATACGCAATCACCTGCGCTTTACCAGGATTACGCCCGAGAAGGGATGACGCACTGATCATACCAAGGCAGCCTTTCCTTACGAGACGATAGAACGGCGTGTCATGCGTTAATAACGCATCAGACAGCTCCGGGTATAGAATCACCGGATAATAACCGGCCAGTTCCAGATCATAGAGAAGCGAATCAATGGAAGATAAACGGTGGATGGAGGCAATATCTATATAAGCGTATCTCGTATCGTTAATGTACACGGTATGGTCCTCGTAGACGATCGTATACACCATTGAACCAATACCGGGATGATGAACAGCTTTGTAAGAGAAAGGCCGGGACAGCGTTTCTTGCAAACGTTTTTGCCGCTCAGACAAGAAAATGGAATTTTTATCAGAAAATTCAGAACTAATCATAGGTGGATAAACCATTGAAAATCCATAGTTATTCTTTTATAGATCCAGTATTGCCATACATAAATCCACCTTCGGTGACCCAGATTGTCGAGTAACTTTCTCTATTATGTTTTTGCTACTGGACAATCTGATAATCTATCTTACAAGGCTGGATTTTGCTCATTATTGGTGCATTTTTTAATAATTTCTACCCAATTTTTTGATATTACTTCAGTTTCTGATTCCACTAAATGACTTCCATATTGAATTTCCACTATCTCTAATTCAGTTACTGCTTTGATGCTGTGTGCAGTATTAGCCGGAATATCTATTACTTGACCCGAATCCACTTCGAATATATCCGAGCCTTTTATTAAATGTCCGCTTCCTTTTACTACTATCCATGTTTCTTTACGATGGCGGTGATATTCAAAGGGAAGATTTTCCCCTTTATTTATATGAATTCTTCTTGTTAATGACTCAATGTCGTCTTTGTCAAAAGTGTAATCAAATATTTTGTACCAGCCCCATTTAGTTTCTTCATACATCGGGCGCTGTTCTTCTTTATCAAGAAGTTCTTTAATTCTCGGACTCGCTTGTTTATCTGATATTAAAATACCATCCGGACTTACAGCCACTACTGCATTGGATATTCCTAATATATTAACTGGAATATCTAATTCATTAATAAGATGCGTATTTGTTGAATCTTCACTTATATTTCCTACCCCAATTTGAGTATGGTTCATTTCTTCGGTCAATGTATTCCATGTCCCGAGATCTTTCCAATATCCGTCGTATGAAAGGGCTACAATTCGTTGAAGTCTTTCAACCACTTCATAGTCAAAGCTTATTTTAGGCAGATCTTCATAATGATGGAGCAGTTGATGATATTTTATAGGGAAATTTTTATTTCTGAGAATATCCAGTACTGTTTTCAGTTTGAAAGCAAATACTCCAGTGTTCCAAAGAGCCCCCTGCTCTATTAAACTTTCCGCCTGCTTTTCTTCCGGCTTTTCTTGGAACCTAGCTACTTCTATATGGGAATCAGTTTGATTGTCTTCCGGTACGATATAGCCATATTTTGAAGAAGGAAAAGTAGGCGTAACACCGATAAGAGCAAGTTCTGCACCGGTTTGTTCAATAACGGTTTCCATTTCTTTAATTTTTTCAAAAAAAGCAGTATCTACGTAAGGGTCTACAGGTAAAATAGCTACTATCTCATCTTCTGATATATGCTTTTCAGAATATAAATAGGTAGCTGCTAGAGCTATGGCCGGAAAAGTGTCCCTTTTTTCCGGCTCCACGATTAAAGGAACTTCTCTTCCGATTTGGCTTTCCAGTACTTCTGCCTGCATACTGCTTGTTGCTACAATAGCCGAATCATCAAGATTTACCTCTCGTAGCTGATTCCAGACTCTTTCCAGCATAGATATGCGTGCTCCATTCTCATCTTCCAATACACGCAGAAATTGCTTGGCTCTGGCATCGTTCGATAAAGGCCAGAGACGCTTCCCCGATCCACCCGATAGTAATATTATTTCCATATAATTCATCTCCCTTCTATCTAGTTACTCTATTCCAAATATTTCATCACAATGCTCTTTTACCGTTTTCCTGCTGAAGTGTCAGTCCTTCTTCTGCACTTCGCAGGATAAGTTGATCTGGTTGTATGCATGAACATGCTATCTCATCTTTAGATCAATTATTTGATGTCTATTAATAATAACATTGTCTTTGTTTACTAAATACAAACTTCCAACATACAAGACCGCAAATATAACGCTTCATAAAATAGGATTCTATGGCACTTGATTATTCACTATAAATAAAATGGCAACTAACCACACACTATTTAATAGGAAAGGACGTGTAATCATTAAGCTGTACTCCTTGAAATTCAATAACGTAATATCATTTAGTTTCTTCTGCAGTATAAATACTTTCATGACAATGATTAGCGTACAAGTAACTGCAACAAGCTATACACTTACTAAAGCACTTAAATAAATAAAGACTACTCTAATAGGGGTGATCACTAAATCAACTTGAAATACAGTTTTGGGCTTATTGTGTACATAAAGAGAACTTGATGCAAATTCATTCAATATGATATCGAACATTCCTTTCACACAGAGAACCCGCATAATAATGATCGAATTATGCCACTCCTGTCCAAAGAAAGTAGTAATCACTACCGAAAGCATCAATATCAAAATAGAAAAAGCTGGATATCCCAATGTAGCTACAATATTTGTCGTCTGTAAATAGGTCTGTTTAAACACTTTTCCTTCGTTTTGTTTGCGTATTTTACTATAAATTGGATAAAACACTTTATTAATTGTAGATGTAATTAACGTAATAATTTTCTCAATCACCTGTTTAGCTAAATGATAGGTATTAAGAGCTTCCAGACCGATTACGCGTCCCAATATAATTTCATCGATACTTTTTCCAAATTCATTAAGCGCATTTTCACCAGATATATAAATACCAAAATGAAGAAATGGCTTAACTGCTGCCACCGAAAAACATAAGGAAGGCCACCAAATTGTACGAAAATAAAGAAACAGCACGATTCCAAATAATAGAGCTCCCAACAAATGTACCCATACAATACTGAAAGCCCCAAACCCGTTATACACCAAACCAACAGTAATCCCTGTCGTAGTAAACAATTTAATTAAACTAAAAATAGTAACCTGTTTAAATTTAAATTCTTTCTCGAGCATAGCTATAAAAAGCATAGATGACGGCTCAACGATAAACAAAAAAGCAATAATATGTATGAGTGGAACTAATGCTTCACTATCATAAAAAGAAGCAATTGGAGATGCCATAAAAAAATAATTACACTAATCATTGCAGTTTCCCCAGAAAAGACTGCTTAATTCCTTGTTGGTTACTTCTTCTTTTTGAATAATAGCCTGAGCTATACCAAATTGAGACAAGGCATTAGCTAATGTAATAATTACTGCTAGAATAGAATGCAGCCCAAATTCCCCTGGTTCTAAAAATCCAGATAAAAAAATTAGCATGACTGGATTCACGATAATATTAAGCAAAGTAAAGACACTGATCCATTTTACACCGGAAGACGTAACTTTATTTATGTTTTGAGGTTCAATTGTTTTCATATCACAAAACACTTTTACTAACATAAGCCATATTTACCATTTATAAGCTTAGCATAACCAAAGATTTATGAAAACCACGATATTTTTCAATAATTATAATGCAAATAAATTAAGTATCAAAACTACTATAGCTTTCTATTGTCACAGCCGATTCATTTTCGTCCTTATATAAAAAAAATCTTTGAATTTAAGAAAAACTAAGTAAATTTTCCGGATATTAAAAATAAAAACTTATTTTCATTTAAACAGTTATAGGTTTCATCTCGTCGGAATGCGTGTATACTAACAGTAATTCTTATTAACGAACAGAAGATTCTTTATAAGAAAGAGGTGTTCCAATTGTTCACTAAACTCAAGGACAACGCCTACATCAAATACCACAACTATTCCAGCAACCATTTCCTCCACTTGGCGAATAAAAGCACTACCGAAAGCGAACGGGCCCACTATTACCGAAAAGCCTTTTACCACAACGAATGCTACTTTTTCTTTGTTCATAAAAACAAGCATATCAGCTAAAAAAAGACCCGGCGAGTGGTCTCGTCGGGTCTGAATTATTTTACTGATGCACCGTTTCCAGTTTTGCAGTAAGTCCTGGACGGCCGATGGAATAGTATTCCATATCAACGTCTTTTAGTTCCTGATAGCCATAGCAGTTTCTTCCATCAAAGAGAGCCACTCTTTTTCCATTCTCTTTAATAAGAGGAAGAAGATCCGCTACAATATCTTTCCATTCCGTCAAAATGAAAATAATTTCTGCGTTTTCTATACACTCTTTCATCGTATTTGTATACGTAATTGCCTTAGGAAGTACGTTCTTTGCTGCGTCCATGGCAATCGGATCATATACGTTTACCGTTGCCCCATCCAGCACTAATCTTTCAGTAACGGGAATAGAAGGCGCTGCACGCATATCATCCGTATTAGGCTTGAAAGCCAGTCCGAGTACCGCTACTTTTTTATCTTTTAAACTTCCGAAACGTGCTTCTGCTTTATCAATCAGTTTAAGCTGCTGCATCGCATTGGTGGTAATAATAGAGTTCATTAATGGAAAGGCCATACCTTGATTTTCTGCCTGCCTTAACAGTGCAGATGTATCTTTAGGAAAGCAAGAGCCACCATAGCCAATACCAGCATTCAGGAAATTAGCGCCGATACGCTTGTCCATACCCATTCCTTTGGCTACATCTTCTACGTTAGCGTTAGTAAATTCGCATAAGTTGGATATCTCGTTAATATAGCTGATCTTGGTAGCCAGGAAAGCGTTGGAAGCATATTTGATCATTTCAGCGCTGCGGCAGTCGGTACGGAAAATAGGAATACCGAAAGCCTTATTAATCAGTGCAACCACATCTCCGGCTTCTTCATTGTCTGCTCCTATAATAATGCGATCGCCGTAAAACGTATCATGAATAGCAGATCCTTCTCTTAAAAACTCAGGGTTTGATACGACATGCACCGGAACTTCCGCTTGTTCATAAAACAGAGCCTGAATTTTATCATTTGTTCCTACTGGAACCGTGCTTTTCGTAATAACGGTAAGTGGTGCTTTAATGTTGGAAGCAACGGACTGAACTACGGCTTCTACGAAACGAAGGTCAGCCGTGCCATCTTCTTTTTCCGGCGTGCCGACCGCAATGTATAAAGCTTCTACTTTTTCGCAGGCTTCTTTATAATCACTCGTGAAATGAAGATGGCCGTTTTCAATATTCTGCCTCATCATTTCTTCAATGCCCGGTTCATAAATAGGCGATTCGCCGCGGAGAAGTTTTGCCACTTTCTCTTTATCAATGTCCAGGCAGGTCACATGATGCCCTATTTCTGACAGTGAGACACCTGTAACAAGTCCTACGTATCCAGTACCGACTACGGAAATATTCATTGTTCAATAACCCCTTTATGATATGGTTTTTCATTAATGAAGAAAAAGAGAAGGAAAGCAGCAGCTCCCTTCCCCCTTCTTCTATTGATTAAAATTCACTTTCGTCACGGTGCGTCTCCGCAGATCCGCAGTATCAAAAATGTGAGCTTTTAATGTTTCTTTATCCTGGGAGTTTACATCGTTAATTAACTCTGTAATTAAGTTTACATCGACAGGGAGAGTTTTTCCAATATAAATTTGAGGATATACTTGTTCATTGTGAACTTCTTCATCGCCGAGAAGTTCTTCATACATTTTTTCACCCGGTCGCATGCCGGTATATTTAATACCAATTTCTTCTACGGTATGACCAGACAATTCAATCACATTTTTTGCCAGATCGGTAATGTTCACAGGCTTACCCATGTCGAGCACAAAAATTTCGCCGCCTCTAGCCAGAGCACCGGCCTGGATAACCAAACGGGAAGCTTCTGGAATAGTCATGAAATACCTTGTCATTTTCGGATCGGTTACCGTAACCGGACCGCCCTGCTGAATCTGCTTTTTAAAAAGAGGAACAACACTGCCTCGGCTGCCGAGCACGTTTCCAAAACGAACCGACACAAAGTTTGTTTCGCTAATCGTATCCATGTGCTGAACGACCATTTCCGCCACACGTTTGGTTGCCCCCATGACGCTTGTTGGGTTAACTGCTTTATCACTGGATATCATGACAAATGTTTTAACATTGTTATCAGAAGCGACTTCCGCCACATTTTTCGTACCGACAACGTTATTCTTAACCGCTTCTTCCGGATTACGTTCCATCAACGGCACGTGTTTATGAGCAGCTGCGTGAAATATAACATCCGGTTGATGGCGTTTCATAATCGCATCGATTTTTAATTTATCTTTAATGTCGGAAATTTCGGTAACGATCTCGCAAGTAAGCTCACGCTGTCTTAGATCCATTTCAATATCATATATACTATTTTCACCATGGCCAAGTAAAATAATTTTATTCGGATGGAATTTAACAACCTGTCTACAGATTTCCGAGCCAATGGAACCTCCAGCGCCTGTAACCATCACAATTTTATATGCCACATAGCTGGAAACGCTGGAAGTATCCAGTTCTACCGTCTCACGACCAAGAAGATCTTCAATCTGGACTTCCCGGAACTGACTCACTGAAACACGGCCATTTAGAATATCTTCCATCATTGGCATGATCTGAGTATGTATTTTGGTTTTTTGACATTCCTGGTAGATTTTCTGCACTTCACCGCGCTGTAAAGAAGGAATAGCGATGACAATATGTTCTATTTCATATTCCTGTACAAGTTCTTCTATATCTTTTACCTGGCCGACTACAGGAACGCCTAGTATTTCTAAATTCATTTTTTTGATATCGTCATCAACAAAAGCTACTGGTTGCAGTTCACTATCAGAACCTCTCATCGTAATTTGACGTACAACCATGCGCCCAGCGCTACCTGCTCCTATAAGCAAGGTTCTTTTCTTATTTTTGTTTTCATTAGGAAACATATAATGATCTCTTAATATACGCCAAGCAAAACGTGACGCTCCTAACAATAAAATATGCAGCATCCATGTTAAAATCAACGTTCTAGTAAATAGTGCTCCAAAAACTAGAATTTGAAGTATTCCAACTATCAAAATTGAAAAAGAGACGGCTTTAAATATTTCTGTAAGTTCGTTAACACTAGCATACTGCCACACTTTTTTATATAATTTAAAAAAATATGCAAAAATATGGTGGCTAACTATTAAAAATACGGAGCTGACAATAATAATACTAGAATTTATATAATCATTATTATATAGTAAATAACTACCAAAAAAAATTGACAACATTACTATAGTAGTATCTATGGACATTAATAATAATAATCTTTTAGCATAGCTCATATGAGAATTCCTTTCCTCAAAAAGGTTAAAAAATATTTATAAACCAAAAACTAACTAAGATATCAGTTAGTTTTCTATTGAAAAGCTATGAAGTTTTTCTAGTTTTTTTATTAGAGTCTGTTTTTTTATTAACTAAATTACTATTAGCTTGTTTCTCGTTATCTAATTCTTTATTAATTATAGAAACACTGCCAAGTATAGGTAAATTAAGAAATTTCTCCAAATCTTGTTCTGTTTTAAGAGATTGATCGAGAAATTCTATTAAAAAAGCAAGCATTATGCCAAATATTAAACCAATCGCAAGCGCAAGCGCAAAATTTAATGACGGCTGTGGGGAAACCGGACTCATGCTATCCGCGGCCTGTGCTTCTGACAATATACTAACATTATCAATATTCATAATGTTTGGCACTTCTTGCTCAAATACTTCAGCAATAGTATTGGCTAACTCACTTGCTATTTGAGGATTTTCATCTTCTACAGTTAAAGAAACTACTTGAGATTGTTCCTCTGCTGCTACTGTGATTTTTGATTGTAAATTACTTACTGTAGTATCTAAGTTAGTCTCTTCCAACACTAAGTCTAAAATGGCAGGACTAGTAATTATTACATTATATGTATTAATTAATTCAAGGTCATCAGTCTGTACGTTAATCGTACTTCTGTCTTGTTCACTTTGTTGAGTTTGATTAACAAGAATTTGTGTAGAGGCTTGATATTGAGGAGTTGCAATGAAGAAAGTAAAAATAACAGCTAGCATTAATGCACTTAAAGTTAATACTGTAATAAGTTTCATTCTTTTTTTTAAAATTTGTCCTATTTCTTTTAAACTAATTGTTTCTTCCATAGTTACCTCCATAAAATATAATTCATTCAATTGACTTATGATAAAACTTTATAATCAGCACACTCTAAAAAGTCCTATATATAAACTTAATTTTTCAAATGAAATAGTTTCAAATTCCTCCAAGTGTTAAACATATGCTCATTTAATAATAATGCTCAAGTCGCTTTTTAGTAATAGATATTAGTAATAGTTAAAAAATAAAAAGTGATATCTACTATTCATTAGTTTTTATTTTTTAGATAACTAGCCAGTTAATGGATTGAAAAATCCAATTAAAAAGAAACATTAAAAGTTTATATGAGTTGAGATATTAGATGAGGAAAAATACGACTATAAATATTGTAGCACATTCCTAACTTATAGCACTGTATTTTTACACTTAAAGTGAACACTAACTGCCAATTATCCAACTCATAGCTTGCAAATACAAAATAAGGATAAAATAACTAATACCCTATTATTAAATAATTGTAAAAGTAACTATACGCATGAACCATTAATTCATTTAATTTTTTGATAGCTCCGTATAAGCTTAGAAGATACTTAACTTCATTTGAATTCGAAAATAGTATTATTAAACTGGCACCGTTTAATAAATTAGAAGAAGCCTAAATTAAATATTTAACTTTATTATAACAATGTGCTTCTAATATTCTAATAAGCTGTTAATCGCAAAATTTTATTATATTAAGCAATTCAAACTAATATAAGTTAGCCTATTAACTTTTTATAGGCGTCTTGTATTACTTCTATAGAATAATCTTCTTTCATTTGCTTTATATTCTTGAGAAACTTTTTATATTCATTTCTATTTTGAGTTTGCAATTTCACTAATAAGTTAAAGAGTGATTCTTGATTTCCTTCAGTAAACAAATAACCAATTTGTCCATATTCTTTAAAATATTGTTTAAATAAATCAATGTCTGATGCAATTATTGGTTTCTCATAAGATAATGATTCAAAAAATATACCACTCACTCTATTCATGAAGGTATTTCTATATGGTAATACAATGAAATCTGTTTCTAATATAAATTTCTTATATTCACTATCTGAGGTTCTATAATTATAAAAATTGATCTTATCGCAACTATAAGTTTTAGATAATTTACCTGCTACATTGATCTCTAAGTTGTTTAGCCAATCTTTCCTATCAAATCGGTTTACTGCTTTCATCAAAACTTCTAACCCCTTATTATCACGATCATTTCCTAAATAGAGTATTTTAGTGATATCTGATGTACTTTTTTTATTATTTTCCGAGGGTGAATTACTTATTAAAAAGTGTGGAATTATATAGCATTTATCTAAAGATGATTTTAGTTCTTTTTCTAAGTTTATCTTAAAAATGTTTTCGAAAAGAAGGTGGACTGAGAAATTGGAATAAACTTTTTTAAAACAAAATCTTTTAATTAAAGAATCTATTCGACTTAAATTATTATGATTAACCAAGATGACTTTAGCTTTGAAGTGTTTTTCTGAGAAAAGAGATAATGTCACTAAGTCATAAGAAGATATGAGTATTACATCATATTTTTTATCTTTATTAAGTTTTATTATTTCCCTTATTCTAAATAATTGTTCTATTTTAAAACTAAGATTATTTTCTTTTTTTTTCAAGAAATTAAATGTATTAAAATTGACGGATTTTATTATTGGTTTCAACCGGTTTATTAGATTATAGTCACCGATAAAATCAATTTCATATAACTTTGATAGTGTAGTTAGTAGATTTTCATTATAAATATAATGGCCTTGTGGGGAGATGAGATCAGCGACTAAAAGTTTTTTCACTTTTTTCCTCCTAACAAATGAATGGTTTTTGAAATGCTTTTATCAAAACTTTCTACCCTAGTTTATCTATATTACCAACACTCTTTTTCTGATATTCGTTGTTGTCTTTCACTCTATGATAATTAATTAAGCTTTCATTTAAAATATATAAACAAATTGCAAAGATTATTTGAAGCTTTTGTGTGTACATTACAACTGCTAAAAATGGCAAAACTATAATGAATAAATTTGCAGAGTCAAACCTACTTACTTTCTTCATATAATAAATGGTTAAATAAAATAATCCTGAGAAGAAGATCACTGTAGGAATTATCCCAGCTTTGAGTAATAAAATATTTAATACTGTATGAGGTCTATAGAATGTTCTATCGTATATCCATTCATTTTTAAAAGCATTGGCATCTAAAAGATCTGGTATATAAAACGGTGCGTATTTATCCACAAAATATCCACCATACCCTTCGCCAATAAATATTGGATATATTTTATCAATACTTCCAAGTATTATATTTTTGAATTCAATCAAACGGATACTAGCAGATTGATTTTCTTCATCAGAGGCATCAAAAGTGCTTAGTTTCCACTCCGCATACGATAATATCTCAGCCGGAATAATGAATTTATAAGTAGGTATCAAAATTAATATAATTACCAATAAAGAAATAACCACTTTAATTAAGTTTTTCTTACTTAATTTAATTATAAAATATATACTCAATACAATTAGGAAAACAATTATTCTACCCCTAGAAGGAAAAATCATTAAGTTGGTTAACAATAAACTTATTAGAAAAATATCCATTAAAAAAGATCTAGTTTTGTATTTCATTAATAATATAATTGGAAAGGCATACGCCATAGATCCCCAAAAGATTAATGTGAACCCAGAATAAAAAGTAATAATAATATTTATTAACATAGTAACTATTATAGATTTATATAATACATCTATAATAGTTTCTTGTTTAATATCAACTGATTTAATAAATAAAAACATTGCTATTAAAACAATAATATAACTAGAAGATGAAACATATTCACCTAAATTACTAGTAGTTAAAAATCCATAAAGAGGTATCATTAATGGAACAAAAATTAAAAAGAAAACAAATTTATTAATCTCAATATTAGGATTTCTAATAAATGAGATAAATAAAATGAATATTGAGGTCATTGTAATAAAAGTTAACCCACCAAAAGAATCCAAAAATATTGAATGATTTATAATTTCTTCTCCTGTATACGTTTTAATCACTACTAAATCAGGCGATACTACTACAGTTATTAAGAATAATATGAATCCATACTTAGGTTTAACTATAATTAAAGTAATTATTACTAAAAACACAAAAAAAGAAACAACATAATAATTAGAATGCAGTAAAAAACCATATAAAAATAACAAACTTATATATAATATAGAATTTTTATTTATCATTTTTTAACCACACTTATTATGTTGTCTAACTCTTTGTATATATCTTCCCCTTTTTCTACTTCAGTTCTAACATTATTTTTAACAAGTGAGCTTACTTTCTCATAATTTTTTTCAATACTAAGTAATTTTTTTAATAATACTTCAAAATTTAATTGATCAATCTTTATCATGTGGTCTTGAAGACCTAATGTTTTTGTGAACTGTTCCACTTTAACATGATAATCAATTGGTATAGTTGGTTTTGATGCAATTAGTGAGAAAATAACAAAATGCAATCTCATACCAATACATATATCCATCTCAGAAATCACTCTGCAGGTTTCTTCAAAATTATCACTATAGTTATGCAGTATTGCGTTCTCAAAATCATACGTTAACTCATCCATATAAATATTATCTTTGTTTCCCATATTGCCTTGAAAAGGAATAAAGTGAATTTCATAATCACTAGTATTTATACTTTTTAAAAACTTTATAATCTGACTATCAAAATCCTGCTGTCTTTTTTTGTCATGTAATTGTTTTTCATAGTAAGGAAATAATGAAATTCCTATTTTTATTTTGTTGCTTTTAACATCTTCCGATTTTTTTTGTAATAGATTAACCATATCTTTATTAAATGCAAGATCAGTTTTAACTTTCATTTTACTTTTCTTTGTAACCTTTATAACTTCTTTAAGATACTCATAAGAGTATTTATCTCTTAATATGAACCCATCAGAAAGTTGATATATCCACTTTGTACATTTTTTTCCTATTGTACTTTTCATTTTATCAATTCCAACAGCAAAGTGATAAACTGGCCTTTTGTAGAATAATTTGTTAGCAAGCAAATATATCACCTTAAATATTAAAGACTTATAAGAATTCTTCCCAAATTCTTGTATTTGTGTTCCTCCCCCATAAATGATTATATCTACTGATTTGATTGTTTTTATGTATATTTTTAACGAATATAATATCTTCAATAATTTTAAATTGCTATCTTTTTGCGGATGAACAACATTGATATCATATTTACTTTCTAAGAATTCTTTTTCAGGCGAGATTAAAATTATTTGATCTTTCTCAACTCCACTACGCTTCAACTGCTTTATTAATAATCGAAGAAACATCTCATCCCCTATGTTTTGTACTCCATAGTAGCCTATCAACAATACTTTAGTTGCTTTCATAAAGTTCCTCCTATCAAAATATTAAGCTGCTTTGAAATTTTTACTTATTGAAATTAATTTGTGAGATAAAATACAGCTATTAAACTACCTATTATAGTAGTTGCAATAATTATAATAATATTTTTCGTATTAATGATGTTTTTACTTTTGTTAAAAAATACAATTAATATCATTAGTAAAAAATAAGATATTGTTGTTGATGCAGCTGCTCCCGTATAAGAAAAAATGGGAATTAAATAATAATTTAAAATTATGTTTGTAATAGCAACTATTGCTGTAAGCAATGACAAAGCTAGGGTCGATTCCCTGTAGTAATAATCCATCACAAAAATAGCTTGCAGAAAAAAGAAATAATATCCTGTTAGTATTAGAGGTACTATACTAGATGCTAATTCATATTCACTTGAAATCGAAAATAATACAATACCCTTTGGTAGAAGCCAAGGTATAATTACACTCATTAATACATATAATAAAAATACAATAGGAACTATGAAAGTAATTATTTTATTTATTTTTTGTGGATTATCTTTAATATTCTTAAAATACTCTACTCTATAATTATTTATAATACTCATTGATACAATATTTATTAACATTCCTAAATTATAAGAAAATGAATATATCCCTACCGCGGAGAGATCTCCAGTAATTCTCTCGATCATAATCCTATCTACATACGTAAGTATTACTGAAGATGAAGCGAATAGTATAAGGGGTAACGAGATTCCTAAAAAGTATTTGATTATTGTTTTGTCAAATTTGAAGTTAAACTGCTTTATATTAAATAACACAATTAAAAATAAGAAAAAACATTGAATTAAAGTGCCATAAATTCTTCCGAAATTATCATCAAAGTCAATTAAGAAAATAGTGTAAGTTAAGAGTATTGAGCTACCAAATAATATTAGGTTTGATAAATTATATATTATTGAATATTTTAAGCTCATTTGCTCAAATATTAATATTTCTTTATATAAAGACCAAAAACTAAAAAATCCACTTGCAAGCATCAATAAAGAATATATATAAAGATGTTGAATGTCTCCTCTATAAATGAGGCCGTACATTAATAATAAAAAAATCGCAATTATAGTAACAAACCCCATCAATATAAATATACTACCAATTTTCTCTTTTGGTTTTCCTTTTCCTAAATATATAGGGATTGCACGATATAAATTTAAAGATGTTATAATATTGAAAATTTGGAAATATGATAATAGTAACATAACTAAACCATATTGAGAGGGGTTAAGCCATACTAATATTATAAATACCAACAATATAGTAAGTACCTGATTAAATCCATTAGATACAACATAGTTAAAACTATGTTTAAAAAAAGAAGTCATATATCCATTTCCCATCACCATTAAAATTTTTGAATAACATTAATTCTAATTCTTGTGCCAATTGTATTATTAATAGTGAAGATAAATATGGTAATCATTTAATTTTTTCCTGCTTAATCTATCTTAGTGTTGTCTTTTACTTTTTTCCACAAGATAGTATTTATTTTCACTTTTCAATTTAGTGTATTCGCCTTCTTCTCTATAACGAATAATTTTTGCAGGGTTACCACCAACTATTGCTAATGAAGGTATATCTTTAGTAACAACTGATCCCATCCCTATAATAGCTCCTTCACCAATACTAACTCCAGGACAAATAGTAACATTTATTCCTATCCAAACATTAGATTCTATATTAACGGGCTTCATTATATCTTGAAACCCATATGGCAAATATCCAGATGATTCATTAAAGCTATGATTATAAGTCCATATGGTGCTTTTGGGTCCTATAATTACATTTTTCTCTATATTTATCCCACCTTTTGCATCCCAATAGGCATCAGGCCCAATATATACAAAATCAGAAAAAGAAATATTTTTTGAGGAAAAGATAGTAGAAGGGGATTTAATCAATACTTCCTTACCTAAATTTTTATATTTTTTTTTATTTAGATGATTTTTAAAATTATTTTTGATTCCCTTTAGTAAATAATTCTTCATATTTAACTTCCATTCTTTTTGTTTACTTTTAATATTTATCATAACATTGTATCCATCGATAATTCGAAAAACTATATCTTTATCTAAAGTTATAATTCGGCATTTTCAAATTGTCTAAGAGATGTCAATTGTTGGGCTATTTTGTATCTAGAATATAAGTTATTTATTATTATTTCTATGCTTATTCAAAGTTATGAAATTCCAAGATATTCGCTATTCTCTTACTAGCAAACCCATCACCATAGGGATTACTTGCTTGACTCATTACTTTATATTCATCTTTATCTTCGAGTAGTAGTTTAAAGGTTTCATATATTAGCTTTTCATCTGTTCCCACAAGTCTCAATGTACCTGCTTTTATACCCTCAGGACGCTCAGTCGTATCACGCATAACAAGAACAGGCTTACCCAAACTAGGTGCTTCTTCTTGTATGCCCCCACTATCAGTGAGAATTAGATATGACCTAGAAAGAAAGTTATGAAAATCTAAGACTTCTAAAGGCTCAATAATTCTTATTCTTTCACAGTTACCTAAAATCTCATTAGCAGCTTCTCTTATAACTGGATTCATATGAATTGGATATACGACCTTAATATTTGGTTGTTCATCTACAATTCTCTTTATAGCCTTAAACATATTTTTTAAAGGTTTACCAATATTCTCTCTCCTGTGAGCAGTTATCATAATAAGCCTACTATCAGATGCCCAATCTAACTGTTCATGAGAATAGTCATTTCTAACTGTAGTATTTAGCGCATCAATGGCTGTATTTCCAGTCACATAAATTGAATTAGGGTCTTTGCCCTCTTTTATTAAATTCTCTTTTGCCATTTCAGTTGGTGAAAAATTATAATTAGCTACGATCCCTACGGCTTGACGATTAAATTCTTCTGGATATGGTGAGTGAATGTTATACGTTCTAAGCCCTGCCTCGACATGCCCAATCGGAATCTGTAAATAAAAGCAAGCTAAAGAACTAACAAAAGTAGTAGAGGTATCCCCATGAACTAGTACCACATCGGGCTTCACTTCCTCTAAAATCTTTTTCATTTTTTCAAGGATACTTATAGTAACATCAAATAATGTTTGATTCGATTTCATAATTGATAGATCGTAATCGGGAACTACATTGAAAGCAGTTAAAACCTGATCTAACATCTCTCTATGCTGACCTGTAACACAAACAATTGGATCCAATTTATCACGCATTTTTAGTTCATTAACCAATGGACACATTTTAATAGCTTCTGGTCTAGTTCCGAATATCACCATTATTTTTTTATTCATTAATAAGAACCTACTTTTTTTATATAATTTATTTATATCTCCGTTAACTTAATAGATTAAACGTTACTCGTGAGTTTCATGCATTACCTATGTGGTGATTTTTAAATATTCATTTAGAAGTTTTTCACTACTTTTCTCGTAATAGTAGTCTGATTTTATTTCCCTACAATTCTTTTGATATAATCCTATTAATTCATATGAATTAATCAATTTTAATAATACCTCTCTTAATTCTTCCTTCTCTTCATTTATATTATTTCCGATTTTATTTTGCTCTATAAAATTCCCAAGCGCGGTATTTTTTGTTCCTATTATAGGCACCTCACAAATAATTGACTCATATAACCTATTAGGTAAAGCAATTTTGACATTGTCTAACTTAGTATTATACACAGCATATGTACAATCAATTTTCTCATATAAACTAACAATTTCTTTTTCATAATTATAAGGTCCGTAAAATTCTACGAATTTTTTATTTTTCGAATAATCCTTAATTTCATTATAGTTTGGCCCATTGCCTGCAATAAATACTTTTATAGGTTTGTCTATTTCTTCAACAACATCTATTAACATTTTAAGTTGTTCAAAATACCTAACTGAACCAATAAATCCTATTGTAAAATAACTATTTTGTTTTTTTTCATACTTTTTAAATAACTTTTTTGCTGGAGCGTTTGGTATAAATATATACTTATCCACCTCGATAAATCCTGAAAAATACTCATCCCAAAAGTATGGAGATGTTAAGATTATTTTTGATATCTTAGCTGTTAGCCTTTTTTCCAATTTTTGTAGTAATTTCGCGACTATAGTCTTTGTAGAATTAGCTTTTTTGATAAAAGTATATTTAGGAAGATCTGCTACTTCATATATTATTTTTGAATTCACATTAATAAACTTTTTATAAAGATAAGCTATACACAACATATCTAAGTTTGCAGCATGAATAATATCTGGTTTTTCATACTTTAATGTATTTAATACAGTAATCATATACTTTATCAATGGAATTAATCTTTTGATAGGTTTTCCTTGAGGCGCCTTTATATATTTTTTTATAACATTATGTTCGGGATTTATCTCAAAAGTCTCTTTTTCTAATTGACCTCTATCCCAATATACTAATGCAACATCAAAGTCATTCTCGACTGCTTTAATCCTTTTAAGAATCCTTGGATTAGGAATATGTGATATTAATACAGCTACTTTTTTCAATACTTTCACCTACTAGAAAATTTAGTCAATATAGTCTTTCTCTTATAATTTATAAGTATCGTCAATAGTACATATATTCTTAGTATCAAGAACTAACTTATCTTTTATAACATCCATATTATTTTTGATATGGTCATGTCCTACCATTACAACCACTATCTCTATTTCATTTATGAAATCTTCAAAATTCATAAATTGATGATCAACTGTTCTTTTCTTGATATATGGATCAAATACTTTTACACCGAATGCAAGGTGCTCATCCATTCTATCTAAAAGTTGTAAAGTTGGACTTTCTCTAGTGTCATCGACATTTTCTTTATACGCTAGTCCATATAAACCAACTTTGGATATGTCTTTGATATTATGTTCCCTCATAATATCTCTAATTCTACTTAATACATGACTTGGCATAGAATCGTTGGTTTTTCTTGCTGTTAAAATCAGATTTGTTAAGTCCGGATAGTCTCCAACCAAAAACCATGGATCTACTGAAATACAATGACCTCCCACTCCCGGCCCTGGCTGTAGTATGTTCACTCTAGGGTGCTTATTAGCTATTCTAGTTATTTCATATACATCCATATTATCTTTACGACAAATTTTAGCTAGTTCATTAGCAAAAGCTATATTTATATCTCTATAAGTATTTTCAACTACTTTTGACATTTCTGCAGAACGAATATCTGTTACCACAATATCTTCTTTACAAAATTTGGAATAAAGTTCCTTTACTTGATTACCAACTTCAGGAGTATCAGTTCCAATAGTTCTAGAATTATATTGAAGCTCGTGTACCATGTTACCTGGAATAATTCTTTCTGGAGCATGCATAATATGTATATCTTCTCCAGTCACATATCCTTTTTGAGCAATTACAGGTCTGATGAATTTATCGATTGTTCCAGGGGAAACAGTAGATTCTATTATGATTACAGCACCTTTTTTGCAAACTTCCAATACACTATTCACCGCAGAAATAATATATTTCGGATCTAATTTTTTACTTTCTTCAATATAAGGAGTCGGTACTGCAAGTATATAAGTATCTGAACTAATATATTCAGTAGAAAATTTAATATTGTTTTCTTGAGCACTTTGAAAAAGGTCTTCTAATCCTTCTTCTTCAAAAGTTAAGTTACCTTCATTTAACGAGTCTACTATTTCTTTGTTATAGTCAGTACCTACTACTTCAACTCCATATTTAGCAAACATTAAAGCCGTAGGTAAACCTATATATCCAAGTCCTACTATATTAATCATTAAAAACTTCCTTTCTTCGTTAATTATTAATTTCATGTTTGATTCCTTCTTCAAAACTCAAAGGATTGTATTCTAAATCCTTCTTAGCTTCTTCATGGGAAAAATTTTTATTCTCATTAAGTCTTAAAACTTGCTCTGCTTTTAACTTTGGATCTTTTGAGATCTTCTCATAGGCCTTTAATAGTCTGTAGCTCAGTTTCATAGGTATATGTATTTTGATAACTTTCTTCCCTAAAGCTTTGGCAGTAATATCAATTACTTCATTAAAAGTAAGCGCCTTTGCACCAGATATATTATAAGCTTTCTTTACACTCACTGAGTTTTCATAAGCTTTTACAATAGCGAAAGCTAAGTCATTCACGTTAACGGGCTGTTGTAAATAAGTTCCATCTCCTAATATTGGAAGTACATTTGATTTTTTTAGATATTTAATCAACCTCCACATATTGCGATCTTTAGGCGTGCCATAGATCATTGTAGGTCTTATAATAGTGTAATCTAGACTACTTTTTTCAATTAGTCTCTCAGCTTCTAATCTAATGCCTTTACTATCAGGGTTTAGCTTTGTAAATATTCCTGTTGTGCTAACAAAAATTGTACGAGTTATATTCATTTCTTCGCATGCATTAATAATATTGGGCGCATGACCAAAGCCAAGGGATGCAATGTTTATGAGAGCTTTTTTTTCCTTTAATGCTTCACAAATCGAATGATAATCATTCAGCTCTCCATATACATATTTAACATTTAGTTTATTGATAAGATCAAGATTACTAGTCTTTCTCACAAAACAAGTAACATCATAATTTTTTTTTAGTAACTCTTTTAAAACAAACTCTCCAAGAAAACCAGTAGCTCCAGTCAATAAAATCATACAAACCTCCCCTATGTATTACGTATTATTTCTAAATATTTTTCTGCCAACTTCTTTCTAGTGTAATTCTGTTCCACAAAATTTGGTCCGTTTTCTTCCATACTTTTATATAAGTATTTATCATTTTTAAGTTTTAAGATTGCATGCTTAATTTCTTCGGCATTATCTGGCTGGACAACTATAGCAGCCTTTGATTCATTCAATATGTCTGCGGCTTCTCCTTCTAAACTAGCAACAATAGGAACACCACATGCCATGATCTCGAACATTTTAGATGGAATAAATGCCTTGAATAGCTCTATATTTCTCAATGGAATTAAACATAGATCAGAGCTACTATAAAAAGAAGACATTGACTCTTTTGGCTGTGAACCAATAAATTTAACGTTGCTAATATTTTGTTCAATAACCATTTCTTCTAATTTTTCTTTCTCTGCACCTTCTCCGATGAATAAAAACTGAATATCTTTTTGATCTTTTAATTCTTTAGCAACATCTAGAATGACACTTAAATTCTGTGAAATCCCATGAGCTCCTGCATAAGAAATAATAAACTTATCTTTCAGCTCATGTTCTTGAATAAGTGTGTCGTCTTTTTTCTTTGGATAAAACAATTCTTGATTCACTCCATTTGTAATAACATGAACTTTATCACCATCAACTCCTCTATTCACAACATTTTCTTTGAAAGCTTTCGTTACCATTATTAACTTCTTGCTTTTGTGATAAAAAAACAGTTCCATTTTTTCCAATATGTTAGTTATTACACCTTTTTTCATAACTCCTAATTCAATCATTGCAGCTGGCCACAAATCTCTAATCTCAAGAACAAAAGGTACCTTTTTTCTTATACTATACCAATAGCCTGATATAATTGAGAAAAAGGTAGGTGAACTCGTAATAATCACATCAGGTTTTTTAATTTTCTTCATAGAAAACAAAACTGATGAGAACATAAAAGAAATATGTCCTAACGTTTTTTTTATAAATCCTCTATTAGGAGTTGCATATACATAATTCCTATGGACATGGATCCCGTTCATTTCTTCATGACTGTATTTCTTGCCCCTATATTCTTTAGGAATAATTCCTGTTGGATGATTAGGAAAACAAGTTACAACATGCACTTCATTCCCCAGTTCAACCCAATGTTTGGCCATTTCATATATTCTTGCTGGCGGTGCTCCTATTTCAGGAGGGAAATAATGACATATAACAACTATCCTCATAATAATTCTCCCAACTCATCAAAGTTGATGATTTTCTCTTTACCATTAATGATGATCTTAAGGTCATCTTTTAATTGAATTACTTCTTTTTTGTCAGAACTTATTCCTATTAGATAACCATAAAATTTTGAGTCCTCATTTTTCCGAAGAACTAAATGTTCATTTTCCTCTTTGAGATTAAATTGCTTAGAATACCAGCCTTTCTCAATTTCAATTCCACTCGTTCCTATTGCAGTTATATCAATAGACTTTTCATCATTTACAACATGAACAGTTTTATTATCAATATTTAGTTTAGTGTTAGGAATAAAATGCAACAAGCTATTAATTTTGCTTATAGATTCTGCTTTTACATAATCTAAAACAATAATTGTATTTTCATCCAAGTGCCCGATATACCTTTTGTGTTTTGCTCCTTGATAAGCAACATATTCACCTATATAAAAATGAATACCTTTATAAACAAATTGTTTTCTTCTTACCTTTTTAATTCGCTTAGCAACTCTAAAACTTCCCCAAAATTGAGATTGCTCTTGATCTGATATAAAAACTGTATTATGAGCTTTTGTACTTCTAAAATAATCTCTCCATTCACCATTTTCATACCTATATGTACCGGCATTAACAATCAATGGTAAGCCATCAATTGAAAGTTCGAAACTCAAAGCATCGCAGTGAGCATGAGCAGGTAAATAAGTAGGACAAACATCACTCGTGTTAAATACCAACTTTTTATTGTTATCTTCAATGATATAAAAACCACTTTTCTCAAAAGTGAATTTTTTTTGGGGAATTATATCAAAATGAATTTTGCATGCTTCAAAAAGACTTATGTAATTCTTACTGATTCCATCAGTACTATCATTAAACGCCGGGGTTTTGCCAACGCCTTCTTCAATACTAAATGTTGCATCTACCATCTTTTGAATTACATGAATCAGTTTATTGTATATAGGCTCACCTTTTAACCAAAAGGTTATTTTAATCAAATCTTCTAAAATTATTTTGTGATACATGGGACTTAACTCAAAGTGCATTCCATCTTCCAAAATTTGTTCATCTAGTTGTTCTAATAATTCTTTTTTGAACTTTTCTTTTACCCTTTTATCTTCAAAGAAGATACTTCCGATTATAAGAGCTTTTATATTCTCAAAGTAATGATTCCCCAAAACATCTTTTTCCAAATTGTTTTCCAAATATTTATACTGTAAATATAATGAGTCCTTAAGCCTTTTATCGAAATCCTTATCATTCAGGACTCTCTCTTTGAATATTTGATACGTTGAAATCCAATTAGTGATTCTTAATGAAATTGTATAAGGATGCCATCCATCACCATAGGCAAATTGATTATTTTTTATCCAACTATCAATCAACGTCTTATATTTTTTGTAATATTGGTTTAAATTATCTTCTTTCGAGTATTCATTAGCAAGTTTGTACAAGTACTCGAAATAATGTAAATTATATCTCCATAAGTGCTGTAATTCTTGATTATTCCAGACTCTTGAGAGTTCAACTTCATTCGTAATGTTTATAAATGTAAATCGATTGTTCAAGATATCTTCAGCATCAAATCTTTCTAAATACTCTTTGCTAAAGTCTAATTCAGGAAGAAGATAATCATAGGAATCTTGGGTTTTCAATTCTTTAGGTACCTTCACCGCCAATAGGTTTTTCTTATACATCTCTCGCTTCAATCTATTAGATAATCTGTAATAAATCTGTGAAGATTTGAGATGCTTTATAGTGTTTATATATAGTGTTATTTTATTATCCATTTGAAAGCACCTCTTCATCTTCTATCGTGTTTCTTCACTATTACTAGTAATTTCTTCCTCAATTTCTAAATCTTTCGTTTTGCCTTCGACAACACCGTCACTTTTTAATACGCTGTTAATAGTGCCAAGAAAACAGCGAATATCCATTAATAGTCCCATTCTCTTTACGTATTCGCCGTCGAGGCCGGCTTTAATGTCAATCGGCAGCTCATCACGGCCGTTAATCTGCGCCCAGCCGGTCAACCCCGGCGGCACGTCATTTGCGCCATATTTATCACGTTCTTCAATCAGGTCATACTGATTCCAGAGCGCAGGCCTTGGACCGATGATGCTCATGTCGCCTTTTAGTATGTTAATAATCTGTGGGAGTTCGTCCAGACTGGTTCTGCGAAGGAACTTTCCGCTCTTCGTAATAAACGCTTCCGGATCCTGGAGCATATGGGTTGGCATGTCTTTAGGGGTATCTGAACGCATCGTTCTGAATTTCAATATGTAGAAATGCTCTTTGTGGAGACCGACCCGCTTTTGTTTAAAGAAGACAGGTCCTTTGGAATCTTTTTTGATCATGACGGCAAGCAGTAGTATATACGGCCATAGTACGGCCAGTGCACAGAAAGAGAGGCTTACATCAATCAGCCTTTTGATTTTAACGTACATCAGGTTCTCCCACTCCTTGGTGAATTTATGTATAATTCTTCAATTATTTTCCTTTTCTTGCATCCAAACACCAAGCTATTGTCCCATTTTCTTGTTCTTTATTCAAGATGTATATGGAAATAGGCCGTTCTTTTTTCACGCACGGACAACCCGGACAGGGGCAGAACGGTATGTTCTCCTGTCCAGGCTGTCTGGGGGATTATATCAAACCAAAGCGTCTTCTGCGCTTCTTCCGGTTGATATGTTCGGGCTTATCGACCAGCACCGTTTCGTTTTCGATCACGGCGAGGGCATTTGTTTTAAAGGTGTCCACGGCGCTGCGGCCGAATTCTTCTTCAATCAGTTCATAGGCTTCTTTGAGAATAAAAGGGTTGCTTTTCACATCGCTTGCGCTTGTTGCGATAAAATGAGCCAGGTCAGCTTCCAATAGAGAAAAGCAGAACTGCTGCAGGTCTCTGCCGTGCGTTCCGATCACAGCGCCTGCGTTCAGCTGCATTAACGCGCCGTTAGTGGCGAGCGTGTACAGCTGGTCTGGATCACTGATGAACTCCATTACCTTTTCCGGATTGGCAATAATCGGCCGGTAGCCTTTCACCTGCAGGTCATACAGAACATTTTTGCTGAGAAGCGGTACGCTATGCTCCGGAAATTCCAAAAGCACATAGCGGCTATCGCATAAAGGAATAGCATGGTGTTCCGTCAATTCGGCCATTGTATCTCCGTTTAAACGGATTTCATGTCCGGCTTTCACGTCCACCTGAATGTTCTCCTGCTTCAGGCGACGGTTCAGCTCCTTCACCTGCTGCTGCACGGCAGCACCGGTATGATAGCTGGTTCCGTCATTGTGATGAGGTGTCGCTATGATCGTACGAATGCCTGACGCTTCTGCCTGCTGAACGAGCGCGATGCTCTGTTCTATTGTTTCCGGCCCGTTGTCGAGTCCGGCCAGTACGTGCGTATGAATATCAATCATGCGTATGACCCCCTCTAAATATGGTAGAGATGTGCTGTGTCATAATGATAGTATCCGTTATTGTTTTTGGTTTAGATGAATTTGAATGTGCATCAAAAATGCTTGATATTCACTATAGTCTACTTTTTACCCAGTTTAAAGTGCCACTTGTACTAGTAACTGCATTTTTTTCACTATTACCAGCTACTTAATACCTTCTATTTTTTCACAAATCTAACGAAACATTCAGATAATCCATCCCAAATACCCTGCAGGCATGGGATTTTACAGAAAAAAGCTGCCTTATGTAAAGGCAGCTTTTCTGTTTATTTGGAGAACCATTTCCGGACCGCATTCAGCCGGCTTTCTTTATACGGCGGATACATAACGGATGGAGAAAACGAGCTTTTGTTTTTCAAAATGCTCTTGTAGTGGGTAAACGTATCAAAGCTTGCCTTCCCGTGATAGGCGCCGATACCTGAGTTTCCAACACCGCCGAACGGCAGGTTCGGGTTGGCGAGATGCAGAATCGTATCATTCACGCTGCCGCCGCCAAAGGAGAGCGTGCTGAGAATGTGCTCCTCTACGGTCGGATTGTTCGTAAACAGGTACAGCGCGAGCGGCTTGTCGAAGGAACGAACGATATTTACCGCGTCGTGCAGGTTGCGGTAAGTCAGGATCGGCAGAATCGGTCCGAACACTTCCTCCTGCATCACCGCGTCTGCCATCGTCACGCCGGTCATCAATGTCGGCTCAATATATAGATCTGTTTGATCGCTGCGTCCACCGTGGACGACCTTTTCCGGGTCGAGCAGCTTCTCGAGGCGCTGCCAGTGTTTGTCATTCACGACGCGCCCCAGATCTGGGCTTACCTGCGGGTTTTCTCCGTAGAAGTCACGGATCTTCGTTTTCAGCCGGGCCACAAGCGCGGTCTGCATTTCTTCGGCGACGAGTACATAGTCCGGCGCGATGCACGTCTGCCCGTTGTTCATGCACTTGCCCCAGATAATTTTCTCGGCTGCTTTATCCAGGTCTGCATCTTCATCCACGATGGCCGGGCTTTTGCCGCCGAGCTCCAGTGTTACCGGCGTGAGGTTCTTGGCGGCGGCTTCCATGACAATTTTGCCGACCGGGGTGCTGCCGGTAAAGAACATATAGTCAAACGGCGCATGGATGAGCGCGGAGGTGGTTTCTTTTTCCCCTTCTACAACGGTGATATAGGCCGGATCAAAGTATTCAGCAATCATGTCGCGCACCACGGCGGCGACGTTCGGTGTGAATTCTGAGGGTTTCAGTACGGCGGTGTTGCCGGATGCCATGACGCCGAGAAGCGGCTCGATTAACAGCTGAAATGGATAGTTGAACGGACCGATGACGAGCACGGTGCCGTATGGCTCGGGGTAGATCATACTTTTCGAGCCCGTCTGCATGATCGTGCCTTTCACTTTTTTCGGTTCTGCCCATTTCGGGAGTTTTTTCTTCATGTCTTTCAGGCTCATCAAGAGCACGCCGATTTCAGTGAGATAAGCCTCAAATGCGGGCTTTCCGAGATCGGCTTTCATTGCTTCGATAATACGGTCTTCATACGCTTTAATCGCCTGTTCGAGAGTGTTCAGCTGGCGCAGTCGAAAATCCGTGCTTTTCGTTTCCCCTGTATAAAAGTACGCCTGCTGGGCATCAAGAATCGCCTGGACGTCCGTTTTTTCCATCGTCTGCATAAACGCATGCCTCCTTTTGCTGTTTTTGTACTAGTACCCGAAAGAAGGATTCATTAACCAGACCACCTTGAGTCTTCATTTTCAAGAGAGCGCTTTCTATTTATGAGCACTATATAATAGAAGAAACTAGTACAACATGGGGGACCGGCTTCTATTTTTATAATAAAAGGAATAATGTTCCAAAAACAGTTCACGCGCTGCCGCTTCTGACGATATAATGGAAAAAGATTATATTTTCTACATAGAATATGGGGCGAAGCGTATGACAGTTGAACTGATTTATTCCACGGGCACCGGCCTGTTTCAGGAGGTATTGGCACGGCCGTGGCTGTTTCTCATATGTATTCTGGCATTAACCGCCCTGCTGACCGGCGTAACCGCGCTTCTCAGCAGGGAGTGGCTGCAGCTGCGCCACAAAAAGTGGATGCTTTCCCTGCATGACCTCTACGAACAGGCGATGGACCGCACAACCGATGCGGTACTTATACTGGACGGCCGCGGCACGATACTATCATGGAACCGGGCCTCCGAGGAGCTGCTTGGCTATTCCAAAGAAGAGATGCTCCAGCAGCCCTCCGCCAGATTAGTCCCCGGTGACCGCCGCCTGATTCAGAATGCGCTGGACCGCTGCAGGCAGGAAATGCTTCTGCCGCTGAAAGCCCGGCATAAAGACGGCCGATCGATTAATCTGCTGCTTACCCTGCAGCCGCATAACCACTTCTATACGGCGACGCTTCGGTTCGATGAGTTCAAGCCGGTTACCGTAGAAACGACGTGGCACGGTGATAAAGACGTCCTTACCGGCCTGCCAAACCGTACGGCCTTTCTTGCCTATCTGGAGGAGCAGACAGCGATCAAGACATTCGCTTTTTCCGTTTCGTTTCTGTCGATTGATTCTTTTCCACGTCTGGCCGAAGCACTTGGCCGAAAGCCATCGGAGAGACTACTGCTTGATATGACGGACCGCCTGCAGACCGTCCTGCCAAAGGGTGCTTTTCTTGCCCGCTGGAGCGACTGCGTTTTTGCGCTGATTCTGCCGGATGAGGATGTGGCGCTTGCCGGCATCTGGGAGCAGCTGCGCCAAAAGCTCAAGCAGCCCTTTTCAGTGAACGGCCTGCAGCTGTTTGCCCCACTTTCCATCGGCACCTGCTTTTACCCGCAGGATGGAAAGAACGCAGAAATGCTTCTGCAGCATGCGTACGTTGCCAAGCGGCAGGCCAAGCAAATCAAGGATACATCGGTATCTTATTTTGATGCATCGATGATGAGCCAGATTGAACGAATGTTTCAACTCGAAGCCGACCTGCCAATGGCTTTAAGTAAGCAGGAGCTGGAGCTGCACTATCAGCCGCAGGTAAATCTGGCGGATCGCAGCATCGTGAGTGCGGAAGCACTTCTGCGCTGGAACCACCCGGAACTTGGACTGATATCGCCGCTCGAATTTATACCGATTGCCGAAGAGACAGAAACAATTGTACCAATCGGCTGGTGGGTAATCGAAGAAGCCCTGCGCGAGTTCCATCAGCTGAAGGCAAACGACACGCCGCTGCAGCAGATCGCAGTGAACGTCTCGCTCATTCAGCTCGAGCGGCCCGATTTCGCCGAACGTCTGGAATTGCTTCTTCACCGCTATCAGGTGAATGCAGCCTGCCTGGAAATCGAACTTACTGAATCGATCATGCAGGAAAGCAGCCGGCTCACCGGCGTGCTGGAAAAGCTGCAGGAAATTGGCGTGACGATTGCCCTTGATGACTTCGGCACCGGCTATTCTTCCCTGAGCCGCCTGTATTCCCTGCCGCTTGACCGGCTGAAGATTGATAAATCCTTTATTGATGATATTGCCGTCAGCCCTTCCGCCCTGAACGTCGTTCATACGGTCGTCTACCTGGCCGAACAGACCGGTCTCGACGTGGTGGCAGAAGGCGTGGAAACAATCGAGCAGGTACATATGCTCAAAGAGCTTAACTGTCTCATTTACCAGGGCTACTATTTCGCACGCCCCCTTGCCGCCGATGCATTAAAAGGCACTCTCCGGAATTATCAGATCCCGAAAGACGTGCCGATTGGCGCAGGGATGTAAACGACAAAAAGCCGTCCAGATGGGCGGCTTTTTGTATGACATATTATTTTAAAGAAAGTATCAGACGGCGACTCCGAGAGATGTTATTCCTGAAATCTTCCTCTCTGGCGGAGAAGCTCACGGTCGAGGTCTTTGTTTTCTTCGAACGCGGCACGTCCATGCAGCCAGAACAGGTTGTTGACCATCACGAGGTGGCCGACCGGCAGGTTCAGCTCGGTCACGCTTTTATCTGCTTCGAGCGATGCGGACATATCGCGGAGATACTTGGCTTCCGCAATCGAGGCCGGGTTGGCAAACTGGTCAATAAAGCAGATGCACGGCTCGCCGTTGTGCAGGAAGAACGTCTTGCGGTTAATTTCTTCACTCACGTTCTTACTGGCCGGTGACTTATACAGAATTTCCTTCTGCGCGAATGGGTGGTTGGCATAATGATCGAGCTCGGCCCAGTCGTCCAGGTGAAGCAGACGGGACTCGCCGCCGACAGCATTTTCTTCATGCATCTTCATCATCAGCAGCCAGTCGGTCTGGTCACCCACAAACGTACCGTCCGTGTGCATCGTAAACAGGCGGTAGGCCTGGCGCAGGTAGGAGTCACTCGCATCCGTATGCTTCACGGTAAAACGGGCATAGTATTTCCCCGACATAGCATCAAAATTGCACTCCCCGATTAAATGCGTAAGCGCGGTGGAAAACAGTACAAATTCATCCGTGTTCTTGCGCTCTTCATTCAGCCCGATCGTAAAGCCGCCCGTTCTGCGGTCCATGAGGATGGACTGTACCGTTTTCGTGAATCCTTCCCCGAGCACTTCCTGGAGCGCATTGGCCGCGATAAAACGCATGTAGGGAACGTATTCCAGTTCCTGCACTTCCACCTGTTTCACCTTGTCGAAAAAGGAATCGAGTGCCGCTTCCTTAATATCAATGTGGTACATCCGGTCGTTCTGCGGGTGCTTCTTAATATTTACATGCTTCGTTTCCTGGGCAAAATCCGTAACGTTCTTTTCTGTAATACTCATCATATATTCCTCCTTTAAATTGGGTGATGCAGTTCCAGCGCATACAAAAAGCCAGCCGGTGCACACGTAAAAAAGCTCATGTGAACGGCTGGCTCTAACAGGCGGACCGGCTCTTCCCTTAAAGGAGGAGTCCACGCCTTATTAAACAGCTTTTATTGGTTTTTATCATGCACTTACGATTTGGTAAGGATTGCTCCTAAGCAAGGTAAGCGTTACCAATAATATAGCGGGTATTTCCTTTTCTGTCAACCCGGTACGGCTGCAACTTATTTGCTTTCTCGTTTCTGCAGCTCATTAAACTGCGTGTATAAGTCTTTTAATGCCGCAATGATCGCATTCTTGGCTTTGCCGGAATAGCTGTACTGAATCGCCTTGATCGGCTCTTCGATTCCGTTTTTCAGGCTGTAGCCCCGGAACAGCTGGTTAATAAATTCTCTGCCATGTTCAGTAGCAAGGGTGCAGGAACACTGCAGAATCACCCCATACTGCCGGTCAATTTCAGCGGTCACCGTGAGCGTCTGGAACATGCTCTGCGCAGCCATCCCTTCCGGCAGCCTGGAGTGGCCTGCAATAAAAATAATGTTTTTTCCGTTCATGTCGTTCATCCTCCCAGCTGTTATTCAGGCTGATCAAGCCAGCCCTGGTGTTCCTTTTTTATCGTAGGGCGAATACGCACTCAGAGCAACTTATTTTTTTCTAAAAGGATCCGGTCACCTTATATTGGATCCAATATAAATAAATTATAACAAATATCTGAAAATTAAAATAGAAAATATCTTTATTTATCAAGATTATACTTACTAAATGGATTATTTTATGATACTATACAATCATATATTGGATCCCATTTAAAGATGTACCTAAAGAGAGAAGGGCAAGCGATGGAACGTACCGACACGAAAAAAACGAATCAGACGAGCGAAGACCTCGTCACGGAAACGCTGCGGACCGCCATTCTGGACGGGGAATTCCAGCGCGGCGACCGTATCGTGCAGGAGGACTGGGCCAAGCGCCTGCAGGTGAGCCGGATGCCGATCCGGGAAGCGCTGAAGCGCCTGGAGTTTGAAGGCCTCGTCAAAAACGAGCCCCGGCGCGGCGCGATTGTGTATCCGATTTCTATCAATGATATTGAGGAGATCTACACCCTCCGCTCGATGAATGAGAGCATCGCGGTGGAAAAGGCTCTGCCTTATCTGGAGGAGAGCGATTTTGAAGAGATGGATGCGATTCTCACCGAAATGGAAACGATGCCTTTGACAGGAGAAACCTTTGACCATTATTCCTCCCTCAATCAGCTGTTTCACAAGAAGCTCATGGAGAAATGTCCGTGGAAGCGGGTGCTTCACAATACGGAAATTCTCCGCAATCACTACCTCGCGATTAAGAGCCCGATGATTTTGACCCGCTACACCGACAAAGCCAAAATGGAGCACCGCCAGATTTTAGCCGCCGCCCGTTCCGGCGAAGCCACCCTTTTGAAAAAAATGGTGGAATACCATATTGAACGAAACAAGATCGACCTGATTCAAAATATTAATTTGTAGGTCCGGAAAGGAGACAGGATAATGGAAACCGTTCAGGTCCGCTACACCGAACAGCAGCTGCAGCCATTTCTGCAGCAACTGTTCACTTCCGCCGGCGTGGAGGAGCACTCCGCTTCGCTCGTATCGCGGCATTTAGTTACCGCGCATATGAGGGGCGTCACGTCACACGGGGTGATTCGCACCGGCATTTATATTAAGCGCTTACTTAAAGGAGTCGTCGAAAAAAAGGACGGCTTCACGATTGAACGGGAAACGCCTGTCAGCGCAACGGTCAACGGCGGGAACGGCCTCGGCATTCCTATTGCGTCGGAGAGTATCAAGCTTGCCGTTCAGAAGGCAAAGCAGTCCGGCGTCGGCATGGTAGCCGTAACCAATTCCAACCACTGCGGGATGCTTGCCGATTATACGAATTACGCAGCCGATCAAGGGTGCATTTCGCTCGCCTTTACGAACTCCCCTTCCGCTGTTGCGCCGTGGGGCGGCTTGGAAAAGTACTTCGGCACGAACCCCTTTTCCTACGCCGTGCCGCGCAGGGACAGCCCCAACATTGTGTTTGATATGGCGACAAGCGCTGTCGCGAAGGGAAAAATCATTGCCGCCAAAAACAACGGGGAGTCGATTCCGCTCGGCTGGGCGATTACGAAAGACGGAGAACCGACGACCAATCCGGCGGAAGCGCTGGACGGCCTGCTTCTCCCTGTCGGCGGTCCGAAAGGATACGGGATTGCGTTTCTCGTAGAAATGCTCTCCACGGCGCTGAGCGGTGCCGCAACCGGCCCGCACATGGGCGATCTGTACCATGATTTTGAGAAAAAGCAGAACAACGGCCACTTCTTTCTCGCGTTCCGCCCCGACCTGTTTGAGGATATGGACGTGTTCCACGACCGTATCGATCAGCTGGCTGCCGAAGTCCAGAGCGTCTCCACCCAGGAAGGCATCGAGCGGGTGCTTCTGCCGGGCGAACTGGAGCATGCCAAGCTGCAGAAGCATCAGGCAGAAGGCGTGGAGCTCTCCCCGGTTCTCGCTGCCGAGCTGAGAGAGCTGGCGCTGGAACTGGGCGTCGATCCGCTGGACTGATCAGGCTGGAAGCAGAAGATTTTATTTTTTTCTTATAAATGATAGCGCTATCAAAAAAGGAGAGACAGGATGAAAATTACAAAAGTAGTCACACAATGGGTACAGATTCCACTCGAACGGCCGGTCGGCTTTTCGATCAAAACGTTAACGCACCGCGACCACCTGCTGGTACGCGTCCACTCGGACGCCGGAGTCGAGGGCATCGGCTTCTGCCTGCAGGACGTGAGCGGAAAAGCCGCTAAGGCAGCGGTGGATGAGCTGCTGGCGCCGATGATTATCGGCGAGGACCCGCGCGACATCGCAAAAATCTGGGAAAAGCTCTACTGGCAGACGGTCCGGGCCGGACGAAGAGGCAGCCTGATGCATGCGCTCTCAGCGGTGGATATTGCACTCTGGGACCATCAGGCCAAGCTTGCCGGCATGCCGCTCTACAAGCTGCTCGGGGCCTACCGTGAGGAAGTGCCGTGCTACGCGTCCGGCGGCTACTACTATGACGGGCTGGAGGTATTCTCCAAGCTGGAAGAGGAAGTCCGCGGCTATGTGAAGCAGGGATTTAAAGCGATGAAAATGAAAGTCGGCCGGCTTTCTTCGGAGGAAGAAGCGGAACGGGTGAAGGTCGTCCGCAATATTATCGGACCCGACGTCAAGCTGATGATCGATGCCAACGCGTCCTTTCTTGATGTGAATGAGTGTCTGAGCTTCTGCCGCAAGGTCGAGCAGTATGACATTGCCTTCTTTGAAGAGCCGCTGCCGATTGATATGATGGAAGGTTTTGCCCGTCTCAAACAGCAGACATCGATTCCGCTCGCCTCCGGTGAAGTCGGCGCCACCCGCTGGGAGTTCCAGGAATTCATGCGCCGCGGATCGCTTGATTACGTGCAGCCGGACGCCACCCAGTGCGGCGGGGTGTCGGAATGGCTGAAAATTGCCGCTCTTGCCGGTGCGCAGGGCGTGTCGATTGCGCCCCACTACCACTGGGACATTCACGTTCACCTTGCCTGCGCCACGAGAGAAGTCACCGTGCTCGAGAAGTTTATCGGCACGAACGTGAAAAACTTCGATCTTATTATTAACAACCCGAGAAGCGTCACTTCGCATGGCACCCTCGTGCCGCCGGAAGGCAGCGGCCTTGGCATTGAATGGAACGAAGAAGCCATCCAGGAGTATCTCGTGGAAGAAGAAACGATTGAGCACGCGATGAGCACCAGCGTCTAACCACAATCGTCCTGGCCTCTCTTTGATCTTCGCTTGTTTTCCTTTTATAAAAGCAATAAATAACCTTGTCTGTTTTTTCATAAAACAGACAAGGTTATTTTTAGTACCGAGTACGGATAGAAGCATGTAAATAACCGGACGTCGACTCTGGCAGAACAGCCATCGGTGAAGATAAAGAGAATGTTCTTCTCTTTTCAGCTGAGGAATGGCCTGTCGAAATCGTACGTCCGGTTATTTTCTTATTTATTAACGGCTGCTGCCTGCGCTAATGCACCGGCAGGTTCTGCTTTTGCAGCAGCTCCTCTATTTCCTTTTTCTGCTGGCCGGTGCTGTCGAGAAGCGGCTTCCGGACCCAGCCGCCCTTGTAGCCCTGCAGGGTGGCGGTATGTTTGAGTCCCGCAATGCCGTACGTGTCCGTGACGGCTGTATTGATTGGGAATACGGCCTGATACAGCTCGCGTGCTTCTTCCACCTTCCCATCTTTAAAGTAGTTAATTATGCGGCTGCATTCGTTCGGATGACTGTTGGCAAGTGCCATCACCGCTGTATCAATACCTAAAGCGAGCGCCGGAAACAATGCCGATGCCGTTCCGACCATAATCGTGAAGTCGGCCGGCAGCTCGCGCTTAAAGGTGGCAAGCTGCGGCACATTTCCGCTGCTGTCCTTCATGCCGATAATGTTGGGATGTCCGCTCAGCCGTTTCAAGAGCGCCGCGCTTACATTAATATGCGTGAATTTCGGTACGTTGTAGACAAGAATAGGAATGTCGCTGTGGTCGGCCACTTCGGTAAAATAAGCGGCCAGCGCTTCGTCGGACATCGCTTTTCCGTAGTAGAAAGGCGTCAGGATCAACGCAGCGTGCGCCCCGAGTTTGGCGGCTTTGTTTGTCAGCGCAATCGTTTCCCGCGTCGATTCCATTCCTGTTCCTGCCAGCACCGCGCGGTCCTTTTTGGCATGCTGAACGGTAATGCGGATCAGCTCCAGCTTTTCCTCCTCGGTCAGATAGATTGTTTCACTGTTGGAGCCGAGCGCCAGGTACCCGGACAGGTCGTCCTCGTTCCATTTTTCGATATTGGCGCGGTAGCTGTCATAGTCTACATCCCCGTTTTCTGTAAACGGCGTTATTACCGGAGGAATAACCCCCTGAAGCGTCAAACCTGCCATCTGTACTCCTCCTCTTTTTGTCCCGTTTTATTTTAAAGCCGTGCGGCAGCCGCCGAGCACGTTGTCGCCGAGGCGCAGAGAGAACGTATCCCCGTCCGCCACGGGACCGACTCCTTTTGGCGTGCCGGTAAAAATCAGGTCTCCTTCGCCGAGTCCGAATGATTCCGCCGTGTAGTCGATAATGTGCTGCAGATCAAATATCATCTGCTGAATATTGCCGCGCTGGGCTTCTGTGCCGTTTTTAACCAGCGTAAAGTCCATGCTTTTCAGCGATTCCACACCCGGAAATTCAATAAATGGCGTCACCGGTGCAGAGGCGGGAAAGCCTTTAGCCCGCAGCCACGGATGTCCTTTTTCTTTTAAAGTGCTCTGCACGTCACGCAGGGTAAAATCAAGGCCGAGCCCGAGGCCGTCGATCAGCTCATCGGCGCTCATCCCTTTTTCGTACGGCTTTCCGATACGAATAACCAGCTCCGCCTCAAAATGAACCGCGCCTTTATCGCCTGGCAGCTCAATCTCGCGGCCGTCTGCTTCCACAAAGGCGTGCGTCGGCTTCAGAAAAAGCATCGGCGCTTCCGGCATCGCATTATTCAGCTCGGAAACGTGCTCGGTGTAATTACGCCCGACGCAGTAAATATTTTTAATAGTTGTCATCATGTATCCCTCTTTAGTGTCAGTTTTATTAAATGGCTCCACTGTCGCGCAGGGCCGCAATTTCCTTTTCGGATAGGCCATAGCCCTGCAGCACTTCCGACGTATGCTCGCCCAGCTGCGGCGGCGCGCTTTCCATTTTCACGTTAATATTCTTGTATTTAATCGGGTTGCGGACGACTTTCATGCGCCCGACGCCGGGATGATCGGCTTCCTGCGTCATTTCCCGGGCCACGACCTGCGGATGATCAAATACCTGCTCGACGTTATTCACCGGTCCGCACGGAATTGCATGCGAGGACAGGAGCTCCTCCCATTCATCCGCGCCCTTTTCGGTAAACACGTCTTCGAGGAGAGCGCGGAGCTCGGCCCGGTTGGCAACCCGGTCGCCGTTGGTCACAAACTTGGGGTTGTTTTTCCACTCCGGATGCCCCATCGCGTCCGCCATCCGCTGAAACAGGCGGTCGTTTCCCGCGGCTACCATAATCGGCTTGTCTTTACACGGAAACGTTTCGTACGGGGTAATGTTGCCGTGCGCATTGCCGACGCGCTCGGACACGTGGTCGTTCAGCAGATAGCTGCTGGCAATATTGCCGAGCGAGCTTACCTGCACGTCGAGCAGGGACAGGTCGATGTGCTCGCCCTCCCCTTCGTTATCGCGGTGGCGGAGCGCGGCCAGCACACCGATTGCGACGTAGTGCGAGGTCATAATATCCACAACCGGAGTGCCGACTCTCGTCGCCTCTGAGCCGGGATGGCCGGTAATGTCCATTAAGCCGCCCACCGCCTGAATGACCGGATCATAGCCTGGCAGATCCTTGTACGGACCCGTCTGGCCGTAGCCGGTGACCGAACAGAGAATAATGTCTTCTTTTACACTTTTAAGTGTCTCATAATCGAGCCCGAGACGCTCGAGCGTTCCCGTTTTGAAATTCTCGATCACCACATCTGATTCTTTAACGAGCTGCTTGAACAGGGCGACGCCTTCTGTATTTTTTAAATCAATCGTTATCGATTTCTTGTTGCGGTTGGCAGCCAGATAGTACGTGCTTTCCTCTTCGATAAACGGCCACCAGTGCCGGATATCATCCGACCCGTTCGGCGCTTCGACCCGGATCACTTCGGCGCCGAGATCCGCGAGCTGCATCGAGCCGAGAGGACCCGCGAGCACCCGCGATAAATCAAGCACCTTAATGCCTTGCAATGGCTTATTCATGTCTGCATCACTCCACTAAATAGACTATAGTGCCTTTACGAGGCCGCCATCGACGACAAAGGTCTGGCCGGTAACGTACGTATTTGCGCCGGAGCAGAGGAACACGACCTGCTTGGCGAATTCTTCCGGCTGTCCGTAGCGGCCGATCGGAATCGACTTTTCGGTATTCGAGCGGATCTCGTCATAGGTTTTACCCTGTTTGTCGGCGCGGATCGTATCGAGCTGTGCGACACGTTCGGTGTCAATCCGGCCCGGACCGATAGTATTGATGAGAATATTGTCATCCGCGACTTCCTGGGAAAGGCTTTTCGCCAGGCCGACGATGCCGGCGCGGAACGTATTGGAGAGCACAAGGTTGTCGAGCGTCTGTTTAATCGAGGACGAGGCAAAATTAATGATCCGGCCGCTTTTCTGGCTGCGCATGTGCGGAAGCACTTCGCGGATCAGGCGCACAAAGCTCAGCAGGTTCAAATGAAAGGCCGATTCCCACGCCTCATCTTCAAACGCTTCAAACGTGCCGGCCGGCGGGCCCCCGGCGTTGTTCACGAGCACATCAACCGTGCCGTGCAGCTCCACTGCTTTTGCCACGAGTGCTTTAATCGAAGCCGGATCGGTAATGTCGCACACCTGATAGTGCACGTTTTCATTATTTGTTTCTTTTTTGATTTCCTCCACTGCCTGGCGGAGCTGGTCTTCATTCCGGCTCGAAATCAGTACGTTGGCACCTTCTCTTGCGAATTCGAGGGCTGATGCTTTGCCGAGCCCTTTGCTTGAAGCGGTCACCACGACCGATTTGTTTTGTAAATGCAGATCCATAGAAACATCTCTCCTCTAATTGATTACTGTTTTTTTAAATCCGTAACGGGGTTCGAAAGCGACGTGAATCCCTCAATCCGGCATTCCACTTCATCGCCGTCCTGAATGTGAATCGCGCCGGGGGTGCCGGTGGAAATAATGTCGCCCGGTTTGAGCGTCATCACTTTGGAATGAAAAGACACCAGATTCCACGGCGTAAACGTCATATTGGAAACGACGTTCTCGCGGTGGACGCTTCCGTTAATAACGGTCGCCACTTTAAGATCATCAACATTGTCGACCTCTTCAACCGTAACAAGCTCCGGCCCGACGCTGAAAAAGGTATCAAAGCTTTTCGAGCGCGTTAAGTAGCGCGGGTTTTTCTCGAGAATGTCTTCCGCCGTCATATCAATAATCGTTGTGTAGCCTGCGACATAATCCCTCGCGTCGGCTTCGGACACGTTTTTGCACGTGCGGCCGATCACAATGCCGAGCTCCGCTTCCGCGGTCGTCCGTTCGGACTGATGCGGAATTTCAATCGTATCCCCCGGACCTATGATCGAAGTGAGCGGCTTCATGAAGCTGGCCGGCTCCGTGCTCGGCGCTTTTTCTTTTAAATCAGCGGCATGATCCTGATAGTTCAGGCCGATGCCCCATATTTTCCCCGGGGTGCGCAGCAGCGGGCTGTAGCTGCCGGCCGTCTGTTCTGCGAGTTCCTCAAGCTCCTGCGGGTGCGACTGCGCCCAGCTCCGGAGCTCCTCCAGTTTTTCCGACACAATCAGGTCCTCCACCTGGGTGGGAAAGAACGTCTGGTGCGTCTCGTTGATGGCTTCTATTTTAACCTGCCTGCCTTCTTTTAAAACGATCACGCCTTTGTCGGCGCCGTTTTCGCGTATCGAAGCGGTTCTCATTGTTCCGGTCACGTCCTTTCTTATTTACTGCCGCAGGAGGCGGCGGGAGAGCTGTCCTTCTTTATTGAATGCCAGCGTGAAGCGCTCTCCTGTATCAAAGCTGATCTGCTGCTTTTCCATTTCTTCAAGCACGGCCGGGCTGACGTACAGCCGGTGCAGATGAAGCGTATTCGGTATTTGAATGTATGTCAGCATATCGGTATCTTCTGCGCTCAGGCTGTTCAGGGCGGTTTCCACGGCCAGCTGCTCCGTCTCGTAAATAAACGGAATCATCGCCCGGCGCAGAAAGGTGCTCGTGAGCGCGTTCGTGTAAGTCGTGTGCCGGTCTATTTTTTGAAAAAACGAGTGGGTAATAAAATCAGCCAGCCCCACCCCCTGCGCATTGCCGAATGATTCCTCCGACAGCTCGAGCGCGGCGATGCGCCTGATGACAGGCGAAGACGGCTCCGGAACGCCATCGATCCGCCAGCGGCCGATAATGTTCGGATCCATGCCGGTGCCGCTGTAGTTTTTGCCCATTTCTTCGACAACAAGCACGTCCAGCTCCTGCACAGGGAGCGAGGGCATCATCTGCTTGGACAGTTCCAGCAGCTCCGCTTCTGCTTCAAACCAGTTTTCCTTCCGGACGGCTCTGACTACCGCGGTTTGATCGAACGCATTTTCCACGATACCGATGCCCATTATTGACGGTCCCTTCTCGAGGCAGGTGCGGCAGATGTCTTTAATGTTTTTTTCCATCTGCAGGGAGCCGCGGCTGTGGATAAAGGCGGCGCCCTTAATTTTTCCGAGCCCGATCGCGGCCATTTTGCTCAGTCCGCTTTCGACACTGCCGCGGAATGCCGTATGGGCTTTGATCCGGTTCATCACGATAATGCCGTCTGCGGCGAATGCGTGCTTGTCCATGTAGGCGGGAATGCCGTTTGCGGTATCAGAGAGTTGTTCTACGTCCATAGAGGAGAGAATCTCCGCGCCGGCTGTGGCTTCAGTGATACCTAAATGCTCAAGCACGCTCCGCTGCCCTTCTGCCGTCGCGCCGCCGTGACTGCCCATAGCGGGAACGAGAAACGGCACGCAGCCAAACTGTTTAACAGTGGCGACCGCGGACGCAATCATTTGATCGATCCGGTAAATGCCCCGGCTGCCGGCCGTAATCGCAATCCGGCTTCCTTCCGGAAACTGCTGATCGCGCAGATGAGCGCTGACCTCTTCAGCGACTGCCGCTTCAATATCCTCCAGGCGCTCCTCCGGAAAATGCTGCGTAACTTCAATCAGCTCCATCGCGTAACCGCCTCCTTTCGCCCGAGAATATGCTGCACGCTCGCTTCGGGGGCGGTCAGTACCGGTGTATTTCCGGCAGGTACCGTCCCGGCGGTGTGCGCCATACTGTACTGGGAAAGAACGATCACATCGACCTCTCCCTGAACCTGCTGAACCATTTGCTGAATTCGTTCGTCATGCCCTGCTTTATCTCCGCGGGCAAGACAGGCCATCGCTTCGGTGTCGACTTTCGTACGAATGTCCACGTCCGGGGCTAGGCTGGTTAAGTAGCGCTCCAGCGGAGGCGGCGTTTCGTTGACCGTCGCAATCAGCCCTACTCTTTGATACCGGGCCACCTGTGTCATGACGCCTTCATCGGAGCGCAGCACGGGAACCGTCGTGAGAGGCTGAATCAGATCGCGGGCTTCGTTGAACGCCGAGCACGTTAAGAGAATCACATCTGCCTCCTCCTCTTCCGCCCGGCGGCAGAACTCCACGAACCGGTACAAAATAGTAGACGAGAGCGTCTGCTCTTTTTTCAAAAGCGACAAGAGCGTCGTGTCCATAAGATGATGAAGCTCTGTTTCTTCCGAAGCCGCCTGAAAGGCATCTTCAATCGGCTGGAGCGAGGATTTCAGCGCATGCACGCATACGACTTTCATACAGCCGCCTCCTTTCTGTTACATAGTCAAATAGCTGATGCCATAAATCACAACGGAAACGAAAGCGCCCGTCACGAGCACATAGGGCAGGTTCCACATCCCCACTTTAAACGGCGAGCGGTGGAGCAGCGTGCCGAGCGTTAAGTTCAGCGCGGCCACCGGAGACACAACGGTCGATAACGACCAGCCGGCCATCAGAGCAAGCGCAAACGCCTCGACGCTTATCGTCAGATCGGCCGTGGAGACACTGGCGCCGATTAAAGAAACGGTCAGAATCTGGTGAATGCCGCCGGCACCGAGCAGAACGATTACGCCGATCGTCATGACTATAACGAGAAGCGGCGACAGCTGGTTAATCGATGCGAAAAATGAAGCGATAAACGGCGACACCGGTGTGGTTTCCACCATTTTGGCGAAAAAAGCGGCCGCTATGAAGAGCACCGCTTCATTGTGTATATTCGGAAGAATTGTATTTTTGTAATGCTGAAGCGAGCGCCCGAACGCCTGCACTTTGTTAATGCATACCGACCAGAGGATCGGGTAGGCAATCGCGATCACGCTGATCAGGATCACCAGATTAACATCAAGCAGCCGCTCGAGAATAAAAATTCCCGCAAACATACCGGCGAATATGACGAGCAGCTCTATCCCTTTGCCGGCGGTTATCGTCGCAGCCCGGGCCGCCTGCATTTCTTTGTCCATGGCAGCGGCCAGCTCTTCTGTTTCCGGAGGCTGTTTCATAATCAGCAGCACCGACACGGCGGTGCCGATCAGTACAAGCAGCAGCCCCCAGAAAATAAAGGGAAAAATCGGGAGCCCGAGCATGCTGAGCACAATCGCCACTCCGGCAAAATACGGGGACCAGCACATCGCGAGCGTAAATCCCTGCGATATCGCTTTTGTATAAAACTTCGGATTCTTTTCAATTTCACTGTGAAACAGCTCAAAGGAAATGCGCACAGAGCCCAGATTCATAAACGAAGACAATATGCTTGTGAGAATCACAATGTTCGAAAAGATTTTAACCGGCGTTTTTAAAAACCGGTGGGCGATGATGGAAATATATTCGACGTAGCCGCCGTTTTTTAACGGATAGGCAAACAGCGGAACGGATACGAACAGCGCCACGAGGGGCAGGTTTTCAATCAGGGATTCCCTCCAGTAGGAAAATCCGAGATCCTGGGCAAAAAATACCAAATGGCCGGTAATCAGCAGAATACTCGTCATAATCTTTGGAAAAAATGCCATAAAAGGCAGCGAATAAAGAATCAGCCCTCCAGTAAGCACCATCAGCACCTGTTCTCCCGGCCAGCCGGTAAAGCTGAAAAGGATAAAAAGAACGGTAAGCGTCAGCAGCAGATACCCTCTGGAAATCGAAATCCGCTCCGGCCATTTGTTTACGGTATCCATCAGCCTCCCCTCGTTTTCTCCTCCTGTATGATTCTGCCGTCTTTCGTCTTATCTGCCAAACGAAGGGACGGAGGCATTAAAAAGTCAAAGTCGCAGCCTTGATCGGCCTGCAGCACATGTTCCTGAAACAGCTTTTTGTAGCCGCGTTCCGCTCCATTTTCCGGAGGGGCAAAGTGTTCACGTCTGCGGGCGAGCTCCGTTTCGTCAACGAGCAGCTCCAGCTCCCGCGCCTGTACATCCATCCGGATCGTATCCCCGGTTTCGACGAGCGCAAACGGCCCGCCGACGGCTGATTCAGGCGAAACGTGCAGCACAATCGTCCCAAAGGCCGTACCGCTCATGCGGCAGTCCGAGATGCGGACCATGTCCCGCACTCCCTGCTCGAGCAGCTTTTTCGGGATCGGCAGCATGCCTGCTTCCGGCATCCCCGGTGCTCCGCGCGGCCCGGTGTTTTTCAGCACCAGTATGTCGTCGGCTTCCACGTCCAGGTCCGGATCATTTACTTTCTGCTCCATATCCGCGGTGGATTCAAACACGACCGCACGCCCTTCATGCTTTAACAGAGCAGCTGACGCCGCTTTAGGCTTGATGACAGCCCCGTTTGGTGCAATATTTCCTGTCAGCACGGCGATCCCGTCTCCTTCATGGAGCGGATCGGCAAGCGGGCGGATCACGTGGCGGTAGTTCGGGGATACGGTTACATCTGCCAGGTTTTCTTTCAGCGACTGGCCGGTAACCGTCAGTACATCGGTATGAAGGTACGTTTCTATTTCCTTCATTACCGCACGTGCCCCACCGGCATGGCTGAATTCCTTCATCTGGTACTCCCCTGCCGGGCGGAGATTGGCGATAAACGGCGTATCCTGTCCGAGCGTATCGAACCGCGACAGCGGCAGCTTAATGCCGAGCCTGCCGGCAATAGCGGTCAGATGAATAACCGCATTGGTGGATCCGCCGACGGCCATAATCATCCGGATCGCGTTGTCGAATGCTTTTTCCGTCATAATGTCGGAGGGCACGATATCTTTTTCCACGAGGTTTACGATCTGCTTTCCGGCTTCCTGGGCTTCGGCCAGTTTCCGATTATCGGTGGCAAGCGTAGCTGCGCCGCCGGGAAGCATCATGCCGAGCGCCTCTGAAACGACCGCCATCGTGCTCGCACTCCCCATCACCATGCAGTGGCCGGCGGACGGTGCGAGCGCCTGGTTAATATTGTCGAGCTCTTCTTCTGATACGCTTCCGCTTCGGTATTCCTGCCAGAAAAAGCGGCAGTCCGAACAGGCACCGAGCGTTTTTCCTTCGTATTCTCCGTTGTCCATTCCGCCGCCGGTAATCATAATGGAGGGAATATCAGCACTTGCCGCCCCCATCAGCTGGGCGGGCGTCATTTTGTCGCAGCCGCCGATTAATACGACACCGTCCAGCGGCTGGGCGCTGATCATTTCTTCTGTATCCATCGCGGCCAGATTCCGGAACATCATCGTCGTCGGGCTCGTAAAGCTTTCGCCAAGCGAGATAGTCGGAAACTCCAGCGGGATGCCGCCCTCCATCAGTACGCCGCGCTTGACGGCTTCGACAATCGGGCCAAAATGGGTATGACATCGATTCACTTCGCTCTGTGTGTTGCAGATGCCGATCGTCGGCTTTTCCCAGTCCTTTTTTGTGTGCCCCATATGGCGGGCGAACGCCTGCCTTAAAAATACGCTGAATCCTTCATCTCCATACGAAGCGGTTTGTTTGCGGTCCTTTGCCATAAGCGTGCACCCTTTCTGTTACATGGACTTGCTCTGTGAGAGCTCGATCGTTCCTTCGGTTACCTGCGTCCCGTCTTTCTTCGACGCTTTCAGCGTAAAGGTGTTTTCCTTTTCCGCCGGCATCCACTCGATAAGCAGCGCTTCATCGAGAAACACGCGGCCGGTGAATTTGGTCTGAAAATGCGAGACGTACCAGCCTTTTTCCAAGTGGTGGAAAAACGGCACATACGTATACGCCATTGTCAGCAGGCCGTGCACGATAATGCCGGGAAGGCCGTGCGCTTTCGCTTCCTCCTCGTCTATATGTATGCCGTTGAGGTCGCCGGAAGCCCTGGCGTAGTCCTGCACCTGCTCTTTGCTGAAGCCGGATATTTTTATACAGTTGTCATGAATAGTAGTAATGTTCATTCAGGCACTCCTTCCGAGCGCTGTCCGGCTGCTTTCCAGACAAGCACACGCCGGGAGATAAAGACCGTCTGTTCTGCGCTGTCTTTTCCTGTCTGTGTCAAATAAATAAATGCCATCTCTCCGCTTCTGCCGGTTTTGCGGACGACTTTATCGATCCGCTGGGAACAAAAGAGCGTTTCTTCCGGTACGAGAGGCCTGTAGTAGTCGTATTCCTGTTCAGCGTGAATCATCCCGGCATCCGGCCAGGTGAGGCCTTTGATGTCCCCAAACGAAAACGTCCGTACGAAGGTCGGCGGGACGTGACCCGCCGGTATGCCGTGAAAGCCGAGAGCTTCCTTAAATTGATCCACTCTTTTAGAGGAGACCGTATTTTCCACCGCCGCGGCAGTTACATGCAGAAAATCTTCCCAATACACGGCTGTCACCCTCCTTTTTTTATGAAGAAAAAAGGAAAAGGCTGTTCAGAAAAACAGCCTTCACTTCTTTGGAACAGATGTCCTGTATTAGTCAAGAAGACCTTCCTCTTCATAGTACTGCTCTGCGCCCGGGTGGAATGGAATATCGCCGGCACCTTCATCAAAGTTCTCTACCTGGAACTGCTGGAATGTCTCATGGCTTGTGTGCAGGTCTTCAATGTTGTCCCACATTGCTTTCGTAATATCGTAGACCACTTCATCAGACATAGACGCATCCACTACGAGGAAGTTCTGCATCGCCGTCGTATGAACGTCTTCCTCCTGGCCTTCGTACGTTCCGGCCGGGATCGTTTCATCAATATAGAAATCATACTCATCGAGCATTTCCTGGCGCTCTTCATCATCAATGCTTGTCAGAACCCCGTTGGCCGTGCTCAGCATTTCGCTTACGGCAGAAGTTGGGAGACCGCCGTTAATGTTGGCACCGACTACCTGATTGTTTCTCATTAGATCCGTTGCTTCCGGGAAGGCCCCAAAGTTGGCGTTAATATCATCAAACGTCAGATCGTACGCGCCGAGAATGTGCTGGGACGCAATTTCCGTTCCACTTCCTGTTGCTCCCGGTGCAAAGCTTTCGCCTTCAATATCACCGATGGACTCAATTCCGGCACCTTCACGCATAACGACGTGATTGTAGTTCGGATAAATACCGGCAAGAATTCTTACGTCTTCATACTGCTCGCCTTCGAATCCATTTTCACCTTCGTAGGCATCCTGCAGAATGTTACCCATTACGAAGCCGACATCCGCTTCTCCCTGCGACATGTAGATCATGTTCTGCACGCTTCCGTTGGAAGACTGGGAAGAGGAGGACACGCCGTCCACCTCATTGGACCAGAAGTTGGAAAGACTCGCACCGAGAGGATAGTAAAGGCCGGTTTCACTGGCTGTTACCAGGTCAATCTGCGTATCCCCTTCTTCAGCCTGATTTTCTCCTTCGCCGCCATCCAGACCGCCTTCTCCGGATGCTTCACTTCCTTCGGAGGATTCGCTTTCTGATCCACTGCCGCCGGATTCTTCTCCGCCGCCTCCGCCGCAGCCTGCTATGAACGTCAGACCTACCGCCATGGTCACTGCTGGAAATACTCTTTTCGTGGACATCTTTTTCATAATAAAACTCCCCTTTTTCTTTTTTTATGTGCCTGAATTTCTACAGCTTAACTCTCCCATTGTCTGACATAGGGTCTGCTGTTTCCTTTTTTTTCTTAGGCTGCTTCGCTTTGGTCGGCTTCACTTTCTGCCACGCCATAATGCCGATCAGCAGGCCAATTCCTACCAGATCCCAAAGAAATGTCGGTTCTACAAGAAGGAAAGCGCTGACAAAAAGAATGAGACGCTGCGCTATATTAGCTCTGGTCAATAACCAGCCCTGCAAGCCGGCTGCCAGAGCGATAACACCAATAATCGCTGTGATGGCGGCGAGAATACTTGCCGAGTAGCTGGAGCCGTCAAACAACAGCACCGGATTGAATAGGAAGAAAAACGGTATGATAAAGCCGGTTATTCCTATCCTCACCGCCGTCATCGACACTTTGTTCGGCGACGCGTTGGCTATACCCGCTGCAGCATATGAAGCCAGTGCCACCGGCGGCGTAATGTTGGATAAAGCGGCGTAAAAGAAAGCAAACATGTGCGCCACAAGCACCGAAGCACCAAGTTCCACAAGAAGCGGTGCCGATACGGTCGCTACGATAATGTATGCCGCTGTCGCCGGCACGCCCATACCCATGATGATGCTGATGACCATTGTGAAAATACCGGCGATTAACAGGCTGTCGCCTGCGAGATTCAATATGTTATTTCCTACTACCAGACCGAGACTTGTAAGAGTAACCGCACCGACGATAATACCGACGATGGCAGTGGCTACACCAACTGCTACGGCAGCCTTACAGCCGTCTTCAATCGACTGGATAATCATTCTAAAGCTCATTCTGGTCGATTTTCTAACTGCACTGACCAGAATCGTGGCAAACAGGGCAAATACCGCGGCGTAGGTCGGCGTTGTACCGATAACGAGTAAGTAAACCAATACAGCCAGCGGGACAATCAGATGCCCTTTGCTTTTCAGCACGCCTATGGCGGAGGGGATATTTTCCTTGCTTATCCCTGACAACCCGAGGTTTTTTGCTTCAAAATGAACGACCATGAAAACAGTAATAAAATACAGAAGCGCCGGAATAACCGCAGCGAGCATGATCGTTGTATACGGTACACCGATAAACTCTGCCATAATAAAACCGGCAGCACCCATAACAGGCGGGGCGAATAATCCACCGGTAGAGGCTACGGCTTCCACCGCTCCGGCGAAATGCTTCTTATAGCCCGTTTTTTTCATTAACGGGATAGTCACGGTACCGGTCGTTACGACGTTTCCGATCGCACTTCCATTTACCATGCCCATCAGACCGCTTCCGAGTACGGCTACTTTCGCAGGCCCTCCGGCCGTGCTCCCCGCTATCGTAAGGGCTAAATCGTTAACAAAGTCGGTAAATCCGCTGTTTTTCAAAAAAGCACCAAACAGGACAAACATAAAAACGAATGTGGTGAAAACACCAAGCGCAATCCCGAATATTCCCTGGGCGCCCCAGAACATCGTGGAGATCGTCCTCGTTACCGTAAAGCCTCCGTGTCCGAAGGTTCCCGGGATGTAGGGTCCGAGAAATATATACGCAAGAAAGACCGCTGCAATAATGGAGAGTGTGTTACCTACCACCCGTCTGCTTGCTTCAAACAGAAACAGCGTTCCAACCGCTCCGGCCACATAGTTCCAGTCCGTGCGGTGAAAGCCTCCCCATTCTCTGGCAAATGTTTCATAAATAGAGACGAAATAAATGATGGCAGCGATGGAACCGATAATACAAATCATGTCCCAAATCGTAGGAAGCCTTCTTTTGCCTCCACTTTTCTTTGAAGCAGGAAATAACAGAAACGCCATCAGGAATAGAAAGCCGAGAGTATAGGCTCTGAGAATAAGTGCTTCCATGGCGCCGAAGCTGTTAAAATACATCAGCATGAAAGCCCAGACGATACAAATGGCTGTAATAACCCACTTCATAAAGCCGGTGTAGCTTCTCATCTTGCCCTCTTCATCCAGTATTTCCATCTGCTTGTGCTCTTCTTCCAGTGTTTCTGTGCTTTTCTCACTCATGTTCATGTCCCCCTTTCGATTGTGGTTTTTTTATGTTATTCGAACGGCCAGGCCGGAAGTGTCTTTCGCAGCGGCTTGTCTTCGTTATAGCCTAAGGCGTAGCGGGCCTGCATGACCGTATGGATTTCCCGTGTTCCTTCATAAATCACCGGCGCTTTGGAGTTTCTTAAGTATCGTTCCACCGGATATTCGTTGGAATAGCCGTAGGCACCGAATATCTGTACGGCATCGTTGGCGGCTTCGTTGGCAAAATTACAGGCCTGCCATTTCGCCATCGATGTTTCTCTTGTGTTGCGTTTGCCTGCATTCTTCAAGCTGCCTGCTTTAAACACAAGAGCGCGTCCCATCTGAAGGCCGGCTTCCATGTTCGCAATCATCTGCTGCACGAGCTGGTGTTTCCCGATTTCTTTTCCAAAGGTTTTCCGTTCGTGGCAGTAGTTCACGCTTGCTTCAAGGGAAGCCATTACGAGCCCGCAGGCGCCGGCAGCCACGGTGAACCGGCCGTTATCAAGCGCGCTCATCGCTATTTTAAAGCCTTCTCCTTCTTCTCCAATCAGATTTTCTTTTGGCACTTTAATGTCTTCAAAGAAAATTTCACCGGTGTTTCCTGCGCGGATACCGAGCTTTCCTTTAATCGCTTTGGATGAAAAGCCCTCCATGTTCCGGTCGATCACGAACGCTGATAATCCTTTGTGGCCGGCACTCTTATCGGTGTAGGCAAAGACGAGAAAATGATCGGCGTAGTCACATAGGGAAATCCACGTTTTCGATCCGTTTAAAATGTAGGAGTCGCCATCTTTAACTGCCGTAGAGTTCATCGCCGCCACGTCTGAGCCTGCGTTTGGTTCGGTTAAGCCGAATGCGGCGATTTTTTCGCCTTTGGCCTGAGGCATAAGTATTCGTTCCTTCTGTTCTTCCGTTCCCCATTGGAGAATCGTCATGCTGTTTAAACCGGTGTGTACAGAAACGGCGGTCCGATAGGCCGTGTCGCCGCGTTCGAGCTCTTCGCAGGCAATCGCGAGCGTATTGTAGTCCATTCCGCTTCCGCCATATTTTTCCGGAATACAGATTCCCATCATGCCAAGTCCGGAGAGCTTTTCCAGAATCGCCGGCTGAAATTCACCTTTTTCATCCCACTGCTGAATATGGGGAATAATTTCTTTATCTACAAAGTCCCGAAGCATGTTCTTGACCATTACCTGTTCCTCTGAGTAGTTAAAATCCATCGAATCGCTCCCTGCAATCGTATTATAAAGCGCTTACATATATAGACAAAAAAGAAAACGCCAGTCTTCTCCTAATTCTTCCATGCAAAATAAATCATGCAAGAAGACAGAGCGGACTGGCGTTTGGATCCGAGATTCACTTCCGGCTAAAGAAGTAAGTCGGAACTTAACAATCCATAATCGTCTTTAATAGTTATAATGATAGTCAATTCCGGTAAACATGTCAATATGAATCTGAATATTTATACTTTTTTAAATTGGATATTGGATCCAATCTATAGTTTATAGTCTTTCGGCACTGGTTCGGCTTCCATCAGCAGCTCCACTAAATGAACGGCGCGCTGACCGGTGGCTGCTTTCTCTGCTCCATACTTCATCTGCAGCAGGCAGCCGGGGTTCGTCGTTACAATTGTGGACGTGCTGGTGCTGCCGGCATCCTTCATTTTCACATCGAGAATGTTCATGGAAGACTCATGCTGAACGAGGTTATATACCCCTGCCGAGCCGCAGCAGAAGTTCGGATCGTTCATTTCCTGAAGTTCAATACCGGGGATCGCCTGCATCAGTGCCCGCGGCGCTTCCGTGACGCGCTGTACGTTCGTCATGTGGCACGACGGCTGATAGGTAATCCGTTCATTCACCGGCTTTGTAAAGCGCAGGCTGTCGAGATCGGCCAGCACCTGGGTAATGTCTCTTACTTTGTTTGTAAACGCCAGCGCCCGCTCATGCCAGACGGTCCCCTCTTCAAAGAGGTGGTCGTAGCGGATCATCTGCGCGCCGCAGCCGCCGGCATTGTTCACGACGTAATCGACATCGAGCTCCTCGAGCATCTGAATGTTCTGCTTCGCGAGCTCCACCGCTTTGTCATGCCTGCCCGAATGGGCGTGCAGCGCCCCGCAGCACGTCTGTTCTTCAGGGACAATCACACTTGCTCCGGCAATCGCCAGCAGCTCCATCGACTGTTCGTTAATCGCAAAAAACATGCTGTCCATTACACAGCCGGTGAAAAACGCGACCCGGGCTTTCTCGGGCTGATGGGCCGGCCGGAACGCCGGCCGGGCGCTTCGTTCTTTCGGTGACGGCTGCGGAGGCAGCACTTTTTCAAACTCTCCCATCGCAAGCGGTGCGAGCGTGGAGAGCCGCAGCTTCTGCGCCGCTTTCTGCAGGCCGGTTTTCTGATACAGCCAGGTAAGGTTGCCCACCGTATTCATGCCGGCGGCAGAAGGAATCAGCGTATCGAGCAGGGAATGCTCCACCGCCTGCTGCAACTTCGGCTTTTGTTTGTTGTCTTCAATGACCCGCTTGGCGCCTTCGAGCATCTGATCGTACTGGACGTTTGTCGGACAGACCGGCATACAGGCCATACAGCCGAGGCACTTGCCTACGGGCTCCTCCAGCTCTTCAAGGCCAATCTTCCCTTCCGCCGCGAGCTTCATCAGCTGAATCCGGCCGCGCGGTGAATGCTTTTCGGTTTCCATTGTTTCGTAGGTCGGGCACGCAGGCAGGCAGTAGCCGCACTGCACGCAGTCAAAGGATTTCTCATAGTTCATCCGCTCTTTCAGCGTACCGGGATTACTCATCGGTTAACACCAGCCTCTGCCCGGGCTCGGCAAATATTTTGCCCGGATTCATAATGCCGTTCGGATCCCAGGCGTCCTTAATCCGGCGCATCATGTCCACACCGACTGCGCCCAGCTCCTGCTCCATAAACGACGATTTCATCGTGCCGATGCCATGCTCCCCGGACAGCGTGCCGCCAAGCTCAATCGCGGCTTCAAAAATTTCCCCGACGGCAAGCTCCACCCGCTTCATTTCCTCCTGATCGCGCTTGTCGCAGAGAATATTCGGATGCAGGTTGCCGTCTCCCGCGTGGCCGAACACGACGAGCGAAACACTATACTTCTCCCGTATGTCGGCAAGACGCGCCGTCATCGCCGGAATTTGGCTTCTCGGCACGGTCGCATCTTCGGATACTTTCGTTGGCTTAATTTTGGCAATGGCCGGTGAGACCATTTTTCTCGCCTTCCAGATCGCAGCGGCCGCTTCCGGTGTCTTCGGCTCGATGACCTCCAAAGCGCCGAGCTCTTTCATGATTTGGCTTACCTGCCGGGCTTCCACCTGAATCGATTCTTCATTGCCATCCAGCTCAATCATGACAATCGCGGCCGCATCGGTCGGCAGACCGGACGGCTGATAGGCTTCCACCGCAAGGGCACAGGCCTGGTCAATAAATTCCATTTTGGCAGGGAGAATGCCGGAGGTGAGCGTAGTGGAAATCGCCTCCCCGGCAGTTTCCATCGACGCAAATGACGCCATAATCGTCTGCACGGCAGGCGGTTTGGGGATCAGCTTGAGCGTGGCTGCCGTAATCACGCCGAGCACTCCTTCTGAGCCGACGATCAACTTGGTCAAATCAAACCCGGTCACGTTTTTGATCGTGCTCCCGCCGGCCTGCATGATTTTGCCTTCCGGCGTTACGACTTCCAGACCGATCACGTAGTCCTTCGTTACTCCGTACTTCAAGCCGCGGGGCCCGCCGGAATTCTCCGCGAGATTGCCGCCGATCGTGGACACGTGCGCACTGCTCGGATCCGGGGGATACATCAGGCCGTGCTCTTCCGCCGCTGCGTGAATGGCCGCGGTGAGCGTTCCCGGGGAAACGCGGGCGGTTAAGTCACCGGGCGTAATATCGACGGACGACGGCCACTGGCTCATGTCGAGCACGATCCCTCCCTTTACAGGAAGCGGCCCGCCGCTCAAACACGTGCCCTGGCCTCTTGGCGTCACCGGCACGAGAAAGGCGTTGGCTGTTTCCATTACCGCGACTACTTCTGCGGTGCTCCTGACCTGAACGACCGCCTCCGGCAGAAATTCACCGAACGAGCCGTCGTAGCTGTAGCTGTGCCGGTCCGCTGTGCCGGTCTGGACCCGCTCCTTACCGATTCGCTGCTGCAGCGCTGTAATCCATTGAGCTTCCATGATCTGTCCTCCTTCTTCCTTCATCCACGCGTTTCACAATCTCTTTGCCGATTTCAAGACTTGCTGTGGCGGCAGGAGACGGGGCGTTGCAGACGTGCAGGCTGTTCCGGCCGGGTACGATATAGAAGTCATCGACCATTTTGCCGTCTACGCTCAGCGCCTGGGCACGGACGCCGCGCGGACCCGGAATCAGATCCTCTTCCCGCACTTCAGGCAGAAGCTTCTGCAGGTTTTTTACGAATTTCTTTTTGTTTACTGAGCGGATCATTTCGCCGGTGCCTTCTTTCAAATACGGGCGCGCCAGCTTCCAGAAGCCTTTATAGAGAAGTACTTCGGACAGGTCCTTCCAGTTAATGTCGCTTTTTTTATAGCCTTCCCTTTTAAACCCGAGCACCGCGTTCGGCCCGGCATCCACGTTGCCGTCAATCATGCGGGTAAAATGGGCGCCCAGAAATGGGAAATCCGGATTCGGCACCGGGTAAATCAGATTGCGCACGAGATGACGGCTCGTTTCCACAAACTTGTAGTATTCTCCGCGGAACGGCACGATTTTCACATCCAGATGATAGCCTGCGAGCTTTGCCATCCGGTCGCTCTGCAGACCGGCGCAGTTAATTAAGTACTTTCCTTCAAACCGGCCTTTATCGGTATCAACGGTGACGCCTGCATCATGTTCCTTGATCCCCGTTACCGCCGTCCCGCTTTTCACTTCGGCTCCGGCTGCCTGAACGAGTTCTGAGAGCTTATTGGACACCTGTTTGTAATTGATAATTCCGGCCGTCGGCACGTGAATCGCCGCGATACCGTTGACGTGCGGCTCTTTTTCACGCAGCTCCTCCTGATTGAGCTTTCTTATATTCAGGCCGTTTTCCAGGCCGCGCTTATACAAATCCTCCAGAAACGGCAGCTCTTTTTCTTCGGAAGCCACGATCACCTTGCCGCAGATGTCGACGTCAATGCCGTGCTCTTCGGCAAACAGCCTCATCGACTCGTTGCCCGATTTGGCAAGCCTTGCCTTTAAGCTGCCCGGCTTGTAATAAATACCCGAATGAATCACGCCGCTGTTGTTTCCGGTCTGATGCGACGCCACCTGCTGTTCTTTTTCCAAAATAACGATTGTAGCTTCCGGCTTCTCTTTAGTTAAAGCGTAGGCTGTCGATAACCCGACAATGCCTCCGCCGATAATAATATAGTCTGCCATACCATTTCCTCCTTTTAGTGATCTACTCTCGTGTCTCCCAGCTTGCGGCGCGCATTCTCCAGATGGGTCCGCATCGCGGCGCGGGCGGCTTCCGGGTCCCGTCGGCAGAAGGCCTCATAAATAACCTGATGCTCTGCGTACACTTCTTCCCGCTTTTCCTGCCTGCCCACGTTCTGCGACAGCGAATAGTCGAGCGCTTTCTGCAGAAGACCGCTGACGTTGTTCATCGTCTGTTCCAGGAAAGGATTGCGGGCGGCTTTCAGCATCACGCGGTGAAAGGAAAAATCCGCCCGTGCCCCTACTTCCTGTTCATCCGCTACGGTTTTGGAAAACTCTTCGAGCGCCAGCTTAAGCTCATCTTCTTCTGCCGACGTATGGCGCACCGCGGCAAGAGCGGCCGCTTCTACTTCAATCACGCTCCGCATTTCGAGAAGGTCATGCACTTCTTCGATTTTCACGACGTCATATGGAATCTGCTCGAGCATATCAACAAGCGGAACCGGATGCACCCGGCTGCCGCCGCCCTGTCTTGATTCCACGATCCCGCTCGCCGACAAAATACTGAGCGCTTCGCGGATCGGCGCCCGGCTCACGCCGAACTGGCGGGCAAGCTCCATTTCGGACGGCAGCTTTTCCCCCGCCGGAAAGTCCCCGCTTTTGATCTTTTCTTTAATCCGCTCCAGCACCTGACTGGAAACTTTCTTTCGGTCAATCATGAAATCCATCATCTGCCTCCCTTTCTTATAACGCAAAATAAACTTGTCATGTTGTATGACAAGTTTAGCTGAAACCGCTTCCTTTTGGCAAGAAGTTCTTTTACAGAAAAAAGAAAAACCTGAACTCTCTATTTTAATAACAAGAGTTCAGGCCTAATGCTGCAGGATGTCATGAAACTTTGCTTGAATACTTTCGCCATCCCGGCCCTCTTTATTTTTCCACTTTCTTCATAATAGGATATTCTCCCAGGCTTTGAATAACAAGGGACAGCACAATGGCAGCAAAAGTCAGGGATACAATCATATCCGCCTGGCTGTTCGGGTCTGCTTCAATGCTGAGCAAAAGGGCAACGGAGACGGTTCCTTTCAGCCCCGACCAGGTAATAATGGAAATAGAAGTCCAGCTGAACGAAGCCGGAATGGAGAGAGGATTATGGAGCACGCCTCCCAGTACGACAAACCGGACCAACAGCGACAAAATAAAAATAACAACCGCAAACAGCCAGCCGTCAAAGACAAGATAGTCTGCGGCCTGAATACCAATCAGCAGAAAAAGAAGCGACAGAATAATAGGCTCCAGCACATTCCAGAATCCGTCCAGATAGGAGCGCAGGTTATCCTCATTCTCCGTAGACGTCAGTGCATAGGAAACCATGATTCCCGTACATACAGTAGCAAGCACTCCGGAAACACCGGCTGCCTCCGCGATGTAAAAACTTCCATAAGCCGCCAGGAGACTGAGCATCACCTGATACACGTGCTGATGCATGTAGTGAACCGCTTTGGTAATGATCCATCCTGCTGCCAGGCCAATAGCTGTTCCGCCAAGGGAAACGAGGAGAAACTCTCCCAGGAAAGAACCTACAGAAAACGTCTCTCCGTGAACAAACATCGCAGCTACAATCGTGAATACAACCACACTCGTCCCGTCATTAATCATCGATTCTCCCTCTACGATAGTGGAAATATTTTTATCTTCGGATGTTTTTTCCAAAATCGAAGTCACTGAGACCGGATCAGTAGGAGTTAATATCGCCGCAATCAAAAGAGCCCCTACAAAAGAAATATCTGCAAAAGCCGGAGCCAGCGCATAAATCGCTCCTCCAAATAACAACGTCGTCAATATAAGGCCGATAGAGGCCAGTACGGCTATTGTGCTCGCATTTTTCTTTAAATCTTTTACCGGAAATTTATACGCGGAAGCAAACAGCAGCGCCGGCAGAAACACCATAAATATAATATCTTTCGTTAAGTATAAGGAAGAAAAGTAGGGAACAAAGGATAAAGCGATACCCAGCAGAAGCAGCACCATCGGCACCGGAAACTGTTTATTTTTCTTATCTATTACCAGGATAATAAATCCAATAAAAAGCAGAATGAAAAGAAGATGAAGCTGTTCTGTCATAAGTCTTTCTCCTTTCTACGGCAGATCTTTCACACTAAAAAAAGCCGGAAAAAGATACGAACCTTTTTCCAGCTTATATAGGAGGGGATAATTGCCTTATTTATTTTATGTTTCACCAAACCTGTCTTTTTAAACCTTTAAAACGATTGAATATTCCGGTCATACATCCCGGACTGTAGTTTCTTTATTTACTTTCCCCGGAAAAAGCCATGCGGCTTAAATAACGTTCCTCCAGCTCTTCAACCGATAACGCTTTACTGAAATAAAACCCCTGAATGTCGGAACAGTGATGCGCTTCCAGGTAGGCGACCTGTTCCTCGGTTTCTGCGCCCTCCCCCGTAACCTCGAGATCAAGGTAGCGTCCGAGAGCAATAATTGCCTGGGTGATTTTTTCGGTTTTGCTGTTCTCATGGACCCCCTGGACGAACGTGCGGTCCAGCTTCAGCCGCTGAATAGGGAAATCTTTTAAATGGGAAAGGGAACTGTATCCCGTGCCAAAGTCATCCATCGACAGCGATACTCCCAATGCGCGCAGCTGATGAAGCATTTGAATGGAGTGATCGGTACAATTCATCGTCATACTTTCCGTCACTTCGAGTTCCAGCAGAGAGGGAGGCAGCTTATATCTTTCTAAAAGAGCTTTTATATAAGGCACTAGTTCCACCGATTGAAACTGCCTGGCCGATAAATTAACGGAAACGAGAATAGGTGTCCCATTTTCCTGCCATTGTTTTGCCTGCCGGCAGGCCTGATCCAGAACAAAGGCGCCCAGCGGAATAATCTGCCCGGTTTCTTCGGAAAGGGGAATAAACTGACCGGGCGGCACAATGGTTCCATCGCTTTTTTTCCAACTCACCAGCGCTTCCACTCCGGCAATCCGCCGATGATGACAGCCGATACGCGGCTGATACTCCAGAAAAAATTCTTCCCGGTCGATGCCCAGCTGAAGATCGAGTTCTTTTTGAAGCAGAAACTGCGAAGCTTCTGCCAGCTGTGGATGAAAAAAGGTAACGCTGTTCGGCCCTCTTTTTTTTGATTCGTACATCGCCAGATCCGCGTGTTTTATTAACGTATCCGGATCTCTGCCATCCTGCGGAGCCAGCGCGATCCCCACACTTGCTGAAGTGGAAAGCGTATATCCATCTATAAAAAAAGGAGTACTGAACGCTTCAAGCAGATGTTCCACCTGGCTCTCCAGACGTTCCTTGGATATATAGTCCGGCAGAAAGATCGTAAATTCATCTCCTCCGAGCCGTGCCAGAAACCCCGCGTCTCCTACTTTATTTTTCAGGCGGCCTGCCGCGGCTTCCAGCAGCTGATCTCCTACTGTATGACCGATGGAGTCATTAATCACTTTAAATCGATTCAAATCCAAAAAAAGTAACGCATAGCCTTCATCGGAGCGCTGGAATTTTTCTTTTAAATGATGCACAAAAGAACGGCGGTTGGGAAGACCGGTTAACAAATCATGATAGGCTGCCTGCTGCAGCTGTTGTTCACCCACGACCTGTTCGCTGATATCGCGGGCAATTCCCTGCACACCGTCGAGCTTCCCGTCTAAATACAAAGGGATCAGCGTTACGTTCAGATGAAGTGCTCTACCCTTGGCTGTAATGGCAGTATTAAAATTCACTGCCCGTTCTTCGGTGACCACCTGCCGAAAATGTTTGACCGTTAAGTCAACCGTGTCGCCATGGAACAGCTGCTCCCAGCTCTTCAACGTCCATTGGGAAAGAGAGAGGCCGGACCATTCCACTCCGATTTGATTCATTCTGCGAAATTTCCCCTGCAGATCCAGTGTAAAAATAGCGTCCACGCTGTGGGCAATCAAGGACTGATAGCGCTGCTCGTTATCTGTTAGTTTCACCGCCTGCGATACCACACGCCGGTCATAAAAAGCGACAAGAATAAAAACACCCTGAATTAAAAAAACCAGCAGGCCGATAATAACGGCCATGGTGAGGCTGGTCACTTCCCCGCTTGCCGGTGAATCAGCATATATCCGGAACCGGGCCGCACTTAAACCTATATAATGCGTTCCGCTTATCGCTGCTCCGAGCAGCACCGCGCTTGCCGCTTTTAATGCATATTTCTTTTTGGAATCAGGCCAGGCCGGAAACACATAAAAACACCGCAGTGCTAAAATCGAGGCTCCTATCGATACAAGGATGGAAAGAAGCAGAAGCGGAACATTATATGTAATGATGGTACGCTCCATCGCTTCCATTCCAATATAATGCATGGCAGCAATCGCGCTGCCCATACATACGCCGGCTGATAACAGGCGAAGACCGTGCAGTGAAGAGGAGACGGAAACGACCCAGAAAGCTATTAAAGCACCGAGCCAGGCCGCGCCAAACGATACACTCAGCAGCCAGGGGTTGTATTCGACCGGGATTCCTAAATGAACAGCCATCATTCCGATGATATGCATCGACCAGATGCCAATAGCCATCACCAAAGAGCCGCTGAACAGCCAAAGCTTCCGGCGTATGCCTCTGGAATCGACCATCTGGGCGGAAACATGCAGCGCCGCGTATGAAGCCAGCACAGCAACGAGCACCGATATCGCCGCCGTTCCTAATTGATATGTTTCTATAATTTCAAACATGAGCCTTGATCCCCCTTTCGTAAGCCGCTCCGGCAGAAAGAGCATGTGCTTGTTCTATCGGTCCCCGCGATCCTTTTGTTTATACCGCTGAGGCGTTTTCTTTTTTCAATAAAAAATGAGCCTCTTTTTTATGTAGAGACTCATTACCAGTACTACCATTTATTTGGACATTTTCTTTTGTATCGTATCTTTCAAATGCCGGCCTTTCTCTTTATACTGGTCTTTGTTTTCCTCCCAGTGAAGTTTTCCTTTTTCCATAGCTTTACCTTTCAGCTGGTCGAATTTATCTTTTAATGCCATTTATATCGCCCTTTCCTTCTAAAAAACCTTTTGTGTCTTAGGTCTATTCTACTATGTCTTCATTCAAATAGCCAATCTGTGTTTTATCTCGGTGCTGTCTGCATGAGTTCATATATTTTACGGGCCGTGTTCACGTTTCGTACCGTCATCTGCTTGTATAATTTCGTTCCCACGATCCTCGATAATCCACTTTTCGTTACATCTTTTTTGGCTACTGACCAGAGTACGGCTCCCGGAACATACGTCACCGTATCGATATCGGGCTTGATCACGAGGTTTTCCAGAACAGACTCGTCGTCTATGTCCTCCCATAAAAACAGTACGTCGCTTTTCATATGTTTGTCGTTCTGCCAAGTGTCTGGAACCGCGTCCATGATCTGTCTGATCTCATCAATGCTGCGGATGACTACCCTAATGTGCAATTCAAAATCCTTATAGATGACTTCTTCCAGGACATGGGCCAGCTCTGCTTTTGACAGGTTATGATGCGAAAAAATGATATTGCCCGTGTTAATGTACGTTACTACATCAGTCATTCCGGCGTTTTCAAACGTCAGCTTCAGCATTTTCATATCCACTTTATTTTTCCCGCCTACGTTAATTCCTCTTAAAAGAGCAACATAAATCACAGCCAATCCCCATTTCGTTTTTGTTTATCATACCTTATTCACCTTATAGGTGTTAGATGAATATACACCCGAAATCAGGCCCATACCTTATGAAAAGCAGTGAAGCACAAGGGTTTTACACATTGTAAAGACAACTAAAAAACCGATCTCAACAGATCGGCTTTTTACATACTACTATCCAAACGTATCTTTAGTAAGCATTTCTTTATTTTCCATCATACATTTACCCTTTGCCCAGAGACTGTCTACATTCCAATCACCATCCAGCAGCAGAACGTCCCCATCCATACCGGCAGCGATCCTTCCTTTTTGATGAAGCTTCAGCACGGAGGCCGGATTTTGGGTAACGGTTTTAAGTGCCTGTTCCGGCGCTACCCCTTCTTCTACTATAGCGGCCTGCAGTGCACGGTGCAGGCTGCCAACGTCCGCTGCCGTCATTCCAATTAATTCTCCTTTTGCATTGAAATCCGGCAGGCTCCCCTGGCCATCGGAAGTCATCGTTAAAAGGTTCTCATTCACGCCCGCTTCCAGAGCACGTCGCACAGCTTGGGGCGCATTGACCTCCCCGTCTTCAAGAAACTGCGGTATCGTACTCGTCGTAAAGTCGATTACCCCGCCTTTCTCAGCAAAAGTAAGCCCTGCCTGAAACAACTTTTCGGTACGATTCACGTGGGTCGGGCAGAAGCTTGTTAACGGAAGTTCGGTTGTATCCGCTACTTCAAACAGAAGATCAAGCCTGCTTTCACCGGCACCAATATGGACATTAACGATCCCCGCTTTACCGGAGAGCATGCCCCCTATCCTCGCCTGGGAAGCGACTTTCGCAAGCTCTTCTTTTGTCGGCTGCGACGAGCGGTGATCGCTTATTGCCACTTCTCCAACACCAATAATTCGATCAATCAGAAGCATGTCATCTTCAATGGCTCCTGTAATTGTACGAACCGGGATGTGATAGTTACCTACATGGCAGTAACAGCTGATGCCTTCTGCTTCCAGCCCTCTCGCTTTTGTCACAAGCTCCGCCGCAGTGCGGGTTGTGCCATCTGTACCGATCACTCCGATCACCGTTGTAATACCAGCACGGACGGCCTGCGTTATCCGAAGTTCAGGTGTACGGGTCGCAGGTCCACCCTCCCCGCCGCCGCCGATAATATGCACGTGGCTGTCAATCAGCCCCGGGACCAAATATTTCCCTTCTGCTTCCACCACCTGAACGTCGAGCGTCTTCGGTAAGTCTATGTGACGCTTTACCAATATAATCTGCCCACCGCAAAGCAGCACATCTTTCCTGCCCAGCGGTTCTGGAGCATATACATCAGCTCCGCGTATGAGTGTAAACATAATAGTCCTCCTGTTGTCATTATGAAAAGTCAATAAGTACTGCGATGATAACAAAGGCAAGTGCCAGCCCCATCATCAACAGCTGAAATTTAAAAATAAACCGGAACCACGTACCCCAGCCGACACGTGCTGCACCGAGTGTTCCCATAAGTGCCGCCGAGGTCGGAACGATCATATTTGTCAGTCCGTCTCCAAGCTGAAACCCGAGAACCGCAACCTGACGCGTAACACCAGCAATGTCAGAAAGCGGCGCAATCAGCGGCATCGTTAATGCAGCTTGGCCCGAACCAGAGACAACAAAGAAATTAATAATGGACTGGAACAGGAGAATAAACGAGGCAGACACAACTTCCGGCATGTTATCCACAAGGCCGCCTGCGCTATATAAAATCGTATTGAGTACGGACGCCGCGGCCGGATCATCTCCACCCAGAATAATCACAATTCCTTTTGCCATTCCAACGATAAGTGCAGCCGGAAGCAACTGCTGGGCCCCTTCGCTGAAGCCTTCCGCTATATCATTAACGGTCATATTATTTAACTTAAACAAGACGCCGATTACCCCTGCAACAAGCCCGATCGTAAAAAACTGCGTCGCGATTTCCGGGATATAGTAGGCGTCACGCACAACCCCCCAGACAATCCAGACAATTCCGAGACCAAGTGTAGTTACTACAAGCGCGTCGCCAAGCTTAAACTTTCCGCTGATATCCTGTGTATTACTCTGCGATTTAAAATATGCATTGGCTTCAGGTGAATACGATTTGGAGGGATCCCGCCGTACTTTGGAGGCATACCAAATCGTATAGGCAATCCCGACGCCGGTAAATACAATCCACATCACGATCCGGAAAGGCGCCCCGGATAAAACGGGTACGTCCGATACGCCCTGAACAATTGCTACCCCAAACGGATTCATCCAGGAAGAGGCAAACCCAATCTGTGTGGCCACATAGGTGATCATGACACCGGTAATTGCATCATACCCGAGCGCTATAACGAGCGGAATCAGGATGATTGCAAAGGCTATCGCCTCTTCTCCCATGCCAAACACCGCACCCCCGAGCGAAAAGATGAAAAACATAACCGGAATCAGCAGTGCTTCTCTTCCCTTTGTTTTATCAATCACCGCAAGAATACCCTGATCGATGGCCTTGGTACGCATAATGATCCCAAAAGCGCCGCCGATAATAAGAATAAAGGCGACAACTCCGACAGCGGATCCCCATTTATCACCGGATACCAATCCTTCGAACATATAGTTCAGAAAACCCGCTTCACCAAACGGCTCAAATAAACTGACGCCGTCCCGCAGCGGCTCTCCTGTTTCACCGGTTTCATACTGAAACGTTTCCGGCATGAGCACCGTGCGTGTGTCCTCCTGCCCCTGATTGTCATATGTAACTTCTTCTGTTTCAAATATTCCCATCGGTATTAAATACGTCATCAGTGCTGCCAGAACGACAACTCCAAATATAATAACGAACGTATGCGGCATTTGAATACCTTTTTTTGGCATAATCAATATTCCTCCCTTTTCATCTATGTCCTGTTACTATGCAAAATAGATGCCAACGCCGCAGCCGCTCTACAGCGTGTTTTTATTTTAACCGTTTTATTTATATGTTGTTATGATATTATAATTAAAAACATAAAAAGAAAGGCTGATTTAATGATTGCGCTTATTGCCGGAAGCAAAAAAACAGAGCAGGTACTGTTGCATCAGCTCATTCATCTGCTTGGAGATTTTCTTGTCATTAAAAGCTGCGCACTCGATGAAGAACAGAACCCACCCTGGATCGGGAGCGCCGACATGTTTGTGTTTTCTTCATTTTCCGTACGCACAGAATGGGAGGCTCTTCATCCTGCTCTGCATACATATGGATTAACGGGGACGCGCACCATTGATCCGGAGTCGTTTTCTCTGCTTTTAAAACAGCCGGAAGGAAAGGTTCTTCTCGTTAATGACGACAGCACATCGATTGAAGAAACCGCCGAATCACTGTACCAGCTCGGCTTTACTCATTTAACCCCGGTCCCTTATGATCCAGCACGTATGTACTACGGGGAACTCAGTACAGCCATAACGCCGGGGGAACCGGAGCGCTGCCCGCCCTCTATTTCACACGTAATCGATATCGGCGTACGTCCGTTTAATATGGCTACGCTTCTTAATATTGTTTCCTTTTTTCAGCTGCCGCTTGCTTCTTCTATCTCGGAGAGATACTTACAAACAATTGTCCAGCTTCAGCAGCACCTGCTGAAGCAGGAAGAACATACAAAAGCACTGAATGCCCATTACCATGAGCTTTTAAATCAAATGGATGATGCCATTCTCGCTTTTAACAAAGCAGGCCATATTACAGCAGCCAACGAACGGATGGCCGCGCTGCTGAATATGAAAGAAGAAACACTGCTCGGACGCCCGGTAAAAAACATTCTGAACGAAACGCCGATTGGAGATTTTTTAACGAGCAGCGATCGCAGAAAATTCGTTACGATTAACAATAAGGAGTACCTGCAGTATAAAACGGTCACTTCGTCTTTTGAAGGATCCATTCTGACCATTAAAAGTGTGGAAGCCGCCTACGAAGTAGAACAGGCTGCGAAAAAAGCGCAGCTGCAGGTGCTCCGTCCGCAATATACGCTTGATGATATTATTGCCCGCGATCCGCAGATGACCGCAGCCAAGGAAGCCGCACGAAAAATGGCTGCCTCTTCCCATCCTGTGCTGATCCAAGGAGAAACCGGGGTCGGTAAAGAACTGTTCGCTCATGCCATTCACTACAATTCGCCGGTATGGCAGGGGCCTTTCTTCGCCGTTAACGCAGGAGCAATGACAGAGAGCCTGCTGATGAGTGAACTATTCGGCTACGAGGAAGGAACCTTTACCGGGGCACAGAAAGGCGGACGCCGTGGTCTTTTTGAACTTGCTTCCGGCGGGACCCTCTTTCTTGATGAAATCGGTGACCTCAGCCCTAATGTGCAGGGGCAGCTGCTGCGTGTGCTTCAGGAAGGCGAAATACGCCGCGTCGGCGGAGACCGTAATATATCTGTAGAAGTACGGATTGTAACAGCGACAAATAAAATGTTAAAAGAAGAAGTACAAAATAATATGTTTCGTAAGGATCTATTTTACCGACTGCAGGTACTGCCTTTAATCATTCCGCCTCTGCGCAGCAGAAAAGAAGATCTGCGGCTGCTTATTGAAGAGTTTCTTCCTGCCGATCGGACGATTTCAAGTGAAGCGCTCCGTGTTCTTGAATCATATTCATGGCCCGGCAATATCCGTGAATTAAAAAGCTGCCTTGCCTATGCCGTTACGCTCAGCAGCGGAGAGATACAGCCTGAGGATCTCCCCGAAGCCGTCCACTCCGCAGCCATGTCTGATTCTCTTACTTCCGAACATGAAACCATTCTGTCGGCACTTGCTTCAAGTGAACGGAAAAGTCTCAAACAGCTGGCAGAAGAGGTATCCACTCTGACTCTACAGCAAATACGCCTGAGAATCGAAGAGCTTCATCAACGCGGCTTTGTCGAGAAAGGACGCGGTCGAATGGGATCACAGATTACCAGGGCGGGGCTGGAGCACTTGTCTCCCCGTTCCGAAAGCCGCTGAACATTCTGCCGGTAGGTATCTTTTCGTCCCAAATAAAAAAAGACTGAAACACAAAGATCACTTCATCTTTGTGTTTCAGTCTTTTTTTATTTAATACACTCATTTAAGAGGTCTCTGTCGTTTTTTATGATACTTAAAATCAATAATGATTGGGGTTTCCGACACTCTTGATAATGTCAAAAATATTTGGTGATCGGGCTGAACCAATCCCGCTTCCAACCTTCCTTTCTTTTAAGGTTTCGTATAAATATCAAAGTGAAACACATCTTCTTTTATCCCAAAGGTTTCGTACAGCGCTACGGCCGGCTTATCTTCTTTGTCCGCCTGAATAAATATGGCAGACACGTTGAACTTGTCCGCTTTCTGGAAAAGAAACTGAAGCAGGCGGGTAGCGGCTTTCTGCCGGCGGCAGCTCTCGTCAACCGCGAGATCATACACATACATTTCTGTCGTTTCCCGCTCCAGTTTGTCGAACACATAGGCGGTTAGCGCAGCGATTACTTTCCCTTCCGTAACAGCCGTGCAGACAATAACATGATCCTTCTTCAGCTGCTTCAGCAGGTACTCATCCGATGGCCGGTGGTGCAGATACATTTCCTCTTCCGCAAATGCCACGGCGTACAGCTCATTTACCTGCCTCATCTGATCGAGCCCGATGCTGTCGGCGCACAGATGGTGAAATTCCAGATTCTTAATTTCCATCACGTCTCATTCCTCCTGATTATTTTTCAGAAATGTAAGATAACTTACGTTACTACGCACCGTTTTCTTTTATAATAGATAATAAAGAAAAGGAGGGTTATTTATGAAAAAAGAAATTATGATCATCCGTACCAGCCCGCAGATAGGAGGGGACTGATGCGGGGGTCTTGCTGATGACGGGTTCATCAATATGACAGATACGTTTCAGGACGTCCGCGCAAGCATGGAACGGCTCGGATCCGTATACCGGGCCATTTACGAGACTTATGGAGACTCTGTGTCGATCACGTATTTAGATCCACGCAACACTTCGGCTATTCTTATTTACTTTCTCCGCCACTGGCGATTTTCCTCCCTGGGCTTGTTCCAGGCACTCCATCGATTTTTTACGAAGGCTCATCCGAATACGATTTTCTATAACGGCCGCATTCTAAATTCCTCCGCCGCTATAAATGAAGAAGAAATTTTAGCACGGCTGGCGTACCTGCAGTCATAAAAAGAACTCCCTGAAAATTTCAGGGAGCCGGTATTACCATTCTATTAAAGGCTCGAGCGTGTCGTATTCATGGTGGGGCGGCTGGTGCAGGCCTTCCACCGGCTGGCCGCTGCGGTTAATCCAGGCGGTGTTGAAACCAAAGGCTTTCGCGCCGCTGATATCCCAGCCGTTGCTGGATAAAAACGTAATTTCCTGTCTCGGCACATCAATCATGTCGAGAATAAGGTTGTACGCTGCCGGCGTCGGTTTGTACTGCTTCACCGTGTCGATACTCAACACGTGATCGAGGTACATATCAATCTGCGCACCTTTTAACAGTGGATCCAGCATTACCGGATCTCCGTTGCTGAACACAATTAACGTATGGCCCTTTTCTTTGAGCTGCTTCAGCACGTCCCTACTCTCCGGGAATAACGTGAGCGACTGGTAGGCTTCCAGCAGCTTGTCTTCTATTTCCTGATCCAGCGTGCAGTCCTGCTCATCTGCCGCAAAACGCAGGGCATCTCTTGTTACCTCGGAAAATGGGACGTATTTTCCCATCGCCTGGCGCAGGAAGGTATATTGAATCTGCTTCTGCCGCCACGTGGCGCTGATCGCCTCACCTTTTCCCGGAAAATGTGTGTCACAGGCTTTTCCGATCGAAGTCACATCAAACAGCGTGCCGTATACGTCAAATACGAATGTTTCGCTCATTGTCTCTCTCCTTCGTCTATCCGATACTTAACTTCTAAAAAAGGACGCTTTCCGCAGGAGTCGCCTTTTTTATTTCCAACAAATTGTACAGCGTTCAACAGCATATATATAAAACGAAATAGTTTTTCGATGATCTGATTATTTATATTTAATGCCTGATTCTCTGACAGTGCCGCCTTCTTCTGCTTCTTCGAGCAGCTGCAGGGCGGCCTGCAGCACCTGGTGCTGCTGCTGCTTGTTATTCGGCTGTCCCACGGGGCTTCCAAATGGAAAACGGTTGTAGAGCGCACGTGGAATATTCAGCTGTTCGGCTATTTCTTTCGACAGGCACAGCGATACGGTAGCAATGCCTGCCTTTTCCAATTCGCGGGCGACCAGACCGGCCGTCTGTTGACAGACAGGTCAGGACGGAGAAAGTACCGCGAAATCGACTTCTTCCTGCTTTAACCTTCTGATCAGGCCGGGAAGAACCATCGTTTTCAAGGTATGGGCAATCGGTACATATCCCATAAAGCTGTAATGAAAAGCTGCAAGAACACCGATCTTCTTATTTGCCGTCATCTCCTGCAGACGTTCAATTGGAAAGCCCACATTGGGATCGGCTTTGGCATTTGTATGGTCGTAGTGCTGGTGCGAAATCGACAAATCATGCGGATCTTCCTGAATGGCAATCTCCCGGTAGGACGGATCGCCCAGTCCGTAGTTGTCCTGAAACGGCGCGGCTCCGCGCGGGTAAAATCCGCCGGTGGAGATAAGCACCCCTTTGGATTCGGACACAGGTTTTTTTAAAGCCGTAAACGGACGATCGTGATGCTCTTCAAATTGAAAAGAAGGCACCCATTTTTCCTGCACGACTTGTTCTGTTTTTTTAATCATCTATATGGCTCCTTTCCTTTTCAGCATTCTCTTTCTATTCCCTCCAGCATCCATCAACTAACATTTAAGAAGTGCATACTATTCAGATAAACGGTAGACTGTAGATAGATCCGCCATAAAGAACATAGATATTTCAGGCATTATTTTATTCCTATCACGTTGAAACAAGGCACCAGCCAGTTAAAATAGGGAAAGGAGAATGATGAATGCTCTATAAACATAAAATACTTTTTTCCAGAAAAAGCACAGGCTCCCCTCTCCGGCCTTTCGTACCCGCTGCGGCTCTTCTGTCCGCTTTTCTGATCAGCGGATGCGCGCCGGAAGAAGAGAGAGGAAATGAAAGCCCTTCCTCTGAAGAGGAGAACGAAACAGACGAAAACGAGGAGCAGACTGAAGAAGAAACGAGTGAGCCTGATACTCCTTCAGATTACGGGGTAAGCGCCGGCCACCCGGATGCGGTTGATGCCGGCATGGAAGTTCTCGAACAGGGCGGAAACGCAGCGGATGCCGCTATTGCAGCAGCTTATGCTGTATCGGTAGTGGAACCATTTGCTTCTGGTATAGGCGGAGGCGGTTCGGTATTAATCCACGAACAGGGAGAAGAGCCGCAGGCTTATGATTACCGGGAAGTCGTGCCTGAAACCGGCATTCCTTCTTCCGACATAGGAGTTCCCGGCTTCACCGCCGGAATGAATGAATTTCATGCAGATTACGGGAATGCCGAATGGGAGGAGCTGCTCGACCCGGCGGTTGCACTTGCCGACAGTTCCGAAGTTTCGGATCTTCTGGCCGATCAGCTGCAGTCAGGAGCAGACAGTCTTCCTATCAGTCAGCTCCCTCATCTCTATCCAAATGGCGTTCCTTTAGAAGCAGGCAGCACGGTGGAACAGGCCGAACTGGCAGAGACGCTTCGCGACATCCGCGACAACGGGAGCAGCACATTTTATGAAGGAACGGCCGGAGAATCACTGGCTGCACAGATAGAAGGACTGGACGCTGCTTCTCTTGCAGATTTTGAAGTAAGCCGCAATGAACCGTCGATCGGAACGTTTGCAGGATATGACGTCATCGGAGCCGCCCCGCCGCTTCCCGGCATCAGCGTTATTCAAATGCTGCAGATCCTCGAAGAACGGGGAAGCGCGGAAGCGGAACGCGACAGCACGGAATTTATCCACGATACCGCTATGTCCTGGAGGCTGACCTCCCAGTTTATTGAAACAGACTACGGTGATCCCAATTTCGTTGACGTACCGGTGGACGAGTTGACGGATCCGGAACAGAACGCTGATCTGGCTGAGGATATTTCCAGTGACAGCCTGGCTTCCGGACAGCCTTCTTCCTATGCGGGTGGAGATCCCAATACTACCCATATTACGGTCGTGGATGAGGACGGCACGTTTGTTTCCATGACCAATACGCTCACGAATTTCTGGGGATCCGGAGAATATGCGGACGGATTTTTTCTGAATAACCAGATGGATCGGTTCAGCATTGGTGAAAACAGCATGAATGAACCGGAGCCGGGCCGCCGTTCCGTCACGTGGTCCTCTCCTATGCTCGTGGCAGATGACGAAGGACCGGTACTCGGGATTGGAAGCCCGGGAGGCGAACGGATTCCGATCATGCTGACGCAGGTGATCGCCGACTGGGCCTCTGATGGAACAAGCCTGGAGGAAGCCGTCGAATCTCCGCGTTTTCATCTCGATGACAGTGCACTTATTATGGAAGAAGCGCCCGGAGCAGAGCAGCGGGAAGAGCTGCTTTCCATCGGATACAGCGGGATCGAGGAACCGCCTACTCCCCTTTATTTCGGTTCCATCCAGGCTTTAGCACTGGACCGGGAAACCGGGGAACTTTCAGGCGCCAGGGATACCCGGCGCGAAGCGGACTTTCAGGTTACCGTTACTGATTAAATAGTGCCGGGCTGTGCGCTGTTACCTGATTGTATGTAAATTGAAAAAAGATCTTCATCGTTTCTTCACATCTTTCTTTTATCCTATATAAGGGTTCTTTCAACTACCTTTTATGCGCACAGCACAAGAAGTTTCCCTTTTCAGAAAGAAGGTTTTTCCCGTGACGCTCCCTGCCCGGCAGACAAAGAGAATAGACATATTGGATCAAATACGCGGAGTGGCTTTATTTGCTATTTTTTTAGTAAATATTCCCGGTCTTGCCTCGGTGGCAGAGGCCGGTCCGTTTACGATAAACAGCGCGCTGCAGGCGGTTCTGGCCGTTGTTCTCGAAGACAGCGCCAGGCCTTTATTTGCATTTATGTTCGGCATCAGCCTCGTGCTTATTTATGATCGGCTGCGTGCTAAAGATTTTAATCCTTATCCGACGCTGATACGGCGGATGGGGCTGTTATTTTTCATCGGGGCCCTGCACGGTTTTTTTGTATGGGCGGGCGATATTTTACTTTTGTACGCCGCAGCAGGATTTGTTCTGCTGCTGGCCATCAGGCTTCCGGCCAAGTGGCTGCTCGGGCTGGGATTTTTCTTCTGGCTCGGTTATTCCACCGGCATTGATCTGCTGACCTACTATACTGCTTTTCATTTGTCGCCGGACAGCTGGCTTAAGGATGCCGTTAATGCATCCTCCTATCCTTTCGGAATAGATTATTTACTGCTTGAATTTTCTTCCATGATTGACCATCTCGGCTATTTCTTTTTTGGCATGTATGCCTACCGAAGCGGTATTTTTCTAAGGGAATGGAGCGGACGGCAGCAGAAATGGATGAGCGGCTTTGGGCTCCTTGTGATCGGTCTGATAGGAAAAGCCGGCATCTATTTTGATGTGAATTCTTTTGTCTTTCATTCCCTGGATGATTTCTATTCGTTTCTCGTCACGATTGGACTCGCGATGGGCCTGTTTCTGCTCGGTACCGGCAGCAGAAAGGGAATTCTTTTTCCCTTTGCCGCCGTCGGAAAACTAACCTTCACCCACTATTTAATGCAGTCGCTTATTATGGTGAGCCTGTTTCAGAACAGCGGCCGGACGATCTTTATTGAACTTGGGATCTGGACCGCTCCAAGCTATGCGTTTGCCCTGACTATCGGGCTTCTGTTGTTCGGTTTTCAACTGCTTGTGAGCCCTTTATGGTTAAAGTACTTTTATTACGGGCCGTTTGAGTGGGTCTGGAGAATGGGGACATACGGCAAGTGGGTCCCTCTGCTCCGCAGGCGCTCTTAAACGAGCTAAACTCTCTTACGACACTTGGATAAAAAGATAAAGGCAGTTCCAGGCGGAAGCTTTCGGCAGGCCGAGCCTTAAGCTAAAGAAGAGAAAGGCACTCTCTTTATCTTCACCTATGGCTGGTCTGCTCGAGTCTCCGCCTGATTACAGCAATGTAAAAACACCCTCGTAATCCTTTTAAAAGGAATACGAGGGTGTTTGTTTGGCTTCTTTTATTCTAGTTATAACGCAGCATAAAATCTACAAAATAAGGTTAGAGACATTTCCATTTCTATACCTGCCACTATTACTCTGCTTTCAGCAGTTTTGCATTAATGGCTACAATAACGGTGCTTATTGACATTAATACGGCTCCGACAGCCGGGCTTAATAGAATGCCGAACGAGTAGAGCGCTCCGGCGGCTAAAGGCAGCGCGATAATATTATAGCCTGCCGCCCACCATAGGTTCTGAATCATCTTGCGGTAGGTGGAGCGGGACAGCTTTAAGAGCGCAACTACGTCGTGCGGATCGCTTTTTACCAGTATTACATCGGCAGATTCCACCGCTACGTCCGTTCCTGCGCCAATCGCAATGCCGAGATCTGCATTGGCAAGGGCGGGTGCGTCATTGACTCCGTCTCCTGTCATGGCTACTTTCAGGCCATCCTTCTGCAGTTCTTTAATTTTTTCTGCTTTTTCGTGCGGAAGTACTTCCGCAAAAACTTGATCCAAGCCGATCTGCCCGCCGATCCAGGAAGCAACTTTCTGGTTGTCACCTGTCAGCATAATCGACTGAACGCCCATTTTCTGCAGTTCAGCTACTGCCTGCTTTGAGCTCTCCCGTACCTGATCGGCAAGGGCAATCATGGCCGCAGGCTCTTCATCCACTAACAGAAATACAACAGTTTTCCCCTGATCGGACAGACCGCTGAATGTTTTTTCATCCATGGAGATCTGCTTTTCTTTTATATAGCCGGGGCTGACTACTTTCACATTCTTTCCATCCACCGTGCCTTCCAGTCCCTGTCCGGTAAGAGAGGAAAATGAGGAAGGCGATGCGATCGTAATCTGTTCTTCCTCGGCCGCGCGGACGATTCCCTGAGCAATCGGGTGAGCGGACTCTGCTTCAACAGACGCCGCCAGTCTTAATAACTCATTCCTTTCGCCGTTTACCGATATAAAGTCGGTAATGGCAAATTCCCCTTTAGTCAACGTGCCTGTTTTATCAAACACCACCGCATCCACATGGCGCCCTTCTTCGAAGTTGGTACGGTTGCGTATCAACAGCCCTTTTTTCGCTGAAAGGCTTGTGGAAACAGCCGTCACGAGTGGAGCAGCCAGACCTAAGGCGTGCGGACAGGCAATAACCATTACCGTGACCATCCGCTCAATCGCGAAATTAACGGAAAAGCCAAAGGCAAGCCACAGCGTTAAAGTGATGGCACCGGCGGCAAGAGCTGCGTAGAACAAGAACTTCGCAGCGCGGTTGGCGAGATTCTGCGTGCGGGACTTGGATTCCTGTGCTTCCTGCACCATCGTAACCACCTGGGACAGATAGCTGTCTTCGCCTGTTTTTTCCACTTCAACGGTAAGGGAGCCTTCCCCGTTAATTGATCCGCCGATAATCGTGTCATCCACCGTTTTGTTAACAGGTACGGATTCTCCAGTTAAGCTGGATTCATCCACCTCTGATTCTCCTTTTCGTATCACACCATCCACCGGTACTTTTTCACCGGGCTTAACGAGGACACTCTGGCCGGCAGTTAATGCAGAGATCTCGACTTCTTTAAGTTCTCCATTGTCCTGAACCAAATGAGCCTCAGAGGGCATAAATTTCACTAATTCCTCGAGTGCGCTCGATGCGCCCATAACGGATCGCATTTCAATCCAGTGTCCCAGCAGCATGATTACAATAAGCGTCGAAACTTCCCAGTACATATTGTGGCCGCCGGTTCCGATTCCGAATACGACTGCCGTGCTGTAAAAATATGCTACCGAAATAGCAAGCGCAATCAGCGTCATCATGCCGGGATTTTTCTGCTTGAGTTCTTCTTTCGTGCCTTTTAAGAAAGGCCATCCGCCGTAAAAGAAGACGATGCTCGCTAATACAAACAACACATACATATCTCCTGTAAAACGCCAGTCGACGCCAATAAACGTTTGAATCAGCGGCGACAGTAACAGGATGGGAATCGTAATAAGTAATGAAATATAAAAGCGTTTCTTAAAATCCTCCCCGTGTCCGTGATGGGAATGATCGTGGGAAGAATCGCTGTGCTCCTGATCGTGCTGATGTTCGTGTTCCATTAAACAGTCCTCCTTTATACATATACCCTTACACTGTATATGTATTATATACCCCATATAGGTATATTTTCAACCGTTGTTTTGTTATCATTAAAAAAAGCCTGAAGCTTCTTCTGAGCGTTCAGGCTTTGCTTTTCTTTATTAAGCTGTCTGACGGCAGGCTTCCGCACATGCAAAACATGCTTTGGCACATTTCTGACAGTGGTCATGATCGTGCTTCTCGCATTCTTTTCCGCAGGCTTCGCAGATGGTCGCACAAACGGCAGCCAGTTCTTTTACAAACGGACTGTTTCTAGCAATCGCCTGTTCAAGATAGCCGCATATATCCGCACATTCTCTATCCAGGCGGATACATTCACTCATCATTCCGGGATCTTCTTCGTTCAGGCACGCGTCAAAGCAGTGATTGCAGGCTGTCATGCATTCGTGAAGTGCATTAATAAAATTTTCGTGATTCATGTTCGTTTCCTCCTTTTATTATGATAATTTTTTAGGGTACATAACAGCCATACCCTTTAAATGTGAAGAAAATATGTAGATCTGGATATTTTTTGTTTTTCTCCTTCTATTTGGAGAGTAATAAAGGTTGAACTTCACACAAAAACCATACACCCCTGCTAAAATGTAAGGAGTATTTACAGTAAAGGAGGCCGAAACTAGTGGAGACTTCTATTTTAATAGTGGATGATGAAGCAAACATGCGGCAGCTCGTGGATATTTACTTATCCAAAGAAGGTTTTCATGTGTATCAGGCGGCTTCCGGCCGGGAAGCGCTCGAATTAATGGAGCGTACGTCTATCTGCGTGGCGATTATTGATATTATGATGCCGGGCATGGACGGCTGGACGCTCTGCCGTTCTATTAAGGACAGCGGGGACACCGGCATATTGATGCTTAGTGCCAGAACGGACGTGAAAGACCGGATCAAAGGGCTGAATCTAGGCGCCGATGATTATTTAGTAAAACCATTCGACCCGGAAGAGTTAATTGCCAGAGTCCGGGCGATCACCCGGCGCAGCTCCCAGGCCCGGGAGGATGTTCCTTCGTCGCTTATTCTGCCTGAGATGAAAATATTTTATGAAACCCGGGAAGTTTTCGTTCAGAATAACACCGTTGATTTAACCCCGACAGAGTATATGATTTTACTACTGCTGGCTGAGCACCCTAAACGCATTTACACCCGGGAAAATATCGTGGAGCAGGCAGATAGATATGAGGAATGGCATGACTACCGGAAAGTGGACACCCATATTAAGAATGTAAGAAAAAAACTACAGGCAGCCGGTTTATCCTACAACCCTATTAAAACCGTGTGGGGTGTCGGCTACGCCTTTCAACAGATCAAGGAACAAAACCAATGAATACGATATTTCTTAAATTGTTCGGCTCGGTGCTGTTCTTATTTCTAATCGTCCTTCTCCCCTTGGGATTTGTCGTGCAGCAGATTTTCTCTACCTACAACGAATCCCATCTGCAGGAGGAAACAGCTGAGCTCGCACAGCAGCAGGCAGACCTGCTTCCCCTTCTGGACGAGCGCAGGCTTGGGCTGCTCGTAGATGCCCTCTCAGAGAACACCGCACGGGAAATTGCGCTGGCCGGAGCCAATGGGGAGATAGAAACGTCATCCGGTGTCGAGGAATTTTCCCCGGCTGCCCTTGGTGCGGAAGGCACTTATCAAGACGAAGCATCGGGCCGCGAGTATTATTATGCAGAAGCGGAGGCTGCCTCCAACTCGTTTGATGTGACGTCGGTGTATGTTTTTTCGCCGAAGCATTTGCTGGGCGGCTCCATGAATGAGCTGCTGCTGGCACTGATCTGGGCAGGAACGGGCTCTATCCTGCTGGCACTTGGCTTCACCTTTATTGCTGCCAGACGCCTCACTTCGCCTCTGCGCTCGATGGAAAAAGCAGCCCGGCAAATGGCGACCGGAAATTTAAATGTGCAGGTACCGGCCTCTTCCAAAGATGAACTCGGCTCCCTCGCCCGCTCCATGAATGAGCTGGCCCGGGATTTAAAACAATTCCGGAATACCCGCCGGGAGTTTCTGTCCAACGTGTCGCACGAACTGCGTACCCCGCTTTCTTATGTGCAGGGTTACAGCCGGGCGCTGAAAGAAGGCTGGTACCGCAGTGAAGAAGAAAAGCAGCAGTATGTCCATTTAATCCATGATGAATCGCACCGGATGACTCGATTAATTAACGACGTATTTGAACTATCGAAAATGGAGGAAGACCGCTTCCCTCTCGCCTGGGAGTTAGTACAGATCGAGGAGATTGCAGAGGCGGCGGTTCAGAAAATAAAGCCGCGGGCCCGGCAGAAAGGGATCGATGTATCGTTCGATGCAGACCCGGATCTACCCGCGGCCGCAGCGGATCCGATGAGAGTGGAACAGATTTTTTCAAATATTCTTCAGAACGCCGTAACCTATACGCACGAAGGACACATTGATGTAACGCTGAGCAGACAGAATAAACAAATATGGTGCCGGTTTTCCGACACCGGAACAGGCATAGATGAGGAGCATCTGCCCTATATTTTTGAACGCTTTTACCGCACCGACAAATCCAGATCCCGTGCTCACGGCGGCAGCGGGCTCGGGCTTGCTATCGCCCGGGAGCTGACGGAGCTCCATCATGGCAGTATTTCCGTTCAGAGCAGGACCGGACAGGGCACTAGCTTTCTAATTCAAATTCCTGCGGCAGAGGAGGAGGAAGAATGAAAAAAAGAGAATGGGTTCCGGCTGTTTTGTTTATTGTGCTGGGGATTCACTGCTTTGTGATGCCCGGATTTGTGCTGACCGGCTCCCTGAACGTTCATTCCTACCTCGCTCAGGTGCTTCATGTCTGTTTTTGGATAGGGATTCCTATCTTTCTCACCGGGATCATCTATCTTGTCTGGAAAAAAAGAAAACGCAGCAAAGGAGAGACATCATGAAAAAATGGTATGCCGCTATTGGAGGAAGTATGCTGCTTTTTGCAGCAGCCTGCGGAGGAAACGAAGAGTCTGGTGCTTCAGAGCCGGAGGAAAAAGTAACCTTTTCGCATATTCACGGCGCGGGCTTTACCGCTGATGGGAAACATGCGCTTATTCCGGCCCACGATGGCCTGCGAAAGCTGGAAAACGGCTCCTGGGAAGTGCCTGAAGGAGAAGCCCATGACTATATGGGGTTCACGATGACCGACAGCGGATTTTACAGCAGCGGCCACCCCTCCCAGCAGACCGACTACGCGAATCCGTTCGGTCTTATAAAAAGTACCGATCAGGGAGAATCCATTGATTTACTCGGTATGGAGGGGGAAGTTGATTTTCATATTATGGACGCGGGCTACGAGTCGCACGTTATCTACGCCGTGAATCCGCAGCCCCATGACGCTATGCCGGAGAGCGGTCTGTACCGCTCGGAAGATGAAAGCAGCTGGGAACAGAAAAACATGGAAGGGCTGGAAGGCGAGGTGCTGTCATTGTCCGCCCACCCTACAGATTCTGACCTTGCGGCGGCAGGAACGATAGACGGCGTCTACCTTTCCAGAAATCAAGGCGATACGTTTGCGCCTGTTTCCACCGAAGCTCCCGTGCCTGCTTTAACCTTTTTAGCCAACGGGAATCTGCTGTATGCAGAAGGAACCGGCACGCAGACAAAACTAATAATAGCTGCTGACGGCGAGCTGCGGGAGATCCCCGCTCCTGACCTGAAGGAAGGCGACAGCGCAGGCTATATCGCTCAAAACCCGCAGCATCCGGATACGCTGCTCGTTACAACCACCGAAAGAGATATCTTCTATACGGAGGATCGAGGAGATTCCTGGGAAAAACAGGCCGAGGCCGGCGAGGAATTATAATAAAAAAACATCACCTGCAGAAACACAGGTGATGTTTTCGTATTTACAGCGCTTTAACCTGCTTCACGAATTCACGCAGCATAGCAGGAAGGTCAGGCCAGGCATGACCGGAAACAAGGTTTCTGTCCACGTAGTCCATTTCATCCATATACTCGGCTCCCATGCTCTGTACTTCCGGCTTGCAGGCATGGTACGCGGTAAGCTTACGGCCCTTCACTACATCGGCAATGGTTGTAAGAACCAGACTGCCGTGGCACATGACGCAGATCGGCTTATCTTCTTTAAAAAAGTGGGCTACAATATCCGGCAGATGCTCGTTCATGCGGATATGCTCCGGAGCACGGCCTCCTGGAATAATCAGCGCATCGTAGTCGGACGCCTTAATATCGGCAAAAGCGACATTGGCCTCAATGCCGTAGCCCGGTTTTTCTGTGTAAGTATCCCAGTCTTCAAAATCATGAATGACCGTATGCAGCTTTTTGACGCTTCCTGCAGCAATATCCACGTCGAATCCTTCTTCGAGGCACCGGTAGTACGGATAATATACTTCCAGCGCTTCCACTGCGTCTCCTGTTACAATCAACACTTTTGGTGCTCCCATTCGTAACGCCTCCTTTGATTTATCGTTCTGCTTTCTCATTACACGTTTTGAACAATTTTAAACCTTTGCTTCCACGGCTTTGCGGATCGCCTGATCGAGATCTTCGATAATATCTTCAATCGCTTCAATACCAATGGATAAGCGGATCATGCCCGGGCTTACGCCGGCTTTTTTCTGGTCCTCTTCGTTCAGCTGCTGGTGCGTTGTGCTGGCTGGATGGATAATCAGCGATTTGGCGTCGCCGATATTAGCCACGTGCGAAAACAGATTAACCGAGTGAATGACTTTTTTCCCGGCTTCGATACCGCCTTTAATTCCAAAGGTCAAAATGGCGCCCTGTCCTTTTGGCATCAGCTTCTGGGCCCGTTCATAGGTCGGGTGCGAAGGAAGACCGGCATAGGAAACCCAGTCTACATCCTCATGTGCTTCCAGGAAGGCAGCCACTTTCCGGGCATTTTCGCTGTGCCGTTCCATGCGCAGATGCAGCGTCTCGAGTCCCTGCAGCAGCAGAAATGAATTAAACGGCGACAGTGCGGAGCCCAGATCCCGGAGAAGCTGGACTCTTGCTTTGATCGCATAGGCAATCGGTCCGACGGCATCTGTATAAACAATGCCATTATAGCTTGGATCCGGCGTCGTCAGGCCGGGAAATTTATCATTTGCCGCCCAGTCGAACGTACCGCCGTCGATCAGCATACCTCCAATCGTCGTGCCATGGCCGCCGATGAATTTCGTAGCGGAATGAACGACTATATCCGCTCCGTGTTCGAAGGGACGGAACAAATACGGACTCGGAACGGTATTGTCGACGATGAGCGGAACCCCGTGTTCATGGGCAATATCCGCCACAGCCTGCATATCGAGCACGTGGCCCTGTGGATTGCCGATGCTTTCTGCAAACACAAGCTTCGTTTTCTCGTTTATGGCTTCACGGAAGTTCTCCGGATCGGACGCATCAACAAAACGGACCGTAATCCCAAGCTTTGGCAGCGTTGTGGAAAATAAATTGTACGTCCCGCCGTAGAGACTGCCTGCCGAAACAATTTCGTCGCCGGCGCCGGCAATATTTAAAATCGAATACGTAACCGCGGCCTGGCCGGAAGCCGTTCCTACCGCAGCAGCACCCCCTTCCATTTCAGTAAGCCGTTTTTCCAGCACATCGGTCGTCGGGTTCATTATCCGCGAATAAATATTGCCGAACTCCTGCAGTCCGAACAAATTAGCGGCGTGATCGGTATCCTGAAATCCATACGACGTCGTCTGGTAAATCGGCACCGCCCGGGCCATCGTCGTTGGATCGATTTCCTGTCCTGCGTGCACACCCATTGTTTCGGGACGAAGCTTTTTCTTTTCAGTCACTCTCTCATTCCTCCTTGAATTAATCGTTCTCTTCTCTGTTTCGCCGTCTTCCTGTTATCTCCTGCCTGCACGAAAAAAACCGCTCCGGGCACTCCGGGGCGGTTTCATTAGACAAATTTAATGGAAATACGCTCGACATCTTCTTTCACTTCGGCCGGCATGCTCTTTTCAGAGCGCGGATGAATGAAAAAATGGTCATTTCTCCAAATCTCCACAATGTTGCAGGAGTAAATAACGTCTCCGTTCAGGTTTTTCATGTAAAACGTCATGTGGGCACGCTTGTTCAGGTCGCCGTAACGGGTCCGTCCGTGGTAGCGGGGAAAAGCAAATCCGTAGATATAGTCTCCCGCCTGCTTTTCACCGTGCGTCTTGTCCAGGCTGATGTTCAACTTGATGCGATCTTTTGTCTTCATCATAACAGCTTCCCCTTTCCAGATTTGTAACATTGGATAACAATCGGATGGCCGTGGCTGTGAGATGGTGGTCTGTACCCTTATCTTACTATATTTTAGGAGCCATTGAAAACAGAACGTATATTTTTTATTACCTTCCTGTGTTTCCTTTTCTTTTCCCCGGAAGCGCCAGCCTGCGTGTGCCCCGGCTTTCAAGACGACGGAGGCGTTCTTCAAGTTCCTTGTTTTTTTGTTTTAATCCGGCTTTGCTTTCCGTCCGCTGCAGGTCAATGTGCAGATTCGGGATATCCACGACCAGAAGCGTCCATTTAAACAGCTTCACTTTGAGCTTTCCATGAACGGAAACCCGTTTTACCGGATCGCCGGGAAGTACTTCCTCCTGCACGCGGAGAATCCCTTCTTTCGGCGGCAGCGTTTCCTGAAGATGAGTGTCAAATACCCGGCGGACGGCTGCATCTCCTTCATTCGAAGACGGCGTACCTTCCCGCAGCACGAGACGCTTTGTTTTCCAGTCTTTCATTATTTTATCTCCTTTCCGGCAGACTTTTTCTTTTTTTCTTCTATTTTTCCAGAAAACAGGGTATAAGAAAGAAAAAGGAGGTGCCATACATAAAATGGAATTATTTGAAACGTGGCTTGCCGCCGTGACCAACTGGCTCTGGGGCGTACCTATGGCAGTGCTGCTGCTGGGCATCGGTATTGTATTGAATGTGTATATCCGCTTTTTCCCGATCCGCTATTTTTTCCATGTGATCCAGCAGACGTTTGGATCGATTTTCAAAAAAGAAAAAGCAGAAGGCTCGGTGACGCCGTTCCAGGCTGCGGCATCTGCTCTCGCATCTTCCGTCGGTGCCGCCAACATTGTAGGGGTACCCGTTGCTATTACGCTGGGCGGGCCCGGTGCGGTCTTCTGGATGTGGATGGTTGCCCTGATCAGTATGGGAACAAAGTATTCAGAGATCGTGCTCGGCATGAAATACCGGGTAAAAAATGAAAAAGGCGACTGGGTCGGCGGGCCGATGTATTACATACGCCGGGGGCTCGGCTGGAACAAAGTGGCCGTATTTTTCTCGTTTTTCCTGCTGCTGCAGATATTTGCAAGCATCATGGTGCAGTCCAACTCCCTCTCCCAGACGGTGGAGGCCTCTTTCCAGGCGGACACTCTTTATACGGGTATCGGGGTGGCGGTGCTGATCGGCATCATCAGCTTCGGCGGCATTCAGTGGATCGGCCGTGTCACCAGCCGGGTGATTCCGCTGATGGTCGTTCTGTATATCGGCAGCGTGTGTATTATTTTATTTAACAACCTGTCTGCCGTGCCGGAAGCCTTCGGGATGATTTTTTACTATGCGTTTAATCCAATATCGGCGGCCGGCGGATTTGCCGGTGCCGGCGTCGCGGCTGCGCTGCGCTTCGGTCTTGCCCGCGGCATTTATTCCAACGAAGCCGGTATGGGTACTGCTCCTATCGCCCACTCCACCGCGATGACAGATCACCCTTCCAAGCAGGGAATGTGGGGCGTGGCGGAAGTATTTGTGGATACGATTGTTGTGTGTACGATGACTGCTCTCCTGATCCTCACAACTGACGTCTGGACCGGCTCGGCCGCGGATGACGCCAACGCTATGGTAGTTGAAGCTTTCGCCAGCGTCATGGGTGCCGGCGCTGCCGGGACGCTCGTTTCCATTGCGCTGTTCTGCTTCGTGCTTTCCACCATCCTCGTTATTGTCTTTTACGGCGAAAAACAGGCAGAATATTTATTTGGCTTCACGGTATCCATCGGCGTCCGGGTTCTGTACCTGGCAGCTATTGTGCTTGGAGCCATCGGCGGGCTGCAGTTTGTCTGGCAGTTCCTTGATTTTATGCTCGCGATGATTATTATACCCAACATTATTGCGCTGTTCTTTCTGCGGAAAGACGTCGCGGAAACTACAAAGGATTACGTCAGCCGCTATTTATCCAAAAAATAAAAACAAAGCCGAAGGCATAAAATCCTTCGGCTTTTTAACGTGCTTATGAAAAAATCTCGTCAATCTTACGGATTTCTTCGTCAGTCAGGGTCACGTCCCCTGCTCTTTTATTATTTACGACCTGCTCGGCGCGCTTGGCTCCCGGAATAATCGCGTCAATGGAAGGACGTGTCAAATACCAGGCCAGAATGACGTGCGCCACTTCTTCGCCTTTGGCGTCAGCAATTTCGCGTACTTTTTCCACCTTAGCCAGATTTTCTTTAAAAGCTTCTCCTTTGAAACTAGGCCGGCTGTCGCGGATATCCGAAAACGTTGTATTTTCATCATACTTACCGGCTAAAAGGCCGGACTCCAATGGAAAGTATGGAATAAACGTAATGTTTTCCTGCTCAGTGTAGGGAAGAAGATCTTTCTCCGCCTCACGGTTTAACAGATTGTATTCTGACTGAAGCACATCCACATCGCCGTGCTTGTTGGCTTCTTTAAGCTGCTCGATCGTAAAGTTGGATACGCCGATCGAACGAATTTTCCCTTCTTCTTTTAGTTCCCTTAACGCCTGTACTGCTTCATCTTTCGGTGTCTCTTCATCCGGAAAATGAATATAGTACAGATCAATATAGTCGGTCTGCAGACGGCGCAGGCTGTCTTCCACCGCCTGTTTTAAAAAGGCGGGCGAGTTATCCATTGTCGTTTCGCTGCCTTCTATTTTATGGGCACCTTTCGTAGCAAGGATAATATCTTCGCGGTTGTATTCTTTCATCACTTCCCCGACAAGCTCCTCGGAACGCTCCGGTCCGTAAATAAAGGCAGTATCCAGAAAATTCATGCCGTTGTCCAATGCGGCGCGTACGACATCTTTTCCCTGCTCTTCATCAAGCATGTCCGGATAAATATTGTGTCCGCCTACAGCGTTTGTACCAAGGCCGATCGGATGAACGGCCAGCGTTGATTTTCCAAGTGTTACGTGTTCTGCCATGTTTTCATCTCCCTGATTATAATGTCTCTCTTACTATTTATCACCAATTGGAAGAGTTTAAACATATTAGACCGCTTTGATGTCGGCCCGCTTTGTTAACATACGAATAACTGCGGCCAGGAGAAGGAAGAGCAGCGTACTTAATAAGACAGATACCATAAGGGACACTCCCCCGGATGCCATGACAGATATGAATTGAAAAATAGAGTTTTCCGCTTCCCAGAATAGCTCGATCACACCCATCAGCCCGCCTCCAACAAACGTGAGCAGAAGACCAACGAACCAGTGAAACCGGAAGAAGGAGGCGCTGATAAACCAGCCGATTGCATAATACAAAATAAACTGGAAAAAGGAAGAAAGCAGCTGGCCCGGCAGATTTAACGTGCTCCCACTCTGTGACTGGGTCCATCCGGTAAAAGCAGCTGCCATTGTTTCCAGGCCGTATGCTGCTCCGAATACAACCGTGAGCAGGGCGGCCAATATGACGGCGGCTCCCATGGTGCCGAAGAAATAATCCCTGCGGGTAACACCGTTGGACACGTAATAGCGGATTAAACCGCCCATCGAAAGGATACCGGCGATAAAGAAGTAAATCCGCGCAGAGCCCCGGGAGTTTTCCAGAAACGACCATGTCATTATATCGTCGCCCCACCATGTCATAAAGGCGCCGGTGCCGAAATAAATTACCAGGTAAATAGCGAGGAACCAGAGGCTCCATCTTCCTATGATGTCAAAAGAGATTTTACCGACAAGCATTTTTTTATCCGGCATGCTGCTCCGCTCCTTCCGTTAAATGAATGAACAGTTCCTGCAGGGCAACCGGTCCTAATTCCAGGTTTTCCGCCTTCGCCTGTTGCTTTTCCTGATCGGACAGTACCGCATCAATCATGATGGACATCGTGCTGCCGAGCTGTTGTTCTTTGAGGCGTTTTTTGCCTTCAGTAAATGCGAGCACTTTTTCTTTTGGTCCGGTAACGGTCGTCCCCCGTTCGAGAAGCTGTTCTTTGTCCTGCTGTAAAAGCAGGGTGCCGTCGTTAATAATCAACACTTCTTCGATCATGCCAGCCATTTCCGAAATCAGGTGGGTGGAGAGAATAATGGTCCGCGGATGCTCCATGTAGTCTTTTAATACTTCTTCGTAAAACAGCTCCCGTGCCGGCGCATCCATACCGAGATATGCTTCATCAAAAATGGTAAGAGACGCCCGCGATGCCAGACCGTCGACCACCTGAACCGCCGACTTCAATCCTTTGGACAGATCTTTGACCGCTTTATTTACCGGAATGTTAAACCGCCGGCATAAATAATCAGCGTAGTCGTGGTCATAGTTCGGGCGGAAAGCTGCGTTCATTCTGAGCCACTTTTTCACTTTTTCTGTTTCATCTTCAAGGTTTGAATCATACACAAACAAAATGGTTTCCATCACTGCTGCATTCTCAAACGGCTCTTCTCCGTTTACCATAATCCGTCCTGCTTTTGGTTTCCGGAAGGCTGCAAGCACGGAGAGAAGCGAGGTTTTCCCTGTACCGTTACGTCCGAGCAGACCATATATTTTATTTTCTTCGAGCTCAAATGACACGTGTTCGAGTATGTTCTTCGAGCCATAGCCGATGCTTAGATTTTCCGCCTGAATATGCATCGTCACCGCTCCCCCCTTCTTTTCATTTCTTCCATCATCTTGTAAATGTCATCGGTACTGATGCCGAGCCTGCCTGCTTCCTGCAGCATGCTCCCTATATACTCTTCCATAAACGTCTGCCTGCGTGCCTCCAGCAGCTTCCCTCTTGCTCCATCTGCAACAAACATGCCAACTCCCCTTTTCTTGTATAGAATTTGATCGTCTACAAGCTGGTTCATCCCTTTTAGGACAGTGGAAGGGTTAATTTTGTAATACGCTACGAGCTGTGTGGAAGAAGGCGCCTGCTCACCTTCTTTTAATTCCCCATTCACAATGTCATCCTCAATCATCTTTGTGATCTGCTGAAAAATAGGCTTGCTTTCATCCAATGTGGGCCTCACTATAGGAACACCACCTTTATGTTATATGGTTAGTTGGTTGTGTAACTAACCATATAACTTTATCCGCTTTTTGTCAATTCTTTTTACACAAAAAAACACCCTGCCGGCCAAAAGACCGACAGGGTGAGACATATTTATTCATACAGTTTTACAAACATCACGGCGCACAAAAATGTCTCCTTAACCGAGCCGTCCGTTTCTTTTTCAAGAAGCAGCAGATCCTGGCTGAAACTACTGCCAACCGGAATCACCATTCGGCCTTCCGGCTTCAGCTGCTGAAGAAGTGCCGGCGGAACAGAAGCTGCTGCAGCTGTTACGAGAATCCGGTCAAACGGGGCATATTCTTCCCAGCCTTCGCTGCCGTTGCCAAGTTTGTATTTAATATTGGAAAAGCCTGCTGCCTTCAGCCGCTGCTTCGCTTTCTCATACAGGGGCGCAATCCGCTCTACCGTGTAGACCTCTCCGCAGAAAGCGGCCAGCAGAGCTGTCTGAAAACCCGAGCCCGTTCCGATCTCGAGCACACGCAGATCCGGGCCCGGGTCCAGCTCGATTGTCATCTTGCGCACAAGCGAAGGCTGGGAAATTGTCTGGCCGTATCCAATGGGTGCAGCCGCATCTACATGAGCCTGGTCTTTGGATGTCTCCATGTAAAAGCTTCGGTCTATTTCTCTTAAATAAGCGGTTATTGCTTCTTCCTTTGATTTCATACCCGGATGCTCCTTTCCAGAGTATAAAAAAACACCAAAGCCTCTAAGCTCCGGTGTTTACTGCATGCAAAGAAACCCTCACTATTGGCTTTTTTCCAGCAGAACAGGAGAGAGACGTGTATTCATTTAGTTTAGCTTTATTTATCCTTATCGAGACGATTCTGTTCAGGGTTGGCGTCTTTTACTTCTTTACGTTTTCCCTGAAAAGCTTCCAGCTCTTCTTTTGAAGGAAGGCCGACATGGGCTTTAATGTTATATTCTGCCCGCATGGCTGGTTTACCATCTTCTTTTCCGCCGATAGTGCGTTCTTCTACGCGGTGAGCCTGCGATTGATCTTTGTTTTCAAGATCTTTCACGATACGAGTGACGTCTTTAAGAAGATCATTCAATCTCATTGTGCTTTCACTCCCTGCTTTTAATCGCTGAGGCTTTATTTATTGGACTCTTCGGTTTCTTCTTCCTGCTGCGTGCCGTTTGCTTCTTCGAGCTGGCGGATTCTTTCGTGAAGCGCTTTATTTTCCTGAACGACTTCCATAGCCTGGGAGGAATAATGCGGATCGTGTCTCCACCAGTCAATGCCCATTTCTTCAGCTTTATCAACAGAAGCGACAAGCAGGCGGATTTTGATCGTTAACAGCTCTACTTCCGCAATGTTGAGCTTAATGTCTCCTGCGATAACTACCCCTTTGTCCAATACCGTTTCGAGTACATCGACAAGGCTGCTGCTTCCGGAGTTGCTTGCATTTACCTGGGCGGGACGGTTACTAGCTGGATGATGACGATCGTTACTAGCCATTTAACATTCTCCTTTAAAGCTGATTTTCATACGTTATTTCTAAATAAGGTTTCCGAGCGGACCAAGATCAATATTTAAATCATCATCGGTCAGTCCGAAAATCACTTTCATTTCTTCCATTTTCTCTTCAAGCTGCATTAATGCAATACCGAGCTGTTCGATCTGTTCATCGGACAGGTCGCCGCCTTCTACCCGGCGCATTGCCTGGCGTTCCACGAGCTGGCGGAGAAGTTCAATAACGGTCATCACAATCTGTGACAGCCCTTCGTCTACTTTATCCGGATCCAGCGAAATCTTCCCGGTAGGATTGCTTGTCTGCAGGCCGGTCAGGTCTGGTGTGTCTCCCATACGGACGTCCTCCTTACGTTACTTTACTTCCTGAATCGTTCTCTCGTTTTCAACGAGGGAGCGTTTCCGGTTGTCCTCGAGCTTCTGGACCGAAGCGAGCAGGACACTTAAATCAAGGTACACTAATTCAATATCGGCAATGGAAATGGTTAAATCCCCGCGGATTACTACTCCTGTTTCGAGCACCGTGTCCAGAATATCCAAAAGCGTGATATCCTTATTTTTTAAATCGAGGCTATCTTCCCGCATTGTCCTTTTCCTCCCCCTTCGCAGCGAAGTCCGAGAAGTGATAAGACGGCCATGGACCGGTCATTTCAAAATAAAAACCGGTATCATGATCCTCGGCGTACTGTTTTTCTGCTTCCACATAATCAAGCAGCGCCTTTTTCCCATCTGCGTTTACAAGGTATACGCTGTTCAGGCTCATATCTTCGTCACGACCGGTTACTTTTCGTTCCCAGTTTTTCTTTACGTCGGTTGCTTCACTGAGGGACTTCAAATGGTCATGAAGCTCCTGGCAGTAGTCTCTGATTTTTTCAATTGCTTTTTCTTCGGCGAAGTTGGCGAGCTTTTTCTTTTCAAAAAACTGACGCCCTTTCGGCATCGCTTCAATATCAGCTTTTTTCTGTTCCATTTCTTCGCTGTTTTCGACTACGTTGTTCATGAATTTATCTTTGGCTGCGTATACTTTCAGGTTCCATTCTTCTTTGTCGGACAGACGCTGAAACTGTTCCATAATGGTAGTCTTTTTTTCAGCTATCATCGCTTGAAACGTTTTTTCTGTTTCAAAGATCGTGCCGAATTTCAATGGAATAACCGTATAGTTTTCATGCAGCTTATTCATTAATTCATGATGATGAAAGGCTTTCACCTGAAGCCACTGCATATCTTCCACTTTACGCTGCAGCTTCGCTTCAGAGTATACGTCCTCCGGCACGCGGCACGTAACGGCGGTAATATCACCGTGCACTTCGTACTGTATCATTTCCGGCGGTTCAATACCTTCCAGCTCCGGCATGGGGTTGTCAGTAAACTGCCCTGATGGCACGAAGGCATACAAGTAGATTAGTTGATTGCTTTCTTGTGCTGTGTCTTCCACCTGTGTTTCCTCCTTATTCCTCCAGGCTTTCTCTCAGCTCGCGCTGCTCAATTTCTTTCGCTACGCGATAGCGGAGCAGAAGTTCCTCCTCCTGTTCGAGGTAAAGTTCTTCGGGTATTTCATCCATCTCAAACATCATCTGCAGGTTCGCAAGCTTCTGCTGGATGGTCTTTAGATCGTAATATTCCTTATCCACTTCATCTTTGACTTCCCTGCCGATCATAATCAGCAGGTCGATGGGCCAAGTGAATGCTTTGGTTATCATATTACGTCGCACCCTTTGCTGTTAGTTTAATATCTATAAAGTTATAGGCCGGCCAAGGGCCTGTATATTTAAAATCAGCACTGTCCATCCATTTATTATAAATCTCATTGAGTTTTTTCTCAAATGCTTCCTCCTGGTCTTTATCAAGCAGAAAAGCAGCATTGAGAAGCATACGTTCGTTGATGACTTCGTTGCTCTTCGCCGCATCGGAAATATCGGCAAGCGGGTGAAACACTTCATTTTCAAACTCTTCATGAAGACGGATCATAAATTTATGGGCGGATTCACCCAGCTGCATGCGCTCGTAGTAAGCTGCATCTTCAGGCTTGGACTGCGCCTTTGACTTTAATTCCTTCATACCCGGCTGCTGGCTTACTTTCTCCGACAGCCATTCTTTTTTTCCAATAATCTTCAGGCCTACTTCAAACTTGTTGCGTATCTTTGGAAAAATTTCATCAAACTGTTCTTTGAGTTTTTCCATTAAAATATGCACATCTTTTTTGCCTTCGAGCACGTTTCCAAAGCTCATCGGAATAATGTCATAACGCTCCATCACCTTTGTTACCACATCCTGATGTGACTTAAGGTTTTTACGGTTCGGTTCATATACATCAACCGGCGCATCGGCAACAACCATAGCGTATCCATCGCGGTTCACCGTGTAAACGTCTCTCTCTTTTTTGAGAAGTGTAATCGTGCCAAATTCCTGCGGCGTATCCGCTTCGATGACACAAAATAGATAAACTCCTTTTTTTCCACTCACAACGGCTGCCTCCTAAAGCTTCTTCAGTTCCTGCTTCAATAATTTCTCTGTTTCTTCATTGCTCTTATGCCCTTTGGCTCCATAAATATAAGCACCAAGTACATCCTGGCAGACAAAGAAGAAATCATCATCTTTTGTATTAACGCTGATGTCACTTTTGCTGCTGATCTCGGCTATCATAACAGAGGCACGGAAACTTGGTGCAGGTTTGTCTTCTTCCTGACAGATTTCTTTTACTCTGGAGACGGCCTTAACGATTGTCTTCGCATCGCCTTCAGATATATCTGTCCGGTCTGCAAGCACTTCTGCCTGTCTATCGATATCCTGTTCCTGCATATGGATCGTAATTAAACGGTCCGCAAGCGCATCCTGGGTTTCATACACGCCGACATATTCTTCCGGGTTGCTGGTGAAAATCATTTTGAAGTCCGGGTGAACGTTAACAAACGTGTCTCTCTGCTTTACGCCGTAAAGTGGAAGTATACCTTCCTGGAGAATAGATAAAAACAGGTTGTTTGTTTCCGGCATGGAACGAGTAAACTCGTCATAAATAACCGTATACCCTTTCGTAACGGCTTCATATAAACGTCCGCCGCTCCACTGCTCTTTTACTTCGTCTTCCCGCTTATAAACAGTGCGTACATAGTTGTCGATCAAGCGCTTGCTTTTATAACCTACATATCCTCCGAGAAGATCCACGTTGGATAAATCTCTGTTACCGTTTAACAATACGACCGGCTGGCCGAGTCGGCTGGCTAACTGAAGGGCAAGAGATGTCTTTCCTACACCCGCAGCTCCCGTAAAGTGAACAGGGAATCCGGCATGGATATAACGCTCTGAACGTTCAAGCAGACTTTGCAGCTCTTCGGTCTGAACAAAGTTTTCGAACGTGCGTACCATTTTATCATTCTCATCATAAACTGCTTCCTTCTTATCAGAAGAGTCGTTCTTTTTACTGCTGGTGTCTGTATTTTTTGAGCTGTTTGATGGAGATGATTTAGCTGAAGCAGACGAACTGTTCTTCGTACTGGATGAGGATGACGAGCTGCTTTTGGCTCTGCTGGAGGATGACGAGGTGTTTGCTTTGCTTTTCGGGCTGGTGGTTTCTTCCTCTGTTTTACTCTTCGACTGTTCTTCCGTTGTTCTCGCAGGCATCCGTGTTATCTCCCTTCTGCTTTATCTAACGGCGTGCTTCTTGGACGAAGGCTCACGCGCTGAAATGACACAACTTCTTTATTCTTATCAAGTTTTGCTTCATATACACCTAAAAGCTGGTCTTTCGCATACTTTTTCATATATTCGCTTTCTTCAATTACTTCTACTTCTACATCCCATCCTTCATCATGATTGATAACGGACGTGATCTTAAAAGGTGGAAGGACATAATTTTCAAAAAAAGTCGTTACTTTTTGTAGTAATTCTTCCATGGCTATCCCTGCTTTCCGCCTGCGGCTCTATCTATTATGGTGATAAACCCAGAACCCATACGCGCAATGCGTATGGGAGGGTTGGGTTTATTCAAGTACTATTATGCGAAGTTAAGCTGCTTGGAACGGTCGCTTACGTCCGCGTCTTCGTCTATTTCACCTTGTACATCGTCTCTAAGCAGGCCGACTGCTTCAGCATATCTCAACCATGTGTCTACGCTGGCGATTACGATACGAGCTTCAATTGTTATAAGTTCAATACCTACTAGTGAAATCTTTGCGTAGATGTCGATTACGATACCTTTGTCCAAAATACGGTCAATAACTTCTGCCAAGCTTGAAGAATCTGAGTTTCTTTCCAATGTTGCCATTGTTGCGTCACTCCTTTAAGTGAAAGTATTAATATCTTTTATGCCTTTGATATCTTTGGCGCTCTTGATGTTGTGGGCACTCTTGATGCTGTCTGCTCCTTTGAGGTCCGTGCTGCTCTTGAGATTGCTTGCTGATGTCTTGATATCGCTTACACCCTTCAATTTGTCAGTTCCTTTGATGTCTTTGTATCCCTTGATGTCACTGACGCCTTTATGGATGTCTTTCATTCCTTTAATGTCACTGGCTCCCTTGATAGTGGAACCTTTCTTCTTTTTTTTCCCTCCCTTCGAGTCTTTATCGCCGGTGAGCGAGTTGTTTTTTAATTCATCTTTAGCATCTGCTGCTTTATCCTGGAATTCTTCAGCAAATTCATCCAGCTTTTCTTTAGCTTCTTCACCGGCATCTTCCAGACTTTCTTTTAATTCGGCGACTTTCTCCTGAGCTTCTTCTTTAGCAATACGCATTTTTTCAAACGTATCGTAGAATTTTTTGCCAATAATGGAAGCAGCAGCAGCATTTCGTGCTTTCGGATGATTTTTTGCTTCGTCCTTGGCAAACCCAATCGCTTCTTTCTTCGCGTCATTAATTGTACTTTTATCACCGGATGCAAGATCTTTTATTGTTTCCAGCGGCTTGCCGTCGGTTACGTTTTCCACTCGTTTCTTCACATCTTTTAAATCATCGGATGCCAAAGTGTCTTTTGCTTTATCGAGCAGAGAAGGATCTTCTTCCTCATCCTCTTCGCTGTCGTCTTTATTATTAGATGAGAGTTTGTCTTTTGCCTTATCCAGCAGAGAAGAGTCTTCACTGCTGTCTTCATTTTCTTCCTCCGGCTGATCTTCTTTACTGCCGGAAGATGTTCCCGGTACCAGATCTTTGGCTTTATCTTTTGCTTTATCCATAAAGCTTTCTTCATCTGAGGAACTGGAAGAATCATCTGTATTTGCAATATCAAAGGTTCTCCGCTTCTCTTTCTCGGCGCCTTCTGTTAAATAATTAGAATTCAATAACGCAAAGCGCTTGAGATTCTTATTTTTCTTCCAGCTTGCCATATAGTGCACCACCACCTCTCGTGGTTAAAGCTTACTCAGCTGAGTATGCATGCTGCTCTACTACCATACCCGTTGAGTAGTTTGTTAATCTAGTTCATTCGGATCGTTTTTTACGAAAGTTCCGGTATCTCCGTAGAACGCTCAGAGATCTTGCGGTACGAGGTGATATTAAGGTTATCATTAATGTTTGCATCGTACAGTACAATGTTCTTTATCACCTTATTGTCCTGCTTTTCTTCTGATTCTACAACCTCTAAGCGAACCTTCCAGCCGTTTTTACGGTCGGTGGCCGAGATCGTTTGAAACGGTTCCGCTACTTCTTCTTTAAAGTAAGCTTCGACTTTTTCGATGGCGTCGTCGCTACTTTTTTTTTTCGAATCTGATTTAGCGGCCGGCTGTTTTTTACCTGCAGTTGAAGAAGACGTTTTTTTACTGCTCTCCGTTGACTTGCTAGAAGCAGCAGCCCGGTGTTTTTTTGTAGGCTCTTTTTTTGTTACTGATTTGTTGTCTTCATCTGTTTCCTGCTCGGTAAGCTGCTGCTGCGTTTTACCTGGTGCAGGCTTTTTGATGCGGTTCGGCTTTTTAAAAGAGGCTTTTTTAGGCTGCTCTTCCTCTTCCTCTTCTACTTCTTCATCATCTTCTTCGTCGTTTTCTTCATCTTCGTCTTCTTCTTCGTCTTCTTCTTCGTCTTCTTCTTCATCATCTTCTTCTACTTCATCATCTTCGTCTTCTTCTTCGTCTTCTTCTTCATCATCTTCTACTTCATCATCTTCTTCTACTTCATCATCTTCGTCTTCTTCATCATCTTCGTCTACTTCATCATCTTCGTCTACTTCATCATCTTCGTCTTCTTCATCATCTTCGTCTTCTTCTTCGTCTTCTTCTACTTCATCATCTTCGTCTTCTTCTTCTTCATCTTCTTCGTCTTCTTCATCTTCGTCTTCTTCTTCATCTTCTTCGTCTTCTTCTTCGTC
>NZ_RAPK01000006.1:119240-368768 GCF_003610495.1 Sinobaca qinghaiensis | reverse complement strand
TCTTCTTCGTCTTCTTCGTCTTCTTCGTCTTCTTCATCTTCGTCTTCTACTTCATCATCTTCGTCTTCTTCTACTTCATCATCTTCGTCTTCTTCGTCTTCTTCTTCGTAACCATCATACTTTTCTTCTTCTACTTCTTCTTCCTCAAGCCATTCCGTATCTTCATCGAAAACTTCGTGCTCTTCGTTTTCTTCAGATTCAGAAGCCAGACGTTCCTGCTCCTCGGCTTCTTTTTTTTCTTTATTTTTTAATTTTTTTTTTTGAAAAAGCCGCCTTTTTTTTCTTCCTCTTCTTCTGTTCCCTGAATTTTCTGGCCGGCCTTCACCATAGATTCGCCGACTTTGCCTTTTGCTGCTACAAGGCCGCCGCCCACTTTATTTTTAGCTGTTCCAAGAGATGATTTTACTTTTTCCGGAAGAGCTGAAGCAGATGCTGCTGCATCATTTGCTTTTTTCGCTTTTTTCACATTTTTAGCTGTCTTTTCTGTTTTGTCTGCGGCTTTCTTTACCGGCTTAGGAGCTGCTTTTTTTGCTTTTTCAGCTGTTTTGCCCGCTCCATTTTTTGCTTTTTTAGCCGTGCTTTTCGTGCTGTCCTTTGCTCCGGATGATTTCTTCTTTACGGCTTTCTTTGTATCCTCTGTACCTTTTTTTGCTTTAGCTGCTGGTTTTTTCACGTTTTCTTTCTCTCCATTCTCTTTATCCTTACTGGAAGGTTTCTTTTGAGCGTCATCGCTTTTTTTGATTGTAGCCGTTTTTGTTTTAGGATTCTTTTTATCTTTCATGTTTTCTTTCGCGTCTTCTTTTTTCTTTTGAAGTCTTTTAGTTGTTTCTCTGCTGACCATTGGCAGGGCTCCGCCTACCAGGCTGCCTACAGCCATTAATGCGTAAGTAACTTTGTTGCTGCTATTATTTTCAGCCAATTGAATGCACCGTCCTTCATCTTTTTATTATCCTATTAAGCACCATTACCCTTTTGTCCAATATTTAACCTTCTATTCTTTTACCTGTTGAAAAAAATATGTTATATAATCTCCAGAACTACTGATGTGTCAGTAATAAAAAATATGTATAACAAATCTATAAAATTTACAAATTAACAATGTTTTTATTATTTTTTTAATATATAAGCTTTAATATTTACCTTAAATTGGAATATTTTTGTCTTTTCACTGTTTGCTATCTCATTTATTTTCTTATAAACTTTATTTATCATTTATATATTAAAGGAGAACCTATATGTCCGATATTAGTGCTGTGAATCGTTCCCGTTCCACCCAGACCCGTTTGGTGCTTCCTCCGGATACGAATCATCTGGAGTCTATATTCGGCGGCAAAGTATTAGCCTATATTGATGAAATCGCCGCTATTGCAGCGATGAAGCATGCAAACAGTATTGTCGTAACCGCTTCTATCGACTCCGTCGACTTCGTTTCAGCGGCAAAGGTTGGAAATATCCTCGAGCTGGAGGCTTTTGTTACAGCGACCGGCAGAACCTCCATGGAAGTATATGTGAAAGTGCAGTCCATTGATGTAACTACCGGTACCACTGCCCTTACGACCGAATCCTTTCTGACTATGGTAGCTGTTAATGAAAGCGGCGATCCTATCCCCGTGCCGGGCGTATCTCCGGAAACCGAAGAAGAACAGCGGCTTTTCGATTCTGCCCCGGCCCGTAAAGAACACCGGAAAAAGCGGGCGTCAGTTTACAATAACCATGCCTGACGAACCAAGTTTCTTCTTATTAGTATAGTTAAAAATAAACTCCCTCCTGCATTTTAGCAGAAGGGAGTTTATTTTTTATGCCCACCACATATCGGATGGTTTTTCTACAATATTTACGCTGCGGAGGTTGTCGACGGCGCGCTGAAATCCTTCCGAAATGCTCATTAATGGATCTTCATGTTCGATACTGACGGTGTGGTCATAGCCGAACTTACGGAGCGTGCTGATCATGTCGCTCCATTCCTGCAGGCTGTGGCCGCATCCGACGGAACGAAAAGTCCAGGCCCGCTCCTGCACATTCTGGTAAGGCTGCATATCCGTCAAACCGTACATGTTTACATTGTCCCAATCAATATGGGTGTCTTTTGCATGGAAGTGATGAATCGCATCTTGTTTTCCAAGAATTTTAATAGCTGCGACTGGATCGATACCCTGCCACCACATATGGCTCGGATCAAAGTTGGCTCCGACTGCATCACATGTAGCGTCGCGGAGCTTAAGCACGGTGTACGGCGTATGCACGAGAAAACCGCCGTGCGGCTCAATGCCTACTTTAATACCGTGGTCTTTTGCATACGCCCCTGCTTCTTTCCAATATGGAATCAGCTTTTTCTCCCACTGCCAGTTGTAAATATCGCTGTATTCCTGCGGCCATGGAGCAACCGGCCAGTTCGGAAGCGTGGCATTGTCGTCGGCGCCGGCCACTCCGGAAAAATTATTCACAACTGGAACATTAAGCATTTCAGCCAGCTGTACCGTTCTGCGGAACACATCATCTGATTCCTTCGCATAAGCCTTGTCCGGCGCGATAGGATTGGAATGACAGCTGAAGGCGCTCACAGACAGGCCGCGCATATCGAGTGCTTCCTGAAACTGTTTACGCTTATCTTCATTTTGGAGAAGCCCTTCCAAATCAACGTGGGCGCTTCCTGGATTACCTCCTGTGCCAAGCTCTACCGCGTCCAGACCGGCGGCTTTTACTTTGTCCAGCATACCTTCGAATGAATCATTATTAAAAAGTACGGTGAATACGCCTATTTTCATTGCGTGACGCCTGCCTTTCTTACCGATGTGATGGTTTTTTCCCTGCTTGATTCAAGTGCTGCCAGAATAACATCCAATGCGCGTTTGCCGTCAGCTCCCGTAATCGGTACCGGTTTTTCGTTAATAACCGTATCCACAAATGCATCCACGATTCCGGAATTTTCCTGTCCGCCTGCCGCATTTGTCTGGATACCACCAAGATCATAGCTCGTCGTTTCTCCTGACGTATAGACAGCAATAAGAGAATACTGCGGATCATCTTCCAGACGGAGCATGCCTTTTTCTCCGTAGATCACAGTGGCATTGTCTTCAAACGGCTTGTAGGACCAACTGGCGGTAAGTGTACCGACAATACCGCTTTCCATTTTTAATACGCAGACAGCGTTATCGTCTACCGTTGTATTTTCTTTTGCTACGGTTTCTACAAATGCCCCGACTTCTGCCACAGGCTCATCAAAAAGAAACTGGATCAGGTCGGATTTATGAACGCCAAGGTCTCCCATAGCGCCGATAAAAGCCTCTTCCTTCCGGAAAAACCAGCTGTCGGCGCCATCTATGCTCCAGCCTTCCGGACCGCCGTGGCCAAATACCGTACGGAAGCTGTAAATTTTTCCGAGCGCTCCTTCTTCCAGCAGTTCTCTTGCTTTTACATGGGAAGGAACAAGCCGCTGGTTGTGGGCAACCATCAGCTTAGTGCCGCTCTTCTCCGCGGCTTCTATCATGTCCTGGGCCTCCTGCGAGGAGGTCGCCATCGGCTTTTCACAAAGAACATGTTTTCCCGCCTCGAGGGCGGCTATCGATACAGGGGCATGCATGTAGTTAGGCGTGCATACGCTGACGGCTTCAATAGAAGGTTCCTGCTTCAGCATTTCCTGATAATCGGTGTACGTTTGAACGGAGATGTTAAATTTCGTTTCTACTTCCTGAGCCCGCTCTTCCACCAGATCGCAGACAGCCACGATTTCTACTTCTCCTCCGGCGAGATATTCCGGAATGTGACGCTCTCTGGCTATGCTTCCGCATCCAACGATGCCAATCTTTAATTTACCCATCATGCAAAACCCCTTTTAAATAGTTAGTATTTTTTGACTCTTATGATGTTATTCTTTCACAGATCCGCTCGTTAATCCAGCCACAATGCGGCGCTGGAAGATTAAAACGAGAATAACAATTGGAATTGTCACGATAACCGTTGCGGCTGTAATGTCTCCCCACGGTACTGTATATTCACTCTGGTAAAAGGAAATCCCTACCGGAATCGTCCTCCAGGAGTCATCTGTGTTAATTGCAAGCGCGAATAAATACTCATTCCATGCCGCAATAAAAACAAGAATTCCAGTTGTGAATACGCCCGGGGCAGCAAGGGGAAGAATAATTTTTCTAAACGTCTGGAAAGGCGTTGCCCCGTCCAGCTTAGCAGATTCTTCCAGCTCAATCGGGATCTTCTGGAAAAACGTCGCCAGAATCCAGATTGCAAGCGGAAGACTGATCGTAATGTAGGGAATAATTAATCCAAGGTAGCTGTTGCGAAGACCCGCATCCGTCACAAAGTTAAAAATCGGCGACAGGATAGCAATCTGCGGGAACATGGATGAAGCAAGAACCAGCCCCAGAATCAGCCCTTTTCCTTTAATAGGAAGTCTTGTTACTGCATAGGCCGTAAAAGAGGCAAATGCCAGGGAAAGAATCGTAGTCGCTCCCGATACGACAAAACTGTTTAACATATATTGAAACAATGGCCGTGTCGTGATTGCAGACACGTAAGAGTCAAAGTTCATATTCGGAGTAAACCAGTTAAAATTTCCAAAAATTTCATTAGGCGGCTTCACAGAAGTAAGGAACACCCATAAAAAAGGAAACATAACCAGGAAAATAAAGAGAACCAGGAAGATATAAAAACCAATGCCTGCCTTTTTTTCCATCGCTGCCTTCCACACCTTTCTGTCGGTATTCTATCGTTTGGTTCGTTCTGCAAATAAGTCAGAACCGATCATCTTCACAAAAATAACGCTGATAATGGCGACGCTGACAAAGACAATAACGGATAAGGCTGAACCTGCACCAAAGTTCTGCTGCTCAAACAGAGCTTTATAGGCGTAAACAGAAATGGATTCTGTCGCGTTGGCCGGGCCGCCGCCTGTCAGAACGTAAATCAGGTCAAATACCCGGAAGGCATCCAGCGTTCTGAAAAGAAGGGCAACAAGGATGGCTGGTTTCAAAAGCGGCAGCGTAACGCTTACAAACTGCTGCCATCTGTTGGCGCCGTCTACCTCAGCGGCTTCATACAAGGATCTTGGAATCGTCTGCAGACCGGCGAGCAGCAGCAGCGCCATATAAGGCGTCGTTTTCCAGACATCCGCTAAAATAATGGAGAACATGGAGCCGCCTGCGGTTGTAAGCAGAACCCCGGGGTCGGATATGAGGCCAAGCTGTGCCATATAATGAGCAACTATCCCCGACTGCCCGTCGTATAAATAACTCCACATCATCGCAGCAACAGCTGTCGGAATAGCCCAGGGCACCAGAACCGCTGTCCGGACAAGTCCCCTTCCCTTAAAAGCTCTGTTAATCAAAATCGCGACACTTAAACCGAGAATAAGTTCAAAACCGACCGATGCAACCGTAAAAACAACGGTATTACCCATAGCGGTCCACGTTCTTGCATTTGTTAAGTATTGGGCATAGTTCTCGGCCCCGACGAAATTGGAGTCAAGCACCGACCCCTGCAGGCCTTCGAGCTGAGACGCCATGTAACCAAATTCGACGGCTTCCTCTTCACCCAGATTTTCCTGATAGGACCGGATCGTATCGATATGTGTACTGAGTGCCTGGTCAAATTCACTTCCCCAGTCGCCGTCAAGCGATGCGATAAGCAGTCCGCTTGAAATAGGTTCAAAGTTTTCCAGGCGGTTGTTAACTTCGTTATACTGCTCCTGCATAGCTTCATCTTCCATCAAGGCTTCATGGTATTCATTCATCGTTGCTTCGGCGGCTTCAAGATCTTCCGCTGCCTCCGGCTCCAAATCACTCAGCTCGGTAACCGATTGTTCGATTAAGTAGCGGTTATCGGCATACGTTTCCATGTTAAGGCTTTCGGACATAATCCGCTCGGAGCGGGTCGGGTCATTCAGCCGGTAATCAAAAAGGCTGTTCCAGCCCGAGAGCATAATCGGCCAGATGACGACCAGCAGAATTAATATAATAGAAGGCGCAATCATTGTGTAGCCCAGCTGTTTTTCGCTGAGCTGAAACGGTCGTTTGTTCTTCTTGTCTTTTTTAGCCATGTCAGGTCCCCCTATTCCTTTACTCGGCAAATGCTGCTTTCATTTTTCTTTCCATGTTTGCAGCTGCCTCTTCTGCTGTAATCGTTCCTGCCGCTGCACTTGAAAGTTCAATCTGCATAATGTCGGAGACCTCCGGATAAATTCCGGTTACCGGCCGTGCTACCGCATTATCCAAAGTTTCCTGGAACACCGGGTCAGCAAACAGTTCGTTGGCGGCGGTTACTTCTTCGTCCTCGTAAAGGCTCTCAATCGTCGGAGCTCTGGCTCCTTCCAACGCACCAATTTTCTGTCCTTCTTCACTGCTTAAAAATTTAACCAGTTCCCAGGATTCCTCAATATGTTCAGAGCTCTTATTAATCATTGTCGACCAGCCCCCTAATGAAGATGCATTTCCTTCCGGACCTGAAGGCAGGGCGGTTATACCAACATTATCAGGCACCTGTGATATTTCGGGATCCGTAGACGTAGAAAGCATATACGGCCAGTTTCTTGCGAAGACCGTATTCCCCTCCAAAAAGGCATTTTCTGTTTCGATTTCCTGAAAGTTAAGAATATTGTTAGGAACATAGTCGCTTTGCATCATTTCCACCATTTTTTCAATACCGGCAATTGCTTCCGGAGAATTAACGACGACTTCCTGGTTTTCGTTGATAACCTGACCGCCGTAGGCGCTGATATATTCCATTGAGGTAGTGACAAGTCCTTCATACTGTGAAGCCTGTGTAGCAAAACCGAAGCTCGTTCCGCCTTCCCCCTGCAGATCAAGTGCCATCGTTCCAAGCTCGTCCCAGGTTTCCGGAGGTTCTTCTACAATGTCAGTGCGGTAATATAGAATACCTGCATCTGTATAAGAAGGCAGGGCATACTGACGGCCATTTAACGATCCAGATTCAATCGTTGCCGGAAAATGGGCATCCAGATCCACGTTGTCTCTTTCAATCAACCGGTCAAGCGGCAGTACATACCCTGCCTGCCCGAATTCAGCCGGCCAGACCACATCAGACGCAAAGATATCAATCTCCGGGCTGCCGCTGCTCATAAGCGTGACATACTGATTGTGCGCTGCCCCGCTGTCAGGCGGCATCTCCCTTACTTCTACATTAATATTGGGATTTTGTTCTTCAAATGCGGCAAGCATGGCATCAGTCGCCGGGGTAGTATCAGTACCGCGGGCATACGTAATGGTTACTTCCTCTTCGCCGCCTCCGATATTTTGTGCAACGGAGGAACACCCGCCAAGAAAAACGAGTACGCCAGCCATTGCTACAGGTAATACTTTCATCGCAAACCCTCCCTGTTTTCTTTTTTATCACATTGTTTCCAAAACGTTTCGGATTATGTTTGTATCTGTCCCCCGTTTAACGTCTTGGCGGACAGGTGGATTTTCTGACGAGTAGGGATCCTGGTATAATCACTCTCGTCTTCGTCTCCTTACCCTGCAGCCGGTTAATTAAAAGTTCCGCAGCAGTATTTCCCATTTTGTATTTGTTCTGATGCACCGTGGTCAATGCAGGCGTTGTGTACTGGGAAATGACGAGGTTATCGTAGCCGACTACGGATAATTCATCCGGAAGTTCATATCCCAGCTGCTGCGCTGCCCTCATTACACCCATTGCCATGAGGTCGCTCGAACAGAAAACAGCTGTAATTTCAGGGAATTCCTCCAGTAGTTCAATCGATCTGGCGCAGGCTTCTTCTTCATTAAAGTAAGCAAGCCTGACTTTCTTTTCATTAAAAGCAATCTCTGCTTCCTGCAGACCTTCCTTGTAGCCTTTCATGCGCTCCAGACTTATGTAGGCTTCGTCATCCCCGTTAATGAAAGCTATCTCCCGATGCCCAAGTGATACTAAATGACGTACCGCTTCTCTTGCGCCTGCCGCATTATCTGCAGACACGAAGCTCGTCGTTTCATTCTCTCCAGGGTGATCAATGAAAACGCATGGTACACTGCTTTCTTCCATTTGCTGAAGGAACGCATCATCATGGGCAAGACCCTGTGAAATAACGCCTTCAATCTGACGTTCGCTGCAGAGCTGATGGTAGGTTTTTCCCTGCCGCTTCGCAAATTCGGATTGAAACAGGATCATGTCATAATCAGCGCAGCTTGCGTACTCGTTTACGCCGGAAATCACATCCATTGTAAACGTATCTTTCGGATTGGATGGAAATGAACTGGACGTAAGCAGTCCAATCGTGCTTGACTTGTTCGTCACCAGGCGCCTTGCTGTCATATTCGGGCTGTACTGCATTTTTTCGGCGACGTCTTTAATACGCTGCCGCGTTTTTTCATTTACGTCATCGTACCCGTTCAAGGCTCTGGAAACGGTGGTGACAGAAACGTTGGCAGCTTTTGCAATATCTTTGATTGTGACCATTTTCTCTCAGCCTCCAAAACGTTTCGGTTTGTATAAATTTCATTATAGAAAACGCTTACAATTTATGCAAGCACTTTTTTTATCGGCAAACATGTATATACAAGAAAAGCCTGACAGGCGAAGCACTTTCCGCACCGAAAAAAATTTCCTGAAAGAAAAAAGGATTTCTTCAGCTGCGAAGAAATCCTCCTTCCGAATGAATAACCTGACCGGTAATCCAGGAAGCCTCTTCCCCGGCCAGAAAAGCTACTAGGCGGGCTGCATCTCTCGGTCTGCCAAGACGGCCGCGCCCGAATTTAGGTTCGAGCAGTGCTTTCGTCTGCTCGTCCATCCAGCCGCTGTCTGTTGGACCCGGATCTACAGCATTAACCGTTATGCCAAGCGGTGCCGCTTCTGCCGAAAAAGAGAGGGTAAATGCAGACAGTGCCCCTTTCGTAGCGATATATGCCAGTTCCCCGGGCATAGGGCCCTGTTCCTGCCCCGAAGTCATGATAATAATCCGCCCTTCCGACCCCTGGAACCGCCTTGCAAACATAGTGCTCAAAAGCATGGTTGTACGCATGTTCACTTCATAATGGCGGTCGATCATTTCCGCTGTAAGGTTCTCGTAGCCGTCTCTTGTAGAATAGGCAGCATTATTAACAAGAATATCCGGAGGCCCGCATGCTGTATAGACAGCATCGAGCAGTTTTTCAGCCGCATCCGGCAGTGCCAGATCAAGTTCCATGCTTCTGCAGGAAACGCCTGCGTCCAGCATTTCCTGTTCGAATCCGTCGGCAAACCCGTCTTCGCTCTGCCAGTAAACGAAAAAGATATCTATCTCTTTAGCTGCCAGCTCTCTGCATATTGCAGCTCCAATTCCGTTATTATGACTCACTCCCGTAATAACTGCGCGCTTCCTTTCGATACTATCCCCTCCAGAGTCTTCTATTCATTTTTCTCCGCACTGTATTCATTCTCGAAATACCGGTCCCGTTCCTTTATTTTTTCTTCCGTGTGAGCCTCATCTTCTTCCTTATCCTTTTGTTTTCCCTGGATAATCTGCAATATGAATCCAAAAATAAGCAGAAATCCACCTAGAAATAAGTTAGCATTCTGCGTCAGCACAATGATATTTCCCAGATCAAGTAAAATTAAAGTACCACCTGTAACAGCAAAGATAGTGTATAAAATCTTCCATATCTTCATTAGGTTCTCCTTTTCAATCACCGGCATTATTTCCCATATATGTATTTTAACCTGAATAAAGTATAAAAAAACCTGCCTTTTTGCAGGCAGGTTTACTTCACTATTAAAGAAAGCTGATTTTCAGCGGTTCCAGGTCTTTTTTCTGCAGCATCATCCGTACCGTAACCAGTGGATCGACTACCTGGCATACCTCAACCTGGCCGGCTGCGCTTAGAAACATGACGGCATTGTTTTTGTCCATGTCACTTTCCCGGGCTAACAGGCCGGCTAAAAAAGAAGTCGCGCGGTGAATCCCCTCTTCAAGCGTAGCAGCCGAAGAAATCACACCAATCTCTGTTTCGTTTTCCAGAAGCGGCATGGACAGCTGTTTGTTTTTAATTACTTCAAAAGTAACCGTCGCACGTCCCGCAGCTTCAATGCCGGTCACCCCGACTTCACCGTCCCCCATAGCCGCATGCATGTCCCCGAGGCCGAAAAGAGCCCCCGGTGCGGATACGGGAAAATAAAGCACGGCTCCTTCTTCTATTTTTTTGTTATCCATATTGCCGCCGTGGTCTCCGGGAGTGCCATTGGAGACGGCTTCGCCTTCAGGGGCAACGCCGATCACACCGATCATTGGGTTCAGATCCAGGGAGATGCCGTAGCCGAAATCACCTTTATTCTGCTGGAGGGGTATCTTTTTAAATATAAGGTCCTCCATTTCCTCTTTCATGACGCCGAGCCCTTTACCTACTGCCATCATGCCGTAGTCTGCGAGCTCGATTTTATTAATCGTCACCTTGAGGCAGTCACCCGGCTCCGCCTCTTCTATGTAAACCGGTCCTGTAGCCGGGTTAATCCGGTCCCAGTCGATCTCTCCGTAATTGTCTCCTTCTTCTGTTACCTGATTTTCAAAACAATCATATGTTTCCAGAGTGAGCGTCGTGCCGGAAGGAACCGTTACAGCTGCTTCCCTGTCTTTGGAGAAGCTGTAAAACATATTTTCTTTTGCTACTGTTTCCATCTGCCTGCCTCCTTTGTTTTATTACGGATAGTATAGCAAAAATCTCCTCTGCTTCCTATGTATTGCATTTTATGGATTTATCTATTATAATAAACATATACCCAGTAAGGGTATAAACAAAAAGGAAGGGGAATTCACATGATTGCTGTTTTACCGAGAATTAACGAACTAGCCAACAAATCCAAAAGGACGGGACTCAGCGCGGAAGAAAAAGCCGAGCAGAGGCAGCTTCGTGAAGAGTACCTTCAGGCCGTCCGGGGCGCCTGCGATGCAACCCTGCTTCAGACAACGGTGAAAGATCCGCTTGGAAATGACGTTACACCCGATAAACTAAGAGAAGCCCAAGGCGTGACTAAACTATACCATTAAGAAATAAAATAGTATTCTCATCTGTTTTAAAAACTCCGCGGCCCAAAAAGGCTGCGGAGTTTTTTTATTGATCCATCGATTCGATATACTTTTTCAATACATGCACGCCCTGTACCCCGTCGTTTAACGAAGTCCATTCCGCCGGATTGTGGCTGATGCCGTCTTTGCTTCGGACAAACAGCATGGCCGCAGGCAGATGATGCCCGACGATCATAGCATCATGCCCGGCTCCGCTTGGCATTTCCACCGGCCGCAGCCGGCGCGATTCCAACGCTCCTCGCAGCAGATATTTTAAATTTTCGGCAATCGGCACCGGCTTCACCTTTAACGTCTGCTGCTGCGTGCATTCAATATTATAAAGAGCTGCCGCTTTCTCAGCTGCCTTCATGATGCGCCGGACGACTTCGTCTCTTGTTTCCTCCTCAATGTCACGGATATCAACAACCATCTCCACCCGGCCTGGTATGACGTTCGCTCCGTTTGGAAATACCTTCAGTTTCCCTACTGTGGCTACCGCCGTGCCGCTTACGCTGACCGGTATATCCGGCACATTCCTCACAAATTCGCCGGCAGCGACAAGAGCATCCCGGCGCTCCCCCATGGGGGTATTACCAGCATGCCCGGCACTTCCCGTAAAGACAACTTCCAGCCAGCTCGGCCCGGCGATCCCGGAGACAATTCCGACAGGAAGATTTTCCTGCTCCAGGCGGACGCCTTGTTCAATATGCACTTCTACAAAAGCCGCAATTTCGGAAAGGTTTCGTTCTGCCTTATAAAAACCTTCCTCCGTCAGACCTGTATCTGCCAGAACCTCCGCAAACTCTCTTCCTTCCTGATCGGTAAGCCCGCTTTGAATAGATGGATCAATTTCGCCGGTCATGGCCCGGCTTCCGGTTAAACCATTATTAAAACGTGCTCCTTCTTCATCTGTAAAAATCACCACTTCATAGCTTCGTTTTGGCTGATATCCCATCTCTTTCCATGCCTCTGCCACCTCGAGCGCCGACAGGACGCCGAGCGGCCCGTCAAAGTGCCCGCCCTCCGGAACGCTGTCTACGTGAGATCCGCTCAAAAGCGCGGGAAGGTCAGGCTCCCTGCCTTCCAGACGTCCGAATACATTACCGGCACTGTCCTCCGACACAGCAAGATCTGCTTTTTTCATCCAGCTGATCACCAGGTCCTTTGCCTGCCTTTCCTCTTTGGAAAAGCCGAGGCGCCGGCTGCCCCCGCTTTCGGTCAGCCCGATTTCAGAAAGAGCGTGCAGACGGGAGGCCAGCCTTTCTCCGCTGATGCCATCGTAGGAATATTCCATGCTGTAGTCGTTGAGCAGTTTTTTATATAAATCCCAGTTATCTGTCTGCATGTGCTCACCTGCTACTTTTGGTTTTTGTAAATCTTTCCGTCTTTCATTACAAAGCAGATCGTTTCGCTTTGTTCCAGCGAGCGGATATTCTCGAGCGGGTTCGTTCTGCTGAGAATCACATCCGCAATCTTGCCCGTTTCTATCGTACCCAGCTCTTTTTCCCAGCCAAGACATTCGGCCGCGGTCTTTGTAGTAGCCACAACAGCTTCCATTTCTGTCATGCCGATATCGCACATAAGCCCGAGCTCACGCAGATTTGTTCCATGCGCCATAACCCCGGCATCCGTTCCCATCGCAATTTTGACGCCTGCTTTATAGGCTTTGGCGATACTTGCTTTGTGGGTTTCGAACACCTGCTTTGATTTTTCCACCGCATAAGGGGCCATGGAATCATCGGTTTCCCCCGCTTCTAGAACCGACAGCGGCGCAAGCAGCGTCGGCACAAGGAACGTACCGTTCTCGAGCATCAGCTCGATGACTTCATCATCAATATAAATGCCGTGCTCAATCGAATAGATTCCGGCCCGGATCGCATTTTTAATTCCTTCCGCCCCCTGGGCGTGGGCCATCACTTTGACTCCTTTGCGGAACTTAGCTTCCTCTACCATTACCTCCAGCTCTTCGCGGGAAAACTGCGTGAATTCCGGATGATCGGTCGGACTCGTCACACCCCCGGTGGCGTGCACTTTAATAACGTCCGCTCCGGCGCGAAGCATTTCCCGGACCGTTTTGCGTACTTCTTCTTTTCCATCACAAATGCCATTTGGCATACCGGGATATGTCTGCGGCGTCGTATCCACGCCGGAATGGTTCCAATTGTCGCCGTGTCCGCCGGTAATAGTGAGCGGATTGATGCTCACCTGCATGCGCGGTCCTTCTACAAGACCGCCCTCAACGGCCTTTTTCATCCCTACGTCTGCAAAACCTGCATCACGGACGGAGGTAATGCCTGTGTTGAGCGTGCGTTTTAAATAATGGATGCTTTCATAAAAACGGTAGGAAAATGGAGTTAAAATCGAATCCTGGACGTTTTTAATCTGCAGGGCCATATGCACATGGGTATCAATCAGGCCGGGAAGAATATACTTACCGCCTGCATCAATAACTTCGGCATCTTCCGGTACCTGTAAGTCTGTGCCTATTTTTTCGATACGGTTATCTTTAATCAACACCGAAATATTCTCGATAGGGGCAGTCCCTGTCCCATCGATCAGCGTTCCATTTTTAATAATAGTAAAGCTCATGTCAGATCCACTCCTTTATATCGTCTGAATAAGAATACTTGCAATAACGATAGAACCTACTGTTACAGAGGTAAATCCTCCAATAAGCATCGGGGCGACGAGCTCGCTCATGATCCGCTTCTGCTCCGCCTCATTGCGTCCGACACTGCGGCTGACTTCTTCTACAATTAAATAATCACCCGGAAATCCATAAAGAGCCGTCAGGACAACAGGAATCGACTTGGTCGGCTTCCACTTAAACAATTTACCGCCGATTACAGCCCCCAGCACCAGACCGGTTGTACCGATCAGGATGATGCAGAAAACCGGCAGCAGAGACGAAACGACCTGATCCCACGTGACCCCGACAAGCGAGTTCACGACGACGACAATTAACGCAACCATCGTAATTCCTGAACTGTTTGCTTTATCCATCGTACGCTCCGGATAAAAACGAAGAGCCGCTCCCGTAATACCTATGGCAAGGGCCCAAATACTGTTATTGACTCCGGTTAAACCGTCCAGGCAAACAGCCAGGGCTCCACCGATAAACAGCAGAAACAACAGGAAGAAATTGCTTTTCATATACTTCTCCGGAAACAGCATTTTTTTCGGCTCATCTGTGGAAAGGGCGCTTTCCTTCAGAGCTTCGTCTCCTTCTGTCATATACTCTTCATTATAAATGTCCTCCCGGATGGTATGGGCGTATTTACTCAGCAGAATCGACGTCAGCGGCATACCGACCAGATTTTGCAGTGTAAACACAACAACCGGTATAGCAGCCAGCGTAATAAGTCCCGCTTCTGCCAGTCCTTCCGATGTAACAATATAAGCAATAATACCGCCTGTCAGCGGTCCGGCTCCAGCTACTGCCGTGCCATATCCAAACAGCGGCGTAATAATGGCAAGCATCGCCGCCACTGATATAATAAGACCGATCAGCGTGATCGATACAGCCTTGTACTGTTTAATAATGACGGCCAGGGGAATCATCGTGCCTAAATGAACGATAAGAACAGGCACGAGCATACCGCCGAACGCTACCAGATTCGATGCCTCTATGTATGATTCCGGCAGGATACCTGTCTGAAGCAGAATAAAAACAGAAGCGACCACCACAAGAAGCGTGGGAATTTTCGCTCGGGAAGATAAAGAAAGCACTTCTCCCAGAGCAATAATGGCGACTAAGATGACTGCTATAAAAATTGGCTCCATGTCGATTCCTCCCTTAATAAGTCTGAATGTTAAAACTATAAGATAATTCAAACAAATATTAAATAGAGGTAACCAACAAACATTTGGGTGATTGTTTGTCGATTACCTCCAACTAGTTATTTTGTATTCAAGTATTCAAGAATATGAAGCCCCAGCTGCAGCTCAAACAGCTCCCGGCCGTCCAGCTTATCCGTCTGCAGCAGCTGATATATCGAATGCAGGCGGTACTTAATGGTATTCACATGCACATACAGCTTCTTCGCACTAGCCGCCATATTTTGATTGGATTCCACATACACTTTGAGCGTTTTCAGAAGCTCGGTTTCGTGTTTTCTGTCGTGTGCGGCTACCCGTCCGAGTACTTCATCAGCGTAATCCTGAAGCTCCCCCCGCTCCATTTTTAAAAACAAACGGTACGGCCCAAGCTGCCGGTATGTCATAAGAGCCCGGCTTCCTTCTCCTGTCTGCAGATACTGCACGCAGCGTTTGGCGTCTTGATAGGATAAATGAACATTCTGCAGTTTATCCACCACTTGTCCGAAGCCGGCGAGGCTTTTCAGCTCACACTCCTGTCCGCCGTAATGGATAATTGAAGTAAACAGCGGCTCCAGCGTATCAAAAACGCTTTGTTCCGAAGAAGAGGAGGATACGGTGAACATAAATGTTACTTCCATATTTCGTTCATACACGAGCGTTTTAAACGGAAAGCTTTCCATTTCTCTATAAATAACGCGCATGAGCTGCTTTTTCTTTTCTCCTACTTCCTGAAAAGGAAGCAGCGGGTCTCTGACATACAGATGCACTACAGCGTAATGATGGCGGTCATGCTCCGGGAAATTCAGCCGCGTCAGGGCGTCGGAGGAAAGCTCATTGTAAGGCGCGTGAATCAGCTGTTCGAGCACGGCCCCGGAATAATGGAAGTCTTCTGCAAGAAAACGATCCCGGCGGTTCATTTCCATCGCAAATATCGTAATCGCCTGTTCAATAGCAAACTGATCGAGCGGGTCAAACACCGTCTCCTTTTCTACAATAATAGCAAGCAGGCCGAGAACAAGTCCGTCCGCCTGTATAGGCAGAAAATACGTCAGATAGGGATCACCGTTCAGCAGCGCCTCGTTCGTAGAAGTACTTTTTCTGCTGATCGCATATTTTAACAGCGGCCCGGCTTCTATTTTAAGAGCTTCCCCTTTTTCTGCCGCGTCTTTATCCGACACCGCCAGCACGTCGGTCCGTTCATTAAACACCACGACTTTCTCCTGAATGAGCCCCGCCAGCGCTTTCGTAATATCACTGAGCCCTCCTTTGGCCAAAGAGACTTTGGAGAGCTCTTCATGAACAAGTTTTGTCCGTTTATTCTGTGAAAAAAGCCGTGCATTTTCAACAGCGATGGAAGCCTGGCCGGCAAAGGTTTCAAGCAGCTGCAGATCTGATTGATCAAACTGCCGGTCTTTTTCAAATATATCGACCGTCAGTACACCGAGGCATTTGTCCTCCGCGGACATAATCGGCACGCAGATCGCACTCACCGGATAAGCCATTTCCCCCAGGGAACGGGCATAATAGTGTTCCGAATTGCCGGTGAGATTTTTCATTCCTTCCACTGTATGATCGAGCGAAGAGAAAATATTTCCCTTTTGGGACACGAATGTCTTTCCGCTCATTCCTTCCCCCGGTGCGAGGCGGACATGCCTGAGCTGCTCCATATCAAATCCGATGGCACTTTGGGCATACAGCGTATTCGAACGACTTTCATACAAAAACAGAACGGCCGCGTTGGCACCGCCGATCACGTTCAGCACTTCTTTAATCAGCTGATGCAGCACTTCCGGCAGATCTCTGGTAGAGTTCAAGACTTTTACTGCATTGATTACGCTCATCAGCCGCTTCTCTGTTTCCATATCTGTGTCCCCTTTTTGATTTATTTTATTAGTTTATCAAAAAGAAAACAGCTCCGCTTCTGCGGACTTTATTTGATGATATAAAACAGGCCATTATAAATAATACCGATTTCTCTTCTAAGCGGTTTAGTTGTTGTGAGACGCAGCTATCACCGATTAGATAGGTATATCCCTCTGTGACAGGGTTTGTATTAAAAATACTATAGTGATATGATAAATTTATTCACAATGGTCCGGTAAATACAGGAACGAGAAAAGTCTGTATGTTGTCTATGCGGCAGGAACAGGCTTTATTTTAAGTAAAGGAGAACACGTGATGAATGAATTGATCGAATATTTTGTCAAAAACTATCCATTTCTTTGGGGCTACATGCTCGACCATCTCGAAATTGTCGGTCTCGCTACGATTACCGCGATTTTGATCGGGGTACCGATTGGCATTTATTTAACGACCAACAAATATCTGGCCGGTACTATTCTGCAGCTCGCCTCCGTTTTTATGACTATCCCGAGTATTGCTTTATTTGGCGTCATGATTCCCGTCCTGTCCGTTATTAATCAGGGGGTTGGATTTCTTCCCGCCTTTCTTGCACTTGTGCTTTATTCCCAGCTTCCAATCATCCGCAATACGTATACAGGCATTCAAAACGTCGACCCCCAGCTGCGTGATGCAGCAAACGGACTCGGCATGACGACCCTGCAGCGGTTGTGGAAGGTCGAAATCCCGAACGCCATGCCGTTGATTATGGCGGGGGTCCGTACAGCAACCGTACTTAATATCGGAATCGGAGCCATCGCCGCGTTTATTGGTGCAGGCGGCCTCGGCGTTGTCATTTATCAGGGAATTGTCCGCGCGAATACTACTATGGTGCTGGCCGGAGCGATCTCTGTCGCTGTTGTGGCCATACTGGCTGATTTTATTTTAAAACTGATTCAAAAGAAACTGACGCCGAAAGGCGCTAACTAATTAGAGGGTGACGATATGATACAGTTCGATAATGTAAATAAAGTGTATGAAGGCGACGTAAAAGCAATCAACAATGTGGATTTAACGGTGCCAGACGGAGAGATGGTTATTCTAATCGGTCCTTCCGGCTGTGGAAAAACTACGCTTCTCCGTATGGTAAATCAGCTTGAAACCATCTCGAGCGGCTCCATTCTTTTAAACGGAGAAGACGTAACGACGCTCGACAAAATCGAGATGCGCCGCAAAATCGGCTACGTTATTCAAAGCAACGGTCTGTTTCCAAACATGACCATCGAGCAGAACATGATGATCGTTCCTCAGCTTCTCGGCTGGGACCGTGCGAAAAAGCGCGACCGCTTTAACTACTTAATGGATCTTATCGGCCTGAACCCGGATGAATTTAAAAAACGATTTCCCCATGAACTATCCGGCGGCCAGCAGCAGCGAATTGGTGTGGCCCGGGCTCTCGCGGCTGATCCGCCCGTAATGCTGATGGATGAACCATTCGGCGCCCTTGATCCGATTATCCGCGCCCGCCTTCAGGAGGAATTTCTGCAGATTCAGCGTGAAGTGAAAAAGACCATTCTATTTGTTAGTCATGATATTGATGAAGCTGTCAAAATGGGAGATAAAATTGTGCTTCTCCGGGACGGTGAAGTGATGCAGTATGATACGCCCGCTGAAATTTTAAATCATCCGAAAAATGAATTCGTCAATGAGTTTGTCGGCTCTGACCGCGTACTGAAAAGTATGAGCCTGTATACGGTAAAAGACCTGTACAAAGCTTTCACGCTGAAGCCGAACTTCGAATCCAAAGACATCCGGACAATTAACGAAGACACCTCACTCCGGGTGGCCATATCCATGATTTTAAACCAGGAAGCAGACCAGCTTGTTATTGAAGACAATGAAGGCAATAATCACGGCAGCCTGACAATGGATCTGCTGGAACAATTTCTTCATAAAGAAATTAAAGGACAGGAGGGCTGAGGATGGACACGTTTAATAAACGGACAGCCCTTGTCGTAAAAATTCTTCTTTGGACGGCCATTGCAGCTTTTTTCATCTGGGGATTCTCCCAGGGAATGTTCCGTCAGATTTACGAACAGCCCGGTCTTTTTCTTGAACTTCTTGGGGAGCATGTTCTCATTATTTTTGCTTCCGGGTTTGCAGCTGTACTTATTGCCGTGCCGCTGGGCATTTTCGTTACCCGTCCGGCATTCCGCCGGACCGAGTGGTTTATCGTCACGGTTGCCAACCTTGGCCAGACGATTCCAAGCCTCGCTGTTCTGGCGCTCGCCATGGGTGTCCTCGGCATTGGTGTGGAGGCGGCGATTCTTGCTTTGTTTGTATACTCGCTTCTGCCTATTCTGCAGAACACGATTGCCGGCCTTGATTCCGTTGATGAAAACACTAAGGATGCAGCGCGCGGCATGGGTCTGACAAACCTGCAGATTCTCTGGAAAGTGGAGCTTCCGAATGCGGTCGTGTCCATCATTGCCGGAATCCGTACAGCGCTTGTTATTAACATCGGCACGGCAGCTCTTGCCTACCTTGTTGGAGCCGGCGGCCTCGGGGTATGGATTTTTACCGGCATCCGTCTGTTTGATAATTCATATTTAATTTCAGGCGCCGTGCCCGTTACGCTTCTAGCGATCGCTGTGGACCTGCTGTTCCGCTACCTGGAGCGTGTTCTTACCCCTAAAGGGCTGATTCTGGCCCGGGAAGCAAATGAAGCATAGGAGGCTGAATCATGAAACGATTAATTGGAATTAGTATGCTGGCCTTAGTGCTTGTGCTCTCTTCCTGTTCAGTAGGCGGAAAATCCGTGAAGGTTGGCGCCAAAAACTTTACCGAACAGGCTATTCTCGCTAAAATGTCGGTTTTCTTATTAGAAGATAACGGCTTTCAAGTAGATGAAATTTCCGAGTTGGGAAGTACGGCGCTTCGGCAGGCGCTCGAGACCGAGCAGATTGATATTACGTGGGATTATGTAGGCACCGGGCTTGTTACTTATTTGGACCAGCCGCCGATTGCCGACTCCGAAGAAGCCTTTGCAGAAGTAAACCGTCTCGATGCGGAAAACGACATTGTCTGGACGAACCTGACGGAGGCAAATAATACGTATGCGATCATGATGCAGGAGGAGGAAGCTGAAGAGCTGGGGATTGAAACAATCAGCGATTTTGCTGCCTATATTAATGAAAATCCGGGGGAAATTAACTTTGCTACCGATGCCGAGTTCGCCAACCGTGCGGATGGCCTGGCCGGCATGGAAGAGTTTTATGATTTTTCCCTGGAAGGAAGCATCACTGAGCTTGAAACAGGCCTTTATTATAATGCCCTGAACAACAATGAAGTGAACGCTTCTGTAGGGTTTTCCACCGATGCCCGTATTGATGATTTCGGCTTCCGCGTACTCGAAGACGATCAAGGATTTTTCCCTTCCTACAGCGCCGCCGTTTCCATGACGGAGGACGTCTATGAAGAATATCCGGAAATCGAAGAAATCTTCGCACCACTGGAAGATATTCTCGACAGCGAAACCATGCGTGATCTCAATTACCAGGTTGATATTGAAGGAGAAAGCGTCGAACTCGTCGTTCAGGATTTTCTACAGGAAAATAATCTAATAGAAGAGTAACAAACAAGACTGTTCTAAAAGTCTATTTAAAAACGAAACCCTTATATGATGCTCTGATAATAAAGATAGAAACTGAACCAGACGGAAACTTTCGGCAGAAATGACCATCCTGGCAATATAAAAACAACCGTGTATTCCTCTAAAAAGGAATACACGGTTGTTTGGTTTGTCTTTTTTTTATTACAACATAGAATAAAATCTACAAAATAAATTATGGGACAACCACGAATGGTTTATATTTACCGCCTGGCTCCTGCCCGCTTGTTATCCTTATCCGCTCTGCGGTAAGCATCATAAATTGCATAGACCCAGAAAATAAAGTAGGTAACATATCCAATAAGAATAGCCATCAGAAGAATATTCACAGCCTGAATTGCAATAATAATTAACCCTTTAAAAATTTGTCCATTATAAATCTGCCCTAAGCCGGGAATTAAAAAACTCAATACGGCGGCAAGACCGGGACTTTTCATCATATTCATCACGCTGCCTTTTCTAATAATAATTACTATTTATCTTTACCCTTTTTTCCAGGCATTTACGCTTATTTTCCACAAATACGTCCCAGGACGTAGAAAAACGCGCTTCTCTATTAGAGAAACGCGTTGATTGGTTAAATATTATATTACTCGAAGCCATCTGTCAATAATTATTATTACGATTCTCCGTAATAATAGTAGTAGCGCTGATCCATGCCTTTAACCTGGTTCAAAATGCAGCCGAGTATAGGCACTCCTGTCACTTCAAGCAGTTCTTTTGCTTTAACAGCTGAATCTTTCTCTGTGTCTCCGCTTTTAATAACAAGGATGGTTCCATCACAGTATTTTGATATAACCTGTACATCCGTTACAGCGAGTACAGGCGGGGCATCAAATAAAATAATATCGTATTCCTTTTTTAAATCATTTACCAGATTCTCCATAGCCGTTGTGCCAAGAATTTCAGCCGGGTTCGGCGGAATCGGTCCGCTTGGAAGAATATCCAGATCCGGCACTTCGGTTTTCTGGGTAAACGTATGAAAGGGCTCTTTGTTGGCCAGCACGTTAATCAACCCATTTGTATTCGTACGGCGGAACGTGTAATGCACCGTCGGCTTTCTTAAGTCTGCGTCGACGAGGATAGTTTTCTTTCCCTGCTGGGCCATCGTTACGGCGAGATTTGCGACTGTCGTTGACTTGCCCTCGCCCGGGCCTGCTGATGTAATCGCAATGGTCTGTACATTATTATCGACTGATGCATACTGAAGGTTCGTCCGAATCGTCCGGTACTGCTCGGCTACTGGTGACTTGCTGTTGAACCAGGTAACCAACTTACGGCTGCTCTGCCCGGTTTGATCCTTCTTGCGTTTTGCCATTTTACACACTCCTGCTGTCTATTCTTTTATGTATCTCTTTTCAATATTTCCAGTGTACCACACAGTCTCCAGGAGATTTGGCTTATTTATAGAGCTTCTTCCCCTGTGAAATAATCAGTAAGCGCCTGGGCCCAAAGTTCGTGCCCGGCCGCAGATGGATCGCCGTTTTCTTCTAAGTACTCTTCGTTTAGTTCTGCATTGTCTGTATCCGGCCAGGCTTCCCAATGGTTAATATAATTCAGGTTGTTTTCCCCGGCGTTTGCCCGCAGTGCCTCTACCTGGTCAATGTAATATCTTGCTTCGTATACCGGCTGCGGCGGCTGTATAAAGACAGCAGCTTCCGGATTGGCAGCTTCCACCGTGTTCACAAAAGCATTGGTATTAAAGAGAGTATCCTCTACGCTCACTTCTCCATTATCGTTGAGAACAAATGGTTCAAAAACAAGCACATCCGGTTCCAGCCCGGCGGCCGTTACGTCCCCGTCTGCTGCCATGACTTCCAGCGACGTGCTGCTTCCAAACGTCGAGGCACGCACTGATATGCTGTCCGTATCATAATAGCTGCGAAGCTTTTCCTGAAGCAGGGCAGGAACATTTTCCTCTGCTGACTCCAGCGCTCCGGAGCCTGAGAGCACAATTGTAAGCTCCTCGCCTGCATCCATGCTTTCCTGCAGTTTCTGACCGAACTCTTCCTGCGCTCCTTCTAAAGGAGCTTCATTTGCTGCGGTCGTTTCTGCTCCCGATACTGATGATTCTTCTTCTGTATGTTCTCCGTCGGACTGTACCGTCGAAGCAATTTTCTGGTCATAGTGAATTTTCCCGTATACCATTACAGCTATAAATACGATTAATAATGCTGCAAAACCAATTTTTTTCATACTTACGCCCCAATTTTTCATAATAATGAAACTGCCACTTCTCTTATCTTACCTAAAAGAGTGGTAAATTCAAAGGACTATATAAAGAACAAAGGAAATATTTTCCTTTTATACTCATAACGAACGTGCGTTTGTTTTTATGGCATTCCCTCTATATAATGGAGGAAACGATATGGAAACGGAAAAAAGGTGATAAAACATGGATACCTCTCCGATTCGGAAAATAATTCATATAGATATGGATGCCTTCTATGCATCCATCGAGCAGCGGGACCGTCCCGAACTCCGCGGGAAGCCGGTAGTGGTAGGGGGAAGCCCTCATTCCAGAGGAGTGGTGGCTACCTGCTCCTACGAAGCAAGACCGTTTGGCATTCATTCGGCGATGGCCTCCCATGAAGCCTATAAGCGCTGTCCCCAGGCTGTATTTGTGCGGGGCAACATGCAGAAATACCGGGAGGTTTCCAAGGGGATTATGGATATTTTTTATGAAATAACCGACCTGGTCGAGCCGCTCTCTCTTGATGAGGCTTATTTGGATGTGACGGAAAACAAGCTGGGCTATCCTTCGGCAACGTATGTAGCACGTGAAATAAAAAAAAGAATTAAAGAAAAGACCGGACTGAATGCATCTGCCGGCGTGTCTTATAATAAATTTCTCGCAAAAATTGCTTCCGACTATGATAAACCGGACGGTCTGACCGTAGTGACACCCGAAAAAGCTCCCGCCTTTATCCGCGAGCTTCCGATCGGTGACTTCCGTGGAGTCGGAAAATCCACAAAAGAAAAATTTCTGGAAATGGGCGTGCATACAGGCTCTGATCTGCTGTCGTGGAGCGAAGAGGATCTGGTACGCATCTTTCACAAACGCGGCCATACATTTTACAACAATTCCCGGGGCATTGACGAACGGGAAGTCAATCCCTATCGGGAGCGCAAGTCCATGGGCCGGGAAACGACGCTTCCGCACAATATCAGCGAATATGAAGACATGCTTCCTATCGTAAAGGACCTTCTGCAGCAGGTGCTCAGCCGTCTGCAGGCGGACCGGATCCGCGTGAAGTGCGTCGTGCTGAAAGTGAAATTTTATGATTTTAAGCAGATCACCCGGCGGACCACGCTCGATGATCCGACCGACGATCAGGAGGTGCTGCTTGCCGCGCTGGGTGAACAGCTGGAACATATCGCCTCGCTCGGCCGGGAAGTAAGACTCCTCGGCGTAACGACCTCTGATTTCCACGGAGCAGGCGATGCCGCTGGAGGCAGAGGCAAGGTGTACAAAACGACACGCTACGAACAGCTGAGGCTGTTCTAACAAAAAAGCAGCCGCATGGGCTGCTCCGTCTGGTGAAAAATAAAAATACGTATTTTATATAGAAATTTGTAAAACGGAGCGCTTTCCGCAGGCCATGCCTCAGCTGAAGAGAAAAACACTCTTCATCTTCACCGATGGCTGTTCTGCAGGAGACGCTCCTTTTTATTTTTCTACAAAGAGTTAAATAATCTCGAAATCATGTATAAATATACAAGATGAAATGGTTTCACGACACTCTAAAAAGCCGCATGGGCTGCTTTTTAACCACCGATCTGCCACGGCCTTGATACAGCTGGACGTTTTTTGCGGATGGGCGTACCGGTCTGCTCTCCTTTTTTCCGAAGACGTGGTTCGGCGCCGCTGTCTATTTTCTGTTTCACGGTGCTGTTCATTTTATAAACTGATGGAGCAAAGAATAAACGCTTCGCCTCCCCACCGCAGGAAGGACATACCGCACGGCTTTTGTCTCCTTTTGTTGAGGAATGAAACTCATCAAATCTATCTCCGTTCCCACACTCAAATGTATATACAGGCACAGGCCTTCCCTCCTTATTCTGACGGATCCATCGATTTATCAAAAATAGCTTTCGGAATCGACACGGTGCAGCAGGCATTTGGTATATCTACAATACCCGCAATATGGCCTTCCACCGGAGCTGTTCCAAGCAGCATGTAAGCCTGCTCTGCGGTATAGCCTTTTGTTTTCAAATATTCAATCGCATTCAGGCAGGCATTCTGATAGGCAATATTGGAATCCAGGTAGCTCTGTTTCCCATCGGATTTATTGACGGAAATTCCTTCAAATACAAGGTATTCACTGTATTGGGGATCCATCGGCCCCGGCTGGAAAACCGGATTTTTATGGATATGGTTTTTCTCCATGCCGCCTTTTATCACTTCTACATGAAGATCAATCCAGCCCGGCATTTCAATCCCGCCGCAGAACGTAATTTCCCCGTCCCCCTGGGAGAAATGAAGATCGCCGACAGAAAGCTTTGCACCTTCCACAAACACTGGAAAGTATATTCTCGAGCCGAGCGAAAGGTTTTTAATATCGCAGTTGCCTCCATTTTCCCGGGGAGGAACGGTTCTTGCTCCTTCTTTCGCTACTTTATCAAATGCTTCTCCTTTTAATGTTCCAAGCACAACGCTGTCTTTATCCGGCAGGTTGGCAAGCGGTGGAACCCGGTCCGGATCGGTTTTGACAAGCTCTTCTTCCCGCCTGTTCCATTCTGCCAGCAGCTCATGCGACGGGGCTACGCCAATAAGGCCGGGATGAATAATGCCGGCGAACTTCACTCCCGGAATGTGCCGGGACGTCGTGTAGATACCGTGAAAATCCCATATTGATTTCTGTGCTTCCGGAAAGTGCTCCACGAGGAAGCTGCCGCCGTTTTCTTTTGCAAATACGCCGTTAAATCCCCACTCCTGTTCCTGCAGAGCACCAACGTTAAGTATATCCACTACAAGCAGATCTCCCGGCTCCACCCCGTTTACATGAACCGGGCCGCTCAGCACATGCACCCGATTCAGGTTCACATCGCGGATGTCGGACGGGTCATCATTATTTTTGATCTGTCCGTCGGTCCAGTCCAGGCACTCCATGCGGAAAGACTGGCCGGGATCGACTGAAAACGCAGCGGGAATGTCCGGGTGCCACCTGTTGTGGCCGGGAATATCCTGCTTATCCATCGGTTTTGACAAATCCACTTTAAATAATTTTTCGGGCATATATTTATTCCTCCTTTTGTATAGTTTAGTTATTATTCCCTTAAATCTTTGTTTTATATCAGAAAAATCAGAATTTTAATGGGAGAAAATGTACAAAAGGAAATAAGCATAAAAAAAGAGCAGAAAGGCTGCCCTTTCCGCTCCTGCTCAGCAAACATCAAACTTGTTGTTTATTCTCTTTCTTTTCCCGCCAGGCGGCGGCTTTCTCTACAAAACGGGCCGGGATGGAGGGGTTGGAACCAAAATGAAGATGCGTGTAGCCTGCGGTGATGTGATCGGTATAGTAGCCTTCCTGCTTTGTTCCTCTCATCGCCTTTACTTCGTGGTGAGGGGGCCAGTCTGCTTTTTCCTCCGCGGTGGAGTAATGAAATTCGTGGCCTTTTGCCACCGTGCCCCGGCGCATAATAACGGAATCATCCAAAGCCGTTATTTCCCGGTATCCGAGGGATGCAAGCTTCGTCTGCATCGTAACAGCCACCGGTATAATACCGAGCATCTCATGCGGAATACCGTCTGTGGTTGTCAGCGTGTCTCCCAGATACATGTAGCCTCCGCATTCTGCATAAACGGGAAGCTTTTCTTTCAACGCTTCGCGGATGGACGTTTTTGTTTTCTGATTCCCGGCCAGCTCTTCCGCGAATTCCTCCGGGAAACCGCCGCCGATATAAAGACCATCTGCCTGAGAAGGAAGCGGTTCGTCTGCCAGCGGCTTGAAGTAGACCAGCTCAGCCCCGCTTTCTTCCAACAGCTCCAGGTTTTCCGGGTAATAAAAATTAAATGCCGCGTCATACGCTACAGCAATAACTGCATGATGCTTAGGCTCAACAGGTTTCCGGACCGGCCATTCTCTATCAGGGGCAGAAGCTGCAATTTCATAGATCCGGTCCAGGTCTATCCGCTCTGCCATTACCGTACCGAGCTCAGCAAAAAAGCTGTCCAGCTCCCCCCGCTCAATAGCAGGGATCAGTCCTAAGTGGCGTTCCGGAATAGCCGGAGCATCCCCCCGAAGCAGAAAGCCGACAACAGGTACATTACATTCCTGTTCAATAGCTGTCTGGCAGAGTTTGGCGTGTCCTTCACTTCCTGCCATGTTAAGCAGCACGCCGGCAATGCGGCTGGAGTCGGACAGGGACTGAAATCCTTTAACAATAGCCGCGGCGCTTCTTGCCATGCTGGAAATATTGACAACCAGAATGACCGGAGCTTCTAGCATTTGACTGACTTCTGCTGTGCTGCCTTGATCGGATGTTGGACTTTTTCCATCGTACATGCCCATCACCCCTTCAATCACTGAAATATCTGCGTCCCCGCTGCCGCGGCGGAACACATCCTTCATTCCTTCTTCCCCGAGCATCCAGCTGTCTGTGTTTCTTGAAGCCCGTCCGGTCACCGCTGTATGATAGCTTGGGTCAATATAATCGGGTCCGCATTTAAATCCCTGTGCCTGCAGCCCTTTATTTTTAAATGCCTGAAGCAGGCCGACGGTAACGGTCGTTTTCCCGCTTCCGCTGCCTGTTCCGGCGATCACAATTCTTGGGTTCATGCCTTCACGTCCTTTTTTAAAATAAAGTCTGGTTGAAGCGTCATTTATCTGCTTATAAAAGCAATAATAACACTATTTTCAATAAATACCATTTCAGCAAAAGTCTGCGTGACTTTCTTTTTTTCCTGCTTTATACTTCTCTACAGGTGATGCAGACATGTGGAATACAAAATATATTTGGGGGACAGCGGCACTCGGCTGGTGTCTTATTATTGCAGCGGCTACACGGATGACATTTTTTACAGGGAGCTCGACGGAACGGATGTTTACCAATCCGTTTCTTGATGCCGCGGTTGTGAACTTTTTTCTTAGAAAATCGGTCCATCTGGCCGCGTTCGGCCTGCTGGCTGTATTATGCTGGCTGGCTCTCCGGGGAGCTTCGCTTCGTTTCATAAAAGCGTGGGCCCTGGCTGCCGGATACGGTCTGGTTGATGAATGGCACCAGTCCTTTATGCCGGAGCGGACCGCCCTGTTTACCGACGTTCTAATTAACGCCGCCGGCGCCGCAGCAGCCCTGCTTGCCGTGGGACTCGTTTTATTTGTACGGCGTAGACAAAGCAAAAAACGGCTGTTTACGTAACAGCCGTTAGAAAAAGTGGACTTTCCTTGAAAAGCATTATATACTGATTGATTCTACAGACAAAAAATGGGAGGCACTTATTATGGCAATGGTACGATGGCATTGGCTTCTTATTGGTGCAGCCCTTGTAATAGCACTATATGCACTGACATCTTCTTCTGTGGCTACCGGATCGAGCACGGAACGCATCTTGTCGATCATTCCGCTTGTTCCGACAGAGCCGTTGAATTTTGTCGTCCGCAAAACGGCCCACATTATGGTCTTCAGCGGAATCGCTCTTATTTTATGGCGCACGTTCTCCAAATCAAAATGGTCGTACGTGATTGGCTGGGCCGGCGCAAGCTTTGTAGGCTTAGCTGATGAAATTCATCAGTTTTTCATAGACGGCCGCAGCGCCGCTTTCAGCGACGTTATTCTAAATTCTTCTGCCGCTGCATTTACTCTGTTCATTGCTTTTGCAGCCGTTCAGATTATTCATTTTGTTAACTGGCTGAGATACGAATAATCCCAGATTTTAAAGCAGGATGTCCTGCTTTTTTTTTGTTCCTCGAACTGCTCCTGGCTCATCATAGAGATGGGCGCCCCCTGTTTTGGAAAAATCATATGGCCGGCACCCGCCTGATCCATGTCGTGAACTACTATGTATTCAAATGATTTTTCTTCGTTAAATTCTCCAAGATATATTTGTTTTACGGCTGGAGATTCACAGATTTCCTTCATCTCTTCCCACTTCGTGAAACGCCATACGAGACGCTGTATGTCTTCAAAATATTCGTGATCCTTATTGGCCCGGTACATGATCGTGTTGCCTGCATCTCTTGTAAGCAGCAGTTCTTCACTTGTCAGACGCAGAAGTTCCACTCGGACGGCGTTGGCGGAATCATTAAATTCTTTTGCAAGCTGGCGGAGGTATGCTTCATTTTCTGATCTGACAAAAAATTTAAGAAGCAGGCGCAGCCTTGTTTTGGAGGTGATTAGTTGTCTCAGCATAATGGGCCCCTTTTTTATATGATAAACGTTTCGAATTGTCTTCCTTAATATCGGCAGGGTATCCTGTTTTTCCAGTGCTCCAGTAAAAAAATGTCAATAAAATTTCACAAGTATACAAAAAGACCCCTCACAGGGAGGGGGCGGATGGATCAGTATAAAATTTCCAGGCGGCGCTTTCTATCAAACCGCCGGATCAATCGTCCTGCGGCAGTGGATACGAGTCTGTCAGGCCGGCATAGTCTCCTGCCAGGCGTCCAAGAGGCTTCCAGTAATCGATGTCTGTTTTGTAATTGCCTAAGTACACATCTTCGTTCATACGCACGTGCTTGACTTCTCCCAGCACCAGATGGTCACTGCCTACGGGAATAATCTGCGAGAGCCGGCATTCAAAAGCGATCGGCGATTCCTTTACGGAGGGGACGCTGACCAGATAAGACGGTTCTTTTGTCAGTCCCGTCATTTCAAATTCATCAATGGACGAATCTACGCTTTTTGATGAACGGTGCATTTTGCTGCCGAGGCTTTCCGGCACAATATTAATAACATATTCTTCTGTCGCACGTATGTTTTCCAACGTATCTTTGACGGTACCTTCGCGTTCATTGACACCTGGACCGATCGACACAAGCAGGGTCGGCGGCTTTCTTGAAGCAACGGTAAAAAAGCTGAAAGGCGCCAGATTAAGCACTCCTTCTTTATCTTTGGAGCTGATCCATGCAATCGGCCTTGGGACAATTGATCCGATTAACAGCTTATACATATCTTTGTCATTTAAGTCTTCCGGTATAAAGGATAAAGCGTCATGGCCGGGCATAGGTTTCGTCCTTTCTTGTTGAAATATGAAGATAGATAAATAAACATCCTATTAGTCCGAGCAGGCCTGCAAGACTGTACCAGCCGGCTGTAAAAGCACCGGTAACATCCGTAATCAGTCCAAAAAGAGGCGGTCCGATAATAACACCCCAGGAACCGACGCTGATACTAAAGCCGCTCGCAAGTCCTGCTTCTTTTGCCGGGACAAGCTCTGTCGCGGCATTCATCCACAAGCCATTAAACCCGGAAACACAGCTTCCGAAGAAAAAGGCAAGAACAGCCATGGATAAAAATGATGCACCGGGCGAGAACCCCGCCATAATAACAGAGCAGACGGCAGAAACGACTGCAATAATACTCAGGATAATCAAGCGGTTCCCGTGGAACAAGCGGTCGCTGACCGTTCCCCATCCCACACGCCCAAGGGATCCTGCGATTTCTGACACGACCAAAAGCAGGCCCGCCTGGTAAATGGGGAGTCCGATGATTTGAATCGCATAAATAATCATATACGTATTCAGACACATCTGGGCTCCATTGATGCCCATCGCGCCTCCGCTCATCAGCAGAAGCGGACGATTACGGCCCATTGCCTTGAGCCGCTTAAATGTTTCCCCTTTTTCCTGCGGGGTGCCGCGGATCAGCGTTGCTTCTTTCGTATCGCGGTACCGCCAGAAGCTGAGCAGTCCTGCTCCAATCAACAGCAGGGCCGCGAGCATAACGACCGGCCGCCAGCCGTACCAGCCGGCAAGCGGCACGAGCAGAAGCGCGGCCAGCCCCGATCCCGCCGTCACCCCCATCTGTTTAATGCCCATCGCCGTGCCCCGGCTTTTATGCCCGAACCAGTAAATAATGCCGCGGTTGGATGTTGGATGCATGGCTCCGTAACCGAAACCGCCGATAATGATGAGAAGCAGAAGCATTGTAAAATTGGTTGTCATCGATGCCAGGAAAAGGCTGATGCCAAGACACAGGGAGAGTGCCAGCAGCAGCGGCCTTGTGCCGATTCTGTCCACATAAATACCTGCGGGAATGGCTGCCGCAAACTGCCCAAAAAACAAGGCTGCCGGCAGCATGCCGATTTGGGCATTGGTCAGCGCCAGGCTGTCTCCGATGAAAACTCCGAGCGGCGAGAGGCTTCTACCTACAAATGCCACTAAAATCTGTGCGAACAGCAGCCAGCCAAGCATGATCCACGGCTTGTTGCCCGTTAGTTCATTTGATGCATCAGTAAGCGGTGATAAAGTCATAAACAGGACCTTCTTTGCATCAGTTTAAAAGCAGAAAGGCTCTATCCTAATGAACCTGTTTTTTCATTATACTTGATTTCTTCCAGTTTCATCGAGCTTCTTTCCTCTGCTTCATCCTGTTTCGCCTGGCTGGCCGGTATGAGAAGCGAACCAACCGTGCAGATAAAGAAGTTAGCTGCAAGCCCAATGACACCGCCGTGAACCCCCAACAGCGTGCTGTTTCCCGTCAACGTCATGGCTGCTGCAATAATGGCACCGGTGAGCATGCCCCAGAAGACCGGCACGGCCGCGAGTCTTTTCCAGTAAAGTCCAAGTACAAAAGCCGGAAACACCTGCACGAGCAGTTCAAATTTCAGTACAAAAATCTGATACAGTGTACCGGGCGGGTTCCAGGCAATCCATAAAAGCAGAGCAATCACTCCTATTCCGGCGAATTTCCCTACTTTCACCTTTTTCTTTTCCGGCGCATCCGGGTTAATATATTTGCCGTAAATATCATTGGATACCATGGAAGAAAAGCTGAGCAGCGCCGAGTCCGCCGTGGAAACAATCGCAGCTACAATCCCGCCGAACAGGATAACCATCATCCAGTAGTAAAAGCCGTTAATAGCAGCGACTTCATTGGCCATCAGGCCGACGAGCTGTTCAGAGGCAGCCGTATCAAGATCGGGAAACAACTGAATGCCAATAATACCGATAATCAACACAAATCCTGTTGTAATCGGCGGCATCAGCGCAATGCGGGACAGAGAACGTTTCAGCGTCCGCTCGCTCTGCGAAGAATAAATCCGCTGGACGGCATGCGGATAAATAGCGGCACCGAATCCAACGAGCAGAATCATACTGAGCCAGTTCACCGACGTTATAGAATCAGGAACGCCGATTTTCTCCGGTGCAGTTGTCGCGATGTCCGACGTAAGGCTTGATATCCCGCCTCCTGTCAGCGTAAGCGCACCTATGAGCAGCACAATAATGCCTACCATCAGCACGATGCCCTGCATCACGTCCGTGAAGGCCACTGCCTTCATTCCACCAAGCCATTCGTACGTCAGCATGACAAACACAAAGCCGATAACCGCATACTCATAGGGAATCGTGCCGCCGGTCAGACCGGATGCAGCCTGACCTATAGCTACAAGCTGCTCCAGCAGATAGTTACCAAGACCCCACAGCATAAGAATAATCGCAAGAATCGTGACCGCTTTATTGCGGAAACGGTACGTGACCCAGTCAGTAGGCGTAATGAAATTGGCCCGCTTGGAAATGGCGTACAGCCTTGGCGCAAACATCAAATAGACTCCGACGATAATAGTCATAAACGGAATCGACTGCAGCCAGGAAAATCCTTCCCGATACGCATTTGGGGCATATCCGACTACTGTGTTGCCGCTGTACTGGGTGGCGTATAACGTAAAAAACAAAGCAATAATCCCCAGATTTTTTCCGGCCAGGTAGTAGTCATTCAGCGATTCATTTAATTTTTTTCCTCTTCCGGCCAGGTAGCCGACAACAAGCATAATAACAGCATAAACAACCAGAATGATTATCCCGTCTGCGCCTGAAAACGTTAGATTCATTTATTCCCGCTCCTCTCCCGGCCTTCCTCCTCCAAATCCTCTACAATATCCCACTCATGCAGGCAGAGCCAGCTTAAAAAGCCGCAGAGCACAAGAGAAAGGACAGTGGAAATGAGCACCCAGTAGGGAACGCCTAATATATAGGGTTCCATGCTTCCGACCGGGAGGTACCACGGCGCATTAAACAGGACGAGCAGTCCCATCGTAATCCAGATCCAGGGCTTGCGGATCGGCTCTTTTACTTTCTTTTGCATCTTCATTCTCTCCTTTCAAATAAAAGCGCTTACATTATCTAGGGAAACAAAAGCCGGATGCAGCTCCGGCCCTTTAAATAATATGGTTGTCTTTTAACTGTTTAAGCTGTTCTTCTTTTATTTCCAAAATGGTTCCGTATACTTCTTCATTGTCAGCTCCCATTGTTCCGGCGCCGGGTTTTTTGATCCGGCCCGGAGTGCGGCTCAATTTCGGCACAATTCCCGGCATCGGAAAACTCCCAAGCTCCGGGTGCTCCACAGGTACAATCATTTCTCTTTCTTTATAATGCGGGTCGTCTACAATGTCTTCAGCCGAAAATATCTTTCCGGAAGGGACGCCTTTTTCCTCCAAAATAGCGAGTGCCTCTTCTGCGGGCAGCGATTTGGTCCATTCTTCGATCCGGAGATCCAGCGCTTTCATATTTCTGCCGCGGCCTTCATGCGTGTGATAATCGGGATGATCCGCAAGCTCCGGCTCTCCCATTGCTTCGCAGAGGCGCCGGAATACCCCGTCCGCGTTCGCACCGATGACAATATACGTTTCGTCCTGTGTAAAGTAAATGTTGGATGGGGCGACGCCCGGCAGAATGTTGCCCATCCGCTCGCGCACATAATCGGCCAGCAGGTAATCCGGAATAATGCTCTCCATCACGGAAAAGACCGACTCATAAATGGCTGTGTCAATCACCTGGCCTTTTCCGGATGTATGACGTTCATGAACTGCCGTCAGGCATCCGATCGTCGCAAACAGAGCAGCCAGCGTATCGCCAATTGATATACCAATACGCGAAGGCGGTCGGTCTTCGAACCCGGTTACGTGGCGGAGCCCTCCCATTGCTTCGCCCACGCTGCCAAATCCGGCCCGCTTTTTATAAGGACCGGTCTGGCCGAATCCGGACGTTCTCATCATAATCAGGCCGGGGTTATCCGCCGATAATTCTTCGTAGGAGGCCCCCCATTTTTCCATCGTGCCGGGTCTGAAGTTTTCAATGACGATGTCTGATTCAGCTGCAAGCTGGCGAAACAGCTTCTGGCCTTCTTCTTCTCTCATATTTAAGGTGATGGACTTTTTGTTACGTGATTGAATCGGCCACCACAGCCCTACTCCATCCTTGCTTTTTCCCCAGCTCCGCATCGGATCTGCTTTGTCCGGCGGCTCAATTTTAATAACCTCCGCTCCAAAATCAGCCAGCAGCCTGCCGGCAAAAGGACCCGCCAGCAGCGTTCCCATTTCCAGCACACGAATTCCTTCCAACGGAAGTTTCGTTTCCTCCCCGGCGGTTGATTCCGTTTTCGTCTTTTCGTCTATTTGCGCCATGCTGCGCACCTACCTTCTTTTTCAATTGTAAGCCTTTACATAATTTAATTCTAAAAACGGCTTTTGTTTCTTATAAATTAGCACTTTGTATACAAACTATCAAGTTAAATTGTCAAACTATTTAAAAATAATTCATTTATCCTATATTGACAACCTTTAATTTCCTGTTATAAATAAAGAATCAGCTGTTTTTATTATTTACATCCGTTATTGTATACAATAAACCACCATTTGGTTTTCTCTGCCCGCTTGTATACAATGGGGATAGAGGTGCTGCCCATGAACGTTTATGAAAAAATCAAACAAGCTATCGTTACCGGTCTGTACAAGCCGGGTCACAGATTAACAGAGGAAAGCCTGACAAAAGACTGGGAAGTAAGCCGGACTCCCATTCGGGAAGCGCTGAAACAGCTTGAATTCGACGGGCTGATCACCCCATTAAAACGGGGCTTCAGCGTAAGAGTTTTCTCAAAAGAGGATGTCCGCCAGGTATACGACCTGCGGGCCATGCTGGAAAGCTACGCGGCGGGACAGGCATCGATTCACCGGACAAACGGCCACCTGGAAAAAATGAAACAGGCAAACGATTCCTACGAAATGGCGTTGGAAAAGCAGGGGCAGGAACACGTCGAACGTATTGACGCTATTGTAAAGGCCAATCACGTATTTCACGACGCGGTTTTCGAAGCAAGCCGCAACGACCATGTCCGGGAGCTGATTTCCAAAGTAGTTGTATTACCCCTTATTTTCCGGTCTTTTTACTGGTTCGATGAAAAAAATCTTTTTTATTCCCTGCAGAATCACCATACGATCCTGCGGGCCGTTGAATCCGGAGATGTAGAACGGGCAAAGGCCGCGATGACCGAACATATTTTCCGCGGCAGGGATTACGTGCTTCATTATTATGAAGGAGGCGGAACAGATGATTGAACTATGCGAAGTAGGACCAAGGGACGGTATTCAAAATGAAAAGGTGCTTTTAACGACCGGTCAGAAAGTAGAAATGATTGAACGGGCTATTGGGGCAGGGGTTAGAAAAGTAGAAGCTGTTTCTTTCGTGAACCCTAAAGTCGTGCCGCAGATGGCTGATGCTGAAATTGTGGTAGATCAGCTCGAAAAACGGGAAGGAACGGAAATTGCAGGACTGGTTCTCAGCGCTTCAGGCATTGACCGTGCTCTCTCAACTTCGATCGACCGCCTGCATGCGACGCTTGCTGTAAGCGACACGTTCAACAAAAAAAATGCCAGACGCACGACTAAAGAAGGAATACAGGAACTGACACACGCTCTAAAAGAAGCAAAAGGAGAACGTCCCTTTACAGCAGTACTGGCCACATCATTTGGATGTCCATATGAAGGAGAAGTAACAGAAAAGCAGGTCATTCAGGCTGCCCAGGCTTTCGTGAAAGCCGGCGCCGACAGCGTGGTGCTTGCCGATACAACAGGCATGGCCAACCCAATTTCCGTCAAAGAACGCGTTGCCTCCGTGCAGAAGGCAGTCGGAGAGGATATACAGCTGGGTCTTCATTTTCACAATACCCGCGGCCTGGGACTGGCTAATGTGTTTGCGGGATACGAAGCCGGCATCATCCGGTTTGATGCTTCGGTCGGCGGCCTCGGCGGCTGTCCCTTTGCGCCTAATGCTGTTGGCAATGTGTCCTCGGAAGATATGATTCATATGTTCGAAGAAATGGGAGTCCCTACCGGAGTGGATCTGGATAAAATGATTGATCTGGCACGCCAGATTGAATATTGGATGGGTAAACCACTCGACGGCATGGTAATGAAAGCCGGCAAAACGAGTGAGCTTGCAAAAGCCTAGGAAAAACAAAGAGGGGCGACTCCTGCAGAACAGCCATCGGTGAAGCTGAAGAGCGCTTCTCTCTTCAGCTGAGGCATGGCCTGCGGAAAGCGCCCCTTGTACAGGTTTATGTATGCACATACGTATTTTTTCAACAGCCGGAAAAGAACAACTTCTCACAGGAGAGGTTGTTCTTTTCTACATGGAAAGCAGTATAAGTCGTTATCTATATAAACTCCATTTAAAAATCCATCCATACAATAGACGATCCGACCGCATAAACAGCAGTTCCCAACCGGTTCCTGCATCCGGCTTCCCCCTCCTTATATCTTTATCTGCATGAAATGCGCAGACACTATTTCAAAAAACGAAGCAGAAGATGAAAAACGACAGCTCGGATGTGACTGTGTTCATTTAAAAGCGCATGACTTCCGTTTTCAATAAATATCTTTTCCGCCTGCGGGAACAGCCGGTGATAAGCCTGCATGTTAAACGTCCAGTCAATGGTCTCATCATTGTTACCCTGCAGAATCTGCACATTTCTGCCCGGCAGAGGAGAAAGACTTCTCATATAACGCTCCCATTGAACTAAAGCCCGGGCCCACGTGAACGAAATCGCGGCTCCCTGGAGCGGATCCCGCTTCAGTTCTTCCATAAACCCCGGAAACCCTACATGCATCCTAAACCGGCGCGGGTGCGTCTGCTTAAAAGGGCCCAGAACGAAAGCGCCGGCCCGGCTCGGCCACCAGGGACTCGAACGAAGCAGCGGAGCTACCAGCGCTGCTTTCTGCAGTTTCTGCCCGCCGTTCAGCATATACTCAGCGAGCAGCCCGCCTCCCGTACTATGGCCGATCGCGTACAACGTCCCCTCTTCGATATTAATCACCCGGTTCAAAGCGATCTGGTAAACGGAAAAGGTCTCCACTTCGTGGCGCTTCCCACCTGAGAGCCCGTGGCCGGGCAGGTCAAAAAGAAGCACGCGGAAGCCCTGCTCCAGCAAATGAAAAAGCAGCAGGCGGTTCGTAGCGCTGTGGTCAAAATAACCGTGGATCACCAGCACTGTTTTTTCATAAACCTCCGGCTCGAAGCTCTGCACATATAAAGAAGGACAGGATTCGGTTTCCGGCAGCTCCTGCCATTGATGCTTCCAACGCCGGTCCTGAAGTGCATATGCCTGTAAATATTCCTGTATCCGCTGATGTGTGAGCATCTCCCGCCTCCTTTTTTCTCATTATAACAAATTCCGCCTCCGTTTTTTCCCACAAAAAAACCAGCCGAAGGCCGGCAAAATGCTTTATTCTGTTTTCGATTCGGTTACGCTCTGTATAAATCCCGGAATGAAAGAGCCGCAGCAGTATGAACATTTTTCGTAGTCTTTTGTATTCACCAGCATATCTACTGTACTTTGAGTGCTCACGTGCTCTTTATCATTGTCTTCAATCTGCGACAGTCCACAGTAGTCTCCTGCGAAACGACCGTTATGAATCATTTTGTTCTTGTGATCAATCATATAGTTCATCTTATATGTGCCTCCTTCTCTATTCCTTGAAAAAGCGGTAAAACCCGGCTGCCTGAAGCCAAACCGTGTTCTTTTTTGCACAAAGACGAAAAAAAGCCAGAAAACGAGTAGGTTCTACTCGTTTTCCGGCTTATAAAATAGCGCTTTAGTCTATTTATTGCTGCCATGTATTTAATTCAAAAAAGATGTACCGCTCATGTATATTTACTATCTTAACGCAGAGAACCTTGTAACGCAACCGCTCTTTCCGAAACAGAACAGTTCCTTTGATCAGGAGGCCCGGACGGTTTTTTTCAGGCTGGCGAGTTCAATGCAGACACAGAGAACCTCAATTGCTTTGCGGAGCTCCGCTTCTGAAGGAAACGTCGGGGCAATACGGATATTCTGGTCCTTCGGGTCGTTATTGTAGGGGAACGTCGCGCCTGCGCCCGTTAATGTAACGCCAAGTTCCGAGGCCATACCTACTACTTCCTTTGCGCATCCTTCCGGGGTGTCCAGGCTGATGAAATAGCCTCCATCCGGACGGTCCCAGGAAGCGATGTCTTTGCCGCCGAGCTGCTGATCGAGGATTTCAATCACGGCACGGAACTTCGGTTCAATAATCTCCGCGTGCTTTTTCATATGGGCCTTCAAACCATCCACGTTTTTAAAGAATTCCACATGACGCTTTTGATTGAGCTTGTCCGGTCCTATTGTCTGGAAAGAAATATTCTTCCGGTACGTATCCAGATTTTCCTGACTGGCAGCAAGCATCGCAACGCCTGATCCCGGGAACGTCACTTTGGACGTGGAGCTGAACATCAGCACCCGGTTCGGGCTGCCCTGCTTTTTGCATTCTTCCAGCAGGTTTTTGATTTCTTTAGGTTCGTCGGTTAAATGATGAATGGCATAGGCATTATCCCAGAAAATCCGGAAATCCGCGGCTTTTGTTTCCATGGAAGCCAGACGCTCTACGACTTCATCAGAATAAACAATACCGGTAGGATTGCTGTATTTCGGCACGCACCAGATTCCTTTCACCGACTCATCTACACGAACCAGCTTCTCCACCTGGTCCATATCCGGACCGTCTTCTTTCATATCCACGATAATCATTTCAATATTAAAAAGTTCGCAGATAGCGAAATGGCGGTCGTATCCAGGGCTGGGACAGAGAAATTTCACTTTATCCTGCTTCGCCCACGGCATTTCTCCTCCCGCCACGCCGTGCATCATTGCCTGCGCAATCGAATCATGCATCATAGACAGGCTGGAGTTGCCGCCGATGACGATTTCATCTGTATCTACATCCAGAATTTTCGAGAAAAGCTCCTTGGCTTCCGGAAGACCGTCAAGTCCGCCGTAATTGCGGAGATCAGTGCCATCAGTGCTTTTCAGGCTGTCTTTTGACGTAAGAACATCCATCATGCCGTTGGAAAGATCCATCTGCTCCGGGCACGGCTTTCCCCGGGCCATATTTAAATTCAGATTCTGGCTTTTATACTGTTCATAGCTTTTCTGAAGCGATTCGAGGCGCTCCTCGTTTTTATGCATACTCATGCGTTATCGTCTCCTTCTGCTTGTTTTCACTATTTTATTATATACCTATCCGGGCCTGTATGTGAATGGCGTTCCTTTTTTCCACAAAAGAAAAAGCCTTCTTTTCTATAGAAGAAAAAAGGCTCCCCATTTTATTAATGCCGGGGATGCTTCTCCCGGTGTTCTTTTAAAATCTGGTGCGTCTGGTTCATATCTTTAATTAAACGGTATGGTTTGCTGACGATGCGGAATGGAAACCCCGTAATGAAGTGATTTAAATCCTGCTTGTATTCTTCCGTGATCCGATGAGGCTTTGAAGACACACGCTCATAAATTTCTTCATAAAATTCCTTCATCATATCCCGGTTAATTTGAATGTTTCGGTCACAGACTTCACACGTTATCGTAGAAATTTCGTTATTTACATATTCGATGCGGTGTGGCACTTCTTCCTTGCAGCTTTCACAAAATAGATCACCAATCATAATATTCTTTTTCATGACGATCCCCTCTTTATTTTATACTACCGGTGCTTCTTTTATTATACCACTATCCTCTGCAGAAACCGTGCCGAACGTATTCTGCAGTTCACGCAGCTTCCAGATTGTCGTGTCCCTTTCATGGATAATGTCACTCATACGGATAATTTCTCCTTTTTTGACCGCTTTTCTCATTTTTATGTGACGATCCACCAATCCGATCGGGAGGGCTTCCATAGCGTCGGAATCTTCTGCTGTCAATATCGTGCCGTACACTGTAAATCCTCCGATAGAATCCAGGTAATCCCCCTCCGCCAGATCTTTTTTCGCCACGGTTGCCGTCTCAGCGATCCGTCCTTTGTAAGGAGCAATCGTTGGTACGTGATCCAGATAGGCTTTCGCGATGGAAAGCGGCGTTTCCAGACTTGTCAGGTGATATGGGCGGTAAAGCACGTAATTTGGGCCGTCCCCCATTTTCAGATAGGTGAGCTCTGCGTTTACTTCCTCCTGTTCGGAGCGGATAATCGCAAATACCCCCGGCGCAATGCCATTAATGTATTCGACTACTTTTTCCTTCGATACTTTTCCACCGTTTTCTTTTGTTTCAAAAAAAGCCGGGAGATCTTTCACTTCTCCTTTAAGGCCGTGCATGCCGGGCTTATCGGGAAGAAAACCGGTGGCGTTGGCTACCGCGTTCATTTCTACCATCGTTTTTGTGCCATCCTGGAACGAAGCAAGCATTTTCGGACTCGACTTCTTCTCTGCGGCTTCCTGGGCCGCCGTATCCGGATTTGCTTCCACGTTCAGCGGATTGTTCTTGCCTTTGCCAAGAGCGACCGTTTCAAAGCCGAGCGCTTCGGAAAAATCAAACAGCTCCATGATCGCGCCGGGCTCGTCTCCCGCCGAGCCTGTATATACTACGCCTGCAGCATCGGCCATCTGTTTTAAAATAGGCCCTACCGTAATATCTGCTTCTACGTTCAGCATAACGATATGCTTTTTGTTCGTAATCGATTTCCAGGCAATCTCCGCACCTACATTTGGAACGCCCGTGGCATCCACTACGACATCCACGTCTGCCAGGCCGCTTACAAGCGAAGCATCCGCTGTTGCTACGACAAACCCGGAGCGGACTGCTTCTGCTGCTTTGCTTTTGTTATCCGTTACGACCAGATCTGCTTTTTTAATGCCGGCATTTTCATAGGCCTTCACTACGTTTTCCACAGCGATATCAGCAGTGATTACGACTTTCATGCCTTTCATTTTCTCAATTTGGGCAATCATTCCCCGTCCCATCTGGCCGGCACCGACTAATCCCACGCGAATCGATTTTCCCTGTTTTTCCAGTTCGATCAGCTTTCTATTCGTTCCGAGCATTGCTGTCCACTCCTTATTTTCTATTTATTTTTTTCGAAATGTAATGATCATTCCGGGCTCAATAACAGGGATTTCTTTATCTTCCAGGCAGATGGTCCCCGGCTGGTCAGCCGAAGCGGAACCGTTGAAATGAAATGTCGCATGGCCGAGATCCGTCATCGTTTCGTTGGCTTTGTCCCCTACAAATAGAAGGGTAAAAGAAGTATCACCGATAAGCATTTCATCGCCTTCTTCAATCGGCGCAGCGAGTGTTCCCCCGTCGTGCACAATCGCAATATCTTTTAAATCCTGGGGAACCGTATTGTTAAAGAGAATGACCATCTTCTCTTCCCACATCAGATCCGCTTCTTCTCCTACATATTCTACTTTTGCTTTAAAGTACTCAGACATCGTAACCGTCTCCTTCATTTAATTTCCTCCCCTATTTTCGATTAATACATTCCAATACTGAAGAAATAGGCAATTACTACAGCAATCGGGCCGGTGATCAGGCGGGAAAACAGCACAGCCGGTACGCCGACTTCTATGGTTTCGGTTTCGGCTTCGCCGAGCGTTAAGCCTACAGGAACGAAGTCTGTTCCAACCTGGGGATTAATGGCAAATAATGCAGGCAGCGCCATTTCCGGCGGGATGTTGCCGCGTCCGATTTCCACGCCGATCAGCACACCTACTACCTGGGCAATAACGGCCCCCGGCGCAAGCATTGGGGAAATAAGCGGAATCGAGCACAGGAGCGACAGGATCAGCATACCCGTCAGGCTGCTTGCCAGAGGGGTTACAAAGTTTGCGATCAGGTCGCCGATTCCTGTAAATGTGATAATTCCAATTAACGTACTGACAAAAGCCATAAAAGGAAGAATATTTTTGATAACGGTATCGATCGTATCGCGGCCGGCCTGATAAAAAATACTGATGATATTTCCCATCGCGCCGCCGAGCTTTTGAATCATGGAGTTGACTTTGTTCTTTTTGCGCGGATGATCAACAGCTGCCTTCTGCTTGGCGTCTTCTTTTACTTTCTGGGCAACGTCTTTATTAAGAAGCGATTCTTTCTGCTCTATTTTTTCGTTGTCTGCTTCTATTGCGTCTTCTTCAGAGCCGTCCAGATCAGAAATATTTTTTACCCCGACCCCTGAAACGAAGTTGTCTTCGTTAATAAATTTCATCAGCGGGCCGGAAGGTGAATTCCCATATGTGTTAACGGTTTTTACCCCCATTCTCGGGTAAACGCCGCTTCGGGCCGTACCGCCGCAGTCAATAACGGCGCAGGCAATTTCTTCTTTCGGAACGGAAGTGGCGAAGCTGTCCACCGGTGTCGCGCCGGTTCTATCTGCTATCTCCTGGGCTACGGGATGAATGCCGCCGCCGGTAACAGAAATAACGTATTTCTTTTCATCCGACGGACGAATAATCAAGCCCTTGCCCCATCCTGTCGGCCCTTTGGATACTTTAACTGCTTTATACTCTGCCATGATTTTTCCCTCCGCTTATGAAGAGGCGGCTTGTGCTTCTGCCGCTTCCCGCTCTTTGTTTTTGAACATTCTGTTTGAAATAAGCTCCGTTACAATGCCGCGAAGCAGCATTACAATGATCCCAACAATGAAAAAACGAATCGCGAGCGGCCCGAGCGACAATCCAAGCTGCGTAATTCCGGCAGCAATTCCAGTGTAAACAAATAGTTCCGCCGGATTGGCGTGCGGGAAAAGCCCGGTAATAGGGTGAACGAAGGAAACAGAAGCGTCATAGAAAGCCGGCTTCTGGCGCTCCGGCAGGAACCGTCCGAATGTGTAGCACATCGGGTTGGTTAGAAAGAAAACGGCCATGAGCGGGAAGATCGTATAGCGCAGGATAATGTTCTTCGTACATTTCTGTGCGAAAGCGAACACCCTCTCTTCCCCGATAAACTTGATGAGTGCGTTAACAGCGGTAATTAAACAGATTAAAAGCGGAATAATGCCTGTAACGAGTCCGACAAACGTATCCCCGCCGGCCTGAAACATGCCGATAAAGCCTTCTGCTACTGCGATTAAGAAATCCATACTCTCTCCTCCTTGTCTCTGCTTGCCTTTTCTTTAATAATTAGTTCGAGCGCATTCTGTACGGCAAAGCGCTCTTTCTCTTTTCCACCCTGGTAAAAGCGGCATTCCTCCAAAGACAACCCTTTCCATTCAGGCTTTTCCTTGAATTTCGCAAAAATGGTCAGCCCTCTCATCACGTGGGCTTCTTTGATAAATCCTTCTGTGTCGCTTATTAAAATAGCTACCGCTCCAAAGCCAAAGCGCTTTTTGTAATAGCCGGTGCCAAGAAACCCTGTCTTTTTGCTGCTGAGCATATTCACCTTCGCCTTGTACTGCTTCACCTGCCATTGCGTCATTAAAAACTGCAGCGTCCACATGCCGGCAAAAATGAAAATAAAAGTTCCCCACATACTGCCACCTCATTTACATTTGTAATGGTTAGTTACGTTTGTAAATATAATAAAGCGCTTTCAATTTTAAGTCAACCCTTTTTGGAAAATTAAAAAAATTATCTTTATGCCGCAGGCACGGGCCACCGCATTATTCTTCTGCAAGCGCCTGTGCCATGCTGTCGTCAGTAATCAATACATCAATATAACCGCCTGTTAAAGCGGCATGCACACTGTTTATTTTATGGGCACCTTCTACAATTGCGACCACTTCAGGAATCTGGTTGATTTCTTCCAAATTCAGACCGATAACGCGGTCATTTAATGGATGATCAATTTTATGGCCGAGCGAATCAAAAAAGCTGGAATTAATATCGCCTACTGCCTGTGATTTTTTTAAGGAGGCAATGTCATTTTCGTGAATGTAGCCCATTTTCTCCATCGTCGACTGTACGACGGGATTGCCAATTCCAACGACCGCTATATCGACGTTCCTTCCCTCTTCCAATACTTCCGCTATGTCTTTGGAGGCAGTGAGCCGGTTCTTTAAGTCATCGGACTCCACCATGGCAGGAGCATATAAGTAGGAACAGCTCGTGTTAAGCTTCTGGGCAAAATGAAAGCTCAGCTGATTGGAGTGCAGATGCACAAAATTATTACCCATTCCTCCAATAAGCGGCACCACATGCACCTGCTCTTTGCGCTCATACGGATATTCCGTTATCAGTGCGTGAACGGATGCCCCCCAGGAGATACCGATTTTTTTGTTTCCTGTTAAACGTTTCGATAAGTAGGAAGCGCCGGCTTTGCCGAGCTGGCGCAGTACCATTTCCGGGGTATACCCAGCGCCGGCTGTAACAATAACTTCTTTCAGCCCGTATTTTTTTTCAAGCTTCTGTTCGAGCTCTACTGTCTGTACGGTTTTATCTTTAATATATACTTCTACAATACCTTCTTCTTTCGCCCGGTTTAAAAGCTTTGATATCACAGGTCTTGATACACCGTTTTTCTTGGCAATCTGAGCCTGTGTCCACCCCTCTGCATAGTAGAGCTTCGCCGCTTTCACGATCATTCTGCGTTCTTCCCAGTTCAGCATCTTTCTCTTCCTTTTTCTATTAGACATAATAAACTTTTTCCCAGTATATCATTAGTCCGGTCTGCCTGGTTACATATGTTCTAATAAAAAACAAAAATAAACTTTTATAGTTTATTCAGAAGAGAAACTGCTGTATCATGCAGACTTTCCGAAAGCGTCGGATGAGGGTGAACCATCGCCTTCCACTCTTCGAGCGTACCTTCGAGCTGCATAAAAGCTTCCGGTTCGGCTATCATTTCCGTTACGTGCGGGCCTACCAGTACAGCTCCCAGAATTTCCCCGTATTTTTCATCAGAAAAAAGCTTCATAAATCCTTTTGTATTGCCTGCGGTGAGCGATTTTCCATTTATACGGAGCGGTGTTCTGCTCGTTTTGTAGGCACGTCCTTCTTTTAACAGCTCTGCTTCGCTGAAGCCGACGGAGGCAACTTCCGGATACGTGTAAATGCATCGTGGAATCAGCTGCATATTAATATTCGGCGTTCTGCCGGAGGCGTGTTCGGCTGCAATAGTCCCTTCTGCGCTCGCAGCATGGGCCAGCTGCCACCCTCCCGCGAGATCCCCTATTGCGTAGATATCCGGATGGCTTGTCTGCATAGCTTTATTGGTTCTAACATATGGCCCGTCCTTTTCCAGATCCAATTCCTTCAGTGCCTGCAGATTGGCACGCCTTCCCGTGGAAATCAGCAGCACATCCGCTTCCAGAACAGAGCGGCTGCCATCTTTATTAATGACTGTATTAGTGCCGTCTTTTATTTCCTCTACTGCGGTATTCGTAAGGATCGTTACGTTTTGATCAAGCAGGGTCCGCTTCAGTTCATCGCCGGCATCGCTGTCTTCAAGCGGAATAATCCGGTCGGCCATTTCTACAAGCGTGACCTCGACACCAAATGCGGCATAAATACTGGCAAACTCCACGCCAATATAGCCGGCCCCGATAATCGTCAAACGCTCCGGCATGCGGTCCATATCAAAAATAGTATCGCTTGTATGATAAGAGGCCTGCTCTATACCTTTAATCGGAGGCACGGCAGGCGTTGAGCCCATCGCAGCAATAATTTTCTTCCCCTGAATGACGGTTTTCGTGCCGGCACTCTCCACGCTGACGGTTAAATCCGGATGAATCGTGCCCCAGCCTGCCATTACATCAATTTTCCCGGCTTTCATTAAAGACGCCACGCCCCCGCGCAGCGTCTGAATAACATCGTTTTTCCGCTTCAGCATGGAATCATAGGAAAAGCGGATCTCTCCTGTTTCAATGCCGAATTGACCGGCGTGAAGCACTTCCCTGTATGCTTCTGCATGACGAAGATATGTCTTGGAAGGGATACATCCCCTGTTCAGGCACGTTCCGCCAAGGTCAGCCGCCTCCACCAGCGCTGTTTTCTTTCCGAGGGCAGCCGCCCGGGACGCAGCCGTGTAGCCGCCCGGGCCTCCTCCAACAATCACAATATCGTATGTCTGCATTTCTTCCGCCTCCTATATTAAAAGCTGGTATGGGGATTCCAGCTTTTCTTTCAGCTCTGTTAGAAAAGCCGCAGCCGGTGCCCCGTCAATTATTCTATGATCAAAGGAAAGGCTGAGAGACAGAACAGGCCGGACCTCCGCCGTGCCGTTTACAGCAATTACTTTATCATGCAGCCTTCCTACTCCAAGAATAGCCGCCTGAGGCTGATTAATAATTGGATTAAAATGATCGACCGCGTACATTCCCAGGTTGCTGATCGTAAAAGTGCCCTGCTTCATGTCGTCCGGCCTGGTCCGTCCTTCCCTGGCTTTCACAGCAAGCTCTTTGCTCTCCTGCACAATCAAAGACAGGCTCTTTTTCTCTACATCCCGCAGCACAGGAACCATCAGCCCAAAATCAGCCGCAACGGCTATGCCGATATGAGATTCCTGATGCCGGGTAATGCTGTTATTTTCAAACGTAGCATTTACCTGCGGATGGGAAATCAGCACTTCTCCGAGCGCTTTCACTAGAATGTCGTTGTAAGACAGGCGTTTTCCGGTTTTCTTTTCAATGACAGGAAGCAGCTCAGCCCTCATCTTCTTCAATACAGAAGCGTCTATTTCAGTATTTAATGTGACATGAGGAATTTCGCTGCTGCTCTGCTGCATCCGGTCTCCGATAAATCGGCGTGTACCTTCATAGGCGGTTGAAATCGTTTCCGCTGCCGGAACCTGTTCTTCAGCCGGGAGCTCTACGTCCCTGCGGTAGATTTTCCCATTCGGTCCGCTTCCTTGAACGCCGGCCAGATCTACTCCCTTATCGGCGGCTACTTTTTCTGCAAGCGGCGTAACGCGCTCTTGCTGCTGCCCGGACACTTCTACATCTTTTTTATGAATCCGTCCGTTTGGACCGCTCCCCTGTAAAGTATGAAGCGGCACTCCTGTTTCACCGGCTTTTTTTCTCGCTGCCGGCGTAGCCCGTACCTTTTTGTCAGAAGACACTTCTGTTTCTGAAGACGAAGTGTTTTCAATGACGGCTTCTTTTTCTTCCGCTTTTTCTACTGCAGGATCCTCCGGTGTTTCTCCGGGCTGATCGGGAACTTCCTCCCCCTCTTTTCCAATGTAGCCAACAATACCGTTCACCGGGACTTCTTCATCCACTCCATAGTATCTTTTGAGCAGAATACCTTCTTCATAGGCTTCCACTTCTATATTTATCTTATCAGTCATGATTTCAAAAACCGGATCTCCTACGTCCACCTGATCTCCTTCTTCTTTAAACCACTGCAGCAGGGTACCCGTTTCCATCGTGCTGCTTAATTTCGGCATGAAAATTTCCTTCGCCATGGTATTCCCTCCTTTACGCTCCGCGCATGGTTTCTTCCACCGCTTTAATAATATCCTCCACCTGTGGAATCATCGCTTTTTCCAGCACGGGATTATAAGGAACCGGAATCGGGAGGGCTCCCAGGCGCCGGATCGGGGCATCCAGATAGTCGAATGCTTCGCTTTCTGCAATCACTCCGGCAATTTCACCGCCGAAGCCTCCCCGTTTTACTGCTTCGTGGACAATAATCACCCGTCCGGTTTTTGATACGGAAGCAATAATTGTTTCTTCGTCAAGCGGCACGAGCGTCCTTGGATCCACGACTTCCACACTTATGCCGCGTTTTTCGAGCTCCTCTGCTGCTTCGAGTGCCTTGTGCACCATAATGGCGGTCGCGATAATCGTAACGTCCGTTCCTTCTTTTTTTACGTCTGCTTTTCCAAGCGGAATCGTATACTCTTCTTCCGGCACGTCCGATTTTGATTTGTACAGTACCTTATGCTCGTAGAAAATAACCGGGTTCGGATCCTCCATTGCCGCTTTTAAAAGGCCTTTGGCGTCATAGGCAGTGGAGGGCTGTACTACTTTCAGTCCCGGAATATGGGCTACCCAGGCTTCGAGGCTCTGGGAATGCTGGGCCGCCGCACCCGTGCCGGAGCCGGAAGGGGTCCGTACGACCATAGGCACATGGCCTTTCCCGCCATACATGTAGCGCACTTTGGCCGCCTGGTTTACGAGCTGATCCATCGCAATCGTAATAAAGTCAGAAAACTGCAGCTCCAGTACGGGCTTCATGCCGGTCAGCGCGGCACCTACCGCAGCACCGGTAATCGCCGCCTCTGAAATCGGCGTGTTGCGGATCCGTTCGGGACCGAATTCTTCAATCATTCCTCTCGTAACGCCGAAAGCTCCGCCGTATACACCTATATCTTCTCCAAGCACAAATACGTCACTGTCTTCACGCATGCGCTGGCTCAGTCCTTCTCTCACCGCTTCTGCATATGTTATCTCTCTCACGACACACCCTCCTTATAATTACGCGTACACGTCTTCTAAAATGGTATCCATGGATGGTTCTTCGCTGTTTTCTGCGAATTCAACCGCCCGGTTAATTTCGTCCAGTGCAGACTGCCTGATCGTTTCTGCTTCTTCTTTTGTAATCCGGCCTTCCTCAAGCAGCCATTCTTCAAAGCGCTTAATTGGATCTTTATTGGTCCGCCAGTCTTTTTCTTCTTCCCGCGTGCGGTATTTTTTGGCGTCACTCTTGGAGTGGCCTTTCCAGCGGTAGGTTTTTGCTTCAATTAATACCGGACCGCTTCCGGATCTGGCCTGCATGACGGCTTCTTCCATCACATCAGCCATTTCCAGCAGGTTGTTGCCGTCCACGACTCTGCCGGGAATGCCGTAGGAAGCACCACGGTCAGCGATGTCTTCGATATTAACCATGTCCTTTACCGGGCCGGACATGCCGTACTGGTTGTTTTCACAGACAAACACAACCGGCAGCTTCCAGATGGAGGCCAGGTTCAGCGACTCGTGAAAGCTGCCTTCATTGGTTGCACCATCCCCGAAAAAGCATACGGCGACCTTGCCCTGCTTTTTCATCTGCGAGGTCAGCGCGGCGCCTACCGCCAGAGGAATGCCGCCTCCAACAATGCCGTTTGCCCCGAGATTTCCTTTATCCACATCCGCAATGTGCATCGATCCGCCTTTGCCCTTGCAGTAACCGGTCACCCGTCCGAACAGCTCGGCCATCATCCGGTCCGGCTCTGCGCCTTTGGCAATACAGTGGCCGTGGCCGCGGTGCGTGCTCGTAATCATGTCGTCGTCTTTTAATGGAGCGCAGGCGCCGACTGCCGACGCTTCCTGCCCGACACAAAGGTGCGTGGTCCCATGAATCATACCTTTGGCAAAAAATTCATCTACCTTTTCATCAAAAAAACGAATCAAATGCATCTGCCTAAGCCAGTCTTTTACTACCTCGTCCGACTGTCTGCCTGCCCAATCCGTCATATAAACCCTCTCCTTTTTACAATTGTTCTATATTGTGACGTTTGTAAATATCGTAAGGAGATTTTCTCTTTTTGTCAACAAAAACTTCTTTTATTTTGTTAAATCAACAGATAATAAATATGAATTATATTGACGAAAAAATGAAAGCGCTATATTATTAGCGTAAACTTTGTTTCATATGAATAGTTAATGAACAAATGTAAAAGGAGGCAATTATGACACCATCTGATTTTTCTGCACGCAGCCGCCAGTCCCTTTTAGAAAAAATGGCCGCACGGCCGCTCGATATTCTAATCATCGGAGGCGGTATTACAGGAAGCGGGATTGCGCTTGATGCAGCTTCGCGCGGCATGCGCACCGGGCTGATCGAAAAAAAGGATTTCGCTTCCGGAACAAGCAGCAAGTCAGGCAAGCTGATCCACGGCGGATTAAAATACCTGCAGCAGCTGGACTTTGCCGTTATCAGGGAAACCGGCAGGGAACGGGATATTGTCTACCGCAATGCCCGTCATCTGGTTCGTCCGATCCGGATGCTCTTTCCTTTAATAAAGAAGGAATCCTTCACGCTTCCAACGTTGAAGCTGGGCCTTACCGTCTATGACCAGCTGGCAGGCGTGCGCGACGAGGAACGCCACGAAGTGTTATCCCGCCGGAAGACGCTTCAAAAAGAACCGCTGCTCAATCCAGAGACAACTAAAGGAAGCGGCCGCTATGTCGAATACCGGACTGATGACAGCCGGCTGACGCTTGAAGTCGTAAAGACCGCAGCGGAACACGGGGCCCTTGCCGCAAATTACGTGACGATGGAAGAGCTAATTAAAGATGAGGCGGGAAAAGCAATCGGAGTAAAAGCTGTAGATGGGGAAACCGGACGTTCTTACCGCATATACGCTGACTTTATCGTGAACGCAGCCGGTCCTTGGGTGGATATGGTAAGAGTAAAAGATGCTCCTGTTACCGGAAAGCATATGGTCCTGGCTAAAGGCATTCATCTTGTTTTCCCCCATGATGTGCTCCCGGTGAAAGAATCGATTTATTTTCAGCACAAAGGGCGGATGATTGCCGTCATTCCAAGAGATGGCTGCACTTACGTCGGATCGACCGAATCTCTATATGAAGAAGACATCGAACATATTCTTGTAGAACAGGAGGAGGCTGAATACCTGCTGGCATGTCTGCACGCAGCATTCCCCTCCCTCTCTTTAACCATGGACAATATTATTTCAAGCTGGGCGGGGGTCCGTCCGCTGATAGGAGAAAAAGGCAGGCCGCCCTCGGAGCTGTCCCGCCACGACGACATTTTTTATTCCGATTCCGGTCTGGTTACGATTGCAGGCGGCAAGCTGACCGGCTACCGGAAAATGGCAGAACGGGTTCTTTCCTTTGTCTGCGAAAAGGGAAACCTGTTGTCTTCTCCTTCACGCACAGAGGATATCCCTTTAACCGGCGGGAGTTTCGGCAGTGATTTTCATTTCGAATCGTCCCTTCAGGAGCTGAAAGCCTCAAAAGAAGCAGCATACCTGCCCGTTCAGGCTGTGGAAGAGTACTTTTACCGCTACGGGCGGCACGCGGAAACAGTCATGCAGTTCATCCGTGAGGCAGACGGTCATTTGATGAAAGGCGAAGCCGCCTATACGATCGAACATGAGTCAGCGTGCACGCTGATGGATTTTTTTGAACGGCGCACAAGCCTGGTGCTGTTTGATCCCAATAGAGCCGCGTCTTCCCTCGAGGATGCAGCCGAAGTTTTCGCCGCACGCCTTCATTGGGATCCAGCACGAATCTCTTTAGAAATAGAAAGTGTCCGCCGGTTTATGCAGGAGTCCCTTCAGTTCAAACAGGAAGCGAGGCAGGCATGATGATGAATGCTGTGTATTTAACGGACAAAGAAACGCTCGCATACAGGCAGACAGAAGCCCCCCGCCCCGGCCCCCATGAGCTGCTGTTAAAAGTAGGCGCCGTGGGAATCTGCGGATCAGATCTGCGAATTTTTAAAAACGGCGATAAACGGGTGCAGTTCCCGCGCATTACCGGCCATGAAATAGCGGGAGAAATTGCAGCGGCCGGCAGTGAAACAACCTTATGGAAAAAAGGAGACATCGTGACGCTTGGTGCTCATATCCCCTGCGGAACATGCCGGTACTGCCTTCAGGATCTGGGACACCACTGCCGGTACGGGGAATCAATCGGCTATCAGACAGACGGCGGATTTGCAGAATATATGCTCCTGCCTAGAGCTTTTGTGGAACGGGGATCGATTCAGCGGGTGGCAGCCGGTGTTTCTTTTTCGGAAGCAAGCCTGTCCGAGCCGTTCGCCTGTGTATTAAGCGGACTGAAAAAAGTAAATGCCGCGGCCGGTCAGACTGTCGTTGTTTACGGTGCCGGGGCGATCGGATGTATGTATATCGCAGCGTTAAAGAAGATCGGGGCTGAAAAAGTAATTGCCGTGCAGCGTTCTGCCCCAAGACGTCAATTTGCGTTGGATTTTGGAGCGGACCTCTGTCTGGACCCTGCTTCAGAGAATGTGGAACAAAGAATAATGGAAGAGACGAACGGCTATGGCTGCGATACCGTTATCGTGACCGCCCCCTCTTCAGCGGTACAGCAGGAAGCGCTCACGATCGTGAAAACCCTTGGCAATGTGCTGTTCTTTGCCGGGCTTCCAAAAGGAACAGCAGGGGAGCTGAACACCAACCTTATTTTGTACAAAGAGCTGAACGTCTGCGGAACCCATGGAGCATCCAGAGCCTGTCATTTCGAAGCGGTGCAGTGGATTAACGAACGCCGGCTTCCGTTTGCACAGCTCATCACCCATACGTTCCCTCTCTCTGAAACCGAATCTGGATTTCAAGCGGCCCTCGGAAAAGACGGACTAAAATGTGTGATTACTCCTCACGGAGAGGGCTAACGAAAGGCTTATATAAAGAAAAGAAAAATAGACAACAACGCAATACAACCAGGTGTTCAATTCCATCACCAGACGTACGCTTTCGGCAGGCAATGGCTGTTCTGCCCGAGTCGACGTCTGGTTATTTCGCGCGTTCGTCCTAGGTTTTTTAATAAAATTAATGTTTCCATGACAAAAAAACTTCATCCCCCCTTCAAGGGTAGATAAAGTTTTTTTATTTCTTCATTTTATTCTTCTCTTACAACCCGCACTCCATAAGGTTCAAGCGAACAATCACCCTGCACAGATTCCTGATGAATCAAATCCCACCCTTTTTTATCATGCAGCGAGAATGTTTTTTCTTCTTTTGTGAAATTTAATAAAAACAGGTATGAACGTTCACCCTTCACTCTCCGCTGCACAGTCACTCCACGGGGAAGCTCTGTTTGTATATTCTTCTCAATCCCTGCCTCTTCTACTACCTGCTTCAGAAAATCAGTATAGAAGGCTTCTTCTGTACGAGCCGCGATATAATAGGCTTTTCCTTCTCCAAAAGCATTCACTGTTACAGCAGGCCTGCCTTGATAGAAGTCTTCATCATAGGAAGCAAGGGAACGTGCTGATTCCAGATGAATCAAATCACACAGCTCTTTAAGCTGGTAGGATTGGCTGCTCAGATTTCCTGAAGTAAATGTTAATTGATTGGTCTGCCCGTCATGCAGGGAATCAATTTCTTCCGACCAAATGCCAAGCACGTTTCGAAGAGGACCCGGAAGCCCTCCCAGCCATACAAGATCATTTTCATCTACGATCCCTGACCAGTATGTCGTAACAAGGGTGCCCCCTCTTTTTACAAAGGCTTCAATTCTCTCTGCTGTACCCGGCTTTATCATATAGAGCATTGGCATAACAATCAGGTCATACTGCTCAAGGCTTTGCTCCGAATCAATTACATCAACAGCGATCCCCATATCCCACAGAGGACGGTAAAATTTCTGAACCGTATCTTCGTAGCCGGGCCCGATATTCCTTGGTCCCTGCGCTTCATTAATAGCCCATCTATTTTCCCAATCGTACACAAGTGCCGTCTTCGGATGGCTTTCAGCCCCTGTAATTTCCTTAAGTCTTTCCAGTGATTTTCCCACTTGAGCCACTTCTTTGAACACTCTTGTATTTTCGTGCCCTACATGATCCACCACAGCCCCATGAAACTTTTCACTCGACCCCTGGCTCTTTCTCCATTGAAAATACTGGACAGAGTCGGAACCGTGGGCAACTGCCTGAAGAGAGGACAAATGATGCATTCCCGGCTTTTTCAGTGTACTTAAAGGCTGCCAGTTAGTATTACTTGGTGTACTTTCCATAAGTAAAAACGGCTGGCCGCCTTTGATGCTTCGTTTAATATCATGCAGAAAAGCTGTCCTGGCTGCCTGAACCGCTTCTTCCTCATTATCGTGCCAGGTCGGATAGGCATCCCAGGAGACGATATCCACCACATCTTTAAACTTCCAATAATCCAATCCTTCGTATTCTTCCATAAAATTTGTTGTAGCCGGAAGATCAGGCCGCTTTTCTTTTAACGGGGCTGCTTCCCACTGGTAAAAATCCACGGTCTGGTCCGTTGTATAACGCTTCCAATCTAAAGTAAGACCGTGGACCAGCGACTCGCCCAGAGGAGACGGTGATTCAATTTGGTTCCAGCTTGTATATGTATGACTCCAGAACGTTGTCCACCATGCACTGTTCAGAGCATCCAGTGTTTCGTATTTTTCTTTGAGCCAGTGACGAAACGAAGCCTGGCAGGTTGAACAATGGCAGTCTCCTCCATATTCGTTGGATATATGCCAGCCTATGACGGCAGGATGATCTCCAAATCCGGCGGCCAGCTGCTCAGCCATCTGTCTCACTTTTTTTCGATAAACCGGAGAAGTTAAACAGTGGTTATGACGAAGCCCATGCAGATTTTTTGTTCGATCGGCATTTGTCCGCAGTACTTCAGGATATTTCTCTGACATCCAGGCAGGCCTTGAGCCACTTGGCGTCGCTAAAAACACGCTGATATCATTTTCATACAGACGATCCAACACGTTTTGCATCCATTCGAATGTATAGTGATTTTCTTCTGGTTCGAGCGACACCCATGAAAATATTCCTACCGACATCACATTGCATTTAGCCAGCTTCATCAATCGCACATCTTCTTCAAGTATATCCGGACGGTGGAGCCATTGCTCCGGATTGTAGTCTGCTCCGTGCAGTAAATTAGGAAAATAAGATCGTGTGTTTGTCATGATTTTGCCCCTTTATTATTATTTAAGCAGCGATTCCTGCTTCTGAGAAAATAAGAAATACAATAAGCATTGCTATTACCGCTGCAAAGCCGACTGGATAGACCAATCTCCATGGTGTCATATCAACTACTTTTTTATCTTCCAGCTTATATGCCGTTTCTCTAGGCTTTATTTTACCGATCACCAGCATTAATAATGTGCAAACGACAAACATTACAGCAAGAATATGGAGAAAGTGAAGACCTGTGTCCCAAAAGAGCTGAGTAGTTGCGTAAACGCTGATAAACAACACTAACGATATTTTGGCTGCAATCGCCGGGACCCGTTTCGTTAAATAACCAATTAATATAACAGTAAATATTGGGACATTATAGAAACCGTTTACCATTTGCAGATACTGAAAAAATCCCTGCGGTACCAAAGCAATTAAAGGTGCTACACTCATGGCAAATATCGCTAATAACGTACCGATAACCTTACCGTCCCTAATTAGCTTAGAGTCTGGAGCATTGGGCTTAAAATACGGTTTATAAATATTAAGCACAATTAATGTAACCGTCGAATTTAAAACAGAGTTAAACGAAGATAGGATGGCTCCAAATAGAACCGCTGCGAAAAATCCAACGAGAGGCAGAGGAAGTACCTCATTAACGAGCGCTGGATACGCTTCCATGGAAGTCATATTCGCACCAAACATATTATAAGCAATGATCCCCGGTAAAATAAGAAAAATAGGACCCGCAAGCTTTAGAAAAGCTGCAATCAAAAGACCTTTCTGCCCTTCCTTCAAGTTTTTTGCCGCGATTGCCCGCTGCATAATATGCTGAGACATTCCCCAGTAGTATAAATTTACTAAAATCATCCCAGTAAACATTGTTCCAAATGGCACCGGATCGCTTTCCCCTCCAACAGCATTTAACTTTTCAGGGGTGTTGTCCATAATACTTCTAAATCCAGTGACCGGAGAGCCATCTCCCAATGCCATTAATCCAAGCAGCGGAATTAACAATCCTCCTAAGATTAAGCCGATTCCGTTAATAGTATCGGATACTGCAACGGCTTTTAATCCACCGAATATGGCATATAACGAACCTACCGTTCCAACTACCCACACCGTTATCCATAATGCTGTAGTTGAGCTGACACCAAGCATTTCAGGCACATTAAACATTGTACTTAATGCAACAGCTCCGGAATAAAGAATAGGCGGAAGCAGATTAAATATAAATCCAAAAAGGAAAAGTATCGTAACAAATTGCTTGGTAGCGCTATCAAATCGTTCCTCTAAAAAGTCAGGAATCGTGGTAATACCACCTTTTAAGTATTTAGGCAGAAAGTAAAAAGCTACAATAACCAAAGCGATAGCCGAACCGACTTCCCATCCCATCGATGACATATTGAACTCATAGCCTTCGGCGTTTAAACCAATTAACTGTTCAGTAGATAAATTAGTCAGCATTAACGAACCGCCTATTACCCATGCCGTCAAGCTTCTTCCTCCTAAAAAATAACCATCTGAAGTTTCCAGGTCCTCTTTCCTTGTTTTAAAGTAAGATATTAACGCTACAAGCAAAGTAAAAAACAAAAAGGATAAAATTGTTAATACGCCCATCTCTATTCCTTCTTTCTGATATTTACCGCATAAATATTTTAGTAAAATTTTACTTAATAATTAAGATACCACACCAAGTAACCGTTTACAATATTTTTTCAAAAACTCAATAAAAAAACCTGGACTTGTTACGTCCAGGTACTTCTAAACTAGTTTATTTATACTGTGGAAGCCACGCACCGTGCGCCTCGAATAAATCGTCACAAAGTGAAACAATATCATCTAATGATAATTCTGCTGAAGTATGGGGATCAAGCATAGCTGCCTGGTAGACATACTCTTTTTTTCTAGTCTTATTGGCTTCCATCGTTAACAGCTGGGTGTTAATATTTGTTCGATTTAATGCAGCTAGCTGTTCCGGCAGCCTCCCGGCATGAGTAGGAGTTACTCCATTACGATCTACGAGGCAGGGAACTTCCACTACTGAATCAGAAGGAAGATTACTAATCAGCCCCTCTGTATTTAATACATTTCCAGCAATACGTACAGGGCTATCGGTTTCCATTGCTTCGATAATATGAGAAGCATATTCTCGTGAACGTTCATGAGTCATCGACTCATCATGAATGATACTGTCCCTCCTCGCTTCCCATTCTGAAATTTGTGTTTCACAGCGTCTCGGATACTCATCCAAAGGAATATTGAACCTCTCAATTAATTCCGGGTAAGCTGATTTAATGAAATAAGGATGATACTCTGCATTATGTTCTGAGGATTCCGTAACATAATAACCGAATTTATCCATCAACTCAAAACGCACCATGTCCTCATGTTTTCCTTTTTGTTTTTCTGCCGCACGCTTTTTTATTTCAGGATAAAGATCTTCTCCGTTTCTTGAGACCTCAAGAAGCCAGGCCATGTGGTTAATTCCGGCAATAGTGGCTTTTACATCTTTTTGGGATATATCCAGATGATCAAACAATTCCGGTACACACACCTGAACGCTGTGACACAAGCCTACCGCTTGTACATTTGTTTCCTTTGCAATAATTCCCGTTAGTGCCGCCATCGGATTTGTGTAATTCAACAGCCAGGCGTCCGGGCAGACTTCTTCTATATCCGCTGCAATATCAAGCATCGCCGGAGCTGTACGGAGAGTCCGAAATAAGCCGCCTATTCCTATGGTGTCTCCGATTGTCTGCTGAAGTCCGTATTTTTTAGGAACTTCAAAATCAATAACCGTAGATGGCTTATAACCACCGACCTGGATGGCATTAATAACATAAGAAGATCCTTTTAAAGCTTCTTTCCGATTTGTATATTTATGAATATGGACATCGGCTCCCAGCTGCTTTTTTAAATGCTGCAGAAGCTGATAGGATTCGTCCAGTCTTCTTTCATCAATATCATATAATGCAAATTCCATCCCTTTCAATGCAGGGGTGAGCATACAATCCCCCAGTATATTCTTTACAAAAACGGTGCTTCCTGCTCCCACAAAAGTTAATTTAGCCATTATATTCACGTCTCCTTCTTCATCACTTGATGGCATTCAGCACAAGTAATGTGGTTTGATAGTCTCCTTGTTTCTTCCATGTATATTTATGCTGCAGCGGAAGCCCCGCGTGCATAAGCTCCGATCCATAAAACGATTCATCGCTGCCCTCTACTTGATAAAGCACATCTTCCAAAAGACCTTTGAAGTAAAAACGCGGCAATCCGGAATTCGGCTTCTCCAGCACCTGGTATCTGGCAGCTACTGCCTGCTGCTGATGCTCATCTACAACCATCCAGCTGGTTACATTACCATCTCCTTCGAAAGGACTTTCCAATCGATAAAAGCGGCCTTCCTGCAGAACTGTCCGATGTTTCTTGTAAAAGCTCACTTGATCTTTCAACACACTTAAATCTTTTTCTTTCGTAATATCAAGCTCGTAGCCAAAATTTCCGAAAAAGGAAACGCGGGCTCTTGTCTCAAGGCTGGTTATCCTGTGTACTTGATGGTTCGGCACATCAGAGACGTGCGCTCCCATTGTTTTAATAGGATATAAAAAGGAAGTACCATATTGTATTTTCAAACGTTCTATTGCATCTGTATTATCACTTGTCCATGTCTGTGGAGCATAGTAAAGCATGCCGGGATCGAAACGACAGCCCCCACTGGCACAGGATTCAAATAATACATCCGGAAAATCTGATGTGAGACGCTCATAAAGATCATATACACCCAGCACATATCGGTGGGCAATTTCCTGCTGTCTTTCTGCCGGATACCCTGAAGACATTATTTCTGTCAGCGGTCGGTTCATATCCCATTTTATATAGCTTATCGGAGCACCTTTCAGCACATCAGCTATCTGATTGTACATATGATCGACTACTTCTTTTCTGGAAAAGTCGAGAACAAATTGATTTCTTCCATGAGACGAACGTCGGCCTTCAGCCTGCAGCAGCCAATCAGGATGCGCTTTATACAATTCACTTTCCTTGGAAATCATTTCCGGCTCAAACCAAAGACCAAAGTCCATTCCTGCAGCCTTCACTTTATCAGCCAGGCCTTTCACCCCATTAGGAAGCTTCCGCTCATCCGCGGACCAGTCTCCTAATGATGTAGTATCATCATCCCGCTTTCCAAACCAGCCATCATCGAGCACAAACAGCTCAATGCCACACTCTTTGGCCTGTTCTGCCATTTCTACAATTTTATCCTCTGTAAAGTTAAAGTAAGTACCTTCCCAATTATTAATAAGCACCGGCCGCTCTTTATCACGCCATTTCCCACGTACTAAACGTTTCGAAAATAAGTCATGAAACGCATGGCTCAACCCGTTCATACCTGAACTGGAATAAACCATTACTGCTTCCGGTGTCTGAAAGGTCTCTCCCTCCTGCAGCTGCCAGGAAAAATCAAAATCATTCAGTCCAATCATCGCACGACTTGTTCCAAAGTGATCGACTTCTACCTGAGCTTTAAAATTCCCGCTGTATACCAGACTAAAGCCAAATACTTCTCCCGTATGCTCGGTAGTATGAGGGCGCTTCAGGGCAAAAAATGGATTGTGCTGGGCGCTGCTTATCCCTCTTGTACTGCCAATCTGCTGAATTCCCTCTTCAAGCTGTCTCGTTTTTACGTGCCGCTCCCGGGCCCACGCTCCTGATAAATGAACCATTTCGTAATCGTAATCCGGCATGTCCACACTCAGGCTCATTCCTTTGGAAAGTTTCACCGTATCGCTTCCACGGTTGGTAAAAGAACTACTTCGGGTAATAACACCTGTTTTTTCAAATATGGTATAAGACAGATGTATATCCATATTCAGCCTGTCGTCATGTAGTCGAATAATCAATGTAGAGGCCTCTTTGTCCTTTTCTGTATAAACAGCCGGAAGTCCCTCCAATTTTGGCTTTCCGGCGGAAATGGCATAATCCATAAATTCAAACTGGGTAATCCGGCTGCCATCCGGCTGTTCGACCTGGAAAGCCGGTTCTCTGAAATCTGTAGTGCCATAAGAAGGAAACTCTTGTCTGATCGTCTCCAGGGAAAAGTCGAGATTGCCTTCATAAACAGCAGCGGTGTTGGACCTTGCTTCTATCCGATGTAAATGAGAATAATCTTCGCGGTGGGTCAGTTTTTTTCCATAATACAGATGGCCCAGCTGTCCATTTTGAAGAACTCTAAATATATAGCTGACCTGCTTGGACTGTAAATGAAACGTTTGTGTCGACGAAGTATAATGAATTGGCATAAGTAATCCCCCAAAATAAACAATATTATTTAATAGAACCCTGCGACAGTCCCTCAATGAAGAAACGCTGCAGCACTAGAAATAAAATGGTCATAGGCAGCAGTGCAATTAACGAAGCGGCTGCAACCAGACTCAAATTGGATGTGTTTTCTCCAAAAAAGCTATTTAATGCTACAGTCAATGTCTGTACGCTTGAGTCCTGCAAAAAGAAGATTGCAAATTGAAAATCGTTCCAAATGTATACACAGGAAATGATTAAAACCGTTGCTGTGATAGGCTTAAGCAATGGAAAAACTATTTTAAAGAAGATGGTTAAGGTACCCGCTCCATCAATTTTTGCTGCTTCCTCTAATTCTTTAGGAATGGTGGCACGAATAAATCCGGCATATAGAAAGATAGTCATTGATAAGAATGCCGCAACGTTATTAAATACCGCTACCGATCTAGTATTCATAAGCCCCCAGTCAACTACCATTTGGTAGAGCGGTACGAGAACGGTAAGCGGCGGTACAATCATAATCGCTATAAAGAAAATGTAAACAAACTTATTCAACTTTGTCTGCCTGCGTGCCAGAGGATAAGCCGCCAGTGATCCGCAGACAATAAGCAGAACAGCAGCAAAAAATGTAATAGTAGCTGAGTTAAACAAAGCAAGACCCAAATCTGCTCTTTCCCAGGCCGTTACAAAGTTCTCAAAGCTTATTTGTTCCGGCAGGGCCCACATAGAGCTGAAATCTCCGGGTGCTTTAAATGCCGTAGTAATTAGAATATAAAGTGGAATAATATGAAGAATCGAGATTAAAGCTGCCAGGGTATTAAGCACAATTCTTTGTTTTCTGCTGATGGTTTTCATTACGCTTCTACCTCCTTACGTCTTAAGTAAATAACCGCAGTGACCGTAATAACAAGAATTAATGCGACCATCAGAACCCCCTGGGTGGCTGCATAACCGGCATCCTGCCTATCGAAATAGAGGGTATACATAAAGGTCGACATAGACTGGGAAGCATTTCCCGGCCCGCCTCCTGTCAATGCTATAATCACATCAAACAATTTCAGACCGCCGATAATATTAAGAACCACATTAATAGTTATAGAAGGCATTAAGAGAGGAATAGTAATGTTTTTAAACTGTGCCAGTTTCGAAGCGCCGTCCATACGTGCAGCTTCATAATATTCTTTAGATATACTCTGCAGCCCTGCCAAGAAAATAATCATAGAAATACCAACAAACTGATACGTATTAATGAATACAATGATCCATGGATTCAGGCTAGGATTGTTTAATAAGTTCATTCGTTCAAAACCAAGTGCCATAACAAGGTCATTAATGGCCCCGCCCTGGTAGGCAAACATAAAATACCAGATGTACCCCATAATGAGAGGACTGATAATTACCGGCAGATATACGATCGTCCGCGTAATAGCCTTCATTTTTATACTCTGCACCAGCAGCATTGCGTATAATAAACCAATCGTCATTTGAAAAAAAGTACTCCCTACCCCGTACAGCAAGGTGTTACCTGCCACAAGCCAAGTCGTGGGATCACTAAACATTCTTGTGTATTGGTCGAGCCCTACAAAGTTCATCGTCTGGGAAAAACCATCCCAGTCTGTAAATGAAATACGAAGTCCGCTGATAAATGGAAATACAATAAAAATAAAAATGAATGCTAAAGCCGGCAGATACATTATCCATAGGGAAGATTCTTTTTTGTTCTTCACTTTCGGTTTTTTCGTTTTGGCAGCGGCCAGATTTTTATCAAGCGATTCTACTTTATTCATTGTTTACTCACTCCCATTCTGTGCATCATACAACTGACAAGCTGTCTGAAAAGAGGAAGAGCTCAATCAATGAGCTCTAATTAGTTAATGATTGTCATTATTCCTGTTCTAGTTCTTCGACTTCTTCTTCACTCAATTCTTCTTCCTCTGCATCTTCCAGACTTTCTCCTTCTTCTACACCGACTTCTTCACGCAGGCGTTGATATTCTGATGCCATCTGATCTGAAACCTGTTCAGGTGTCATAGAGTCTGCAAGCAGCTCCTCGCCTGTATTACCAATCACATCCCACATGCCACTTGGTAGATAAACGCGGTCAAAATAAGGCTCCACTTCCACATCTGCATATGGTTCCATGGATTCTTCATAATAGTGATTTACGTCGACTCCATCCAATGGCGACGGCATCGAGGTGGCTTCTGCAATACGTGCTGCATTTTCATCTTCGGCCATGAAATCAAGGAACTGGAGCGCTTCTTCTTTGGCTTCGGATTCATTCCATACCGCAAGAGTATGGCGCTCTCCTCCGATCCAGCGCTGTCCGTCTTCACCATGGATAGACGGCACTGGGATAGCCCCCACCTCAACGTCCGGATTCAATTCAGTAACGTCTGCTCCGAAAGATCCTCCCGCAAATATAAAGGCAATTTCATTTTGGGCCATCAGTTCTACCGCCTGGCCTCCACGGGCCGTCACTGCATCCTCGTTAATTAATTCTTCTTCCTGCATGATTTTTAATTGTTCCGGGAGAAACGTATAGTTTGACCAGTCGAATGTTCCATTCATTAATTCTTCTTCATAGTTTTCTTCTTCATCAACCGTTAGCAAAGGGGTGGCCATCTGATCAAAATACTGGGCAACAGCACCTGCTTCTGATTGTGCCATGAACATCGGAGTCACTTCTCCGCCGCTTTCCTCTTTCAACGTTCGCATTGCTTCCATAAGTTCATCAAACGTGTTGGGAGGTTCAATTCCGTATTCTTCTAAAAGGGTAGCGTTATAGCTGATACCATCCAATGCCTGATTGAGTGGAAAAGCATACAATTTTCCATCTTCGTCTTTCAAAACCCCGTCCATGGTTTCATCCAGGCGCTCTGCCCATTCTTCACCTGCCAAATCCTCTGTGTAGTCACCGTAGCGTGTTTGCGACCATCCGTGGGTGTCAAATAAGTCCGGCATATCATTGGAAGCCATTCGCACCCGGAGCATACTCTCATATTCAGCACCCGGCAGGTTAACATCCACTGCAATTCCAGACTCCTCCTCAAATTCGCTGACAAGCTCCTCAAACGCCTGCTTTTCTGATTCATTTGTAATAGAAGAAAATAGCGTAAGTTCTCCATTTTCCCCACTGCTTGATCCCCCGCCGCATCCAGCTAATACTACTGCTGCAGTTACAAACGGTACTGGCATTATCCACTTTTTCATCATAAAACCCTCCCAGATTATTTAGCTTTTTTTATGTGATGTCCGCAGCTTTCACGAACAATTAACTCCGTTGGATATGTGATTGTTAATGGAATGTTTCTTCCTTTGACTCGCTCCAGCAGGAGCTGAACGCTCCGCTTTCCCATCTCTTTCTTGTGTACCTTAACGGTCGTAAGGGCCGGTGTCATATAAGCAGATGTTTCTACATCATTGAAACTTACTACCGCTATATCTTCTGGGATACGAAGAGACATTTCCCTCAACGCCCGTATAGCTCCAATGGCCATTGAATCACTTGCTGCAAACAACGCTTCAGGCATCCGGCCATCGCTGATCATTTTTTTCATTAACCTATAGCCGTCTGCCATGGAAAAGTACCCTGAATATATTTGGATATATTCAGTTAATCCCTTTTCCTTCATAAAATCCTTATACACTTCTCTTCTCTGCTCCAGACATTCCCTGCTTCCAAGAAGACTGTATTCATGTTCAGCACCTCCTATAAATCCAATATCATTATGTCCCAACGATGCTAAATGCATGAGTGCCTGCCGGGTTGCTTTGTTAAAATCAAAATGTACAAAATCAAATTCCTGAGTTTGACTGCTGCCACTGTAGTTCACATAAACGATATTGTTATTTTCGGCACCGAGCTTTCTCAACACGTCTATATGAATATTCCCCATTACTACGAATCCGTCGATATTATCCACAGAGGTTTCCGTAAAAACCTGTGGGAGTCTGATCGTTTGAATATCATGAAATCCATTTGCCGCGAGCTCTTCTTCAATTCCCTGACGCAGAGGAAGGAAATAAGGATCATTCTGCTCTTCAAGCTGTGTCTGAAATGAAACGATAGCTACCTTTCCTGTATGTTTATTTTTTTGCTCTTTATACTTACGCTTGCGCATTGTTTGATAGCCTAATTCATCGGCAATCATAATAATTTTGCTCTTTGTTTCTTCGCTTACAGAGAGAGTGCTGTCTTTATTTAAGACTCTTGAAACCGTAGAACTGGATACTTTAGCATTTTTCGCAATATCGCGTATCGTTGTCATGACTCCCTCGCCTCTTTAGTAAATTTTTTACTTGTTTTTACTAGATTATCATATAAAGCAAACGCTTACAACCATGATTTTAGAAAATTTATTTTATTTTATTTACTACATAAAAATATAGATAAACCTTTATTTAATAGTATTTTATGCGTATTAACATAATAAAATACACTAAGTTTATTAGTAAAACTAAGTAAACAAAATAGATTAAAAAGGTAAATGTTTACTTCAACTGTCGCATAAAGAAAAACAGCTTAGGCATAACCCTAAGCTGTTTTTTAATTTATTATTGAATTATTGAATTTTTTAATTACTCAATTCATTTCTAGTAACTATTTCACACTTTTACTGCTTTCCCTTATAATCAAGTCCGTGGCTACTTCCACGGTTTTACTTACTTCCCTGCGGCCAGAAAGCCGCTCGTTCACTAAATCTACTGCTGTCTCGCCCATTAATTCCGTGTATACTTTCACTGTAGAAAGCGGAGGATACATAAATTTGGAAATACTAATATCGTTGACACTTACAAGGCTGATGTCATTAGGGATGTGCTGATTTTCCTCGTGCAGCGCACGCATACAGCCAACCGCCATCGTATCGTTCGCCAAAAACAAGGCGGTAGGACGTTTTTCTTTATCAACCTCCTGAAGGAGCTGTTTGGTCAGGTTGTACCCGTCCTCAACACTAAACCGCCCTGTATACATAATTGAGGTATCCAGATCACGAGCCTGCATGTACTTTTTGAAAGTTGTTTCCCGTTGGTCCTTAATGGGATGCTCTTCAAGGCGGTATGTTTCACGACCTCCTATGTAGCCAATATTGCGGTGTCCGCTGACTGTCAGATGATCCATAATTTTACGGGTAACCTTTTTAAAATTGGCAATGACTGCATCATGAGTTTCCGCAGCAGGGTTCGAATCTACAAATACGATAGCATCAGTATAGCTTCCAAGCTTCTCTGCCTGACCGGGACTGAACTTCCCAACTGCAACAATTGCTTTGATTCCGTCATGATCCTGTTTAATAAAATCATCATAAACGTATTTATTGTAGTTTATCTGCAGGTCCTGGCAGCGATTTTCAATACCGAGACGGATGGACATATAGTACAGGTCCTCCAGCTCTTCTTTTTCCGTATACCAGTGAATAATAGTAATCGATCCATTCTGAGGTTTCTTTTTTGTATGTTTCTTATAGTTCAGCTCTTCAGCTGCCTGAAAAATCCGTTTTTTCGTCGATTCCGCTACAGATAGGGTCTCATCGTAATTCAAAACTCTTGATACAGTAGCAATGGACACCCCTGCTTTTTCAGCGATGTCCTTAATGGTCGTCATATTTATGTCATCCTTTCCCTGCTTGAAAGCTATCGGCCTATTCTCTGGACAAAAGATTGGAATCCTTCCTGTCCATCGGCATTTCTTTTAAATACACCGGCATCATGCAGCACTCTAAGAAATTTTTCACCAACAGCTTTTTGAAGGTAACCCTCTATATCCTGTTCGTTTGTCTCTTTGTACCGCCATTTTAACTCTTCTGCCCATTCTAAATGCTTAGCAGCGACCGTATTCACTTCTCCCTGAATAAACTGTCTGATCTCAGCCAGTTCTTCAATCAAACGTTTAGGAAGAACCGCCAGTCCCATTACTTCAATTAGGCCGATGTTTTCCTTTTTAATGTGGTGAACATCCTGGTGCGGATGAAAAATGCCATCTGGATAGGTGTCAGTTGTTCTATTATTCCGGAGTACTAAATCGATTTCATACGCTGTGCCTTTTTTTCTGGCAATTGGTGTAATTGTATTATGCGGGACACTTCCAGTAAAGGGAAGAATCATTCTAGTTTCATCTTTGTACGTTTTCCACTTTTCCAATACGTGCACCGATGCTTCCACTAAAGAATCGATGCTTTCTGAACGAAGGCGGATGACACTCATCGGCCATTTTACTGTTTCTGCTTCTACAGAAAATCCAGGCAGGTTGAAAGAGAAATCTTTTTCCGCTCTTTCTAAAGCAAAAGAATATCGGCCGCCCTGATAGTGATCATGGGAAAGAATCGAGCCTCCTACAATAGGAAGATCTGCATTGGAACCCATAAAATAATGCGGAAATTTTTCTACGAAAGCTAATAACCTTTGAAAAGCAAGACGTCCTATGACCATGTCCCGATGCGTACCGCTTAATAGTATCGAGTGTTCACTGTAATATATATAAGGCGAATACTGCAGATACCAGGCTTCTCCTTCTAAAGACATTTCTATTAATCGATGATTTGACCGCGCCGGATGACCTACGCGCCCGCCGTATCCTTCATTTTCCATACAAAGCAGGCATTGCGGGTAGGCATTTTTCACTTTGGCGTATTTTTCAGCTTCTATATCTTTAGGATCCTTTTCAGGTTTTGAGAGATTAATCGTAATATCAAGTTTGCCGTAAGGCGTTTCGTGAAAAAAATGAACATTTTTTTCAATACGGTCCATTGGAATATAATAGGAGTCTTTGCTCAGCTTATAAAAATAATCTGTTGCTTTTACAGGAGCTTCTTCGTAGAAAGCCTCAAATGTTTTTTGAATTTGGGAAGGACTTGGCAGAAAGATATTCATTAAATCCGCTTTCCATTTCTCACGAAAATCCAACAGATCTTCTATAAGGTATTGAGATACGGCATATTCAGTCAGCTTCTTCAATAATACAGGAACAGCCTCATCGGCCTTTGTTTCTGGGACCGGAGCTGCGGACAGCTGCATTTTATCCGTAACCTGATTAAGAGCATAGCGTTCGTCTCTATTTTCAATCAAGCCTGCTTTTACTGCCGCCTGTACTAAAGCATAGGCGTCCTCGTTTATTGTAGTCATCTTTCCACCCTTTCCTGATAGCCATTGGGGGAGCGCTGGTGCCAGTTCCATGCATCCGCGATAATTTTATCTATCGTCGTGCGCTGTGGATTCCATCCCAGTATGTCTTTTGCTCTATTTGAAGAAGCCACCAGCTGAGCCGGGTCTCCAGATCTTCTTTCCCCCACACGAACAGGTATCGCACAACCGGTTATTTTTCGAGCTGCCTCTATCATCTGTTTCACACTAAATCCAGCGCTGCTCCCAAGGTTGAACACATTGCTTTTTTCACCGCGCTTTAAATAATCCAAAGCAAGGATATGCGCTTCAATTAAATCCTCTACATGAACATAATCGCGAATACATGTACCATCCGGTGTTGGGTAATCTTCACCGAATATTGTTATATGCTCCCGCTGCCCTAAAGCTGTCTGCAGAATAATGGGAATAAGATGTGTTTCAGGATTATGATCCTCACCAATTTCACCATTCTCTCTGGCTCCACCTACATTAAAATAGCGCAATGATACATAACGGATGCCATATGCTTTTTCGCACCATTTCATCATTTTTTCCATTGCCAGCTTTGTTTCTCCATAGGGACTTTCCGGTTTGGTATCTGCGCTTTCTTCTATTGGTGTATAAGCAGGCTCTCCATAAACAGCTGCAGTAGAAGAAAACACAATGGAAGAGACTCCGTGCGCCGCCATTGCTTCAAGTAATACCTGGGTGCCGTGTACATTATTATCATAATAGGCCAATGGCTTTTCCGTTGATTCTCCTACCAACGAAAAAGCTGCAAACATCATAACGTGCTCAATGTCTTCCTCTGTAAATACACGTTCAACTAACTCACGATCCCGCAGGTCTCCTTCATAAAAAACAGCCGCTTCCGGAATAGAAGCCTTATGGCCGGTTAATAACGCATCAAGTACAACAACACGTTCCCCACGGTCTATCAGCTGACGAACCGCATGAGAGCCAATATAACCAGCGCCTCCAGCAACTAAAATAGTCATCCCTGCACCCCTTCCATTTTCAACTCTTTGACACCATCTCCAGCAGCAGCTGGATAAAAAGAAGCTTCATATCCGATTTTATTTAAATACGCAGCTCCCACATTTTTAATAAACGCATCCACATGTTCATTTTCTACAAAAGCAATGGCACATCCGCCAAATCCTGCGCCTGTCATTCTGGCTCCATTTACTCCAGGCTGTTTCCAGGCAGCTTCCACAAGTGTATCCAACTCTGGACCGGTTACTTCATAGTCATTTTTCAGTGATTCATGCGAAGCATTCAGCAACTCTCCGAAAGACTTCCAATCTTGACTCTGCAGGGCACTTACTGCTCTTTTTGTCCGTTCATTTTCCGAAATAACATGCGCTGCCCGTTTAAACACCGTTGCTTTTTCAATCGTATGATTCAGTTCTTCCCACATGTTTGATGTTACTTCTCCAAGGCTTTGAATACTTATATGATCCTGCAGAATTTGAAGAGCTTCTTCACATTCTTTTCGTCTTTCATTATAAGCAGAACCTGCAAGTGTTCTTTCTTTATTTGTATTCATAATAAGTAATGTATGGGTATCGACCGGCAGCGGGGCATACGTGTATTCCAGCGATTGACAGTCAAGCTGCATGGCATGTCCTTTTTTACCGAACCCGATAGCAAATTGGTCCATAATGCCACTTTGTACACCAATGTACTCGTTTTCCGCCTGCTGTGCGTAAAGTACCAGCTGCTTTATCGAAAGGCCCCATTCTTCCCATTCATTAAATAAATAGGCTGCGGCGAGTTCTATAGAAGCAGAAGATGATAATCCGGCGCCATTTGGTATGTTTCCTATAAAATAAATATCATACCCATGAGAAAGACTAAAGCCGTTCTTCTGAAGGATAGATATAATGCTCTTAGGATAGTTAGCCCAGCTGTGCTCTTTCTTATAGGTGGTGTCCTCTAATGTAAACGTAATCATTCCTTTCGATAAAAAATTACCTGAATAAAATCGACAGGTATCGTCCAAACGTGGTGCTGCATATACATAGGTACCAATGGTAATGGCGCAGGGAAACACATATCCTCCGTTATAATCTGTATGTTCCCCAATAACATTTACTCGTCCCGGTGCAAAAAAACTTCGTTCCGCCCGACGACCAAACAGGTCTTCGAAGACTTCCAAATCATCTATATTCATCATAATCGCTCCTTTTTAAACCTTCTTTTGCTAAGTATAGCGAACCATTAGTAAAAACTCAATAAATTTTACTAAAATTTTAGTTAGTCTTTTCTTTTTTATTCTATTAAGACATCCTTTTCATTTTATTTCTGCATACGCTACACTTGGGGTATTACATACAAAGGAGCCCTGTTATGTTTGCAGAACTAAAATCCATCATTCCCAGTATCCAGCACACTTCCGATGTTTCCAATGAAAAAGCAGGAGATTATCTATTTTTTACACTTGATGACGGTGACAGGGTGGCCGTGGAGCCCGGCAGCCTGACTAGACGCGAGCTGGAAATACTGGAATTTTTTCTGACTTCCGATGACATGAAACTGCCCGACATTCCGGCAGACAGCTGGGAATCTTATTTAAAAAGAGCCGGCACCAGCCGTCCTAAAGATCTGGACACGTACAGCTATTTCCAGTTTCTTCATATAGAAGGAAAGGATATTGCAGCTTCCCGACAGGATATTCACGCAATTATTGACTCTTATTTTCAGCAGTCGTTCACTATTCTTGAGATCAGCCGCAGGCAGGTTCTGGTTATTCTTATGAGCCGGGAGCCTTTTGAGTACAGCGGGTTTCATCCAGTTGAATTAGCGGAAATTATGACCAGTGATCTTCTCACTGATATGAAGATATATGTAGGACGCTACCTGCACCATACGGAGAATCTCGTTGAGCTGTATGAGTTTGAAGCCCTCTTGTTTATTTCCTACCAGCGTCTGTTTCCTGCATACCGCGGGTTTAAAACAGCAGAACATCTGCTGTTTGTGTTTCCCGGCCTTTCTGAGTCCAACAAGCGCATAGCAGCCGCTTATTTGTTTGCACGGCTCGAGACAGATTCGGAAACGATTTATACGCTGTATCATTTTTTCTTATCCAGTATGAATGTCAGTCTTGCTGCGAAAACACTACACCTGCATCGTAATACGCTGCAGTATCGAATTGACAAAATAACGGGGATAACCGGCATTGATGTGCGCTTTTTCCCTAATGCAGCGGCCTATTATTATGTGATCAAAACAATGTTCGCCGATGCTATACGCTGAGCCTTCGTCAAAATGACGAAGGCTTTATGCTTATTTTTGTGAAATTTGTCTGTATATTTGCGTAAAGATAACGCTTACAATAAAACCTATCACACATAACCGAAAGGGGAACATATACATGGCAACGATCGACTTAAAAAATATCTACAAAAGCTACGACGGAGGAGACACAAACGCCGTAACGGATTTTAATTTAAATATTGAAGATAAGGAATTTATCGTATTTGTCGGCCCATCCGGGTGCGGAAAGTCTACGACGCTTCGTATGATCGCAGGACTCGAGGACATTTCAGACGGCGATCTGGTTATAGATGACGTTAAAGTAAACGACCTGCCTCCAAAAGACCGCGATATCGCGATGGTATTCCAAAACTACGCTTTGTATCCACATATGAGCGTATACGACAATATGGCTTTCGGCCTCAAGCTTAAGAAATTCAAAAAAGAAGAAATCGATAAGCGCGTTCAGAATGCTGCTTCTATTCTGGGACTCGAAGAATACTTAAAAAGAAAACCGAAAGCGTTATCAGGTGGTCAGCGTCAGCGTGTTGCTCTTGGCCGCGCAATCGTTAGAGACCCGAAAGTGTTCTTAATGGATGAGCCGCTTTCCAACCTGGACGCAAAGCTGCGCGTACAGATGAGAGCAGAAATTATCAAACTCCATAAGCGCCTGCAGTCCACGACTATTTATGTAACGCACGACCAGACAGAAGCTATGACGATGGCCACCCGTATCGTTATTATGAAAGACGGTTTTGTTCAGCAGGTCGGGTCGCCAAAGCACGTATATGATCATCCGGTTAATATGTTCGTGGCAGGCTTTATCGGCTCCCCTGCGATGAACTTCCTGGAAGGAAAGCTTGTAGAAAACAAATTCCGCGTCGGCGAAACTGAACTGACGGTTCCGGAAGGTACAATGAAAAAAATCCGCCAGGGCGGATTTAACGAGAAAGAGCTTGTACTCGGCGTCCGTCCGGAAGATATTCATTCCGAAGTGCTGTTTACAGACTCCTTCCCGGATTCTACGTTTACCCTCCCGATTGAAGTGGCGGAAATGAACGGAGCAGACGTTATCCTTTACAGTAACCTGGGCGGCCAGGAAGTTATCGCCCGCGTCGATTCCCGCGATAACGTATCGGTCGGGGACAACCTAAAAGTAGCGATCGATATGAACAAAGTACACTTTTTCGATAAAGAAACAAAACAGTCCATTACCGATCAGGATGTGCTTCAGCAGGCTAAAGATGCTGAAAAAGAATCCGTTAACTATTAAAAGAAAAGCGTAAGCGGCTCGTACAGACGCGCCGGGTTCTGGACCATTCGCGCAGGAAGCCTGCTTCCGGAGAAGAATGGGAAGAATCCCCAAGCGTTTAGCCGCTGAAACTGGACAATAAGAAAGGCGGAGATTTCCGTTCAGCCCCTTAGCTTCTGGACCATCTGCAAGAGGAGCCCGCGACTCGCTGACAGATGGGAAGAAGGCTTATGGGGCTGGAGATCACAGCTGGACAATAGAAAAGCATTCGGCTCGTTTGTACGAGCCGAATGCTTTTCTTTATGCACAAATTCTGCCTGATGCATTGGAAAAGGCGCCCCCGAGTGGTTATCCACTGTAGGGGCGCCTTTGTGCTGCGAATAGAATAAAATTTCCATTTTTACATAGAGTGCTGAAGCAGTAAGGCTGTTGGTTACTGCTTTTGCTGTATATAATGTGCTGCCGCGGTTAAATTCACCATTATCGTTCAGTAAAACGTCTTAAACAATGTAAGCCCTACCTTCTCTTACATTCTTACGGCTCTTTAGCCGATCCAGGTGATTAAAATGTTTCTATTCATAAACCTTAGGTTGAATGCCAAAATATTTGTTTATCTTTATATTTTCACATTATATATTTTTTCTTCGCATATAACAATTCTTCATTATACAAGAGGAAAAGGAAATTGTCCAGCCTATTCACGTAGTAGACAGATTCCCCCTATCCCGATATGCTAAACACAAACTTCCAAAAAGGAGAAAAGTCGATGAATGCGTCACTCGAAACCCTCTGGCTGCTGGGCATGCTCATCGCTGCAGCTGCATCATTGATTGCTGTAATCATCCAGGATCTTACGGCGCTCGCCGTGTCTGTATCCCTTCTTTTCACGCTGACCTATTTATTTCGTTCCAGCCGGATGAAGGAAGAGGGCCGGGAAAAAAAAGCCCGTTTTTTTAAAAGAATCAGCCTTTTTTTCTTTTTCTGCTTTCTTCTGGCAGCCGCCAATGCGTTGACGATGCCTTAACCGCCTTTATTATCCCAAATTTTCATCCCTTTCACGTTCCAATGTCCGCTGAACTGCTTCTTCATGCGTCGTATGCACAAAGTGTTCGTATTTATCTCTCCAGCTTTGCAGGGCTTTCACATAGAATACAGCGGTTAAAAGCAGCAGCGCGCCAACCGCAGGGAAAAACCAGCCGGAAACAACACCTCCTGCATAGGCTGCGCCGATCGGTGAAAATACAAGGTAAGCCAAAATGATCAGGCTGAAAAGAATGACAGTGACAGGCAGGCTGTATTTCCACGGAGTCATATCTACTTTTGCGTTGGCGTAAAAATGATGTTCTTTTTCCAATGGGCGGATCCGGCCCGCTGTAAGCATAATTCCTGTTTCAATAACGAAAAGCACCGCCGAAATATGGACAAAGCTGATAGGGATTTCGACTCCAAAAAACGTTGGCAGCCCCCAGATAAGAAAATAGTAGCTGATCACATGAAAAATAATAACAATTTTTGCTCCCACCGCGGGCACCCTTTTCGTAAAGATGCCAACAAGCACAATCGTAATAATAGGAATGTTAAAAAAGCCGGTAAACTCCCTGATAATATTCCATAATCCGTCCGGTGCATTCATTAACATCGGGGCGACGAAAAAGGACATAAGAGCCAGAATCGTACCAAACCATTTGCTCACCCGGATCATCTGGGTATCGGTCGCCTGCGGGTTAATCCCTGCTTTATAAATGTCATAGGCAAACATAGTAGATGCACTGTTCAATAAGGAATTAAAGCTCGAAAATACGGCGCCGAGAAGCATGGCCAGAAAAAATCCGGAAAGAAAGCCCGGCAGCAGATTCGCTACTATCGTTGGATAGGCTAAATCAATCGGATCCAGTTCTCCGCCGTACAAATGAAACGCAATAACGCCGGGTATCATCATTAACAGCGGCACGAGCAGTTTATAAAACCCCGTTAAAAGGGCTCCTTTCTGCCCTTCTGCCAGGCTTTTTGCGCCGAGCGTCCTCTGGATAACATATTGATTGGTTCCCCAATAAAAAAGATTCATAAATATCATACCGGTAAAAATAGTGCCGAAAGGAATCGCATCGTCTCTGGATCCTACAGCATTGAGCTTTTCCGGATTGGTTGTCGTTATCGTATAAATGCCATCTAAAAAATTACCGCTGCCCAGACTGATCAATCCAATAACAGGTACTGTCAATCCAATGAGCAGAAGGCCTATGCCATTCAGCGTGTCCGAAATAGCCACGGCTTTCAGCCCTCCGAAAATGGCGTAAGCCGCTCCTATTAACCCAATCATCCAAACCATAATCCATACGGCCTGATCGATAGAAATGCCCATCAACCCCGGCAGATCAAACAGCTGCAGCACGGCAATCGCTCCCGAATACAGTACAGAAGGAATCGTGACCAGGCCGTATCCGAGCATAAATAACACAACGACATAGCGGCGGACACCGTCATCAAACCGGCTGCTCAGAAAACCCGGCAGCGTAGAAAAAGCTCCCCCTAAATATCTCGGCAGCAGGACGAGGGCGAGAATAATAACGGAAAATCCCGCGGTTACCTCCCAGGCCATATTAGACATATTGGCACTGTAGGCCTGGCCGTTCAAGCCGATTAACTGCTCGGCAGAAAGGTTGGTTAATAAAAGAGAACCTGCGATAAATCCCCCCGTCAGTCCCCTCCCGGCTAAAAAATAGCCATCCGAGCTGTTTACCTGGTTTTTTGTTTTTATGTAAGAATAAACGGCAATAAGCCCCATAAAAAAAAGACAGGAAATGATGGTAAATACAAGGCTGTTCATTGCTTTACTTCCTCTCCTTAATGTCTGCTCCGGCAGCTTTTCCAATTAATTATTTATTCACGATTCTGGTGGAGTGTAAACCTTTTTACAGACATTTCCATACAATAAAAAGGAAGCGTTTTCCTGAATTTTCTAATTTTTTTGTCAAAATACCCTTGCACCGACGCAGGGAAGTTGTTAGACTTTTTGACGAACACTTTTATCCTTTATCAAAGCAAAGGAATCGTGCAATCTATTATCTGGAGGCTTGTCGTCATGATTACGTTTTTTGTGTCTATTGCCTTGCTTATCGCAGGGTATATTTTTTATGCTTCTTTTGTCGAAAAAGTCTTCGGGATCGATAATAATAAACAGACCCCCGCCTACGAGAACCCCGGCGATTCTGATTATGCGCCGCTCAGCTGGTGGAAGGGCAGCTTAATCCAGCTGTTAAATATTGCCGGACTCGGGCCGATATTCGGAGCACTTTTAGGTGCGCTGTACGGGCCTGTCGCTTTTATATGGATCGTCATTGGCTGTATTTTCGCCGGAGCCGTGCATGACTATTTCTCAGGAATGCTCTCGCTTCGCCATAACGGAGCCCAGTACCCGACGCTAGTCGGTAAATACTTAGGGAAACCTATGCAGGTCGGTATTAACATAGTAAGTATCTGCTTAATGATTCTCGTGGCTGCCGCTTTTATTGCAGGACCGGCACAGCTGATTGCTGAGCTGTCCCCGCTTTCATTTGGAGCCGCGATTGCAATTATATTCGTTTATTTCTTTCTCGCTTCGGTGCTTCCGGTTAACCGTATTATCGGAAAAATTTATCCTATCCTCGGCGGTATTCTTATTTTTATGGCCGTATCTATTGCGGGGGCCCTTGTTTTTTCCGGGCAGTCGATTCCAAATTTAACGTTCTCCAATCTTCATCCGGAGAATCTGCCGCTCTGGCCGCTCCTTATGGTTACTATTTCCTGCGGTGCTATTTCCGGATTTCACAGCACCCAGAGCCCGATTATTGCCAGAACGATGAAAAAGGAATCAGAAGGCAGAAAGATTTTCTTTGGCACGATGATCGCCGAAGGCATTATTGCTCTCATCTGGGCTGCGGCCGGCATGACTTTTTTCGGCGGCACAGACGGGTTAGGTACAGCTCTTGCCAATGGCGGACCGGCGGGTGCTGTTAATGATATTTCCATTTCTCTTCTTGGAGGGCTCGGTGGCATTCTCGCTATACTTGGAGTTATTATACTTCCGATTACAACAGGAGATACCGCGCTGCGCTCTTCACGAATGATGCTTGCTGAATTATTAAGCCGCTTTTTCCACACAAAAGGCAAAATAGCGCTGATGCTCCTCACCATCCCGGTCGTGATTCCTACTATCTTTTTATCGCTGATTGATTACACGTTCTTATGGAGATATGTGGGATGGACCAACCAGCTTGTTGCGACAGTTATGCTCTGGACGGCATGTATGTACCTGCTTAAATCCGGTAAATTTCACTGGATATGCGGGATACCGGCTATGTTTATGACCGCGGTTGTCTGCACGTATATCTTTTACGCGCCTGAAGGACTTGCCATGCCTTACCAGCCTTCCATGCTGATCGGGGGCGGACTGACGCTTCTCGTACTGGCCTGGTATATTAAACAAATTGTAGTGACTAGAAAAAGACTGGCTCATGAAGACAAAATCGCCAGAGCTTCCTAAACGAAAATTGTATATTACTAAAAAGGGGCTGTCCTAAAAGTCCATTAAGAGACGAAACCTTTACATGGTGCTTTTATAAAAAAAGAGAAACAGGACCAGGCGGAAGCTTTCGGCAGGCCATGCCTCAGCTAAAGAGAAAAAACACCCCTTTATCCTCACCGATGGCTGTTCTGCCAGAGTCCCCGCCTGATCTTTGTTTCATTTGCGGTTTTCCTTCGTTTCAGCAAAGGGGGCCACCATGATAATACAAGAAACCTCGTATTCCTTTCAAAAGGAATACGAGGTTTCTTGATGGCCCTCTTTTTTTCTAATGAAATGGAAAATCAAATCCACAAAATAGGTTTTGGGACAGCCCTTTGATTTATTCTTTTTCTATTCCTTGTATCATTGTTGATTCTACATGCGTTAAATGCTCCAGCATTTTCTCGCGGGCGGCGGATGCGTCCCGGTTTTTTACAGCCTCGTATATATTCTCGTGCTCTTCATACAGCCGCTGTAATGTTTTCTTTTCTGAATACAGCCAGATTCTTCGTGTTTCAAACATCGTTTTTTGAAGCGTGTCAGAGAGCTGATGCATCATATCCGCCATAATGCTGTTACCGGTGCCGGAAGCCAGAGCCATATGAAAGGCCATATCGGCATTTTCTCCAAGGTTTTCCCCGCCGGAGGCCCGTTCCATAGCAGCAAGTGCCGCTTCCATTGCTTCGAGATGCTCTTCTTTTCGATTCATGGAAGCCAGTTCAGCTGCCCCTACTTCAATGATCTTCCGAATTTCAAACAGCTCCATCATTTCTTTTTTCGAAATAATACGTTCTGCTTTCATTGAATCAACCACACCGGAAAAATCATATTTATTTACAAACGTGCCGTCTCCCTGCTTGATTGTTACAAGGCCGACAGCCCGAAGTGCGCTCAATGCCTCCCGGACGGCTGAACGGCTGACCTGAAACTGACTGGCAAGCTGTACAACTGAATCAAGCTTTTCGCCGGGCTGGACATCGCCGCGTTTAATCATTTCTTCGATCTGTGCCCGCACGATTTCCGATATTTTTTTCGTTTCTATCTGCTTAAATGCCATCCGCCTTTACTCCCTTTTCTGTTGGTTACTCAAAAGTATATCACAGAAGAAATCCCGTTCTACATATCATCAACTAATATATAGCAGGCACGCACGGGCCCGTGAACACCTACCACCAGATTCATTTCGATGTCGGCGCTGTTGCTTGGTCCCGATATGAAGTTTATACAGGAAGGTATTCTTTCTCCCTTCTCTACGCGGCGGTGAATTTCTCCGGCAGCCTGGGTTATTCTCGGCACAATCGTACTGTATGGAATTATCGCGATATAGTACGTAGGCAGCAGGCTGACCGACTGGCCTCTGCCACCTCCGTTCATCAAAACGACGGTACCGGATTCCGCCAGCGTATAATCTGCAAACGTAATGCCGGCTTCTGCCTGTTCAGTGATCCTAATATTATCCTCATCCGGTCCACTTCCCCAGATCGTCATATTCGGACGCTGCAGAAAGGACTCCAGGCCGTATTCGGTGAACCTGGGATCGTCCCAGGCCACCGCTTTATCCGCCCCATACTCTTTCATTACTTCCTCGAGAACGTTTTCCAGATCCGCTTTACTCGATTCTTTAACATCGGTATGAATAGCGAGACACTGCTCTTTTAACACCTCAACCATCTCTTTTATGGTCGCACCGCGCAGAATATCATGCTGCGGGCTGTGTTTATACTGAGGACGCTTTACCCCTTCTGAACGGCGTTCCCGCCCCAGCTTATCTGCAATGTTCTGCAGAAAAGCATCCTGGTTTTGTACCGTGCCTTTTGCCATTATGACTCCTCCTTGCCGCGGTTTTGAAACCATTTACGAAAGCTCTCTTTTTCCGGAACGGGAAAATCCCTGACGTTCGTCCAGTCTTTTAACGGCCCCGGGCCACTTTCTATTTTTCCGTTTTTAGTAAATGGCGACATCATTGCCGGAGCCGCCTGTTCAGCCATATGAAACAAAGCCGGAGAGCTAGCAAGCATGCCAAATCCTTTCATCGCAAATCGTTCAGAGAGCGTCGTCATTTTTTCCTGCTCGGTAATTACTTTCCGATGTTCGATCAGCAGTTCATGCAGTGGAATCTTCACGGGACAGGCATCTGTACAGGCAGCGCAGAGGCTTGAAGCATACGGCAGATCTTTATGATCGTCATACCCTTCGAGCAGCGGCGTCAGCACAGCACCAATCGGACCCGGGTAGATAGATCCGTAGGAATGCCCGCCGACATGGCGGTATACCGGACAGACGTTAATGCAGGCCGCACAGCGGATGCAGTGCAGGGCAGATTGAAAGGCGGTGCCAAGGATGTTGGACCTTCCATTATCAACAATCACCAGATGAAATTCTTCCGGACCGTCCAGATCTCCTTCTTCTCTCGGACCGCTCAACCCTGTCACATAACTGGTCAGCTTCTGGCCGACCGCGCTGCGGCATAGCATTGTAACAAGAACCTCAAGCTCCTCCCACGTTGGCACAATACGCTCCATCCCCATCACGGCAATGTGGGTCTTCGGAATGGTTGTCGAGAGCCGTGCATTTCCTTCATTGGTAACCAGCGCTACACTGCCTGATTCAGCTACGGCAAAATTACATCCCGTGACGCCGATATCGGCGGTCAAAAACTCCTCGCGGAGCTGTTCTCTCGCAAATTGGGCCAGCTCCTCCGGCTTTGAGGTTTTTTCGTATCCTTTTAAATTCGCAAATGTTTCCCGAATCTGCTCTTTATTTTTGTGAAGGGCCGGCGTCACAATATGGGAGGGAGGATCATGATCGTCAAGCTGGAGAATATATTCACCTAGATCAGACTCAATCACTTCACAGCCGACACTTTCAAATGCTTCGTTCATACTGATCTCTTCGGTGACCATCGATTTTGCTTTGATGACTTTTTTAGCCTTCTTTTCCTGGGCAATTTTTTTCACATAGTCGTTGGCCTCTTCTCCTGTAGAAGCAAAAAAGACATGGCCGCCGTTTTTTGTAACATTTTCACTCAGCTGTTCGAGATAGAAATCGAGATTTTCCAGCGTGTGGGCACGAATTTCTTCTGACAGCTCCCTCCACTCTTCCCAGTGTCCCAGCTGTTCTTCCGCTTTTGCCTTATTAGATTGAAAGCGGGCCTGGGCAGAGCTTACGGCATCGCGCATAAACGTGTTGTCGATTCCCTGCTTGACGCGGTTATCAAAAGACCGTTCGCCTATTTTCATCGGCATGATGCATCTCTCCTTTTCTATTCTCTACTGTTAAGTACCTGGGCAATGTGCATAATTTTGACTGGTTTTCCGCCGCGCTGCAGTCTGCCGCCGATATTCATCAAACAGCCGGAATCAGCGCCAATCAGTATTTCCGCTCCTGTTTCTTCTACGTGTTCTACTTTTTCCTCTACCATCTGCTCGGAAATGGCTCCCATTTTCACAGCAAATGTACCGCCGAATCCACAGCAGTCATTCTTATTGGGAAGTTCATGAAGCGTAAGCCCTTCTACATTGGAAAGCAGCCGGAAAGGCGCCTCGGTTTCCCGGAGAAGGCGTGACATGTGACAGGAGGAATGGTAGGTGGCATTGGCATGCAGCACAGCTCCCGTGCTCTCCACCTTCAGCACCCGGACGAGAAACTGGGTAAATTCATACGTTTTCTCTCTCAGCTCCCGGGCTCTTTCTTTCCAGGCTGGATCGTCTTCGAGAAGATGCTCATATTCCCGGAACATCGCAGCACAGGAGCCGGAAGGCGCCACAACATATTCTGCTGAATCAAATGTCTTGATCATATGTTTGGCGGCTTTCTTTGCCTCTTTATGATAGCCGCTGTTGTAAGCTGGCTGTCCACAGCAGGTCTGGGCGTCCGGAAACTCGACCTCACAGCCCTGCCTTTCCAGAATCTCCACCACGTCTTTTCCTACTCCCGGGTAAAACACATCGCCGAGGCAGGTAATAAATAACGATACTTTCATGTCTTTCTCTCCCTCACTGCATATTTAGTGATAAGGTCATCTGATGACTATTAATGTAAGTGTTTACATCATACAAAATTTCGTTGCATGTTTCAACAATTATTCTTATTCCTTCATGATCCGCTCATCTGATCACTTTTACCTGTACTATTCAGCTCTGATGTTGGTATGATAGAAGATAATACCGTTCTTCCTATTTTTTAAATCAATATGTAACCGTTATCTTATATTAAGCAAAGCGACTATGAAGGAGGATTTATGATGCAGACTTCTCTACTTTATGGAAAACAGCATCTCGAGGTGAACGTTCCGGAGGATGCTTATATTATAGAACCGAATAACCTCCCGGCTTTAGAAGACCAGAATCAGGCTGTACGGGATGCCCTGCGCAATCCAATAGACACACCTCCATTACAATCCATGGCGAAAGCGTCTGATAAAGTAGCTATCGTCATCAGCGATATCACCCGGCCGACGCCAAATCACATTCTCGTTCCGCTTCTTATTGAGGAACTATCCCATATTCCCCATGAGCAGTTCGTGATTATCAACGGTACCGGCACCCACCGCGACCAGACGGAAGAAGAGCTTGTCGGCATGCTCGGCCAATGGGTGGTTGATAATATTCGTATTATTAACAATCACTGCCATGAAAAAGACGAGCTCGTTAACCTTGGCCGCAGCACGTTCGGCTGTGATATTTATTTAAACAAAGAATATGTAGAGGCGGACTTCCGTATTAACACCGGCTTTATTGAACCGCACTTTTTCGCCGGTTTTTCCGGAGGCCCGAAAGGAATTATGCCGGGAATAGCCGGAATTGAAACGATTATGACTTTTCATAACGCCAGAATGATCGGTGATCCTAAATCGACCTGGGGCAATATGGAAGACAATCCGGTCCAGAACATGACACGGGAAATAAACCGGGTTTGTCCTCCCGATTTCCTTCTTAACGTCACCCTCAATGGCGATAAGGATATTACCGGCGTATTTGCCGGGGAACTGTTTGCGGCTCACGAAAAGGGCTGTGCATTTACAAAGGAACATGCGATGATTCAGTGCGAAGAACGCTTTGACGTTGTAATTACAACGAACTCCGGCTACCCGCTTGACCAGAATTTATACCAGGCGGTAAAAGGTATGAGCGCCGCCCATAAAATTGTAAAAGAAGGCGGAGCTATTATTGTGGCAGCCGAATGCTCAGACGGCATTCCTGATCACGGCAACTTTGCGGAAATTTTCAGTATGGCTGACAGTCCGCAGAAACTGCTCGATATGATTAATGACCCGGAATTTAAAATGTTTGACCAGTGGCAGGTGCAGAAGCAGGCGGTCATCCAAGTATGGGCAGACGTATACGTTCATTCCAAACTGAGCAACGAGCAGATTGAACAGACCATGCTTAATCCGTGCAATGACATTGAACAGACGCTCGAAGACTTGAAGCAGAAATACGGCCCGGACATGAGTGTAGCTGTACTGCCGCTCGGACCTTTAACGATTCCGTATGTATAATTTTTTATGGCAACGAAAGGAGAGATCCATCCATGATTGAAAAAAAGCTGGAAAAGCTGGAATCTATTCTTTTGGAAATGAAAAGCGTCGTCGTGGCTTTCTCGGGCGGCATTGACAGCACCTTTCTGCTGCATGTGGCCAACCGGACGCTCGGACGCGAAAATGTACTTGCTGTTACAGCTGATTCGGAGACCTTTCCCGACCGGGAGCTGGCTGATACAAAGGAGCTGGCTGCCCACCTGGACGCATCCCATGAGATTATTTCCACGTCGGAGCTGAACATTCCGGGCTATGTGGAAAATACAAGCAGCCGCTGTTACCTGTGCCGCGATAACCTGTTTGAAAACCTGAAGCCGCTGCTTGAAACACGTCATTATAAAAATATTGTTTTTGGCCTTATCGCAGATGACATGGGCGAACACCGTCCCGGCATTATTGCGGCCAAAGAACACGGCGTCCGCGGTCCGCTGCAGGAAGCTGACTTATATAAAAGCGAGATTCGGGAGCTCTCAAAGGACATGGGCCTTCCGAACTGGAACAAACCTTCCTACGCCTGTCTCGCTTCACGAATTGCCTACGAGGAAACAATCACTATTGAAAAACTGAACCGGGTGGACGCGGCGGAACAGTATATCCGCGAACTCGGCATGGCTCAGGTCCGGGTGCGGTCGCATGATGAGATAGCCCGTATCGAAGTAGCACCTGAGGACATGCAAAAGCTCGCTTCTCTGCACAGCCGCATTTCCGAAAAGCTGGAGACGCTGGGATTCAAGTTCGTTACGATGGACCTCGCCGGTTACAAGAGCGGGAGTATGAATAAATCGCTGTCTTTATCCTCTCCTGTTTCCGTTGATTAAAGACAAAAAGGAGACTGCTTGATGACATTCGAAGATCTCGGCCATACCAAAGTCGATTACGACCGGGAAAGCCGGAATGGCTATCCGGAAATTATATATGGTGAAAGCAAAACGGCAGAACAGACGGCTGCTATTATAGAAAAACTGATCCAAAAGCATGGCAGAGCCATGGCTACCAGAATGTCCCCTGAAAAAGCAGAAGAAGTTCTTGCTCTTCACCCCAACGGTGCATACAAGGAAAACTCCCGCCTGCTTATTTATGGAGAACCAGCTGTATTATATAACGGAAAAATTATAATTGTGTCGGCCGGCACGTCGGATCTGCCTGTTGCCGAAGAGGCGGAATGGACGGCAAAATGGCTCGGCTGCGAAACAGAAATTATTCACGATGTAGGCGTAGCCGGCATTGACCGGCTGCTTTCCTACCGGGATGTTCTCCAGGAAGCCTCAGTTGTGATTACTGTAGCCGGTATGGAAGGAGCTCTTCCAAGCGTCGTCTGCGGCCTTGTGAAGCGTCCGGTCATTGCCGTGCCGACATCGGTCGGCTACGGTGCCCATTTTGACGGACTCACTCCGCTTCTCAGTATGCTGAGCTCGTGTTCTTCCGGAATGAGCGTCGTAAATATTGATAACGGATTCGGCGCCGCCTACCAGGCCGCCATGATTTTGAAACTGGCATCGGAAGGGGCTTCCTCATGAATACAATCTATCTGGACTGTGTCTCCGGCATTTCCGGGGACATGACGCTGTCCGCCCTTATTGACCTGGGAGCCGATATTTCCTATATACGCACCGAATTGGAGAAACTGCCGCTCGATTCCTTTACGATGGAAATCGTACCGGTGATCAAGCAGGGCATTTCTGCCTCCTATCTGCAGCTGGAAATAGAAGAACCTCATCACCATCATCACGATCATGACCATCATCACCGAAAAGCGGCTGATATTCTGGAAATGATCGAACAGAGCGCACTTGCGCCGCGGGTAAAAGACAGAAGCCGGCTTGTATTTGAACATATTGCGGAAGCAGAAGGTCATATTCACGGAATACCTGCCGCTGATGTGCATTTTCATGAAGTCGGTGCCATGGATTCGATTATAGACGTTATCGGCGTCTGTCTTGCACTGGAAAGTCTTGGTGCAGAACGAATTATTGCGTCCCCCGTGCCGACCGGCCAGGGGAAGGTCCGTATGGCTCACGGCCTGTATCCCATCCCGGCACCTGCTACAGCTGAACTGCTGACAGGCATTCCGCTTGCCTCTCTGGAAGCAGAGGGTGAACTAACGACGCCAACCGGTGCCGGATTTCTTAAAGCGCTGGCTGAGTCATTCGGAAGCCTGCCCGCCCTGCCTCTTCAAAAAATTGGATATGGTGCCGGCAAAAAAGATTTTGCCCACCCCAATGTGCTGCGCGCTGTATTATTTGAAGAACAGGCTGTTTCAGATGAAACGGTTTATACCCTGGAATGCCAGGTTGATGATATATCCGGAGAAGCACTGGGCTCGACGATGGACCGTCTGTTTCAGTCCGGGGCTCTCGACGTCTATTACACCCCGGTCTACATGAAGAAAAACAGGCCGGGTACGCTGCTTACTGTATTATGCAGGCAGTCGAACAAAGCTGTACTGGAAACTATACTTTTTAGAGAGACGACTACTTTTGGCGTAAGGAGCAGCCGGTGGGAACGCCGCATCCTTTCCCGCCATTTTGAAGCTCTGGAGACGCCCTACGGCCCTGTTTCCATTAAACTCGGCTTTGAAGGAGACATCCTGTATCAGGTCTCCCCTGAATACGACGATGTTGAGAAAGCTTCAAGCCGCAGCGACAAACCATTTGTTGATGTTTATGCGGAAATTAAAAATCTCGCGCAGCAGACTTTTTCTCCATAAAGCAGCAGCTCCTCTTTTTATGAGGGGCTGCTTTTTCTTTTGAGATAAAAGACGTATACTTTGGAGGGAAAACACATAGAAAGCCGGGGATATTCATGAACAAACGATTCGGGCCGCCAAGTGTTCTGCTGGCCATAGCCGCGGGTGCCATGCTCGGAACCCTTCTGCGCTATTCCATTAATGCCGCTGCATTCGATTCTATTTTCCCTTTCGGTACGCTTATGGAAAATTGGAGCGGAAGTGCGCTTCTCGGAGCTCTGACTGGTTTTTTTGCTATTTTTACCGTCAGGGAATGGATCAGCGCCGGTCTGGGTGTCGGCCTGTGCGGCGGCTATACTACTTTTTCGACACTCGTATCAGACACCGTTCTGCTGGGCTCTGCCCTCTCCCCGCTCTACATAGCAGCCTACATTCTACCTACTATTGTTGGCGGAATCGCCTTCGCCTGGGCTGGATTTGCAGGCGGACAGCGTCTTGGCAGAAAACTCCGGTCTTCTGAGGAGGGCCGCCGCTTATGATCGTTTTATTAATGATCGGGGGAGCAGCCGGGGCAGTCTGCCGCTATCTTCTTGGAAAATGGATAGACTACAGGTTCGCTGATCCTCCTTTTCCGACAGCTATGCTTACGGTTAATATTCTCGGTTCGGCGGGACTTGGTTTGTTTTTGGCTTTATTTTACGGCTATGTTCCGGGTGATGCCTACGAGGATCCTTTATTTCTTACGGCAGCCGTTGGCTTTTTTGGAGCTTTCACCACATTCTCCACCTTCAGCATGGAGTCATTCCGCCTGATTGAACGAAAAGCATACAAACCGCTGATTCTTTATGTAACGTTAAGCGTTATTGGCAGCTTTGCAGCGTTTCTGCTGTTTTACCTGCCGTTTTTGTAAAAAGAAAATGATCCTTCTAAAAAGACCTCTTCGAAAAGAGGTCTTTAATGTTACTTTAAAGAAAAAAGACACAGTAATTGTTGAAGTTATTCTATCACGGGTATAAAAATGCAGAAACGTACAATATAAGAAATCATACCTCATTGTGAATCTATTTTTTCTGCTGATATGATTAAAAACATCGGTCTGCGGAGTTCATCTTTCATTTGCGGCATACGCTGCAGCATCTCCTCAGAAGGAGCCGGCTCTTTGACTGACTTTATATAAAACCCTGCGCTAATTAAGCTGTTGATATACGTCGAAAGTGTTCGGTGATATTTAATTACCTTTTCTGTAAGAAATATCGTTTGACGCGATCCTTCTTCTTGATAATGATCTATAGGCCAATGCAGAATATTTCCCTGCTTATCGTAATACCACTCTTGTTTATTTTGGGAAGTAAAGATAGGATGTTCTACTGAAAAAAGAAAAGTGCCTCCCTTTTTCAGCCAATTGTGGACTTTTTGGCACATCCTTTCAAATGGCTCAATGTAGTGAAAAGCTAATGAACTTATAACTACTTCAAACTGGGCACTATCGAATTCTACATCTTCTATTGGCATCTTTATAAATGAAATGGCGGGATCATTCGTGCTGTCACGAGCTTTTTTAAGCATATTTTCGGAAATGTCCACACCTATTACTGAATCAGCCTGCTGTTCTCCTGCATAGCGGCAATGCCATCCAAAACCGCATCCCAGATCGAGAACATTTTTATTACGTAATGCTGGCATTAATGCTTTCAAAACGTGCCATTCACCGGCAGCTTCCAGACCTTTAACGGATCGCGGCATTTTTTGATAAGCAGTGAAGAAATTGGTATCATCATATTTATTTTCTTTCATACTATTGTTACACCTCCATTAACAGGAACGTTAAAAATAATAGAAACAATAAATCAGGCTGTTGAAAAAGACAAAAAACAGGTGTTTTTATACAAAATCTTTACAGGAGGTGCTTTCCGCAGGCCGAGCCTTAAGCTAAAGAGGAAAAACCCCTCTTTATCTTCTTCTATGGCTGTTCTGCAGGAGTCACCCCTGTTTATTTTCTTCTTTTCATAAGAGACTTTAAAAATATTCGATATCATGTATAGATATACAATATGGAACAGTTTCTTGCCAACTTAAAACAACTTTGCTGCTATTAATCTACTCACAGTTTGTAAAATGACGTATTTTAATTTAAGAAATAACCATGCCATTTTTACACACTACAAATGGTTTGCTATGTTCTGTAAAAAGGCTGAATAGGTTGTTTTCTTTATAAAGCAGAAATTCTGCGGGGCCATCTTCCTTTATTCCATAGTGCTGCACATTCATAGCCTTTGCTCCGTTGTAGGTAAGCATGTCTACTAAGCTGATCAGCTCCGGCTCTGTTGTAAACTGTGCCAAGTGAGCCATCATGTATCCTGCCTGAAGCATATTTCCATTACCAAATGGATAAAATGGCGTTTTGATATCATCGTGCGCAACACATACATTCACGCCTTGATCTCTCAATGCCTTAACTTTGGTAATTCCTCTGGCTGCATGCCTGCTGTCCAGTGATTTTCCAATAGTCGTACTGTTGATTAAAGGGCAGCTGATAACGTGAATGCCGGCCTGCTTAATTTTTTGTATTGTTTCAGCTGCTTTCGTTTCCTCATAGTAGCTCAGGGCATTAACGTGACTTATAGTAATGGATGGATTGTGATATTCTCCTTTTAAAGCAGCTTCAGCTATTTTGCTTGAAGACATGGAATCCGGATTATCTGTTTCATCGCAGAAAATATGAATTCCTTTTTTGTACTGTTGGGCCAGCCTGAAACATTCCTGAACAGCGGCGTCTTCCTGTTCTTCGGATTCTTCCAGATGGGGGACGGCACTAACTTGATCTGCGCCCATCTGTAAAGCTTTTTCAAGCAGCTCTCTTTTCCATGGTTCTTTCATTCCAAGCTGAGGAAATGCTGTTATTTCTATAGCTACTGTATTTTTGTATTTTTCTTTTACAGCAATTGCGCAGGAAAGAGCCTTCAAACCAGGCTCTGAGACGTCGATCATCCATCGGGTATATAAAATCCCCTGGCCGATAAATGTAGAAACTAAATCTTCCATTTGAGCTGTAAGTTCTTTTTTAATCAATTGGGACTTAGCACTGTCCCATATAGCAATACCTTCCTCAATCGTGCCGGACTTATTTTCTCCGACTCGTTCACCTGCTTTATAGGTGTCGGCATGATGGTGCATTTCTACAAAAGGCGGCAGTACTATGCCGCCTTCCCCCTCCACTGTTTTTGATGCCCGGCCTGAAGAGGATACAAACCGAAGGCGGTTATTTTCCACTCCTAAATGAAATAATACGGGACTGCTGTGTGTCCGGACATTTTTAATTAATAAATCAAGCATATATATTTCCTTTCTTCCATACACTGATTGTTTCCTGTCTTTCACTGACCCAGCGGCTATTTCTGTACACCTTTCTTCCCCCGGACTGTACAGATAGCAATTCTATTTCTCCCTTTCCTTCTATTAAAACAAAATCAGCTTTTTCTCCTTCTTGAATATGGTTGGTTTGACCGAATATTTCAGCCGGTTTCGTCGTTATCATTTGAAAGAGCCGGCTGATATCTTTTTGACTGGTTAAATGATTTGCATACGCAGCTATCAGAGCTGTCAGCAGCATATCACCATCTCCAAATGGATGAAACGGATCGTTGACATTATCTGACCCCACCGCTATTACAGCTTCTTTTTTCAGAAAAGACGTTACTCTTGTTGTGCCTCTGCGGACATTTTTTTTATCGTCTCTTCCCTGCAGACAGAGGTTTGCTGCTGGAAGCGTAACTGCGTATATTTGCTCTTGAATCATTTCATCTATAATAGAAAAAGCAGCTTCCTCTTCCATTGCCGAAAGCGAACAAAGATGTCCGGCAGTTGTTTTCTTTTGATAATCATATTTTTTGACCTGCTTTATTATATGACAAATAGATCTTACCTCCGGATCATCCTGCTCATCCGCGTGAAGGTCGATGAGCAGATCCCGGGAAGAGGCAAACGCAAAGAGATCGTCTATTTCTTCATTGCAGGATTCCGACAAATGAGGTGCGCCGCCGATTCCATCAATATTATTGGAAAGCAGCACGTCCTGCAGCTCGATATTCTTAGTCAACGGTTGAGACATATTTCCAACCATCGCTATAATCTGCAGATCAAGAATACCTCTATACTCTTCTTTTATTTTCGAGGCTGCCTGCAGTGCAATATTTCCTGCTTTGTCTTCGCCTGCATTAATATGTGTTCTCATTCTGCCGGTTCCGTATGAAACAGCCCGATCCATTAACCGCCGCATCCGCTCCATCATAGCTTCTTCCGTGAATGAAGGAAGCGCGGATTGATAATTTGTGATAGCTTCTCTTAACGTACCTGAGTAATTGGGAACCTGTTCATACGTAAATGCTTTGTCCAGGTGGGTATGTATATCCGTAAATGTAGGAAAGATTGTCCACCCACGTCCATCTACAGCTTTTTTGTTATCTTCCTCCCAATTCTGCGTAAAGATTAGTGCTTCATTTGAAACAGCCGGCATGATAGTATCATACCGACCGTCCTTAATTACAATATGAGCCTCGTCCAGATCCAGGCCTGGAACACAAACATTTTTTATTAAAAAATTATTCATTATGCGCTTCCTCCAGAAATTCCATATTAAAGGCTTCTTCGATATCTTCTTCACTGGAAGTAAGGTCAAGTTGGTTCATGTTGTCCTGAAGGGTCTGCCAGTTGTCCGCTTCCATGTACCCAAATCCGTTTTCTTCAGCGTCTCCCCCGTAGACAATTTCATCCATAGCTTCTTTGCTGTATTCCATTTTCTCCTCTGTTAAATCAGGATTCTGCTCCTGCAGATAAGTGTTGGTCTCATCCGGATTGTCCCTGTAATACTCCCATCCTGCTACAGTTGCATTCATAAATGCCTGCACTTTTTCCGGATTGTTTTCGATCATATCCTCTGTCGTGAATATTACGTTTCCATATGATTCAAACCCGGAATCACTTACTTTTAAATAATCAATGTCTACACCCTGCTCATCTAAAGAGTATGGTTCCGATGTCATATACCCTTGCGTTACTGCATTTTCATTATCTACAAATTCAGCTAGAGAACCTGTATAAGCCCGTTCCTCTACTTCCTCTAATTCATATTCTTCTTTAATATATTCCCAGTACCCAACAGCTGTTGCTGTAAAGACGGTTTTGCCTTCCAAATCCTCAAAGCTGTCCACCTGGCCTTCATGTGAAATCAATACATAAGGACTTTCCTGAAAAATAGCTCCTATCGCTACCAGAGGAATTCCTTCGTCTCTGGCAATCACTAAATCTTCGCCGCTCGTATAACCAAAGTCGGCGTCACCGGAAGCTACAATCTGGGTGGCCGAAATTTCCGGTCCTCCCGGCTCGATTTCCATTTCCAATCCCTCTTCTTCATACATGCCTTCCACCAATGCTGCATAGTTTCCACCGTGCTCCGGCTGAGCAAACCAGTTTGTTACAAGCTTTGCTTCTTCAAGCTCTGAAGAATCCGCCTCTGCTCCTGAGTTCTCTTCTCCTGATCCACATGCAGCCAATACGGACAGACTTGTTAATCCGACAGCGTACATCATCCACTTTTTCTGTGTGCTCTTTTTCATTATGAGTATCCCCCGTTTTTTTATTAATCTTTATTGTTTAATTCTGATTCATGCCACGAACCAAGTACCCATTTAGAAAACATATTAATTAATAAGAAAAATACAATACCCAGCAGGGAGGCTGCTATTCCGCACGCAAATAAGTAGGCGGTTTCCATTCTTGCAGCGGATACTGTGATAGCATAGCCTATTCCCCCGCTTCCTCCGCCGATGCCCGCGATATATTCACCAACTATGGCTCCAATAACGGCTAAGGTGCAGGAGATCTTCAGCCCTGCAGTAATATAGGGGAGGGCATAAGGAACACGAACTCTCCACATCACTTTCATCTTCGAAGCTTTGTAGAGCTTCATTAAATTGAGCATATCTTTATCTGTGGCATTCAATCCGATGAGTGTATTGGAAAGCATCGGGAAAAACCCAATGAGAAAAGTGATAATGACAATAGAATTCATACCGGACCCAAACCAAATAACAATAATTGGTGCAATCGCCACTACGGGAATGGTCTGTAGAATGACCGCATAGGGATAAAGGCTTTTTTCCACCCATTTGGAGCTCGCCATCAGTATAGCTGCGGCCACGCCTCCAATTACGCTGAGCGTAAAGCCAATGACTGCTTCTAGAATAGTGACAGAAACGGCCGTGGTCAGGTTAGCCGCATTCTCTACTGCAGCCGTAACGATAGCGGTAGGCGTCGGCAGAAGGTAGTGGGGAATCTGCAGCAGTCTTACAAGAAGCTCCCACCCCCCAACAAATATAATAAAAGCTGCTAAAGGCGGTAAGACTGAAATCAATTTACTTTTTCCCTTACTCATACTTTTAGCCTTCGGCTGTCCGCTTGTTCGTATAGAAGTGGTTTCCACATTACTATTCATGCAGGGCATGCTCCTTTCTATTTTGATTAAATAACCTCTCTGGTTTTCGGTATTTTTCCAGGGTTGAGCAGGTCATAAGGATCATAGGCTTTCTTTTTCTTTTTAATTTCATCCATTCTCATGTTGTAACCTCCGAACCCGAGCAGGTAGGTATGAGGATCATTAATTTGAATACCGTGTTTCTCAAAAAAATCAATAATGTCATAAATACGTTCTTTGGACCGGAATTGAAGGACAGGAAGCGCAGCCGGAGTTATTTCTTCATCAATTTTTATAAATTCGAAATGGAGCTGTACTTCATCTCCATACTCCTCTTTTATCGTATCGATTTGGCTGTGAAGTTTACTTTTATCAAATCTCGCCTGTAAATACGTCATATTTTCCCCGTTTTTATGTGCCCAAAGCGTGGAATGATTCCATGTGAAATCAGAAAGCTTCAAGCCTTTTTGGTACTTTTCGGAGGGTATGAACAAAGACATATTTCCCTTTTGACTTTCCACTATCTTTTCCATAGTTTTTTTCATAATGGTTGATTCTATTATTACAATCGAGCTGCCTTCGTCAATGTAGCTTATAAGAGGCTTATAATGCTGCGGCAGTGGCCACTCGCAGGTAGACAACAGCCGTAAAGGCATATTTCCCTGTTCAGTTAAGTACTGGCAGCAGTCCACGGCTTCTTGAAATGTGGGAAAGGTAAGCAGATATTGATTCCATTCCATTTTATCTTCGACAGGAAGCTCGGCTTCCAGCAGAATTCCCGTTGTTCCATATGTGTGGATAAATAAAAGAATTTCTTCCCCGTGTATGTGAAGAATTTTCGGATCTTCTTCAATAGTCATCATCTTGACGTACATGACATTGTTGTCCCACAGGTTCCCCCATCGAATAGATCCAATGCCTCCCGACCCGCCGCATAAAAAGCCGCTTACTGTCGACTTCATAAAAGTACTCGGGAAAATACGGAGTTCCTTCTCTTTTTTTCTCAGCTCTTTCTCAAGAGTACCCAGCTTTTTCCCTGCTTGAACGGTTACAGATGCAGAGGTTTCTTTAACGGTTTGATTCATCTGTGTAATGTCGATAATAATTCCGCCGTTTAACGGAATAGACTGACCGTAGTTTCCTGTGCCTGAACCCCTGACCGTTAATGGTATTTTTTCTTTCACTGCAAATGCTACAACCGTTCTTACCTCTTCTTCATTTTTTGGAAAAACCGCACAGTCAGCTTTCATGCCGTTTAATTCCTTGTATAAAATTGGAGAATACCAATAGGCATCTTTGGATAAGCGCTCTACCGTATCATTATCACTAGTTATTTCCGTTTGGTCCGCTATAGTGTTTTTTAACCTTTCCACCCACATACACTTTCCCACCTTAATTTTTTAATTTTTCAGATATCTCAGCCACTAAATTACTGAATTCCGGGGCCGTACGAACATCCGAATTTCTTGGATAAGAAAGAGGAATATCAATCACATCATCCACTTTTCCTGGAGATGCAGTCATAACAGCTACTCTGTTGGATAAATACACCGATTCAAAAACGTTGTGGGTTATGAAAAGCACCGTCATTTTCTGCGAATTCCAAATGCGCAGCAGTTCTTCCTGAAGGTTTTGTCTTGTGATCTCGTCAAGCGCTCCAAAAGGCTCATCCATTAAAAGCAATTTTGGTTTAGATACTAAAGCCCTTGCAATCGATACTCTCATTTTCATACCACCCGATAATTCTCTTGGCATGGCACGCTCGTATCCTTTCAGCCCTACTAATTCCAATGTTTCCTGAACCATTTTGTTTTGTTCTTCTTTTTTTATGGATTGAAAAGTCAGAGGCATCCGCACGTTCTTTTCTATATTCAGCCAGGGAAGCAGTGTAGCATCTTGAAAAACGTAGGCCAGGTCCCGTGAATCCCGGTCGCTGGAGTCTATTTCTTTATTGAAGAGATGTATATGTCCCTCCGTGATAGTAGTCAATCCTGCGACCATTTTAAAAATAGTCGATTTCCCGCAGCCTGATGGTCCCACAAAAGAAACAAAATCCCCCTCCTTTATAGTCAGGTCAACGTTTTGAACTGCCGTATGCCCATTGTCGTAAACCTTACTGACATTTTTCATTGAGATCGTTTCAGCCGTATGCTTTTCTTGTTCTGTCTTTTGGATATCTGCCTGCATGGCGAATATAACCTCCTTAAGGTTTTATTAACTGTTCTATTTCAAAATCTGCCATTTCCAGCATGGCGCCGGCCAGTTCTTCACTGACAGCTTTATTGATTTTATCTCCTTTTTCCTTCGTCGCTTTTGTGGCATCTCCAGCGATGCCGGTTTTAGAAATATCATCCATTTTCCATGCAAAGTACCGATTGCCCTTCAAGTTTAATGAAGTCTTTTTTTCAGGCTCATGCAGAAACTCTTTGTCTGCCTTATTCATGTCCACCCAGTTCTCTTTAAAACAAAGAACCATTGAAGTTTCCACGTCGCCTCCATGAATACCGTAGGAAGCTTCCTGCTCTGTAATCCATTCCTTCGTTTGTTCCGAATGCGGGTTTAATCGAAATACCATTAATCCGGTTTCTTCTCTAATGTCTCTTGCCATCATATTTAGTAAATCATTATTCCCGCCATGCGTATTTAATATAAGAAGTCTTCTAAATCCACTGACTGCCGCGCTTTTACCAATATCCATCACGATACTCTGAAGAGTTGCTGCAGATAAAGAGAAAGTTCCGGGATGGCTGCTGTGTTCCGTGCTCTTTCCATATGGAATAGAGGGCAGTAGCCAAATATTATCTTCTGTACTAAACTTTTCAAATGTCTGCATTAACAAACCTTCGCCAATCAACGTATCCGTAAATACAGGAAGGTGCTTCCCGTGCTGTTCTACTGCCCCAATATGCAGAACAAGCAAGGCTTTGTCTTTTGGTATGTTATTCACTTCCTGTGTACTTAATCTAGGTAAAAAAAATGTTTCAAAGGCTTTTTGAGAGTATCTGGCATCCAACATACTTACTCCTTTCCGCTCCGCTTAAGATATAGTCACATTATAAGGTCAATTTTCTTAAATAACATTAGCGATGCTGTACAAATAATTATTCTCAAATCATAGATACATACAAAAAAAGAGCATTTCATGTCAGATTATTTGCAAAATTAACACTAATTTATATAACTTACGTTTTCTGCTCACATAAAATAACCCCCACCATTGGCGAGGGCTAGTATTTTACAGCTTATTATCGTTTTGCTTCTAAATCTTCCTCAAGGCTCTGCGTTGTTTCCTCTGCCGACAATTCTTTCACAGCGAGAACAAACATGGCGTGTGACCAGGTAAGAGGCATGACCCATGCAGGTTCTGCCGTATGCTTATCTACCTGTTCCGGCAGCAGACCGAGATGGTTTGCATGTCCAATGGTCCACTGGAACAGTTCGTGGGCCTCTGCTGGTTTGCCGCTTCGTTTTTTGTAAATGGCAAGCCACAGCGTCGTAATAATCCATGGATTCCCGCCAATATACACATCACCCGGAAAGCGCTCAATACCGCCTATGTGAGCTGACGTACATTCCGCTTCAATCAGATCTGCGGTTTTCTGCATCCGCCTGTCGCCGGCATCAAATACGTTAAACGGATAATTCAACCCGAGCAGGCAGATGTCTGTTACATCGTCTTCCCACAAATAGTATATAGGTGTTCCTTTTTGATTATATTCAATGAATCCTTCCCTGCCTTCTGCTAAAGCTTCTTCATATACGCTCGGGCTTACCGCTAGTTTAAGGGCGCGCAGAAATGAACCTTTCTTTTCGCTCCATACTCTGGTTTCAAGCGCTGTTTTAATGTTAACCGCCACTTTTTCCCAGGTTTCTGCAAGATGAAACTCCCCTTCTTCTGCAGCCAGCTTCGAAGCACCCATCATGCCCCCATAGACCGCGGCGGCTGAATAGCTGTGCTCTCCATCGCGCTTCTCCCATAGATCTTTAGAAGGCTTTGGCAGATTTGTTTCTTTATCAATGAAATCCTTCAGGAAAAAGGCACCCTTTTTTACCGTCGGCCACATGATTTCCTTAAAATACTTGTCTCCGGTCTGAACATAGTGGTCGTGAATACCCCAGAGGATCGAGCCTGTTTCGTCGATCTGCACTCCCCAGTTCGGCGCCACCTGTCCATCTGTATAATAGCGCTGTTCCCAGTGTCCGGCGTCCATCTGCCAGCTCGCAATTGTACGGTAATACTCATTCACAAGCTCCGGATAGCCTGCTGCGTCCACCGCTGCTGCGATAAAGGCTGCATCCCGTCCCCAGCTGTAAGCATACCCTCCGGAAAAGTCATAATTTTCGTCGCCTTCCGGTCCGGCAATAAAGGTACCGCTCTTTTTGTCTTTCAGCAGATGGAAAGTAAGTATCGACCGGTCATAAATTTCCTGGGTGCGTTCCCCACCGTAGGAATACCGTTCCGCTTTTTCAAGAACCTTATACCAGTAGGCCGCGGTAATTTCTTCAAGGTCTTCTTCTTCCCGCCTGCAGTACCAGATTGAATCGGTGACTTCCCGCTTATTCGTGCCGCATGCTAAATAAATGGAAACCGCATGCTCCTCCTGCGGCTCGATCGTATCAAAATCAAAAAACAGGCTCGATTCCGGATGATTAAACACGCTTCGTCCGTCAAACGGGTCAGGAAGCGCCTGAAGATTTAGATTGCCTATAAAGTAATTTGTAATGGGATTCGGGCTGGCAAGAGCCATCCAATCGCTGCGGTTGTATTGATACAGACAATCGGTATTCTCATCAAAATCAGAGGTCTGAAAATGATGACGTCCCCCTACGGAGCTGTCCGAGTTATAAAGCAGCTGCACTTTCCGCGCGTAGTCTGCCGTGTTCCTCACTTTGAAGCGCCGGATCCATACATCCCTGTCCGCCAGAACAAAATCTTTTTGTTCCACGACCCAGTTTTCATATTGGTGAACCGTTATAAGAACATTCGTATTTTTCCGATAATACTGCGTATGTTTCCAGCTTTTCCCGTGAAAGAAAAGGGTTTTTTCCGTTTCATAATCATAAAATCCTGCGGACTGCGCGTTGATCTGATCCGTATAGTCGATCTGCGGCCAATAGAGCCGATGAGCTTCGCCATCCTTTGTTAAAGAAATCAGCATATTTCCATTTCCAATGATTGCGTCGGTGACGTATGGTTTTTTTCTCATCGCTTCCCTCTTTCTTAGCTTGAACTTGTTATTAATTATACCTTATAGGAAGTCATAAAAAATGAAAAGAGCCTTTTTGGCACTTCTCGGTTTATTTTCCCTCTTTTACGGCTACTATCTTTAAATAAGGGGGAGATAGCTTTGGGTTTCGACTACAAGAAAGACTTTGACAATATTGATTTCCGTAAACATCCAGAAAAGTACGAAGTTGGACGCGGTGAGCAGGGATTATTAATGGTGGAGCCTTACAAAGGGGAAATTCTGCCGCACTGGCGCTTTAAAACGCCGGAAATTGCCAGGGAATCCTCCGAAAAAATTTACGGGATGTTTCTGGAATATAAAAAACAGGAAGATTTTGTCGGAATGGATATGGCCCGCAAATACCTGCAGATGGGCTACACCCGCGCCAGACGCTACGCCAATTATAAAGGCGGAAAAAAGTATGACAAAGACGGCAATATTAACGAAAGGCAGATTAATGAGGAAAAGGCGGAATCTGCAGCAATTTTTGAAGAAAAGTGGATAAAAGCAAGAGAAGATAAAACGTATCTCGCCTGGAAAAAGGAACATAAAGAGAAGTACGGATAATAGAAAACCCTGCCTTTCCACCCTCTGAATATGGTAACCTGTAAGGGCGGAAAATAGATACCAAGAGCGGAGAGGAAAGGTAAGACCTATGGAGAGAAAACTAATATTTTTTGATATTGACGGCACCCTGCTGGATCATAAAAAGCAAATTCCAGCCTCTACAAAACATGCTATTTTTGAGCTTCATAAAGCAGGACACGAGGTGGCAATCAGCACCGGCCGAGCGCCTTATTTATTTCAGGGCATTCAGCAGGAGCTTAACATTGATTCATTTGTCTGCTTTAACGGCCAGTATGTGCAAAGAAGAGGAGAAGCCATTCTCAAAAATCCGATTGACCTGAAAGCTATTGAAGAAATTAACGGCTTCAGCGAAAAACGGGATCATCCTCTTATTTATATGAGCTACGAGGGCATGCGTGCCAACGTTCCCCACCATAAAGATATCGAAAAGAGCATCGCCACGTTAAAAGCGACGCATCCGGATCATGACAGCGATTACTATAAGCATCATAACATCTATCAAATGCTTATATTCTGCGGAAAACAGGAAGAAAATGAATACCATAAGTATTTTGACAACCTGAATTTTATCCGCTGGCATGAGCTCTCTATGGATATTCTCCCTCCAGGCGGCTCCAAGGCAAAAGGTATTGAGCGGTATATGTCTGATACTGGAACAAAGCCTGAGAATGTGTATGCATTCGGTGACTATTTAAATGATATTGAAATGCTTAAATTTGTTGAAAACAGCGTAGCAATGGGAAATGCACCCGATGTTGTAAAAGAGTCGGCTAAGTACGTTACGTCAGGCGTAGATGAAGATGGCGTTTATAACGGGCTTAAATATTACGGCCTCGTCAAATAAACCAAGCACAGCCCTGACTCTTTTAGACAGAGTGCAGGGCTTTCGTCTGCTCTGCAATTCTCCGGGCCGCTTCCTGGAGCTGTTCTTCCGACTCAAGGAGACTGATCCGAATGTAGCCTTCCCCCTTACTTCCAAATCCGCTGCCGGGTGCCGTAACGATACGGGCCTTCTCAAGCAGCATCTCCGCGTAAGCAGCTGATGTCCATCCTTTCGGCACCGCAAGCCATACAAAAAAAGTACCTGCGGAAGGCGATGCTTTAATGCCGCCCTTTTCCAGCTCTTCCAGAAACACATCACGGCGTTTTTCATATATTACGGCCTGTTCATGTACCTCTGTCTGGTCCGATGTGAAAGCAAAAGCAGCCGCTTCCTGAACAGCTCCGAATATACTCACGTACATATGATCCTGCAGGAGGTTCAGGCTTTCGATAACAGACGCGTTTCCTGCTGCCACAGCCACTCTCCATCCGGCCATATTATAAGTTTTGGAAAGTGTATACAGCTCTACTCCTGTTTCCTTCGCTCCGGGCGTCTGCAGAAAGCTGGGCGGTTTGACGCCGTCAAACCCGAGCGCTCCATAGGCAAAATCGTGAATCACACATACGTGATGCTTTTCCGCGTATTTCACGGTGTCTTCAAAAAACGCAGGGTCAGCGCCGGCGGCCGTAGGGTTGTTCGGATAATTTAAAAATAAAGCTTTTGCTTTCTTCCACGTCTCTTCCGAAATGGCAGTATAATCCGGAAGAAAACCATTTTTCTCCAGCAGCGGCATAAACGCACTTTCTGCTTTAGCCAGCGCGATACCGGATAAATAATCCGGATAGCCCGGATCAGGAAGCAAGGCTGTATCTCCTTCATTTAATAAACATTGGCTTAATTCGACCAGCCCTGCTTTGGAACCGAATAAAATGGCAATCTCTGTTTCCGGATCAAGGTCTACATCGTATTCTTTTTTATAAAAGGCAGCAGCTGCCTGTTTTAAAGAGGCATAACCCCGAAAGGGTGAATATTTATGATTTGCCGGATCCGCGGCCGCCTCCTGCATTTTTTCAACGATCGGTGCCGGTGCAGCACGATCCGGATTTCCCTGTCCGAGATTAATTAGCGTTACGCCTTCCTTCTGCAGCTTCTGTACTTTTCTCGTTAAGGTGGCAAAAAACTGCTCCGGCAGACGATTTAAAAGGTGGGATGGTTCAAATACAGCCATATGTATGCTCCTTTTTATTCAACATTGAATAATTATTTATTATTGAATAACCATTGTCAGATTATCTTTCATCGTTTCTCATTCTGTATACTCTGCCTATTATACTGGTAAACATACGGCAGGAGAATATGCAGCCAGCTTTTTTGCCTGATTTGGCTGTTTTTAATACTTGGCACGAATTTTGCAAATATTCTAATTACACATTCATAAGGAGGCTGAAACACCATGAAATCCATTTATATTAACGGAAGCTGGCAGGAAGGCAACGGCCCGGCCCGTTCGATCGTTAATCCCGCTTCAGAAGACGTCATTGCCTCTATTAAAGATGCGGACGCATTGCAGGTCGATAAGGCAGCATCTGCTGCGCTGGAAAGTTTTGAGCATTCATCCTGGCGGTTTGACGCTTCAGCGAGAAAACAGGTGCTCCTGCAGGCCGCTTCGATTCTTTTAAAACGAAAAGATGAAGCTGCCTCCCTGGAAACCGGCAATACCGGGAAACCAATCCGGGAAGCGGAGCTTGATATTGAGGACACAGCCGCATGCCTGCAGTATTATGCCGGCCTGCTTCCCGACTTTCTTACGGAAACAAGAGAAATGGAAGACGGAACTACAAGTCTTGTGACTAAAGAAGCGATAGGTGCCTGCGGATTGATTATACCGTGGAATTTTCCGCTTCTTCTTGGTATTTGGAAAGTTGCTCCTGCACTGGCTGCCGGAAATACGATCGTATACAAACCATCTGAACTCACTCCGCTTACTGCCGTTCTGCTCGTTGAAATATTAGAGGAAGCCGGCCTGCCTGCCGGTGTTTTTCAGCTGGTGACCGGAGACGGGACGGTTGGAAAAGCAATAGTTGACCATCCTGCGCTCACAAAGATTTCTTTTACAGGCAGCGTTTCTACAGGCAGAAGCATTTACGCTTCCTGCGCTGAATCGATGAAAAGAGTTTCTTTGGAGCTGGGCGGGAAATCGCCGCTGCTTGTATTCGATGACGTCTCCGTGGAAAAAGCAGTGTCGTGGGCGGTCTTTGCCGCCTTTTTCAATCAAGGTGAAGTATGCGTGGCAGCGCCCCGTTTTCTCGTACAGGAAACGATACTGAGCTCTTTTCAGGAAAAACTCGTCGAGCAGCTGCAGCAGCTGAAAGCCGGTGACCCGCTGCTTCCTGACACGGAACTTGGTCCTGTGATCAGCCGCCGGCATTATGAGCAGGTATCCACCGCTGTAGCACAGGCGGAAGCCGAAGGCGCACAGCGTTTATGCAGCGGCCGCAAACTGGAAGGCCCCGGTTTCTATCTTGATCCTGTCATTTTGACCGGCGTTACCCAGTCAATGGACATTGTTCAGGAAGAAATTTTCGGGCCGGTTGCTACTATTCAGTCCTTTACCGATCCCGAGGAAGCAGTGGCACTTGCCAATGGCACTCCATACGGACTGGCTGCCGGAATATTGACAGAAAATAAACAGCTTGCTGATTGGGTTCAGGCACGCCTTCAGGCCGGCATTATCTGGATCAACAGCTATCATACTCCTTATGTAAATGCCCCCTGGGGCGGCGTAAAAGCAAGCGGCATCGGACGCGAACTCGGTCCGGAAGGTCTTATTTCTTTTACGGAATACAAACATACGAATTATTCAAGCAGCCTGTCTTCACCGGGCTGGTACCATTTTGAAAAATAAATGCACGTGGAAAGGATGAGCTGCACATGGAAGCGAAAAAGAAAAGGTTTGGCACAGATGATATTCGTCCTCTGCAGCCGCATGAGCAGAAGGTCAGTAACTTTGGGATATTCGCCATCTGGATTGCGGCTAACTTTGTTATTACCACAATTCTGACAGGGATGCTGTTTATTCCGGATATTTCGTTTCAAACTGCCGTTACGGTAAGCCTTCTCGGTTCAGCTGTCGGAGCGGTCCCTCTTGCACTGATGGGCCGGATCGGCACGCGTACCGGTCTTCCCACTATGGTACTCTCCCGGGGGGCATTCGGCCAGAAAGGGGCGGTGCTGCCGGCGCTGGCAAATACTATCGTCCTGGTCGGCTGGAGCTGGATTCAGGCCTACATGGCCGGGCTCAGCCTGAATTATGCAGTAAATACGGTATTTGGCTACAGCAACATTAATTTATTTACAATACTTACGCAGGTCATTGTGGTACTAATTGTCATTTACGGTATCAGGGGAATTGAGTGGACGCAGAAATTCATCTCCGTAGCTATGCTCGTTTTGTCTTTCGTTGTTTTTTACCAGCTGTTTACTGTCTATCAGCTGAATGATTTAATTATGATGCAGTTAAACGAAAATCCTATTACTACCGCAGTCATTGCGTTTGATATTGTTATTGCGACTGCATTCTCCTGGATGTCTTCCGTCTGCGACTACAACCGGAGCGCTAAAAGTGAAAAAGGGGCGATGACGGCGACGTTCAGCGGCTATATTATCGCTTCTGTTATTGCTTTTGGCCTCGGTGCAGCCGTTGGCGGTTACAGCATTATTGAAGGTATGCCGCAGACATATGATCCAACTGTTCTTTTAGCCCAGCACGGCTTCGGTCTTATCGCAGCAACGGTCGTTTTCTTTTCGGTTTTATCTACCAATGCCATGGCGCTTTACAGTGCCAATATGTCCTTTTTAAATATATTTCCGAAGCTTACATTTTGGAAGCCGGCTCTCGCATTTGGTGTTATCACAACCTCAGGAGCGCTTTTTAAAGACATGCTGATGGCTAACTTCTTTGACTTCGTTCTGCTGATTGCAACACTCTACATTCCCATCTTTGCGATCATTTTAACGGATTACTATTTAATTCATAAAGCCGAATACGAGGCAGAGGAGCTGATTTCCAATGCCCGCGGTACCTACCAGTACCGGAAAGGGGTTAACATATTCTCCTATTTGGCCTATGTTCTCGGAGCAGGCTTTGCTTTATACTTTACGTATATAGCCCCGCTTCCTATCGGTTCCACCATTCTCACCTTTTTCCTGTCAGGTCTTCTCTACTGGATCTTCATGACGCTGGCACCTAAAGAAAGGACAAGTACCGTATGAAAGATACTCAAATAGCACTGATTCAGGATCATTACCCTGTAAACGAAGAGCAGAAAAATATAGAAATGATAAAACAATCTGTGAAAAGAGCCAAAGAGCTCTCCCCGGGCCTTGGGGCGGCTGTTCTGCCGGAAATGTGTGTGTCCGGCTATCAGGCCGGCCATCCATATGCCCCGTCCGCAGACCACGCGGAAGGCAGCCATTATGATCACCTTTCCGCTCTTGCGAAAGAACTCAATATTTATCTGTTTTACGGATTTGCAGAGGCGATTCCGGGAGAAAAGCAGGTATACAATGCAGTCAACGTTGTCGGACCAGCCGGGAAACTCGCCGGCACCTACCGAAAAATCCACTGTACGAGCGGAGAACCGTCTTTCAAAAAAGGAAGCACTCCTTTGCTGCTGTCAACAGACATAGGCCGCATCGGGGTGATGATCTGCTGGGATTTGGCTTTTCCGGAGCATGCGGCTTTTCTCGCAAGGGAAGGAGCTGACATGCTTGTGGCCCCAAGCGCCTGGGAGGAGCCGTATCAGCATGCGTTTCACGGGTTTGCTTCTTCACGGGCACGTGATCATTCGCTTTATGTCGCCGCAGTGAACCACACGGGAGAAAGCGGTCCTTTTTCATTCTTTGGAGAATCTTCTCTCTATGCACCGGACGGAAGGCTTCAGCAGCAGCTTCATTCCGGAAAACCGGATATTGGCAGCCCTTCTTTAGACAGGGCGTACCAGCACTCCTGCCGGCAGACGTTTTATACAATGAATCAGGAACGCCGTACCAATATTTTTTCTTAACACATGCTATTTCCTCCGTCCACAGGCGGAGGAATTTTTAACCTGTTCATTATTCAATAATGAATAATTTAAGGATGAAAGGACGAAAGATATGAATAATACGACGATCAATGAAGAAAATGAAGCAATCTTAAATGCTATTAAGGACGATCTGTTAGTAACCGATATTCACGGCGTGATTACGAAAGTAACACCGGCAATGAAGCAGCTTTACGGCCTTCACGATGATGAAGAGCTGGTGGGCCGCTCTGTATATGACCTTGAACAGGAAGGTCTTTTCACCCCCATTGTGACGCCTCTTGTTAAAAAGCAGGAAGAACGGGTTACGTTAATTCAAACAACGAGGGAAAACAAAAAATTTCTTGTGACCGGGGTTCCTGTATTTAATACAAAAGGAAAGCTGTGGCGGGTAGCCACCTATTCGCATGATGTGACCGAACTCGTTAATATGAAAAGCTACCTCGAGGACATGGAAGGAGAGATGGAGCGCGTGCTTCATGAGCTCACCCACCTTCGCAGCAGGCACATGCAGGAGCACGGCTTTGTTGCCAAGTCGCCGGAGATGAAGCGGTGCCTGGAGATGGCAAAACAAGTAGCCGATGTGGATGTTAATGTGCTTCTCCTCGGGGAATCCGGTGTTGGAAAAACCCAGATTGCCAAGATGATTCATAAAGAAAGCATGCGTACTGAAGGACCTTTCATAGAAGTGAACTGCGGCGCCATTCCGGCTTCCCTTTTTGAAGCGGAACTCTTCGGCTATGAAGGCGGCGCTTTTACCGGGGCGCAGCGTCAGGGTAAAATCGGCCTGGCAGAGCTCGCGGAAGGCGGTACGCTTTTTCTCGATGAAATTGGGGAGCTCTCCCTCGCCGATCAGGTAAAGGTACTTAAATTCATCCAGGAAAAACAGTTTTACAGGGTAGGCGGCCGGAAAATGAAATCCGTGGATTTTCGTTTGATCAGTGCTACCAACCAAAAACTAGATAAAATGGTCGAAGCCAATACCTTCCGTGAAGATTTATATTTCCGCCTGAATGTTGTTCCTATTACGATCCCTCCGCTCCGGGAACGTTCTTCTGACATTATTCCGCTGATTCATCATTTTCTTCAGGAGTTTTCTAAAAAGCATCACCGGGATATATCATTTGATAAAAATACGCTCTATCTACTAAGTGAACTGGAATGGAAAGGAAATGTCCGCGAGCTGATGAACATGATCGAGCGTCTGATCGTTACAAGCTCTTCGCGCGTTATAACAGCAAACGATATTACCATTCCACGCTCTCCTGCTGCTAAAAAAGAAATGTACGATACGTTTTCCAAAACGCTGCCGGATACGCTTGCTGAAGTCGAAGCGTCCATCATGCAGGAAGCTGCTTTAAACTGCCGGACCACCACCGAAATGGCAAAGTGGCTCGGCATCAGTCAGCCTTCCGTCGTCCGCAAATTAAAAAAATACAACATCCGTTCCTGATATTGGCATGGTTTTTGCAATATGTATAAGTGAAAACAATTGCAAAGGATGTGGAGAATATGGAATCGAATAAAGAAGCGGACAGGCACAGCTTAGAAACTACCTGGACGAAACGGAATATGTCCAAGGCACTGATTGCTTCTATTGTCAGTTTGTTTTTGTTTCTGCTCCCTGTTCCCTATCAGGGGCAGTGGACGATAGGCATCGGTATTGCTGCCGAATCCCTCCAGCTTGTATTTCAGGATGGTCTCGCTGGTTTTATGACGCTGCTGCTCGTTTTGTCAGGGGTTATGACACTCACCGCGATAGCCGCTGAGAAACAAAATGCTGCCTGGCTGCAGCGTTTTCCGTTCATTCGTGAACTGTTTGCGGTCAGCTGGGTCTGGGCGGGCTTTCGACTCTTAGGAGCCGTTTTTGCCGTGATGGTTTTATTCCAGATAGGACCGGAGATGATATGGTCCGACCTGACGGGAGGGACCGTACTTTATGATTTAGTGCCTGTATTGACTACGTGGTTTCTCGTGGCAGGATTCCTCATGCCGCTTCTGCTGCAGTTCGGCTTAATGGAATTTATCGGCACGCTCGTCCGCTCTCTGATGCGTCCATTATTCAAGCTCCCCGGCCGATCTTCCATTGATGCGATGGCTTCCTGGATGGGAAGCGGTACAGTCGGCGTGCTGATTACTACCCAGCAGTATGAAGGCGGCTTTTATACAAAAAGAGAAGCTTCTGTCATTGCCACTAACTTCTCTGTAGCTTCTATTGCTTTCAGCCTTGTAGTCATTCAATTTATCGGACTCGATCATATGTTCATCCAATTTTACCTGACAGTGGTAGTTGCCGGTCTTGCCGCAGCCATCATCTGTCCGCGTATTCCTCCGCTTTCACGGAAATCCGACGTATACTATGAGCCGGTCGGCAAACAGATTTCCGAAGATGTACCGGAAGGTAAAACAAGACTGCGCTGGGCTGCTGAAAAAGCAGTGGCTAAAGCGTCAGAAGTAACCGGTCCTAAAGAACTTGCCGTAAACGGCACTAAAAATGTACTCGATATCTGGTTCGGTCTAATCCCACTCGTTATGGGACTGGGAACCCTGGCTCTTTTAACGGCAGAATTCACGCCTATTTTTACGATTTTATCCTATCCGCTTGTACCGGTCCTGGAGTGGATGGCCATTCCTGAAGCAGGCGCTGCGGCTCCGGCTATGATTGTAGGGTTTGCGGACATGTTTCTTCCAGCTGTTATTGGAAGCGGGATCGAAAGTGAATTGACCCGGTTTGTTATTGCTGCCCTTTCTATGACACAGCTTGTGTACATGTCAGAAGTAGGAATTCTGCTGCTTCGTTCCAAAATTCCATTGTCTCTGCTTGACCTTATTATTGTCTTTATTCAGCGGACGATCATTACGCTGCCAATTATTGTTGCTATGGCTCACCTTTTCTTTTTCTAATATGACATTCTAGGAGGATTACATATGTACAGACCAAAGGATTCTTCATTAAGCCCCCGTTATACCGGAGTGCGCACGTTTATGCGTCTGGAAAATATCCGCACAACAAAGGACGTTGATTTCGTGGTTGTCGGAAACCCTTTCGATACCGCGGTATCAAATCGGATTGGAGCGAGAGGAGGCCCTCAGCATATCCGTAACTTCTCCATCCTGCTCCGTCCGTATAATCCGGATCAGGAAATTGATATATTCGACTACTGCTCGGGCGTCGATTATGGAGATTTTGACACGGTTCCGCAGAACATTCACCGCTCTTATGAACTCGTGGAAGAACAGCTTTCCACTATTCTTGCAGATGATGTTACTCCCGTTATACTAGGCGGGGATCATTCTGTAAGCCTTGGTCATCTACGTGCTTTTGCCAAAAAATACGGCCCGGTCGCTCTGATTCATTTTGATTCCCACAGCGACACATGGGATAACTATTTTGGCGAGAAATACATGCACGGCACTCCTTTCCGCCGGGCCGTTGAGGAAGGATTGATTGACACCTCCCGCTCTATCCAGGTCGGCCTCCGCGGGCCGCTTTACGGACCTCACGACGTGACCGATCCTGAAGATCTGGGTTTTAAAACCATTCCGATGCGTGACGTGCATAAGCTCGGCTATGAGGAAGTCCTCCGCCAGGTACGAGAGCGCGTTGGCGATGCCCCTGCTTTTGTTTCCTACGACATTGATTTTGTGGATCCTGCCTATGCCCCCGGTACAGGAACCCCGGAAGTCGGCGGCCCTACAAGCCACGAAGCGCTTGAATATGTCAGAGGATTATACGGATTAAATATTAAAGGATTTGACCTGGTTGAAGTGCTGCCTGCCTATGATCATGGAGAGATTACCGCGGCCCTCGCTTCTGCTGTTGCTTTTGAAATGATTACACTCGTTGCCATGCATAAACGCGACCAGCTGAAATAGCTAAAAACCACAGCCCTGTTAAAAAGGGCTGTGGTTTTATTTATATTCCCATTTTTCTGCATGAAAGACCAGACCGCCGGCATCTGCCTGCATTCGGATTCCATTGCTGTCTTCTTTCGGAAAAATCCGCGAAGTAAAGACACATTCTCCATCATTTGCGAATATTTCTATGGAAGAGACATCCACGAATATTCTAAGGGTTGCAAGCGGGTAGGAAAGTAATGCAGCTCTCGTCGTACCATACTCTTCATTTAACGGTTCGCCGCTGTCTGATCGATCCAGAACCAGCTTCCTATCCCGGGGGTCATAGTGCAGCGTTGTTCTCTCCTGTCTGCCTTCCCGTACGTGCAAAGAAAAAGGTGTATCCGGCAGTGAATCAAAACGAATATCAAGCTCATATGCTTGTCCATCCATCAGCTCGTCTGCGTTATTCCAGGTTTGATGTTCTGCTTCGTTTCGTTTATTCTTCAGCTCTTTCACCGGCTGCTGCCGGAGTTCCCCGTTTTCAAAAACAATTTCTCTTGGAAGCGTCAGGCAGTGGGCCCATCCAAAACGATCGGTCGGATAGCTTTGATCCGGCAGCCCCATCCAGCCGATTAAAATCCTTCTGCCATACGGACTTTCCGTTGTCTGCGGGGCATAAAAGTCAAAACCGTGATCCCATTCTCTGAAAGCACCGTGCTCCAGTCGGCCTGAGGCTAAATCCAGCGGCTCACCCATAATATAGCCGGACTGATAAATATTTTGAAAGCTGTCGCCTTCAGCTTCGATGCCCTGTGGGGAAAACATCAAAATTCCGTTTCCCTGTATTTCAAAATAATCCGGACATTCCCACATGTACCCAAACGACGGCAGACTAGTTTGAACTTCTCCTTTGCATTCCCAGGTTTCCAGATCAGCGGATACGTATAGAAGAATGGCGCCCGTAAGGTCGACGCGCTGGCCTCCAATGACTGCATAATACATGCCGTCCTCCGCCTGCCATACTTTCGGATCTCTGAAGTGGGGTGTATAGCCCTCCGGAGCCCCTTCCATCAGCACCTTTTTTTCTTCAAATGTCCCATCAGTCCTCATTGCACAGGAGCATTGGAAAGGCACCCTCTCTCCATTATCCAGCTTCGTGTTCCCGGTATAAAACAGATATAGCTTTTCCTTTACCGCTAAACCGCTGCCGGAATAAACACCATGACGGTCTTCATAGATATCAGGAGCAAGCGCTGCGCCGTGGCTTTTCCAGTCCACTAAATTCTCCGATGTCAGATGATACCAATGCTTTAACCCATGCACCGGACCAAATGGATACCATTGGTAAAATAAATGATATTCGCCATTAAAAAAAGCGAAACCATTCGGGTCATTTAACAGGCCGCTTTCCGGCTGGATATGAAACACTTGGCGCCAGGGGGAATCTGCTACCTGCTTTTTTATATATTCAAGTTCTTTACTATTTTCAGGAGTAAGACGTTTGTTTTTATTTGTCAGAAGCCAATTCATTCATTTACCGCCCTTCCTTTATTTCATTAATGGAATCGATTCCATTAAACGTAATCTTATCGTACAGTTTGTATGTAAGCCTTGTCAAGACAGCATGGAAGATATTTCTTGAAATAAGAACTGTATTTCGTTAGTTTAAAAGGATATCCCATTATATTTAAGGAGTGATAGGTTTGGCTCTGCACCCTTTTATCGTTACGACGCAATGGCCGGAAGGCCGCAGCAGCGTTGGAACATTGTCTTCAGAACACCTGGAAACGGCTATCTCTATTCCTGCGGAAATGGATGGACCCGGTATTGGAACCAATCCAGATGAAATGCTTCTTGGAGCCGCTGCCACCTGTTATATTATAACCTTTGCCGCCATGCTGGAACGAGCAGGTATCAAAACAGAAAAGCTCTCTATGGAAAGTAAAGGACTCGTTGATGTAACAAATGGCGTTTTTACGTACAAAGAGATTATTCATTATCCGAATTTACTGCTTGCTTCCTCTGTCACAGAAAAGGAAGAGGCAAAAGCCATGCGGCTCGCCGATAAAGCAGAAAAAAGCTGCATGATCTCCAGAGCGGTTGCCGGAAATATATCTGTTTCCGTCCACCCTGCGATCCGCCGCTTTTCCTGACCTATTCTTCATAAATCATTTTTCTTGTCATTCCACCGTCTATAACCAGATTTGTCCCTGTTACAAAATCATTGGTTTCTTCAGATAAGTAGAGACAGGCTTTCGCTACATCTGCCGGCCGCCCTACCCGATTCGATAAATGCTGCGTATGATCATGAATAGAAAGCTTTTCGTAATCCCCTGTTTCAATCCATCCCGGTGAAACAGCGTTCACTGTAATGTTATAAGGACTTAACGAAGCCGCAAATGAATGGGTTAAGCCGATGATGCCCGCTTTAGAAGCCGCATATGCTTCAGAGTGGGGCTCTGACATCATTGCTCTGGTGGAAGCAATATTAACGATGGCTCCCCCATTCTGCGTCTGTCTCATTACTTTAGCTGCTTCCCTCGTGCCCAGGAAGACGCTCCGCAGGTTGGTTTGCATTACATTTTCCCATTCTTCCAACGTAATTTCGAATGGTGATAGAAATGCTTCCATTCCTGCATTATTTATGAGCACATCAATCGTTCCGTATATTTCGTACACTCTGTTCATTAAGTAAGATACTGAACTTTCGCGGGTCACGTCTGTTTTGATGAAAATAGCTTTGAGGCTTCTATTCTGCATTTCCTCTGCCTCAGCCTGTCCTTTCTCATCGATATCAGCCAGTACTACCGCAGCTCCTTTTTCAGCATACATCCGGGCTGCTGCCAGTCCGATTCCTTTAGCTGCACCTGTTACTACTACTGTTTTATTTTCAAAAGACATAGCATCCTCCTATTAAATCCTTGTAATCTAAGTATAAAAAAACCCGGCTCCCGCCGGGGATATTATTAGCGTGTAGTATCAGATGGGCGTTTTTTTGATTTGTATTTGTTATAGCCCTTCTTAATAAATGGTGCCGCCATCACGCCGTATTTAAATAATCTTCTTACCATTCTAAACATATGCAAGTTCCCCTTTAATTAGATAGAGTTATAATAGCCTGGTTTAAACGTAATACTACTCGAGACGTCCTGTTGTTTCCTGAGCTTCCGGCTCTTCTCCGAGCTTTCTGTCTCCTTCAACATCCACATCGTCTACAAACATTTTTACTTCTACTACTTCAAGCCCCGTCATCTGTCTTACATTTTCAGTAATTCTTCTTTTTACTTCCTGAAATACCTGCGGCACGTTAGCGCCATACTTCGCGATAACATTCAGTTCAATTGCTGCCTGCTTTTCGCCGGTTTCTGCGCTTACTCCCTTAGTCAGGCTTTTACGGCCCAGACGCTCCGCAAATCCTTCGGCTACTCCGCCGCTCAATGATAGAATTCCTTCTACCTCGGAAGCGCTCAATGCTGCAATTTTCTTAATTACTTCGTTACTGAACTGAAGTTCTTTTTCTTCCTGGTTATTCTGGTTATTTATTTCTGCCATGTTATTAGCTCCTTTATACGTAATATCGTTATGGTATCTCCTTTCCCTTTTTTATATAGTTGTAATCCTATTTCCGTAGAAAGTCCTTCCCCTTTAAAGCGTTTCAAAATGCCAAATAAGGGAGATAGTATACAAAAGAAAAATAGTACTGCGCTCGTAGTTATAATGTAGAAAATGGAGGAATTTATGCAAAATCAATCAGATTTTCTGGAAATGCTCCTGCCTTATAAAGGCCGGATCGTTGGTCTTACAGCCGCTGTTGCTGCCGGAATCGTTTTTCTGCTTTGGGGATTTGGAGAGGCCCTTCTAGTCACTCTGCTCCTGGCAGCTGGAATTATTATCGGCCGCCGTCTGGACGGCAGAAAGGACTTCCGGGGAAATATGAAGTCTTTCTTTAAATGGCTGACAACAGAACGATAAATAACAGCCGGCTGCGCTTCTGCGCGGCCGGCTGTTATTTTCTGCTGTATTACAGGCGTCCTGCACCAATATAGCGCTGGGACCAATAGCTGTTGTTCATGCTTGCAATTGCTACTCCCGTAGAAGCTCCCGCATGGATGAATTGATTGTTTCCAATATAAATACCAGCGTGTGTAGGGCCTCCTCTAGTATCATAGAAAACAATATCTCCTACAGATGGACTGGAAACCTTTGAAGCTGCATTGTACATCTGTGCCACTGTGCGTGGAGTATTTACCCCATGCTGGCGAAGAACGAACTGAATATAGCCGCTGCAGTCAAAACCTCTGGTCGTAGTCCCGCCCCATACATATGGAGTGCCGATATATCTTTTTGCTGTGTTTACTACGCCGCTAGTAGAGGCGGAAGTAGAAGCTCCTGCTACTTTTGAAGAGCTTGAAGACGAACTGCTGGAAGAAGCTTTAACGCTTCCTTTAAGAGCAGCGAATGTTTTTGATCCTGCTACGCCGTCTACGCCAATTCCTGCAGCAGACTGAAAGGAGCGTAGTGCACGTGCAGTACGCGAACCAAATACACCGTCTGCTGTGCCTGCGCTGAATCCTTTGCTGTTAAGTGCGCTTTGAAGAGCCTTAACATCGTTTCCACGGCTTCCCTGACGAAGCGTACGGGAAAAGTCGCTGCTGCCGGTGGAAGCAGATTTCACAGTTGTTTTCGAAGAAGAACTTGAAGACGATCCGGAAGATTTAAGTTTCATCTTGCCGAAGGTTTGGTTACCTGCGATGCCGTCAGCTGAAATACCTGCGCTTCTCTGATAGGAAATAAGCGCGCTTCTTGTTTTCGGTCCGAAAGACCCATCTACTGAACCTGCATTGAATCCTTTGTTATTCAGCCATTTCTGAAGCTCAGACACATCAGAATGCTTCATACCGGAACGAAGGGTCTGGTCGCCAAGAGCTGCATCCGCCATGGATGGAGTAAATAGAATAGCTGTTGCAAGTGCACCGCTGATAAAATATTTTTTCATAGTATAGTTGACGCCGTTTTCTCTCGTTATGTAGGTATGTCGTTAGAACAGGGTTTTATTGATTGTTCTATGTATAAAGCTTTATGTATGGAAGGTAATTCTTATGTTTTCCAACGACATGTTTATTATTATGTAGTGAGAGTGAAACGAACGCACACCTCCTTGTTTTTTATTATTTTGTTTTATTATGTTTGAATTATATGACGATAGGGAAAGATGCCACAATACTCTTTGATGTTTTGTTACACAACTGTAACGTAAGTCCCACATACGTAATATAAGAATGGATATATGTAACATAAACATGATAAAGTACCTATTCTTATTTTTAATAAACGCTATTATCTAAGACTTTCGATTTGATGTTTATGATTTTAAAGAATAATCTCATGGAGAACCGAGATAAAAGTACCCCCATCCAATTTCGTGGAATATTTCAGGTTTATTGCATAAAAAAAGGCTGATTTTGTAAAGAATCCAATGGATTCTCTGCAAAATCAGCCTTTTATTAAAGCTGAAGCATCTTTTCGCTTTTAATATACTGTATAGTTTTTTCTACATTACTGTTATCTGAAACCACGTATCGGCTTCTTTGATGAATTTCCGGTTTTTCAAGCAGCCCGAGCCTTACACAGTACCGGAACAAAAGCGTAATAAACTGCCTGAGTGTGGAGGTCTGGTACGTGGACTTTTCACTCAGCATTCCTCCAAACGCTTCATAATAATCTTTGGAAGAAAAAGGAGATTTGTTTTTCCATTCTATTAGATTCTCCAGAAAAGCCCTAAAAAAATCAATGCTCACCGCGTATGTCTGAGGCGACTTTTTAAACTTAATTAAATCTTCTTCTTCTATATAATAAAGCAGAAGCATATCTCTTTTAGAAGCAGCTGCACCCTGCCGGGATACAAATTCACTGCTTCGGGATCCACTGTCTTCCGGCACCGGCGCCAGAAGATCCACCGTTCCCTGATTTACAGCAGCAGAGGGCTGTCTCGAATAATCCTCCGCCGCTGGTCCGCCTTCGATAAAAGCTTCCAGCTGGGCAAGGTTTTTTAAATGAACGACGGCCTGCTCCGCTAATTGAAACTGCTGCTTTTCAACAGCATCGTTGAGTGCGTCCTTAAGCTGCTTTCGTAATATGGATGACATAGGCTTAGTGCCCCTTTCTATTCTCTTATATTATTTTACATAAATTATGTCTGATTTTCCATATATAATAGTGTGTCTTTTCATCATTTATCTATTTTCTTATACTAAGTAAATACTGCCGAGTGCGGCACTTTTTTCCTGCCAGTGACTTTCTTTGATGGCCAGAATAGTTGAAAACCCCGGCAGAATTCCTGCATAGACAGATTTTTTTGTGTGTTGGAAATAAAATGGGCTGTTTTCAATTATGCCTCCGCCGAAAACAATCATTGAAGGATTCAGCAGATGAACAGCCGCCGCAGCTGCCTGGGCAAGCCGGGAGGCAGCGTCCTGCAGCAGTTTTTCACAATAAGGGTCTCCCTTTTCTGCAGCTGATAAGATATCAGGCATCAAAAGCCGCTTTTGTCCATGTTCCTGCTGCCACTGCAGCGCCTCCTGCTCCATCGCTTTTCCTGAAGCGTAGGCTCTGACGCAGCCATTATTCCCGCAGGGACACGAACGTCCCTCAAGCTCTACGGGGATATGCCCTATTTCCCCAGCCATTCCACCAGCCCCATTGAATATACTTCCGTTAAGTATCAGCCCAGAACCAATGCTCGTACCTACAGAAATGTAGAGCAGAGACTCTTTCTGATAAAAAGCCGCTTCTGCAAAAGCTGCCGCATCGGCATCATTATAAAGAGAAACCGGAACGGCAAATGCTGCGGCCAATTCATCTGCAAGCTTGAGCTGATGAACATTCAGGCTCTGCGAATAAACGATCGTTCCTGTTTTTGTATTGATTAATCCGGCGCACGCAATGGACATATGCCCAATCGTGCCGGCTTCCGTCTGTCTGCAGAGATAGGAGGCTGTTTTATAAAGAGCCTCCTTCCAGTCAAGTATTCCATTTTCGTTAAACGTTGGATATTGGCATTCTTTCACTATTCTATGTTCAGCATCTACCAGCAGACCCAGTATTTTCGTACCACCGATATCGATACCTATTTTATATTCTTTTGTGTACATTGGATTCATCTCCAAATCAACTGCTATCATCATAACACATTAAAATTATCGGATAAGAAGCCTTTATTTTATATTTTTTGTTTTAAAAACACAATAAAAAAACCGGAAACAACAAAATAGTCTGTTGTTCCCGGCACAAAGTCCGGCTTATTATCCGTCCTTCTTCTGGCCTTTTATTTATTTGGTTTTAAAATAATAACAATAAAGCTGATATCTGCATTAAAATCCCAGTCCAAAAAGATATTTTCAATAGAGGAAGGCAGAATTTCTTCTAATTCTGTTTTGCGGATTAAATTTTTCTCCAGCGGCCGTTTAGTGATTTTTAACTCTTCTTCAAATCCCGATTTGATGAGTTCTTTTTCGATTCTAACAAGGATCCCGGTACGCATAATAACGAGGGTCCGGTCGTTTAAATAAAAAGAGTCTACATACATAGGTGTCTTCTCCGCATGACGGCTCATTCTAATAATTTCTTTATGCACATTTTCTTTGCCGGGATACATCTCCCATGTTTTTTCTTTAGACGCTTTTCCTTCAGAGAGCACACCCAGAATCATCCCTGATTTTGTATCAAGAGACCAGTCGTAATAAACTTCTTCTATGGAAAATCCCGCATTGGCACTCAAATATTCTTTTATTTCCGGAATTAATTCCATCATAAGATAATCGCGGGTTTTCTCCACGTTTGTCTGCTTGTCCTGGTTGATCAGTACCTGTTCTACCGGTGTGACAAACTCTTTTAAATAAATCGTGATAAAGGGGTTTTTCACGGACACAAAAACGGAGCCCGGTCCCTTGCCAAAGTGATCTCTTAACAATTTCCCTATATAGCTTGCAAGCTGACTCTGTACAGATTGTATGTTATTCATCATTCACTTTCCTTTGCAATGAAGCGTCGAATAGGTTCTTTCTACATTATACATTATTAAAAAGTAAGACGATACATAAGCAGTAAATACATATAAAAACAGCCTCTTTCTTTGAGAAAGAGGCTGCCTCGATTATATTTATTATACGCGGCCGGCTCCGATATAGCGAGGGCCCCAATATGAACTGTCCATGCTTGAAATAGTTACGCCTGTAGAAGAACCAGCGTGGATAAACTGATTGTTGCCTACGTAAATACCTGCGTGGGATGGACCGCCTCTTGTATCAAAGAATACAATGTCTCCAACGCTTGGGCTGGACACTTTAGTGCTTGCGCTGTACATTTGGGAAACAGTACGCGGCACGTTTTTGCCTGCCTGCTTAAAGGAATACTGAAGGAATCCGCTGCAGTCAAAACCGCTTGGGGATGTTCCGCCCCATACATATGGAGAGCCCATGTACTGCTTGGCTGCAGATACAACGCCGCTGCTGGATTGTGTAGTAGAAGCTCCGGCAACTTTTGTATTAGATGAGCTGCTTGAAGCAGTTGTGTTTGAAGAACTGCTTGATCCGCTTAGGGAACTAAGCGTCTGTGGTCCAACTACGCCGTAGTAGCTTCCAGCTGGAGAAGAAATGCCTTTGTCACGCTGATAAGCTTTTACAGCACTTAGCGTTCTAGGTCCGAATGTAGAACCGGTATAGCCTTTGAAATATCCCTGTGATTTTAGTTCTTCCTGAAGGGCGTTAACAGAAGAGTTAACGTCTCCTTTATTTAAGCTTCCGTGATCGTCAATTGATGCTGCGTCAGAAACGTTTGGTACTGCGAATAGTGCTGCTGCTGCGAATGCTGAACCTACTAGATATTTTTTCATAATTGATTTTCGTCTTATTCATACCCTATACATGTATAAGGTATATTGAACGCCGCATAATCCCTTTATCGATTTTTTCACAGATAAGATTTGTTGTACTTTTTTATTACTTTAAATCATTCTATGTATGTCTCTATCGTTATAAAGTATATGCCGTTCTTCAGACGAAAAGTCACCCCCTGATATTTTTTTTATTACTGTATGTTTTTTTCACTTGTCTTTGTCTGCCTGATCAACACTCTGAATTATAGAGTTCAAAACGTTATTCCTCAACCCTTTTTAGCGTTTTGTGATACAACTGTAAAAAAAATTAGTACAGTGAAATGTTTATTTTGGTTAAAAACCGGGTAATTAAACCAATATAGTGTGTTAAATCCGCAGTTCTACAGTGTTCTGTTTTTCAAAACCTAAATTATTCCAAAATTACAGTGTAATCGTAATGTAATATTTTCAAATATTAGATACTTCATTCATAAGGCCTATTTGATTCAAAAAAAAGCAATAACCCAGCCGTAATTATACGGCTGGGTTATTTTTTTATACAAATGCCCTAAAATCTGCTTTATCATATACTATTTCCTGCTTACTGCCGTTAATATACACTTCTATTGTTTCAGGTACTTGATGCAATACATACGTCTTAGTGTTCCAGCACGGCGTATAGCCTGCATGAATATCTTTTTCTTCTATAGAAATAATGTCATTGTCCCGTGAAATAGAAATGCTTTCTGAAAAATATTTCTCGTTTTGATGGTTGAGCGTTTCTCCATCATCTTCATAAATGCGCTTAGACAGGCTCCCCGTTCCACCTAAATACACATGCACCCTCAGGCTTTCTTGTTTGGCGTCTGCGTTTTGTTTTACGCTGCCTTCAAGAATCGCGCTGTTTTCTCTAATAAAAATAGGAAGAGTGTCCAAATCAGCCTCAGCCATAATATAGCGGCCGCCTTCATAAACCTCATTATCATTCCAGTAGTTATACCACGTGCCTGCCGGCAGGTAGACAATCCTGTGCTTGGCAGCCGACTGAGTGACCGGTGCTACCAGCACATCTTCACCTACCATAAACTGGTCATGCAGTTTCAGCGTATTTGGATCATCAGCGTGATGCATCATCATCGGTCTCATAATCGGCATGCCGGTTTCGGAAGCTTCCTGAAACAACTCATAGAGATGAGGCATCCATTTATGACGAAGTTCAATATATTTTTTAATCGTTTCTTCCGTTTTCTCCCCAAAAGCCCATGGCTCTTGAAACACGGTACCGATATTACTGTGATTCCGGAAAAAGGGGGTGAATGTTCCAAGCTGGGTCCACCGCGTTAACAACTCGGCGCTTGTGTCGTGGGCAAAGCCTCCTACGTCGTTACCTGCAAAAGGAACACCCGAAACACCGAGGTTAAGGGTCATAGGAACCGCCATCTGCAGATGTTCCCAAAAGCTTCTATTATCTCCCGTCCACACTGCTGCGTAACGCTGAATACCTGCAAATCCTGCTCTTGTAAGAACAAATGGTCTTTTACCACCTAGTTTGTTTTTTAATCCTTCAAAGCTTGCCTGGCTCATATGAAGACCATACGTGTTATGAAGTTCCCGGTGTGTTTTGAATACACCATTCTCTTCATGAAAGACGTCATTGTCCATCGTTTTCTTTTCATTAAACACTGCAGGTTCATTCATATCATTCCAGACGCCTTCTATTCCCATATTGGTATAGTAGGCCTGCTGCTCTTCCCACCATTTTCTCGTCTCCCCGCGGAAAAAGTCAGGAAAGGCACTTTCGCCCGGCCATACATCCCCGTAGTAGACAGAGCCGTCGGAATAAGAGCTGAAATGATTTTTTTCCATTCCTTCCTGATAGGGAAGATACGTTTCATCACGTTTGACTCCCGGATCAACAATAGGGACGATTTTAATTCCTTCTGCTTTTAAATCCTGAACGAGTTTTTCCGGGTCAGGGAATTTCTGTTCATCAAACGTAAATACGCGGTATTCATCCATATAATGAATATCCAGGTGGACGGCATCGAGTGGAATGTTTTTCCTTTTGAATGCCTCCACCAGTTCACGTACTTCCGCTTCGCTTCTGTAGCTGTAACGGGATTGATGGTATCCCAGTGCCCATTTCGGAGGCAGTTCCATTCTGCCGGTAAGCGAGGTGTACTGGCGGATCACGTCTTTAGGCGCCGGTCCTGCTAAAATATAATAATCCAGCGCTCCTCCATCTGCAGTAATGGAATAAGTCTCGTAAGAGGTTTTCAGGTCAAATTCCGTCTGGAATGTATTATCCAAATAAAAGCCGTATGCTTTCCCGTTCCGAATAGACATAAAATAAGGAATTGATTGATAGAGTGCATCTATTTCAGGATTATGAGGGGCAAATACGTCTGTATTCCACATCCTCATCTTTTCCCCACGCTTTTCCAGAAAACCTGTTTTTTCGCCAAAGCCGTAAAAATGATCTTCCGGCTCCATTTTCTTGCGGACCCGGACTTCTCCTCTTGGGGAAAACGACATTCCTTCCTGCTGTTCGTCAGTAATAGCCTCTCCATCTTTATCGTACATGGTAATACGGCAGGGATACTTGGAAATAGAGAGCCGAATCTCCTCTGTTTTAACAGCCAGCACCTCTTCCATTTCCTGTACCGTTATCTTTTCAGGCTGCTGCTGCTTTACAACCGCTGCCGTGCTGGTATCTTCCGGCATTTTTTTAGGATCCATTTTCACTCTGGCAATACCTGGTGCAGGGAAACTAATCCTTACATACCCATACTCGCACGTCAGACTGACCGCCTCACTGCCTTCTGAAACGGCTGTGACGTTTCCAATATCCTGAAATGTAACTTCTTCTGCTGTCTGTTGATGATCCGGATGTATAGCAAAACTAGTGTCTTTCATAAATCCCCCTTATTCTTTCTGTACTGCTCTTCTCTTCTCTTTTTTACTCACGATGAATAGTATAGAAATAACCAGGCTTTTACGCAACCGTTTGCGTTCATTTCTTTTTAATTATTTCTTTCTTTTTTTCTGTTTCTTCTATTATATAAATCGTTGTTCAGATAAAATAATTGAATTAATTTTGGTATAGACATCTATACTTAGTGGTGATATATTTATGTAAGCGTTACCGAAATATTAGTTACTATATTTAAAATAATAATGCAGAAGATAATCTGACATTGGTATAGACATCTATACTTAGTGGTGATAAATTTTGACTAGACTATTTTAGAAAAGGAGAAACGCTATGATCGATGTCCAGTCTATTAAGACCGAAAGCAGAAATGTAAAAACATTGGATATAGATGAAAAATCAACATATGAAATGATGTCCATTATTAACGAAGAAGATGCCATCGTTCCCCTGGCGGTTTCCAGGGCTCTTCCTGCTGTTGTACTGGCAGCTGAAAAAATTACAGAAGCTTTTCAAAAAGGGGGAAGACTTATTTACACGGGAGCAGGCACCAGTGGCAAATTAGGACTGCTCGATGCTTCTGAATGCCCGCCTACTTATGGAGTGGATCCATCGCAGGTAATTGCGCTTTTGGCAGGAGGAGATGAGGCATTAAAAACCACACGCGAAGATGCGGAAGATAATGCAGAAGCCGGACGCTCAGACATTCTTTCTGTAAAAGTAACAGAAAACGATGTTGTAGTCGGCATAGCCGCCAGCGGACGTACTCCCTATACGCTCGGAGCTATAGAAGCGGCGAACAGTCAGGGTGCTTTCACTATAGCTCTTGTCTGCTCCTCCGGCTCTCTTATGGCAGCTGAAGCTTCACATGCTATTGAGCTTATACTCGGTCCTGAAATCATCACCGGTTCCACTAGAATGAAAGCCGGCACCGCCCAAAAGCTCGTCCTCAATATGCTCTCTACTGTTTCCATGATAAAAATTGGCAAAGTGTACAGTAATCTGATGGTCGACGTGCAGCCAACAAATCTAAAGCTGCAAGAGCGTGCTCTCTCGATCGTTATGGAAGCATCGGGAGCAGACAGAAATGAGGCTGCCACCGCTATGCAGGAACAAAAAAACAATACAAAAGCCGCCATTGTTCAATTAATTACAGGCGAAGGTGGTGAATACCCTGAACAATTATTAGGTAAGCACAACGGCCATCTTCGTGAGGCAATTAAAAACCACTTACATTTCACTGAAGAATCTAATTAATTTTACGAGGTGATTTTAAATGAAGCAGCTGTTTTTACTGGTGAATCCTGCATAAAAATCCCCCTCCATCGTTTCGAAACGATGGAGGGGGATTTTTATGCAGGAACGCTGGAAGATTTACTTTTGTTCATTTCTCGGCATTTGAATACTGAACTTATACCGATCGCCTCTGTAGGCCGACTTTACATATTCAAAGGGAGTTTTATCCTGCAGATGAGTAATTCTCGAAATCAGCAGAACAGGATCGTTCAACTCTATCTCCAAAAGCTCAGCTTCCTTTTTCATAGCAAGAGCGGCTTCCAATGACTGCTCTCCGTATCCAATCGCCAGGCCGAGCTCCGCTTCTACGTATTCATAGATAGAATTCTGGACGATGTTTTTTGTTAAGCCGGGAATCAGTGCTTTTGAAATATACGTTGTTTCCATCGCCATCGGTGAATGGTCTGCCAGCCGGATCCGCTGTATTTCATAGACTGCTTCTCCGTCATTGAGACCGAGTACTCTCGCTGTTTTCCCTGCTGCTTCTTTAACATTAAAACTGACCAGACGGCTGCTTGGTTTCAGCCCTCTTTCTTTCATATCTTCTGTAAAACTTGTAAGTCCCTGCAGCGTCTGCGTGAATTTCTGCTCCGCAACAAAAGTTCCCCGCCCTTTTTCCCGGCGGAGAAGACCTTCATTTACAAGCTCTGTGACCGCCTGCCTCACTGTCATTCTGCTTACTTCGTACTGCTCTGCAAAAATTCGTTCTGAAGGCAGGACATCGCCTGTCTGCCATTCCTTTTTGTCTATTTTTTTGCGGATCAGCTCCTGAATTTGATAGTAAATCGGGAGCGGAGACTGCTTATCAATCATATTGCGCCCTCCTGACATATTTTGATGCGGATGTGTGGTCTTTAGGAAAGGAGCGAGGCTGCTTCTTTGTCTGCAATGATCGTTACATCAGGATGGCTGTGAAGAATAGACGCTGGAAAATCTTCTGACACCTCTTCGCTCATTAAACGTTTCAGAGCCTGCGCTTTTCTTTTTCCTGAAACAATCAGTATAATGCTCCGACTGTTCATAATCGTGCCGATTCCCATCGTGATTGCTTTCTCAGGGACATCCTCTATCTGCTTGAAATACTTTGCATTAGCGGCTCTTGTTTCTTTATTAAGTGTAACAACATGCGTCTTTGCCTGAAAAGAGGTGCCGGGCTCATTAAAACCAATATGCCCGTTTTCACCAATTCCTAAAAGCTGAAGATCTACTCCGGAAGATTCCTGCACTAATGATTCGTAGCGTGCTGCCTCTTTTTCACCGTCTTCTGCTTCGCCGTTTGGAATATGAAACTGCATCTTATTGAGCTGCAGGGGCTGCACAAATTTTCTCTCCATATATTTATAATAACTGTTTGGATGAGACGGAGAAAGTCCTGCATATTCATCAAGATTAAAGGTCTGCAGGCGGGAAAGGTCAATAGGCTCCGCTTTCACCTTTCGAACAAGCGCCGCGTATGTTCCTTCAGGCGTGCCGCCGGTAGCCAGACCAAGCACGGCCTCCGGTTTTTCTGCTGCTTTCTCATAGAGCAGACGAGCTGCGGTTTCGCTCATTTCATTATAGTCACTCACTTTAATTAAGCGCATTGTCATTCTCCTCTCTGAAAAGCCAGATTTCCTCTGCACCATGTTTTATAAACAGTCCCTTCCTTATTCATTAAAACAAAGTCGGCGTCTTTACCTGCTTCGATACTTCCTTTTCGATCAATTACTCCAGCTAACGCCGCCGGGTTCCATGAAGCCATCCGTACCGCTTCCTGAAGGGAGCAGCCGCTGAAAGCTGTCATGTTTTTAACTGCTTCATTCATTGGCAGAACGCTTCCGGCGATCGTCCCATCTTCTAAATAAGGTTTATTCCCTTTGACTGTTACCTCCTGGCCCCCGAGATCGTATTTTCCGTCCGGAAGTCCTTTAGCACGCAGCGAATCGGTAATAAGCAGCGTCGCGGCTGCCCCTTTTAAACGATAGGCAAGCTTCACCATATCCGGGTGAATATGCACTCCGTCTACGATCATTTCTATTGTCATCCCTGAATTAAGAAGGGCTTCTGCTGCCAGTCCGGGTTCTCTATGATTTAGTCCGCTCATCCCGTTATATAAATGCGTAGCATGGGAAATTCCCTGTTTCTGGGCGATTCGGACCAGATCTGCCTCTGCATTGGAATGAGCGGCCGATGCGGCCACACCTGTTTCTTTTAAATAAGAAGTAAGCAGAAATTCCGGGTCCTGCTCCGGGGCGAGTGATACTATTTTTATTTTCCCGGATGCTGCTTTCTGCCACTCTTTGAAAAGAGAAACGTCTGCCTGACGGAGGTGTTCGACTGGCTGAGCCCCCGCTTTTTCTTTTGTGAAAAAAGGGCCTTCCACATGGGCTCCGAGGCATTCGGCTTCTGCCTTCTCTTTTGCTTTATAGCTGCCCACCTGTTCCAGCGCCTGCCTGATTTTATCGGGATGCTGGGTCATAGTCGTAGCTAAAAAGCTTGTCGTCCCTTCGCTGGGAAGAAAAGAAGCCATCGTTTGAAACGCTGTTTCTGTTCCATCCATCACGTCACTTCCGTTGGCTCCATGAATATGGACGTCTACAAAACCCGGTACGAGGAAAGTGTTTTTATCTTTGGAAAAATCCAGGACTTTGTCCTTTTCCACCGTTATTTCGTTTTTATATATTTCCCAATCCGCCATCGGGGCGGTTTTTACAATTTTATCCTGCTGTATATGAATAAATGCCTGACTCAGCTCTTGATCCGGATTGACAACCCGTACATTTTTTATAATCCAGTCTCTGCTCATTTCTCCACTCCTTCTTATCTGCTCATAGGTTAATTGTACAGTTAAATGTTATAGTTGTCTATACCAATAAAACAAAAAAGAACCACCAGATCCAGTTCAGTCTGGTGGTCAGTTCCATTTTGCTGTGACCCTACTGCGTTACTACTTCCCGAACGGTTTCCTTCAGCGTTTTTACTAGAAAATCAAAGTCTTCGCGGGTAAGACTAAGCGGGGGTGAAAGCGTAATAATATTATTAAAGCCGTTTACCGTATCGGCTGTTTTTCCAATAATTATGCCTTTGTCTTTGCACCGTGCTACTATCTGCGCTACTTTCGCCTCTTCCCACGGCTGTTTGTTTTCTTTCGTTTCCACAAACTCAATTCCGGCAAGCAGCCCTCTTCCTCTGACATCTCCTACATGAGGAAGAGACAGCAGTTCCTGAAGTGACTCCTGAAGTTCTCTGCCCAGCTCTTCTGAGCGTTCGCTGAGCTTCTCTTTTTCCATTATTTCCAGGTTAGCAAGCGCCGCCGCACATGATGCCGGGCTGCCCCCAAACGTATTCACATGGCGGAAATGATCGTGAGCTTCCGTCCCCTGAAACGATTCATAGATTTCCCGCTTCACGGCAGTTGCCGACAGCGGCAGGTAGCCGCTTGTAATGCCTTTTGCCATCGTTACAATATCCGGCTGCACATCGAAATGCTGAAAGCCAAAAGGTTTTCCGGTTCGGCCGAATCCGCAGATCACTTCATCTGATATTAACAGAGCCCCGTTCTTCCGGCATGCATCCTGCACCCGCTTCATATACGTATCTCCAGGCACAAGGACGCCTCCACCTGTAATAATCGGCTCCATAATAACCCCAGCGATCGTTTCGCCAAGCTCCCAGTTCATAACGTTTTCCATGTCCTGCACGGCCTTTTCATTGCTCTGTGCTTCTGTTTCCATTCCTGAGCGGTAATGATCCGGCGGGGACACATGAACAAAACCGGGGAGTCCCGGGCCGTATTTATATTTACGCTGGGCCTGGCCAGTGGCTGCAAGCGTCGCCATCGTGTTTCCGTGATACGAGCGATAGCGCGAGATGAACGTCTGGCGCGCCGCCTCCCCTTTTTGGTGAAAATACTGTCTTGCTATTTTAAAAGCCGTTTCGTTTGCTTCCGATCCGCTGTTGGAAAAAAAGATAACATAGTCTCCCCCCAGCCACTCATTGAGCTTCTCGGCCAGCTGTATAGCCGGCTTATGGCTTTGTGTCAGAGGGTAAAAGGGCATTTCCAGCAGCTGCTCATATACGCTTTCCGCAATTTCCTTACGGCCGTAGCCCGCATTTACGCACCAAAGGCCTGCCATCGCATCAAGATAGCGGTTTCCGTCTATATCTTCGAGCCACGCCCCTTCTGCTTTTGACGCGATAAAAGAGCGTTTTTTACTGCCGGGACGCATGGCATGCCAGACCAGCTCCTCGTCTTTTTCATACCATTCGGCTGGACTGACTGCTTCTGCTGTAAATTTTTCATTCATGTTTATTCCTCCCTTTCCATATTTCCTGATTTATCATATACGCCGGTTTTTGCCCTTTGAGTACCTGCAAGGCGTTATCCGCTGCCAGAAGGGACATATTATTTTCATTTTCCGTTGTGGCCGACCCTAAATGAGGCAGCGTAATAACCTGCTCCATCGTCAAAAAAGGGTGATCCGGCTGTATCGGCTCCTGTTGGAATACATCAAGCGCCGCTCCCCGGATTTCTCCACTCCTCAAAGCATGAACCAGCGCCTCTTCATCTACTACCGCGCCTCTGGAAGCATTGATGAAAATAGAGCCCGCTTTCATTCTCCTGAATTCCTCCGTCCCCATTAACCCTTCCGTATCCGGAGTCAACGGCGTCATAAGCACAACAAAGTCGGACTGCTCCAGCAGGTCTGGCAGTTCTTGATAAACCGCGCCATACTCGTCCTCTGCTTTTTCTTTTCTTGAGCGGGTGTGATACAGCACTTCCATATCAAATCCGAGGGCGGCACGCTTTGCTATCGCTTCTCCGATACGTCCCATGCCAATAATACCGATTTTCTTATGGTGGACATCCACACCAAATTTTTCATCCGGCATGACTCCATTCCACTTTTTTTCTTTTACGAACCGGTCCATTTCCGGAATTCTCCGTGCGGAGGCAAGCACCATTCCAAACACGGCATCTGCTACCGTATCATTAAGGACGCCCGGTGTATGACAGGCAGCTATCCCTCTTTTAGAAAGCGCTGTCACGTTAAGGTTATCGTACCCTACTGCTACATTGCTGACAACTTTCAGCTCCGGAGCGTGATCGAGCAGTTCTTCGTTCACTTCCAGTTCCACTCCGACAATAGCTTGTGCCTGCTGCAGTACTGCACGAAAGCGTTCATTTTCCAGATTTTCTCCGTTCGCAAAGTAGACCGTTTCGTACTCATGTCCCAGCTTTTTCAGGGCTTCTTCACTCACTCTTCCATATGCTAAAATATACGGCTTCTCCATTTTATCCCACCTATGTATCTTTTCCTTGATTAACGTACCTCTTCTATACAAAGAACTTCCTTTCCTTCCTTGTTTATAAAAAGAAATAAATCCTCTTTGAATATGTTAATATTTTAGTACAAATACTTTAAAATCCAATAAGCTCAATCAGCAGATACAGGCTGATCTTAAGACCTTTTCGTTATAGATCCATGTTCGCATCTTGACATGTTCTTCCATAGAGATTATGTTTATAGTAGTATTTTGTTATCGCTTACATGAATGACTGTTCATTCATTATTTTAAAAAGGAGGATTCATTTATTGACTACACTTGTGGATTATTTAGAGGACGTAGCAAAGAGCTCTGCTGAGTCTACTGCATACATATGGCAGGACCAGCCTTTTTCCTATTCCTCTCTTACTGAAGACATTAACCAGGCCGCCGGCACATTAGAATCTCTCGGTATTCAAAAAGGAGACCGCGTGGCTCTTCTGCTGGGCAATTCTCCGGAATTTGTGATCTCCTATTACAGTATTCTCCGTATCGGTGCTGCTGTTGTTCCAATGAATCCTATGTATACGGCGAGCGAGCTTGAATTTATTCTTTCGAACTCGGGAGCAAAGGCAATTGTCGGTATTGGAAAAATGAAAGACCCGCTCCTGCAGGCAAAGGATAAGCTTTCCTCCCTGGACCACGTTATTTTAACCGGAGAAGGCTCTGATTCTTCTTCCGGCTATATTTCTTTTTCTTCCCTGCTGGATAATAACCAGACTCCTATGGGCTCCGTATCGCTTACAAAAGAGGATACGGCGGTTATTCTTTACACGTCAGGTACAACCGGCCGGCCAAAAGGAGCAATCTTAACGCATGAGAACGTGCTGTCCAATGCGCTCGCAACGGCAGAGGCTATGGAATATGAAGAAAAAGATGTATCCATGGCTGTACTTCCCATGTTTCACGTATTCTGTATGACCGTATCGATGAACGCTTCTCTTATCAAAGGTGTGCCTATCGTTATAATGCCGGCCTTCAGCCCAAAAGAAACGGTAACGGCTATACAAAAGCATCAGGTGACCTTATTTGCAGGGGTGCCAACGATGTACAACTTTATTAATCAGATGCCTGATATTGGAAAAGAAGAGCTTTCCTCTATCCGCCTATGTATTTCCGGCGGTGCTTCCATGCCCGTTGAGCTTCTTAAACGTTTCCAAGAGCGATTTGATGTTCCGATTCTGGAAGGCTACGGCCTGTCGGAAAGTGCCCCGGTCACCGCCTTTAATCCGCTGCATGGAGAACGAAAAGCCGGTTCTGTCGGCGTTAATTTCCCCGGCATAGAAAATAAGGTCGTGGATCCGGAAGACAGAGAAGTTCCACCGAATGAAGTAGGCGAATTGATCGTGAAAGGTCCCAACGTGATGAAAGGCTATTTAAACCTTCCGGAAGAAACCAGTATGACCATCCGCGACGGCTGGCTTCATACCGGAGATCTCGCCCGTATGGATGAGGAAGGCTACATTTATATTGTAGACCGGAAAAAAGATTTAATTATTGTCGGCGGCTACAACGTATATCCCCGCGAGGTAGAAGAGGTCATTTACCAGCATCCCGATGTCGTGGAGGCAGCCGTACTTGGCGAACCCGATGAAGCCTACGGAGAAAAAATCAAAGCTTTTGTTGTTACAAAAAATAAAGAATTAACTACAGAAGATATGCATGGTTTCTGCAGTCAGCATCTGGCCAAGTTTAAGCTTCCTGCCGATATTGAATTTATTGAAGAACTTCCGAAAAACGCTACCGGGAAAATTTTAAAAAGAGCTTTAAAAACAAGCTCTTAATTTCACCCAAAACCACTCTAAAGAAGGAGTGGTTTTTCTACGTTAAAAAAGAATTTTTATATTTTTAAAATCCGCTGTATCTACTGTCAGAAGCGCTTTAGAAGAGTTATCTAAATTTCCTGAACTTTATTGAAATTCTTCTATTGACAGTGCTTGAAAAATGGTTTAATTTTCACTTATAAGCAATTTATTTTCCCGCTGTTTATACCGTTGTTTTAATTAACAAAATCGTATGTTTGCGAAGAAAACACAGCGGGAAAACTGTTTATAAGAAGATAAAAAGGAGGGTTATTAATTGACACTAATGTACACAAAAGCTAGAGAGCTTTACGGCAAAGACGCTGAGCAGCAGAACAAAACAAATCCTGTTGTAAAAGCTGTGAAAAAGCCGCTTTTCAAGAAAAGAAACAAAAAAGCAAACGTATAATAATGATAATTAAATAATTTCCTTTCTTAAAGGAAGTTACCAGAATGCAGGGATCGGATACCTGCTCGGCTTACCCTGCTGCAAGCGTAGAATTCTTCGTTTGATGTATCCCTACCCTGCTATATATACATAGTTATTTATTAAAAAGCCTGACTTTTAGAAGCCAGACTCTTTTTTTATGCTTTTTTTGCCATTTATTTAATTTTCTATCTTTTATTTTTGCAATTATTAAAAAAATAAAGTTATATTTCAAATTGTTACTATTAATTATTAACACTTTTCTATGTCTGCCGATATATAGTTTAGACGCGTTATATAGACCGGGGGATAAAGAAATGAAGATAGTAGCTAATTCACATCAGGTTCTAAATCAGCAATATGTTCTTGCTTCTTTGGAAAAATCTCTTGCTATGATTGAATTTGAGCCGGATGGCACGATTCTATGGGCTAATGATTTATTTGCAGAGGCTGTAGAATACCCTGCCGAAAAACTAAAAGGCATGCATCATCGAGCGCTGTGCCTTCCTGAGTTTGCAGGAAGCATTGATTACATGAATTTTTGGAAACGATTGCGTACAGGCGTATCCTTTCAGGATAAAATCCAGCGTGTTACGAGCAGCGGCAGGAGGATTACATTAGAAGCCACGTATATGCCTGTATTCGATGACAACCACAAAGTAAATGCCATTATTAAAATTGCTACTGATATCACCGCCCGTGAAGCCGAAATGACGGAGATGTCTTCGCGAATACAGAACATGTCCGAAGATTTGTTAACGCGTGCTCTTGGAGGCGTTGAGAAAAGCAGAGAGCTGTCTGATAACGCTGCTATTATATCCGAGGAAGCAGATAACAACCTCAGTATCCTGAAATCTCTGGAAGATCAGGCCGACTCCATAAAAGACATCGTTCAGACCATCAAGGAGATCGCTGCCCAGACTAACCTGCTCGCATTAAACGCTGCTATAGAAGCAGCCAGAGCCGGCGAACACGGCCGCGGCTTCACTGTGGTGGCAGATGAAGTACGAAAGCTCGCAAACCGGGCCCAGGAGTCTACCAAAGAAGTTAATATGCATGTGGAAGGCATAACCCGTGAAGTAGATAAAATAAGTAAAGGTACCGTTCGTTCCCAGCAGGGAGTAAAAAACAGCCGGCTGCAGATAAAGGAAGCCGCTGATAATTTTCACACAATCAGCCAGGCCGCCAAAGAGCTCGAGGAACAGTCCAACTTGTTCCGTGATTTAATATAATAAAAAAAGGCTGCACCCCGTTATAGGGAACAGCCTTTTATAATTTAATTTTCGCCGCTTTTTTCTGTCGCGTGGCCGCCGAATCCGTGGCGCAGAGCTGCCACTACTTTACCTGTAAACGTGTCATCTTCCTGCGAACGATACCTCATCATCAGAGCCATCGTAATGACAGGTGCCGCCATTTCCATATCGAGTGCGGACTCTACGGTCCACTTGCCTTCTCCGGAAGAATGCATAACTCCTTTTATATCATCAAGCCTTGCATCTCCCTTGAATGCTTCTTCCATCAGCTCCATCAGCCAGCCGCGGATAACCGATCCATTATTCCAGACTTTCGCGACCCCTTCATAGTCATAATCAAATGGACTTTTTTCGAGAAGATCAAATCCTTCGCCAATGGCTGCCATCATGCCATATTCGATGCCATTATGCACCATTTTCAAGTAATGGCCGCTTCCGCCTTCTCCTGAATAATGGTAGCCGTCAGGCACGGATAGATCATCCAGTACCGGCTCAATGTGGTCAAAGGCGCTTTTGGCGCCTCCTACCATGAAGCAGGCACCATGCCTTGCACCGGAAATGCCGCCGCTTGTTCCCATATCCATAAACCGGATGCCTTGTTCAGCAAATGCCTTATGACGCTCCAGCGATTCTTTATAGTGGGAATTTCCGGCATCAATTAAAATATCATCTTTATCCAGATGCCCTGCTATTTCATTCAGCACTTTTTCTGTCGGTTCGCCGGCGGGAACCATTACCCAGACAACGCGGGGTGTTTCCAGCTTCTGCGCCAGATCTTCCAGACTTTCAGCTGCCATTCCTCCTTCATTTTCAAAGGAAGCCGTAAATTCTTTATTCACATCAAAGGCCACTACCTCGTGCTGCTTTTCCAGCATCTGTGCGCCTATGTTAAATCCCATTTTCCCTAAGCCAATCAATCCGATTTTCATGATAATTATCCCCCTCTTGTTTTATACGAAAAAGCTGATGATAAATACAACCGTAAATCCGACAACGCCAATAATAGTTTCCATTACGGTCCATGATTGAAGCGTTTGTTTTTCCGTTAATCCGAAATAGCGGTTTACAAGCCAGAAACCAGAGTCGTTCACGTGGGATACGACGGTCGCACCAGAAGCGATTGCAATAACCAAAAGGCCAAGCATAGGATCACTGACGTTATAGGTATCTAAAAGCGGTGCTACCAGTCCGGCTGCTGTTATCATGGAGACTGTGGCCGAACCCTGGGCAATTCTCACAATCGTTGCTGTGATAAAAGCAAACAACATCAGCGGCATCTGCGCATTCTGCATGGAATCAGCAAGTACATCTCCTATACCCGATTGAATCAGCATTTCACCAAATACACCGCCGGCACCTGTAACGAGGATAATAATTCCCGCTGGTTCAAGCGCTTTCGTTGTAATCTGTTGGATCTCCTCTTTTTTATATCCGCGGCGAATACCAAAGATATAAAATGTCAGGAGAGCTGCCATCGTAAGCGCCACAAATGGATGGCCTATGAAAGTAAGTATTACCTGAAGTGTACTTCCATCTTCGAGCACAAGATCAGCAGAGGTATTGACCAGAATCAATACAAGCGGAAGCGTGATAATGGCTACTACGCTCCGAAAACTTGGAAGATCACGGTCATAGTCCATTTCTTTCATTTGTTCCAACATATATTCCGGTACACCTACCTGGATCTTGCCGGCAATGTATTTACCAAAAATCGGGCCGGCAATCGCCACTGCCGGGATACCGGCAATAACACCAAACAGAATAACCCATCCAAGGTCTGCTCCGAGTAAAGCTGCCACCGATATAGGACCCGGAGTCGGCGGAATAAAACTGTGGGTAACTGCAAGACCAGCCAGAAGCGGCATTCCAAAATAAAGCAGGGATTTGCCGGTGCGCTGGACTAAACTGTATAGAATCGGTACTAAAATAACAAGTGCAACGTCCAGAAATACAGGTATCGATATAATAAAACCGGTCAAAGCAAGTGCCCATGGCACATTTTTCTCTCCAAATTTATCCATCAGCGTTAAAGCAAGCCGTTCAGCCCCGCCGGAAACACGGAGCATTTCACCGAACATCGCTCCCAGGCCGATAATAACAGCGATAAAGCCGAGTGTGCCTCCCATTCCTGCTTCAATAGTTTCTATAATTTCTCCAGGCGGCATCCCAACAGCAAGTCCTACGATAAAACTAACAAGCAGTAATGCAATAAATGCCTGCAGCTTCGTTTTCATTACTAGAAATAAAAGCAGAACAACTGCTAATACCGCAACGATAACGAGCCACGGTGTTGATGTTGTCATAATATTTCCTCCTCATTGTCGGCTGAAAGCCTTCTTTTTCCTTCGGCATGGGAACGCTGTACGTCGGATATTGCTTTAAATTCATCCTGCAGGTCTCTTGCCATCCGCAGAAAAATCGGCTTAATATCTCTATAAGCGGTCACATTTTCGTTAACCGGATATTGCTTTTCATCGATTGAAATAGTCTGTTCAATACTATCCAGGCTGTCCACCATGCCAAGTGCATCCATCGCCATCCAGGCGGCTCCGTAGCAGGATCCCTGATGACTTTCCGGAATAACAATTTCTGTTTCGAACATATCTGCCATCATCTGTTTCCAGGTCTGCGAGCGCGCAAATCCTCCGCCCGCCCTGAACTGTACGGGCTCTACGCCGGCTTCCATTAAAGCAATAACAACAGAATACATCTGCATCATGACGCCTTCCATAACGCTTCGAAGCATATGCTCCCTGCCGTGATGAAGCGTCAGGCCGAAGAACATTCCCTTTGTATCAGAATTCCAAAAGGGGGCTCTTTCTCCTATTAAGTAGGGAAGAAAAATTAAACCGTCCGACGCGGGAGCTACAGAATCAATTATCTCGTTGAGAACATCATAGGGATTTTTACCTTCCTGTTCTGCCAGCTTTTTTAAATCGGGAAATAATTTATCCCGGGCCCACCGCAGCGCTATGCCTCCATTATTAATCGGTCCGCCTATGACCCATCTGCCTTCGGAAAGCGCATAACAGAAAATCCGCTGCTTAGGATCTACATAAGGCTTATCAACCACTGTTCTCACGGCTCCGCTCGTTCCAATAGAGCAGGCTACCACTCCCGGTGCAAGCGCGCCGGATCCAACGTTGGCGAGCACCCCATCGCTTGCTCCGATAACAAAAGGAGTTTCTCCCGACAGTCCCAGCTCCTGTTGAAGCTCCTCTTTCAGCCCTGTGAAAATGCTGTTTGTCTTTGTCGGAACAGATAATTGTTCTTTCGTTATACCTGCCGTACGAAGAGCTTCACCATCCCAGTCCAAGTTTTCAAGATGAAACAGCCCTGTAGCAGAAGCAATCGAATAATCAACAGCGTACGTGCCAAACAACCGGTAAAACACGAATTCTTTTATGGAAATCCATTTCGCTGCCTGTTTAAAAAGAGCAGGTTCATTTTTCCGGTACCACATTAATTTGGTTAAAGGAGACATCGGATGAATGGGTGTGCCGGTCCGCAGAAAAATGTCGTGGCCGTTTCCTTCTTTTAGAGCTTCCGTTTCTTTAACTGAACGCTGATCGGCCCAGGTAATAAGCCTGGTAAGCGGTTTTCCATTCTCATCAACGGCCATGATATTATGCATGGCTGAGCTGAACCCTGCACCCGCTGCTTCCACCCCCTGCTCCTGCAGGACTTTCACAGTATCTCTTATTGTTTCTATCACAGCGGAGTATACTTCTTCCGGATTTTGTTCTTTTTCTGAAGGGATGGATGAATACAGCGGATACTCTTTTTCTATTTCAGAAAAAATGCGCCCGTCCGTGCCATATGCAAGCGTCTTTGTGCTGGTTGTTCCTATATCAATTCCAATAATCGCTTTCACTTTTTAATCCTCCCCGCAAAATTACAGCGTTTTCATTTTTAGTTGTTTATGAAAATATTTTTCTTATTTTTTTATTATACAAGAAATAAAATTTTAAACAACCTGAAAATTTTTTTCTTTCAACTTCTCTTCTCTGTTTATTTGATTTACACTATCAGAAAGACACGTTTGGAAAGGAGCCCTTTATGGCAAGCGCATCCGTCCCGCACGTATTTCATCTTATTCACTCTTCATACAAACAAATGAGTGTAAAAGAAAAAATGATTGCTGACTATGTGTTAAAAAATCCTGAAAAAATTATTCATTCTACTATTAACCAGCTGTCCGATAATCTCCAAATAGCAGATGCTACTGTTTTTCGTTTCTGTACGCATTTAGGATTTAAGGGCTATCAGGCAATGAAAATTTCGCTTGCCTCCGAACTCGTAACACCTATTGAAGATATTCATGAAGATATAAAGGAAAATGATTCAGAAACAACCATTATGAATAAAGTGTTCCAATCCAACATGACCGCACTCGCTCATACAAGAGATATACAAAAAGAAGAAACCCTCCAGGAAGCCTTAAATATATTACTCGAGGCAGGACAGGTGCATTTTTACGGGAGCGGCGGTTCAGGCGTCACCGCCCAGGACGGGCAGCATAAATTTATGCGTACCGGTCTTTCAAGCCTGGCTTATACCGATAATCACCTGCAGCTGATGGCCGCTTCCCAGCTTAAGCCAAAAGACGCCGCTTTTTTCATTTCCCACACAGGTGCCAATAAGGATCTGCTGGAAGTGCTCGAAGTCGCAAAAAACAGAGGCGCCCGCACCATTGCCATTACAAACTATGCCAAATCCCCGCTTACAAAACAGGCCGACATTTCCCTTTATACGGTAGCAGAGGAGACTGAATACCGCTCTGAAGCATTGGCTTCCAGAATTGCAGAACTGTCCCTGCTTGATACGCTTTATGTGAATTACTGTGTCAAAAGAAAACAGCAGACGCAGGAAGCATTATCTTTAATCCGGGATGCTATTTCCCGCAAGCGCTTGTAAATACAGAAGCCGGCCCGTCTTATAATAAGGGCCGGCTTTTTTTACCATTCTGCGATGCTGCCATCCTTATGGCGCCATACTGGATTTTTCCAATTGTGGCCTTTACGGGCCTGTTCTCTTACATACTCTTCGTTGATCTCAATTCCGAGACCCGGTCCGGCCGGTATTTTGACTGCCCCATCTTCATAGTCGAAGACGGTCTTATCCTTTATATAATCAAGCAGATCGCTGCCTTTATTGTAATGAATGCCCAGACTCTGCTCCTGAATAAAAGCATTGTGGGAAGTGGCATCCACCTGCAGGCACGAAGCAAGAGCTATAGGCCCCAGCGGACAATGGGGAGCAATCGCTGTATCGTACGCTTCTGCCATCGACGCTATTTTTTTCATTTCTGTAATTCCACCGGCATGGGAAACATCCGGCTGAATAATATCAACATATCCATCTTCCAGCAAAGGCTTGAAGTCCCAGCGGGAAAACATTCTTTCGCCTGTAGCTATTGGAATATGGGTGTGTCTGGCTATCTCACGAAGTGCTTCATTGTTTTCAGGAAGCACGGGTTCCTCCAAAAACATCGGACGAAAAGGTTCCAGCTCCTTCGCAAGAATTTTAGCCATCGGACGATGCACACGGCCATGAAAATCAATTCCTATTCCCATATATTTTCCGCCATGTTCTCTTACTGCGGCTACTCTTTCTACCGCTTCGTCGATCTTCCGGTAGGAATCAATATATTGCAGCTCTTCTGTGCCATTCATTTTCACCGCAGCAAAACCGGAATCTGCCGCCTCTTTGGCAGCCGCTCCTACATCTGAAGGCCTGTCGCCTCCGATCCAGGAATACACTCCAATAGAGTTACGACAAGCTCCACCCATTAATTCATACACCGGAGCATTAAAATATTTCCCCTTAATATCCCACAGCGCCTGATCAATTCCAGCCAGCGCACTCATTAGAATAGGGCCGCCGCGGTAAAAGCCTGACCTGTACAGCATATTCCAGTGATCTTCGATTCTCCGGGCATCCAGTCCAATAAGCTGATCCATCATTTCTTCTACAGCAGCTTTAACGGTATGGGCCTTGCCTTCGATAACGGGCTCCCCCCAGCCTGTAATGCCATCTGCTGTTTCTATTTTCAGGAAAAGCCACCTCGGCGGTACCTGGAACAATTCATATCCTGTAATTTTCATTTTGATAATTCCTCCTTTTGTTCTGCTATTACGAGCGGACCTCTCCACGCTCCACGCTCTACTTGCTCAGACGATGCTTCTATTACTTCTATTTCCGGCAGTGTTCGTTTAATTAAAGATGCTGCAGCGTCTTTTAAAGGAAAGGATCCTCCTATCAGCACCCAGCCGCCGTTCTGCTGGTTCATCTCTTTTAATGCGGTAATATCCGAATGAAAAATAACACCGGTTAAAAAATTAGCCCGTTCGTTCTCTTCTGTGCTTCCGGATAAATGCTGCAGGCGGATCTGAAACAGTGCCCTGTTTACTCCCATTGTTTCTGCTGCTGAAAATCCCTTCCATAATGCCCGCTCATCGAGTTTTGTTATCAGGCCTTCCGGAAGCGAGTCAGAAAGAATTGTCCGGCTCTGGACGGCCTTTAATAATTCCCCGCTTAAGCTGGTAGAGCTCCAAAGCAGCTTTCCGCAGCCATCAGCTCTAATCCACTTTGTATGCGAACCAGGAAGCATTAGTATTCCATCTCCCGAAAGCTGCATTACATCAAGCAGGCCAAAAGCTTCCGTTTCTTCGCCGCGCATCACGTCAAGCACCTCTGTACGACCTTCTATCTCTTCCATACTTTTTAATCCCGGAATAAAATAACATGGAATATAAAGCATTTCTTCCAGACAGCGTTTTTCCATAGCGGCGGCTAGTTTTTCAGTATCCGCCGGAGCTTTTTGATGAGCTACTTCATGCAGGCCTAAATTCGATGTAATCATACCGGATGCTAAAATATACTGAATGTCCTGTTTTTGAATACTGTTATCTCTTAAGATTTTTTCAATTCCCTGTTTGACTGCCTGCTTTAATTCCTCGTTTGAACCGCTCATGGCGGTATTCCGAACCCCGGCTTCTACTTTTACGGAGCCTTCCACTGCCGAAGAAGATTGATCTATCAGCCTGATTCTGGAATTTGTAGTTCCTGAGTCAATAAGCATAATATATTTCATCTTTATTTCCTTTCTGCCGAACGTACTATGTCTGCAAATGCGGCTGCCTGCTTTTCTATCCGTTCAAATTCCTGATTTTTAATCCACTCCGGATTCACAAGTGAGCTCCCAATACCCGCGGAATGCCAGCCTTTCTGCAGGTATTCCGGTACGTTTTCTTTTGAAATGCCTCCTACTGCCATTGCTTCTACAAACGGAAGCGGTCCCTTTACGTCTTTAAGGTATGAGCTGCCTAACGTGTGAGCCGGAAAAATTTTCACTACTTCAGCTCCCGCACGGTATGCGGCCAGAATTTCCGTTGGAGTCATCACTCCTGGAATGACAGGAACACCATACTGACTTCCTGTTCTGATCACTTCTTCATCAAGGGTCGGAGTCAAAAGAAAGGAAGCACCGGCTCTGATGGCGGCTGCTGCAGACTCTTTATCGAGCACAGTTCCAGCACCAAGATACAGATCGTCATAAAGACCTGCGTTTTCTTCTATAACGTTCAGCGCTTGGGGAGTGTTTAACGTTACCTCAATAAAATGAATTCCTCCCCTGTAAAGACTTTCAATTGTTTTATCCAGATCTTTGCTTGAGTCTGTACGAATAATAGCTGCCAGTTTTTTTTCTTTCAGCGTTTCGAGCACCTGATTTTTCATAGCTCCTCCTCGTTCCTTATTAAGGAACACCGTTCCTCATAATGGTAAAATAAAAATACATTCGCGTATTTTTATTATTATACTCAATTTGAAAGCGTAGTCAAGAAGTCAATTGACTGCCCATTGCTTTTGAGATTTCCTGAGAGGCTGTTTTTATTTCTGAAATATACATCTCGAATTCCTTATTTTTTACTCTCATCATCGGGACTGCAATACTGATAGCCGCTTCCACTTCTCCCATTCGGTTAAATATCGGTGCCGCTGCGCACTTAATTCCTTCTTCATGTTCTTCATCGTCGAGTGCCCAGCCTTTTTTTCGAATCTCAGCCAGGTGCAGAATCATCTCTTCTTTTGTAGTGATAGTATTTGCCGTAAACTTTTCCATTGGATGTTTGTCGAGAATACCTTCTATCTGCTTCTCCGGATAAAAGGCCAGCATTGCCTTTCCTACACCCGTACAGTGAACCGGAGCGCGCTTTCCAATCTGTGAAAACATACGTATCACAGCTTCACTTTCTTTTTTATCTATATAAACCACTTCTCCTTCGTCCATGGTAACTAAATGCACCGTCTCTTTTGTCTTTTTGGAGAGTGCTTCCAGTATTGGGGAAGCTGTGGCTCGTACGTCAAGCCGGGATGACATGGCTTCTCCTATTTCAAGGCATTTCAAGCCCAGTAAATACTTGTCCCCCGTTTTCACTACGTATTTTTTCTTTTGTAAAGACATCAGCAGCCGGTGCACCGTGCTTTTAGCAACGTCCAGCCTATTAGCCAGCTCCGTTACTCCTAATCCTTCCGGGTTGTTTTGAAGCAGATCCAAAATTAACAGCGCCCGGTCTACAGATTGAATAGAAGTGCCGGAAGACGGTCCTTTGTGATTGTTCATCAGTTTATTCCTCCTTATGGAGACGCTATTATATCACAACCCGGTTTCATTTCCCTCCAGGAAAGGAATAGATAAATATTAACCTATAAAGGGAGCGAAATATAATGGCAGATAAAAAAGGATTCAGCGACAAAGCCAAGAGTGCAGTCAACAAAGCTAAAGGTGAAGTAAAGGATCAGGTAGGAAATGCTAAAAACGATCCGGACATGCAGGCAGACGCGAAAAAAGATAAAACCAAAGGCAAGACCCAAGAAGGAATTGGAAATTTAAAAAAGAAAAACTAATCATAAATAAAAGCCGGAAATCCTTCAGAGGATTTCCGGCTTTTACGTTATACCATACTGCTTCAGGATGTCTTTCACAGTCGATGCTGTTTGAATATCATTCAAATTAATATTTCTTTTCACGAAAGCAATCGACAGCTCCGGGGAAAGTCCCGTAATAATAAGCTTTGCTCCGAGCATCTTCAGAAGACGATTAAGGTTCAGCAGACCATCTGCTACTATTTCATCATATGTTCCCAGCCCTGATAGATCGAGTACCAGATAGGAATAATGCATGGAATAATACGTTTCTGATATATAGCTGCGGATCGTTTCAAAGCGTTCATACGAGAGGTCGCCGATAACAGGAAGCACGGAAAATTCCTCTGTTACGGGTACGATTGGAGTCGACAGCTGATAGACCTGCGCCTGGGTTTTTTCCAGATTTTCTTCATACTCTTTTTGTTTGGAGATATCTTTCTGTACGCCAAGAAAATACAGCTTTCCTTCTCTGTACAACGGTTCTATGTATACTTCATTCCAAAAGACACTGCCGTCTTTATGACGGTTGAGTATTTCCACCGTAACCGGCTTTTTCTCTTCGATGCCGCGCCGCATTTCCTCAACAGCTTCCGCACTGCCGACACCACCCTGCAGAAAACGGCAGTTTCGTCCAAGCGTCTCACTGCTCGTATAGCCTGTAATTTTTGTAAATCCACTGTTTAAATAGATTATGGGATTGTCGGGGCGGGAAGGATCGGTAATCGTTACGCCCACCTGTGCTGAATCAATAGTCTGAACAACGAGCGAATCAGCGAACTCCTTTGAAATATAACTGTTTTCCATCGCAGCTTCCCTCTTTCTATCTACAAGCATTATTTCTTTATTATACTCTCTTCAATAATCTCCTGCTACAGCAAAATAACTGCTGTTTTTATTGACCGTTTCTTTTCGGTAAAGGTTTTCTGCCTTGTATATATAATCTCTTATTTATTATTGGACGGACAGGGCGCCTGTTTTTCCATAAAAGTATAAATACTTTCTGCATCTGCTTCTCCATCATACGACATTTCTCCATCCTGATCGGCAAAAAGAAAAAAAGCAGTATCACTGTCCATGCCTGCTGATTGGCTTAAGATTTCCACCGCTGCTCCTCCTGCTTCTCCACATGCATTAGAATAAGTAAGCAGAGCATCATAGAATGGTTTTTCTTCTTTCATATTCTCTTCGTTGGAAAATAGAAAAAAAGAAGGGCTCCCCGGAGCTTCGTCCAAGAGAGCTGAAGGCTTGGTCTCTGTGCCGCATCCGGCCAGCAGGGCTGAAATAGACAAAAGAAAAAATATGTATGCGCAGTATTTCATTTCAGCCTCCCCTTTCCGTTACAGCAGACAGCCTTCCGGATAAAGAAAGGCAATTCATGCATATTAATATATACTAGTAATATTTTCCTTATTTCCGCTTTTTTTAAACATTTCTTTCCCCGTTTAAAGAATATAATTTTTATGAAGACGACAAATATTGTTGTTTCCGCTGTCTTATAATGGGTATATAGAAGTATAAAGATACTTTTTAAGGCAAATAATAAGGGAGGTGCACACGATGGAATATGCTCTTTCAGAACAGCTGGTTTTCTGCTCCAAGCTTGATTGTTATGTGAAACAGGAATTGTCCCAGGTATACAACAAAGGAAAAATAGAATGCATGGTTACCTGCACCGGAATCAACGAAAGCTGCGCATCGTGCCCTATTTTAGCTTTTAATGATAGATACAGCAGTACACCGGAAAATAAGCTGGTTCCCTCTACTTAAGAGGGGCCGGCTTTTTTATTTAAGTTTTTCTGCTGCAGATAATAAAAGCAGCAGAAAAGCGCCATACAGATCCACCGCTCCTGCAATGAATAAAGCACAGCCATTAGCAGCGAAAACCTCTCGGGCTGCTTTCTATGCCGCTGTGGTTCATCATTATGTGCTGCCAATGGAACATTTAGTGTAGAATGAGGACGGATGCCATAATAAAACAGCACCTTCTCCAATCCGAAACATTACTTTATTTATTTCTCTCATCTTTTCTTTTTACCTTTTACAAGTTTATATACATATGCCATAAAGCGTCATTATGAAACGATAATAATAAAATTCCGCTTAATAACTATTTACAAACAGCGGCCGAATTACTGAAATAAAGAAATAAGAACTACGAAAAAAGAGGCTGATACAATGAAATGGATTCCTATTGTTTATATGGCGGCGGGGTTCCTTGCTTTATCTGTAGTAATGGGGATAGGGCGGTTTGCTTTCACGCCGCTTCTTCCTCCAATGGAAAGCCGGGGCCTGGCTCCTTTTTCCGCGGGGCTTCTTGCCTCCGCCAACTATACAGGTTATTTTATCGGAGCCATGTGGGCGCGGCGGCTTGAACCCGGCAGAGGTATTATTTATTCCGGTCTGGCTGTAAGTATCCTTACTACAGCTGCAATGGGGCTCAGCGGTTCTCTGCTTCCCTGGCTGGTCTGGCGGCTGCTGTCAGGTATTGCAAGCGGCCTTGTATTTGTACTCACTGCCGCGTTTGTTCTAAATAAATTAAAAGCGTATGACCGCCTGCCTGTATCCGGCGTGCTCTACGGCGGCGTAGGCGGCGGCATTCTGCTGTCCGGACTGCTTACTCCTGCTTTAGTCGAAAGAACCGGAATGGAGGGAGCCTGGCTCGGTTTTGGAGCTGTCAGCCTGCTTCTTTCCATTTTCATCTGGCTGGGCTTTCAATTAAAGCTGCCTGAGCTTTCCAGCCGGAATCTTTCGGAAGATAAAGTGTCCTTTTCGTCCAACAGTGCTCCCGACCCGAAAGCCGTACAGGCTCTTTACCTGATTTACGCCTGTGCAGGCTTTGGGTATATTATATTCGGCACGTTTGTTATATCACTTTTAGCCTCCAAAGGAGAGCTGGGTCTGTCTCCTTCTTATATTTGGGCGGTAGTAGGAGCAGCAGTAATTCCCTCCTGTTTATTCTGGGCCTGGCTGCAAAAACGGATCGGGCTTCTTTCATCGTTAAAAAGTGCCTATATTCTTCAGACAGCAGCGGTGCTTCTGCCGCTTATCTCTCCCACTACGGGATTTGCAGTAGCTTCCGCTATCGGCTATGGAGGCTCTTTCATGGGAATTGTTGCCTTAACGATGATACTTGCCAGACAGCTTCAGCCGCTGAAACCACAGCTTATTATGGGTGGTCTTACAGCAAGTTACGGCATTGGCCAGCTACTCGGCCCCCTTGCTGCAGCGGCAGTTACAACCGGCAGCGAATACACAGGCGGTTTTATTCTATCAGCAGCAGTTCTGCTGCTCGGTATTGTGTTGTTGTTTCTAAAAAGCCATGTGATTGAAAAATCTATTGTCTCTTATTCTTGAGGACTCTTTCCCTGAGTGGTTTTTTAAGAGTATACTTGCTATAATGCAGACCATATGATTGTATTTACACACAAGGAGAGCGATACGGTATGTCTTTATCATTGGCCATTCACGAGAGAGAAGAAAAAAAGTCAAAGCCGGATTATGATAACCTCCGCTTTGGCGCAGAATTTACCGACCATATGTTTATGATGGACTACAGCACGGAGGACGGCTGGCACGAGCCCAGAATCATTCCTTACCAGCCTTTAACAATGGATCCATCCAGTCTTGTGTTTCATTATGGACAGGCGGTGTTTGAAGGGTTAAAAGCCTATCATTTTCAGGACAAGCTGCTTTTATTCCGGCCTGAGAAAAATTTCAAACGGCTGAATGAATCGAACCGGCGTATGAACATTCCGGAAATTGATGAGAATTTCATGGTGGATGCTTTAAAAGAGCTGGTTAAATTGGAGAAAGACTGGATCCCTACAAAAGAGGGACAGTCGCTTTATATTCGTCCTTTTATCATTGCTACAGAAGCCAGTCTCAGCGTAAAGCCATCCTCGCGCTATAAATTAATTATTATCTTATCTCCGGTTGGAGCTTATTATTCCAACTCCGAGCAGATGAGTCCCGTGAGTATTTTTGTAGAAGATGATTATGTCCGCTCGGTTAAAGGCGGCGTTGGCTTCACAAAAACGGCCGGCAACTATGCCGCAAGCCTCAAAGCCCAGAAAAAGGCTGAAGAACTGGGATATGACCAGGTGCTCTGGCTAGATGCTATCGAGAAGAAATATATAGAAGAAGTAGGAAGCATGAACATTTTCTTTAAAATTAACGGAGAGGTTATTACTCCTGCGTTAAACGGCAGTATTCTGGAAGGTATTACCCGTAATTCCGTGATCGAGCTGCTTAAAAGCTGGGACATTCCAGTGACTGAGCGTTTGATCTCTATCGAAGAAGTCGAAGCCGCTCATGAAAATGGGACACTTGAAGAAGTATTCGGCACCGGGACTGCCGCTGTCATTTCGCCGGTAGGCACTCTTAAATGGAAAGGTACAGATCTTTCCATCAATAATGGCGAAACCGGAAAACTATCCCTGGACTTATATGAAACGATTGCCGGAATTCAAACCGGAATGATGGAAGATAAAATGGGCTGGACCGTTACTGTTCAGGCTTAAATAAGAATTCAAAAAACAGAGAGAGCCATGAGGCTCTCTCTGTTTTTAGATTAATATGAGGATTAGCACTCCCGCCAGCACTAACCGGTAAATGGCAAAAGGAACGAGCTTTACTTTGTCGATCAGCCTTAAAAAAAAGCGGATGGACAGCAGCGCAAACAAGAACGCACTGATAAAGCCGATCCCCATAAAAGGAAGGGCATCCACCGTAAAATACTGCCAGTTCTTAATAAGAGAAAGGCTCCCTGCCCCGAGCATAATCGGAACGGCCATGATAAACGTAAAATCAGCTGCCGTTCTATGTGTCATTCCAAGAAGCACGCCTCCTGATATCGTAGCGCCTGACCTTGAAAACCCGGGCCATAGGGCCAGGCACTGTACCGCTCCCACAAGTAAAGCCTGTTTCCAGGAAATCTGGTCCACTGAAGCAGTCAGTCCCGATGCCGGCCTGAATTTATCTGCAGCAATCATAAGAAATGCTCCTGCAATTAAACCTGCGATAACAGTGTTAATGGAAAATAAGTACGTATCAATATAATCTTCAAATAAAAAACCGAGTACAGCTGCAGGCAGCAGCCCAATTATAATCGTGGAAAGCTTCAGGCGCTGCCGGGGATTAGAAGTCACCGCTTTTTTATCTATATACAGCATTTCTTTAAAGCGGTCTTTAAATACGATGACAACAGCCATGATAGAGCCAAGCTGAATCACTACTTTGAATGTGTTTGCCACTTCCTGTGTAAAAAGTTCTGCTGATTGAAATAACATATCATCGACAATAATCATATGGCCTGTAGAAGAGATTGGCGCAAATTCCGTCAATCCTTCTACCATTCCAAGGATAAAAGCAACAAACCATTCCCACATATTCACGCTGTGCCACCCTGCTTTTCTCATGGAATATAAACAATACCTGCTTATATAATGTATAGACACAGCCTGCAATAAACAAGGATCTAATTCCCCATTCCTATCTTACTGTTTTCCAGAAAAGCTTCTCTGGCAAAAATCAATATGGTCAGCGCTTTAAAGCTTGCTGCTCTGCTTATCTTCGTTTATTTTTTCATTTCGGATCGTCTGCTTGATTTTGTCGTACAGCTCTTTTGATTTTTCTTTTTCCGCCTGCGGCTGGAACCATTTGTACTGATCTCTTTTTAACACTTTCAGCAGATGCTTTTTTTCTTTGGATGTTAGAAGCATGGCAGGACTCCCCCTCGACGTTTTCGCTTTTTTTTATTTTATCACAGCAGGGCCTTTCTTTTTCAGAAAATGCCTGATGCAGATATATAGAAAAAGAGCCCGGAATTGATTCCTACCGGGCTCTTCAATAGATTAGTACTCCGCGTTATTTAAGAGGATGGTGCGTCCTGCAGTGCAAAAGTCAGTTCCGTTTCCGCTACAATCTCACCATCTACTTTTGCTGTAGCTTTTCCTTTTCCAATCGAGCGGCGGAATCCTTTAATCTCCACTTCCAGCGTAAGCTGGTCACCCGGTTTTACCTGGCGCTTGAAACGGCAGCCGTCAATACCGGCAAACAAAGCAAGCTTGCCCCGGTTTTCCTCCAGCTTTAAAAGAGCTACAGCCCCGGTCTGGGCCATTGCTTCTACAATAAGGACGCCGGGCATTACCGGATATTTCGGGAAATGGCCGTTAAAAAACTCTTCATTTGCCGTGACATTCTTTATAGCAACCGCTCGTTTACCGTCTTCTACTTCAATTACTTTATCGATTAAAAGAAATGGATAGCGGTGCGGAATAATGTCTTTGATTTCATCAATAGTTAACATATGTATCTCTCCTTTTTTAAGCATAATAAAAACACAGCCTGTTTATAGTATGCCATAAACAAGCTGTGCTATCGACCCGTGACAAAGCGGAGCAGTTCAATCCACGTAACAGGATTCAATACGTGCAGAGATTCACCGTCCCCTAAAATCAGATAGCCGACGATTAATCCTACGAATGCAAGAATAAGTAAGGCAATAAGAAGACCTGTCAGACGTTTCCATAATGGTGGAATAGACTTATCTTCCTTTTCACCATGCGTGGGACCGCTCTCCGGTGCTGATTTTTCCCGGTGTCTCTGTTCCGTTCTGGTTGCCCCCTGCCTGGGTGTTTTTCCTGGCTTCATTGGTTCCTCTCCCATACCATCCATCCGGCAAGCAAGCCCCGCTGATTAACCGCGTACGCTGTTAATTAATCCCATCATTTGATCTCCCTGCGTAATTGCACGGGCATTAAAGGAATAATTGCGCTGTGCCTGAATAAGATTTGTCATTTCCTGGCCCATGTCAACGTTCGACTGTTCCAATGTGTTCTGCTGAAGCAGACCTGATGTTCCCGGTTGCAACTCTATCATATCTTCTTCTGCAACATCAAGCAATGCAGGATCTGGAAGTGTATAAGAATTACCGCCCTGATTTTCCAAAAGCTGCGGTTTGAGTATTCTTGCCAGTTCAATACTGCCAATTTCTGCTGTTTCCCCATTTTCCAGAACAGCTGTGAGCTGTCCGTTATTAAGCAGCGTGATGTCCCGGGCGCCTGCCGGCATGTTTATTCTCTCTCCGTTCTCTCCGAGTACATATTCTCCCGAACTGTTTACCAGCGTCCATGAGCCGGGAGCCTCTGGATTCTCGGACATCTTAAAGTTACCGTCCTTGGAATAACGTATTTCCGCCGCTCCTCCGTCCGTGCTCTCTACCTGAAAGAAGGAATCTTCATCTGTAATTGCAAAATCAAGCTCACGGTCCGTCTGTTTTAAAGCGCCCTGTTCCAGACGAAGAGCCGTTTGGGCTATACCCGCTCCATTCCCCTGGCGGATGCCTTCAGGCGTTCTGCGGCCCAGCTGGTTCGCGTTAGGCTGGTTGTTGATCTGCTGAAACAATAAATCCGAGAAGGTGCTTTCTCTTCGTTTATAGCCAATTTGATTGCTGTTGGAGAGATTATTTGTAATGCCATCCATCTGTTTTTGAATTTCTCCCATTGTATTGTATGCAGGCATCATCATTGAATTCATATGTGGTCTCCTTTATTTATGACTATCCCAGCCTGCCGACTTCATTTACGGCACGCTGCATGCTTTGATCGTAGGATTGAAGTATTTTCTGATTGGATTCAAAATTACGGTAGCTGCTCGTCAGCTCCCCCATGGTCTGCGTGGTATCTACGTTGGAACGCTCAACAAAACCCTGCTGCAGCTGATAATCAGCTCCTGACTCACCGGCAGGCGGCAGATCTCCGTTTTCTGAACGATACAGCCCTGACCCTTCTTTTACGAGATCATCGCTGTTTTCTGAATAAGCTATGGCAATCTGCCCGGCCTGCTCTCCATCTTCGGTTGTGACGATTCCATCCCGGCTCAATGTAAACCGTTCATTTCCTACAGCAATGGGCTGACCGTCGGTATCCTGAATATAATGGCCCTGGCTGGTTGTTAAAAATCCTGCCCCATCCACGGCGAAATTACCATTTCGGGAATAGCCGGTTTCTCCATCTTCATTCGTCACTGCAAAATAAATGGAGCTTGGGTCTCCTGCTTCATTTTCGGGCACATTTCCATTTAAAATAGCAACATCCACGGCATTGCCTGTTTCCTGCAGATCTCCCTGTACGGTATTAGCCGTCTTCTCCTGCATGTAAACTCCCGTCGCAAGCTCTCCAATCGGGTGGGACCCCTGCCCGTTTTGTCCCGTCGTATTTTTAGCCTGCAGAAGCATTTCGGGAAATGTCCGGATAGCTCCTTTGTCTTCTTTAAAACCGGGTGTATTGACATTGGATATATTATTGTTGAGCATCTCTGTTTTTCGCTGCTGAGCCATCATTCCGCTTGCTGCACTATAAAACCCTCTTAACATCCGGGCTGCACATCCTTTTTTAGTTTCTTTCCGCTGCTTTTGATCATCTTTATCTCTATATCGGCACAAGTGGAACAATGTGTACTTTTTTTATCCATTTTCCCCTAAAAAAAAGCCCGGCGCAGAAGCGCCGGGCTTTTTTTTTACATATTAACGGTTTTGTACGGAACGAAGTACTGTATTTTCTTCAACTTCTTCCACCTGATTATCTTCTACGCTGACACGCGTTACATTTGCCCCAAGCGCCTGCAGCTTCTGATGGAAGTCTACGTATCCTCTATCAAGATGGCGGAGCTCTGTTACAGATGTTTCTCCTTCTGCCACTAATCCGGCAAGAACAAGAGCAGCACCTGCGCGAAGATCTGTTGCTGCAACTTCTGCTCCGGTTAAGTGAGCAGGTCCTGTAACAACAGCTGTTCTGCCTTCTGTCTTAATATCAGCGTTCATGCGGCGGAATTCCTCTGCGTGCATGAAACGATTCTCAAAAACTGTTTCCGTAATGACGGCTGTACCATGAGCCTGTGTGAGCAGGGCCATGAACTGAGCCTGCATGTCTGTTGGAAAGCCGGGATGCGGAAGTGTCTTAATATCAGCCGGACGAAGCATATCTGGACCTTTAACAAGCATTCCATTATCTTCGTCTTCAATGATAACGCCCATTTCTCTCATTTTCGCTACGAGAGGACGAAGGTGCTCGTGAAGAGCTCCTTCTACATACACTTCTCCTCCTGTAATAGCTGCGGCAATCATGAAGGTACCTGCTTCAATACGGTCAGGTATAATTGTGTGTACAGCACCCTGCATGCTTTCTACGCCTTCAATGCGGATAGTGCCTGTTCCCGCTCCGCGTACTTTACCGCCCATTGCATTAATATAGTTGGCAAGGTCTACAATTTCAGGCTCTTCTGCTACATTTTCCAGAATAGTTGTTCCTTCTGCAAGAGCTGCAGCCATCATAATGTTTTCCGTTGCGCCTACGCTTGGGAAATCCATGTATATACGGGCTCCCTGCAGACGGCCTTCTACCTTGGCTTCGATATAGCCGTTGCCAATTTCCACAACAGCACCCATCGCTTCGAATCCTTTCAGGTGCTGGTCAATTGGACGGGAACCAATTGCGCATCCGCCTGGAAGTGCAATATGGGCAAGTCCTTTTCTTGCAAGCATCGGGCCCATAACAAGAAAGGATGCTCTCATTTTGCGAACATATTCAAACGGAGCTTCCGTGCCGATAGATCCACTCGCATCAGCTGTAAAAACCCCATCCTTATAATCAATTGCCGCGTCGATATGGGAAAGGACGCTCTTCATTGTATATACATCGGCTAAAGGCGGTACCTCATAGATCGTGCTTTTTCCCGTTTCTGCAAGCAGTGATGCTGCAATAACAGGTAGAACGGCGTTTTTAGCTCCTTCTACTTTCACTGATCCCTTTAAGCGTTTTCCGCCTCGTACTAGAATTTTTTCCACCATTATTCCCTCCACTATTTAATACATCGTTATTAGTCATTTTTATTATCCAATGATTATCTTAAGTTAGTTACAGTTACGATTTACAGTTATGCTGCACCGAGCACGTTTCCACCTAATATAGTCGGCAGCATGCAGCAAAGGTTACAGATTAATTGTTATTTCTTAAAAATTTCCTTTTAGAGCAGATTTCTTAACATGAAAGAACCCTGAAGATACTCCATAAAGAAAGAGCTGACGAGATAGCTGATAGCTATCGTGACAAATAAATAAAGCAATTTAGCTTTCAAGCCTTCGGGATTCCTCAAAAAGACGTCAAAACGAAAGGCCTGCAGGCTCCACCATACTACTATGAGAAAAAAGATGTTTACGAGTATATGTAAAACTGCTTCCTGGCCGGCATCCATTAAAAAAACTCCTTATTGAGGATGGTACAATCCGCACACTATCATAAGCTATCTGCAGATATAAAAGAAGGGTCAAAATTCCTAGTCTTTTCCTTCAAGTTCCATTATTCTTTTTCCCTCTCAGTAAAAACATAAACGGTCCATTGTTTTTTCCCATTATTTTTTATAATTAGGGACAAAAGTTGCACAAAATAAGAAAAATTTAAATAATTCCTTACCTAATGTACCATATTTACAGAAATAGTACATATAATATAACATGTTTTTTAAGTTACCTTTACAAAAAGATTACAACAATAGATAGAAAATTACAAATATAGAAAAGAATTGCTGATACTAAAAGGTTTGCTTACTCAGCTAACGTATAAAAATAAAAAATGGTTCACTGTTTAGACACAGTGAACCATTTTTTATTTTTGTTTTGCTACTTCAAGTCTGGTATTGGCACGCTTTAAAGCAAGCTGAGCCCGCTTGATATCAATTTCTTCCTGTTTAGCACGGTTTAGTCGCTCTTCCGCTCTTTCTTTTGCCGTCTGCGCACGATCTTTGTCTATTTCTTCCGGACGCTCTGCTGATTCGGCTAAAATAGTGACCGTATCAGGACGCACTTCTACAAAGCCGCCGCTCACTGCTACAAGATCTGTGCCTGAATTTGTTTTCACCCGCACAGGGCTTGTTTCCAGGGGCGCAACTAAAGGAATATGGCCTGGCAGTATACCGAGTTCCCCCGTGGTGGAACGTACACTGACCAGGTCAGCTTCTCCCTCATAAACTGTGCCGTCAGGAGTAACGATACTAAGATTGGTAGTAGACATCATTTATCCTCCTTCACAGCAGCCTCCATTATTAAGACGATGCTTTTACTTTATCCAGCACAGCTTCAATTGGGCCTACTAGACGAAATGCATCTTCAGGCACGTCATCATGTTTTCCATCCAGAATTTCGCGGAATCCTTTGATGGTGTCTTTCACCTGGACATACGATCCTGTCTGGCCGGTAAACTGTTCTGCTACGTGGAAGTTCTGGGATAGGAAAAACTGTACACGTCTTGCGCGGTGTACAACGAGCTTATCTTCTTCCGACAGCTCATCCATACCTAGAATAGCAATGATATCCTGCAGTTCTTTATACTTCTGAAGCGTCTGCTGAACTTCCTGCGCCACTTGATAGTGCTCTTCTCCTACGATGTCCGGTGAAAGGGCACGGGACGTGGAAGCAAGCGGATCCACAGCCGGATAAATACCCTGCTCTGTTAATTTACGCTCCAGGTTTGTTGTCGCATCCAAGTGGGCAAACGTTGTAGCCGGAGCCGGGTCTGTATAGTCATCGGCCGGTACATAGATCGCCTGGATAGACGTTACGGAACCAGTTTTAGTGGAAGTGATACGTTCCTGCAGCTGGCCCATCTCAGTGGCCAGGGTAGGCTGGTAACCAACCGCTGATGGCATACGTCCCAACAAGGCGGATACTTCAGAACCAGCCTGGGTAAAGCGGTAGATGTTATCGATAAAGAGCAGAACGTCTGCTCCTTCCTTATCACGGAAGTGCTCTGCCATAGTTAAACCTGTTAAGGCTACACGCATACGTGCACCAGGCGGCTCGTTCATCTGACCGAATACCATGGCGGTCTTTTTAATAACCCCGGAATCAGTCATTTCAAAATAAAGGTCGTTTCCTTCACGCGTACGCTCACCAACACCGGCAAACACGGAAATACCGCCGTGCTCCTGCGCGATGTTATTGATAAGCTCCTGAATTAGAACCGTTTTACCAACACCGGCACCTCCGAACAGGCCGATCTTTCCGCCTTTTACGTAAGGGGCAAGCAGGTCAACTACTTTAATTCCCGTTTCAAGGATCTCTGCCTGTGTAGAGAGTTCATCAAACTTAGGGGGCTGTCTGTGAATAGGGCTTCTGCTTCCAGCACTTTCTTCCAGCTTGTCATCTAAGTCAATGGTATCGCCAAGTACATTAAATACCCGTCCCAAAGTTTGTTCGCCGACAGGAACGGAAATAGGACCGCCGGTATTTACTACTTCTGTGCCTCGAACCAATCCATCTGTAGAGCCCATGGAAATGGTACGAACAGAGTTGTCGCCAAGATGCAGCGCTACTTCAAGCGTTACGTGCACCTCGGATGTTCCTTCCGCCGTACTTGACTGCGAAATAGTCAGTGCGTTATTTAACTCAGGAAGGTGGCCGTCTGGAAATCTAACATCCACAACCGGTCCCATGATCTGAGTAATATGTCCGTTGTTCATTCATTTCCCTCCTCACTGTTACTTTAAAGGCTTTTATTCCAGTGCTGCAGCACCGCCGACAATCTCGGTTATTTCCTGCGTAACTGCTGCCTGCCTTGCACGGTTGTAAACAATAGTCTGTTCATCGATGATGCCTGTAGCGTTATCTGTTGCTGAGCTCATGGCGGTCATCCGCGCACCGAACTCACTCGCCTTGGCATCCAGCAATGCCCCGTAAATCAAGCTTTCTGCATACTGGGGCAGAAGCTGTTCAAGTACTGCCTCTTCGGAAGGCTCGTATTCGTAGGATTGGTTACTTTGATCTTCTTCTGCAAAATCCGTAAGCGGCAGAATTTTTTTCTCCGTAACGTCCTGTTGAATAGGATTCACGAAATGGTTGTACCAGATGTTCAGCTCGTCTATTGCCTGGTCTTTATACATGTCCACGGCAAGCCGTGTAATGTTTTTAATATCTTCAAAACTCGGCTGGTCGGAAAGGCCCGTTACTTCATCAAAAATAGTAATATCTTTTCGTTTCAAAAGATCCCTGCCGATTCTGCCGATTACAATCACGCCATACTCTTCTTTCGAAGAGTGGCGCTCTTCCACCGTCTGCATGAAACTCCTGAACAAGCTGGCATTATAGCCGCCGGCAAGTCCCTGATCGGAAAAAATCATAATATACGCTGTTTTTTGAACAGGCCGCTCTTCAAGCATAGGATGGGTTGCATCCGTTTTGCTCGCAGCAATACTGGCCACAACCTCTTTTATCTTTCTTGTATAAGGTTCATATGCCTGGGAATGACGCTGGGCACGGTTCAGTTTCGAAGCGGATACCATCTGCATCGCTTTTGTTATCTGCTTTGTTTTTTTCACCGAATTAATTCGGTTTTTAATGTCACGTAAAGAGGCCATACTATCTCACCACCTTCTTCTTTAGGGTGATTATCTTATATTACTTTGTCGGATTAAATGTACGTTTGAATCCTTCGATTGCACGGTTAAAGTCTTCTTTTTCAGGAAGGTTTCCAGTTTCACGGATACCATCAAGAAGCGCTTTTTCTTCCGCATCGAGGTAGGCCATAAGCTCTGATTCAAAACGCTGGATATCTGTTACGGGTACATCATCAAGATAGCCCTGTGTCAAAGCATAGATAATTGCTACCTGCTTTTCCACGCGGAGCGGCTTATTCAAGTCCTGCTTAAGCATTTCTACTGTACGTGCGCCCCGGTTCAGCTTCGCCTGAGTAGACTCATCAAGATCCGAGCCGAACTGGGAGAATGCCTCCAGCTCACGGAATGCTGCCAGGTCCAGACGGAGCGTACCGGCTACCTTTTTCATTGCTTTAATCTGGGCGGAGCCACCTACACGGGATACAGAGATACCCGGGTTAACGGCAGGACGAACACCGGAATAAAACAGGTCGGACTGAAGGAAAATCTGACCGTCCGTGATGGAAATAACGTTAGTTGGAATGTAGGAGGACACGTCGCCTGCCTGCGTCTCAACAAACGGAAGAGCCGTCATGGAACCGGAACCTTTTGCATCACTTAATTTTGCAGAACGTTCAAGTAAACGGGAGTGAATATAGAAAACATCACCCGGGAATGCTTCACGGCCCGGCGGGCGGCGGAGAAGCAGCGAAAGTTCACGATAAGCGGCTGCCTGTTTGGTCAAGTCATCAAATACAACGAGTACATGCTTTCCGTTGTACATGAATTCTTCACCCATGGATACGCCGGCATATGGCGCCAGGTAAAGAAGCGGAGCCGGGTCAGAAGCACCAGCGTTTACAATAATAGTATAATCAAGCGCACCTTTTTGACGGAGCGTTTCCACTACGTTTGCAACGGTTGATTCCTTCTGGCCGATTGCTACGTAAATACAAATAATATCTTCTTCTTTTTGGTTAATGATCGTATCAATTGCAATAGAAGTCTTACCAATCTGACGGTCACCGATGATAAGCTCACGCTGGCCGCGGCCGATAGGAATCATGGAGTCAATCGCTTTAATCCCTGTCTGAAGCGGCTCGTGTACGGATTTTCTATCCATAACACCAGGTGCCGGACTTTCAATTGGGCGTGTTTTCGTCGTGCCGATAGCGCCCTGTCCGTCCAACGGCTGGCCTAATGGGTTTACAACGCGTCCAAGAATTTCTTCGCCTACCGGAACTTCCATGATGCGTCCTGTACGCTTTACTTCGTCTCCTTCACGAATGTCGGAGTAGGGTCCTAAAATAATAATACCGATATTGTTTTCTTCCAGGTTCTGAGCCATGCCCATCACTCCGGTAGAGAACTCAAGCAGTTCACCGGCCATTGCGTTTTCTAGGCCGTGAGCACGTGCGATACCATCACCAATCTGAATAACAGTACCAACTTCGCTTGCCTGCACATCGGTTTCAAATCCTTCAATCTGCTGCTTAATGAGAGAGCTTATCTCATCTGGTCTGATGCTCATTGTGTTCCCCCCTATCTAAGGTCTTTTCCGGAAATCAGCTGATGTTCCAGACGATTTAGTTGATTTCTTACGCTTCCATCAAAGATAGTGTCTCCAATGCGTATTTTCATACCGCCAATGAGAGATGAATCAATGATGTTTTCAATAAATACAGTATCTTTTCCGACTCTTTTTGCAAACACTTCGGAAATGCGTGTTTTTTCCTGCTCGTTTAACGGCTTTACAGTATATACCTTCGCATAACCGCGCTTCTGCTGGTCATCTGCAAGTTTTTCATACTGTTCAGCGATAAGTACAGTACAGTCAATGCGCCTTTTCTTTAACAAAAGCAGCAGAGTGCTGCGTATCATATCGTTTGTTGAAAGAAATACTTCATGAATAGATGCTGCTTTTTTATCCTGGGTGACTTTTGGATTTTCCAAAAAGTCTACATATGCAGGATTCTGGACAAAGGTTTCTTTCACCACTTGAAGCTCATTATTGATTTCTTCAAGCATGCCTTTTTCGCCGGCCAGTTCAAATAAAGCTACGGCATATCTTCTCGCTGCTGCTGGGTTGCTCATAGGTTTCCGCCTGCCTCTTGAAGATATTCTTCAATAAGCTTTTCCTGCTCCGCCTCATCAAGTTCTTTCTCAATGATTTTCGTTGCAATCATAACGGAAAGCGTTGATACCTGCTCTCTTAATTCAGCAATAGCCTGCTCTTTTTCATTCTGGATCTGGGCCAGGGCGTTTTCTTTCACCTGTTCGGATTCACGGCGGGACTGTTCTACGATTTCACGGCCCTGCTGCTCCCCTGTTTTCTTGGCTGATTCTATAATGGACTGCGCCTCTTCACGGGCACGGTCTACTTCAAGCTTCTGCTGTTCTAAATATTTCTCTGATTCCAGGCGGTTGTTCTCCGCTGTATCAATATCATCTGCGATCTTTTCTTCCCGCTCCTGCATCATGTTCATCATCGGTCCCCATGCAAACTTCCGGAGAAGAAGGAGAAGGATAATAAATGTCACAATCGAAAATAAAGGATCCACTAACGTTAGTGTTTCTGGCATTTCTTTCACTCCTTTCTACATTTATACAAAAGGAATGGCGAAGTATCAATTGAAGGACTTCGCCATTTTTAAACCGGCTTGTATTTGGCCGGCAGTTATTGACCCATTAAGATAAAGGCGATAACGATTGCGATGATTGGAAGTGCCTCAACGAGTGCCACACCGATAAACATAAGCGTCTGTAATGTACCTTTTAATTCCGGCTGACGGGCTACACCGTCAATTGTTCCGCGTACGATCTGTGATACACCAATACCTGCACCTAGTGCGGCTAGTCCTGCCGCGATTCCTGCTGCTAAAGCTCCCATAATAAAAATCCTCCTAGTATTATAATTTATATCAAATCTGCTGTTTCCGATATCAAGATTCTAGTGTTCTTCTTCTACTTTATGAGCCAGATACACCATGGTAAGCATTAAAAATACAAAAGCCTGGATGGAACCGATAAACAAGCTGAAGGCCTGCCATGCAATCATCGGCACACTTGCGCCAAGCGCGCCCAGTATGCTTGCTCCACCTGCTGCGGCAAGCATTGTAAGCAGAATTTCTTTTGCATACAAGTTACCGAACAGCCGCATTCCCAGCGTAATCGTGTTCGTAAATTCCTCAAGCACTTTAAATGGGAATAAATAAGGGATAGGGCGGAAGAAGTCCTTAACGTACTCTTTACCGCCTCTAATTTTAATTCCGTAATAGTGGCAGAGCACGAGCACCATAATCGCAAAAGTCATTGTAATGATCGGGTCTGCTGTCGGCGACCTCCACCAGACTGTATGCGTTTGTTCTGTGAACAGCATAAAAGGAACACCCAGAAGGTTGGCTACTAAAATAAATAAGAAAATAGTAATTCCTAATCCGAAAAACCGTTCCCCGGTTTTCCAGCTCATCGTGCTGGAAATAATATTTTTAATAAAATCAATGACCCATTCAAATACATTCTGCATTCCTGTCGGCTTCATTTTTATCGATCTCGCACTGATCATTCCTATGATAAATACGATCACGGCTGCTACTGTCAGCATAAGAATATTCGACAGATTCGCATGAAAGCCCGGAATGCCAAACACATCGTAGGCTATCGGAAATTCGTGATCCATGGTTAAATTCACCCCTTTTCCTATAGTTTAGCAAATGACTGTGTTACCCCATCAATCGGACGAAAAAGCAAAAAATAATAAAGAAAAAAGAATGATAAGGTATGGAGTCATTAAACCAGCCGCCAGCGGCACAATGCCGAAGTGTTCCGGAAACTGCAGAAACAGAAGGGCAATAACGACGCCGGCTCCCACTCTCGCAGGCATTCCCAGAGCAAACGCGAGTTTATTCGAACGTTCAAAATCAGCGGCGGCCTGCGTATCACGGTACATGCTCCATAAGTTAAACAATCCCAGCAGAGATCCAGTAGCCAGGCTCAAGAAAAACAGGCTGTGTGACGTCAGTGCTGCGCATACTGCGTAAATAAAAACGACTGCTGCACTCAGCATAAAATAGCGCTTGTAATTTTCCTGAAAGGAAGACATCTGACCTTCTCCTTCTTTTTTTCAGCAGACGGACTAGTCCGTCACCCTGAATCAAAACGTTAAAATATTGCCTCCCAAGCTTCATAGACTTACTTTTAAAATGAAGATTGCTCTGCACGAACCTGCAGATAATAACTATGTACAGCTGCTTAGGAGGGTTCAAAGGAGAAGCTTAAGCGTTTGCTTAACTAGATCCTGATTTGAACTCGTCTGTTCATGAACATGAAAACCCTATCATATATCCTTAGTAATCGTACAATAGGGAGAGTTTTCTGTCAATCCATAATGAGGAAAAAAACCTTGCAATATAAGGGTTTGAGCGCCTTTCGGAAATGTGACTATTAGATGACAATTTGATTGTAAATTTATTATTACACTTTTATTTCTTTTCCATGAAATAAAAAAACCGCGTCAAAAAAAGACACGGTTTTTTCACTATTATTTTGTTCCAAATAGACGGTCTCCGGCATCGCCAAGACCAGGAACGATATATCCTTTTTCATTAAGCTTCTCATCAAGCGCCCCAAGGTATATTTCCACTTCCGGATGAGCCTCCTGAACGGCTGCTACTCCTTCGGGAGCTGCCACAAGGCACATAAGCTTCATATTCTTAGCACCGCGTTTTTTAAGGCTGTTCAACGCTTCAACAGCTGAACCGCCTGTCGCAAGCATTGGATCGATTACGATAAACTCACGCTCCTCTACGTCGCTTGGAAGCTTTACGTAGTACTCAATAGGCTTCAGCGTTTTAGGGTCACGATACAAACCAACGTGGCCTACTTTTGCAGCCGGGATAAGAGATAAAATACCGTCGGACATGCCAAGACCAGCTCTTAAAATAGGCACAATTCCAAGCTTTTTACCAGCAAGTGTATGTCCTTTTGCCGGGCCGACCGGCGTTTCCACGGTTACTTCCTGCAGCTGGAGATCTCGTGTGATTTCAAAAGCCATCAGCATCGAAACTTCCTCCACCAGCTCCCTGAATTCTTTCGTTCCCGTGGAAACATCACGGATAAATGTTAGTTTATGCTGGATTAATGGATGATTTAAAACGTGTACTTTTGACATACATGCAGCTCCTCTTTTATATAATCGAATGGAATGAACGGTCACCTGTGTTCAGCGTTTTATCTGCGCACACTTCTTTTGAAATTCTACCGAATAATTACCCCGCAATCAAGGTTTCCGGAAAAATAGCAATGATTCAGATAAATAAAGACCCTGTCTTTCCATAAAAAAACCGCAGCCTGCATCCGGCCGCGGTTTTAAAGATTCAGTTCTAGAGATTCGGGTACATTGGGAATTGTGCTGTTAATTGATCTACTCGATCAGCAGCTTCCTTCAGCTTCTCTTCGTTCTCTGTGTTTTTCAGAACAAGAGCAATGATTTTTCCAAGCTCGTCCATCTCTGCTTCCTTGAAGCCTCTTGTCGTCACTGCAGAAGTTCCCAGACGGATTCCACTCGTCACAAAAGGCTTTTCCGGATCATACGGAATCGCGTTTTTGTTTGTAGTCAAACCGGCTTCATCCAACGCTTTCTCGGCCACTTTTCCTGTGATGCCGATTTTGCGGAGATCCAGAAGAAGAAGATGGTTATCAGTGCCTCCGGATACAAGATCAATACCTTCGTTTACAAGGGATTCTCCCAAACGAACCGCGTTGACAATAATCTGCTTGGAGTACTCCACAAATTCAGGCTCCAGCGCTTCACCAAAGGCTACAGCTTTTGCTGCAATTACGTGCATAAGCGGACCGCCCTGCATGCCCGGGAATACCGTCTTATCGATCTTTTTAGCAAAACGCTCTTCGCAGAGGATCAGTCCGCCGCGGGGACCGCGAAGCGTTTTGTGCGTAGTGGTTGTAACAAAATGCGCATGCGGTACCGGGTTCTGGTGCTGTCCTGCTGCAACCAGCCCTGCAATATGCGCCATGTCAACCATAAGGTAGGCGTCTACTTCATCCGCGATTTCACGGAATTTCTTAAAATCTATTTCGCGCGGGTAGGCGCTTGCTCCGGCTACAATAAGCTTTGGCTTATGCTCTAATGCCGCTTTTCTGACTTCTTCATAATCAATAACCTGATTGTCTTCTGTCACACCATATTCTACGAAATTGTACTGAATTCCGCTGAAGTTTACCGGGCTTCCATGAGTTAAATGGCCGCCGTGGGACAAATTCATGCCAAGCACTGTATCTCCGTGCTCCAATATAGTGAAATACACTGCCATGTTAGCCTGGGCACCGGAATGCGGCTGCACGTTGGCATGTTCCGCATTGAAAATTTCCTTCGCGCGGTCACGTGCAAGATCCTCTACCGTATCGACGTGCTCACATCCACCGTAGAATCTTTTGCCTGGATAACCTTCTGCATATTTATTTGTAAGAACAGACCCCTGAGCTTCCATTACCGCTTCACTTGTAAAGTTTTCTGAAGCGATCAGCTCAATTTTATCGCGCTGGCGCTGCAGTTCTTTTTCCATTGCTTCAAATACTGCAGCATCTTTTTTCTTAACCGTTTCTAACATTTGTAGTGCTCCCTTCTCTCTCAACCATTTTTATCATTCGTTATTTGACTCATTTTCTGAATATCCGAAGCCATTATAACATTTTAATTCAGCTATTTCCGTACTTTATAAATAAAATGTTAAAAAACATTAAGTTTTATTCCAGTGAATATTTTGCACGCTCTCCGCCGATTAACTTGGGTCTTGAGACTGCCATAGTAACATGAGCCGAACCAATAGCATCAATAGACGTTCTAACGGGAACCGCTACATGCTTCATATGCATGCCGATAAACGTATCACCAATGTCAATTCCCGCGTCTGCTTGAATATGCTCTACTACTACCGGATCTTTCATTTTCCGGTAGGCCCTCGAAGCCATTGCACCTCCAGCACGCGGATGGGGAACAGCGCTTACCGGATCCAGGTGAAGCCGGTCCGCGGTTTCCCGTTCTACCGTAATGGCCCTGTTAATGTGCTCACAGCCTTGAAAAGCCAGATGCACACCTGTTTTATCCCGAAAAGAAGCAAACTCCTGAAACAGCTCTTCTGCCACTTCTTCTGAGCCGGCGGAACCAATATTTCTGCCGATCACTTCGCTTGTACTGGCTCCAATAATCAGAACGTGCCGGTGGTCAAGAGCTTTTTTCTGATGCAAAGCATCTAAAAATACAGTGAGGGATTCTCTCCAGTGAGCTGCGTTTTCCATGCCTTTCACCTCAATTAGTTTTCGATTGCCGATACTTTCTCAATCCGCTTTTCGTGTCTTCCGCCTTCGAATTCTGTATCAAGCCATGTTTCTGCAATTTCAAGGGCAAGTCCCGGTCCTATGACTCTTTCTCCCATGGCCAGCACGTTGCTGTCATTATGGGCGCGTGTCGCTTTTGCACTGAACAAATCATGAACGAGGGCGCAGCGGATACCTTTGACTTTATTTGCGGCAATGGACATACCAATACCTGTCCCGCAGATTAAGATGCCCCGGTCCGCTTCTCCTGCTGCTACTTTTTCCGCTACAGGAACAGCGTAGTCGGCATAATCCACTGAATCCGCGCAGTCGCAGCCTACATCTTCTATTTCTACACCTTTTTTGGAAAGCATTGTCTTAATTTCCTCTTTTAAATTATATCCGCCGTGATCCGATCCAATCGCTACTTTCATTCCCAGCACTCTCCTTATTTATGCTTATTACAAGCTCTTTATTTTTGGTATAGCGTGATCCATCAGACGCTCAATCTCTGCAGCTGTCTGCCTGTATACGTCGGTGTCTGCGCCGATTGGGTCCATAATATCCCGCCCCTTATCATCCAGGGCGAATTCATGAAGGGTATATATCCGGTCTGCTGCATAGGGATACATAGCCGCCGCTGCCTGTTTATGGGAGACGGTCATAGTAAGAACAATATCCGCCCAGTCAATCATTTCTTTTGTTAAAAGGTTCGATGTTTCCTGATAGGAAATATTTTTTTCTTTTAATACTTCCAGCGTTTCCACGGAAGGCGGAACGCCATCTGCTGCATATACCCCGGCAGACCTCACTTCAATCTCTTCCTCGTTTTTATGAAGAAGCAGGGCTTCCGCCAGAGGGCTTCTGCATGTATTTCCTGTGCATACAAATAAGACATGCTTCATTACGCAGCCATTCCTTTCTGCTGATCTTTCACTAAAGCTTGCTTCTATTTTATCACAGATTCTTTTTGCCCCGTACCTTCACGGCTTCATTCAGCAGCCGGCTCCTCCGCTGCTTTTTTAAGTCTGTTCATCAGCGCGGCACCCATTTCTGTTTCTTCAAATACAGGACAGAAAAGAACATCAAGCCGGTGCTCGTCAGCTTCCCTCAGCGCACTGTACAGCCTGGAGGAAAATACCTCCGGGGTGTGGACGGATCCCATATCAAGACAGAAATCAGCTTCTTCTGCCAGATCTTTATAGCTTTCGCTGCTTGACAAAACCCCGGTTTTTTTCCCCTGTTTGCGGGCACGGCGCACTTCATTCATTATTCGGGATTCTTCTATTAAAAAAAGAGGCGTGTCCGGCGCATAATGACGGTATTTTGTTCCAGGTGATTTAGGTGCCTCCTGACTGCTTCCCGCTTCATTTCTTACCGGGGTGTCCGGCAGCAGCTTTTCTATCTGCTCTTTCGTAACGCCCCCCGGCCGCAGAATCCAGCATACGCCATCTTTCCATTCTACAACCGTTGACTCCAGCCCATATCCGGTTTCTCCTCCATCGACCACTCCGGCAATTCTACGGTCAAGATCAAATGTTACATGGGACGCTTTCGTCGGACTCGGCCTGCCGGATAAATTAGCGCTCGGCGCGGCAAGTGCTTTTCCCGATGCTTTGATTAATGCAAGCGCCACGGGATGGTCCGGCATGCGGACAGCCAGCGTGTCCAGCCCTGCCGTGACGTTGGCCGATACCGGAAAAATGCCGTGCAGGACGATAGTCAGTGGACCCGGCCAAAATGCTTCCATCAATCTGCGTTCGACATCGTCCACCTGAACGTTTAAGTTATCCAGATGTGGATAATCTGCAATATGAACGATAAGCGGGTTATCCCCAGGCCTTCCTTTGGCAGCAAATATTTTATTCACTGCTTCTCTGCTGGAAGCATCTGCACCTAGTCCATACACTGTCTCCGTAGGAAAAGCCACTACCTCTCCTCGTTTGATATAGTCGGCAGCTTCTACAATGGATGGGTCGGACGGAAGTGTTTTTTTATTTTTATCCACAGTCCAGATCTTTGTATGTGTATAACTCAATTTTTTACCCTCATTTCCACTTATAGAAAATCACTGATTTTTAAGGTTTTTATTAACAGATAACAAAAATAAAAAAGTTATCCACAGTAATATCTTAATAAGTGGATAACTGCTTGTATATAACTTTTACTTTTTTTCTACAAAAATCATTCGATCTCTTTTATTAATATCCTGCTTCAGCCATACGTGCTCGTCCGGGAAAGCCTGCTTAAAAATAGCCAGTGCTCCCTCTCCCTGATCCATTCCAATCTCAAAAGCAGCAAGACCAGGACGATTGAGAAGCGCCGGAATATCTTCCGCCAGCTGTCTGTAGCAGAAAAGTCCGTCATCATCTTCTCCGACAAGAGCCGTTCTCGGCTCATAGTCTTTTACGATGTCGTCGAGCTGCTCCCACTGATCCAGCGGAATGTAAGGAGGGTTGGACACAATAACATCAAACAGGCGGCCTTCGAGCGGGCGGGCCAGATCTCCTTTAATAAACTCCACGCCTGCACCCAGCATGCGGGCATTCTGCTTGGCTTTCTGCAAGGCCTCGTCCATTAAATCTGTTGCCGTCATTTCTATGCCGTCTGCTTCCAGCGCTATCGTTACGGCCAGAGCTCCGCTTCCTGTTCCAATATCCACCACGCGCCGGGTCATTCCCGGTTTCTGACTGCCCAGCCATTGAATCACTTCATGGGCCAGTTCTTCCGTTTCCGGCCTTGGAATCAGCACATGTTCATTAACAGAAAACATTCTGCCGTAAAAGGCACCTTCTCCTGTAATGTGCTGTACCGGAACGCCTGACGCATGAGTGGCTACATCCGTCTGAAACACCTTCCACACATCGTCTGTAAGCTTTTCGGCCCGGTCAAGATGAAGAGAAGTCTGATCTTCATTCATCCTCGATGAGAGAAGCCATACAGCTGCCTGCGGCTCACGGCCATGTTCACCTAAAAAAGAAGAAGCCCAGTTAAGGGCCTCATATACGTAGGGTATGTTCATTATCTTTCGCTGGCTCTTTCCATCATTTCCGCCTGTTCTTCTACTACCAGCGGATCAATAATTTCATCGAGTTCGCCGGCCAGAATCTGGTCCAGCTTTTGAAGCGTTAAACCGATACGGTGATCAGTGACTCTGCTCTGCGGAAAATTATACGTTCTGATCCGCTCGGAACGATCTCCTGTACCTACGGCAGATTTTCTTGTTTCATCGTATTCCGCCTGCGCTTCACGCTGGAATTTATCATAAATACGCGCCCGCAGAACTTTCATTGCTTTTTCTTTGTTTTTAATCTGGGATTTTTCATCCTGACAGGAAACCACTACGCCGGTAGGTTCGTGCGTCAGACGGACGGCCGACATCGTCGTGTTAACGCTCTGTCCGCCGGGTCCGCTCGATGTAAAGGTGTCCACACGGATATCCTTATCGTGGATGTCCACCTCTACTTCTTCTGCTTCTGCAAGGATAGCTACCGTAGCCGTAGACGTATGAATGCGTCCGCCGGATTCGGTGCTTGGCACCCTCTGCACCCGGTGGGCCCCATTTTCATATTTCAGCCTGGAATAAGCACCGCTTCCGTTTACGATGAAAATAATTTCTTTATAGCCGCCTACATCGCTGGTGCTTGATTCAATTATTTCTGTTTTCCAATTCATTTTTTCAGCGTAACGTGAATACATTTTAAATAAATCACCGGCAAATAAGGCAGCTTCGTCGCCGCCGGCCGCTCCGCGGATTTCTACGATGACGTTTTTATCGTCATTAGGATCCTTTGGCAGAAGCATGACGTGAAGTTTTTCTTCAAGAGCCGTTTGTCTTTCTATCAGCTCTTCTATTTCCATCTTCACCATGTCTTCCATTTCTTTGTCCATTGCTTCCTGCTGCATGGACTTGGCTTCTTTAAGCTCTTCCGTCACTGTTTTGTATTCTCTATATACTTCTACCGTTTTGGAAAGATCAGCCTGCTCTTTTGAATATTCTCTTAGTTTCTTTGTATCACTTATAACGTCCGGATCACTGAGTAACTCATTTAAATGATTATATCTGTCCTCTACCGTTTGTAATCGATCTATCACAAACTTCACCTCTTTATACTATTGCATAGCTTTATAATTATAGTATACGCCATATCGGCAGTCAAAGCATCCTTCATTCCAATATTTCAGCCGGGCCTCTTTCTCGTTTTTTTCATCTTAAGAAAGGGAAAAGAACCTGACAACTAATTAATTACTGACAAAGAAAGCAGGAGATGCAGATATGAAATATGTCATTATTGGCGGCGATGCGGCGGGAATGAGCGCAGCAATGCAGCTCGTCCGGAATACAAAACAGGCCGACATTACGACCCTCGAACGGGGAACCATTTATTCGTATGCCCAGTGCGGCCTTCCATACATAGCCGGGGGAGTGGTCTCAAAAACGGAGGACCTGATTGCAAGAAAAGTGGAGACATTCCGCAGTAAATACGGAATTGACGCCCGCACGCTGCATCACGTTACAAAGGTGGATGCCAAACAGAAGACCGTTTCCGGGACGGATTTGTCCAGCGGAGATCCATTTACCGTTTCCTACGATAAGCTTCTTGTTGCTTCCGGCGGAAGTCCGACTGTTCCGGAATGGTCCGGTACGGACAAAGAAGGAGTCCATACCGTCAAAACAATTCCAGACATCGAAAAAATTGTTAAAGAGCTGCCTTCGGTGCAGGAAACGGTTATTGTCGGCGGCGGATATATTGGATTGGAAATGGCGGAAAACCTGATCAGGAACGGTCAGAATGTCCGTATGATTCAACGGGGAAGCCACCTGGCATCCATGTTTGATCCGGATATGGGCGACATGATCATAGATGAAGCAACAAAGCATGGAGTGACGCTCCACCTGGAGGAAAACGTTACTTCCATTAATGGAGAAAGCCGCGTCTCCTCTATTTCTACGGAAAGCGGTACCTATCCGGCGGACCTGGTTATCATCGCAACCGGCCTGTCGCCGAATACTGATTTTCTGCAGGGTTCCGGTGTTGAACTATTTGATAACGGCGCCGTGATCGTTAATAAAAAAATGGAAACGAACATAGACAGCATTTATGCAGCAGGAGACTGCGCCGTTCAATTCCACCGTATGAAAGAAAAAAATGACTATATTCCCCTCGGAACACATGCCAATAAACAGGGACGCCTCGCCGGACTTAATATGGGAGGCACTTCAAAAGAATTCAAAGGAATCAACGGCACATCCATCCTGCAGTTCTTTGATTTAACACTGGCCCGGACAGGTCTGTCTGAGGCAGAAGCACGGGAGGAAAATATACCGTGTGTGTCAACGGTCAGTAAATCCTCCCACATCGCAGGATATTTCCCGGGTCATAAAGAGCTGACCATTAAACTTTTACATCAAAAAGAATCCAGAAAGCTTATCGGGGCACAGGTTATCGGTGAAGCAGGCGCCGATAAGCGGATTGACGTCCTCGCAACCGCTATGTACTACGGCGCCACTATTGATGAGCTGGAAGATCTCGACCTCTCCTATGCCCCTCCCTATAACGGAGTCTGGGATCCTATCCAGCAGACAGCACGCCGGGCAAAATCCTAAGTTTTAACTCCCGGCTTCTATTTTGTTACGAAAAAGCCCCTTTCCAAGGAAAGAGGCTTTTTTCATTATATAATTTCTACTCGGCGGCAGATGCTTCCATAATAGCTTTAAGCCGGTCCGGCCTGCCGGGAACATCGTGGCAGTGACGGCAGCGCGGCTCATATGATTCATCCGCTCCTACTAATATAATTGCATCTTCATAGTGCGCCGGTTTTCCATCAATCAGGCGCTGCGTTCTCGAAGCCGGAGAGCTGCATCTGGGACAGACGGCCTGCAGTTTAGTCACGTCTTCTGCGAGCGCCATTAGTTCCTGGATGGCTCCAAAAGGCTCGCCCCGGAAATCCTGGTCCAGACCGGCCACCACTACTTGAATTCCTTTATTGGCCAGCTCTTCTGTCACTGCTACGATATGCGGATCGAAAAACTGCACTTCATCCACCGCTACCATATGCGCATCTTCTTCTACTTCATTTAAAATATCGAGGGAATGAACGACAGACTTAGACCATACCTTCGATCCGTTATGCGACACTACTTCTTCCTCGCTGAACCGGTTATCTAAAGCCGGCTTAAATACAACAACGTTTAAGCTGCCATAAGACGCCCTTCTAATCCGGCGGATCAATTCCTCTGACTTTCCGGAGAACATGCTTCCGCAGATCAGTTCGACCCAGCCTTCTTTTCTCATAATATGCATTTTGCCACTCCTTATGCTTCATCCGCTTCATGCAGCTTGGCGTTTATTCTATGTAAAAGTATACTATATTTCTGCATATATTCGGAGGTTCCCTTTCGTAAAAAAACGGAAATCCGCACCCTGCCTGCGGCTTTATTTTCACTGCCGCCGGGCACGCCGGGCTTTGCAGCTGTCTTTTCTGCCAAATAAAAAAACAGGCAAGCGGCGTTCCCTTGCCTGTTTCCTATTCGTCTTACATGTTGTATTTCTTTTTAAATTTATCGATACGTCCGCCGGCATCAGCAAGCTTCTGCTTACCAGTGTAGAACGGATGAGAATCGGAACTGATTTCTACTTTCAATAGTGGGTAAGTGTTGCCATCTTCCCATTCTACTGTTTCAGAAGAACCCTTTGTAGAACCGCTCAAGAACTTAAATCCTGTGCTCGTATCCATGAATACTACCTTTTGGTAATTTGGATGAATTTCCTGTTTCATTAATTTCACTCCCTTTGCCCTAATTCTATTCGAATCAGAATTTGTAATCACACATAACGAGATTATAACAAGTCCAGCTCATTTTTTCAATGTAAAATTGAAATACTTTTTATCTTCTTGCAGGAGCAGGCCGAGCTTTTGTCTTCGCTTTGTCCTTTTCCATTTCTTCAAAAAACTCGTCGTTCGTCTTTGTCTGCTTCATTCTGCGGATGAAATGGTCTACAAAATCCGGCGAATCATTCATCGTTTTACGGATCGCCCACAGGTTTTCGAGCTGTTCTTTGGATGTAAGCAGCTCTTCTTTTCTTGTACTCGAGCGGCGGATATCGATAGCCGGGAAAATTCTCCGCTCTGCCAGCTTACGATCGAGGTGAAGCTCCATGTTTCCTGTGCCCTTAAATTCTTCGTAGATCACATCATCCATGCGGGATCCCGTTTCCACCAGAGCCGTGGCAAGTATCGTCAGGCTTCCGCCTTCTTCAATATTTCTAGCTGCACCAAAGAAGCGTTTCGGACGGTGAAAGGCAGCCGGGTCAATACCGCCGGATAACGTTCTTCCGCTTGGCGGAATTACAAGGTTATACGCTCTTGCCAGACGCGTAATGCTGTCCATCAGGATAATAACGTCTTTTTTATGTTCAACCAGTCTCATGGCGCGTTCGAGCACCAGCTCGGTTACTTTAATATGATTTTCCGGCACTTCATCAAACGTAGAGCTCGCAATGTCGCCTTTAACCGAACGCTCAATATCGGTTACTTCCTCCGGGCGTTCATCAATCAACAGCACAATCAGTTCCGCTTCGGGATGATTTTCCGTGATACTGTTGGCTATTTCTTTAAGCAGCGATGTTTTTCCTGCTTTAGGAGGCGCTACAATCAGTCCTCTCTGGCCAAATCCTACCGGAGTAATCAAATCGATAATTCTCGAGGAGATTCGGCCGGGAGCGTTTTCCATATTCATGCGCCGGTCCGGATAAAGAGCTGTCAGAGCAGGGAAATGAGGACGTTCTTTTGAACTTTCCGGATTTTCGCCGTTGACGGCTTCGACCTGAAGCAGGCCGTGGTATCTCTCGGAATCTTTAGGCGGCCTTACCTTTCCGGATACTTTGTCTCCATTTCTAAGCTCAAACCGGCGGATCTGCGAAGCAGAAATGTAGATGTCTTCTGAACTCGGAAGGAAGTTAATCGGACGTAGAAACCCATACCCTTCCGTCGTAATAATTTCCAGTACTCCTTCCATAAACATAAGGCCGTCTTTTTCGGCACGTCCTTTTAAAATCGCAAAAATAAGCTCTCTTTTAGTCAGCTTGCTGTAATAAGAAACATTGTATTCTTTCGCTAAACGATACAGCTCTTTGAGCGTCATATTTTCCAACCCTGCTAAATTGATACTACTCAACTACGGTCACCACTTTTCTTCCATATGCCTTGCATTCAGGGCATACAGCTATAATTGTATTTTTTATGTTTATTACTGTTTGTTTTGCTTGAGAAATTGTGTAAGCAGCCGGAGATAAAAGATCTGCCCTGAAGGTGGAGGCAGCGGCTGTTCATTGACGAGAGTCTGGGAAGGAGCGGATTGCGTTCCGCTTTGCTTGCTCAAGGATTCTTATTTATTGTAACGGGGATGCCCCCCGCATGCAATCATAAATCGTTACTTTTCGTTTGAACCTTCTTCTCTGTAAACAAGAAGATAGAAAAAGAGCAGGATGCCAAACCCTCCTGCTCCGTGTATTCATTTTAGCGGAACACAAAATCCGGTTTTTTCTTTACATTGTGGCTGCCGTCCACAAAGCGGACAGTGCCTGATTTGGCACGCATAACCAATGACTGGGTCGTCGCCTTCTGCCCTGTGTAACGCACGCCTTTCAACAGCTCTCCGTCCGTAACGCCTGTTGCTGCAAATATTGCATCATCGCCTGCTACAAGGTCATTCATATAAAATACTTTATTTACGTCTTCAATGCCCATTTTTCTGCAGCGTTCAAGCTCCGTATTATCCTGCGGCAGCAGAATACCCTGATGCTCCCCGCCCAGACACTTAAGGCCGACCGCTGCGATAACACCCTCCGGAGCACCACCGGAACCAAGCAGAATGTCTACACCCGTTTCATCAAAAGCTGTATTAATAGCAGCTGCCACATCTCCATCCGGAATGAGCTTGATGCGCGCTCCTGTATCACGGACTTCCTGGATCAGACGGGAATGGCGGTCACGGTCAAGCATGGTAACCACCACGTCTTCCACATCTTTGCCTTTTGCTTTTGCTACCGCTTTCAAATTATCGATAACCGGAGCTTTAATATCAACCATTCCTACCGACTCAGGGCCTACAGCTAATTTTTCCATATACATATCCGGAGCATGGAGAAGTTTTTCATGATCGGCAATGGCCAGAACAGCAATTGCGTTCCATACACCACTTGCTACGATGTTCGTCCCTTCCAGCGGATCCACCGCAACATCAACACGGGGGCCGAATCCAGTTCCGAGCTTCTCACCGATATAGAGCATCGGCGCTTCGTCCATTTCCCCTTCGCCGATCACTACGGTGCCTTTCATTGGAATCGTATCGAACACATCGCGCATCGCGCTTGTGGCTGCCTCATCTGCTTCTTCTTTTTTGCCTCTGCCCATCCAGCGGGCTGAAGATAATGCAGCAGCTTCGGTCACTCGTACCAGTTCCATTGATAGACTTCTTTCCATGATAGTGTCCTCCTATAAGTGGATTGGATGTATATGCGGGCACCTATATAAAAAGAAAACAGAAGCTGCCCTGCTCTGATCGCATGGGCAGCTCTGTTATAAGCTTTATTAGCTTCGGTTGTTCCAATCTGCAAGGAACTGTTCGATTCCTTTATCTGTAAGAGGATGCTTAACAAGCTGTCCGATTACTTTTGATGGAAGCGTAGCAATGTGCGCTCCTCTTCTTGCAGCTTCTGACACGTGGATCGGATGTCTGATGGAAGCCGCAATAATTTCTGTTGGAATGCCGTGAACGGTAAAGATATCGGAAATCTCATCAATCAGGTGAAGGCCGTCCTGCCCAATATCGTCCAGTCGTCCGAGGAACGGTGATACATATGTCGCTCCGGCTCTGGCTGCCAATAGAGCCTGCACGCCTGAGAAAACAAGCGTAACGTTTGTTTTAATGCCTTTATCGGAGAAAGCTTTAACCGCTTTCAAACCTTCCAGCGTCATTGGTACTTTTACCGTAATGTTAGGTGCGATTTTAGAAAGCTCCAAACCTTCTTCAATCATGCCTTCAGCATCAAGAGCTACTACTTCTGCGCTCACTGACCCATCTACCAGGCTTGTGATTTCTTTGAGCCTGCTGTGAAAATCAACGCCTTCTTTTGCAACAAGCGATGGATTTGTTGTAACCCCTGCTAGTATACCAAGATCATTGGCTTCTTTTATTTGGTCTAAATTTGCTGTATCGATAAAAAATTTCATAAAATGACTCCTCCATTCGATTGATAATTCTAATAATACAGATATAATAGCGCTATCATAATTCTGAATAAAAGAATCTCTTTAAAAATAATACCTGTATTTGGTAAAAAAGAAAAGAGCCAACAGTAAAAGACGCCATACAATATGCTGATGTCTTTTTACATGTCAGCTCTTCTTTGAAATGTTTAATTATGCTTTATTAGAAGAACCAAATTCCTGCATTTTACCTTTTACAGTTGTCTTGATTGCATCGCGTGCAGGTCCAAGATATTTACGCGGGTCATACTGTTCCGGCTGTGCTGCAAGAGTGTCACGTACTGCCTGTGCAGAAGTGATCTGGCTCTCTGTGTTTACGTTCACTTTAGCGTGACCGAAACGGATTGCTTTTTTCACGTCGTCTGTTGGAATACCAGTACCGCCGTGAAGAACAAGCGGAATGCCGCCGATCATCTGGTTGATTTCTTCCATACGGTCAAAGCCAAGGTTCGGCTCGCCTTTGTAAGGGCCGTGTACAGATCCAAGAGCAGCTGCAAGGCAGTCTACGCCGGTCTGTTCTACAAGCTCTTTACATTCAGAAGGAATAGCATAAGCGGCTTCTGCATCGTCAACGATCAAGTCGTCTTCCTGGCCGCCGACGCGTCCAAGTTCGGCTTCAACAGATACGCCTACAGCGTGTGCTACGTCTACAACGCGCTTTGTAATAGAAATGTTTTCTTCAAGCGGGTGATGGGAGCCGTCAATCATTACAGACGTAAAGCCTGCTTTAATTGCCTGTACGCAGCTCTCAAAGCTGGAACCATGGTCCAGGTGAATAGCTACAGGAACAGTTACATTATAAGCTTTAATGTAAGCTTTTACCATATCTACAACAAACTCAAATCCTCCCATATAACGGGCGGCACCTTCGGATACACCACAGATTACCGGAGATTTCTCCTCTTCTGCAGCCTGAAGGATGGCTTGTGTGAATTCCATATTATTTAAGTTAAATTGACCTACAGCATAATTCTCTGCTTTTGCTGTTTCCAGCATTTCTTTCATTGATACTAAAGGCATGTTGGTCCTCCCTCTTCCATTGAACAATATTTCCAGCAGAACAGTATTTCTTCAAAATGAAATCGTGAAATAAGCTGTTCTGTTGGTTTCTGTTTGTATTATAGCATATCATAATAAAAATTCATCTGCCCGCCTTAAATGAGAACGGTTACTTATTGAAAAAAGATAAAAACCGCTCGTTTATTAAGATTCCAGATGAAGTTTTACCTTCTCTCGAATCGTGGAAATGTCAAAAGGTTTGGCAAAATGATCCGTAATACCGAGCTCTTTTGCCTCTGTCATCATCTGCTCTTCGCCAAACGCCGTCATTAAAATAATTTTAATATCTGACTGCATTTCACGATTTTTCATTTCTCTCATGATCTCCAGACCGCTCATGCCCGGTATCCGCATATCAAGAAGCATAAGATCCGGCTTTTCCTGCTGCACGAGCTCAAGTGCCCCTTCTCCGTTAGCTGATTGAAAGATCTCGAATCCATCTTTTTTGAGCACTTCTTTAAGAAGAACTCTTATACCGTATTGATCATCTACAATTAGAATTTTTTTCATTTGAACAAACTCCTAACCTGGTGCCTATACATATCTTTTCACGCCCAGCCGCTTCATTAAACGTACCGCTTTTCATTTCGTCCTGCATCCTGCACAATAGAAATCTGACTGTATTGAAAAAGGAGAGATACGATGAAGATATTTGCCACCCAGCTGCAGGGGATCTTTCAGTCGATTGCGTCTAAACAGGAAGAAGCATTTGAAGATGCCTCCCGGCTGCTTTTGCAGGCGGTTTCGGGTACAGGTACGCTTTACATAGCTGCCGCGCCATCGCTCAAAGGTACAGCTGTTTCCCTATGCAGCCATCCTGATGCACCGGAAGGCCTCGTTTTTACGGAAGACATTCCATCCGGGATGCAGGAAGCGGACCGTCTGCTTCTGCTCACTGACCAGGATAGCAGCATGCTGTCCCGGCAGGGGGCAGCCGGCCGTGCTTCAGCTTCTTCTGTTATTATCGGACCTGCCTCTGCTCAGGAGAATACAGAACTTGAAGCACTTGATGTATGGCTCGCCACCTTTGTTCGCGGCGGGATTGTTCCGACAGACACCGGTGAAAAACAAGGGGATCCCGCTTCTCTTGCCGCCCTTTTTACCGGTCAGCTTTTGTTTTTATACATGCAGGAAATGCTTGAGGAATTATCATCCTAAAAAAAGGAGCCTCCCTAAGGGGACAGCTCCTTTTTTGCATCTATTATTATTTTTCGAGAGAGGCTTTAATAAAGTCTCTGAACAATGGCTGGGGACGTGTAGGTCTTGATACAAATTCCGGATGGAACTGAGAAGCCACAAAGTAAGGATGATCGGCCAGCTCAATAATTTCCACCAGGCGTCCGTCAGGACTTGTACCGCTGAAAATAAATCCTGCGGATTCCAGCTGTTCCCGGTAGGAGTTACTGAATTCATAACGGTGGCGGTGTCTTTCATACACCACTTCTTCTCCGTATGCTTCCTTTGCCTTCGTGCCTTCTTTTAACTTGCAGGGATACAGGCCAAGACGAAGGGTTCCGCCAAGATCTTCGACATCTTTCTGCTCCGGCAGCAGATCAATAACCGGATCTTTTGCATGGGGATGCAGTTCCGCAGAACCTGCTTCCGGCAGGCCTGCTACGTTGCGGGCAAATTCAACAGAAGCGAGCTGCATGCCAAGGCAGATACCAAAGAATGGCACGTTGTTTTCACGGGCATGCTGAATAGCAAAGATTTTTCCATCAATGCCGCGGTCTCCAAATCCGCCCGGTACAAGAATACCGTCTACTCCGGAAAGAGTCTCTGCAGCATTTTCGCTTGTAATGTTCTCTGAATTAATCCAGCTGATTTTCACGTCGGCATCAAATGCATATCCGGCGTGCTTTAATGATTCTGCTACAGAAAGATACGCATCCGGCAGCGCTACATATTTACCAACAAGCGCAATATTCACAGTGCCGGAAAGGTTACGTACACGGTTAACCAGTTCTTTCCATTCCGTCATGTCTGCTTCTTTTGCGTCTAAATGCAGATAGTCGCATACAATCTGGTCAAGATTCTGTTTCTGAAGCTCAAGCGGCACTTTATAAAGCGTGTCCGCATCCTGACATTCAATAACAGCATTTTTATTTATATCGCAGAAAAGCGCAATCTTTTCTTTCATTTCCTGCGGCACCGGTTTTTCAGTACGCACGACAATAATATTCGGCTGAATGCCCAGACTTCTCAGCTCTTTCACACTATGCTGGGTCGGCTTGGACTTCATTTCTCCCGCAGCAGAAAGATAGGGGATCAGCGTACAGTGAAGATACAGCACGTTTTCCACGCCAACGTCGCTTTTAATCTGGCGGATTGCTTCGAGGAAAGGCAGGCTTTCAATATCACCAACCGTACCTCCGATTTCTGTAATGACTACATCCGCTCCGGTTTCACGGCTTGCTCTATAGACCCGTTCTTTTATTTCATTTGTTACATGAGGGATAACCTGAACTGTTCCGCCCAGATAGTCTCCACGGCGTTCTTTGCGGATAACAGAAGAATATATTTTTCCGGTGGTGACGTTACTGTTCTGACTTAGGTTAATATCAATAAAACGCTCGTAGTGTCCAAGATCCAGATCCGTCTCTGCGCCGTCATCAGTTACGAATACCTCTCCGTGCTGATACGGGCTCATCGTACCGGGATCCACGTTAATATACGGGTCAAATTTTTGGATTGTTACACTCAGTCCCCGGTTTTTCAACAGTCTTCCTAATGATGCTGCCGTAATCCCTTTTCCAAGCGAAGATACAACGCCGCCTGTTACAAAAATATATTTACTCGCCATCCCTCAATCTACTCCTTTTTATGTTAACTTCTTTCTATAAATGATTTCATGCTGTGCCGGTAAGGGGGCATGAAAACAAAAAAAAAGCAAAAGCGACACCTCACCCTCGGGAGGGGCGCCCTTTTGCTTGTTCGTCATTAACGTCAACGTTATGCATGAATTGATTCGTTCTCGTAAAGCCCAAAAATGATTTTACCTAGCCTTTGAATAAAAGTCAAGGAGGTAACTCCTGAATCCTATTCTTCGATTTCGTCCGGCACTTTTGGTTTCTTTACGTTCCCAAATCCGTCTAAGTTGTCTTCGTCTTCGTCAGCGTCTTCCTTCTCGGAGTAATCGTCCAAATCATCTTTGATGTCTTCAAGATCATCATCGGACTCTACATCCTCTTCCAGTTCAAAATCATCATCTGCAGGCTTCTTCGGTTTCACGGTATCACTAAGCTCTTCATCACTCTGGTCAAGAGAATACCATTCTCTAAGGCCCCAGTGGTTTTCGCCTAAATGAATAAAACGGCCATCTAAATTAAAAGCTGTAAACAGCTTTGTTCTGCGGCGGCTTGTTTCTTCGTGGTTCAAACCTTTCAGATCGACGATGCGATTGAATAACTGCTGGTAATCATATGGCTTTTTTTCCTCGTTCAATAATACAAAAGCCAACTCAATAGCGGACATTTCGACGATTTGTTCTTCCGTAAAATCGCGGATGCTCACTGGCCGCACATCCTTTCAGAAAGTATTCTTGCTGCCGGGTCAGATTCTTTATAATTCCATCTGCACCGTTAAAATCATACTTTCCATTATAAACATATTTCCTTTTAATTTACCAGCTGTTTGATAAGGAATCTTAAAAATTACATATTTCGACGGTATTGGCCGCCTACTTCATACAATGCATGGGTGATCTGGCCAAGACTTGCCGTGCGGACTGTTTCCATAAGTTCTGCAAACACATTGCCTCCGGACACAGCCGTCTCCTGAAGCCGCCTCAGCGCCTCCGGGGCTGTCGCTTCGTGCTTCTGCTGAAATGCGCGGAGAGCGGCTATCTGGCTGTCTTTTTCTTCCTTATCTGCGCGCGCCAGCTCCATATCAAACACGGTTTCCTCTTTTTCAGGGGCCAGATACGTATTGACCCCGATGATCGGCAGCTCGCCTGTATGCTTTTTCATTTCATAATACATGGATTCTTCCTGGATTTTCCCGCGCTGATACTGGGTTTCCATGGCGCCTAGTACACCGCCCCTGTCGTCAATTCGGCTCATTTCCTGGAGCACCGCTTCTTCTACCAGCTCTGTTAATTCTTCCAAAATGAAAGAACCCTGGGTCGAATTTTCGTTTTTGGCCAGACCGAGTTCTTTTGTAATTATCATCTGAATCGCCATGGCCCGGCGGACCGAACTTTCTGTCGGCGTGGTTACTGCTTCGTCATAGGCATTCGTATGAAGCGAATTGCAGTTGTCATAGATAGCGAGAAGTGCCTGAAGCGTCGTGCGGATATCGTTAAAGTCCACTTCCTGAGCATGCAGGGAACGGCCTGATGTCTGCACATGGTACTTCAGCTTCTGGCTTCTTTCATTGCCGCCGTACTTTTCTTTCATGACGACAGCCCAGATTCTGCGGGCGACCCTTCCGATAACGGCATACTCTGCATCGAGCCCGTTGCTGAAAAAGAAGGAGAGATTCGCCGCAAATTCATCTATATCCATGCCGCGGCTCAAATAATATTCTACATAGGTAAACGCATTGGAGAGTGTAAACGCGACCTGGCTGATCGGATTGGCTCCGGCTTCCGCGATATGATAGCCCGAAATCGATACAGAATAGTAGTTACGCACTTTATTATCAATAAAGTACTGCTGAATATCCCCCATCATCCGCAGGGCAAATTCCGTTGAAAAAATACACGTGTTCTGGCCCTGGTCTTCTTTTAAAATATCGGCCTGAACCGTTCCGCGCACTGTCGCAAGCGTTTCTGCCCTGATCTGCTGTTTCTCTTCATCCGAAGCCGGCCGTCCTTCTTTTTCTGCAAACAACTCTATCTGCTGGTCTACGGCGGTATTCATGAACATAGCCAGAATAATAGGTGCCGGACCGTTAATCGTCATAGACACAGAGGTGGACGGCGAAATCAGGTCAAATCCTTCATAGAGTTTCTTCATGTCTTCAAGCGTACAGATGCTCACTCCGCTTTCTCCGACTTTTCCGTAAATGTCCGGACGCTCGTCCGGGTCTTCTCCATATAAAGTAACGGAATCAAACGCAGTGCTCAGCCTTTTCGCTTCATCGTCCTGGGACAGATAATGAAATCTCCGGTTCGTCCGCGCAGGCGTGCCTTCGCCGGCGAACTGCCGTTTCGGGTCCTCGCCTTTGCGTTTAAATGGAAATACTCCGGCCGTAAACGGAAAGGAGCCAGGAATGTTTTCAAGCATCTGCCATTCTGCGATCGCTCCCCAATCTTTGAAACGGGGAAGCGCGACACGTTTTACTTTTAAACCGGAGAGCGTTTCTACATTTAGTTCTGTCACGATTTCTTTCTCCCGGACTTTTGAAGTGAACGTATCTCCATCGTAAGCTGTTTTTAAATCTTCCCAGCCGTCAAGAAGCCTTTTCACTTCCGGATCAAGCTGCTTTTCTATCTGCCCTTTTATCTCTTCAAGCTCCTGCACCGTGTTGCCGTTCTTCTCGAGAAGACGCAGCGTACCGTCAATCTGAAACAGCTTTCTCGCGGTTTCTGCCTGCTCGGCCGCATGCTGTTTATAGCCCCTTACCGTCTGCACAATTTCCCGGAGATACGGGGTACGGTCTGCAGGGATAATCATATCTTTTTTGCCGGTTTCCCGGTCTGTATCAATCGTTGTATGCCAGTCGACGCCGCACTTTTTTTCAATAGACTGAACGATTTCGGAAAAAAGAATATTCGTTCCGGGATCATTAAACTGGCTCGCTATCGTTCCGTAGACAGGCATTTCTTCTGTCCGTCGGTCGAACCACTCCCGGCTGCGCTGATACTGTTTCCTAACGTCCCGGAGCGCGTCTTCCGAGCCTTTGCGGTCAAATTTATTAATAGAGATCACGTCAGCAAAATCAATCATATCTATTTTTTCCAGCTGGGACGGCGCACCGAATTCACTCGTCATAACGTAAAGCGATACATCGGCGATTTCGGCGATTTCAGCATCCCCCTGGCCGATACCGCTTGTTTCGACAATAATCAGGTCAAATTCTGCCGCTTTGGCCACCTGAATGGCATCCCGGAGGCTGCTCGACGTTTCTGTTTTAGAACTTCTGGTAGCAAGGCTTCTCATGAAAACCCTCGGATGATGAATGGCATTCATCCGGATCCGGTCCCCAAGCAGGGCGCCGCCTGTTTTCTGCTTGGTCGGATCTATAGACAAAATGGCGATGGATTTATCGGTAAATTCCCGCAGGAACCGGCGCACGAGTTCATCAGTTAATGAACTTTTCCCGGCGCCCCCTGTTCCTGTAATACCAAGCACCGGATATGTTCCTTCAGTGTGCTGTATAGACAGCAGTGCTTCTTTCCAGGGTCCTGTACGAAGGTTCTCATTTTCAGCCACCGTCATAAAACGAGCGACGGCCTGGTCATTTTTTTCTTTAATATCGCTGAGCGAAAATACCTGATTCGACGCTGCCGGAAAATCACATTCTTCGAGCATTTGGCTGATCATGCCGCGCAGGCCGAAGGTTCTTCCATCATCCGGAGAAAAAATATGAGCGATTCCATATTCGTGAAGCTCTTTAATTTCAGGAGGGTTAATCACTCCTCCTCCTCCGCCGTAAATACGGATATGGCCGGCTCCTTTTTCCTGAAGAAGGTCGTAGCAGTATTTAAAGTATTCCATGTGTCCGCCCTGATAAGAAGAAATCGCAATACCCTGAACATCTTCCTGTATGGAGGCGTTTACAATTTCTTCAACAGAACGGTTATGCCCTAAATGAATCACTTCTGCCCCCCCTGCCTGAAGAAGGCGCCTCATAATATTAATCGAGGCGTCATGTCCATCAAACAGGCTGGAAGCAGTCACAAACCGTACCGGATTTTTTAATGTATGCATCTCCTGTACTGCCATGCTGCATTCCTCCGTTTCTAAACTACTTTGCTTCCACTGTCAGGCTGGAAAGCAGCAGTTTGCTTTGCACAGCCGTATATTCCGATAAGGTGCAGGCTTTCTGCACGGTCCAGCGCCGGAATGTCCACATCTGTCCGGCCACCATAATATTGTTGGCCAGTATTTCCATTTCTGTCGGATCAAGAGGCGCGATGCTGCCCTGTTCCGATGCTTCACGAACAGCGCTTTCTACGAGTGCTGTCATTTCTGCTTCTTTTTTTAACACATAAGACAACGATTCTTTTGGAAGAGATTTGGCTTCCTGGTACATGATGAGCACTTCATCCTGCATTTCGTCCATCACTTTAAAAAGTGAAGCAATAACCTGCCTGAGCCGGTCCATCCCTGCTTCATTTTTTGCAAGGTGGGCATCCAGACGGGTCCTTACTTCTTCATATATCGAATCGCAGACCAGGTAGAGAACATCTTCTTTAGAGCCGATGTATTCATACAGCGTACCGATGCTGAAGCCGGCTTCCTTTGCCATTTCCCTCGTCGTTGTGCGATGAAAGCCTTTTTCCTTAAAAAGCTTGACCGCTCCTTTGATCAGCTGTTCTCTTCTTATTTGTATGAGCTGCTCGTCTTTTACCATGGAAGGCACTTTTTTCTTCTGCATGCTTCTCCTCCTGTATTTATCAGTCGCTGAGCAGCATTTTACCAATGACGAGACGCTGGACTTCATTTGTCCCTTCGTAAATCTGGGTGATTTTAGCATCTCTCATGTACCGCTCGACTGGATAATCTTTCGTGTATCCGTAGCCTCCGAATACCTGAACTGCTTCTATCGTAACATCCATCGCCGAATCACCTGCAAACAGCTTCGACATCGCCGATTCTTTTCCATACGAAATTCCTTCGCTTTCGTTCCAGGCTGCCTGGTAGGTAAGCAGGCGGGAGGCCTCTACTTTAACTGCCATATCCGCGAGCTTAAATGAAATACCCTGCATGCTGGCAATCGGCTTTCCGAACTGCTTTCGTTCTTTCGCGTAGTCAACCGCGGCATCCAGTGCGCCCTGCGCTATTCCCACCGCCTGGGCGGCAATGCCGTTGCGTCCGCCGTCAAGCGTTTTCATCGCAATGGCAAACCCCTGGCCTTCGCTTCCAAGCAGGTTTTCTTCGGGCACGCGGCAGTCTTCAAATATAATTTCGGTAGTGGGAGAGGAGCGGATGCCGAGCTTTTTTTCTTTCTTTCCGACTGAAAAACCGGGAAAGTTTTTTTCTACGATAAATGCGCTCACGCCTTTATGCTTGAGAGCCGGATCCGTTACCGCAAAAACAATATAAACATCTGCTTCGCCTCCGTTTGTGATAAATATTTTGGAGCCGTTCAGGACATACTCCCCGTTTTCTTTTCTGGCTGTTGTTTTCATCGCGGCAGCATCGGAACCGGAACCGGGCTCTGTGAGGCCGTAGGCTCCCATCATGTCACCGGCAGCCATCGCTGTTAAATATTTCTGTTTTTGTTCCTCTGTTCCATAAGTATAAACCGGCCAGCCTGCTAAGGAAAGGTGCGCTGATAAAGTCACTCCCGTTGAGGCACAGACTCTGGAAAGCTCCTCTACGGCAATCACGTAGCTTACGTAGTCGCCCCCTATACCTCCGTATTCTTCCGGCCACGGTATACCGGTAAGTCCGAGCTCTGCCATCTTGTTAAAAATGCTGCGGTCAAACCGCTCTTCTTCGTCCCGTTCTTCCGCGGTCGGTGCTACTTCTTTTTTGGCAAAATCGCGCACCATTTTTCTGATCATCTGCTGCTCTTCTGTGAGTCCAAAGTCCATTTTTCTCTCTCCTTTTTATGCCATCAGGCTTTTCCCAATTACAATCCGCTGTATCTCGCTTGTTCCTTCATAAATCTCGCACACTTTTGCATCACGGAAAAAGCGTTCCACCGGATATTCTTTCGTATAGCCGTAGCCGCCGAATACCTGAACCGCTTCAACTGACACGTCCATTGCCGTTTTTGAGGTGAACAGCTTCGTCATCGAGGTCGACTGCGCGGTCGCTTTTCCTTTTTCATAGGCATCGGCTGCCTGATACACGAGAAGCCGGGCCGCTTCCACTTTTGTAGCCATATCAGCCAGTTTAAAGCTGATGCCCTGCATCGAACCGATCGGCTTTCCGAACTGTCTGCGTTCTTTGGCGTAGGCGACAGACGCTTCGAGAGCCGCTTCCGCTATGCCCAGCGACTGTGCGGCAATGCCTATCCGCCCTGCATAAAGGTTTGATAAGGCAATCGAAAACCCTTCGCCTTCTTTGCCGAGAAGGTTTTCAACAGGCACTTCACAATGATCCAGGATAATTTCGCAGGTGTTGGATCCGTGCATACCCATTTTCCGTTCTTTTTTCCCTACAGAAAAGCCCGGAAAGTTTTTTTCGACAATAAATGCACTGATTCCCTTTGCCCCGGTGCCGGGCGAGGTAGATGCGAACACAATATAGGTGTCCGCGGCTCCCGCATTGGTAATGAACACTTTGGAACCGTTCAGCACGTACCGGCCGTCTTTCTTTTCTGCTGTTGTTTTTAAACTGGACGCGTCACTTCCAGAGCCTGCTTCTGTTAGAGCAAATGCTCCAAGATACTCTCCCGATGCAAGCTTGGGTAGGTAATGTGCTTTCTGTTCGTCTGTCCCAAAATGGACGATCGGCGTCGTGCCCACAGAGGTGTGAACCGATAAAATTACGCCAAGTGCCGCACTTTTTTTGGATATTTCATGAATTGCCAGAATGTAGGAGGGGAAGTCCATTCCGGCCCCTCCCCATTTTTCAGCGATCGGGATCCCCATAAAGCCCAGTCCGGCCATTTTCTGCACCAGTTCGGCCGGAAAGCGGTCTTCTTCTTCCATACGTGCTACTTCAGGAGCTACTTCCTTTTCAGCGAACTGTCTGGCTGTTTTCCGCATCATCTGCTGTTCGTCCGTCCATCGGAGATTCATTTTTCCGCCCCTATTCTTTAGTTGTATTCATAAAACCCGCGTCCTGTCTTTTTTCCGAGCCATCCGGCTTTTACGTATTTACGCAGCAGAGGACAAGGACGATATTTGTCTTCGCCCAGTCCTTCGTGCAGAATTTCCATAATATACAGGCACGTATCAAGTCCGATAAAATCAGCAAGCTCAAGCGGTCCCATTGGATGATTCATGCCGAGCTTCATGACGTTATCAATCCCTTCCACGTCAGCTGTTCCTTCATGCAGCGTAAACACCGCTTCGTTTATCATCGGCATTAAAATCCGGTTGGCCGCAAAACCCGGTGAATCCTGAACCTCTACTGCTGTTTTCTGCAGTGTTTGAATCACATCCATAATGGCTTTCGTCGTTTCTCCGCTTGTAGCCAGACCGCGGATGACTTCGACAAGCTTCATAACAGGTACCGGATTCATAAAATGCATTCCGATGACCCGGTCGGGTCTTGTCGTTTCGGCTGCAATCTCGGTGATAGGAAGAGAAGACGTGTTTGTTGCCAAAATAGCGGTTTCCTGCGCTTCCTCATTAAGCTGGGCAAAAATCGCTTTTTTTATCTCCATTTTTTCAGAAGCGGCTTCGATAATTAATTCAGCTCTTGAAACGTCACTTAAGACGTAAGAAGCATGCAGATTCCCCATCGTCTTTTCCTGGTCTTCCACTGTCATTCTGCCTTTTGCTGCATTTCGCTCCAGCCGTTTCTGAATCGATTCGAGCCCTTTTTCCACCTGTTTTCCGCTGATATCGTATAAATACACCTCGTAGCCGGCTTCTGCATGCACCTGGGCAATGCCTGACCCCATCTGTCCTGCGCCGATTACGGCTATTGTTTTTATGTTCATAGCATCCTCCTGTTAGTCAACTCTGATTAAAACGGCATCTCCCTGGCCGCCGCCGCTGCATATTGCTGCAATTCCAAGGCCTCCGCCCCTGCGTTTTAGTGCATGAGCGAGGGTGAGAATAATTCGGGCACCGCTGGCTCCAATTGGATGGCCCAGCGCTACAGCTCCTCCGTTAATATTGATTTTATTTTCATCCAGGCCGGCTATATCACTGCTGACCAGCGCTACAGCGGCAAATGCTTCATTTATTTCAAATAGATCGATATCCTCCGGCTTGTAACCCGTTTTCTGCAGCAGCTTTTGAATTACGAGCCCCGGCGTTTTAGGAAAAAGCTCCGCCTCTACTGCTAGAGCGGTGTGTGCTTCGATCCAGGCAAGCGGCTGTGTTCTTCTGGCTTCCGCTTCCTTTCCACTCATTAATACCATCGCACACGCCCCGTCGTTTACACCGGGAGCGTTTCCAGCTGTAATCGTTCCGCTTTTGGAGAAAATAGGAGACAGCCCCCGCAGGCCATCCAGCGTTGTGTTTCTCCGAGGTGCTTCATCATCAAGCACCATTAGAGGTTCCTGTTTTTTCTGCGGTACGCCAACTCCTATTATTTCTTCGGCCAGCCAGCCGTTATCTATTGCTGCCGCGGCACGGACATGACTTCTAAGCGCCCACTCATCCTGGCGCTCCCTTGTAATATTGTAGCTGTCGGCAACCTCTCCCCCGTAAACGCCCATATGAACGTCCCGGAATGAACAGGTGAGCCCGTCATGAACCATCATATCCTTGAGAACTGTATTCCCCATCCGTAATCCCCATCTGGCCGTATCGGAAAAATAAGGAGCGTTGCTCATCGATTCCATACCGCCGCTGATGACGATGCTTTTGTCACCGGCTCGAATCATCTGGTCACCGAGTGTAAGACTCCGCATCCCGGAAGCACAGACCTTATTTATCGTTTCTGTTTCGGTTTCCCAGGGAAGTCCGGCATATCTTGCCGCCTGCCGGGACGGAAGCTGGCCCTGGCCTCCCTGCAGCACATTACCCATCAGTACTTCTTCTACTTCTTTTCCATCGATTCCAGCCCTTTCCAGCGCTCCTTTAATAGCTTCACCGCCCAGGCTGCTTGCCGACAGTGGCTGCAGCGCTCCTCCGAATCTGCCAAAAGGTGTTCTCGCACCGCCAATAATTGCTGTTTTTTCCATTTCATCCTTCTCCCCGCTTTTTATTGAGCGAACGCTCACTCGTTTTAACTGAAAGCGTTTTCTTAATTATAAATGTATAAGAATTCTGCCTAAAAGGCAAGACCCCGTATTGCGCACGGGCTTAGGGAAAACTAGAGAAAAAGGGCTCCATTTCAACCATAGAGCCCTTCTTTTCTTATACAGCCTGTTTTTTTCCTACTACTGACAGTTCCAATATTTCTGCAATATCCATCGTTTGGATATCCTCTTCTACTTCCTTGGCTTTTGTTCCGTCGGAAAGCATCGTCAGGCAGTATGGGCAGGCGCTTCCGATCATGGAAGGGTTAACGTCCATCGCCTGTTCCGTTCTGGCCACGTTGACCCGCTCTCCTTTGTCTTCTTCCATCCACATCATGCCGCCGCCTGCGCCGCAGCACATGCCGTCCTGCCGGTTTCGTTCCATTTCCGTTACCGTAAGGCCCGGAATGGCTTCCAGAATATCTCTTGGTGGATCATACACTTCGTTGTAGCGCCCGAGATAACAGGAATCGTGATAGGTGATGGTTTCATTAACTTCATGTGACGGCTTCAGCCTGCCTTCTTTTACCAGCTCGGCCAGAAGTTCAGTATGGTGAAACACCTCTACGTCCTCAAGACCGAATTCCGGATATTCATTTTTGAACATGTTGTACGCGTGCGGGTCAATCGTTACGATTTTCTTTATATCGTTTTTCTGAAATTCGCTGATGTTTGATGCTGCCAGCTCCTGGAACAAAAATTCATTTCCAATCCGGCGCGGGGTGTCCCCTGAATTTTTTTCTTTGTTTCCGAGGATGGCAAAACGAACGCCGGCCTCATTTAAAAGCTTCGCAAAGGACTGGGCAATCTTCTGGCTTCTCTTGTCATAGGATCCCATCGACCCTACAAAGAACAAGTACTCGAATGTTTCTCCCTTTTTATTCATTTCTTTTACGGTCGGCACTTCAATATCCTCCCGTGTCTCACGCCAGTTTTCTCTTTCTTTGCGGTTGATCCCCCAAGGGTTTCCCTGCCGCTCAATGTTCGTCATGGCGCGCTGGGCATCCGGATCCATTTTGCCTTCCGTTAACACAAGGTAACGGCGGAGGTCGATAATTTTATCAACGTGTTCATTCATCACCGGACACTGGTCTTCGCAGTTCCGGCAGGTCGTACAGGCCCAGATCTCATCTTCTGTAATCACGTCGCCGATCAGGCTTGGATGATAGGCATCCATCGCTTCTTCCGGGCTCTGCGCGGCCAGCTGATTCCCTTTTGTGCCGCTGAACGCATAGGCCGGCATCCACGGTGACCTGGAAGTAACAGCAGCCCCTTTTTCCGTTAAATGGTCACGCATTTTAAGAAGCAGATCCATCGGGGAGAGCATTTTCCCTGTTCCGGTTGCCGGACACATATTCGTGCAGCGCCCGCACTCCACACAGGCGTATAAGTCAAGCAGCTGCTTTTGATTAAAGTCTTCAATTTTCCCTACTCCGAATTCTTCTTTTGTCTCATCTTCAAAATCAATTGATGCTAATTTCCCTACCGGCTCTGTCCTTCCAAGCCATACGTTGGCAGGACCCGCAATTAAATGAGCGTGCTTGGACTGGGGAACGTAGACAAGGAATGTAAGTAGAAACAACAGGTGCGCCCACCAGAATACGTAGAAGAGCAGCCCGGCCGCTCCGGCGCTCAAAGGAGAGGCCGCAAAAGCGATCGCAGATGCAATCGGCTCAAAACCGGTTAACGATTTATCGAGCCAAATAAATTCCATGCCCTTGGCAAGCATTTTTGAGACCATCAGCCCGCCGATAAAAATAAGCACAAGCCCTGCCTTCCAGTTTCTTTTCAAACGTACGATTTTCTCCACGTAGCGGCGGTGGAATGCCCATACCACGGCGATAAGTATCATAACGACAACAGCTTCCTGGAACAGCGTAAATATTGGATACAAAGGCCCGAGCGGCAGATGCGAACCTACGGCCAGTCCTTTCCAGATAATATCAATCGCGCTGAACTGAACGAGTAGAAATCCGTAAAAAAACATAATATGAATAATGCCGCTTTTTTTGTCTTTTAATAATTTTTTCTGGCCGAATACATTGACGACGATATCGTTCCAGCGTTCTTTCGTACTGCGGTCAAATTCCGCTTTTTTTCCGAGCTTTATATACGTATAGCGCGTATACACAAGCTGGCCGAACAGGAATAAAGCGTAAGCGGTTACAAGAATAAAGGCAATCCAGTTAACGATGATGAATGTTTCCATAAGATGTATCGCTCCTCTCAAAATGTGATTCTTCATTTTATATAAAGAACCGGTCAACGCTCTTTTATTCTTTATTAACTACAGTATAACAAAAAACATAATGAATGAACATTCAGTCATAAAAATATTTTATCTTTTTTATGAGATGCTGCTTTTCAAACACTTGAATCATTTATTTTCACAAAGAAAACCAGTCTGCACAGGCAGGCTGGTTTTTAGCTGAAAAAGTTATTATGCTTCTATTGTGCTGCCGGTAAACGCCGATTCATAAATTTTCCGGATATCCTCCCTCTCAAGCGTGAGGGGGCTTCGTGCCAGGATTCTTTTCTGTTTCACCCCGTCGTCGGTGAGCGAATCCAGTGCGGATTCAGGTACATTAAAGCCCTGCAGCGTTTTGGGAATACCCACCTCTTCTACAAGATTTTCCAGGGTTTCAATCAATTTTTTTGATCCTTCTTCATCTGTTAAGTCCCTTCCATCAAAACCAAGAGCCTCATACATCTCTTTCATACGCCTTTCACAGCTTTTGCGGATATAGCTCATTACGTATGGCAGCAGAACAGCGTTCGATTCCCCGTGGGCAATGTGGAATTGTCCGCCCAGCGGATAAGCGAGCGCATGAACGCCCGCCACTCCTGCATTGAAAAAAGCGAGTCCCGCAATATAGCTGCCGTGGCTCATATCCGAGCGGGCTTCTTTATCGTTTCCATCCTTCACTGCTGTCACAAGGGAACGCCCGATCAGCTTGATCGCATGCAGGGCCAGGGCATCCGTTGCCGGACTTGCGAATTTCGAAATATACGCCTCCATCGCATGGGTCAATGCATCCACCCCGGTAGCGGCCGTTACTTTCGCAGGTACGCTCATCGTAATTTCCGGATCTACAATGGCCGCGTCCGCCAGCAGATAGTCATGAGTGATAACATCTTTTGTATTCTCCAGGCTGAATACCGCGATATTGGTTACTTCTGATCCGGTCCCGGCGGTCGTTGGAATTAAAATCTTAGGCAGTCCTTTGCTGCTGATTTCACGGCTCCCGCTTAAATTCAAATAGCTCTCTGCCGTTCCTTCGTGGGTGGCAAGCACGGCCGCAGCTTTAGCCATATCAAGAGCGCTTCCCCCGCCAAGACCGATAACTAATTCATAGCCGCCTTTTCTAATATATTCGACCAGGCTTTCCCCTGCTGCAATAGGCGGTTCCGGCACTACTTTTGTATATACGTCTGTTTCATACTTTTGATTTTTCAGAGGAGAAATTACTTTTTCTACTATTCCAATATCCTGAAGCACGGGATCGGTTACGACTAATATCCGTGCCGGGCTGTGCTTTTCCACTTCTTCCACCAGATGGGAAAGAGATCCCCAGCCTGTATAGGACAGCGGGGTAAAGACAAGCTTTGCATCCGTCATGCTCTCACTTCTCCTTTTTGGTGATTATTCATAGTATCCTTCTGTCGACTTGCGGAACTGTTTAAACTGCGCGGAATCATGGCCGTACCAGATCTGCGACCCTGTTTCATCTGCCAGCTTTTTTATTTTCTCCACGGTCCGCACAAATCCAACTGAATCATAAATGATGCCCGGCGGCTTAATCGGAGGCCCATAGCTTTCCGCTGTATAAATCGCATCTGAAGCCAGAATAATACCGCCCTGCTCGGGCATGTTTATATGAAGTCCAAGCATTCCCCATGCATGACCGCTCCCGAAATTTAACAACGTGACCCCATCTGCCAGTTTGAGGAAATCTTCGTTTTTACGGATCGTTTTCCACTGCAGGCCGTTTTTGACCCACGCATCTATGTCTGCCCAGATATACGCACCCGCCTGCTTATGCCTCGCATAACCCTGAAGGGCGCCATTTAATTCATCTTCATGAACAATCACTTCAGCGTTTGTAAACATTTCCAGGCATCCGGCATGATCGAGATGAAGGTGGGACGCTACTACATATTTAATGTCTTCGGGCCTGACATTTAACTGTTCAAGCCGGTTATGCAGATAGCATTCTTCCCCTGCTTCCCATGGAAAAGTTTTCTGCGTGGCTTCTATCCACCTGCCTTCCGGCCCCATCGAATTTGGATTGCAGGCAGTATCAAATAAAATTTTCCCGTCAGGATGATCGATCAGCACCGTATAAATCGGGAACTCTACAAACTCAGCCGGCGCATTCGGATTATCAACGGTTGCCGGATTGTGCATAGCGATCATAAAATTTTTGTCCATCTTCATGCGGCCGTTGTCCATGACGTAAAGTTTTGGCTTCGGGTGATTGATATTAGCCATTTTCTTTCCTCCTCATTATTTGTTAAGCGCTTACAAAAAATGAATAAGTTAGAAACATCGTTAAAAAACAGATACCCCGAAAAAATCACCTCCAAACTAAACGAAGGCGCTCAAATCAGGGTATGCAGGAAAACCTCCAGGCATCTCACATATGAGCTGACAAAGGATACAGCATTTTATATTTGGTATACAGCGCTTCGTATTTTTTTGAATCGCCGGCATTGTGTCTTTGTTTTTCATGCCGGGCCAGAACGTGTGCTGTATAAGCGTCATAATCATCCGACCAGCCCAGATAAATAAAAGCCGGTGCTGCCGCCCCCAGGCACGGAAGCAGATCCATGTCTGCGGGGATGGTCCAGCTTTCATTTGTCACATCCGCCAGCACGCTGCACCATTCTTCATTGCGGGCGCCTCCTCCGATCAGCGGAACAGCTGTTTCTTTGTTCTTTCCATCTGAAAACTGTTCCAGAGCCTGAAGCACGTGAAAAGCGAGGCCTTCATACACGGCACGTACGAGCTCCTTTCGGCCGGTTTCTTTTTTTATGCCGGTAAATATTCCGGAGGCTTCCATATCCTGCACCGGAAAACGTTCTCCCTGCAGGTAAGGCAGAAACAGCAGATCCGGAAAAGGTCCGTTCACAAGAGCTGCTTCTTCGCTCATCTTTTGATAAGGATCTGCTTCCTCTCCGTACCAGGTTTCTGCTGCCCATTCCAGCACGCTGCCTGCATTGAGTAAAGGGGCGATGACGATATAAGCCTGCTGTGACGGGTGCAGCAGTTGAAAAATTCCCTCGCGGTGGTGTTCCAGCTTCGGACTGATGCTGGCAATCCATCCAGTCGTTCCCATATATACATAGGCCTGACCGGCTGCCGCCGCCCCTGCTCCAATCGTAGTAGCTCCTGCGTCTCCGCTTCCGCACACTACGGGAAGACCGGATAGAAGCCCGCATTCCCGGGCAGCTTCTTTATGAACGCTGCCTGCCAAGTCATGTGCTGCATAAAGACGCGGAAGTTTATCTTCCGGCAGGCCGCAGGTAGTTAATTCTTTTTCCATCCAGCTTCGCTTTTTTAAATGGAACATTCCCGTAGTGGATGCTGTGGTAGGGTCCGTGCAGGCATTCCCGGTAAGCCTGTAAATAATATAATCCTTTGCCCCAACTAGAAAGCAGGCTGTTTTTTCAAACAGGTCCGGTTCATTCCGCTTCAGCCACAGCAGCTTAGGCGGAAGCATCGTGCCGTTGAACGGATTGCTTTCCGCTGTGGAAAATAGACCGGAGAGTTCATCCGCCTCGCTGTCCGCCCTTGCATCACTGTATAGTACCGCCCGGCGCAGCGGCCGGCCCTGCATATCTATGGGAATACAGTCCTGCATCTGTCCGCTGAATGACAAAGCCAGAATGTCAGCAGCGGCCACATCGCTTTTCTGCCACTCTTTAAGAATAGAACAGAAATGCTCCCACCATTCTTCCGGATCCTGCTCCACATGTCCCTTTTCCGGATAATACGTATGAATGTTTCTTTCTTCGGTATATTTAATCATTCCGTCTTTATTTATTAGAATCCCTTTAATCGAGGTAGTACCAAGATCAAATGCCGCTGTATAGTTCATCTTTTTGTCCTTTCCTGCTACACTTTTTATTCATCTTCTATATTTAATAATGAGAGGAGCCGCTTCTGTGAAAATTGTAGTTCTCGGTGACACCCATATGCCTAAAAAAGGCGCCCGCTTTCCTTCCAGGTTAATACAGGAAATGGAAAACTGCGACCTGATTGTTCATACAGGAGATATTCAGGAACTCGCTTTTCTGCAGGAACTTGAACATTTTGCACCAGTAAAAGCCGTCGTCGGCAATACCGACGGGGAAAAGGAGCGGGCCCGCCTCCCGGAACGGGAAATTTTTACTGCCGGCGGTCTCACTTTCGGTCTTGTTCATGGACACGGGGAGCGTCTGACAACAGAAAAGCGGGCCGTGGCTGCATTTTCTGATATGGAAACAGCTCCTGACTGTATTCTGTTCGGCCACTCCCACCTGCCTCTGCTCCGCTATGTAAATAAAACACTTTTGTTTAATCCCGGTTCCGTTACGGACAAAAGAAAACTGCCGTATTATTCCTTTGGCCTTTTATATGTTGAAAAGCAGGAAATAAGAGCAGAACATATATTTTATCAAGATAAATCATAAAAACGAACAAGTGTTCTTATTTTGGTTGTTATTTTTTCTATTTTCCCCCTTTATAGAGTAAGGAGGGGAACAACATGACCTGCCAGTTTATGAAAGACCTCACCGTAAATGAACATTGTCCCTGCCCTGCCATGGAAACCTATTTGAAAAATCAGCATGCCGTGCTGGATCATCCGCTTATTCAATCGTTTCTGGAGGAAAATTCCCACCGGCAGCTTCTGGCCGAGTATGCCTGTCATCCTTCATCTGAAGCTAAAGAAGCACTCGACCGCGCCTTTCACTCTTTTCTGAGCAGTATTCGTCTGCTTCAGTATGTCAGTAAAACGATTCGCTGGGAAGCCGTTCAATTTGATAAAAAACAGCGAAGATATACAGACAAACACGTTTATCATGACGGGAGAAACGACTATGACGAAAGCTTTCTTTCCCATACTGCTGTCAAAGAAGGTCTTTCTTTGGAAACGCAGGTAACCGAGAAAGAAGTGCATCTCGAGAAAAAAATAGAAAACAAAGAGCTGTATGAAGGACTTTCGTTCCTGACCCCCAGACAGATCGAAGTGCTCCAGCTTTTGTACGATAAAGGATTAACGACAAAAGAAGCCGCCGCGCATCTCCATATTACCCAGCAGGGTGTCTCCAAAATTAATCGTCAGGCGTTAAAGAAGCTTAAAATCTGTCTGGAAAGGACTTCATATGGGCACCCTGTATGATATTCCCATGTTCATTCATCTGGTGGCCAACTTCGGTTTTCCGATTATGATTTCTGTTTACCTGCTGATGCGGTTTGAAAAAAGAATTGAACGGCTCGAAAAAATTCTGGGCGATCTGGCGGAAATGATTAAATTTATGTCCAACCGATAACAACAGGGGACCGGCTCTTCAGCCGATCCCCTGTTGTTACTTATAAAGCTTTTCCAGCGCTTCTCTTGCATGCCTGTCCAAAACCGCTTCTGACCTGGCCTGTCTTACAAGTGCTTCTGCTTCTTCTACTTTTTCTGCAATGCCCAGTTCCAGTAATACGCCTGCGGCCACACTACCTGTGCGGCTTTTTCCGCCTTTTCAGTGAAGAACCGCGCTTTTATTATTTTTTACTGCTTCTGCTGTAAAAGCAATGGCCCGCTTCATTTCATCAAGAGGGGTCGGCCCGCCGTTTATAAGCGCAAAAGAAACCGTTCCTTCTTTGGAAACCGCTCCCTGCAGCGGCTGTTCTGCTTCCGCCCGCAGATCGATCACGTAGTCCGGACTCATCTGCTGAGCCGCTTCTGCGGCTTCTGTTTCGCCACACAAAAATAATTTTTCAAAAACGTGTCCTGCCGTCATTCATTTCCCTCTTTTCTATAATAATAATTGGCCGAGCAGCGCCCCTGTAAGTACGACGACCCACGGTTTCGCTTTCCAGAAAACCAAAAGTCCGAACAGCAGCACGGCCAGGGCCGCTTCTATAGAGCTCTGGACGGCACTTGTGAAAATAGGATCATAAAAAGCGGCCGCTAAAATACCTACTACACATGCATTAATCCCGTACAGGGCTCCCTGCATGGAGCGATTCTGCCTCGCTGTGTTCCAAAACGGAAGCACTCCGGCAATCAGCAGAAAAGCAGGCAGAAAAATAGCCGCTGTGGCCATGATGCCGCCGGGGATACCGGATGCTGCGGTGCCTAGATAAGAAGCAAAGGTAAACAGCGGACCCGGTACCGCCTGAGCCATTCCATACCCTGCCAGAAATTCATCAGCAGTCACAAGCCCAGCTGGAACGACTTCTCTTTCCAACAGTGGCAGCACGACGTGGCCGCCTCCGAACACAAGCGCTCCGGCCCGGTAGAAGCTGTCCCACATGTCAAACCACCATGTGTTCACCACCGGGCGCAGAAGCGGCAGTATCACCAGCAGACCTGTGAATACGGCCAGAAAGCCGGCACCGGTTTTTTTCGATAAGGGAACCGGCATAGGCGTTGTGCTTTCATTTGCTTTTCCTTTATATAATATGTAACCGGCAGCACCTGCTGCTGCAATTAAAACAACCTGGCTGAATACTGTCTGCCAGACAAGCAGCACGATAATCGTCAGTACAGCTATCGTTGCCCGATTCCGATCCGGCGCCAGATTTCTCCCCATTCCAATCAACGCCTGCGCTACAATCGCTACGGCGACTACTTTTAATCCCTGAATCCAGCCGGCATCTGTCAGGCCGTAGCTCTGCAGAGCAAGAGCAAACACCATGAGCACCACTACAGAAGGCAGTGTAAACCCGAGAAAGGAGATAAATGCCCCTAACAGGCCGCCCCGCAGGAGCCCTATTCCCATTCCGACCTGACTGCTCGCCGGCCCGGGAATGAATTGTGCCAGCGCAACAAGATCGGCGTATTCTTTTTCTTTAAGCCAGCGTCTCCGCTCCACGTATTCCTGCCTGAAAAAAGCCAGGTGGGCAATCGGCCCTCCAAATGAAGTCAAACCGAGCCGAAGCGAAATCATAAATATAGACAGCAGGTTCGTTTCTCTTTCTCTCATCTCATCTCCCCCTGTTTTTTTACTTTTTTCAATGTATCATAAATAAAAACCCATCTGTATGGCCTGCGCTTATTGTAATAAAATCTAAATAAAATCCGAAAAGGGACGATCGGCTTACCGCTCTGCTTTTACGGGTATTGTATGAAAAATGGCTTTTTATTTACCAGAAAGGCAGGAATGGCTATGGCCTCTCACTATAAGGTAATTTTGATTGAAACAACAGCAGAGCAGTCTTCGTCAGCAGAAGAAGAAACCGGTATGCTGGAAGCATCATTTCCCACTTTGCAGCGGGCGCTTGCTTTCCAGGCCGATCTCGTAAAAGAGCTGCCCGAATGCCACACGGAACTGATTCATATGACAGAAGGCGATATCGTAACACTTGATCCGCCTGTACCGCCGTCGACCCCTGTTAAAGATTTATTTTTTGAAACATACCAGGAGCAGCAGGAACCTGAGAAAAAACCGGCCCGCTCTTTTTTCTGGAAGCTGCCCATTCTCAAACGATTCCGCCAGCAATAAAAAAATTCCAGTTATCACGAATGGATAACTGGAATTTTAAGGCTGTCCGAAAAGAAAAAGGATAGCTGTTTTGTTTTACATTTCTTCGGGAGCATGTACGCCAATCAGCGTCATCCCGTTTTTAAGTGCATACTGTGCGGAAGCCGCCAGCTTCATGCGCGCCTGGGAAAGCGGTACGTTTTCCGGATCCACAACGCGGTTTGCATTATAGAAGCTGTGGAAGGCAGAGGCCAGTTCATGCAGGTAGTTGGTAATCCGGTGCGGCGCACGCTTTTCCGCTGCAAACACCACCGTCTCTGGAAACTCCCCGATTTTCTTTAGAAGCTCCATCTCTTTTTCGGTGCCGATTTCTTCAATCTCCGCTTCGGGATTATATGGAATACCTTTCTGCTCGGCGGAACGAAGAATACTTGAAATTCTGGCATGGGCATATTGAGAATAGTACACTGGATTTTCATTGGATTCTGATTTAGCCAGGCTCAAATCAAAATCAAGATGAGTGTCCGGGCTTCTCATCGCAAAGAAATAACGTGTTGCATCTATTCCTACCTCTTCCATTAAATCCTTAAGCGTTACGGCTTTTCCTGTTCTTTTACTCATTTTAATCCGTTCGCCGTTTTCATAAAGGTTTACCATTTGAATAATCTCTACAGCAAGCTGATCTTTGTCGTATCCGAGCGCCTGCACAGCAGCACGCATTCTCGGTATATAGCCGTGATGATCGGCGCCCCACACGTTGATCAGCTGTTCAAATCCGCGTTCAAACTTATTATTATGATAAGAAATATCCGGCAGAAGATAGGTAAAGCTGCCATCATTTTTCACAAGAACCCGGTCCTTATCGTCCCCATATTCCGTCGAACGGAACCATACAGCACCGCCTTCTTCATAAGTTTCGCCTTTCTCTTTAAGGAACTCAAGAGCCGCTTGTACCTTCCCGCTTTCATAAAGAGAGGTCTCGGAAAACCAGACGTCAAACTCCACCCGGAACTCCTGAAGGGCCTCTTTCAGCTTTTCCATTTCGCGCTTCAGGCCGTACTCCCTGAAAAAGGCGAGTCTTTCGGCTTCATCAATGCTGATGTATTTATCGCCGTGTTCTTTTGCAAGGTCTTCGCCGAAACCTTTTACATCCGCTCCCTGATAGCCGCCTTCCGGCATTTTGCTTTCCATGCCCAGCGCTTCCAGGTAACGTGCTTCGATCGAATAAGCAAGGTTGTTAATCTGATTTCCGGCGTCGTTAATATAATATTCTCTGGACACGTCATAGCCTGCTTTAGCGAGGATATTGCAGATCGAGTCACCAACAGCCGCTCCGCGTGCATGGCCGAGATGAAGATCCCCTGTCGGATTGGCAGAAACAAATTCCACCTGCACCTTTTTGCCATTACCATGGTTGGTCCAGCCGTATTCTTCTCTTTCCTGAAGCACAGCCGGAATAATGTCTTTTAGGTAGCTGTTATCGAGGAAGAAGTTAATAAATCCTGGTCCTGCAATGTCTATCGTTTTGATGGAAGCAGCGTCTTTATCTATTTGGGCTGCCAGATTTTCTGCGATTTGGCGTGGAGGTTTTTTGGCGATCTTTGCCAGCTTCATTGCCATATTAGTGGCAAAATCCCCGTGTGCCTTATCCTTCGGCGTTTCCAGCACTACCTCAGGGATCTCTTCCCCGGAAGCCAGACCGGCTTTTTCAACGGCTTTTATAATTTCTGTTTTTAGTGTGTTTTTCATTTGTTCTGCAATGTTCATGTACTTATTTTTCCTCCTCTATCGCAATTGTTATGTCGTACCTGCCTGCTTCTTCTCCCTGCAGCTTGAGGTCATAGCCGAACTGTATCCTGCCTGAGCGGCCGTTATCCTCCCATAAAGCCGCAAGGTGATGGGTCTGTACTTCTGTGGCCATTTTTCCAAAAGGCATTTCGTATGTGCCTTCTGTCATCTGCCCGTAGATATATACCTGGCGCATCGAAACAGATCCGGACCGGAGAATCAGCATTTCTGAATCCCCTATTTTAAGCGTAGTGTTGACTTCGCCCATCTCCTCCAGCTTTTCAGTAAATAATACGTATACCCACTCGTTTTTGTGAACGAGACTGCCTTTGGCGGAAAGGCGGATTTCATCCTTTTCCCCATCCTGGGTTATTTTTGTGACCATTTCTACGTTCACTGGTGTTTTGGCGCTGGGTTCCATTGCTCTCCTCCCCTCTTCTGCTGTTCTGTCTTATTGTCCAATATGATAAAGTGTAGCGTGTCACTACTGGCGTTGCAAGCACAATCAAAAAACGGCCCCTGCTTTTCCGGGGCGGATGCGTAAAAAGATGCGACATCGGCTGACATCGCATCCTGCGTGGTTCTACTCTCCAAATACAGTCCCCTTATTTTCCGTACGGAGCTTTTTAAAGGCCTGCACGGCAATAGCCGTATCCTGAACCCCTGTGCCTGTCAAATCGCAGATGGTTACCTGATCGGAAGAAGTACGGCCCGGCGTTTTTTCATTGATAATCGTGCCAAGTTCTACTATGGAAGGGTCATCAGGCGCCAGCAGGCCGGCGGATTCTGCATGGTGGAACTCGCCAAGGCGAAAGACCTGCGCTTTGGAATCGCAAACCTTTATATCTGCTGCAGCCAGGGCGTCCGGCGCTATTTCATTTTTTTCTTCTGCATCTGACCCCATCGCCGTAATGTGAAGCCCCCGATGAAGCCATTCTTTTTTTATAAGCGGCGTTTTGGAGGGGGTCGTCGTAATAACTACATTGCTATGCTGCACGGTCTCTTCAATAGAAGAAGCAGCTTTTACCGGCACCTTCAGCTCCTCTTCCATTTCTCCGATGTAGGCCTGTACCCGCTCTTCGCGGCGTCCATAAACGCGCACTTCTTCAATATCCCGGACAAGAGCCAGGGCGCGGAGCTGAAACCTGGCCTGGGCTCCAGTGCCAATGATTCCGGCACGAACCGGTCCTTCTTGAGCCAGATATTTAGAAGCGGCAGCCCCGGCTAATGCTGTCCGAACATCCGTTAAATAGCCATTGTCCTGAAGAAAAGCGTCCAGGATGCCCGTTTCTGTGCTGAATAACAGCATCATCCCGCTCAGGCTGGGAAGCCCTTTTTCAGGATTATTGAAAAAGCCGGAGGAAGCTTTTAAAGCAAATTGGCTCCATCCTTTTACGTATGCTGTTTTTACGTCCACTTCTCCGTTATTTTCAGGAATATCCACCCGAAGCACAGGCGGCATCGTTACTTCTCCGTTATCGAGTTTTTCAAATCCTTCTTCAATCACGCTAAGCGTTTGTTTATCAAGCTTGATACAGCTGCGGATCTCTTCTTCAGAAAATATATACATAAAGACCGCTCCTTCCATTTATCCGTTTGCTTTCTCTTTCCCGAAGAAAAAGCGGGTTATGCAGGAAACTGCCTGAATTCGCATTTCATTTCTTCCTCCAGGCTCTGCTGGCCATTATTTAAGAAAGAAAGGATTTTTTCATAAGAATGGACTGAAACGTGTCTTCTCCTATCGTCTCTTCCATTCTTTCTACTTCCACAAACCCATGCTTTTTGTAAAAAGCTGTTCCTTTTTCGTTTTCAGCCTCCACGTTTAAGGTAAGCACATCCGCCTCTTCGAGCACGTCAAAACACGCTCTGAACAATGCTTCCCCAGTACCCATGCGCTGATATTCAGGACGCACATACAGAGCGGCCAGGACGCTTTCCCGGTCTCCGTTTGGATAGGTAACATTAATAAATCCGGAAACTACATCTTCTTCTTCCGCCACGAAAAACACTGACCTCTTAAGTCTCATCTTCAGCATCTGGCTCGAATACGCGTACTCGAGAAAGCGGTCCTGCGCATCTTTTTCGATCAGCCCTTCATAGGCTTCGCGCCAGGATGATTCTGCCGTTTCCTGTACCTTCGGTATATCTGCTTCGGTCATTTTTCTTATATTCATCGTGTTCCTCCTTCTAGAAATTCCGGTAAATCTGCATATTTTTTTTGAAAAAGGGTAATGCGTAACAGTATAAGATATTATAAGGAGGATTTTTTCATGGGAAGCCAGGCAGGACAGTCACTAAAAATCGGAGCTAATTATACAGCCAAAGAGCTGGACAGCTTTGTAGAAAATACGCACGTTACGCTGATCGCTACAAATGAGAATTATTTATTCAGTGATCCCAACCGTCAATTTAAGGTGATACATGAAGTACAGGGATACTTCGATCACTCTAAAGAAATCGGCGGCAAAGAATACATTGAGAAAAAAGCTTATATCGTAGAAAAAGCATAACATCTCCGCCTCTGCCACGTGCAGAGGCTTTTATTATGCCAAAGAAGCGGTGGCTTCCGAAATAACAGCCATCGTCCGGCCTTTGAAAGACGGAGGCACACTTTCGTTATGTTCATTTCTATAATAAAACGAATCGGTTTCTTTCATATGAGTATACCCCAGGGAGAGCAGCGCCTCCTGCAGGGAAACAGGAAGCTCTGTTGTTGCTTCTGCTTTTATATAAGTTTCAGAAGGGTATACATGCACATCAATGTCCCCTCTGCCTGAATCAATAACAATTAAATCCTCCGGCTGGCGGGACACCCATATTCCTTTGGAATAAACGGAAATTCTGGCCTCTTCCAGTGATGCGACGCCTTTGAGATTGATGCCAAATACCGCATCCACCCACTCCCGTATGCTGTCTCCATCAGGCGCTGCTTCCTGCTCCAGGCAGTCTTTGAGCACCTCCCACTTTGGAAAGTTCATAATCTCTGCATCGGAAATAGGCTGCCGGCGCTTTCCAACTGCTTCCATTACCGCGTCGCTGTACCGCCCTTCCAGCCGGCCTTCTCCTCTATCAGAGATTTCTTTGAGGTCCATATTAAAAACCTTTCTTACCGTTTCCAGCACAGTTTCCGGAATCGGCCTGTCCGACTGCTTAATTTGTTCATCCATCTGCTTCAGCTTGACCTGCTGGTTAGACGCCTTGTTCATTTGTTTCACTCCTATGTAGTTTTACATGATATAAAGAAAGCATGAGGCCGGGCGGACTCGGCTTCATGCTATATGATTATAAGCCTAAGCGTGCTGGATCTTTTCCCTGCGTATCGCTTCAAGTCTTTCATCGACTTCCGCTTTGGACAGCTTGTTCTCGATAATGTAACGGTTTCTTGGAGTGACGCGGCATTCATGCGTGCAGCCCCTCATATATTTATCCTCGTTTTCTTCCGAGCAGAGAATCTGCTTATTGCATTCGGGATTTCCACAGTTGACGTAGCGTTCGCACGGCTCACCGTCAAAGTGATCGCGGCCTACAACAATATGCTCCACCTGATTAACGGGAACACTCAGGCGTTCATCAAATACATAGCATTTACCGTTCCAGCCGGCACCTTTTACTTCTTCATCTTTTCCGTACGTGACAATGCCTCCATGAAGCTGGGAGACATTTTCGAAGCCTTCTTCTTTCAGCCAGCCGGAGAATTTTTCACAACGGATACCGCCGGTACAATACGTTAGAATCTGCTTTCCTTCAAACTGTTCTTTATTCTCTTCTATCCATTCCGGCAGTTCCCGGAAGGAACGAATATCCGGACGCACCGCGCCTTCAAAGTGGCCGATATCGTATTCATAGTCGTTACGGGCATCCAATACAACTGTATCTTCGCGCTGCATCGCTTCATAGAATTCCTTTGGGCTTAAATAGTCCCCTGTCTGTTCTTTCGGATCAATATCATCTTCGAGCCGCAGGGAAACCAGCTCCCGTTTGGGACGGACATGCATTTTTTTAAATACATGGCCTTCTGTTTCATCTATTTTAAAAATGGTTTCTGCGAAATGTTCATCATGCCGCATAGCCCGGATATATTTTTCTGTCTGTTCGACGGTTCCGGAAACGGTACCGTTAATACCTTCCGGTGCAATAAAAATACGGCCTTTCAAGCCGATATGCTTACAGTAGTTCAAATGGGCAGCGGCTTTTGTTTCCGGATCTTCAACATTTACGTAATGATAATACAATAATACCCGGTATTCCTGATTTTCTTCCATCTTTTATCACCTATTGTTTTATATTTGCAAGATATAAACTCGTAAGGCTTAGTACACATACGATTTTCTTACACTGTACTATTGTATATAGTTCCTCTATTTTTGACAACTCTTCTTTCTTTTCCTTCAACCGCCTAATTTTACCGGGCTGGACGAAAAGCCGTCGAAAGAACAAGCAGGGCACTTCCCATTATTGTAGCCGCCAGAGCCACAGGTTGAACAGGGATTAATAAGTAATAGCCGGTAATACCGGCAATGGGCAGAAAACCCATAAAAAATAGGGCCAGCCCCGCCGCTCTCATTAATAATAGCTTCATTAATTACTCCTCTATTCCTTTATTTCATACTTATTAGTATAGCAAAAAACCGGTGCAGACAACCTCACCGGTTTTAGAAAGGAAGCTTTTTATTTAGAAATCAAAGCCTGAAGATTACGAATATTCTTAATAACAATATGGTTTTCTTTGAAATCAATAACGTCTTCCTGCTTCCAGCTGTTTAAAAAGCGGTTTACGCTTTCCCGGGTCAGGCCGATCAATGCCCCTATTTCCGTATTGGTCAGTCTGACAGAAAGCCTTCTTCCTTCCGGGCAGGGTATCCCGAAAGAAGCATCCAGTTCCAGAAGCACGGAAGCAAGTGCTTCTTTTTTGCCGAATAAAAGAAGGTCCCGGCATCTTTTTTGGTACAAATACTGCTTTCTGCCGATCCATTTTGAAAATTCGACAGCAAACTCTCCGGACTCCCGCATTAAATCTTCCAGAGAAGCGGCCGAAATAACCAGAGCCTCTACTTTTTCCAAAGCGACCGCACCATAGCTGTACGAACCGTCGGTCTCGCCGTAGTACTCCCCAATCAAGTCTCCTTCATTGATGATGGCATAGATAATCTCCCGGCCATCAGACGTTGTTTTCTGAAGTTTAATCTTTCCTTTTCGAATAAAATAAAAATCGTCGGCACGATCTCCCTCGAAAAAAAGATAACTGCCGCGGCACTTATGAATCACCGGCCGCTGCATCCGGCTCTGAAGCCGGCGGAATGGATCATCGTATAAGAAGTCCCGGACGGCCTGGCTGTTTTTCAATCGGGCCCGGCTTTCAACGGAAGAAGCAAAGGTCATGGTTATCATTCCCCCTTACTATTTATCCTTATCATAACAGGAACAGCGCTCTTTTGTACGTCATCAATTGGAAAAATTCTGTTAAGACTGCTGCTCTTTCATTCGAACAATAAGCACATCGCACTTCGCCCGTCTTGCTATTTGTTCGGAAACACTTCCTATAATAAATCTCTCAACCGTCCCAAGACCGGTTGCACCTGCAATAATCAGGTCAACTTCATATTTGCCGGCCAGTTCTTTAGGAATTTTCACTTTTGGTGAACCGTGCTCCAGTACTGCTGTTACTTTTTTGATTCCTGCGTCATTTGCCTGTTTTTCATAGTCGTCGAGCAGTTCCTTTGCATACTCTTCGAGCTCAGAGACAAAGGCAGAGCTGCTGTCCACTACGTGGCAGATAACAAGTTCCGCTCCTTCTCTTCGAGCCATCGCAACTGCTTTTTTAAAAGCATTTTTAGACTCTTCCGATCCATCCACCGCTGTCAGAATTTTTTTGTAGTTTTCCATTGATTATTTCCCCTTTCAGAGATAATGTTCTATCTACTTTTCCTTGTGCGCAGCAGTGTAATTTAAATTATCAACCGCTCATATTTTTCTCCCATAAGAGCGATCTGTTACATATTAGAACCATTCTTTCTCTAAGGCAGGGAAAGTATTACTTTTCTCTGCAAGCTGTAAATTGAAAAAATTCATTAAGCTTCCTGCTCTGTCATCCGGACAATCAGCACATCGCACTTCGCCCGTCTTGCTATTTGTTCGGAAACACTTCCTATAATAAATCTCTCAACCGCTCCGAGACCGGTTGCACCTGCAATAATCAGGTCAACTTCATATTTACCGGCCAGCTCTTTAGGAATTTTCACTTTTGGAGACCCGTGCTCCAGTACTGCTGTTACTTTTTTGATTCCTGCGTCATTTGCCTGTTTTTCATAGTCATCGAGCAGTTCTTTTGCATACTCTTCGAGACCTGCAATAAAAGCAGAGCTGTAGTGTTCAATTCTGTTGTAGGAGCTGGTGTCGACAACGTGGCAGATAACAAGTTCCGCCTCTTCTTTTTGAGCCATCGCAATTGCTTTTTTGAAAGCATTTTTAGATTCTTCCGATCCATCCACCGCTGCCAGAATTTTTTTGTAATTTTCCATCGTTCATTTCCCCTTTCAAAGGTAATGTTCTATCTACCTTTAGTATAGTGGGTCTTTCTTCATAACAGTGTGATATAGATCACAGGAAAACATAGTAAATTTGACAATTATAAGTCATCCGCCGTAAAAAAAGAAGCTGCCGGAAAGTGGCAGCTCCTCTGTTTGTTACGGTTTAACAATAAATGTAGTCTGACCGTAGTTAGGCTGAAATGACGTATCATATTTTACTTTTTTCGTTAATTCTTCATTTTTTTCTGTCTTAAATGTCAGCTGAAATTCTTTTCCTTCCAGCTCGTCTGCATCAAGGAGACCATCTACGTGCAGAAGCTGATCTGTTGTTCCGTGGCCGTCTCCGCTTTCAAGTACAGCTTTAGTAAAAGCAAGATCCTTTTCTGAAGTCGATGCGTTTGTTACGTACACTCTTTCCATTTACTTATCTCTCCTTTTATCGTTCATGACTTTTGTATTCCCAAAATGAAGAACGCTGACACCTCTTTTATTAAATGATTTCCCCAACTAAAAAGCCGCCCCTTTTTCAGGGGCGGCTGCACATTGTTTATTTGTTTTTGTTTTCCGCTTTTTCCAGCTCTTCAAGACCTCTGTGTGTCTGTGGAAAGCCGTTGGCCTGCCACTCTGATTTATGGGCAGAATCCAGCTGGGAAAGGCCTTCTTCTGAAGGATCGGCTTCAGCATCTACGCTTTCTCTTTTATCTATTTTCTGGGTGTTGCTGATCTCTTCCTTTTCTGAGCGCTGCGGCAGCTCATTTTGATTGTTCTTACAGCTGGCTGCCAGAACAACAGCGGCAACTGCAGCAAAAACAGCAACCAGGCTCCAGGTACAGTTTGAAATATTTTTCATGACATCTCCTCCATCTTTAGGCAAAATGATAGTGCGTCGATTACCATTCAGCTTATTTATTATCTCTTTAGTGTATGTATCCTTTTTCCGCCTCCTCGAAACCCTTATACACGCCCCGGCCGACTGAAAAAAACAGGAATCTCGCTCTAATACAGGTTCTTTGCTATAATTACAGTGACTAAAAAGGGAAAATCTTAAACAATAATACCTGGAAAGAAAAGGTGTCTGCATGGAGATTTCTATCGTACAGATTGGAAAAATGTTATATTTAGGCCTGTTTATTGGATTTGGGCTGTTTTTTGCCTACAACCATTTTCAGACAGGCGACACAGCCTGGACCATTGCTTTTTTATTAGCTTCTGTCATTCCCTGTATTCTTATCGTAAAAGAATGGAAAAGCATCAGGGAAGCCAACGCAGATAAATCAAACTCTTCGAAATAACAAGGAGGAAACCCATTGAGTTATTCTATTGACGTATTTACACAGCCAAACTGTGAATCCTGTTTAAAAGTTAAGACGTGGCTGGAAAATCAAAATATTGCCTATACCGAAAAAGACATCGTTAATGATATGAATGCAAATAAGGAATTCGGCGAAGCCGGCCAGAAGTTCGTTCCGTATACCGTTATCAGCATTAAGGATAAAAAGCTTAGTGTGGTAGGTCCCAATACGAAAAAAATTGATAATATTCTCCGGCTGAACGGTGCCTACGCTAAAAAAAGATAATCGTGCGGAATAAGAGCACATGAAAAAAACAGGAGCCTCTTCAGGCTCCTGTTTTTTTATATCTGCACTTATACACGCCGGGACTTTTACAGGGCAGGTCTTCCTGCCTGGGTATGGCGGAAAAATTCAATAGCATCTATAAACTCAATTTCATAGTATTCTTCTACTTCCTCCAGGCTGTACAAATGCATGCCATCCCGGTTTTCGAGGGCAAACATATAGTCATGACGCAGCCTGTCCATCGGCTCTTTACCCAGAAACTGGTGCTCATATTCCCGATGCTTTTCCTGAAAACTCTGGGTGAATTCCAGAACCGTATCAAAGGAAAGATCTATAAAAGCGTGTACGAGTACTAATTTTTTCTTGCGGTAGGCTATTGCTCTGTAATAATTGCCTCGTTCGTCTTTAATTACATCTTTATACAGCGATATATCCATTTGTCTTTCCCCCCTTTTCGTGGTGTACCTCTATTATACGCCCGATCAAAAAGAGAGAAAATAAATCTGCTTTTTCTATTAATACAGTTTTCCCCGGATATAAAGAATAGTCGACAGCTTGGTTACCGAATGAATAAAGCAGTTTTGGCGGAGAGGAAAAGGATCCCCGAAAAACTGTGGAAGAATAGTATCCATCGTATGCTTCATCTTATCAAACAGCTGTTTAAATACTTCTTCTTCGCTGTACATCGTTGTTTCTCTTCCCTGCAGCCATTCCAGGTAGGAAACAATAACGCCTCCCGCATTGGCCAGAATATCCGGAATAATTACGGAACCCTTATCGCTTAAGTATTTATCTGCTTCTGCTGTAATAGGCGTATTTGCTCCTTCAATAAGCAGTTCAGCTTTAACGTCTTTCATATTGTGTTCGTCTACCACATTGCCAAGAGCCGCGAAAAACAAAGCATCAACATCCATCGTAATAATATCATCGCGTCCCATGATTTCAGCTTCTATACCCAGTCCATTAATTTCTTCGGAAGTCCGGGGGAGATCTCCTTCGTTTTCTTTCGTGAAGGCAGCAAGCTCAGGTACTGCCAGCCCTTTTTCGTTATAAAGCGTGACATTTCTATCGCTGACGGCCACTACCTTATTATTTAGATGAGGGCAGTGATACGCCTCCAGAGCGGCAACGGAACCAACATTTCCAAATCCCTGCACCGCAATTTTCAACGGCTTTTCCGTATACTGCAGTGCTGTTTTTAAAAACGGGTTTGTACTGTCCGGGTAATCGCCTTTATGCTCTTTAAGGAAATCATGAAGAATGTAGCGGAACGTAAAGTAAACTCCCTTCCCTGTCGCTTCTTTACGACCCAGCGACCCTCCATTAAGAACGCTTTTTCCGGTAAAGCTTCCACGGTAGGACTCGCCGGGATGAATATTTTTGAACTCTGCCATCATCCAGTCCATTTCCCTTTCGCTTGATCCCACATCGGGAGCCGGCACGTCCTTGTCTGTGCCAAGAATGTCAGCAAAATACTGCACATATTTTTTGCAGATAAGGTTCAGCTCTTTTTTATTATAATCCCGCGGATTAATGGAAATACCGCCTTTTGCGCCTCCGAACGGCACATCATGCAGAGCGTTCTTAAGAGACATTAACGAAGCAAGCGTGATCGTTTCTTCCTCACTTACACTTTCATGAAAACGGATGCCTCCTTTATAAGCACCCATTGTATTATTGTGCTGCACCCGGAAAGCCGGAATCCGGACTACTTTGTCATCCCGGAGCGTAACCCGGAGAAATGATTTATGGATATGGTTTGGAGTGGAAAGAATAGAAAGAAGAGATGAAAAAGCTTTCTTTCTATCCTCCTGCTGTAAATCTGGGAGAAAATCTTTATTTTCCATTAATGCATTTAATGAATTTTCTATAATTGCTTCTGTTTTTTCCATAACGACTGACAGCCCCTCTCTTATATGTATGCGTTCTATTTTCTATTCCACACTTTCATGGGAAATAATCACGGGATTTCCAAAGCCTGCTTATGCCTGATTCCCTTTTCCTTTTTTCCGCTGATTATCTGCGGCTGCAGCGCAGCAAATCAGGAATGTGTTACAATTCATTTTAGACGATAGGAAAGCAAAGATATTCTTATAAAGGAAAGAGAGCTTTTTATGCAGACAAACGAATGTTCACTTAGAGAAAAAAGCATCGTTTTTATCGGTTTTATGGGCGTTGGCAAAACGACAATAGGAAAGCTTGTAGCAAAAAAGCTGTACCGGTCTTTCATAGATATCGATGAAGCCATTGAACAGGAATATCAAATGCCGGTTCCGGAAATTTTCAAAACCATCGGCGAAAAAGAATTCCGCGAAAAAGAAAAGCAGCTGATTCAGCATTATGCCGGTCAGAAACTGAAGATTATTTCTGTCGGCGGCGGTGCTTTTATGCAGAAAGAAGTCCGCGAAGCCTGCATGGCAGACTGTATCGTAATTTATCTTGATATTACCTGGGATGTCTGGAAGAATGAACGTCTTCACATGCTTATGGAAAGCCGTCCCGTACTGCAGGGCCGCAGTATGGAAGAAATCGAAGATCTGTTTAACAAACGGAAAATGATATACGCCGAGCACAGCTCGAAAGTATCCACTGACCATTTGACAGAAGAAGAAATCGCAGAGTATATTACAGACTCTCTGAAAGTTTCCTGGAAAATGAACGAATAAAACCGACGGCCGTGCACTTGGTTTTATGTATCTAAAAAGCCGTTCTCTATCGCAGAGAACGGCTTTTTTTATATACAGACTTATTTGTGGAACATTGTCATTAATGCGTGATACAGCTCAACGCACTGGAACGTGACAAGACTTAGTGCTGTAAGCCCCATTGCTCCCATCATAACAAAGCGAAAGCTTTGCAGAAAATATGCTGCAATCATATGATCATCTCCTTATTGAGATTATCATACTCTCTTCTTTGAAAAAATCAAGCGGTTTTCACTGAAATTGTAAAAAAAAGTTCACATTTGGTCATTGTGTTTATTTACTATTGTTCATCCAATTCTGATTTATAGGCCGGATGAAGCTTCTGAAGAAGGATCTGCTTTTCTGATTTCAATGGTTTTAATTTGATGGTTATCCATTTCGTTCACCTGAAAAATCCACTCCTGGAATAGAAGCCTGTCCTGTTCGGCTACGTCATATTTCTGAGAGAACACCCATCCCCCAATCGTATCCACGTCTTCTGCCATAATATCAACAGCCAGCAGCTCGTTGATTTCTTCAATAAGGACTTTGCCGTCTATTTTATAATGGTCCTCTCCTAGCTTCTCGACTAAAGCATGCTCTTCCATATCAAATTCATCCTGAATTTCCCCAACAATCTCCTCAATAATGTCTTCTGCGGTTACAAGTCCCGCTGTTCCTCCAAATTCATCCAGAAGGATCGCCATGTGGGTTCTTTCTTTCTGCATAGTGAGAAGAAGCTTCGAGATAGGTACGGTTTCGAGCATCTGAATAACCGGCCGGACGAACTCCTCCAGCGGCCGCTCTTTTTCCAGCATATGATTCTCCTCAACGTATAAGTAGCTTAATATATCGCGGGCATGCACCATTCCTATAATATGATCTTTATCGCCTTCCAAAAGCGGATACCTTGTAAAACGTTCTGTCGTCATTATAGTTACGCTTTCCTTTAAAGTATCCGTCACAGAGAGCGCGGTCATTTCTGTGCGGGGAACCATTATTTCTTTTGCCAGACGGTTATCAAACTCGAAAATCCGGTTTACATAGCTGAATTCGGACTGGTTGATTTCCCCTTTTTCATAACTGTCGGAAAGAATGAGTTTCAGCTCTTCCTCGGAATGCGCCCCTTCATTTTCAGACATCGGCTTTAAACCGACCATTTTTGTCAGCTGGCGCGCAGACCCGTTTAAAAACCATATAAAAGGAAACATTATCCGGTAAAACAGGCGGATGGGCTTAGCGGTCAACAGCGTAACCTGCTGCGCTTTTTGTATAGCAAGCGTTTTAGGCGCCAGTTCTCCAACTACTACGTGCAGAAATGTAACGGCCAGAAAGGCGATCAGAAAAGTGCCTATGGTTGTAATAGATCCCGGCAGGCCAAGTGGTTCTATAAGAGGGTGCAGCAGCCTTTCTACTGTAGGCTCCCCCAGCCACCCCAGTCCCAAAGCTGTGATAGTAATACCCAGCTGGCAGGCAGACAGGTATTCATCAAGACGGTCGGTTACATGCTTAGCCGCCCGGGCCCTTGGCTTTCCTTCTGCAATCAGCTGATCGAGCTGGGAAGAACGTACTTTGACAATGGCAAATTCCGTGGCGACGAAAAAGGCCGTCAATGCAATCAGTGCTGCTACAAAAAATAAATTAAGAATGGTCAATTAAATCCCCGCTCTGCACGGGGATTCACCTCCTGTTTTTTAAATTTTTTTATAGGCTTTATATCTTACCTCTGATTTACACTAGCCACGCCTCCTGCCTCGTTATTACAGGTTTTTCCTTATTATACCACCTGCGTCAGAAAAACTGCTGTACGGAAGGCAGGATAGATGTTTCTCTTTTAATTTCCAGCTGCATTCGTTTCTGTTTTTTGGACTACCTGCTCAATAGTAGCAAGCTTTCCTTCCATATGTACCGTTTCCCACTCATCATTTTCCTCTGCAACAACGCTGAACCCCTGCTTTTTCCAAAAAGAAAGGCCTCCTTCTAAAAACAACTGAGTGTGCAGGTAGAGCATATGATAGTCATTCTGCCTGCAGAAATGAAGAAGCTCCCGTAATAAAGCGGTACCTATTCCTTTTTTCCGCATAGCCGGATCCACGTAACATTTAATAATTTCACACGTTTCTTTAAGCTCATACCTGCCCTCGATAGAAGCAATTCTGTCATCATATGGCCTGACAGCTATTGTGCCTGCAGCCTCTCCATCTATGTAAGCCCCAAATACGGCGGTCCTCTGTGGTTGAACAAGCCGCTCATTCATATATAGTGCATCCAGCCTGGCCGTTTCGGACAACGGATGAGGAAATGCTTCTTCCATCGTTGCCAGCAGAAAACGGCCGGCTTCTTTTGTATCTTCTTCCTGGAGTTCTTTTATATACAGCAAGGCCGGATCCCCTTTCATTTCTATTAGTATCTATTTTCTTACAAATCGTTGAAAGAAGAAAGCCTTAATTCTTTTCCTTCCTATTATAAAAAATCTGCTTTCCCTGTCGATATTATAAGTATAAAGTCCTTTAAATTATCTTTATTTATTTTTTAACGGGATATTTGGACTATTATTTACATATTGTTGAGAAGGGAAGACAACGAATGAAACGTGCAAAACAATGGTTCACCTTATCTACTATACGAGGAAAGCTTATTACTTATTTTCTCCTTATCGGCCTTATCCCGGTTACTATTGTGTCTTTTCTGCTGTTTTACACGAGCAGTGATGAGATTATTGCCAAGGAAGAGGAGTCCGTACAGGCTTCTACGGAGTACACAGCAGAAGCGATGGACAGCTGGCTTGATAAACATATGGACGAAATACGAATCGTGGCCGGCACCGGCGATATCCGGGGCAATGATCCCGATACCCAGCTTCAGCTCGTAAATGAAATTCAGGCCCAGAACGACAACTACGAAACCGTTGTTTTCACTGATGATGAAGGTATCGTCCGTGCCCATACGATTGCTGAAAATATTGATACGCTCGATTTATCAGACCGCGACTATTTTCAAAACGGAATGAACGGGGAAGAAACAACTTCCGAGGTGCTCACTTCCAACTCTACGGGCAACCGCATCGTAGTTGTAGCAGCACCTGTTGTCAATGATGCCGGAGACAACATAGGCGTCCTGTCTGCTTCCGTTAATTTCGAAACCGTTGTTACGCAGTTTTTAACCGATGAAAACAGCGGTTTTTCTTCAGCTGAACCTGTTCTCATAGACCAGCAGAATATTATTCAGGTACATCCGCAGGAAGATCTGATCGGTACACCTGTAGAAGAAGCCGGATTGGGTGGGGAATGGAACGGCCTTCTCGAAGCCGGAAAAACCGAAAGCGGATTTTCTACTGTAGGAAGTGGAAGCAGTGAAAGCCTTGTGGCATACTCGCCGATAGCCGCAGCAGGACTTTCTTTATTTACCGTAACCTCTATGGACGACGTTCTTGCTGCCAATGATGCTATCCAATGGATCAGCATGACAGCCATTCTTATTTCCGCGGTTCTTATCGTTGCAGCTGCTGTTTTTATTGCAAAAAGCATCAGCAATCCTTTAAATAAAGTAGCAGATCAGGTTCAGCTCGTCGCAGACGGCAGGCTTACCGGAAAAGACCTGACTGTCGACCGCAAAGATGAAATCGGACAACTTGCTGCTAACAGTAACGCTATGACTGCGAACCTGAAAGAGTTAGTGTCACAGCTGGCTGTCGGGACCGAGCTCGTCAACACTTCTTCCCAGGAACTGCTGGTCAGTTCAGGCCAGTCCACCGATACGACAAAAGAAATTACTGCTTCTATTCAGGAGGTCGCAGCCGGTTCAGAAAAGCAGTCGGAAGGCGTAATGGAGAGCCTCCAGTCTATGGAGGAAATGACGGAAGGCGTACAGCAGATGGCCGACAGCTCCTCCTCTATTTCCGATAATGCCGGGCGGACGCTCGAAATCGCAGAAAAAGGAGACGAGCGTGTGCAGGAAACCCTGGCGAAAATGAAATCTATCCAGCAGTCCGTCCTGCACTCCACAACTATTACAGACTCGCTGAATAAACGCTCACAGGAAATCGAAAAAATTCTGCAGGTCATTACCGGCATTGCCGAGCAGACAAATCTTCTGGCGCTGAATGCTGCCATTGAAGCCGCACGCGCAGGCGAGCAGGGCCGTGGCTTTGCCGTTGTAGCCGACGAAGTACGAAAGCTGGCGGAAGGGTCCCAGGATTCTTCCAAACAGATTGCTAAAATCATTAAAGAAATTCAGCTCGATATTACCGAATCCTCCCAATCAATGAGTACGGTGACAGCAGAAGTGGAAGAAGGCCTTTCCATTGCTGAAGAATCGAAGATGACATTCCAGGAAATTGTGGAACGCACAAGTACGGTTGCAGGCCAGATTGAAAATATGGCAGCCGTATCTGAAGAAATGGCGGCCGGCTCTGAACAGGTTTCCGCTTCGTTTACGAGCATAGCCTCTATTTCGCAGAATACGACAAGCAGCACCCAGCAAATCGCCGCTGCTTCCGAGCAGCAGCTTGCTTCGAGTGAAGAAATTAACGCTATTGCCCAGACGCTCCATCTTCTGGCTGCAGAGTTAAACGGCCTGATTAACAAATTTGAAATCGATCAAAAATAGAGTAAACAAATACCGGATTGATAAAAATTTCAACAGCGATGTTTGAAATGGTCTTGAAAAGGAAATGAAAACCAATATGTAACTATTAGACAAAAGGAGTTTTCATTCATGGTTCAAGACCCACGAACTAAATACTATAATAACGATTATCCTAAACAATACCAGGACCCTCCCGGCGTCCAGAAATATATGGATCCGCAGCCGGACTGCGGAGAAGAAAGCTATAAAGGCACCGGCCAGCTCGAAGGGCGTAAAGCGCTTATTACCGGTGGTGATTCCGGCATCGGCCGCGCCGCAGCTATCGCGTATGCCCGTGAAGGAGCGGACGTAGCTATTAACTACCTTCCAGTAGAAGAACCTGATGCTCAGGAAGTGAAAGAACTTATTGAAAAAGAAGGCCGCAAAGCTGTTCTCCTTCCCGGAGATCTTCGTGATGAATCCGTCACACGGGAGCTTGTTCAGTCCGCTGTGCGCGAACTGGGCGGCCTGGATCTTCTGGCTATGGTTGCTGGAAAGCAGCAGGCAGTGGAAGATATCGCTGACTTAACAACAGAACAAATCGTTTCTACTTTTGAAACGAACGTTTTTTCCATGTACTGGATGACTCAGGAGGCTATTCCTCATATGCCTGCCGGCAGTACTATTATTACGACCACATCGGTAGAAGGATACGATCCTTCCCCAATGCTTCTTGATTACGGCGCAACAAAAAGCGCTATTATTGGCTTTACAAAAGCGCTCTCCAAGCAGATCGCTTCCAAAGGCATCCGGGTTAATTCCGTTGCGCCTGGCCCTTTCTGGTCCGCGCTGCAGATTTCCGGCGGACAGCCTCAGGAAAACATTCCGAAATTCGGAAAAGAAACCCCCGCTGTTCCATTGGAACGCGCCGGACAGCCGGTGGAACTCTCCGGCATTTATGTATTTCTTGCATCTGAACAGTCCAGCTATGTAACAGGACACGTATACAGCGCTACCGGCGGACTAAACGCCAACTAATTATATTTATGTAAGAAAAGGAAGCAGACCCCCGAGGGGGCTGCTTCCTTTTTAGTTATGCAGATGTTCACATAGATGAGCCATTGCCCAGGAATAGAGAGAGAATAATCACGGCAGTAAGGTATACTGCGCCGGAAACAACCCAGGTCGTTATCGTTTTATCCATCAGCCCGTCCTCCTGTGTTTAATTTTTTGGAGCCTGAGTGAATTGGTTACCACGGAAACCGAGCTGAACGCCATGGCTGCTCCTGCAATCCAGGGTGCCAGCAGGCCCGCTGCCGCAATCGGAATTCCGAGCGAATTGTAAAGAAAGGCAAAAAACAAATTCTGTTTAATGTTTCGCATTGTTTTCCGGCTCATCGTTACTGCATCTACTACGCTGAGAAGATCCCCGCGCATCAAGGTCACGTCAGCCGCTTCAATGGCTACATCTGTTCCTGTGCCGATCGCCATTCCTATATCAGCTGCTGCCAGAGCGGGAGCATCATTGATCCCGTCGCCTACCATAGCCGTTTTTCTTCCTTCTTTCTGCAGCTGCTGAACGTGAAACGCTTTTTCTTCAGGAAGCACTTCAGCCAGAACCCTGTCAATTCCTACAAGCGACGCGATTGCTTTAGCCGTCTGTTCATTGTCTCCTGTCATCATTACGACTTCGAGACCGGCTTCTTTTAACAGGCGGACCGCTTCGGCTGATGTTTCTTTGACCGTATCCGCTACCGCTAAAGCGCCTATATAGATGCCTGCTGAAGCAAACAGCATCACCGTTTTCCCCTGGGCTTCCAGCTCTTTTACTGCTTCCCGGTCTGCATCGAAGTTTATATTGTTTTCTTCCATCAGCTTTCTGGTGCCTGCCAGAACCGTTCTGCCTTCAATTTCCGCCCGTATTCCCCGGCCAGGAAGACTTTCGAAATCAGCGGCGGTATAAAGGCCGGCTTTTTCTGTTTCCGCTTTTTCTACAATCGCTTTTGCCAGAGGGTGTTCTGAATCTTTCTCAGCCGAGGCCGCAACAGCAAGCAGTTCTTTTTGCTTTTCCGGGTCCGCTGCCAGTATATCCGTCACGGCGGGTCGTCCCTGCGTAATCGTTCCGGTTTTATCAAGAATCACCGTATCGATACTTTGCGTGCTCTCCAGATATTCGCCGCCTTTAAACAGCACTCCCATTTCCGCTGCCCGGCCGGAGCCGGCCATAATGGAAGTAGGGGTAGCCAGACCGAGGGCACATGGACAGGCAATAACAAGAATCGAAATAACGGGAATCAATGCCGTTCCAAATTCTCCCGGTGCCACCCAGATCATCCAGACAGCAAAAGTGAGAAAGGCAATTCCAATGACCGTCGGTACAAATATACCGGAAATCCTGTCTGCCAGCCTTTGGATGTCTGCTTTTGAATTCTGTGCCTCCTCCACTACTTTAATAATCTGGGCCAGCGCCGTATCTTTTCCTACCCGTGAAGCTTTTACGCGCAGGGAGCCGTTATTATTCAAGGTCGCTCCTGTTACTGCATCCCCGGCTTTTTTATCAATAGGCATGCTTTCCCCGGTAAGCATCGATTCATCAACAGAAGAGCTTCCTGACAAAATCTCTCCATCCACCGGAACTTTGTCTCCGGGCCTGACTAACACGATGTCTCCCTGAACGACGTCTTCTACAGGAAGCGTCATCTCTTCCCCGTCACGCTCAACAAGCGCTGTTTTGGCCTGAAGGCCGAGCAGGGACTGAATCGCCTGAGACGTCCGCCCTTTGGCCCGTGCTTCGAACAGTTTTCCAAGCACAATCAGCGTAATAATAACGGCAGCTGCTTCAAAATACAGCTCCGGCATTCCCATGGAGCCTCCAGCTGCCCATTCTATGCCTAAATAAATACTGTAGAAATAGGCGGCAGAAGTACCCATAGCTACCAGCACGTCCATATTGGCGCTTTTGTTTCGAAGCGCATTGTAAGCACCCTTGTAAAAAGACGCACCGACGATAAATTGAATTGGAGTAGCCAGCGCCAGCTGAACCCACGGGTTCATAAACATCGCCGGCACCCAAATAAATGAAGTAAATTCAAAGTGGGTGACCATGGTCCAGAATAGAGGCAGTGCCAAAATTAATGCAAAGTAAAATTTACCGGTCTGAACGGAAATATTGTGTTCCCGTTTAGAAGCGGCTTCGGCACCGCTGTCTGTTTTTCGTTTCAGCTCGTATCCTAATTTATCAACCGCCGCTTCCATTTCTTCAGGCTGGACAGCTTCCGGATAATATTCGACAGAGGCTGTCTCCATCGCAAGGTTCACCGCAGCGTAGGATACGCCGGGAAGCTTGTTCAGCTTTTTTTCCACTCTTGCAGAGCAGGCCGCGCAGGTCATGCCGATTACATCAAATTCCGTTTTTTCCTGTTCCACATGGTAGCCGAGTGACTCAATTTTTTCTGCCATATCTTTTTCAGTAACGGTATCGGCATCGTAGGTAACGGCCGCCCGTTCCATGGCAAGATTCACCTGGGCTTCCTGCACACCCGGAAGCCGCCCCATCCCTTTTTCAATTCGGGAGGCACAGGCTGCACAGGTCATACCGGATATATCAAAGGTTATATTTTTTTCCGTGGCCATTTCAACGCCTCCTTTATACCCTTATAGGGTATATATCAATGAAAAATATAAGCAGGAAGTTCCTGCTTATGAAACGACGTCGTATCCTTGATCATCGATTGCTTCTACAATATCCCCGTGCTCTGTTTTGGTTTCATCGTAATCAACAAATACGGTGCCTTTTTTTAAATCCACATCAACAGCAGATACGCCGGACAAGTCTCCAACGCTTGATTTGACTGCCTTTATACAGTGTTCGCAGGACATTCCTTTTACGTTTAGTGTTTCCTGAGCCATGTAAATTCCTCCTTGAAAAGTATTATATATTTCTATTTTATACCCTATATAGGTATATTGAAAGCCCTATTTCAGCATTTTTCCCATAACCGTCATCAATTCCTGAATGGATTCTTCGCCGTTGCCCTGTTTAACCGCACTGGAAACGCAGTGGTTCGTATGATCTTCGAGCAGTGCCAGTGATACTTTATTTGTGGCTGCCTGTATAGCTGCGATTTGATTAAGTATATCTACGCAGTAACGGTCATTTTCCACCATTTGATGTACACCGCGGACTTGGCCTTCAATTCGTTTCAGACGATTCAGCATCTGCTGTTTATTAGGCTGGACCGTTTTCTTTACATTCACTTCCTGTTCCATTCCAATGCCCCCTTTTTATACGTATACCCTGTATTTATTTTAGTTTAACAAAAAACGGAATAATTTCCTAGGGAAATCCCTGTATTCTAAAAGAAGTAAAGCATAATGAATGATTCAATACATACTTATAATGCTTATGATAAGATAAATAAGGAAAATTCAACTAGATAGTTGTAATTGGAGGATACTATGACACAATGGTTTGCCCACCGCGGCGTTTCAATAGCAAAACCTGAAAATACAATGGCTGCTTTTAAGCTGGCAGAGGAAAAAGGAGCCGACGGAATTGAGCTCGATGTGCAGCTCACCCGGGACAACAAAGTTATCGTAATGCATGATTTAAGCATCAATCGCACGACCAATGGACGCGGCACGATCCGCAGCAAAACATGGGATGATTTAAAAAAGCTGGATGCCGGCTCCTGGTTTGGCGGCACATATGAACCTATTCCTTTGTTAGAAGACGTAGTAAGCTGGCTTTCCGGGAATACTCTTCTGGTTAATATCGAACTGAAAGGTCCGTTAAAGACGATGCCCGACCTTATCAGGGCTGTAAAAAATATTGTTGAACCTGCCCTCCCTGCTTCCCGGGTCATTATTTCAAGCTTTCATCACCCTACTGTTGTTTCGCTTCATGAAGAATGGAAAGAGCCGGAAAAAGCACTGCTTGTTTCTTCCGGACTCTATAAGCCTCTGCGCTACCTGCAGCAGGCAGAAGTATTTTCTCTTCATGTAAAACGACAGACCATATCGGATAAAGAAATGGTCGAACTGATGGAGCAGGGTATTACAGTGCGCGTATTTACAGTAAATGATGAAAAAGCTCTGCAGCGCCTGATTAATCTGCAGGTGGATGGAATTATGACGGATCACGGCATCCTGCCAATCACGCTTTCCCATTAGAACAATACCGATAAACAGGTGGTGCCTCTATGACCCGCAGCAAAGCTTATCTTTTAACTCTTTTAGGCGCTTCCCTTTGGGGGACCATCGGCCTTTTCGTTGAATACTTGTATCAGGCAGGCTTTACTCCATGGGAAACCGTGGCCATCCGGGCTGTTTTTTCAGCTGTATTCATTGTTTTTATTCTTGCCGTGAAGTTTCCCGGTTATTTGAAAATTAAAATGAAAGATCTTCCCTTTTTTATGGGAACCGGAATTGTAAGTATTGTATTTTTTAACTACTGTTATTTTTTAGTGATTCAGGAAGCTTCGTTGTCGCTTGCCGTCGTGCTTTTATACACCGGTCCTCTATTTGTTACGGTTTTATCGAGGCTTTTGTTTAAAGAATGGCTTACACCGAGAAAACTGCTGGCCCTGGGCTTTACCATCACCGGGTGTGCCTTTGCCGTCGGCCTGCTGCCGGGCTTTCAGACGACGGTGACCACTCTTGCGATCGCGGCCGGCGTTGCGTCTGGATTTTTCTATGCGCTTTACAGTATTTTCGGAAAATATGTGAGCCGGACGTATCATTCCATCACCATTACCGCCTATTCATTTATCTGCGCCAGCCTCCTGATGATTCCTGCCGGGGGACTGGCAGCTAAAAGCAGCCTGCTGTTCCAGCCCCAGGTGCTGTTGTTTGCTTTCGGCCTTGCGATTGTCCCGACGGTGCTTGCCTATATTCTTTACACTCTCGGCCTTACGCATATTGAATCCAGCCGGGCTTCCATTCTTTCTACAGTAGAACCGGTCGTAGCCATTATTATCGGCGTTGCCGTATTTGGTGACCGGCTCGACGGATGGCAGACGCTCGGGGTACTGCTCGTGCTGTCCTCTGTCCTGCTCGTCGCAGAAACCAAAAAAACAAACACAGTGCTCCCCGCAGACAGCCTGTGAAAAAAGCCAGCTTTCCCTTTTATGAGGAGAGCTGGCTTTTTCTGCGCAGTATTTCCGCCGTCTGAACGGCTTTTTTTAATGCAATTACATGCATCGTGTTGTCTTCCATTATAATAATCAGCCTCTTTTTTTCTGCATAGGGCGAACCGACGCGGTTTGCTTCATCATGCTCCAAAGCCGACGGACCCTGCGACACTTCTATCTGCTTCATCTGATCGATCGGAAGCGTAAGCGTCTGCAGGGAGTGCTTTATATATAAAGTATTTCCGTTAATTTTGGAACGTGTGCGGACAAAATATACGTATACCACTGCTATAACCAGCAGCAGTAGAATACCTGCAGCCATTTTCATGTACATTCCCTCTTTTCTGGTTTTCCTGCCAGGGTCTATTCTAACAAAATATTGAATACACTTTGCAATTCTTTTCTTCCGCCTATAAAATAAGAACAAACGTTCGTAAAATGGTTTGTTTTTTTCACTATATTTACCTTTTGTTCATATAGAAGCTTAACAATCACCCTGAATTTGCATGCATTATCAGAAAGGAGGGAACATCATGGCTTATTATTTATCACATCTTCTGGGAAAGTGCCCTCAGCTTGATTGTTATATTCACACTCATAAACAGGCGCTCTCTTCTCCCGTTCTCCGACAGTTTCTTGCCGATCCTCATCACTGCAGTCTTTTTACAGCAGCGGTGTGCCAGACAGAAGAAACTTCCGGGGAAGCACTTAATCAAGCATTTATACAATTTCGGGAGGAAAAGAAATTAACAGCCTATATTTTAAAATCGCTTCACTGGCACGCGGTACAATTTGATAAAAAGCAGCGGAAGAGAGAAGCTGTGCATCCGTTGATTGTAGATAGTGATACGTGGGAAGAACCGGTATGGGAACCTCCGCAGCACTCACGTTTTCTTGCAGAAGAACTCGAAAGCAGAACCTTATATGCAGCCTATCAGTCATTAACGCCGCACCAGCAGTGGATTCTGCAGAAAAGCTATGCAGAACAAATGAGGGATATTGACCTTTCCTTTCTGACCAACGTAACGCCTCAGGCTGTTTACCGCTCCAGGCGCCAGGGTCTTTCGAAACTTTACGCTTATATTACAGCTTCAATCCATTAGAAGGAGCGAGATAACATGACAGCATCCCTATATACATTAGCAGAAAAGGCTAAACAGCAGGACCGGGAGGCGATGTATGACTTCCTGCAGAAATTCGAGCCCTTTATACAAAAATCACTTTCGCAGACGAAGCCCCAGAACCGGGAAGATCTGCGTCAGGATCTTCGTTTAAAATGCATGGAATGTGTCCACCACTTCGAATCAGAGCAGACGCCCGGGTTTTTCGAGTTTGTGAATACCATTGAACAAAACACAGAATAATCAAATAAGCGGGATTTTTATCATTATTTCCCTTTTCATACGGAATAGGACCTATTATGCGCCTTACATTTCAATATGATGACAGGGTCTTTAAGACTATATAACGCTTTGCAAATCCCCTTCTAATTAGGTACCTGCCTGTCATATACTAATAAATGACAACAAACCTGACATTTTATAAACATTAGATATAGACGGGTCGTAATTGAAGGGGGCTTATAGTGAATAATCGTTTTTCATGGATGAAGTGGGGTATTCCATTTGTAATTATTCTTACACTTGGATGGACGGCATATTATTTTGTCACCCCCACCTTCAGCCATCAGTATCAGCAATTGACCGAACGTGTAGAAGTTGGCGTGAAATACACAAATCCCGAAGAATCTATTGTCTATATCCATCCATATATTGAAAATCCGAACAGCGAGGAAATCACCTGTTTTCACGATGATCAATTTGTAGAGATCCGCGTTCTGGACGAGGACGGCAATCATCTTGATAAGGCTGTCTCGATGGAAGAAAAGCGCGGAGCCTCTCCTGCGGATGAAGAAACATTAAAGCCGGGCCAGAAAACGATGAATGCCAACTATTATAAAGTGGAGCTTCCCGATAACGCTGCTTCCATTCAGCTTATTTACAGTGGCTCCGTAGAAGACCAATACGGCATTGATCAGCTCGAAGAGACTATTAACATTAACCTGGACTACCTTATTATGTAGAATGATCCCTGCCCCTATTAAAAGACTTCCGGCTGTCTCTTTGACAGCCGGAAGCTTTTTTATTCTGCGGTGTTTACAAATATTTCTTCTGCATCAGGTGTTTCGGAAATGTAGTCCATTTCTTCGAGCCAGCTGATAGTCTCCTCCCATGATTCCCGGCTCTGGGTTCCAAAGGCTTCTTCCTCTGTTTCCATCTTCCCCATTAGAATATCCAGGCTTTCTTCTTCTACTGCCTGTTCAAGCGGGAAGTTTTCCTGATCTTCGTTTTCAAATAAAATATCCAGGCTTTCTTCCGGATGGTCTTTCATATACGTATATCCTTTTTCTGCAGCGCTCCAAAAGGCATTAATTTTCGCTTCGTCTTCTTCCAGCGTTTCTTCATTCGTTACAAGGACCAGCTCGTAAAATGGCGGAACGCCGTAATCCACCGGATCAAAGTATTCCACAGCAGTGCCTGCGTGCTCGAGTACCGGCACTTCGTGATTAATATATGCCCCGCTTACCGCATCCGCCCGGCCGCTGACGAGAGAAGACTGCAGCTCAAAGCCGATATCCACCAGATCAACCTCGTCAAACTGGCCGCCGTCGGCTTCTACCATGGTTTCTACGATCGGCTCATTGACCGGAATGCCGGGATAGCCTACTGTACGGCCCTCTAAATCCCGCGGCCGTTCTATGTCGGAATCTGCTTTGTATACGACGTGATTAAGTGGAGACCTCACAATAGCCGCTACGCTCACGACCGGAATCCCTTCGGTACGTGCCGTAATGACGTCCGGCTGATACGTGATGCCAAGATCTACTTCTCCTGCTGCCGCCAGGTTAAGAGGATCGGTTGGATTGGTAGGAAACATAATATTTACATCCAGCCCTTCTTCTTCAAAATACCCCTTTTCCTGAGCCGTGTATAAGTAGCTGTGAACCGCATTTGGATACCAGTCCAGCATAATATCGACTTCCTGCAGCTCGTTGTTTTCTGTCTGCTGGTCCCCGCCGCTTTCATTTCCACAGCCTGCCAGCACCAAAACCCCCGCAGTCAGCATACCCGCTCGTTTAAACCATGTGTTAATCTTTTTCATGATCTTCTTCCTCCTCTTTTTGTTGTCGCATATTCGATCGCTTTTACTCCCAAAAACAGGCCGATGCCTAATAAAGACAACAAAACAATTGGGGCAAATACACCCGCCGCGTCCATTTGTGTCATCATTCTGCGGCTGAAATAACCGAGGCCCGCATCCGCCCCCAGCCATTCGCCGATTGCGGCTCCTATCACGCTGAGCGTTACTGCTACCTTTAACCCGGAATAAAAAGAAGGTAGAGCCATGGGAACCTGAACTTTTCTAAAAATCTGCCAGCTGCCGGCCCCCATAGTACGAAGCAGGTCCTCCATATCTTTGCTGGCTGCGCGGAGGCCGTCGAACGCCCCAACCGTAATTGGAAAAAAGGTAATCAGCACCGTGACGGCGACTTTGCTCCACATGGAATAGCCGAACCACAAAACGAAAATCGGTGCCAGTGCAATGATAGGAATGGTCTGTGACGTAATTAACAAAGGAAACACACTTTTTTCCACCGCCCGGCTCCGGCTCATAAGAACGGCAATACCGACTCCGCAAACGATAGAAACGGCGAGGCCGGTTACGATAACGAGAAGAGTCGCCGGCAGGTGCACCAGAAACAGAATATCGGCAAGTTCCCACAGTCTCTGCAGCACCGCAGACGGCGCCGGAAGAATATAAGGCGTATCGTACCAGCGCGCCCCTGCTTCCCAAATGATAAAAAATGCAGCTGCCAGCAGAGCCGCACCGGCATAGGAGGTGCCTGCGCTTTTCCAGCGATTCATATTATCCCGCCCTCTCCGCGCATCCTATTAATAAGTTCCCGCTTCAGCTTCAACAGCTCCGGATGGTCACGGGCATTTTCTTTTCTCGGCCTTGGCAGCGGCACCGTAATCTCTGTAAAACGGCCCTCTATCGGCGGCTGCGTAAACAATAAAATACGGTCCGATAGAAACAGCGCTTCCTCTATATCATGGGTAATGAAAATCAGCGTCTGTCCAGCCATCTGCCACTGCTCGAGCAGCCATTCCTGCATCATGAAACGGGTAATAGAATCAAGCGCGCTGAATGGCTCATCCAGCATTAGAATGTCACTGCCTCCTACTACCGCCCGGAGAAAAGACACTCTTTGTCTCATTCCGCCGGACAGTTCATGCGGGTATTGGTTTTCCACCCCGTCCAGGCCGAACGCTTTCAAATGGGCGGACACGTTATGCGCCGCTTCTTTTTTGGGGACCCCGTTTATTTCCAGGGGAAGCATGCCATTTTCCAAAATAGTCCGCCAGGGCAGCAGAAGATCCTGCTGCGGCATATAGCCGACACGCCCGAGCCTCGTTTCAGGTACGGAACCATGCAGAAAAACCGTGCCCTGATCAGGATGACTTAATCCAGCTGCCAGCCGGAAGAACGTGGACTTTCCCGACCCGCTCGGCCCAAGCAGGCTGACAAATTCACCTTGCTTCACCTCTGCCTGTACATGTTGAAAAATAGCGCTCTGACTGCCTTTATGTGTGTAGGTCACATCTCGAAATTCCAGTGCTGTCTCCTGATGTTCAGGTCTATACCGTTTATTCATTTTCTGCCTCCCTGCCCCACCACAATCCCGTAATTCAAACACAAAAAAGCCGCTCCAGCAGGGGAGCGGCGGAAAAATCAGTTCTATCAATAAAAACAGCTCGATCGGCTGTTTCTTCAGGTGAACCTTCCGCACTTCCCTCCGCTGGTGTTATCCAGATCAGGTTCCAGGGTTAGGATGAATAACATCCCTCTCAGCTTTTCAGCACCCCTAGTGCTTGTGGTATGAAATTATCTGTCTTCTTAAAGATAGCATACATTAAAAGCAGATTGTACCGGGAGTTTTATTTAAAGAAAAATCTCTGCTCCTGTAAATTCAGCACACGTGATATGATTAAGAAAACGTCTACATTAGCTGGGAGAGGCTTTATGACCGATACAATACTTACTATACACCTTATTGTTATTGCTGCCGTCCTTCTGCTGGCAGGTGCTGTTTTCTTATTTCACCAGACCAATATGAAGCGCACAGCAGTTCTTCTTCACTACGTGCTGCGATTTATGTACCTTCCAGCCATTTTCACCGGCGGGCTTGTGCTGGGACTTCGTCCTGTTTATCTAGGCGGGCTGTTAAAAATTGCCTGCGGCTTTATCAGCGTCGGTTTAATCGAAGTCTACTTAGTTCAGCTGTTTAAAAACACCAGACACCGGCTGTTTACCCGGTTTATGATAGGATTTGTATTATTTACTGTTATTCTCGGATTAACACTGCCTCAGGGTATCTCTCTGCTGTAGGAAAAAAATGGACATCTAAAGGAGCGCTTTTCCATGCCAAAAAATAAAAAACAATTTGCCGTTATCGGCCTGGGCCGATTCGGAGGCAGCATCTGCCGTGAACTCTATCATTTGGGCTACGAAGTTCTCGCCATTGACCAGGATGAAGAAAAGGTGGATGAGTATGTTACCTTTGCCACCCAGACAGCCTGCATTGACTCTACGGATGAAAAAGCCTTAAAGTCGCTGGGGCTTGGCAACTTTGACCATGTTGTTGTCGCGATCGGCGATCATATTCAGGCAAGTGTGCTCACCACGCTCGTATTAAAAGACATGAATGTGCCGATTGTGTGGGCCAAAGCCCAGAATAAATACCACCAGAAAGTGCTTGATAAAATCGGTGCCGACCGCGTAGTCCATCCGGAATTTGATATGGGAATACGCGTAGCCCACAATATGACTTCCGAAAAAGTTATTGATTTTATCGACTTAAGCAACGACTACACTATTGTAGAAGTATATGCCACAAAAAAACTGCACCGTAAAACGCTGATTGACTCCAATATCCGCGCCACATACGGAGTTACCATCCTTGCTATTAAACGAAATGAGGACGTTAACGTGTCCCCTCGTCCCAACGATACGATTGAGCAGGGCGACATGCTGATTGTACTGGGCCATAAAGATGAAATCCGCCGCTTTGAAAACGAAGGTTTATAAGCTGACTGTTTCTACCTAAAAAGATAAAAAGGACGTATTTTTTGTCTTTTTCAACAGCCTAAAAAAACCAAGCCCGGAGGCTTGGTTTTTTTAATAAGATTCTTCAAAACTGGTTGGATTTTCTTCAAATCGGACGCTTTGTCCTGATTCACTGCTTCTATAAAGAGCTTCGACTATTTTGGTTACCTTCATAGCCTGCTCCGGTTTAACGATAAGTTCCGCTTCACCTGTACAGGCATCTACAAAGTTGTTCGCCTGATAGTATGGCTCAATATTATCAATTTTATTAATCTGGGCGGTGCTGTTCAAAAGGGTGCCGTACTTCGCTTGATACAGCTCAAATGGAAATAGCTGAAACCCGCCTTCCACGCCGGAAATGCTGAGCTGTTCCGTATCTTCTTTTATATTGGCTGCCCAGGAACATTCCAGCTGCAGCGTAATATCATTTTCAAATGTGATATACCCGGTCACGTGATCCTCCACGTTAAAGGTAGTGTGATCAAACTGGCCCCATTCGTTCGTAAGATTCGGCGCTTTGCTTAAACGGTCATACGTTTTTGCCATAACCTCAAGCGGCTCCGGATCTCCAAGCAGCCACAAGGACAGATCAAGCAGATGGCAGCCGTAGTCAATCAGGCTTCCTCCACCCTGTAGTTCTTTGTTTGTAAATACGCCCCAGCCCGGTACCTTACGACGGCGGAGTGCCTGGAAACGACAAACAAGCGGGTCGCCGATTTCATGATTTTCCATCATTTGTTTGGCGATCTGGGCTTCCGGTCCAAAACGATAGTGAAAGGCAACGGCCAGAACCGAATCTGTTTTTTCAGCCGCTTCTATCATACGGCTGCATTCTTCGGTCGTAATAGCCATCGGCTTTTCGCAGAGCACATGAATACCTCTGTTCAACGCCTGTACGGCAATATCTGCATGAAATTTATTAGGTGTGCAGATAATGACTGCATCCACCTCTTCAAGCATTCTTTCAATATTGTGGTAGACCCGGGCGATAGAGAAAGATGCCGCTACTTCCTGAGCCCGGTCCTGATTGATATCATATACCCCTTCAATCGATACTTTTTCTTCAAGCTGTTGAAAAGTAGGAATGTGCCTTGACTGCGCTATTCCACCTGATCCAATGATGCCGATTTTCAGCTTGTCCATTACTATTTACCCCCTCTAGTGTGGCCATCAGCGTCCGGCAGCTGTTTTGCCTGCAATAGGCTCAAGCGGCTGGGCATTTCCGTAAACCGGCTTTGGTGTAGCCAGTCCTGCTGCCCAGTGTATGCCATTACTTATTACGCGCTGAATGTCTGTATGGTAATACGTTGGATATGTTTCATGTCCCGGCCGGAAATAAAAGATCTTCCCCCGGCCACGCTGAAAAGTGGCACCGCTCCTGAATACTTCCCCACCTTCGAACCAGCTGACAAACAACAATTCCTCCGGTACAGGAATGTCAAAATGCTCCCCGTACATTTCTTCTTTCTCCAGCTCAATAAATTCCCCTATGCCTTCCGTAATGGGATGTGTAGGATTGACGACCCAAAGACGTTCCTTTTCATCCGCTTCTCTCCATTTCAGGTCACAGGAAGTACCCATGAGCTTTTTAAACACTTTCGAGAAATGAGCGGAGTGAAGTACTACCAGTCCCATTCCTTCCAACACCCGCTCTTTTACCCGTTCTGCGACCTCTTCGGTCACTTCATCATGAGCCTGATGACCCCACCAGACGAGAACATCCGTATGATTTAGAACCTCCTCTGTTAACCCATGTTCCGGTTCATCCAATGTAGCTGTGCTAACATCAAGCCCCTCTTTTTCCAGGAAGCCTTGAATAGCTCCGTGAATTCCTTCCGGATAAATCGAAGAAACCACTTCGTTCTCTTTCTCGTGCCTGTTTTCGTTCCATACTACAATTTTCATAAAGGCCTCCTATATCAATTATAATATATTTTAGTAATAAATTAACCTTTTGTTGCTCGGACGTTTTCTATGAAAATATATCCTTTTCGAATAAAAAGAATGAATTACTGCAGTGAAAAGCTCTATTAGTGCGGATTCTGCAGAAAAAAAATGAAATGATGAGAATACCCATCATTTTAAAAATTAAATCATAACAGAAAGAATATATTATTTTCTTATCTTCTTCACGCTGGCGTTATGTAAAACTTACTGCGGAGCAATCCGAAACGTTTCGATTTCTCAGCTTCATTATAGTAAGCGTTTCCAAATAATGCAAGCAGTAATTCCATTAAGCAGAAAAGTAGGCGGAGGGAATCCTTTCCTCTATACTAATATAAGATGAAAAAAGAGGAGGAATCAGCATGAGGCAGTCACCTTGAATTGCAAAAAAAGGAGCTGGGTCCAGCTTCAATACCGATCATGCGTTGACTAATGCAGCGTCTCTTGCCCCCGCTGAAAAAAAGGCTGTTTTTTTAACCTTTGACGATGGGCCGAGTCGCACTACTCATCAAATTTTGGATATATTAAAAGACAAACAGGCAAAGGCGGCTTTCTTCTGGCAGGGCCGGCTGGTTCATCCGCAGCGGCCTGCACGGCGGGTGATTGAGGAGGGGCATACGCTTGGCTCCCACACTCACCGCCATCCCAACCTTACGTCGCTCTCCTTTGATAAACAAAAGCATGAAATACAAAGCAGCCTTGACTCTATCAAAAGCATCAGTCCAGCGCCTGTAGAATATTTCCGGCCGCCCTACGGACGCTATAATGAAGAAACGGTTCGTGTCGTAAACGAGCTCGGTTTGGAACTCGTTATGTGGGATACTGCTTCGTTTGACTGGAAAGAAAAAAAGAGCCCGGAGGCTATTCTTTCCAACGTTATGGACACTATCCAGCCGGGATCGATTGTGCTGCTTCATGAACTTCAGCAGACGGTATCGATTCTGCCCGAACTAATTGACCTGATTCATAAAGAAGGATATACGTGCCTGGCCCTGCCTTCTCAGCGAAGCGGGTAATCATGGTCAATCGGACGGAAAAAGTTAGTGCGGGTCACTTCAGCCGCCGTTTCCGGATCCCGTTTTTCCATCGCGTAAATAATCTGATCATGTTCTTCAATTGATTCCTCTGTCAGGATAATTGAATCATGATAGAACAGCCGCCTGACGTGCGATTGCAGGGAAAGGGTTGTTTTTGAAATATACGGATTACGAATGCTGTCTACGATAATATCATGAAATTTCTCGTCCCATTTCAGCGCAGCCCTGTAGTCGCCGTCCTGAATTGCTTCTGTGAACTGCTCATTTACGTTTCGCAGCTCTTCTATCATTGGCTCTTCCATATTCTTTGCTGCTATTTCCGCTGCCAGTGCCTGCAGGGCAGCGAGTGGTGGAAATATTAATACAGCATCTTCGGGCTTCACCTGTGTTACCTGCGTAACAACTCCCGGCTTCATTGCTACGAACCCATCTTCGTTCAGCAGCTGCAGCGCCTCTCTTATAGGTGTCCTGCTCACTCCAAGAGCCTCCGCCAGTTCAGAGTCGTTAATTTTTTCTTCAGGCTGGAGCGTTCCGTCAATAATCCATTTTTGAATTTGCAGATACGCCCGGTCTTTTGCGGATTTTCGTTCCGGTATAGGTAGATCGGATGGAATCGGCACAGTGCATATCACCTTTCGCTTCATACTCGTTTAGTTAAAGTATAAAGCAAAAAAAATACCAACGCCACAACGTGCTTTTCCTTCCTATATATGGTATATTATAATATGTAATATATTGCATATGTATATTGTTAGGAGATGTCCGCTATGGAAAACTTACCGGCTTATATTTTAATGGCCGCCATGATGTCAATGCTTCCCGGAGCAGACACCGTACTTATTATGAAAAATACGCTCTCGCACGGCGCAAAAGCCGGGCGGTTTACGATACTTGGCATGGCAACCGGACTAACGTTCTGGACCGTTATAGCGGTTTTGGGCCTTTCCGTCGTCATTTCCCAGTCTCCCGTGTTATTTGAAACGATTAAATACCTGGGCGCCGCCTACTTGTTTTATTTAGGGATCCGCTCCTTTATGACAAAAAGCTCATTTTCTTTAAAAGAAGTACAGAAAAGCGCCGATGAGACAGCCGCTGCAGGCAGAAACGGACGCTGCAGGGAGTCCTATCTCCAGGGAGTACTGAGCAACATCCTCAACCCTAAAACAGTTGTGGTGTATATCACCTTTATGCCGCCTTTTGTTGATATGAGCGGCAATGTAAACCAGCAGCTGATGGTGCTCGGCGGGATCTTAACCGTTATCGCCGTCACCTGGTTTCTCGTGCTTGTATTCGTGCTCAATCACGTGCAGCGCTGGCTGAACAGCCCACGCTTCCAGCAGATTTTTCAGAAATCAACAGGTCTCGCTTTAATGGCATTCGGCGCCAAGCTTATTTTTTAGCAGCGCCGTTTCGTCAAGCCTATGAAAAAACCGGCTCCCCTTCAAAAGGAGGCCGGTTTTTTTATATTATTTACAGCAGGTTTTCTATCCTTAAAATACAACCAGACAACTCCAAGCGCTGCTGCGGCAAAAATACTTCCCATCACGAACACAGCGTTCAGGCCGATATTTTCTGCTACTGCTCCTCCAATAAGAGGACCGAGGAAGATGCCAAGCGCATAAAACGACTGATAAAAGCCCATGACGGAATTTTTCAGCTGATTTCCCGGCAGACGGGCAATGTTTGCAAGCAGCAGGGGCAGCACAACACCAAGCGCCAATCCGATCACTCCATGTACGAGGCTTAAGGTGAGCAGTGAATTAGTCAGCGGCACGGCGGCAAGCATAACGACAGTCAGTACCAGCCCTCCGATAAAATAAAACCGCTCCCGCTCCGGTGAAATAGAAGCAAAGGCTACACCGAGCGAAGCTGCCGCATGCGGCACAAAAAAGCCGGTCATCAGCCAGATTAATTCCCTTTCCGTGACGCCCAGGGAACTGGCGTACAACGGCGTGAAGCCAAAGATCGTAATAAACATTATTGCGTGGCACAGCATCGAAACCGTGGTGACCGGAAGCAGGTATTTCACTTTAAGCGTGCCTGTTACATATTCCGAAAGATTCATTTTTGGAGCGCTTCCGGCTTCCACCGGCACCACTTTAACTGCCAGAGCAAGTACCAGTCCGAGAACAGAAAACACGACCGCAATCCAGAATGGCAGCGACCAGCCGAACTGGGACACGAGAAAACCGGCACTAGCCATGCTGATAAATTGAGGCGTTACCGTTAAAAACTGCACGGTTCCCATCGCCCTTGACGATTGATCTGGACGAAAATACTGGGCATACATAATCGTTGCCATCACCCACATTGCCGCAGTCACGCCGGCAAACAGACGGGCCATTAATATCGGGAAAAAGGAATCAAAATAAATCAGCATCAGCCCGCTTACAATTGCAAATACAAAGCCTGCTATATACAACGCTTTACGCAGGTACTGAAGCCGGTCGGATAACACGCCGAGCGGAAACCGCAGCAGCACCTGCGTCACCCCGTAGCTTCCCAGGATAATGCCAATGGTATCCAGGGGAAACGCCTGGTACTCCAGATATAAGCTGAATGTAGGAATATAAATATACGTAGCAAACCAGAAACAAAAAATACTGGCTAAAAATAATACGTGGTGGCGCAGCGTAATGGTCGTTTTCATACAGTACCTTCTTTCAACCGGAACTTATTCCATGGTTTCGTTTATCAAATTCAGCGCCTCGGCAGCCGAAGTGACCGGCGTGTGGCAGGAATAATTTTCACACACATAAATTGTCGTGCTGTTTTCCAGCTTTTTATAGCCTTTTACGAAACGAACTGCCGGCTTAAACTGTTCTGCTTCCTCTGCTACAAGAAACGTAACGTTGGGATGGAAATCTTCCTGCAGGGCATCTACAATGTATTTGGTTTCTTCATCTTCCATGCTCGACAGAACCACTACTTCTTTGGAAGATACCACTAGCGCTCCAAGAACCTGCAGAAAATACATGTGGCTCTGCGGATGCCGCGCGAGGTTTCCGGAAAACGCCTGAACGCAGGCTTTTGCCGTATTTTCAAATACAGGATCTCCTGTTAACCGGCCCAGGCGGAGAAGCTGATAAGCAGCCACACTGTTTCCCGACGGCATCGCGCCGTCGCTTGTTTCTTTCGGACGGACCAGAAGGGATTCCGCGTCGCTTCCGTAGAAGAAAAAGCCACCTTCCGCCTCATCCCAGAACAAGCGGATCATTTCGTGTCCGAGAGCTTTGGCCTGCTCCAGATAATGCAGTTCAAACGTGCTTTCATACATTTCGATGGAGGCCCACAGCATGTTGGCATAATCCTCCAGAAAACCTTTATGCTTCACTTCGCCTTCACGCCACCGGACCATCAGGCGTTCGCCGGCGTACAATTCTTTTTCAATAAAAGAATAGGCCTGTTTGGCAGCAATTAAGCCTCCTGCTTCTTTAAACACCCGGCCCGCTTTAGCAAGCGCAGCAATGACAAGGCCATTCCAGGAGGTGAGGATTTTATCATCTTTAAATGGGGCGGTTCGTTTTTTTCTGGCTTCAAACAGTTTCTTTCGGGCATCTTCCAGCTTTTCACGGAATGCCTCGTCTTCCATGCGAAAAGAAAGCGCCGCTTCTGATATCGACGAATCTATCGTATTTGGAATGCTTTTTCCTTCGAAATTGCCCTGCCCGGTAATGTCATAAACCGCGCAGTACTGTTCTCCAGTCTCTTCTCCAAGCACCTGCTTTACTTCTTCAGGCGTCCATACGTAGAATTTCCCTTCCACACCTTCCGAATCCGCATCTTCTCCGGAATAAAAACCGCCCTGCCCATCCTGCATATCACGAAGCAGATAGGTTTGTATGCTCAGTGCCGTTTCCCGGAAGCGCCTTTCTTTCGTAATCTGATAGGCTTCCGTGTAGGCCATCAGCAGCAGTGCATTGTCATAGACCATTTTCTCAAAATGGGGCACAAGCCACTTATCATCTACGGAGTACCGGGAAAAACCGAAGCCGATGTGATCATAAATACCCCCGGACGCCATATGATCAAGCGTCTGCACGGCCATGTGAAGCGCTTCTTCTTCATTTGTATTCTGATAATAACGAAGCAGGAATAAAATCGTATGGGGCGTCGGGAACTTCGGCGCGGAGCCGAACCCGCCGTGCAGCTTGTCAAAGCTGTGAAACAGCTGCTGATACCCCTGAGCAAGCGTCTCGTGTCCAATATCCATCTGGCTCGAAGCATCGCCCGGCTGCAGCACCATTTCCATCTTGCTGCCCACCTCAGCGATTTTATCCGGATCTTCGTTGTATTTATCCGAAAGCTGCGTTACAACGTCCGTCATCCCGGGAAGTCCCTGCATACCCTGCTTCGGAAAATACGTACCGGCGTAAAACGGCTTCTGCTCCGGCGTGAGAAATACGTTAAGCGGCCAGCCGCCGCGGCCCGTCATGGCCTGACAGGCTTTCATGTACAACGCATCAATATCGGGCCGTTCCTCACGATCCACTTTTACAGCTACCATCCGCTCATTTAACAAAGCGGCTGTCTTTTCATCGGCAAAGCTCTCCTCTTCCATCACGTGGCACCAATGGCAGCTCGAATAGCCGATCGATACAAGCACCGGCTTATTTTCCTTTCTGGCTTTCTCAAATGCTTCCTCTCCCCACGGAAACCAATCGACAGGGTTATCTTTATGTTGAAGTAAGTAAGGTGATTTTTCATACTGCAGTCTATTCATTCAAAACACGTCCTTTCTTTCATAGTATAGACGAAAAAGAAGCCGCCCAAACGGCGCCTTCTGTATTTTCTCATAGTTTGTCGTTTTTTTCCTTCGGGTTCTTTTACCCGGCATCCAGCGTTTCGGTAACGCCCCATATTTTTGTGTTGCCGTCATAATCATTTAATGCAATGTCCAGATCATGAAAATGACGGTGGAGCATCCGAACTTCTTCCATCTCTCTATTGGAAGCTACATTCTCCGACAAGGTTTTTATTTCTTCAAGGTCTTCCTCAAGACTTGAGCTGTCCGGCTCCAGTTCGTTTACCTGCTCGATATTTTGTTCTGCCTGCTCTACCTGTTTTTCCATTTCCAGATTCTGCAGCCCTCCGTAGCCGGTAGTGCCGTTATAAAACTGATGGGACTCGCTTACCACTTCTCCGATATCCTGGTTGCTTTCTCCAACCGTTTCCTGAATTTTTTCTACTTCCTGTTCTGTCTGCGCCTGCTGTTCCTGCTGGGCCGTAAAATAAAAATAGGCTGAAACGCCAATAACAGCCAGAGCGGCACCTGTAATCCATAAGACTAATTTCATAATTTCCCCCTTTTTCATACTTTTCTACCCTACCAATTATCCTCCTGTGCTGTAAATCTTCTGCAGAAGTTTTCTGGACATTTTCTCACAAAAAAAAGCGCCCGGCTGGGCAGCTCTTTTTTATGTTTCTTCTTTTTCTATGCGGACTCTGCTGATGGTTCTTCCTTTTGTTTCCAGTATTTCAAAGGTCAGCTCTTCAAGCTTCAGTTTTTCTCCCTGTTCCGGAAAACCGTTATGCTCCTTGAGCAGATAGCCTGCGAGCACATCCTCTTCTTCGGGAATCCTGGTATTAAACACCGAATTCAGACGGCGCAGCGTAACTTTTCCGTCGCAGACTACTTCTGTATTGGACACTTTTTCAATACTCGCATCCTCTTCTACGTCCATTTCATCTTCAATTTCAAGACCGATCATTGCTTCAATGATATCCTCATGCGTCAGAATTCCTTCGGTACCGCCATATTCATCCAGCACAATCGCCATATGCTTTTTTTCTTTCGTCATGCGGCGGAAGACTCCTTCAATTTTATGAAATTCGTATACAATTAAAGGATCCGCGGAGCTGAAAGCCTCAAGAGGCCTTTCTGCTTCCATTGCCCAGGATATTAAATATTTTGAATGAAAGACAGAAACAATATCATCAATATCATTATCGTACACCGGATATCTCGTATACGGCTTTGCAATCACGACGTCGCGTACTTCTTCAAAAGAAGCACTAAGAGGCAGGGCCTCTACTTCTACGCGCGGCGTTTTCAGAACGTCTTTTACATTTAGGTTGTGAAAATCGAGCATACCCTTTATACGGTGGGATTCCGCTTCATTGAATGTCCCTTCAGATCCTGCAATATCGACCATTGTCCGGAATTCTTCCTTCGAGACAGATGCTTCCTGTGCCTGCCCTTTTGACAACACTTTCGTTATAGCGCCTGTTAATTTGTTTAGAACGAGCGAAACCGGCTTAAAGATAATAACAAAAAAGCGGATAATTGGATAAACGACCGGCGAAATCCGATCCGCAAATGTTGCCGCTATTGACTTCGGAATTACCTCGGAAAAGATAATAATAATTACGGTTAATATGGCCGAAGCAATACCTATACTTACACCGTATTGAATCGCAAGCGCCGTCACCAGCGTCGGCAGCAGAATATTCGCTATGTTGTTTCCAATTAAAATCGTTGTAATAAATTCACTTGGGCGCGACAGCAGATCAAGCAGCTTTCCTGCTTTTTTATCTCCATTTTCCGCTTTTGTCTGAAGCTTCATTTTGTTTGTGGCCGTCAGTGCTGTTTCACTTCCGGAAAAGAAAAAAGATACAAATAATAAGATGATGATCGCAATGATCACTGGGGTTCCTCCTTGGATATGTACAATGACATAATCGTTAGTATTGTGTAGTGGTAAAATGGGTACTTATTATAATTACCCTTAATACAGCCTGTTTATTCCTGCCTGTTTTAAACATGCTATACTTAAAAAAAAGAACGTTGGATACATATCGGAATGAAAGGAGCTGGTTTCACGTGAAACAACCGATTATTCAAAAACCCATTCCTTATTACGAGCAGTTTTATCATTCGCTTAAAGCGATGATCGTAGAAGGCACGCTTACGCCCGGCGAGCGCATTAATGAAACACAGCTCGCCAAAGACTTCGGGGTGAGCCGAAGTCCGATACGAGAAGCTATTCGGGTACTAGAACGGGAAGGACTTCTCGTTTCCGATGAAAAAGCGAAAGTGATGGTCTATCAGCCTACGTTTCAGGATGTAGAAGAGATTTACCAGTGCAGACAGGCACTTGAATCGTTTGCCGTGCGCTTAATGATAACCGCGGCAGAAACAGATGAAACCGCCCAAATAGGTTTGGTGCTTGAAGAGACCAGGCAGGCTATCCATCGGGAAGCGCCCGCACAGGAAATTATTAAGCTGAATGAATCCTTTCATAATCATATCATTCTCTTTAGCAGAAACAACCGTCTCAAAAGACAGATTGATGAACTTCGTTCTTTAATGTACTTGTTCCGCACCTACAATTTCACCGGTACAGAAAGAGCCCTGACGATAGAAGCCGAACATTCCGCCATTTACCGGGAAATTAAGGCTGGAAATCAGGAAGCTGCCTCCAAAGCCATGATCGATCATCTCGAACACGATCTCAGCTATCTGAAAGAACAGCTGCAGACAAAAGCACTAATTATTTAATAAACAGGAAATAAGTAAAGAACCCGGCTTTCGAGCCGGGCTCTTTACTTATGCTATGCCTGCAGGCGGCGGATTATTTCATCTTTCACTTCTGTAGTAGTCGAGGTACCTCCAATGTCACGGGTCATAATACCATCTGCAATAACGCCTTCAATTACTTCGAGTAAACGATCGGCTATTTTTTCTTCACCAAGGTGATCAAGCATCATTTTGGCCGTCCAGATCTGTCCGATCGGATTTGCAAGCTCTTTGCCGACAATGTCAGGGGCAGAACCGTGAACCGGTTCAAACATTGAAGGATACTTGCCGTTCATATTAATATTGGCAGCCGGCGCAATACCGACACTTCCCATAATGGCGGCTCCGATATCCGTTAAAATGTCGCCGAACAAATTGCTCGCTACAATGACATCAAACCGCTCCGGTGCGGTAACAAAGAACGCGGCCAGGGCATCAATATGCTGGGACTCTGTCTTAAAATCGGGGTATTCCAGCGCTGTTTCTTCGAAAATTTCATCCCAAAACGGCATCGAATGAATAATTCCATTGGATTTTGTTGCGCTTGTTACCTTTTTCCCGCGCTCTGCCGCCAGTTTAAACGCATGACGAACCGCCCGTTCGGTCGCTTTTCTTGAAAATACGGCGCTCTGAATAGCGATCTGGTCTTCTCCCTGATAAATACGCCCCCCAATTTCGCTGTATTCCCCTTCACTGTTCTCACGAACGACCATAATATCGAAGTCTTTTGGGTCAGCAAGCTTTGATTTCAGGCCTTTAAACGTTTTCGCCGGCCTCATGTTAAGCACCTGTTCAAAATTACGGCGGATATTAATCAGCAGCCCCCACAGGGAAATATGATCGGCTACGAGCTCCGGATTGCCGACAGCCCCCAGGAATACCGCATCAAATTCTTTTAGCGTTTCCAGGCCGTCATCGGGCATCATTTTGCCATGCTCTAAGTAATATTCGCAGCTCCATGGAAACTGCGTGAATTCAATCTCAACTCCCCCAAAGGCTTTGACCGCTGCCTGTACGACTTCTTCTGCAGCCGGCACAACTTCTTTTCCAATACCATCACCGGGAATACTTGCTATTTTCAATGTTCTCATCTATTTGCCCTCATTTCCGTCGACCGTCGACTTTTTATCATCATATCCTACCTCTCCCTTTTTGTAAACGCCTCCATATATGCCAAAAAAAGAGCTTTCTCCTTTTAATAAGAAAAAGCTCTTTAGTGTCAGCGACGGTTCGGGCGGCTCGGCCTGAACTGCTGGCGCATAATATTATAGATCGCGGAGACGTAGCTCATTGGGTGGGAGATTTCTTCGTTCTGCATTGTGTATCGTTCCATCTCAATTCGACCGGACCGTGTACTCATAGAAGTGGACAGGTCTTCATTATAAATCGCCATCGACCGCTTTAAGTAATACTGGTGTTCCTTTTTAAGCTTGCTGTTGGAAGACAGCTGGTGGGATATATCATCGCGCACCGCCCGTGATAAATCTGTGCGGTCTCTCGATGAGAGAACGAGCATATCCATTAAGTGCAGCGTCTTCGCACTGGAATGCTCTTCGATCTTGCGATTCGCCATAATAATGGAGCTCAGCAGAATCTGATAAAGAGCGCCGTACGCAATAAGGTTCAACAGACTGGTTAAAAAGCCCCCTCCAAACAGTTCGAATAAATATAAGCCGGCATTCCGGTACAGCAGGCTGCCGTAAATAATGTTTAGTATAATAGAGGCAAGCAGCCACTCCATGGCAATCATGCCGAGAAATACAGCATAATTCCGGTTCAGCTTGTCTTTAAGCATGCGGCGCAGGGCAAGAGCAAAAGTAAAAAGTAGAATCGGCGTCATAATAATGACGAGCAGGTCAAAAAAGTTGGCGCTTCCTGTAGGCACCGGAAGGGAGGTAATGCTCCCTGTTCCTCCGGAAATAATGCCGCGGCTGCCTTCAATAGCTGCAAATATCATATGTGTCGTTCCCCCTGTTCATATGTATCAAACCGTCTTACCAGTATACCACGTGCGGCTCCCGGCTTTCCAAGATCGTAAAAAGACGTCCCCTTTCCAGGCACGTCTTATGTATTAAATAAGTTTATGAGTGCTGTCTTCACCGACTTCATCGGTCCAGAACACTTCAATTTCATTTAAGCGGTGAAACTTACTCGGGATCAAGGTAATGACAAGATTTGCCCCATTTCCTTTAATCACGCCTTTTCTCCAGTTGCTGCTTTCATAGGAACGGTGTTCGGTGTAATCAGCCCCGTCAAATAATATTTCCGTAATTCTTGCTTCCCCGTTGCCGATATTGGAAATAACAATTTCCTGTCGTGCGCCTTTTATCACCTTTTCAATCGTGAAGAACGCTTTGTGCTGATTGTCGATTTCGTCCCGCAGCCGGTTTTCTTCCTGTTCGTAATTCTTTTTTACATATTCTATATGATCCTGGGCGATGGTCACCTGCTCTGCTGCGGCCTGCGCCTGCTTTTTGGCGGTATTGGCCTGCAGCCATGCGAATACGGCGGCTCCAAGGCTGATCACGATCACGAGTACATTTACTGAAGTCATAGTCATTCATCACTCCCTTCTATGATACATAGTATAAGAAAAAATCCGTGCGCCGCCAAGTCCTGCGGATGAACAAACTCTTCATTAGTATAACAAAAATAAATATGCCTATTGCCGGATCCGTATTTTTTCGATTATTTTCCACATTAAAAAGCAGGAGAGCACGCTCCCCTGCTTTTACAATTGATGAATCGGCGTACCTATCACTTTTTCCGCGGCTTCCATTATGCTTTCTCCAAGAGTCGGATGCGCATGAACAACAAGGGACACATCTTCGGCCGTTAAACCGGACTGAATGCAGAGCGCAAGCTCATTGATCAGTTCCGGAGCTCCTTCGCCGGACGCTTCCGCTCCCAGTATTGTTCCATCTGCTTGATCCGTAATCAGCGTTACCATGCCGGCCGTTGTATTCAACGTCAGGGCACGTCCATTATGGCTCATTGGGAAACTGTCAGCCTTCACTTCATATCCTTCCTGCTGTGCCGCTTCCTTCGATAAACCGACCACAGCAAGCGGCGGTTCGGAAAACACCACTGCCGGAATGACGTAATCCGAGCTGTCTCCTTCTTCTCCTTCCAACGCCTCACTCACCAGTTTCCCCTGCATGGAGGCGCGGTGGGCAAGCGCCGGACCCGGCGTAACATCCCCAATCGCAAAAATATGAGGTACGCTCGTACGGCAGGCCGGGCTGACTTCAATAAACCCATTCTCATCTGCATGGATACCGGCCTTCTCCAGCTCCAGCTTCTCTGTATTTGGCTTTCTTCCCACCGTCACCAGCACATACTCACTTTCCAGCGTTTTCGTTTCTCCGCCTTTCTCATACGTAATGACGGCAGATTGTTCTGTTGTATCCACTTTCCTTACTTTGGTCTCTGTATGAACGGCTGCATTCGGCCGGGCTTTCAGCTCCTCAGCGGCAAGTGCGGACATAGCTGCCGGAAACCCGGGCAGAATGCCGGGGAGCCCTTCAATAATCGTTACTTTTGTACCGAAATTGGCGAACATCGTTCCCAGCTCAATGCCAATATAACCGCCGCCGATTACCGTCACCGACTCAGGCTTTTTTGTTAAGGCCAGCGCCTCTGTCGATGAGAGCGTCCTTTCGTTAAACGGGAACGCCGGAATTTCAATAGGAAAAGAGCCTGTGGCGATAATGCAATGAGAGAAAGTAATCTCCTGTCCACCGGTCATCTTTACCCGGCGGGCATCGACAAACGAAGCCTCTCCTTTAATAATTTTTACTCCGGCTGCCTGCAGAAGTCCTTTTACTCCACCGGTCAGCTGTTTTACTATTCCCGTTTTCCACTGCTGCAGCTTCTGGAAATCAATCTCAGGCTCTGGATAATGAATGCCGGCTGATGCCGCACGGGCGGGCATCGCAGCATAATGGCCGGCTTCGATTAACGCTTTAGAAGGGATGCAGCCAACGTTTAAACACGTGCCGCCAAGCTCACCCTTATTTACTAATGTTACCTTCCTGCCCTTTTGGGCGGCCCGGATGGCCGCAACGTATCCTCCGGGTCCCGCTCCGATAATAAGAAGCTCTGTGCTGTGCTCCTGCATCCGCCCACCTCCTACAGCAGCATCTGATACGGCTGCTCCAGTGCCGATGCGACATCTTTTAGAAAACGGCTCGCCGGATCGCCGTCAATCACCCGGTGGTCAAAGGTTAAGCTGAGCGGCAGAAACCTTCGTGCCTGCGGCTGGCCTTCGATCATGACCACTTCTTCCTGCAGCGAGCCGATGCCTAGAATGCCGGCTTCCGGAGGGTTCAAAATCGGCGTAAAATATTCAATTCCTGTGGCTCCCAGATTTGTAATCGTAAACGTGGATCCGGACATTTCGCTGGTGTCGAGCCGATTTTCACGTGCTTTTTCAGCCAGCTTCTGGATACTCTCCGCCAGTCCCAGTACCGATTGATGCTCGGCATGGAACAATACCGGCACTACCAGGCCATTATCAAGCGAGGCGGCAATGCCTAAATGAACGTGTGGATACGTATGAATTGTGTCTTCTATATACGCGCTGTTCATATGGGAATGAGCCTGCAGGCTTTTGACAACGGCTTTAGCAATAAAAGAGGTCAGCGTCAGCGTTACGGTTTCCCCGTCTTTCTCCAGGCTTTGTTTAGCCTGTTTCTGTACATGAAGCAGATCCGTAACGTCTGCTTTTTTCATCAGAGTCAGCTGCGCGCTCTGCTGCAGGCTTTGATGCATGTTCTCTGCAATCGCTTTTCTCATGCCCCGTACCGGTGTTTTAGTGACGGCTTCTTCTATTCCGGCATAAGGCACAATTTCCGTTTGAGGCGCCGGCTCCTCCGAGGCAGGCCTCTCATAATTTTCCACGTCCTGCTTGGTGATTCGTCCCTGCGGTCCTGTACCTGTGAGTTCTTCCAGCGGAATATTTTTTGATTTGGCCAGTTTTTTCGCGGCCGGAGAAATCTTAATATGCCTGGAATCTGAAGCGGCGCGTCCGTTTGTTTTTGGCTCTTCTTCCGTCTGGGTTGAACTGGACTGCGCCTGTTGGGCCTGCGGCTCTTCTTGCGGTTCTTCCCTGCCGGGTTCCGGTTTTTCTCCTTTTTCTCCAATATAAGCGAGCGTTTTCCCTACTGGAAGCGTATCGTCGACATTCGCAGTGACTTCGATAATAACACCGCTTGCAGGCGCTTCCAGATCATTTGTTATTTTGTCGGAGCTGATCGTAACGAGCGGATCCCCTTTTTTTACTTCATCATCCGGTTTTACGAGCCATTCTACAATCGTGCCTTCCTCCATGCTCATTCCAAATTTAGGCATCACCACTTCCTGTGCCATACGCCTCACTCTCCTTCAGCCTGTTCTCAGGTTTTATCAGCTTGCCACAATGGATTCATCGTCAATCAGTTCAGCCACTGCTTTGATGACTTTCTCCGGAGACGGCAGATATAGATCTTCCAGAGATGGGGAAAATGGCACCGGGCTGTGCGGCGCGGTTATCATTTTTATTGGCGCATCGAGGAAATCAAATCCTTTATCCGCTACCATAGCCGAAATATCCGTCGCGGCGTTGCAGCGTGGATTGGCTTCATCTACGATCACAAGCCGGCTCGTCTTCTGGACCGATTTTAAAATTGTGTCTTCATCAAGCGGAGAGAGGCTGCGCGGATCTACTACTTCGGCCTGAATGCCTTTTTCTGCAAGTTTATCGGCCGCATCCAGCGCTGTCTGTACCTGCTTGCCGATGGCAACAATCGTGATATCACTGCCTTCCCGCTTAATGTCCGCCTTGCCGATCGGGATTTTGTAATGCCCTTCCGGCACTTCTCCTTTAACGTTGTAGAGTGTTTTGTCTTCAAAAAAGATCACAATGTCATCGTCTTCAATTGCGGAAATCAAAAGGCCTTTGGCATCTGCGGGCGTCGAAGGGACGACCACTTTTAATCCCGGGATCGCCGTAAACATGCCGTACAGGCTCTGAGAGTGCTGGGCTGCCGCCCGGAAGCCGGCGCCGTGCATCGTACGGATGACGAGCGGAATTTTTGCATGGCCGCCAAACATGTAGCGCAGCTTTGCCCCCTGATTCATCACCTCATCGAGGCAGCTGCCAATAAAATCGTTAAACATCAGCTCGGCCACAGGCCTCATACCGGTTGCCGCCGCACTCACAGCAGCACCTACATAACCCGCTTCGGCAATCGGCGTATCCAGCACCCGGTCTCGCCCAAACTCCTGGACGAGACCCTGGGTAACGCCCATTACGCCTCCCCATGCTTCTTCGTTCTGCAGATGATCCACGTTCGCTCCGCCCGCTACGTCCTCTCCAAGAAGAATCACATGTTCATCATTCCGCATCGTAATCGCCATCGCCTCATTGACTGCATCTGAAAAAGATATTTTTCTTGCCATTTTTTATTCCTCCCCGCCTGGCTGGTAATCTACATACACGTCTGTGGTCAGCTGATCGGCTTCCGGCATTGGACTTTTTTCTGCAAATTCCACCGCGTCTTCTATTTCTTTTCTTACACTTTCATCAATGGAATGAAGCTCATCTTCAGAGGCTAGATCCGTCGTTAACACATGCTGACGGAAGCGGATAATCGCATCCAGCTCTTTTAAATGCTCATCGCGTTCTTCATTTGTTTTATATTTCTGTGCGTCGCCTTCAAAGTGGCCGTAGTTCCGGTACGTTTTGCACTCAATTAATGTTGGACCTTCTCCATTTCTGGCCCGCTCCACGGCGCGTTCCGCTGCTTCATAGACCGCCATTGTATCCTTTCCATCCACCGTTTCACCCGGAATGCCGTAAGAAGCAGCCCGATCGGAAATAGATTCGCAGCTGGACGCATATTCGAATGGAGTAGCCTCTGCATAGCCATTGTTTTCCGCTACAAAGATAACCGGTAGCTTCCAAATGGCTGCCATGTTGATCCCTTCATGAAATGTGCCGTGGTTGTTGGCCCCGTCTCCAAAGAAACAAACCGCTACCCCGCCGGTTTTGCGAAGCTTGGCAGACAGCCCTGCTCCGGTTGCCAGCGGAAAACCACCGCCGACAATCCCGTTTGCTCCAAGCATGCCTTTGCTGACATCTGCAATGTGCATGGACCCGCCTTTTCCTTTGCAGAGGCCGGTGGATTTGCCGTAAATTTCAGCCATCATGCCTTTCAGGTCACATCCTTTGGCAATGCAGTGCCCATGGCCGCGGTGCGTGCTCGTAATGCTGTCCTTGTCATCGAGATGCGCGCATACTCCGACTGCTACCGCTTCTTCTCCTGCATACAGGTGCACAAATCCCGGCAGGACACCGGTGCTGAACGTTTCGTGAACCTGGTCTTCAAACCTGCGGATTTCTGCCATCTTCTGGTACATCCATTTTGCTTTTTCTGACGTGAGGGACTGCTGTTGAATTTCCGATACTCCCATTCTCGTTAACCTCCTTCTGAATAAATAGTGCCGGAAGCCGGCCGTTCTGTTAGGTATAACTGCAAATCCCATGCCAAAAAGAGAACGCTTACAAAATAAGCATTCTCTTTCTTTTGTTTTATATGAAAATGGGAATCAGCGGGATATGTCCCATTTTGTCTCATTTCGTCCCAGTCTGTCCTTTTCAGGAAAGCTGGTACTTGGCCAGTTTCCGGTAAAAAGAACTCCGGGGGATGCCCAGCTGTTCCGCTGCAAGAGAAGCTTTACCGCCGTGCTGGCGGAGTGCTTTTTCCAGGTAATCCTTTTCCATCTGTTCCCGGACAGAAAGAGAGGGCACCGGCGGCGTCTCCTCATGGCCGGAGGAAGTCTGCTGTACATAGGCTTCAATTTGACGGGCCGTGGGCGTTTCCTCCTGAAATTCCACGTACAGGCCTTCCAGCACGTTAAATAGTTCGCGGATGTTACCTTCCCATTTCTGCCGCTGCAGTACCTGCAGGGATTTTTCTGTCCAGCTGAACGGCCACCCGTTCTGATGAAAGTAATAGTGAATGAGCGCAGGGATATCCTCTCTGCGCCTGCGAAGCGGCGGCAGGTGAATCGCGTATACATAAATACGGTAATACAAATCCTCCCGGAAGGTACCGTTCTGCACCTGTTCCCCGAGTGGCCGGTTTGATGCGGTAATCAGCCGGAATTTAACAGGTCTCGTTTTGTCCCCTCCGACCGGCGTGACTTCTTTTTCCTGAAGAACCCGCAGCAGTGCGACCTGCATTGCCGCCGGAATTTCCCCAATTTCATCCAGAAACAGCGTGCCTCCATCCGCCTGCACGATTTTTCCGGGAGCGCCTTCTTTTTTTGCGCCCGTAAATGCCCCCGGCGCATAGCCGAACAATTCACTTTCCAGCAGGTTTGCCGGAACTGCTCCGCAGTTAATTGCAATAAACGGGGCATTACGGCCTGCATGACTTTCGTGGATGGATCGGGCCATCACTTCTTTTCCCGTACCGGTTTCACCAGTGATATGCACCGTTACGTTTGTACGGGAAACTTTTTCCGCTTTTTCAAGTACCTCTTTGAACGTGCTGCTTGTGCCGATTACTCCTTTGAAAGAAAAAGTCCCGGCCCAGCCGGTGCCGCACGGTTTTGCTTCTTTTACCGGAACCGCCGCATAGCTGCCGATCACCTGTCCGCCGTCCGACGAATATACCGGTGTTTTGGCCGCAGAAAAAGGCAGATCGTCGATGGAGCCGCCCCGCGAGGCATTCAGATTCGCCTTTGCCTGTGGGGAAAGATACACGATACGGCCATGCCGGTCTGCCACAAAAAAGGAGGTTTCCTGTTTTCCAAGACACTCCAGCGCATGATGCATGAGAGCAATCTCTTCTTCTTTGATAAGCTGCTGCCACTTGTGCTCAATTGCGTAAGCCGCAGAGACGACTGTCCCAAGCAGATGCTCGTGGTAGCCGGCCGCTGATGGACTGGAGATATCCAGAATGCCGAGCACGTCTCCCTTTTCATCCCGGATCGGGGATGCCGAACATCCCCAGCTCTGCGATGCCAGGGAAAAATGCTCCGGTCCGTTTACCGTAATCGCCTCTCCCGTCGAAAGTGCCGTTCCAATCGCATTCGTGCCCACTTCTTTTTCTGTCCACTTTACGCCTTCAGTAAAGTTAATATGAGTGGCGAGCGCTCTGGCTTTATCCTGCCCCATGAGTTTTAATACGTAGCCGTCCCTGTCAATCAGCAGAATAATCATATTTGATTGGGCGTACATCTGTGCCAGCTTCTTCATAAATGGTACCGCAATCTCAATCAGGCGTTTATTTTCCTCGCGTTTTTTCTGAAGATCTCCGCTCTCCAGGCGCAGAATCCCCTTTCCATTGTAAGGATCCACCCCGTTTTTCCGGCACTCGTACCAGGAGGCGGCAATCCGCCGGCTGATCCTGGACGTGTCCAGCGCCCCTTCCTGTACGAATCGCTTCCACTGCTCTTTTGTTACCTGACCAGCTATCATGAAGCTCACCTCAATTAAATTTTATAAAAGACAGGTCTGCTTATTCGTCTGCATGATAGGAGTGTATGAAGGAAATTGCCGTACCGTCTGTTCTTTTAATTATATATGATAACGCTTACATGTAACAGAGAGGAATTAAAAGCTTTTCGTTGACTTCTATTAAAGCAGATGCTATATTTTATTCTATTAAAGATAATAAGAGTCTTTAATATCTATTAAAAGGAGGCTATCATATGATACTTGACTGCGCTGTTATCGGCGGGGGCCCGGCAGGCCTGAATGCTTCACTCGTTCTGGGACGTGCCCGCAGAAAAATCATTCTTTTTGACGACAACAGGCCAAGAAATGCGGTTACTTCTGAATCACATGGGTTTATAACAAGGGACGGAATAGATCCACAGGAGTTGAAACGAATCGCCCAGGATGAGCTGCGTAAGTATCCCGACGTCCGCGTTGAAAAGCAGCGGGTACGTGAAATCCAAAAAAAGGAGCAGCATTTTCAGATCACCATGGAAAACGGCGATATCTATCAGGCCAAAAAAGTTATTCTCGCCACCGGCTTTAAAGAAATCATGCCTGACGTAAAACGGGTGGCCGAATTTTACGGAAACAGCCTGTTCAGCTGTCCCTACTGTGATGGCTGGGAGCTTCGGGATCAGCCGCTGGCCGTTATTTCCGAAAACCCACATGCTTTTCATATGGCTAAAATTGTTTCGAACTGGACGGACGATGTGATCGTCTGCACAAACGGCAGGCAGATTCTATCAGAAGACGAAAAAGAAATACTCGGCCGGAAACACATCCACGTGTATGAAGAAAAAATTCTTTCTTTAATCGGGGAATGCGGAGCGCTGGAGGAGATAGCATTTGTGGATGGAACAACCGTTAAACGGACAGGCGGATTTATTACGCCGGAATGGACACAATCCTCCCCTTTTGCTTCCGCACTCGGATGCGCCCGGAACGAACGCGGCGGAATTGACGTTGATCAAATGAAACAAACGACTATCCCCGGCGTTTTTGCATGCGGAGATACGTTAATGGCAGGTCCCTCGCAGCTGATTATTGCCGCCGGTGAGGGAAGTATGGCAGGTGCGGCCGTCAATGCAGCCTTAGTCGAAGAATCATTTGCTGAACATAAAAAAGGAGGAAAAATCGATGCATCATAAAGGAAAAGTATCTTATCTGGACAGCCCGGAACGAAGAAAAGAGCTGCCTCCGGAGGAAATTTTAGACATGCTTTCACTGAAAGATTCAGAGTTCGTGCTCGATTTCGGAGCGGGCACCGGTTACTTTTCCATTCCCGCAGCCAAAAGAACTGACGGCACCGTGTACGCGCTTGATACCGACGACAGCATGCTCGATATTATCCGCTCTAAAGCCCTTCAGGAGGAACTGACAAACATCGTACCCATTCAGAAATTATCGCTCCCGGATCATACGATCGACGCTGTGATTGCCTCCCTCGTGCTGCATGAGATAGATCCGCTCGTTCCGGCCCTGCATCACATCCAGCAGGTACTGAAAAAGGACGGTTATCTCATCTGCGTAGAGCTGGAGCCAAACGGAGTTTCCCATCATGAAGCACCTAGAGTCACCTCCGAGCAGATGGAAAAGGCTATCACTGCAGCAGGTCTGCGAGTGATACGAAAGTTTTATCCTACTGAAAAAATCTATGTTCTCCTCGCGCAGAAATAATTTTTTGCGTAAATTATAGATATAACGAATCTATTAAGTAGGCAATAGAGCATTTCAATAAATAATAAAACACTAAATACCCGGCTGAATACTGCAAGAAGGAGGAAACTGCCCTTCCAATAGATCAGTCGGGTATTTTTTCTGTTTTTTCTGCGATGCATGTAGAAAGGTATGTTCAGTATTTTATACATTCTTCAATATTTTCTTCTTTATTAACACTGAATATTATTCAAATGCTGTTTTGTCAGGCTTCGTAACCACTTTAAATTTATATTGACAATAGAACACCCACTCCTTATAGTTAGAATATTAATAATGATAATCATTATCATTTATTCGACTTAGAGAGGACTCAATCGAACATGCAACTACTTAACCGCAGGCAGATGTTATTTACCGTACTTATTATCTTTACTTTCACATTATTAGCTGGATGCTCCAGCGAAGATGCTTCTTCCGAATCAGGGGACAGTACAGATAAAACCCCGAATTCTATTACCCTATCCTGGCCGAGGGATATAGGCTCCATGAACCCCCACGTGTACAACCCTTCACAGCTGCTGACCCAATCAATGATTTATGAACCACTTGTGAGCTATGAAGAAGGTGGAGAAATCAAACCGCACCTTGCAGAATCCTGGGATGTTTCAGAGGACGGCCTTGAATATACATTCAAGCTTCGTGAGGACGTGACGTTTACAGATGGCTCTTCGCTGAACGCTGATATTATTAAAAAGAACTTTGACGCTGTACTGGAAAATAAAAGTTCCCATACCTGGCTTGGCGTTATCAATGTGATCGAAAAAACAGAAGCCGTGGACGACTCTACATTTAAAATGGTTTTATCGGAACCTTATTATCCAGCGCTGCAGGATTTAGCCGTCGTGCGTCCGGTTCGCTTTCTCGGTGAATCCGGTTTTCCAGAAGATGGGGACACATCACAGGGCATTACAGAACCGGTCGGTACCGGACCTTGGGTGCTCGAAGACTATAAAGCAGACGAATATGCTGTATTCACCCGGAATCCTGACTACTGGGGAGAAGCTCCGGAACTCGAGAAGGTAACTATAAAAATTATCCCTGATGCAGAGACGCGTGTTCTTGCTTTTGAAAAGGGAGAATTGGACATGATTTATGGAGAGGGCGTCATTAGCATGGATTCCTTTAACCATTTGAAAGAGTCCGGAGAGTATGAAACGGACTTATCTGAACCATTAGCTACAAGAAGCCTGCTTCTGAATTCCACAAACGAAAAGCTTTCAGACCTTAACGTACGATTGGCTCTCCAGCATGCATTTAATAAAGAAGCAATGGTAGAGGGCATAACGCTCGGGTTAGAAGAAAAAGCGGATAAAATTCTATCCACTAACTTCCCCTACACCGATGTTGATATTGATCCCATCGAATATGATATGGAGAAAGCAGTATCCTATCTAGAGGAGGCAGGCTGGAGCCTTCCTGATGGAAAAACCATCCGTGAAAAAGATGGAGAGCCTCTTGAACTGGAATTAATGTACGACAAAACTGACCCGATTCAAAAATCAATGGCCGAAACACTTCAAGCAGAATGGACAGCCATTGGTGTGCAGCTGAATATTGCAGGAGTGGAATTGACAGATCAAATTGAGCGCAGAAAAGCCGGCGATTTCGATATTGATTTTTGGTATAACTACGGTGCTCCTTATGATCCTCATTCATTTATAAACGTTGTAGCAGAAAAAGGCTGGGGCGTGGCAGAAGCACACTCCAACCTGCCGATGAAAGCTGAACTGGATGCGCAGATCGAAGAGGCTTTAGCTTCTCAGGATGAAGAAGAACGCCAGGAGCTTTATAACGGCATTTTAAACACACTACAAGATCAGTCTGTTATTGTACCGGTTTCTTACATGAAAAAAACTGTGGTATATCAGGATAGTATAGAAGAGTTTTCATTTCCGGCGAACCGGGATGAACATCCTTTCAATGAAATAAAAGTCAGTCAGTAATGATGAGAAAGGATAAGCCATGATTTCCTACCTTACAAAACGACTGCTTGCTGTCATTCCTATTATCTTGTTCGCCATTTTTCTAATGTTTGCCCTGATACGTCTCTCGCCGGTTGATCCGGCCGAGGCGTATCTTGCTGCGGCCCACATCCATCCTACTGAGGAGATCTTAGCAGAAAAAAGGCAGGAGTTTGGCCTGAACGAATCTCTCATTATGCAGTATGTGCAAACCGTCAAGCAAATTGTTCAGCTAGACTTCGGCAATTCCTACGTAACGAATACCCCTGTCTGGCAGGAGGTCGTGACAAGAATGCCGGCTACGATCCAGCTGGCGGTAAGCAGTATTCTTCTTGCTGTCATTGTCAGTGTGCCGCTTGGTTTCTTATCAGCGGTTTATAAGAATAGTGTGATTGATCATTTCAGCAGATTCCTTGCTTATTTGGGCGCCTCTATTCCACAGTTTTGGCTTGGCTATATTTTAATTTTTGTTTTTGCTGTACAGCTGGATTTATTCCCAGTGGAAGGAAGAGGCTCCTGGCAGCATTTCGTGCTTCCAAGCATCACGCTGTCCCTCGCATTAATTGCCATTTACACTCGGCTGCTCCGTGCAAGTGTGCTGGAGGAACTGGAAAAAGTATATGTGACCTACGGTAGAACACGCGGCATTAAAGAAAAGACCATTATGGTCAAGCACGTGCTGCGAATAGCTATTTCCCCCATGCTGACCGGGCTCGGTATGAATTTGGGGAAGCTTCTTACAGGCACCATCATTGTAGAACAGGTTTTTTCCTGGCCTGGATTTGGACGATTCTTTATCGAAGCCATCCTGAACCGGGATATTCCCGTTATTCAAGGCTACGTGGTGCTCGCAGCGTGTCTATTTATCGTCTGCAATCTCATCGTCGATGTCCTGCAGTTGTATATGGACCCGCGCATTTCATGGAAAGGACGGACTGAATCTTGATTGCAAGCATACGAACGGCCAGTCAAGGAAGATGGGCTATTACTATAAGCTCCGTTGTGTTACTAACATTTTTTCTGATCAGCATTCTGGCTCCCTGGATTGCTCCTCATGATCCGGTGCATGTGAACCTGGCAGTAAAATTAGCTCCTCCTTCCTGGGAATATCCTTTAGGCACTGATCATTTTGGTCGCTGTACTCTATCACGCCTGCTTTATGGCGCACGCGTTTCTCTCGGATTTGCTTTTTTAATTTTCGCTGCTTCGTTAGGCATCGGCCTGCTTATTGGTACGCTTGCCGGCTACATCGGCGGCTGGATCGACCTGCTGCTGATGCGCTTCTGCGACGGTGTCATGGCTTTTCCAAACCTGGTGCTTGTGCTGGGAATTGTAGGCCTACTGGGACCCGGCCTCTGGCAGGTAGTAGTGGCATTGATGATGGTTCAGTGGGTTTATTATGCCCGGATGATCCGGGGCATGGTTGTCAGCATGAAAGAACAAAATTTCATTACAGCCGCACGAATGAGCGGTTCTTCGACAGGAAAGATTATCAGGCGGCATCTGATCCCAAACGTCCTCCCTCCTATTATAGTTATGGGGACGCTGGAAATGGGCTGGGCTATTATGGACATTTCCGCCCTCTCCTTTCTTGGTCTCGGCATTCAGCCGCCTACACCTGAATGGGGCGCAATGATTCACGAGGGAAAAGCCTTTATTCGAAGCCAGCCGGAACTTATGATTTATCCCGGTTTATTTATCCTGTTCGTCGTTATTTCATTTAATATTCTTGGAGAATCTTTATCAGAACGATTAGGCGTGAAACGCCGCTATTGAAAGGGGCATAAAAAGATGGGACATCAGCAGAATGCTTTACATGTAAAGGATTTAAATGTGGCTGTAAAAACGCCCAAAGGCATGCTTCCCCTAGTTCAGAATCTTCACTTGGAATTAAAACCGGGGAAGATATTAGGCCTGGCAGGAGAAAGCGGCAGCGGAAAAACCGTTACGTGCATGGCCCTGCTGCAGCTCCTAAATCCAAAAACAATGTCTGTAAAGGGAAGTATTCAGCTGCATGGCCGGGAGCTTACGGATCTGAATCAAAAAAAAATGCGCAGCGTGCTCGGCAGGGACATCGGGTTTATTATGCAGAACCCAATGAATGCCTTCACTCCTGTGTATACGATAGGAAATCAGTTTGTAGAAACGATTCGAAGCCATACCGTCCTTACGAAAAAGCAGGCGGTGGATCTTGCCATCACATCAATGGAAAAAATGAATCTGCCAGAGCCTTCTAAATTAATGAAAAAGTATCCCTTTCAATTAAGCGGCGGTATGCTGCAGCGGGTCATGATTGCCATATCGATGTGTCTGCGCCCTTCTGTTGTTATTGCTGACGAACCTACTACGGCACTTGATGTTACTAATCAGCTGCAGGTGCTGAGAGAACTGGACCGTCTCCGCACCGAATGCGGCACATCCATTTTACTGATCTCCCATGATTTAGGAGTCATTTCCGAACTGGCTGACGACGTGGCCGTGATGCGGAACGGCCGCATTATAGAAACAGCAGATGTCTTTCAGCTGTTTGATCATCCAAAGCAGGAGTATACGAAGCAACTGCTGCAGGCAAGGCCTGCCCTGCTGTTAAATGATCAATTAAAAAGAAGGGTTATATAGAAGAGATGGGGCGCCTACTACAGATCGAAGGGAGAACAGAACTTATGAGTCTTTTGGAAGTGAAAGACGTTACCCATACATACGGCTCAGCACGTTCTTTTTTACCCATCCGAAGAAAAGAAACACAGGTTCTTTCCAATGTATCCCTTACTGTAGAGCAAGGCATGTGTATGGGACTTATAGGGACCAGCGGAGCAGGAAAAAGCACGCTCGGAAAGGTAATTCTCGGGCTGGAAAAGCCAAAGAAAGGTCAGGTCCTCTTCCAGGGAGAAGACCTTTATACGATGACCGCTGCAGCCCGCCGGAAGATGAGAAGAGATCTTCAGGTCGTCTTTCAGGACAGCTATTCCTCCGTAAATCCCCGCCTGACGGCAGAACAAATTATTGGGGAACCACTGGACAATTACGAAAAGCTTTCTGTGTCGGAACAAAAACGAACCGTCGCTCAATTATTGGAAATGGTCGGCCTACATGCGGAGGATATGAAAAAACGCCCCGGCCAGTTCAGCGGCGGGCAGCTGCAGCGCATTAGCATTGCAAGATCCATTGCTCTGAAGCCAAAAATGATTGTTTTGGACGAATCGGTAAGCAGTCTTGATATGGTGACACAGACAAATATTCTTCACTTGCTGCAAGAGTTGAAAAACGAGTATAGTCTCTCCTATCTCTTTATTACCCACGACATCCGCGCAGCCTATTTTATCTCAGATGCTATGATTGTTATGGAAAACGGAAGAATAGTTGAAACTTGTTATGATAAAAATGATATTTTCACTTCCGAACAGCCAAAAGTTAAAGAACTGGTTGCTTCTATCCTGCCTGAACATCCAAAAGATCGAACCATTACCGGTCGTTAAAACATCCGTCTTCTTTCTAAGTGCTCATTAGAAAGGAGGCGGATTTTGTCTATATGTTCGTATCGATAGGATCCGGCCGTGAAATTTATATTATGATCCTCTTGTTTTTTAATCACCAGGTATGGAATCCATCATTTTCTCAAATAACTCCGTGCTGTAATTGAAAATGTAAGATCCTGCATAGAATAAAACAAGGAGTAAAAGATAATGAACCGTTGGTATTCATAAAAAAAACACCTCTATATTATCGCAGTCATACATGCGAGTTTGGGGTGTTTTTTACATAAAGAAGAAAAGCTTTTTCGAATGATTCGATTTTATAAACATCGTGATTTCCATATAAAATGTAAGTACATTTTTGTATAGATTAATCACTCATACCTGATAGAGATTTCGACCTTCTGACCTTACTCAGTAGACCCATATTCCTATGAAGTTTTTTTACGCGTTCGATGGAAAACAATGGCGGTAATACTCATAATAACGCCGCTTGGAATTAAGATCAGTGAGGCCTGCAGGCCAAGAAGAGCTACGTCCAATCGCATAACAGAGCCATAAGCTGGATTCATCGTATCAATAGCAATGACAAACACAATAAAACAAACTACGCCGCAAGCAAGTAACCCCAAACTAACGTAAACGACTTTTAAGGTGTTTGACCTGAAATAAATAACAAATGTAATCGCAAGTAATAAAAGGAGTATTCCTAAACCCAAGCAGCCCACCTCTTCCTTTAATTGCTATTGTACAAACACCCATTATAAGCGCTTGTCTTCATGCATACAAATTCTGTAATTTCACTATTTCGAAATCTTGCGAGAGGTCTATAAAATATTCATTATCATTTGAAAAAAACCTCGCATTCTTCTTTTTTACAAAGAATCGAGATTTTTTTATTTTTTTTAATTATATCTCCATACATTTGTAACTGCCTGGTACGTTTTTAAAACTGAATTTATTATAAAGTCCTCACTTCCTTTTGATTCGTCCAGAATGATCATTATTATAAGGATATTTTATGACTTTTGTTTGCACCGCAAGCTATTCAGGTTGTTTACTACCTATGAATTGATCGTTAACGCCTTCCGACGATAATCTATTCATTTTCGTAATAAACTCCTGCCTATTTGAGGGGTAACATTCATCATTAAAGACACAACTCGCGCTGATAGCTGGGAAGGCAGGTTGTATTGTGTCCAGGAATACTCTTTTTTATTCTCATCACCATGATTATTTTTCCTTTTTGCAATTAAATAAAAACTTAAACTATTTATTACTATATAATATAATTCCACTATAGTGAACAATTATAATAGTAAAAATAGTTATATACTTTAATAAAAACGGGTGTATACTCTATGTGTAGCCTACTATTTGCAGCAATAAGCTATCTTGAAAGTTTTATTGATAAATCAAAATTGTTCACTTTAGTGAATTTAATGATAATAAAAAAATTTATTAATGGGGACCTAATATTTTTGAAAGGAGTGAACAATATAAATTCCACTACATTAAATTTACTGAAAATTAAGAAAATTAATATACTTTGTAGGTATATTACTATCTGAAGGGGTGAAACATCAAGTGAAATATTTTAGGATATTTTCGATTTTTATGACCATCCTTCTCATACTTCCCCTTTTTTCATTACACGTTAATGCTGTCGGAGTTAACCCTGGCCTAGGAGCAGCAAACCCATATGGTATTTTAGGTGAATCCGTAACAGTTACAGAATCCACTTCAGTCAATGGCAGTTTGGGAGCCGGAGGTTTAACCGGAACGGCAGATGTTACCGGTTCAACAGACGTAGCGAACGACGCATATACAGAAGCGTATTCAGATTTCCAAGGTGCTATGACCCGTGCTGACTCGCAACCTGCTGATACTACATTGTCTACACTGGGCGGGGACACATTAACTCCAGGTGTGTATAACTTTAATAATGCTGTCTCTATGGGATCAAGTATTACGCTTAACGGTGATGGCGTTTATATATTCCAGATTGATGGAGCGCTTTCTACCGCTGCAAATACGGAGATCCAACTGCAGGGCGGTGCCCAGGCTTGTAATATCTTTTGGGTAGCCAACGTTGCCACTCTTGGCGCAAACAGCACGTTTGTCGGAACATTAATGAGTAAATCAGCCATCACGGTTGGTGCGGACTCCACTACTAACGGCAGAATATTAGCTCAGACAGCTGTTACAGCTGATGCGGCCAATACTGAAATTATCGTGCCGCCAGTATGTGAAGCACCGGTTCCAGATCCTGATCCAACACCGGATCCTGAGCCAAACCCAGATCCTGATCCAACTCCGGATCCAGACCCAACTCCGGATCCTGATCCAACTCCGGATCCTGAGCCAAATCCGGATCCAGACCCAACACCGGACCCTGAACCAAATCCAGATCCTGAGCCAAATCCGGATCCAGACCCAACACCGGATCCTGAACCAAATCCAGATCCTGAACCAAATCCGGATCCAGACCCAACACCGGATCCTGAACCAAATCCAGACCCTGAGCCAAATCCGGACCCTGAACCAAATCCAGACCCTGAGCCAAATCCAGACCCTGAGCCAAATCC
>NZ_RAPK01000006.1:0-119100 GCF_003610495.1 Sinobaca qinghaiensis | reverse complement strand
CCTGAACCAAATCCGGATCCTGAACCAAATCCGGATCCTGAACCAAATCCAGACCCTGAGCCTGAACCAAGCCCTGAGCCTGAGCCAAGCCCTGAGCCTACACCAGGATTTGTACCAACACCAACACTAAATCCCGAAGTCACACCAACACCAAACACTGATCAACCAGCTGAAACTGTTACTGTAGAAGTGAAGCCGGATGGCAGCGTGGAAATTCGCGCCGCATTACCTGAAGATACAAAGGTTCCAGGTACTTGGAAGTTTAACATTGGTGGAGAGACAGAAGAAGTTCGAGGCAATGAAAAAATTACGTATACCGCTGAAAATGTCCCGGCTGGGAATTATCAAGTAAACGTTCAATTCACTCCAGATGAAGATGAAGAAACGATCGATCTTGGCTCGCACGATGTTTCGGTACCGACCGTTACAGGCGGCGAGCTTCCAGAAACAGCTACTTCCATGTATAACTTTCTCCTTGGCGGAATAATGCTATCATTGATAGGATTAGCTCTCTTAATGAGAAGAAAAGTGTATGAATAAGAATTCTTTTCTTAAACGGATACTAAAAACTGTCCATAAACTTTCCCCGGGGTTCTTGATCCTGGGGATATGTTTAATTGCCTGGGCGTCCTATCAAATCTATACTCAATCTGCCCCTGCACCTGTCTCGGTCGAACAGCCGGCAGAAGAATCCGGACTAACCGCAGACACATCTGCATCAGCTGAGATAGAAAAGAGAGAAGAAACACAAACAGCAGCAAGCCCAACAGACACAACAGCTCCACCCGATGTACAAAATGAAAAAGAAACTGTAAAAGAAGCACAAGCTCAAACGGAAACGAAAACAGAAACATCGAAACAAAACTCTATTTCAGATGAAACCCTTTATCCAGTAAGACCGAAAGTCGGTGGAAATATAGGCAACTTGACTATGCCGGCTATTGATCAAACACTGCCTATCATTCATGGAACAGATGAGGATGAATTAAGTAAAGGAATTGGACACTTTGCAGGCAGCGTACTGCCGGGCGAAAATGACAATTCCGTTCTATCCGGACATCGGGACACCGTATTTAAAGAACTAGGTCAGCTGGAAATCAACGATGAGCTCATCGTTGAGACTTCCGCCGGCACGTTCACGTATGAAATCAGGGAAATCAAAATTGTTCCAAGTGATGACAAAACCATTATCACCCCATCCGCTTCCCCTGTTCTCACCGTCACTACCTGTTACCCGTTCAATTTTATAGGTAGTGCTCCCGACCGTTATATTCTTATTGCCGACCTTGTAAGAAGTGAATAAATGAAACGATAAAATTAATATATCCCCTTACCGATACAATATCGGTAAGGGGATATATTTGTTAGTATTCTATTTTTCATCATGAATCCACTACTCAAGACAGTACCTCAAGTTCCAAATATGTCTGTTGATTTCACCAGTAAATTATTATTAACGCCGTCGTGCCAATTAAAAACGTATTTAAATCAAAGACCACATGTATTATCCATGGGATCATCAGACTATTGCTTTTTAAGCCGGCAAGGTTTAAAAATACCCGGGCCATTCCCTGAATAAAGATAATATGAGCGAGGGTATCAACCATATTTCCATTATAATACGTTGTATAATGCAGTAAGCCAAATATGACAGCACTTACCGCCACACCCGCTGCCTGAGCCCAGAATAGGTTTTTCGTTCTTTTATAAATAATATTGGCGACAGCCAGTAAAAAGAAAAAGCTGATAATCTCTTCAAATAACAGGACAAACGGCAGCGATATAAATGTTTGTGCCAAGTGCTCTGTTCCAGGATTTCCACGAAGCGGCGTGTTAACGAACAGGCTTAATAAGATGCCGGAAATCAGGCTCATAATGATCATGATAATGTACCAGACAAAAAAGTTTTTATATGGCTTGATGGGTTTCGAGAAGATGTCCTTAATGCCCTGCCTGCCAAAAGCAATCAGTAAAGCAACTACGGCCAAAAATGGAACGATCACAATTTTCACGATAAAAATCCATGAGTTTTGTGGTGTGGTGAGATCTATGAAAAAAACCAGCAGCAATAAAACAAGGGAATATACGAGAGCCGTCCATTTCAAGTCGTAACTTGTAATGATCTTATTCATAAAAATCCTCCCTAATATTAATTGTCTGAATATTATATCAATTACCATCTAAATAAATATAAGGATTTAGACTTTTTATTAAAAAGAAAATTTTCCTTTATGATCGTTAAAATAAAAAATAAAAGAAAATTTCTTTCTAAAAACTTGTTATTATTCATTTAGCATATTACGATAACTGCAGGAGACCCTTGCAGAGGAGGTTGAAATAATATGTATCCAACGGAACCGGACATCACTTCATTTAATATGAACTTTTTCAGCTTACAAGGAAAAACGGCAATTATAACCGGCGGAAATTCCGGTCTCGGGCAGGGATACACGCTTGCCCTCGCTAAGGCAGGAGCCAATATTTTTGCTGTCAGCATGACCGGTGATGACGACCGGACCCGGAAATTAGTCGAGCAGGAAGGCGTTCAATACCATCTGAAAATTGCGGACATTACCCAGGATAATGTGTGCAGGGAAATAGTTCAGGAATGTATCGATCTCTTTGGCACCATTGATATTCTAATGAATAACGCGGGCATCGGCATTTACGAAAAAGATGTCACCGCATTTACACGTCTCCAATGGGATAAAATGGTTTCCGTCAACTTAACGGCCCCTTTTGAATTAGCGGGCGAAGCAGCTAAACATATGATTAAGCAGAAAAGCGGAAAAATTATTAACACATGCTCTGTCTTCTCGTTTTTGGGCGGACAGTGGTCGCCGGCCTATGCCGCCACCAAGCACGGGCTGGCCGGCTTTACGAAAGCCTACTGTGATGAACTGGCGCAATACAATATTCAGGTAAATGGCATCGCGCCGGGCTATTTCACAACGGACATAACAAAATCAACGAGAGCAGATACCGACAAAAACCAGCGCGTCCTCGATCACATTCCCGCTAACCGCTGGGGCAATATTCTTGATTTAATGGGTACCGTCGTCTACCTGGCATCCGATGCTTCCAATTATGTAAACGGCACCCTTGTAACGGTCGATGGCGGCTATCTGGTTCGATAAATTGAATACAAAGGAGATCTATAATCGATGAGTACACAAACGCTTAAAGACCTGTCAGAACTAATTTCAGCAGAGCAAGTCGTAACAAAAACAGAAGACCTGTATGATGCTTCTGCCGACCGGTATAAAAAATACGCAAAAGCGAAACACGTTCTTGATGTTCCCGCTCCCCTTGCTATCGTTTATCCATATTCCACAGAAGAAGTACAGACACTTTTAGCCTACTGCAATGAACATAACATCAACGTTATTCCCCGCAGCGGCAAAACGGCGACCGAAGGCGGATTGGAAAACTGGAAAGATCAGACCATTGTTGTCGATGGATCGAAAATGAACGATATTATCAAAGTGGATCCCTACAACATGCAGGTTACCGTCCAGTCCGGGGTCAAACTGCAGGATTTAGAAGACGAGGTACGCAAATCAGGCTTCACGACGGGACATTCCCCCCAATCCAAGCCTGTTGCACAGATGGGCGGACTCGTTTCGACCCGAAGCATCGGCCAGTTTTCTACGCTTTACGGTGCGATCGAAGATATGGTTATCGGGCTGGAATGCGTATTTCCAGACGGCCATGTATCGCGGATTAAAAATGTGCCCAGAAGATCCGGAGGACCCGATATCCGCCATATTGCTATCGGCAATGAAGGCGCCCTTTGTTACATCACGGAAGTGACGGTCAAACTATTTAAATTCTATCCGGAAAACAATACGTTTCACGGCTATCTGCTTGATGACATGGACACAGGCATCAAGATTCTCCGTGAAGTCATGGTAAACGGGTTCCGCCCTTCTGTCGCACGCGTGTACTCCCCCGAAGATGCCAGACAGCACTTCAGCCATTTTTATAAAGAAAAATATGTACTGATTTTCATGGTAGAAGGCCCGCTCGGTATCGTAAAAGCAACCAACGAAGCAATTGAACAGGCAGCTGCTGATTTTCAGTCCCATGTAACCGAAAAAGTGGACTCGTCTTTTATCAAAACGTGGTTCGATAACTTAAACTGGGATCAAAGCAGAATCGAAAAAGAAGTACAAGATATGAAAGAAAACAACACACATGATGGATTCACAACAGAAATTTCCGCAGATTGGGAAAATGTGATCAAAATCTACGACAGCGTCATGGAACGGATCAAAAACGAATTTGACCGGGCAGCTGACTTAACGATGCTGGGCGGTCATTCTTCCCACAGCTACCTTAACGGCACGAATATGTATTTTGTGTATAACTACACCATTAACTGTGCACCGGAAGAGGAAATGCTTACGTACCACCACCCTATTCATGAAATTATTATTGAAGAAACGCTGAAATACGGAGGCTCGATGTGCCACCATCACGGCATCGGGAAATACCGCTCGGAATGGACAAAACAGGAACACGGATCTGCCTACTATATGCTTGATAAATTAAAGCAGACATTTGATCCGAACGGCACGATGAATCATGGTACAATCTTCCCTCAGGAAAACGAAATCAAAAAGTATATTAGAGGATAAGTTGCGGCTTAAGGAAAAGCGAAAGGCGGAAATACGATGGCAGAGCAATATATTATGGGTATTGATAACGGCTCGCAGAGTACGAAAGTGATTATATTTGATACAGATGGCAATGAAGCTGCGTTTGGATCCTGCCTGTTAAAAGAACCGCTGACGCCGGAGCCGGGAGTCGTGGTGCATCCGGATGATGACCTGTGGGACAGTGTAAAAAGTGCGGTACACAACTGTCTGGAACATTTCACAGGCAGCAGAAAGGCTATCTCGGGCATCGGCTTATGTACGATAAGAAGCTGCCGCGCGCTGTTGAAAGAAGATGGATCCCTCGCTCAGCCCGTAATCAGCTGGATGGATATGCGGCTGTCCAAACCATACGAGCACGAAGATCCACAGGTCCGTTATGTCACTTCCACCTCCGGCTACTTAGGGTTCAACATGACCGGAGAGTTGAATGACACCGCGGCTAATTATGAAGTGTTCTGGCCGCTGGACCGGGAAACGCTGGACTGGTCCGAGGATGACGCAGTGATGGCCGCCAACGGGCTAAACCGGGACATGCTGTTTAACCTGGTAAAACCCGGGGAGGCGTTAGGATCCATCAGAAATGAACTGGCGGCTGAGTTTGGTTTGAAAGAAGGCATTCCCGTCGTAGCAACCGCAAATGACAAGGCTGTGGAAGTTCTCGGCTCCGGCATCAAAGACGAAACGACGATTATGATTTCCCTGGGAACGTTCATTTCCTCGATGCTGGTCCGGCACGAAGATTTTCCAGACGCAGCTAACTTCTTCCCTACCCTGGCGGCTGTCCCTTTTCAGTACGTCTATGAATCCAATGGCATCAGGCGCGGCATGTGGACGGTCAGCTGGTTTAAAAAACTGCTCGGTGAAGGTTTAGTGGAGGATGCAGCCGCATCAGAAATGTCCGAGGAAGAGTATTTAAACCGGCAGGCAGAGGCTGTGCCACCCGGCAGCGACGGCCTGATTACGATACTGGACTGGCTCTCGAGCCCGGACCAGCCCTACCGAAAAGGAATCATGATCGGCTTTGACCAGCGGCATACGAAGTATCATATGTACCGCTCCATATTAGAAGCAATTGCCTTTACGATTAAAAACAATATTAATGACATGCTGACTGAAATTAATGCAGACGTGGAGGATATCGTAGTTACAGGCGGCGGCGCCAAAAGCGACGTACTGCTGCAAATCCTCTCCGATGTATTTGGGCTGCCGGTCCATAAACGAAAAGGCAGCAGCAGCGCCTGTCTCGGAGCCGCTATCAGCGTATGCCAACACTTGGCTGTTTATGATAGCTTCGCAGATGCAGCCGACCATCTCATTCAAAACGAGAAATCATTTTCTCCCGATCCGGCGGCCTCTTTTCTTTATAATGAGATCAATCATTCCGTCGTGAAGCATGTTAGAACTCATACAGATGAAATCCTAAAACGTTCCTACGCGATTTTTAAGTAGAAACGGATAAACTATAAAAGGTCAGGTATCGATACATGTTAAATTTGCGAACCGATCATTTAACCCCACTAGAAAAAGCACTGCACCACACATTGACGCAGTCCCTGGAGCAGAATGATAAACTGAAAATCATCGATGCCGCCGAGCTGGGCGGCGTCTCCCCTTCTAAAGTGTCCAAACTGGTTAGAAAGTTAGGCTTTGCCGGCTTCAAGCAGTACAAACTGTATTTCAGCGGCTATGAAGAACACCATCCAGCAGCGGACCGCGAAGGCTCCAGTGAAATTCAGCGGCTGCTTCAATTTCTGGAAAGCTATGACCCGGCAGTAGTCGATGAGTTTCTATCTGTATTTACACATTTTAAAAAAATTATTTTATTTGGGCTCGGCCCTTCCTACATCAGCACTGAGTATTTTGCCTACAAACTCGCAGCTGTGACTGACAGAAATATTTTCGTTACCCATGACGAAAACTACGCCGAGCGTTTAGCGGATAATGAGACTCTATTAATTGTCTTTTCCGTCACGGGAAAATTCGCCTCTTTTGAGCACCTCTTTCATGTAATCAAAAAAAGAGACGCCCGTACGATGCTCGTACTCGAAGAACCCATGAACACACGCGACTCGCAGGCGGATTATATTTTTCACCTCTCCCCCTTACAGCAAAACAACAAGCTGCTGGCCTTTGAAAAAACGAGAACGATCTTTTTTATTTTCATGGAAGAAGTCATCACTAAGCTCAAACAGGAACGTGAAAAACGCCCATAACGTCAATTAAGACGTCATGGGCATTTTTTTATTTTAAAATTTTCAATTATTGTCATGAGCCCAGCAGAACAGGGACCCCTTCTTCTTCTGTTCTAAACTGGTCATAGTGTTCTACGTAGAAATAAGGGAGGTCGTTAAAAAACAGACTTCCGCTGTACATAAAATCTTCCACATGAGAGGTTTCCATGAAGGGAATAGATTTTGCCTGCTTTGCAAATATATAACGATAATCATCGTAGTCTATTGGAAAAGCAGAACGGTTTCTCTTTGCATCTATCGTGAAAAAGTAGATCGGTATATTACGGCTGCAGGCTTTCTGTAGCAGCCTGGTGATTCCTTCGTTATCCCGAATTTTAATACAGACTGGACCTGCGTCCGCTCGAGTAAGATAAAGATGAATGCTGTTTTGTAATTTATTTGCTCCAATGACATGTATATAATTTTCGATAATGATAGTCTCTATTTCTTTCCAATCAACGGTTTCGATGCGTTTCCGGCTCAGCTTATAAACAATACGGTTTGGATACACAGCCGCTGCCGGCAACCTGGAAAATGGGTAGGAAAGCATCGCCACACCTGCGAGAACAGCGCAGCCCCCGCCAAGCACAGCAACTAAAAACAAAATTATGTAGAGAATATCGTTTCCCACCAGGTTTGCTAACCAGGTCCCATTCCGGCCGGATGGGGTCGCGGAATTAAAAGTAAGGATATATCCGCTCAACCAGTTGTACACAAGAAGCCCGCTTAAAATGAGAAAACCAATTCCAAACAGCAAAACAGCCAGCCCGCCTAAAAGGTTATTAATAATACCTTTTGTTGTTTTAGGCTCCGAAATCATTGTCAGTATGTCTTCTCTTTCCGGAAAAGCACCATATTTTCGCTTCATCCAAACCACCATTCGTTTACCTCACTATAGATCTCCTAAAAAGAACAAGTCAACTAAATAACGGAATATTTTTTATCTAAGAGAGTATTTTTACACTAATCATCGTATAGGAGATTAAAAAAGATCATTATTTATGTGTCCGCAAAAGTGTATAAAAATCCAAAACGTCCGCAACGTCATTTACAACGTTTACGGACGGTCACAACTATTCTTTTTGACATATTAAGATCGTTCGTAAAAGTGGGTTTTTAGGAACAGTTTGGGTAAACAAATCCTGTTAGAGAAGTATTAAAATCAGGTAGAAAGATAAGTAGGCTTGGCTTTAACAGCTTCAACAACCTCTTTTGGTGCGCTTTCTTTAAAAATTCGATTCCACATTTTTAATAGATTTTCTTGTGTAACTTCAACCGGTTCTACACCAATAAATTTGGGAACATGCTTACCTAATACAGCGTTGGCAGCAACTAGAGCAAGCGCTTTTCCCTGATCGTAAGGAAGCTGGGCACTGATTTTCTTAACATTCTTTCCTTTCGCCATATACAAAGCTAATTCGTAATCGAGATCTGCAGTACCAACGAGAATATCCTCTCTACCTATTTCTTTTAAAGTCTGAAGTACCTTGCAAGCTGGCCCTTCCCAGGAAATATATAGACCCTCGATTTCAGGATGTTTCAACAATAGCTCCTTTGTTTTCTCTACCACTTCAATTTCTTCTTTAAAATGTCCCTCTCCCACTATTTCCAGGTCTGAGTATTCCTCCATGAGGATTTGACGAGCAGCTGCATCCCGCTGATTAGTCGCGTAAAAATCAGAGTCGTACAGTAACAAGCCAATTTGCTTCATTTCCTCATCTCTCATCATACTGCCAAGCCCGCTTCCTGCAAGTCGCCCGTGTGACCACTCATTTACGGAAACACAGCTTACATAATCCTCTGGTGAAAGTCCGTTTGGAACGTTTGTTATAAGAATAAGCTTAGATTGACTTGCAGCGATTTTTTGAAAAACCTCCGAGGTTTTATTGTCTTCTGTAGGTATCGCAATTACAATATCCGGGTCAAGAGCCATAAGACCTTCCAGCTGTTTATTTTGCATGTCCGGATCAAAATGAGCATCCGTAACCGCAAGAAGAGAAATCCCCCACTTACTGAACAAATCCCTAATGCCTCTTTCATGAAGATGCATCCAAGCAGCCCCTGTATAGTGAAAGGAAATAACGGCTGTTGGCTTTCGATTACGTACTTCAGTAATTTCCTCTTCATTTATCTGAATCGAATCCACAGATGCCGCTTTCTCTCCAAATGGACCACGTGCAATCCCTGATGTAGATTGACGCAGACGGATTTTTGTCGATACATACGCTTGTTCTTTAAGCTGAGAACCTTCCGATAATTCTTTTTGCAGATAAGATAATATTGTTTCACTGATCCGGCTTACATCCTGTCGGACTGCAGTAAGTGCTGGAGTGAATAACTCAAACCAACGCCTATCATTAAAGCAAATAATAGAAATATCTTCCGGACACTTTTTGTTACGACTATTTAGAAAAGTAAGGACCTGAAGAAGAGCGTCTTCACTGGCAATGATTAAAGCTGTCGGAGATTGCTCTTTGGAGAGAGTTTCATGAATTTTCTCCGTTGCAGAAGATTCTATAACGTAAGCATTAGTTAAGGTAATGTTACGATCCACAAACGCTTGGCGATAACCTTTATATAAATCACTCTCTGTGCCGCACTGCTTATAGCAATCATCTATTAATACAATTCTTTCATGTCCATGATTAATTAAATGATTTACAGAGTCATACGCCCCTTGATAGCTATCTGATATGATAGTGTATGCTTCCTTAGCCTGGGAACCAGTCAACTTAATTTCATTTTCACTTACAACCACTGTCGGAACAGTTTTCATAGATGAGTGAACTTTTAGTGATTCCTCGATCGGCCGATCTAAAAGCAGTACTTTTCCTATCGTTGATTTTGTATTTGCTATCGAATAACTCTTTAGCGTCTGTATTAAATCATCTGTCTGAACGTTGACAATGCGAAGCTCGTTCTTTTTTGCTGTTATCTCTTGAAGCTCCTTAATAATACCAGCCTGGAAGGGGTGAAAAATATTTGTAGCAAAAACGAGAATCTGCTGTTTATCACTAGGTCCCATGCCTCTTTTTTTCACAATAAAATTGGGCAATTCATCTAATGAATCAATAACTTCTTCAACTTTTTGAGCTGTTTTTGGGCTGACATACCTTGTATGATTTACGACGTGAGAAACTGTGGCTACAGAAACTTCCGCCATTTTAGCTACGTCCTGAATACTGGTCATATACACCCCTCCCTTCCCATTGTTTATATTTAATAAAAACTATGTTCATAAAACCCTTTTACTTAGTATGAACTGTGTCAGGCGTATTTTTCAACTTTTTCACTACATTTACGTAAAATTTCATGCCCACCACATGTTTACCGGCTTTTCTATCAGCATTGCTTCCTTTACCGCATGAATAGCTGTTTCAAGGCCTTCATTCGTAGATGCCAACAGATCCTCGTGCTCAATCGAAATCACATCATCAAAACCAATTGCCTTTAAGACACTAAATATATCTTTCCACTGCTTCATTGATTGACCGTAGCCAATTGTACGAAAACTCCAGGATCTGTCGAGAAATCTGCTGTAATGTTTTGAATCAAGTACTCCATTCACCGCCTTGTTTCTTTGATCTATATACGTATCTTTCGCATGAAAATGATAAACAGCCTCGTGCTTTCCAAGCTCTTTAATAGCTTCTACAGGATCTATCCCTTGCCATATGAGGTGACTTGGATCCACATTAGCTCCAATATTGTTTCCAGCTCGATCCCTTAGCTCAAGTAGTGTCTCCGGATTATAAACCACAAACCCAGGGTGCATTTCTATTGCAATCTTATCTATCCCATGTCGGGACGCGAATGCCGATTGCTTTTCCCAATATGGAACGACAACCTTATCCCACTGCCACTTACGTAATTCCACATATTCTGGTGGCCAGGCACATGTCACCCAGTTTGGAACGCGAGCCTCAAAACTGTCTCCTGGACAGCCAGAGAAACAATTAATGACATCCACTTCCATTTCTTCTGCTAATCTTACTGTATTCACCCATGTATCATGATGATCATCTGCAATTTGTTTTTGTGGATGCAATGCGTTTCCCTGGCAACTTAACCCACTTATAATCATACCTCGATCCCGTAAGTGTTTTTTAAGTTCGCGAATTTTTTCTGGATGATCGAGTAGATGGCCAGGATCGCAATGGCTTTTCCCTGGATAATTACCTGTCCCAAGCTCTACTGCTTCCACTCCAAATTCATGTAGCATATTAAGTACATCTTCTATCGGTTGATCTTGATATAACACAGTAAATACGCCAACTTTCACTTCTATCACACTCATCTTTATTAAGATTTTCTCTTCTTACTTCCAAATGCTACGGCTAAAATAATAATAGCCCCTTGCACAACCATCTGTTGACTCACATCTAGTCCTTGTAAAATAAGAGCATTATTAATTGTGCCAATCATAACGGAACCGATGACTGTTCCAACCACCGTCCCGACTCCACCAAATAGACTTGTTCCACCGAGAATAACGGCTGCAATCACAGACAATTCGTCTCCTTCTCCGAAAGTAAAGCGGCCCGCTTGAAGACGGCCTGCATAAAGCATACCGGCAAGTCCTGCCATCATTCCAGAAGCCATAAAAACTGTCATTTTAATACGATTTGTATTTATCCCAGAAAACGTGGCAGCAGTTTCATTTCCACCTGTAGCAAGTGTTTGGCGTCCGAAAACGGATTTTCGCATAACGATGTAACCTATAATAGCAATAAGTAATGTCCAGAAAAGAAGTATGGGGACACCTAGTACGCTACCTGAACCAAATAGAAAAATATAGTTTTCGCTTAAAATTGGCACAGGGGCTGTTCCAGAAAGCCACATTGCAACACCTCTGGCGATCATCATCATTGCTAAAGTAACAAGAAAGCTAGGAATGGCTACCTTCGTTACCAAATAACCATTTACAAAACCGACCGCAAGCCCTGTAGCTAATCCTACAATGATTGCTGTAATCATACCAAGCCCTTGTTGCATTGTTAAAGCTGTTGTTATAGCGCTAAGCGCTGCTATCGAACCAACAGAAAGATCAATTTCTTTAGATGCAATAACGAACGTCATAGCCACACCCATTATCGATATCATAGCTGTCTGTCGTGCTATATTTAATATATTACCTGTAGTCATGAAACCTTCTTCTGCTAATGTTATCGAAAAGTAGATCAACACCAGCACAAAGGCAATATATACAATATACTGCCTCCAATCAAAAAGAGATAAGCTATTTTTCAACTTGGATGGCACGTTCAACTTCCTCCTCACCTTTAATTTCTTTTCTATCTATAGAGCTTGTAATTTCTCCGTCTTTCATAATTAAAATTCGATCACTCATTGCCAAAAGTTCTGTCATTTCAGATGAAACAACCAAAACTGCTTTTCCTGAATCAGCAATTTCACGTATGATCTCAACAATTTCAGCTTTCGCGCCAATATCAACTCCACTAGTTGGTTCATCCAGTATCAGAATATCGGTATCATTCAGTAGCCATTTGGCGAGAACCAACTTCTGCTGGTTCCCCCCAGATAAGAGAGATACTGTTTTATGAATATCGTCTGTCTTTACTTTTAACTTTTTTACCAATGCTTCTACTTTTTCATCAGCCTGACTATTTTGAATAATTTGACGTCTTGAAAGAGCACCCAAGCTTGGAAGAATCGTATTTTCTTTAACAGAATGTTCAAGCACCAGTCCTTGAGAACGGCGGTCTTCAGGCACTAATCCTAATCCTTCTTGAATTGCTTCTTTAGGAGAAAAAATCAACTTTTTACTGCCCCGAACATGCACTTCCCCTCCACTTATAGCATCTACTCCAAAAACAGCCCTAACTGTCTCTGATCGTCCACTTCCCATAAGGCCTGCCATTCCAAGAATTTCTCCCTCATACAGAGTAAAACTTACATCTTTCACCCGCGATCCAGATTGAAGATGCTTCACTTCAAGTATTGGCTTTCTATTTTCTTTTATCGGACGTTCTATCCACTTCAATGACTGCCCCATACTACCTCCGACAATATTGTTGATGAGGGCTTCCATCGTAATATCAGCACAGGAAGCTGTAATGACATTTGTACCGTTTCTAAGCACCGTAATCCGGTCACATACTTCGAAAATTTCATCCATACGATGAGAAATATAAATTATCGTAATTCCAGATTCTTTTAAACGACGGATAATAGAGAAAAGTGTTTTTGTTTCTGACTTAGTTAAGGTTGAGGTTGGTTCATCCATAATGAGTATTTTCGTATTTTTAGAAAGTGCTTTTGCAATTTCTGTCATCTGCCAGTATCCTAAACTAATATTTTCTACTAAATCATTTGGAGAAATAGAGATACCCATATCTGCAATGATTTTCCGGCTGTCCGACACCATTTTTTTATCATTAATCATACCGAATGCTTTTCGAGGCTCATAGTGAAGGTAAATATTTTGAGCTACCGTCAGCTTTGGAATTAGGCTGAATTCCTGAAAAATCATTGAAACCCCTACTTTTTCTGCATCGGAAGGATTACTAAACTGCTGATATTCTCCATCAATTTCGATGCTTCCCTCGTCTAACTGATAAACGCCAGTAAGAATTTTCATTAATGTCGATTTCCCAGCGCCGTTCCCACCCATTAGAGCATGAACTTCTCCGGTCTTTACTTCGAAATTCACTTTATCAAGCACAGTAATACCATTAAACGCCTTTTCAATCTCTTTCATACGAAGAATCGTATGGTTCATGTTTACAGCTCCTTTATTCCGAATACACTTCTCAGCAGGGGTTACAGATATTAATGCTTCCACTAATCCCTGGATGCAGACAGGAAAATTGCATCACTCGCTTTACTAATCTAACGGCCTTTAAAAAAATGCCTTTTAGAAGCCTTTTAAAAAGCCGTGACAATTGATAATTCTCTTTTCATAATTAAAATGAAATGAATTTCTTCTCTGAATTATAAAAATCAGAAAATTTTGATTTTATAATGTGTTTGTTCATGGTTTTCAATTACTCTATTTTCAAAACAAAGTATTACCAAAAGCTGATCGCCTACTCGACTACCACTTTTTATTCTTTTACTTTTACAATTATATAAAAGTGTCTTCCAGCTTTTTAACAGAACCCTTCCGGCTGCATGTTATGATTCTGATCATACATACTAAACCAAGGGTGTGCTTATTCCATAGATTCCTGTATTTCGGATGGCGCTTCTTCGTTATAAACAAGCTCCCATGATTCAAGCAAATTCTCTCTAGTCACTTCTAAAGCTGGTACTGCGACATATGGAGGTGCTTCCTTGTCAAGCAGAGCATAACCTGCAAGAATAGCTTCCGCTACTCCTTGGTCGTAAGGCAGTTGGGCGCCGAGACCTTTAATATTTTGATCGCGAGCCATGTCTAAAGCTACACCGGATCCTAAATCAATGGTAGTCACCACAAGTTCATCTAGACCAGCTGTACGCGATGCAGACAGTGCTCCTTCCGCCGGGACATCCCAAACGACGAAAAGTCCATCTAAATTAGAGTTTCTAGTGAACATGCCGGAGGCCACTTCTTCTCCATCTTCTGGCTCTGCGATGCCATCTCGCTCAACAATTTCAATGTTTGGGTACTCTTCTTTGATCGTTGTTTCAAATCCTTCTACCCTCTGCCCTGTAACAAAGAAATCTGCATCATGATAAATGACCCCGATTTCTCCTTCTTCGCCGATTTCTTCAGCCATACTATGGGCAGCAGCGACTCCATTTCCATAGTTATCAGCCGAAACTACACTAACGTAATCTTCACCAGGAGAAAATCCTTCCGGTACATTATCCATAAAAACCAATTCTACGCCAGCATCTACTGCATTACGGTAAGCGTTTGCAGATGAAACCGGATCTACTGGAATACTTACGAGAATATCCGGGTCTCTTGCAAGCAGGGTTTCGATGTCTGATGCCTGTTTTTCCACGCTGAATTGGCCGTCTGTCACAGCAATCACTTCAATCCCCATCTTAGCGAAGGTTTCCTGTAGACCATTTACCTGGGCACGAGCCCAGTCATTACCTGCATAATGCATCGAAATTGCTGCAGTATATTCTCCCTCACTAATTTCTTCTGCTTCTTCTACTCCCAGCTCCAAAGAGTGCGCTGACTCCGCTGTTTCCCCCTGAGGGCCTTCACTATAAATTTCTGTTTCATCGTCGATATCAGGATTAATGCGAATTGGCTCTGTCGCCACTTCCAACTCCGCTTCTTCAGCTAGAAGATCTTCTTCGCTGGTCCCATCCTCTTCTCCATTTCCACTGCTCTGATCTGCTTCAGAATTACACCCAGCAAACATCAATGCACTTAATACTAACGTCCCCGCAAGAAGCTTTTTTTTCATAATTCTTCTCTCCCTTATATTGAGATAAGTATTTGTTAGTGGGCAAACAAAATCATTTTACTTTCTCCCAGGCGCGTGATTCAGAAGATGCCAAGACTGCTTCACAAACCCGATCGACTTTGTATGCTTCAGCAAAAGAGGTAGAAGGCTGCTTTTTCTCAACAATTGCTTTCATAAAATCATAACTTTCAATTGTTTTTAGTTCTCCGTAACCAATATTCATTCCCGGTATATTCCAAGTCACATCACCGTAAGCATGTGCCGGTCCTGTATAAATGGTTTTAAATCCACGTCGATCTTCTAAATCTTCTGAAAAACAAACCTCCAGCTCATTTAACCTTTCATAATTGAACAAAATAGACCCTTTTGTTCCATGAACTTCTACGGTAATATAATTATTTCTTCCCCAGGCGTTGCGGGTTGCCTCAATACTTCCCACAGCTCCATTTTTAAAATTCATGAGAAAGGATGCTTCATCATCTACATCAACTGGCTCTTTTACTGCATCCGGATCTACTTTAATAGTACCAAGCAGGTCTGCTCCTCCTTCTTGTACAGGTCTCTCTTTTATAAATGTTTTGACGTTGGAAACTACTTCTTCAATATCCCCAGCAAAATACTGAGCAATATCGATAACATGTGTACCGATGTCTCCAAGCGCTCCCGCACCGGCATATTTTTTCTGGAACCTCCACGACAATGGAGAAGCCTCATCCGCACTCCAGCTCTGCAAATAGGTAGCACGAACGTTCAAAATATTGCCGATAGAGCCTTCTTCAATTAACTTTTTTGCATGAACAACAGCAGGTACTCGTCTATATTGGTAGGCACACATAGCAATCACACCGTCAACAGCTACCTCGTCTGCTACTTCCGCCATTGCTTTCGCCTCAGTTGAACTGTTAGATATTGGCTTTTCGCAAAGTACATGCTTTCCAGCCTTCAATGCCGCAATAGAAATTTTGGCATGAGAGTCATTTGGTGTGCAGATACTAACTGCATCAATCTCAGGATCATTGATAATTTCTTGCCAGTCTGTTGTGTATTGCTTGAATCCAAAACGTTCTTTTGCATCTTTAGCAGTCGCCTCATCCACATCACATATAGTTTTCAGTTCAGGCACTGCCGGTGCCGGCCAAAACAATTTAGGTACGTTAGAATAACCAACTACGTGCGCTTTCCCCATAAATCCTGCACCAATGAGTCCAATTTTCACCGTTTGCATGTCATCATCTCTCCTTTAATCTTTTCGTTGTTTTTTATCTAATAAAGTAGTGGCCAGAAAATCGTATGATAATCGGCACGCCTCCACAGGATCACCTGCATATCCATCTATTTCTACTAACCAATCTCCGGAGTAGTTCTCTTTCTGAAGAAAATTTATAATGCCACGAAGATCAATCTCACCTTTACCGAGCGGAACAAATCCCTCACCGTCCCAGTCTTTTAAATGAACATAAGGTATGCGATTTTTGTACACTTTAATAACTTCTAATGGATCCGCCCCGCCTGCTGCAAGATGAGCAAGATCGGGACAGAACGCAATAGAGGACAAAGAAAACAGCTCATCAATTTGTTCGGGAGTTTCAACCATTGATCCTAGGTGCGGGTGATAGCTCGCTATCATCCCTTCTTTAGCTGCTACAGCTTCTGCTTCGTCCAGTGCTTGCCCAAGAACTTTCATATCATTTTCATTTTGCGAAACACCTCTTACAGCACCTCCACCGAGTACTAGATGTTTTGCACCTGCCCTGGCAGCAAGCTTAGCTGTTTGCTGAATCCTCCATAGTTCATCTCTCCATGCATCTTTGTAAATAAAATTGGCACCTGTATACACTCCATAAAGAGAAAGTCCTAAATTTTGTAGATTATCTTTTAACCCTTCTGGATCATCTGCAAATTTATCCAAATTACCATCAAACATTTCTACTCCATTGAATCCAAATGACCGAATTTTTTGAAATACCTGCATATCATTGCAAATAGTTTCATAACGGACATCTTTTACGCTTGTTACTCCACCTCCAGACCCAACAAGAGAACCGAAAGCATTTGTCATATAACCGACATTCATTTTTTCACCTCTTTTACGTAAATATTTTTTAATTTCTTTTCGACAAGTTGAATTTATCACCATATGAAAGCGTTGTCAAATATATTTTTATAAATTTTAGTGAAAAATACATCAAAATCAAAATAAACTAGGTGATTTGTGTTTTAATCCTTTAAATAATTTTATATTTACGTAAAAATTAAAGATTACATGTATTTTGGCACTAAACTGATATGTATTGATAATATGCAAAACGTTTACTATATTTTATCTATTGTATTTCTCAAGATAATTTAAAAACCAGCTATTGCCACACTCGAAAAGATGAAAACCTAAATTCACCCATAAAACATATCGGCTAAATTAAAATTCATGATTATTATTTCTTTATGTAGAAGTTTCACACCCTATCTACTAAAGATTTTTAAAATCTAACATATTAAAAGCCTTAATATAGTTATGCAGTGCTACTATATACTTCTTATTTGATGCTTCATTACAAACGATTCATTTTTATTTTAGAAACAGTTTTATTTTTAAGGACGGTACACTTCTAAAAGTATGTATCGTTCAACCCCGAAAATTTCTTCTTAATGCATTATATTCAAGCACGGGATTCACTTATAAAACCGCGCTTATTATAGTGGAAGTTTGATATAATTTATTTACTATCGGCGACGTTAATAAATTGAAATTTGGTGAATCTCATGAAGGAAAAAAATAGATCAAGTAACGATAACACTGCTTTAAAGAAAACCTTATTGCTATATAAAGAAGAAGCAAATGAAGATCGTTTGCCCCAGCAGGCTTATATCATTATTCAAAAAGCAATTCTAAACCTGCAGCTTCAACCTAATGAAGCTTTTTTGGAACGGGAAATTATCGAGATGCTGGAGATGAGCCGCACGCCGGTCCGGGAAGCATTAATTCGATTGGAGATGGACCGCTGGATTAGATTAATACCACGCAAAGGATTTAGTGTAGAGCCAATCATAAAAGAAAATATTGAGCAGATTTGTCAAATTGCTGAAGCTCTAGATGGAGTGGCGGCTGAATTAGCCACTTTCAATATTAACGAAGAGCATCTTGAAATTCTGGATTCCCTTATTACGAATCAAGAAAAGTATTTGAATGAAAATAATTTAAAGGCTTATTTAGATGCAGATAATCAATTTCATAATTTAATCATTGAGTACTCCCACAATGAACGGCTGATAGATATAATGGACAGTCACTCTGATCAATTGTATCGGGCTAGACTGTTTACCATTAATGAGCGAAAGCTTCCTATTCGGTCCATTAAGGAACATCGGGCAATAGTAGCTGCCATGCGGGCCCAGGACAGCAAAGCCGCTCAACTTCTAATGCATTCCCACAGGCATCGTGGAGGACAGGAAATCTTGGGAATTATCGAAAGAAACCCAGCGAATAAGACGAAAAAATAACGTAAGACGTTTCTTAACAAGAAGCGTCTTTTTTTATATATAAAAGAATTAAAAAATTTATTATTTGGCATATAAGCTATTTTTAATTAATTTTAAGCTTTATATTGACATTAATGAATTTATTAATTATTCTTTAAACAGATAACAAACACCAAATGGGAGGCTTTAAGATGAAAATAATTGATATAAAAGAAAAAGCAGTACCTATTAAATCGAGTATAAGCAATGCTTATATTGATTTTTCGAAAATGAATGTTTCTGTCGTGGCAATCGTCACAGATGTATTTAAAGACGGCAAAAGAGTTGTAGGATATGGGTTCAATTCAAATGGCCGCTATGCTCCAAGCGGCATGCTTCATGAACGATTTATCCCACGTTTATTGGAAGCGGAAACAAATGATATTTTGGATGATGAGAAGCTGAATTTTGATCCTCATAAAATTTGGGATATATTAATGACCGGCGAAAAACCAGGCGGCCATGGAGAAAGGTCGGTTGCAGTAGGAACCCTTGATATGGCAGTTTGGGATGCCGTTGCAAAAATAGAAGAAAAGCCTCTTTATCAGCTGCTGGCCGAGCGTTATGGAAATGGAAAACCGGATAATAAAGTTTTTGTTTATGCAGCTGGAGGCTACTATCAGCCGGGAAAAGACGATAAAATGCTTCAAGAAGAAATGAAAGGCTATCTGGACTTAGGATATTCCGTTGTGAAAATGAAAATTGGAAACGGTTTAGAAGAAGACCTTAGAAGAATTGAAGCCGTACTGGAAGTAGTGCCCTCCGGCCAATCTCTAGCGGTAGACGTAAACGGGCGGTTTGATTTGAAAACAGCGATTCGTTATGCAGAAAAGTTAGAGCCATATAATTTATTTTGGTATGAAGAAGTAGGAGATCCGTTAGATTATGAGCTTCAGGCGGAGCTTTCTAAGCATTATAAAAACCCTATGGCCACTGGAGAAAATCTATTTTCTATGCAGGATGCTCGAAATCTCATTCGCTATGGGGGAATGAGACCGGATCGGGATTATCTGCAATTTGACTGTGCATTAAGTTATGGCCTTGTAGAGTATATGAGAATACTGGATATGTTAAAGGAACATGGATGGTCTCCACGCCGCTGCATTCCACATGGAGGACATCAAATGTCGCTGAATATTGCAGCAGGACTGGGGCTGGGAGGAAACGAATCTTATCCTGGAGTTTTTGAACCATTTGGAGGATTTGCCGATAACATTCCTGTTGAGAATGGATATGTTGGTTTGCCTGACGTTCCTGGAATAGGTTTTGAAACAAAAGCACCGTTAATTAAACTGCTTCGTTCGGTAGCCGAATAATACATTAAAAAGAAAAAGGACACTGAAACTTCTGTTCCTATACGATGACATCGATACTATGTTTTTATGATGGTATCCGTTTCATCGTTTTTTTAATTCCACTGCTTTCTTTTATAATGCTGGCTCGTGCTTTTCTTAATATATTGACAGCTAAATACATTAAGCAAGGGGGATCACCTATGGATAACAAGGTGGATTGTGATATTCGTCAGTCTTTAGATAAAGTTTCCTCCCGCATGCGTCGAGATTATAGTGAAAGTCTAAGAGAACTGAATCTTTATGTCGGTCAGGACAATCTGCTCTTTCGTTTATGGGCTGATGATGGCATTACACAAATGCAGTTGTGTGATCATTTAAAATGTGAGCCCCCTACCGTAACGAATATGGTCAAATCGTTGGAGCAGAATGGGTTCATTCAACGTAAACGGGATGAACATGATGCCAGAGTTATGCGGATCTATCTGACAGATAAAGGACGGGCCTTAGAAAAGCCGGTTGATATCAAATGGAAACAGCAGCAGGAAAAATTACTGCATTCGGTTTCTGAGGAAGAACGCTTAATCTTACTGGATTTAATAACTCGGATGGAGAAAAATTTGTTTTAAATTTTTCTAAGTTATTACTTAGCCTGCTAAATAAATTTTTATTTAAAAAGACCATCGAAACCGGTCTTTTCAGGGTTCTTACCGCCTTTTAGTTAGCAGACTAAATACATGCGGAGCTTCTTTAATCCTTTATAGGCAGTACTTGATAAGCCTACCAAGAAGAATAAATAAAATAGTAGTTAATCCTTAAAAATATATTTAGTATGCTAACAAATTTAGCGGGATTTAATCTATAGAGATACCTTAGTCACAATCTCATTTAAATAAATAAGAGCTGTCTAAATCAAAGGAGAATATAAACATGACAAAACAAATGCAGCTTGCATTACAAATGGTTTCCGGCTACGGTGCAGAATTCAGCGCCTGGAGAATGCCTGGCACTGATCCAGCCGCCTATACAAATACGGACAGCTACGTGGAGCGGGCAAAGATAGCAGAAAAAGGAAAATTCCAAATGATTTTCATTGCGGACACCCCTGCATTAACCGTTGACCTGGGGCCGCAGACGCCTATGTTTCCGATGGACCCGATGCTTGCTCTAATGGCTGTTGCCAGGGAAACCAAGCATATCGGACTTGTGGCCACCCACTCTACAACGTTCAATTACCCCTACAACATAGCCCGCCAGTTCAAAGCACTGGATATCATCAGTCACGGACGTGTCGGGTGGAATGCAGTCACCTCATCCACTCCAGCAGCGGCAGCGAACTTCGGTATGCAGGTTGCCAGCCGAAAAGAACGCTATGCCAAAGCTCATGAATCAATCCAAATTGTTCAGGCGCTGTGGGGGAGCTGGGAATCAGATGCTACGACGTTGGATGCAGAAGGCGGCCAATTTGCCGATATGGACAAAATTCAGCCGATCAACCTTCAAGGACAGTATTATGCCTCTCGCGGTCCATTACCAATTCCACCATCGGAGCAAGGACAGCCGGTGATTTTCCAGGCTGGTGGAGGAGCTGAAGGGCTGGAGCTAGCAGGAAAATACGCTTCGGGAGTCTACGCAAACCCTTATGACATCAAATCCGCGGTTGAACACCGGGAAGCCCTTCGGCAAAGTGCCGCACGCTTTGGCAGAAATCCGGATGACATCAAGATGTATGCCGGCTTTATGTTTTCGATTGGCGCGACGGAAGAAGAAGGCTTGGAACGGCGCAGACAGTTGATGAGTTTCAACCCCGAGGAGATTCCAAGTCGGGTCAGCTACCTTGGTTCCATGGTAGGCCTGCGGTTATCGGTGAACTCAATGGATATTGATCAGCCTTTACCCGCTGACTTACTGGATCGTGCATACGCTAATCCACAGGATCCCCGTTCTCCCAGGGCCTTACAGCTATTGAAAAAAGGACTTTCCATTCGGGACGTTTTAGCGCATGGGGTCATCAATTATCATCCGGTAGTTGCTGGAACTGCAGTGCAGGTGGCTGACTTCTTGGAAGAATGGTTTTTGGCCGGAGCGAGTGACGGATTCTCGGTTGTGCCGGATATCGCCTACGATGGAGTTGCCGATTTTGTGGAACAGGTGGTTCCTATTTTGCAGGAGCGTGGATTGTTCCACAAAGAGTACGAAGGAGAAACATTACGCGGGAATATGGGTGTTCCTTATCAATACGGAAGCGTTGAGACTAAGTAACTTGCAGCAAAGAGACTTTCAACGAATACCACCCTTCCATTACTTTAAGGTCAGATGTCTGTACGCTCATTTGTTCAAAATTCCGATCGCTGCAGAGTTGGTGCACGCATTAGTGCCAGGAGCCAGCAAAGGCGGTGAAATGAAAATTTATATTTTATTAAAGTAAAAGATTAACATTTAAATTATTTCTGTGGTGCTTACAATAAAAAAGGAGAGAAAATACATGAAAAATACTATTGATCTGCTTCAAAATCACGCCTCCATTCGTTCTTTTACCAATCAACCAATAACAGAGGAACAGCGGGAGGAAATATTTAAGGCAGCTAACCAAACGTCTTCATTCAGCCTTTTGCAGGCTGTTTCTATTATTCGGATTACCGATCCAGAGCTGCGCAGAAAAATCATGCAGCTTTCTGCGGACCAGCCCTATATTGAAGAAGCCGCAGAGTTCTGGATTTTTTGTGCAGACTTCAACCGGGATCATGAGATTGCTCCCAATGTAGATTTGGAATATATTGAATACCTTTTAATAGGCACCTTTGATGCGGGGCTCATGGCGCAGAGCGCCCTAACGGCAGCAGAAGCTATGGGACTGGGCGGCGTCTACATTGGCGGCGTTAGACTTCATATTGAAGAACTAACGGAAGTGCTGGATTTACCAAAGCATGTGGTTCCTTTAGTTGGGCTGTGCATCGGCCATCCCGGCGGAGAAAAACCGGGACTAAAACCGCGTCTGCCAAAATCAATGGTCATGTTTGAAAATCAGTACGAGCCAATGGATAAAGAAAAGTTAACTGCCTATAACGAAGAGATGCGCGACTACTATAGAAATCGTCCTAATACTGCCCCATTCTCAGTGAAGCAGGTAAAGGGATGGTCCGACCATATTGAGAATCATCTAGAAAGAAGCAGACTACCCTTCATGCTCGACTATTTAAACAAACAAGGATTTGCCAAAAAGTAGATAGTTATTTTTTATTTAACACTTACTGTTCAGCAGGTTAATTTTAAAAAAGGAGTGTTTTTGATATGAGCAAAAAAATTAGAGCAGGTATTATCGGTGGATCCGTCAATAACGGATGGGCTAAAGGAACGCATATTCCTGCCATAGAGCACTTGAATGAGGTGGAACTTACAGCAGTTGGCACGAGTAATATGGAGAGTGCAAAGAAAAGCGCGGAAGCCTTTCAGGCCGCTCATGCGTTTGATAAAGCGGAAGATTTAGCGCAGCATCCTGATGTAGATATGGTAGTTGTCAGCGTCAACGTTCAGGAACATTATCGTGCAGTGAAAGCGATTCTGCCCGCGGAGAAGCCTATTTATTGTGAATGGCCATTGGGATCGAATACTACAGAAGCACTTGAGATGCAGGACTGGGTGGAATCCCGGCAATTGAACAATGCGATTGGATTACAGGCCAGACAGGCTCCAGCCGTTAATTATGTGAAGGATTTGGTGGCAGACGGCTATGTTGGAAAAGTGTTGTCCGCTAATTTAAAGATCTCTATTGATGGCATGGGAGGCGTGGGTGATAAAGCCAGTGCCTACCTGTATGACCGCAAAACAGGAGGAAATTTGTTCACCATTGTGGGCGGCCATAACCTGGATGCATTCACCTATATGCTTGGAGAATTTAAGGAGCTTTCCGCTGTCACAGCCCAGCAGTTTCCCGAAGTAGAATTGGTGGATATCCAAAAAGTCATGGAAAAAACGACAGATGATCAAATATTAATTACAGGAAAATTAGATAATGACGCCGTAGCAAATGTCCATATACAAGGAGGAGTAAAACACCAAACCGGGCTTACTATTGAAATTTTTGGAGATAAGGGCACCATCGTACTTGATGCTCCGGCTACCATTCAGTTCGGCTCGCATCAGCTGCGGGGGGCAGGTCCTGATGATTCAGAACTTCAAGAATTACTCATTCCGGATCATTATTACCGGGTACCTGATTCGTTAAAAAATGACGCAGGCTTTGTGCTGAATGTCGCCCAGGCCCATCGTACGTTTGCGAAAGATATACATGAAGGAACCTCCCAGGCGCCTGGTTTTGCAGAAGCCGTAAAACTTCATCAGCTGCTTGATGCTGTAGAAAAAGCTGCCCAAACCGGAGAACGTCAGTATTTATAAAACTTCTTAGAATTTATGTACAGGTAATGCGATGCTTCCTGCATTGTGAAGGATAAAATCATCTTCAACGCAACTCGTATAAAATAAATTTGTTAATTTCTTTATTTAGTTTATTTAACTTATTATAAGTTCTTCAAAGAGAAGATGGGCTTTCACCGGCCTCTTCTCTTTTTTATACATCTAATATAAATTCGCTGTTTCAGGCGTTACTGAATTTTTATGTGCAGTTATTTAATCTGAGGATAGAATGTAACGGAAATTCTCTGCCGCCTGCTCAGGGACGGCTGTAAGTCGGTTCAAGTGATTATAAAAACTAAAAGGAAACTTGAATACATGGCCGAAATCCCAGTCAGAAGCAGTGAAATGCTGCTTCCAAAACACCGCTTCTATCGGAAGATATTCTGATCGTGCTGCTTTTATGAGTGGATATCGATCCACGGGAGAAATTAACTTTTTCGTTGAAGATCCACTCCCCTCTCTGCTGACGCGGAGCACCTTAACCAGCTTCAAAAATGAGGGAAGGCCTCTTTGAAAATAGTCATTATGACCAAGATCATACAGGATATTTAGTGCATGGGAAAAAGTCAGCATATGGCCGATTAAATCATGGTGGGCTTCTGCATGATAGATTTCTTTGAATTGAGCGAGCTCTTCCAAAACAAATGCAGACAACTGATAAGGATCGTTTATTTCCGCTATCTTGTCCTTTTCGTCGAGTGTTAATTTTTTTACGTCAGACGCTGAATACCCAATCCATGATCTCCCTGGAGTGGTCTTAGCAAACGAACGAACGAGCTCTGCAATCTGTGTAGAAACATAAAGTACCGAATATCCAGGAGCTTCTTTAAGCGCGAGTAAACTAAGCGCAGCATAAATAACATTATGCCCTACCCAATGCAATTCATCGATTGTTTCTTCTAAGGCCTTTAAAATAATATCTTCAGCATGGGAAAAATCTAACCTTTCCTCCTCATTGATGACCGTTTCCTGAGAGTGCTGCTTAATCATTAAATCGGTTTGGAATTCGATGAGGTTCACGGCTTCAGCAGATAATTGATTTTCTTTTATAAAGAAGTAACCGGCAATGGCAGCCGCACCAAAATGAGCCTCCCAAATGTTATTCGTACTCTCCCTCGATTGTGCCATAATGATCAGCCCCTCTTTCAAAAAGCTTTTATCCGGCATCTTTTTCTCCCCTTTGTTTTTATGATCTTCAGTATACCGTGATGAGATGCACGGATAAATAAAAAGAAAGGACGGTGCACTATCGCATCGCCCTTTCTTCATTACTTTTCGTTTTTTATTTAATGAAAGATATTTTTATCTTTTTGTTGATAATGTTATAGTAACATTCGGTTGTAGTCTTCGAAGATAAAAACTTCCTATCCATTTTTTGATTGGAGCTGATTGTTTTTTATATGTCGAAATGGAGCATTTTTCAAACGGTTTTGCTCATCATGCTGGCCGGCTATTTTTATTTACTGGAAACATCTTCAACAAAAATCAACGATGCGTCATCGGCCGGCAGCTTTACAGCCATCAACTCTGTATATTCGCTGCTGTTGTTTATCGGTGTAGTGATTGTTTGTTTTTATTTACTACTTTTTTTTCAACAAAAGAAAAACAGTAAATTTCTTCACTCCCCTATTTGGAAAAAAATGCCTTTGCTGGCGATACTCTCCGGTGTTGTCTCATTGTTTTTATTTATCCTTATAGATATATCCATAGACCTTTATTCGCTGGTTCAAAACTATCGTATTTACTTATACGTCTTTATTTCCTATTTTTTGTTTCTCGTATACATTTTTATTTTTTCATTGCTTTCCAATTTTATAATGAACGATCAGCCAAAAGAAAAGACACTGCATTTCTCTCCATGGGCTGCATTAGGTATATTCATTGCAGTTTTTATGGTTTTTTAAAACATATTTTCCTTTTATTTTACATTTTAATTACCTGCCTGATAAATTCTCTTATAGGATAAAGAGACAGCTGATAAAATGGTGTTTAAACGAGTGGTTGTTAGATATACTGTAGACTCAAAATACTTTTAGAAGTGAGGATTCACGATGATTGCAAAGACGGAAGAAGATTTTAAGGGATTAAAAGAAATTGGTGAAATCTGCGGAAGAATTCGGGATACATTGGTGGAATCCACAAAACCTGGAATAACCACAAAAGAGCTTGATAACATGGCAGGAAAAATGTTCAAAGAAGCCGGTGCGATTTCTGCACCTAAAGGAGAATATAATTTCCCGGGCTATACATGCATCAGCATGAACGAAGAAGTGGCGCACGGGATTCCGGGAAAGCGTACCGTTCAGGAAGGGGACCTGGTCAATATTGATGTCTCCGGTTCAAAAAACGGTTATTTCGCTGACACCGGCATTTCTTTTGTAGTCGGTAAAGGAGAGCTGATTTTACAGGAAATATGTGACGTTGCGAAAGAAGCATTCGAAGCCGGCCTTCAAAAAGCAAAACCAGGCTCCAAGAAAAGCGGACTCGGGAAAGCCGCACACAATGAAGCAAAAAAGCACGGCTTAACCGTCATTAAAAATCTTACCGGCCACGGGGTCGGCCGCTCGATCCATGAAGCACCGGAAAATATTTTCAGCTACTATTCCCGTCTGAACGACGAAATTTTAAAGGACGGCATGGTTATTGCCTTTGAACCATTTATCTCTACGTATGAAGAAGAAGTGTTTCAATCCAATGATGGCTGGACCTTCCTCACTGATGAGAGCTTTGTCGCTCAATATGAACATACGATTATTCTTACAAAAGACGGTCCGATTGTTACGACATTGTAAAAGGCTGTATACGATAAAAGCTTCCGCCCTTAATAAAAAGGCGGAAGCTTTTTCTGCTTTATACGTTTAAAAGCGCCGCAGTTCTATACTTCTACGGCATTCCCTTTTACGCGGGTTCCCGTGATCCTATTTTCATGTATGAACGTCTCCGGCTGAATGATACTTGCCTTTCCCATAGCCATCCCCTGCATAACCGTAAAAGAATTCCAGCCTTCCTGCAGTGGGGAAAAGTATTCATGTTTCGTTAAATAGGCGCTCAGCGCTGAAGCGGCTGTTCCTGTTGCCGGGTCTTCTGGATAGCCGGCTCTTTTCGGAAACTGGCGGGCCTGGACGATTCTGCTGCTCTGCTCTTCCACTGCAAAAGGATAAAAGCCGGTCGTATTGAATTCATCACATACCTGCCAAAGGTATTCAAAATCCGGTTCGAGACGATGAAGCACGTCTGCGCTTTTCAGCGGTACCACTAACTTAGACCGGGAGGTGGAAACCGATTGAACGGGCCACTCATCTATTTCTTCTGATGTAATATTCAAAGCTTTGCCTACTGTCTCTTTTGAAGGAATATCATCTATGAATTGAGGCGGGAACTGCTCGACGCTGATATCTAATGCAGACCCATTTCTTTTCCATTCGACGTTTACCGGACCAAGCGCTGTCTCTACTTTTATTGGTGAAGTCGTCATTATATTTCTGTTAACGAGAACCGTTACGCCTCCTATTGTGGCATGAATACACATCTCCATTTCATGGGCAGGAACAAAATAACGAAGCTTTATATCACAATCCGAATGATCGGGAGTTAAAACAAAAGCAGACTCATGTCCAAAATCTTTCGTCATCTGCTGCATCGTTTCTGCGGTTAAATCATCCGCCTGCAGAACCACTGGACAAGGGTTGCCTCCGCCCTTTTCCAAAGCGAATACGATGGTGTGTACCACTTGATGATTCACTCTCTCACGTCCCTTCTGAATGGTGTATTTTCCTCGCATATAGATAACTTTCTACCGCCGGTATTACTATAATTAAAGGAAGCAGACTAAATATCAACTCGTTTGCTTCCTCGAGCGGAGGAAGAAATAAAGCGGTAATCCCAGCTGCAAATAAAGGAACAGACCAGATGATCATTCGTCTGCCGCCGTATTTATTAATCCGAAACCACTTTTCCTCGGACTCATAGGATTGGGGAAAGCGCACTCCATACAAACTGATCATTTTCACTTTTTCCTTAAATAAGGGAATAGCCAGGGCAGTAAACAGGCAGGCTGATCCCATATTAATCAGGGCGTAGAATACATTTTCCATATTACACCTTCCTTTTTTGCATCTATCCGCTCTTACAATCGGAAAATATCGATTCAAGCCTTTTGCCACTCCATTACACACTCTACTTCCTTTGTGTTTTCATCTACCTTCTCTTCTTTTATCATAAAACCATTTTTCAAATAGAATTGAACCGCCTGGTGATTTTTCTTATAAGCTTTTAATTGTATATGTTTATATCGTGCTTTAATAAAGTCTAATAGTTCTCTTCCATGCCCTTTTCCCTGATGCGTTAAATCAATAAACAATGCAGCCAGATAGCTGTCCACCATCGAAACAAAGCCTACAATCTCTGCGTCTTTGCATATCACATAGCTTTCGGCCATAGGAAGGTATGTGTTCTTCATTTCCTCCCGCTGCGATGTCCAATAGGCTTTATCAATAAAATGATGAGCCGCTGCCGATCCTTCGTACCATATTTCCACCATTGTATCGATGTCTGTCTCTTTATTTGGTCTTATTCTCATCATACTATCCTTTCTATGTAAAAACAGATTTCTGTCGCAAATGAATGACTCTGAAAACATAGCAAAACAGTCGAGCACAAACGCTTTTGGCGTCATGCTCGATTTGTTTATTTAATCGATGCATTCATCTGCTGCTCCAGGCGTTTAAAGTATGCATACCAGCCGATCCAGTTTATTACATACGTTCCTATAAAAATGGCCAGTCCGATTAACAATGCCTGCGGCTCTAATGGGACCCAGCCTGTCAAAAAGGTGAAGACCGGAAACAGTACAAGAAGAGATACACTAAAATGCACGATAGTCTGTTTCAGCGCGCTCCAGGAATCAATGTAGAATAAAAGAGACACGACGCTGAAAAAAGCTCCGGTAATCATGCTTCCAAGTAGATGCATCCTCACATCTGCAACAGAAACTTCTATAGATTGCTGCACTACGATAGTTAAAGCGATAAACGTCACAAGCGCTCCTATTCCCAGACCGCCGAAAAGTCTAACAATTATATTATGAACCATGCAGCTCACCTCCATTAACAAGCTGTTCTTTGAGGATATGGACATACTTTCTCGTCACATATTCTTTTGTACCGGACTTAAAATGCACACATAGGTTGCCGTTAAAAGATAATTCAAAGCGCTCTATCTGGTTCATATTTCCAATTACTGACTTAGAAAATCGGATAAATCCATAAGGAGCAAGAAGATCTTCCAGCTCGTAAAGCTTAAGCTTCATTTCCAGTGGTTTTTCATGAACCATGGCAAATACTTTTCTCTTTTCTGCATAAACAAAATCAATCTCTTTTGGCTCCAGCAGAATAGAATGATCTTCCTCCACCGCGACTATCCGTTTGCTGTGTTTCGCCTGAGTCCCTGTCAGCTTTTCCGGATTCTTCTCATGATTTTCAAGCAGCTGCATCACAGCGCTGACCTCCTTTGACCATTCTTTTGCCTGTATCATAATTACAGGGTCTTCCTCATAGTGAGGATCAATATCGATTTTGATTTTCATGGCCTCTCCTTTCTTTTTTTCTATTATGCTGCTTTTTACAAATGCTGAGATGCTTTCCTGGATCACATGCATCATTCATGACACAAAATGTAAGCTGCGGGACATGAGAGGTAGTGATCTTATTTATTATGTATAGTTATTTCATTTCCCAATCAAAAAAATAAACACCTCCTTACATCGTATAGTAAACCAACGATGGTTTGGAGGTGTTTTTTTCAGCCGCTGCTTTTATCTTTAAAAATCATACATAAAGCGTACACCGCCAGCCACAATTCTGCCGGTTCTTCATTATCTATTACCTCAATTTCATGTTTTTCTCCACGAAGGTTCGTTTTCTGCGATTTTTTCAAATCAAAAAGAGACCGTTCTCCGCGAAGGAGTTCTTTTTGGTCGTCTTTAAAAATACTGGTAGTGAGCTCTCCAAATGAATTGTTCACATTATAATGATGCTGCTCCGTTTCAACGTAAAAGGGCAGGAATTGAGAGATGCCTTTTTTTGATGTTAATCGATGATTGGAAAACCTGCCGAAGTATTTACCATTTATATAAATGGAATAACGGTATTTAAAGCTGAACAGTTTATTACATCTGATTTTTACGTCGTATTGTTCTGAACGCAGATGGATACCGTATACAGGCAGCGGCACAATAATTGCAAACCATTTTTCAAACGTATTATTAAAGTGCAGAGAGTATAAAATATCCGGCCTGCCGTGTATTTGAATTCTCTGCCGATCGGCTCTGTATAAAGGTGCCTGATAAAAAAATTCACCTTCTCCTAAAGAAAGAACGTCATTACCTTCTTTGATTATTTCTTCATGCCTCTTTACTGTCCGTTCTCTTATATAAAAAGAAAAGACAATAGAAAAAATCATCAGGATAACACCTGCATATAAAATCCACACTGGAAAATCATCCGCAAGAAGCGAAGAGTATCCCAGTGAATTTCTAACTGCTTCGGTTACTAGTATTATTAAAAAAACGAATGCCATCATAAACGGTCTCAGTAATGTACCCATACGACCTCCTTATTATTTTCCGATGATCACGTCTCCTCTCGGCTCTTTCTTAAATGGTATGTATACATTACGGGTACAATGCTGCATACAAATATTACACCGCCGATAATAATCCCGCTCATCACTGTAGAGCCCTCGGTGAATGGTATAAGTATGCCTGCTGTAATTGAAATAATAGTTACCACTGTTAATCCAATGTACAAACTTCGTTTCGGGGATTTTTTATTATTTTCATGATCAACGCTTACTCTCATCGATAAGTAAGCGAGGCTAATACTTGTTACCATAAATACTAGCCATAGGGGATTTTCTCTCATGCCTTCCATTCCGTCTACTATGAATTCATAGCCGAGTATGGCAAGCACTCCTATTGTTTGAATAATAAATGCCATACGAATATTTTTTAAATTTTGTAAAACCAGGCGTTCATCGGTTATTTTTTTCATTCTATTTTATTCTCCTTTCCTGTCCAAAAAATATCGTTAAGGGTTTGGTTTAAGGCGTAGCAAATATCAAGACACAGTTTTAATGAAGGATTATACGTACCTTTTTCAATTAAAATAATGGTTTGCCGGGTGACCCCCACCTTTTCTGCCAAATGCTGCTGCGTCATATTTGCCTGCACACGAAAATATTTTACCTTATTTTCCAATTTATGGACCTCCACTCTTAAAAATTGTAACATATACATTACATAGAAAAAAATAACAGACCGCTGCCGGATATCATCCAACAGCGGTCTATTTAGTATTTCTTATTTCACCGAATTTCTTAATTCATTTCTGGATTTATTCATCCATGTTTCTTCCGGGTATTCTGCCAGGATGGCATCAGCAAACCCGGCTATGTCGTTTCCAACGACTTCGTTTACGCTCAGTCCATCGTCTGCACTGTTCTCAAACATCTCAAGAATGTTTTTTAGAATCACAAACATCCCCGCGCCCTTAGCATAATGCCACATATATTTCTCCACTGCCTTCATTGCGCTCCTATAATCTTCCGGCAGTTCGTTCACTCTTTTTTGGTACGCACGATAGTCTCGTTTATCCTGTCTCATTTTTTTAAACGTTTGTACTAACATCTTGTTTTCCCTCCTTTATTTCCGTCATTTTTTCTTCAAGAAAGGCCCATCGCTGCCAGAATTCATTCAGCTTTTCTACGCCCTGTTCGTTCAGCTTGTAAAACTTCCGGGCCGGGCCAAGCTCGGATTTTTTCTTTTCGATTTCTACTAATTCTTTTTTTTCCAGCCGGACAAGAATCGTATAGACCGTTCCTTCGACAATATCTTCAAAGCCCAGTTCATTCAGGTACCGGGTAATTTCATACCCATACGTTTCGCCTCCTTGAATTTTCTGCAGTACAATACCTTCCAGGACGCCCTTGAACATTTCCGTTAAGTCTTTCATGATTCCTCCTTTAAACTATAATTTCGCTACTACTACGTATCACTTAGTACAACTATATAATAATACTAAGTAGTGGGTGAGTCAAGACATTTGTTTATCTATATTTCTAAAAGGATTCTCTCGTCACCCGGAGAATAGTAGGTTAAGAACCGGCAGGCCGAAACGCTGTCCAGGCAGCGCATAAAATGACAGGACAGCCCGCCGCTTTATACTTTAAGATGAATTCAAGGGGGTGGAGGTATGGCGTTAGTGGAATCGCTGCAGCAGGCAATCGATTATATGGAAAATCATTTACTCGAGCATATAACCATTGAAGCCATTTCCAGACAGGCCAATGTATCTCCTTTTCATTTTCAGCGTTTGTTTATGATTTTGACGGATACATCCGTCGGTGAATACCTCAGACACCGCCGCCTTACCCTGGCAGCACAGGAGCTGTACAACTCCAATACTAAAATTATTGATCTTTCCTATAAATATGGCTACGACACTCCTGAAGCTTTTTCAAAAGCTTTCCGAAAACAGCACGGTGTCAGCCCAAGTGAAGCAAGAAAAGGAACGGGAAAGCTGAATGCCTATAACCGCCTGACCATTCAGGTGAATTTGAAAGGAGCGGAACCGATGAACTATCAGATTGTGGAAAAAGAAGCGTTTCACGTCGTGGGGATTAAAAAGGAATGTCCGTGCGGAGAGCAGGCGACCGGTATTGCTGAATTCTGGGAACAGGTTAATTCGGATGGGACGACCGGAAAACTCGTTGAATTAATGAACAGCGAAACGAAAGGACTGCTGGGGCTGACGGATAACTATAACGAGGAAAAGAACACTATCGACTACTGGATTGCCGTGGAGCATATCGGTGAACGACCGGGCGGTTTAGACCAGCTGGACCTTCCTAAAGCCAAATGGGCGGTATTTGAAGTCCACGGCCCTGTCCCAACCGCTATGCCGGAAGTGTGGAAACAAATATACAGCGAGTGGATCCCGTCGAATGGATATGAAATTGCGGATGTCCCCGCCATCGAAGCCTATACCGATCCTGAGCCGTACCGGGCCGAATCGTCCAATCAAATATGGCTGGCAGTAAAATAGCGTAATCTCAAACCGAAAAGACGTGAAAAAGAACACGCGCCAACGTGTTCTTTTTTTGGTAGTATTAATAAATCTATTAAAAAAAGCTTTCCTATGTAACATCAATATCAATTCTCTATGACTTTGTTCCATAAGCTGCCAGTAAAAGAAGAACTACGATAATGCTTACAGATACCAGAGGTGTTCCTATACTGAACCCTAACGCCAGACTGCCGGCAGTGAGGGTTAAAAGCAGTAAAGACCCCAAGGTCAGCTTACGTCCTTTCTCCAAATGGATCACTCCTCAAAAATGCTGCTGTTATTTTTTTCTATTCTGTAAGACATATTGAAAAAATGAACGACCGGCTATACAAAGATAACTGTAGTTAATAACAGTACAGGCTGTCATTCCAAACAGAACGTATCCCCATACGTCTTTAAAAAACACTGCAGGATTCGTGAGCATTAAATACAAGCCGTATCCTCCAAGTAAAAAAGTCGCCACGGAAACAATGCGGGTAAATGTTAACTCATCCAGCTCTCCATGCCCATCTCGCGATTTAAATACCATCCCTGCCTCCTTTTGTATTCACTAAGTTAAGCAGTGAAGCTCTATGTCACATAAAGAATGAAAAACCAGATATACGGACTCAGCAGTAAAAGCAGACTCATATAAATAAGTTTCTTTCTTTGCAGCGCTAAAGCTACAGTAATATTAAATCCTGCGCTGATAAATGTAATAAAAATCGTATAAATGATACCGTATTCCATTATAAACGAGAACAGAAAAGATGTTATTCCTATGAGAAAAACGAGCCAATACACTACATAGCCAAATCGTTCTGACATGTTAGTCACCTCTTTATCCGCATTTCCACTAACCTATGTAATTATCCCATAAATTGGAATTACTAAAAACCATGGATCCTTCTTTCCCTAATCAGGAGTATTTAGAAGCGTACACAAAAACCGAGCACAAACGCTTTCAGCGCCGTACCCAATCATTTCGTTACATTATCTTTTAACAATCATCGGAAAACTATGCCTTAACTCCCCTCCAAAACACTTCCCAGACCAGCTCGGCGCGCTTCTTCATCTGTACATAATCATATAAGCTCATTTCGTTGGCCAATCCGTCAATTAAGGCAAAAAACGCATGGTATAGGTGCGCGCTGGAAAGGTTCCTGTCGATTTCACCTAGTTCTTTTCCATTATTCCACACGTTTTCAAGTATAGAGAAGAGCGAATCATCCGCCTGTTTGTATCTGGTTAGGATAGCCTGCTGCAGCTCTGCCGGCGGGTAATTAACAAACCGATAATAAAAACGGGTGCTGACCTCGTTCTCCTCATTTATAGAGTGAACAAAGAAAAGATCTTCCAGCTGTGCTTTTACCGGCTGTGCCCGCTTCTCCGATATTCGGTACTGTACGAATCGCAGATAGTCTTCTATTTCATTTTCGAATACATCAAGAAATAACGCTTCCTTATTCTGATAATGAGCATATAAAGATGGCTTTTTAATACCTACCAGCTGAGCAATTTCAGCCATTGTCGTTTCTTTATATCCGTTTGAGGCGAAACACTGCGTGCCCGCCTCGATAATTTTTTCCTTCGTACGCATACATTCTTCCCCCCTTGCTTGTGGTTTTATCTATTTATGGCACGATCTGCTGGAAGGCTTTTGCTTTCACTAATATGGAGACTGCTATAATCATGCCCGTTGCTCCAAATCCCAATAAAATAAATTGTACTGGAATTCCGGCTGTAGTCAAAATGCTGACGATAGCATAGGCGATGGGATCAAAGCCATTCATAGCCAGAAAGACAAGACTCATTACCCTGCCGGTCATGCGGTTTTCAGTCATTTCCTGAGCCGCCGTGAAAAAAGGAATAAATACAAAAGCCATGGAAAATCCGATAAAGAACAAAATAATAGTCAGCATTGTTAAACTCTGCACAACACCGAAGATAAGGTAAAATCCTAAAGCCGCTATAAGACCGTATAAAATAGCTCTACCTTTTTTCGCAATCATATAGTTTCCCAGAATAACCGTTCCTGTCACCATCCCTACTCCAAGGCTGACCTCCATATAGCTTAAATTCAAGGGACTTCCGCCATAGGCATCCACCAGCAGCGGGACAGCTATGTGAAGGGTGCCGAATACAAAGAAATTCAGCGTGACCAGAATAATAAGGCCCAGCATCAGAAAAGAAGAGCCGTATACGTAGGCAAATCCTTCTTTGAAATTTTGAAACGGACTCTGTTTTACCGTATTTTCAACCTCGCCCTCCTTGATAAAAGGAGGAAAAATAATCAGCGCAGACAGAGCTACCAGAATGGAGGCGCTAAAATAACTCGCCGTTACCGAAGAGGTTTCCATAATCACTCCCGCTATAATCGGCCCGGCGATAAAGGAAATCTGATCGACACCCTGAAAATAGGCATTAGCCTGCTGGAGCTGATGTCGTTCTACAATTTTCGGCAGCATCGATGTACTGGCCGGTCCAAAAAAAGCATCCAGCATACCAAATAGGCCTGCCAGTATCAGCAGCAGAACAATCGTCATCGTATCGTTCCATATTAACCACGTGATACCAAGCAGAAGAAGAGCCTGTATGAGATTTGTGCTGAACATGATCGTCGTTTTTTTATAATTATCTGCAACCACGCCTCCATACGTCATCATAATCAGCCGGGGCACACTGATAACAATAAGAACCAGCCCAAGCATAGAAGCAGAATCGAGTTCGGTGATGACATACCAGGTAGTCGTCGTTAAAAACATACTAAATCCAGTAACTGCCATAATACTGGCAGTAAACAATAAAATAAATGTGATGTTCCGTGTAACAGGAACGTTTTTACCAGCCATTTTTAATGCTCCTCTTTTATTATATAAGATCAAAACCTAACGTTAGGTAGGTAAAAACGATAGTAACTTATTAGAGGAAAATCTGCAAGGAAAATCAGACAAACCGCTGGATTAATTATTCTTCCTCTGCCGATTCGTCTTTTTGATATTCCAGAAGATCACCGGGCTGGCAGTCCAGGGCTTCACAGATGGCCTCCAGCGTGGTTAGTCGGATCGCTTTTGCTTTTCCATTTTTTAAAATGGAAAGGTTGGCCATGGTAATTCCCACTCTGTTGGAGAGTTCCGTTACGCTCATTTTTCTTTTTGCCAGCATGATATCGATATTGATGATAATAGCCATATTTTTCACCTCAGACGACTAAGTCATTTTCTGATTTTATTTCAACAGCTTTTTGTAAAAGCTTCTGCAGAACGGCAGCGAATACGGTAATCACTAAAGAAGCAAACACCATAACCATTCCAATTACAATAATACCCGGTGCATCATCTCTTTCTCCCAGCAGGTAAAATAGCGGCATTCCGGCTATATAAAGTAAACTAATACTCAATGCACAGTATTTTATTTTCTTCAACGCGCGGACAGACAGCTCTGAAAAAGCATGATTTTTATCAATATAGCTTAACAATTTAAAAGCCTGGTAGAGTGCAAAATAAAAAGGAACAGCTGTAGCATATAAGTCCAGATACACTAAATAACTGATAGACGTCATTTCCGGATACAAAAAGGCTGCAAACCCAGCTATTTCCGGCACCAGGAAGATACATAAAGCAAGCACAGGAATACCCATTAAAATAAGAGCTGCTTTTAAAAACAATGTAGAACCCTTTTTCATCAAAAACACCTCGCTTTTATTATTTGCCTTCATTTTACCAGATATTTTATTGATTTACGATAAATTTTTATTCCTAAGTAATAAAAACACTATAGATAATACTCTTTCTTTTCAATTCTTTTTCTGAGTATAAATAGCGTATTTTTATTTATGTAATCTTCTATTGAAAGAAAAAACTCCAACAGCTGGGAACACCCTCGGCCGTTGGAGTATATTTTTTTCAAATAAATTTATTATTAAAAGTAGTCTAAGCTGCCTGCGGTCCTTCGTGTTTTTTCGGTGTTCTTCCTAATTTCTTCTTAATCTGTGGAACAAATCGATCCAGACCGATCCGGCCGGCATTCCCTTTTCCGATGAGAAGAAGTACAGCCAGCACGAGCATAATAGGATTCACGGACACGGTGCCGGCGAGCAGGAAGGCCATGTTCATCATGCCGCCAAAGAAAGCAAAAGTTGTAGTAAATAAGCCAATCAGCAGTCCGGCTCCAACCAGCACTTCCCCCCACATAACGAGAAATCCCATTACCCCGGCATTGGGCACGGCAACATATTCCAGAAAAGCTGTGTACCAGGGATAAGCCATTGCTTCTCCCCCGCCCTGCATCACCGGTTCTGCTACGGCCTGCTGGAGAAAACCTCCGGGATTAAAGCCTTCGGTTATTTTTCCAAGGCCGGAAGTAAGCCACGTCCAGCCTAAATACAAGCGTGCTGCCAAAAAAAGTACCGCTGCGGTTTTTGTTTTTTTCAAAAAGTGGATCATTGTTAAAAACCTCCCTTTTGTGAATTTTTTCACATATTTGTTATCTTTAGTATACATCGTTTTGTTATCTTGTGAATGTTTTCACATGAAAAGACAAAAAATATTCACAAATTTTCATTGTCATTTTTCTACTAAACTAGTGGAATGAAGATAAAAATCGAAATGCTATGTATAGGCGATCAAAAGCCCCTCATTAGGAAAATGATTGGGGCTTTTCGTGGCGATCGACAAAATGAATCGTGATTAGATCCATTAGGGCAAATCGAATATAGAGACGATACTGCTCAGAAGTAAGGCACTCCTTATGCGTATCGAAAAAAATTTTATCCGTGTACGTGAGATGAATCATCTTTCACCTCCTGGGTGTTAATACCTCCATCATAACACATAGATAAATGATCGGATAAGTTGGCATTAGTATAAATAACGAGACCTTTGGCATGGGCTCATGTTCTCGGTATATACAAAAATATAGAACCAACTATTATTAAATATGGTATCCCTTTTTTAAACCAGCAGAATAACAATATATGCCGTGATCGGGATGAGACACTAACTTCACGAAAAATTTTCCGGCGGGTGAATGAAGATCGGTTTCTATGTATCAGCCCGTTTCATTCTTTTTTATTCGCTGAAATGAACGAAAATGACTGCGAATAGCGAAGCATGAAGTCAACTGTATCGTGTAATCTCCTCCTTTATAACCTTTTTTGCCGGCACAGCTCAACGAATATCACGAAATTTTTCCGTCAATCTATTAGTTAAATTAGGTTACAGTGTTAAAATAGTTAAATTGAGTAAATATTTAGGAGATGATACTGTGCAGGAAAATTGGATAAAACATAAAGAAGTAACGCTGCATTACATTGATAGTAATCCCGGCCAGAAGAACAGCACTCCTCTTTTAATCAGTCCCGGCTTATCTGAATCTGCTGAAAATTATACATCCTTGATGTCCTCCCTTCTGCCGGCAAGGTGTATCACTTTCTCACACCGCGGCAGGGGAAAAAGCAGCGCCCCGAAAAAGGGATATACGTTAGAACATCATATTGCCGATATAGAAGCTGTTGTAGACTATTTCCAATTAAAAAATTTCTACCTGATGGGTTATTCTAGAGGCGTTTCCTACGCCTTAGGCTATGCTGTTAAACACAGTGCTTCTTTAAAAGGTTTAATTCTTGCCGAATATCCGCCGAAACATAAAAAGATGCCTTACGGATGGGCAGATCAGTATTTAAAAACACATTGGGGAAATGACTTAGGGGCAGATATAATGGAAGCATACGTGGTAAAAGCAATCGAACAGGAGTCAGAGTATGTTAATTTTCATCCTCACCTTCATTTGATCAAATGTCCCATTTTAATTATGAGAGGTGTCCTCAACGAGTCCCTGCTTTCCAAAGAACAGACAGAAAGATATGAAGATGCATGGAAAGAATGCTGGATAGAAGTTTTTGAGAAATCCGGCCATACCTTAAAAGAATCAGAAGAAGAAAAATTTGCAGAGACTTTAAAGCTATTCTTAAGCAAAAATCGTTAGTTTGATGAATTTATCTTCATGATTTACTATCAGAAATCAATATTCGCTGCGATCATTGCTATTATTTAAATAGAACAACCATTAACCCACTTTCAATGTAAATAAAAGGATTTTCTTTTTCTCTGTCGAAATGTTTCATATAACGCATACTTATATGTTTTGATTTTATTAGAAATCGATATACAAATATAATAAATAGAAAAGAAGGGAGCTAAATGAAACTAAATGATGGCGAGAGACAAAAAGCAGAAGTTTGTTTGAAATCATTGGATCATTTAACCAGCTCGAATATTTCCTCCATGTTAAAACAACCAGATATTAATATCTGGATTTATTTGAGCACTGTTCAGCAGGAAAATACGAGAGAGAATATTGCTTATTTACGGGACAAGGGATTTATTCTAGTTACATGGGTGCAGTCCATGGAATGGGGCGGCACATATTTAAATATTGCTTCAACCAGTAAACTGAATGAACTTTATCAATAATCTGTAACTGCTTCGGAGAAAGTTTTCCTTAAGCTGACTATAAATAGGCTGTACCGCCGAAAGCTGTTAAAAAAAATCACTTGCACAATACTCTTTTGTTTAGAGACTGGGATTAACTAAGAGTCAAAAAATCATCCCTTTTTTTGCATTTTGTGGAATATTTGGTTGACAAAGTTCTAATATCCCCTATAATTCGTTATATAATATATACAAACAAATTATATATTTTATAAAGAACAATGCAAGACGGAGTGTGATGTGATGAATGAACGTAACAAATGATACATTTATTAATCTAATATATATTCCTATCAGTCAAACCAGCGATACAAAAGAATTATTTGCAGATACGCTGCTGGCTCTCAAACGTTCTGTTTACGCGGATACCGATATAGAAAACTGGAACGGCTTTCAGCTTGGAGAAGAGTTTCAACTAGGTCCCTATGAAGTGAAGGTAGTCGCCATTGTCCCCACTCATTTTTCCTCCATGGCAGAATACGACAGCTCCTCTGCAGCTTCTCATGTATCGTACTATTTGATGCCACCAGCCGGCGTTCAATAGAAAGTATGCTTTCCATTTCAAACTAAAACCCCTACATTCCACTACTTCTTCCATCCTTCAATTTCCTATTTCATCGCATTTATGTAGAGAAAAGAGGAATTTCCGTGGCAAATGAATTTCACTTTGCTGTGTTTGAATCGCTATCAATGGAACTGGATCCAGCATTTCATACCATAGATAATATATTTAAAGCAGCTCAATGGAATGAAGAGATCACTATTTTACTACCCTTCTATATGTATTGTTTTCATCCAACAGTGTGGCAGGTTTATTCTAAATGTTCGGATTATTATTTTGTTCACCATTTGAATTCCGCTATGACTGCGGCCCTTGAGCTTTTTTCTATGGAAACAGACCAGGAAATGAAAGAATTCTTTATCAAGGCTTCCGCTGACCAGGCGGCAGCAGATCCAGGCAATTTATCTGTGTCGCTGCGGGCTGCTGCTCTTTGGTATAAACATCAATCCCTTCAAAAAAGGGCTGCATTTCTAACATCTAACCGCCCGATTAATGAAAACGTATATTATCAGGTAATTAATAAAATGATTAAACAAAACAATAAAAACCTAGTGTAGCTGTTTGTGTAATGACCACCTGACCTTTTATGCATAAGGAATTTTTTTCAGAAAGGAAGTCATCATGAAATACTCTATGCGTTGTGCTGTTTATGAAGAAATGATTGCTGCCTTAAAACGTCCTCCAAGAGGAATTGAGGATATGCTTTTGCATGCCTCATACAATACAAAAGTAGCTGGTATCGCACCATTTTATGGTTATTATCTCTATCCCCATGAATGGCTTCATCAGTCATTGGAAAGCGACAGCACCCTGCTGGCTGAGTTAAATGTTGCCATGGCTATTGCACTTGATGCCCCAACCCTGGAAGCAGATCCTAAAATGTCGCTGTATTTTTCTCTTATTGCATCACGTGCCAGACAAAACGTCTGCGAGCACAGTCTTCAGGTAGCTTTTAAAACTACTATGCTTTTCCAAAAATATGTTTATCTGCATCATAAAGTGTCGATTCTGGCTGAAGATCATTCATTTAATATCAGAAAATATAGAAAATTCTTAAAAAACGCCGCTTCTCAAAATTAATTGTTACTGGGTATTTTTACTACTTTTATTTTCTATCCTTTAACGAAGGCATCGCTTTTCCTCGCGGAAAAGCGATGTTTTTATGGCCGGTCTATTGCTCCATCATCTGAATTAGATTGCCGCACGTATCGTCGAAAACCGCTATAGTAATCCCCCCCATTACGGTCGGCTCCATTGTAAAGGTCACCCCTTTATTTACCAGCCGTTCATATTCTTCATGAATGCCTGTTACGCCAAACATCGTTACAGGAATGCCATCAGCAAATAATTTCTCCTGATATTCTTTAGCAGCCGGATGGTTATTTGGTTCAAGCAGCAGCTCGGTCCCCCTCTGGTCATCCGGCGATACAAGCGTAATCCATCTGAATTCTCCTGCCGGCACATCCTGCTTTTTCACAAAACCCAGCACATCTGAATAAAACGCTAAGGCCTTATCCTGATCCTGAACAAATATACTCGTCACAATAATTTTCATATTTGTATGGCCTCCTTTGATTTTTATAATATATGAGAATCAATAAGCTGATCTATGCAAAAAGAATTTGTGTGCATTTATTAATACATACTGTACATTATTCTGAATAGTTCCACAAAATCCTGGTGTTTATTTAACTGTTGTTATACTATTATTTTCAAAGTATGACAGGTCTGGAATACAGCAAAAAGCTACACCAACTTTTCTCATTTCAATCCTTCATCATGTTTTTTAAGATGGCTGATGAAAGTTGCGTGACAAGAAAAGACGCATTAAAAATCGTTCAAATGCGGGCAGCCGATAAGAAAAAGCCTTCGAAGAGAAATGATTTCTCTTCGAAGGCTTTTAAAATTGGATAACCGGGCTGTTTCTATAGTAAAATAAGCCGTAAATATCGCTTAATGAACGGATGTAATTAATTCTTATTATAAAAGTTATCAATAAAAAGGAGACAACTTAATAATGAAACGAGCTATTGTAGCAGGAGCATCCGGTATAATTGGAAGTCATATTATTCAGGAACTCGAACAGCTGGAAGATTGGGAAGTAATAGGCATTTCACGGAGAAAACCCTTTAAAAGTGAAATAGCAGAATATATATCAATGGACTTAACAAATTTTGACGAAACAAAAGAAAAAGTAAAAGAACTTGGTAATATTACTCACGTATTCTATGCAGCCTATCAGGACTTCCCCCCTTTTTCCAAGGAACAAATCGATATTAACACGACCATGTTCGAGAATATTGTGAAAGCCGTTGAAGAAACAAGCTCTGCCTTGGAGCATGTGACATTAATGCAGGGGGTCAAAGTTTACGGCGTACATTTAGGAGAATTTAAAACGCCGGCCAAGGAAAACGATTCCCGTCATATGCCGCCTAACTTTTACTATAACCAGGAAGATTTTATACGAGCTCATCAAAAAGAGAAAGAATGGAATTGGACGATTCTTCGTCCGGACGTAGTAGCGGGCATTGCCGTGGGCAATCCAATGAATATTTTAAGTGTTATTGGAGTGTATGCTGCGGTTTCAAAAGAATTGGGACTGCCGCTTCGTTTTCCAGGTAAAAAGAAAACCTATGAAGCGTTAGCTCAAATGACAGATGCTTCTCATCTAGCTAGAAGTTCGGTCTGGGCTGCTCTTACTCCTGATGCTCATCAAGAAGTATTTAATATTACGAACGGAGATATATTCAGGTGGAAGCATCTTTGGCCAAAAATTGCCGAGTACTTCGAGATGGATTATGAAGAGCCGCTCGAACTTCCTTTAACAGAAATGATGCCCGCACAAGAAGAAGTGTGGAACACTATTGTAAAAAACAATCATTTACTTGAGGTTCCCTACGAAAAAGCAGCCGGATGGGGTTTTGGAGATTTTGTCTTTAAGTGTGAGTACGACGTGATTTCTGACGTTAATAAAATAAAAGATTATGGATTTACAGAAACAATTAATACGGAAAAAAGACTTCAGGAGCTATTCAGTGAAATGAAACGAGAAAAAATTCTGCCGTAAATAATAACAAATTACTATTCCTATGAAAATTCGACACCACGATGTTATGGCTGATGCCTTTTTGTCCAATAAAAAAAGCCTTCGAGAAGAAACAATCTCTCGAAGGCTTTACTTATGAATATTATAAAAATGCCAACGCATCAAGCGACACCGAGCCGGGACCCATAAGTGCAATGCCAAGCGCAACAGCGATTAATACGACATTGTATTCAATACCGCCCTTGTCAGAAAACAGGCCGTTTTTCCGGGTGACCGTAACAATGGCTACAAGCATCGGCACAATGATCAGGATGGCAGCCAAAGGAGTGAACAGTCCGAGTAAAAACAGGATGCCCCCGATAAATTCTCCAAGTCCGGCCAGCAGAGCCATTTGCTTACCTGGTTTGAGGCCGATCTGTTCAAAGAATGCCCCTGTTCCTTCAGGACCGCCTCCCCCGAACCATCCAAATGCTTTCTGTGCACCGTGAGCCGCAAAATATAAACCAACTACTATTCTTATAATTAAAAGTCCAACTGCTTCCATTACTAATTCCTCCTGCGTATTTTTTATACGTTATTTTTAAAATGAAAATTGACATAAAAAAAGTCGAACGTATTCGACTTTTTCTCATCAAAATGCGCTAAAAATCATATTGGTTTTCTCGTATTTGTTCAAACGTCTGTGTCAGTACTACCGTGTCTTCTGCCAGGCGGTCCAGCCGGTCGAGGACATCCGTATTAATAATCTCTTTTTGGTGGAAATCTTTTTCTTCAATAAATACATATGTCTGCACAATTTGAGCCTTCATATAAGATAGAATCGGCTTGAGCTGCAGGTCTGCGACCAAATAGTGCTTGGCGGAACCTGCCGTGATGAGCATACTTACTGTTTTGTCACGAAAAGCATCAACCGGCAGCAGATCAAACACGTTCTTCAGCGCACCCGGCAGGGAAGCCTGAAAGATCGGCATGCCTATAATGATAGCATCTGCTTCCATCAGCTCTTTTGTAACATAGCCGGTATCTCCTTCATAATCCAGATAATTGCGGCCGTCGCTGAACTGCATGTCATATTCTGCCAGGTCGATTATATCTGTTTCTATACCGGGATACTTTTCATTTACTTTTTTTACCGCTTCATTCATCGCGGTTCTTGTCTTCGATCCTACCTGCGAACCGGACAATCCTATTAGCTTCATCGGTTATTCTCCTTATTTTTTCGCCGTATATTTTTTAACTGCCGGCAGAATCGTGTCACCGATCAGTTCGATGTTCTTTCTGATTTTATCCATTGGCATACCGCCGAAATCAATTTGGGCGACGTAGCGCTGGTGCCCAAACACTTCATGCTGGTGCAGAATTTTTTCAATAATTTCCTGAGGACTTCCTGTATTCATAATATTATGAGGTTCTGCTCCCTGGGCAAACAGCTGCTTTGGGAAGCCTCCGCCATTGGTGCGTTTCATGCCTTCGTTAATATGCGGATACAGGTCTTTCAATGCCTGCTGGGTCGTTTCGGCTGCATAAAAGAATCCGGCTGTTGCTACAGGCAGCTGGGCTGGATCGTGACCGCCTGCCCGGGCTGCATCTCTGTAGGCATCAATCGTTTGTTTGAACCGGTCCGATGAGCCTCCCAGATGTGCCATAAACATCGGCACTCCGGCATAGCCCGCTTTCATTGCGCTCGCCGGCGTTCCGCCGACGGCACGCCAGATAGGAAGGGATCCTTCTACCGGACGGGGCAGCACTCTGGCATTTTTTAAAGAAGCCCGGAATTCCCCTTCCCAGTTTACGCTTTCCTGTTCGTTAATCTGCCGGAGCAGATCAAATTTTTCTTCATATAATGCCTCATAGTCCTGGACGTTGTAACCAAGCAGGTCAAACAGTCCGATCCGGGAAGCACGCCCCGCCACGATCTCCGTACGCCCTTTGGAAATTAAATCAACCGTCGCGAAATTCTCGTATACCCGGACAGGGTCGGACGTGCTGATTATCGTCGAAGAGCTGCCAATTTTTATTTTATTAGTAGCCTGGGCGATGGCGGAAAGAACGACCGCGTGTGCCTGTGTGGCGAAGTATTCCTGATGGCTTTCCCCGACGCTGAAGAAATCCAGGCCTGCCTGCTCGGCAAGTGTGGCATATTCAATTAATTCATGAACCCGCTCCTGCGCGGATATTCTTTCTCCCGTGTGGGGATCGGGCAGATGATCTCCAAGTGTATATATACCAAACTCCAATCCGTTTTCCGGATGAATGCGATATTTTTCCATGAATGTAAGGACCGCCTTTCTATTTATCTTCTCTAATGCTATTATAGTTAACAGAAAGCATATAAGTAAGTACGTACTTTAAAGTGCCATAGTATTAAAAAATATACTAAGGAGGAATAACCGATGGAAAAAAAACCGGAAAACTGCCGGGTTGATAACGCACTGGAGATTATTGTAGGAAAATGGAAACCTATTATACTTCTTCACCTTCTGCAGGAGGGGACAAAGCGGCACGGCGAGCTGAAAAAAAACCTGCCGGACATTACCCAGAAAATGCTTACCAAGCAATTACGGGAACTGGAAAAAGAAGATATTATTGAACGAAAAGTCTATTCACAGATTCCTCCTAAAGTGGAGTATTCCATAACAGATTATGGCAGAAGCCTTGAACCTATTCTTGATGCGATGCATCATTGGGGAACCAATCACTCGCTGCGTAAAAGCCAGAAAGAAGCAATACAAAACGATAAAATCAGCTGATCCACCATGTAACACTTTTACAGCCCAACGCCGGGCTGTTTTTTCAATCAATAGAAAAATTTATACATTCTAGACCCCTGGTATCTCTAACACCAGGGGTCTTTATTATTTTATGGCTGCTTTATGTTCTTATGTTAATAAAGCGAGAAGCTTGTTTATTTTTGCTTCTTGAAGAGGGCGCGAATAATCGCTGTCCATTCGGGCTCCGGATCCGACGTGGTATTCTTCTGCTCCCACCCGGTGATGAAGCTTTTGGATAGTTGCAGTCGTAATGCCTGCTCCCGGCATGATAACAGGGCCGTCAAGCTCATGCTGAAGGGCTGTAAGCCGTGCCAGTTTTGCTTCTGCTTTATCGGAAACAGCCGTTGGCTCTCCTCCGGACGTCAAAATTCGTGTAACTGCAGGAAAATAATGAGCGATTTCCCTATAGCCTTTTTCCAAATCTTCCAGCTCATCAAACGCCCGGTGAAAGGTAACTTCCATGCTGCCGGTTTCCTTGAGCACCCGTTCCAGTACGGCATGATCCAGCTGGCCCTCCGCCGTCAGGCAGCCAAATACGATGCCCGTCACCCCGGCTTTTTTCATGACATGAAGATCTTCCAATATAACGGCCAGATCATCCGCTGAATACTGAAACGACCAGCTGTGAGGGCGCAGCATTGCCGAGACAGAAAGATTGGTCCGTTCGGCTGCCTGTTTTATAGTACCGAAACTTGGAGTCAATCCGCCTTCTTTTATCGCGCTGACCAGCTCGACCCGATCCGCCCCATAAGCTTCTGCCATTTCTGCTTCCTCTGCGTTCTGAACAATTACTTCAAGCTGTACTGCCATGTTTTCCCTGCCCTTCCTCTGCTATACTAGCAGAAGTATACTGTATTTCTTAAGACTCTATTTCGTCGTTCTTATGAGCTTTTACATACTATTATATAGAAAGGATGAGCGTTTGATGAATGTAAAAACTTTTTATGCCTGGTCAGAGAAAAAACTGGATGAGCGGATAAATTATTTTTTGCAGCAAGAAAGCACAGAAATAATAGATATTAAATTTGCCTCTCCGCTCCTCTACTTCAGTGCAATGGTTATCTATATTGAAAAAGACGGCAGCCATCCTTCTTCTTTTGGGTTCCAGAACAGGAGGCAGAGCCAGTGAATATTCATTTGATTGTTTTTATTCACTCTGCCCATGAAACTCATCCCGGCGAAGTGATGACCAAAACCTATTCGTCATCCATCCGCCCTGCAAAGGAAGATATTATCAGCGATAACGGATTCCACCCCGGCTTTCATAACGGATATGAAGTCGTGAAAGTAACCCTGGACTATTCGAAGGATGAATGCTGGGTTTCTTTATCCCCGCTTGCCATTGAAATTCAGGATATTCCAGTGGAGGAATACCTTAACCATTTGAAAAAACACGGCTGGAAGCCTGCTGATAGATTAACATAACACAAACCACCGCTCTCCTTTTGGGAAAACGGTGGTTTGAATACATCATCCGGCTGGTTTATTATTCAGCGCCTATAGTGCCGGCATCAATAACAAAGCGGTATCTCACATCCGAAGCCATTACTCTTTCATACGCTTCATCAATCTGGTCCGCCGAAATTACTTCAATTTCCGAACCAATGCCATGTTCGGCGCAGAAATCGAGCATTTTCTGTGTTTCCGGAATGCCGCCGATCATAGAACCTGCAAACGAGCGGCGTCCGCCGAGCAGGGAAAAGACGTTCAGCGACAATGGTTCAGAAGGTGCACCTACGTTTACCAGAGCACCGTCCACGGTTAATAAAGAAAGAAAAGCATCTACGTCAATTTTAGCGCTGACTGTATTAATGATCAGATCAAATGTCCCTGCCAGCGTTTCAAAAGTAGAGGCATCACTTGTTGCGTAGTAATGATCGGCTCCAAGGCGCAGGCCGTCTTCTTTTTTATTGAGGGTCTGGGAAAGCACTGTAACCTCAGCTCCCATGGCGTTCGCAATCTTCACTCCCATATGGCCCAGTCCGCCCAGGCCGACTACTGCTACTTTTTTTCCCGGTCCGGCTCCCCAGCGGTTCAACGGCGAATAGGTAGTAATACCGGCGCACAGCAGTGGTGCTGCAACGTCCAGCTCAATGCCTTCAGGAATATGAAGCACAAAATCCTCGGGCACTACGATATGAGTGGAATATCCTCCGTACGTATGGTCCCCGTATTTGTCTACGTCGGCATACGTCATCGTTGCTCCCTTCAGACAGAACTGTTCTTCTCCCTTTTTACAGTTCTCACACTCTCCGCATGAATCGACCATACAGCCGACACCAACGCGATCTCCTGATTTATATTTTTTTACGTCCGATCCTGTTTCCATAACGATGCCGGCAATTTCATGACCGGGTATAACAGGGTACGTTTCCTCTTTCCACTCGCTGTGGGCACAGTGAATATCAGAGTGACAGATACCGGCATATTTAATTTCAATCAAAACGTCGCGTGAATCAAGATCGCGGCGCTCTACCGTAATCGGTTCAAATTTTTCTGTCGGACCGGATACGCCTCTTGCATTTGCTTTTATCATTGAATAAAAACCTCCATGTATGATTATGTTTATTTACTAAAAGTAAGACGACAACGTCATTCAATACCCTTTTCCTTCCGACATCAATCACGCCCCCCACTGCCGCAGCTGTAAAATAAAATTTTCCAACACAAAAAAACAGCACCCTCAGGCGCTGTTTTTCTATTCGCTGGTGCATTCATTTTTGGCTTCTTCATGAAGCAGATGAAGCACATCAATACTTAAGACTTCTGCTATTTTGTTTAGTACATTGATGGAAGGGTTCACTACTTTATTTTTTTCCAGATTGCTTAAATAGGAACGTGATAAGCCGGAACGCTCGGCCAGGGCAGTGATCGTCAGCTGATTTTTCTTTCGATAATGATGGATTCGGTTTCCAATCCCAATCATAATGCATTCCTTCTTCTTTATTCATTTTTATGATTCACCGTCAGCATAGATAGCAGCCTCACACTGTCATTGTAGTAATTCCGATCCGAGTCTTCGTAGTCTACCGTCATCTTATCCCACAGCTGATTCAACCATTCCTGTTTCGACTCATCTATAGAAGCACCGGCAGCAAGCGGAGCGGTATAAACCATATCCGTATGCCCGGCCAGAGCTTCTCCTTCCAAAGTGTACCCCGCCTGAAACGAGGCCGGATCCCCATCAGCATGGGTTTCTGCCCATTCGTTTATCCTCTTCAGCTGTTCTCTTACCTGATTGTTTCCGGTAGTCTGGTAAGCTTCCGCCATTCTCCACGGAACTCTTGCTGCATTATAGGAATAATCGCCGTCACTGTCCCGTTCCAAAAACTGCGGCGGAGCCGGACTCCACTGTTCATCTTCGTAAATAAGAAAATCAGGCAGAAGGCCCGTGTCCGGGCTGTGCTCATTCTGGACTTCTTCTGTCGTGTCTACAATCGCTTTTTCGACGTCTTCCCATCTGTTGTCTTCAGCGGCTTCTGCAAAAACGGCAGCGTGGCCGCCCATCCAATCGGACGTTCTTGTAGCTTCACTGTACACAGGATCGTTGCCGCGCACCCAGTCACCGAGAAGAGGAAGATGCGTATCCTCATGAATCACATCGTCCATCAGCGCATTAATAATCGTAACTGCTTCTTCCCGGTAATTAATGGATCCGCTGCTTCCCCATGCTTCATCTGCCAGCAGAAGAGCATAGGCTATATCCATATCCCCGTCTGTGGCGGAACCGGTGATTTCCCCATTATCGTTGATCATGGTGCCATCTCCCTGATCCCTTTGTTTCCATGCCATAAAGGCACTGTTATTTGTAGACGGGTAGTGTTTAAAATAATGATACATGCCGTCAAAATAAGCCTTGGTGTCGTCTGTATAAGCGGCCATTTCTGCTGTAATCAGCATGCCGTAGCCGTGGGCTTCCGATACCGTATTTCCCTGTTCATCATAAGCCACGTAATACATGGTTTCCTCTCCGCCTGAAGCGGTTTTCACATAGGTCTCTGTCCAATCGCTGTATGCGTCGAGAATATCCTGGGAGATCTGCTCTTCCGGCACATGATCCGGCTTGATCAGTGCTTCCTGCTCCTGGGATCGTTCGCAGGCAAGACCGAAAAGGCCGAGAACCGAAACGACCATGAGCATCCATGCTTTTTTTATTTTTGTCAGCATATTTAAATCCTCACCCATTCTCATTAAGATCCGCGTTTTGGCTGTATGGTAGACACTGAGTTCACATTACCTGTGCGCTTCAGTTTATTCCATCCCATTACTCCTCCACGGATGGCGAATACAAAGGATTTCCAGACGACATATGTGAAAAATTGTCTGTATACCAGGCGTTGAATAAACACGGTAACTAACGGTTTTTTGCTTTCATTTTCCAGTTTAAAAGCATACACGGAAACGAGCGTATCCACCAGCAGGAACCCGGCATAAAAGTACAGAACACGCAGGGATCCGGAAGCAAGGCCCAGCAGAAGAATCAGGTCAATAAGCGGCGCAGAAGCGATTAATACATACTGGAACAGCATGTTCGGAGCTGCAATAAAAGTCAGCTTTTTGTTTTTGCCGTCCACCATGGCGCGCTTATGCTTCCAGAAACACTGCAGAATACCGTATGTCCAGCGGTAACGCTGTTTTACAAAGCTTCTCACATCTTCCGGCGCTTCGGTATAAGCGACAGCGTCTACTTCACTTTTAATCAGATAACCCTGGCGAAGCAGCTTCAATGTAACGTCTGTATCTTCGGCAAGCGTATCTTCTTCAAAATAATTTACTTCCTGCAGGGCGGAGTTTCTCCAGCCCCCTACGGCTCCCGGAACGACGCTGATGCATTCTAATTCATCGAAAGCCCGTTTTTCCAAATTAAATCCTGTAACATACTCAATGTGCTGCCACCACGTTAATAAATTTTTACGGTTACCGATTTTCACATTGCCCGATACCGCTCCTACTCGTTCATCAGAAAAATGGCGGACAAGGTTCGTAATCGTGTGTTCATCAATTGTCGTATCGGCGTCCAGAGTAACTGTGATTTCTCCATATACCTCTTTGAAGCCAACGTTCAGCGCAGAAGACTTGCCTCCGTTGGGCTTTTTGATGAGGCGTACGTTGGAATAACTGCCGAACTCCTCTTCCATTACCCTTCTTGTGTCATCTTTTGATCCATCATCGACGACAACGATATCTAAATTAGGATAACGGCTTTTTAAAATGGAACGAATCGTTTTCGCAATAACGGTCTCTTCGTTATAAGCTGCAATCAGTACGCTGACTAAAGGCTGGTACGAGTCATCGAATTCTCTTTTTCTGCGTTTCTGCTTCCAGCTGAAAAAGATCAATACGGCAAGACGAAGCAGTCCTATTCCTATCAGCGCATAAATAAAGTAGGTCACGCCCTCGGTGATGCTTGAAGCTGTAATCGAGCCGCGGCTGAAAAATGGGCTGATTGCTTCTTCAGTTTCAGACACTTCCGGCATGACTTCATCTCTTGACATGCCGATCAGCTCGGCGGATGGAACGATATCGTAGCCTTCCTGTTCCAGCCATTCAATGATCCGGGGAAGAGCTTCGATCGTTGATGTCCGGTCGCCGCCGGCATCATGGAGAAGAATAATATTACCGTCTTCTGCCCGTTCTGTTACTTCTTTTACAATCTGATCGCTTGTTTTATCGCCTTCCCAGTCTCTCGGGTCGATAAGAGAACCCATCAGCATATAATCGAGTTCCTGCGCATGTGAAATTTTTTCCATTGTTTCTTTTGCCGGCACATTGCTTCCTTCATCGTTTGTCGATAAGAACGGCGGACGGAATAACACGGTGGACCGGCCGGTAATACCCTGAATAACGCGCTGAGTGGAATTCAGTTCAAAATCAAATTCCCTGGTGGAACTTTTTTGAATATCTTTATGGCTGTACGTATGATTGCCGATTTCGTGGCCTTCACGATAAATTCTTTCCACAAATTCCGGATGGCTGGAGGCATTCTGGCCGAGTACAAAGAAAGTAGCCGGCGTTTCATGCTCACTTAAAATATCCAGAATCTGTCCGGTGTATTTTGGGTCCGGCCCGTCATCAAAAGAAATAGCTATCTTTTTTTCCGCCTGGCCGTATCGTTCGATGTGATATGGAGTGGAATACTCCAGGTACTCCTGCCCGGTAATCACACTGCCCGTTGTCTCCAGACTGCGTTCTCCGTCCTTTTCGTCCGTGGTTACTTTAAAAACGTCTCCTGCGCCGCCGTCCGTAATAGGAACGATGTTGGGAATAGTTTCGATGGATGAAGGATCTGCTCCATTTTCAAACAAGTTCCAGATCGACGGGTCTTCTGAGCCGATGTTCCATACGCCAATGGAATGAACGTTGTTGGATTTAGCGATCATCATCTGGTTGTAAAAGGTGGAAGCATCCAGAAATCCTATTAGGTGTTCGTCAGATCCTTCTTTATAACGAACATAAGGGGTAAAATTTTTTTCGTCCCACTGGACCTCCAGATTTTGGTTGCCGGCCTGCTGCATAATTTGGGGGAAACTCATTGTTTCCGCAGAAGTATCCTGGGTCACGTTCCAATTATAGCCAAAGTTGGCAAGCGATAATACCAGCTTGTCCTCCGGACCGTCATACTGCTCAAACAATTCCTGCGTCCATTCAAACGAAGCGATCGGAGAACCGGATTTGCTGTTCTCGTTATTCTCATCATAAGCCTGAACAACTAGATGATCCGCATAGTCCGCTAATACTTCTGTATCAAATGTATCATCTTCTACACGAGTATTAAGCGCTACGGTAAGACCCGAATCATGAAAGGTAGTATACAGGTTTTCGGAGAAATCTTCAAATTTTCCGGCATCTTCGTATTCGATATATGTCAGATTCATATGAATCCCATCATACCCGCCGTCCTCTACCATGTCATACAGTTCCTTGATCACTTTATCCTGTTTTTTTGGATCATCCATAAGCTCATCCATTGTTTCTTCTGTTCCGTCATAGGTCAGGGAAATATCAGGGAGGATTTTCACCCCGGCTTCTTTTGCCGCTGCGTCTACTTCGGTATCTGCATTCTTTTCGATCGTAAAATCTTTCGTTAATGTAAACCAGTTGGGAACCAGTGTATCAATCGTAGAAATGTTGCGTTCCAGGGAAAGCTTATGCTGATCTTCTGCATGAAAGCCCTGCTGATAAAAAGCAAAAACATCTGTATTCTGCGATTTCTGTCCTGCTGTTAATTCCAATGGATCTCTATCGTCTGTTTCCGATTCTTCTTCATTACTGCCTTGAGCGAAAGGGGTTAAGATAGGTTCAATGTTGTGGGTACTGACATCTACTGCTGCCATATTAGGCGCCTGCACCAGTGCACGGAGCATGACTCCTGCTATAACCGCCAATGCTATTATAGATAACAGGAAAGTGTATTTAGATATTTTCCATCTCTTTCCTGACTCTTCCATGAAGATAAATTTTTTCGGTTCGTTTTTACGTCGCTTCAACCCGCTCACCCCTACTATTCGTTATATAATTTACTTTTTGTATCATATAACGAACAACAGAAAACGTAAATTCCGTAATAGGCTGAATTTCGAAATTACCTCCGTATTTTCTTCCTTTTTCTCTTAATTACTCCTAATATATAACTATTTGATCTTTATAACGAACAAAAAGTTCATTATAAATTATACATTCGATAAAAAAATACCAGGCCTGACTGCAAAAGCAGTCAAAGGCCTGGTACTTCAAGTGATTAATAGGAGTATCTTGTTTCAATACTGCCGTCTTTTTTATAAATGACAGCTTCCGTTCCCTGTTTTTCAGCGATTTCTTTCGCTCGTTTCACTGCATCGTTCTTCTTATCGTACACTGCTGCAGGCTGTTTTGCGTCCTTTGAGCGAACAGCCCAGCCGTTTTCATGGGACTCGACCAATTCAGCCTTTTCCATTAGCTCAGGCCGGCTTTCATATTCGCTGCTGGACCCCGGGGTTACACGTTCGTTGTCCATGTACTCGTCTATTTCCTGCTTCTCCGCGTCATCGTACCACTTTTCCGCCTGCTTTGTGGCGATCGGAATTGCTTTTCCTTCATCATAGCCTTCATCCAGCATGGCGTTGGCAATATCAATAGCCTTTTTGCGTACAGGCTTTTCCAGATTCTTTAAAGAGGATGGATAATCGTTCATGTTCCAAGGCATCAGTAAAACCTCCTGTTGTAAAGTGATTTTACCTCTTTATAACCTTTTTTCCATTTCTTGAAACCGTACCTCCTACCATCTCGAAGTCAGCATCTTACGTCTCGTATAAAACTCAACACCGTCTTTTCCATTCGCATGCAGATCACCGTAGAATGAATTTTTCCAGCCGGAGAATGGGAAAAACGCCATTGGAGCTGGTACGTTAACGTTTACGCCGAGCATGCCTACTTCAATATCCTCCCGGAACTGGCGGGTCGCATGACCGCTCGAAGAATACAGCACCGCACCGTTTCCGAAATCAGATTGGTTGGTAACATCAATTGCCTCGGTTAAATCCTTCACCCGTATGACCGATAATACCGGAGCAAATATTTCTTTTTTCCATATATCCATCGAGGTCGTTACTTGGTCGAACACCGTCGCTCCAAGAAAGTAGCCTTTGTCCATTCCCCGGGTATCTTCTCTTCCATCCCGGTAAAGGGAGGCACCTTCCCCTTGTCCGCTTTCAATAAAGGAATGTACTTTATCCAGATGGGACTGGCGGATAACAGGACCAAGGTTTACCTGCTCATCCATACCGTCTCCAAGTACGAGCTGATCTGCCGCTTCTTTTAGGTTCTCCAGAAACGTGTCTGCAATATCCTCGGTAACGACAACGACCGAGGTCGCCATGCAGCGCTGGCCGGCACTTCCGAAGGCACCGCTGATAATGCCCTGAATCGTTTTCTCCATGTCACAGTCTTCCAGGACGATAGCGTGGTTTTTTGCTCCTGCAAGCGCCTGGACTCTTTTTCCATGCTGGGCAGCCGTTTTATAAATATATTCCGCAACGGGCTGGGAGCCTACGAAACTAATCGCAGACACATCGTCATGCTCAAGCAGACCGTTCACCACGTCATGCGCGCCATGCACAATATTAAGAACACCATCCGGGAGACCGGCTTCTGTAAACAATTCGACGAGCCGTTCGGCCAGCATAGGCGTCCGCTCCGAAGGCTTCAGCACGAACGTATTTCCGCAGGCAACTGCGAGCGGGAACATCCAGCACGGCACCATCATCGGGAAGTTAAAAGGCGTAATCCCGCCTACTACACCAACCGGATACCGGTACATGCTTGATTCAATGTTAGTCGCAATATCAGGGAGGGTATCTCCCATCATAAGCGTCGGAGCACCGGCGGCAAATTCGACGCACTCAATTCCCCGCTGTACTTCCCCGTAAGCATCGTTATAGCATTTTCCGTTTTCGAGCGTGATAATTTCAGCCAGCTCATCGTAGTTATCCATAAGAAGCTGCTGGTATTTAAAGAGAATCCGCGCTCTTCTTGGTACCGGTACTTTTTTCCATGTTTTAAATGCTTCCTTTGCTGCGGTCACTGCCTGATCGACTTCTTCTGTAGAAGAGAGAGGCACATAAGCCAGTTCTTTCTCTGTAGCTGGGTTGGGCACCACTTCTGTCTGGCCGGAGGTGGACTCTGTCCATTTACCCCCAATAAAATTTTTCAATGTTCTCGCTGTTTGTACTGTCATCGCTATCCGCTCCTTTTAATTAGTATATTCGTACACGTAGGCTTTTTCGTACAATGCAATAATCTCTTTTTCAGTAGGAACAATGGGATTATTTCCGGGGCTGCCGCTCTCCAGCGCATCGGCTGCCATCTTTTCGAGCACCTGATGATACGCATCTTCTTCGATGCCCCATCCTTTCATATTGGGAATCCCCAGCTTTTGGCACAGTTCCAGCACTTTATTGACAAACCGCCCGGCGGCTTCTTCCTCCGGGAGGTCTGCCCATTCCGGATAGATAAAAGCCGCTAGTTCGCTGAGCCTGTACCGGCAGGAGTCACTGCTGTATTCCAAAATGACAGGAAGCAGCATCGCATTGGAAATACCATGCGGCACATGAAACATGGCTCCTATCGGCCTGGACATGCCGTGTACGAGGCACACAGAAGCGTTGGAAAAAGCCATTCCGCCCTGCATCGCACCAAGCGCCATCTGCTCTGCGGCATGCGTATCCTCTTTATCTTCGTAGCTTTTAAGAATGTTATGCATAATCAATTTGGCTGAAGAAAGTGCCAGCTGATCGGAGAATACATGCGCTTTTTTGGAAATATAGGCCTCTATCGCATGCGTCAGCGCGTCCATTCCTGTTGCTGCTTTGATAGATTTCGGTGAACTCATGGACAGATGCGAATCAATAATCGCAGCTTTTGGCATAAAAGCAGGCTGTTTTATCATCATTTTCACGCCGTCTGCGGTATTTGTTATGACCGTCACATCCGTCGCTTCTGAGCCTGTACCGGCTGTAGTAGGGACAGCAATTAACGGCAGGGCTTTGTGTGCTGCTGTTTTTTTATTGTTCATATAATCTTTGATAGCGCCTTCATTATTTGCCAGCACCGCTACTGCTTTGGCTGTATCGATGCAGCTGCCGCCGCCAAGGGCAATAATAACGTCTGCGTTTTCCTGCTTTACCATCTCCAGAGCTTTTTCTACATACGTATCAGTAGGTTCTGTTTCAATGTCCAGAAAAGCTGCAGAGTGCAGGCCGCTCTCATGAAGAGCTTTTTCACACGTTTCCAGGTAGCCTAGTTTCTTCATTATGTTATCGCTTACAATTAATGCCCTGCTTCCTTCTTTTCCTGCCTCCTCCCCGATACTGCCTAAACTGCCGGGTCCATAGACAATCCTTTCAGGAAAATTCATTGTATTTACTTTCATTTGTGGATCCTCCTTTCGTTCTCCCCTTTGTTATTGCAAAGATCGTGCCAATCTGATTGGCAAAAAGGTTTTGCCTGTCAGCACAGGGGTTTTCTTCGTTTTCCACAAACACTTTTAAAAGATTATGCAGAAAACAAAGAAAAAAGTGTAGATTTTAACCTACACTTTTCCCATTTTTGCTACACTTTTTCTTCTATTTGAAAATCTTTGATTTTTTTGTACAAGGTTGTACGATGGATTCCCAGGTCCTGGGCAGCTTTTGATTTGTTGCCTTCATGCTTTTCCAGCGCCTGAATAATAACCTGTTTTTCCTGCTTATGCTGTTCGGATTTCAGTGAATGATTGTCTTCCACCATTCCTGTTTCCCCGTTCAGCCTTGAACTCACGATGTCCGGCAGGTCTTTAAGCGTGATTTCATTTCCATCCACGAGCGTTACCAGCTGTTCGGTTACATTCATCAGTTCCCGTATATTCCCCGGCCATTCATAGGACATAAATGCTTCCAGCGCTTCCTGGTCCATCTGCTTTACTTCTATATTGTTTTCCTTGCTGAAACGCTGCATATAGTGGCTGAAAAGAAGCGGAATATCTTTGGGACGCTGGCGGAGAGGCGCTACGTCCACCGGGATCACGTGCAGGCGGTAATATAGATCTTCCCGGAACGTGCCTTCTTTTACCCGTTTTTCCAGATTGGCGTTTGTAGCGGCGATAACTTTTACGTTTAAAGGAATCTGGGCTAGGCCGCCAACTTTAGTTACGGCACGTTCTTCCAGTACCCGCAGGATTTTCGCCTGCATCGGCAGGGACATGTTGCCAATCTCATCCAGAAAAATCGTTCCGTTGTGAGCTGCTTCAAATTTACCGGTATGTCCCTCTTTTTTGGCTCCTGTAAAAGCTCCTTCTTCATAGCCGAAAAGCTCCGATTCCAGCAGGTGTTCCGGAATAGCAGCGCAGTTTACGCTGATAAACCCGCCTTTTCTTCCGCTTGTCAGATGAATGGCCTGGGCAAACAGTTCTTTTCCCGTGCCGCTTTCTCCGGTAATTAATACGGTAGCATTCGTTCTCGCTGATTTTCTGGCAGTGCTCTTGCTTTCTTTCACAACACGGCTTTCCCCTATAATGTCCTCAAATCGATGAAGGTGAGACTGGCCCCTTGTCTGCCCTTCTTCGCTTTCGAACGGTGCTTCCACATTCATATCAGCGGCATTTCCGAGAATGCGGTACAGTTCGCTTACCCCTTCAAAAATCAGCATTCCAACTGCACCGGCTATTTCTCCGTCTTCCCAGATCGGAAGGCGGTGGACTACCATTTTCTGGCCCTGGATAACCTGGATTTCGCCTTTTTCCGGTATGCCTGTCCGTACTACTTCGTGAAGCCGTGTGTTTTCAATAACGTCTTCTGCCGGGCGTCCCGAAACATCTTCATCGGGATCAATTCCAAGAAAGCTCCGGTACGCCTGATTCATCTGCTTGAGGCGCCCTTCTTTATCGACCACGGCAATTCCTTCGTAGGCACTTTCAAGAATAACCTGGGCTATGTTCCGCTGCTGAATTAAATTAGCATACTCTTTTTCAAACCATGCTGCCGGCGTAATAACGCGCCGCGCCTGTCCTTTTTTATTTACAATAACAGCAGGCAGATTTTCCACCTGCAGGGAGGCAGTGTCTTCTTCCTGAATCGTATAGACTTCTTCAAGCCAGCCTTTTTTCACTTTTTTATCAAGACTTTTTTCTTTTTCCAGATGGCTGTACAGTTTTTGTTCATTGATCCAGCCCGCCGGTTTTCCTTTTGCATCGACACACAAAACCGGATCGCTGCTGTTTACTGCTTTCTGTTTCAATATATCCGTCACTTTCGCGTCTTCCATCATCACAAAGGAAAAGTTGTGCTCTTTTTTCGACGCTTTTGTTTTTGCCATTTTTTTGACCACCTCTTTTTATTTTACTTCCATCCGTCTCTTGTTGTTTTTATCGACATCGTTATAGTTTATGTACCCCGTTTATTGATTTTATAAAACGAATACGTTTCACGTGAAACGTTGAAGAGCGTTTTCATGTTAAACTATACTTACCTACATTTGCCATTAAAGGAGGATTCTTTTGCCAGCCTATAGCTACGTTTCCCACTTATACTGTCCTAAATGCAGCAAGACTTACTCTATTAACGAACCCCATAACCTCTGTGTCTGCGGCTCGCCGCTTCTCACAGCGTATGATCTCGATTCCCTTAATGTACAGTACCAGAAATCCAGCCTGCGAGACCGGGCGCCTACTTTGTGGCGCTATCATGAGCTGCTTCCGGTAAAAAAAGAAGAGAACATAGTTTCTATGGGGGAAGGCATGACTCCTATTCTTCCCATGAAGAAATTGGCAGAAGAATTGGACATTAAGCAATTGACGATGAAAGATGAAGGCTTAACTCCCACCGGTTCCTTTAAATCCCGCGGTGCCGCGGTCGGAGTATCCAAAGCCAAAGAACTCGGTATCAAAGAAATCGCGATGCCTACAAATGGAAACGCGGGGGCCGCCTGGTCGCTGTATGCCGCCAGAGCCTCTATTACCTCGCATATTGTCATGCCGGTGGATGCACCAATTGTTACAAGAAAAGAGTGCGCCGCTGCCGGCGCGGATCTTCATCTGGTAAACGGCCTCATCAGCGATGCCGGAAAGATTGTGGCCCGTTCCGTTGAAAAGTACGGGTGGTTTGATGTATCCACGCTTAAAGAACCGTACCGGATTGAAGGCAAAAAAACGATGGGATTTGAGATTGCAGAGCAGCTGCAGTGGAAGCTTCCGGATGTTATTTTGTATCCAACCGGCGGCGGAGTGGGCTTAATCGGCATTTATAAAGCATTTAAAGAGCTGATGGAGCTCGGCTGGATTCTATCTTCAAAAATGCCCAGGCTTGTGGCGGTCCAGGCAGAAGAATGCGCCCCTATCGTAGAGGCATACAAACAGGGGAAAACATCTTCGGAATTCTGGCCGGAATCCAGGACCGCTGCTTTTGGAATAAATGTACCTAAAGCGCTCGGAGATTTTCTCGTTCTCGAAGCTATTTATGAAACGGGAGGCTGTGCTGTTGCTATAGATGATGCCCGTATTTTAAAAGAGCAGCGTCACGTAACCCGGACCGAAGGAACCTTCATCTGTCCGGAGGGTGCCGCCCTCTTTTCTGCGGTCCGTGAACTGAGAGAAGACCGCTGGATTAAACCAAACGACTCTGTTTTGTGCCTGAATACCGGCATGGGCATTAAATATCCAGAAACGATAGAAGCAAATGCATCTGTTCTCAAACCGGGCGATACTTTATAACCGTCCCTCATCTTTTCATCAAAACTGTCTTAAGAGTACCCGCTCTCTTTAAGACAGTTTTTTTCCCATATCAATAACTAAGAAAGGAGAAAATGCAATGACAGGCCGCCAGCGGAAAATTACTGCCTATTTGTACGACCAGCAGAACTACGTAGCCATTCAAAGCGTCGCTGACTTTATTGGATGCTCAGAAAAAACGGTTCGTACGGAATTAAAAGCCATTAATGAGTACATTGAAGCTCATCAGTGGGGAAATCTCGTCCGCCGGCCGAGCCGCGGTATACGCTTTAACCCTTCTGAAGAAAAGCAGGCCCAGATCAAGGAGCAGCTGTTTTCTATTGAAGAAAAAAATCAGCTTTCCTCTAGAAAAGAGCAGATTTCCATTCTGCTCCGCCTGCTGCTGGATACGAAAAAGGAATGGACTATTAAACAGCTGAGCGAAGAGTTTTATGAAAGCCAGGCTGTTATAAAAGAATTATTAAAAGAAGGCAGTGAGCGCCTGCAGAAATACCGGTTGAGTATTCAGTTAAAGCCAAACGTCGGTGTTTCTGTCATTGGACCGGAAACAGGCCGCCGGGCAGCTATGGCTGATCTTGTCCGTGAGTCTTTAAAGGAAAATCACCCTATAAAAGAATGGTTTTCCCCCTTTGACTGGGAGGCAGTAAACAAAATGATAAAAGGGCTTGAACAGCAGTCTTCTTTTTTCTATACTCATGCGTCCCGGGAAACGTTATTAATTCACATACTGCTGGCTGTTAAACGAATCATGTGGAAACGCTGCGTCGCCTACCCGGCAGAGTCCATTGATCTGAAAAGAATAGAAATGAAAAAAGCAGCACAGCTCGTCAAAGAACTCGAAGCTTACTTTCAAATGACATGGCCGCCGGCCGAAGTATATTATTTGTCCATTCATCTTCGCAGTGCGAGGCTTGAACTGCCCTCTGCAGAAGGCTCCAATATTTTTGAAAAGCTTCAGATAGACCCGGAAACGATCCGTTTTACCCACCATTTAATTGAAATAGTAACTGCTGTTACCGGACATCCATACGACAAGGACAGCGACCTGTTTCGGGACACAGCGGCCCATCTTCACAGCAGTACCGCAAGAATCGATCATCATTTCAGCCACCATAACCCCATGGCTTCGGAAATAAGAAAAATGTATCCTTATTTGTTCGAAATGATTATCGAAGCATTGGCGGAGCTCGAGCCTGCCAAAGAGTGGCCGCTCGAAGAAATAGCTTACCTGACGATTCATTTTCAAGTGTCGCTGGAGCGGTCCAAAAAAACATCGGCTGACTATATGCGGGTGCTTATCGTCTGCCCGATGGGTATGGGCATGTCTCGTCTTCTTCAAACAAAGCTGGAACGGAAATTTCATTCGCTGCAGACAGTCGGCTGTACAGCGGTGAAGGAAGCAGAACGATTTGATGAAGACCGTATTGACATCATCATTTCTACAGTGCCGCTTCAGAGAACGGACGTGCCGATAGTTGTTGTCTCTCCTTTTCTAAAACAAGAAGAACAGCAGCAAATACACCGCATGGTAAATACGTTAAAAAACAACAGCCATAATGTTCTGCAGGAACTTATTTCTTCTCCGGCCCATATTCACTTTCTACAGGAATCCAATCACATAAAAGCCATTACTCACTTAGCCGGCTTTCTTGAAGAGACCGGCAAAGTAACTCCTGCTTTTGTGGAGAGTGCCATCAACCGGGAAAAAAAGTCGTCTACGTTTATCGGAGGCGGTGTTGCCATCCCCCACGGAGATCCGGCTTTTATCAAGATTCCTTCGGTCGCGGTTGGTATCTTTTCCGATCCCATTGACTGGAATGGCTCTTCAGCTGCCATTGTGCTGCTGCTGGCGGCTGATCTACAGGAAGGCGGGAAAGTAAAAAAATTATTTGAAGAAATTTCAAAGCTGTCCGACTCGCCCGACCGTGTAGCCCGCATCAAAAGCCTGGCCGATGCCGAAGCGGTTTTTACTTTATTTTGACGATTAATTTCAAATTACCGCATCTTCCGGAAAGATAACGCTTTCATTAAACCTTTCTTTTTTCTTTATACTTACTATAGAAAGAAGGAAAGGATGAGGCAGCATGAAAAAAATCGTGGCTATTACTGCCTGCCCTGTAGGAATCGCCCATACATACATGGCAGCTGAAAATTTACAGAAAGCCGCAGCTCAGCTCGGGGTGGAAATAAAAGTTGAGACCCAGGGGTCAGTAGGAGCGGAAAATATCCTGACCGACACAGATATAAAGGAAGCAGAAGGCGTTATTTTTGCGGCCGACAAAAATGTCGACAAATCCAGATTTCAGGGAAAGCAGTACGTGGAAACAGGAGTGCAGGACGGCATTCACAAGCCGGAACAGCTTATTCAAAACATATTGGACAATAAAGGTGAAACTCTATCCGGGTCTGCAGAAAAGCAGGATGAAAAGAAGAAAAAAGAAAACCCTATTTACAGGCACCTGATGAACGGCGTTTCGTTCATGATTCCTTTTATCGTAGTCGGCGGACTGTTAATCGCCATTTCTTTATCACTTGGAGGGGTACCCTCAGCAGAAGGTTTAATTATTCCGGAGGATTCAATCTGGAGTACTATTGAAGCGATCGGCGCCGGCTCTTTTGCCTTTATGGTACCTATTCTGGCCGGCTTTATCGCAATGAGCATAGCCGACAGGCCGGGTCTTGCACCGGGCATGATCGGCGGTTATATTGCAGCAAATGGAAGCTTTTACGGCAGCGAAGCCGCTGCCGGCTTCATCGGCGGTATTATCGCCGGTTTCCTGGCAGGTTATGTGGCATTATGGATTAAAAAATGGAAAGTCCCACGGGCTATCCAGCCAATTATGCCTATTATTATTATTCCAGTATTAGCTTCACTTATTGTCGGTCTTGCGTTCTCCTTTTTGATCGGTGCACCGGTTGCCGCTGTTTTTGAAAGCCTGACTACATGGCTTGCCGGAATGGAAGGGTCAAGTACCGTATTGCTTGCCTTAATTTTAGGTGCGATGATCTCCTTTGATATGGGCGGTCCTGTTAATAAAGTAGCTTTTCTGTTCGGGGCAGCGATGATTACCGAGGGCAACTTTGCTATTATGGGTGCCGTTGCAGCAGCAATTGCGGTTCCTCCTATTGGCCTTGGCATTGCAACATTTATGAATAAGAAAAAATTCGAGCAGCCGGAGATCGAGGCAGGAAAAGCTTCCTTTACGATGGGACTGTTCGGCATCACAGAAGGCGCTATTCCTTTTGCCGCTAAAGATCCGCTGCGGGTTATTCCCAGCATTATGATCGGTTCCATGGCAGCTGCAGTCATTGCCATGCAGAGCGGTGTCGGCGATCAGGTGGCCCATGGCGGCCCGATCGTCGGTGTACTCGGAGCCGTAACAAATGTAACGATGTTTTTTATCGCCATTCTTGTTGGTTCTCTTATTACTGCTTTTATTGTCAACCTGATCAAGCGTGATGTTACAGCAGTAGCTGTACCTGCCGGCGGGGTGGAGGAACCGCTTGTAAGCAGCGGAGATGCTTCACCGTCTCCGGAAAGCAGTCAGCAGGAAACGACATTTAATAAGCTGACCGACCTTGTTTCAAGAGATCTGATTATCCCCGAACTGACTGCCGATTCCCGGGAAGACGTAATGGATGAAATGATCCGCACCCTTTCCGGCAATGATGTTCTTACTGATAATAAGGCATTCAAACAGGTTATTCTGGACCGGGAAGCGCAGGGCTCTACCGGGCTCGGTATGAATGTGGCTATTCCCCACGGAAAAGCCGACGTTGTGAAAAAGCCCGCCGTCGCCTTTGGCATTCACCGGCAGGGCGTGGACTGGAACAGTATGGATGGCACGAATGCGAAATTAATATTTATGATTGCGGTACCGGAAGAACGGGCCGGCGATGATCATTTACGAATTCTGCAGATGCTGTCCAGAAAACTGATGGATGAAGAATTCAGAGAGAAGTTAATCCAGGCGGAAAATAAACAGCAGATTTATAAGCTGCTTGATGAAATATAACTTCATTTTTAAAAGCATGCCCGAACCAGGCATGCTTTTTTCTATATTCCCATAATATAAATGATATTTTCTTTACCTATGATTAACAAATTTTACATACACAGTGAATCCAAAGTACTTGTTTTTCATTTCAGAATATTCTTATAAATAGAGCCTTTTATACTTATCTTCGTTTATGTATGTGTATATTTATATATTATTTTTTATAAACATAACTATTTTGTGCTATAAAAACTGGAAAAGTAGTATAGTCCCCCTTCCCTCTGATTCTCTTTAAATATGCTTTATACTTCCTTAACAACCAACGTCTATAGTTAAGGATGTAAAACATAATCAGAAAAGGGGTCAGTAAAACATGAAATCTATTCCTCACAGACTTAAAAGCGTTGCCGCACTTGGACTTGGAACGTCGATTATTCTTTCCTCCGGAACAGGAGCCTACGCCAGCATGCCTGATGACAATGGAAACGCCCCGGCTCATTCCCAGAAAGAAAAGCCGGAAGAAGTAGAAAACATCATTTATATGATCCCTGATGGTTTTGACGCAGCTTACGCTACAAATTACCGCCACTTCAAGGGCGAGGAAGCCCCTGTATGGGACGAATTTTTAACCGGCATGATGAAAACCGACTCAGCCGACAACCTCGTAACCGATTCTGCCGCAGCCGGAACAGCGATGGCCCGCGGAGTTAAAACAGAAAACGGCATGATCGGTATGACACCGGAAGGCGATTCTCCGGACAGCATACTTGAAAAGTCAGGAGATGCCGGCAAATCCACCGGCCTGGTTGCAACATCTACGATTACCCACGCCACGCCGGCTGTTTTCGGATCCAGCGTAGAAGATCGCAATAACGAGGCGGCAATTGCTCCGCAGCTGCTTGAAAACGTTGATGTCCTTATGGGCGGAGGCCGAAATATGTTTCTTCCTGAATCAGAAGGCGGCGAGCAGGAGCAGGATAACCTTATAGAAAAAGCAGAAGCGGACGGATTTACCTATACAGAAAACCTTAACGACATTCAAGCTTCCGAGGAAGAAAAAATTCTAGGCCTTTTCCATGAAGAAGCAATGTCTCCGGAGCTGGAACGCCCGGAAGAGCAGCCAAGCATTTCTGAAATGACGACTTCGGCAATCCAGTCTCTGGAGAAGGATGAAGATGGATTTTTCCTCATGGTAGAAGGAAGCCAGATTGACTGGGCCGGCCACGCTCATGATGCAGCCTGGGCCATGACCGACACCGAAGCATTTGAAATGGCTGTACAGGAAGCCGTGGATTACGCTGAAGCAGAAGGCAATACGCTCGTTGTTGTCGCAGGTGACCATGAAACAGGCGGTATGACGGTTGGCGGGTATGACGAATATATGGCTAAACCGGACGTTCTACGCGATGTAACGGCTACAGGAAACAAAATGGCGTCTGAGCTCAATGATGATGCCTCCAACGCAGCAGAAGTACTGTCTACCTTCACTGGTATTGATATCACTGATGAAGAAGCAGAACGTATTCAAAATGCTGAAGATGAAGAAACACGTGCTTCCGAAATTAATTCTATCGTAAGTGAATATGCCTACGTTGGCTGGGGCACTTCCCAGCATACTGGTACAGATGTTCCATTATATGCCTACGGTGCCGGATCTGAGGAATTCACCGGATTATTGGATAACACTGAACTCCCTGAAAAAATGAGCGCCCTTATCGGTCAATAACAGCGCTCAGCTAAAACCCCCGTTCCGTCTTTTATATAAGGCGGAACGGGGGTTTTTTATATAGTAAAAAGAACGCTCAAAGCAAGCGATGCTCCTGCCGAAAAACTGAGCCAATGCCCGAGAGAAAAAGGTTTCTCCCGGAACAACAGCAGCTTTGCCGTACCCAATCCCATAAGCAGCAGTAAAAATAAAGTAAAAAAAACGACTAAAAACAGCACAGCGTTCTCCTCTCTTCATTATACGGCTTGTAATATTAGAATATGTCCGCCTTCTGTCATATACTGTATATATTGAAACTACGCGATGAGGTGTCTCTATGCAGGATAAACAACGGCTGACAGAAGAAGCAAAAGCATTTATTGAACTCGCCTATATGGAAGCAGGAAAAAACAACAGCGTGCAGCAGACGCGCTTGAAGCAGATCGAAATGGAGATTGCCGATACCGGGCACTACACCCATACGCTGGAAGAACTGCGTATCGGAGCAAAGCTTGCCTGGCGCAACAGCAACCGCTGTATCGGCCGGTTTTTCTGGGAATCACTTCATGTGCTGGACTGCAGAAAAGACAGTACAGAAGAAGAAATCGCCCAGTCTTTATTCCGGCACATCCGCTACGCGACGAATGAAGGAAGGATTCTGCCGGTCATTTCTTTATTTGCGCCGGCCTCCTCTGAGCAGCCGTCTATTCGTATCTGGAACTATCAGCTGATCCGCTACGCCGGCTACCAGACAGAACATGGCATAATCGGCGATCCGGATTCTGTTGATTTCACTAATAAGTGCCTCGAACTGGGCTGGCAGGGATCCCGGACGGATTTCGATGTTCTCCCTATCTTAATCAGTATTGGTGAGAATGAACCTAAATGGTTTTCGATTCCCCCCTCCCTCGTTCTTGAGGTCCCTTTGGAGCATCCGGAATACGAGGCTTTTGCGGAGAAAGAATACAAATGGTACGCCGTCCCTATCGTAGCGGACATGAAGCTTGAAATCGGCGGTATCACCTATCAGGCGGCTCCGTTTAACGGCTGGTATATGGGAACGGAAGTCGGCGCCAGAAACCTGGCGGACACCGGCCGCTACAATCTTCTGCCCGAAATGGCTGAGATTGCGGGCCTGGATACTTCATTCGCGTCCACTCTCTGGAAAGACCGTGCGCTTGTGGAATTGAACCGGGCCGTTCTGCACTCCTACAAAAAGCAGGGCGTCAGCATGGTTGATCACCATACCGCCGCTTCTCAATTCGAGCGTTTTGAAAAGAAAGAAGCCCAGGCCGGCAGGGAAGTAACCGGGGACTGGACCTGGCTGATTCCGCCGGTTTCACCTGCCACAACGTCCATTTTTCATAAGGAATATAACAATAATATCAACAAGCCGAATTACTTTTATCAGGACAGACTCTATTAACTGTAAGTAATATCTACCCCTGCTGCTTTCAACAGTTCAAAATAGGAAGGACACGTTTTGGATACGCAGCCCGGATCAGCAATCGTTACGTCCGGCACCTTTGCTCCTACAAGAGACAGCGCCATTGCTACCCTGTGGTCATCATAAGATAATAACGGGGTTCCTTTCGGCGTTCCGGGATAAACAGTCAGTCCGTCTGCGAACTCATCTGTCTTTATTCCCAGTTTCCCAAGCTCGGTGCAGATCGCATGAATGCGGTCCGATTCGTGATGGCGGATATGCTCTACGTCCCGCAGGGTAACCGGTCCGTCCGCAAACGGAGCAATTGCAGCGATCGTCAGCGTCTGGTCCGACATTTCTTTCATACTTATATCCAGGCCGCCTTTGAGCTGCTCCGGTCCCTGAATCTCTACATAGGTTTCGCCTTTTTCTACAGTGCATCCCATTTTTTCATACAAATCCACCATGCCGATATCCGGCTGATTCGTTTCGGTAGGCAGATTGTTAATACGAACCCGGCCGCCTGAAATAGCTGCAAGCGCCATAAAATAGCTCGCCGTAGAAGCATCTGCTTCCAGAGCCATATCCCGGGCTTTGTAGCCCGAAGCCGGAACGGTCATTTTGGTCAATTCATCGTTATAGACAGAATTCACTCCAAATTCCTTCATTAAATCCAGCGTGATTTTTACATAGGCATGCTGCACGATATGATCAGGTATGTTTACCGTCAGATCATTCTGCTGGTTTGCTCCTGAGATAAGCAGACCGCTGATGAACTGGCTTGATACGGCGCCGGATATGCTTACGTTTCCGCCGTGCAGTCCGGAAGGCTTGATTACGAGAGGGTAGAATCCTTTTTTGTCTTCGTATTCGATCTGTGCTCCCAGCTGCTCGAGCGCCTCCATTAAGGGTTTGACCGGCCGTTCGCTCATCCGCCTGCTGGCCTCGACCCGATATGATCCGCCCTCAGCTGCGGCAATCGCGCCTGGCAGAAACCGTGCAATCGTCCCCGCTGCCCCGATATAAAGATCCGCTTCCTTGACCGGCCAGCTGCCGCCGCAGCCGTCTATTTCCACCGTGTCCCCGGTGACCCGGGAAGCCACGCCCAGCTTCTCCAGTGCATCCAGGCACCAATAGGAATCATCACTTTTGAGCAGGCCGGAAAGCGTAGACGTTCCTTCCGCAAGTGCTGCCAGAATAAGTGCCCGGTTCGTAAAGCTTTTACTGCCCGGTACAGTCATATCCACCGAAACAGCTTTTCCATTCAGCGGATGTATCGTTACATTATCTACATCATTTAACGCCGACCAGGGCGAACGTGCTTTTAAATCAGGAGTACTCATAGTATCTATCCATCCTTTTATCGTAGTCGTAGTTTGATTTTTTCATTTGTTCATGTCCCTATTATGCCACAAAATCAAAGCCCGCAGGAAGGATGCACACGTTTAAAAGCAGACGCCCGGCTGAGAGCGTCTGCTTTTCTAAAGCTTACACAACAGTGGTTAGTTTAGCCCAGATTCCGGACGGATCCTGAAAGCTGATCACATTTCCATCTTCTTCTAAAGGCGTTCCCTCTTCCTTTAAGCGCGCAGCTGCTTTTAATTTTTCTTCTTCATTCGGAAAAACAATCGAGTAATACATCAGCCCAACCGCATTTTCTGCAGGCGCCGGAGCATTATTTCCAGCCCAGAGGTTCACGGCAATATGATGGTGATAGCCCCCGGCTGAAACAAACAAAGCGCTTCCCGGAATGGAAATCATCGTGTTAAATCCGAGCACTTCTGTATAAAAATGAGCGGATTTTTCGAAATTGGAGATGTGGAGATGTATATGGCCGATGACGGTTCCAGCCGGAAGACCGTTCCATGCCGATCCGGATGCTTCCTGAAGGACACCGTCCACATCCATCGGCAGCGTTTGTACCGCAAGTTCGCCGTGTGCATTTCTTTTCCACTCCTGCTCCGGGCGGTCACGGTATATTTCGATGCCGTTGCCGTCTGGGTCCGCCAGATACACCGCTTCGCTGAACTGATGGTCCGAGGCGCCCTGCAGCGGATATTTTTTCTCCAGCAGACGCCGAAGCGACAAGCCAAGGCTCACCCGGTCCGGAACTAACACAGCAAAATGATAAAGCCCGCTCGTTTTTTGTTTCGGCCGTACCCCCTGCTTTTCCTCGAGTATTAAAAGAATCCTGATTTCCCCCTGAACTCCTAATTCGGCCCGGTTTCCTTTTCTGCTTTTCACTTCAAATCCAAGCATGTCCTGATAGAATTCCAGAGACGTTTCCAAATCAGAGATCAGTAATTCCACATGGCCTATTTTCGTTTTTTCATGTATTTGATAGGACATAATCGGCTCCTTTTTTCTTAAGATATTTCAAATTTATTCCATTACTTTTCGTAAGTCAAAAAATAACTCTTTACTAGAACACACGTTCTTATATATGATAGAAAGAAAGAGGTGGCTGTTATGACTGAAAACAAACTAACGCCGGGATCAAATATGAGATGGGAATCTTCGAGAATGATTCTTCCCGAGCATCGGGACGCCTGGAATGAACGCCGGGCTTCCGGCAGGCGCCTGCCAAAACCACTGCTTGATGAGCAGCGTCTGGAAGAGCTGGCCTGGACGCTGGAGCAGATTATAGGCAAGCCGCAGGAGTACTGCTTTTCCTACTGGGAGGATGGGAAATACAAACTATTTTCCGGACGTTGTCAATCTGTTCATCCAACGCGCAGGCTTCTTCATGTAACAAATGAAGAAGAGATCCTTTATATTTCGTTCGATGTTCTCGTGGATATTGCTGAAAAATAATTATTACCTCTGCCCACTGTATGCTACCATGAAAAAAAGTCTCTCGATTCAGGCTGAAGACAGCTCTTCATAAAAGCCGGGAGCCTGAAAAGAAAGGAAGATATATGATGAACCTTCGTGACATATGGAAAGCGCGTGCTGTTATAAAAAGGGAGCTTCCCCCGACCCCTTTAATGCATTCCTCTGAACTAAGTGCGCTTACAGGGGTTCCCGTTTATTTAAAGCTCGAACAGCTCCAGCCTTCCGGGTCGTTTAAGCTTCGCGGCGCCACCCATATGATTGCTTCTCTAACGGAAGCCCAAAAAGAAAAAGGCGTGGTCACCTTTTCCACCGGCAATCACGGATTTGCTGTTGCACGGGCCGCCGCCGCGCATGGCATCCGCGCTGTGATCTGCGTAGCAGAAACGGTAACACGCGCGAAAATAGAAGCGCTGCAGCAAAGCGGCGCTGAGCTTCGTATAGAAGGAAAAAGCCAGGATGAAGCCGGCAAAATCAGTGCTGAACTTGTTCGAAAAGAAGGACTGACCCTGATTCCTCCGTTTGATGATCCCTTCATCATTGCAGGTCAGGGCACGATAGGCCTGGAGCTGCTGGAAGAGCTGCCGGATATATCGGCTGTAATTGCGGGGCTCTCTGGAGGAGGCCTTTTGTCCGGCCTCGGGCTGGCCATGAAAGAAACCGATCCCTCCATTCAGGTTCACGGGGTAACTATCAGCAAAAGCGCCGCCATGCAGGTAAGCCTGAAAGCAGGACATCCTGTTGAGGTAGAGGAAACACCCACGCTTGCAGACAGCCTTCTTGGCGGTATCGGACTCGACAATCAATACACTATGGCTATGATCGAGCACTACACCGACATCCGCTGCGCGGTTTCGGAGGAAGCGATTGCCCGGGCTATGGCTTTTTTATACAAAAAACACCGCCTTATTGTAGAAGGCGGTGCTGCAGTCGGCGTGTCGGCGCTGCTTGAAAAGATCATCCGGCCCGACGGCCCGACGGTCATCGTTATTACTGGAAACAGTATCGATCCGGCGGTTCATTATGAAACGGTGACGCCTTATTTATAGCTCCCGGCTGTCTCTTTTATCTGCAAATCCATATGGAATCACAGAAAGCAGGTCCAGTTTATCTGCTTTCTTTTTTTGTGGCAGCTGATACGGCTTGATCCACTTTTTAAACAGCTTTGGCTTGAGCACCTGTTCCAGAAAATAAAGACTCTGCAGCGGGCCGCCTCCGCTTTCAATTAAATGGACGAGCTGAAGGTTATACTCTTTTTCTTTACGGATCCACGCCTCCATCTGACGCGGCGACATAAGCACATATGGAAGATCTCCTTCATAGAGACGCTTATAAAGAAGCAGTTCATAGTCTATATTTAACAGCCTGTCCGCTGCATGGCGATGCCAGGTTTTCTGGCGCCGCAGCAGCTCTTTTGTTTTTTCTCCCTCTCTTGCCAGGTGAGAGGCCCGGTGTTCAATATGGCGGACGGTTTCATGAATGTAGAATTTCTGCCTGCGGGCTTCCTGAAAAAAAGGCAGGCGCTGCTCAAAAGCGTGAAAGCCTTTGTAATCTTTCTCCAATGCCTCCCAGCGGACCAGCCGCTGGCACGTCAATTCGTTCCATTTACATGACCATGAGCGATGAATCACCATAGCACCTCACCCTTCACGTGTTTATACCTGCCTTCATTGTAGAGAGAAAAGAAGGGAAGCTCAATCTATCTGGCTTTAGGAAAGCCAAGAATCATCTCCCGGATAAATTTTGATGCAGCAATGGCCGTTTTTTCTGCGTGATCGTAAACCGGCGCCACTTCAACCAGATCGGCTCCTACGATGAAAGCCCCGGAGTGGCCGATTGAGTGAATCGCCTGCAGAAGCTCTTTGGAGGAAATCCCTCCGGCCTCTGCGGTTCCTGTTCCGGGGGCATATGCCGGATCCAGTACATCAATATCAATCGTGACATAGACCGGACGCTGATGCAGCTCCGGCAGAATACGCTGCAGCGGCTCATGTACTTCAAAAGGATGAAAATTCATCCCGGACGTCCGTGCATACAAAAACTCCTCTTTTTCCCCTGAACGAACGCCGAACGAAAATACATTCTCCGGCCCGATCCATTCACATGCTTTACGAATAGGCGTCGAGTGGGACAGAACCTCCCCTTCGTAGTCCGTCCGCAGATCGGTATGGGCGTCGATATGGATAACAGCCAGATCCTCATATTTTCGGGCCATCGCTTTCATAATTGGCCAGCTGACCAGGTGCTCTCCGCCAATGCCGATCGGAAATTTGTTATCACGGAGAAATCCATCCATTGTTTCTTCGATTATATCCAGGCTTTTCTGCGGATTTCCAAACGGAAGCAGAAGATCTCCCGCGTCATGGTAGCGGACGTCTTCCAGATGCTTATCCAAATAAGGGCTGTATTCTTCAAGTCCTACAGAAGCTTCGCGGATCCGGCCCGGGCCGAATCTCGAACCCGGGCGGAAGCTGACCGTCCAGTCCATCGGCATTCCAAATAACACGAGGTCCGCGTCGGTGTAGGAAGTACGGCTCCCAATAAATACTTTTCCGGAATAGGCTTCATCAAATGACATTATTTTTCTCCCTGCTTGTTCGGATTTTCGCCGTCCAGCACGAAGCGCGGCAGTGCGAAAGAGGCCTGGTGCAGCTCTCTTGTGTAATATTTCGTATCTATATCATGAAAGCGGTCTTCCGGAACAGACAGCGGATCATGTTTTTTCGACCCCATCGTAAACGTCCATAAACCGCTAGGATAGGTGGGGATGTTTGCTGTATAGACGCGTGAAACCGGGAAGATACTGCTTACATCTCCGTACACGGTTTTCAAGAGATCATGCTGAAACCACGGGTTGTCTGTCTGGGCAACGAGGATGCCATCTTCTTTAAGTGCTCTGGAAATCCCTTCGTAAAATCCTTTTTCAAACAGCTTCACGGCAGGACCCACCGGTTCGGTTGAATCTACCATAATGATATCGTATGCCTGCTCGCTTTCTGCGATGTGCAGAAAACCATCGGCTACTTTTACTTCCACACGCGGATCGTCAAGTGACCCGGCAATAGTTGGCAGGTATTGCTTTGAATACTCAATCACTTTGCCATCGATCTCTACAAGCGTTGCTTTTTCTACACTCGGATGTTTGAGAATCTCACGGATTGCTCCGCCGTCCCCTCCGCCGACCACGAGAACATGCTTCGGGTCCGGATGGGTAAACAACGGCACATGGACGATCATTTCATGATACACAAATTCATCGCTTTCAGTCGTCATTACCATATCATCCAACAGAAGCATTCTGCCGAATTCCTTCGTCTGTACCATATCAAGCTGCTGAAATTCCGTTTTCTCCGAATGGAGCGTTTTTTCTATATCAAAGGTAATACCAAAATGATTTGTCTGTTTTTCTGTAAACCAAAGTCCCATCGTTATCGTTTCTCCCTTATCTCTAAGCCTGTACCGGCAAAAAACATCCCCTGCCGCAGCCGTTCTTTTGCGGAGGTGGATGCATATGCCTGCAGCGTTATTCGTTTTCTTGTGACGCTGTTAATCCGTCATGCAGTTCCTTCTCTGACGCATGCCACATGTCGTTATCAAAATCTTTTAGAAACTCAGCCAGCAGCTGTTTGGATTTGTCATCCATTTTGTCTACAATAATGCGGCGCTTTAAGGACCGGTCCATGTTATTAACATGCTCGGGCAGGCTCTTATAGCCGCGGCGGATGTCTGTGTCCACTGTCATTTCGCAGGCAGTAACACCTGCGTAATATGGACGGCCGTCTTTATGGTCGGTGGTCACCCATACGAGCCAGTAGAGTTTGCCGTTTGGCACTTCTTCTTTGTTTTTCAAAAATTTAATACGCTTTTCCACTGCCGAACGGGCGTGAAGAGCTCCCATATCAATAAAGCTGGTCTCTTCTGCCGGATCAATAAACACAGGTGTAATATTATCCAGGCTTAACGTACCAACTCCGTACCCCCCGTGTCCGCTTGTGGAATCCCCGCTTAATATATTAAATCCGGAGCTTTTTTTTGGCGACTTCGGCTTATTATTTTTCTTTTTATAGTCTTCGAATAAATCCAACGCTATCCGCTCCTTTTTTCCCAAGTATTAGTGCGGCACTTGGTGATTTTTTATTTGTTCAATGCATTTCCAGGCTTTCGCCGTGTCTTCACTCGTGTAATTCTGGCTTTTCTTTAAAGTGGATACTTTTTCTTCCACCTGATCCGGAGGTAAGTGGTCAAAGTAGAGCATCGTTGATACCAGTTCCAGAAATTTTGAGGTGCATGTATTCAAATAATGAAGAATGCCCTCTGCTTCATTATACGGCCATTCCTGTGGAAATTTAGCTAAAAAGTCTTCCCCATGGTCTGTTACCCTATATCGGTACTGATAATACCCGGCTTTTTCTTCTTTGATCTCTGACACGAGGCCAAGATCGCACAATTCCTCCACCCGCAGCGTCAATTCCTCGGAATAAGGACCATACATGCGGAAGGTATATTTTTCGCTCAGCGGCAGGTTGGCTTTTTTGCTTATATAAACGATTTTCTGCAGTTTTTTCCGTCCAATGATTTCCTCGGCTCCATGAATAAGAGCCATCACTTTTGCATGATCAGGCAGCACGTAAAAAATCCCCCTTTTGTTCTTGTTCTATCATACAGTCTAAACCCGCTGATATGTAAGAGGATTTTATTCCTCTATTTCACCGGAAAAAGCCGTCTCTTCTTTGGATGATTTCAAAATAGAGCGTATTTCCTTTTTCTCCTCTTCAAATCCTTCGGTATACAGCCATTCTTCCGGGTAATACAGCTTATGATCCGTCCGCTTTTTGCCGGAAATAGCCTCTACCACGTCAGATTCCCGCGAGAGTTCCCGGAGCTTGTCATTGGGCATCAGCAGATGAATGGGAATACGCTCCTCTTCCTCGCCCGGACGGTAGAAATCATAAGGCAGGTCAGAGGAGGAATCCACCACTAAATAGTAGTCCGGGTCCATGTCGGCTTTTTTGAAAAGCTCCAGAAGCTTGAGCCAGTCATTAATATGCACATGCTGGTCGAACTCCACGTATTTAAACAGCCGGCGGTTCATAAAACGCTGGCAGAGATCCCGAAGGATACCATCCTCTTCTTTCTGCCACATTTGGAAATAATACATCGTAACGGATTCATCCAGCTCGAGATACTGCTCTAATGACAGCTTTCCGTTAAAAAATCCCGTGAAAGGCTCCGGCGGATACAAAAACGCATAGTCCGCTTCATACAGCACTTTCACCCGCTGCAGAATTTTACTTAATATGACTTCTGCACTTCTTGTTACTGGATGAAAATACACCTGCCAGTACATCTGATAGCGGCTCATAATGTAGTCTTCTACTGCGTGCATGCCGGAGTATTTAATTACAGCCTGGTCCTCAGTAGGCCTCATGACGCGGAGAATGCGTTCCATATCAAAGTGTCCGTAGCTGACGCCTGTATAAAATGCATCACGCTGCAGATAGTCCATCCGGTCGGCATCAATCTGGCTGGAAATTAAACTTGTTACCAGTTTATTGGAATAGGTTTTTTCAATCACTTCCGCTACCTTCTGCGGAAAATCACTGCCCATACGTCTTAACACGGTATTTATTTCTGTATCTCCCATTACAATTTCCCGGGTCCAATATTCATGATCGGTCTGGAAAACTTTTTCAAAAGAATGGGAAAACGGGCCGTGCCCTACATCGTGCAGAAGCGCCGCGCTTAACGTAAGCAGCCTTTCTTCGTCTTTCCAGAAAGGACGCCCCTCGAAAACTTCCACAATACGTCTGGTGATTTCATATACGCCAAGTGAATGGTTAAAACGGGTATGTTCTGCCCCGTGGAAGGTTAAAAAGGTCGTTCCCAGCTGCCTTACCCGGCGCAGACGCTGAAATTCCTTCGTTCCTATTAAGTCCCAAAGAAGCTCATCCCGAATATGAATATAGCGGTGGACCGGATCTTTAAAGACCTTTTCTTCCTTTAGTCGTCTGTTTCCTTCTGCCATCGTAAGGGACCGCCTCTTTTCTTTACCATTTCGTCTCTTATTATTATACCAATCCAGCCGTCAAAACGATATTCCTGGATAGTGGGATCAGGCAGAGATAATATTCTTTAATTATGATTGATATTTCCAATATTTTATCGAAAATATACATATAAAGTGCTGTAATCTATATTAATTGCTTTTTAATAAGCAATAATATATAGTTTATATGACTATATGCCTATAAATTTACATATATTGTCTATAAATAATGTATACGGAGGTACACCATGAGTCTTAAAAAAAGCTATTCCCAAACCATGCTCATTGTATACTGCGGCATGGGGCTGCTGATGGGAATAATGTTTCCTATTGCTATTCACCTGACAAATATTGCCCGAATCGACCAAATGGTATTATTCAGCGCCGCCTGCATTCTCGCCGGCTTTATCGTGGGATTTGTTAATTATTTAGTCTTCCGATGGTTTATTACACGCTGCACCCTGCCTGTGCTGAAAACAATGGAGGAAATTGCACGCGGCAATTTGAATACGCGCATTGACGTTACCAGCCAGGATGAAATCGGGCAGGTATTTCAGTCTATTAATCATACGATCACCGAGTTAAAATCATTTATCACCCAGGCTAATCACGACAGCTTGACCGGGCTGCCAAACCGGAGATTTATGGAAAAAACCATTACCAGTATGCTCGAGGAATTTCCCCGGCATCCGCTGCATGTGTTTTTCTTTGATTTAGATCAATTTAAGCTGATCAATGATACGAAGGGCCATCATACCGGCGATGAGCTTCTGCTGGCCATTTCTGAACGGTGCCAGAATATGTTAAAAAATGACGAAATCATGGCACGTTTGAGCGGCGATGAATTTATCTTTGTTTCCAGAACAAGCGATCCCTACTCTGCAAGGGAACGCCTGCTCGAAGAACTCAATCAGCCGTTTCCTTTAAAAGATGAGACCATTTCCATTCGGGTGAGCATCGGAATAAGCAGCTATCCCAGGGATGGCCGCACCGTAGCAGAACTGTTGAAAGCGGCCGATACAGGGATGTATAAAAATAAAAGAAAGCGCCATCCGGCTTTAACGCCGGACAGCCCTCTTTCAGCTTTTTCGAAACATACGGCGGCCCATACTGCCGATGAGCAGCAGAAAGCCGAGACTTAATAGAAATACAGACAGCATCATGTATACAAATTGGGTGGAGCCGTCTCCAATGCCGGTGCTTAGTCCGTCCAGCACAAGCGGAGAGACAAACTGGCCGAGATACAGAAAACTCTGCACGATCGCCATGGCCTGTACCATCTGGCGGCCGGAAGCCACGATGGAAACCCGGTCGAACAACGTCGGCAGAATAGAGCCGAATCCAAATCCCAGTATAATTACGCCCGGAGCGATAGCCCCAAGAGACGGAGCAAATGCAATCAGCCCAAATCCTGTTCCCATTAAACCGAGCATAACAGGCAGAAACAGATTTTTTAGCAAAGTCTGGGTTCTCCCAATAAGAAAACCGGCAGTAAATCCACCCAGCGTACCCATCGCAATCACAAGACCGGCAACTTCCGCTGTGGCAATGTTATTTTCCTGCAGATAAATAGCCATGTTGGAGGGGATCGAGAAAAATACAACAAACAGCCCAAACATTAATCCGCCCAGCCCATATATTGAAGCAGGGATTGATGCAGGTTTGGGCTGTTTGTCTTCTCTTTTTTCCTGATTTCGTTTTTCCGGCTTAACGTAAGGCAGAAACAAAATAACAAATAATAAAATAAGCAGAGCCAGGCCGTAGACGCCGAATGTATATCTCCAGCTTATCGCAGCGAGGGCTCCGGCCAGAATAGTAGAAATCATGCCTCCGAGGTTAATCGAAGAACCCACCCTGCCCATCATAGACGTTCGTTCCGCTCCCTCGAAAAAATCAGAAACGAGGGAAGTCGAGAGCGGCATAATAAGACCTACAGATACCCCAAGAAGGGCTCTTGTAGCTAAAAGCCAGCCAATGCTGTCCGCAAAACCTCCAGCCGTTCCGGCAATGAGGTAGAGAACCAAACCAACGATCAACAGCGTTTTTTTTGCATATTTTTTTGCCAGAAAGCTGGTGACAAACAAAAAAGGAATAATAAAAAAAGCATGAAGTGTTGTAATTAATTTGATCGTAGTCGCATTTGCTTCCGGAAAAGCTTCTGAAATCGAACCAAGAGCTGGAGCTACTGCAGCCCCAGCCATAACGGTAATGAGCGATATAGACAATATAGCAAGCTTTAGTCCCACTTTATCCCTGCTTCCTTAAACAAAACGACCGCCGGGCCATCTGTTTTTTACACATCTGCGGCTATATACTTCCGCCAGCTGCCTTCCTTTATCCATACTCCCAGGTCATCCGGCTGATTCCAGTAATAAATATAGGCCGTTACCCAGTCTCCTTCACTTGTGGCAACTTCTATTCTTTCACGTACATAGTCGCTGTTTTCTTTATCTTGTTCATTATACCCTTCCAGCTGATCCAACCGGGCCATAACATCCTTGTACCGGGAAGAACGAACATACATGAGCTCCCCGGCAATAGGAAGTTCTCCTTCTTTAAGCAGGCAGGGATATTGATTATGCGCTGCGGCATGAAGTTTTCCGGCTGTAACGGCGGGCACTTCTTTTTCTGTATGGCCTTTTAAATACTTTTCATAGTTATGAAGACCGCTGCAAAGCGTCCCGTAAACGAAAACGGGAAGATGTTCCGTCATTGGTCTTCCCCCTTTATTTATCGTGCTGTTATCATAACAGGTTTTTCGTCTGTTCTGCACCGGTCCGGCACCAGGTCTTTTTATTCCATAATAGAAAGGGACCTGTTATTATTTGTAACCACTACAATCATACTTGTATTTTTTTCAAAGTTCCAGTCTATAAACACGTTTTCTACCTTCCCATCGAATAACGAAAGAAAAGGCTCTGATTCGTAAAAACGCTTTTTTTCTACTTCTCTTTTGGCTTGTTTCAGTGTTTCCCCGAATCCCAGCCGGATTAATTCCATTTCTGCCTGCAGAAGGCATTCCTCGCGGTACACAAGAAACGTCCGCTGATTGACCTTTCGGTAGGCCGTCCGCTGCGGCTTCACTTCTGTATGGGCAGCTACAAGCTCGAGCACGTCTGCCTCCTCGCCTTCCGGCTGTCTTTCTTTAAGCGCTTCAGCGGTAAAGCTCGTGCCTGCCATAAGCCCGGATCGATTAGGCAGTTCCCAGTCATAATAAATGTCTTTCAGGTAAATCCCCGTTATTTTATGTACATAGGCCTGCAGCTCCGGCAGCACACGCTTCATGACGTTATCTCTGAGCTGATATACACTATGTTCGTTCTTTTCTTCCATAATGGTTTTCTCCAAAGGAGAAAGGAAATTCCTTAAATAAATAGTTATATAAGGAGGTGCTACCGTTACATAAACGGCTTCCGGCCCTTTGCCAAACTGCTCCCGCAGCACCCTGCCCGTATAACTGGCTATCGTTTTTTCCTGTTCTTTTCTATTCATGATGACAGTCCTTTTCTTCGAATATAGTCCGCTGCCTTCCTTAAACATAAAAAAAAGCCGAAAAGGAGGAATCTCCTTTTCGACTTATGCCTGGCTTATTTTCCAGTTCATTTCCGTCTTTGGTTAAAACAGCTGTATAACAGTATTTATTGTTGTATAGGATTAGAATAAGAGTACTATATAAACGTTAGCTTTTTATCTTCCGTTCTTCTAGATTTTACAAAAAATTGCTCCATTCTGCAACTTTTTTCTCCTGTATTACCTACTAGGAGAGGGGATACCCGTTATGCTCAATAACAGCCTCCGCTATTTTCCTTCTATAAACAATAGATTGGTCGGTCTCAGCGGCTTTATCAGCGGCCAGCTGCTTAATTTTTTGAAGCATACTGTCGGATTCCAAAAAGTCGGCGGCCTCTTTCAGCATAGGCAGAATCCGGTCTACCGCTTCGTTCATATAAACGACAGCCATTTTGGTCATCAGTTCCCCCGGTGAATGATCTTTCTGGACCCTGCTCCAGACGCTTTCCATCACATAAACGGTTTTGGCTGTCTCTGCCACACACTCCAGCAGTTCCTGCTCTTCTTCCGGTGTTTCAAATACGCCGGAAGTCTCCTGCACTAATTCCGCCAGCAGCTCCCGAAGTTTTTCCATATATGATTTTTCTTTATCAAGTTCTTTTTTCTCATAGGACTCTGTTACTTTTTCAGCAGCCAGCTTTTCTGCCATTTCAAAGAGCATCGAAGCTACGACCACACGGTTAATTTCGTTTGTTCCTTCAAAAATACGATTAATTCGTGAATCACGATACAAAGTTTCTATCTCATTTTTTCTCATATACCCCTGGCCGCCGTGAACCTGCACGCCGTGATCGACAATATCGCTTAATGCTTCAGAAGCGAAAATTTTATTGATCGAGCACTCTATGGCAAAATCTTTCAGTATATCGGCAAATGGAATGCCTGCATTCTCTGCCGCTTCTGTTCCTGCCTGGAGCACTCCGGCGGTGCGGTACACCATGCTTTCGGAAGCAAACGTCCAGACCGCCATCGCTGCCAGCTTTTTCTGGATCATCTTTTTTTCAGACAGTGGATGTCCGAACTGGCGGCGTTCCTGGGCATGTTCCGCGGCAAGCAGGAGGGCCCGTTTAGAGGCACCGACGCAGCTGGCTGCAATTTTCTGACGGCCCAGATTTAAAATACTCAGCGCAATCCGTGCACCTTTGCCGATTTCTCCCACAATCGCTTCTTTTGGGACTTTTACATTATCGAGATACAACGGGCAGGTGGAAGAACCGGTGATTCCCATCTTGTCCTCTTCTTTTCCAACTGTGAAGCCTTCTGTGTTCCGGTCTACGATAAAGGCGGTCGGCTTTTTCCCGTCAATTTTAGCAAATATAATAAAATAGGAGGCGAAAGAAGAGTTGGTAATCCACTGTTTTTCTCCGGAAATCGTATAAACGGACTCGTCTTCCGATGCCTCTGCCGTCGTCTGGACAGCGGCAATATCCGTTCCGGCACCGGGCTCTGTCAGGCCGTAGGAGCCTATCATATCTCCAGATGCAATTTTAGGAAGATAGGACGCTTTCTGCTTTTCCGTTCCATAATAAACAATTGGAAGAGAGCCTATGCCTACCTGCGCACCGTAGGACACAGAAAAAGAGCGTGCGCCTCCCATTTCTTCTATAACAGCAGTGTAGGCTACCTTATCTATAGCGGTTCCTCCGTGCTCGGCGGGAATAAAAGCCCCCAGCAGCCCCATCGAGCCAAGATTTTTCATCAGACCGTATACAGGTTCAAACTGCTGGTTTTCAATTTGAGGAAGAACAGGCCGCACTTCCTCTTCTACGAATCGGGCCGTTTTTGTTTTCCAGGCCCTTTGATCTTCTGACAGTTTTTCCGGGGTCATAATTTGTTCCCAGCTCAAGGTTTTATCGGCAAAAGCATTAATAGGCAGCTGTGCTTTATGATCAGTAGTCATAGTATCCCTCCAAATTGTTTTTCTGATGATACCTTCATTATACTATTTATCAGAAAGCGTTTACAATTAAAGGGAATGAATAATCGTTCATTATTTTTTGAAAAGTTTTCCAAGCAGAACGGAATTTAAATACTGGAAGCTTGGCTTAAAACAGTGTTCACACTTTACATAGCCCTGCTTTTCCAGATTTTTTAAATAAGATTCGTCGTATGTTCCTTCTCTCTCATCCATCGGCGTCTCCCGAAATCCGCACTCATCTTTGGCGAAAGCCGTCCGGTGAACGTTTTTTTTCGTGTGATCTACAATATACTTCATTTAATAGCTCCTTACCTGTGGGAATGGTCTCTTTTTATAAATATTTTCCAATTTCTAAGCATTATTATTTTACTACATAAAATATATAAAAGATAACATTCGAATATTATTTAATATTTTTTTAATATAAATGGAATATCTTTAATTCTTACCTCTTTCCTCTGTTATCCATTTACTTCCTATTTATTATTTGGTACGCTCATTCTATTCTTTATAGAATAATCTGAATTTCCATTAAAAGGAGAGACACCATGACAAATCAAGCAGCCCCTTTTCGATATGACCATGTAGGAAGCCTTCTTCGCACAGAAGCGGTAAAAGAAGCCAGGGAAAAGCACCAGAACGGTTCTCTGTCAGCAGAAGAACTTCATGCAGTAGAAGACAAGGAAATTAAGCGTATTGTACAGAAGCAGAAAGAAATCGGCCTTAAAGCCGTCACGGACGGCGAGTTCCGCCGGGCCTGGTGGCATTTTGATTTTCTTGAACAGCTGGACGGTGTTGAAGGATATGAAACTAAAGAAGGCATTCAGTTTCAGGGAGTGAAAACGAAGTCCCACGGCATTAAAGTAACGGGAAAGCTCGATTTCACTACTCATCCGATGCTTGATGATGTGAAATACCTGCAGAGCATTACAGGGGATACAATGGCTAAAATGACGATTCCAAGTCCAAATATGCTTCATTTCCGCTCCGAAGTAGATGAGGATGTGTACAGCACGAAAGAAGAACTGATGGAAGATCTGGCAAAGGCTTACCAGAAAGCAATTCAAGCCTTTTATGATGCAGGCTGCCGCTATCTGCAGCTCGATGATACGTCATGGGCCTACTTATGCTCAGAAGAACAGATTAAAAACATGAAGGAAGCAGGCGTGGATCACCGGGAGCTTACAAAACTTTATGCCAAAGCTGTTAACGACGCGATTGCCAAACGCCCAGAAGACATGACGATTACGATGCATATCTGCCGGGGCAATTTCCGATCCACCTGGGTCTCCTCCGGCGGCTATGAGCCGGTGGCCGATATCCTGTTTGGAGAAGTGATGGTAGACGGGTTCTTTCTTGAATACGACAGCGACCGGGCGGGAGGCTTTGAGCCGCTCCGCTACATCAACCGTGATGACGTCAAAATTGTATTAGGATTGATTACTTCGAAAAGCGGAGAGCTTGAAGAAGCCGAAAATATTAAAAAGCGTGTCGAGGAAGCAGCACAGTATGTGAATCACGATCAGCTCTGCCTCAGCCCTCAGTGCGGATTTGCTTCTACTGAAGAAGGCAACGTCCTTACTGAAGACGAGCAGTGGAAAAAGCTCGAGCACGTGGTCGCCATTGCCAGCGACATCTGGAAATAATAGAAAGAGTCCCCCGTTCCTAAATGGAGCGGGGGTTTTCGATTACATTAATTTTTCAAAACAAAAAAGGAAAACAGTCTATACTGTCTTCCCCTGATCTTCCAAACCGTTCCACCCGCCTGCCTGAACGAGCAATTTAGTATAAGGGTGACGGTTTTGGTTCCATGTCTCGCTTTTATAGAAGTCATCTACGATCCTGCCGTCTTTCATTACGAGAATCCGGTCTGCCAGCTGATGCAGCACGGCTAAGTCATGGCTGATACAGAGCACGCCCCGTTCCGGATGGGCGGTTTCATGCTGCAGCAGATGCAGGACAGCAGCCTGTGAGACGGTATCCAAATTGGACGTAGGCTCATCGAGGAGCAGGAAAGAAGGATTGATGCTGAGCGCTCTTGCGATATGAACCCTCTGCTGCTGCCCTCCGGACAATGCTTCCGGTCTGCGGTCCAGCATATCCGGTTCCAGGCCGACACGCGTCATCCATTCCTCGGCAAACTGACGATCATTCCCGTTTGTCAGGGCTCTGCCCCGTTCCGGAAAGTTATGAACCGGCTCCAACAGCGTGTGTATTATATTTTTTACCGGGATAAAACTGCGCACATCATGCTGCAGGACAGCCTGGGTCTGCCGGCGGAATCGCAGCTTTTCTTTCCTGCCGGCCGCAAGAATGGAAATATCCTTTAACGTTATCGACCCTTCATCTGCCGGGAGCAGCCCCAGCGCTAATTTTACGAGTGTGCTCTTCCCGGATCCACTTTCCCCCGCTACACCGATCGTTTCTCCCGGAAAGAGCCTGAAACTGATCCCTCTTACTCCACTTGCTGTTTTCGGGTAATGATAGGAAACATCCTTCATTTCGAATAATGGGTTCACTGCGCCCCCTCCCTTCTAATCGAAGAACGGAGTACGGGTACTGACCGGCAGAGACGGCGGGTTACTTCATGCTTTGGAGCCGTTAACACGCTGTCAGGTCTGCCGGCTTCTACGATTTGGCCATCAGCCATAATCGAAACCATGTCTGCGAATCGAAGCACTTCTCTTAAATCGTGGGAAATCATTAAAATCGCACAGCCTTTTTCTTTCTGCAGCGTTTGAAACAGCTCCATAATATGAGCCGATGTTAACACATCAAGCGCAGAAGTAGGCTCATCTGCAATAATCAAATCAGGACTCGTAAGCCAGGCAACAGCTAAAGCCACCCTCTGCACCTGCCCTCCGCTCAATTCCGACGGATACTGCTTTAGTACCGATGCTGGAAGCAGCACGACGTCCAGCGCTTCCTCCATTTTTTCACGGCGTTCTTTCTTTTTCAGGCCGGGGCGCTGCACTTTCAAGATATCCTCCCACTGCTTATAAATAGAAAGAAGCGGAAAAAAAGAAGACCTGGCATCTTGAAAAACATACGCTATATGACGACTCACTATGTGCCGGCGCAGTTTTTCGGGAGAGCGGACCAAATCCTCCCCCTGAAAGAGAACAGCGCCGGAAGAAATACTCAAAGCAGAAGGAAGCAGATCCGGATATACGGACAAGGCTGTCAGGCTTTTGCCGGCTCCACTCGGGCCCGCCACAGCGTGCCACTCTCCTTTATTAACCGAAAGGGAAACCTGTTTGACCAGCTGATTGGAAGCTGATGCAACGGTCAATTTATCCATTTGCAGCACGCTGTTTTTCCTCCTTTGCTTCTGTTTCCTCTTTTAAAAAACTATCCCGCCACTTATCACCGGCACTGTGAAATAACAGGGCCGTGCCTGCAATCGCAGCTCCTGGAATAAGCAGCAGACGCGGAGAGTCTGTAAAATAAGCTCTCGATTCATTAAGCATGGCGCCCCATTCCGCAGACGGCGGCTGGGCTCCCAGGCCAATATAGGAAAGTGAAGCAATAAGAAGCATGACTTTTCCTACATCGGTCGTCGACATGACTAACACGTGACTTCGGATTGCGGGAAACACATGCGCTTTAATAATAGCAGCCGTTGAGCTTCCATTGATAATGGATAAAAGAACAGCCTGTCCCTGTGTAACCTCCCTGGTAATGCCTCTTACGAGATAGCTGTATTGAATCCATTTTACGAGCACTACAGCGATCACTACATTAAAAAGTCCGGGTCCGAGAACGGCACTTAGCAGCAGGGCCAGCAGAAAGTCCGGAAAAGCCAGAAACGAATCCCCAATGCGGGTAAACAACCGGTCGATCCAGCCGCCTTTCATTCCGGCCAGGATCCCGGCAGGCACACCCAGCAGTACACTTAATACAATAGCAAGAAGACTGAAGCCAATCGTGTAGGAAGCGCCCTCGAGCATCCGGGCCAGCACATCACGGCCAAGCTGATCGGTGCCAAGCCAATATGCAGCTGACGGACCCTGCAGGCGCTCCGGCACAGATACGGCGGAACTGCTGACAGGCCAGAACCAGGAAAGAACTAAAATAAAGAAAACAAAAAGAAACAATAACAGGTACAGCCGGGAAGAAAGAGTTCGTTTCATTAAAACACTCTCCCTTCTGTTCCACGGTTCGGCGCGATCCAACGCAGCAGCAGGTCGTTACTTAACTGAATGAGAGAAACCGCCGCTGCCATCAGGACCGTATAGCCCTGAATTACCGGAATGTCACGCCTCGTAATAGAATCAACAATTAATGAACCGGCTCCCGGATAACCAAAGACAACTTCGATCACCACGGTGCCTCCGATCAAGCTGCTGATGCTCACTCCGAGTACGGAAATCACCGGAACGAGAGCAGCCCGGAACGTATACTTCCAGCGAAGCTTCTGTTCTGAAATACCACGTGCTGATACTGCGCGAAGAGAAGGTTCTTCCAAAGCTTCAAGAAAGCTCGAACGAATCAGCCGGATATAAAAGGAAGCCATCCCGATTCCAAGTGTCAGTGAAGGCAGCAGCAGATGCCACCACGTCCCTGCTCCAATCGCCGGAAGCCACCCCAGCTGTACTGCAAACAGCTGGATCAATACCAGACCGATCAAAAAGCTGGGGACGGAAGCTCCCGTCACGGCCAGCAGCCTGGCTGATTTATCGATCCAGGAGCCGCGGTGAAGAGCCGCTGCTGATCCTATTGGGACCGCGATTACTGCGGCAGTCAGGAAAGCTCCTGCACTAATATAAATCGTAGCGGGCAGTGCCCTCATAATCATCATAAAAGCAGGCTCCTGCGTCACATAGGATGTGCCCCAGTCGAACAGAAGAAAACTACCGAGCCAGGCGGTATACTGTTCAAAAATGGAGTCATTCATTCCAAGCTCCTGCCTTACCTCATTGAGCTGCTGCTGGGTGACCGCAACGTCTTCTGCGCGGAGAATAGTAGAAGCCGGGTCTCCCGGCGCCAGATTAATCAGCAGAAAGCTGATGGTTGAAAAGATCCATAGAAAAAGCAAAAAGCTGACGGCCTGCCTGCCGATTATTTTCATTCTTCCACCCCGACCTCATTTGTCAGCATATAATACTCACTCGGGCTTGTTTCCCACCCTGTTATGTTTTCCTGCATGGCAACACTGTTGGACGGATGGACAATAAAGGAATGATAGTGTTTATCCAGAATGAGCTCTGTCGCTTCCACAGCATAGCTGTCTCTTATTTCCGGATCCGACTCTGCGTTAAATGAGTCGATGATTTCCGAGAGCTCGGGGTCTTCCAGCCCCCCGAAATTAAGTCCGCCGTCAGGGGTATAGGCTGTATTTAAAAAGTAGCCGGCGTCCCCCCTAGGTGCGGTTACATAGCTGTAGATCGTCAGGTCCCAGGAATCGTTGGACAGGAGATAATCATCAATCTGCTCATTTAATTGTATATCAATCGTTATGCCGGCCTGTTCCGCCCGGTCCTGCAGAATCTGCGCCGCTATCGGAAGTTCAGGTCTTGCGGAATACGTAACTAATGAAAATTCGAGTGCTTCTCCATCTTTTACCGCTCTGCCATCTTCAAAAGTGTACCCTGCCTCTTCCAATAAAGCTGAGGCTTTTTCGATACTATTTTCATTGTTCTCTTTATTTGCTGCAAAGGAAAAATCTTCGAGAAATGGTCCAAACGCTTCTTCCGCTTCTCCGTTCATTGCTTCTACCACCGCTTCCCGGTCGATCAGAATATCAAGCGCCTCTCTAACATTGTCATCCTGCAGATCAGGATTGTCCATCTGATAGAGCAGCTGGTGTGTCCGGAGGCTTGATACAGTATCCACCTGAAACTCCTCCGCCGCAGCTTCCGTTTCTTCTACAGGCGGCCTGTACACAATGTCAGCATCCCCTGAACGAAGAGCGGCCATCCGCGAATTCGCATCCTCATTGAATAGAACTGTCGCTTCCTCGACCTGAGCTGCTCCGTCCCAATACTCCTCGTAACGGGTTAATTCGAGATCCTGATTGGCCCGGAACGATGCTACTTCAAAAGGTCCGGTGCCTATCACGTCTTCTTCCTCTTTAAAAACAGCCGTATTCGGATGGACAAGCTCTGATGGCAGAAAATGATTGGTCTCTTCTGTTGTAATGGTAAGCTCCTGTCCTTCTGCTTCCATAGAAGAAATACCGAGCGCTTCCCGCATGGCAGGACTCTGTTCTATGGTCTCTTCCAGAGAAGCCTGCACGGCTTCTGCATCCAGATCTGTACCATCATGAAAAGTAATATCTTCTTTTATTTGAAACGTCCATGTATTATTTCCGGTGTTTTCCCATGATTCTGCAAGCCACGGCTCAATGCCCTCTTCTCCAGTATAGGCAAGCGTTTCCGCTATTCCCATCCGCACGGACGTATAGTTGGCATCAACAGCCGGGTTGAGAACTTCCGTAGGGTAATGGAAAGCAAAGGTAATCGACGAATCGGTATCCTGTTCCTCCGCTCCTGGAGCCTGGCAGGCAGAAAGCATAAGACTTGAAGCGGCTAAATAAAACGGCCATTTTTTCACTGTGCTTTCTCCTCTCCAGCTATCTATGTATATAATGCATTTTATCATGTACATCCCATTAATTAAATCGTAACCATTATTATTCGTCAAGCAGGAACATTTCTCATACAAAAAAGTCTTCCCATGGCTTAACAGGAAGACTTTCGCTTTTGTTATCCAATTACTTCTACAGGTCCATGATCGTCCACATGACCGTTGTGCTTGTGGTGCAGCCTGCCGTCAACCAGATAATCGTAATGGTCGCCATGGGGAATTAATTCATGCCCGCAGTCTTCATTATGATCACACGGTGATTCAACCTGTACACACTCCGCCGGGTTTTCTTCTGTCACTTCTATTTTGCACTCATCCCAATGATCTTCGTGTCCATGATGAAGATGGCTGCCGTGCAGATAATCTACGTGGCCGTTGTGCTTTATTTTCGTATGTCCGCAGGCAAGGCTGTGTTTGTGGGAATGATTGTCATGTGTATGATGTTCCATAAATATTCCTCCCTTTTTTTACTATCATAGCATTCTTTTATCTGAAAATTCCCTATTCAAAGTGGTTACGATCTATTCTTTCATACACAGTTACACACAATTTCACACAAGTACCATTTTTTCACACATTGTTACATTCTCATAACATATGTATCCGACCTATTGTTTAAGACTTAAGTCCCCTTTATACTCAGAATATACAAAAAATTACTCTGGAGGTGAACATTGCGTTAAAAAGCTGAGTTTTGCATGAGCGTACATAAGAATTTCTTACTAACACCTATCATGATGCAGCGTAACGCAAGATACAATGAAGAAAATAGCCATATCAACAATGCTCGCTGCAATCCTGCTTTTCACCCCGACTATGGCTGACGCCGCTCTCGGAGACCAGACCCTTCGACAGGGAATGAGGCATTCCGACGTGTCTGAACTGCAGAGATGGCTCAGCTCTAAAGGATTTCAGGCCGGCGCAGCCGATGGAATATTCGGTGCCCAAACGGGTAACGCTTTAAAATCCTACCAGAGGAGTGCGGGTCTTGGAGCGGACGGCATTGCCGGTCCGCAGACGTTCAGCAAAATGAAGGTTTCTGCTTCCGGCTCGTCTTCATCCAATGTCACGAAGGCACCTGCCGCTTCTGCCGGCAGCAGCACTTTATACAGGGTGCTTCGTCAGGGCAGCCGCGGAAATGATGTAAAGACTCTGCAGCAGTCGTTAAACAGCAAAGGCTTTAACAGCGGCACGGCAGATGGAGTGTTTGGAGCCCGTACGACAAGCGCGGTTCGTTCGTTTCAATCAGCCGCTAAGCTTTCCGTTGACGGCGTAGCCGGCGCAAGAACGTTCAACGCCCTTAAAGGCAACATAAAAGCCTCTTCTTCCGGAAATGGCACCCAGGTTTCCGGCACTACCGCTCCAGCCCCTGCTTCCAGTGGATTTATAGTCCCTGCCAGCGGTAGAATCAGTTCCGAATTTGGCTCACGAAACGGCTCTTCTCATCACGGCATCGACGTGGCCCAGGGAAATCGTTCAAATGTAAGTATTGCAGCTTCTGCTTCCGGCACAGTTACATCTGCGAGATTCATGACAGGCTATGGCAATACAGTGATTGTCTCCCATACGATCGGCGGCAGACACTTCAATACACTGTATGCCCACTTGAAATCTTTTAATGTATCTCCCGGTCAAAGTGTCAGACAAGGACAGACTATTGGAATTATGGGAAGCACCGGCCGTTCTTCCGGGCCTCACCTTCATTTTGAAATTCACGAAGGCAGCTGGAACGTCAGTAAATCAAACGTTGTTAATCCTAGAAAATATATTTCTTTTTAAATACAGTAAAAGCCATCCAGCGGGGATGGCTTTTTTTATGAATACATTTCTGCGCTTCTATTGTAGGCTGAAGCTTCGACTCTAAAGCCCGCATCTTTAATAAAAGCAATGTCCTTTTCCCATTCCTGGCCTTTTGTCGTCAAATAATCACCGAGAAACACAGAATTAGCCGCATATAAAGCCATAGGCTGCAGCGACCTCAGCTTCTCTTCACGTCCGCCGGCAATACGTATTTCTTTTGTAGGAAGGATAAACCGTGCGAGCGCCGCTATCTGCAGACAGCGAAGAGGAGTCAGCAGATCCCTGCCTTCAAAAGCTGTACCATCAATAGCATGCAAAAAGTTAATCGGGACAGAATCAGCATCCATGTCTCTTAAGGAAAAGAGCATATCCACTATATCTTCTTCTGTTTCCCCCATTCCTGCGATAATACCAGAGCATGGAGATATGCCAGCCTGTTTTACTGCATGAATCGTATCTGTACGATCTTTAAATGTGTGAGTGGTTACTACACTTTCATGAAAACGGCTGGACGTATTTATGTTGTGGTTGTAACGGTCCACGCCTGATGCGTGCAGTGCTTCGGCCTGCTCTGTTTCCAGAAGCCCGAGACAGGCGCAAAGCTTCAGGCCGGTAGTCGCTTTAATTTCCTTGACTGCTTCCATAACTACAGCCAGTTCTTTTTTTGCAGGGCCCCTGCCGCTGGCTACAATACAATATGTTCCGGCCCCTCTGGCATCTGCCTTTCTGGCTCCTTCCACGATTTCTTCTTTAGACAGGATTTTGTATTTAGGAATAACCGCTGCCGAGTCTTTTGATTGAGAACAGTAGCCGCAGTTCTCCGGGCAGAGCCCGGATTTGATATTAATTAAAGAGTTGAGCTTTACTTCATTTTTGTAATAATAATACCGAATTTGATAAGCGGCATTCAGCTGTCCCAGTATTTCTGTTTCGTCTTCCTGTAAAAAGGCGAGTGCCTCTTCTCTTGTCAGCCGGTCGTGATCCGTTATAATGCACTCCGCCCGGCTCCTCCAGGACATTTCCACTAAGCGATCCCTCCTTTTGTAGAAGGCATCCGCTTTTTCGCATACATCGCATGATAGACCCGAAGGCTGAACCAGGCAGCGAGAAAAGCCAGTACAATATCTTTAGGGAGTGGTACCATCATCCAGGCCCAGGCCATCCAATAAGAAAATGCGTCCGGGGCAGCAAACCAAAGCATGTAAGCCATATACATCCAGTTGGTGCCAATAATATAATTAACCGCTGTGCCCAATAGAGCGGCCGCAGCCAGCCGTTTGAATGTCCGGTTATGCTCGGTCAGCCTCCCGACTATGTACGCTGTGGCAATATAAGATAGAATGAATCCAAATGTAGGCGAGAAAATGGTACCAATGCCGCCGGACCACTGCGCGAAAACAGGCATTCCTGCGAGTCCAATCAGTACGTAGATCACAATGGCAAGCGCCCCATATTTTTTCCCTAAAAACAAGCCCGCAGCCACACTCACTGCTGTCTGAAGGGTAATTGGCACTCCTCCAATGACTAAAAACGGAACCATTGATGTAATATTGGCTCCAATCATCATCATTGCTGCAAAAAAAGAAGCTAAAATCATTCCATGTAGATGTGAACGAACAATCATTTTCTTTCCTCCCTCTTCAATATGTTTTAGTATATACAAAATGCGCACGTATTGTAAACCTATTATTTAATAAGGTTAACAATAATGATAAAAAAGAACAGCCGCATAAAACGGCTGTTCTTTTGACGTATTAAGATTCCGGAATACCTGCAGTCTTTCCTTCTTTCGCTTTTTCTCCTCTGTCTATTACATAGGCACATGTAGCGTCGCCTGTAATATTCAAGGCTGTACGAAGCATATCAAGCAGTCTGTCCACACCAAGGATCAAGGCAATACCTTCAACTGGAAGACCTACCTGCTGCAGAACCAGCGAGAGCATGATCAGGCCGACACCTGGAACACCGGCGGTTCCAATACTGGCAAGCGTAGCTGTAATAACGACCATCACGAGCTGGGACACACCTAATTCCACGCCGTATACCTGAGCAATAAAGACAGTAGCTACAGCCTGCATAATTGCTGTACCATCCATGTTAATGGTGGCACCGAGCGGCTGGACGAAACTGCTGACTGATTTACTGACTCCGAGTCTCTCCTGTGCCGTTCTCATTGAGATAGGAAGAGCACCGCTTGAACTTGATAAACTAAATGCAACGGTCATAGCCGGGAAAAAGTTCTTAAAGAACGTAAGCGGATTTGTTTTTCCGAGCCATCCGATAGCTATGCTGTACGTAATGGCTGCATGAATGATCAATGCACCAATAACAGTAATCATATACATGGCCATCGATTGAAGTCCATCAATTCCCGCATCGCCAAGAGCAGAAGCAATAAGCGCGAATGCACCAAACGGAGCTGTGAACATAACAATGTTTACGAGAAACATCATTACGTCGTTACCCTGCTCGAGCAGCTTTTGAATGCCTTCTGTCTTCTCACCCAGTCTTGCCAGAGCAATACCAAGGAATAGCGCAACAGCAATAATCTGAAGCATTTCTGCGTTAGCCATCGCTTCTACAGGGTTACTAGGAATGATATTCAAAAGCGTATCCATAATCGGGGGAGCTGCTTCCGCTTCATAAGAAGCAGACGCTGTATCGAATACTCCTGACTGTCCCGGCTGAATGAGATAAGCCAATGCCAGGCCAATTAAAAGGGCAATAACAGTTGTTGTAATATAAAACGTAATCGTTTTTGTACCAATTCTGCCCAGCTGGACCGGGTCTTTCAGACTCGCCGTTCCTAATGCGATGGAAATAAATACAATAGGCACAACAAGCATCGTGATCAGGTTAAGAAAAATCTGCCCGACCGGAGTCAAAATATAAGTATCAATAATACTAAACACGTTATCCGGAACATAGTTCAGGGCAAGACCTACAATGAGTCCGAGAACGAGGGCAATCATTATGTTTCTTGTTAAATTCTGCATGGGTTCATGCAACCTCCTTTTATAATATAGTATGTTAATATAATGAAAATAAAATATCTACCCTTTTTCTTCTCCAGCGTACACGACAATTCCTTCATATTAAATAGAGCTTTTGAAAAAAAGAATAATATAGATGTATTATATACTGTTTGGTTAAAAATATCCGTTCTTTTTCAAGATTTATTTCAATATTCCTGAGGATTGGGAAAATTCTTTGGCAGATTATCTCTTTACTATAACAGTAAAATGTTATAGGCCCGGTCATGACGGGGGCTGGGTTTATTTTAAACAAAAGTAGTGAATGAGAAGGAAAAGGAGCTGAACCACCATGACCCAGCATATAGTCTTTTATGACGCTTCCTGTCCGCTTTGTTATCATTTAAAGAAAAACCTGAACAAACTGGATAAAAACAATAAACTTCAATGGGTTGCAGCCCAGACAGCGGAAAAAGAACCAGAGACCTACCCTTATCTGCAGGGTAAAAATATTTATACCGAAATTCATATGTTAACCAGTCAAGGTGTCGTCATGAAAGGATTTTACGCTATCCGCCGTATGTTAATAGATCTTCCCGGCGCCAGGATACCGGGGGCGTTTCTCTACTTTCCGTTTGTAGATAGAGCAGGCTCCCCCCTATATTTATATGTTTCCAAAAGCAGATTTAAATGGTTTGGAAAATATGATCCGCCCCGGATTGATGAATAGAAAAAAACACCTTCGGACTTTGTGTCCGAAGGTGTTTACTATATATTATGCGGCTTCTGCTTCTTCCTTTTTTTTCTTTTTGCTGATTCTCCACCCTATGCCCATAAAAATACTCAGTATACCAAGGACAATGGCAGCGAATAAAACGGTGGAGTTGATTGCCAGGCTCAAATTACCAAGCACAAGCCCAATTACTCCAAAGTCTGCATCTCCAAACGTAGTACTTTGAAAACCTATTTCGCCGAGCAGCGGCAGAAGAAGAGCCGGTAAAAAGCTTATCATTACGCCGTTTGCCATAGCTCCAATAACTGCGCCTCTTCTTCCTCCAGTGGCGTTGCCGAACACGCCGGCTGCAGCTCCTGTAAAGAAGTGCGGTACCAGACCGGGCACAATCACTGCCAGACCGAAAAGAGGCAAGAGAAGCATACTGATCAGTCCAGCGACAAAGCTGAGCATAAATCCGATAATCACAGCGTTGTTAGCAAAAGGAAACACTGCCGGTGCATCGAGTGCCGGCTTTGCATTCGGCACTACTTTGTCTGCTATTCCTTTAAATGCCGGAACAATTTCTCCAAGAAGCATCCGCACACCGGCTAAAATAATATAAACACCGGCTGCAAAGGCCAGACCCTGCATGAGAGAAAAAATCAAGAAGTTCTGTCCCTCACTGAGTTCGGTTTCTACATACTGTCCGCCGGCAAACAATCCAACAACAATGAAAAGAATAACCATCGTTAATGATACAGCTACCGATGTGTCCCGAAGAAACCCTAAAGACTTGGGTACTTTAATATCTTCCGTAGATTTTTCCTTATTTCCAAATTTACTTCCTAAAAAGCCGGCAGCCAGATAGCCGAAAGATCCAAAATGGCCGACCGCGATATCATCTGACTGCGTGATCTGTCTTGTATATGGCTGCAGCATGGCAGGAAACAGCACCATTAAAGAACCTAGAATAATAGCTCCAAGCGCTATCATGCCAATTCCTGACATTCCTCCTGTAGTCAAAATAACCGCGATCAGGCAGGCCATAAACATAATGTGGTGACCTGTTAAAAAGATATACTTAAATGGAGTGAATCTGGCAAGCCCTATATTGACCACCATTCCAAACAGCATAATCATCGCCGTTTCCGTGCCAAACGCATCCTGGGCTACTGCTACAATAGCTTCATTGTTTGGTATAACCCCGTCTACATTAAACGCGTGATTAAACATTTGGCTGAACTGATCCAGCGAACCAATAATCACTGTGGCTCCGGCGCCCAGAATAACAAAGCCAAGAACGGTCTTCAGCGTTCCGGAAACGACATCTGCGATTGCTTTACGCTGCAGCAGCAGGCCCAGGAATGCAAACATCCCGACCAGCAGCTCCGGCGTGCCTAACAGATCATTCATAATAATATCTATCATTTTTCTTCTTCCTCCCTTCGTTCGTTTGTATTAGAGGTGTGTTTCCAGCGCCGTCCGAAGCTCTTTTTTGTCTAATAAGTTATTCAGCAGTGCTACATTTCTTGTGCCGTCGTTAATATTTCCCAGAATATCTTCTGATCCAATATAGAGATCCGCAGTTTCCGTCTTTGCCGTTGTTAAATCGGTATGCGACACATCCGCTTCGATGTTCATATCCTTTAAAATGCTCTGTACATTCATCGACACAATCATAGAGCTTCCTAATCCATTACCACATACTACTAATATTTTTTTCATCGTAAACCCTCCATTTTTTATTTATAAGAATATTTGGATACAAGTGACAGTACGTCTTCTTTTGTTTCTGCGCTTAACAGCTGGTCTATATTGCCCGGTTCAGAAAGCATCTCCGTCAACTGGGATAAAGCCTTCAGATGGGTTTCATTGTCTACTGCTGCCAGTACTATAACGAGAGAAGCTTTATGCTTGGGGTCTTCCGAAAAGAAAACCGGCGAGCGCAGGCGGAGCAGGCTCATCCCAAGCCGCTCCACTCCCGTTTCCGGGCGGGCATGCGGAATAGCAATCTGCGGGGCAATTACAACGTAGGCCCCATTTTCATAAATGTTTTCAATCATTGCATCAACGTAGCTTTCCTTTATACTTTCGTCTTTTAAGAGAGGCAGTGAAGCCTGCTTTACTGCTTCCTGCCAGCTTTCTGCCCGGTCTGCAAGCTGAATCGTCTTAGGGGTGAGAAGTTCTTCCAGCATAGGTTTATGTGTCTCCTTTGTAGAATGATTATTTTGTAAATAAGCATGAATTTTCTTTTGAAGCGTTTGATAGTCATGAATCGTTGCGTGTTCCTCGATCAGAGACAGCAGATGCGCCTCTTCTCCACCTTTCTCTTTGTGGAGTGTTTGATTTAGCTGGATCACAATACGTTCCCTTTCTTTATCATTTAAAAGGGCCGGTACATAAATAACCGGGATCGTTTTTTGTTTAATGAAAGAAGTAGAAAAAATAATGTCTGCTTCATGGGCATGCCGGTTATACTCTCTTACAGATAATGTACCTGCGATAAACACTTCCGGCAGAAGCGCTTCGAGCTGGGAGCGCAGCATTCCGGAAGCCGCAATTCCATTTTCACAAACGACAAAAGCTCGAAAATGCTTGATAGATCGATGATTCCCACGTTTCAGCCATCCTCCAAAATGCATAGCAATGTATGCCACTTCTTCTTCCGGTATCGATTTCCCTATGAAAGATTCCAAGTGTGACAACGAACGCTTTGTTAAATAAAAAACGTCCGGGTATTCAGATTCAATTTTCTCTGCATAACCTCCGCTTATAGGCAGGTCATATTTCAATCGATAATAAGCTGGTTTTAAATGAGTCAGCAGATTGTTTTCCAGCTTTGCTCTTTCTTCCAGCAGCAGGCAGCCAATTAATTGAAAATCATCAACGATTTTGGTGATGACTCTTTTTAATTTCTTTTCTTCTATTTTTCTTGAATGCTGCGTTGAGGCGTAATGAACACGCGATCCGAGAATCTGCATCGTCAGTTGAAATTTTTCAATATCTTCCAATGGTGCGCAGCCGTTTTTTTGTATACGGTCCGATAGCCTCTCCACTGCCAGGTAGCTCTCTGTCTGTTTTAAGATGTCTTTTTCTTCCTGGTCGATCTCCTCTGTCATGGAAGCGGACTGACGCTTCAGCGAGATCAGGAGCTGATATACTAAAAACTGAACCACATGCTCGGTAAATGACACATGAATTTCTTTTTCCAGTAACGTAATTTCATACTCCAGATAAGGAACGAGTTCTTCTTCTTTTTTGGAGCCGGGATTGATTACAGCCTGCGCTTTTTCACGAAGCTGGGCTGATTCCGGATTGGACAGTACGTCGGAAATGCATTGAGTCAGCAGCTTTCTTTTTTTTGTTTCATTTCCACTTATGGAATAGCCCTCATTTTTAGCATGGGCGAGTTCCAAATCCTGATGCTTCAAATCTGCCGATATTCTTTTTAAGTCGCGGAACAAAGTACCCCGGCTTACTTGTGTCAGATGAATCAGCTCTTTTAAAGAAGCCGGTTTTTTTCGGGATAACATAAACAAAATTAGCAGGTGCTGTCTTTCCTTACCGGAAAACCGGTATTCCCATTCATTTTGAAGGTGCAGCTTAGCAGGCAGTTGTTTTTTTGCATCCGGGGGAATGTAAAAACCTTTGCCGTACTCTTTTTTTATAGGTGATAAACCCTCCCTTTCCAACCAGCCGTTAATCTGGCTGATATCGTAATAAATGGTGCGCTGCGAGACTCCCAGTGCTTCTGTCAGCTCCCGTACCTCCACCGTTTTGGGAGACCGGGTGATTAAATGCAGGATAGATGTTCTTCTCTGGTCCAGGACCATGATTCACCCTCCTATATCTCATTTTGCAAAATTCAATTTAATAACAGCATAAGCGCTTTGCTTCTAACACTTATATTAATAGGCTTTTACGAATAATGTAAGGGCTTTCTACGTTCCATTTTTGTAATGTTTACATTTGCAAAATGAGACTAAATTTCATTAAAGAATCTCCCTTTACCAGGATTAGGAATGTTTGTTTTACTCTGTATAGAAAGAGAGAAATAGAATACCGTTTTAAAAGCTTTCAAATCAGGGTAGATAGAAGAAAGGAGGTGAGGTTAATGATATGGCTTTTATACGTCAGTATTGGCATTGTTGTACTGGCTATTGTGTTTCTTGCTATTTATGCTATTAAAATCTTCAAAAACACGACAAGCACGATCAAAGAGCTTAATACGGTCAGCGGCAGAATTCAATCACGTATTGAATCATTGACTGATAAAGCAGGTGGGATTCAGCAGAAAACAGAGCTTATCAACGAAGATATTGCTTACAAAAAGCAGTCTGTGCAGGTTCTGCTCGATTCTTTTAAGGAAACAAAACCTTCGCTGCGTTCGCTGCAGCATAATGTACAAACTACCAATATGGTAGAAGAAGAAGCAAAAGCTTCTTATTCGTATGAAGTAAATCGCATGCTCGAATGGGGCAATACAGCGATTGACCTGTATTCCAAATTTGCAGCTAAAAAAGAAAGAAAATAGTCCGCTATTTTCTTTCTTTTTTTACATAAGATGGACAGGCAGGAAGAGAGGCTTTTATGAACAAATTAAAAGGTTATGTACAGGAACTTGGAAGGGAATTCAAAAAAGACAACGTCACTATGCTTGGCGCTGCCCAGGCCTACTATTATCTGCTTGCTATAGTTCCGCTCATGATTCTGCTTCTGTCGCTTCTTCCCTTTTTAAATATTGAACCGGAGAGCGCAATGGAAGTAGTGCGAAACGTCGTGCCTGGAGAAATGGCGGCCATTTTTGAAGAAAATATCGTAAGCCTCGTTACGACGCCGCAGGGGGGACTGCTTGGTATTGGTGTTATCGGTACCCTATGGTCTGCTTCCAACGGGATCAACGCCTTTATTCAGGCTTCCAATCAAGCTTATGATGTAGAAGAAACCAGATCGTTTATTAAAGTAAGACTGCTGTCTTTGGCTCTTACTATTGGAATGATTCTTGCAGTCGTCACCGCGCTGATTCTTCCTATTTTTGGAAATGTTATTATTGATTTTATTAATTCAGTAGTCAATCTTCCCACGCAGACGACAATTTTATTTCAGGTGCTGCGCTGGGTAATTAGTATTGCTGCCATGATTATTGTTTTATCGGCTCTTTATCATTTTGCCCCAAATAAAACGTACCCTTTTAGAGAAATTCTTCCCGGTGCCTTAATCACGGCGCTGCTGTGGCAGGTCATTTCGCTCGGATTTTCTTTTTATGTGAGCAATTTCGGCAACTATTCCGCTACTTACGGAAGTCTCGGCGGTATTATCGTATTAATGCTGTGGTTCTATCTGATTGGTATTATTCTTATGGTAGGCGCGGAAATTAACGTGATCTTCCACCGGAAAAAAATACGCGACAAAGCAGAAAAAGACGGGTTTCCTAAAGGAATCGTATAACCACATAGTTAAAAACCGGAAGGCCCTCTGAAAAGGCCTTCCGGTTTTTTTAAATACTGGATCCTTCCGGTTCCGGCTGCCGGCTTCTCCCGAACAGCTTGTACACACCAAGCAGCAGTGCTGCCGTGATGATAGTCAGATACCATGGCATTTCCGATATCGCACGGCCAAAAGCAGTATAAATAATCGAAGGCAGCAGGATTCCCGCTACCGAATAATACATATATTCTTTTAAGGATTTAGTCATTTCTATTAAGTATAAAGACAATAAGTAAAAATGCATAAACGGCAGCAGACGAAGAACCATCACCTGCCCCAGCGTCACTTTCCGGTTTCCCAGCAGTTTTTCCTTCAGGGAGGTAATTTTCCGGTGAAGACTTGGAAAGACATGGACAAGTTTGTAAAAGATAAGGCTGGATAAGGACAGGCCGACCACAGAATACAACGCTCCGTAAAGAAACCCAAAAAACAGGCCGCCGGCCATGCATAACAGCAAAACCGGAATAAAAAGCATCGGCCTTACGAGATGAAGGATAATAAATAATATAGGAGCAAGCCACCCTGCTTCCTGAATAATCGACTGTATGGATGTATGCAGGGAATCCAATCAACCCCCTCCTCTCTTTGTCTGGTTTCTAAAATGTTCCGGGCGTACCCGGCTTCAACCGGTCGTTAAATCACGTTTCTCTACTATATCATGTTCATAAAAAAAGAAAACTACACCGGCAGTAGTTTTCTTTTTCATCATTTTGCTTTTAATACCATAGTGGTCAACAAAAGGATACTGATCGTAGTAATGCTTAGTACCAGAACCATGATATGGGCTTCTTCCATTCGATTTGCCTGTACCGCATCATAGATCGCAATGGAAAGCGTCTGCGTCCGTCCGGGTATGTTTCCTGCCACCATAATCGTTGCGCCGAACTCTCCCATGGCCCTGGCAAATCCAAGCACGATGCCTGCAATAATGCCTCGATAGGCGAGCGGCACCATAATTTTATAAAAAATCTGCCATTGATTGGCTCCATCCAGCTGGGCTGCCTCCAGGCTGCCTTTGTGAATAGACTCAAATGCTGCCTGCATCGGACGTATGATCAATGGAAGGGCGGCAATAGAGGCAGCAATTACTGCAGCCTGCCAGGTAAATAAAATAGTGGATCCGGTTATGCGCTCTACTGTCCGCCCGATCCAGCTGTTTGTTCCCAGCGTTAACAATAAATAATAGCCTACTACGGTAGGCGGAAGGACGAGCGGAAGCATCATCAATAAAGACAGCAGCTCCGTCCATTTGTTTTTATGTACCGTAACCAGCCAGGCAAATACTACGCCAACTGCAAAAGCAATTCCGGTTGCTATAACAGCTACTTGAAGGGATAAAAACAGCGGGAATCCAATTAAATCTATCATTATTTACTCCTCCGGAAGCTCGAATCCATACTCATTCATCGTTTCCCGTCCTTCCTCCGAGAACAGATAATCGACAAACTGCCGGGCCTCTTCCGGATGAGGACTTCGGGAAGGAACAGCCAGCGCCTGGGTGATTGGTTCATAATCCTCTGTATCTATCGGTTCGTATAGCAGATCGGACTGTTTGGAGAGTGCAAGGGCTATAATACCGGCGTCTACATCTCCTGATTCAGTGTATTGAAGAGTCTGTCTTATATTTTCTCCATATACGAGTTTTCCCTGTACCTCATCCCAGATCCCCCATGACTCCAATGCCTCCTTTGCTGCCTGTCCATAAGGGGCATGCTCTGGATTGGCGATGGCAATACGCTCTATCTCATCACTGGTTAAATCGGCAGGCTCCAGACTCTCCTGTATGCTTCCATCATGCATAATTCCAATTTGCCCTAATGCGTACTGCCGCTTTGAGTCTGCTTCGACGGCCTCTGCGTCAATAAGCCGATCAATGTAGGATTCATGGGCTGCGGCAAATAAATCGTAGGATGCTCCCTGTTCAATCTGCTGCGTCATCAGGCCGGTGGAGCCAAAGGAAAAAGTAACGATAATATCTGTATCTTCTTCAAAGTCTTTCCCAACCTCTGTAAACGCGTGGTATAAATCAGCCGCAGCGGCTACATTAATTTCTACAGATTCCTCTTCGCTTTGGCCTGCTTCTTCTGCTTCACTGCTGCATCCGGCCAATACAAGAAGACCTGCAGCAGCTGAAAATATGACTGGAAATTTCATCACAACAGCTCCTCATTATTTTCTCCAATTTGCTGATGGTTTACCGCAATTTTCTTTAGTATAACAATGCAAAGTTGAAAAGAAAAAGAAAGCTTCGCCGAAAAGGCTTCTCTCTTTATAAACTTTTCGTGAAACAAAGGCTTAAATCATGTAAGCTTGCAGAAGAAACGATACAAAAAGGAGATACATTATGTCTGATTATATTGTCATTGGAGCAGGTGTTCTTGGTGCTTCAACAGCGTACCATCTGGCTGCCGCCGGAGCAGATGTTACGGTGGTTGACCGCGCACACACAGGGCAGGCAACCGATGCGGCCGCCGGAATCGTGTGCCCATGGCTTTCGCAGAGAAGAAACAAACCATGGTACTTTCTGGCCCGAAACGGCGCGGCCTATTACCCCGATCTCATTAAGCAGCTGGAAGCACTGGGCCAGCACGATACCGGATACAAAAGCACCGGCGCGTTAAGCCTTCACCGGGACGGCAACCGCAAAGCGAAAACAGCGGAGCGGGCCATCAAACGCCGCGAACAGGCGCCGGAAATCGGCCATGTGTTTTCATTAAATGAAAAGCAGACAAAGCAGGCGTTCCCTCTTTTAGCTGATCATTATCAATCGGTTTACGTCAGCGGAGGAGCAAGAGTAAACGGCCGCGCCCTTCGCCTGGCCCTGCTGGAAGCAGCAAAGCAGATGGGTGCCTCCTGGATACAGGGAGAGGAAGCCTCTCTGATTCATGAAAACCGGACGGTTACAGGCGTTACCGTTAATAACGAAAACTACTACGCCGACCGTGTCATACTCACCGGCGGCGCCTGGGCCAATCAATGCCTGGAGCCGCTCGGACTTTCTTTTGCAGTTGAATCACAAAAAGCCCAGATTATGCATATGCAGATCGAAAACACGGCAACAGAAAACTGGCCGGTCGTTATTCCTTCCGGTCCTCATTATATGGTTCCTTTTTCCAACGGCCATATTGTAGTCGGTGCCACTCACGAAGATTATGCTGTAACCACCCAGCCGACTGCTGCAGGTTATCTTGAGCTTCTCGAAAGTGCACTTCATATGGCACCGGGCTTAAGAAAAAGCATGATTAAAGAGATGCGTGTCGGATTTCGGCCGGCCACGCCGGGGTTTCTGCCGGTTATCGGCTTTGTGCCTGAAACAAAAGGCCTTCTCGCCGCTAACGGCCTGGGAGCTTCCGGATTAACAACCGGGCCGTTTCTAGGGTCCGAGCTGGCTAAGCTTGCAATGGATAAGGACATCAGTCTTTCTTTGGAAGACTATAGTATTGAAGGAGCCATCCAGCCCGCCGCCCGTTTATAAAAGCAGCGGTTCAGCTGGCTTTTACCGGTTCTTTCTGTCTGCTATAATAAGGAAGGTTTAATTGGAATAGTTAAAAATATAAAGCATACCTCTGCTTTATGCTCTATAGAAACGGAGATAGCCACATGAACGTGCACGATAAATGGAACGGACAAGACTGGCGCTGGATTGATCATTCCAGCTCCGGCCTTCAGTATCACCCGCTGCAGTCTTTCGCGCTTGACGATACGCTGTGTACCAGCGTGGGAGAAGGGATTTCTGATCCGGTCATGCGGTCCTGGGTTCATTCCCCTACCGTTGTGCTGGGCATTCAGGACAGCAGGCTTCCTTATATTATGGATGGCTGCCGTTATTTAGAAGAACAGGGATACCGCGTTATTGTCCGGAATTCCGGCGGCCTGGCGGTCGTGCTGGATGAAGGAATTTACAACCTTTCTATTATTATGAAAGAAGACCGCGGCATTTCCATTAACAGCGGCTATGACTTTATGTGGGAGCTGATGAAAGAGGTGTTTTCCGACGCCCCTCTTCCCATTGAAGCATATGAAGTGGTCGGCTCTTATTGTCCCGGGACATACGATCTTAGTATGGGCGGCCGTAAATTTGCAGGTATTTCCCAGCGCCGTATCCGCGGTGGAATCGCCGTCCAAATCTACCTTGCCGTCACTGAATACGGAGAGGAACGGGCGGAGCTTCTGAAAAAATTTTATGATATTGCGGTTCAGGGAGAACCGGTCCGCTACGAGTGGCCGCGTATCAACCCGAAAGTGATGTCCTCTCTTTCCGAACTGTACGGCACCCCGATTGATATACAAGACGTTACAAAGCGTCTGCTTACTACTGTTGTATACACACACGGTGCCAGGCTTCATACATCTACTCTTACGCCTAAGGAGCTGCAGCAGTTCGACTCTCTGTACCAGCGGGTTGTGGATCGTAATGACAAAGCACTCACCTAATTCTGCTGAAATATGTGGTACCTTTATCGCTCAACGATAGAGGTGCTTTTTTTCATTATTTTTTGACAGCTATGTATATCTACCTTCTTTAATTTCCAAATAATGTATATTATTATCTCCCTTATGATAGATTGTTACCGATTCCGATCATATAGATTGACAGATTATTTTCCATGGCATACATTAGGTAACGTCACAGAAATTCGGCGCACTATCATGCGCTTTTTTTATCTCACCTCATTGATAATGATTTTCATTATCAAAAATTGAAAGGGGCTTGTTAGATGGTACTAATGAAAGATCAGACGCTTCAGCACACAACAGAGCAAACCCTGCTTCACCTGGATCCATCCAGCCTGGAGCGTTTCGAAATAGATCTGCAGCAAACTGTAGCAGAAATGGCGGATCTGCTTAGAAAAACAGACAAGCCTTATTCCGGCAGCCGCCCTGAAGATATAAAACATGCATTGGCTTCCTCTCCTCCGGCTTCACTGGACGGAGAGCCGTTTGCTGATGTATTGGAAGATATAAAAGAAAAAGTAGTTAAACAGTCCGTTATGGTGCAGCATCCTTACTGCATGGCTCATTTGCAATGCCCCCCTATGATTCCGGCTCTTGCCGGCGAAATCATTTTGAATACATTAAATCAGTCCATGGATTCCTGGGACCAGAGCCCGGCCGCCACATTCACCGAAGAACGCCTGATCTCCTGGCTTGGAGAGCTGTTTCAGTTTTCTCCGGAAATGGACGGGGTCTTTACGAGCGGAGGCACCCAGTCCAATTATATGGGGCTTCTTATGGCCCGGAATCAATATGCAAATAACAAGCTCGATCACGACATCAAACAGGAAGGCCTCCCCCCTGAAGCTTCCCGGTTTCGTATTTTCACTTCGGAGCGGGCTCATTTCACCGTGAAACAGGCTGCCTCCCAGCTCGGCCTGGGCGAAAAATCAGTCGTGTCCATCCCGGTTAACGAAAAACAGGAAATGGATGCCGCAGCCTGCAGCCTCGCTGTTGCACAAGCCAGAGAAAACGGCCTGCTGCCTATTGCTATTTTCGCTACTGCCGGAACTACGGACTATGGAAGCGTGGATCCTCTTTATGAACTCGCAGCTCTTGCCAAACAGGAAGACATTTGGTTTCACGTGGACGCAGCCTATGGGGCGGGATTAATTTTAAGCGACAAGCACGCAGATCAAATAAAAGGCGTAGAAGCAGCAGATTCCCTGACCATTGATTTTCATAAATTATTTTATCAGCCGGTCAGCTGCGGTGCTTTTTTAATAAATGAAGGAAATAACTTTCAATATACAAGTCATTACGCTGACTACCTGAACCCTCCGGAAGATGAAGAATCGGGCATGGTTCACCTTGCCGGTAAATCCGTCCAGACGTCGCGCCGCTTTGATGCTTTAAAGCTTTGGATGACGCTTCGCTGCACCGGAACAAAAGCAATGGGCGGTATGATCGATCAGACCATTGAAGCTGTCCAGTTTCTTTACGAAAAAATACAGCCTCTGGAAGAGTTTGAAGTACCGGTCGTACCGCAGTCCAATGCGCTCGTTTTCCGCTACCGGGAAGAAGGAACAGCGCCGGAGGTTTTAGACGAGTGGAACCGGCGTATTAAAGAAGAACTCTTTTTTGACGGCACGGCTGTTCTGGCTAAAACACGTCTCGAAGGCAGACAGTATTTAAAAGTAACTTTGTTAAATCCAGGCATTTCCGAAGACCAGATCATCACGCTGATCCGCTCCATTCTCACGATCGGAAGGCGATTAAAGGAGGAAGAAGCGCGTGGATAACAGAAAAACGGCAGCAGAAGTCACGCTGCAAAGCTTTTTAAACTGCTACATCAGAGAAACAGGAGCCGGGGAGCAGAAAGCGGGCAGGCTTTATATAGAACTGCCGCATCAGGAGATGGAGCTTATGGCTCCCCTCCGATATGCCTCACTTACGGGAAGGCATTTATTCTCCTTCCCGCTGCTTTACAAAGCAAAACGACAGGCACAATGGCTGGAAGCTGATTTAGTTACAGCGTCCAGCCTCTTATTAAAAGAACTTTCCCTGGACTATCAAACGAGCCGGCATGTGCCGGAAACAATGAAACGAATTCTTTTAAGCTACGAGAATATTGTCTTCTTTCTGGAGAACCGAAGCACAGATCTCTCCCGTTTGTACCCGGCCGGACGCTCTTTTATTGAATCAGAGCAGTCCCTTCTGTACGGCCATTTGTTTCATCCAACACCAAAAAGCCGTCAGGGAATGAATGAACAGGAAACGCTGCTGTATTCACCGGAAACGAAAGGCCGCTTCACGCTTCACTACTTTTGGGTGCACGCTTCTCTGGCTGAAGCAAAAAGCGCAGACGGCGAATCTGCTGAAGAAAAGATTTTAGGACTATTTTCAGAGGAGACGAAGCGGAATTGGAAAGACTACACAGACTATACGCTGATTCCGGTTCATCCCCTGCAGGCTTCCACGCTGCTGAAACAGCCTCATATACAAGACTGGATAAAGGATAAAAAAATGATCGATGCCGGCCGGATGGGACCTGCTTTTGCTGCTACTTCTTCGATCCGCACGCTGTATAACGAAGAAAGTGATATTATGCTCAAGCTCTCCATTCCTGTTAAAGTAACCAATTCCCTGCGTATTAATAAGCGGATGGAATTGGAACGGGGCCTCGTTATTCATGAAATACTTAAAAGCTCTATCGGCAGACAGCTTGCTGATTATTTCCCCGGGTTTTCTATTACAAAAGACCCCGCCTATCTTAATGTCCGGGGAAAAGACGAAAGCGGATTTGAAACCGTTATAAGGGAAAACCCATTTAAAGGAGAAAACAAAGAAGACACCTCCTTAATAGCCGGACTCTGCCAGGATCCTGCAGCAGGAGAACAATCTCACCTATACCGGATAATTGAATCGATTTCCATACAGGAGAACCGGAGTCTGGAAGAAGTCAGCCTGGATTGGTTTGACCGCTACTTATCTATTTCCCTCCAGCCGATTCTCTGGCTTTACTTCACCCATGGGATTGCTCTAGAGGCTCACCAGCAGAATGCTGTACTGTCATTAAATCAAGGCTGGCCGAAGCATTTTTACTATCGCGATAATCAAGGCTATTATTTTGCCGCTTCCAGGGAAGCTTATCTGGAATCGTTTGTACCGGAATTAAAGGATAAAAGCCACACCGTCTGCTCCGACGGGCTTGTCGATGAAAGACTTCGTTATTACTTTTTTTATAATCACATTTTCGGGCTCATCAATGCTTTTGGCACAAGCGGACTTGCAGAGGAAGAACAGCTGCTTCAGGCTGTACGAATTCAACTCGAACAGATGAAGCCGGTGGCCCAGCATTCTTCCTCCAGCCTAATTGAAAGCCTCCTGGAGGACCCTGTCCTTCCTTGCAAAGCCAATCTGCTCACCACCTTCCGTAATATGGATGAACTCACCGGCACGCTGGAGGAACAGTCTGTATACACTAAAGTAACCAATCCTCTAGCTGCGCATAGTAACACATAATCTTTTTGGACTTATTAAAAAAGAGAGGCGATCGTATGACAGCATCTTTTCCCAACCCGTCCATATTTACCGATGCTATTACGTTTCGTCCTTTTGAACGCCAAAAGGATGAAGCAATGCTGCTGGAGTGGATGCACAAACCCCACGTTATTCCCTACTGGCACCTCAACCTATCAAAAACAGCCTTTTCCAGACACCTGGACAAGGCGCTTTCCGACACACACCAGCGGCTTTGGATCGGTTTATATGAAGGAATACCAATGAGCTACTGGGAAACGTACCAGGCCAAAAAAGACATTATCGCACGCTTCTATCACCCGCACCCTTCCGATGAAGGCGTGCATCTGTTGTTTGGACCGGAAACCCATTTAGACCGCGGCCTGGCCTTTCCTTTTCTTGCAGCTATGACGGACCGGTTATTTTCGGAAAATCCTAATACAGAAAAAGTCATGGCAGAACCTGATATCCGCAATGAAAAAATGATTCATATCTTTTACAAATGCGGCTATGAACCTATTAAGCCGATCCAGCTTCCTGATAAAACCGGCCTGCTCATGGCATGCCGGAGAGATTCTTTTAAAAAGGCGGTTGAAATGTATGAAAGCAGTTAAACAGTGGGACCTTCTCGGCGTTGGGCTGGGTCCCTTTAACCTTGGGCTTGCAGCCCTGTTGGATGAACATCCGGAAGTACAGGCTGTCTTCTTTGATGCCAAACCTGCATTTGAATGGCACCCAGGTATGCTGATTGAAGGCACGACGCTTCAGGTGCCTTTCCTGGCAGACCTTGTTACGATGGTGCATCCGCGCAGCCGTTTTTCTTTTTTGGAATATTTAAACGAACAGAACCGGCTGTACCAGTTTTATTTTTATGAAAAGTTTCATATCCCGAGACGTGAATATAATCATTACTGCCAGTGGACGGCTTCTCAATTGGATTCCTGCCGGTTTGGCTGGAAAGTAGAGTCTGTATCTCCTAAAAACGATCAATGGTGGACGGTCCATGTCCGCAGTATTACTTCGGGCGCTGTAGAAATACATGAAGCCAGAAATATTGTTATGGGCATTGGTACAAAACCAGTTTTCCCTCCGCTGGAAGGGCTGGAAAACAACAGTTCTGTCTTTCATTCGGCTTCGTTTCTCGACAAACAGCAGGAGTGCCGGGACGCACGTTCGATTACGGTCGTCGGCTCCGGCCAGAGTGCCGCTGAAATATTTGAAACACTTCTTAACACCAAAAGCGAAGAGCAGAAGCTGAACTGGTTTACCCGCTCCCGCGGATTTTTCCCGATGGAATATTCCAAGCTCGGACTGGAACATTTTTCACCGGATTACACGAATTATTTCTACAGTCTTTCCCAGGAAACAAAGGACCGCACGCTCGAAAAGCAGGACCTTTTATATAAAGGGATCAGTACAGAAACAATCGCTAATATTTATAATGCCCTGTATGAAAAAACCATCGGCGGAGCTGCCTTGAACGTTCATATGCAGCCACTCTGTGAGCTGTCCAAATGCGGACCCGGCACGTTGGCGGAAAACCGCCTGACGTTTACCCAGTGGGAGAAAGAAGAAACATTCACATGTGATTCGGATATTATTATTCTCGCCACGGGCTATAAACAGCGCATTCCCCGATTTTTAGATGATGCAGAAAGCGAATGGCAGCGCGACACCCACAACCGTCTTTGCATTAATGAAGACTACAGCGTACAGCAGATCCGGCCGTCCTCCCGAAACATGTATGTACAAAATGCGGAAATGCATACCCATGGACCCGGCGCACCCGACTTAGGCCTTGGCGCTTTCCGAAATGCTGCTATTATTAACGCCTTAACAGGCCGTGAGGTGTACAACCTGAAAAGAAAAAACGTGTTTCAGCACTTCGGATAACAGCTGCTTTTATCACTGAATAATCTACATGCTGCTCTATTCCATACTAAATCGAACCGATCGGAGGAACTGCTATGAAACATGAAGCATCTATCAGTACGCACATCCAGCCGCATTTATGGGAGGAAGCAAATCGGCGTCTTACAGCCAAAATGCTTCAGGAATTTATGTATGAAGACATGATTCATCCGGAGTCCGGGGAGGGCCACTGGCGGAAACTTGCGGCAGGAGCGTCCACCTACTGGTTTCAGGCTGTGCCCCGCCTCTTTGACAGTTATACTGTAAAGCCTGATTCTTTATACAAAGAACCGGAAACCGAACCTATCCGCGCTGTCAGTTTTCTGCTCGAACTCCAGCAGATGCTGCCGATGAGCAGCAACACCGTGGGACACTTAATTAAAGAATACCAGCATACGCTTTTGGCAGACTGCCATTTGCTTGCCCGCCCTGTGAAAGCAGAAGCGATCACGGAAATGGATTACAGCGAGCTGGAAGGGGAAATGTCAGGGCACCCATGGATCACCTACAACAAAGGACGCATCGGCTTTAACCACGAAGACTATCTGCAGTATGCCCCGGAACAAAAGCAGAATGTCCGCCTGCACTGGATCGCTGTCCAATCAGATCTCGCCCATGTACAGCAGCTCGAGCATATTCATACCTCTTCTTTTTTAGAAGACGAATGCGGCTCTGCCAAATGGAAGGAATTCGAGCATAAGCTTGAGGCCTATGAGCTGAATCCCGCCGATTATGTCTTTTTGCCTGTTCATCCGTGGCAGTGGGAAAACGTGTTGATTACGGCGTTTGCCGAAGAAATCGCCATGCGCCGGATCGTTCCTCTCGGCGACGGGGAAGACCTCTATCTGCCCCAGCAGTCTGTCCGCACGTTCGTTAACCAGACAGACAAAGAGAAATATCATGTGAAGCTTCCCATGAGTATTTTGAACACGCTCGTCTACCGGGGCCTCCCCGGCGAAAGAACGCGGATTGCCCCCGAGGTCACTGCTTTTATTAAAAGGATCTGGGAGAAAGATGAGTTTCTACACACGACGTGCGGTCTTTACCTGCTCGGAGAAGAAGTAAGCATTCATGTCGATAATCCTGCTTATGAAAGCGTCGAAGGCATTCCATATCAGTACAAAGAAATGCTCGGTGCCATTTGGCGGGAGAGTATATACAAAGCCTTAGAGCCGGGCGAACAGGCTGTTACATTAGCTTCACTGCTTCACAGAGATACGTTCGGCACTTCTCTTGTATCCGTATGGATGAAGCAGTCCGGATTAAGCGCAGAAGAATGGACAGCGGCTCTGCACCAGGCTGTTCTTCCTCCTCTGCTTCATTACTTGTATCAGTACGGTACCGTCTTTTCCCCACACGGGCAGAATACGATTGTAGTACTGGAAAACGGACGTCCCAAACGCCTTATCATGAAAGATTTCGTAGATGACGTTAATATCAGTGACCAGCCGCTGCCGGAGCTGACCTCGATCAGCACACGTATGAAAACCGTGCTCCGCAGCGAACCACCGGAAGGTCTCGTCCAGTTTGTTTTTACCGGTCTGTTCATCTGCCATTACCGTTACCTCGCCGAACTGCTTGAGGAGGATAATCTGCTTGGGGAAACCGGGTTCTGGAGCTCTGTGAAAACGGTGATCGTTGACTACCAGAAACGCTTTCCGGAGCTGAAGGAACGATTTGAACTATTCGACCTGCTGCAGCCGGAACTTACGAAACTGTGCCTCAACCGTAACCGCATGATTGATTACGGCTACGAAGACAGCGATGACCGCCCGCACGCCTCTGAATACGGCAAAGTGCATAATGCGCTGGCGGATGTGCCTGTATTGAATTAGTATGCTCCCCGCCCTTTTTTATTTAACTTAAGGCTTGTCCTTTCGAGAACACGCTGTACCGCTTATTGTACAAAATATGTTTTTTGTGTCTTCTTCAACAGTCTACAAAACAGAAAAAAAGCTGGAATTCCAGCTTTTTTTCTATGCGTTAAAATCCATTATTTTTGGAAACCTCTGTAATCCAGCCGGCGCTTTTCTTTGGAGTGCGCTCCTGCGTTTCAATATTTACCGAGAAGAAGCCGTAGCGGTTTTTATAGGCATTCATCCAAGACCAGTTATCCATAAAGGACCAGAGATGATACCCTTTAGCATTGCATCCTTCTTGAATTGCACGGTGCAGCCATTTTAAATGTTCGCGGATAAAATCGATTCGGTAATCATCCTGAATCTGACCGTTTTCCATAAACCGCTCTTCATCCTGAACACCCATTCCATTTTCTGAAATAAACGACTCGATATTTCCGTAATTGTCACGGAGGTTGATCATAATATCATATACGCCTTTTTCGTAGATCTCCCAGCCGCGGTAAGGATTCATTTTTCTGCCCGGCATTTCATAAAGATCAAAATACCAGTCGAGCATAAATGGACCGTATGGATTCGGCAGGTGCTCCTTTGCCTTCACACGCCTTGGCTGATAATAGTTTACACCTAACAGTTCAGCCGTGTTGCGCTTTACGAGTTCTTTGTCTCCTTCGAGCATCTCCGGCAGCTGCCCATGTTCCCGCAGAATGGCTGTCAGTTCTTCCGGGAATTCTCCCTTTACCATCGGATCGAGAAAGCTGCGGTTGAAAAACAGGTCGGCGATGCGGGAAGCCCGTAGATCAGCCGGATTCTGGCTTCTTGGATAGGAAGGCGTCAGATTTAAAATGGTACCAATTTTTCCATTGGGAATGGAACGTTTTTTAAACACTTCAACTGCTTTGGCATGAGCAATAATGGTATGATACGCCACCTGAACTGCACGCTTGAAATCAACGACGTTCGGATAGTGAAAATCATACAGATAGCCGCCTTCTACAGGAACAATTGGTTCGTTAAACGTAAACCATTTCTGTACTTTTTCACCGAACAGTTCAAAGCATTTTTCTGCAAAAACAGCGTATGCATCAACCACTTCCCGGCTTTCCCAGCCGCCCTTTTCCTGCATCTCCAGCGGCATGTCAAAATGAAACAAGTTGGCAAACGGCTCGATATCCTGAGCCAGCAGTTCATCAATCACACGGTGGTAAAATGCTGCCGCTTCTTCATTCACATCCCCTTCTCCGCCTGGAATCAGGCGGGCCCAGGAGATAGAAAACCGAAAGGAGTTATGTCCAATATCTTTCATCCGCTGAATGTCTTCTTTGTACGTATGGTAAAAATCAGAGGTCGTTTCCGGCCCTACGCCATTAAAGAAGCGGTTTGGCTCCTTACTGTACCAGTAGTCCCAAATGTTTAAGCCTTTCCCGTCCTCTGAGGCAGCCCCTTCAATCTGTGTCGCCGAAGTAGCGCTCCCCCACCAAAAATCCTCTGGAAATGTATACTGCAGTGCCATAAAAGAAATCCTCCTTTATTGTCTGGTGCGGTAAATTTCAATAATCTCAACAGCAAGGTCGCGGACGGTCATTGATGTCATCAAGTGGTCCTGGGAGTGAATCAGCATTACGTTTACGGGTGACTTTTCTCCGCTTGCTTCCTGCTGCAGGAGCTGCGTCTGGTATTTATGCGCTTTGCCAAGCTCTTCCCCTGCTTCTATAATAAGCCTGTCTGCTTCTTCAAAGTTAGCGGCTTTTGCTTCTTGAATAGCCTCCATTGCACTTGATTTTCCATTTCCGGCGTACAATATAATTTGAAACGCCACCTCTGTAATTTGTTCCATACGACCTTTCCTTTCTCTCTATCCGTATTGTCAGTATTTAGTTGGAAGGCTTTTCTGTTTCTGTAGTAGCAGCTGCTTCTTCAGCCTGCTCCTGCTCATAGTACTGCTTATCCATTACTTTCAGGAACGGCCACCAGATGACAAACACGATGAACATGCTGACAAGCTGCAGCACTGCCCCCTGCCATGCGTTTCCTGTAGCGAGAAATCCACTGATTAACGGCGGTGTCGTCCAGGGAACAATTATACCTGCAGGCTTAGGCACAAGCCCTGTAAGCATGGAATAATAAACAACTACGCAGACAACGACCGGCGCAAGCAGCCATGGAATAAGAACGAGCGGGTTCAAAATGATCGGCAGTCCAAAAATAATCGGTTCGTTTACATTGAATATGCCTGGAGGTGCACTTACCTTTCCGACCTGCTTCATCTGTCTGCTGCGGCCGATAAGAAAGATGCCTAAAATAACAGCCAATGTCATACCGGAACCGCCTATACCTACAATAAAAGTATCAATAAACTGCTTCGTTACAACGTTTGGCAGCTCCTGACCTGCTTGAAAAGCCTCCAGATTCTGGTTGTTAAGCGTGTACCAGATCGGATCGAGAACGGAGTTCACGAGGATCTGACCGTGCAGTCCGAAAAACCAGAACAGCTGAATGAGCAGTACAGCGACAATTGTTGCCGGAAGCCCGCCGCCGAGAACAGTTAACGGCTCCTGCAGAACCGTGTAGATGAAGTTTTGTACTGTAACAAACGGCGTAAAGGTAAAGATAATCCGGATAATAAGAAAGGCAGTTAACGACAGTGCGATTGGAAACAATGCGCTGAAAGAGCGGGTTACTGCTCCCGGCACGCCGGCCGGCATCTTAATCGTCCAGTCTTTTTTAACAAAGAAATAATACAGCTCTGCTGCGACAAATGCGGTAATGATACCTACAAACAATCCTTCTGCTCCTAAAGCGGAAGTTGGAATACCTCCCGGCGTCTCTTCTACCATCTGCGGGGTAAGAATTAAGAAAGCAGCCAGCGCCACGACCCCGCCGTAAATGCCTTCACCGCCGGAATGTTCTACCAGCTTATACCCTATTCCGATGATAACAAAGAGTGCCATAATACTTAACGTTGCTGCAGAGGCAGGTCCTAGAGCTTCCTGGTAGGCGGCAAAGGCACTTTCGCTGATCATTTGATCCAAAAACGGCAGATTTGCCAGTACAACGAAGATAGAACCGAAAATAATAAGCGGCAGGGCTACAAGAAATCCGTCCCGAAGTGCGGTTAAATACCGGTTGTTGTTCAGTTTTTCTGCAATTGGCATAAGCACCCGTTCAAGCAGATCCATAAACTTGCTGTTGCTGTTCATTTTAACTCCCCCTAAATGTAGTAAATGCTTCTCCACGTTTTAAAAGAAGGAAGAGAAAGTCTCTATGTGTAGTTCTCTTCCGCTGTACTTTCACCTAGTTGTTTTCAATAAGCTCAAGCGCTCTTGTCAGCACGGCTTTTCCATCTACCCGTCCGTAAGACATTGGATCAATCACGTCCAGTGGAATACCTACTTCGTCTGCTTTGATAGAATATTTCTTTTTCATGAACCGCATCTGCGGACCGATCAGCAGCACATCTGCTTTTTCCATATCCGGAATTGCTTTATCCTGTGATACGGCCCAGATATTCGCTTCAATGCCCTGTTCTTGTGCAGCTTCTTCCATTTTTGAAACGAGCATGCTTGTCGACATTCCTGCCGAACACGCCAGAAGTATATTTTTCATATGTTGTTTCCTCCTTGAGTTGTTTTGTAAGATTAACCTTAGTTTATGAGACTACCCACAAAATGAAAACGCATACTTTTTCCGTTATGAAGAGGAAAAAAGTGTTTTCCACCGGAACTTCAGACAGAAAAAAACAGCCTTGTTTTTCAAGACTGCTGATTCTTCAGGACTTTGAGGAACTCCTCATAATTCCGGCATTTTAGAATACGCTGCACGACACTGATATTATCTACAATGTAGCGCAGGCCTTTGTATAACGTCTGCAGATCCTGTGTGTCTCCTTTTTGCACATTTAATAAAAATACAAGCTGTACTCTTTTCTCTCCCCAATTGATCGGCCGCTGCAGTGTACAGACAGTTAAAAACGTTTCATCGGTCTGGGTGGTGACCGGGTGGGGAAGAGCTACCAGGTTCCAGAAGCTGGTTGGAGCAATATTTTCGCGCTCCATCAATTGTTCCAGATAATCTTCCTGGACCAGATTTTTATCCTGTAGTTCTTTTGCGAGAAAGGAAAGAACGTCCTCTCTTGCAGAAAAGGATTTCTGGAAATAAAACAGGTCTTTTTTTATATATTCTGCGATGCTGCTGTGCTGTTCTGCTACATGGTTTTCAATCCGTTCCAGGTCACCTTCTCCTAAAATTGTTTTCACCTGTACTACGGGCACTGGCAGCTTTTCTGCGATTGGGATCGTACTGACGATAAAATCTATATTCGCAAAGGAAATCTGGCTCAATTTATAGTATTCAGTAGTGCCCACCACTTCTAAACGGTTCCCGAACTGAGACTGCAGCTTATAGAAAATCAGCTGAGCGCTTCCCGCCCCCGAAGCACAGACCACCATACATCGTTTTGGGCCGGAATGTGCCTTTTTTCGTTCCATCGCCGCTCCAATATGAAGCGCAATATATCCAATCTCTCCCTCTTCAATATGAACCCCCATATATTCTTCAAGCACAAGACCGGCAATAATGCCGGCTTCAAATGCAACTGGATAATTCATTTTGATATCGGATAGCAGCGGGTTTCTAATGTTCATTCCATATTTGTAACGATTAATCGCCGGCTTTAAGTGAAGCCCCAGCCCAACAAGGAGCTCTTTATCCCGACGGATTCCAAGTCCCATTTTATTTTCAATCGCTTCCAGTATGGAATTAGCGAGCTGATATATTGGTACGTCCAGTACTTCCTCTACTTCCTGGGCCGATAAGTTGGCCTGCGATATCATTTTTGTTCCTAATAGATGAATGGCGATATAGGCAACTTCGACTTCTGGAAATGTAATACCAAGTTTCGCTTCTAGCTTACTGACGATTCGTTCGGCTGTCTTATATTCTTCTTTGCTCTTTATATCCTTAAATTCGCGGGGGTATAAGGTAATATGATGCCCGGACTGTACTCTTTTATACGTAATTGCTATATGAATAAATAGGTTATTCATCGCGATATCCGATAACGTAATATTGGATGCTTTGCTTTCTTCCAGAATAATATCCCAGATATCGTTTACATTTTCTTTTATGAGACCGGGGAGCTGGCTGTCAAAAATATCTTTTGTCACACCTTCCCGTTCTGCAAATACGTACTCAGACATACAAAAGCGCAGTTTAAATTCATTTCCCACTGCTTTCAGCCCATAATTAGGCCGTTTTTCCAGTGTAATATCATATTTTTTGAAGATATTTTTCACCATGCGTATATCATTTTGAATCGTTGATTTGCTGATTAAAAGCTCATCTGCCAGGTCTTCGAGCTTTAAAAACGTATTGGACAGGAGCAGTCGTTTGATTAAAAAACGGACCCGTTCCTCTGGAAAATCCGGAAAAGAAGAAGCAAGAACAGAAGCTGTCTGAAACTCTTTTTCTAAAAACGATTTAAAAGCAGCATCATCTTCAATAACAAGAACGTATCCTTTTCCTTTCAGCGACTGAACCTCTGCCCCGTGCTGCATTAATTTGTCATTTATTTGCTTCACATCTTCCCTTGCGGTTCTCGAGGTGACCCGGTTTAACTGAGCCAGATACTGACTTGTAAGAGGCCCCGGTGCTGCCATTAACTCTTTTAAAATAACACTGCTTCTCGTATCCATCATTTTCCCTCCTTTCTTGTCCGATTACTATAGACAAAATGGTGGACTGTCCCCGCCGCCAAATGTAATCGTTCTCTTTTACAGCCTGGATTTACCGGCCGCACACTTGTCTTTCTATCAACTTACTATAATTTTACATTAAACAGGCAATACATTTTTTCCTCTTCCTACCGGAAATATCGTAGATTTTATGTAAGCGCTATTTTTAAAAGAGATCATTTTCTTCTTTTTATTTGTTCCGTATATAATCTTCCATCCCTACAGACCAAAAACTTTATCTATGGTTTGATTAATCTATCATATTGAGTAATTGAAGGAGGATTTATCATTCAAAAAGAAAAAGAAATCAATATAAACCAATCGGATGTAAACCAAAATAATAAAAAAATCACCACAAAAGAAAAACTTCAATCTCTTGGGCCGGCAGCTATTGTGGCAGCCTGTATTGTTGGTCCCGGTACCGTTACGACTGTCTCAGTCGCTGGTGCTACTTATGGATTCCAGGTGATGTGGATTTTGGTTATTGCCTGCTTTACGGCCTACTACTTTCAAAGGCCGGTCGTGAAATTTACAATTCAAACAAAGATGGCAGCAATGGACGGTATTCGATCCTACATGGGAAAAGGCTGGTCTATTCCTCTGTATATTGCGCTTCTTTTAGGCGCTATTGCTTTTCAGGCAGGAAATTTTACCGGTGCCGCCCTGGCATTGAACTTTTTTCTTCCTTCTATTCCAATACTGGCCTGGGTCAGCTTCCTTGCCGTTGGAGCGTTAATTATTTCATGGATCGGCATCTACAAACTGCTTGAAAATATTAACCGCGTTTTTATCGGATTAATGGTGCTCGCTTTTGTTTTAACGGTATTTGTATCCGGTCCCAGTATTGCGGATGTGTTTACTACCGGCTTTTCCTTCCAAATACCAGAAAGTAATTACTGGCTCGTACTCGCTTTAATTGCCACTACGCTGCCTCCTAATACAGCATTGGGACTTTCAGCTTTCATTAAGCGGAAATATGAAAAAGACACTGTCACTCCAACCTGGAAAAAAATGAAGCTTTCTCATTTTGACCTTAGAGTAAATCTTTTTATTACAGCAGCTATTTCTATTTCTATATTGATTTGTGCAGGGAGCGTCATTTTCGGTACCGGAGCTGTGATTGAAGGAGCCGCCGACATGGCTTATCAGCTTACGCCTCTTTTAGGACAGTATGCCGGAGTATTATTTGCATTAGGATTATGGGCAGCCGGATTTTCTTCCGGGCTTTTCAATATATCTGTGCAGCCGGCGCTGTTCGGCCAGGCGTTTGGCACATCAGAAAAAGTAAACGCTCTGCCCAATCGGATTATGATGCTGCTTGCAGCTATCGCGCCTATATTAATTGTGTACTTGTTTGGACAGACTCCAATTCAGCTGATTATGGCGGCTCAAGCGATTAACGGTCTTCTGCTGCCGGCCATTGTCGGTTCGATATGGATTTTATGTAATAAACGAAAGTTTCTTGGCGAGTATGCTAATACGCTTTCCCAGAATATTATTTATACCGTGGTTATGGTCATTGTATGTTTTCTTGCGATACGCGTGTTTTTGGATATTTTCGGTATTATTTAACAAAAAAAGAGCCGCCGGGTAGTGACCCCTAAAAGTTAAAGTTTTATGATGCAGCGAGTTGGCTGGTCGATGTTCGGTACTTCACCGGGCTTTGGCCAGCCAATTTTAATTTGATCCGATCGTGATTGTAGTAATGAATATAGGCTTCCAACCTTTGTTTGAGCTCTTCGTAGGAGACAAGCTCTTTTCCATAGTACATTTCCTGTTTTAACAGCCCGAAGAAATTTTCTATCGGGGCGTTGTCTGCGCAGGTCGCTTTCCGGGACATGCTGGCAAACACACGGTTGGTTTTCAACAAGGTGGTCCAGGCCCGGTGCTGATAGT